>OZ244188.1:0-2394643 GCA_965216635.1 bacterium
AATTCACTGTTGATGAAACCAAAACTACAGCTACAAATATAGGTGTAGATTATAAGCTCAACGAGACTTCTGGTGTGAGTTTATCTATTGTAAATAGAACTAGTACTCTTGAAACACAGTCGTATCCTTCTGAAGCAACAGCAACATTAACAGGAACGACTTTAGTGGTAATATCAGCTCCAGTCACAGTAAAAGGAGAAACTAAAGTTTCTAGTTTTGAAATTGGTTATAAGACAGTGTTTGGTGGAGCTAATTTCTATCTTGGATATGTAAGTTCTACTATCTCTAGTGATCCTGATACTGCAACCGCAGGTGAAGACGGAGATGTGAAAGTATCTTGGCTTAAAGCTAGATTACAAATGGGCTTCTAAGAAAGTTAATTTGTAAGAGCTAAAAAGGGAGAGTAGAATCTGTAAGGGACATTTTTTTTCATTAGAAAAAATGTGTCCCGCTAAAACAAAAAATCCGCTCTTCTTTTTGCTCTATCGGGTTCCCTTTTGTATTTACCTTTTTGTATTTACTTGGGGGGCAAACCCTAGTTTTCAATCTTTTAAAAGATTGAAAATTAGGGTTTTTTTTTGCACAAAAAAAAAAACAACAGAGAACATTTTAAAACACACAAACAATGAACGATAGAATCAAAGAAAAGTTAGCTTTTTATAGAATATTACTTAGCTTTACGCTAATTGCTATTTTTGGTATAATAGGTTGGGTTTGGGGTGTTTTTTTTAAGGTAGGATACAAAATAGACGCACAATTTTATATTGCTTGTTGCGTTTTATTTCTTGTGGTATTGTATCTTGTCTTTGTTGTTAAATTTATTAACAAGCTATTTAAAAAATTATGAAAGAATTAATATTATCTATTCCTATATTTGTAGGTGTGGCTGCATTTGGTTATGCTGTATATGTTGGGTGGAAAATGAGTAATGAGGAATAATTTCTCTAGTTCTTTGTGATTTTTCCTTGTTTATAAACTACTTAATAAATTATGAAAAATTTATTCCTATATTCATGGTAGTAGGTGTGTTTAACAGATACTAAAAAAATTTATATTATATAGACCTTTGAATTTCGCTGATGTGACGGCTAGCCAAATGGTTAGAACAGGTGCGAAAAAAATTTTTAGCTCGTATTTCTGTTCCTGTGCATAGCCAAACATCTCTGTCCCACAAAAAGAGCCTAAAAAGGTAGTATGAACGCAATCAAAAAAACAATACGAGGAGAAGGACAGTTCGGGAAGGTCTTTGAATACATGATCCAGATTTTTATTTTTTTATCTTTGGCTTTGCTTTCCATAGAAACCTTGCCTCATTTGACAGCAAAACAAAAAGAATTTTTGGATTTTATAGAATTAGTCATTATCCTTGTTTTCAGCTTGGAATATCTCTTAAGACTCTACGCTGCTCCTAAAAAATTCAAATTTGTTTTTAGTTTTTTAGGGATTGTAGACATCTTGGCAATACTCCCCTTTTTTCTAGCTGGATTTGATTTAAAAGCCATCCGATTTGTTAGATTATTTCGCATAGTTAGGCTATTGAAATTAACGCGCTACAATCAGGCATTGCAAAGAATTTACAGCGCTTTTTTACTGGCAAAAGAAGAGTTACTGCTTTTTATTTTTTCCATTACTTTGCTACTCTACCTCGCTTCAATTGGTATTTATTATTTTGAAAACAAAGCACAGCCAGAAGTTTTTAGCTCTGTTTTTGAAAGTTTTTGGTGGGCTATAATCACACTGACAACTGTAGGTTATGGCGATGTTGTGCCTATTACCTTGGGAGGCAGATGTTTCACTATCTTTTTTTTGATTATAGGACTGGGAGTAATCGCAGCCCCTACAGGCTTGATTGCTTCTGCTATGAGTACGGTTAGGAGCGAAGAAACAAACAATAAAAACAAGAAATAGTAGTGAGACCTTGCATTAGCGTTCAAAGTAGGTTAAAATAGATGTGAAATAAACCAAGGTTTAAAGATGAAAAACCAACCTATATTTAAAATAGAAAGTTTAGGTGAATTGAGACATAGTGAATTAAAAAGTTGGTCTCAAAACGCTTTAGATAAATCTGTTCCAAATTGGATAATAAAAATACACGGTTTTTTAAGAGAATGGTTTTCTGATAATACCCACATCAAATTACAAACTTCTGGGACAGTTGCCGAAAAAACCTCTTTTTTAAGAGCCAAAAAATATCTTCGTTTTAGTGCAGAAGAAAGCCTAAGTGTTTTAAAAATTCCTAGCATCACAAAAACACTTCTTTGCTTGCCAGCCAATTATATTGCTGCACAACTGATGATAATTCGCGCCTTAGTCGGGAATCTTTGCCTACACTGCATAGCTCCCGATGCAAAACCTCTTAAAAAATGCAAAAATGGTTTTGGTTTTGCTGCTCTGGTTCCTTATCAACTCCATCATTCTTTAGCAAATATAAAATATATCCGTTGCCTTTTGATAGGAGGAGGCTTTTTGTCTCATTCTTTAAAAAGAAAAATTCAAACTTTAGAAACCAAGCTCCCAAAAACCGATATTTATGAAACTTTTGGTATGGCGGAAACCCTTACTCATATAGCTCTTAGAAAAATTACGGGAAAATTAGCCGTGGAAAATTTTTTTTTACCGCTACCTTCTGTCCAAATCATGCAAAACGATAGAGGTTGTCTTATGGTAAAATCTCCCCAAAGAGGCTTGAAAAATTACTTCCAAACCAAAGATATAGTAAAAATACACGAAAATGGCTCTTTTGACTGGTTAGGTAGAGAGGATTTTATCATTGAGACTGGGAGTATGAAAATCTGTCCTGAAATGCTGGAGAAAAAAATTTATTCACATTTACCTTTCTTAAGAGGCTTTTTTATTGGCTCTTTGCCTCATTTACGATTTACTTCAGAACTGATTATGCTTATAGAAGGCAAACCAAACAAAGAGTTATTGCAAAAAATTAAGAAAAAATTGTCTGCGGAATTAGAATTTCAGGAAATGCCTAAAAAGTTTTTTTTTGTGGAGTTTTTTAGCAGAACGTTACAAATGAAAATACAGAGAAAAAAAACTTTAGAAAACTTAACTCAAAAAAATTAGTAATTAAAACTATACTTTTTTGAATTAAAAATGTTATATTGACTCCAATGGAGTATATTTTTCACAAAAAGCAATGAAAAGTCTTGATGATTTCAGATTAAATTTAGGAAAAAATCTATTTAAACCTATTTTCATAGGTGGAATGGGAGTAGATATTTCTAGCGAACAGCTAGCCTTAGCAGGAGCAAAAATGGGTTGTATCGGTCATATATCCGATGCTTTGGTTCATACATTGAGCGATAAATACTACAGCACAAACTATTCCAAGAGTAAACTAGAGAAATACAAATACAATATCAAAAATAAAGACAAGACAGATATTAAATTTGATTTAGGAGAACTTGTAGAAACAACCAAATTCTATGTAAGCAAAGTAATGGAGAAAAAAAAAGGAGTAGGGCAGATTTTTGTCAACTGTATGGAAAAATTGACAATGAACGCTCCACTAGAAACGCTCAAAGCAAGACTCACTGCGGCAATGGATGCGGGTATAGACGGTATCACCTTGAGTGCTGGCTTGCATCTCTCCAGTTTTTCATTGGTTGCCAATCACCGACGTTTCAAAGATTGCAAACTGGGAATTATTGTCTCTTCTTTAAGAGCTCTTAAAATCTTTTTATTAAAAATCCAAAAATTCAGAAGACTTCCAGATTATGTGGTTGTAGAAGGACCCCTGGCAGGAGGACATTTGGGTTTTGGTATGGATTGGTTTCGCTATAAACTCAAAGATATTATTGAAGAAATATCTAATTTCTGTAAAGAACAATCTCTTAAGATACCCTTAATAGCAGCAGGTGGGGTTTTTACAGGTAGCGAAGCAGTAGATATGATAAATACTGGAGCTTCAGCTGTACAAGTAGCAACAAGATTTACCATCACCGAAGAATGCGGTCTTCCAGCCAGAGTAAAGCAGGAATATATCAAAGCAACAGAAAGCGATGTCTGTGTTAGTCTGGTATCTCCTACAGGATATCCTATGCGTATTTTGAGACAAAGCCCAGCTTTAAATAGTGGAATTCGTCCCAATTGCGAAGCACTAGGCTATATTTTAAATAGACAAGGTAGATGCACCTATGTGGATGCCTATTTTAAAGCATTGGCTAAAAACGAAAAATATCCTCAAGTCAAAGAAAAGGTTTGTCTATGTACCCATATGAAAAATTTTAAATTGTGGACTTGTGGGCACAATGTTTATCGCCTCAAAGACACAACGAACAAATTTGCAGACGGCAGCTACCAACTACTGAAAACAGAACATGTACTACAGGATTATCTTCACAGTAAAAACTACGAAATACGAAAACCCAAAATAGTAGAAGAAAAAGTTGTTGTAGAAGCTTAAATAAAAGAGACAAGCAAAGAAGATGGGAAAAAAAACAGGTTTCATAGACTACTCAAGAAAAAATTTCTCCTACCTACCCGTTCAAGAAAGAGTAAAAAATTTCAAAGAATTTCTTAAAATACAGCCCAAAACAGAAGTTCAAAATCAGGCCGCTCGCTGTATGGATTGTGGCACGCCTTACTGTAGTTGGGCTTGCCCTGTAGATAATAAAATTCCTGAATTTAATGACTTTGTTTATAGAGGATTATGGCAAAAGGCTTATTATAACCTCATCTCCACTAATAATTTCCCAGAATTTACGGGTAGAATCTGCCCCGCTCCCTGCGAACCAGCCTGCTGCACTGTATTAGTCAATTCAGCAGTGACTATAAAACAAATTGAGTTAGCTATCATTGAAAAAGCCTACAGCGAAGGTTGGGTGGAAATCCATAAAATAAAAAAAAGAACTGCTGTAAAAATCGCCGTAGTAGGTTCAGGTCCCGCGGGTTTGGCAGCAGCTCAACAACTCAATTTAGGAGGACACAGAGTGACAGTTTTTGAGAAAAACGAAAAATTAGGTGGACTCCTACGCTACGGCATTCCAGACTTTAAATTGGAAAAATGGGTGATTGATAGAAGAATAGATTTACTGAAAAAAGAAGGAATTGAATTTATTACAAACAGCCATGTAGGAAATACTACCAGCATAAAAAAAATCCAAAAAGAATTTGACTACCTTTGTCTTTGTTTGGGAGCAGAAGAACAACGAGGGATAGCCTATAATAAAAACACCAGTGGTATCCATTTTGCGATGGAATTTTTAACCCAACAAAATAGAGCCATCCAAGGAGTAGTAATTAAACCTGTAGGGGCTGCGGAAACTAGAATGGATGCTAAAGACAAGCACATAATTGTGCTTGGAGGAGGAGATACTGGTTCTGATTGTATAGGCACTGGAATCAGACAAAAATGTGCTTCTATGACGCAAATACAAATCCACAAGGAACTCCCTTTAGGAAGATACGAAACTAATCCCTGGCCTCTTTGGCCCAGAACTATCAGTATCAGTGATTCTCAAGAAGAAGGCTGTAAGAGACTTTACTCTCTTTTGCTAAAAGAAATTAAAACAAAAAAAACAGGTGAAGGCGAAAAAATAGAAAAGGTGATTTTTCAAAAAATTCAGTGGCCTTCAGGAGAAATAAAATCAGGGCAGAGAAACTACAAAGTCCTAGACGAAGAAGTAACGTTGCCTTGTGATTTACTCTTGATTGCTTTGGGTTTTCAACACTGTGTCCATGGTGGATTGCTATCGCAATTAAACCTAAAATTTAACGAAAGAAAAAATATCGCAGTAGATTCTGAATTTCGCTCTTCGCAAAAGAAAATTTTTGCTGCAGGAGATGTGGTAGAAGGAGCTAATTTGGTTGTCACTGCTATTGCTAGTGGTAGAAAGATGGCGGCTGCTTTACAAAATAAAATCACCAACTCAACATCAGACAAAATGAAATCTAAAGTCAAACTTCAATCATTTTAAAATTTTCCCTAATCAAAGTGAATTAAGAGGGTACGCAAATAAGCACTTTGGCTATAGTTTGTTTGAAGTTTAAAGCACCATATAATCAAAAGAATTTCTGCCTCCACATAACACTAATTCAAAAGGTCTAGATTAAGTTCTTGCAAGTAATAAATATCCTCTCGCTATCCTAAAACGACGCTAGCTCTTTTTTTCTTGTGGTAAGAGCGGTAGCTACCGATGATAAAAATCACTACTGCTAGCCAAATAAAAATAAAAGTAATCTGATATTGTAAGCTAAATTCTTCCTTGAAAATAAAAACCCCTATCAAAAAAATAGCACTCGGTAGGTAAAACTGCACAAAGCCTAAAATTGTAAAAGTAATCCATTTAATGGAATAACTGAAAAATACAAGCGGTAGACTGGTAATAATTCCCAAAAACACAAGCCCTAAATCATAAGTCCTGGAGACATAAAAAAAACTTAAGTTTCCTTGAAGATAGGTGAAAACGAAATAGGCTAGAGCGACTGGAACTAAAAAAGCTATTTCTAATAACAGGCTAAAGCTGGCTTCTAAAGTTATTTGTTTTTGCACTAGACTATAGACTCCAAAGGTGGACGCCATACCCAAAGCCAACCAAGGAAATTTTCCATAAAAAAAAATCAAATAGCCGACTCCTACGGTTGCCAAGAAAATAGATACCCATTGTAAGCGGTTAATTTTTTCTTGTAGCAATACTAACCCCATAAATACCGATAAAATAGGCGTGATAAAATAGCCTAAACTTGCTTGCAATAGCTGGTTAGTATGAATTGCATAGATATAAAGTAGCCAGTTGCTAGAAATCATTAAACCTGAAATAAAGAGGAAGAAGAGGGAGCTTTTTTTTATTTTTTTCCACTGTTTTTGAAAAGCTTGTTTTTTAAAAAAAACAAAAAAAAGCATCAAAAAAAGAAAAGACCAAAGCAGACGGTGTGCTGCTATTTCTAAGGGAGCGCTGTGTGTGAATTGTTTGAGATAAAGAGGCAGAGTTGTCCATAAAAAATAAGCTCCCACAAGGGACGCCATTGCTCTTTGATTTTGTCTCATTATTTTTTTATAAACAGCAGGCGAAAGTTTTATTCTTGCTCTAAAAGTTTATTGTATCGTCTCTATATTCAGGTCTCAAAATAGGATTATATACTTGTTTTTTGAGCAACCCTTGTTTTTTTAAACTATCAATTTGTTTTTGGACATCTTGAAGTTGTGTAGAGCTATTACTATTTATAGATTTATTTAGTGCTGAATTTATTCGTATTCCTATATTAAAACCAGTTTTTGCTGTGTAGGAAGATTTGGTGTTTTTCATATTTAGTAACATAGTCAATTAAAGTATCATTATAAGAACGAATTAGTTTTTGTAAAGTTTTATCTTTAGAATAATCTTCTATTTGTAATTTTAATTCTTTAGAAAGGGTGTGAATACTAATTTTTCTTGCATGAGAATGCCATTTTTTATTGTCTGCAAGCATTTCAGCTATTTCTTTAGCTCTTTCTTCTTTTTCTTTTTTGGTTACGGGTTTTCTTTTTTTATCAGGATTAGTTTGATGTATTTTCCAATCCTTAAATTTATATTCAACAAGCCATTTTTCAAGTAAAGTGATTGTTAATTTTTTAGCTTGTTCAATACTATTGAGCACCGCAATATCTTGATTTTGGAGTATAATAAACTCAGCATTAGTTAGTTGATTTTCTTTAGATTTTTGAATCATTTTTTCTACTTGGTCTAAATATCCAAGAGCTGGCACCCAATTTTGATCATCTTTAAGAATTTGAGGATCTATGGGACCTAATGATGAACTATAATCCATATAAATTTTATCTCCAGACATACAAAGTATAGTGCCTGCAGACAAAGCTTCATCTGGCACAACAAAATAAATTTCAGAGTAATGATAACGGATAATTTCTACCATTTTTTCTACTGTTTCAACACTACCACCAGTAGTATTTAGAAAAAATATTAACCTTTTTTTTAATCCATTCGTTTTAAGATTTTCTATAATTGTACGGAAACCTTTTATAATCAAAGGGGAAATGACACCATAATAGAAAATACAATCACCTTTTAAATAGTTTTCAATGGCAATAATTTCTTGTTCTAAAAATTTTTTTATTTGCCCAGATACAGATGTTTTTTGCATTTCAATTCTATTTTAGATATTTTCATTAAAGAATAATTGAGTGTACTTGTCAAGTCTTAAAACTAGATAACATTTTAGATAGATTCTCCTCCCATCAACAAACCCATTTTTTTGTTGCTGATTTTTGGGTATAAAAATTTTTTTATTCTCAATTTGTTAAATCAAAGTGTCGCTAAAAAGTAAAACCTACTAAAATGCCTTGAGTCGTTCCACCCCAATTTATTTTACCCAAACTACTATTATCAAGTTCAAAAACATCAGAAGATATCCGAGTATAATAGCCTATACTAGATCCGCTTTGGAAGATATATTTTATTCCAGTTTCTATATAGAAACCAGAACCACTCCCTTTTTGTTTAGGGGAGTCAATAAGTTTCAAAGCTTCTATACTAGCTCCTATATAAACCAGTCCTGCTCCTAAAAAAGCATCAAAACCACTTTTAACATCGTTTATTCTAAAATGCAATCTTCCTCCTAAAGAAAACTCTCTTATGTTGATATTAGAAAGGATTGAGTTTGGAATTACCTTTTGACGAGTGCGAGTCTCTGTATTATAACCTCCTACTACTTCACGAGTTAGGATAGCAGGACGATACCGAGTTTCTGTTCCATAAGTAACTTGATAAGTCCACTGAATACAATTATTAAGAAAATCTACGTTTTTAGAATCAGCATCTAAAAAACAATTAGAAAGATAAGAATTTGGTTTGCTAGAACCAAAAAAGGCACAGTATTTTTTATTTCCTATAATTACATAACCATCTCTACTGCCGCTACAAGCTACATTTGATTCTACTATATCAAAGAAGGGAACATATTCCCAATCATAACATTCAGTATTATCACTATTTCTGAATGCACAATAATAATTTTGGCTAGGTCTAGACACAACTTCTGGTTTAATAAGCCCATTATAAGTGTAAGCTTCCATACCATCATAAGTCTCAGTTACATAATAAGGCAATTTTACAGTATAAGTCTCATCTATAGTCTCATTCTCATTAATTTTCTCTTCCCCTGAAGATAGAAAATAACCACCAGTCAGACTAAAATTGGGGGTGAGATAATAATCCAGTAAAACTCCAAATGTAGAGAATTCAATACCTAATCCCTTGATATTTTTTTTACCATAAAAAACATCTACCCCCAAAATAGGGGTTTCATTTGTTTTCTTTTTTTCTTGCCTTTCAATTTCCCTTTCAATTTTTTTTTTAAATTCTGCTTGCTCGCTACAACTTTCTATAGCATTTTCTACTGATTCAGTGTAAGCAACTCCTTCTTTTACTGCTTTTAGTCTTTCACTTTTTATGCAAATATCTAAATTTTTTGCAATATTAGTAGTCCAACCTAAACTCGCTTTAATGCCACAGATTTTTTGAGAAATTTCTACAGCTTCTCTATAAGGGACTTCTTCTCTTTGCGCTCTTATTTGCTCAAGCTCTAAACAATCACTAACTTCATCTGCAAGAGCATTAGACAAACTATAAAGAATGCCAACAAAAACAAGTAATAGTATTTTTTTCATAATTAATATCCTACTTAAGTTAATTTAAAGGTAACAGAAAAATCTTGCCCTGGTGGAGATCGTAATTAGAATTGTTTTTTGAAATTTTTTTATTTGCCCAGATACAGATATTTTTTGCATTTCAATTCTATTTTAGATATTTTCATTAAAGAATAATTGAGTGTACTTGTCAAGTCTTAAAACTAGATAACATTTTAGATAGATTCTCCTCCCATCAACAAACCCATTTTTTTGTTGCTGATTTTTTTGGTTTGGTAAGCAGGAGACAATTTTCCCTCGTACATCACAGCGACTCTATCGCTAATCGCATAAATTTCGTTTAGGTCTTGTGAAATAAGCAAAATCGTTGTTCCTTGTTCTGCTAAATGAATGAGTGTTTGGTGAATAAAATTTTCTGCACCTGCATCTACACCCCAAGTAGGGTCTACTACTATAAGCAATTTAGGAGCTGTTCTGATTTCTCTGCCAATAATAAATTTTTGTAAATTTCCACCAGATAGATTTTTTGCTGTGGTTTCCTTTGAAGGAGCGACAACATTGAAGTTTTGAATAATGGCTTCGGTTTCCTTACCTACCCTAGAATAACAGATAAGCTGGTTTTTTAAATAATCTTTAAAAGATAGATAACCTGTCAAAAAAGTATTTTTCACCAAACTCATTTCAGGCACTGCGCTCGTTCCCAATCTTTCTTCGGAGACGAATGCCATTTGTTTTTTTCTTCTTTGCTTGACAGAAAGCTTGCCAAAAGGTTCTCCTTCTAGGCAAATTTGTCCTGCACATCCGCAAAGTTGCAAACCACTCAAAGCCTTTTGTAAAGTTTGTTGACCGTTGCCCGATACTCCGCCGATAGCAAAAATTTCTCCTTTATTCACAGCAAAAGAAATATTTTGAATGCTTAAGTTTTCATCTTTACTTTTCAGGCTTAAATCTTTCACCTCAAAAAATATTTCTGTTTTTACTTTTTTTTTTCTTTTTTCCAGACTCTTTATTTTTTTTCCTACCATCATTTCCGCCAAGCTACTTTTTGTTTGTTTCTTGGGATCGCAATGGCTAATAACTTCTCCCTGTCTTAAAATTGTAGCACGGTCGCAAAGTTCCATAATCTCTTCTAGTTTGTGGCTGATATACAAAATACTGCAACCTTCATCGCGTAGTTTTTTTAAAAAGCTAAAAAGAGAGCTAATTTCCAAAGGATTGAGTACAGAAGTAGGTTCGTCCATAATGAGCAGTTTTGGATTTTGCATAAGGGAGCGCACAATTTCTATCCTTTGTTTTTCGCTGACCGATAAATCCAAAACTCTTTTATTAGGTTCCAGAGGTAAACCGTATTTATGGGATACTTCCAAAATAATTTTTTCTAGTTGTTTTGTAGGTTTTTGAGCTTTCATACTGATAGCTATGTTTTGCGTCACGGTAAAAGAATCTAGCAGTGAAAAATGCTGAAAAATCATATGGATACCCAGCTTTTTTGCTTTATCGGGGTGGTTGTTTTTTATCTGTTTTCCGTTCCAATAAATTTCTCCTTCGTCGGGGGTATTTATGCCGTAAATCATTTTGACTAGAGTGCTTTTACCAGCTCCATTTTCTCCAAGCAAGGCTTGGATTTCCCCTGTTTTTATTTGAAGATTAATATTTTTATTTGCCCGCACATCACCAAAACTCTTGCTGATGTTTTTTAGTTCTAGTTGGTATTCCATTGTTTAGTTGTAAATTAAGAAAATATTACAGGTTAGTGTCTAAAAAAAAAGAAATGTTTTATCCTAAAATTTTGCAAACAGCACTATCAAATTTTTTATCATACTCCTTTTTTTGCTTTTCTGTATGCCTTTTCTAAATCCTGTAGATTTGGTATCTCCTTTAACTTTTTGTATTCTTTCATTCGCTGTTTGACAATAAAACTTATCTATTTCATAGCCTATAAAACTACAATTCTCAAGAACACAAGCTTCGCCAGTAGAGCCACATCCTGCAAAAGTATCTAAAACTAAAGGGTTATTCCCTCCAAATATCCTCAAAAGATGTCTGATTAAAGCTACAGGTTTTGCGGTAAGATGTCCGTATTTTTCATAGTTATCTAAAGCAGGAATAAGGGTGCTAGGGAAACGGTCTGGTTGAATAAGAGGATTGGAAGTATCAATCAAACCTACGCCCCATTTTAACCAGTTATCAATATAGGTTGCCTCTCTTTTTGTTTGTCCTAATATAATTGTTTCTATTTCAGGCATCAGCTGAGGGGTTTTTCTACCACCTAATTTTTCTATAATTGCTTTCTTTTCTTGTTCGCTTAAATCTTTTCTTTTCTTTATAAAGTGGTCTTGGCTAAATGCTTTAGGTTGTCCTCTTTTTTTCCATACTAATAAATCTCTTATTTCAATCCCTGCTTCTTCCATAGCACTAGCACCTGCATGCGATAAACGAGGTTGCATAAAACAAATAATAAAAGCCCCTGGCTTTGTTACCCTAACCCATTCTTTAGCAATAGGTTTTAAGAATTGCTTTAAATTTTTGCTTTGATTTATATCAAACTTCATTCCCGATGGCATACTATTTATAAGGTGAGACTTGTCTATTTTACTCCTTAATTTTGTATCATTCCAATTATCATTCATCCCGTCAATAAAATAAGGAGGATCAGTTATAACTACAGAAATGCTATTGTCAGCTATATTTTTAATTCCTTTGCGACAATCTAAATGTTCTACAGAATGAGATTGAGTATGCATTATAATTAATTTTCTATAAGTAATTAAGACTGTTGAATTAGGCTAAACTAGACAAGCAAATTCAAAAGTCTATTCTATTTTATCAGTAGCTTATTTTGTTCGTTTTGGTTTTCCATTCTCGCATAGCTTCTTTCGCCAATGGAATTTTTGCATAGATAAGAGGAATTTTTCTCAAAGCTGGGTTTTTACTTATTTCGTCATAAATTACTCTGTCGTCAAAACCTATCTCGTGGGCGTCTTCACGGTTTCCACAACAATAAATTCGTTCAATTCTTGCCCAGTAGATACTCGCTAAACACATAGGGCAAGGCTCACAATTTACATAAATATAGGCTCCCTTTAAAGAAAAATTTTGTATATTTTGGCAGGCATTTCGGATGGCTGTCACTTCTGCGTGAGCTGTCGGATCATTAGTAGAAGGCACTTTATTCCAACCCTCGCCTATAATTTTTTCATTTCGCACAACAACCGCTCCAAAGGGACCTCCAGCTCCTTGCCTCATCCCTTGACGAGAAAGTTCTACTGCCCGCTCTAAATAGGTTCTATCTTTTTTTGTTATTTCTATCATTTTTCTAATTCTTTTAGTAAAGAAGCCAAATCAAAATCAGCTGCTGCTCCAATATAGTTTAGGGGAGTTAAACTTAAAAGTCTCTGCACTTCTTCGTGAGGCAGATCAAAACCCTTCACCCATCTGTGATAACTTTCTGCATCTACTTTTAGTCCTTGGCTTACATCTTTAATTTTTTCATAAGCATTTTCTACAGAATATTTTCGTAGTATAGTTTGCAAAGGCTCTGCCAAAATTTCCCAGTGCATCTCTAGATCTGCGTCTAGTTTTGCTGAGTTGATTTTGAGTTTTTTGATGCCTTTTTGTAAAGAGTTTAATGCTAAAAAGTGATGCCCCAGAGCTACACCTATATTTCGCAAAACAGTGCTATCCGATAAATCTCTTTGTAACCTAGAAATAGGAAGTTTGCGAATAAAAAATTCTAGCATACCACAAGAGAGTTCAAGGTTGCCTTCTGCATTTTCAAAATCAATAGGATTTATTTTATGAGGCATCACAGAGCTACCTGTTTGATTTTTTTCTTTAGCGACTAGAAAATAATCTAAACTAATATAGCTCCAAATGTCCCTGCATAAACCGATGAGGATAGAATTGATATGAGCAATAGATTGAAAAAATTCTACCAAAAAATCGTGAGGTTCAATTTGTGTGGTAGCCGGGTTTTGCTCTAAACCTAAATTTTCAATAAATTTTTTACTTAAACCTTGCCAGTCTGCTTGAGGAAAAGCTATTTTAAAGCTGTGGAAATTTCCAGTGGCTCCGTTGAGTTTTGCAATGAAGATTTGTTTTTTGAGTTTAGAAAATTTTCTAACAAGACGATAGGCAAAATTATAAATTTCTTTTCCCATAGTAGTAGGGCTAGCGGGTTGTCCGTGAGTACGAGCAAGCATGGCATTTTTTCGCCATTTTTCCGCTGCTTCTATTAACTGAGATAGTAAATAAGAAAAACAGGGTTGTAAAATTTGCTGCCAACTTTCTTTCACCATCAAAGCGTAGGCGAGATTATTTACATCATCAGAAGTCAGCGCAAAATGAACAAGTTCTTTTTGGACAGTAAAAGGAATATTTTGCATTTTTTCCATAATATAATATTCTATAGCTTTAATATCGTGGATAGTATCTTTTTCTATTTCTTTAAAACGGATGAATTCTTTTTCGTCAAAATTGCTAATTATACTTTCCAAGTTTTTCCAGTCTGCTTCGCTGATTTTTTCTTTTCCTTCTTGGAAAAAGTTTTGTATTACAAATTGAAACCATAGAATCTCTACGCGAATACGATACTTACAAAAGGCAAATTCAGAAAAATAATCTCCGAGTTCTTGACTCTGTTTGAGGTAGCGATTGTCTAAAGGGGAAATAGTTTTTAGCATAAAAAATTTGTTTAGATATTCTTTATATTATAGTAAGGTAATGTTATTTAGTCAAAACATAAAAAATGAAAACAATCAAACTCAAAACAAAAGTCAGAGAAATTTTTGCTGATTGTATCACTCCCGTCGCTCTTTACCTAAAACTAAGAGATAAATATCCGAATGCTTTGCTATTAGAAAGCTCCGATTATCACGGTAATAAACATAGTTATTCTTATATTTGTTGCCATCCGATTGCAAAATTTGAAGTATCCTCGGGCAAAATTTTTATTCAATATCCCAATCAAAAACAGGAAATATATCCTATTCAAAAAAAAGAACAAGTTGTGTCTGCTTTGAATAGTTTTAGACAAAGTTTTCAAACCGAAGAACTAAATCATCCGACAGAATGCAGTCCAGCGGCACTTTTTGGATTTACTAGTTACGACGCGGTCCAGTATTTTGAAGATATAGAAATAGAGCAAACCCAAAAATATACTCCAGAAATACTTTATCAGGTTTTCGGTATTGTGATTTGTATAGATCACTTTAGAGACAAACTCTTTGTTTTTGAACAACAAGCAGCAGGAGAAAAAAATTCTATTTTAGATTTTATAGTTGCTACTCTCCAAAACCAGTCTTTTGTGAACTTCCCCTTTTTTTCTTTGGGAAAAGAAATGTCTAACTACAAAGATGCGGAATTTTTGCAAATCATAGATAAAGGCATAGAGCATTGCCATAGAGGAGATGTATTTCAAATTGTGCTTTCTCGTAGGTTTTGGCAGGATTTCAGAGGAGATGAATTTAATGTTTATCGGACACTTCGCTCCATCAATCCTTCTCCTTATCTTTTTTACTTTGATTATGGAAGTTATAAAATTTTTGGTTCGTCGCCTGAAGCTCAAATTGTAATTGAAAAAAACAAGGCAACGATTTATCCCATAGCAGGCACTTTCAAAAGAACAGGAGACGATAAAAAAGATTCCGAGCTCGCTAAAAAATTATTTGATGACCCCAAAGAAACAGCCGAACACTGTATGTTGGTAGATTTAGCTCGCAATGATCTCAGTAGGCAAGGAACAGAAGTCAGAGTGGAAAATTTTAAGGAAATTCAATACTACTCGCATGTAATTCATATGGTCTCCAAAGTCGTCGCTAATATAAAAAATATCAACCCGTTACAACTTTTTGCCGACACCTTTCCAGCTGGCACACTATCAGGAGCACCCAAACATAGAGCGATGCAGCTAATTCAAAAATACGAAAGCGCAAATAGAGGTTTTTACGCTGGAGCCATCGGTTATATTAGATTCAACGGAGATATAAACCACGCTATTATGATAAGAACCATTCTTAGCCAAAAAAATAGACTTTACTACCAAGCTGGAGGAGGCATAGTAAGTAAATCAAACCCCCAAAACGAACTGCAAGAAGCCAACAATAAACGGGCTGCTTTAAAATCTGCCATAGAAATAGCTCACTCCCACTTTTCAGAATAATTTTTGCTATAAATAACCTATGGAAATAAACCAAGACAATCTAAAAGAAAAATTAGCCGAAATAAAAGAAATAGCCGAAAGCAAAGCTCAACAAGGTTATTATTTTGAAAGACTTGTAAAAACCTGTTTAGAAAAAATACCTCCTTACAGCGACCGCTTTTCTAAAGTAGACTTATGGAAAGATTGCGAAGTCCACGACGGTCACGATATAGGCATAGACCTTGTAGCTAAAGAAAGAGATACAGAAAAACTATGTGCTATTCAGTGCAAATTTTACGACCCTAAAACATCTCTCCAAAAACCCTCCATAGATTCTTTTTTATCCGCTTCTGGTAAAGATCATTATAACGAAAGAATCATTGTTACTACAACGGATAACTGGAGTCCAAACGCAGAGCGGGTAATTGAAAATCAAAATATTCCCTGCAAACGTTTATCCTTCCGTGATTTTGTAACAGAGCCTATAGAATGGACAGACCTAGAAGACCCCGAAGGTTTTAAATCCATCAAAAGAAAAAAATTACGCCCACACCAAACAAACGCCTTAAATTCTGTTAAAGAAGGTTTTAAAAACCACGACAGAGGCAAAATGATAATGGCGTGCGGTACAGGAAAAACTTTTACCTCTCTAAAAATAGCCGAAGAAATAGTACCTGAAAATGGCGTAGTGCTTTTTTTAGTGCCGTCTATTTCTTTACTCTCCCAAACTATGCGTGAGTGGGCAAATCAAAAAACAATTCCCCAACGTTATTTTATAGTCTGCTCTGATGTTAAAACTGGTAGAAACGAAGAAGATATTTCACTTACCGACTTAGCTTTGCCCGCCACTACAGATGCAAAAGAACTCTATAAAAGCTTAACGCATTCTGTAAAAAGCTATGAAAGAATGACTGTTATTTTTTCTACCTATCAATCGCTAGATACTATGATTGAGGTGCAAAAAATGGGTTACCAAGAAATAGATTTAGTAATTTGCGACGAAGCCCACCGCACAACAGGAGTAGAGCAAGAGGGCGGTTCTATTTCCAGTTTCTCTAAAATTCACGACCAAAACCTAATCCAAGCAAAAAAACGGCTTTATATGACAGCCACTCCGCGTGTTTATGCCGAGAAAGCTCAGAAACAAGCAGAGCGAAAAAAAAGAGATTTTTTTTCTATGGACGATAAAAACCTTTATGGAGAAGAGTTTTACCGTCTTTCTTTTGAAGAAGCGATTAAAAAAGATTTACTTTCCGATTATAAGGTGATGATTTTATGCGTTTCAGAAAAATATATTTCCAAAGAAATGCAAGACCTACTCGCTGAAGATGGAGTTTTAAGAGTAGGAGATATAGCTGGAATTATCGGTTGCTACAACGGACTTTTATTGAAAGAATCCCAACCAGAAACCAAGCTACCAAAAATAATCAAAGAAACCTCCCATCAGTATTCTTCTCCTTTAAAACGAGCCGTAGCCTTTACTTCTTCTATTCAATATTCCAAAGACATCACTAACAAATTCGGAAAAGTGATTGGAGAAATAAAAACACAAAACGGAGATAAACACCTAAATTGTAAAATTCACCATATAGACGGCACAGATAATTCTTTAAGACGAAACCAAGAACTAGACTGGTTAAGAGAAAAAATACCAGAAAACGAATGCCGTATTTTGAGTAACGCTCGCTGTCTTTCCGAGGGCGTAGATGTTCCTGCTTTGGACGCTGTAATTTTTTTTAATCCCAAAAAATCAGAAACAAGCATAGTGCAATCAGTGGGCAGAGTAATGAGAAAAGCCAAAGGCAAAAAGCTAGGCTATATTATTTTACCGATTGTTGTAGCTTCTGCTGACTCTCCCGAAGCAGCTCTAAACCAACAAAAAAACTTCCAAGCTGTGTGGGATGTTTTGCAAGCAATCCGCTCTCACGACAACCGTTTTGATGTAATGATTAACCAACTAGAGCTAAACAATAACAAACCCAAAAACCTAGATATTATTGGTATCCCGCAAGAAAGACCGCAAGATGAACCTTTGGAATTGCCTTTTGGTATGAACCTCAACGAACTCAGAAAAGCTATTTACGGTAAGATAGTAGAAAAATGCGGCAACATGCGCTACTGGGAAGATTGGGCAAAAGACATAGCCGAAATAGCCCAAACCAATAGTACTCGTATTCAAACCCTCTTAGAAAGTGCTAGCCCCGAATATCTCAAAAAATTCCAGCAATTCTTGGAAAGCCTGCAATACAACATCAACCCCAATATTACCCAAGAGCAAGCCATAGAAATGCTCGCTCAACAGATGATTACCCAACCTGTATTTGCGGCTCTTTTTGAAGACTATCCTTTTGCAAGCAAAAATCCCGTATCGCAGACGATGCAAGAAATGCTAGAACTTTTAGAAAAAGCTGGCTTAAAAAAAGAAACCGAAGAGCTAAACGAATTTTATAAAACTGTGCGAGACAGAGCCAGCGGTATAGACAATATTGCAGGCAAACAAAAAATCATCGTAGAACTTTACGACAAATTTTTTCGAGGCGCCTTTCCTAAAATTTCAGAAAGTTTGGGAGTAGTTTTTACGCCCATAGAAATTGTAGATTTTATTTTGCATTCCGCAAACGATGCCCTACAAAAAGAATTTGGTAGAGCTATCAGCGACGAAGGAGTGCATATTTTAGACCCCTTTACTGGCACAGGTAGTTTCATTGTGCGACTTTTACAAAATGAAAATCTTATCCAACAAAAAGACTTAAAAAGAAAATTTCAAAACGAACTGCACTCCAACGAGATTATGCTACTCGCCTACTATATAGCCGCAGTAAATATAGAAAGTGCCTACCATTACCGCACAGGGGAAGAATACCAACCTTTCCCTAATATCTTGCTTACCGATACTTTTCAACTCAACGAAATTAGAGGAAACATAAAAACTGGCGATGAAAATCCTTTTTTCAAAAATAGCCAAAGACTAGAAAAACAAAACAAAAAACCGATTCAAGTCATTGTTGGAAATCCACCTTATTCTGCAGGACAAAGGAGCGAAAACGACGCCAATAAAAATCTAAAATATCCCAAGCTAGACCAAAAAATTACCGAGACCTACGCAGCCCATTCCAAAGCTACTTTGAAAACCTATCTTTATGATTCTTATATCCGCTCTTTGCGTTGGGCTAGTGATCGTATTTCTGGAGATGGCATTGTAGCCTTTGTAACAAGTGCTTCTTTTTTAGACGGACAAGCTATGGATGGGCTGAGAAAATGCCTTGCCGATGATTTTAGTAGTATTTATTGTTTTGATTTACGAGGACACACTTGGAAAGGAGGTGAGGCAGGAAAAAAAGAAGGGGGTAATGTTTTTCCACAAGGAGGCTCTCCGATTGTAGTTACCCTATTTATCAAAAAAACAGAAAAACAAGCTACTTGCAAAATTCACTACTGCGACATAGGAGATTATCTCAACCGCACACAAAAACTACAAAAAATAACAGACCTTAAAAGCTATAAAAATCTAGACTATTCTATTATCCAACCCAACCAACACCACGACTGGCTCAACCAAAGAAGCAAAGATTTTTTAAACTACTTCCCGCTAGGAGACCCTGCTAGAAAGAAAAAAACCGCATTAACAACCAAAAGCACCAGTATATTTGAATCCTATAGTCTTGGATTATCTACCAATAGAGATACTTGGGTTTATAATTTTGATAAACACGCCCTCGCTAAAAATATGCAAAAAACCATAGATTTTTATAACCAGCAGATTAAAGACTATAGCAACCAAAAAGAAAAAAAATCTGTATCAGAATTTATTGACAATGATCCTAAAAAAATTAGTTGGTCAAGCACCCTAAAAAATAATTTCGCAAGAAAAATAAAAGTAGATTTTCAAAGCAAAAAAATACGCACTGCTATCTACCGTCCATTTTGCAAACCTTTTTTATACTCTGATAAATATTTTAATGAAAGACCAGCGATTACTCAACGTTATTTTCCAAAACCAGAAACAGAAAACATTGCTATTTGTGTTAGTGGAATTGGAGCAAAAAAAGATTTTTCTGCTCTTATTGTAGATTGTGTTCCTGATTTACAACTTCTTTTTAATGGGCAATGTTTTCCTTTTTATACTTACCAAAGCAAAGAAGCTAAACAGAAAACAAAAGAGCTTCCTACTACAGAAAAACAAAAAACACAAAAAATAGAAAATATATCCAGAGAAACCTTACAAAAATTTTGTCAGCACTACCAAGACGAAAAGATTACAAAATGGGATGTTTTTTATTTTGTCTACGGCTTGCTCCACTCCCCAGAATACAAAAGCCGTTTTGCTTCCGACCTAAAAAAAACGCTCCCTCGTCTACCTTTTCTAGAAGAAAATACAAAAGATTTTTGGGGCTTTAGCCGCATAGGAAAACAACTAGCCGACCTGCACCTGAACTATGAAACCGTAGAGGAATTTCCACTAACAGAAGAAAAAAGTAAAGAGCAAGCGAAAATTACTACAAAGTAGAAAAGATGCGCTTTTCTAAAACCAAGAACGCTAAAAAATCTGGAGTGCAAACCAAAGCTGGCAGAGAATCGCAGGACAGAAGCAAAATTATTTTCAACCCTTTTATTACTCTATCGGACATACCTGAAGAAGCTTACCAATACCAAGTCAATGGAAAATCTGCAATAGAATGGGTGATGGAACGTTACCAAATCAAAACCAACAAAGACAGCGGAATCCTAAACGACCCCAACCAATACAGCACCACTGCCGATGGAAAACCAGACCCGCAATATATCCTCAGTCTATTAAAAAAAGTCATCAACGTCAGCGTCCAAACCACCGCCCTCGTCCAAAAACTCCCCCCTATAGAATAAAAAAAAATAATATATTTGTTTTTCTATTAAATTCAGCTTACTTTAATAAAGTTATTATAACATTTCTTAAAACCTAAATTCAATAAAATAATGGAAAAAACAACTTGCCCAATTACTGGAAAAGAAGCTATTCGTGAGTTAGATTTTGATACTGATTATTATACATATACTATTCATAGTCTTTTTGTAAAATATAAAATTTATCGTGATGTATTAGAAGATAGGATAGAAATCAATACTGCTGAAAAAACAAAATTAGTAGGAAAACTAGCAGAACTCTCTATGCAATATGCTCTCAAGCATAAAATTACTTATAGTGGTGCAAAAAATTCAAGCAATTATCCTATTTATGTTTATGGTGATATTGAAGGCAAAGAATTAATAATAAATGAAGAGTTTTTAAAAAAATTGAAGCAAGAACCTATTCCTAGTCTAAACCAAAGAATAGAATTGTTTTTAATATTTTTAAGAAATAAACAGATAATAATGTCAGCAATAAAAGAGCGTTATGAGGATTATAATCTCGGTCTTACAGAACAAGAATTTCATGAGGGAGTGTTACCTGGTAATGAATTTAAGGAGTTGAAATTTTTTTATTGTGCTCTTTCTTATACAGAAGAAAGGGATTGGGATAATTTTAACGAACACTTAAAAGAGATAGGTTATCTTACAGAAACAAAAAATGAAGTAACAGTCAAGGGTTTAGAATTTTTACAAGAAAAGAGAAAAAATCAAGAATCTAAAAAAGTATTTGTAGCTATGTGGTTTAACGAAAAAGTAGATTTTATTTACGAGCAAGCTATTAAGCCAGCGATTAAAAATTGTGGCTATGAAGCAGTTATAATCAATAGAGAACAGTTTAATAATAATATTGATGATAAAATTATAGCCGATATTAAACAATCAAAATTTATTATTGCCGATTTTACCTCAAAAACAGCAGCTGAACCTAGAGGGAGTGTCTACTATGAAGCAGGCTTTGCTCATGGGTTAGGTATAGAAGTAATTTTTACTTGCAGGGAAGATTTAATTAACGATATTCATTTTGATATTCGGCAAAGACCTTTTATCTTATGGAAAAAAGATAAAATGGAAGACTTTAAGAAAAAACTAATTGACCGCATAAACGCTACTGTAGGTAAATTTTGAAGACTAAAATTTTTATGGAAGGTAGAGTTTGTTATTTTAAACTACTTCGGATGATTTTTATTTTTTTAAATATAGAACCTGCCATGCAAATAACCCTGTAAATATACTATCTACAAATATACCTAAGCTAAATATAACTAAAATACTTTCAAAAGTCGGAATCCAAAAATTACCAATATAAAGCAAAAAAGCCGTTACATAGACAATACCGTTCGTTAATAAAGATTGATACGCCATATATTCTGTTTTGCCTAGTGCATAAAAAATACTATCACAAATAGTATTACCTATAAATAAGATATAAGGGACTAAAAGAATTGAAAATGCAGTGTAAGATATTTTTACAATTTCTGGATCTTTATTGAAAAAATTTGCTATTGTATTCCAAAATGGAGTGATACCAGCAAATAATAACGCTAAAATACAGGACACAAAAATAGCTGTCCCAAAACATTTTTTAAAATAAATTTTGTCATTATATTGATTAGCCAAAAATGCTTTAGCTGATTCTGCAAAGGCTAATACAGGTACAAGAGCAAATCCCCAAAAAATATGTATCATTAAATAATAACCACCAATTTCTTTTTCTCCTATTAGATTTATCAATCTTAACACCATAAAAGAGTAAGCTAAATTGCGAATTAAACTATCCAAACCACTAAAACTTCCAACCCTAAACAAAATTTTCCAATCTTTTAAAAAAGGAGTTTGAAAAAAATTTCTTATACTAAATTTGAATGATTTTAAAATAAATAAAATGGTTAATAAAAAAATCAATACTTCCGCAATTAAATTAGAGCTGGCTACTCCCAATACTCCAAATCCTAAAGAAAAAGAATAACCACCAAAAAATACAGAATCCAATATTCCAGCTATAAGAACTTTAAATATGGTAATGAGTAAAATTATTTTTTTAAGATTTAGTGATTCAATTAAAACAATTCCAGCAACTGAAAGTATGGAAAAAGGAATACTAATACTTTTAATTCTTAAATAACTTGATGTTGTTTCGGCGATATTTTTAGGAGTTCCTATAATTTCAACTAAAGAATCAGCAAAAAGAAAAACAATCAAACCCAAAAATATTGTTAAAAATACAATACTACTGAGAGAAGTTTTAATTCGTTGTAAAATATCATTATGAGAATTGATTTTAGAACCTACAAAGAAAAATAAGGATAACACTGTAGCTTCTTGGATTACTTCAATAGCCAAAGCAATAAATGACCATTGGGCTATTATTGGCAGACTACTAGCGTCTGGTATTGTATTTCCTATTAAATAGATATTATAGCTTTCATAAATTCTGGGGATTAGCATATACCCTAAAATACTTAAAAAAAGCCCCCAATCCCAACGACTAAGGATTAGTTTTATATTATTCATATTATTATTTTAGTTGAAAATTAGAAGCACATACTCCTGTTGCCCCCTTATAATAAAAAAACGTTTGCTCGTTATTTTTCCAAACCCACAGCGAATCAAGATAGCCAGCATAATTTTCTTTAGTTGTCACTGTTTTTGTTGCGTAAGAAGCAGTTACATTAACTAACCAGTCGTGAGTAATAGCAATACAAAATTTATCTTTAACAGTAGAAAACATCTTATCTATTAATTCTTTAGCAGCAATTAAAGGAGGTTTAAAATAATCATAAGGAATGTTTTTACCACTTTGAGACATTTTAGATACAAAATCATCAAAAAAACTTGGATCTTTAAATCTACTTAATGTAGAGAGCGCCAGTTCATAATTAGAAAGATAAGCATCGCAACGGAGATCTAGCCATTCTTGAGGAGAAAGATTATTTTTTTTTGATATTTGTTTAGCAGTTTGTAAACAACGTTCAACAGGACTATGCGCTATAAAACCAACCCTATCTCCCAACAAGTAACCCATATCTAAAGCTCTTTTTTTCCCTTTTTTTGTTAATAAAACATCTACTCCGTGTGTTTGGGGTTTTATTTTATATCTATCAGCATGCCTCATTAAAACAGCTACAGCCACATTTTGGGGGATTAATTGCAACACTTCTTCTACATATTGAAAAGTTTGATCAAACATTTTTCATTACATCTAGCTAAATTTTAAGAAAATTATAGATTTATTTTACTAATATTGTTCACAAAAAAACTTACTAAATGCAATAGCTTTTTAGTTTAGAAATTTAGCCCCAATACCTTTGTTTTGGAAAAAATCAGCAATAAAGCGAATAGTTTTTGAAGGTTCTATTTGCAAAGGATCCTTTTTTATATTTTGTTTTACTTCTTTGGGAAATTTTTCGCTTTTTAGTAAAATGAGATCTTTAAGAAAACTAGCACTAAATTCTGGGTGGCACTGTAGACCGAGTGTTGTTTTTCCATAAAGTAGTCCAGCATATTTACAAAAATCACTGGTGGCTATCACTTCTGCTTCAGGAGCTAGTTGAGCGACTTGATCTTGATGCACAACAAAAAGAGACTGTTCTGCTAGATGATTTTTGAATTGGTATTTTGTAGAGCCGACATTCCAACCTTTCTCAGATTTGGTTACTTTTCCTCCTAAGGCTTGGGCGATAATTTGATGTCCAAAACATATACCAAGTATAGGTATTTTATCTTGGTGCACTTTTCTGATAAAATTTTCTAAAGGAGCTATCCATTCTAATTCATCGTAGACTCCTGCTTGAGATCCTGTAATCAACCAGGCATCCGCATCCTTGTTGGTTTTGGGAAAAATACCATTCATTATTTCGTAGCTACAAAAATCAAAGTTATAACCTGCCAGTGTTAGCATTTTTTGAAACATAAAATTAAAATCTCCATGTTTGCCTTGCAAGGTTTTTGGGATTTCGTCTGTTTTAAGTAATCCTATTTTCATTTTATCCTCCCAAAATCGTCTTCTAGTCTTTCAATATCATCTTCACCAAAATAATCTCCAGTTTGCACTTCAATAAACTGAAGGTTTTCTTTGCCAATATTTTCTATTCTATGAATTTCTCCTTGAGCAATATCTATAGCTTGGTTTTTCTCTAAAGTAATTTTTCGCTCCCCCAAAGTCATTTCTGCTTTTCCGGCGATTATATACCAATGTTCCTGTCTGTGTTTATGCCTTTGCAGGCTAAGTCTTTTTTGGGGATAAACTGTAATTCTTTTTACTTTGTAATTGGGATTATCTTCTAAAACCAAATAATTTCCCCAAGGGCGTTCATCAAATTCCATTTTTTCTGTTTGCATATTTTGGTGAAATACTTTTATTATTAAGAGACCTTTGCCTTAGCGTTCTGTTTAGCCTATGCAGCGTTGAAAATTTTTGCCTTGGCTAGCCGTCACAAGCTAGTTTTGTCCTATTTGACAAATTCAAAGATCTCATTAAGGTTTAAACTACCAAAAAACAACTACACTTTTCAATATAAAAATTTGGAAAAACTGCTTAGAGCCTATTTAGACAGATTACACCCGCCTTTGAGTAAGGTAATGCAGGCTATTAAAAAAAAAGCTAAAAAAGATGAAGTTCCCATTGTTTCTGATGAAATAGGAAGGCTGCTTTGTTTTTTGGTTAGTCTTAAGAAACCTAAAAAAATACTAGAATTAGGTACAGGTCTATCCTATGCTACTCACTGGCTATTGCTCGGAAATAAAGATAGTACCGTCTTTAGTGTAGAGCAAAACAAAGATCGGATTCTTTTATCAGAAAAGTTTTTAAAAGCCTCTAATATTTTATCCCGTGTCCGTTTGTATTCAGGATGGATAGAAGATTTTTTTTTAAGCAACAGTGATAAGTTTGATTTTGTTTTTTTAGATAGTCAAAAAAGCACTTATTCGGTATTTTTAGATAATATCAGCAAGAGATTAAAATCTAGTGGATTATTAATTGCAGATAATGCCCTTTTTCAAAATCAAGTTTTTTCACCTATAAATTCAGTCCCTAAAAACTATCGTTGTGCAGTGCAAGGCATAAAAAAATTTAATAAAGATATTTTTGCACATTCTCAATTTGAGAGTTTTTTATTTCCAGTAGGAGATGGAATGCTTTTATCTGTTAAGAAGTAAGAAATTATTGGCATTATTCATTTATAATAAGCTAAAGAGACCTTTGAATTAGCGTTTTGTTTAGCCAAAGCAATCGTTAAATTTTTTTTTTTGCCTTCGTAGTGAAATGCATATTAAAATTTGTATATGGCACAATTAGGTTGTGAAAAACTCCAGTGGAGGTTTCACTATAGCCAGACTGAACTACACAGCAAAAAGAAGTATTGCCATCACATAACACTAATTCAAAGGTCTCAAAGAATCTAAAAAATACGACCAAAAAAAAAAACTTGACAAAAAAGAGAAAAATAGTTATAAAAAGATAATCTTGGGGATGTCAAGGCATTCGACTGGCTCTCAAAGAGATAGAAAAGCAAGTAGTGGTTTGTCGATATGGTGCCACTTAAAAAAATCGGCATAATTTTAAACGCAAATAATAGCGATTATCAATCAAACAAAGTAGCTTTAGCTGCCTAGTTTGATTGAATTTCTACACCGATTTGAATTAAGAATCGCATTGTAGAAGCGACTATTTTGGATGTCTGATAAAAAATAGTTCGTTTTCCTTTCAGGCTTTTTTTTATTGATTCGCTACGGTTGATAAAAAGAAATTTTGTAGCAACTGTTTGGTTAGGTAGACGATCCGCTAAACCAAACAGTATTTGGGATCGTCTAAACTTGTAGAAAGCTATCTTCTTTATTGTTAGGACCCGGGTTCAATTCCCGGCATCTCCACCAAATTTTTTTATAAAAAAAGAGACTGTGTCTAATGCCTAGTTCTACAGTCTCTAAGTTTTTCCTCTCTCAAGAGCACTGCATTGTATAAGTCACTCAGCTACAAGCTAGCCAAATTGACCAAGAAGAAAGTTTTTCTCATTTCTTTGCATTTATTCCCTAACTCTATAGAGCAAACTCAGTATTCCCTAGAAGAATTGGATTCTTTAGCTAGAATGTTGAAATTAGAGGTGATAGGGCAAAAATTGCAAAAGAAAAACAAAATCCACCCTAAAACCTTCATCGGAGAAGGAAAAATCCAAGAATGTCTTCAGCTTTTTGTAGAATTAAAACCAGAGCTTGTTTTTGTAGACCAAAACTTAACTCCTACACAAGAAAAAAATCTTTCCAATATTTTGCAATTGGAAGTTTGGGATAGAACAAGGGTGATTTTGAAAATTTTTGAATTACAGGCTCAAACCAATGAGGCTCAAGATCAAGTTGAACTTGCGATGCTGCAGTATATTTTGCCTAGATTAAGCGGTATGTGGGATCATTTGGATAGGGAAGCAGGAGGGACTGCGGTTTCTAAAGGTATGGGGGAAAAACAGTTGCAAATTGATAGAAACTTAATTCGCAAAAGAATTACTAGGTTAAAAAGAAAATTAGAAAAATATCAAACAACGATTGGACAACAGATTAAGGGAAGAGAAAAATTTTTTAAGGTTAGCTTAGTAGGTTATACCAATGTGGGTAAATCTTCTTTGATGAATTCTTTAACTCAGACAAAATCTTATGTGGCTAATAAACCATTTGCTACTTTGGGAACTACTACTCGCATCATTGAACAATTATGCAAACCTGATATTTTGCTCTCGGATACAGTAGGATTTATTCGCAATCTACCCCATAGTCTCATTGCATCCTTTCGTTCTACTTTTTCTATTATTGCAGATTCAGATTTATTGCTTCATATTGTAGAAGTAGCTAGTTCAGAAGAAGTAGAAAATTCTATTAAAATTAGCAGGTCTATTTTAGAGGAGTTGGGTTTGGATTCTATTCCGAGGTTGGTTGTTATCAATAAAACAGATAAACTAAAATCTACACAAGAAAAAATTCAAATTATGCAAGCACTATCAAGTCAGAGGGTGGCAGATGAGATTTGGGTGTCTGCCCTAGATGATAAGAGTATAGTTAAACTCAAAAAATCTTTGGGGCAATTCTTTGAAAAAAATTTTGTTCGTCAAAAAAAACACATAAACTATTTTAAAAAAGATATTATTTCTTTTCTTTATAAAAATTCTACCATTAAAGCCATTCGTTATAAACCAGAAGGGATGCAGTTTGAGTACAGTTTATCTAAAAAAAATGCGAAGAAACTTTCTCAACTCATCGGGCAATCCTGATTATGCTAGATATAACCATCTTTACTATTTTTATACCCACTGTTTTTGTTGCTTCTATTACTCCTAGTATTTGTATGACTCTCGCTTTGAGTTTAGGAATAAAAGTAGGTTTTCGTCGCACCCTTTGGATGATAGCAGGAGAACTGGTAGGGGTAAGTTGCGTTTTTATAATATGCGGTTTTGGAGCATCTTCTTTGTTATTGTATTATCCAAGCTTTTTCGCCTTTTTCAAATATTTAGGAGGGGCTTATATCATCTTTTTAGGCTTCAAAAGCTGGTTTTCAAAAGCAGACATAGAATTTACAACGGAAGGAAATAATAAAAACCATAGGTCTAATTTTAATTTAGTTATACAAGGTTTTACCGCCTCTTTTTTTCATCCAAAGGCGTGGGCGTTTTTAGCAGTTTTTTTATCTTCTTTTATCAAAAAAGATTTCCCTTTAATTCCTCAAGTAGGAATATTGCTTTCTATTCTGCTTGTGATAGAGACGAATTCACTTGTGCTTTACGCCGCAGGAGGCAAGGCATTGCAAAAGATATTAAGCAAAAAAAATAATATCCGCCTTATAAATTTTATTGTAGGGACTTTGCTGGTAGGAGTTGGATTGTGGTTAATTTTTATATAAGAAATGAAATATTTTTTAAACTTTGCAAAACTACTAGATTTTTATAAAAACAAGCAACTTTTAGTTTTTGGTTATGGCTCTTTGATGTGGAATCCAGACTTTGAATATCAATCTTCGGAATTATTCACTTTGCAAGGTTTTTATAGAGATTTTTGTGTGTTTTCTACCTATTACAGAGGAACCAAAGAAAAACCCGGTTTGGTTTTGGGTTTAATAAAAAAAGACAACAAAAATTGTACAGGTAAGCTGTTTGTTGTAGCAGATGAAAAAAAAGACGGGGTATTGGGTAAGCTTTGGAAAAGAGAAATGATAGGTGATATTTACATTCCTACAGCGATACCTTTTCATAAAAAGGTTTTAGATAAAAATTTATCCGATAAAAAACTGGCAAGAGAAATTTTGACTTTCGTTGTTAATAAACAAAGTGCGAAATTTTGCCAACTATCTAACGAAAAAAAATTAGAAACAATTCAATCTGCCAAAGGAGGAGAAGGCAAGTGCTTAGATTATATCAAAAACACAAAAAAAGAATTACAAAAATTCAAAGTATCCGATCCTGTATTTGAAATATTTTTAGATTAGCCTTCAAAAGGAGTTTCTAGTCTTATAGACATTGCGCTATTGGAAACCTTTAAAGCATTAGCTAATTCATTATTTTCACAACCATTTTTCAGTGCATGACTAATCAAATGCCACGGCATTATTATATCTGCAGCAAGTTTATTAGCGGCAACTTCTTTATCGTCACTTAGATTACTCCTTAATAAGCCATTATCTGTAATTCCATCTCCAATAATATCACGGTGTAGAATAAAATGAGCTATTTCGTGGGCAATGGTAAATCGCTGTCTTTTCTCAGAATGATTTTTATTGACAAAACAAGCATAACCTTTTGAACCTCCAAGTTTTTCACTCTTAATAATAGCACCTGATATATTATCTTTTTGTTCTGAAAAATGCACTTTCATTCCTAATTCTTCTGCTAAAGTTTGAACGTCTACAAAATCTGGATTTTGGTGATTTCTAACAACATCCATATTTTCGTTATAAGTTTTATATTCCATTTCTAGTATTTTTAGTTGCTATTCTTTAATATATTATTTCATCATTTTTAGCAAGTTTTTCTTTTACTTCTTTTTGTTTCTGCTCAACGTCTTGACGTTCTTCTTTTAATTTTTTTATTTCTTCGTCAGCTATTTTTTTAGCTACTTCTTTTGCCACTTCTTTTGCTACTTCTTTTGCTACTTCTTTTGCTTTTTCTTCCGCAGTTTTTTTGATTTGATTATAACCAAAAAAAGCTAATAAAGCAATTATTATAGCAAAAATTGTCAAAAATACACTTAAAGCAGAAAGAATAACTGCTAAAGCGTCGTAATTATATTCTAACTTATCCATTGGAGGTGAAAAATTTACATTTACAACTTGAGGTATTATAAAAATCAAAAAAGCAACAACCACCCCAATAACAAGAGAAATAACAATTTTCATAGTCTGTAATTTCACTAAAAATCAGTAAAAATTCAAGTTATATTTATAATTCATCAAAGGTTACTTTGATTGGCTTGGAGTTATCTTTTAAGCGAATGTCTATCTGCTGTGTTAAGTCCTAATCATCTTGGATGTTTATTTGTAATTCTTCCAGTGTTTTTCCTTGACTGAATATATTAGACATTTCACGGAGTTTGCCAACATACCAACCGTCATCCAAAGTACAACTTTTATTTATTATTTAAATTTTTTTAGTTGGCTTTTGTTTTAAGTTTGTCTAGCAAACTTGGTATATTTGTATCTTTATTTTGGATAAGGATCTTGAGAATCATCTCCTTGTCCTGATGTTATTGTCCAACACTTCTTAGTATGAGTTTTTTTATCATAATTTGGGCATGGAGGCAACGATCTCTTGGATTGGTTGCTATATTTTTGTCCACAATCTGCACACACATAAGTTCCAGCAGAAACATCGCTGCCATAAGGCACGCATTTTTTTTGAACCATCATATTCTAATCGGTTTTGTTATTATTTAATATAAGATAAATAATCTTATTTAGATTATTAAACCATATAAATTATATATAGTCAACAACAAACTACCGATTAAGTCTAGTCTCAATGAGATTTTCTACAACGCTGGGATCGGCTAAAGTGGAAACATCTCCCATAGAATCTGGTTCATTTTCGGCTATTTTTCTGAGTATTCGTCTCATAATTTTGCCAGAGCGAGTTTTGGGCAAGGCGGGTGCCCATTGTAGTAAATCTATTTTTGCAAAGGCACCAATTTCCTTGCGGACTAACTCTATCAATTCTGTTTTTAAGCCATTATCTATATTTTCACTGCTGTCTGTGTTTTCACCACTGATGACAGTTACAAAAGCGTAAATACCCTGCCCTTTTATTTTGTGGGGATATCCTACAACAGCAGCTTCACTTATTTTGGGGTGTAGCACCAAAGCACTTTCTATTTCTGCGGTGCCTAATCTGTGTCCCGATACATTGAGCACATCATCTACTCTGCCTGTAATCCAGTAATCTCCATCTGCGTCTCTTCTGGCACCGTCTCCAGTAAAATATTTACCTTTGAAAATGGAAAAATAAGTTTGCATAAATCTTTTGTGGTCTCCATAAACTGTTCTCATTTGCCCGGGCCAAGAGCGATTCATCACAAGCAAACCCGAAGCTTCTCCTTCTAAAACTGTACCTTTTTCATCTACTAATTGAGGTTCAATTCCGAAAAATGGTTTGGTTGCAGAACCCGGTTTTAGGCAAGTGACAGCAGGTAAGGGGGTAATTAAGTGTCCGCCAGTCTCTGTCTGCCACCAAGTGTCTACAATGGGACATTTCGCTTTGCCTACTTTATGAAAATACCACTCCCAAGCCTCTGGATTGATAGGTTCTCCAACTGTGCCTAGTATTCTTAAACTTTCTCGGCTAGTATCTGCTAAAAATTCATCACCTGCACCAAGTAGAGCGCGGATAGCTGTTGGAGCAGTATAAAATATATTGACGCTGTGTTTATCTATCACTTCCCAAAATCTACTAGAATCAGGGTAAGTTGGCACACCTTCAAACACAAGAGAAATAGCACCATTGGCTAAGGGACCATACACAATATAGCTATGTCCTGTCACCCAACCTACATCGGCAGTGCACCAAAAAACTTCTCCTTCTTGATAATCAAAAGTGTATTTATGAGTTATTGTTGCATAAAGCAGGTAGCCCGCTGTGGTGTGTAAAACTCCTTTAGGTTTTCCAGTAGATCCTGAAGTATAAAGAATAAAGAGCGGGTCTTCGGCTGCCATTTTTTCTGGAGGGCAGTTATCCGATGCAGATTCTATAGCTTCATTATACCAAATATCTTTTTCTGGATTCCAATTTATCTCTGCTGAGGTTCTTTGCACGACAATGACTTTTCGCACATTAGGGCAACTTTCTAGTGCTTTATCTACATTGGTTTTTAAAGGAATTTTTTTGTTACCCCTAATTCCTTCGTCTGCGGTAACCACCACCCTACAATCCGAATCTAAAATTCTTTCCTTTAAAGCGTCTGGAGAAAAACCTCCAAACACTACCGAATGAACAGCTCCAATCCTAGCACAGCTAAGCATAGCTACTACTGCTTCTAAAACCATAGGCATGTAGATACAAACTCTGTCGCCCTTTTTCACACCGCAATTTTTCAGCACATTAGAAAATTTGCAAATTTCTTCATACAGTCTTTGGTAGCTCCATTTATGGCTTTGATTGGGATCATCTCCTTCCCAGATTAGAGCTGTTTGACTAGCCCTTTTTTCTAAATGTCTATCTACACAGTTATAGCATACATTGAGTTCCGCTCCTTCAAACCAAGCAATTTTTGCAGTTTCAAAATCACAATTTTGCACTCTGTCCCATTTTTTATACCAGCTTAAGAACTGTTCTGCTTGCTCTGCCCAAAAAACATCAGGTTCTTCTATAGATCTACGATACATCTGCTCGTAATTTTCTTTAGAGATGGGAGCAGTTTCAGCAATATTTTGAAAAACAGGGTAAGTTTTTGTTTCGCTCATAATTTTATTTTGAAGAGGTATAAAATCCCATTTTTTTCCCTACTCTTTTTTTTTGCTTGTTCGTATATGTTATTTTTTTTCATAATAGTTTAAGAGCTTTAAATTAGACATTCTACTGATCCAACTATTGGGCTATGCTTGCCTAATCAAAAGGTATTAGTTTTGGTTTAAAGTTGATAATGATTTTTCTAAACATACTCTATGAAGTGAAACAAATCAAGAGAAAATTTTTTATTGAGAAAAATATCGCAGTAAAAATCGACACAAAACTTGAGTGAGGGAAATATTAGGTTAGATGGGCTTGTATAATTTGTAAAGCCGTGAATTTGAAAGAGATTTACTTATTAGGATGCTGTTTTGTTTAATTCTATTCTCAGCCGTATTAATTTAGCAAAACAATAGCAAAATATACATACAGAACAAAAATGTATCCAAACCAACCCGCCTTTAATTTGTAATAACCACTCAATCCACAAATCGGCTATAAGGGGATAAAATGAGGAGCTTATTTTCAGAACTATATTCAAAAAAATGCAAAAAAAACTTAAAAATAAGCCTAAAAATATAATTTTTCTGAGTCTATGGTTTGGAGACTGATAAGACTCTGCCCAAGCTAAAACATTCAACCACATCAAGACAATAACATAATATTCTAGAGATATCTTTGCTAATATTTCTTCCGAAGTCATTGCAATTGTCTTAATGTATTTAGATTAGCTTTTAAAAAATTCCGCTTGCAGCTCGAAAGTTTTTTTGCAATTTACAATAGGGTGGTTGGCGTATCTTTTCTCAAAATTAAAAAAAGGTAAGTCAATAGAACTCTTTTGATAAATATTATAATTTCTTTTTTCCTCATCATATCCGTGGCTTGAGATGTAACAATATTTACCACCGTCAGATATTCTAAAATGATCCTCTTTTTTGCGTTCTTTAGGATTGTATTTAATTTCAACATTCTCATATTTTTTAGCTAATTTATTTATGAGTAGTTCATCCTTACAATTAAAATGAATACTAATGCTGATATTTTTATTTCTAATCTTATCTTGTAACGCATCTATAACTTTTTGATTATTGTAAATACTCTCCCCCATTGAATTACCATCGTCAAAAATCTGAAGATTTTTTTTAGTATTTTTTATTTGTTCTAAAAAGTTGCCAACAGCTGCAGTATTATCATTTTCTCCAGATTTTAATGGGGTAAAATAAACACCAATATAATAATACTTCCAGCATAAAATGAGCGGAACCAATATAGCCAGCGATAAAAGTATTACAAGAAATAACTCAACCCCACCCAAACTAATTACTAAAAAATACGGGAGTGATAAACCTATTAATACTCCAAAATAAGTTAGTACTGTTTTCATAGTTTTATAATTATAATAGACTTTTGAATTTGCATTCTGTTTAGTCAAAACAAGCTTATTGCTTTCACCCTATACGGGCTTTAGCAAAAGAGCCAGTGGCTCTTTTACATTTCTTTTTTGCCTTATTTAGACCACATAACGCAAGTTTTGTAACGTTTTTCACTACGCCATTGAAAAAATTTTTAACTCTTGCCATTTGTGAAGAAATGCTCTTCAGTATTCCAGCGAGCTAAAAATTTTTTCCGCACTTTTCTAACCATTTGGCTAGCCCCGTGGGGTAAGCATCAGCGAAATTCAAAGGTCTATATGAGTTACAGAAGATAACCTTCTGTTTAGATTAAGATTTATTTAATTCACGAATTGTGAAAAGAACAATTTGGATAGAAAAAAAGAAAAAGTCAATACTTTTCTGTAAAATTTCTCGTCTAAAAAAAAATTATCCTATTTTTCATACAAAAATTCAACCTTAATAGTAGAATTTTTATTCAAATTACAATAAATCAGAGCAAATTTTAAACCCAAAAACAAAAAAAAACAAGTTGAAGGTTTAATTATGCGAATAAGAAGTTACAAAAAAATTGTATTTTTACTAAAAATTTGTTCTAATAGCAAAGTATTATGCTTTACGGAACATCAATGCAAAGGTCTTATTATGTTGACAACAGAAATCAAAAGATACCTAAAGAATTCCGTTCTTTGTTGGTTAGCTACTTCTAGCAACACCGCTATTCCCAATGTTTCACCCAAAGAAATTTTTTTATCGTATGGAGATACAAAAATATTGGTTGCTAATATTGCTTCTCCCAAAACTGTGCGTAATATTCAGAAAAATCCTTGTGTTTGTATTAGTTTTATCAATGTGTTTATCCAAAAAGGCTATAAAATTCAAGGACAAGCGAAAATTATTAAAAAAAGTGACTCAGACTTTATGGAAAAGCACGGCTTATTAAAAGAATTAGCAGGGGAAAAATTTTCTATTCAAAGTATTATTGAAATCACAGCTACAAGCACAGAGCCTATTATAGCTCCAAGCTACCGCTTTTACCCTGAGACGAACGAGCAAGAGCAAATCCAATCAGCGAGAATAAGTTATGGAGTTGTGCGGAAAAAAGAATACTAATCTAGACTTTTGAATTTGCATTCTGTTTTGCTGAACCAGAATGTCTAATTCAACAGCCTCATTTAGTCTTTATCAAAAAAGACTTCATAAATAGCAACTATTCCAAAAAAAGCAGTTACCATTCTAAATGGTATAAGCATAAACATTATAATTTTTTTAGAAGGTTGTTAATTTTAATAGTTTTTATAAATGATGCTCCTATGTCCTATATCAATAAGGATTATGATAAGTTTTGTTTCTTCCAATTTGAATATTATTCTATAATTGCCAACTCTAGCCCTTGAAACAGATTCTTTGTTTCTCAGTAATAATGTAGAATATTTTTTTGAATCTTTGATTGGTTTTTCTTGGAGAAAATTTTTTATTTTTTTTTGAACAGGCTTATCAAGTTTAGAAATTTTTTTTTCTACTCTCTTTTCAAACTTAATGCCTCCAAGCCATATTTTTCTATAATATCTTCAAAATCTATTAATTCCGTTTTTTTAGAATCAATATCAGACAAAACCTGTTTTGCATATTTCAAATCAGCATAATCAGCAATATACTGTTCTATCAATTCTCTGACAATATAACCTTTACTCTTATCTTCATCCAAGGCTACCTTGCAAGGGAGTTGTATAATTTTTCAGGAACTTGAAAAGAAAATATTTTGTTCATGGTTTGTTGGTTACAAATTCATAATAGTTATTATCTTATAATAAAAACCATTAAAATCAATTATTGAATTACCCATACACTTCTATTGAAATTTTGGTTTTATTGTGTGAAATAAAATTTATGAAAAATTTTTTCTTTATAAGACTCCAATCAATTTACTAAAAAAAAAGAACCATTTTTAATTACTAGAGTAGGTATAGGTGCGGAAACTTCAGACGGGATACTCTCAAGTTTTGCGTCTCGGACTTGGGAGGGAAAAAAAAGTATTTAGTCTATAGGGTAAAGCACCATAAAAGCAAATAGTAACAAAACCATACCAAAAGGAATAAGCATAAACATTTATAACTCCTTAATAAGTTTAATAATTTTATAAAACACTATAACAATAAAAATTATAAAAAAAAATAATATAACTAGACTTGATGCTATTCTATCTGCACCAAGTTTTTCATAAATTCTATAAGTCCATCCAACAATACCAAAAATAGCAAGCAAACCAAAACTTAAAATCAATCTATAGAGTGCTAATTTTTCTTTAATTTTATCATTCATAATTTTTTGATACTAAAAAAAGTTTTTATTAGGCAAAATTTTTTTCTTTTTAAGGTTTCTTAGAAGCAGAATTTTTCTTATTAGAAGGGGTGGTTTTCTTAATTTGGATAAGAATAATCTGGTCTTCTACCATATTTCTCACTTCAAAAGAAAAATCATTTACCTCTACCTTGTCGCCTACTTTGGGAAGTCTTTTTAAATAAAACATAATCAAGCCTTGTAGGGTGTCGTAAGGATGTTTGTCGTGTGGGTCAGGGTCGGCTCCTGTGATTCTACAAAAGCTATTTAAATCTACTACATTTTTGGCAAACCAAATATTTTTTCCTAAGGGTAAAATAGAAGAATCGTCTTTGTGTTTGTCTGCTTCGTCGTTAATTTCCCCTACAATTTCTTCTAAAATATCTTCTAGGGTAATAATTCCATCAAAAGCACCAAAATCATCTACCACTATTCCTATATGTTTTCTTTCTTTTTGGAATTTTTCTAAAGTATTGACAATGCTTGTTTTTTTATAGATATAGGTTGCTTCGCTGGCAATATCCGATAATTTGAGATTTGCCGATAGTTTGAGATTTGCCGATTTTTTTTTAAAGAGTTGTTTAAAAACATCCTTTTGGTGAACAACGGCTGTGATATTATCTATTTTGTTGTGGTAGATGGGAATTCTAGAATAATCAGATTTTGCAATATCTTCTATAACATCGTTGAGTTTTTCGTTGGCAGGTAGAATAAAAACGTTCGTCCTAGGAGTCATAATCTCGCTGACAGTGGTATCTGTAAATTCTAAAATGTTCTTGATAGCTGTTTTTTCGCTTTTTTCAAAAACTCCCTGTTTTTCTCCTGTATTAACGATTGCCAGTAATTGATCATCTGAAATATTGTCTTCCTCGCTGCGTCCAAACAATCTACTGATAAGTCCCGATAGAGCAACCGATGATATGGATAAAGGATAAAAAATTATGTAGAAGAAATAGATAAAGGGTGAGATTAAAACACCCAAACGGAAACTATTGAAAATAGCAATATTTTTAGGAATGATTTCTCCAAAAAAGAGTATGAGTAAAATCAAAATAGCACTGGAGAGCGATACTGCAATTTCTCTAGCCAAGCCTAAATTAACTATAATTCTGGTAAAAAGATAACTTCCATAAATACTAGCAAATACATTGGCGATATTATTACCTATAAGGATGGTAGAGAGTATCATCACTTTTTTTATGAGAAGTTTGTGTAAAAAACGATATTGTTTTTTAAGGAGATTGCCGTTTTCATCCTGAATTTGGTATTCTTTAATATGAAAAATTGCTATTTCAGCGGCAGAAAAAAAACCAGAAAGGGCAATTAGGAAGAATAAAATAGTGAAATTGTACAGGGTTACAGCTTGATCCAAAGATGATAAAATACTTTCAAAATTTCCTACAAGATTTAAAAAAGTATTTCCTATAAGGTTTTTAATGTCCGCAATCATTTCTTTTTTTCTTTTTGTTCTTGAAGGTATGTTTCATCTATGACTAAAACGCGTAGACAATGTGGGCAGGAAGAATGAGCTTCTGAAAGAATGCTTTGGAACATTTGAGGAGCTAAAGACATAGAACAAGCGGAACATCGCGATTCTGTGATTGCTACCACTGAGGGGAATATTTTTTTTTCTCGCAACTGCTCTATTTTTGCTACAAAATCCTTATCTAAACTCTCTAATAAAAGGTTTTGCTCCGATAATAATTTATCGTATTCATTTTGCGGGGATGCTGTTTGTTCTTCAAAGGAATTTTTGGTTTCTTGCAGTTCTTTTAAGAAATGATTTTTCTCTTCTTCTAGTTTATTCCATTGCTCCTGATATTTTTTTTGCTTTAAACCCAACTCTTCCATCTCTTTTTGGTAGTGAGTAAGGAATTTTTCAGAAATATTTTTTTCTGCTTTAGATTGCCGATAAACTTTACTTTCTTTAGATTGGGAAACCAACTTTGAATGATTGCGAAAAGCCTCTTGCTCCAAAGAAAGTAGTTTTTTCATCTCCTTTCTTTGGTTTTCTAAGATGGTAATTTGTTTTTTAAGAATTTGTTGTTTTTCCAAAAGAATTTTTTCTTTTGTAGCCGTCTTTTCTTTAAGGCTAATATAGGGATGTCTCCAAATAATAGAGTTTAGTTCTGTTATTTTTTTTTCTTTTTCTAGGAATGAGTGGTATTTTTTCATCTTATTTTAGAGACCTTTGCATTAGCGGTTTGTCTAGCCAAGGCGATCGTTAATTTTTTTTAATGGCGTCTTGCCACAATAATGAGACCAGGCACTACAAAAATTAGTGATTAGCGGCAAAGGAATGAAAAAGTGCCAAAGGCACTTTTTCTATAGCCTATTTAAAGCAATAAGCTTGTTTTGGCTAAACAGCTAGTTTTGTCCTATTTGGCAAATTCAAAAGTCTATTTAATGATTTCTAGAGTGGGCCCACCAGGACTTGAACCTGGGACCTCCCGGTTATGAGCCGGATGCTCTAACCAACTGAGCTATAGGCCCCTTTTTTTAACTTGCTAATTCTATAGCTTTCTTAGTAGCTTTAGAAAAATCATTAACAAGTATCAAATTTTTTTGGTAATTAGAATTTTCTAGAATTTCTTTTGCCTTTTCTGAGTTTGTGCCTTCTAAACGAATAATTATAGGAATAGAAACATTTGTTTTTTTAAAGGCTTTTAAGATTCCTTCGGCTATAAGATCACAGCGCACTATACCGCCAAAAATATTTACTAAAATAGACTTCACATTTTTATCTTCGCTGATAATACGAAAAGCCGCTTCTACTTTTTCTGAGTTTGTGCCTCCGCCAACATCTAAAAAGTTAGCTGGATATCCACCGTAGTGTTGAATAATATCCATAGTTGCCATAGCTAAACCAGCACCATTAACCATACAGCCTATAGTTCCTTCTAGCTTAATGAAATTTAAGTCAAACTCCTTCGCTTTAATTTCTGCCTGATTTTCTTCACTTAAATCTCTTAACTGCTTCCATTCAGGATGCCTAAAACTAGCGTTATCATCAAAATTGATTTTGCAATCTAAAGGCATAATATCATTTTGCGCGGTTATAACGAGTGGGTTTATTTCTAAAAGAGAAGCGTCTGTTTCCATAAAGGCAAGGTAGAGTGATCTTAAAATTTTCCCCATTTTTTTAACCAAATTGGGTTCTATTTTGTGCAAGCCTAAAGCAAAAGCTATATTTCTAGTGTAAAAACTTCTCATACCATAAGTAGGCTCAATTTTCTGTTTAATAATTTTATCAGGGGTTTTGGCAGCGACTTCTTCTATGTCCATCCCCCCTTCAGTAGAAGCTAAAACCACTGGCATTCTGCTCTCTCTGTCTACTAAAATAGAAAGATATAGTTCCTTTTTAATTGCTACTCCTTGTTCTACCAGCACTTTGGATACTTTCTGTCCTTCTTTGGAAGTTTGAGGTGTCACCAAACTCATACCCAATATTTTTTTTGTGTTTTCTTCTAGTTCGTTTAGATTTTTGCAAACCTTGACGCCTCCGCCTTTACCCCTTCCGCCAGCGTGAATTTGTGCTTTGACGACAGCTATTTCTGAGGGAAATTTTTTTGCTATATTTATAGCTTCTGCTACTGAAAAAGCAACACTGCCTTGCGGCAAAGGGATGTTGTGATTTCTTAAAATTTCTTTTGCTTGGTACTCGTGTATTTTCATAATTTATATTTTAATAGACTTTTGAATTTGCATTCTGTTTAGCCAAAACAAGCTTATTGCTTTCACTCTATACAAGCTTTAGCAAAAGAGCCACTGGCTCTTTTGCAGTCTATATTGTGTTAGCTTTAAGTTTTGTAGTGTTTTTTGCTTCGCTGTTAAAAAAAAATTTTGTCCCTTGAAATACTTGAGTATTCCTGCGACCCAAAATTTTTTTTTGCACCTGTTCTAACCATTTGGCTAGCCGTCACAGCTAGTTTTGTCCTATTTGGCAAATTCAAAGGTCTATTTAATCTTTTTTTTATTTAAAAGATGACCAAAATTTTTTCATTTTTCCTAAAAAACCTACTTTAGATTTTTGGTTGGTATTGATAAAATAACGGTTTATGGCACTAACACTAGCTAAAAAAGAAGCTTTGATTGTATCTGAGTGTATTCCTATTCCGTAATAAAAACTTTTATCAGGAAAACTAATTTCAAAATAACAAACCCCCGTTGCACTAGAACCAATTCCTAAAGTGTGTTGTTGGTAATTTGTAGTTTTACAATCTAGCAAGAATTCTTTTTTTATGCAATTAATAAAAGAATCTATGGGTCCATTGCCTTTATCTTGAACTTTATGGGTTTTAGAATTAAAGGAAAAAATAACTTCACAAGATACTTCTTCGTTTTCGTGCTTTAGTTGAAATTCTTTCAACTTTAGTGGGGTTTCGTGATCATAATAATTTAAGAAGGTATCATAAATTTTGTTTGGCTGCACTTCTGTTCCTGTTTCTTCTGAAAGAGTTTGAATTTGTCTACTAAATTCAATAGCCATTTTTCTTGGTATTTTGAGATTGTATTTTTTCTCTAAAATATAGGCTACGCCTCCTTTTCCAGACTGGCTGTTGATGCGAATAGGCTCGTATTTTCTGTTTAAGTCTTCGGGGTCTATTGGCAAATAAGGAACATCCCAAAAGTCTGACTTTTGCCCGTATATTTTTTTCTGGTTCATTTTTTTCTGGTTCATTTTTTTCATGCCTTTGCTAATCGCATCTTGGTGCGATCCTGAAAAAGCAGTAAAAACCAAATCTCCTACATAGGGATGTCTTTTACCAACAAGCAATTTGTTGCATTCTTCTGTTAAATCTTTGATGGCATCTATGTCGCGGAAATCTAATTCTGGATCTATTCCTTGACTAAAAAGATTCAAAGCCAAAACGACCAAATCTACATTGCCCGTTCTTTCTCCGTTGCCAAAAAGAGTGCCTTCCACTCTATCAGCTCCAGCCATTAAAGCGAGTTCGGTAGCAGCTATAGCTGTTCCCCTATCGTTGTGTGGATGCAGGCTTAAAATAATGTTTTCTCTATATTTTAAATTATTCAAAAACCACTCAATAGAATCTGCATACACATTAGGTGTGCTTACTTCCACAGTGGCAGGTAAATTTAAAATCATTTTGGATTGAGAGGTAGGCTGCCAAACATCTACAACCGCCTCGCATATTTCTAAAGAGTAATCTAGCTCTGTTTGTGTAAAACTTTCAGGAGAATACTGATAGGTAATTTTTGTCTCAGGTATTTTTTGAATCTGCTCTTTAACAAATTTTGTTCCCTCCACTGCAATTGCCATAATTTCTTTTTTATTTTTTCCAAAAACGACATCACGTTGTGTTTTAGAAGTAGAGTTATAAAGATGAAAAATGGCTTTTTTTGCTCCCTTTAAAGATGAAATCGTCTTTTCAATAAGAATCTCTCGGGCTTGGCAGAGCACTTGAATATTTACTTCTTCTGGGATTTGATTGTCCTCTATCAAAAACCGTACAAAATCGTATTCCACGGTAGCTGCTGCTGGAAATCCCACTTCTATTTCTTTAAAACCGATATTTAACAACTTTTGATAAAACTTGAATTTTTCTGCAAGACTCATTGGCTCTATCAGCGATTGATTACCATCTCTTAAATCCACACTACACCAGATAGGTGCTTTGGTAATACTTTTAGAGGGCCAAGTGCGTTCTGGAAAATCTAAGGTAGGATAGGGTTTGTATCTATTAAAGAGCATTTTCGTCATTTTTTATCTACTGTTAATTTCAAAAATTTTTCATAAATTTTTACTGGGTCAAAAATATTGGCATCAAGCACTGTTCCCCCTGCCATATGCGAATGCCCTCCACCGACGCCTATACCTTCTAATAACTCTTGGACTATCAAAGAAGAATTCCAATTGGGAGCTTCGTTTCTGGAAGAAAAATTGACTTTTCCAGCATTTTTTGCACAAAGGACAACTAAATCTATCTCTTCTAAAGCTAGCACAAAATCGGCGAGTATACCTAAAGTGTTGATGCTACAACCACCAGGAAAATAACAAAAGGCAATAGTGTTTTTTGATTGTAGATTCTCAATGAGGTAAATATAATGTTTCAAATCATTAAAAGTAGAAAAATTTCTTAGTATACTTTGCACAAAATCAATATCTGTCTTAAAATAAAGTTTCGCAAAGTAGTGTAAATCTGTGGAATGAAGTCCCCTTGTAAGATTGGAGGTATCCATATTTAGCCCAATCATAAACGCAGTAGCTATTTTTGGTGGAATTTCTATTTTCATTTCATCAAAGTAAGAAGCGATGATAGTGCTACAAGAGCCCAACTGATTTCTAATATCTATAAAGCTGATATTTTCTAAATCCTTTTTGCTAACTTCGTGATGATCAATCACAGCAACCTCACTTCCTATAAGGTCTGTTACATTTCTATTCCCCTTACATCCATCTACAATGATAATTTTATCTTTCTCAGTCATTTCTGGATAGGACTGATAGGTTTCTATAGAGAGTTTTTCAATCATTTGGTTTAGGCTATTCCTTTCTATATCGCCTAGGTAGACAATTTTGGATTTAATATCAAATTGCTCAAATAAATATTGGAGTCCATAAGCCGAAGCTATGGCGTCGTGGTCGGGGTAGTTATGCGGTTGAATATAAACTAATTTTTCTGTCTGAAAACTTTTAATTAGTTTATCAATAGAATTAATTTTCATTTTTATTTTCGCTTAGTGTAGTTCCCCAAAGTGAATGTGTTTTTTTTCCTTGAATTTTCACACGGATAAAATCGCCTACCTTAATATTACTAGAAATCTCTTTTTTAACGCTAATAGAAATATTCTCTTCACTCCTACCAATAAAAAAATCCATTTTTTTAGGGTGCACGCCTTCAATCAAAACTTTTTTTTCAAGACCCACAAGCATTTCAAATTTACGACTACGAATTGTTTCAAAAAGATTTAAGACTTTCGCTAATCTTTCTTCTTTTGTTTTTTGTAAAACATCATCTTTCATTTTAGATGCTCTTGTTTGGGGACGAGAAGAATACTTAAACGCATAGACTTGGTTGAATTTTATAGTTTTCAAAACAGCAAGTGTTTTTTGAAAATCCTCTTCGCTCTCGCTAGGAAAACCCACGATTAAATCTGTACTTAAAGAAATTTCGGGGATTATTTTTTTAAGATAGCGAATTTTTTTTAAGTATTCTTCTATAGTATGTCCTCGTCGCATCAAATGCAAAATAGAGTTAGAACCTGATTGATAAGGTAGATGCAACTGATTACAAATTTTCGGCTGACTTGCCATCAAATCTGTTAGTTTATTGTTCCAGTCTTTTGGGTGAGGAGAAGTAAAGCGAATTCTTCGCAATCCTTCTATTTCGGATAGGCTTTTTAACAAATGATAAAAATCTACATCTCCAGCCTTATAGGAATTAACATTCTGCCCTAAAAGAATAATTTCTTTAATCCCTTGCTTTACTAAATTATCCGCCTCTAAAAGTATATTATCTACACTCCTACTAACTTCTCTACCTCGGGTAAAAGGAACAACGCAAAAAGAACAAAAATTATCACAGCCCTTTGTGATAGAAAGATAGGCTTTGCAGCCTTGAATGTAGGGTTTGTTTATATCTTCAAAAGGGACAAAATTTTGTATTTTTTTTTCACGAGGCATCCATTGAGTTTTCAAAACTCTCTGTCCTTGTTCTACTTCTGCTAACATCTCAAGCAAACTATTGTAATTGTCCGTTCCAAAAACTAAATCTACAATAGGCTCTCTCTTTAAAATATTTGCGCCTTCTTGCTGAGCGACGCAACCGCCTACTCCAATAATTAAATTTTTATTCTTTTTTTTTAAATTTTTAGCCCTACCTAAAAAACTATAAATTTTATTTTCAGGAGCATTACGCACAGAGCAACTATTGAGTAAAATGAGGTTTGCGTCTTCTACCCCCTGGACTAGCTTATAACCTCCTTTGGTAAGCAGGTGCGCCATTCTCTGACTGTCGTATTCATTCATCTGGCAACCGAAAGTGTGGATGAAGGCTTTTTTCATAGTTCTTTTACTGGTTTTTTCTACTTATTTATTTTTTCTGCTTATTTATTCTATTGGGGAAATCAAATATCATCAGCAATAGATTGTTTTAAATTTTTTGCAGGGTAAAAGGTGATGGCGTATCGTTTAGAAATTTTATATTCTTCTTTTGTTTTAGGGTTTCTTCCTATCCTTTCTTTTTTTTTACGCAAAACAAAGCTACCAAAATTTCTAATCATTAGTTTTTTTTTATCTAACAAAACTTCTTCCAAACAAGTAAGCATGGCATCTATATACTGCTTGGCTTGAGTATAGCTTATTTTGCCAACTAATTCTTCTGATAGGCGGCGGATTAAATCCTCTTTAACCATAGTAGAGGTGTGCTCGTTTATTTATTCATAGGTGATTTAAAATGGAATAATATATTTTTGCTACAAATAGTGCAAGAAAAAACAACAATTTTTTTTTTTAGTTTGTATATTTATTTTTTAAGCTATAGTGAGATATATTCAAGGAAATTTTTTATTCAAAGGTCTATTGAAATACTCTTATTGCTGAACGCAAAATAAGGACTATGGAAAAAGCTCCGCTGGAGCTTTTTTATTTTTTTTTTGTGGATTACCCAGACTTGCCGTGTTTTGCACTACAAGGATAAAAAATTTGATAGAGACTCTTGACCAGCTTTCCTCTATAGTGCCTAATTTAAAGGTTTCGGGTATTTTGAAAAAAAAACAATGCGACAGTCTATCCAAAACACAGAAACTTCAGAAATTCTACACAAAACCATTCTACTGGCAACAAGTTGGCAAAATTTTAGCACCAACCTACTTACCAAAAAAGAACGCAAACAACAACAAATGATGAGGCGCATGCTCAATCATCCATCTGATAAAACTATTATCCTGCACTTAATGGATCAAAGTTTCCGCTCTGAAAATTCAAAACGGGCAGTCAATCAGTTTCAATATTTATTACAACAATATGGAATACCACATTTTTTTCCGAAAACAGAACAGTGGCTGCTTAAAATTTTTTTAAAGTTAGGGCATTTTTTTCCTAAAATTTCCCATTCACAAATTTTGAGAAAAATCCATAAAGACGCCAGCCGTAATGTTCTTTCAGAAGAATCTAAATTTCTAAAAAAACATCTAAAAAAAAGAAAAGCAGAAAACATAGAGGTCAATCTCAATCATTTAGGGGAATCTGTATTGGGCGATGGAGAAGCAAAAAATCGCTTGCAGCATTACGCATCTTCACTTCGCAACCCTGAGATAAATACCATTTCTATTAAAATTTCTAATCTAGCAGCCCAACTTCATCCGCTTGGTTTTGACGACGAACTAGATTTAATTTGTGAGAGACTTGGCAGTCTTTATCGTGTAGCAATGCAAAATCCAGTATATGGTAGCGATGGTAGTCGCAAAGCAAAATTTATCAATTTAGATATGGAAAGCTATTACGATTTGGATTTGACAATGAGTGCTTTTATGCGTGTTTTAGACAAACTAGAATTTAAAAATTTGAGTGCTGGAATTGTTTTACAAGCCTATCTCCCAGACTCTTTTTTATACCAACAGAGGCTAGTGAGCTGGGCAAAAAATCGTTTGTCTAAGGGAGGTAGTCCTGTAAAAATGCGGTTGGTCAAGGGCGCCAATTTGGCTATGGAAAAGCTAGAATCAGAATTATCTGGTTGGCAATGCACTGTTTTTGATTCCAAGATAGAAACCGATGCTAATTTCAAACGGATGTTAGAATTTGCACTTAAACCACAAAACATCAAAGCAGTGCATTTAGGTTTAGCTTCGCACAATCTGTTTGATTTGGCTTACACCTATTGTCTTGCCGAGCAACTAGGTATTAAAGAAGGTTTGGTTTTTGAGATGTTAGAAGGTATGGGCGAGCATTACTTAAGGACTTTAAAAAATACACTAAAAGAAACAGCAAAAAACTTAAAAATACTGCTCTATACTCCAGTAGCAAGTAAGAAGCAATTTATTCATTCCATAGCTTACTTGGTGCGAAGGTTGGATGAAAATACAGGTTACGATAACTTTTTACGGCATTCCTTTGATATGCAGGTAGGCTCTAATGAATGGAAATTTTTAGAAAAACAATTTTTATCTGCCTGTAGTCTTAAAGATAGACTGCCTTTTAAACCCCGCCGCAAACAAAATCGTACCCAAGAAATCCCAAAAAAAAAACTTGGCACTTTCGCTGAACCTGTTTTTCAAAACGAACCAGATACAGATTGGGTGCTTCCTAAAAATAGAGAGTGGGCTAATCAAATTCGCCAAAAATGGCAACCAACCAAAAACAGCAGACTACAAAAAATTCCTCTTATACTAGGCAAAAAAGTGGTGCAAACAAAACGCAAAAAACAAGAATTTTTTGACCCATCAAACCCACAAATGCCTGCGGTTTTTTCCGTTGCCCTTGCTACAAAAATGGATGTGAAGCGAGCAGTAAAAATTGCTAAAGATGATGCTTCAAAATGGCGAAAAACAACTCTCTTAAAAAGACACAAATTGCTTGAAAAAGTCGCTCATAATCTGCGTAAAAAAAGAGGTGATTTGATAGGAATAGCCGCTGCCGTTTGTGCTAAAACCTTTTACGAAGCAGACACTGAAATTTCAGAAGCGATTGATTTTATTGAATACTACCCTCATTCTTTGAGTTTAATAGAAAAAAAAACTTCCATCAAACTTTCACCTTTGGGGGTGATTTTGGTAATTTCTCCGTGGAATTTTCCCATTGCAATTTCTAGCGGAGGGATAGCTGCTAGTCTTGCTGCTGGTAATACGGTTTTATTCAAACCGTCACCATTAGCCTTTCCAGTAGCGGCAGAAATTGTAAAATGTTTTTGGGACGCTGGAATTTCGCGTGAAGTTTTACAACTTATCACTTGCGAAGAAGGAGAAGCAATGCAAACTCTTAGCAGAGACTCAGGTATTCATTCTGTTATTTTTACTGGAGGAACCGAAACCGCATTGAAACTGCTCGCGCAGAGACCTGATCAGAAATTGGTGGCAGAGACAGGGGGTAAAAATGCAATGATTGTAACCGCTATGGCTGATAGAGATCAAGCAGTAGAGCATATTTTACATTCTGCATTTAGTCATAGCGGACAAAAATGCTCTGCTACTTCACTGCTTATTTTAGAAAAAGAAATTTATGAGGACAGTGCTTTTCGCAAACAATTATTAGATGCCATTCGGACTTTAAAAGTAGGCTCTGTTTGGAATTTTGCTAATAAAATGGGACCCTTAATTAGAAAACCAATGAAGCATTTAAGAAAAGGGCTGAAATTTTTAGAAGCGGGCGAAAGTTGGGCTTTAGCACCAAAATTTAATAAAAAAAATCCTAAACTTATGTATCCTACAGTAAAATGGGGAGTGAAGTCGGGAAGTTTTTCACACCGAACAGAGTTTTTCTTTCCTTTGCTTTCAGTAATGAAAGCTGAATCTCTAGAAGATGCAATTGAAATTGCAAATCGTACAGGTTATGGATTAACTGCAGGATTGGAGAGTTTAGATTTCCGTGAGCAAAAAATTTTCTCTGAAACAATAGAAGCGGGTAATCTTTATATCAATCGGACAACTACTGGAGCGATTGTTTTACGCCAACCATTCGGGGGGATAAAACTATCTTCCATAGGGTCTGGCATCAAAGCTGGGGGTCCCAATTATGCTATTCAGTTTTGTGAAATAGAAGATGGAGTGAATCCTACTCAAAACTCCCTACAAGAAAAATTAGGGCAAGAAAAATTAGGGCAAGAAAAATTAGGGCAAGAAAAATTAGGGCAAGAAAAATTAGGGCAAGAAAAATCCGAATGGTTTGTCTTTGCTAGAAACTGGCAAAAACAACTCGCTAAATATCAGCATCTCAAAATCCGTAGCGAATTTAAAAAAATTATACAAGCAATTTATAGCTGTCTCTACAACTACGAGCAAGAATTTTCTAAAGAGCAAGATTTTTTTTCTCTAGCAGGGCAAAGTAATTTGTTTCGTTATCATCCGATTGGAAAAGTCGCCGTGCGATTGCACGCAGAGGATTCTTTATTTGAAACATTGATTCGGATAGCAGCAGCGAGTATTGCAAAATGCAAAGTGGAAGTGAGCTTTCCTCCTAATCTTAAAAATTCCGTTACTCAATTTCTAGTGGTTCTTAAAAACAAACATAGTTCTTTAGAATATTATACAGAAAGTGATAAAGAATTAAGCCAGAGGCTGGTTGAAATAGACCGTTTGAGATACGCCCATCCCCAGCGTGTTCCCAGTGTTATCTACCGAGCAGCAGCCAAGCTAGGAAAATCTATTTCCCGTGATATCCCGCTTATGGAGGGGCGTATAGAAATGCTGCGATATCTTTACGAACAAAGTTTATCAGTAGATTATCATCGCTACGGAAATTTAGGGCGTAGTGAAAAATAGCTTAAAATTTAATAGACTTTTGAATTTGCCAAATAGGACAAAACTAGCTGTGACGGCTAGATTTTGGTAAAATCTAGCTAAACTAGGAAAAGCTCTCATTATGTTTTGTTTGACATCAATGCTATATTTGGCTAGATTTTGGTAAAATCTAGCTAAACTAGGAAAAGCTCTCATTATGTTTTGTTTGACATCAATGCTATATTTGGCTAGACTTTGGTAAAGTCTAGCTAAACTAGACACAACCTAGACAAACTAGGAAATGTTTTTTATAAACCTTTGAATTTCTTAGAAATCAAAAGGCTATTTTAATTTAAACTAAAAAAAATTATGAAAATAATTAAAAAAAGGACGCTAAAAATAGCGTTCTATGCTTCTAATGGGGCTTCCAATGGAGGATTCCATGGTAGCTTCCAGTGGGGTTTCCAATGGAATAAGGTTCTATTGTTAGGTGCGGTTTTGTTGAGTTTTCAGTTTGTAGGAAATCTGCAGGCACAGGACAGCCAAACAAGTAAAATTGGTAAAGGCGGTTGGTTTATTGGGTTAACTCCCTATGCTTTGGGTCTTTCGGAGTCAAAGACTTCTGCTCGTATAACAAGTAATCCTACAGGTGTCACAACAGATAGTGGGGCTGGATTTAGCTTTACTGCTGTAGCTCCTAGTGATGCAAACCTTGGTGCGACTGGATCTCAAGCCCACGCACAAGCAGCAGCCGTAAGTCTTTGTAAGACTGGCTTTGCTATACCCGCAACTGACAATACAGACGCCACCAATACTGATTTTGGTGGTTTTCGATTCGCCCCAGCTGATGGAACCTATGATGGCAATGTCTACCAATTTAATGTTTCCACACACTGTAGAGATTATTTTGCTGGGCTTTTAGCCAATGCTACCCAAGTTGTCCCATTCCAATCACCAGAAGCCTCAAAACCAGCGACAGCAAAATGGAGCGGTGCCGGCTTGCACTTCGGCTGGCAGTTTCCCGAAGGAGATAGAGTAGGGTTGCAGCTACACAACTGGAAAGGAGATGGTACCGAGGTGAGTAGCCAGATTGCAATCTACGACTATTTTTTTCCCAAAGGCTTTTATGCGGGACTAGGAATTGGAACTCTGCAACTCAAAGCACTAGGCAAAACAGAAAGCCAAAGAGCAACAGCTGTGAATCTGGGTTGGCAGTATTCTATTAAAGAAAATCTCAAGTTGGAATTAGGCTACCTTCTTTTGAACGGTGAGGTAACAGTTAAAAAAGAAACCAGAGCAACCAGAAATGTAGTGATTTCCAGAGCAGAAGTGCCAACACAAGTTGTATATTTGGGGTTTCACTCTGCCAGTTATAGCGTGTCCTGTGTTGGGAGTCCTTGTTCTTTACTGGGCGATGGAGTAAGAGTTACTAGCGAGCCACTCACTCGGGAAATATCAGGAGAACAAGAAATAATAGAAACCCAAGAAGTAACCGTCTCCAAACCATCTGTGATCTATATCCGCTTGAGCCTCAGCTTTTAAGAACCTGTAGGATGTTTTTTTTCCAACCTGCAAGGGGCATTTTTTTTGCCAAAATGGTTGCTTAGTCAACCATTTGGAGCAAAAAATGTGTCCCCGTTCTTAAAGAAGAAGGGGTTTAAAGGTCTATATACTTTTGAATTAACCAAATAGGACAAAACCAGCTGTTTTAGCTAGACTTTGGTAAAGTCTAGCTAAACTAGGAAAAGCTCTCATTATGTTTTGTTTGACATCAATGCTATATTTGGCTAGACTTTGGTAAAGTCTAGCTAAACTAGACACAACCTAGACAAACTAGGGAAATGTTTTTTATAAACCTTTGAATTTCTTAGAAATTCAAAAGGCTATTTTAATTTAAACTTAGACTTTTGAATTTGCATTTTGTTTAGTCTAAACAGAACGCAAATTCAATAGTCTCAAACTTAAAAATAATCATGAAAATCATGAAAATAATTAAAAAAAGGACGCTAAAAATAGCGTCAAATGCTTCCAATGGGGCTTTCCAATGGGCTGGCTTCCAATGGACATTACTGTTAGGTGCGGTTTTGTTGAGTTTTCAGTTTGTAGGAAATCTGCAGGCGCAGGAAGCTCCAGAGATAGTATCCCAAAAGGGTTGGTTTGTAGGGGTTAATCCTCTGATTTTTGGGGCGAACAAGATAGAAACCAAAACAACTGTAGTAAGTACAGGAGGAGGAGAAGTTACGGTGGGTGATTTGACTGCCGATGGCCGTAACCTTGAATATCGTCGTTTAGAAGACTCGCAAAATATAGCAAGAGATCTTTGTGCGGGCACTTTGCCTATGGATACTATGGACGCCTTGGAAATATTTTATCTGGCATCGGACAGAATCGACGCAACAGATCTTGCTTTAGGTAATGGCGGTGTATTTGAAGCTGTTAGGTTTTGGAAAAACGGAAAAAAACAACTGTTCAGTAGAGATGTAGGTGATTTAGTAGACACAGAGTTAAAAAATGTAAGTCCTATCGCAGACGACGAATGCGAAAAAGACTTTACTGGATTGCTTTTAGAAGATCAAGCTTCTACTGGTGGCTCTTCAGAAACCAGCACAGGAAAAGCCCTAGCGGGCAACGGCTTGCAAGTGGGCTACAGAGACGGTGACTATAGATATTCTCTTTCAAACTTCTCTTGGGCAGCTGGAGCAGATAAGCTAGATTCCCAAGTGCTTTTGCTAGAGTATTTTATAGCTAAGGGTTTTTCGGCGGGAATAGGAGTGGCGAATGTTAAGCTAGATTCTAGTGCTGGACTCCATTCACAAAGAGCTAATGTTTATAGTTTGAGCTACCATTACCCTATCTGGAAAAATCTTTTTGTAGAAGCGAGCTATATGCTTATCTCAGCCGATATTTCCGTGCAAAAAGAGGAGCTAAAAGTATTTGAAGAAGTCAATCAAACAGATACCAGAGAGATAGGGTTTTATGTGAATCAATCAACGTCTACTGGAAATCCAATATTTGCTCTTAATTGGACAGAGGTAGGAACATTACGCGATAACAGAGTTACCGTAACCCGAACCCAAACCAGAGCAGCTACCACAAGAGCAACCACAAAATCAGTGAAAATAAAAAACCCAGCTGCCTTTAGAATAAATTTCATCTGGCGCTTTTTTTAAGAACCTGTAGGGGATGTTTTTTTAAAAATCTGCAGGGGACATTTTTTTTGCTTTGCAAAAAATGTGTCCCCGTTCTTAAAGAAGAACCGTTTCGTCAAAGGAACTTCCGTCAAGGGAGTTTCTTTTAAGAACGTTTCTTAAAAGAAGCTTCTTTTAAGCCCATAAATAGGTTTAAAAGGTAAACTTCTGTAAGCAAATTCAAAAGTCTATATTATCTAAGAATTTTATAAATGAAACCATTATTTACTCTGTTCATTCTTCTTTTCACACTAATCTATTTTTGTGTTATTTTTTATTGGTCTCCTTTAGAAATCAACCAAGGTTATGTGCAAAAAATTATGTATTTGCATGTTCCTTCTATTTTTATGGCTTATCTGGCTATCTTTGGGGTTTTTATTTTTTCCACCGGTTATCTTTGGAAGCCCAATGAAACTTACGATATGTTCTCTATTGCCTTTGCTGAATTGGGAGTTCTTTTTAGCTTAATAGCTCTGATTAGTGGATCTATTTGGGGAAAACCTACTTGGAATACTTACTGGACTTGGGATGCTCGGATTACTTTTACTCTAATTTTGTTTTTAATTTTTGTGGGCTATTCTTTGTTACGCCATCTAGCAGACGAATCTGTCGCTATAGCAAAAGCTTCAGCTATTATTGGGATTTGTGGTTTTTTTTCAGTGCCTTTGAACCATTTGGCTGTAAAATGGTGGCGAACTCTACACCAACCTTCTAGCATTTTTTCGCAAAAAAATAGTATTTCTGCAGAATTGAAGTATTTTTTATTATTTAGCTTCGTTTATTTTTTGTGCTTGTTGTGTTTTATGTTTTTCGCTCGTTTGCGATTGGAACAGCAAAAAAGAAAGTGGAAGAGGAGTTTGTTTCTCCTCCGCCAAAACCACTAATAAAATAATTGGATTATGCCCCACAACTTTGAATTCGTTTTTTCTGCGTTCTCTATTAGCTTTTTACTAGTTTTTTGTTATTTGCTGTGTGTTTTTTGGCAGACAAGGAAGTTGAAGAAAAATCTCAAAAAATAATAATATGCTTACTAAACGAAGTCGCCTAGCGATTGCTATTATTTTGATTATAGGAGTATCTATTGCCCTATTTGCTTCCTTGAGCCGTAATCAAATAACCTATTTTTATACCGTAGAAGAGGTCCTCCAAAATAGAGAGAATTTTCAGAAAAAAAAAATCCGTGTTTTGGGTTTAGTAGAAAAAGACACTGTGTTCTGGTCTGCTAAAGATACTAAACTGGAATTTTTTATTTCAGAAAACGGCAAAGACAAATTACAAGTAGTTTATACAGGTATCAAGCCAGATTTATTTCGTGAAGGACAAGGTGCGGTCGTGGAAGGCGTTATACAAGGAGATTTTTTTGCAGCAGATACTCTTTTAGTGAAACATAGCGAGGAATACAGAGTAGAGGATCACGATAAGAAAAAATCTAATTATCTAAAATCTATCACTGAATGAAAAAAAAATATTACTATTGGTTACTGTTTTCAATCTCTCTGCTTGTCTTAGTGTCTATTTTTGGGTTTGGTTTATTTTTTGCTGAAGATCCCAAAACAATTCCTTCCAATTTACTACAAAAACCTGCTCCCAATTTTTTAGTTAAAACTTTCAAAGGGAATGAAATAGAACTCAAAGCACTGCGAGGAAAACCTGTGATTTTAAATTTCTTTGCTAGTTGGTGTGTGCCTTGCCGTAGAGAATTTATAGAACAAGAAGAGGCTTGGCAAAATTATAAAAATCAAGCTCATTTTTTAGCGATTGCAGTCAACGACAGCACAGAAGCGGCTAAAAAATTCGTGGTGCAGACTGGGGCAACTTTTCATACCGCCAAAGACGATGAAGACGGAAATATTGCTTTGGAATACGGAGTAACAGGTATTCCTGAAACTTTTTTTATTGATGTCCAAGGCACTATCCAAGAAAAATTTAGCGGTGCTATCAACAGGGAAATAATAGAAAATTTTTTACAAATACAAACCAGTCAATTAGAAGATAGAGTTTTAAAGGTAGCACATCTTTTGCGATGCCCCATCTGTCAAGGGCTTTCTGTTAAAGAATCCCAAGATCAAATTTCTTTAAATATGAAAAAAAAAATCCGCGAACTTATGATAGCGGGGAAAAGCAAAGAGGAAATTCTTGTTTTTTTTGAAGAAAGATACGGTGAGTGGATTTTGAGAAATCCTAAAAAGGCTGGTTTTAATGTGAGTTTGTGGATGCTGCCCTTTGGAGTAATATTAGGAGCTATATTTTTAGTGGGTTATTTTTTAAGAAAAAAAATCCACAACCAATAGTGCCCAATAATAGTGTCCGACAATAGTACCTGATTTCCAAGAAATATCTACAGGGATATTTTTTGCCAATTATTTATGTAGGGGACATTTTTTTTACCCCAACCTGAATGGGACATTTTTTTTGCTTTGCAAAAAATGTGTCCCCGTTCTTAGAGAAGGGGTTTTTGCGGGGACACATTTTTATCTACCGATAAAAAAATGTCCCCTGCAATATTTTTGTGATTTTTCTTTTTTTTTAGTGTTGACTTTAAGGGATCTTTTGATTATTATGAGATTTTTAGATAGATTTAAGATCTATATTTCTTTTCTTTATGTTTAATTTAAATTAAAAAATAAAATGCCAAATAAAATGAATAGTAAAAATTTTACTGGTTCGGTTATGGGTAGGTTTGCTGGCTCGGTTAAGGGTATGTTTGCTGGTTCGTTTATGGCTGTCTTTTTCGTGGGTTTGCTTTTTTCTCTTGTAGGTGTGGCGAATAGTCTGCAGGCACAGGAAAGACAGCAGGGATTTTTTGTTGGTGCTAGTCCCTATTCTTTTATAGGTGCAAAAATAAAAAAATCAACATCCGCAGTAGTAACTGGCACTGCAGCCTTTGAATATCAAGCTACTATTGATAATGATCCAAATGTTTCTGGATTTGAAAACAATACTTTTGGGGCGATAAACTCTTCCATAACCGATGAAGAGGCGAAACAGTCTTTAATTAGAGGAGCCATAGAGCTTTGTAAGCAAGGAACTGCTACTACGGATATATTACTAGACGTTAACATTCCGCTTGACCCAAACGACACAGTGTCAAATCCTACCTACCCTAACCCAAATACTGCAGATTTTTATATTGGATACCAAGGAAGCTTGGCAACAGGTTCAGCCAAAACTACAGAAATCTGTCATCTTCCAGCATCAGGTACATTTTCTAATACTCTTGCTGTAGCAGCCACAGAGTCATCGGAATCCTTGCAAGGAGGTTTGGCATTCCAGTTTGGCTATAATCTTGAAAAATATAGAGTTTCTTTGACAAACTTTAGCAGTAAAGGAGGAGGCACAACGTTGACAAATAATCTAGTGCTGGCGGATTGGTTTTTAGCTCAAGGATTTTATGCAGGGGTTGGTGTTACTAACGCAAGGCTAGAAACAGAGATAGGCTCCCAAACCAAGACAGCTGCTGCTTTTAACCTTGGATATTCACGTAAGATAGGAAATTTACAACTAGAAGCGGGCTACCTTGTTTTAAATAGCAGTTTTGCTTTACAAAAAGAAACAGACCGACAAACAGTAGTAGCCCGAGGCACTGCTGAAACACAAACACTAGGTGAAACTAACAACCTTAGGAATAGAATTGGAGGATTTCAAACCAATACTAGTGTTTCTCCTGTCTACCTATCAATTGTAGAAGTTACGAGAACTCCAACTGCTACTGAGACTGAGATTGAGACTACAAAGATAGAACTCCAACCACAAAAAATTATCTATTTCCGCCTAATCTATAAATTTCATTAAGCAAAACCACAAAAACACCGTCTTCTTTAAGAACGGGGACACATTTTCACCCAAAATGGTTGCTTAGTCAACCATCTGGAGCAAAAAAAATGGGAAAACTAGAAAAAATCTGGCTCAAAAGAGCGAAATTAGGGGTTATGGATGAAGTTCCAAAAGCAGAATTGAAGGCAAAAGTAGGTTTAGTGGACAACCTAGAAAAAAACATTTTCAGACAAATCACTATTATGGAAAAAGAAATTTGGGATAGTTTAATGGAATCTTTAGGGGGCGAGCTTGTTCCTCAAACTAGAAGAGCTAATCTTATGGTGAGTGGTATTAGCTTAGTCCATAGTCGGAAAAAGATATTGGTTATCGGGAAGTGTGAAATTCAAATTTTCGGAGAGACAAAACCTTGTGAAAGAATGGACGAAGCTATGGACGGCTTACAAAACCTTATGCGTCCCAATTGGAAAGGAGGGGCTTTTGGGAAAGCCTTATCCGGTGGAATTATTTCGCAAGGAGATGAAGTTTATTGGAAATGAAAAAAATTCACTCAACTGGCAAACAGTCTACTGGCAAACAATCTACTGCCAAACAGTCTACTGGCAAACAGTCTACTGGAAAACAATCTACTAATATTAAGGGGATTATTAAGTTGACTTTTACTTGGTCTTATCTTATATCCCTTTTAATTTCTGCAGCCGCCATATTTCGTTACGCTCATATTCAGCAACTAAAGCCCGGATTTATTTTATTCTCTTTTGCGATGAAGTTTTTTGTATTTTCTTTTTTGCTTAGTTGGATTTGCTTATTTATTATTTTTTTTGTGATGGCAAAATTCCAAAAAAAGATGTAGCTTATTATTTTGATAACAGAAATATTAGTATGGAAGAATTTGATTTAGTAATAATAGGCTCAGGTCCTGGCGGCTATGTTTGTGCTATTAGGGCAGCACAGAATGGATTAAAAACAGCTCTAGTAGAAAAATACTCTTGTTTTGGAGGAACTTGCTTGAATGTTGGTTGTATTCCTTCCAAAAGTCTGCTGCATTCTAGCGAACTTTATGAAAAAGCAATCACAGATTTTCCTCGTTATGGAATAGAGGTGGATGGGGTGCGGCTGAATTGGGGAAAGATGCAAGCAGCGAAAAATAAAGTTGTCGCTAATAGCAACGAGGGTATAAAATACCTATTCAAAAAAAATAAGGTTACCCATTTAGAAGGAGTAGCTTCTTTTGTGGCTAAAAACGAAATCCAAGTAACTACTGTTAAAGAAAAAACCTCTATAAAAACTAAAAACATTGTTATTGCTAGTGGATCTAAACCGAGCGAACTTGATCGAATCAAACTAGATAAAAAAAGAATTATTAGCTCTACCGAGGCTTTGTCTTTAGAAGAGGTGCCTGAAAAAATGCTTGTTGTAGGAGGGGGTGTTATCGGCTGTGAGTTAGCTTCTATCTATAGTAGGCTGGGTAGTAAGGTTAGTATTATAGAATATGCAGATTCTATTCTGCCTACAATGGATAAAGAGCTGGGAAAAGTTTTGCAAAATTCACTTAAAAAAATTGGTATAAAATTTTTTTTATCGCATTCTGTCGCTGAATCCGAAATAAAAGAAAACTCTGTTATCCTTCACGCGAAAGATACAAAAAAAAACAATGTGAGTTGGGAAGCCGATTACTGTCTACTTGCTGTCGGCAGATGTGCCTATACTACTGGACTTGATTTAGAAAAAATAGGAATAGAAACTAACGCACAGGGAATCATTCCAGTAAATTCTCACTTTCAGGTTTCTTTAGGGCAAACTTCTGCACCAAATATTTATGCAATTGGGGATGTAATAGGAGGTTTGATGTTAGCTCATAAAGCAGAAGAAGAAGGAATTTTTGTTGCCGATTATTTAAGCGCTAAAACACCTCACATAAATTATGCGACTATTCCCTCCGTTGTCTATACTTTTCCCGAAGTAGCTAGTGTAGGTTTTTCTGAAGAAGAGTTAAATCAAAAATCTATTTCCTATAAAAAAGGAACTTTTGCTTTTAAGAATTTAGGAAAAGCTAATGCAGCTGGCGAAACAGAAGGGATGGTAAAGGTTTTAGCAGAATCCAAAACCGATGAAATTTTAGGGGTGCATATTGTAGGCTCTAGGGCTTCCGATTTGATAGCAGAAGCAGTGGTTGCTATGGAATATAAAGCATCTGCAGAAGATATAGCGATGAGTAACCACGCACACCCTACTTTTAGCGAGGCTATGAAAGAAGCCTGTATGGATGCGTTTAATGGCAAACCTATACATAAATAATAGCTGACCGAGCCTACTTATAGCATGAGAAATTTACCTTAAAATGAATGAAATTTCAATACTAAACTGATGAAAAAATTTTTAAAAATTATCATTTATGGGATACTTTCTTTAATCTTATTTTTTATTATAGGAATTATTTCTTACTCTTGGATTCTAAGACCAAAAATTTCTTTAAAATTACTAGCACCAAAGGCTAAACTTGAACTTCCAGTACACCTACAATTTTTCCCAGACAATCAAAACCAATTTGTAGTTGTAGAATTGAGCGGGAAAATCAAATGGTTTTCAAGAAGTAGTCAAACAACAGAAGGGATTGTATTAGATATTAGTGATTCTGTTCGGTTAGAATTTGAAGGAGGTCTATGGTCTATTGCTTTTGATCCAGAATTTAGAAAAAACAGATATTTCTATGTGTTTTATTCTGTAGCAGAACCTTCCGTTTCAAGAATTTCTAGATTTACAATGAATACTGACTACACTGCTTCTAGAGAAAGCGAATTGATAATTCTTGAAATTAAGCAAAAAAGTGCTTGGCACAACGGAGGGATGTTGCTTTTTGGCAAGGATAAAATGCTTTATGCATCTATTGGAGATGATTTATCTCGAAATTTATTACAAACTAGAAAAAGTTTATTAGGTAGCATTATCCGCATTGATGTAAGTGAATCTACAATAGATAAACCGTATAAAATTCCACCAGATAACCCTTTTGTTTCAAATATTGATGGCTCTCTAAAAGAAATTTGGGCTTATGGGTTTCGTAATCCTTGGCGATTTAGCTTTGATAAAAAAACGCAAAAAATGTACTTGGGTGATGTAGGTGCTAATAATGCTGAAGAAGTGGATCTGGTTGAAAAAGGAAAAAATTATGGTTGGCCCAGAATGGAAGGTAAGCACTGTTTTCCAATAGGTATAAAGGAATGTGAAAAATCAGACCTTACTTTGCCTATTGCATCCTTTCCTAGAATAGTTTCTAGCTCGGTCACAGGAGGTTATGTTTATAGAGGCTCTTCTATTATTTGGTTAAAAGGAAAATATATCTTTGCAGATCATTTACGTGGACTTTTTAGTATGTCCAAAGATAACCCGGCTAAAATTATCAGTTACCCTAAATTTTTACTATTTATGCCTAAAGCTAAACACGATCCTATCAAAGGTTACAGAATGTTTTTACCATCTCTAGCAGAAGATAAAGCAGGAGAATTATATGTTGTCAATATTGTTGGTTCTGTCTACCAAATAACAGACATAAGTTTTTCTAATAAAGTAAAAGGCTTTTGGCAAACATTAACAACAGTAAAAGGACATCTTTGGAATGTTGTAAGATTTGTACAAACTTTATTAAAAATAGAAAAAGAAGATATTAGACAACAAGGATTTTGAATAAATATAAACCCTTTAAAAAATGTCAAAACCCACCAAAGTAGTTACAGTCAAATCACTAAAACTAATATTGGCTTACTCAGGAGGATTGGATACTTCTGTGATTATCAAATGGTTAAGCCAGCAAGGTTATGAAGTAATTGCTCTTTGTTTGGATTTGGGGCAAAAAATTGATGACCTAGAAGAAATTCGCCAAAAAGCTCTAACTTCTGGAGCAATAGAGGCTATTGTAGAAGATGTAAGGGACGAATTTGTCAAGGATTATGTCCTACCTTCTCTGCAATTTCACGCACTTTACGAAGGAGTTTATTTGCTAGGAACTTCTTTGGCTAGACCTCTTATTGCAAAAAAACAGATAGAAGTAGCCCAAAAATACGGTGCTAAATATGTAGCCCACGGAGCAACTGGAAAAGGAAACGATCAAGTTCGTTTTGAATTAGCTTATTATAGCCTTAGCCCTGAAATTGAAGTTATTGCTCCTTGGAAAATGCCCGAATTTTTTGAAATGTATCCTGGTAGAAAAGAGTTGATGGAATTTGCCAAACAAAACAATATACCCATCAAAGCAAAGCCTAGTGCTCCTTGGAGTTCAGATGAGAATTTGCTACACATTAGTTATGAATCTGGAATTTTAGAAGACCCGTGGCACAAACCTCCTAAGGAGATGTTTGAGCTCACTCAATCTCCAGAAGAAGCACCCGATGAGCCTGAAGAAATTATTCTTGAATTTAAGAATGGTATCCCAATAGCTCTTGACGAAAAAAAACTAGCTCTTACTCCTTTGTTTATCAAACTTAACGAATTGGGGAGTAAGCACGGAGTAGGCAGAATAGATATTGTAGAATCTCGCTTTGTTGGTATGAAATCTAGGGGAGTTTATGAAACTCCCGGTGGCACTATTTTAATGCAAGCACACAGAGCTATAGAATCCATTTGTTTAACAAGCGATGCAATAGATCTTAAAGAAAGCTTGATGCCTCGGTTTGCGAGAGCTGTTTATCAAGGTTTTTGGTTCACTCCACAGGTTTATATGATGTTAGCGATGCTGGAACAATCTCAGCAGTTTGTAGAAGGTGAAGTTCGTTTAGAATTGTATAAAGGAAATATTACAATCACTGGTAGAAAATCAAAATGCAGTCTTTATGACGAAGATATAGCCTCTATGGAAGAAGATTCTGGAGCCTATTCTCCACAGGATGCGAAAGGTTTTATCAAATTAAATGCGTTGCCTTTTAGGATCTACCACTCTGTAAGAAACCGTTGAATTAGATATCCTAGTTCGGCTATGCAGCGGTTAAAAAAAATTTTGATTCTTGAAATATTATGTATATTCCTGCGACCCAAAATTTTTTTTCGTCTTGCCTAGCTTTCCTAATAATGCCTAATTCAAAGGTTTCTGTAAGGCAATAAAAAAAAAGGCAAAATGAGAGCCCTCAATTTTTCTCCGGGACCCGCTACTCTCCCAGAACCTGTTTTAAAAAAAATTCAAGAAGACATAACAAACTATAAACATAGTAAATTTTGGATAGCGGAGATTTCTCACCGTTCTAAAATATTCACCGAATTGCTAGCGGAATGCAACAAAAAATTGAGACGTATTTTAGAAATTCCAGAAGATTACGAAACTTTTTTTTGCCAAGGTGGGGCTACATTACAATACGCCTTAATCCCTCTCAATTTTCTAAGTAAGGGAGAAAAAGCAGCTTATGCGATTAGTGGACATTGGTCTCGGAGAGCCTACAATTTAGCAGGCGAGAAAAAAAATTTAATCACAATAAACTGCGGTGATTTTTTTTCTATTAAGAATTTTGCTGTGCCTGATAATATTGTCTATCTACTACTTTGTGAGAATGAGACTATTCATGGTTGTCAATACGAGACTTTACCAGATTTTCACTCTATTATAAGCGATCAAACTTCTAATATTTTAAGTAAAAAAATAGATTTTAAAAATCAGGCTGTTATCTTTGCTTCTACTCAAAAAAATCTTGGTATATCAGGATTGACTTTGATAATTATCAGGAAAGATTTTTTAGAACTTTCAAAAAAGAACGAAGACAAAATGTCCCCCGTGTTGAACTATTATCACCTTTGCAAAGCCAACTCTATGATTAATACTCCCAATACTTTTGCTATTTACACTGCCAACTTAGTTTTAGATTGGATTATAGAAAAAGGAGGAGTAGATTTTTTTGAAAAAGAGCGATCAAAAAAATCTACTTTACTATACGATGCGATTGACAGTAGCGGTATCTATGAAAATCTAGTAAAAAAAAAGAATCGTTCTGCAATGAATATTACTTTTTCTTGTAAGAATAAAGAGCTAAATCCTCTTTTCTTAGAACAAGCAGAAAAGCAAAATCTACTTTTTTTAAAGGGCCATCGTTCACTAGGAGGTATGAGGGCTTCCCTTTATAACGCTATGTCTTTAGTCGGAGTCAAATCTTTGATAAATTTTATGAAAAAATTTGAGAACAAGCATCAATATTATTTTGGCAGGCACTGAAAAATAACTATTAAATCCGATTTTCATTTGTAGGATCAAACAACAAAATTTTAGTAGCATCCAAATATAGTGTTACTTGAGATTTGCGAATAGAATCGGGAAGACAACGTGCTCTTATTTCGGTTTCGTTCCATTTTGTGAAAACATAGGTATCAGATCCTGTTTTTTCGGTGAGTTCTATAGGACTAGTAATTTTTATTTTATTTTTGGTTTCTATATTGGTTATGTTTTCTGATCTTATTCCCAAAATAACCTCTTTATTCAAAAAAGATTGAAATTTTATTGGAATAGGCAAATTTATTGTTTTGTTTTCTATTTTTAGTGGAAAAATAAGTTGATTAGATTTTTTGGTTAGTTTTCCCTGTATGAGATTGATGGGATGCGAGCCGATAAATTTGGCAATAAAAATATTTTTAGGAGAAAAATAAACTTCATCAGGAGTGCCAATTTGCACAATACAACCTTCTCGCATAATCGCAATTCTATCAGCCAAAGTCATAGCTTCTATTTGATCGTGAGTAACATAGACTATATTTTTTTTAACCTGCTGGTGTAGTTTTTTGATTTCCAAACGCATTTCTACACGAAGTTTTGCATCCAGATTACTTAAAGGTTCATCAAAAAGATACAAAGAAGGGTTACGAGCTATGGCTCTTCCCATAGCGACTCTTTGTTTTTGCCCTCCAGAAAGTTCAGCTGGTTTTCTATGAAGTAGATCCTCAATTTGCAAAATTTTGCTTACACCTTGAATTTTTTTTTTTATCTCTGTTTTGGAAAATTTTTTCATTTTTAACCCAAAAGCAATATTGTTATAAACATTCATATTTGGGTAAAGTGCGTAAGATTGAAAAACCATCGCAATATCTCTATCCCTAGAACTCGTATCTGTAATATCTTTTTGTTGATTGTAGATTTTACCGCTATCTACCGATTCTAAACCTCCAATGGAGTTTAGCAAGGTGGATTTACCACATCCAGAAGCACCTACCAAAACCAAAAATTCATTCTGCTTAGAATCAATACAAATATCTTTTAGGATATGATTTTTTCCATAAAATTTATTTAGATTTTCTATTTTTAAACTCATAAGTATTTTAGAGACTGCTTAAACTTTAGCATTATAGGAAAGCCAAACAAGGCTTTTTTTTGTAGAAAATCTCATAAGAGACTTTATTTTGCATTAAGCAATAAGAGTATTTCAAGTGACAAAAAATTTGAGTAATGCAGTATAGCCCCCAATAGGTAGAACGCCTGATTTAACAGTCTTACCTGTATTGATTAACCTTTCACTGTACCTGCAGTGAGCCCTTTAACAAAATATTTTCCTGCCAAAACATAAATTAACAAAGTAGGCAATCCTGCAAAAATAGCCGCTGCCATATCTACATTGTATTCTTTCACACCAGTGGAAGTATTGACTAGATTGTTCAAAGCCACAGTGACAGGCTGAATATCTCCAGAAGAAAATATTACTCCAAATAAAAAGTCATTCCAAATATTTGTAAATTGCCAAATTAAAGTAACCATTGTAATTGGAAGCGAGACTGGCATAAGAATCCTCCAAAAAATAGTAAAAAAACCAGCACCATCCATTTTGGCAGCCTTGATTAAATCTTCTGGAATCGCAATAAAATAATTGCGATAAAACAGAGTTGTAAAAGCTAGTCCATAGACTATATGCACGAAAATCACTCCCCAAATGGTATTCGCTAAACCTATTTTTCCTAGCACTTGAGCCATAGGTAAAATAACGATTTGAAAAGGAATAAAACAACCGATGAGAAGCATTCCAAAAAAAAACTCACTGTAGCGAAATTTCCACTTAGATAAAACATAGCCATTCAAGGCTCCTATTATAGTGGAAATTAAGACGGGAGGGACGACTATTTTTACAGAATTCCAAAAATAATTTTTTATACCTTGACATTCCAAACCTGTGCAGGCAGTACTCCAAGCCTTTATCCAAGCCTCTAGATACAGTTGTTTAGGAAGTGAAATTAAATTACCTGTTCGTATTTCTTCTGAAGTTTTGAGTGAAGTTATTACCATAATAAACAGAGGTAAAATTACGTAAATCATAGCACTAAGCAAAATGAAATAAACAAACAATCTACTCCAACGAATAGAGCTAAACTTTTGTAGCATAATTTTTTTGTCTTAGTTCAGAATAAAGATAAGGCACTAAAAGCGTCATCACAAATAACAACATAATAATAGCGCTGGAAGCTCCTAATGCTACTCTACCTCTAGTAAAAGTATGAGCGTACATAAAAGTAGCAGGCAAGTCCGAAGCAAAACCAGGTCCTCCTCTAGTCAAGGCAATTACCAAATCAAAACTTTTTACTGCAATCTGTGAAACAAGAATAATAGATATAAAAAATATTGGTTTGAGTGCGGGAATAATAATACTCCAATAGATTCTTGGCAATCTCGCTCCATCTATTTGGGCTACTTTGATAATATTATCGTCTATTCCTCGCAGACCTGCTAAAAAAAGAGCCATTATAAAACCTGAAGACTGCCAAACAGCCGCTATAATCAAAGTATACACAACTCTTTCGGGATTAACCAACCAATCCATTTCAAAACTTTCCCATCCTAAATCCTGCATCGTTTTTTGTAATCCTAAACCAGGGTTTAAAATCCAACGCCAAGCAGTTCCAGTTACGATAAAAGATAAAGCCATTGGATAGAGGTAGATAGAACGCAAAAACCCTTCTATTCTAATTTTTTGATCCAAAAAAATGGCTAACAATAAACCGATAAGCACCGACAAAAAAACAAAGGCACTTCCAAAAACTAGCAGATTTTTCATTGCCAACCACCATCTTTCATTGCTAAATAAAAGTTTGTATTGGGCTAAACCCGCAAATTTGGAGACAGGGAGTAAAGTAGATTTGGTTAAGGAAATCCAGCCAGTCCAAAAAATAAATCCATAAATAAAAATAGTAGCAATAAGAAATGTAGGCGAGACAACTAGTTTAGGTAAAATATGTTCCCAATTCTTTAGTAACAGAAATCTTTTGGTATTTTTTAAGTAGGTTTTTACCATAAACTTAAGGAATGGAATTTAAAATTGACTCTTGTGGAAGACACAAGAGTCAAAGTTTTTTATTTGGCAGATTTTACAGCAGAAGCTAGTGCTTTTGCGGCATCTTTGGAGGACTGTTTTGAATTAAAAAACTTAGTCACTACATCATAAATCTGTCCTTGCGGCGCTGGAAAAGTGGACATACCATGTGCCATACTTGGCACAAGAGTTCCTTTTTTAGCCGTATTCGCAAAATCTTTTACAGATTTTTTGGCACAAGCATCAAATTTATCCAAAGGCACTCCAGGGCGAACAGGAATAGAACCTTTATTCAAATTGAAAACTTCTTGAAATTGAGGTTCCATAATCAAACGAGCAAAAGCTTGCTGTGCTTTTTTATTTTCCGAATTGGACTGTGTGAATAAAATAAAACTATCAATATTAAAGGTATAGTCTTTACCTGTACCGGGAACAGCCACACAATCATACTCCTTACCTGGTTTTTTTCCAGCAGCTGTAAATTCACCTTTAGCCCAATCACCCATAATCTGCATTCCAGCCTTACCTTCAATAACCATCGCAGTTGCTAGATTCCAATCTCTACCCGCTGCGTTTTTATCTACATACTTCTGATATTTTCTAAAAGTATCAAAAGCCTTAACCATTGTCCTGCTACCCAGTGCATTTATATCCAAATCCACAAAAACCTTGTTATAAAACTTCGCTCCACCAACAGCTAGAACAATAGATTCAAAAACTGTAGTGTCTTGCCAAGCTTGACCACCGTGAGCAATAGGTAAAAATCCAGCTTTTTGAATTTTATCTGCTGCTTTAAAGAGATCATTCCAAGTTTTAGGAACCTTCGCTTTTGATTTTTTGAAAACAGCTTTATTAATCCAAAGCCAATTGACGCGATGCACATTCACAGGAACAGCAACATAATTGCCTTTGTATTTCATCACATCACTAACTACAGCTGGTAACAATTCATCCCATTTATTCGTTTTGGCTACGCTGTTGATATTTGCCAAACTGCCTGTTTCTCCCCATTCTTGAATAGCAGGACCTTTTACTTGAGCCGCTGCTGGAGGTTTTCCAGAAATTACTCTAGTTTTTAGAACAGTTGCCGCATTTTCCCCTGCACCACCAGCTACAGCAAAGTCTTTCCATTTGTAGCCTTCTTTTTCCAAAAGTATTTTAAGCTCAGCGACAGAACGAGCCTCACCACCAGAAGTCCAGTAGTGTAACACTTCTACTTCACCTGCTGCAAAAGCAGCTGGAACAGTAACACATAAAAAAGCTAACAAAATAGAAAGCTTTTTTATGAAATTGTATTTTTGTTTCATTTTTTTTTATTGTTGAAATTAAAAATAAGTAATATAGACCTTTGAATTTGCGTTATGTGATGGCTAGCCAAATGGCTAGAACAGGTGCGAATTTATTGCTTAACCCACACCCTATTCCAAGCAATAAACTTGCTTAGGCTAAACTAGATAAGCAAATCCAAAAGTATATTACTTTGAAGTAGCTATAGAGAAGGCTATTATAAATGTCAAGCAAAAATTTTTAAGTATTTGAAAAAAACACAAAATTTTTGTTTTTATGGAGGAGCTACGCTACAATGCCCCCTATAAACATAACCTCCTTCTCAATTTTCTAAGGGAGAGTTAATGCCCTAATGCAGCAGCTAAACAGAAATACAACAAAAAGCTTGTTGGCTAAACAGAACGCTAATTCAGTAGTCTCACGATGGATTTGTAAATATTAGGAATGCCCCTATGAATTTTTAAAACCGTGCTATGCACAAAATTTTCTAGGTGATTATTTCCAAATACAGAACTTTCTACATCGTCTTCTAAGTCACTTTTTTCCCCAAAACTAAGTTCATTAAAAAGATAAGATTTTTGTTGAAAATTTCTTTTTAGAAACTTTTGATGCTCTTTTGTCATGCAAATTATAATATCTTGTGCTTCAAGTACTTCTTTTGAAACTTTTGTTTGTTGGTGTGAAAAAGGCTGAATTCCTAATTCTGCCAATTTTTCTAGCGTATAACTATAGGGGGTATCAGGATAGGCTTCTGTGCCAGCGGAAAGAATCTTAAAACGGTTATCTTTTTTTTCTAAAAGAGCTTTCTCTAAAAGTTTTTGTGCACTCAAAGAGCGAAAAATATTTTGTGTGCAAACAAAAAGAACTTGAATTTTTTGATGGGACATAGTGCAGACATAATATTATCCAAAATCCTCTTATGAGTTTAATTGCAAAAATCCTCTAAAACGCCTAAGGACTGTTGCATTAGCCATACAAGAGAGACTGTTCCAACCATTTGGCTAGCCTTTCTTTTTTGCCTTATTTAGACATAACGCAAGGTTTGTATCGCAGTCCCATTGTTGTGGCACTACAACATTGAAAAAAATATTTTATTTTTCAAAAAATATCAAGACTACTATCAACAGTATAGTATAGCCTGTAACCATTCCAAGGATCCATTGGAGTAAAACATTTTTGCTTTCTACTATTTTCCTCTCAATGTCTTTTATTTTACTCTCCAAGTCACTTTTGATTTCTGCTATTTTAGCCTCCAAGTCGTTTTTGTTTTCTGCCATTTTACTCTCAATGCCTTTTATTTTTAGCACAAGATTGGTGTGATTTTCCGAAATTGTGGATTCCAATCTCCAGATATCTACTTTACTCACTGGAGCAGTAGCATCTAAACCTGTTTTTTTTTCATTGAAGGTTAAAATTTTGGGAATATCTTTTACAAATTCTCCGATGGCAAGTTTTGTTTTCTTTTCATCGGCACCTAGCCCGATCAAAAGATCGTAGATTTTAGTAGAAGAGAATTTTTTTGTTTTTGCTGTTCTTAACATTTTATATAAATTAAGGAGGTTTTCAACGATTGCTTTGGCTAAACAGCTAGTTTTGTCCTATTTGCCAAATAGGACAAAACGACAGTCTATATTATTTATTTCTATAATAATAAATCAATCCGTTAAAGTCAAGCAAATAATAAAAAAGCGTCTAAAATTCTGATAGGCTTTTTATAGAAAAAAAGAATTTTTCAAAAAATGCTCTCTGTATATAAAGAAAAAAAAACGATAAATTTCTTGATATTTTCTTTAGCGAAATTTTAAGACGAAGCGGATAAAAAGAGAAACAGGTGCTTCTACTTCTATCGTTGTTTTTGTAGGCACAGTTACTGGGTCTAGGCGTTCTGTTTCTGTTTGCACTGCACCATATCTTGGAGTTACTGTTCTTTCTACTAGTATTCTTCTATCCTCTTTAGCAAAAGAACCGCCTAAAAAACTTCCTCTATTATCAAGAAAATAAATTACCTCATTATTTTCTTGCCCACCTAAAGTACTACCTACCAATGCATAGTCGGTAGCAGAATCCGGCACGTTCGGTAGTGCTACTGAGGTTCTTGTTGATTCTGGTGCTGCATTGGTCTGTTTTATAGAGAACTTTGTCCCCAACCAGAGCAGTCCCGCTTCTATGGAAAAGTTTTTGTGCGCTCAAAGAGCGAAAAATATTTTGTGTGCAAACAAAAAGAACTTGAATTTTTTGATGGGACATAGTGCAGACATAATATTATCCAAAATCCTCTTGTGAGTTTAATTGCAAAAATCCTCTAAAACGCCTAAGGACTGTTGCATTAGCCATACAAGAGAGACTGTTCTAACCATTTGGCTAGCCTTTCTTTTTTGCCTTATTTAGACATAACGCAAGGTTTGTATCGCAGTCCCATTATTGTGGCACTACAACATTGAAAAAAATATTTTATTTTTCAAAAAATCTCAAGACTACTATCAACAGTATAGTATAGCCTGTAACCATTCCAAGGATCCATTGGAGTAAAACATTTTTGCTTTCTACTATTTTCCTCTCAATGTCTTTTATTTTACTCTCCAAGTCACTTTTGATTTCCGCTAATTTAGCCTCCAAGTCGTTTTTGCTTTTTGTTATTTTAGCCTCCAAGTCGTTTTTGTTTTCTACCATTTTACTCTCAATGCCTTTTATTTTTAGCACAAGATTGGTGTGATTTTCCGAAATTGTGGATTCCAATCTCCAGATATCTACTTTACTCACTGGAGCAGTAGCATCTAAACCTGTTTTTTTTTCATTGAAGGTTAAAATTTTGGGAATATCTTTTACAAATTCTCCGATGGCAAGTTCTGTTTTCTTTTCATCGGCACCTAGCCCGATCAAAAGATCGTAGATTTTACTAGAAGAGAATTTTTTCGTTCTTGCTGTTCTTAGCATTTTATATAAATTAAGGAGGTTTTCAACGATTGCTTTGGCTAAACAGAATGCAAATTCAAAGGTCTATATTATTTATTTCTATAATAATAAATCAATCCGCTAAAGTCAAGCAAATAATAAAAAAGCGTCTAAAATTCTGATAGGCTTTTTATAGAAAAAAAGAATTTTTCAAAAAATGCTCTCTGTATATAAAGAAAAAAAAAAGATAAATTTCTTGATATTTTCTTTAGCGAAATTTTAAGACGAAGCGGATAAAAAGAGAAACAGGTGCTTCTACTTCTATCGTTGTTTTTGTAGGCACAGTTACTGGGTCTAGGGTTTCTCTGTTCGTAGGTTGCACTGCACCATATCTTGGAGTTACTGTTCTTTTTACTTTTATTCTTCTATCCTCTTTAGCAAAAGAACCGCTTAAATAACTTCCTCTATTATCAAGAAAATAAATTACCTCATTATTTTCTTGCCCACCTAAAGTACTACCTACCAATGCATAGTCGGTAGCAGAATCCGGCACGTTCGGCAGTGCTACTGAGGTTTTTGTTGGCTCTGGTGCTGCATTGGTCTGTTTTATAGAGAACTTTGTCCCCAACCAGAGCAGTCCCGCTTCTATGGAAAAGTTTTTGCTAAAATTCCGCTTATAGCCAAAATGAATGGCGGGGGCTATTTTTGAATCCGAGCCCAGCGCAGTCTCTAGCTTGGCTTGGGCTAAACCAGCTCCTGCATAAAGCCCGTAGGGCAGGAAGTAATCTACTATTACAATTTGACTGTTCAGTTTATCGTCTCCCGCACTCCATTGGTGCAGGCTCAAAGAAACACGAAACTTTTCAAAGTCGTAGCCTAGTTGCAATCCGTTACCTGCTAAACTGGTATTTTCGCTGTTAACAGAAACAGTACTAGAAGAATCCACAACTGTTCCTGCTATAGATTGACTAAAAGAAGCTGCAAGCCCTTGGAAGTGGTTGTAACAGGCATCTGCCTTTGTGTTTTTTTCAGCGGTTGCATCAGCATTAGAATTTGCGTTGAACTGCTGAGCAAAATAGGTTCCCATACCATCGTAAGTATTATCTTTACAAGAACCCAATACAGCCTTTTTTGCTCTTTCACTGTCAACCAAACGGTAAACAAAATTCATATCAGTGTCATACCTTTCTACTGCATCGGTGGTGCTCGCAGTGAATGTGACGCTCGTAGAATCCAATGTTCTGGTGCCAGTTGTTTCTACTTCTATAAGGGTGGTGTTTTCTGTAGTGGTTTTGATTTTAGCACCTAGATAAAAGGGACTAACCCCGATAGACCAACCTTGCTGTCTTGCTTCTTGGGCTTGCAGATTATTTACTCCCGCAAAAAGTAAAAGCAAGCACGAAAGCGAAGCTAAAATTGCCAGCGTTATTTTGTTTGATTTCATAATTTCTTTTGTTTGCATAATTTCTTTTGATTTTATAATTTTTTGAGGTTTCATAGTCTTTTTAATGGTTAATTTTGGTTATTTAGTTTTATTTTTATAAAACTTTATAAAGGGTAACTAAAAAAATAAAAACAATCAATCTTTTTTTTTTTAGTTTGCTTGTTTTTGGTTATTTTTGGTTTTTATTGGGGGGGGAATTTTCTAAAATGCTATAAAATCCCAACAATAAACTTAAATATAGGCAAAGTTTGAACTATTTTTAGTCAAAAAACAACCACTATTTTTTAAAAAAGAACTTTTTTTAAAATAAATATGAGACCTAGAAAAATTTTAGACTATGAGATTTTTTTTCAACGCCGCATAGGCTAAACAGCTAGTTTTGTCCTATTTGGCAAATTCAAAAGTCTCACAAAATTTGTTATACTTGACATGTTGCTCTTGATTTGTTTTATTGGGAGCTTGAATGGGCGGTTTGAAAATTTCAAAATGAAAATAGCACTACTAATCACTGGAGATGAAATCCTTAAAGGAGATTTAAGAGATTCTAATAGTTATTATCTGATTCAAAAATTTACTGATTTAGGACAACGCGTTTCTCAAGTAGTAATACTGGGAGATGACCCCAATGCGTTATCTGCTAAAATCAAATGCCTTGCAAAAAATTTTGATATTTTAATGGTGAACGGAGGTTTGGGTCCTACAATAGACGATTATACCTCACAGGCTCTTTCGGGAGCTATGAATTCTCCCTTAGTGGAAAACAAAGAAGCAAAAGAGCAGCTAAATAATATACTCAAAGAAAAAGGCAAAAAAATAAACCAAGCCAATCTCAAGCAGGCTTATTTACCGAAAAAAGCAAAGCCTATTTTGAATAGAATGGGAACGGCTCCCGGTATTTATGCAGAATTGACAGAATGTAAAATTTTCTGTACGCCCGGTGTTCCAAAGGAGCTTTTTATAATGTTTGAAGAACAGGTTATGCCTGCTCTAGTTTCTAGTCTAGGCGAGCATAAACATTTTTTTTCTCTGGCAGAGACTATGTTACTGCGATCTTTTGGGGCTGGAGAATCTTGGCTACAAGAAATATTAAGCCAAAAATTTTCTCTCGTGGGTAGCTCTATTAAACTAGGATTTCGTGCCCACTTTCCCTATGTAGATATTAAACTTACTATTTTTTCTCAAAAACACAAAAACAATTTACAACAAAAATTCCAAGAATTACAAACTTTACTGCAAGACTATACCGTAGCTTTTCAAGAAATGAGTTTAGGAGAAAAGCTGGTGCAAATTTTAAGCACTCAAAATAAAAAAATAGTTTTTGCTGAATCCTGCACTGGAGGCTTGGCGTCTTCTTTGATTACAGAAGTAGCGGGTGCATCGCAAGTATTTCAGGCGGGCTATATTACCTACCAAACAGAAGAAAAAAGCTCTTGTCTAGGGGTTTCAAAAAAAGCCTTAGCTAAAGGTGAGGTATCTCAAGAGGTAGTAACAGAAATGTTACTCAAAGCCCTCTCCAAATCCAAAAGTGATCTTGGGGCTGCTGTTTCTGGAATTGCAGGTCCTGGCGGGGGTAGCGCTCAAAACCCAGTAGGGACAGTTTGGATAGCTTGGGGTTCTAGTCAAAAAATACAAACAAAAAAATTCTCTGTTGCTAGACCAAGAAAAGAATTTCAAATCCTTGCATCGCACTTAGTATTAGATTTACTCCGTAGAGATTGTTTGAAAATAGCTTATTTGGATAGCTACTCTTTTGAAACTTCCCTCAAAAAATAAGATAGATTTCTAGCCACTGGATAAAGGTTTATTTAAGAAAAAGTCAACCCACTACTAAAAAAAAGGCTAGAGTAATTTCTAGCCTTTCCAGATTTTTGAGTATTAATACCCTCCTTTGTCATCGTCTTCGTGGTCTTTATCTCTATCTTTCTTGTGACCCTTACGACGGTGTTTGCCTTTTTTTTTGAATTTATCAGCCAAATCAGCGAGTTTTTGTTTTTGCTTAGCATCCAGAGTTTTATGGAAACTAGCAACCGCATCCATATAGGCTGGAACCATTTTGCTTAGTTGATCCATTTGGGATTGAATATTTTTAGACGCAGAATTTGCATCAAAATTATCTTTCCCGACTTCTTGGATTACACTATCCCGCATAGTCTCAAAAACATCTTTAGATTGTTTTTGTAGCTTTTCTATTTCTTCAAAAGAAGATTGAAGAGCTTTTTTTTGACTATCACTCAAATTGAGTTCTTTAGATAGTTTTTTTTGCATACGATCTCCACCACCTCTAAAACATCCACTTACGGTAACTAGCAAAACAATGGATATAAAACCTAAAATATACTTTTTCATTATTTTAATGTAGAAAAAGGTTAGTATAAGAAACTTCAAAAGTATAAATTAGACTTTTGAATTTGCATTCTGTTTAGCCTATGCAGCGTTGAAAAAAATTTTTAACTCTTGAAATACTTTAGTATTCCAGCGAGCTAAAAATTTTTTTCGCCTTGCCTAGCCGTCACATAACGCAAATTCAAAGGTCTAAAATTTTAAAGTCTCTGTGAATAAAAGTTAATTTTTAAACTATTTTGTAGTGGATTTCATCTCAAAAGAGTAAAAAATTGTAATAAATTGTAACATAGTATGATTTCGGTATTACAGGCGCAGAATCAAATTTTAGATAGCCCTATTTCTTTGAAGAAAGAAAAAATAGCTTTAGGCTCTTCTCTTAAAAGAGTTTTAGCAGAAAATCTTATCTGCGATAGGGATACACCTCCTTTTGATAGAGCAACGATGGATGGTATCGCAGTTTGTTGGGATAAGGATAAAAAAAACAAGCGCTTTGCTTTATTGGGGGAGTTACAAGCGGGAGATGATTTTTCACTCAAATTCGGAAAAGACAAAATTCAGAAAAATCAAGCCGTGCAAATTATGACAGGGGCTGCCATTCCCAAAGGTTGCAATCAAGTTATTCCTATAGAAAATTTAGTTTTTGAAAAAAAAGAAGTATTTTTCAAGGAGACTCCAAGCCTTAAATTCAGCAATAAATTCATTAGCAGCAAAGGAGAAGATGCTAAAAAAGGAGATTTGCTATTTTTTAAAGGAAATTGGCTAGATTCAAGAGCAGAAGCTGTCTGTGCTGCACTAGGTAAAAAAGAAGTTTGTGTTTTTTCGGCTCCGAGTGTCGCTATTTTAGCTACAGGTAATGAAATAGTTCCAGTGCAAAAAACTCCTCAGAATTTTCAAATTCGCGATGTCAATTCTTATTTACTACTTTCTTTGCTAAAACAAAAATCAATCCCTTGCTTTAGTCTGGGCGTTGCTCAAGATAAAAAAGAGCAAAATAATAAAACCAGTCTAAGAAACAAACTAAAAGCAGGGCTGGAGCACGATCTACTTTTGATTAGCGGGGGTGTATCGGCTGGAAAATACGACCTAGTGCCGAGTCTTTTAGAAGAGCTAGGCTGTAAAAAGATTTTTCACAAGGTCCGCTTTAAACCAGGAAAACCTCTTTGGTTTGGCTGCTATGGTAAAACTGCTATTTTTGGGATGCCCGGTAATCCAGTATCTGTCCATGTTTGTTGGAAACTTTTTGTAGAACCTTATATTCATAAATTTTTAGGTGTAGCTAAAGAAAAATGTTTTCTAGACTGGGATACAAGAAAATTGACGCAAGAGATTTCTGCTTCTTTTGCTCTGGAGACTTACCTGCCCGCCCAAAAAACAAAAGATGGTAAAATTATCCCTAAGTTTTTCAAAACAAGTGGAGATTTTTTCTCTCTTTTGGGAAGCGACGGTTTAATTCGCATCAAGGCACAAACAGATTTTCTTGCCAAAAACAGTGAAATTGCTTACTTAGATTGGCATTACTAATAGTAGGCTGCAATTACAGGTTTGCTTAGAAATAGTGGGTTTTTCTTCAAAAGTCTATCAAATATAAAATGTCTTTATCATCTTTACTAATCCAACAGATTCTAGAATCTCAAAATTTTTTAAAGCAAAATTCTAACTTTAATAGCATAGATTTTCAATTAGCTCAGTTATTAGCAGAAAAAGAAACCAAACCTGATTTACAAGCTAGTGTTTTTTTGCTGACTCTTTTGCTTTCTATTCGTCTGAATAAGGGTGCTATTTTTTTAGACGGAATAGAATTTAAAGAGGGTTGTCAGAAAATAATCACCTCTTTGAAAGAAAAAATTGCAAATTTTTCAATCCTAAATTTCTCGCAAATTGCAGAATCTCAGTCTGTCGGTGGCGTTAATGAAAAAAAACCACTTATTTTTGATAAGGCAGAGGATAAAATTTATTTTCAAAAATTTTATAGCTACCAAGTTTTATTTTTAGAGCAAATACAAAGACTTTACCTGAAAACCAAGCAAGACTTTCCCGATGGCGAGGCACTTCCGAAAATCACAAAATTTTTAAATCAAGAAAAAAAACTTGATAAAGTCCAGAAAGAAGCTATAGCCAAAGCCTTCAGTTTTCCTTTAACTATTATTAGCGGAGCTCCAGGTACTGGAAAAACTTTTGTGATTGCAAAATTACTAGAGACTATCCAAAAAAACAGCACCACAGCTAAAAAAATAGCTTTTTTGAGTTTTACAGGAAAAGCAGCAAGTCGTTTAGAAGAATCGCTGAATTTTTTAGATTTAGAACAAATAGACGCTAATCACTTTCGGCTAGGCAATATTTTTTTGAGAATATCTACCATTCACTCTATGCTACAAAGCAAACACGATTATTATTACAGCGAGGAAGAAGATCTTTTTTTGTGGGATTACCTCGTTTTGGACGAGACTTCTATGATAGATTTAGCCTTGATAGGGCGACTTTTATCAAAAACCCACCCTCATTCTAAAGTAGTATTAGTAGGCGATCACCTTCAATTACACCCCATAGAAGTGGGTTATTTTTTCTTTGACCTCTGTCAAGCATTGCAATCTCCCAAAATAAAAATCCGTCCCTTTTTTTTTATTCCACTCCAAAAGGGGTATCGCTTTGAAAGTAGCACTGCCGAAAAAAAAGTTTCCTATTTATCAAAACTTTTATTTAAAAACAACGGAGCAGAATTACTAGAACTTGCCAAGTTGGATAAACTAAAGCAAGACGCAAAAACCGAATATTTTGAAACCAGATACTTCCATTCTATCACTGAGATTCCTAAACTCTACGATTTTTTATTTCAAAAAATACAAGACAAATACAAAGCCCTTTTTCAGGTAACAGAGCCCGCACAGGCTTTTATCATTTATCGCAAATTTGTTATTCTTTGTGGTTTAAGAGTAGGAGATTGGGGGTTGGAAAGAATCAATCGGTGGATAGAAAAAAAGTTAGCAGAAAAAAGAACTTCACCTATGGAAAAAGAGCTATTGCCGGGTGGGCCTGATATAGCCCAACCTCAAATTTGGTATGTCGGCAGACCTATTATGATACAGGTTAATTCCCCCTCCTTAGGTGTCAGTAATGGAGATATAGGAATTTGTTTAAAAGATGAAAACGGAGATTATCGTATCTATTTTCAAGGAGCAGAAAAAATTTCTTCTCTTAACCCCAGCAGTTTGCCAGACTATCAAAGTGCCTTTGCTCTTTCCATCCATAAAAGTCAAGGATCTGAATTTGACGAAGTTTTAATTTGCCTCGCAGAAAAACACTACGAGCATTTCAACCGAGAGCTACTTTATACCGCTATCACCCGCGCTAAAAATAAAGCGAGTATCATTGCAACCTCTGATGTCCTCAAGACAACTGTGCAGAAAAGTTGCGGACAAACTACTGCGATTAAAGAGAAAATAGAAAATATGCTTCTTTCTTAAAATGCCAAAAAACGAAAACACTTCTTGGTCTACTGATCCTTATTTTCAGAATTGCCGTCTTTGCTTGAAAAGCGATAAGCAACTCAAAGAGCCTCTAAAAATCACCGCCCCAGAAAAAGCACTCACAAAAAATTTTGCTAGTGCGGTACGGAAAAATCATTTTTTACTCGGCAGACACTACACCCATCTGTTACTTACAGAAATGGGTCATCCACAAAAAAATATTTTCAAAAAAAATAGCGGCAGTCCGCTTTGGGAAAAAGGAATCAAAGGAAGTATTAGCCACTGTAAAGGTTACATTGCAATATGTCTGAGCGATGAAGTTACTATCCGAGCCATAGGAATAGATATAGAAAATAGTACTCGTAAAGTTCAACAACCCATTTTAAAAAAAATTTCCCATCCGCAAGAAAATTTCGCTAGCATATCCACTTTAAAGCATTCTGCTAAAATTGACGAAAAAGAAGTCCTTTCTATTTTTTGTTTGAAAGAAGCCATTCTTAAATGTTTTGGCTCACTAGGGGAAAAAATAGAATTTCAAGATATTGTCATTGCCTCCTTAAATCCTCCTTTAGTGAGTGTTCCTCGTTTCAAACTAAAAAACCAAAAAGCCTACTTACTCCAAACAAATAACTTTATTTTAGCGAGTTTGATTTTGCGATGATTTTTTTCATTTGTGTAGTAGCACTAGCTAAAAATTTTTTTCGCACTTTTCTAACCATTTGGCTAGCCCCAATGGTTGGGTAAGCACCAGCGAAATTCAAAGGTTTATAAAATGAGAAAAAATTTGCTTTTTATTATTTTTAGGTGTAGAATAGAGTTTTTTTGTTGTTATATTAAAATTTTTTGAATTAGATATCCTGTTTAGGCTAACTTACCTGCCATTATTAGGGCTGAATAAGGTTAAGCCCAAAAAACAATTGCTATACTATAGACCTTTGAATTTGCTTGTCTAGTTTAGCCTATGCAGCGTTAAAAATTTGTAAAAAATGCTCACATACTAGTCTTATTGCTAAAAATTATTTACAGAAGTAATGTAAAAAAGCCACTGGCTTTTTTACATTACTTTTTCGCTAAGACTTAGTTTTTTTGGCATTCCGCTTAAACGATATGCTCCGCTGTTTCACAAATTTTCGCACCTGTTCTAACCATTTGGCTAGCCGTCGCAGTTGGTTTTGTCCTATTTGGCAAATTCAAAAATCTATACTATTAAAAATTCTCAATAACTAGAAAATACTCCATGAAAGAGTTACCCAAAGCTATCCGACAGGCTCTGAAGAAAGCTAAACTGTCCCCTGCCTTGAGCACAGATTTCTCTCAGTTTTTAAACCAACATCCCGATTGGGAATCGCAAACTCTCTACTTATTGAACGATAAAAACCAAAAGATTGAAGAAGTAGTGCAAGAGCTTTTCGGAGTTCCCATCAATAAACAATCTACATGGACAAAGGAGCCTCTTAAAAAAACAGCAAACATACAAACCAGCGAGCTAAATTTCAAGTCTCCTTCGCAACACAATGTACATGTCCGACACTCCTTTAAGGAGTGGAAACAGGAGAATGGTTTTTTCCCTTCTTTTTTTGAATCAGGAAATACCTATATTTTTATCCGCATTAAACCCTTTGTAGATGAAAATTTTAAACAACAATTTTGTTGGACTTTTAGTAAGGCTAAATATGGAAAAGCGGGCTGGCGTATAGAAAGAAATATCAAAAATATAAACTCTGCTCTTGCGAACAATAAACATAGCCCAGGTGAAAATGTAAAAACTTATCTTGAAAATAATCCTTTGCTGATGGATAAAAGCGTAAAATTTCTCTCAGATTTCTCTGCTGCTAGGGAGCACATACCGAACCCTTTTGTTTTGGATAGCTGCTGTAGTCAGACTTTACTGTATTTACTTTTTGGACATCCCTTACTTTTTTTCAATGGTAGCCAAAAAACGCTTGTATTACAAAAATATAGGGTCGCAGTTGAGCTGCATTATGTGGCTAAAGAAGGCTATAGAGTAGTTTTTAGCACTTTTCACTTGAACAAAAAAACCCGCTTTACTTTTGATTTTCAAAAAAACAGAGAGCATATATTTTTTATTGGCAAGGAAGATAAAGCTTTGCTTGTTAAGAATGCCTATTTTTCACTTCAAGCCTTAGATTTAGAAGTTAGTCAACTACAGGCTGTCACTCAAGGTATCTCTGTTTTGGACGAGGATTGGAGTAGATTTTTAAAACAATGGAAAAGCGAATATCCTGAACTAGAAATCAAAAAAACCAACGAATCTCAAGAACTAATACCCGAATTTACGATAGGAAGTTTGATGGGATGGGAGTTTTGGTTGCAGTTGGAAAGAACTACATCACAAAAACCAGAGTTTCTACCTAAATTTCAATTTTCTTCCAAGATGCAACGGAATAGCTATCACAGAGTAGGAGTTAATGTGAAAAATGTTGCTCCTTACAATTCTAAAGATCTGGATTTTCACCACTTTAAAGATTTAGAACAATTACTCCATTATACCCAAATCATTACAGTCTCTAAGAAAGATAAGGAATTTTATCTGCTAAATCCTACTGTTGCATCTCAATTTTTGCAGTTATTTAAAAATTACCCTTACATTTACAATAGTGATGGTGAACCTTTCTTTGCTAAAGACAAAAAAATCTATTTTGCACTTACGATTAAAAAATCGGAAGATTATTACCACCAATATTTTTTGCAAGGTAGCTTGTATACGAAGGTCAAGATAAAAGAACAGATTCAATGGAAGCCTTTTCCAGATAATAAAGAGGAGCAGGTAAAGGTTATTGGTTTAGCTCCCGGCTTTATCTTTTATAAAAATAGAGTTTACGAAATGAATCGTATTTTTAATGGAAATTTTATAAAAAGTTGTCTCACTGGTATTTTGGCTAATGAGAGAGAAATTAGTGATTTTTATGCTAATGCACTACCTTTTCTGAAAGCTAGGGGTGTGAAAATTTGGGATAACCATGGTTTGCTTAGAATTTCAGCTCTTTTCAATTATACAATTCAAGGAAAAATGACTGTGCAAGAAATTAAAGGAATTTTAGTAGGAGAACTGCATATGATTATGAAAACAGATATAGGTGAATTTGAATATCCAATTTATGAAGGTGAAGACGAGTTTCAAAAAAGATTTGATAATCAACGTTTATCTATTACTCGCAATAAGCAGATGGAAATGGAATTGCATAATATTATTTTAGAACACGGCTGGGTAAAAGAAGAAACAAATATCTATTCTATGAACGAAGTGAATGCTTTGAATTTTGTGTTGAATATTTTGCCTAATCAAAACGAAGGGCTGACTGTTGTTTATCGCGAAGAAAAACGGCTAAAGAGGTGGAAAACTTCTCGTATTACTCCTAAAGTATCTGTCAATATCAAACACAATATAGATTGGTTTATGGTGGATTTAAAGTTTGATGATTATCACTTGGATGTAGAACAGATTATTTCTATTTGGAGAGAAGGTAAAGACTATATTGATTTGGGTAAGGAAAAAGGGTTAGCTTTAATTGATCAAAACTGGATGAAACAGTATGCCCCTATATTTAATAGATTGGTTCACGCAAAATATCAGTCCGACCCGTTGGTAAGAAGGGATGAAAAAAACTTGCTCTCTAAAAACCTAAAAGAATATAAAAAATTACGGGTCACGAAAAATAGTCTGGGTTTATTGGAAGAACTCCATAAAATATTCTCTACTAAAAAACGTAAAGAGTGGCATCCTTACAAAATTATCCCCAGAAAAATACCAGCAACTGTTCAAGCAAAACTCCGAGAGTACCAAAAAGAGGGGGTTAACTGGCTTTGTTTTTTACGAAAAAACGATTTTGGGGGTATCTTAGCAGATGATATGGGATTAGGAAAAACTTTGCAAGCATTAACATTTTTTGAAATTGTAAGAACTTCTAGGGCTTTGAAAAAATGCAGTAAAAGAGCTCACCTAGTTGTTTGTCCCACTTCTGTTGTAACAAACTGGCAAGAAGAAATGATAAAATTCACTCCCAAACTTAAATACTACCTCTATCACGGTCCCAAGAGAAAGAAAGAGATTTTCAATTTAAAGAAAATAGATGTGATTATTACGAGTTATTCCTTATTACAAAAAGAGATAGATTTCTTTTTGAGCATGAATTTTGATGTAGTACTTTTAGACGAAGCGCAAAACATTAAAAATGCCAATTCCAAAACTGCTAAAGCCGTTTGTCAATTAAATTCTATACAACGACTTTCTTTAACGGGAACTCCTATGGAAAACGATATTACAGAATTTTGGTCTCAATTCAATTTTTTAATGCCTTCGCTTTTAGGTACTTTAAAAGATTTTCATAATCTCTATGTGCAACCCAAATACCAAAAGAAGTTGAAAAAAAAAGAATTTGATTATTCTTTGCTAAGAAAACAGACCAAACCTTTTATTTTAAGGAGACTTAAAGCTAATGTTGCCAAATCTTTACCTCCCAAAACAGAACAAATTATCTATTGCGAAATGTATCCCGCTCAAAGAAAAATTTACAATGCAGTTCTGTTAGCAGAAAAAAAATCTCTCTTCAGAAAAATAGAAGAAAATAAAAAAAACAACCAAATCAAAATTTCTTTTTTTGAAGCCCTTTTAAAATTACGGCAAATTTGTTGTGACCCTAGATTGAGTAAATTAATAGTGGACAACCCTCCTCCTAGTGCTAAACTGGATTTGTTTTTAAGCCATGTAGAAGAAATTGTATCAGAAGGACATAGAATTTTGGTTTTTAGCCAATTTGTGAAAATGCTCAATTTGATGCACCAACCTTTAAAAAAAAGAAATATTCACTTTTTACAACTAGACGGTTCAACAAATAACAGACAGGCTTCCATTGATAAATTTCAAAATGATAGCCACTATTCTGTTTTTTTGATTAGCCTAAAAGCAGGTGGTACAGGTCTTAATTTGACCGCTGCCGATTATGTGATTCATTATGATCTTTGGTGGAATCCAGCTGTGGAAAACCAAGCAAGTGATAGAGCTTACCGCATAGGACAAGACAAACATGTTTTTATCTATAAATTGATTACAAAAGATAGTGTAGAAGAAAAAATTTTAACCCTTCAAAGTCAAAAATTATCTGCTACAGAAAATGTGATTGATGAATTTCAGGATTTTAAAGGTATGTTAGCTATTGACTCTATTAAAGAAATACTTTCTTAAAAAATAATGACAAGACCGTGCACAGCTACTGGGTATAAAAACTTAAAAAATGAACTAGAGCAGTTCATTCAAAAAGAAAGACCCAAAGTAATAGCAGAAATCGCAGAAGCTAGAAGTCACGGCGATTTAAAAGAAAACGCAGAATATCACGCTGCAAAAGAAAAACAAGGATGGATAGAATCCAAAATAGCTCAGCTTAATCAATCCCTATCCGAATTGGAAATAATAGATGTAGCTGCTATAAAATCTACAAAAATTCAATTTGGAGCTACAGTAAAATACGAAAATATTGATACTGAAAAAATATCCGAATGGCAGCTTGTTTCTTCCGAAGAAGCCGATGTCCAAGAAAAAAAAATGTCTCTCGCCTCTCCTATCGCAAAAAATTTATTAGGCAAAGAAGTAGGAGATTATGTAGAAATTCGTATCCCTAAAGGCATCATTAATCTTAAAATCCTAGAAATCAAATATATTTGATAGAGCTTTGAATTTGCCAAATAGGACAAAACCAGCTGTGACGGCTAGACAAGGCAAAAAATTTTATTCTACAGAAAAAACAATACTTATTTACTAAAATATTTCATTAAAATAATTTTTTGTGTATAATTATTAAATAATTCTTGATTTTTAATAAAAAAGTGATAGAATCTACTACGAACCATAAAGTTAAAGAAATTTCTTTCGAGCAAAATGCAATGAAAATTATTTGGCAAAATGGAGAAATATCAAAATTACTATTTCGCTTTTTGCGTCTTCATTGTCCTTGTGCTTCGTGTGTTGACGAATTGACTGGTGAGAAAATTTTAGACGAAAAAAAAATTTCATCAGATATAATTCCGCTGGAGAGCCATTACATAGGAAATTATGCACTTAAAATAAAATGGAGCGACAACCATGATACTGGCATTTATTCCTTTAAAAATCTGTATCAATTATGCAAACAAATATAAGAACTCACATTAAATTTGCCGAAAAACTACCAGGGTTGAAAAAGAAATGGCACGATTTTTTTGGTGAATATGGAGAAAAAAATGAAAATATAAAAGTTTTCAACAAGAGAAATTTACAAATAAGAAGCACAAGATATTGGTTTTATCTGCTTCACACCACAGGAGCAGATTGTTGGAATTTTTTTGTAAAATATTGTATTCAAAAAGACGGATTTTTTGGAGCTGATTTTTCAGGTTTTATTTTTGATGAATCGGTGAATTTTGAGAGGTTTAATCTTGAAAATGTAGATTTTTCCGATACTTTTTTTAAAGTTCCTGCTAATTTTAGAGGTGCAAAATTTTCCAAAACTGCTAATTTTTCTACAAGCACCTTCTCGCAAAAAGCAAATTTTCAAGATACCTATTTTGAACACGCTATTTTTGCTCATTCCCGTTTTCAAGACACAGCAAATTTTAGTAAATCTCAATTCCAAGAGGCGAATTTCAACCAAGCTGTATTCCAAAAAACTACAAATTTTTCTGGAGCAGATTTTAAAAAGTTGTATTTTGTGGGAACAGTTTTTTCTCCCGAGCTGGATTTTTCTAGAGCAACATTTTATCAAGAGTTAAATCTTAGAGAGAGTAATTTACAACAGGTAGAAAATATTCTTTTTGAAAAAACAAAATTCTTAAAACAGACAGACTTCCAAAAATGTAATTTTCTAGTAGTTAGTTTTTCAGGAGCAGAATTTCAGCAAGCAGTAGATTTTTCTGATGCAAATTTTCAAAAAAAGGCGAATTTTAGCGGAGTTAAATTCTTGCAAGAAGCGCGATTCTTAAAAACTACTTTTCACCAAGAGATTTATTTTTCCAATGTAATTTGTGAAAAAAAGACTAGCTTTGCGGGTAGTATCTTTTATCAAAATGCCGATTTTCAAGGACTGCAATCTAATGGAGAGCTATATTTTAACGATACTCTCTTTAAAGAAGAAGCTATATTTAGAAATTACCAATCTAAAAACTTTACCAGTTTTAAGAAAGCTTGTTTTGAGCAACTTGTAGAACTTAGGATAGATGAAAATCACGACAAACAACTAATAGATTTCACAGAAGTTCAAATACAATATAACCCCAAAACCAAATGGGCAGTAGACTATGGCACTCTATTAAAAATACAACAACTCCGCCACCTAGCTTGGAGATTGCAAGACAAAAAGTTAAATCGCAACCTATCCCAGTTAGAAAGACGCGCTAGAAGAGGAGTAAAGATCAATCAACTTTTTTCACAAATAAAACGTTTTTGGCGGACAGATAAAAAAGATTCTGGTTTTTGGGATTATTTTTTAAAACCTATTTTTTTTATTTTTTTTGCGATTCCGTGGAGCATTCGTTTTTTGCTGTTTTGGCCCCTAGGACAATTGTCTGTATTCTTTTATGGGACAAGAAGCTACAACAACTATATTAGAGGTTTATTTTTTTTAATTCTTTCTTATCCTGTTTTCTACTTTTTATACACCCAAACCGCACTGCAGCAAGAAGGAATAGTCCTTGGTAGTTGCAACAGAAACGAAACCTATACTTTTATCCTACAACACTACTTACCCTTTGTAGATAATTGGACATCGTACCTCCAAAATTGTTTTGCTGGTGCTATCCCTCTCAAAACCTATAACATAGTTGTTGCGCAATCTATATTTTCCATTTTAATCACTTTTTTTACGCTGCCACCCTTACTAGAAAATATTTCCAGCAGAATACGATCCGCTACAAAAAAGACAGTTCCAAGTGCCGCACTAGCTGTCCCTAAAAGATTAAACCCCGCCGAAGAAACAGCTACACTTACTCTGCCAGGTTCAGATACTACTCCCGTTGGTTTAGGCGAACAACCTAGCCTAGAAACAAGAAAAATCCGAGATGAATATGGCGAACAACCTAGCCTAGAAACAAGAAAAATCCGAGATGAATATGGCGAACAACCTAGCCTAGAAACAAGAAAAATCCGAGATGAAGATGGCGAACAACCTAGCCCAGAAACAAGAAAAATCCGAGATGAAGATGGCGAACAACCTAGCCTAGAAATAAGAAAAATCCGAGATGAAGATATTGTAGGCAGTCCTGATACAACAAAAACAGCATCTAAAGCCATTATTTCGCCTCTAGCTAAACCAGTAGAAACACCTGTTGTTAATCATAAACCCCACCTCTTTGTTCCCGATCCAGATTCTAATCTCAAGACTAACAAACAGAGCATCGGATCTGATACAACAAAAACAGCATCTAAAGCCATTATTTCACCTCTAGCTAAACCAGTAGAAACACCTGTTGTTAATCATAAACCCCACCTCTTTGTTCCCGATCCAGATTTTAATTTCAAGACTAACAAACAGAGCATCTATTTTGAGAAAAATTTTAAAAAACGATTTTCTTCCCAGTGGCCGCACCCTCTTCTAAAATCACTTATGAAAGAAAATAAGATACAAGAGCCTAAAGTTGTAACGCAAATAAATAAGACAGAAGAAAAAAGAAGAACTTTTAGGAGTGCAGAATATAATACTGAAAAAACATAATCTCAATATAATATTCCAACAGCAACAAAAAAGAATGGACTGTTGTATTAGATAAAATTCATCAAAAATTGGGGGCTTATTTTTAGGATTTTTTGAGGTGATTGTCTAAATTCTTCAACATCATCTTGTTAATCCTAGGAATCATAGAACTGATTTGCTCGTTTGCTTCTTCTATTAATTCGGAATTGTCAAAAAGCTGTTCTGCCACATCTTTTAAGATCTCATCTTTAGAATTTAGAGAATGGATTTTTTTTAGTTTTTGGATAAGCGGGTTTTTTAGGTTGATTTCCAGTACCTTCTTCGGTTTCTTGAAATCTTTCTGTGTCATTTGCATCATTCTTTCCATCGCTGGATTCATTGCATTTTTAGAACTGACTAAGGTGCATGGGCTATCCACTAGTCTTTTAGAGACCGTTACATCTTCTACCTTGTCTTCTAAAATTTCCTTAAACCGTTTTAGTAATTTTTCTTCGGAATCCGTGTGTGGTTGTTTTTTTTCTTTAGATTCTTTTTCTTTGCCTGTCTCCGATTCTTCTTCTAGTTTTGCCTTGTCAATGGGAACTAACGTCACTTCTTTATAGGTGCCGATAGCGGGCATAATAATTTCATCTATTTCTTGGTAAAGATAAAGAATTTCTATATCGTTCTTTAAAAAATACTCTACATTGGGGTGAGCTTCAATAATGGAAGCATTCATTCCTTGAATATAATAAATTTCTTTTGTATCTTTTTTTCTGCGCTCTATAACCTCGCTCAACGCAACTAATTTTTCTGGACTTTTAGAACTATGGGTATGATAAATTTCTAACAATTTGTCTTTATTTTCAAAATCTCCATAGATTCCTTCTTTAAGAAATTGCCCGAAATTTTCCCATAACTGAAAAAATTTTTCTTTTTCTGATTTGGCAATTTTTTGAAATTCTGTAATAACTTTTTTCACAACTAACTTGGAAATTTTGGCTACAACAGGACTAGTTTGAATCACCTCGCGAGAAATATTGAGGGGTAAATCTTCACTATCTATGACTCCGTAAATAAATCTCATCCATTGAGGAACTAGATCTTTACAATCGTCTTGGATAAAAACCTTTTTAATATAGAGGTGCAAGCGGTGAAGCTCTTGATTATCTGGGTGAAAAGGATTGACTTCTTTGTCCTTTGAAGTGAAAAGTAATGCACTAAACTGCACAGGAGCTTCTACAGAATAATGAATCGTTAGTAAAGGTTCTCCTTGCGTTCCAGAAAGTTGTTGAAAGAATTTTTTGTAGTCTTCTTCTTTGACTACGGATTTTGATTTTCGCCAAATAGCTTCGGGCTGGTTTTTTTGTTCTCCGTTAAGCTCTATTGGAAAAGGAACGAAATTAGAATATTTTTGAATAAGGTTTGTCAATCTAAAATCATTCGCAAAATCCTCTTCTTCTTTTTTCAGCGTAAAAATAATTTTTGTACCACGGGTTTTTTTCTCTATAGGCTCAATGGTATAATTACTTTTACCTTCGGATACCCAACGGTGGGCGTCCTTGCTTTTATAATGTTTAGATTCTACAACGACCCTATCTGTTACCATAAAGACAGAATAAAAACCGACTCCAAATTTTCCAATCTGTTCAAGGTTTTGTTCTTTTTTAAGATTTTTTAAAAACTGCAAAGTTCCAGATTTGGCAATAGTGCCTATATTTTCTTGCAATTCTTTTTTATCCATTCCAACGCCATTATCTTCTATTTCTAATGTTTTTTCTTTCTCGTGGAAGCGAATACGGATCTTAAATTCTGTATCTTCTCCTAAAATCTTTGCATCGGTTAAAGCCAAAAAGCGAATTTTATTCAATGCATCTGCTGCATTAGAGATTAACTCTCTCAAAAAAATTTCTTTATTGGTATAAAGTGCATTTGCTAGCAAATCCAGCAGTTGCTCTATTTCTGTTTTGAATTGGTAAGTTTGTTTTTCTGCCATATTAATAAGTTAAGTTTGAGTTTAAGTTTAAAAAATTCGGTTCTTATTTTATCCAGTTTGCCGCTTGTAGACCTTCTATAATAAGGTAAACTCCAAAAGAAACCAAAAGAAAAGCCGTAAAATAGCCGAATTTTTTAGGGGATATTTTGCTACCCTGTTTGCCTATCGTTCCCCAAAAAAACACCCCAAAATAAAAAAGAGGTAGTGATATTAGATAAAACACTACCATATTGATAGGTAGCGAAGCACTGTAATTAGCGGATAAAGATCCTACTGGAACCGTAGTCCAAAATTTAGGATTACTCCAACCCAATAAAACCATCGCTTTCCAGTTAAAATGGAATGTTTTTTTAGCTAGTGTAGCATGAAAATTTTTGTAGGCAAAATAAAAAATAAATAAAGCTCCTACAAAATACAAAATGATAAATATATCTTTGTTCCAGATCCCTACAATATTGACTAAAAAAACAATCAATAGGGTTTGTGGCATACCACCGAAAATTTGAAAGAGACTATAGTTTTTATAAATCTCTTTAAAAGTCATAGTTTTTGCTGTTGCCATTACAGCAGCCCAAAAAGGACCTATTGAAAAAACAAAGCTTGCCCAAAATACAACGCTTGCAATAATTGATTCAACCATTTTTTTTGTGATACAAACGAAGTAAAATAATATAAACTAGGGAAAATTTTATTGAGATTCAATGAAAAAATACTATTTTAGCTACGGTTCCAACCTTTGTCAAGCCCAAATGAAAGAAAGATGTCCGGAATCTAATCCTATTTGTGCTGCTTTGCTGACGGGCTACCAGCTTTGCTTTGACGAATATAGTTCTCGCTGGGGTGGTGGGGCTGCTACCATCGTAAAAAATAAAACCAAACTTAAAAACCAAGTCCCCAATGGTTTAGTTGCCAGTGGTTTAGTTACCGGCGGTTTAGTTGCTGGTGGCTTATACCAGCTCACAGAAAAAGACGAAAAAAAACTGGATGGTTTTGAAAAGGTGCCTATGGTTTATAAAAAAATAACAATCTATATCAAAGGCTATCCTAAAAATAGTATTTTTACCTATATTAAACCTTTGAAATACAATCTTGCTCCATCTACAATCTATCTGACTAAAATAGTTCAAGGGTATTTAGATTTTGGACTGGACTTTTGCTATCTAAATGAAGTTCTCGTTCGTTCGGGTTATGTAGGAAATGCTGTCTTTTTGGAAAAAGATGCAATAGCTTCCTTAAAATTTTTAAAACAGCCGAATTTTCGTTTGCCTAGCCTTCATAAAACGAAAAATGCTAAAACAACAAATGGAGAAATATTTTATTACGATAACCAAAAAAACTCTTTACTTTACGTTTTAAATGAATTAGATAAATACTACTCAAGTAAGTTTACCAGAAAAATAGCACTTTTTACGACAAATAAGGTAAAAACAACGATTGCTGCTTGGCATTACGAAAAAAAATAAATAGCCAAAAAAATAAATAGCCAAAAAATGAATAGACTTGCTGTTTTGTTAGTAACTATGTTATTCTTGGGAACTAGTAGTCTGCTATCCCAAAACCTGCTCCGTGAGGGTAATTGGGAAAAAATAGATTATAGGGCAAAAGGGAAATGGAAAATCATCCAAAAATCAGATGGTTTTTATGTGCAATTAACGGATGATTTCAAAACATCATCAGGACCAGATTTGCATATTCTTTTTTCTAAACATAAAGTATCAGAATTAACTAATTCTAATACGTCTCCTAGCTCTGTAATTATCGCAGTACTAAAAAGCAACAAAGGAGCTCAAGAATTTAAGATCCCTGAAAATATAGATTGGCAGAATTACCGCTCAATAGTAATTCATTGTGTGGCTTATTCGCATTTGTGGGCGGGTGCCAATTTTTAGACTAAAATTATAATTAAAATGAGTATAGACAAAGAAAATATAAAACAAGAGGCGTCTAAACTGGTAAAATATAGTAAAGATTACCCTCCTGTGGGGGTTGTAGATATATCTCACAGTCTAAAGTATAAAGTCTACCATTTAGATACAAATATTAATAATTCCCTTTCAGGTAAAGTTGACTATAAGGAAAAAAAAATTTACGTTAACTCTTTAGAGCCCAAGCAAAGACAACGATTTACTATAGCACACGAAATAGGTCATATCATTTTGCACGAAAAAATAAATGGCAGTAATAATCGGGAAACTAGGGATAAAGATTTGATGGTTCAATCTAATTCTATTGAAGAAATAGAAGCTAACATTTTTGCGTCCCATTTACTTATGCCAGATGATGAATTTTATAACCAGTGGAAATTCAATGGAGGTTCGTTAAATATAACAGCAAATTATTTTTTTGTATCTTTGTTAGCTGCAAATATTAAAGCAAATTCTCTGCACCTAACATCAATATAGTATGATTAGAGAGTTATCTGAAGACTATTATAAAGGACAGTCAGAAGAAAAAATATTTACTTTAGAAAAAACTTTAAAAGATATTCAAAATAGGTTAGGAGGGTATAAAAAAGACTATGTATTGGGTATCAATAGTTGTGATTACTATTGGCAATATTGTTTTTAATATCTTTTTTCAGTAAAAATGAAATAGACCTTTGAATTTATGTTATGCGACGGCTAGCCAAATGGTCTATTAAAACTTAAACCTTAACTAAAATACAATTATGTTTAAAAAAATACTTCTTTTGGGAGTTTTAGCAGCAATTATTGCTTGCTACTTTATCTTTGATTTGGGAGCATACCTAAATCTTGCTTATCTGCAAGAAAAGAAAGATCAAATCGGTGCACTATACCAACAAAATCAAATTTTATTTTTGGTAAGTTTTTTTGTGGTTTATGTGGTCTCGGTTGCGGTATCAATACCGGGGGCGACAATTCTCACCCTTACTGCTGGTTTTCTTTTTGATAGGTTACTGGGGACTGTTTTAGTATCTTTTGCTGCTTCTATAGGCGCTACTTTAGCGATGATTTTTGCTAGAGTCATACTCGGAGATACGTTACAAAAAAAATACCAAAAACAACTAGCTACCATCAATCAAGGAATTGAAAAAGACGGTGTGCTTTATTTACTTTCTCTTCGTTTGATACCTTTATTTCCATTCTTTGTAATCAATTTATTGATGGGACTAACTACAATGTCTGTGAGTAGATTTTATCTTTTCACTCAACTAGGAGCTTTGCCCGGCACTTTCGTTTATGTGAACGCTGGAACTGCCCTATCTAAAATCAATAATGTTGGCGATATTGTGAGCTTGGAAATTCTTTTATCTTTTGCTGCGCTTGGTATTTTGCCCCTATTCATCAAGTTTGCCGTTATGCCATTAATTATTAAATTCAAAAACAAATGAAAGAGATCGCCCCCCAAACCTATCTTATAGATACCCAATATGTGAGAGAAGGGTTTAATGCTGTTTATTTGGTTGTTTGTCAAGGCAAGGGATTGCTTGTAGACTGTGGTACCGCTCATTCTGTTTGCCATATTGAAAAAGCTATTGCCGAGGTAGGATTGAGTTGGGAGCAGCTGGATACTGTTGTCCTGACTCATGTGCATTTGGATCACGCTGCTGGTTCTGGATTGATTATGCAAAAAGCTAAAAATGCAAAGTTGTATGTGCATCCCAGAGGATACCGACATTTAATAGATCCCACAAAATTGATTGCTGGCACCCAAGAAGTTTATGCATCTCAACCCATAGAGGAACTATTTGGAAAGATGCTAGCCTGTCCCGAAGAAAGATTGATACAAGCGGAAAATAACCAAGAAATAGATTTTTTTGGGAGAAAATTTCTTATTCATCATAGCCCTGGACACGCCAAGCACCATTTAAGTCTCTTGGATTTGAAACAAAGAATTTATTTTTCTGGAGACTCTACTGGAGTTTGTTATCGTAGATGGGATAGAGACAAAAAAATTTTTGCTTTTTTACCGACTGTTCCCAATCAATTTGAGCCTGAGATATGGAAAAAAACAATTCAAGAAATCAGACACTTCAACCCACAAAAAATTTGTTTGACTCATTTTGGGATAACAGAGCAAGTAAATTCACTTCTATCACAAATAGAAAATCTACTAGATAAATTTGTTGCTTTAGCTCTAAAACACAAAGACTTTACCACAAAAAGAAAGCAAACAATAACCTCTGATTTATTAGAATTGTTATTTTCCTCGCTGATGGAAGAAGATAGCAGCCTAGAAAAAACAGAAATTAAAGAATGGTTTAGCAAAGATATTTATCTTGCCGCTTTTGGGCTAGATCATTGGTTGAGTATTCCAAAAAAGTAAATAGTCTAAGATAATGATACCTTTGAATTTTTTTTTCAGCTATCTTTCACAAAGTTTTAAGAATAGTTTGCTATTGTTGTTTTTTTCTGTAATTATTCTTTATAAAAAATAAGCAAAAGCAGTAAAAATAAAAAGACGCCAATAGCCAATAAATAGCTTGACAAAAAATGATTTTTTTGCAATTTTAATATAAAGAATAAGCAGTAAAAATAAAAAGATGTCAATAGCCACTAAATACTATTGACAAGATTTTTTTTTTCTGCAATTCTTTATGAAGTTTTGTTATTTAACCTAAATTTAATTATTTACACGATTATGAAAAACACAAATTCCCAAGTTTTAAGGAAAACTTTCGCTTTTTCGCTGGTTCGTTTTACTCTGGTTCGTTTTACTTTGGCTCGTTTTACTCTGGTTCGTTTCGTTTTGGTTCGTTTCGTTTTGGCGGCTATTCTTATTCCCGCTCTTCTTATAGGAAGTGCCTTTACTTTTGGAGGCAGTAAGCTGCAAGCCCAAGCGAATGGTAGCCCAAATGGTCAGAGTAGCAAACAGGGATTTTTCGTTGGTATTGTCTATCTAAATGGTTTTAAGGTGGATAGCACAAAAACTGTCACGACCAAAAAAGACACTATTGCAAGCTATAAAAGAAAAGGCTATTCAGCAGTCACATCGGAGATAATAGCTGATGCTAGTACCTTTTGGGATGATACTGCTCCTTTTGGTTTGTCCCATTCCAATGGAATAGAAGCTCTTCTTAAAAAGAGTTGTGAAGAAATGACCACAGAAGCCGTATCGGTTGAAGCGGATGGTAGAACTTATTTTTATGGACGTGAGTCACTATTTTCTTTTGATGCAGGCACAAGTAGAGGCGAAGGAACTAGTGTAACTACCACAGGTGATGGATCTGGCACGGTATCTAATAACTTTCCTTCGGGAAATGGAAATAACGGACAAGACACTAATTATTGTTACAGTTATTTTTACGGTGATGCTTCCGCACCTCGTACCATTTTTGTTGATTCTGATTACTCTGAATACAAAGTGACTGAAGATTCAGCGCCAGTTTCTCAGGTTACAAACTCCTCATCCAGCAAGGGCGATAGCATCTCAGGTATTGGTCTGCAATTCAGCTTTAGGTGGGAAAAATGGAGAGCCTCTCTGACCCATTTTACTGGCTCTGGTGGGGCTAACGAGCTCACCAATACACTAGTTATGGCGGATTATTTTGTCAACAAGGATTTTTTTGTAGGGGGCGGTCTAGCGAGTATGAAGCTCCAAAATAGTCAGACCAGCGGCTCTGCCACAAGTCCCGCGATTCAGATCGGCTATAAGAAGAACTTAACCCCCAACCTATTCTTTAATTTTGGCTTGACGAAGTACATCTCGGGTGTTTCTCTAAGCCATACGACTTACGCTAATAATCAGACTGCTCCTACTACTGGCATCATTTTTAAAAAACAGACTAAAGATGGTGATTCAGCAGTGGTTGGTGCTAGAATAAAGTATGGTGTGGTATCAACACAAGTTTTTAGTGCCCGTGTCCAGCTAGATAATAATGGAGTATTCAAACGTGATACTAGAACACGAGTAACCCAAGTCTACAGCAGAACTGTAAATATAGAAGAGATCCTAAAGCCAGCAACAGAAACAACCACCAAAAGCGATGCCGAACTCAAAGCACCACTCGTCATCAGCCTCTCCTTCCACTTGAGTTTTTAAGAAAAAAAAACTGCAGGAACATTTTACATGTAGAGACGCCCTACAGGGCATCTTATATGATGTGCATAAACCACAAAAAGCTGTTTTTAATAAACGTTCTAAATTTATGAGACGCCCATATAGGACGTCTCTACAGACCTACATAAAATAAAAAATACCTCCCCGCAACGCATTTGTTTTTTTTATTTGCTTTTAAGGTGTTTTTCTGTAATTCTAATAAAGAACAGCTAGAAACAGAAAAAAACTGCCAATAGCCAAAAAATAGCTTGACAAAAAATGATTTTTTTGCAATTCTTCTTTATAAAGAATAAGCAGTAAAAATAAAAAACTGCCAATAGCCAATAAATAGCTTGACAAAAAATGATTTTTCTGCAATTCTTCTATAAAGAATAAGCAGTAAAAATAAAAAACTGCCAATAGCCAATAGAATATTGACAAGAATTTTTTTTTTCTGTTACTTTTTAATTTAATACTAACATTTTCATTACAAATAATTATGAAAAACACAAATTCCCAAGTTTTAAGGAAAACTTTCGCGGTTCGTTTTACTTTGGCTCGTTTCGTTTTGGCGGCTATTCTTATTCCCGCTCTTCTTATAGGAAGTGCCTTTACTTTTGGAGGCGGGAATCTGCAAGCCCAAGCGAATGGTAGCCCAAATGGTCAGAGCAGCAAGCAGGGATTTTTCGTTGGTATTGTCTATCTAAATGGTTTTAAGGTAGATAGCACAAAAATCACAAAAGCTATCACAAACACTGCTACAGGCTATAGAGTTAAAGACTATTCAGCAATCACATCGGAGATAAAAGCTGACGCTAGTACCTATTTTTATAGAACTCAGATTAATGGTTTTTCCCATCACAATGGAATAGAAGCTCTTTTTGAAAAGAGTTGTGAAGAAATGATCACAGGAGCCGTATCGGCTTCAGCGGATGGTAGAGCTTACTCTTATGCGTCAAATTCACTGATTTCTTTTGATGCAGGCACAAGTATAGGCGAAGGAACTAGTGTGACTACCGCAGGTGATGGACCTGGCACGGTATCTAATAAATTCCCTTCGGGATTTGGAAATAATGGAGATGACACTAATTATTGTTACAGTTATTTTTACGATGTTGCTTCCGCAGCTCGTAGAATTCCTACTTTTTCTGCTTACTCTACTGACAAAGTGACTGAAGATTCAGCGCCATATTCTCTGGTTACAAACTCCTCGTCCAGCAAAGGCGATAGCATCTCAGGTATTGGTCTGCAATTCAGCTTTAGGTGGGAAAAATGGAGAGCCTCTCTGACCCATTTTACTGGCAAAGGTGGAGCTAATGAGCTCACCAATACACTAGTAATGGCGGATTATTTTGTAAACAAGGATTTTTTTGTAGGAGGTGGTCTAGCGAGTATGAAGCTCCAAAATAGTCAGACCAGCGGCTCTGCCACAAGTCCCGCGATTCAGATCGGCTATAAAAAGAACTTAACCCCTAACCTATTCTTTAATTTTGGCTTGACAAAGTATATCTCTGGAGTTTCTCTAAGCCATACGACTTACGCTAAGAATCAGACTGCTCCTACTCCTACTGGCATCACTTTTTTAGATTATGACAAACAGACCAAAGAAGGTGATTCAGCAGTGGTTGGTGCCTATATTAGGGGTGCACCATCACAAGTTTTTTTTTCCCGTTACTATGTAGATAATGGAACATTCAAACGTGATACTAGAACAAAAGTAACCCAAGTCCACAGCAGAACTGTAAATATAGAAGAAATCTTAAAGCCAGTAGAAGCAACAGAAACAACCACCAAAACCGACGCCGAAATCAAAGCACCACTCGTCATCAGCCTCTCCTTCCACTTGAGTTTTTAAAAAAAAAAAACTACAGGAACATTTTTGTAGAGACGCCCTACAGGGCGTCTTATATGATGTGCATAAACCACAAAAAGCTGTTTTTAATAAACGTTCTAAATTTATGAGACGCCCATATAGGACGTCTTATATGATGTGCATAAACCACAAAAAGCTGTTTTTAATAAACGTTCTAAATTTATGAGACGCCCATATAGGACGTCTCTACAGACCTACATAAAATAAAAAATACCTCCCCGCAACGCATTTGTTTTTTCTCTTTATATCTTTTAAATTGTAGGGGATGTTTTTAAGAAAATTGTAGGGGATGTTTTTAAGAAAAAAAACTGCAGGAACATTTTTGTAGAGACGCCCTACAGGGCGTCTTATATGATGTGCATAAACCACAAAAAGCTGTTTTTAATAAACGTTCTAAATTTATGAGACGCCCATATAGGACGTCTTATATGATGTGCATAAACCACAAAAAGCTGTTTTTAATAAACGTTCTAAATTTATGAGACGCCCATATAGGGCGTCTCTACAGACCTACATAAAATAAAAAATACCTCCCTGAAACGCATTTGTTTTTTCTCTTTATATCTTTTAAATTGTAGGGGATGTTTTTAAGAAAATTGTAGGGGATGTTTTTAAGAAAAAAAAACTGCAGGGAACATTTTTATAATAGCATAACATGTAGAGACGCCCTACAGGGCGTCTTATATGATGTGCATAAACCACAAAAAGCTGTTTTTAATAAACGTTCTAAATTTATGAGACGCCCATATAGGACGTCTCTACAGACCTACATAAAATAAAAAATACCTCCCCGCAACGCATTTGGTTTTTCTCTTTATATCTTTTAAATTGTAGGGGATGTTTTTAACAAAAAAAAACTACAGGTAACATTAATACGTTTGCTCTACTACTTGTAATGTTTGCTTTAGAAGTTTTTCCTTCAAGAATAAGTTCAACACCCACCTCTAAAAACAGGTTAAACCCTAACCTTTTCTACAATAAAAGGATTATCTAAAGTTTGTCTGCTAAAATAATCTAGCATACTCAAAGGGTCAGCTCCTATTCCTTTTCTCTCTCTTTCTTCTTTAATAATAGGTCTATTGGGGTCTGGTATTCTAGCTAGAAAAAAAGGAAATAAATATTTACTCTCATAGATTTTATTTTTATCCATAAAATTATCTATCGCTCCTATATCATCTTGTTTTTTAAAATCTTCTGAATATTCAAATTTATATTTCTTACCATCATAAGAAAGTGTTCCTATTTCTAAGTTTTGATAAGAAACAATAAATTGTTGTGCATCGGAGCTACAATTTAAAGATTTATTAGATTTTAACCAATCTGGTAAAAGTCCCATTTTTATTTTTATTTTTGAATAAGATTATAAATTTTATAAAACCTTTGCTTTATTAGTAAATATTAATAGTAAAAATTTCATAATTTTTCAAACCATTTTTTGATAGCAGTTTGTAGGGAAATGGCGTCTAGTCCAGCCCATTTTCTTTGCTCGTCTGCAGTGCCTCCTTTTTCAAAAAATTTATCGGGTACTCCAAAAACTTTTATAGGCTTATTCAAGGTTTTTTCTTGTATCAAAGCCTGTACTCCACTACCAAAACCTCCATAAGCAACATTTTCTTCTAAGGTAATTACTGCCTTAGTTTTTTTGATTTGAGAGACAATAGTTTTTTCATCTAAAGGCTTTACAAATCTAGCATTAATTAGCCCACAAGAAATACCTTCTTTTTTTAAATTTTGGCAAACTATTTCTGCTATAGCCACCATTATTCCCACTGCTAAAATGCAAATATCGTTTCCTTGGCAAAGAATTTCCGCTTCGCCAAACGGAATTTCTGCCACCTCGTCGTTTTCATTATAAAAAACCTCGCTGCTTCCTCTAGGATAACGTAAAGCTATCGGAGAACTATTATGTTTGTAAAGAATATTGATCATAGAAACTAATTCTTTACCGTCTTTGGGTGTCATTATTACCATATTGGGAATCATTCTCAAATAGCTCAAATCAAAAATTCCGTGATGAGTAGCCCCATCCGCTCCCACAAAACCTGCTCTATCTAATACAAAACGAACAGGTAAATTTTGTAAAGAAATATCGTGTATTAGACTATCCAAAGCTCTTTGTAAAAAAGTAGAATAAATGCATACAAAAGGCTTTAAGCCTTGTGTTGAGGCTCCTCCCGAAAAAGTGACTGCGTGGGCTTCAGCTATACCTACATCAAAAACTCTTTCAGGGAATTCTTGGAATAATTTTGCTAGGCCCGTGCTAGCAATCATAGCAGCACTAATAGCAATAACTTTTTTGTCTTTTTTAAAAATTTTTGTGAAGTGCTCGCTCCATAAAGAGCTATAACCTTTCCCTGATTTTTTAGCGTTTTTAAATTGCCCTGTTTCTTTTTCAAAGGGCGTCACCCCGTGATATTTCAAACTATCCCCTTCGGCGTAAGACAAGCCTTTTCCTTTTGTTGTATAAAGATGTAATAAAACAGGCTGTTGAATATTTTTTATTTTGTCTAAAAAACTTAAAATTTCCTTTAGATTATGTCCATCCAAAGGACCAAAATATTCAAACCCTAGTTTTTCAAACCATAAACTAGGAGATAAAAACTCCATAAAGGAGGAATTAATTCTTTTCAGAGCAAAAACAAATTTCTTCAAAAAATTTGTTTTTTCCTGTTCTTTGATTTTTTTTTTAATTTGATTATAGGCTTTAGAACTTTGAATTAAATTAAAGGTTTTACTCAGAGCCCCGACATTTGGATCTATACTCATATCATTATCATTAAAAATAACAACAAGGTTTTTTTTAATATGCCCCGCGTGATTCATTGCCTCAAAAGCTAGTCCTCCTGTAAATCCTCCATCCCCTATAATAGCCACAGTTTTAGCGTTCTTTTTGTGCAACTCTTGAGCAACACACATACCTAGTGCTGCTGAAATAGAAGTAGAAGCGTGTCCAGCACCAAAGTGGTCATAAGGCGATTCCTTTCTTTTTAAAAATTTACTCACTCCATCTCTAGTACCTATAGTATCAAATGTTTCATTGCGTCCCGTAAGTAATTTATAGCTATAGGCTTGGTGTCCCACATCCCAAACAATAATATCTTTTTCTAAATCCAGTTTTTTCAGCAAAGCCACAGTAATCTCCACTGTACCCAAAGAAGAGGCGAGATGTCCTCCCGATTGACTGGTTACCTCAATGATTCTCTGACGGCACTCCTTGACTAATTGTAATAGTTTTTTAGTAGATAAAGCCCTCACATCACTTGGCTCTTTGATTTTGCTTAAAATTGGATAGTTTGCATTCATTTTTCTATTTTAAGAGGGTTGTATTGGCTTAGCTAGTTTAGCCTTGTCTATGTTCGTTGAAATTTTTTTTTAATGGCGTAGTAAAAAACACTACAAACCTTGCATTTTATACAAATGAAATGAAAAAGTGCCAAAAGGCACTTTTTCTATAGCCCATAAATAGTTTCAAGCAATAAGCTTGCTTTGGCTAAACTAGACAAGCAAATTCAAAAGTCTATACTATTTGTAAAAAAACGATCCGCCGTCACATAACACCAACAGCAAAAAGTCTTATTTTTTTTCAGCCATTTTTTCTAGCAACATTTTTGCTAATTGACCAGCAACACCTCCACCTTTTTCTATAATTTTCTCTAAAAGAGATTTTGGAAGTTTAGCCTGTGTTTTAAATAATCCCAAAAGGGCGTGATATTTTATATTAAGATCTTTATGTTCTAGTAAATTATAAAGCAAAGAATGGCATTTCTTACTACCAAATTTTTGAAAATAAGGGAGCGAATCCAAAACGAGACAGTAATAAAAAGACTTAAATTTGGCGACATTTTCGTTTTTTGCTTGGTGTTTATTCAGTTCAGATTCTGTTTTTGTTATTTTTTTTAGCAGAGCATTTTCAAAAGAATGCTCTTTTTCTTTCAAAAAATTTTCAAAAAAAACAGGCAGTAATATAATATTTTGCTCCTTTAAAAAAATTTCTTCTATTTTTTGAAACTTGTTTTTGAAAGCAATTCTAAATACAGCCCCTATAGCGTAAGATTTGGTGACGAGATTATCGTCTTCTAAATGAGGTTGTAAAATTTCTATAACTATTTCCCCTTCTTTTTCTAAACTCAACAATCTAGATTTTGCTTCACTTCTTTTGTCTTTTTCTTTATGGAATAGTTGGGTTATTAGATCTTCTATTTCAATTCTTAGCATAAATTAAATTTTATTTTTAAGAGAGAGCTTGATTAACTCATCCAGTTTAGTCTCCGTATTATTGAACATCGGCACTGAATATTTGCGGTTAGAATTTGCAAAAATTACTCCCGTACTAGAGATTTGTTAAATTAATCCAAAAAAGCTCTAAGGGAATTTCGGAAACTTTTTAAAATCGGGTTTTCTCTTTTCCAAATAAGCCTTCTTTCCTTCTTGAGATTCTTCGGTACAGTAGTAAAGCATTGTCGCATTTCCCGCTAATTCTTGGATACCAGCCTGTCCGTCTAGTTCTGCGTTCAGTCCTGCTTTAATCATTCGCAAAGCAATAGGACTGTGTTGCATCATTTCTTTGCACCACTTCACAACTTCTGCTTCCAAATCTTCTGCAGGCACAACTGCGTTAACCAACCCCATTTTTAAAGCTTCTGCTGCTGAATATTGGCGGCAGCAAAACCAGATTTCTCTAGCTTTTTTCTGTCCCACAATTCTTGCTAAATAAGAACTACCAAAACCTGCATCAAAGCTACCGACTTTGGGACCTGTTTGTCCAAAGATAGCATTTTCTGACGCAATACTCAAATCACAAACGAGGTGCAATACATGTCCGCCTCCGATAGCATAACCGTTCACCATAGCAACAACTGGTTTGGGAATGGATCTAATCATTTTTTGTAGCTCTAGTACATTCAAACGGGCTACTCCTTTTTCGTCTAGGTAGCCTCCAATAGACTTGTAATTTTGATCTCCTCCACTGCAAAAAGCTTTATCTCCGTAACCTGTAAAAACAACGCAGTAAATTTCTGGGTTTTCACGAACCAACCGCATAGCCTCTATCATATCATTAACTGTTCGCGGACGGAAAGCATTTCTGTATCTTGCGCGGTTGATAGTGATTTTTGCAATGCCTTGATAAAAATCAAAAAAAACATCTTCAAAATCCGCTAGTTTTTGCCAGTTTAGTTTAGTTCCCATAAATTTAAGTTGTTGTGTTGTTATTTTATTTGCATTTTAGATAAAAAAATACTATCTTTAATAAAACTACTAGAAATTGTATGAAAATTACAATTATAGTTTTAATTTATTCTATAGACCTTTAAGTTTCGCTGATGTGACGGTTATCCAAATGGTTAGAACAGGTGCAAAAAAAATTTTTAGCTCGCAGGAATACTCAAGTATTTCAAGAGTTAAAATTTTTTTTTAATGGCGTAGTAAAAAACACTACAAACCTTGCATTTTATACAAATGGAATGAAAAAGTGCCAAAAGGCACTTTTTCTATAGCCCATAAAAAGCGTCAAGCAATAAGCTTGTTTTGTCTAAACTAGACAAGCAAATTCAAAAGTCTATTCTAATAACTTATTTTTTCTTATACATAGTTCAGTCCGTATTGCAGATAAATATTTACTTCAAAGGTTTCAAAGTTTTATCTTTAAGAAGGAAAATACTATCGGCAACTGATTTCAATAATTCTTGGTCGTGGCTGACAATCAAATAGGCGGCATTGCTTTTTTTTTGGTATTCTAAGAGATATTGAAAAATTTTATTTTGATTTTTATTGTCTAGTGAAGAAGTAGGTTCGTCTAAAAGTAAAATTTGAGGTTGGTAAAGAAAAACTCTGGCTATTGCTAATCTTTGTTGTTGTCCGCCTGAAAGTTGGTAGGAATATTTTTGCAGAATGTTGTGGTTAAGTTGAAATTTATCCATCAAAGATAATATTTTCTCTTCCTTTTCTTTTGCTGTAAATGGAGTATGTAGGTTTAAACCTTCTAAAAGAATTTGCCTTACAGATATTCTAGGAGATAAAGATTGAGCAGGGTCTTGGAAAACAGAGGCTATAGACTTACGAAATTCTCGCCATTCTTTTTTCTTAAAATTCTTTAAATACTGTCCTTTCCAATAAATTTCACCTTGATAAGAGGTTAGGTTTAACAAACTTTTGAGTAGGGTCGTTTTACCGCTCCCAGATAGCCCCATAATACCTACTGTTTTACCTGCAAAAAGTTCAAAACTAAAATTTTGTAGTATTTTTTCTTGGGGACTCCAAAAAAAACGGGCTTTTTTTTTGAAAGAGACAGATAGGTTTTTTACTGATAATAAAAGCTCTGCTTTATGGTTTTTTTTTATGGAATTTTTTAAACAATTCAAGGTTTTTTCTTTTTGGTGTAGGTTGTGTTGTTTAAGGATCTTGTTTTCTATAAGATAAGCCTTGTCCAAAAAGGAATAAAGCATTTTAAGCTTGTGAGAAATGAATAAAATACTCAAATAATTTTTGTAGCTTTTGAGTATTTTTAGTATTTGCCCTAGTGTTTCATAGTCCAAGGAAGTTGTAGGCTCGTCGGCAATTAAAAGTTGGGGGGAATTGATAAGTGCAATGCCTAGCATTACACGTTGTCTTTGTCCTCCCGATAATTGGAATGGATAGCGAGAATAGATTTCTTCTGGCAACTCTAGTTTTTTTAAAAACTGTTTTACTCGGCTCTTTTTTTCTTTGACAGAAAAAGGAAAAAAATAGGCTTCTAGAATTTGAATGCCTATTTTTTTTTGTGGATGTAAACTTCCGAAAGTATCTTGAAAAATGATTTTTATCTCTTTTTTTCTTATTTGATTTTTTTGTTTTTCGCTCATTCGCAAAATATCTTTGCCTTTCCATAAAATACTGCCTTGTTCTATAAGAAAATCTTTCTTGTTATGAAGTTGTAACAGGCTCAAAGCAAGGGTACTTTTTCCTGATCCAGATTCTCCAATCAGCGCCATAGATTCTCCTTTATTTAAACAAAAAGAAATATTATTGAGTAGAGGAGCAGTTTGTGCTTTTTGCTTAACAGAGAGAGTGAGGTTTTTTACTTCTAGTAATGGAAGGCTCATTATTTTTTCTTTTGGGAGTTTTTAGATTAGATGGTCTGGAAGTAAAGCAGCTCCTTTAGCTGCTCCGTCTTTTAATTGACTTCGCACAAATTCTGTTTTTAAGGATCCTTTGTAGTATTTCTGGATTTTTTTCATAGTTTGAGGATATAAAATATCTAGATTAGCTTGACTGCCTGAAAAAGAAATTACTTGTGGGTCATAAAGATTTATAATAGTTAGTATAGCTAAATAAAAATAGTGAATATATTCCTTAATAAATTTCATTGCTAGCTTGTCTTTTTTAAGGCTTATCTCGTAAATTTGCTGAATAGGAGAAAAGTTTTTTAAATCGCAAAAATTTCCATCTATACTGGGAGATTGAACGCTGGATGATTGAATGGAGTTGTAGTTTTTTTTGACTGCTCTGGCAGAAAGGTATTGCTCTAAACAACCTCTTCTACCGCAATAACAATTTTTTCCTTCCAAGGCAATACTCCAATGAGCAAAATCAGCCATCGTAGTGATTTTGTTATCTAAAATCAAGGCAGCACCAAAACTTTTTCCTAAAACAACACCTACTATAGATTTTTTATTTGTAAATTCTAAAATAGCTGTTGCTAAAGCAAAACAATGGGAATGCCCAGCTATATTTATTTTTGTATTTGTTTTTTTTTCAAGGTCTAGCTTTAAGTTTTTTTGTTTTAAACAAGAAATTACAGAAAATGCAACAGTACCATTTTTTTCTAAATAACTTCCTTCTATTGCTATTCCTATTTTATCTAAAACAGAAGTATGGTTTTTTGCTTCTTGAATAAAATCTAAAATCGTTTGTAATAGGAAAGAATAAGATGGTTTTTCTTTCCAATGGAGTTGTTTGCACCAAGTGGGTTTTAGCGATTTTTGATGCAAAAAAACTGCATTTAATTTATTTTCTTTTAAATCTATTCCTAAATTCATAACTGTTGCAAAATTGTTAATTTTCGTGTATCATCTGGTTAATGCTAATTAAAAAAAAATTTAAAAGCTATAGCAACCGTTGATTTTTTGAGAGTGAAAGAGCATATTGAAATTTTACTAGAAGAACTTAGCGAAGCAAAATGTCAGCTTTTTGATGTTAGAGAAATCAAAGAATGGCAATCTAGTCAGCTAAAACAGGCTATTTTACAGCCGTTAAGTTTTTTAAAAAAGGGGCTGCTTTATCAAGAAGCCAATAAAGGAAAAAAAACCTATTTGCATTGTAGCTCAGGAAAAAGAGTCTTTCCAGCATCGGCTTTGTTGCAGGCTCTAGGTTTTAAAGAAATCATCCCTTTATCGGAAGGAATAGTGGAATTAAAGGCAATGGGCTTGAAATAAAAAGCTTTGAATTAGGCATAAAATTTGTTTGTGTTACGTATATATATTATTTCTTTTTGAATCAGGCATTATACTTTGTCTAATTCAAATATCTTTGGTTTAAATATCTTTGGTTTAAATATCTCTGGTTTAAATGTCTTTGGTAGAAATGCAAAATTTAAATTCCTCTAGCCTGCTAGGTCTGAAAAGTAAATTTTTCGGTGAAATCCTATTTGATAATATACTCCATTTAGAAGGAGAGGTAACAGGAAAAATCATCGCTAAAGGTTCTGACTCCAGCGTTTTATTAATTGGTAAGCACGCAGTAGTCAAAGCGGATATAGTTGCTGACATTGTTATTGTTGCCGGAAAATTTATGGGAAAAGCTTACGCTCCTATTAAATTAGAAATTAAAAAGAAAGGAAAATGCGCAGGTATGATTTTTACATCAGATTTAGTAGTACAAAAGAAGTCTGCTTTTCACGGACAGTGTTTTATGCTCAAACATTTGGACGATAAAGAAAAAAATAGTATCAAGTTAAAATTATCAGATAAAAATCATCTAACAATTACCCCTCGTCTTTTAGAAGATTTTCGCTATCCAAGTTATAAATTAGATTCAAAAGATCCTAAAATAAATGAGAAACCTTAAAGTCCTTTCTGGAAGATCTCATAGAATTTTTGCAGAAAAAATTTGTAAAAAACTCAGCCTTAAACTTACAGAAATAGACTATATTCAGTTTGATAATGATAATTTTTTGACCCAGATTCAAGAAAATGTAAGAGAAAGTGATGCTTTTTTTATCCAAACAACCTGCCCTCCAGTTCAAGATGGTATTATAGAAACTTTGATGGTCATAAACACTCTGAAGCAGGCTTCTGCTGCTAGAATCACTGCGGTGTTGCCTTATTTTCCTTATTCGCGTTCTGATAAAAAAGACCAACCTCGCATTAGTATTACAGCTCGTCTTATAGCAGACCTTTTAGAAACCGCAGGTGCTAATAGAGTATTGACTATGGATTTGCATTCTCCCCAAATACAAGGTTTTTTTTCTACTCCCTGCGATCAGCTCATTGCTACTTCGTTGATTTGTGAGCACTTGAAACAAACAAAAGATTTATCCAATTATGTATTGGTAGCTGCGGATGTAGGAAAATCTAAAACCCTTACAAACTATACTCATCAGTTAAATTTACCTTTAGCCATAGTAGACAAAAGAAGAATTGGCAATAGCGGAAAAATAGTGCCAACCCACTTAATAGGGAATGTAAAAGGAAAAAATGCTTTGATTGTAGACGACGAAGTATCTTCTGGAGGAACTTTATGCAAAGCAGCGCAATTTCTATCCGAGAAGGGTGCAAAAAAAATCATTGCTGCTGTTGTCCACCCTGTTTTTAGCGGAGAAGTGATTTCTAACCTAAACAATAGCCCCATAGATGAACTCATCATCACAGACAGTATTCCTTTAACTGGCAAAGAAAAAGGCTGTAACAAAAAAATATCTTTACTCAGTGTAAGTGATTTATTTGCTCAGGCAATTCGTAGAATCCACAACGGAGATTCTGTAGGAGATCTCTTTTGGAAATTTTCTAAAGGGGAACCTACCCCTTTTTTTTAAGTATGTATTTTTGGTGGTATTCTTCTGCTTTGTAATAATTAGGAAGAAGCTCTATTTGAGTCGCAATGGATTTATTAAAAGTGGCTTTTTCTTCTAGCATCTTTTTATATTTTTCTGCTACTTCTAGTTGCTTTTTATCTGTTGCAAAAATCACAGAGCGATATTGAGTGCCTATATCCCAACCTTGACGGTTGAGTTGGGTAGGATTGTGGATTTTAAAAAAAAAATCTAAAATTTTCTCGTAACTAATTACAGTCTCATCAAAGATTACCTTGACTACCTCAGCGTGATTGGTTTTTTCCCACAGACCTCCTCGTAAGTAGGGTTTTGCGTTATACCTCCGGCATAACCCACTTCTGTCTTTAAAACACCTTTTAAAGATTGAAATTTATCTTCTATTCCCCAAAAACAACCTCCTCCTAAAACCGATTCTTTTTTCATTTTTCTGGTTCCTGTATTTCTTCTACTGGTGGCTCTGGCTCTGGATCAGGAAAAGCCTCCATAAGTTTTTGCTTCAATAATTCGGTCAATTTTTTTTCAATATAATGTTCTACATTTTGCTCTTCTGCCATTGCATCTTCTGCGAACTGACTCTCATCGTCTAGGTCTTTAATTCTTTCAATACAAATAAAAATAAAGGCTAAAGCAATCAATCCCACACAGGAAATCGATTGTAAACGTTTGAAAATTTCATCTATTTTTTCATTAAAATCATTTAGTCTAATAATGGAGGATTCATCTGCTATATTTGGAATGCTTCTAGATTTCCCCAAAACTAGAAAAGAAAGTAATTCTTTACAAATTATCCATAATCTTCTTTCTAAATCAGAAATATTTCTATTACTTCCGAAATAAATCAACGCAACCTCTAAAAAATCTCGCACAGTATTTACATCAAAAAGAACAAATGGGTTTCTTTCTTTTTCTAATTTTATACGCTTTACTAAAGCATAGATCATTTTTTTAAATATAATATAAATATCTTCTCTAGAGTCGTACAAATTATCTATTTCAGAAAACCCAAACCCTCCAAGTGGGTTATCAATAAATGAAGCTCGTTTTAAAGTAACACTAGATGTTTTTCCTAACTCAAATAAGTAATTGGTTATACCTACTAACCTAGAAGGTAAGTTTTTGTCCCTACCTTTATCAAATTCATCAAAAAATTCTTGTAAAGTAGATTTAGTCATTGTAATTAAAGTTAAGTGTTAAAATTTTGGATCACACAGATCATAGTTAGTTCACTTGTTTCTAGCATAAAAGAAAATAAAAACATTTATTAATAATTAATAATCCAATTTATAAATATTTTCAATCAAATTTAATACTAGAACAATTTTTTTTTTATCGTTCTTATCCAAAAATTGAACTATATTCATTTTGTAGCACTTATTTCTTAATTTTGCAACAGTTTGAAGGGTTTTCTGAAAATTTTAATATTTTTGATTAGGCATTTATAGAAAAGATAGACGAGTGGTGGTAAGTTTTTCACTATAAAAGCAATTATTTCTACGAGCAAATTTTTTTTCGCACCTGTTTATAACCATTTGGCTAGCCATCACAGCATGTTTTATTTTATTTGGCAAATTCAAAGGATTTAACTCAATCTAAGCCAGCGAGGATAAATTCCCTATTAATTTATGGGAATTCGTCATCATTAATCCGATTTTTTGAGAAGTTGCGTCTCTTTTAGAAAGCTCCCCTACGATTTCACCGTGAAACATAACCATAATTCTATCACTTAAGGTTAAAATTTCGTCTAATTCTGCAGAAACTAATAAAATAGCTTTGCCTTGATTTCTTTGTTCTAATAATTTCTGATGAATGGATTCAATAGCCCCCACATCTACTCCTCTCGTAGGCTGTCCTATCAAAAGCACTTTAGTATCTTTATTAATTTCGCGGGCTAAAAGTAGTTTTTGTTGATTGCCTCCAGAAAAATTGCTTATTTTTGCTTCTGGTAAAAGAGGTCTAACATCAAAATTTTTCATATTTTGGATACAGTCCTGCTGGATATTATATTCTCTAAGAAAAAATTTAAGCAAAAATTTTTTAAACTTATGGTAGCCTAAAAAATTATTTTCTTCAGCACTAAAATCTTTTATTATACCTGTATTTATTCTATCTTCTGGAATATGCACCACTCCTATTTTTCTAGCTATGCTGGGGTTGTATTTTGAGTTTTGAGTATAGATTTTTCCGTTTATTTTTATTTCCCCCGTTTGAATAGCTGTCATTCCAGACAAAATTTCCAAAAGTTCACTCTGTCCGTTCCCCGAAACACCTGCGATTCCTAAAATCTCTCCCGCATTCAATCGTAATTCAATATTTTTAAGTCTAGGAATTTGGAAAGAATCTTCGTAGTTTAAGCCTTTTACATCTAAAAGACACTGAGAGGAAATTTTACTCATTTTGATTTTTGGAGGCTTGATTCCTCTTCCTACCATAAGTTCTGCCAATTTTTTTGGAGTAGTTTTAGCTGTCTTGAAGGATTGGATAGTGCTACCTTTTCTCATTACGGTCACATTATCGGTAATCCGCATAATTTCTTTTAATTTGTGAGTAATCAATAAAATAGTGGTTTTTTCTTTTTTTAAAGAAGCTAGGATTTCAAATAGATTATCGGCTTCTTGTGGTGTGAGAACTCCTGTAGGCTCGTCCAAAATTAAGATATTAGCATTCCGATAAAGAGCTTTAAAAATTTCTATCCTTTGTCTTTCTCCGACAGGTAGCTCTCCTACAGCATCTTTATAATTGATAGGAAGTTTATAATTTTTTTCTAGGGTTTTTAATTTTTTGGTGGCTGCTGTGTGATTTTCCTTGAGTAAAAAGCTTTTTTCAGTACCTAAAATAACATTTTCTACCGTATTAAAAGTATCTACAAGCTCAAAATGCTGATGCACCATACCGATTCCTAACTCAATAGCATTTTTAGAAGAAGTGATATTAACAGGTTTATTTTCAATAAAAATCTCGCCACTGTCCGCAGGGTGAAGTCCATAAAGAATATTCATCAAGGTAGATTTACCAGCACCGTTTTCACCTACAATACCGTGGATAGTTCCTTTTTCTACTTTTAGACAAACATCTTTATTTGCTTGAACTAATCCAAAGGATTTGTTTATATTTTTTAATTCAAGCATTTTTTAAAGGAGGTCAGATTGTTATAAAAAAACCCTTCTTTTCTTTTCTTTTAAAGAAGCAAAAAGAAGGGCTAAGTTTTAGAGACACCTAAGCAAGGGCATAAAAGCTTCCCTGAAACTTTTTAGTAGTCGCAAGAATTATTTGTCCTATAATCTACAACTTGGATATCTCCGTCAATAATAGCTTGCTTTGCTTTTTCTACAGTTTCCCTCATTTCAGAGGTAACCAGATCTAGATTATGCTCGTCTAAAGCCCAATCTACTCCGCCTTCTGCTAATCCTAAAACAAGAACTCCTGATTGCCAAGTGCCTTCTTTAGCAGATTTCATCGCGTTATAAACAGCTACATCTACTCTTTTAACCATAGAAGTAAGCATAGTGCCGGGATGTAGGTAGTTTTGATTAGAATCTACCCCAATCGCCAATTTGCTATTATCTTTAGCTGCTTGATAAACACCTACACCAGTTCCACCAGCGGCGGCGTAGACAATATCCGAACCTTTTTCAAATTGAGACTTCGCCAATTCGCTACCTCTACTTGGGTTATTCCAAGCAGCCGGTGTATTGCCTGTCATATTAGACACAACTTTGATATTAGGATTGATATATTTCGCTCCTTGAAAATAACCACAAGCAAAAGCTCTAATCAAAGGAACATCCATACCTCCAACAAAACTAATAATTCCAGTCTTGCTGGATAAAGCAGCTAGCACTCCCACCAAAAACGAGCCTTCTTCTTCTTTGAAAACAATGGACTGAACATTGGGCTGATCAACCACAGAATCTACAATTGCAAAATAAAGTTCTGGATATTTTGCTGCTACTTTATTAATGGCATCAGCTTGAGAAAAACCAATACCCACAATCACATTGCTTTTTCTTTCTGCCATCTTGGCGATGCCTTGCTCTCTTTGTGCAGGATTGGTTACTTCAAATTCTCTATACTGAATTCCAGTCTCTTCTTTAAATCTTTCCGCTCCATCATAAGCAGACTGATTAAAAGATTTATCAAACTTACCTCCCAGATCAAAAATAATCGCTGGGACAAAATCATTTTTAGCAGTTTTATTTGAAGTGCTTTTGAATATCAAAACAGCAGACACAACGACAACAGCCACTACTACTAAAATTATAATCGGTTTTTTCATAATATTTAGACACCTTTGAATTAGGCATTCTAGTTCGGCAAAACAGGTTTATTGCTTACGGGATAGTAAAAGAGCAGTGGCTCTTCTACATTATGAGACCTTTGAATTAGGCAATCTAGTTCGGCTATACTGCGTTGCTCAAGTTTTTTATTTCTCAAAATACTCCAGTATTCCTCGTAATAAAAAACTTTCGCTCCTTGTCTAGCTTTCCTATAATGCCTAATTCAAAGATCTCAGTCTTTCTTTGCTAAGTATTAGCTTTCGTAGTTTTTTTCACTACACCATTTTAAAAAATCCTCGTTATAAAAACCTTGAGCACCGTGTCTAGCTACCTAATTTAAAGGTCTCATTATATACTGTAGTTTAATATTCTCAATTTTCAAGAATATTTTATTTCAATATAATGGAATTTTTTTATCAAAAAATCAAGTTTTAAAATTATTATTTTTTAAAAAAAGGTTTTTTTTAAAAAATAAAGGTTGTTTCTTAACTAAAAATAGTTCAAACTTTGCCTATATTTAAGTTTGTTCGGGGATTTTATAGCATTTTAGAAAAAATTCCCTCCAAAAACAACCAAAAACAAGCAAACTAAAAAAAAAATTGATTGTTTTTATTTTTTTAGTTATTCTTTATAGAAATCAAACAAATTAAACCAAAAAAAGACTATGGAATTTCAAAAAATTATGCAAACAAAAGAAATTGTGAAATCAAGCAAAATAACGCTGGCAATTTTAGCTTCGCTTTCGTGCTTGGTTTTACTTTTTGCGGGAGTAAATAATCTGCAAGCCCAAGAAGCAAGACAGCAAGGTTGGTCTATCGGGGTTAGTCCCTTTTATCTAGGTGCTAAAATAAAAACCACTACAGAAAACACCACTCTTACAGAAGAAGTAACAACACGCACCAGAACATTCGTTACCGCAGACATAGAATTCACTGCGAGCACCACCAGTACATTCACTTCAATGGACGCAACAACAGGTGCAGAGGTTGTATTATCTGATCTTAGTATAGGAAGTTACAGTTCCAATCACGACGCAACAGCAATAAAAGCTGTATTGGATATTTGTGACGATGGTAGCTATAATGATACTGATAAGGTGGGAAGATATCGTGCTTATCACTTTGACGCAAATGATAATGCTATTCCACTCGCTACAGACAACACAGATGACGCTGCCTGTTTCAAGCACTTCCAAGGGCTTGCATCCTCTTTTAGTGATTTAACAGGAACATCTGTAGAGTTTGATCTATCGCGTTCCGTTAGCAGCGAAAATACCAGTTTAGCAGGTAACGGATTGCAACTAGGCTACGACTTTGAAAAGTTTCGTGTTTCTTTGAGCCTACACCAATGGAGTGCGGGAGATAACAAGCTGGATAGTCAAATTGTACTAGTGGATTGGCACCTGCCCTACGGGCTTTATGCAGGAGCTGGTTTAGCCCAAGCCAAGCTAGAGACTGTGCTAGGCTCGGCTTCAAAAATAGCCCCCGCCGTTCATTTTGGCTATAAGCGAAATTTTAGCAAAAACTTTTCCATAGAAGCGGGACTGCTGTGGGTGGGGGCAAAGCTCTCTGTAAAACAGACCAATGCAGCACCATTACCAACAACAAGATTAGTAGCAGAGCCGCTACCGCCTCCTATTACCGACTCTGTATTGGTAGGAAGTGCATTATCATTACCAGCTCCCAATATTTCCGCACTTGTTTTTGTGGATAATAGACACAATTCTCATGGAGGTGTAGCAGTTGGAGTCTCTACGGTAAAAGATAGAAGAATACTAGTAGAAGGAACAGTAACTCCAACTTATGCCACAGAAGTGCAAATAGAAACAGAAACTTACAACAGACCACCTGTGCCTACAAAAACAACGATAGAAGTAGAAGCACCAGCCTCCCTTTTTATTCGCTTCGTCTATCTCTTCAAGTAGAGATAAAAACTCCCGCAAATCAAAGTCGGGAGTTTCTCTAGTCTGTTCTTGGACTAAAACCGAGCCTCTTTTGTAGACCCAAAGCAGTAACCGAAAATTTTCCCCCACTATTGGGGCTAGTTTCAACGTTGCATTCAAAAGTCTATGTTATTCAAAGATCTCATTGTTTTTTATAGATAATAATTTTCTGAGAGGAGTTTTTAAGAAGTTGTGGGAATTTCATTGTCAAAAAACTATCTACTTGGATAGTGGCTTCTTTTTGCAACTTTATTTGAAATGTTTCTTCTAATTTTCGCACTCTGCTAGTAAGCCTTTCGTCACTTAGCAAAATAAAATAATTCGGAGCAGGTTTTTTTATTAGAGTTCTCTGTTTTTTAGGAGTGATTTTTATTTCTTGCTGCAGAAAAAATATAGCGTTAAAAGTTTTTTTGATTCTTTGCATTTGCTCCGCTAATTTTTGCCCATCGACTGTACTAGAACTATAAAGGATAGAATCGGGTGAGCCAGAATAGGGAGAACCAGAATCTAGAGAGCCAGAATAGGGAGAACCAGAATCTAGAGAGCCAGAATAAGGAGAGGTTTCTGGCGATTCTAATCTATAAACTGGTTTGTTTTGGTATAGATAATAAAGAGGTAAATGAGGGATTTCTGCTTTGTTGTTTTCTATAGCTATAGCGTTTATATCCTTTTTGGAGTTTAAGTAATAAAATGTTTCTACGAGGGGCTCTTTGCTATAATAAAAAAGACTGATAGTAAGCAGAAAACTATTGATGAGCCAAAACCAAATCCAAGCGATTTTGAAAAGAATATTCTTAAATTTTTTGTAGTCTAATTTTTTAGGGGCAAATTTCTCCTCGCCAGCCGCTCTTTTCCATTCTTGCCACCCCATAACTCCAAAAATAATTAAGAAAGGCACTACGGGTAAAATGAATCTTTCTTGTTTGTTAGCAAAAATGGAATGAAGCAAGATAAAAAGTAATAAACTCAATATAGAAAGTGAGTATTTTTTTGCTATTTTCATTATGCCTCCTGCGAAAATCAAACTTGTGGGGAAAATAAAAGCAACTAGTAGCAAAGCAAGGTAGCTATACCAAGGAGCTACAATATATTCAAAACGATTGGCTATATTAAAAAGGCTGTACTGGATAATAGAAGCAAAGGGAAACCCGTAGACTATCCAATCTAAAATTCCCATGGTTATAAATAAAGAAATGCATGTATAGCCTAGTAAGGTGAAAGCTTTTTTAAATTGTTTTTGGTAAAGCAAAACAAATCCTACTCCTATCCCAAAAATAAAAGTTTGAAAACGAAGGGTGAAAGCTAAGGCAAAGAAAAAGCTAGCTAATAAAAGATAACGTTGATTGTAAGCTTCAGATTCTATCTTGTGGCTGTAATACATAGCGATCAACAGGGGAGGAATACAGGCAGTTTCTACAAAGGAGTGTACCGAAAATACAGGTAGCACCCAAAAGAAAGAAAGCAAAATAGCTACAAGAAGAGCGTCTTTTTGTTTGTGAGTAAGGTAATAAGTGATTTTATAGGAAAAAACTATCGCAAGCATAGAATAAAGAGCGTGTAGAAAACGCACAATAAACATTTGCTGCTGTGGGTCTTTTAAAGATAGTGCGTCTAAAAAAGCTAAAATACTGTAGTGCAAAATTGTATAGAGTTGATTTCTCCAAGCACCAGATTTATCAGCAAAAAATTCGGTTTGTCCCGAAAGCCATTGATATGCTGTTTCTATGGGAATGAAATGATCGTCGTGGGTGAGGTAGCCTTTGGAAAAAATAGCAGCTATAAATCTTACAAAAAAAGCAGCTAGCAGAACCCACACAAGAGGAGAAATGGATTGCTGAGTAGTATTTTTAGGGGGTATCAAATGTCAAAAAAATTTTTAGATTGAGATAAGTGTTTTTTGCCTTTTTCAGTAATAATCCTGCCTCTAGTGGTTCTTTGTAAAAACCCACTCCGTACTAAAAAAGGTTCTACATAGTTTTCTATAGTATCCACTTCTTCTGCGAGTATTGAGCAAAGATTGGCTATACCTACAGGTCCCCCTTGATAGACTTCTGCTATGGTCTGCAGCATTTTTTGATTGAAGCTATCCAATCCCTTGCTATCAATTTGTAATTCCTTCAGAGCTAGCTTGGTGACTTCTAAATCTATTTTCTCTTTTTTTGCTACAAAAGCAAAATCGGCTATTCTTTTCAGTAATCGGTTGGCTATACGGGGAGTGCCTCTTGCTCTATTTCCTATTTCTATCGCAGATTTTTCGTCTAGTTTCAAATTTAAAATATTGGCTGAACGGGCAACTATACAACTCAAATCTTGAGGACTATAAAAATCTAAATGAAAAGTAATACCAAATCTGTCTCTCAAAGGAGAGCTCAAAAGACCTACCCTTGTAGTAGCTCCTACCAGAGTGAAATTTTGTAAATCTACTCTTATGGTCTTCGCTCCAACACCTTTCCCTATTATAATATCCAAACGAAAATCTTCTAAAGCAGTATAAAGTATTTCTTCTACGGCTTTATTCATACGGTGAATTTCGTCAATGAAAAAAATTTGCTTGGATTCTAATGAGGTTAAAATAGCAGCTAAATCTCCTTGTTTTTCAAGAATAGGACCCGAAGTGTTTAATATGGGGTTTCGTAATTCTTTAGCAACAATTTCTGCTAAAGAAGTTTTCCCAAGCCCAGGAGGCCCGCTGATAAGAATGTGATCTAGATTTTTTTGCTGACTAGAGGCTGCTTGAATAAAAACTTTTAAGTTTTTTTTTAAATTTGTCTGTCCTATAAAATCGTCTAAAGACTGGGGTCTTAAACTCGCCTCACTAGAATCATATTGATTGAAATTGGTAGCTGATTTGCCCATAATCAAAAACTTCTTACAGCTAGAGACGTTAAATCAGGCATCATAGAAAGCTAGCCGAATGGTTAGAACAGGCGCGAAAAAAATTTTTAGCTCGCTAAAATATCGTCTGAGCGAAATGCTACGAGATTTAATTCTTAGCCCAAATGAAATGTAAAAGGAGCGAAAAGCATTTTTACTATAGCCCTTAGGAAATAGCCCTAGGAAATAAATAGCAATAAAAAAAGTATTTCAAATGACAAAAAAAAAATTTTAACGCCGTATAGCCAAACTAGAATGTCTAATTCAACAGTCTCCTAGGTTTTTATTCGTAAAAATTTACTAGGTGTTTAGTCCGCATAGGATGCCTTAATTTGCGAAGTGCCTTTGCCTCAATCTGACGGATTCTTTCTCTAGTAACATCAAAATCCTGTCCTACTTCTTCTAAGGTATGGTCTTTCTTTTCGTCAATTCCAAATCGCATCTTTAAGACTTTTTCTTCTCTGGGAGTCAGGGTGCCTAGGACTTTATGAATAGCATCACTGAGATAAACGTCGGATACTATCTCTGAAGGAAGTTGCAATTTTCTATCTGGTATGAAATCTCCCAATGAAGAATTTTCTTCATCTCCTACTGGAGCTTCCAAAGAAATAGGCTCTTTAGCTATTTTTAGAATTTTGTGAATTTTAGCTATCGGTAAATCCATATGCTCTGCAAGCTCATCAGGGAAAGGCTCTCTACCATATTTTTGGAATAAAGTTCGGTTGAGTCTGTTGAGTTTGTTGATAGTCTCTAGCATATGCACTGGAATGCGAATCGTCTTCGCTTGGTCTGCGATAGCACGGGTAATAGATTGCCTAATCCACCATGTAGCATAAGTAGAAAATTTATAACCTCTACGATATTCAAATTTATCTACTGCTCTCATTAAGCCAAGATTTCCTTCTTGAATAAGATCCAAAAATTGCAACCCACGATTCATGTAGCGTTTTGCTAGACTAATGACTAGTCGTAAATTAGCTTCTATCAACTTATTTTTAGCTCTATTAATTTGGTTTTGAGTTCTTCTTAAGACTTTAATTGTAGTTCTAAATTCTTCTAGTGAGCCATCTGTTTCTTGTAATAATCTAGCAATTTTTTTTTGTCCCATAGCAATTTTTTCAAAATACCTGCGAATAGTAGTAAAACTATTAGAAGTGAGCTGACTGACTTCTGAACGAATACGAAAAAATTTCTTTTCATTTCTCTTTTTTTTACTCTCCAACCATTCTTTTGTAAGTTCTAAAGGAATAGCTAAATTTCTTTGATGGCGGCTATTTTGAAAAATAACTTTATCAATTTGTTCGTTGTGTTCTAAAATGATACTAAAGAGTTTCTCTATTTTCTTTGTATTAAAATTGACTAGCCTTAAAACTTTCAAAATTTGTTGCTCTAATTCTTCTTTTTCTAGTTTTAAAGCCTCTGCTTTAGAGTAAGGATAATTGGCTATCTTTTTAGTTATAGCTTGTTTTTGATTAAAAATTTCTTTTGCTTGTGACAATTTTTTATGAAGTTGTTCTAAAGCCTTATTTTCTTCTTCTATTACATTGTCGTCTTCGTCTAAACCAGATACTACTTCTCTGACTTTCATTTCAGAATTTTCCAATTTATCAATTAAAGAAAATAAATATTTCAAAACTAAATTGGAGCGGAGCAAAACATTCAACATCTGTTGTTGACCGTCTTCTATCTTTCTAGCGGTTTCTACTTCTTCTTCCCTTGTAAGTAACGGAATAGCGCCCATTTCTTTGAGATAGATTTTCACAGGGTCTTCTATTTTTTTCTTTTCTTGCTCTGTGTTTTTAGTTTGTGTTTCTTTGTGAAAAGAAGTAGTGAATTCGTCCTCTAAACTAGAAAATAAAGAAGTCTCCACAACTTCTATATTTTTTTTAGCCAAAGTTACATAAATAGATTCGGTTTGGCTTTCACTTAGATCATTGCCTAGTAATCTATTCAATTCATTGCTATCAATCACACCTTCTTTTGCTTTTGCAATATCTAGTGCTTTTTTGATAATTTGCTTTACAAGTTTTGGTTGTGATTTTTGTGTTTTTTTGCTCATATTATGGTTTAAAATTAGATTGAAAAAAAATTCTTTTGTTTTTTAAATTTTGAATTAAGTGCTTCATATCTTCCAATTGTAACTTATACAACTGCCACTGTTCTTTTTGCTTATCTGTTGAAAGATAAAGAGATTCTTTACTAAACCTCTGATAAATAACATCTTTTTTTAGTTCATAAATCCATTTTTCTAGCCAAAAAATTTCTGATAGATTTTCAGGTAAAACTTTTATACAAAATAAAATCTCACTGACGATCTCCTTATCATCACAAAAGAATTGCAAAAAATCCGCCAGAGTGCAACTTGCAATTTCTTCATCTTGCATAGAAAATAGCCTTTGCATCAATCTTTGCAGCGGCTCGCTAGAAAAATCTTGGTATTGTAGATATTTCCTTAAAGTAGGAAAATATTTAGGACTTTTTAAAACAAAGCCTGCTATTTTCTCTTCTTTTTTATATATTCTTTGCTCCCCTGAAGAAACAGCAGCATAGCTAACCAAAGACGAAGGAATAGATGAACTATTATTCTCAGATGCAGAAACTTTAAATGTAGCGGTATTTTTTCTGCGCTCTAAACGACTCTGTTCTGTTTTTTTTTGCCAAGTCTGTTTTTGAAGGGCGTTTAAGTCTATTTTAAAATAGCTAGCTACTTCATTAAGAAATATTTTTTGTTTATTTTCTCCGCCTAATTCAGCCGCTAATTCCAAAAGTTCCTTTAAAATACCGTCTTTGGCGGATATATCTTTTGTCTTTTCAAACCTTTTTTTCTCGTGTTCTAAAATACAAAACAAAATAGAAGTAGCATTTTCTAATGCTTTTTCCATTTCGCAACTCGGCTGCTCTTTTAAGAATTCATCAGGGTCTTTGCCTAGGGGTAAAAAAGAAATTTTTGCTTCTACTCCATACTGTAAGGCAAGACGGGCGGCTCTCATACTAGCTTTTAGTCCAGCACCATCTGCATCAAATAAAAAAATAACTTCGCCGTAATTCTGCTTGAGTTTTTCTATGTGTTTATGAGTTAAGGCAGTTCCAGCAACTGCTAAAGTTTCTTCAAAGCCTGCTTCGTGCATTCTCAACACATCCGTATAGCCTTCCACCACAATAGTTCTTTTTTTTTTTGCAATTGCTTCTTTAGCTTGAAAAAGTCCATAAAAGAAAGAATTTTTTTGAAAAAGCTCTATCTCTGGAGAATTGAGATATTTAGGAATATTATCTTCAGAAATAGACCTGCCCGCAAAACCTACTAAAGCTCCTTGGTAATCTCTAAAGGGAAACATAATTCTACCTCTAAAAAAGTCGTAATAATTGCCCTTTTTTTCTGATTTTTTTACCAATCCCGCTTTTTCCAATTCGCTTAAAGATGGAGGATTGAAATTTTTTAGTAATGCATTCCAACTCTCTGGTGCATAACCAATTTCAAATTTTTTTAAAGTATGATTTTTAAAATTTCTCTGTGCTAAATATTTTCTTGGAGGAGAAGAATCTACTGATTTTTTCCATTGTTTAGCAAAAAAAACTTGGGCTTCTTCTAAAAATTTTCGTGTGGGATGAAAAACTTTTTTTTCTTTCCTTAAACTGATTCCCTGCAAAGCAGCAAGTTTTTCTACAGCTTCTAAAAAAGTTAAATTGCCGTTTTCTATCAAAAATTTAATAGCATCTCCGTGTGCTCCACAACCAAAACAATGATAAAAGCCTTTTAAGGCATCTACATGAAAAGAAGGAGTTTTTTCACTGTGAAAAGGACAGAGTCCGCTGTAAGTTTTTCCTCTTTTTTTGAGTAAAACATACTGACCCACTAAAGAAACTAAATCCGTTTTTTGAGCTATCGTTCTTATTTGCTCCCTAGGGTACATATTTAATATACAAAAATTGCTAAGCAGCTAAATCCGTTTTATTTTTAAGCTGGTTTGCCATCTGAGATTTTTTCTTAGAAGCCGAATTTTTACTGATAATCCCTTTTGTTCTAGCTTTGTCAATGATTTTGTGGATAAAAGATAATTGTTGTTGTAGCTCCTTTACTTCCTTATTTTTTTTGTCAGAAACAAACTCTAGAAATTTATTCAACTCGGTTTTATATCTAGATCTCACCATCCGATTTCGTAAATTTTTCTTTCTATTTTGTCTAATCCTTTTTATTGCCGATATATGATTTGCCATATTAATTTATTTGTCAAGTTAGAGAAAAAATATTTTTATAATGTTTAACAGAAAACCAAAAAAATATTTTTTCTACAGTTAAAACATCTATTCTCAAATTTTTTCCAAAAAGTTTTTTTGTTACAATATAATAGTTTGCTAATTTTCTAATTTTGTTCCTTTTCTTGGAGTCTATAGAAGTCAAAGGATGCCAATCTCCTTTTTTATATCGAGATTTCACTTCTACAATAACAAAAGTTTGATTTTTTTTAGCAATAATGTCTAATTCCCCAAAAGAAGTTCTAAAATTTTTCTCTATTATAAGATAACCCCGCAAAACTAAATACCCACAGGCAATCCATTCTGCCAACCAACCTTTCTTTTTTTTAGCTAACAATGCTCTTTAATCAATTTTATCTGCCAAACGAGCAGATTTTCCAGAAAGTTTATTGAGATAGTAAAGTTTTGCTCGCCTGACAACACCTCTCTTCAATATTTTAATGCTATCAATATTAGGGGAATGTGTGGGAAACTTTCTCTCCACTACAAACCCACGGTTTTCTCTGCGGACAGTAAAAGTGCCATTCAAATTATTAAAACCTCTATGAATAGCGATAACTACGCCAACAAAAGGTTGAACTCTTTGTTTTTCTCCTTCTACTATGCGATAATTCACCTGCACGGTATTACCTACTTCAAATTTTAGTAGATCCTCTCTAATCAATTTTTTTGAAAAATTTTGTAATATTGGGTTCATTTTAAATAATATTTTTTTAGTTAGAACTAGATTTAACAGTTTTTTTCTCCCAACCTTTAATTTTTTCGTGATAACCACTACACAAGACTTCAGGCACCTTATAATTCATAAATTCACGAGGTCGGGTGTATTTATCTGCTTCTAAAAGTTTTTTTTGGTGTGATTCGTTTTCTAGCGATTCCTCATTGCCAATCACTCCTTTAATTCTACGAGCAATCGTCTCTAGCAAAACCATAGCTGCTACTTCTCCGCCAGAAAGTACATAGTCTCCTATACTTAAACTCTCATCTACAAAATAAGATATTCTTTTATCAAAGCCTTGATATCTACCGCAAATCAAAGTCAAAGAAGATTTTTTTGCTAATTCTACAACTTTATCGTGATGGTATTTTTCTCCCTTCGGATCTAGCAAAATACTGTGGCTTTTGTCGTATTTTTCTTTTATATGCTCCAATGCAAAAAAAACAGGCTCGGGCTTTAAAAGCATTCCTTTAGCTCCACCAAAAGGCTTGTCGTCTACTCTTCTATGTTTTCCTAATCCAAAATCTCTTAAATTATGTAGAAATAACTTTAATTTACCATCATTCAAGGCTTTTCCTATAAGACTACAACTTGTAAAAGATTCAAAAATCTGTGGAAAAAGACTGATAATATGAAAATTCACTTACTCTTCTAAAAGTTCAACTACTAAAAGTTTTTTTTCTTTGTTTATTTTCAGTAAAACTTGCTCTATTACAGGAAACAGAAATTTTTTTTGAGACGCAGAATCTTTTTCAGGAAAAACCTCACAAACACCGTTTGCTCCGTTATGAAAAAAATCAACTACTTTACCCAAATGCTCTCCTTTGACATTCACAACTTGACTGCCCACCAAATCATCTACTAAAATTTCGTTCTCTTGTAAAGCGGCACGGTTGTTTTCTGGAACAAAAAAATATTTTCTCAGCAAAGCGCTAGCTTTCTCCACCGTATCTATCCCTTGCAAAAGAAACAGAAAAAAATTCTTAAAAATCCTAGCCTCTACTAATTTATACTCTATTGTTTTTTCTTCCTCTTCCCCTACCCAAACCGATGACAAGCTACAATAATGTTGCATGCAATAACTTTCGGTATAAGGATAAATTTTTAACTCTCCCCTTAGACCTCTGGTTTTGATAATCTGTCCTATTTTAACCAATGGTGCCTGAGAAAACACACAAATTTCCAGTAAATTAATTTTTGGATTTTTCCTTTTCCACAAGATTGGATTTTTCCTTTTCCACAAGAAAAGAAACTCTTTTGGATGGGAGGGCTCCATAATCCAGCCACTTTTTTAATAATTCTTTATCAATAGAAAAATCCTTTTTAAAAGGGTCGTAAGTTCCTATTTTATCTAAAAATCTTCCATCTCTTTTTGCCCTTTTATCCACAGCAACTATGGAATAAAATGGTTTTTTTTTTCGTCCTCTACGGGACATTCTTATTACAACTGACACAGTACTAAACTAAAAAATTTATTTTTACAAAAAATTCAACTACCTATTAAGTCTATAGTATATTAGAAAAAAAATAAAAAGTCAAATAGGTATTAAAACATTTAAATTTTTAGACCAATGCAAATTCAAAAGTCTAAATTTGTGTTTTTTTGGGGGTTATACAGCATTAAAAATTTTGATTATTTTCCCTTAATGAATAAATTATTCTTATAATAACGAAATTCTGCTATGGTTTCCCTAATATCAACCAAAGCGTCGTGTTCAAAAGATTTTTGAAAAGGCTCAACAAAAGGAAAATTGATTTCCTTTAAAATTTTAAAACTAGAAATATCCAAACTACGGTAATGAACGGATTCTGAAAATTCAGGCATATATTCGTACAAAAACCTTCTATCTTGTAAGATGGTATTGCCGCACAAGGGAGACTCCTTCTTCACTGTATATTTCAAAACATAGTCAATACAAAGCTGCTCCACATCCCTTAATTTCAAAGGAGAATTCAAACATTTTTCTACCAAGCCACTTTCCCCGTGTTGTTTTTTATTCCATTCATCCATTTTGTCAAAAACCTGCTTAGGCTGATTTACAATAAAATTGACACCTTGGTGAAGCTCGTTAAGATTTTTATCAGTAATAATAATAGCTATTTGTAAAATAGCACTAGATTTTACCTCTAACCCTGACATTTCCATGTCTAGCCAAATCAGCTTTGTATTGACATCCATTTTTCTATTGGTACAATAATTGTTTTCTAAAAAAAAATATATTTTAAGCCTTTAAATTTTGCTGCTGTGACGGCTAGCCAAATAGTTAGAACAGGTGCAAAAAAATTTTTTAGCTCGTAGGAATGTATAAGTATTTCAAGAGTTAAAAATTTTTTCAACGTTTGTTTTGGCTAAACGGTGGTAAGCAAATTCAAAAGTCTAGTTTATTTGCGAGAACTACCGTTGCCGCGTAACATATAAGACAACCGTCCCTATCTTTGCTTCCAATCAGCGAATTTTAAAATAAATCAAAAAAGCAATAACTAAAAACCAAATTGCTTTTATATGATTTTGCCAAATAACTTTAGAATTGATTTTTTCTTTGTTGTAATTTTTATAAAATTGGTATTTGGGAACAAGTTTGAGCTTTTCTAGCCAACTGTGATAAACAGAACGAATATCTTTTTCTTGAAAAGACATAGCAGCTTGCTGATGGTGATGATAGGGGGCTTTATAAAAAAAACGGTTTTTCTTGGCGTATTCTCTGCCCTTGATTTTAAGAACTATAAAAAACCACAATCTTTGCACTATCACACTAAAAGCTGCAATTACAAAAGTACCCCCCACTATGGGTAAAAAAAGCTCTGCTTTAGCAAATAAAAATAGAGCGCTAATAGAAGCTCCTAGACCCAAAGAACCAATATCTCCCATGTAAATATAGGCGGGCGGAGAATTATATTTTAAAAAGGCAATAACTCCACCTACTACAATAATACTGAAAATGCTTAATTCTTTTAAGTCTTCGGAAATAAAAACAATTTTTAATTTTTCGCTCCACTCCATATCTCCAGCAATATAAGACACAGAACCTATAAAAATAAGGGTGTTGATAATAGGGAGACTAACCAGAGAATCTAAACCGTCCAGCAAATTGACTGCGTTGGCACAGCCTACAACAATAAAAATAGCCATCAAAAAATAAACCCATTCGGAAACATTAGGATGCCAGTTTTTGATAGGCACCATAGGTATCTGCAAGTCAAAACCAGGTATTCGGTAAAAATAGATAGTAATACCCAAAATGCTTACAGTGATCACAATTTCTAAAATAATGCGGAGTTTGGCGCTAATACCATCGGATTTTTCACTATAATCTTTTTTTTTGAGAATACCACTTCGTATTTTTTTGTTGTTTTGAATTTTCATACAATCATCGCTTAAACCTATCAAACCAAAACACACCAAAAAAGTAATACTGCTTATCACATAAACATTCGTCCAAGCCCAAAGAAAAGTGGAAATAACTAAAGAAAAAATAATTACAGCCCCCCCCATAATAGGAACTTGGGAAGAAGCTTTAGAACTATCTGCTAAGTCAGAAACATATTCCTTCTTATACATATAAACAATGAAAGGAGGCATCAAAATACTAGTCAAAAAATAAGAGGTCAAAAAACCCATAGACGCCCTAAAAAAAACGGATTGGAAAATTTGATAGGCATAAAGCTCGTAGAGTAGTTTGGCTAGCATTAAAAATTATGTTGTTTTAATAATTGTTGAAAAGATGATTTTGTTTTTTTCTTGTATTTTTTTCTTATTTTACCCAGTTTGAGCGTGTTTGTCTACTAAAATTTTGAAAAAGTTTTAGATAATATTTATTGTCTTGCTTTTTAAAAGACTATGGATAACTATTGGAGTTTATGGGATAAAATTGGTTAAAGACTGTTGCATAGTCTCTTAAAAAGAGAGATACTATATAATTGGATAGATTTTTAATTTTTTTTTAAAAAAATATTTGAAAAAATATTTGACTTAAAAAAATATTCATTGAAAACTATGAATTATAGTCAGTGGGACGTAGCCAAGTCGGTAAGGCAACGGGTTTTGATCCCGTCATGCGTAGGTTCGAGTCCTACCGTCCCAGATAATAGTTTTTGAAAAAAAACAATGCGGGAATAGCTCAGTTGGCTAGAGCATCAGCCTTCCAAGCTGAGGGTCGCGAGTTCGAGTCTCGTTTCCCGCTCCCTTGCTGAAAGAAAAACAACGCGGGATAGAGCAGTCTGGTAGCTCGTCGGGCTCATAACCCGGAGGTCGCAGGTTCAAATCCTGCTCCCGCTTCCCTCCTAATCGCTTTAGAATGGTAGAAAAAAATACATTAGAAGAATCTTTACGCAATCATTTTTTTTTTATTGTAGGTCCTTGTGTGATTGAATCCGAAGAACTACTTACAACCTGTGCTAAAGAAATTCAAAAACTCCAAAAAAAATACAAGGTTCCTTTTGTATTTAAGTCTTCTTTTGATAAAGCCAATCGCTCGTCTATTGATTCTTATAGAGGTATGGGTATTCAAAAAGGCTTGTCTTTCTTAAAAAAAATCAAAAAATTTTTTTCGCTGCCTATTACTACAGATGTTCACGAAACTCACCAAGTTGACGAGGTCGCCGAAGTGGCAGACATTATTCAAATTCCCGCTTTTTTATGTCGCCAAACAGATTTGATTGTGCAGGCTGCTAAAACAGGTAAAATCATCAGTGTCAAAAAGGGACAGTTTCTCGCTGTAGCTGATCTGGAAAATATTTTAAGAAAAATTAGAACTCAAAATAAACATCTAGTTTTGTTTTTGGAAAGGGGTAGTAGTTTTGGCTATCAAAATTTGGTTGTAGATTTTACTAATTTGATAGAAATGAAAAAATATAAGGAATCTGTGGTGATGGATATTACTCACGCCACACAAAAAACAGGAAAAACTCTCGCTCAATCGGGCGTGCTTTCTCAATACGCTCCTTATTTCGGATACGCTGCCGCTGCCTGCGGAGCACAAGGCATTTTTATGGAAGTGCATCCTAACCCTGCAAAAGCTTTATCCGATGCTGCAAATTGCATCCCTTTAGGTGGTTTAGATAAATTAGTAGGGGATATACTTTCTTTCCACAAGCTATACAAAAATATAGGAGGAATTTAGCAAGAATGAGTTGGTAAACTCCTAAAAGTAAAATTAAACAGAAACCTAATCAATACGAAAAAGAATCAATAAAAACTAGGTTTTTTTACTAAAGTTTGTATAAAATAAGATGCCCAATATACGCAACAAGCCTTTTAGCCAAAACCAGATAAGCTAATGCAAAGGTCTCTAAAAATATGAGATATTACATAATCAAACGACTACTCCTTTCCATTCCTACCCTTTTTGGCATTACCATTTTAACTTTTCTTATTACCCGTTTTGTGCCGGGAGGTCCCTTGGAGCAATTACTCTCTGAATTAAAATTTTCTGAAACAGAGCAGCAAATCAGTTATGAGGGTTTAGTAGAAGAAGATTTAGCCTATCTAAAAGAGCTTTACGGACTAGATAAAAATTGGTTTGTAGCCTATTGGGATTGGCTGAAAAAAATAATCGTTTTTGATTTTGGTGATTCTTATCGTTACAACGAGCCTGTGCGTGCGCTAATTTTTGAGAGACTTCCTATAGCCATCTATTATGGGTTAGTCACAACAATATTACCTTATCTGGTCTGCATTCCTTTAGGTGTTTTTAAGGCTCTAAAAAACCGTTCGTTCTTTGACAATAGCACTTCTGTAGCTATTTTTATAGGTTACACTATTCCTTCATTTGTATTAGGATTACTACTTATTTTATTTTTTGCGAGTTATCTGGATTGGTTTCCATTGCAAGGATTTACGAGTGATGAATTTACAGAAAAAGGGCTTTTTGCCAAAATGGGGGATATTCTTTACCACTCTATTTTACCTCTAATTTGTTACACCGTAGGATCTTTTGCAACAATGACCGTGCTAGTCAAAAATTCGCTTTTGGAAAATCTCAACCAAGATTATGTCCGCACTGCCTACGCTAAAGGATTAAAAAGAAGGACGGTGATTTTTAAGCACGCACTCCGAAATTCTTTGGTGCCACTGGCAGCGAGTTTTGGCAATAATATCAGCTTAGTTTTTACAGGGGCTTTTCTTATTGAAACCATTTTTAATATCAATGGCATTGGTTTATTGGGTTTTGAATCTGTGCAACAAAGAGATTATCCAGTTGCTTTAGGGATTGTTTTTATAGGAGGTATTTTATTTTTGATAGGAAATTTACTATCGGATATTTGTTTGGCTATAGTTGATCCCAGGATTCAATTTCAATAGCCAGATATATTAGCCAGATAGCTTAGCCAGATATATTAGCCAGATAGCTTCTAGCCTTATAAAGTAAAATTCCCAAACTCTTTAATCTCTGCTGTGTTTACAATTCTTATAGAAATTTTTTAAGAATTATAAATTTTAGAGACCTTTGAATTAGCTTACCACCGTTTAGCCAAAGCAATCGTATTTTTTTTGCACTTTTCTAGCCGTTTGGCTAGCCGTCCCAGCTAGTTTTGTCCTATTTGGCAAATTCAAAGGTTTCTCTTAAACTTAAAAACTTTGGTACATTTGAATTCTAGTTGAGAATCCATCGTTAAATAAAAGGCTTCCGTTTAAAGTGCTGTTGTATTTTTTATTTTTAGTGGTAAAGCCAATTTCACCACTATTTACAGAACTACTACCATTAACATCTTTCAAAACATTGGTTCTATTAAAATTCAAACGAAGTCCGCTGCGGTGTTTTAGATGAATTTTTCCAAAATCACTAATATTAGCGTTTGAGTTTGCAGAATCTTTATCTATTGTTAGAGAGCCTCCTAAACTCCATTTTCCTATTTCACGAGAAGTAGAAGTGATAATTTTCTGTTTGCCATCTTTGGAGTAGTTGAGAATAAGGTCGCTATTTTTTCCAGCAAATCTAAGATTTAGATTATCACTGTTGCCTGTTATTTTAGCTATAGGTGTTTCTTCATTTGTGATTATTTTTTTTGCTGAGCGAGTATCAGAAACTAGAGTTTTAACATCTTGCGGTTCCCAATGGACTCTGAGTTGAGTAGCAACCACCAAGTTATTATTGTTTTCTTTTTTGCTTGTTTCTTGAATCGTATCCTTATCAGAATTTTCTTTTAAAGCATGTTTTTTACTAGCAACCATTCTTTTTTTATCAGAGTAGAATTTTCTATAACAAATTGTTTCTGCAATTTCTACAGCTTCATAAGCGCTAGCTCCGCCAGCTTTAGCTCTTATCCTTTTTAGAGCAAAACAATTTTCAAAATTATCCTGCGCCAAAAGATCAGTCAAACTCAAAAGACAACCAACAAAAAGAAGTATTATTGTTTTTTTCATAAATAATTTTAATAGACTTTTGAATTTGCATTCTGTTTAGCCAAAACAAGCTTATTGCTTTCACTCTATACGGGCTTTAGCAAAAGAGCCAGTGGCTCTTTTGCAGTCTATATTGTATTAGCTTTAAGGTTCGTAGTGTTTTTTACTACGGCATTGAAAAATTTTTTTAACTCTTGCCATTTGTAAAGAAATGCTCTCTTATTGCTGAGCGTAAAATAAGGGTTATAGCAAAAGCTCCACTGGAGCTTTTGCATTTTATTTATACAGGATATTAAATTTTGTATAATTTTTGTTCTACGATATTCCTACGAGCTAAAAAAATTTTTCGCACCTGTTCTAACCATTTGGCTAGCCGTCACATCAGCGAAATTCAAAGGTCTATTTAAGACTTTTGAATTAGTGTTTTCTCCAAACTATTGCCAAATTGAGAAAATTTTTTGCTTGTGCCTAGCATCACACTAATTCAACAGTCTCATTTCTACTGGTCTCATTACTAAAAGGCAAACCCAAATGTCAACCCGCTTGTAATTCCTCCTCCATCTGTTTCTGTAGTTTGCTGATTTGCATTATTAGTTAATTCAAAAGTAGCCGAAGATCTTCGCCAATAGTAGCCTATATTAAAGCCAGAATTAAAAATATACTTTATACCAGTTTCAAAATAAGTACCAGAACCACTTCCGCTTTCTACGGTATTTAGATATTCTCTACTATGCGAAATATTGACTATACCAGCTCCTAGAAAAAAATCCACCAAACCATTACCCAATAAATGCCATTTCACCCCCAAAGAAGACTCAATATTTTTAATGGATAGATTTTCTGTGCGACTACGAGATACTTGACGTGTCTTTGTGACATAACTAGCTACTTGGCGAGTGAGAGTCCCTGTTTCATAGTGAGAGAAGACTTGGCTAGTGTCTATAAGGTTACGAGTTACTTGGCGAGTTTCTGTATCATAGTAAAGTACTTGGATAGTTTCTATGAGGTTATGAGGTATTTGGCGAATGAAAGTTTTTGTATAATAGTAAGATACTATGGTAGTTTCTATGCTGTTATGAGGTATTTGGCGAGTTAGAGTCTCTGTTTCATAGTGAGAAAGTACAAATTTCACCACTATTTCGATAGTCTCTTCATATTCCCATTTAATACACCGCATAGCACCCACGAACAGTAATTGTTGATAACAAGAAGAATTATAACCCTTAGGTTCAGCAACTTCTTTTGCACAGTGATAGGTATCGCCAATTCTAATTGCTCCTATATAAGAACCTATCATCTTACAGGCCTCACCTGCAACAAATATATCACTTCCTATGACGACTGTAGCACCATCCCAATCATAACAATTATCGTCATTAGATTCAAAGAAAACACAGCGAAAATCAAGACCAGGTTTGGATATTTCGCTTGGTCTGATGATTTCTTCTACATCATAGGTTTCATCTGTATAGCGAGCGACTGTTGCGTCGTAAGTCTCGTCTAGATAGTAAATTTTTCCTGTATCAGAGGTTTCCTCTACATCGAGAGTGACTGTTGCATCGTAAGTCTCGTCTAGATAGTAAATTTCTCCTGTATCGTAGGTTTCATCTACATAGCGAGTAGCTACTGTTGCGTCGTAAGTCTCGTCTAAATAGTAAATTTTTCCTGTATCGTAGGTTTCATCTGTATAGCGAGCTACTGTTGCGTCGTAAGTCTCGTCTACATAATAATAGTCAGAATAGTCTATATAGCTCTCAGTTTCATTATTCACAACAGTTCTATTTATATCCCCTTTAGATAATAGATAGCCTGCGGCAAAACTAAATTTAGGTGTAATATAATAATTCAATAAAACCCCAGTTGTGACAAGTTTTTCGTCCCTCTCTCCTTTTACTTTTTTTTTACCAATAAAAATATCTATAGCAAAAATTGGAGGTCTTTTAGAACTTGAAACTTCTAAAGTTCTTTCTGCAAAACTTTCTGGAGTTTCAATAGAGTCACTAGAAATTAAAACTTCTAAGTTCTCTTCTGCTGAATTTTCAGTAGCGTCATTATCTTCTTGATTAAATTTTAAATTACAGATTTCTTTCGCTTGATTTATAGATTCTTCAGCATTAGCACCTTCACTTTCTGCTTTGAGTCGTTCTACTTCAAAACAATCATCAAAACTATTTTTTTGAGCTAAAAGACTAGACAAAGCAAAAAGAAAAAACCCTAAAATAAGGATTAAAAACAATACAATCTTTTTCATAAGAATTTATTAGTTAAGGGTTCAAAATCAATAATTCCCCAAAAAACAAATAAATCAAAAAGCCATAGAGAAAATAGCAGTAAAAAACAAATAAATCAAAACAAATAAATCAGAACAAATAAATCTCTCAAACAAGCAAACCACTGAAAATGGTAGCAAAAATAATAATAAAAAACAAATAAATCAAAATAAATAAATCTCTCAAACAGACAAACCACTGAAAATGGTAGCAAAAACAATAATAAAAAACAAATAAATCAAAACAAATAAATCTCTCAAACAGACAAACCACTGAAAATGGTAGCAAAAATAATAATAAAAAACAAATAAATCAAAATAAATAAATCTCTCAAACAGACAAACTACTGAAAATGGTAGCAAAAATAATAATAAAAAACAAATAAATCAAAACAAATAAATCTCTCAAACAACCAAAGCACTGAAAATGGTAGCAAAAATAATAATAAAAAACAAATAAATCAAAACAAATAAATCTCTCAAACAACCAAAGCACTGAAAATGGTAGCAAAAATAATAATAAAAAACAAATAAATCTCTCAAACAACCAAAGCACTGAAAATGGTAGCAAAAACAATAATAAAAAACAAATAAATCAAAACAAATAAATCTCTCAAACAAACCAAACCACTGAAAATGGTAGCAAAAATAATAATAAAAAACAAATAAATCAAAACAAATAAATCTCTCAAACAAACCAAACCACTGAAAATGGTAGCAAAAATAATAATAAAAAATAAAATTATTGAATAATAAGCTATTTCCAATAGAATCATTCAAAAATGTTAAATCATTTTCTTAAAATACAAAAAACTGATTTTTTTAAAATGCTGTAGAGGCAAATTTTTCCAGCGGGATTTTTCGAGAGTTAATGAGCAGGATAGAAAACCAACATATTATAGATCTTTGAATTTCGCTGATGCTTGCCCCGCTATTGGGGCTAGCCAAATGGTTAGAACAGGTGCAAAAAAAATTTTTAGCTCGCAGGAATACTCAAGTATTTCAAGGGACAAATTTTTTTTTTAATGGCGTAGCAAAAGACACTATAACCCTTGCATTAAGCAAGAATGAACTGTGAAACAGCCCTTTGGCTGTTTCACAAATAGCCCATAAAAAGCGTCAAGCAATAAGCTTGCTTTGGCTAAACAGCTAGTTTTGTCCTATTTGGCAAATTCAAAAGGCTATATTATAGATTTTCATTCTCAGCGGAGAAATCAGATGATAATTCATTGAGTTTCTGATTGACTTTAAAAGCCCGCTTCCCCGAATCGTCGTAGCGAAAAACAAGTTCAGGGATTTTGCGAAAGGATAATTTTTGAGCTAGTTTTCTTTTTAAAATATAGCGCATAGAATGAAGTTTTTGCTCTACTTTTTTGCTATCTCCTCCAATGACAGAGATAAATATATCTGCTCTTTCTAAATTCTTGGTAAGGTTGACCTTTGAAAGACTTACAATGCCTGTAAAATTATCTGTGTAGTGCGACAAAATTTCTGATAATTTTATTTTTAGTGTTTTTTCTTTTCTGTTTTGAACGATAGACATTTTTGTTTTAAGACTACTAGGTTAGTATAGACCTTTGAATTTCGCTGATGCTTACCACGCTATTATGACTCTAAAAATTTTTCTACAGGCGCAACAATTTTCCGTTCATATTCCAAAACAACCAAGTTTAAATTTTGTGTATTTGGAAAACATAAATTCCAAAAATAATAATTTTCTTTTGCACTGTGCGAAATTTTCTGAAAAAAATCCACTTTTTTTTTTTCTAGAAACTCCTCTATAATCGTAGCATCAAAAGCCAGTGGCTGCTGTAAACCTTTTTTGTAGAGTGCTATCAAATCTGTTAAGTAATCTTTAGCTTGCGGGACAAATTTTAATTTTCTCTTTAAGACTAATTCTTTTTTTAGATCTAATCCAAACCAGTAGGATTCAGGTTTTTTGTCGGCTAGATGGTAGCATAAAAAAAGGTGCTTGATCCAAAAAACTATTTTTCTTTTGAGTTTGAAATGGGCTGGACTATTATAAATTGCCAATTTTTCTCTATACACTGGACAACCTCCATAAATACTCATTTCACACAGGTTGGTTTGAAAGGCTATATTTAAAGATAGATTTCCTTGTTTTAGCTCTAAAATGTTCTGCCACCATTTGTTGAGTAGTGTTTGGTGAGGAATCCAAGCTTTCTCTCCCAAGGGTCGGGGTGGAAAATTTTTGTGCTGATAAAATTGCTCTAGTATTTGTTTGTCGTCCTGTTTGCTTTCTTTCTTTTTATGGGCTTTGAGGACAAGCCATTTTTTAGCAAACTCATAAGTTTTTAAAGCATCCCAATAGTAATTCTGCCAGTCATTCTGCCAGTCATTCTGCCAATCACTCTGCCATGAATTCGGATAAGCATTTGGAGCAGGTAGTCTTTTTTGTTTTTCCAATTTTAAAATATGCCGACAATAATACTGCACAGGGGATACAAAAAATTGCAAAAAATCTTTCATAAAAATTGCTTTAGGAAGTTTATCGGATTGCCCCAAAGTAGTTGCCAATTCAGGGGAATATTGAATAGCGGGAGAGGGATGGATTTTTACCTGATCAATTTTTACCTGATCAGTTTTTACCTGATCAATTTTTTTTGGGGGAATAGATTGCTCTAATTGGGCTAGCTGGTAAAAATAGGAAGAATAAGACTGGTAGTGATTGTTTTCATTCGCTTCAAAATAACGACTATCAAAGGGATAAAGGTAATGCTGTTTAAAGAAAGGCAATGCCTCGTAGTTAGCGACTCCTAGTTTATCGCTTAAAAATTTCAAGAGATGCAGCAAAGCCAGTGAGGGTAGTGTTTTTTTGTTGTCTTGAATATTCCAACCTACAAAACTGAAATATAAGTATTCTTCGGCACAAAGAATGGTTTCCAAAAATATATAAAGTTCTTCGTTCTTGATATCGTGAATCCCTGTTTTTCTTTGAAACCCGAGTTTCTTTTTTTGTAGTAATCTGTAGATTAAATTCAAATCGGAGTGATTGTCTGCATGGCTTTCCATTCTAGGAAAAGCACCGTCGTCTAAACCTAAAAAACAAATTACCCGAAAGGGAATACTACGCATAGGTTGAATTTTACAAAAAGTGATACCAAAATCTAAAAACTTTTTTTCTGTTCTTGTTTTAAGCAGAGTCTCTTCAAAAAACTGCTTTAAGTAGCAAAACATATTTTGATAATCTAGTTTTTGTCTAAAATATTGGATACCTTGCTCTAATTTTTGTGTTAATTGAAAAAGTAGTCCGCTAAAAGATTCGTCTAATTCAAAAAGTTCTCCAAAAATAAATTGTAGACTTGTCTGCCATTCGTCCAGTCTTTGAGGTCTAAAACAGCCTTTTTCTTTATCACAAATTTTTAAAATTAAAGATATAAAATCAAAAAACTTACCCAGTATAACATAGCTTTGAGAGTCTATGCTAATGTTACAGATGGCTTTTGTGTCTTCTCCTTGTTCTTCTAAAAGGCAAGCAATAAGAATTTTTTCTTGTTTGTTTTTCCAATTGAACTCATCTTCTAAAAAAGATGCTTTGATAGCTAAATCGTCTTTTTTTAAAAAAAATCCAGAATTTTCTAAAATAGAAAATAGTTTATCTAGGTCTTCCTGATTGAGCTGCATTTTTTTTCTGATTTCCTCGCACTCCAGCAAATTCCATATAGCTTTGGATGCTAATTTTTTACGGGGCAGTTCTGCTAATTCTAATAGATAAAGGTGCCAAGAATCAAAATTTGTCCTTTCTGCGATAGAATAGGGAATATAGGGTTTAGAGCCTGAAAATACCTGTTCAATATAAGAGGCATAATCGGAAATTTGCGCACTTTTAACTAAAATATGTTTTGGTTCAAGAGACGGGTCCGCATCTAAAATTTTCAGCAAATAATTATAAAGTTCTTCTACTTCCCTTCTTTTGTGATGGCAGCTATGCACAGTAATGGAATCGTCTTTTTCTTGGCTCAGACCAGAACAAGCCCAGTGAGGTTCTATCGTGGGTTGCAGGATACTATTTTGCAGTTGTGCTAATAAATGCTTTTTTTTAGGCAACGAGTAACTCTCGTCTATTAAATGGTTATCCCAATCAAATTCAAGCATCGTGTATTGAAATTCTAGCTCTTTTTTTCCGAAAGCCATCAAAAGCGGGTGTCCCATTTGTAAATGGATTGTTTCAAATTCTTTTTGTTTTTGATCGTCTTTTAAGAATTTTAGTTTTTTTTTGATGATTCCTCTATCGCTCAACAGCTCGCCTAAGTATTCTAGACTAACATTCTTGTAGAAAAAATGAACATCTATAATTTGCGAAAGAAAAGAGAAAAGGCGGACATAGATAGTGGGCAGATAGCTAATACCAAAAATGGTTATTTTTTTAAGCGGTTGAATGTTTTTTTTGAGTTCAACGAGAGCAGTGCCAATATTTCTATCAAAGAGATTTTGACTCCAATGGGAAATGTGGCTGTATTTTTCTTTATCAAAAAGTTGTTGCCAAAATTTTTTTTGAATACTTACTATATCTTCGTCTCCAGAATCAGAAAATTCTTCGTGTTGGAAAATATCAGGATAAAAAAGAGCATACTGCTGAAAAAGATTGGCTAATTTTAGTGCTAAAAAATAAAGTTCTTTGGAGTTTTGTCTTTGTAGGTAGCTATTGAATTTATTTTCTTCTTCATAAAACTGCAATAGCAAATCCAGTATTTTCCAGTTCCAATCTTCTTCAGCTAAAAGAAATTTTTCAGGTAACGGTTGAAAAAGTTGTTGTAAAAAATGGTTGGGAGAAAAAAATTTCAAGTTAGCACTGATCCCTTGTATTTGCATCATCTGCAATTCAATCCAACGGCTAATACTATAATTACCAATGATTACGTAATCAGGCTGTAAAATATTTTCTGTGCTATTGGCTAAGACAGAAGTTAGCTTTTTTAAAAGCTCTTTTTGTGAATTACTGCGATAAACAAAAAGCATGGCAGTCTAAAGAAGAATTGTTCGCAGAATCAATGATGCTCCAGCAAGCAAGCAAATAATCTGTATAATTTTTTTGAAATTTTCGGTATTGATATAAGTTATCACGAAAGGAGCCAAAAAAAATCCCAAGATAGCGCTAGGAATCCAAAGTATTGACAGAATAAGATGAGTTGTATTAGCAATGCCTGCGATGGCTAAAGCTGTCAGAGAAATAATGTTTCCCAGAATGAAATAAAAAGAAATAGTGCTTAAAAAAATATTTTTGGGACAATTTTGTAGCACAATGGCTACAGCAGGTCCTCCCATTCCAGTAATTGTTCCCATAATTCCTCCACAAAATCCGCCTGAAAAAAGATTCCAAAAATGTGGTTGAATTTGCCAACGGCAAATGCTTAAAAAAGTGCTAAAAATTAAAACAGCACCAATAAAGATATTTAAACCAATTGGATTGAAAATTCCAAAAATAACAACTGCTACCAAAATACCGGGTAGACGACCCACTAGAATAAAGCTTAGTTTTTTGAAATCCAACGAATGTTGAAAACGAAATAGATTAAAAGCAGAGAGCATGCCTACAAGAAAAAGCGATGGCACTGGAACATAACTGGAATTTAGGAGCAACAAGCAAGGCGTTACTATGAGAGCAAAGCCGATTCCTACACTAGATTGTAATAAGGCTCCTAAAAAAACAATCAAACTTCCCCATAAAATATCACTTAAAATTAAAAATTCCATTTAGTCTGAAGCTCTCTCTTGTAGTAATTTGAAATTTTTATTTTACTTGAATAGCATTAGTTCTACAAGCGGTTTTATGAACGGAATAGTCTATCTAAAGTTTTAGGTATTTTGGGAAAATAAATCCTTTTTCAAAAACTTTAAGGCAGGCTTCAACTGCTTCAATATTGTGAGTTTTCCCTTTCTCTTCTTGGATAACTTTCAAAGCAGCATCCAATCCCAAAGCTTTTCTATAAGGTCTTGCGTTTGTTATTGCTTCTACTGTATCGGCAACGGCTAGTATTTTTCCAATTAAAGATATTTTTTTATCTATAATACCTTTCGGGTAACCTGAACCATCCAACCTTTCGTGGTGGTGCAAAATACCATCTTTTATTTCTTGAGGAATGTCTAAATTTTTTATTATATCATGACCCATCAACACATGTTTTTGGATTTCTTGAAATTCTTTTTTCTTGAGTTTTCCTTTTTTTACAAGTAAGTCACTGGAAACTCCTATTTTACCAATATCGTGAATCAAAGCAGACAATTTAACACTTTCAATATATTGTCCATCTAGTTTCATTTCTTTGGCAATAGATTCTGACAATTTACTAATACGAAACTGGTGTCCTGCGGTATAAGGGTCTCTTTTTTCTACCGTCATCCCAAAGGCTTGAATCATCTGTTGATTTGCTTTTTTTAATTTTTCATAAATTTCGTCTTTTTCTAGTTTTAATAGATAAAATCTATCTGCCAAGGCTAGCGAGAGAAAAGTAGCTTCAAAAAGAGAGCCTAATAGATTGATATGAGCCACAAAAGGGCTATAAGGTAAAACACCTCTAATATACAATACCCAAATCAGGATAGAAAAAGTAAAAAAAACCCAGCCAACAAGAAAAAAACGTGCTTGTCTACAACCTCTTATATAACACACAATACCAATCCATAAGCCAAGTAAAACTAGCAGTACACCTTCTATTGAAATCATTTTAGTAGCTAAAAGAGTGTTTGTAGAATTAATAATTGCAGTAGATATTAGTAGAATTGCCAAAAAACCTAATGGGTAAATAGAACTTGGGAATCTTTTTTTTGTTTCTAAAAAATAATAGATATATCCAATCAAGGATAGCATTACAAAAATCCAAAAAAATATTCTAATTTTAGCAATAATATAAAATCCTAGTAAAACTTCCAGTTTGTAAAGACTAATAATGCCAGCTAACAACCAAAAGAATAGGTAGGAAATATAAAACAAATAGGCTTTATCACCAAAAGAGATGAATATAAACAAATTATAGATTAAAAGCAGAACTACAGCTCCACTAAAAATGCCTAATAAAAGTGTTTTTTTATAGATACCTGTTGAAATTTTTGTATTTGTAATGGAAAAGGGGAAAACAACATAACCGTAAATATCAGAATGAACAAAAATTTTTAAGTCTTTGTTTTCTAACAATTCTGGTGGAATGGGGATAAAGATAAGCGGGAATTTTTTTTGTAACTGATAGTCTTTCACACTTGGAATTTCTATTGTATCCACTACTTGATCGGCAACTACAAAATAAACAGAAAGATTTTTGAAATCAAAGTTAAAATAGTTATCCATTACAATGAACCACTCTTTTTTTTCGGAAAGATTTTGAATAGTCGGGAATTCTAACCAGTAATTAGCATTTCCATAGCTTAAATAAATAACATCTTCTTCGCCTTGCACAAAAGATTTATTGAATTTTCCAGAAAGTACATCTTCTATTGAAACACTCCTATTTTTATCTTCTAAAAAACGGATGTACTTCCCTAATAGAAAAGAATCTTGCTCGTTATTCAATACAATTTTTGAAGCAAACAAACTTGGGCATAAAAATACAAAGAATCCTAATATAAAGACTAGTTTTGAAAACAATTTCATTTTTAAGCGATGTAATAATTAATTAATAAAATTTTTATTTTTTTTTGCTATTTTTATCTTTTTGTAGAGCAAACATAGGATTGTTTCTATCATCTGGATGCATCTTGTCTCTATCTTTTTTATCCAAATGCCAGAATGATTTAGAAATAGGAACATAGGAGTCTTTTTTATTGTGATGAAACGGACACCACCAAACTTCTACCACTTTTACTAGATAGCTACACCATTCTAGTAAAGCAATACTGATAGGACAATACCAAGTACAATTAAAAAGCCAAAATAATTTAGAATGATTCAAAGAAAAACGGCTTCCCATGACAATTTGAGTTTTGTAGGTATACCTATGAGATTTTGGATCTGGCATAAAATTTTTTAACTTTTTCAGAGTTTTACTAGCTCCCATTAATTTTAAATGCCAATAACAAGCGAGCCCAATAAGATATAAAAATATCCAAGAACCTAGCAAAAAAGGAATATAAATTATAGGAATACCTAGAATTTTCAAAAAAATATTTCTTTTCTTAAAATCCTCACCAATAGAAACTCTATGGCATTCCGAACAGCTCTTTGGTGAACTAAAAGGATTAGTTTCTTGAAAAGAGCTTTCTGAATCTTTATTTTTTTTCATAATTTTTTTATTTTATTATTTTTAAACCAACAGATAAATCAACAAACCTTTGGAATATCCCAAAATTTTTTTTGTGAACAGGTATTACTAAAATCTACACAATTGAAAATGCCTGCCCCCAATAAAAGGTAGCCAAGAATCGTTGGCTGATACCAAAAAAGAGCTAATTACTTCATTTTCTAACGACTAGTTCTCTCTCTGGTGAAATGAAATAATCTTTTTAAATTACTAGGACGTATTCCTTTTTCTACACTTTTTTCTGCTATGATGTGGTAAGCTTGCATTGAGTTTGTCAGCATAGCATTATGTGTTCCCCATAAATACAAATGAAATGTTCGCCAAGTTTTTTCCCCACAGATGCGAACTAATTTATCACGGTTGGCTTCAAACCGTTCTGCCCAGTGTTTTAAAGTCAAGGCATAATCCATCCGTTCATCTATCACTTCTTTAATTTCCATACCGTGAAATAAAAACTCCCTAATTACATCTTGAAGGCACATAAGAGAATGTGCTCCTGGGTAAATAAGAATGCGACCAAAATCCCCGAGATCATATTTTTCGTGTGAGGCTGATCCGTCTAAATATATTCTTCCACCCGGTTTTAAACAACTCCAGACCTTAGCAGCAAAACGCTGGTAATAGGGAATATGCTCAATCACACCATAGATCACAATCGCATCGTAAGGAGTTTTTGGTTTGTGGTTAAAAAAATCATCCAAATACACTCGGGCTTTCTGTTGCCAACCTTCTTCGTCAATCAATTTTTGGATACATTTTTTAGAATTATCAGCGATAGTGAGGCTGGTTACATCTATCCCGCGAGGCACACAATAACGGGTAGCGCCACCCCAACCTCCGCCAATATCTAGCAGTCGCATACCTTTTTTGAGTTTGAGTCCACTATACATAGTCTCTAGTTTATGAACTGTAGCCTGCTCTAATGTTTCTGTGGGTTTTTTGTAGATGCACTGTGAATACATATGATATTTTTTATCAGTAAAAAGATAAAAAAATTCGTCATCAAAGCTATAATGGTGCTGAATAGATTTTTTGTTGGATTTTATAACGGGACTGAAAAAAATTTTCCAGTTCAATTTCAAGCGAGGTATCAAAGTATTTTGCTTGATAAATTTTCGCAAAGCTAAAAACGCAGAAACCTCTCCTTTTATATCAAATTGACCTTCTATGTAGGCTCGTCCAATATTCAACTCCGTTATTCCTTTCCAGAGAAAAGCGGTAGAATGAAAAGTAACAGTAAACAGCGGTTTGCCTTTACCTATTTCAAGGCTTTCGTCTTGAGGAAATTTAAAACAACAAGAAATATCTAGTCTTTGAAGAAATTTAGCTATCTTGCTAGCGGCTGCGCCATCTTTGGTTTTAATTACAAGATTTTGTTTTGTCATAACTGGTTTTTAGTAAATTATAGGGATTTTTTAAAGATTCTAAAAAATAGAAATTCTCTATTAATAAAAATTCTCCGTTTATTTTTCAATAAAACTACACAAATTTTCAAAAAATAGCAAGTCTTTATTATAGACCTTTGAATTTGTTTGTCTAGTTTAGCCAATAAGCTTATCAATATAGACCTTTGAATTTGCTTGTCTAGTTTAGCCAACAAGTCTATATTACTTGATTTAACCGTCTAGCGGCAAATAGCACTAAAAACCTCTACAGGCGTAGCAGGCGCATTCAGTTTGACTCTTTTATTTTTGGAAAAATAAGAAACTGCATCTTTGATTGCAAGCCAAACAGAATGAGCGAGCATCAAAGGAGGCTCTCCTACGGCTTTGGATTTAAAAATAGTATCTTCGGTATTAGAATAGGTTTTTAAATGAACTCTAAAGTCTTGCGGTAGATCGCTTACAGCTGGAATTTTGTAGGTATCAGGACCTGTCGCTAAAGCTCTACCATTTTCAGCCCACCCTAATTCTTCACAAGTCAACCATCCCATACCCTGCACAAACCCTCCTTCTACTTGTCCTCTATCTACGGCTGGATTGATAGAATGCCCTATATCGTGCAAAATATCTGTTCTTAAAACTTTGTATTCCCCCGTTAGAGCGTCTACTAAAACTTCAGATACCGAAGCTCCATAAGCAAAGTAGAAAAAAGGATGTCCCTTGTTGTTTTTTTTATCAAAATAAACTTTTGGTGTTTTGTAATAGCCCGTGCTAGATAGGGCTATTCTATTTTCATAAGCCAAAGCAATCAATTCTTCAAAAGTAATTTTTTTCTTTTTTTCTATCCAAACATTTCCTTGCTCAAAATGAATATTTTCTACTGGAGTTTTAAAATAAGCAGCTGCAAAGCGAATCAATCTTTCTTTTATTTTTCTAGCTGCAATCTGAGCAGCCTTTCCATTTAAATCAGTTCCAGCAGAAGCAGCAGTAGGAGAAGTGTTAGGAACTTTATCGGTGCGGGTAGAAGTGATAGATATTTTATTTAAAGCAATTTGAAATTCTTCGGCTACAATTTGAGCTACTTTAATAAAAAGTCCTTGCCCCATTTCTGTGCCACCGTGATTGAGATGCACACTGCCATCGCTATAGATATGAATCAAAGCCCCCGCTTGATTCATAAAGGTAACTGTGAAAGAAATACCAAACTTTACTGGAGAAATAGCGATCCCTTTTTTTAAAAAAGGGCTAGTTTGGTTAAATACAGCAACCTCTTGACGTCTTTTTTTATACTCCGAAGTTTGCACTAATTCTTCCACTAAACTAGAAATTACTGGTTCCTCTATCTCCTGCTCGTAAGGAGTTATATTTCTACCATTTTTCTTTTCATAAAAATTGAGCCTCATAATATCTAAAGGATCTTTGTTTAGGTAACGTGCTATTTCATCTATAATATGCTCTATGTGGAGCATACCTTGAGGACCCCCAAATCCACGAAATGCAGTATTGGATACTGTATTTGTTTTACAAGGATAACCCTCTATTTTAACATTTTTGAAATAATAACAATTATCCGAATGCAACATAGCCCGATTTAAAATAGCTAAAGATAAATCCGCAGAATAACCACATTGGGCGGCTAGTTTTATTTTAATAGCTTCAACCGCTCCCGCGTCATCAAATCCCACCTCGTAAGTATTATAAAAATTGTGTCTTTTGCCAGTAGTGATCATATCGTCAAAACGGTTGAGTCTCATTTTCACTGGCAGCCGATTACGGTAAGCAAACAAGGCAGCAATACAAGCCGCTTGTGCAGCTTGAGTTTCTTTACCCCCAAACCCTCCACCCATTCTTCTTGTATCTACTACTACTTGGGACATTTTTAGACCTAATACTTCGGCTACGAGTTTTTGAACTTCAGTAGGATTTTGAGTAGAGCAATAAAGAAAAATACCATCCTCCTGAGGCACAGCTAAAGAAATTTGTGTCTCTAAATAAAAATGATCCTGTCCTCCAATAAAAAGCTCCCCGCTCAAACGGTGTTTTGCTTTTTGCAAAGCAAGATTAGCGTTGCCCCGTTGTAGAGTTTGTGGCTCTAATACAAAAGATTTTTTCTGTAGTGCTTCTTTTAAATCCAAAATTGGCTCTAAAGGTTTATATTTTACTTTAATTTCTCGGACAGCCTTTCTTGCACTGTGCGTATCTTTAGCCGCCACTGCTACAATAGGCTGCCCGAAAAATTCTACTTTTTTATCTGCTAAAAGAGGGTCGCCATCAAACACTGGAGCAATATCTAATTTAGCTGGAACATCCTTCGCCTGCACAATATCTACAACTCCTGCCATTTTTTGAGCTATAGAAATATCTACCTCTTGAATTTTAGCACAAGCCTGCTCACTACAAAAAAAACAGCAATGCAATGCCTCTGGAAAATCTAAAATATCATCTACATAAACAGCTTCACCGCTGACATGTTTTTCTGCACTATCGTGAGCGAATGGCTTTGTAATATAACTTAAATTTTTCATCTTTAGAATTTTATGCCTCTAAGTTTACCAGCTAACCTGTTTTTATGCTTCATTGATTTTACCAGCTAACCTATCTTTATGCTTCATTGATTTTGCCAGCTAATCTGTTTTTATGCTTCATTGATTTTGCCAGCTAATCTATCAAAATCATCCAACCAATATTTTCTATACTCTTCTGGAGCAAGAGTAGTGTCTCTCGTTTTGAAAAACAACTGAGTTTTTATTGTAAAGCCGTGAGACAAATATTTTTTTGCTTGGTTTTTATTTTCAATTTTTTCTTCAAATAGATTTTTATAGCCATCAATTTTTCTTATCACATCGGTATGCTCTGTGCCTTTGGGATCTAAAAAAAGAATGGTATAATTCTTCTCTTTTTGCATCCAAAAAATAAAATCAGGGAAAAAATGGGATATAGAATTTGTCTTTGGGTTATAGTAAGGAATATGAATACTATCTAAAGTTTCGTCTAGTTTAGAAAACATCCACCAATCATAATTTTTAAAAACACTGTTATCTTTTTGCAAATATTCTTCTAAATTTTCAATAAACTTTATTTCGCTCGGCACATCAATAATATGGTTTAAGTAATCTACTTTTTCTTGCTCTGCTACAATTAGAGGATGGTAGTAATGGTTGGCTAAATATTTTATTTTAATTTTTTGATTGTTGAGCTCAAAAGTTTTTGCCGATTCGAATTTTTCAAATAAAGTGAGTTGTTCGTCGTAATCTTTTCTTTTTCCCGTTTTGAATAATTCTTCTAATTCTAATTCTTTTGCTGCACTAGATTTATTTAGTTTTTGATTTTTTATAATTTCCAGTTTCTCTTTTAATTCTTCAATTTTATTTCCATCTTTGAATTTTATTTCTTTAAAATGCACAATTTCTGCTTCTAGTTTTTTAAACCCATCAACCTCTTGGTTTTGAATGCTGAAATAATCTAAGATACTTTTGAGGTGTAAATCTGGTTTATCAATATTTCTTGTCTCGTCAAAATTGTAATATTTGCTTTGATTCTGCATACTTTCTGACACTTTTTTTAAGACTTTTATCTCGCATTCGTTTTTTAGCAAAACGATTTTATCTCCTAAATGTTCAAATAGTTTTTGAGTTTGGGTAAGGTCTTTTTTACTAACCGAATACTTTAAAACAGTGCTGGATTCTGCCAATATTTTATTGGATTTTTGATAAACAGGTACGAGTAACAAACGATTTTTAATTTTTTCGTTTATTGCAAATAAGTCTCCCAAATTATGTTCTGGCTTTTGCTGTTCTTCTTGGAGTTTTTCTATTATATTTTTTAAATTTTCTGCGTTGGTTCCAAAAACAAACAGACTTTCTAAGGCTAAAATATTTTGTTTTATTTTATCAAACAGCTCTTGCTCTGCTTCTTCAGCGGCTATTAAGTTTTGCAATCTTTTTCTTTTATTTTTTAGAGGCTCTATCCGCAACCCACGCCCTACCGATTGCAAAACAAATTTTTTAGAATCTTTTGCCATTCCTATATTTACAAATAAAATAAGATTGGGTCTATTAGAATCCCACCCTTCGTAAAAAGAACGCGAGCCCATCAAAATATTTATATCCGAATCGTCTTGGTTGATTTTTTTGAATATACTTTCATTTTCCAAACTTTCTATGATTTGATAATCTGCCACTGTGTCTTTTAACCAGCCAGAAATATCTCCAATTTTTATCAAAGCAAAAGGTTTCTCCGAAGTCTGTAGTTTGAAAGCAATCTCTTTTTTATTTTTTGGAACCTTTAAAATTTCAATTTTGCCGAAATTATTTGCATTGAATACAGCTTGCAGAATTTTCTTGTAGCTTATTTTTGAAAGTATATTGCTATCTATTTCTATTTTTGTATTTTCAAATAGATATTTATTATTGTCCGAAAATTCAGCAAGCAATTCAGTTTTAGCTTCTTCCAGTAAATTTGGTTTAATTTGGTTGTTAGCTATTTTTTCTAGTTCTGCAAAGAAAAGTTTTAAGTCTGGTTCTTTAATAATTTTATCCAAATCAGATTTTTTTGTATTGACGGAATTAACCAGTGTCAAGAGCAAGGGGCGGTGATAAAGACTGCCATTTGTTTTTCTTATTTTTTTAAAATGCTTGTAGCTATAGGTTTGTAAAAGCAGAGTTTTTAAAACAATTTTTTGTTTTTCTATTTCGGAGAAGTTATCTTGTTCCTTAAAAGCAGTTACTTTCTGTTTTGAAACATAGATATGCTTGCCGTATCCAGCTCCTATAAATTTGGCGAGATTAAAATCAAAAACGCAGCTAGCGTAGTCTCTAGCATCGGTAAAAGTAGCAGAGAAATTAAACAAAAAACCGTTCCTTGAAAGAATAGAATAAAAAATCTGCCGTTTGCTTTCTTCTTTGTCTCCTTTGTGGGCTTCGTCTAAAAGAATATACCATTTCCCAAAGTTATCGTAATTTTTAAAATTCACAATGTTTTGCTTGTGTTCATCAGAAATTAAATCAGAGCGGTAATAAAAAATAGTTATCTCTTTTTTGGAATAGGGCAGAGCATTTTCGTGTTTTACGCTCTCGTATTCTTTCAAACTTTTTAAGAGGATCTTGGTCTCAAAATTATCTCTATTAAACTCTGCTATATGCTCTTTGAACTGTTGTAAAAGATCTTCTCGGTGCGCCAAAAACAAAATATCGTTTTTAGGAATTTCTCCTTTTCTTATCAGCTCTCCTAAAAGATGAATAAGTTTTACAATCACAAGCGTTTTACCAGAGCCAGTTGCCATCCAAAAACTCATCCGATTGATAAAAGAAGCGAAAGAGATTTTGTCGCCTGAAACTGAGTATTCCTCACTGTATTCCAAAAGATATTTAGTCGTTTTGTTTTCTTTGCTTTTCTTTTTGCTGCCTTTTTGATTCAAGGTATAATCAAAATTTTCATCGTAGTTATTGTTGCGGTATTTTTGAAAAAAATTATTTTTTCTAGTCTGGTAGTCTTTGTGATTTTCGCTGTAAAACAAGTGCAGTCCTTTCAGTGAATTTTCTAGTGCTTCTTTTTGAAAATCGTAAAGTCTTTTTTTTTGAGAAAAACTTTTTAAATCAAAATTTTGCCATTCTGCTGGCAAGTTGGCAAAAGAAATTTTTTTAACTATTTCCTGTAGATAATGCTCCATTATTCCCACCAGATTAAAGGTTTAATTTTTTTGTAGTCTAGCTCTTTTGTGTTTTCTTTGCTTCCGTCTGTAAACAAAACTTCGTCTTCAGTGATCATTTTGATCCATTTGCCGTTTAGGCAAGATAGGGTTTCTGCTATATCAACATTGGGATAAAGTTTTTTTAAGTCTACAGTCGCTTTGTTTTTTTGGTAGTCAATTTCTAAACATTTTAGCATTTTTTCGTCCTTCATAAAAACATAGTCTTGGTAGGCTTTGTCACTCGTTTGGTTAAATAAATTTGCATCGCCGTATTTTGTGTTTTCCAAAGTTTCTTCGTACTGCTCTAGCTCGTAGTACTTGAAAAACCCGCCTCCTTTGTAGTCTTTGGTATCCTTTGAAATACCGCTTTTATCGTAGGCTAAAACTTCTTTCATTCTCGGTAAAACTACGCTATAAAAATGCTCTCCCATTTCTACACCGAGCCATTTTCTGCCGAGTTTATGTGCCACCGCTGTTGTAGTGCCAGAGCCGAGGAAATAGTCAAAAATTAAATCTTTTTCTTTTGAGCCTGTATTGATTACTCTGGCTAATAATTTTTCTGAGTTTTCTGTTGTAAAACCCCAAGTTGAAGAATAGCCTACCCAATCAGTCCAATTATCTGTTAATTTTTGTGTTTCGGTTTCTTCTATTTGTGGTGTTTTATTATCTCCATTACTCCATTTTATTTTATTTTCTTTTTCTAACTCAAATATAAATTTTTGATTCAAAGCCCAATGTCTACCGTCTGGAGGCAATAACTCTGTATTAAGAATTATACGCGCCCTTGTTGTTGCTTTCCCATTTCTTTTTTCAGACTGGGCTCTTATATTTTTTTTTGAAAAAAGTTTGATATATTCATCAGGTATAGGAGACCATCTAATACCTGGTAAGTGCATAGCTCTCCATTTTGGATTATCTCTTTTTTTTGTAGCTGTAGAAAAAACAAATTGATTAGACTTTGAATAGAAAAAAAGAGAATCATGTCCACTATGATATTTATTAATTTGCTCTGTTAACTTTGCCGATTTACTAATAATAATTTCATTTTGGTAGTTAAATATTTTATCCAACAAACACCTCACAATCCAGTTTCCGTGATAATCGCAGCGCACAAAAATACTTCCGCTATTATGCAAAACTTCTTTGGCAAGTTTTAAGCGGTTTTCAAGGAGTGTAGCCCAGCTAGAATCCTTGTATTTGACTAGATAGTCGTAGTCTGCGTTGTTTTCTAAATTAAAAGGGGGGTCAATATAAATCGTTTGTATTTTTTCTTTGAATTTAGGCAGGATAGTATTGAGTGCTTGGTAGTTTTCACTTTTTATCAGCCAGCCGTCTAGTTGCTTATCCAAATCGTCAAATAAGCCTAAAATTTCTAGCTCCAAATCTTTAAAGTGTTTGGTATCTATAGGCAAATGCTTGTGTTTTTTGGTTAAACTATTGCCGTTTAAATCTGTTTCAAAAATAGTTTCTATCTTAAAATCACTCTCTACAATTCCGAGTTCTTGCCATTCTTGGATCTGCTCTTTTATTCCTCCGTGTTTGAGTATTTTTTGTAGCAGAATTTTATCTGCGATTCTATCTAGCGTCAAAACATAATTGCTATTTTTGGCAAACTTCGGTTTGTTCCAAATCTTGACTAGCTCGTTTTCAAACTGAGCGACAAAATCAATGATCTTAAAAGCAATGTTTTTCAGTATTTGTAATTGGTTTATTCTTATCGCAGACCATTCTTTAGCCCCTTCCCAAAGATATTGATAGCTCCAGAGTTTAAACTGCTCTTCCAAAAAAGCCTTAGCGTTTTTGTTAATGAAAAAATCTACCTCTGCTTGTCTATTGAAAATACGAAAAGCTTTTTCTAATTCTTCTTCCTTGATAAAAACTCCTGCTTTTTTTATGGCTCTTAAGATATCTTCTGTTTTTGTTTTTGTACCATTATCGGAGTGAAGCGCAGCAAAGCAAATTGTTCTATCTTCCTTTACTTCCTTAAACTCAAAAACAAGAGATTTTTTCTCGTTCGCTTTTTTAGGTTTAATATTTTCTGCGTCAAAATAGAATTTGAAAACATCAAATTCTACGAGCGTGCTTCTAAAAATCCTATCGCTTTTGACATAGTAAAGCATCTGAGTTTTCCAAAACAAAACTACATCTTTTTCGTCTGTATAGACCTTTTCATAAATGTTGTTATGAAAGGGAGTAGAGTTAAAATAGATAGAACCGCTTTCGCTAAAATAACGACTAAAAAAAGAATGGAGTTTGTCAAAAAGCTCCTCTCTAAAATTGGAATGTTCTTTTAGAGCTTTATAAATATCTTGTTTTAGCAAAATTTCTATCTGCTCGTAATATTTTGATTTTATTTGCATCAAATTGATAAAACCACCTTTGCCGTCAATTTTTGCACCGATAAATATATCTTGCAGTGCTTGAAAAAATTTTTGTTCTTTCGTCATAATTTTAAAATTCAGTAACTCTAGTTTTCACCTTAGTTTTTCCCTGCTCTGTTGTTTCCAAATAAAATTTATAAAGTAGATTTTGAGATACAGCACTGCGGTATTCTTTCGTTGCTCTCAAATCGCTAATAGGAGAGTAGTCTTTTTGCAAAGTTTTCATTGTAGCCATTATTGTCTCTTCTTCCCATAGTTTGCCTAGCAAAGCCTGTTCGGTTTTATAAGCTCTTTTGGGGAAGGCAGACATACCTGAAAAAGCGATGGCTATTTTTTGAATGCTGTTAGCATCATCTAGTTCAAGTTGGAAAGCTCCGCAAAGTGCAGATATATCATCGTCTATTCTTTTGGATATTTTGTAAATTCTAAAATACTGTTTTTCTGTGGGTTTTGGAATTTGAATCTGTTCTATAAACTCCCCTTTTTTCAGGGCTGTTTTTCTGTAGTCAAGAAAAAAATCTGTAGCTAGAATCACTCTAGTTTTTGCTGCGTGCCCAGTAGATACTTGGCAAGCTTGCCTTAAAACAAAACGCGCCCCCCAAACCAATAGAGCTGGTGGAGTGTCGGCTACTGCTGAAGCGTTGGCGAGGTTGCCGCCAATACTAGCTTGATTTCTAATTTGTGGAGAAGCAAATCTTGTCAACAGCAAGGCAAAGTCGGGGTAATATTTTTCAAAAATAAAAAAAAGTTTAGCAAGTGGCACAGCAGATCCTAAATGGAGTTCGGTTTTTGTTTCCTTGATAATATTTAATTCTGCCACTCTGTGTAAATCAATAATGGCATAAAATCTCTGATGCCTCTGGGTGATTGCTAGAGATAAATCCGTTCCTCCACAGCTAAGTTTGGCATCTGGATTTTGTAGTAGAAGGTGAATGAAATTTTTTAAGTTTGTAGGAAGATAGTAATTTTTTATAAGAGTATCTCCGCCTAGCGCTGTTTTGGCTGGAGATTCTTTAAGGCTATGCAGTAGTTTTAAAGTTTTTTTCTCCTCGCACGGGTGGGCATCTGCTGGTGTATCTGCTGGTGTATCTATTGGGGCTTGAAGAGCAGCATCTATAATTGCTCTGTAACCAGTGCAGCGGCAAAGATTCCCAGTCAAACCTTCCAAGACCTGTTCACGAGTAGGTTTTATGTGGTTTTGAAACAGCGCAAATAAAGACATCACAAAACCAGGTGTGCAAAAACCACATTGGGAGCCGTGATAATCTACCAAAGCTTGTTGCACAGGGTGTAACCCTTTTTTATCTTTTAAACCCTCTACTGTTATCAACTGATTGCCTTCTAAATTGCCCAGCAAGGCTATGCAAGAGTTAATCGTCCGATATTTTAGTTTTGTATATTTAGAATCTGGCTCTGCGAGAACTACAGTGCAGGCTCCACAATCACCACTAGCGCAACCTTCTTTAGTGCCACAAAAACCCTCTTTTCGTAAATACTCCAAAATCGTTGTATTGGCGTTTTCTTCTTGGATAGTGCGGATTTCATTTTTGTTAAGTAGGAATTGGAGCATAATAAAAAGTATAATTATTGTTTTTATTAAAAACACCCTAATAAACCAAAGCCTACTAATAGTAAAATAGATAATCAAGAAAAAAAACGCTGGCAATACCTATTTGATGATTTTAAGAGCTCTTATCCTTTTAATGGATGATTTTTATTTTTTTGGGGCGCGTCAGTCCAGTTAGCAGTTGGTGGGTTGGTTGTGACTATATTGCAACTTTTAAAAACTGCGAGTTAAAATTTTTTTTTGCTTTTCGTGAAAACAAAAAAAACACAAAGCTCTCACTAAAAATAAACCCTTGCATTAAGTTATATTTTGGCTAAACTAGGAAAATGTTAAAAAAAAATAAAGAATTATTTTTTTTTGTTTGCTTTTAATTTTTTTTCAGTTATATTTCTATTTTTACCTTCTTCTAACCTTTATTAAATATTATTATGCAAGAAGTAACAAAAAGGGCGTTAAATAGCTCTCTTAAAAATTGTGAGACAAAATTAGCTCAATTTAACCAACGGGCTGGTTTTCAACGGGCGAGTTTTCGTGGAGCGTTATTGCTAGGTGCGGTTTTGTTGAGTTTGCTATTTGTAGGTAATCTGCAAGCACAGAGCAGCGTTAGCACAAAACAGGGATTTTTCGCGGGTATTGTCTATCTACAAGGATTCGGAGTAGATACCACAAAAACTAGCACAAGCTCTGCTACTGGCTATGAAATCACTGGCTATGGAGAGGCAACCACTGGAATAGATTTAACTGGTGGAAATCCTAACTGGCCTACTGCAACAGCAACTGGAATGAGAGCTTTACTAAAAGCAAACTGTGAAACAGGAATAACGAGGATTACACAAACAGATGGAAATTACTTTTTCCCCGTGAGTACCTTTAGCTCTTTTAATGAGATTAAGGATGCTACTGTAACATCCCTAGACAGTGTTACTGGAGTTCGATTTAGAAATGGAAAAGACCCAAGTGAAGACTCCCATTGTCGTAGGCATTTTTACGGTGATCTTTCCTCTGGAAGAACCGCTATTAATTTTTCTGCCTATGAGATAGCGACTCCAGATTCGCTTTCAAAATCCCCTCTCCCCAGCACAGAGAGCGACGCACTCAACGGTGTCGGTCTGCAAGTCGGCTGGCGAGGAGAAAAATGGAGAGCCTCCTTGACTCACTTTACTGGCAAGGGTGGAGCTAACGAGCTCGTCAATACAGTGGTGATGGCGGAGTATTTTTTTCACGAGGAGTTTTTTGCAGGAGGCGGTCTAGCGAGTATGAAGCTTACCAATGGCTCTACTAGTGCTTCGGCTACTAGTCCCGTGTTAACGGTAGGCTATAAGGAGAACTTAACTCCCAACCTATTCTTTAATATTAGCTTGACGAAGTATATCTCGGGGGTTTCTCTGAGCCGTTCTGCTCCAGCTTCTGCTCCGATTCCCACTGGCAGAACTTTTAGCGAAACACAGACTGCACGCGGTGATTCAGCCTTTCTTGGAGGCCTAGTTTATATAAATGACAGGGGAAGTGCATTTAAATTCAGTTATGATGTTGGTGCTATTGTAGATAGCAGAATAGAAGTAACCCAAGTCCGCACAAGAGATGTGGAAATACAAGAAGTTGAAATTCCAGCAGCGGAGAAAATTGAAGCTGAAATCAAAGCCCCCGTAGTCGTCAGCATTTCCCTGCTTTGGCGCTTTTAACAGAGTTGTTGAAAAAAATGCAAAATTCTTTTTTTTTGTTTGCTTTTAATTTTTTTTCAGTTATATTTCTAATTTTAATCTCTTCTAACTTTTATTAAATATTATTATGCAAGAAGTAACAAAAAGAGCGTTAAAAACACCTCTTAAAAATTGTGAGACAAAAGTAGCCCAATTTAATCAACGGGCTGGTTTTCAATGGGCTGGTTTTCAATGGGCTGGTTTTCAATGGGCTGGCTTCAAATGGAATGGCGTTGTATTGCTAGGTGCGATTTTGTTGAGTTTGCTATTTGTAGGTAATCTGCAAGCACAGAGCAGCGTTAGCACAAAACAGGGATTTTTCGCGGGTATTGTTTATCTACAAGGATTCGGAGTAGATACCACAAAAACTAGCACAAGCTCTGCTACTGGCTATGAAATCACTGGCTATTCAAACGACGAAACTAGAATAGACGCAACAGGTGGGAATATTTATTTGAATAAGATAGTACTAACTAGCATCAGAGTTTTATTCAAAGAAAACTGTGAAGCAGGAACAACGAGTATTACACAAACAGGTGGAGATGCAAATTCAAATGGAAATTACTATTTTGCCTCGAAGCACTTCAGCTCTTTTAATGAGATTAAGGATGCTACTGAAACAGCCAAGGGAGGCACTATTGTTGAAACTGGATTTAGAAATGGAACAGTGGCAACTCATGACTCCTATTGTCGCAGGTACTTTTACGGAGATCTTTCCTCTGGAAGAACCACTATTAGTTTTTCTGCCTATGAGATAGCGACTCCAGATTCGCCTTCAAAACCCCCCGTCACCAGCACAGAGAGCGACGCACTCAACGGTGTCGGTCTGCAAGTCGGCTGGCGAGGAGAAAAATGGAGAGCCTCTCTGACTCACTTTACTGGCAAGGGTGGAGCTAACGAGCTCGTCAATACAGTGGTGATGGCGGAGTATTTTTTTCACGAGGAGTTTTTTGCAGGAGGCGGTCTAGCGAGTATGAAACTTACCAATGGATCTACTAGCGCCTCGGCTACTAGTCCCGTGTTAACGGTAGGCTATAAGGAGAACTTAACTCCCAACCTATTCTTTAATATTAGCTTGACGAAGTATATCTCGGGTATTTCTCTGAGCCGTTCTACTAATCCAGCTCAGATTCCCACTGGCGCCCCTCTTATAAGAAAAACACAGACTAAAGATGGTGATACAGTGTACATTGGAGGAATAGTTGAGAGGAATGAAGCACGGTTTCGATATAGCTCCGCATTAGAAAGTGTGTCAGATTCCAGAATAGAAGCAACCCAAGTCCGTAGCCGAGATGTGGAAATACAACAAGTCACAACTCCAGCAGCGCAGAAGATAGAAGCCGAAATCAAAGCCCCCGTAGTCGTCAGCATTTCCCTGCTGTGGCGCTTTTAACAGAATTGTTGAAAAAAATGCAAAATTCTTTTTTTTTATTTTCTTTTTTATTTTTTTTCAGTTATATTTCTATTTTTACCTTCTTCTAACCTTTATTAAATATTATTATGCAAGAAGTAACAAAAAGGGCGTTAAAAACACCTCTTAAAAATTGTGAGACAAAAGTAGCTCAGGCTGGTTTTCAATGGGCTAACCAATGGGCTAATCAACGGGCTGGTTTTCAATGGGCTAATCAACGGGCTGGATTCCAATGGAATGGCGTTGTATTGCTAGGTGCGGTTTTGTTGAGTTTGCTATTTGTAGGTAATCTGCAAGCACAGAGCCCCAATGGAAACACAAAACAGGGATTTTTCGCGGGTATTGTTTATCTACAAGGATTCGGAGTAGATACCACAAAAACTAGCACAAGCTCTGCTACTGGCTATGAAATCACTGGCTATTCAAATGACGAAACTAGAATAGACGCAACCTCTGGATTGTCTTATTGGGATACCCCAGCGGGGACGACAGCCGGAATTGGAGCTAGAGCTTTAATAGCGGCAAACTGTGAACGTGATGCAACAAATACTACATATCTAGGTGAAAATTATTATCTTCCAAGAAATTTCTATTTCTTCGATTCTTTTGATCCTGGTGCGAAACAGTCTTTAGCTGATATTAATAGTTCAATGAATGATGCTACTGTTACTTTTAATGACGACACTATTTCTAGTAGAATCTTTCGTTCAGGATTGGTAGCTGGAGAAACATCCTATTGTAAAACTTACTTTGATAGCCTTCCCCAAATTAATTTTTCTGCCTATGATGTAACTCCAGATTCGCCTTCAAAACCCCCCGTCACCAGCACAGAGAGCAACGCACTCAACGGTGTTGGTCTGCAATTCGGCTGGCGAGGAGAAAAATGGAGAGCCTCCTTGACTCACTTTACTGGCAAAGGTGGAGCTAACGAGCTCGTCAATACAGTGGTGATGGCGGAGTATTTTTTTCACGAGGAGTTTTTTGTAGGAGGCGGTCTAGCGAGTATGAAGCTTACCAATGGCTCTACTAGCGCCTCGGCTACTAGTCCCGTGATCACGGTAGGCTATAAGGAGAACTTAACTCCCAACCTATTCTTTAATATTAGCTTGACAAAGTATATCTCGGGTATTTCTCTGAGCCGTTCTACTAGTCCTACAGCTACTAACAAAACTTTTACCCGCACACAGACTGAACGCGGTAAAGATAGTCATAAAGCAACGATTGGTAGCAGAATCACAGTTCCTGCTAATCGGCAAAGCGGGGTAGGCGCTATTTTTCAACAAGCAGCAGGTCCTGATAATAGAATAGAAGTAACCCAATTCCGCAGCAGAGATGTGGAAATAGAAGAAGTCACAACTCCAGCAACGCAGAAGATAGAAGCTGAAATCAAAGCCCCCGTAGTCGTCAGCATTTCCCTGCTGTGGCGCTTTTAATAGAGTTGTGTAGGCACCGAATCACCTAAACTTTTGAATTTGCATTCTGTTTAGCCTATGCAGCGTTAAAAAAAAATTTTAACTCTTGAAATATTACATATATTCCTGCGAGCTAAAATTTTTTTTTGCCTTGCCTAGCCGTCACATAACGCAAATTCAAAGGTCTATTACCTAAACTCGGTGCCATTCAAAAAACCACCTCCCCGCCAAACCGCATCCCCTCCAAAAACACCTAAAAAAACAAAATTGCAGGGACATTTTTTTTGCTTTTCGTGAAAACAAAAAAAACACAAAGCTCTCACTAAAAATAAACCCTTGCATTAAGTTATATTTTGGCTAAACTAGGAAAATTTTAAAAAAAGATAAAAAGTTATGTTTTTTTTGTTTGCTTTTAATTTTTTTTCAGTTATATTTCTATTTTTACCTTCTTCTAACCTTTATTAAATATTATTATGCAAGAAGTAACAAAAAGGGCGTTAAATAGCTCTCTTAAAAATTGTGAGACAAAAGTAGCTCAGGCTGGTTTTCAATGGGCTAATCAACGGGCTGGATTCCAATGGAATGGCGTTGTATTGCTAGGTGCGGTTTTGTTGAGTTTGCTATTTGTAGGTAATCTGAAAGCACAAACCCAAAATGGTTCCAATGGAAGCACAAAACAGGGATTTTTCGCTGGTATTGTCTATCTACAAGGATTCGGAGTAGATACCACAAAAAGCAGCACAAACTCTGCTACTGGCTATAGAATCAAATATTCAAACGATATTACTGGAATAGACGCAACAGGTGGGAATCATACGTTGAGCCCTTTACTTTTACTAACTAGCATCAGAGCTTTATTCAAAGAAAACTGTGAAGAAGGAACAACGAATTTTACACAAACGGGTGGACAAGCAAATTCAAATGGAAATTACTATTTTACCAGGGATTACTTCGTATCTTTTAATGAGATTAAGGATGCTACTGTAATAGAATTTGTAGACCCTATTGCTCGAACTAGATTTAACAATGGAAAAGTGGTAACTCATGACTCCTATTGTCGCAGGTACTTTTACGGTGATCTTTCCTCCACTAGAACCCCTATTAATCTTCCTGATCCTGATGTGACTGCAGATTCGCTTTCAAAACCCCCCGTCACCAGCACAGAGAGCGATGCACTCAACGGTATCGGTCTGCAAGTCGGCTGGCGAGGGGAAAAATGGAGAGCCTCTCTGACTCACTTCACTGGCAAAGGTGGAGCTAACGAGCTCGCCAATACAGTGGTAATGGCGGATTATTTTTTTCACGAGAAATTTTTTGCAGGAGGCGGTCTAGCGAGTATGAAGCTTACCAATGGTTCAACTAGCGCCTCGGCTACTAGCCCCGTGGTTCAAGTAGGCTATAAGGAAAACTTAACTCCCAACCTATTCTTTAATATTAGCTTGACAAAGTATATCTCGGGTATTTCTCTGAGCCGTTCTACTAATCCAGCTCCGATTCCCACTGGCGCCCCTCTTATTAGAAAAACACAGACTAAAGATGGTGATACAGTATTCATTGGAGGAACAGTTACTAGAATTGACAGGTCGAATCAATATAACTCCTTATTTAGCAGTGTGTTAGATTCCAGAATAGAAGTAACCCAAGTCCGCAGCCGAGATGTGGAAATACAACAAGTCACAACTCCAGCAGCGCAGAAGATAGAAGCCGAAATCAAAGCCCCCGTAGTCGTCAGCATTTCCCTGCTTTGGCGCTTTTAACAGAAAAAAACCTACAATGGATGTTGCAAAGCATAACATGTAGAGACGCCCTACACGGGCGTCTTATATGATGTGCATAAACCACAAAAAAAACTATTTTAATAAAAGTTCTGAATTTATGAGACGCTCGTATAGAGCGTCTCTACAGACCTACATAAAATAAAAAATAACGCCCCGCATTTCCCCAAACATCTTCTTAAGAACGGGGACACATTTTTACCCAAAATGGTTGAATAAGCAAAAAATAACGTTCCCGCAAAAACACCTAAAAAACAAAATTGCAGTGGGCATTTTTTTAATTTTGCCCTATAATCTTTTTATTTTTTGGGGCTTGACTTCACTAGAATAGTTTGCTAAAATAAAACAACCAAAATAAAATGTTAAGAAAAATAAAATGTTAAGAAAAATAAAATGTTAAGAACAACTACCGCACAAAAATTTACTTCTACTAAAATCTACGATCTTTTGATTGGACTAGGTGCAGAAAAAAAGAGCGCAGAGATTGCTATTGGAGAGTTTGTAGAACTGGTCCCAAAAGCTTTGGCTTCTAGTACAACAGAAACTGGTTTGGATACCACTCTTCCTACGGACAAAGGGGATATCTGGAGATTAGAATCCATCATTTCAGACAACAAAAGCGATACAGACATAAAACTGAAAGAAATTGAGAAGGAAATAGTAAAAATCAAAAGCAACCTAAAAGAAACTATAGCAAAAACCAAAAGCGACCTAAAAGAAACTATAGCAAAAATCGAAAGCAACTTAAAAGAAACTATAGCAAAAAACAAAAGCGATACCGATTTAAAAATAGAAATGATGAGAACAGAAGCAGAAAAAAACAAAAACGCTCTATTGATTATAGGAATTTCAACACAGCTAGCAGTTGGTGGGCTGGTTGTGGCTGTATTACAGCTTTTAAAAGTTTTGACTTAATAAAGTAGCAGAAAAGTTTAGCTTATCTGCAAAATGTATTTTGGCGAGGGGATATTTTTTGGGGGCATTGACTTTAAAAGGAGAATTTGCCAAAATAAGTTTGCCAAAATAAGTTTGCCAAAATAAGTTTGCCAAAATAAGTTTGCCAAAATAAGTTTGATTGCTATGATCTTTTTAGGTAGAATTTATAAAAATAAAACAACCAGCTATAAAAACCTTTAAAAATAAAATGTTAAGAACAACTACAGCACAAAAATTTACTTCTACTAAAATCTACGATCTTTTGATTGGACTAGGTGCAGAAAAAAAGAGCGCAGAGATTGCTATTGGAGAGTTTGTAGAACTGGTCCCAAAAGCTTTGGCTTCTAGTACAACAGAAAATGGTTTGGATGTCACTCTTCCTACGGACAAAGGGGATATCTGGAGATTGGAATCCATCATTTCAGACAACAAGAACGATACAGACAGAATAATAACAGAGAACAGAAACGACCTAGAAAGAATAATAACAGACAATAAAAATGATACAGACCTAAAACTGAAAGATATTGAGAGTAAAATCGTAAAAACCAAAAGCGACTTGATAAGAATAATAACAGACAATAAAAATGATACAGACCTGAAATTTAAGGATATAGATTTAAAAATAGAAAGGATGAGAACAGAAGTAGAAAAAAACAAAAACGCTCTATTGATTATAGGAATTTCAACACAGCTAGCAGTTGGTGGGCTGGTTGTGGCTATTTTACAATTTTTACAAAACTAAAAATAAAATGTTAAGAACAGCTACGACACAAAAATTTACTTCTACCAAAATCTACGATCTTTTGATTGGACTAGGTGCAGAAAAAAAGAAAGCAGAGATTGCTATTGGAGAGTTTGTAGAACTGAGACCAAAAGCTTTGGCTTCTAGTACAACAGAAACGGGTTTGGATACCACTCTTCCTACGGACAAAGGGGATATCTGGAGATTGGAATCTATCATTTCAGAGAACAAGAACGATACAGATATAAAACTGAAAGATATTGAGAGTAAAATCGTAGAAACCAAAAGCGACCTAGAAAAAACTATAGCAAAAACCAAAAGCGACCTAGAAAAAACTATAGCAAAAATCGAAAGCAACCTAAAAGAAACTATAGCAAAAATCGAAAGCAACTTAAAAGAAACTATAGCAAAAAATAAAAGCGATACCGATTTAAAAATAGAAATGATGAGAACAGAAGTAGAAAAAAACAAAAACGCTTTATTGATTATAGGAATTTCAACACAGCTAGCAGTTGGTGGGCTGGTTGTGGCTGCATTACAGCTTTTAAAAGTTTTGACTTAATAAAGTAGCAGAAAAGTTTAGCTTATCTGCAAAATGTATTTTGGTGAGGGGATATTTTTTTGGGGCATTGACTTTAAAAGGAGAATTTGCCAAAATAAGTTTGCCAAAATAAGTTTGATTGCTATGATGTTTTTAGTAGAATTTATAAAAATAAAACAACCAAAATAAAAACTTTTAAAAAATAAAATGTTAAGAACAACTACAGCACAAAACTTTACTTCTACTAAAATCTACGATCTTTTGATTGGACTAGGTGCAGAAAAAAAGAAAGCAGAGATTGCTATTGGAGAGTTTGTAGAACTGAGACCAAAAGCTTTGGCTTCTAGTACAACAGAAACTGGTTTGGATGTCACTCTTCCTACGGACAAAGGGGATATCTGGAGATTGGAATCTATCATTTCAGAGAACAAGAACGATACAGATATAAAACTGAAAGATATTGAGAGTAAAATCGTAGAAACCAAAAGTAACCTAGAAAAAATAATAACAGAAAACAGAAACGACCTAGAAAAAATAATAACAAAAAACAGAAACGACCTAGAAAAAATAATAACAGACAACAGAAACGACCTAGAAAGAATAATAACAGACAATAAAAATGATACAGACCTGAAATTTAAGGATATAGATTTAAAAATAGAAAGGATGAGAACAGAAGTAGAAAAAAACAAAAACGCTCTGTTATTCTGGGGTGTGACAGCCCAGCTGACTATTGGTGGGTTGGTTGTGACTATACTACAATTTTTACAAAACTAAAAATAAAATGTTAAGAACAACTACAGCACAAAACTTTACTTCTACTAAAATCTACGATCTTTTGATTGGACTAGGTGCGGAAAAAAAGAAAGCAGAGATTGCTATTGGAGAGTTTGTAGAACTGAGACCAAAAGCTTTGGCTTCTAGTGCAGCAAAAACGGGTTTGGATACCACTCTTCCTACGGACAAAGGGGATATCTGGAGATTGGAATCTATCATTTCAGAGAACAAGAACGATACAGATATAAAACTGAAAGATATTGAGAGTAAAATCGTAGAAACCAAAAGTAACCTAGAAAGAATAATAACAGACAACAGAAACGATCTAGAAAGAATAATAACAGACAATAAAAATGATACAGACCTGAAATTTAAGGATATAGATTTAAAAATAGAAAGGATGAGAACAGAAGTAGAAAAAAACAAAAACGCTCTATTGATTATAGGAATTTCAACACAGCTAGCAGTTGGTGGGCTGGTTGTGACTATACTACAATTTTTACAAAACTAGAGACCTTTATTAGCGTTCTGTTTAGCCTATGCAGCGTTGAAAAATTTTTTTAACTCTTGAAATATCACACATATTCCAGCGAGCTAAAAAAATTTTTCGCCTTGCCTAGCCGTCACATAACACTAATACAAAACTCTCACTAAAAATAGGACCTTTATTAGCGTTCTGTTTAGCCAAAACAAGCTTATTGCTTGAAACTATTTATGGGCTATAGAAAAAGTGCCTTTTGGCACTTTTTCATTTCTTTTTTGGAGTATGCAAAGTTTGTAGTGCCCTGATCCCATTATTGTGGCACTACGCCATTGAAAAATTTTTTTAACTCTTGAAATATCACACATATTCCAGCGAGCTAAAAAAATTTTTCGCACCTGTTCTAACCATTTGGCTAGCCGTCTTAAGAACAACTACAGCACAAACTCTCACTAAAAATAAGACCTTTGCGGGATTTTTATTTTTCGTTGGCACTTTTAACCAATGCAGCGTAACTTCCTTTTTTTCTTAGCAATTCTTGGTGTGTGCCTCTTTCTGTGATTTTTCCATTTTGTAAGAAAAGGATTATATCGGATTGTTGGATGGTGCTGAGTTGGTGGGCTATGGCTATCACTGTTTTTTGGGAAAATATTTTCTGTATTGCCTTGTTAATTTTGGTGGTGGTGATGCTATCTACTGTGCTGGTCACTTCGTCTAGTAAGAACAATTCTTTTTTTTGGGCTACAATTCTGGCTAGGCTGATTAGTTGCGCCTGCCCTGAAGATAAATTTTTTCCGTTATCTGTAATTTGAAAGTTGAGCCCTTTTTTCATTTTTTTGACAAAATCTAGAGCATCTACATAGTTTAAAGCTTCTAGAACATCTTTTTTTGTAATTTCTTTTTTGGCAAGATTGACATTAAATTCTACAGATTCATTAAATAGATAAGTATCTTGAAATTGAATAGAAGCAAAATCTAGCAATAATTTTTTGGGTATTTTTTTCAATTCTATTCCGTTGATTTGAATTTCGCCTTCGTAGTCTTCGTATTGCTTGCTTAAAACCCTTAGAATGCTGCTTTTTCCGCACCCAGTAGCTCCAACCAAAGCCAATTTTTGTTTTGAATGCAAAGTAAAGGAAATATTTTTTAACACATATTCTGAAGTATCAGGGTAGCGAAAGGAAACATTCTTAAAAGTAATTTTTTTCATTTTTTCTAGTGTTTTATTCTGATATATCGGCAAAACTGGCTCTGGTTCTATTTTTTGGCGGAAGAGGTTTTCAATTTGATCTAACGAAGAAAGAGCTCTTTGAATAGTAGATATTTGTTGAAAAAGCTCGCGTATCGGCACAAAACATTTTTGTAAAGCGTTCATAAAGGCAATCACTACACTAATGCTAATGAGTTGCTTGATGGAAAGATGGGCAGCATACCAAAGCACCACTAAAACACAAATAATAGAAATGCCTTCTATAAAAGCGGTTAGAAAGGATTCGTATTTGTTGACATTTTTTTGTTGTTTGAAAAATTCATTGTTTTTTTTTTGATAATTCCACAATACTTTTTCTTCGGCTAGATAGAGTTGGACGGTCTGCATTCCTTGAATACACTCGCTGAGGTAAGCAGCAGCCTTAGCAAGCACCGATCTGGCTATGAGATAGGCTTCTCTCATTAGACTGCGGACAACATGAGCTACTCCCCAAATGATGGGAAAAAATAAACTAACAATTACAGCCAGTTTCCAATTTAAGAAATAGAGCAGCGCAAAAAGAAAGATGGTTTTAATGAAATCTACTAAAAAGGTTAGCACTCCTATTGCTAAAGATTCTTGCACATTTTCAAAGTCGCTAGTAAGTCTGGAGAGTAGTCTTCCCAAAGGCTCTTTATCAAAAAATTTTTTAGGAAATTGCAAAATTCTGGCAAATAAATCTTGCCTCATATTGACGATGGATCTTTGTGCTATATATTGTAAAGAAAAAGAATAGATGAATTCAAAAACGATACTCAGTAGTAAAGAAGCTAATAATGCTCCTACCCACAATTTCATTGTAGCCAAATTTTTATGAATGAGGATTTGATCGCTGATTTGCACTACAATCCAAGGCACAGCAACAGAAAAAAAAACGAGTAGTGGAATAGCTAAAATAGCGAGGGATAAACTTTTTTTATACTTCAAACTGTAAGAGATAAATCTTTTTAGAATAGCCCAATCTTTTTTTCGCAGTTCTCCCCTTAGACCTTTGGTTTTGTTTTGAAGCTGGCTAAACTCGCCTTGAATGTTATCTATATGGGTGTGCTCTGTAGAGGAGTTTCCTAGTTGTGGTTTTACTGTAATGGAATTGTTGCTATATTTTTTTTTATTTATATAACCTATGGGGGGCTTATTTTGTTTCATCTTGTATTTTCCAAGTTTTGTATAAATAACCTTTCTTTTCAAGCAATTCTTTAAAAGTTCCTTTTTCTACTATTTTTCCTTGCTCTAAAACTAAAATATAATCCGCGTGTGATAACACCCTTGCTCTGTGAGAAATAATAAGAACGCTACTGCTATGCTCTTTTTTTATAATTGTTTTTAGTAAAATATTTTCGGTTTCATAATCTAGGGCAGACATAATATTATCCAAAATCAAGAGTTCACAATTTTCTAGCATTGAGCGAGCAAAAGAAATACGCTGCTTTTGTCCTCCGGAAAGCATAATTCCTTTTTCGCCTATGAGGGTTTCTTTTTTCTTAGGAAAAATTTTGAGTTCGTTGGTAAGGGCTGATTTTTCAAAAATAGTCCGCCACTCTGCTTTAGTAAGGATTTGCTCTGTTCTCGCTCCGAAAAGAATGTTGTTTGCCACTGTATCGGAAAAAAGAAAGGAATCTTGAGTAACGCTACGGATTAGTTTTCTTAAAATGCGGTAATCAATATCTTCTATATCTAAATTCCCTATAAAAATACTACCCCTAGGGGCAGAGACATATTTATTCAAGCATCTTGCAAGCGTAGTTTTACCAGAGCCGACAGAACCTAACACTCCCACAACTTGCCCTTTTTTTATGGAGAAGTTTAAATTTTTTAGCACCGCAGATTCCTTGTCTTCGGGGTAGCAAAAATTCAAATTTTTAAACCTAATACCTTTAGCTAACTCCTTTTTTACCTGTTCTAGTTTTTGTTTGTCCTTAGTGTTGTAAGCATTTTCTTGAGCGAAAATACTATAAACGCTTTGCAAACCTAATCTGCCTTGTAGTAAAACATTTAAAAACCATCCCATACTCGCCAAAGGTGGTGTCAGAAAAGCAGTATAGCTAATCATTGCAGTAATGTCTCCTATCGTAAAATTGCCTTCAAAAAAATAAATACCACCGACGAAAAAAATTAAGGCTTTGAGCAGACTATCTGTATTATTCAAAATGGGGGAAAACAGGGACCTGATTCTGGAAGCCTTGATAGAATTTTGATAAAGTTCTTGATTTTGTTTTGCAAAGTGCTCCTTACTCCAATCTTGCAGATCACAAGAGCGGATCACCTCCAAACCGTTAAGACTAGAGAGGATACTATTAGATAGCTGTTGCAAACATTTAATCCTTTTGAGGTAAAATTTCATAGAGTAGATAATTCCAGTATGAATACCTGAAAAAAGCACAATCAAAGTGATAATGGTGTAGATAGTAACAGTGGGAGAAATTTGCCACATTTTGTAAGGAATGATAGAGAAGGCGCTAAAAATATTAACTAATTGCATCAAACCAAACCCGCAGAGTAGACGTATCCAAATAGTATCGTTATTGATTTGGGAAATAATTTTTCCAGCAAGATTTTTCATAAAATACTCACGGGGTAATCGGGTAATTTTTTCAAATAGTTGATTTTTTACCTCAAACTCTATTTTTCTAGCAGTATTAAAAAAAAAAATTCTGGAAAGAGTTCTGACTCCTACCACCGCCACAGTTAAAAATATAGCCCATCCTACTGCTTGCAAAAATACATTTTGAGATGGATTTACTCCTTGGTACATAAAATCTATAATTTCTTTGATACGGATAGGAATAGACGCTAAAATATAGTTCGTAAGTAGGATGAAAACGATTCCTAAAAGATAACTATATTTGTATTTAAAAACATAGCTTAAAAGAAAACGAAAACTTGGATGGATTTTTAGCATTGAATACTGTTATAGTGGTAGTAAAATTCTTGCATTAACATTACCAGTATAACAGATAAATTTTATATTTTCAATTCCATCAAATATCTGCAGCTAATGAAAAAAGAAAATTCCAACGATAAAAAACTCTTTCAAAAAAAAGAAACGGATCTTTATCAAAAAATAGTCCATTTAGCCCTAGATATTAAAGCCTTCAATGAACAGGTTTATGATTTACGCGAGGTGAGCGCAGAAATGGATTATGCTGTTTTAGTCAACAGTAATTCCATAATGCACGCTAAAGGTATTAGTGAAAATGTAGAACTACAACTAAAAAAACAAAATGTTTATGCATTAGGAATAGAAGGGAAAAAAGGTAGCGACTGGATTTTGATGGATTACAACGAAGTTATTTTGCATATTTTTACCGATGAAGCAAGAGAGCACTACGATTTAGATACTGTCTTCCAAAAATATTTCAAAGCTACAAAAATAAATCTATGAAAAATTTTCATAAGTCTCTTGCTTTTGTCACACAAAAATACGCCTATAAAGAATCCAGTTTTGTGTGTAATATTTTCAGTCAAAAATTCGGTAAAGGAAAATTTATGCTTTACGGAGCTACAAAAAATCAGAAGCAATTAAGCAACTATCAAGTGGGCAGTATTATTTCCATAGAAGCAATCCAAAAAACAACGAGTGAGTGGTTAAGCATCTACGATAACCAGTTAGTTTTAGAAAAAAATCCTAAAGACTATAATGCTTTTTCTTTTCTTTCTTTTATTTTGGAGTGGGTTTTAAAATGCGAATTTAGTGACAATCTTTTTGAAAAAATTTTTGAAAAATACCACAGCTTGTATCAAAAAATAGATGAACCCTATCCAAGAATAGTCTATTCTTTTTTGAATTTTTTTTTTCAAGTACTGAGAATGAACGGGTTTGCTCTAAACTGGAAAAATTGTAAATATTGCCAACAGACGAGCTATCAAAAAGACGAGCAGCGAGGGTATATTTTTAGAAAAGAAAACTACGATTTTGAGTTTTCCAGCGCTTCTATTGTTTGTAGCCAGTGTTGTAGCGATAAAAAATTTTCTTTGCAGGCGGCAAATATAAAAATTTTCTTTCATCTATTTTACGAAAATGAAATAACTGCAGAAAATATTCCTCCATCTCTGTTAGCACAGAATCTGATTTTACTTTTACAAGCCTACCTTTATCACTACCCAATGAGGCTGAAGTCTGCAGAAAATTTGATGAATTGCTTGAAAGCTATTAGTGCTAATGTGGAGAGTAAACCTGTTTTATGAAGGCATTCTAAAGTAATTAACACACAACAAATATATTTAAAAAATTAGTGGTTGCAATAATATTATTTTTATTATACATTTAAGCAATGCAGTGTAAGTATGTTTGTGAAAGATAGAGAATTTATTAAAAAAAACTTATAAACAAAGAACGCACCAAGCAAGAAGCAAAAAACTCCCTTCTTGCCAAAGATAAAATACATAAAAAATGAAAAATTGGTTTCGCTTAACTCATCCACCAGCCACTTTGCTCACTAGCTTGAAAGCAGGTATAGGAGCTGGTGTTGCCATAGGCTGCTTATTTTTAGTGAGTCAATTTTCTGGAGAATTATTGATTATGGCTCCTTTTGGTGCGAGTAGTGTCTTGCTTTTTGCAGTTCCTCAAAGTCCTTTAGCTCAACCTGCAAATCTTATAGGAGGACATCTTTTGAGTTCAGCTATAGCTTTAATCTGTGTCTATTTTATTAAAGAGCCTTTGCTAGCACTCCCTCTAGCTATGATGCTCTCTATCGGACTGATGGCATTTTTTAGACTTACTCATCCACCGGCAGGAGCAGATCCTATTGTAATTGTTTTGGGAGAACATACTTGGGAATTCTTTTTTTTTCCTGTATTTATTGGTAGTGTGCTATTGCTTGTTTTAGCAGTATTATATCACCGATTAATTACTAAAATAAAATATCCACTAATATAGAAAATGATAACCATAATTATAATCGGAATAATTGTACTTCTGCCGTTAGTTTATCTTTCTTTGCTAAAAGGCGAATACGAAGTAAAAAGAAATATCCTAATCCATAAAAAAGCAAAAGTAATTTTTGATAAAATTTGTGATTTTAAGACTTGGAATGAATGGAGTCCTTGGCTAATTCACGAACCAGAAACGAAAATCGTCTATAGCCGTGACTTCCAAAAAGAAGGTGGCAGTTATACTTGGGACGGTAAAACTATCGGGTCGGGTAAATTAACGCATACCCGTTTAGTTTCACCTAACAAAATTGAGCAAAGAATTGATTTCATCAAACCTTTTCGTGCTGTTTGTAGAGTTGCTTGGAAAATTGAAGAAGAAAAAGGGAGCAGCAAAGTTACTTGGATTATGCAAGGAAAAATGCCTTTCTTGTTTCGCTTTATGACTGCAAAAACAGTCTGTATGATAGAAAAAGACTACGATTTTGGTTTGGCTATGATCAACGGAATTTTGGATAGCAAGGCAGAAAGACCTGAACTTAGTTTTAATGGAAAAACAGTGTTGGCAGAACAAAACTGTTTAACTAAGTCTTACACTGGTTCTTTTGATAATTTAAAATCAGTAATGTCGCAAACATTTCCCGAGCTTTATCAATACATAGTGAAATCTGAAAACTTAGAAATTGCGGGAGTGCCTTTTACCGCTTATCGCAAAATGAGCCCAAAGAAAAACACGGTAAAACTGGATATATGCATTCCCATTAAAGGAAGTAGTAGCGCAAACACTTATGAAATTAAAACTTTTCCAGCGGGTAAATATTTCAAAAGCACACTCAAAGGAAATTATAAATTTTTAGAGTTTGCTTGGCCCCAAAGTTTTAACCATCTTAAAATGCAGAAAAAAATACAAAAAATGAGATTTGATTGGCGAAGAGTTTGTTTAGAGTTTTATCCTAATGATCCTACAAAACTAAAACATACTAACGATACTCTTACTGAGATCTATATTCCTATAAAATAAGAGACTGTTGAATCAAATTATGTTTAGATTTTTAAAAAAAGTTTTTAAAGCAAAGAGTGGTTTTAGCCATTTAGACGTAAGCGGAAAAGCAAAAATGGTTAGCGTGGTAGAAAAAAAGAGAAGTCATAGAGTAGCCTGTGCAAGAGCAATAATCAAAGCAAGTAGTGAGTTAATAGAAAAATTGAAACAGAACGATTTGAAAAAAGGAGATACTATTACAGTGGCTAAAGTTGCTGGAATCAGTGCTGCTAAAAAAACTTCTGATTTAATTCCTCTTTGTCACTCCCTGCCTTTAGAAAATGTTACCCTAGATATAGAATACAACGGTAATCAGATTCGTATTCAAAGCAAGGTAGAATGTTATGGCAAGACCGGCGTAGAAATGGAAGCCTTGACTGCAGTTTCAGTAGCTGCTTTGACTATTTACGATATGTGCAAATCCATAGACAAAAGCATTATTGTTGAAAAACAAGGACTGTATTCCAAAACAGGAGGTAAGTCTGGTGATTTTTTAAATTCTGCAATGGAGTGGAATTAGTCGGGGAAAATCAAATTTGGGAATTATCTTCTTGTTAGGAAGCAAGAATGAAAAAAAAATAAAGAAATTTTCTAAAATCACTAAAAGTGAAAAGTAAGAAATAGATAAATTATCATCAAATACATTTTTAAGAATGAACCTCAAAAACTTGCCTAGAAATTTTATTATTCTATATTACTCCTATAGACTTTTGAATTTGCGTTCTGTTTAGCCTATACATCGTTAAAAAAAATTGTCCCTTGAAATACTTGAGTATTGCTGCGAGCCAAATTTTTTTCGCACCTGTTCTAACCATTTGGCTAGCCTTCGCAGCTGGTTTTGTCCTATTTGGTAAATTCAAAGGTCTATCCTATTTTTTTGGATAATATTTTAGACAAATTTCTTTGTTTTTCTTTAAAAATCCCTATTTATAAGATATTTTTTGATTTTTAAAGCAATTTACTCTTATAATTCTTAAAACAAACTTGACAAAAATTTTAAAATTCTTATGCTTTATTATAATTTCAAACTACTTATTTTTAAAAAATGAAACCACAAGGTGAAGTAAGAATAGACAATGCGGTATTGGTAGCTAGTTTACTGGCTTATTACCGTAAATCTGTTTCTGACGAAAATAAGAATATACTAAAAAAAATCATTAAAGATTTTAAAAATGATCCTAAAAATATTCCTCACGATATTGATAGATTTTGCAGATATTTGGAGATGGATAAAAACCTTATGGGTAGTTTGAAAACAATGTCTCCTTTAGAAAGAATATTGACATTTCCTAGGAAAGGCAAAAAAAGCTAGAGAAATCGGATTAAGTGTATGTTTTCTAACATTATTTTCTTGTTTAAATTTATTTCTAACTCAATTAAAGCGCTATACTTGACAAATTATTTTCTTATGGTTATAATAAACCTAAATTTCAACTAAGAACTGCATTGTTTAAGACAGTCGGCACCAGTTATCTTAATTTATTAAGGCTATCTTAATTTATTAAGGTAGAGGAAGGTTTAAAAATGCCTACCGAGACGATTTTCCAAATCATTGGACAGGGATTAATTAAGATTGCTGAATTAGGGATTCTAGTTCAATAGTCTCTAATGCCTACCGTCTCACCTGCCTTTTACCTGCATTTCTACAACATTAAAAAACATTGTTAACTAGGAAAAACAAAGAAGAACTGTTAACTGAATACAGTGAGATTTTTAATAATCTTTCTTCAGGTATTTTTATAGATTATAAAGGTCTGACTGTTTTAGAGATTACAGAATTTAGAAAAAAACTAGCAGTGAGTGGTTCTTACTTTAGAGTATTGAAAAATCGTATTGCAAAACGAGCGTTAGCTTCTTCTCCTTTAAAGGAAGTCGCGAAGGAATTAGTGGAAACTAAAGCACTTATCTACGGTAAAACCGATATGGTGACTTTGGCTAAATTGGTTTGCGGACAACTAAGCAGACTGGATAAATGCCAATTAATTAGCGGTTTTACTCTTGAAAAGGAGCAGGTAGAACTTCTTGACGAAAAAAAAGTTGTGGTTATGAGCAAATTAGCTTCTAAAGAAGAGTTATTGAGTAAATTACTTTTCTTACTCAATGCTCCATTGACAAATTTGGCAAGAGTGCTCAATGAGGTTCCGGCTAAGTTTGTGCGTTTATTGTCGGCAGTCGCTGATAGTAAAAAATAATAAAACCTTTAAATATAATTAAAAAAAAAAATATGACAACAATAACACAAGATCAGTTGATTGAGCATATTTCTAAAATGAGTGTTTTAGAAGTATCGGAGTTGGTTAAAGCATTAGAAGAAAAATTTGGTGTAAGCGCAGCCGCCATTGTATCTGCTCCAGCAGGTGGTGGACAGGTAGCAGAAGCTGTAGAAGAAAAAACAGAATTTGATATAATTCTTAAATCTGCAGGTCCTAATAAAATTGCTGTCATCAAAGCAGTTCGTGTTTTAAATTCTGCTTTAGGCTTGAAAGAGGCTAAAGATTTGGTAGAATCTGCTAGTGATAATACAAAAATTAAGGAAGCAGTAAAAAAAGAAGAAGCTGAGGAAATCGTCAAAAAAATTAATGCTACAGGAGCAGAAGCTATTTTGGTTTAATTATTTCGGATATTTTTTAGCTTTAAAAATAGGACTTTTTGTCCAATTTTCTACTTCCTATCTAAGCCGAGGTGGTGAAATTGGTAGACACGCTGGACTCAAAATTCAGTAGACGCAAGTCTGTGTCGGTTCAAGTCCGACCCTCGGCACTTGCATTTTGTGAAAGAATCTATATTATGATATCTTCTCAAATCTCAGAATTTATTCAAAACTCTTCTTGGATTCGCAGAATGTTTGAGGCGGGAGACGAGATGAGAAAGAGCCTCGGAGAAGAAAATGTTTTTGATTTTTCTTTAGGCAATCCTTGCTTAAAGCCTCCTATAGAAGTGGTGAATGCCTGGATAAAACATCTACAAAAAAAAAATAGCCATAGCTATACTTCTAATGCAGGGCTTTGGGAAACTAGAGAATTTATTGCACAAAGATTAAAATGCGAGACTTCTCTTGATTTTACAGCGGATTTAATTACTCTTTGCTGTGGTGCTGGTGGGGGGTTGAATGTTGTTCTACATTCGCTTTTAAACTCGGAAGAAGAGGTTTTAGTTTCACGACCCTATTTCCCCGAATATTTTTTTTATGCATTCAATCACAGTGGGGTTTTAAAAACAGTCTCAAGCAAACAAAATTTCCAGTTAGATTTAGATAGTATTGAAAAAAGCTTGTCTAAAAAAACAAAAGTTTTTTTAATCAATTCTCCCAACAATCCTACAGGTGTAGTTTATCAAAAAGAAGATATTCAAAAATTGGGTTTGCTTTTAGAAAATTATACGCAAAAAAATGGCACATTCATTTACCTTGTATCCGATGAGCCTTATGCAAAAATTATTTACGACGGTGTAAAAAATCCGTCAGTTTTTGATTGTTATCAAAATTCTATACGGGTAACTTCTCACTCCAAAGACCTTTCTTTAGCTGGAGAAAGAATAGGATATATAGCCTTGCATCCAGAAATCCAAGAAAAAGAAAAATTGGTAGAAGCCTGTGGTTTTTCCAATCGCACACTAGGTTTTGTGAATGCTCCAGCTACAATGCAAGCAATTTTACCAAAAATTTTTGATTTAGCACTAGATTTAGACTACTACCTTGCTTTGAGAAATCTCTTATACGACAGATTGACAAAAATAGGTTACAAAATGCAAAAACCACAGGGAGCCTTTTACCTATTCCCAGAATCTTTAGAAAAAGATGATTTGTCTTTTATAAAAAAAGCACTAGAGTTTGGTATTCTTTTAGTTCCGGGATCTGGATTTGGAATGCCTTCACACTTTCGTTTGTCTTACGCTGTAGATAAATCTATGGCAGAAAGATCACTTTGTGCTTTTGAAGAACTGTTTAACTATTATAAGAAAAGGTGAAAATATATCTATTTGATACTACTCTCAGGGATGGAACTCAAGGCGAGGATGTTTCTTTTAGTTTAGAAGACAAACTTAATATCGCAAAAGCCTTAGATAATTTTGGCATTCACTACATAGAAGCAGGTTGGCCCGGCTCTAATCCTAAAGATATTGAATTTTTTCAGAGAGCAAAAAAAATCAAATTTAAAAATGCTAAAATCACTGCTTTTGGCTCTACTAGAAAAGCGAATGTGGCTTGTGAAATGGATAACAATTTACAAGCTATTTTAGAAGTCCAACCAAAAGTAGCCTGTATTTTTGGGAAATCGTGGGATTTTCATGTCAAAACCGCACTCAGAACAAATTTAGAAGAAAATCTAAAAATGATTTCCAGTTCCATCCGCTATCTAAAGAAAAACCTCAAAGAAGTGATTTATGATGCAGAACATTTTTTTGATGGCTATAAAAATAATCCCGAATACGCTTTAAAAACGATCCAAGTAGCAGCTGATGCAGGTGCAGATTTTATCGTGCTTTGCGATACTAATGGAGGTGCTTTAAGTTGGGAAATAGAAAAAATTCTAAACGAAGCAAAAAACTATTGCAGTAAAAAAATAGGCATTCACGCCCACAACGATGGTGAAATGGCAGTAGCTAATAGTCTTGTAGCCTTGCGTAACGGGGCAGAGATGGTGCAAGGGACAATCAACGGAATTGGAGAAAGATGCGGTAATGCAAACCTTATTAGTATTATAGCTAATTTACAACTGAAGATGGGATATAAAATTTTACCTGCGAAAAAAATAACAACTTTAAGTAATTTAAGCCACTCTATAAGAGAATTTGCTAATTTGGACGAATGGAAAAATCAGCCTTTTGTCGGCAAAAGTGCTTTTGCCCATAAAGGAGGAATCCATGTTTCAGCTGTGCAAAAAAATGCAACAAGCTACGAGCATATAGAACCAGAACAAGTAGGCAATAGTAGACGCATTTTAGTGAGTGAGCTTAGTGGTATATCCAATATTCGTTGGAAAATTAAAGAACAAAATTTTAAAATAAACGAAAACGACCCCGAGCTAAAAAAAATTGTAAGCGAACTCAAAAAATCAGAAAATACAGGTTATTCTTATGAGGGAGCAGATGCTAGTTTGGAATTACTGACACTCCGTAGCAAAAAAATGCTTAAAGAATATTTTGTTTTGGAAGGCTACCAAGTTTATGACGGTAGGAGAAATCAAGAAAAAGATTCTTATACAGAAGCGAGTATAAAAATCAGTGTTAAAGAAAAAATTTTTCATACCGCAAGTAGTGGGGATGGACCTGTAGATGCCCTCAATAAATCTTTAAGAAAAGCTCTTAGCAATTTTTTTCCTCGTATACGCTCTGTTCATTTACAAGACTACAAGGTGCGGATTTTGGATAAAAATAAAGGCACTGCAGCACAGACTAGAGTTTTGATTACCTGTAGCGATGGCAAACAAAATTGGACAACAGTAGGCGTTGATAAAGATATTATCAGGGCTTCTTATATTGCTCTTACCGATTCTTACATCTACAAACTTTACAAAACAAAGGCTTAGTTTTGTATAAAAAAAGTAGATAGAGCAAAGATTTTTACATTTGCATATCTTTAATTTGTGCTAATTCAATATTAGCGCTTTCGTCTAATGGACATTTTTTTGCTATTTCAATAGCTTCTTCCATACTGTCTGCCTTAATAATAGTATAACCATTAACTGGATTACTTCCACCATCGTCTACTACTGACTTGTCGCCTTTCACAGTTTTGGAAGGACCTACTGGAGCTCCCGTATCATGAATAGCTTCACCTATAGATATGAACCAATCTTTCCACTGTTTCATTATTTTATCTCCTTCTTCTTTACTTTCTGGTTTTTTACCTCCGTGGTAAACGAATAGATATTTTGACATTTTATTTTTTGTTTATAATTTTTGTGATATTTACAGAGATTTTTTGCATTGATTTTAGTTCAAACAAAAACACTCACTTTTCAGTAAAAAAACTATCAAAAAAAAATCTATTTTGCAATAGTATTTTTAATAAGTTCAGATTAAAACTGATTTGGGGTTGTTTGGCGGAGAGCTTCAAAAGCTACAATAGCTACAGCACTAGAGAGGTTATAACTGCGAAGTCCTTTATTAAAGATGGGAATAGTATAACAACGAGCCTTATGCTCGCCTAGTATTTGTTTGCCTAAACCTGTAATTTCGCTTCCAAAAATCAAAAAATCGTCTTTTTGAAACTTTATGCGGGTATAAGGTTTGTTACTTTTTGTTGTTAGTAGATAGTAATTTTTTCCCTTTAGATTTTTAAGATAAGTTGCGCTATCTTCAAAATAGCTATAATCCACTAAATGCCAATAGTCTAAGCCTGCTCTTTTTAGGTGCTTGTCTGTCAGCTCAAAACCCAGCTTACCTACTAAATGTAGACGAATATTAGTGCCAGCGCAAAGACGGGCAATATTACCAGTATTGGGAGGGATTTGGGGATTGATTAGGGTAATAGTCAACATTACTATTTTTGGGAGTGTTATAATTTAGTATAGACTTTTGAATTTGCCAAATAGGACAAAACCAGCTATGACGTTTTGCTTCAAGCAAAATTCCCTGAAATACCAGCTCGCACTATAGCTACAGTTCTAAATAGAGAAGAAAAAAAAGAAGTAGCATGAAGTTAAGGTGGATTTAAAATAAAATGTTCAAGGAGTGAAAAAGGATTTAAAAGAAGGGTTTGCAAAAATAGATAAAGAAATCCAAAAACTTAAAACGGAGATTATTCTTATAAAATGGACACTGGTCCTGGTTCTTGTAGCGGTGGTTATTCCTATTTTACAAAATATTTTTAGATTTTAGAGGCAGGTTTTTATTTTCTGATTTTTGAATTTGTCAATAAAAGGGCATCACAACAAACATATGCCCTATTATAATATCTAACTGCGAGGCACTTCTTTTTGTAAATTATTCTTCACCCCTAATATGCAAAAATACTGGAAAACGGGGTATTCCTTTTTTTGTAAAACCTTGATAACGAAAGGTCACGCGGCTTCCTAATGGCGGTGGATTTTTTCTTTGAGCATCACTCAAACCACTGCCAATATAAAAAACAACACCATCGTCTCCTTGAACCTTGAGAGAGCCTACCATTTGGGAAAATTTTCCTTTTCCTTTTTTATAACCCAAAACTGTAGCTTCAGCGTCGTTATAAGGTTTCAGTTTTAGCAAATCTTGACTTCGTCCTTTTTTATAGAGTGCAGTTTTTTTGTGTAGCATCAAGCCTTCACCTCCTCTATCTATTGTATTTTTTAATTGCTGCATTAATTGAGCTTCATCTGCGACCTGATTTTGCTGGACGAGTTTCAAGTAGGCAGAGCTATTCGTTTTTACTATTTTTCTCATTTGCTTTAGTCTTGTATCAAAAATCCCTGAATTTTTCGGCGAATCAAAAATCCAAAAAGCGATTTCTTGCCAGCCTTTGTGAGGTTTGTCTTGGCTAACGACAGAAAAAATGTCTTCGTATTTTTTATTTACTGCCCATAATTCTCCGTCTAGAGCTATTTTTGGAAATAATGCAGTGAACCAAATCGGTGCATCAAAAACTTTACCTCCTCGTGAAATAAGCTGTTTTCCATCCCAATGAGCCCTCACTCCATCTAGTTTTTCGCTGACCCAATATTGAGTAACATCAATGTTCTCAGAATAGATTTTTGCTAACATTAAATCGGGAGATTTTTCTTTTTTACTAAAAGAAGAAAAAGTAAAAAAGAATAGTAGCAAGCAACTATAGAAAAAAATTTGTTTAATCATTTTTTATGAAAGGTAATGTGAAAATTTTTATTTAAAATAATATTTCAACTCTGATAGTGGGATTTGCCCATTTACAAAGTTCATTGAAGTTTGTTCTCGGGTGCTTAAGTCTTTACTACTCTATTCGCCAAGTTTTGACTGCGATTTCAGCTAATTTTACTTGTCTAGAATTGATTTCTGCAAGTTTCCATTCTGTATAATTTTCAATATTACGATTGATAGAATATTTACTTTTAAGCAGGATCTTTTTTTTTTTTTCAAAGTCTTCTTGACCTGGATTTTCTTTGCTTGGTAATAAAGCCATATTGCCTAATCTTTGATTGCATTGCCCCCAATCATTTCCAAAATAATCTATCCATTCTTCTTGTGGGTTAAGAGGCAAAATATGCTCTACTGTTAGATCTGTTTCACTAATGTTTTTTTTACTCTCAAATTCTTCTAATCTTGCCAATAGATAGCAAGCTCTCTTATTAGATTTTTTTGTAGGCATTACCTTTTCCTCAAAGTTCTGCTTAAAAATTTTATCGTTTGGATAAAGTGTTAATAATTTTTCTTTTACAGCATCAATTTTACAGCCTTTGGTAATAGCAACACAAATATCATTATAAAGAATTTCTTGTTCACCTGAATGTCCTCGACCAATTATATTGTAGCGTAAAGATAAAACACAAACCCATTCCAAGATAATGTGAAAATCCTGTTTAAATTTCAAATAGCTTGCAAGTAATAGACTAATAGGCTTGCGAACACCAAATAAATGTAAGAATGAAATATTTTTTTTAATCTTTCCAACTTGTTGATTAATCTTGTAGTCTTTCCAAAACTCACTATTTTCACTTACTAAAGCTCCATATAGATAACAGTCTGCAACAAGTTTATTGAGATATTCATCCGACTGTTCTTTTTGCTGGATTTCTTGCCTGATGGCTCTAAATAGATGATTTTGACGCACCAGTTTATGATGATTATTCCAGTGAGCTAATATATATTCTGTATAGCTTTTTCCCGAAATATTTGCTCCTATTTTTTCCCATTTTTCATCCCATTCGTCCAAAATATTATCAGGGGTATCCCCCTCATCATCAATTTTAGAAAATAGATAATTTTTTAATAAATCAGCAGAGGAAAGTTTTACCCCTCTTGCGTTGAGAGTTTCAAATATCTTGTAAGCATTAAGTTCATCTCCTATGTAAAGTGTTGTAAAAAACATTCTATTTGTCATTTTATTAACTAGACTGCTAATTTTTTCTCCTTCACTAATAGCAGCAAATTTTTCACTAAAAAAATCTATTGATTTTCTCATCAAACTCACAGTTTCTTTTACATTTCGTCTGGGGATTTCGTTTTCGTCTACTGCACTGCGGTAGTGATAATCATTATTACGATTGAGCTTTAGTTTGTTTTCTACACGTAAATAGACTAAATCTTTCGTACCAATAAAGTTTTTTAGTAGCTCGTCTGCTCGTTCTTTGTCATCGATTTTTTTCAGTCTTTTAATGGCTGCTAAAATCAATAAAGAAAAGGTAGTTAATCGCTGTTGCCCATCAATCACTTTGTAGAAACGTTCTTCTGTTTCTTCTAATACAAGATAGCCCATATAATGATACTCTTCTTCAGAATTAACAAGCTCTATATCTTCCCATAAATCTCTCCAATGTTCATTTTCCCAAGAATAGTCTCTTTGAAATTTTGGAACTAAGTATTTTTTACCATTGCCAAATATATCTCTCAGACTCTCATCTTTAGGATTAACTATTACTTTTGGCATTTTAATTTTTAATACTGTTTTTAGTTAAAAACTTTTTATTGTTAGATAATATCAATTTCACAATAATACTCAAGAAAAATAATTTTCTAGTTTGGCGAGAGAGATTTGCCCATTTACAAAATCTATTGAAGTTTGTTCTCGGGTGCTTAAGTCTTTAATGCTGATAGTTTTTTTTTGTTTTTCTTCTTCTCCATAAAGCAGAACCCAACGAATTTTTTTTTTTTCGGCGTAGCTAAGTTGGTTTTTTATTTTTTTATCTTCTAAATAGTGTTCTACAGCTATACCGATTTTTCTAATTTTTTCTGCTATTAAAAAGTTTTCGGCTAGGTAATCTTCTCCCATAAAAGTAATCAGCAATTTATTTTCTGCTTGTTCTTCTTTTGGGGTGTTTTTTTCAGCGTTCAGAACAGCATCAAAAAGACGTGATAAGCCTACTGATAAGCCTATACCCGGTAGTTTTTTGTTGATAAACTGGCTTGCTAAATTATCATATCTTCCTCCACTACAAACAGAACCTAATTGAGAATAATTGTCTAATTCTGTCTCAAAAACAATTCCAGTGTAATAGTCTAGCCCTCTAGCTAATTGAGGATTAAACCAAAAAATATTTTTATAACCTGGATTATCTTCTAATATTTGAAAGGTTTGCTTCATTTCTTGGATTGCATTTTGGTAATTTGGTCCGAATGGAAATTGTGTTGCGAACTTATCTAGACGATCTATGCTCTTATCTCCTACTGTTTCATCTAAAAAATTTAAAAATTGAAAAAATTCTTCTTTTTTGATTCCACTAAAATATTGCTCTAGCCTAGCATCAAAATTATTTCTAGGATTTGTCTGTAAACTGGTTAGGTATTTATCAATTCGGCGGACTAGTTCTGCTAGCTCTTGTTCGTTTCTACAATTACTATAATACTTTAGATAACCTCGTAGAATTTCACGGTGGTTAATATAAATTCTAAATTCTCCTAAACCTAATGATTTAAAAATACTTGCCACTAAAAACAAAATTTCTACGCTATGATAATGCGAAAGATTTTCTTGATTAATAATATCAAAATCGCACTGGTAAAATTGGCGGTATCTTCCTTTTTGAGCTCGTTCTCCTCTCCAAACAGGTTGGATTTGATAGCGACGGAAAGGAAATGTTAAGTTATGAAAGTGGGTTGCGACATAGCGAGCTAAAGGCACAGTCAAATCAAATCGTAAGCCTAAATCTTTGCTGCCTTCGTCTTCGGATTGCACTCGTCTTAAACCATAAATTTCTTTGGAGTTACCACCTTTTTGGAGTAAAGTTGTTAGTCTTTCTACAGCTGGAGTTTCTATAGGATCTGCTCCATAGGATGCAAAAATATTTTTTATTTTATCTATTATGTTTTGGAAAGCTTTCTGTTGTTGCGGTAAAAACTCGGGAAAGCCTGATATATTTTTGGAAGATACCACAGGTTAAGAGGTGATTCTTTTTTGGCGAAGATTTTCTATGAGAGCAGAAGTGTCCCATTTTTGCTTGCCGTCTTCTTCTAATAAAGCGTAATATTTATCTACAAGACTAGTGACAGGTAAAGCTATGTTTTTTTCTTGTGCTTCGTTTAAACAAATGGCTAAATCTTTTCTCATCCATTTCAAAGCAAAACCAAAATCAAATTTTCCTTCTATCATAGTATCCGCTCTATTTTCCATTTGCCAAGAACTTGCAGCCCCTTTGTTAATAGTGGACATGATTTTTTTTATATTGATACCAGATTTTTCGCCAAAGTAAATAGCTTCGGACAACCCTTGCAGTAATCCAGCAATGCAAATTTGGTTGACCATTTTTGCTAGCTGTCCGTGTCCAGCAGGACCTATAAGTTCTGCTTTTTGAGAATAACATTGAAAGCATGGTTTTGCTTTATTAAAAGCAGTTTCGTTTCCTCCCACCATAATTGTAAGGATTCCTTTTTCAGCACCTAGTTGTCCCCCAGATACTGGAGCATCCAAAAAATCAATATTTTTTTCTTGGCAATTTTTTTCTAATTGTTGGGCTAATTTTGCAGAAGCAGTGGTGTGATCTATGAGTAAGCTTCCTTCTTTCATTGCGTTCAAAACTCCTGTTTCACCTCCCACGACAGAGAGAACATCATCATCGTTGCCGACACACAACATTACAAAATCTGCATCTTTAGCAGCTATAGCAGGAGTATCTTTTGCTTCGCCTGAGTGTTTTTTTAGCCATAATTGGGATTTTTCTGCGGTGCGGTTAAAAACAGTGACTTCGTAGCCCGCGTCTGCTAAGTGTCCTGCCATAGAAAAACCCATTACACCTAAACCGATAAAACAAACTTTTGCTTTCATTTTAGAGAATGTGAGGTTGAAAATAAAATTAGGCTGATTGTTGAGGCAGTATATTTACTAATTTCTTATTATTGCTGCTGTGGAATTTTACTACACCTTCTGATTTTGCAAAGAGAGTAAAATCTCTGCCTGTGCCGACATTGTCGCCTGCATAAAATTTATTACCTACTTGACGCACTAAAATAGTTCCAGATGATACTAGTTGACCGTCAAATTTTTTTACACCTCTGAATTTAGGTTTAGAGTCCCTACCATTTCTGGTGCTGCCTTGTCCTTTTTTATGTGCCATAATTTTTTAATTTAAAAAATTTGGGAATTATACGCTTAAAAAACCATTGTCTATTTTATTTATAAACATTGATTTTTGAAAATGCGTGTTTTAAAACTTTATCAATCTGTATAATTTTTTCTTTTCCTATCTCTTTTTCTGCTTTTTCTCTTTCCTTTGTAGTTAAGTGAGAACTGGCTTTTTCATAAGGGGACATATTACAAATGTCCTTTATTTCAATCCCCTTATTTTTAACTTCTGTTTTTATCATTATTAGTTAAAAATCCAATCTGCTAGTGATTTGTATTCTAATTCTGAACCTTCTATTTTAAAATAAGTTATATTAAAATTTTGTCCATCTTTATCTATTGTAAATTGAATTTTAGTCGGTTGTCCCTCTGCGATATAATATTTATTTCTATAAGCAACTGCAGCAGAAAGTAATATAGAACTTGCATACTTACCCTCGGATTTAAAACTATTAGGTCTCTCCTCAGTACAAGTATTAAATAATATAACGGTAAGATATTCCACTGGAGCGTCATAATCAAAATCATATCCCCGAACAATGCCTTTAGTATCACAACTACTAATATACTTCCCCAAAACAAGAACATCATTCATATTTTTAAGGTTATATTTCTCTTTTTCTGTCTTACTGCTAATACTTATTTTTTCATCAAAATATCTTTTATCCAAATCTTTACCAACCTTCCCTTGAAATTCTACTATAGTTTTTTGTTTTTTGGTTTTGAATGTAGTCCATTTTCCATCAGTAAAACTAGATTCCAATGCATCACCAATAGCAACCGAAGGATAAGACTCTAAAACACCAGTTTTGACTAATTTAATAGGACTTTCTTTACAACCAACTAACAGCAAAGCAAAACAAACCAGAGCAATAACTCTGTACATAATTTTATTCATAAGTAATATAAGTTAAGTTAAGATTTTTAGTTTTTTTCATTTTTTTATGAATAAATTATTTTGATTCTTTAGGTTTTGGACTAGTTGGTTTAGAATCGCTTGATTTTTTACTAGTTGGTTTAGAATCGCTTGATTTTTTACTAGTTGGTTTTGTCGCACCCGCTGTTTTAGCAGAATCTGTTTTGACTACTTTAGTTACTTTAGCCGTTTTTGCTTGCTCTGCTGCTTGTTTTTTTTTTCTATGGGATGGTTTTACAACTTTTGTGGTTTTATCATCTTCCAATAGATCCTTGCCGTTCACCAAAATTTTTTCAATTAAAAGAGTGGTCTTATATTGCCGATGCCCTTGTTTTTTTTTATAACCTTTTCTTCTTTTCTTTTTAAAAACAACAATTTTTTTATCTCTACCTTGCTCTAATACTTTTGCTTGCACCACAGCCTTAGCTACAAAAGGAGTACCTAAAATCACTTTGCTTTCTTGTCTTAGTAAAAGGACTTGATCCAAAGGAAAAGTTTCGTCTTTTTTGTAGGGTAGCTTATCTACAGAAATACGATTTTGAGGTTTTACTTTCCATTGCTTGCCTGAAATTTTTACGATTGCATACATAATATAAATAGTTAATATACTAATGAGATTAGAATTTTTTAAAACTTTTGTCAAACTTTTTAATATAATCTCTAGAAATTATTTAATTTATCTTTTATTTAAGAAAAGAATGGAATTTTTTTTGCTTAATAGGTAGTTTATTGTTAACTTGAACTAAATGATGAAAAAAATATATTTTCTTTTTGGGGCTCTTATTTTTTTTACTTTGAGTATTCATTCTACGCTAGCTTCTAGTAGGCTATATTATGAATTAGACCAGAGTATTTTACAATCTAATCTTGAAAAGAAACAAGCCTACCTATCTATTATTTTTGATTCTAAAATCAGAAATGAAAATATAGATAAAATCAGACTAAAAAAAGCTATTGCTACAAATTTAGCAGCCAACTACCGAGTTGCTAGTCCTATACAAACGCAGCAATTTTTTAAAAACCATTCTATTAGTCTGGATACATTGAGAAAGGATAAAAGTTTGTTGCAACAATTTTTTTCAAAGACAAAAACGAATATTTTAGTTCATACAGCTTTGCAAGAAAAAGGTAATATTGTGGTTGCCGAATATAGAATTTTTGGGAAAAATACTCACCAAATAGGAATAACAACGCAGTCTTTCCTTAAAACACAGTTTTATAAGCAGTCCCAGAATTCTGAACCGAAAATTCTGCCTAATCTATTGGTTTCTTCAGAAAATAATCTAGGCGGTCTCCTAGCCCAACAAAATTTAGAAGAGTTTTTTGAACAACCCACTAAGGCAATAGATAATTTTATAAACCAATCAGAACCTGTTGCAGAAAATGGAAATTCTTGGTCTTTTTATTTACCTACCGCTTATTTTCCAGTAAGAACCCACAGCCTAGAAATCAATTTTGCTATAGAAGATTTGCGATTCGTAAAAATTCAAGGTGAATCTTATCGTTATCTTTTTGGTAATTCTCTTTTTGAGTTTTCTACGAATTTGCAAACCAGAAACTCTAGCCTTTATCAAAGTTTTGTGGGTATTAAAGCGGGTATTTTTCAAAGAGATGACCTCCAATCTCCTTTTAGACTCGCACTGGGCGTGCGAACCCTCTTTCAAAAAAATGAATCATCAAGAAGTGATCCTTCAGAAGATACAAATAAGAAAGATGAAAGAAAAAAATTAAGAAGGCTATCTTTTTTTGCAGTGGCAAGTGGCAATATTTCCCCTCACAATATAATTTACAATATTTATTTGGATAACTATACTATTGGAGGAGGTATAAAATACAAATTGCCTCATAGAATTTTTCTATTTTTGGATAGCCGTTTGGATTATGAAAGCAAAGCCAAAGAATCTTTTTTAGCTCTAGGTTTTGAGCATTTTCCAGCGGATAGCGTTGGTTATACTTTGACTTATAAAACAGAAGAAAGAAAAATAGAAAATTCTAGCGATAAAAAAGAAAAAGTATCATTAGTAGTGTTTGGTATTAAAATTTCTTTTTAAGAAAAAATGAGTTGAGATAAACATTCCTAAAAAGGAAGTTATACAAATATTCTTAGAACCAAATTTTGTAAATTAGCAGTATATCATTCTTCCTAAAGTTTTTGCTTTAATTATGTTTTTGTAGTAGTATAACCTTTTACTAATAATATAGACCTTTGAATTTGTGTTCTGTGACGGCTAAACTAGATAAGCAAATTCAAAAGTCTATAATACAATGAAAAAATTTATAATCAGTATGTCAATTTTATTCTCTCTTTTAGCTGCCAACGAGGCTATGGCTGACGAATTTCCTAAAGTGGAAATAAAAACCAATCAAGGTATAATTGTTTTAGAACTCAACTCTAAATTAACTCCTGTTACTGCAGAAAATTTTTTGAAATATGTAGGATCTAATTTTTATGATGGCACTATTTTTCATCGTGTGATTGGAAATTTTATGATTCAGGGTGGTGGTTATACTCAAGATTTTAAAGAAAAACCAACACTTGATGCCATAGAAAACGAATCTCGTCAGGGATTCCAAGCTGGTTTAAAAAACGATAGAGGCACTATTGCAATGGCAAGAACAAATGATCCTCATTCAGCAACATCGCAGTTTTTTATTAATGTTGTAGATAATGATTTTTTAAACTATAGCTCTTCTAATGCGGGTTACGCAGTTTTTGGAAAGGTTATAGAGGGTATGGATGTTGTAGATAAAATCAGACTTATTCCAACAGGTGCTGCTGGCTTTTTTCCAACCGATGTCCCACAAACACCAGTAGTTATTGAATCTGTGAAAGTTTTGCGTTAGATATGACGCCCTCCAGTAATCTCTTTAGAGATATTCATTATAGTATAGACTTCATCCTGTTACGTCTTAATTGGCTTTTTTTTATCATCAAACAATGCAAACAAACGAAAAAAAAAAACTGATCCAAGAAGCTGCTTTTGTTCCTTTTTGGGTGTTGAATAGTCGTCAATTATGCGACCTTGAATTACTTCTTAGCGGTAGTTTTGCACCTATGAATAGTTTTTTAGGGCAAAAAGATTACGAATCTGTATTAGCTAAAATGCGAATGGCAGATAACTCACTTATGCCTATCCCTGTTACCTTAGATGTTTCTGAAAAATTTATTGAACCGCTTTCTGTAGGAGAAAAAATTGCTTTACGAACATCGGATATGACTCCGTTAGCTATTTTAACCATTTCTGAAATATGGAAACCTGATTTTGAAAAAGAAGCTCAAGCAGTTTATGGAACTTGTGATCAAACACACCCTGGAGTAGATTATCTGATGAGTTCTACAAATCCTTTTTATATTAGTGGAGAAATTCAAAAAATTAGCCTACCTCAATACCCTGATTATAAAGCATTAAGATATACCCCAGAGACTTTAAAAGCCTTCTTCAAGGAGCAAAAATGGGAGCAGATAGTAGCCTTTCAGACTCGCAACCCAATGCACAGAGCACATGTAGAATTGACACAGTATGCAATGCAAAAAAGTAATGCAAAACTATTACTACACCCTGTCGTAGGAGTCACAAAACCCGGTGATATAGACTATTACACGAGAGTGAAATGCTACTTAGAAATTTTGAAATACTACCCTAAGGACAGTGCAAAATTAGCACTATTGCCTCTCGCTATGAGGATGGCAGGACCTCGCGAAGCAATTTGGCACGGTTTAATTCGTAAAAATTATGGCTGTAATCACTTTATTATAGGTAGAGACCACGCAGGACCAGGTGTAGATAAACAAGGAAAACCATTTTATGAGGAATACGAAGCACAAGAATTATTCCAAAAGCACGAAAAAGAATTAGGTATTAAAATGATAGCTATAGAAAAAATAGGTTATTCTCCTTCACAAAAAAAATATATTTTTCAAAAAGATTTTACCGAAGAAACAAAGTTTATTTCAGGGACTAAAATGAGAAAGATGCAAGAAGAAGGAGAACAAATTCCAGAATGGTTCACTTATTCAGAAGTAGCAAAACAACTACAAGAATCTTATCCTCCATTGAAAAAAAGAGGTTTTACTGTTTTTTTTACAGGGCTTTCTGGATCAGGTAAGTCTACACTCGCTCAAGCCTTAATCGTAAAGATTAGAGAAAAAACCTATCGTGGCATTACGCTACTAGATGGAGATATTGTCCGCAGTAACCTTTCCAGTGAATTAGGATTTTCTAAAGAACATCGTTCTATTAATATACGGCGTATAGGTTTTGTTGCTAGTGAAATCACAAAAAACAACGGTGTTGCTATTTGTGCTCCCATTGCTCCTTATGCAGAAGATCGTCTTTTCAATCGTAAGTTGATTTCAGAAGTCGGGGGTTATATTGAGGTTTATGTGAATACACCTTTTTCAGTTTGTGCAGAACGTGATGTAAAAGGATTTTATTTGCGGGCTAGTAAAAAGCTAACCAAAAATTTTACCGGTGTAGATGATCCTTATGAAGAGCCCCGAAATCCTGATATAGTAGTAACTACAACAGTAGATTCTGTTGAAAAAAGCACTCTATCTATTGTAAAAAAAATTGAAGAATTAGGTTATATCTAAAATAAAAAAATCAAATATGTTATTATTTTTTTATTGACAATTAGTAGTTATTCGTTTAGTGGTATTAGTTTAAGTTATTTTAATATGAAAAAAATAAAAGTAGATAATCCCATTGTAGAATTAGACGGCGATGAAATGACCCGTGTCATTTGGAAATTCATTAAGGACAAACTGATTTTACCTTACTTGGATTTGCCGATTGAATATTTTGATTTGGGAATCCAAAACAGAGATGCTACTGAAGATAAAGTCACTCTCGCAGCAGCAGAAGCAATTAAAAAATACAATGTAGGTATTAAGTGTGCCACGATCACACCTGATGAAGCGAGAATAAAAGAGTTTGGCTTAAAAAAAAAATGGAATAGTCCTAATGGGACAATTAGAAATACTATTGGAGGCACAGTATTTCGTGAACCTATTATTTGTAAAAATATCCCCCGTCTAGTTTCTAACTGGACAAAACCAATAGTGATTGGAAGACATGCTTTTGGAGATCAGTATAGAGCAAAAAGTATGTTAATACCGGGTAAAGGAAGTTTAAGTTTAGTATTTACTCCAGCCGATGGCTCCAAAACTCTGACCAGAGAAATTTTTGATTTTCCTTCCGAAGGAGTAGCAATGGGAATGTCTAACCTCAAAGATTCAATTCAAGGTTTTGCTAGAGCTTCTCTCAGCTATGGACTGCAGAAAAAATGGCCCGTCTATTTTTCTACTAAAAACACTATTCTCAATATTTACGACGGTTATTTTAAAAACATTTTTAGTGAAATTTTTGAAGCAGAATTTAAAGAACTTTTTGAAAAAGCAGGCATTACCTACGAACATCGTTTGATTGATGATATGGTAGCTGCCGCTCTCAAATGGTCTGGAGGTTTTGTTTGGGCTTGTAAAAATTACGACGGGGATGTGCAATCTGATACTGTGGCGCAAGGTTTTGGTTCTTTAGGCTTGATGACTTCGGTATTATTGGCATCCGATGGCAAAACTATGGAATCAGAAGCTGCTCACGGCACGGTCACCCGCCATTTTCGCTTGCACCAAAAAGGAGAAGAGACTAGCACAAACCCTATCGCAAGTATTTTTGCTTGGACGAGAGGGCTTATTCATAGAGGCAAACTGGATTCCAATCAACCTTTAGTGGATTTTGCTGTGCAGTTGGAGAAAGTTTGTATAGCCACAGTAGAAGCAGGTTTTATGACAAAAGATTTGGCTGTTAACATTAAAGGCGACAAGACACAAAGAAGCGATTATCTCAATACGCAAGAATTTTTAGATAAATTGGATATAGAGCTTTCTCAAGGAGCTCAAAGCCATCATAACTAATGCAAAGATTTCTTTCAAACTTTAGATTGAAAAAATCTTTGAATGGGCTATAGTTTTAGAAAATTATTAAAAAACAAAATGGATATTAAAAATTTGGTGCTTTTTATTTTGAATAACTGCAAGCCTAATATGGGAGTAAAAAAGCTTAACAAATTAGCTTTTTTGTTGGAGTTCACTTATATTTTTGATCATTTTGATGGTGATTTTAGTAAACATAAAAAGCTAACAAAAACTAATTTTGTAGCTTTACCCATGGGTCCCGTGATTCAGGATTACAAAGAATTATTCCAAGGGATGAAAAAAGAAAAATTGATTGTGCAAAATACAAAAGCAGATATAGGTAAAATTGATTATCTTCCGCTAGTCAATAGAGATTTTGAAATTGACGAGAATAAGAAAAATTTTTTGTTACGAGTTTTGGATAAATACAAAAATCTCTCCGCAGCACAATTACAAAACTATACTCATTCTTTGGATAGTTACGGTATTACTATGTCAGAAAACAACAACAAACCCGGTAAAATTATAGATAAAGAGCTGGCTCATTTGGACGCTATTTTATCTTTAGAAAATCTGATGGACGATTAAAATCTATGCAGGTTATTCAGGTGATCTATGAACCAGATTTTGAAAAAAATTCTAAAAAAGAATTGCAAAAGAATTATTCTCAAGTAAAAAAAATTTTTGATAGAAAAGTCAATTTTCTTCTAAAGGAAGGACTTTTATACCCCTCTCTAAACACCAAAAAAACTGAACCAAAATCAAGCAATATTTGGGAGTTTTACATCACAAGAAAAGAATATCGTTGTTTTTTTCGTTATGATAAGAAAGAAAAAACAACGACTAATATAAAAATAGGCAAACACTTATAATTTGAATCTGCATAACTTAAAACTGCATAACTATGAAATTATCTTTAAACTGGTTAAAAGACTATGTTACTTTACCAGAAATTACCGCTGAAGAACTACTAAGCAAGGTGTCTCTTAGTGTTTGTGAAATGGAAAGTTGCGTGGTTGTTGGAGATTGCTTAAAAAAAATTGTAGTAAGTGAAGTTTTGGAAATTAATCCGCACCCTAATGCAGATAGATTGACTTTGGTGAAAGTAAGCACAGGCAAAGAAATGTTTGAGGTGGTCTGCGGAGCAAAAAATTTTTCTGTAGGCGACAAAGTGCCTTACGCTCCTTTAGGCACTGCTCTCATAGATTTTACGGTGAAAAAAGCAAAAATCAGAGGGGTTGAGAGTTGCGGTGTGCTTTGTGCGGAAGATGAAATAGGCTTTGGAGAGGATCATAGCGGATTGATGCTTTTGGATAAAAAAGAAAAATTAGGAAAGCCATTAGCAGAAATTTATCCCGATCAATTAGATACAATTTTGGATTTGGATAATAAGTCTATCAATCACCGACCTGATCTTTGGGGGCATTATGGCTTTGCGAGGGAGCTTTCGGTTTTGTTTGGGGTGTCTTTTAAGGAATTTTCACCAACTCAAAATATAAAAGGCAAGACGAAAAGCAATTTTTCCATTTCTGTAGAATGCAAAGATTTAGTTCCAAGATTTTCTGCTTTAGATATAGAAGGCTTACAGATATGCCCCAGTCCCGATTGGCTAAAATTTCGTCTGCATAGAGTAGGTTTGCGAGCAATTAGTAATCTTGTAGATGTTACAAACTATGTGATGCTGGATTTAGGACAGCCGATGCATATTTTTGATAAAGAGCGGTTGAGTTCCTCCCAGCTAGTAGTTCGCAAAGCCAAAGCCAAAGAAAAGCTGACTACTCTAAAAGAAAAAGAAATAGAATTATGCGAGGAAGATATTTGCATTTCCGATGGCAAAAAACCTGTTTCTTTAGCGGGGGTTATGGGTGGTTTAAATAGTGGCATTCAAGAAAACACCAAAAATACTTTGCTAGAGGCTGCTTGCTGGGATGCAAGCACTATCCGTAAAACTGCAGCGAGAACGAAACAGCGCACCGATGCTAGTCAAAGGTTTGAAAAATCATTAGACCCAACACTTACTTCTTTGGGAATTTATAAAGCAGTAGAAATTTTAAAAATTTCTAATCCCAATTTAGAAATAAAAGGAGAATTGATAGATATAGCCTCACCTGAAATTACCCCCCAACCTCAAGAGCAAACAATAGAATTTCAACCGAAAGATTGCGATAGAATTTTAGGAGTAAGTGTGCCCAAAGAAAAAATGAAAGAAATTCTTTTAGGACTGGGTTTTAAGATTGAAGAAAAAAACGAAAGATGGCGAGTCAAAGTGCCTAGCTGGAGAGCGACTAGGGATGTTGCTATTGCAGAAGATTTAATTGAAGAAATAGGGAGATTTTACGGATACGATAAAATTAAGGCAGAAGCACCAGTCTTTCCAGTTTTGCATCCAGAAATAAACCAACAAAGAAAACTGGAAAGAAAAGCAAAACAAATTTTAGTGGATAGGGGGTATTTTGAAACCTTTAGTTATCCTTTGAGTAGTGAAGAGAGAGAAAAGGAGTGGAGTATTCCTAATTTAAAACAAGGTAAGATGCTTATCAATCCGACATCAGAAGAAGAAACTAGAATGAGATTAAGTTTATTGCCTCAAGTCTGTGACGCAGTTTCTTTGAATACGAAGGAATATTCTCATTTTCGTTTTTTTGAATTGGGTAGGATTTATACTTGGGATGACGCTATTTCATCCACTCGGCAACCACAAGAAGAAAATATATTTTTTTGGGCTGCTTACGATGAAAAGATTAGCCTTGGTGAACTTTTTGAATCAGTAAAAACAGACCTTTTTATTTGGCTTGCCAAACTATTGCAAAAATCTTGTGTTCTAAAACCGCTAGCCCAAAAACCACTAAAGGCAGAACAGACAAATCTAAAGGCAGAAAGTGATTTTCACCCTTACGCTAACGCAGAAATTTTAATTGAGCCAAAAAACTATTTAAATAAAAACTATTCGCAAAAAATAGGTAGAATTTTTTCTTTTACTCCCCTTAAAAGAAAGCAGCTCGGTTGGGATGGGAATGCAGTTTTTATAGAATTGAATTTTGATTTAGTCTTTCAAAGAGTGAAAAGAAGCTCACAGAATATGTTTGTAGAACCAAATAAGTATCCACCCGCGAAATTTGAAATATCTTTGGTTGTGCCTATCCGCACTTATTTCTCTGAATTGGAAGTGATCGCAAAAAAAATTGAAATACTAGAAAAAATAGAATTTCAATACGATTATTTTCTACCCGAACAGCCTGATAAAAAATCTGTTACCTTAGCTATGACTTTTCGTTCTAAAGAGCAAACTGTGGATAGCGAGCGTTTAACCAAAATACAAGATTCCATAGTAGCTTCTTTTGAAGAGAAAGGTTTTATGCTCCGTCGTTAGTTATTCTGGTGCCAATTATTTAGGTTGCCAATTATTTAGGTTGCCAGTAACAATAAAGGCATTATTCTAGTGCTAGTTATTGGAGTTTTTTTTGTAGATTTTGCCTGAATTTTGCAATAATCAGCTACAAGTTGTAATTTTTAACATTTTTAACAACCAACGAATACCAATTATGGCAAAATACATTGTAAGATACGCACTCAAAAATAGAGACAGCGAAAACACAGATTTAGAAAAAATACTTCATAAAATATCTACTTCTTGCGAAAAAATTGCAAAGGCAACCTTTGTGATTGATTCTGAGAAGACAGCTAGAAGAGTAATGGAAAGTCTCGCTTCGGAGATGAATATTAAAGACAACTTCATGGAGGAATTTTATACAGCGCTTCCAGCAGCACTTTATAATACTATTGGGGCAGATTCTGCTAATTACGCTACAGATAAAATCTTTATTGGAGAATTGAGAGGAAAGGCTGCGTGGTGTTGGAAGTAGGTTTATTTTTTTAAACTCTTCAATTATCTCCCCAATAAAAAAAATGGATTTCATCCAACAGATTCACAAAGCTGCACAAGGCACAAGCAAAAGGATTGTGTTACCTGAAACAAGCGATGAAAGGATTTTAAAAGCCGCTCACATAATTCAACAAAAAAATATTGCGGAAGTTTTGCTTTTAGGAGAAGCAGAAAATTTAAAGCAAAAATTTCAAAAACTTGGATTAGATAGTAGCGCTATAAAGTTTGTTTCTTTAGCAGAAAACAAAGAAAATTACGCTGATTTGATGCTAGAAATCAGAAAAGCCTATACTCAAAAAAAAACTCTCTTAAAATGCGAGGCGCTGAAGCAATTAGAAAATCCACTATATTATGGTTGCTTAATGGTAAAAAGCGGGGCAGCGGATGGTATGGTAGCAGGTGCTATCCATCCCACTGCAGATGTTCTGCGAGCTGCTTTGAGTTATATTAAATTTCCCTTCTCCTCCGAGCAAAACAGCAGTTTAGTTTCAGGTTTTTTTTTAGCAGTCTTGCCCCATAATCAATCAGAGGCAAATAATAGTCTCAGCCCTATTTTAGGTTTAGCAGATTGTGCTGTAAATCCTAACCCTAGCCCCCAACAACTCGCAGAGATTGCGATTAATTCTGCCTCTACTATGGAAAAACTTACCCAGCTAGAACCCAAAGTGGCGATGCTTAGTTTTTCTACAAAAGGTAGTGCAACACACAAAATGGTAGAAAAAGTGAATGAAGCTACAAAAATAGCAAAAAAACTAGCCCCTTCTTTGGAGATAGACGGAGAAATGCAGTTAGATGCAGCCTTGATAGAAGAGGTAGCCCAAAGCAAAGCACCGCAAAGTTCTGTCGCAGGATATGCGAATGTTTTGATTTTTCCAGACTTAAATTCTGGTAATATTGGGTATAAAATTATCCAAAGGCTGGGAAAAGCTCAAGTTATAGGACCCATTCTGCAGGGAATGGCAGCTCCAGTGAATGATCTTTCTCGCGGCTGTAGTATCAACGAAATTGTTAATCTTGTAGCTATTACTTCCCTACAAAGCTAACTGTAATTTGCTGAATTAGACATTCTATTTATAGATTTTTGAATTTGCTTATCTAGTGTAGCCTATGCAGCGTTGAATTTTTTTTGTCTTGCCTAGCCTTCCAATGCCTGATTTTATTTGTGGGAGGGGATGCAGTTTTTAGGTGGTTTTTGGTGGGGATACGGTTTTTTGATGGGTTTTGACGCGGAGGTATTTTATGTTTATGCTGCCACTTTTAAAAATTGTAACAATCCAAATATTATAACAATCAATATACCCGTGCTGGTTAGAGTAGTCGCAATAACCCATTTGATTATATGAACTCTACTTTCTGATATTTTTAACTCAAGGTCGCTTTTGATTTTTGCTATAGTTTCTTTTAGGTTGCTTTTGGTTTCTACGATTTTACTCTCAATATCTTTCAGTTTTAGGTCTGTATCATTTTTATTGTCTGTTATTATTTTTTCTAGGTCGTTTCTGTTTTTTGTTATTATTTTTTCTAGGTCGTTTCTGTTTTTTGTTATTATTTTTTCTGTATCGTTTTTGTTGTCTGCTATTATTCTTATCAAGTCGTTTTTGTTCTCTGAAATGATGGATTCCAATCTCCAGATATCGCCTTTGTCCGTAGGAAGAGTGGTATCCAAACCCGTTTCTGTTGTACTAGAAGCCAAAGCTTTTGGGACCAGTTCTACAAACTCTCCAATAGCAATCTCTGCGCTCTTTTTTTCTGCACCTAGTCCAATCAAAAGATCGTAGATTTTAGTAGAAGTAAATTTTTGTGCTGTAGTTGTTCTTAACATTTTATTTTTAGTTTTGTAAAAATTGCAGTATAGTCACAACCAACCCACCAACTGCTAACTGGACTGACACACCCCAAAATAATAAAGAGTTTTTATTTTTTTCTGCTTCTGTTCTCATCCTTTCTATTTTTAAATCTATATCCTTAAATTTCAGGTCTGTATCGCTTTTGATTTTTGCTATAGTTTCTTTTAGGTCGCTTTTGTTTTTTTCTGCTTCTGTTCTCATCTTTTCTATTTTCAAATCGGTATCGTTTTTGTTGTCTGCTATTATTCTTATCAAGTCGTTTTTGTTCTCTGAAATGATGGATTCCAATCTCCAGATATCGCCTTTGTCCGTAGGAAGAGTGGTATCCAAACCAGTTTCTGTTGTACTAGAAGCCAAAGCTTTTGGGACCAGTTCTACAAACTCTCCAATAGCAATCTCTGCGCTCTTTTTCTCCGCACCTAGTCCAATCAAAAGATCGTAGATTTTAGTAGAAGTAAATTTTTGTGCTGTAGTTGTTCTTAACATTTTATTTTTAGTTTTGTAAAAATTGCAATATAGTCACAACCAACCCACCAACTGCTAACTGGACTGACACACCCCAAAATAATAAAGAGTTTTTATTTTTTTCTGCTTCTGTTCTCATCCTTTCTATTTTTAAATCTATATCCTTAAATTTCAGGTCTGTATCGCTTTTGATTTTTGCTATAGTTTCTTTTAGTTCGCTTTTGTTTTTTTCTGCTTCTGTTCTCATCTTTTCTATTTTCAAATCGGTATCGCTTTTGCTTTCTATTATTTTTCCCTCAATTTCTTTCAGTTTTATGTCTGTATCGTTTTTGTTCTCTGAAATGATGGATTCCAATCTCCAGATATCGCCTTTGTCCGTAGGAAGAGTGGTATCCAAACCAGTTTCTGTTGTACTAGAAGCCAAAGCTTTTGGGACCAGTTCTACAAACTCTCCAATAGCAATCTCTGCGCTCTTTTTTTCTGCACCTAGTCCAATCAAAAGATCGTAGATTTTAGTAGAAGTAAATTTTTGTGCTGTAGTTGTTCTTAACATTTTATTTTTAGTTTTGTAAAAATTGCAGTATAGTCACAACCAACCCACCAACTGCTAACTGGACTGACACACCCCAAAATAATAAAGAGTTTTTATTTTTTTCTGCTTCTGTTCTCATCCTTTCTATTTTTAAATCTATATCCTTAAATTTCAGGTCTGTATCGCTTTTGATTTTTGCTATAGTTTCTTTTAGGTCGCTTTTGTTTTTTTCTGCTTCTGTTCTCATCTTTTCTATTTTCAAATCGGTATCGTTTTTGTTGTCTGCTATTATTCTTATCAAGTCGTTTTTGTTCTCTGAAATGATGGATTCCAATCTCCAGATATCGCCTTTGTCCGTAGGAAGAGTGGTATCCAAACCAGTTTCTGTTGTACTAGAAGCCAAAGCTTTTGGGACCAGTTCTACAAACTCTCCAATAGCAATCTCTGCGCTCTTTTTTTCTGCACCTAGTCCAATCAAAAGATCGTAGATTTTAGTAGAAGTAAATTTTTGTGCTGTAGTTGTTCTTAACATTTTATTTTTAGTTTTGTAAAAATTGCAGTATAGTCACAACCAACCCACCAACTGCTAACTGGACTGACACACCCCAAAATAATAAAGAGTTTTTATTTTTTTCTGCTTCTGTTCTCATCCTTTCTATTTTTAAATCTATATCCTTAAATTTCAGGTCTGTATCGCTTTTGATTTTTGCTATAGTTTCTTTTAGTTCGCTTTTGTTTTTTTCTGCTTCTGTTCTCATTTTTTCTATTTTCAAATCGGTATCGCTTTTGCTTTCTATTATTTTTCCCTCAATTTCTTTCAGTTTTATGTCTGTATCGTTTTTGTTCTCTGAAATGATGGATTCCAATCTCCAGATATCCCCTTTGTCCGTAGGAAGAGTGGTATCCAAACCAGTTTCTGTTGTACTAGAAGCCAAAGCTTTTGGGACCAGTTCTACAAACTCTCCAATAGCAATCTCTGCGCTCTTTTTTTCTGCACCTAGTCCAATCAAAAGATCGTAGATTTTAGTAGAAGTAAATTTTTGTGCTGTAGCTGTTCTTAACATTTTACTTTTATAAGGTTTTTATTTTGGTTATTTTATTTGGTTGTTTTATTTTAGCAAACTATTCTACTAAAGTCAAGCCCAAAAAAATAAAAAGATTATAGGGAAAAAATTAAAAAAATGTCCCCTGCAATTTTGTTTTTTAGTGGGTTTTGAGGGGGACGCAGTTTTTAGGTGGGTTTTGACGGGGAGGTATTTTATGTTTATGCTACCACTTTTAAGAATTGTAACAATCCAAATATTATAACAATCAATATACCCGTACTGGTTAGAGTAGTCGCAATAACCCATTTGATTATATGAACTCTACTTTCTGATATTTTTAACTCAAGGTCGCTTTTGATTTTTGCTATAGTTTCTTTTAGGTCGCTTTTGTTTTTTTCTGCTTCTGTTCTCATCTTTTCTATTTTCAAATCGGTATCGCTTTTGCTTTCTATTATTTTTCCCTCAATTTCTTTCAGTTTTATGTCTGTATCGTTTTTGTTCTCTGAAATGATGGATTCCAATCTCCAGATATCCCCTTTGTCCGTAGGAAGAGTGGTATCCAAACCAGTTTCTGTTGTACTAGAAGCCAAAGCTTTTGGGACCAGTTCTACAAACTCTCCAATAGCAATCTCTGCGCTCTTTTTTTCTGCACCTAGTCCAATCAAAAGATCGTAGATTTTAGTAGAAGTAAAGTTTTGTGCTGTAGTTGTTCTTAACATTTTACTTTTAGTTTTGTAAAAATTGCAATATAGTCACAACCAACCCACCAACTGCTAACTGGACTGACACACCCCAAAATAATAAAGAGTTTTTATTTTTTTCTGCTTCTGTTCTCATCCTTTCTATTTTTAAATCTATATCCTTAAATTTCAGGTCTGTATCGCTTTTGATTTTTGCTATAGTTTCTTTTAGGTTGCTTTCGATTTTTGCTATAGTTTCTTTTAGTTCGCTTTTGTTTTTTTCTGCTTCTGTTCTCATCTTTTCTATTTTCAAATCGGTATCGCTTTTGCTTTCTATTATTTTTCCCTCAATTTCTTTCAGTTTTATGTCTGTATCGCTTTTGTTGTCTGAAATGATGGCTTCCAATCTCCAGATATCCCCTTTGTCCGTAGGAAGAGTGGTATCCAAACCAGTTTCTGTTGTACTAGAAGCCAAAGCTTTTGGGACCAGTTCTACAAACTCTCCAATAGCGATCTCTGCTTTCTTTTTTTCTGCACCTAGTCCAATCAAAAGATCGTAGATTTTAGTAGAAGTAAATTTTTGTGCTGTAGTTGTTCTTAACATTTTACTTTTATAAGGTTTTTATTTTGGTTATTTTATTTGGTTGTTTTATTTTAGCAAATTGTCCTATTAAAGTCAAGTTCTAAAAAATAAAAAGATTATAGGGAAAAAATTAAAAAAATGTCCCCTGCAATTTTGTTTTTTTAGTGGGTTTTGGTGGGGAGGTGGTTTTTTGAGGGGCACCGAATTTAGGTGATTCGGTGCCTCTGCAGAATGTTATCAGTTTTTTGAGGGGCACCGAGAGTTCACTTCTTTTTTAGTGGATTTCTCGGTGCCTCTAAATTCTGTTAAAAGCGCCACAGCAGGGAAATGCTGACGACTACGGGGGCTTTGATTTCGGCTTCTATCTTCTCCGTTGCTGGAGTTTCAACTTCTTGTATTTCCACATCTCTTGTGCCGACTTGGGTTGCTTGTATTCTATTATCGTTTTCCTCGCTGAGGTACAGCAGACCTAATGTATTATATGTGCCACACGGCGAAATATTGCAAATACGCGTTCCTATCGTGACTGAATCACCACCTTCTCCGGACTGTGTTTCGCTAAAAGTTCTGCCAGTGGGAATCGGAGCAGAAACTGTACGGTTTAGAGAAATACCCGAGATATACTTTGTCAAGCTAATATTAAAGAATAGGTTGGGAGTTAAGTTCTCCTTATAGCCTACCGTTAACACGGGACTAGTAGCCGAGGCGCTAGTTGAGCCATTGGTAAGCTTCATACTCGCTAGACCGCCTCCTGCAAAAAACTCCTCGTGAAAAAAATACTCCGCCATCACCACTGTATTGACGAGCTCGTTAGCTCCACCCTTGCCAGTAAAGTGAGTCAGAGAGGCTCTCCATTTTTCTCCTCGCCAGCCGAATTGCAGACCGACACCGTTGAGTGCGTCGCTCTCTGTGCTAGTGACGGGGGATTTTGAAAGCGAATCTGGAGTCGCTATCTCATAGGCAGAAAAACTAATAGTGGTTCTGTTGGAGGAATCATCACCGAAAAAATAGCTAAAACAAACGGATGTTTTTTCGTCTTTACCATTATATATGTTACCTGGAGAGTCTGTAGTTCCTTCATTAGACGACTTTGTGCCTTCATTAAAGGATTGGAAACTATCACTTCTAAAATAATAGTCTGTTCCCTTTGAATCAACAGATGCTTTGCCTTCTTTACAGGTTGCGGTCATTAAAGCGCTTATTCCAGCCATTACTGCTGGACTGTGAGACGATCTTATTTTAGTAATTTCTATTCCAATGGTTTCGTTTGAATAGGTTACTCCATAGCTAGTAGAAGAGCTTGTGCTAGTTTTTGTGGTATCTACTCCGAAACCTTGTAGATAGACAATACCAGCAAAAAATCCCTGTTTCGTGCTAGCGCTGCTCTGTGCTTGCAGATTACCTACAAATAACAAACTCAACAAAACCGCACCTAGCAATACAACGCCATTCCATTGGAAGCTAGCCCGTTGAAAACTCGCCCGTTGAAAACCTGCCTGAGCTACTTTTGTCTCACAATTTTTAAGAGGTGTTTTTAACGTTCTTTTTGTTACTTCTTGCATAATAATATTTAATAAAGATTAGAAGAGATTAAAATTAGAAATATAACTGAAAAAAAATTAAAAGCAAACAAAAAAAACATAACTTTTTATCTTTTTTTAAAATTTTCCTAGTTTAGCCAAAATATAGCAGAAAAAAAATTTAAAAGCAAATAAAAAAAAAAGAATTTTTAAAATTGGCTTTTTGGGGCTGTTTTTTGGTTTTATTTGGGATTTTTTGCTATAGCAGGGTAAAATTTTCTGGTGGAATTACTTTTATTTGTTCTAAATCGGATAGTTCTGGACAAGATTCTTTTAGTGTTTCTAAGGCAGTGATGATTTTTTCTTGTTTTTCTATTTCTAAGGGTAGATAGGGAAGTCTGCTTACTGGTTTGCATAAACCCATCATAGCTAAAACCGTATTGAGCACGATGGGGTTGGGCTCTATAAATAACGAGACAGTAAAGGGTAAAATTTTTTTCTGTAGTTCTTCGTTGTTTTCATCCATTAAAATCCGAAAAAGAGCGGGGATCACATTGGCTGTTACAGAAATGACTCCGTGTGATCTGCTGGCTTTAGATTTGCTGTCTTTAGATTTTTTGGCTTTGACTATTGGGGCGTGTCTGGATTCAAACGCTTGGTCGTCGTTTCCAGACCAGCAGGCAATGGATTTTTTTTCGTAGTAGTCAATTCTATCACAGCCAGCACATTCTTTGACTCCTATAAAATTGGGGTGTTTTTGTAGTTTTTCTATAATAGTTGGAGTTATATCTTGGGCGGTTCTACTGGGAACATTATAGATAAAACAGGGGGCAATGTTTAGCGAAGTTTCTAAATGCAATAAAATACCTGCTTCGTTGGTTTTTCCGTAGTAAGGATTGATCTGTAGACAGGCGTGGCAACCGTTGTCCGTAGCTTCTTGGGTGGCTTGTTTTGCTTCTTTGGTAGAGTTGCTGCCTGTATTGCCAATAATAAGCAAATCTTTACCAAAAAACTCTACTGCATAACGAATGAGTGAAATATTTTCTTTCCAACTCATCAAATGCCCCTCTCCAGTAGTTCCGCAGATTACGAGCCCATCTGTGCCTGCTTTGATTTGCCTCACTACTAGCTTATCAAAGGCTGCAAAATCTATTTCTCCTGTTTTTTGATAAGGAGTTTTTATAGCAGTTATTAGCGAGGCTTGTTTGATTTGTGTTATACTCATATCTATGTTATAGTTTTTTTAAATATTTTATAGACTTTTGAATTTGCGTTCTGTTTAGCCTATACAGCGTTGAAAAAATTTTTTAACTCTTGAAATACTTCAGTATTCCAGCGAGCTAAAAAATTTTTTCGCCTTGCCTAGCCGTCACATAACGCAAATTCAAAAGGTCTATTTTATTTAATAGTTTTTTTAAAGAATTTTATCTATAATATAGAAATAATGATAGAGTTTGTCAATGTTTATAAATCTTTTGGGGATTTTAAAATTTTACAGGGAATGAGTCTTGTCTTTCCTAAAAAAAAAACAACGGTTTTATTAGGTCGTTCTGGCACTGGAAAATCTGTTACGATAAAACATATACTTGGCTTTTTAGCTCCTGATAGTGGAAAGGTACTGATTGATCAAAAGGACACTTCTAAGTATTCCAAAAAGGAGTGGAGAAAGGTGAGGAAAAACATTGGGATTTCTTTTCAGGGCTCGGCTTTGTTTGATTCTATGAGTGTTTTGGAAAATGTGGCTTTTCCCATTCGTGAGCATAGCAAGATGAGTAATGCAAATATTATAGAAAAAGCTATGGAAAAATTAGAAATAGTGGGCTTGAAAGAGCATGTTAAGAAAATGCCTAGTGAACTTTCAGGGGGTATGCAAAAAAGGGCTGCTTTAGCAAGGGCTATTGCGTTAGATCCTGAGGTGGTTCTTTTTGATGAGCCTACTTCGGGGCTGGATCCTATAGTAACATCTGTAATAGATGAGCTGGTAAAACAAACTCAAGAAAAAACGGAGTGCACTTTTATTATTATCAGTCATGATATGACGTCTACTTTCCGTGTTGCTGATAAAGTGGCAATGCTTTATCAGGGTAAAATTTTAGAGGAAGGCACGGTGGAAGAATTTAAAAATACAACAAATTCTTTAGTGTTGCAGTTTATTCATGGGTCTTTGGATGGTGATTTCAAAATCTAATTATTATGTGGTCTTTTTTAGCAAAAATCAAAGCAGAAACTTTAGTAGGTATTTTGATAATATCAGGGGTGGGTTTAGTGATTTACAGCTCTATTAAGGTGACTGGTTTCAAAGATTTTCAGGGTGAGGGGAATATAGTTTATGCTTATTTTGATAATGCCGCTGGATTGTCTCCAAAAACTGCCGTACGTATTGCCGGCATCAAAGTAGGTCGTATAGAAAATATTAGTTTGGATGAGAGAAAGGCTAAAGTCTCTATACTTGTTTTTTCAGGTTATGCGATTCCAGTGGATTCTATTGCTACTATTAAAAGTTTAGGGATTCTGGGGGATAAATATGTGGAAATTGCAACAGGTGTAGCAAGCATTCAATTACAAGATGGAGAGATTATTGCTACACAGAACGCTAAAGGATTGGAGACTGCTATTGAAAATTTGACGGATCTTAGTTTTTCTTTAAAAAGAATTGCTGAGAAAAATGAAGGTGATATTAGAGAACTTATTGCTAATCTTAAAGTATTTAGTGCAGAATTAAAAACTATTGCGACTAGAGGTGATTTGGGTGATAGTCTTGCTAATCTTAAAGTATTTAGTGCAGAATTAAAAACTATTGCGACTAAAGGTGATTTGGGTGATAGTCTTGCTAATCTTGAGTCTATCACGGCTAAAATTGATAAAGGCGAGGGAACTTTGGGACAACTCATCAACGACAGCGACACTGTTGAAAAACTTAATGTTGCTTTAGATGATATTGGTAATCTTCTCGGCTCTGCTTCTCGGTGGCAGTATGATGTGGCTTTTGAAGGAGATTATCTGGGAAAACAAGGAGTTCTTAAATCAAATTTTGGAGTTAAAATTAGAACCCAAAAGGATAGATTTTATCAGTTTAAGTTAACAAACCATCCTTTTGGGAAAATAGAAAATAAAACTACTACCCAAACTATCACAGATGCTAGTGGCAATGTGGCAACTAGCACTACCGAAGAAATAATAAAAACAGAAGATTATCTGCTTTCGTTACAGATTGCAAAAAGGTTTTACGACACGCAATTTAAAATAGGTATTTTTGAAGATACTTTTGGAGTTGGAGTAGAGCAGTTTTTTGGTTTAAAAGATAGGTTGAGAGTTTATACAGAGGCTTGGAATTTTGGTCGCGAAGACTTGCCTCCACAATCGGTGCTTGGGGGCTCCTACCGCGTGGCAGGTGGATTATACTTGAATTTTGGAGTACACGATGTATTTCACAAGGATCCTAAACAAAGAGACTATTTTTTAGGCTTGAAGCTAGAGTTTAAAGAGGACGATCTGAATATTTTAGGGGCTGGGGCTGTGACAGGCGCTATTGCTAGGTAGATTTTTGAATTTGTGTTCTGTTTAGCCAGAGCAAGCGTTAAATTTTTTTTTTTGCACTTTTCTAACCATTTGGCTAGCCTCAATAGTGGGGTAAGCATCAGCGAAATCCTTAAAGATTTATTGAGGTTTAATAAGTAGTGAGAAACTGCTATTTTAATGTTTTTTGAAAAAATTTTTGATTTTTTTTAAAAAACTTGAATTTTTTGTTTTAAAAGGGTATTCTATAGAGAAAGCTTGAATTTTTAAGGAGGATTTTATTTGCTGAAAGTACAAAATAGACGAAATTCAAAGGTCTATAATAGCACCATTGGCTCTTTTGTATTGCATTTTTGCTAGAAAACATTCATAGCTCTAATTTGAAATATTAATTTTTTTACTATTTTTACCTGATTCTATTATTTTCTTGACAGAAATATTTTTTTCGGCTAGGATGTTGTAGAATTTAACTTTGACTAACCAAACATAACAAAAAATGACTAGTTCAACAATTCATGGACCGGATGTTGTACATCCAGAGAAAGCTAGTGCTGTAGGCTCTAGAAATAGTTTGAATCGTAACGCCAGAGACGAGTATAAAGAATCTAAATATGTTGTTGATGAAGAAGTAGATAAGGTTCTCAATCATATCAATTCAAAGTTGCCTCCGGAAGTTCTTAGTAAACTCCATATCAGCTCTTCTATAAAAGAATTGCTTCATAGTTATTTTAACCAGGGGTTACATAACATGACAAACCGCTATCTTACAACAGTGGAAGATGAGATGGCTAAGAAATTTAGGGACTTTGTAGATAGTGCCGAACAGCATGGGTTGAATAAATATACTCCTGGTGAGGTGCCTAAGTTGTTAAATCAAATCGGCGGAGAAGGTAAATTTAATACTACAGAGGTAGAAAAATCTGTAGTTAATATTTATGGCCATCTTCAAGGGCACGTACAAAGAGGGCAGTTTGAATTAGAACAAGAAACGAATAGCTTGCTTAGACAAAAGGTAGATATAGGCGCTTTTATTCGTGGGGAAAATGTTCATTCTATTATTAAATGTGTTTTTAAGGATTCCCTTATTAAACCAGAAACAGTCACAGACATTTCTTTGGCTATTAATATTTTAGATGAGGATATGTTTAGTCCAATCTATCACTACCGAAGACCAGTCCATACTATTTTGTCGCATGTTATCTCAGACGCTATATTCACCTATGTGGACAACCATGTGAAGAAAAAAAATGTAGATGTGGTGGATAAAGGAGGGGAAGACTTCTCGGCTCACGATATTTTCTTTGAAAAGGTTAAGTCCGTGGAGAATTTATTTTCGTCGGTAAAAACAGAGAAAGGTGAACAGATTAGCCATGCAACAGAATTAAAAGAGATGAGTGAAGGATATGTATCTCTTGTTAAAGGTATACCAGCTGAGTTGAGTAAGTTGTATTCAGATCCTTTGTCTGTTAAAGAAAATATTGTTAAATTGTTGGATGCGGATTCTGTTAGAAACAGAGGTTTTAATACCGCAGTGAATACTATCACCGCCATCTTAGATACTTCTAGAATGGGTTATCAATTTATTGAGAATAATAAAAATGCCAGACAACTTTTAATTAGGGAGTATGAAGATGAGAATAAGGAAAACTTACCAGATGAAAATTATGAGATTAGTATGAAGTATTTAGATGCTGAACAGCTAAGAGAATTTCGTATTTCCTATGTTCAGACATTTAGTGATTTTGAAATTCAAACGAAAATGGTCTGGGATGTTTGTAAGGAGATCTATAATGAAACCAAGAGGGATTTTAATAGAATAGATTATGACGATGTCAAACAGGAATACTTAGGCAAAAGAAAAAAAGGCTTGTTTGCTAGAATTTTTTCCTCCCTAGGAGCCAGTGACACTGAGGATGATTTTGAAGAAAATGAAAAAATATGGGATGAAATTTTGTTCATCCATCCAGATGAAACGGAAATTGAAAAAGCGAATGCCACTTTTAGAGATTCTTTTAACAGAACAACTAAACTCTTTGAGTTGATAAGAACAGAAATGGAATCTGTTTTTCAGAGAATCTATCCTGTAGAAAGAGTTTACGTAGAAGAAAGGGTGGATGCTTTAGAAGAAAGTTTAAATGAGTTTTATAAGATGTACAATCCCTTTCACTGTCAACCTGGTTTGAACATGCAGATTAATATCAGCACTGTTAAGAGAAAAAAAACTACTATGAAATCCATATCCAATGTTTTAAACGAATTTTTTTATGGGATTTCTAGAGAATTTCAAGATCAGGCATTCGCAGATTTTCAAAGAAGAAGATCTACAGATACCACTGGAGAATATAAAGATTTTATTTCTTATGATTCTACTAATGACGTTGAGAAAAGTGAGATTAGTGAATCATCTTAAAATCTATGATTTGTAAAAATGCTAAATTCTAAATTAGATTTTTCTACAGTAAGAGGTTTTAACAACTGTGTAGGGCATGTAAAAACCACAGGAGCTGTGAGTCGTTATGTTGCCTTAGGTTGTAATTTTGCTGATATTGTGGACAATTTTTCTGACAGGATAGATTCTAATCAGATTTCTTATTTACTGAGTTCCATATTAGTGGATAAGTTTCAATATATGTATTTGTCTTTTAATGTGGTTAGAAAAACAGCCAATTTGACTGAAATATTTGCAAAATTGTGTAGGTGGAATCAGTTTAATACTGTGATTGTTTATTACCACCCCCAGTTGAAGATATTGGTACTGAATCCACAGGCTAATAAAAAAGAATGGCAAAACATAGAGTTTGCTTCAAGTGAGTTTGTATCTATTTATACAAATACGCCAAGAAAAAGTATTAAAAAAGAGCAAATCAATGATTATTTAATAGATGTGAAAAAAATAATAGAAGGCGAGAAAGTGGCAGACAAACCCTATTACACTGGGACAAATTCTGTTATAAAAACCATCAAGCAGGTTAAAACGGATTTAGCATTACAAGCAGCAAAGGTTGATAAGAGTAAACCTACTGAACGTGTGGAAGTTAAAAGAGCTGCCTCTCCGCAACAGGCGAGGATAGCTCAAGCACTAGATAAATCTACTGATGAATCAGCAGAAAAACCAGAGAAACCTAAGAATAGAAGGTTGTCCCCTAGGTATAGTGTTCAGGTTTCTAATGAGCTATTTCACAATGGAAATGTAGAGGTATGGAAAAACATTATAGAAAGTTATACTCTAGCTCATCCAGATTTGGAGGTTCTTTTATTTCACAATGATGAAGTTATTAAAAATGTCAATGCCCTCTTTAAATGGGGGAAAGTCAAGCACGGTGACGTTATTTTTTTTTCCTTAGCTGGGGAAAATTTTCGTTCTGTCTCCAAGCTACAAAAATATCTATACGAAGGAGCGAGCAATAGATTTCGGCAGTTTTTAAAGAAAGATCTGGGACAACCTTTAAGATTATTTTAATAAAATGCGTATTTATAACCTCAATCAAAATGATCTTTGTAAAGAAAGTAATACCTCGGAAATACTAGGTGACCGAGGTTGCTTCTTAAACCAGTTGGCTAGTCTTGAACTACCTATTAGCCCAGCTTGCGTTTTTGACGCGGAGGCTTTTAAGTCTTTAGCTGAGAAAGATTTTATTTCAAAAATAACACCGGGCATTAAAGTTATTGAAAAAATAACAAACAAGACCTACGCCTCTCCTGATAATTCCTTACTTTTAAAAATAGTTCTTTCTCCCAGTCTGAAATTATCTACACAACATTCCGTCCATAATTTAGGGCTTAATGATGAGGTTATTGAAGGCTTTGTAACAAAGACCACAGAAGAATTCGCTTATCAAGAGTACAGGTACCTCATTATTAATTTTCTGACGAACTTTACTGAAAAACAAAAAATATCTGCAGCAGAAATAGAAGAGATAAATAAAATGCCCTCTAAAGAAGGTTGTAAGTCGTTACTTTCTAAATATAGTGCTGATTTTCCTATGGATGTTTATGAGCAATTGAAACAGGTTTTTTTGAGTCTACGCAAAACATATTATGCCGATAAATTAAATACTGATATACCTTGTGCTTTGGTTGTTCAAGCTATGATGTTTGGAAACTATATCGGAGACTCTATGAGTGGAGTTATTTCAACTAGAGATACCATTACAGGCGAAAAAATCATTAGAGGGAGCTTTGTGAAAAATGCTTTTGATATTTCCCCGATTGATGCTCAACCGATTTCTGATATTGACGCGAAATATTTGACTGAGATAGAAAAGGCTTCTGATAAATTAGAACAGCAGTTCAAGGAAATTAGGAGGGTTAAGTTCGTTGTTGAAGAGGCTAAGTTTTGGCTTATTGACCAATCTACGGAAACGGAAAAATCTGTCAGTGCTGGCTTGAAAATTCTTTTAGATCTTCATCATGCGAAAACAATAACTACCGAATATCTTTTAAAGCAAGTGTCCTATGGAGAAATAGCGATTCTTCTGCATCCAGAAATAAATCAAAATTCAGCAAAGAAGATGAAATTTGTTGATGTAGGAGAGATAGGATCTGCTGGAGCTGCAACTGGTAAAGTTTATTTTTCATCAGCAAAGCTTATGCAAGCCTATCGTGATGCTAAAGTTAGAGGAGAAGATACCAATGTTATTCTTTGCATGCCAGCAACCTATGCGGGAGATGTGCAGGCTATTGAGATAGGTAATGGAGTAATCTGTAGCGAAGGAGGTTACGCTTCTCACGCTCCTGTAGTAGCTAGATCTCTCGGTAAAGCTGCGGTTTTGTATAAGGATTTAGAAATAAAAGAAGATAGTGCTGTGATTGATGGAAATGTAGTGAAAGAAGGTGATTATATTTCTTTTTCTGTTCCTTCTTTTGAGAGTCCTCGCATCTATTTTGGAAAAGCGGATTTGATTGTGTCAGATCCCAAAGAAAATGGTTTGTTGGAGTTAATGGAAATAGTTTCTGATGAAATCAACAAAATCAAAAAAGAAAAGAATTTGGATATTGCAATTTTAGCAAATGCTGACACTCCTAAAGATACTGAAGTTTCTTTAAAATTTGGCGCGGAAGGCATCGGACTTTGTCGCACAGAGCATATGTTTTTTGCGCAGGATAGAGTGGATTATTTTCGTCTTTTATTGGTGAGCGAGGATTCAGAACTTAGAGCACAGGTATTAGAGAAATTGAAAGAATTTCAAAAGGAAGATTTTCGCAAGTTACTGAAAATTTTAAACGGGAAGGTGTTGACAGTGAGGCTGTTGGATGCTCCTTTACACGAATTTATTCCTGTAAAACAAAACGAAATTGATAATGTTAAGGCTTTATTAAAAGAATATAAAGTTGAAGGAAAGGTTAATATAGATTCTGGGTTTGAACGATTAAAAGAAACAAACCCCATGTTGGGACATAGAGGCTGTCGTTTTGGAATTTCTTATCCAGAAATATATCAGATGCAAGAAGCTGCTTTGTTTGAAGCTGCTGTGGAATTGTGTAGTGATTCAAAAGATAAAACTCCTGTTAAATTAAAAATTATGTTCCCGTTAATTTCATTTCCCGAAGAGTTTAAATTTTTATTAAATGGCAGAGATATTGAAGGAACTGTAATTCCTGGGCTAAAAGGTATTGCAAAAGAGGTCCTGAATAAGTATTCTTTACAAGAAATGCCTTTTGAATATGAGGTGGGGGTTATGGTAGAGGTACCTGCAGCGGCTTTGTTGGCCTCTGATTTAGCTAAATACGCCTCTTTTTTTAGTTTTGGGACAAATGATTTGACGCAGACAACGCATGGTATATCTAGGGATGATATTAATTCATTTTATTCTTCGTATACGCAGTATGATGTTATTTCTGAGAATCCTTTTATGTTTTTATCAGAGCCAGTTAAAGATTTGATTTTGCATGCTATTTCTTCTGGAAAAATTGTTCGCCCAGATCTGAGCGTCAGTTTGTGTGGGGAGCAGGGTTCTGAACCGAAAGATATTGAATTTTGTCTCAAGAGTAAGTTTAATAGTATTTCCTGTTCACCTTTTAAAGTACCTTTGGCTAAATTTAGTATAGCTAAATATTTCATTAAATGAATTTTTAAATTATAATAATAACCAAATTAAAGAGCGACCTTTGAATTAGGCATAGACTGTGTCTAGTGTCTAATTTAAAAGATCTCAAAGAGTATTATGGCTAGAAATGTAGTTGTTCGTGGTCCGAACTTTATTCACCCTGAAAAACCTAGCGCGGTTGGTTCTAGAAACAGTTTAAACCGTCACAATCGCGATGAATATAAAGAAGCACAGCTTATTATTGATGAAGAAGTTGATAAAGTGCTTAACCATATTCAAGCTAAGTTACCACCTGAAGTATTAGAAAAATTAGATGTAATGGGATCTGTGAAATCTAAGTTACACAACTATTACAATCAGGAATTTCAAAATATGTTAAATCGCTATCTTGTTACTATGGAAGATGAAATGGGAAAGAAAGTGCGTGATTTAGTAGATAAAGAAGAATATAAAATATTGAATAAATACACCCCCAGAGATATTTGTGATATTCTTGATAAAATTGGGGGAACAGAAAAATTTAATACAGGTGAGATAGAAAAATCGGTTGTTAATATGTATGGGCATTTGCACGGACATATTCAAAGAGGAATGAACGAAATTGAAACTGCAACTAATGCTCTTCTAAGGGAAAAAACCGATGTAGGCGCTTTTATCCGTGGAGAAAATGCTTATGCAGTTGTAAAGTGTTCTTTTCAGGATAGTGTTAGAAAACCCAAAACGGTGCAGGATGTGAAACTTTCTATCAATGTTATAGATTCAGAGTTGATCAGTCCTATTTACCATTATCAAGTTGCCACTAGTACTTTGATTAAAGAGGTTATTTCTAATCATGTTCATGAATTAGTTGATAAAGAAATTAAATCTTTAAATATGAGTTTATTAGATGCTGGTAAAGAAGAATTGAATCCCTCAGAGGCGATTTTTGAAAAATTTCGTCTTTTGGATAATTATTTTTCTAGTGATGATGGCAAAGATGAAGATTCTAAGTGTTACCAATTTCTGGCAAAAAAGTTTTTAGATGCCATAGAAGGCGTTGGTGCAGAAATAGAACACGATAACTACGATCCGCTTGCTTTGAGAGAATCTATCAAAAAAGTGATAGATAATGAGAATATTAGAAACCGTGGATTTAATACAGCAAATAATAAGCTCACCTCTATTTTAGATACAAGTAAGATGGGTTACCAGTTTATAGAGAATTACAAGAATGCTAGGGAGTGTGTTATTCGTGAATATGAAGATCAAACAGAATCTCGTCTACCTGATGAAAGGTATGTAATTAGAATGGTCTATTTAGATCACGAGCAAATAGAAGCTGCTAGAAAAGCTTATAATTTGCAGTTGAAAGAATTGGAAAGCAATGTTGATGAGATCTATCAGATTTGTTATAAATTGTATTTAAGAGATAGAGAACAAAAAGGCAATCAAGATTGGGAAACTTTATCTCAGAAGTATCTTAGTAAATCGGCAGCCTCAAAAGGAGACGATGAGGAAGAAAATGAAGATGAGCAACTTTGGAATGAGGTGCTTTTAGTTACACCTAGGGACACAGAGGTTTTAAAGTATAATCCTACTTTTGAAGTTACTAAAGAAAATATGGATAAGAAATTTAAGCTCATAGATCAGTTAATTAAAAAAGTCTATGGCTATCATATTACGGAAGTGAGATCTGCATTAGAGAAGAGAATTAGATTTATCTATGATTCTTATAGAGAATTCAAATCTCTTATTAATCCTTATCAGCTACAACCAGGACTTCTTTTAGACATTGATATTACCAGTATCAAGAGAAAGAGAACAACTATGCTTGGTATGGCTAATGTGCTTAATGAGTTTTTGTTTTCTTTGAGCAAAGGCTTTTCTGATTCTGCGTTTGCTTCTTTCTCCAGAAGAAGATCTACTCAAAGAGATGATATTGAAAGAAAATTCGCTTCTAGTGCGAATGAATAGAAATAATATGCTGATATAGAGCTTTGAATTAGACATTCTAGTTTGGCAAAGGCTTATTGTTTCAACAAAGTATGGACTGTAAAAGAGCCACTGGCTCTTTTACAGTCCATTTGTTCGCGTTAAGTTTTGTAGAAACTGTGTTGAATCAGGCTCTCAAGTTCGTCGACTATACTGCTTAATTCAACAGCCTCGTAGTGTTTCTCTTCTACGATATTTCTGCGAACCAGAAATTTTTTTACACCTGTTCTAACCATTTGGCTAGCCGTCACAGCTAGTTTTGTCCTATTTGGCAAATTCAAACGCTTATCTCATACTTTATTAAAGTTAATGAAAATCAATAAAACAATCGCCAGTCTATTACTACTGTTTTTATTAGCATCCTCTACAGTTTATGCAGGTGGAAAGGAACTTTATGCTACTAAAGGTTGTATAAGTTGTCATGGTGATGCAGGAAAAAAGGCATTGTTACCGAATTATCCTACTTTAGCGGGGCAAAATTCTGCTTATCTTGTGCAGCAAATGAAAGATATTAAATCTGACGCTAGAGCTAATGGGCAGACTGTGGTGATGAAGCCATTTACTCTGTCTTTGACTGACGCTGAAATAAAACAAATTTCAGATTATCTTTCTAAACAGAAGTAAGAGTGAAAATTTCTTTTATTGAAATAGATAAAATGCTCTGTAAGAGTTTATTTTTGTTATAAATCAACAAATGAGGTTACAATGTCAGCACTAGAGGAATTTGAAAATAAGATATTTGAGAGTTATAAGGAAGTTGTAGGAGAAAAAGCGAAAAACAAAGATAAAGAAATAGTATCTAATGGCAGTGTAGCCCATGCTCAAGTAGTCATTGAAAATCTTTTTTTACACGCTAAAAAGCAGATAAATATTTTCTCTGGGCAGCTAGCAAATGTTTATGAGAGTGATGCTATTTTGGCAAATGTTGGAGAATTTTTAAAAAAAAACAACAGTAAATTAAAAATACTTTTGCAAGATACAGAAAAAGGAGGAAAAAAAATAAGGGAGAATGCTTTTATTAAACTTTGCAAAGAATTTCCTAAGGGAAAATGTGAAATCAAGATAGCTACAGAATATGATAAAAAAAGAAAAAATCATTTTATTACAGTGGATAGTAGAGCTTATCGTTTTGAACCAAATAAAAAAGAAAAAAAAGCAATAGCCTGTTTTAATGATAAAGATTTTACTGGAAGAATAGACGAAGTTTTTAAAAAAATATTTAGTCGCGCTGATGCTGAATTATAGCTTCTTTATCATCCAGAATTGATTTTTTAATTTAAAAATGAAATAAAAAAGCACTCTTTTAAAAGAGTGCTTTTTTTTTAAGAATATTTTTTATGGCTTTATGAGTTTTTTAGATTTGGGGAGTTTAACGGAAGTTACGTTTGCTATTAGTCTTATTTATTATCAATTTATGATAGAACATAACATTGATAGAATTGGTAAAGCTTTGCAAGTAGAATATAGAGATAAAGAAAAACAGGTAAGGTTTGAAGAGTTCTATAATGACAGTGGCTTTCAGAAAAAAAATTTTTATGGAACTATTTTTATTAAAAGAGGTGTTAGTAGATATATTAGTGCCTGTATAGTTTTTTTTTCAATAATATTCCTTTTTTGGATAACAACAACAAAGGTGGAATCTAATAGATTCACTTTTTTATTTTTTGCTTGGATTTTATTATTTTGTTGTTTTGCAATTATTATTTTGTTTTTTTTAGATATAACATATTCAAAACATATAAAGAAAAAATTTCGCAATTGGGATAAATATCACAACAAAAATAACAATGAAAAGATAAAGAAAGAATTGGAAGAAGATACGAAGCTAGAAGAATTTGAGTGATGCTTATTTATTATTTTCTTAGTAAGTTAATTCTACTAGCCCACAATATTTTATTAAGCAGGCTGAATGGTAATTTCTTCTCCTTTAACATCTAGTTTGTAATTGTTGCTTATCTGTTCATCGCTACTGGTGATTTTTTTCGCTATAGGCAAAGTAACATATCTATTAAAGATAGATTTTAATGGTCTAGCTCCATATTTTTCATCAAATCCATCGTTGATTATTTTTTGTATTAAGGGATTTGTGAGCTCTACCTGAATTTTTTGTTCATTTAGCCGTTGGTTGAGTTTTACCAATTCTTTGTCAATAAGAGATTGCATGTTTTCTATTTTCAAGGTTTGGTAATATAAAATACTATCTATTCTACCTACAACTTCAGGTTTAAGATAACTTTTATGATCATTGAGATTAGAAGTAATAAAGATAATTGTGTTTTTAAAATTAGCGATATTTCCTTGGGTATCTACTAGACGTCCCTCATCTAGTATTTGTAAAAGTATATCAGAAAAATTCGGATGTGCCTTTTCAATTTCATCAAATAAAACAACCGAGTAATTTTTTGTTCTTATAGCTTCCGTCAATAAGCCTCCTTTTTCATACCCAATATAGCCGGGGGGAGATCCTATGAGTTTTGCGACGGAATGGATTTCGCTGTATTCGCTTAGATCTATACGGATAACATTTTTTTCAGAATGAAATAGACAGGCTGCTATAGCTTTAGCGGTCTCTGTTTTGCCTACTCCACTGGGACCTAAAAGCAAGAAACTTCCCAAAGGTTTATTTGGATCCGACAAACCCAAATAAGAAGATAGTAAAATTTCTGATATTTCCTTGATAGCTTTATCTTGACCGAAAATTCTTTTCTTTAAAGAGTTTTCTAGCCCGACAAGATTTTCATAATTTGTTCTTAAAATATTTTCTTTGGGTATTCCAGTAATTCTAGCAGTGACTTCTGCTACAATATCCTTATTGAGTTTCCAAGAAACATCCAAAGATTTTATTTTTGCTTGTATTTCAGGAATTTTACCGTGTTTGATTTGGGCTGCAAGGGTTAAATTTCCTTCTTGTTCGGCTTTTTGAAATTGAAATTGCAAATCGTCTAGTTTTTTTTTATATTGAGCAAGTTCTTTGAGAAGGATATTTTTTTTCTGCCATTCTTGTTTTTCTACTATAAAACGAGATTCCATTTCTTGTATTTCCTTTTCTAATACTTTATTGGGCTGAGATTTAAGTAGTATTTTTTTACTTCTTATCAAGATCTCCATTTCTTGTATTTCAGGAGGCATAGAATCCGCACTTAGCTTCAAACCAGCCGCTGCTTCATCAATTAAATCAATGGCTTTATCAGGTAGAAATCTCTCGGTTATGTATTTAGTAGAATACTGGACAGCAGCTATTATAGCTTCATCTGTGATTTCTATGCCATGGTGAACCTCAAATTTTTCTTTAAGTCCTAAAATAATTTGAATAGATTCTTCTTCAGAAGGTTCTTCTACCAATATTTTATGAAATCTTCTTTCTAGTGCTGCATCGGTTTCAATATATTTTTTGTATTCGCTAATGGTTGTACTTCCGATACAGTATATTTCTCCCCTAGCTAAAGGAGGTTTTAGTAAATTAGCTGCATCTATAGCTCCATCTGTTTTTCCAGCTCCTATTAAAAGGTGTAACTCATCTATAAAAAGAATAGCCTTATTGCCCTGTTGCTTTAAAAATTTAAGCATACTTTTGAGTTTTTCTTCAAATTCTCCTCTATATTTAGTTCCAGCCATTAGACTACCTATGTCTAGAGAATAGATAGTTTTATTGCTGATGATATTGGGCACAGTCCCGCTTACAATTAAACCAGCTAAACCATCTACTATGGCTGTTTTTCCTACTCCGGGCGATCCGATTAAAACAGGATTATTTTTTCTGCGACGACAAAGTATCTCCTGGATTTTTCTAATTTCTTGAGATCTTCCAATAACTGGATCTAATTTACCTTTTTCTGCTAGTTTGTTAAGATTAGTAAGAAAATCTGGTGCCTGAGTATTTTCTGCTTCTATTTCGGTTTCATCTAATGCAAGTTTGATAGTAGGGAAAAATCTTTTGAAATATTTCAAAAAATCGTATTCATTAATTTGCTGTCTTTTAGATTCTACTGCGTGAGAAGAAGCCAGAGTTATCCATTCATGAAGTTTTTTAGAAGGTTTTATATCTTCTAATGAAATTGAATCAGCACTAGGTTCATTTTCAATAACTCCTTCTAGGATTTTTTTTTCTTGTTGTAGATGTTTAGAGCAAGTACTGGAAGGATTATTAATAAACCCGAGTAATAGATGATGTTCTGTAAGTTGTGTGTTTTTGTTTTCCAGAGCATATTTGTGGGATAATTGGAAAGAACCTTCGCTGATTTCATCAAATTTATTCATAAATTTTATTTTTGAATACCTCCCTTTGTTAATTTCACAGGATTTAATAATATTTCTAGTTTTTTTCTAGGTATATCACAGTTTTTTTCGGCTACATCTATAATAGGTTGTTTTGTTTTGTAGGCTTCTTTGGCAATACTCGCAGCTTTAGCATAACCTATAATAGGATTGAGAGCAGTGACTAATATAGGATTTTTTGCAAGCGATTGGTTAAGATTGCCTTCTAGGACTTTAAGATCTTTGATTGCTTTATCGGCTAAAGAGGTAGAGCCTTTTGCTAATAATTCTATACTTTGGAGAATATTGTAGCCGATAACAGGCAACATAACATTGAGTTGGAAGGAGCCACTTTGTCCAGCCACCACGATAGTGGTATCGTTTCCTATTACCTGAGCTGCAACCATTGTTATAGATTCAGGGATTACAGGGTTCACCTTGCCTGGCATAATGCTACTTCCAGGTTGTAAAGCGGTAAGCTCAATTTCTCCCAACCCAGAAAGGGGACCACTATTCATCCAACGCAAATCATTAGCAATTTTCATTAAAGAAACAGCAACAGTTTTTAAAGCACCAGAAAGTTCTACGATCGTATCTTGGCAGCTCAAAGCCTCAAAAAAAGATTCGCTAGATTTAAAACTTAATTTTAATTCACCACTCAAGCTCTTACAAAATTTTTTAGCAAAATCTGGGTGAGTATTAATTCCACTACCGACTGCGGTGCCTCCTTGAGCTAATTGATTCAATCTAGGTAAAACAGTCTGAATTCTTAAAATCCCATTTTTTATTTGTTGTCCCCAAGCTCCTAATTCTTGGCTCAAGCGGATAGGCATAGCATCCATCAAATGAGTTCTACCTGTTTTACAAATTTTATTGAGTTGGCTAGATTTTTTATCAATCGTTTTTTTTAAATGAATTAATGAAGGTAGTAATTCCTTCTGTGTTTTTATACTAGAACTGAGATGAATAGTTGTAGGAATCACATCGTTGCTACTTTGCCCCATATTGACATGGTCGTTAGGATTGACTTTAGTTTTACTTTTTTTTGAAGCTAAACTAGCCAATACTTCATTCATATTCATATTGGTGCTAGTGCCAGATCCTGTTTGAAAAATATCTACAGGGAACTGTTCTAAGTGTTTGCCGTGTATAATTTCTTGTGCAGCATCACAAATAGAACTTGCAATTTTTTTGTCCAAAAGTTTTAATTCTGCATTAACTTTAGCAGCGTGCATTTTAATCATAGCTAAAGTGGTAATAAAATCTTTGGAGAAAACAAGTCCACTAATCTGAAAATTATCAATAGCTCTCTGAGTTTGTGCACCGTAGTGAGATTCAAGCGGTACTTTTATTTCACCGAGGCTATCCTTTTCTATTCTGTATTTCATTCTATTTTTTTTTTATTTGTTGAGACTGTTGAATTAGGTATTATAGGAAAGCTAGACAAGGCGCGAAAATTTTTTACCCAAGAGGAATACTGAAGTATTTTGAGTGATAAAAAATTTGAGCAACAGCGTAATGCCAAACACTACAAAACTTAGCAAGACCACAAATAGACTGCAAAAGAGCCAGTGGCTCTTTTGCTAAAGCCTGTATAAAGTGAACGCAGTAAGCCTGTTTTGCTGAACTAGAATGTCTAATTCAATAGTCTCTTGTTATTTTGAATAACTACTGCTAATATAATATAAAACCATACATCTGTAAATAAAAATTATTTATCAATGGATTTAATAAAAAGACTCCGAAGAACCCGCCAAAATGAGCAAATTCGCTCTTTAGTTCGCGAAAATTCTGTAAAAGTGGCAGATTTGATTTTACCTCTCTTTGTTTCTGATGAGAAGAAAAACAGATCTATTTCCTCTATGCCCGATATTTTTTGTTATTGCTTAGAGGGAGTTTTAAGAATTTGTGAAGAGGCAGTAACTTTAGGTCTTTCAGCCGTTGCCTTGTTTCCTTCTGTAGATAAAAAAAAAAAAGATAAACAAGCAAGCTATGCCTGCAGAGAAGACAATTTTTATTTAAAAGTAGTGGAAAAAATCAAACAACAATACCCTAATCTTTTGGTTATTACCGATGTAGCTATGGATCCTTATAATTCCGATGGCCAAGATGGTTTATTAGGAGAAAACCAAGAAATTCTAAACGATGAAACTTTAGAGATACTTTCTCAAATGGCTTTACTACAAGCTGCTGCAGGAGCAGATATTGTAGCCCCTTCTGATATGATGGATGGTAGAATCAGTTATATTCGCAAGAGACTAGATGCTCAAGGTTATGAAAATACGATATTAATGTCTTATACGGTAAAATATGCATCTGCTTTTTATGCTCCTTTCAGAGATGCTTTAGACAGCAAACCGGGGTTTGGTGATAAAAAAAGCTACCAGATGGATCCTGCAAATTTAAAAGAAGCCCAGCTAGAAGCCCAGTTAGATTTTGAGGAAGGAGCAGATATTATTATGGTAAAGCCCGGAATTTTTTATTTAGATGTGGTTAGAACTCTTTACAACCGACTTCCTATTCCCATAGCATCCTATAATGTTTCTGGGGAATACGCTATGGTAAAAGCAGCAGCCCAAAATGGCTGGATTGATTACAATCAAGCTATTCAAGAAATAATGTTGAGTTTTAAAAGAGCAGGCTGCAGCATGGTTTTAACCTATCACGCTTTGGATTTAGCTCGTCTTTTACAAGAACATGGAAACTTTTGAGTGGGTTTTAAGAAAAGATATAGGAGGCAGGAAAGAACAACAGGACAGCGGTTGCGTTTTGGTGAAAGATAATATCCTTTTAGCAGCCGTAGCTGATGGTTTAGGTGGACATAGAGGTGGAGCGCTTGCGTCTCAGACAGTAGTAGAAAAAATAAAAGAAACATTTTCCAAAGAATCCTTTCCAGTCAAATCTCCCGCAGTTTGGATGGATAAATTTTGTTCGCAAATTCATTCCGCAATAGTTAGCAAAGGAGAAAAGCAAGGAAGCGATCCTATGACGACAATTGTTTTTCTTTTAATCCAAGAAAATCGTGCCTATTGGTTTCATGTGGGAGATAGCCGTCTTTATTATTTTTTTAGTCAAAGCTTTAAACTTCGCACGCAAGACCATTCCCAAGTGCAACATCTTGTAAATCTTGGGCTAGTAAAAGAAGAAGAAATGGGAAATCATCCAGAACAGAATTTACTTTTGCGGTGTTTAGGAGGAAACGATTGGCAACCAGATTTTGGAAGTGATAATTTTTCTGAAGACAAGGCTATTTTATTATGCACTGATGGCTTTTGGGAAGTATTTAACAAAAAAGAAATGTCCTGCTTGGCTTATAGTAAAAACTTAAAAAAAGACGCCACTAGAGCTATGAATTTAGCAGCTCGCAGAGGTGGAGTTAGAGGAGATAATTTAACTTTTATTGTAGTAAGACCGTCACATAACGCCAATGCAGTGCTCTTGTAGTTAGAAAATGTTTATGAAAGAATCCCAAGAAAAATTTAAGATAAGAAAAGAAGTTGCCACAAAATGGTTAGCAGTAAAGAAAGAAAAAACTGCTGCTTGGGTTATAATTGCTTTAGAAAAAATATCTAATCTCAAAGAATTTTTAGAAGCCAAGATAATTTTAGTTTATGCTCCTCAGCCTAAAAGGGAGATAAATTTTGTGGCTAGTCTAATGGAAATGTTCCCAGAAAAAATTTATGCTTTTCCTAGAATTATTAGTGATACAAAAATAGATTTTTTCAAAATAAAAAAATATCAATATCTTATAAAGCAAGAGTTTGGCATTTTATCACCAACACCAAATTCTACAAAACTAGAAGACAACCCTCATTTTGCATTTATTCCAGCAGTAGCCTGTGATAAAAATAACAATAGACTGGGAAGAGGTGCAGGTTTTTACGATAGGTATTTACAAACACAAACCAATCTTTTCAAGGTTTGTATTTTACCCTACTTTGCAGTTTATAACGAGATACCTGTAGAAAAATGGGACCAAAAAGTGGATAAAATATTTTTTATTCCGTAATTCCTTTTAATTTTTAAAAAATGGATAGTAAAAAAATCATAGAAGAAATTCTCAACCAAATTCCAACACAGGAAGAAAAGCGGTATGTTTTTCGAGGAGAAAATAATGCAGAATGATCAAGTATAAAAAATTTCTAAAGAAAAAATGCAAATAGCCATAAAAGAATATTACGAAGAAAAAACAGAATTGGTTCGCCGTACTGGTTCTACGAATGAAACAGTTATCCGTGAAGCTTTTAAAAATCTCATTCAAAAATATGCTAGAAAAAAAGATTTGTTCCTTATCCCAGAATTGCCTGTAGGAGATAAACGTATTACTCCAGACGGCACACTCAAAAATTCTTTAAGACTAGATTTAGGCTATTGGGAATCTAAAGATAGTAAAGATGATTTAAAGCAAGAAATTCAAAAAAAAACACAGAAAGGCTACCCTTTAAATAATATGCTTTTTGAAGATAGCGAAACTGCTATTTTGTATCAAGATAAAAATCTAGTCAAAGAAGCAGATATAAAAGATCATTCAGAACTGGATAAAATTATCCAACAATTTATAGACTACCAGCCTCCTGAAGTCCAAGAATTTTTTAAGGCACTAGAACAATTCAAAACAGATATTCCTCAAATAGCGGATAGCTTAAAAAAACTAATCCAAGAACAAAAAGAACCGCGTTATATTCAAAAAAGAGATGGTTTTTTAGAGCTTTGTAAAGAAGAAATTAACCCGCATATTTCCCAAGCAGACATAGAAGAAATGATGGTGCAGCATATTCTTACCCAAGATATTTTCACTGCTATTTTTGACGATAGCGGTTTTCACCGCCAAAACAATATCGCCAAAGAACTAGAAAAAATTATAGAAATTTTTCTTGATAGAGAATTTCGCAAAAACAAATTGGATTCTATCCAGTATTACTACAGAATTATCAACGCACAGGCTAGTAGCATTGCAGATTATAATGAAAAACAAAAATTTTTAAAAATAGTCTATGAAAATTTTTACAAAGCCTATAACCCCAAAGCAGCCGATAGGCTAGGAGTAGTTTATACTCCCAATGAAATTGTGAGATTTATCAATAGAAATGCAGACCATCTTTTAGAAAAACACTTCCAAAAAAATCTACATAGCGAAGGAGTAGAAATACTAGACCCTGCTGTTGGTACTGGAACTTTTATTACAGATTTAATTGATTGGATTCCCAAACAGTATTTAGAATACAAATACAAAAATGAAATTCACGCAAACGAGGTTGCTATTCTGCCTTATTATATTGCCAATCTTAATATTGAATATATCTACCAGAAAAAAATGAGCACTTACTCAGAATACAAAAATATCTGTTTCGTAGATACTTTGGATAATACTGTAGCTACAAAAGGTGGAGGACAAACAATGAAGCTTATCGTGAGTAATGAAAATAGCGAAAGAATAAATACACAAAATAAAAAGAAAATTTCTGTTGTTATTGGAAATCCACCTTACAACGCAAACCAGCAAAATTTTAATGATTTTAACAAAAATAGAGAATACCCAGTAATAGACAAGAGAATCAAAGCTACTTATGTAAAAGAAAGCACAGCCCAAAAAACCAAAACCTACGATATGTATTCTCGTTTTATCCGCTGGGCGAGCGACCGTATTAAAGAGCAAGGTATTGTAGCCTTTGTTTGCAACCGTAGTTTTATAGATGCTCGTAGTTTTGACGGTTTTAGAAAGTGCATCTCCTCAGAATTTGATTATTGTTATGTAGTGGATACTCACGGAGATATAAGGAGTAAACAAAGAGAAGCTGGGGGTAATGTTTTTGGCATTCAAACAGGGGTTGCTATCCTTTTTTTGGTAAAGAAAGAAGAAGACGCTCATTCTTGTCAAATTTATTATAGCGAGATAGAAAAACTGTTGGGTGCAAAAGAGAAGCTAGATTGGTTACAGAATCAAAAATGGGAAGATATAAAATTTAAGAGAATCATTCCCGATAAAAAAAACAACTGGTTCAACCAAATAGAAAACGATTGGAGTGATATGCCTAAACTAGCAGATAAGAAGGTCAAACAAGGAAAAGAAGGAGTATTGCATAGAGCTATTTTTCAACTCTATTCTTTAGGGGCTGTTTCTAATAGAGATGAATGGGTCTATGACTTTAACAAACAAAATTTACAAAAAAAAGTAAAATATTTTATCCAAATTTATGAAAAAAAAAGAGAATCTTTTTTTAATCAATCTGAAACAGAAATAAAAAAACAAATTGCCGAAGGACTGCCTCCTCGTTTGGGAAAAGAAATAAAATTTACAAGGGAGCTTATAAAAAATGATTTTAAAAAAAACAAAGAAATTCAATGCCAACCAAAAAAAACAATTACTACTTTTTACAAACCTTTTGTAAAAAAATGGAATTACTTTGATACTGAACATGCGATCACACATTGTCACTACCAAAACACTCATATTTTTGGAAAATACGGCACCCAGTCCAATCAAATTATTTGTTTTGATAGAAGAGAAAAAACAATTTTTAATTGTTTAGCTTCAAACAAACTCGTAGATCTTCACTATCTAGGAGATTCTCAATGCTTTCCTCTTTATCGCTATGAAAATGGCAAAAAAATAGAAAACATTACCGATTGGGGCTTACAAGAAATAGGAAAACACTACCCAAATCTTAAAATCAGTAAGCCAGATATTTTTCATTTTATCTATGCAGTTTTGCACTGCCCAGAATACCGCAACAAATATAAACTCAACCTGCAACAAGAACTGCCACGATTACCGCTTGGAGAAGAGAAATACCAAAATTTCGGGCAATGGAAAACTTGGGGCGAGCAACTTATGAAATTGCATCTTGATTTTGAAAACTGCAAACCCTATCCTTTAGAAAGAAGAGACAACAAAAAAACAAATTCTCTTCGTGCTTTATTGCGAGCTGATAAATCAGCCGAAAACAGAGGCTCTATCCGTATAGACGAGAAAACTAGCCTGCACGGTGTTCCAAGTATTGCTTGGGAATATCAATTAAATGGTCGCTCTCCTATGGAATGGGTGCTAAACCAATACAAACCTAAAAAAATAAAAGACCAGAGCGTAGCTGAAATGTTTGACTCTTACGATTTTGCTGAACACAAAGAAACAGTGATTGCCTTGCTTCAAAAATTATGCACTCTTTCTGTAGAAACTATGAAAATTCTTTCACAAATTTCTAAATAAAAAAATAATGAAAAACTATCTAACTCCAAACTACAAACCTTTTTCTCTCATACCTCATTCTGCTAAAGGAACTTGGGTTTATGACAAAAAAGGACAAGATTTTTTGGATCTTACAGGAGGTATAGCCGTGAATTGTTTAGGGCATTGTCACCCTAAAATTTTAGAAACTTTAGAAAAACAGGCAAAAAAACTTTGGCATACTAGTAATTATTTTATCAATACTCCCGCCTTAAAATTAGCTGAGAAACTTATCCAACTCACTTTTGCAGGGAAAGTTTTTTTTTCCAATTCTGGTTCTGAAGCAAATGAAGCAGCCCTCAAACTAAGTCGGTTGTATGCTTTCAAAAATTTTGCAAAAGATAAAAACATCATCCATTCTTTTAAAAACTCCTTTCACGGAAGAAGTCTTTTTACAGTGACCGCTGGAGGAACAGATAGTTACAAAACTGGTTTTGCACCTCTGCCTCAAGCGATTGAGCATACAGATTTCAATGATATACAAGCTTTAGAAAATGCAATGAGTGAAAAAAGTTGTGCTGTGATTTTGGAGCCTATTCAAGGAGAAGGAGGTATTAACCTTATAGATTTACAATTTTTAAAAAAAGTAAGAAAGCTATGCAACCAATACAAGGCTTGTCTTATTTTTGACGAAGTTCAAACAGGAATGGGCCGTACAGGATCTTTTTATGCCTATCAAGAATGGGGAATAGAACCAGATATATTAACCATAGCAAAAGCATTAGGAGGAGGTTTTCCTATTTCTGCTATGATCTGCCGAGACTATCTAGCAGAAGTTTTGCAAGCTGGAACTCACGGTTCTACCTTTGGAGGTAATCCATTAGCCTGTGCGGTAGCCTATGAAGTAGTAAGTACTGTAAGCAAAAAAAAATTCTTGGCAAAAGTGAAAAAAAGTTCAGAATTTTTTTTTCAAAATTTAAACAAAATACAACAAAAATACTCACTCTTTACATCTATAAGAGGTATGGGTTTGATGATAGGAGTAGAATTTAAACCCAATTATTCTGTGCAAAAATTTATTAGTTTGGCATTAGAACAAAAGCTACTCGTTTTATCGGCTGGAGGGAATGTTTTAAGAATGCTACCGCCACTTAATATTTCGCAAGCTGAAATCAAAGAATCTTTTAGGAGATTAGAAAAAAGTATTCAAAAATTTTTAAAATGAATAAAACAGAATTCAGCGACTATTTGATGAGCCACCTAGCCAAGAATAAAAAACATTTTCAAAAACTTTCTGTTCTAGAAAAGAAATCTTATGCTAATTCTATAGTGGAATGTTTTTTTAGCTCTATTACTGAATGTCTACAAACAAGAGATAAGATAGAAATACGCGGGCTGGGCGTCTTCAAAGTTAAAGAATACAAAAATTTTTTAGTTAGGAATCCTAGAAACATCCAAGATAGAAAAATAGTTTCTAAGCAACTTCCTACTTTTAAACCTTCCAAATTGTTGAAACAGAAATTGATAGATTTAGCCAATACGTAGTGAGTCAATAAATAACTAAAATAGGCTTTTCAAGGGACGACTATTTATAAAGGCTAGCTTCTCCTAAAAATTCTGCATCACCAAAAAAAGATTCCTCTAAAAATTCTACAAAATTAAAATCAACTTTTTTAAAGAATTTTGCTCCTAAAAAATCAAAGATTCTATTTTTAAAATAACCATCTTTGATTTCTAGATTTGATCAAAACTTTTGAAAAAAATCTTGATGATTGGTTTTTTTATTTCGCTTTTTTAATCTAACTGGATCCCTTAATCTAACTGTATCCAGGTGGTTTTGAGTTCGGTGAATTTATCTATAGCGTGCAACGATAGGTCTCTGCCTATACCAGACTGCTTGTAGCCTCCAAAAGGAGTCATCGGAGAAACTACGTCTACGGTATTGACGGAAACAGATCCCGCCCTTATTCTACGAGCGAGTTTGTGGGCTTTGCTTAAATTTTCAGTCCATAAAGAAGCAACCAATCCGTAGGTGCTGTCGTTGGCTTTTTGGATAGCTTCGTCATCGGTCTTGAAAGTATCAACGACAACTACGGGTCCAAAAATTTCTTCTCGCACAATGCACGCGTCTTTTTTAGGTGCTTCAAAAATGGTAGGTTCTATAAAACAATTCACTCCTCCTATTTCTAGTCTGTTTCCTCCATAAACAAGGGTGGCTTCTGTTTTTCCTTTTTCAATATAGCCCATCACCTTGTCAGCGTGGGATTGCTCTACCATAGCTCCCAATTCGTTTTCTGGATCTAGCGGGTTGCCTACTTTGATTTTCTTTGTTTTTTCTATGATTTTTTTCATCAACTCTTCTTTAAGGCTTTCGTGTATCAAAAGACGGGTATTTGCAGAACACATTTCTCCTTGATTAAAAGTAAAACCTTCTACAGATTTTTCTGCTATTTTATCTAAATCTTTGGCGTCTTCTAAAACTATGTTGGGAGATTTACCTCCAGCCTCTACCCAAATTCTTTTCATATTGGAACGAGCCGAGTATTCCAAAAATAACTTGCCAATTTCAGTGGAACCAGTAAAAGCGACACAATCTATATCGGAATGTATACCGATAGCCTTGCCAGCGGTTTCTCCAAAGCCTGTTACTACATTAAAAACGCCATCTGGAATTCCAGCCTCCAAGGCTAATTCTGCTAATTTTAAGGCAGACGAGGGAGATTGTTCGGCTGGTTTTAAAATAAAAGAATTTCCAGAAATTAAAGCAGGTGCAGTTTTCCACATAGCCATATCCAAGGGAAAATTCCACGGCACTACAGCTCCGATAACTCCCATAGGCTCGCGGGTAATTGTAGCAAAAGCATCCTTTCTGACAGGAGCTATTTCGTCGTAAATTTTATCTATACTCTCAGCATACCATCTTAAAACACCGCAGGCTGCTGGAACATCGCTTACATAAGCCATTTGTACAGATTTTCCCATATCTAAACTTTCTAACAAAGCAAAGGTTTCGCTATTTCGCTCTATTAAGTCCACCAATTTAAGCAAAATTTTTTTCTTCTCACTAGGATTCGTTTCGCTCCAAACTCCTTTGTTAAAAGATTGTCTTGCGGCTTGGACGGCTTTTTCTACATCTTCTTTATCGCAGGCAGCTACTTGGGCTAAAACTTCTCCGGTAGCAGGGTTTATGTTTTCAAAAGTTTTTCCGCTTACGGCAGAAACAAATTCTCCATCAATAAAAGCAAGATTGGGAAATTTTATTTTTTCAGCTTCTGTTTTCCAAAATTCATAAGTTTTTTCTTTCATTTTTTATTTAGGTGATAATTTGATTAAAAATACACGCTCTACACAATTAGATAGACCTTTGAATTTGCCAAATAGAACAAAACTAGCTGCGACGGCTAGCCAAATGGTTAGAACAGGAGCGAAAAAAACTTTCGCTCCTGGTCTAGCTTTCCTATAATGCTAAAGTTCAAAGGTCTCAACAGTATTGTCAAAAATACGCGCAGCTACAAAGTTATTCAGATTCTATCTCTAATTAAAATTGCAACTGCACCTTGCCTCACACTTATCCTGGAATTTCCTTTCTTGTGTTTGAAATTTTATCAAATTATCTCAAAACCGCTAGAAAGCTAATTCAACAAATTGTAGGATAGTTACTATCAATTATATCTATAGGGTCTTCCCGCTTTTTGCATATCAGAGTTATATTTTTTGAAGATATTAACGACCTTAGCCTTCGTTTTTGACTCTGCTGCTATTTTGTCCCAAAACTTAACAGCTGCCTTTTCCACTCTAGCCCATTCGCTATCAGATATAGTTGTTAGTTTGAGTTTTTTACCATAAACTCTGAGAGAAGCTTCGCCTCCCCAATACCACCATTGCCTATAATAGTGTGAACTATCCATAGTAAGCTGCAGAAGCTCTTTCAAGTGAGCAGGTAATTTGTTATACTGCTTCATATTCGCAAAAAACGAACCCGCCCAAGCACCAGAAATATTGTTGGTGAGAAAATATTTCGTAACATCTGCCCAACCTACAGTATAGTCTTCTGTTATCCCAGACCACGCAATACCATCTAGTTCTCCAGTTTGAACAGCAACCTCAATATCTTCCCAAGGCAATGTAACAGGCACTACTCCAAACTGTTTAAGAAACCTTCCCGCTGTTGGAAATGTAAAGACTCTTAATCCTTTTAAATCAGACAGTTTACGGATAGGTTTCTTAGTTGCAAAATGACAAGGGTCCCAAGCACCTGCTGACAAATGTTTTACTCCGAGTTTTGAATATTCTGCATCCCAAATCTTATTCAATCCATATTGATTAAATAATACAGGAACATCCAGAGAGTACCTACTAGCAAAAGGGAAATAGCCTCCAAAAACAGTAACCTCAGTGGGAGAAGCCATAGAATCATCATCCGATTGCACTGCGTCTATTGTGCCTTTTTGCATTGCTCTGAAAAGCTCACTTGTAGGAACTAATTGATCAGAAAAATACAATTCTATTTTCATTTCACCCTTTGCAACTTTATTAAAACTATCAATTGCCGGTTTGATTACATGTTTTGCTAAGGCTGGTCCTGCATAGGTCTGCATTCTCCAGCGAATCTCCTTTTTAGCGTGAACTACAGGGGCTTTTGTTATCAAAGCAGCAGCCCCTACACCAGCTATTCCAGCTCCTTTGATGAATTTACGTCTAGTTGTTGTATTCATAATTAATCTTGAGACCTTTGAATTAGCGTTCTGTTTAGCCAAAACAAGCTTATTGCTTCCAACCTATACGGGCTTTAGCAAAAGAGCCACTGGTATGACCATTTGGCTCTTTTGCAGTCTATATTGTGTTAGCTTTAAGTTTTGTGGTGTTTTTTGCTACGCCGTTAAAAAAAAAATTTAACTCTTGAAATATCGTAGTGCCACAATAATGGCACCAGGTACACTACAAAACTTGCGTTATGTGCTCTAAATAAGGCAAAAAAGAATGTAAAAGAGCCAGTGGATCTTCTACTGCAACCCTTATTTTGTGTTAAGAAATAAGAGAGTATTCCTGCAAGCTAAATTTTTTTTTTGCACTTTTCTAACCATTTGGCTAGCCGTCACATAACACTAATTCAAAGCTCTCGCCTTTAGTTAAGTTTAAAATTAAGCAAACAATTATTAATTATTCGCTGTACTATAAAAACATAATCTGTTACCCTTAAAGATCTCTTTTTTTTTAAAAAATATTTTAACAGCTAACTAACTTTTATTTTCCATAGATATAATTTGGAAACCATAAACTAATATTAGGAAATAGCATAATTAGCAGCAATGCAAATATCATAATGAGAATAAAGGGCCAAATAGAGCTATAAATATCTTTTATTGTAATTTCAGGAGGAGCCATAGCCCGCATTAGAAAAAGATTGTATCCAAATGGAGGAGTAATATAGGCAATTTGAGATGTAATAGTGTATAAGACACCATACCAAATAAGATTAAAGCCCAAATGATCTACAAGTGGAACATAGAGAGGAGCAACTATTACAAGCATTGCAGTATCATCAAGGAATGTACCCATAACAAGAAAGGATATTTGCATTAAAATTAACACGGTCCAAGGGCTAAATCCGAGTTGATCTGTAAATAGATTTTCTATCACCTTAACTGCTCCCAGTCCGTCAAATACTGCCCCGAATCCCAACGCAGCAAGAATAATCCACATGAACATACAAGATATGGCTAGAGTTTGTTTGACTGATACTTCCAGAACATGTTTATTCATCCTACCTTTGAGCACAGATGCCAACAATGCAGCCATAGCTCCGATTGCCGAACTTTCCACAAGACTTGTCCACCCTTTGACAAATGGAATCATCATTGCAGCAAAAATAAATAAAGGAAGCAAACCTGATCTTAGAAGAGCTAATTTTTCGCGAAGTGAAACTTTCCTATCATCTGATTTTAATGCAGGACCGAGTTCAGGTTGAAATTTACAGCGGACAATAATGTATATAATAAAGAGGGTCGCCATCAGCAATCCTGGAATAATTCCTGCTAGCCAAAGTCTTCCTACCGGTTGCCTTGCTATCAAGGCATATAGGACTAAGACTACAGAAGGTGGGATCAAAATTCCCAATGATGAACCAGCTTGAATTACCCCTGTAACCATTTTTTTGTCATAATTTCGTTTTAAGAGTTCGGGTAGAGCAATTGTTGCCCCAATAGCCATACCTGCTACTGAAAGTCCATTCATAGCAGAAATAAGAACCATTAAAATAATAGTGCCAATAGCCAAACCACCTCTAATTGGCCCCATCCATACATGGAACATACGGTATAAATCATCAGCCAGTTTTGATTCTGATAAAATATATCCCATAAAAATAAACATAGGTAGAGTTAGTAAAGGATACCATTTCATCAATTTCATAGCAGCACCAAAAGGAATAGCCGAACCTCCAGTTCCCCATAATGAAAGAGCAGCAATAGATGCAACAGCCCCGATAGCTCCAAAAACCCGTTGTCCTGTCAACAGCATTAGCATCATTGACGAGAACATAAAAACGGCAATAAATTCGTATGGCATTAGATTTTTTCTCCTTTAATACGTAATATATCCTTCAAAAATTCAGAAAAAATTTGTAACAACATCAGTACAAACCCCAAGCTTGTAATAAATTTTATTGGCCATAGGTAAGGTCTCCAAGCCGTTGGACTTCTTTCGCTGTATTGTAGAGAATAAGCGAGGCTTTCTATAGATCCATAAAAAAGAACTCCTAGATAAAATACGAGTAGTAATGAAGTGAAAATATCAAATTTTGCTTTTCGCCTTACACTCCAATTCCCATAAAACAAATCCATACGGACATTAGAGCCGAGTTGAATAGAATAAGGTCCTCCTAAAATATAATACGCGACCAGTGCAAACTGTGCCATTTCTAGTGTCCAAAGAGATGGAACTAGAAAAGTTTTTGAGATAGACGACCACGCAAGTATTACTACTAGCAAGAAAATCCCATACATAACTACTCGTCCGATGCGATAATTGACGATGTCTATCAGATAAATAATTTTGTTTAATATTTTCATCATAAATTCAAATATAAGTTCACAAGCTAAATATAAAAAAAATTATTCTGGAGTTACATACGCCGAAGTAATCCCTCCATCCACTATAAACTCTGTTCCTGTAGTATAAGAAGATTCATCAGAGGCTAAGAATAAAGCTGATTTTGCCATTTCTTTTGCTTCTCCAAAACGTCCCATCGGAATATGAACCAGTCGCCTCTGTTTTTTAGCATCTGTATCCAAGAACTTCATTAATAATTCAGTCTGTAAGGGACCTGGACAAAGAGCATTAATACGAATGTTTTCTCTAGCGTGTAGCACTGCCAGTTCACGAGTTAAAGCAATCACCCCGCCCTTGCTAGCAGTGTAGGCAACCTGTGGGGTTGCAGCTCCCATGAGACCAACGAAAGATGCGGTATTAATAATAGAGCCCCCTCCAGCACGTCGCATAGCACTAATTCCATATTTGCAACCAAGAAAAACTCCTTTTAAATTAATTGCCATTGTTAAATCCCAAACTTCTTCCTCCGTTACTTGAGCGTTGTCGTCTCTACTATCCATAATCCCTGCATTATTAAACATTACATTAAGTTTTCCGAATTGGGTTTCGGCAGTTTTTACCATATTTTCACAGTTTGTAGCTTTAGAAATATCAGCGTGAACATAAATAGCATCTCCTCCAGCAGATTGAATTTTAGCAATCGTTTTTTCACCTTCTGCGTCATTCACATCTACAGCTACAATTTTTGCTCCCTCTTGTGCAAACAAAAGCGCAGCTTCTCTACCAATTCCACTAGATGCGCCCGTAATAAGAGCAACTTTATTTTGTAATCTCATAAGTTTTATTTTTGTTATTGATTAAATTTTTTTAAGTCTATTATTTAGATAGTCCCATTATTTTAGAACTGTAAATTTTATGGATTTTTTTAAGGTTAGAGAATTTCATAATTGGTTTTCTGTTTTCAAATCATCCTGAACTTTTACAATACTATCCCTAAGTGTAGCAATTAAAAAATCAGCTTCTTCTTTGCTTAAACAAAGAGGAGGAGACATTACATTTTTATCTCCAATCGGGCGAATAATGAGTCCAGCGTTTTGGGCGTATTTAGAGACTCTTTCCCCTACCTTCAAATTCGCATCAAAAGAAGTTTTGCTGCTTTTGTCTTTTACAAATTCTACACACATCATAAAATGGCTACCTCTAACATCCCCCACTATTTCTAAGTCGTCAAGTTCTCCGAGTTTTTTTTCAAAATAACCTCCTACTTTTTGCACATGCCCACAAAAATCCTCGTTTTCTAAAATCTCAATATTTTTCAAACCCACAGCACAGCTTACAGGATGTCCCGAATAGGTGAAGCCGTGTGCAAATTCTTTGCCTCCTCTAGGTTGGCTGATAGTATCAAAAATTTCATCCGAAATCAGAGTTGCTCCCAAAGGAATATAACCAGAAGTTAAACCTTTAGCACAGGTTATTATATCAGGTTGAATATCAAACATTTTCTCTGAAGAAAAAAAATGCCCTAGCCTACCGAAAGCGGTGACTACTTCATCAGAAATATAGAAACAATCGTGTTTTTTACAAATTTCCAAAGCTCGTTTGTGATAACCTTTAGGCGCCATTAAAACCCCACCTGCTCCCATAATAGGTTCAGCTATAAAGGCGGCTACTTTGTCTGCTCCTATGCTTAAAATTTTGGCTTCCAATTCTTGCATTAGCTGGTCACAAAAATCGTTATCGGAAAGGCTACTTGGTTTTCTATAAAGATTCGGGCTAGAAATATGATGAATCCATTCTTTTTCTACGGTAAAATCTATATGGTCGTAATTTAGTCCTGTCAAAGACATCGCAAGATAGGTACTGCCGTGATAAGCACCCTCTCTCGCAATAATATGCTTTTTTTGGGGTTGTTTTTTTAGATGAAAATAATGGTGAATAGTGCGCACAGCAGTATCGTTCGCCCCCGAACCGCTTAAAGAATAAAAAACACGGTTTAAATTTTGTGGAGCTAGTTCTGCTAATTTGGCTGCTAAAAATGCTGCTGGTTCTGTGGTATGAGCTCCAAAGGTAGAAAAATAAGCCATTTTGTCCATTTGTTTAGCGGCTACTTCCCCTAATTCTTTTCTGCCGTAGCCGATATTGATACACCACAAACCACCTATACCGTCCAAATATTTTTTACCATCAGAGTCAAAAACAAAAGAGCCTTTGGCTTCTTTAATTATGATAGAGCCTTCCTTCTTAAAAGATTCAAATTCAGTCCAAGGATGAATAAAATGATCTTTATCCGCTTGCCAAATTTTTTGATTGTTTGTTTGCATTTTAGTTTTTTGATAAAAATAAGAATGAACTTTCTATTTTGTAAGATAAGAAAAATAAACTAGAAAAAGCAAATTCTTTCTTTTAGACTAGAAAAATAAACTAGAAAAAGCAAATTCTTTCTTTTAGACTAGTAAAGCTACAATAAAACATGATCACAAAACCCCCACTACTAAAATTCTTAAAAGAAATACAACACCATTTAGGCAATATGTTCGGTTATCCTGCCGCTCAAGATTTTAACTACGAAGAATTGCTTCCGTTTTTTCGCCACCCAATCAATAACATTGGTGATCCTTTTATTAAAGGCACCGCCAAAGATAATTGTCACCATTTAGAAAGAGAGGTATTAGGATTTTGGGCAAAATTGCTAAGAGCCCCCAAAAATAATTGGTGGGGTTACGTGACTAATGGAGGAACTGAAGGCAATCTGTATGGTCTTTGGTTGGCGAGAGAATGCTATCCTAAGGGAATTGTTTATTACTCCGAAGATACGCACTATAGCATTGATAAAAATTTGCATTTTTTGAAGATGCAGCAGTGCCGCATTCCTTCCCAAAAAAATGGAGAGATAGACTATAAAAAATTGCAAAAAACTTTAGCTAAAAATAGAAAAAAGCCCGCAATTATTTTTGCAAACATTGGAACTACAATGACAGAAGCAAAAGATGATATAGGAAAAATTCAGGAGATACTAAAAGATTTGATTATTTCTGATTACTATATTCACTGTGATTCAGCAATGAGCGGAGCCATTTCCCCTTTTTTAAAACCCAAACCGAATTTTGATTTTGCAGACGGGGCAGATAGTATTGTAATTAGCGGACACAAATTTATTGGCTCGCCTATCCCCTGTGGAATAGCCATAGTTCTCAAAAAACATAAAAATCGCATCGCAGAATCCATTCCTTATATTGGCACAGTAGATACTACCATCAGCGGTTCTCGTAGCGGGCTAACTTCTCTTATTCTTTGGTATGCAATGAAGACACAATCCAAAAAAGGAATGGCTGCAAGAGTGCAGAAATCTTTGGATTTAGCGGGTTATGCAAAAACAAAATTAGTAGAAATGGGAGTGCAAGCGTGGAGAAATGAAAATGCTATCACTGTGGTATTTCCTGCAGCCAAAAAAGAGCTAAAAGAAAAATGGCAACTCGCCACAGCCAATAAAATCTCACATATTATCGTTATGCCTCACCTCACGAAAAAAGATATAGACAATTTTCTCGCAGATTATAAAAAAATTTTTTAGCTCGTAGGAATACTGAAGAGCATTTCTTCACAAATGGCAAGAGACAAATTTTTTTTGCCTTGCCTAGCCGTCACATAACGCAAATTCAAAGGTCTAATTTACTATGAAATGGAAAAAGAAGAGAAAAAGAAACAAATTAAAGCCAAAAATAAGCATAAATCAGTTATAAATTTAGTAAATTATTGAAAAATTTCTGTGATTTTTGGAAAAAATTTTAAAAAATAGAATTTTTAATAATAAACTTTTTTTAAGAGACTAATTCAACAGTTTCTTTAAGAATTGAAAAAAATAAAATGACATTAATCTCCTTATTTTAATAAGCCTAAGATACCTATCTTGTTAAAACAGTCAGAAAATGGTTGACAAGAGATTATTTTACTATTAAACTCAACATTATTTTTAGTGATTTAAAACAAAATATTTAAAGCTGACCTGAAACCGAGTGTTTTTCAATTATGAGAGCACTGATTTTTTATCAAGCAATATAGTGCCTGTTCTAGTTGATGATAGATTTGATTCCACATCAAGTTCGTTTAGACATCAGGTCGTTTAAGCATTAGGGACAACTTACTGCAGAAAATATCGACATAGTTATGAATATAATCACTAATAAGTTTTATAATGATAATGTTTTATTGTGGTCACAGTTTTTGATAGTTTTATGCAAAACACTGAGACCTTATTTTTTAACCAGTTACCTGTTTTGATAAGGATATACCTTATTATCTAGGCTACTATTTTATGGATATATTATGAAAAAAATTGTATCGTTTCTAACCCTTATTTTAGGGATTTTTCTTTTTGCATCGTCTAATCTTTTAGCTCAAGGTAGCGATGAAGATTTTGAATATTGTTTTGTATTTGAACGACTCAAAGCAAAAAATGAAGGCGCTAATACTATAGAATCTATAAATCAAGCGAAAGAAGTTTGTAATTTAAAACTTGGTAATAGTCAAGGAGATAATAACGCTACTGGAAGTTCTACAGAAGAGAATTTAGAAAATTCAGGTTCTAGGAAAGCTCCAATTTTTACTATAGATATTTTTACTGGTAAAAAAAAAGTAAAAGGAGAGAAGTCCGAAAAACTTGTCACAACTGGGGTTTTATTGAATTATTATATTACACCTAAATTTAGTTTGGCCGCAGGCTATCTATTGTCTAAAGGGGATGTAAATGGAACTGTTGTGGATTATGAAACTGAGAGCTATACGGACTATTCTGACTATTCTTATGTAGATGAAACTTACGACGCAACAGTAGCTCGCTATACAGATGAAACCCGTGATATACGAATAAAACAATATAAAGATGAAACCCGTGATATACAAGTAAAACAATATAAAGATGAAACCTATGATGATCGAATAGCCCGATATACAATCACAACCTCTGGTAATGAACTTAGACCAAATGAACTAACAAAACCCGGTGATAAATATTTCTGTTCTTTTGGTGATTTTTCTGGATCTCCCGATATTTGTTATGCTTGGAATTATGCTAGAAGGGTCTATGGAACTTTTTTCTGTGGTAGTTCGTTTGCTGACAGACTTGCTTCCAATTACTATCAGTGTATAAAAATAGTTCGTAAACCTGATGTTTTTAAGTCTTCTTGTAAAATACATGGAGGTAATGGGTGTATTCAGTGGCAATATCAAACTACTTATGGAGTATTCTCTTACTATGAAACAAAGACTCTCACTGAGCGAGTATTCTCTCACTTTGAAACAAAGACTTTCACTGAGCGAGTATTCTCTCACTATGAAACGGAAACTCTCATTAGCCAAGTCTTCTCTCACTATGAAACAGAGACTCTCACTCGCCAAGTAGCTAGTTATGTCACAAAGACACGCCAAGTACCTCGTCGTAGTCGCACAGAAAATCTATCCATTAAAAATATTGAGTCTTCTTTGGGGGCGAAATGGCATTTATTGGGTAATGGTTTGGTGGATTTTTTTCTAGGAGCTGGTATAGTCAATATTTCGCATAGTAGAGAATATCTAAATACTGTAGAAAGCGGAAGTGGTTCTGGTACTTATTTTGAAACTGGTATAAAGTATATTTTTAATTCTGGTTTTAATATAGGCTACTATTGGCGAAGATCTTCGGCTACTTTTGAATTAACTAATAATGCAAATCAGCAAACTACAGAAACAGATGGAGGAGGAATTACAAGCGGGTTGACATTTGGGTTTGCCTTTTAGTAATGAGACCAGTAGAAATGAGACCAGTAAAAATGAGACTGTTGAATTAGTGTGATGCTAGGCACAAGCAAAAAATTTTCTCAATTTGGCAATAGTTTGGAGAAAACACTAATTCAAAAGTCTTAAATAGACCTTTGAATTTCGCTGATGTGACGGCTAGCCAAATGGTTAGAACAGGTGCGAAAAATTTTTTTAGCTCGTAGGAATACTGAAGTATTTCAAGAGTTAAAAAAATTTTTCAATGGCGTAGTAAAAAACACTACGAACCTTAAAGCTAACACAATATAGACTGCAAAAGAGCCACTGGCTCTTTTGCTAAAGCCCGTATAGAGTGAAAGCAACAAGCTTGTTTTGGCTAAACAGAATGCAAATTCAAAAGTCTATTAAAATTATTTATGAAAAAAACAATAATACTTCTTTTTGTTGGTTGTCTTTTGAGTTTGACTGATCTTTTGGCACAGGAGAATTTTGAAAATTGTTTTGCTCTAAAAAGGATAAGAGCTAAAGCTGGCGGAGCTAGCGCTTATGAAGCTGTAGAAATTGCAGAAACAATTTGTTATAGAAAATTCTACCCTGATAAAAAAAGAATGGTTGCTAGTAAAAAACATGCTTTAAAAGAAAATTCTGATAAGGATACAATTCAAGAAACAAGCAAAAAAGAAAACAATAATAACTGGGTGGTTGCTACTCAACTCAGAGTCCATTGGGAACTGCAAGATGTTAAAACTCTAGTTTCTGATACTCGCTCAGCAAAAAAAATAATCACAAATGAAGAAACACCTATAGCTAAAATAACAGGCAACAGTGATAATCTAAATCTTAGATTTGCTGGAAAAAATAGCGACCTTATTCTCAACTACTCCAAAGATGGCAAACAGAAAATCATCACTTCTACTTCTCGTGAAATAGGAAAATGGAGTTTAGGAGGCTCTCTAACAATAGATAAAGATTCTGCAAACTCAAACGCTAATATTAGTGATTTTGGAAAAATTCATCTAAAACACCGCAGCGGACTTCGTTTGAATTTTAATAGAACCAATGTTTTGAAAGATGTTAATGGTAGTAGTTCTGTAAATAGTGGTGAAATCGGCTTTACCACTAAAAATAAAAAATACAACAGCACTTTAGACGGAAGCCTTTTATTTAACGATGGATTCTCAACTAGAATTCAAATGTACCAAAGTTTTTAAGTTTAAGAGAAATAGATACGACAAATTCTAATTCTATGAAAAAAAAGCTGTACTTAAAACTTGTATCTACGATTCTAATAAAATTTATAATTCTTAAAAGATTCCATTATTGTTTTATAAGGTTATAAGAATTGTACCCAAAGGCTATAGGTTTTTATCTTTGCCTTTGGGTTTTTTTATTTGCAGGTTTAAGTTCTAAGTGCAACTTTTTACACTAAAGCGTTTGCGGTAACATTTATTCTTTTTTAAAGACCACATATTCAACAGAATTATGAAAAAAAAATTATTATTTAATTACCTTTTTTTGTATTTACCTTTTTTCTTCTGTTAATCTTTTAGCTCAAAAAAATAACTTTGGTGGTGTATTAAAGCTGAAAGAATAAAAGCAAAAAACTTTTCTAGCCTTGCCTGTCCGTCACAGATAAGCAAATTCAAAAGTCTATCCTATTGTTTAAAACACTTAATTAATTAAAAAACAAATAACACTCCGACTCTAATCAGTATTCCTTGCCGTTTTGTGATATTTGAGTTATTTTTACTATAGAAAAACACCAACTCCAAAATTTTTTTATGAAATTTCTAATAAAAAAAGCAATAAAAAAAACAGGTTATGCCTTCTTTTTCATTTTATTTTTTCTGCTGTTTTATTTTTCCGCAACAAATTCTAAGACTTGGGCACAAGAAAACAACAATCAGAATAAAGATTTTTTATTTCGCTATTATGTAAAAATGGGAGATCAGTTTTATCACCATCACTATTTTCAAACGAACCTTCAACTGGCTTTTGGATATTATAAAAAAGCCTTAGAGTTAGACGATTCGCAAGTAGAGCTTTATTGGAAAATTTCTCGTGTTTTGTGGGTTGAGCAGGAGAAAACTCTAGCAAACAAGAAAAAAAACCAACTTTTAGAAGAGGCATTGAGATACATAGAAAAAGGGCTTGCTCTCTATCCACAAAATCTAGATATCCGTCTTTGGAGTGCCATTATTAAGGGAGGTTATGTTCTCAATCAAAATTTTGTGCAGGCTATTTTGTTTTTAAAAACAGATGTTAAGAGAGATTTGGAATTTGTTTTAAGTCAAAATCCTAAATCCACCCGCGCTCTTTTTGCGCTAGGTAGTTATTACTCGCTTGTGCCGAAAGTTTTAGGAGGCAATATAGAAAAAGGCATACAGTTTATTCAGGAGGCTATAAAGGTTAATCCTAATTTTCATAGAGCAAGAATTGGTTTGGCAGAAATTTATTTAAAAAACAAGCAATACGACGAAGCAATTCAGATTTTAGAGCCTACTTTAAAAGCCACAGTATGGGAAGAAAATGGTTATGCTTTATCCTATAAACAAAGAGCAGAAAAACTCATCCAACAGGCTCAATTAGAAAAAAGTTTGTAGCTAAAATTTTTATGAAAAAAAAATACAATATTTTTTTGGATACTTTAGGTTGTCGTCTCAATTTTTCAGAAACATTTGTGATTGCAGGCAGTTTTGAAGCATTAGGTCATCGGGTGGTGCAGACTGTTGAAAAAGCGGATCTTTGTGTTCTTAATAGCTGCACTGTAACAGCCCAAAGTGATGCAAAGTGCAGACAGAAAATTCGCCTTTTTCAAAAAAGAAATCCCCGAGCTTGGCTCGCTGTGATTGGTTGCTATTCACAAATGGACGCTAAAAAAATCCAAAAAATGGGAGTGGATATTATTTTGGGAAACCAAGAAAAAATGCAATTAGCAAATTATTTTGGAATGTTTTTAAAAACCAAATCTCCCATTCTCAATGTGCGGAAAATTTCTAAAAAACCTTTTGTCTTACCAGAGACAAAACGGGTTTCGTTACAAACTAGGGCTAGTTTAAAAATTCAAGATGGTTGTGATTTTTGCTGTGCTTTTTGTATTATTCCTTTTGCAAGGGGTAGAGCCAGACCGCGTTTGTTTGCCGATATTATAAAAGAGGCTCGCAGTTTAGCAAAACAGGGTTATCAAGAATTGGTTTTAACGGGGGTAAATATTGGCACTTACCAAGAGCAGGGTTTTTGTTTTATGGATATTTTAGAAGCATTGGAATCCATTGAGTCTCTGCGAAGGATTAGAATTAGTTCCATAGAACCTACTACTATAGGAACAGAAATTTTTTCTTTAATGAAAGACGAGCAAAGCAAGTTAGTGCCTTTTTTGCACTTACCTTTGCAATCAGCTTCTAATAGAGTCTTAAAGGATATGCGAAGAAAATATTCCTTTGAAGACTACCAAAATTTTATTCAGCAGGCTTATAACGAAGTTCCAGATATTTGCTTGGGAACAGATATTATTGTGGGATTTCCTACAGAAAATGAGGCAGAATTTGAAGAGAACTATCAAAACCTACAACAAGCGCCTTTGCACTTTTACCATGTTTTTCCTTTTTCTGCTCGCAAAAAAACAAGAGCCTATAATTTGGTAGAACATCAATCAGCAGAGATAATCCAAAAAAGAGCTAGTATCGTTCGGAATTTGAGCCAAGAAAAAAGAAAATCTTTTTATCAAACACAGTTAGGAAAAATTAAAAAGGTTTTATTTGAGGTATGCAAAGAAGACAATGTTTGGTTTGGGTATACCGATAATTATGTTCGTGTAAAAACACAGGAAAGGAGCATACAAAAAAACTTTATTGCTTCTGTTAAAATTCAAGCTGTAGATAGTATGCTTGCTGAAGCTATTCTAGTATAGACTTTTGCATTTGCATTCTGTTTAGCCTATGCAGCGTTGAAAATTTTTTTTAACTCTTGAAATACTTCAGTATTCCAGCGAGCTAAAAAAAATTTTCGCACCTGTTCTAACCATTTGGCTAGCCGTCACATAACGCAAATTCAAAGGTCTATAATAGACTGTCGTATTTGCATTCTGTTTAGCCAATGCAGTGTTAAAAAAAATTTAATGTCCGTAAAATACAGTTCCCAAAAAAATTTCAATCATTTAGAGCTACAAAAAATAGGGATTTTACTGGTTAATTTAGGCACTCCTGATGCACCAACAACAAAATCTCTTAAGAAATACTTAAAGCAATTTTTGAGCGATCCGAGGGTGATAGAGCTACCTAAATACATTTGGTTTTTTATTTTAAATTTTATTGTTTTGCCTTTTCGTGCTCCAAAATCATCCAAAAAATACCGTACTATTTGGGGGAAAAAAGGCTCTCCGCTATTAGTTCAATCTCAAAACCTTACTTTCAAACTACAAAAAAAACTTCCTTCTTCTATGATTTGTGCGTTGGCGATGAGTTACGGCAAACCATCTATCTGCGATGCCCTAGAAAATTTGAGAGAGCAAAATTGTAAAAAATTGCTTGTTTTACCTATGTATCCGCAATATTCTGCAACGACTGTAGCTTCTGTTTTTGACGAAGTTTGCACACAACTGAAAAAATGGCGATGGATTCCAGAATTAAGATTTGTCAATCAGTACCACGACGAAGAAGCCTATATTAGGGCACTTGCTGCAAGTCTTCTTCCCTTTAAAAAAATAGCAAAAAACCAAAAAATTGTTTTTTCTTATCACGGAACGCCTTTACAATCATTATTAGATGGCGATCCCTACCACTGTCAATGCCATAAAACTTCTCGTTTAATAGCGGAAAAATTAAAACTAAAAAAAGAAAATTATCTAACCTGTTTTCAATCTAGGTTTGGCTCAAGTGCTTGGTTGCAACCCTATACCGACGAAACCTTGAAAAGCCTACCTCAAAAAAAAATCAACGAAGTTTTTATAATATGCCCCGGTTTTTCCATAGATTGTTTGGAGACTTTGGAGGAAATCAATTCAGAAAATAGAGAAATATTCTTAAAAAATGGCGGGAAAAAATTCACTTATATTTCTTGTTTGAACGATTCAAAACACCAGCTAAAACTTTTTCAAACTTTAGTAGACATACATACTCAAAACTGGGCGAAACAAGAGAAAAAAACAAGAGAAAAACAAAACCATCTTTATCAACAATTATTTGAAAAACACAGCTTTTTCTCCACAAACCGATAGCCCAACTGGATAATGAGACCTTTGAATTAGAATGCTAATTCAAAAGTCTATATAAAAAAGGAGCAGAAAAAATAAAAAAAACTGCCAATAGCCACTAAGTACTATTGACAAGAAGGTGTTTTTCTGTAATTATTCTTTATAAAGGATAAGCAGAAAAAATAAAAAACTTTTGAATTAGCGTTCTGTTTAGCCTATGCAGCGTTAAAAAAAAATTTTAACTCTTGAAATATTACATATATTCCTGCGAGCTAAAATTTTTTTTTGCCTTGCCTAGCCGTCACATAACGCAAATTCAAAGGTCTATAAAAAACTGCCAACAACCAATAGTTTGCTATTATTGTTTTTTTCTGCTAATTTTTATTTTAATACTAACATTTTCATTACAAATAATTATGAAAAACATAAATTCCCAAGTTTTAAGGAAAACTTCAGCTGTTCGTTTTACTCTGGTTCGTTTCGTTTTGGCAGCTATTCTTATTCCCGCTATTCTTATAGGAAGTGCCTTTACTTTTGGAGGCAGTAATCTGCAAGCCCAAGCGAATGGTGGCAGCAAGCAGGGATTTTTCGCTGGTTTTGTCTATTTGAGTGGTTTTAAAGTGGATAGCACAAAAAAGGTCACCACAAATATCACAACCACTGCAAACGCTATAACAGGCTATAGAATCACTGGCTCTTCAGACGCAACTTCTATAGTCGCCAACGTAGATGCCGTTTTTAATACTCAGATTAATGGTATTATTCATTATAACGGAGTAAAAGCTCTTTTGAAAGAGAGTTGTGAAACAGGAGTCACATCGGTTACAGCGTATGGTAGAACTTATAGTTATGGCAGCATTGATCTGGATTCTTTTGATGCAGGCACAAGTAAAGGTGAAGGAACTAGTGTGACCACCACAAGTGATGGATCTGGCACGATAGTGCACAGTAATCAGAATCTATTTCCTACGGGAACAAGAAATGATGGAGATGACACTAATTATTGTTTCACTTACTTTTTCGGTGATCTTTCCTCCGATAGAACCTCTATTACTCTTTCTGCTTATAAGGGGGTATCTGACGATTCAGAACCAACTACAACTGCTGTAATTGTGGATCCAACAGCAATCACTAGTAGTAGCAAGAGCGATAAAATCTCAGGTATTGGTCTGCAATTCGGCTTTAGGTGGGAAAAATGGAGAGCCTCCTTGACTCACTTTACTGGCAAGGGGGGAGATAACGAGCTCGCCAATACGCTAGTTATGGCGGATTATTTTGTAAACGAGGGTCTTTTTGTAGGAGGCGGTCTAGCGAGTATGAAGCTTACCAATGGCTCCGCCAGCGGCTCCGCCACAAGTCCAGCGCTTAGAGTCGGCTATAAGCAGAAATTAACCCCCAACCTATCGCTTAATTTTGGCTTGACTAAGTATATCTCGGGAGTTTCTCTAAAAAACAGTGTTACTACTAATAATACTACTACTGCTAATGCTAATGCTAATACTACTCCCATTGTGTTACGCTCTTTTGAAGAAACACAGACTCCTGACCGCGGCGATTCAGCAGTGGTTGGTGTTTCCAACATACGATTTGGTACCAGTCAAACTATTACCGCAAGATATTTTGTTGTACCTAGTACTCAAATGTTTGATAGTGATCGTAGAACACCAGTGACTCAAGTCCGCAGCAGAACTGTATATATAAACGAAATCCAGACTCCAGCAGGATCAGAAACTCAGACAACCACAACTACAGAAACCGATGCCGAACTCAAAGCACCACTCGTCATCAGCATCTCCTTCCACTTGAGTTTTTAATGGGAGCAGGGTACTATAAAATTTGCGTTATGTGCTCTAGGCAAAAAGTCTGTTTTATAAGAGCTACTTTTATTAACTTTTATTAATATGTATCAAAAAAAAGTTTATTTTTTAATTCTTTTGGTTGGGTTTTTCAGCACTTCTTTAGTTTTTAGCTGGGATAAGGAGTTTTTTGAAAATATTGAGCAACCTATTGCATTTCCTCATAAACTGCATACCGTCAACAATGGTATAAGCTGTGAGTATTGCCATTCTTCGGCTCGTAATTCTATAAATGCGGGAATTCCTCCCGTGAGAACCTGTATCGGCTGTCATGCTTTAGTAAAAGGTCGTAGCGAAGAACAGAAAAAAGAAATCCAAAAAATCACGGATTATTGGCAGAAAAAAGAGCCTATTCCTTGGAAAAAAATACACGATTTACCAGATTTTGTTTATTTTTCGCATAAAAGACATATCAAAGCAGGTTTTGATTGCACGAATTGCCACGGAGATGTATCGGAAACCAAGACTCCTGTTCCCAAACCTCTTTATGGGAAGACTCCTTTGAGTATGGGTTGGTGTATTAGCTGTCATCTTGACGATCATCCAGTGGATAAAAATGGCAAAATAATCACTCTTCCTCGTTTGACGCGTGGGGGAATAAGGCAGTATGATAAGCCGACTCCAAAAGCGGTTGGTGTAAAAAATGGGAGTTTGGATTGTTTAGTTTGCCACAAATGAGAATCTTTGAATTAGATATTAAACTTTGCATAACGCTAAAGATTTTAATAAAATAGAAAAATGAAATATTTAAGTTTTTCATTAGAAAATTATAAAGGGATTAAAAAATTTTCAATTAATGTGGATCCAAACCAACCTATCTCGCTGGTAGGATTGAACGAGAGCGGTAAAACTACTATTTTAGAAGGTATAGACCATATAGGAAAACATTGTAAGCAATTATCAACAAATAAGTTTCGGCAATTACTGAATAATGGAGAATTGGCAAAAGTAAGACCAAAAAAATTACCAGGTGTTTTTTTTAGTGATGAGATTAAATTTGCGTGTAAAGTTGTATGTGAAGAAAAAGTTTGCGAAATATCTTTTATCTATACTTTAGAAAAAGATAAAACCGCAGGCTACAAAGTGTTTTTTGATAAAGAGGAATTGAATTTTAAAGATGCTGATGTATTGGAAAAAATAAATAAATTTAGCGAAGAAATGCCAGAAATTATTTATTATTCTGATTTTACTCTTGAAGTTCCTCAAGAAATATTTTTTCATACAAATACTTATAAAAAAAAACAAACTCCAGGTATGTTGGCAAGTTTAGAAAGAGAAAATAAGAAATCCAATAACCCAGAATGGCAAAAAATTTTACAGGATATAACGGATTCTCTATATTCTGAGGACGAAAAAGTGCTTTTTCAAGATGATATTGTAGATTATTTGGACGGTGACAATACTGGGGATGAAAATAGTTTTAGGGATAAGTTAACAGGTTTTAGCAGACATATAAACCAAAAAATCACCAAAAAATGGTTGCAAAGCCTACCAAAAAAATCTTCTTTAAAAGAAATTGAATTTGTTTGTAATACAATGGAAAAAAATGCAAACACAAGAGAGTTTGCTTTTAAAGTTATCTCTAATGATGACGCTACATTTGATTTATCGGACAGATCTAAAGGCTGTAGGTGGTTTTTTGCTTTTATGTTATTTACAGAGTTTAGAAAATATAGAAAACAAAATACAATTTTTTTATTAGATGAGCCTGCTTCTAATTTACACTCTTATGTTCAAGAAAAAGTTATCCACGCTATTAATGAATTATGCGACGAAAAGACAGGCTCTATTGTTTTATATTCTACCCACTCTCCTTATTTACTAGATATAGAAAACGTAGAAACTATGTATCTTGTAGAAAATATCAATGCCTCTTCTGAGGTTAGGGAAGCAAGAATAGAAGTCAATTTATACACAGAAAACACTCGGGCAAGCAAGAAAGGAGAAGCGAAACCTATCTCTGATTATTTTCAGTTAAACTTGCAAAAAGTAATGAAATATTTTGAAAAAAAAAATACTCCTAAAAAAATCGGAGCTATTGGTAAAAAATTTTTAGAAAATACAAGAAATATTAAAAATATAGCAGATGTGATTGAGTTTTCTAAGAATTTGTAATTTTTTGTTTATGATTTAAATATTAAAAAAAATGTCCCATAATAATATTAAAAACAACAAAATAAAAAGAAGAGATTTTTTCAAAATAGCTGCGACCAGTGGCGCTGCTGTAGCTGTAGCCAGCTGTAATAATGACCCTGTAGAAAAAATACTCCCTTCTTTATTGCCTCCAGACAATTACCAAACTGGTGTAGCTTTACATTTTGCTTCTGTATGCCAAGAATGTCCTTCTCAGTGCGGCATAGTAGTCAAAACTCGCGAAGGTAGGGCTATTAAAATTGAAGGCAACCCTAATCACCCTCTCAATCAAGGCAAACTTTGTGCTATAGGACAATCTGCTTTGCAAGGTTTATACAGTCCTAATCGCATTAAAAAAGCGACCCAAAAAGGCAAACAGCTAGATTTAGCAACAGCCAAAAACGAATTTTATGGCAAAATAAAACGTCTAGTCGCAGAAAACAGAGGCAAAGAAATTCTGTTTATTAGCCCCGCTGGAGATAGCAGTCTGCAAAGAATGACTACTAAAATTATTTCCCGTCTTGGAGCCTCCCAAATTCAGTTGGACTTGAGTTCTGCTAATTCCATCAAAAACGCAAACAAAATTTTGTACGGGAAAAACGAAGTTCCAGATTACCAATTTTCAAAAGCAAACTTTTTACTCAATTTTGGAGCAGATTTTTTGGAAGGCTGGCTTAATGTGATGAAAAATTCTAGAGAATTTGCCGAATTTCATTCTTACAAAAGAAAAAACAAAAACGAGTATGTGCATATTTCACCTCATCTTTCTACGACTGGTGTACAAGCAGACGATTGGATAAACTGCCCTTCCAAAGCAGAAGAAGCGATTGCACTCGCTTTGGTAGCCCGTCTGGCAGCTAGCAATTCTTCTCTTTCTGCAGCGGAAAAAAGGATTATCCGTAGCTATACTAAAAACCACAACATTGCCGCTGTGGCGAAAAAATACCAGCTAGATGCAAAAAAATTAGAGCAGATTGCCAAAAAACTAGCTACTAAAAGTAGCCTGATTATTGGAGGCGGTAATGCTACTTCCAACGGAGAGCAAACAAAACTGCAAATAGCGATTGCTCTTTTGAACTATCTTACTGGAAATACAAATCTAAACTTTGGAGCAGATTATAAATTTGGAGGCAGTAGCTTTGCAGAAATCAAGAAGGCTGTTCAAAAAATAAAAAATAAAAAATATAGCCTAGTCGTAATTTTAGAGTTAAACCCTGCTTATATTTTTTCTATTTTCTCCGAATGGTCGGATAAAAAAGAAATTCAAGGAAAAGTTCCCATAGTGAGTTTGTCTCTGTCTCATAGCGAGACCACCGAGCAAGCGGATTTAGTAATTCCCATCACTTCCAGTTTTGAAAATTGGGGAGATAGTTTTGCTGCCAATGGAATTTACGCTTTGCAGCAACCAGTAATGGCAAAGTTGCCGGGTTTTGAAGCAGAGCCTTTGGGAGATATTTTGCTTGGTTTGACAAAAGAATTAGGCTGGAGCGGAGATAATTTTGAAGCTGCTGATTTTAAAAATTATTTAAGAAGTCAATGGAGAGGGCTACAAACCCAACTGAAATATGTAGGCACTTTTGAAATGTTTTGGATAGCTGCTTTGAAAAAAGGAGGGATTTTTCAAAATTATACTCCACAAAGAGCGAGTTTAAAAACCAATGCTTTGGCACAGCTTAACGCTAGCGAAACAAAAACAGCTAAAGGCATTTCTTTAATGGTCCTAAATTCTAATTTGCATTCTAACGACGGCAGAACGGGGGATAGATACTGGCTTTTAGAAATTCCCCATCCTTTAACGCAGGTCGTTTGGGATTCTTGGCTAGAAATTAACCCCGATAAAGCACAAGAATTAGGTATTCAACATTTAGACGAAGTGGAAGTTACTACTTCTGCGGGCAGTGTCAAATTAGCTGCCTATATTTATGATTTTATAGATAAAAATACAGTTGCCATTCCAGCGGGCATGGGTAGAAGTTTGAAATTTCCTAACTATTCTTCCAGAAGAAACAGTATTTTACCATTCAAAGGTGGGCATAAAAGGACAAACCTTGTAGAAAAAAAGGTAGGCTTGAATCCTTTTGAATTGATTCCTTTTGCGACTGATGATTCTGGAGAGCTGATTTTTTCTGCAGAAAATATTAGTCTTAAAAAGACTGGAAAAAAATCTTTTTTGGTCAGCAGCGATGGGCAGTATAAAGACGATTCCAAAGCTCTTATTGCTGATACACCTACTGGTTACGGAGATAGAAGCCAAAAAGGAAGGCATTTGATTAGGTCAGTTTCTTTGAAGGAATTGAATTCTGGCAAAATCCACAAAGAAGGACACCAACTCAAAGATAGATTTTATACTACCGATAGACAAAACACCCACGATTTTTATAAGGAAAAAAGGGACGGTTTAGATAATCATATTTTTGGAATAAAGGGAAGTAAAACAGGAAAATACTACGACCCCTACAAGTTTGAAATGAGTATAGATTTAGATAAATGCACGGGTTGTTCTGCTTGTGTGGTTGCCTGCTACGCCGAAAATAATATTGCAGTGGTCGGTAAAGAAAGACAGGCTATCGGCAGGGAAATGTCTTGGCTTAGAATAGAAAGATACTTAGACAAAGATAAAAAAACCGGAAAAATCCAAGCGCTTTTATCGCCGCAGATGTGTCAACAGTGCGGCAACGCAGGTTGCGAAGCAGTCTGCCCCGTTTATGCAACTTACCACAACCCTGATGGACTCAACGCACAGATTTACAACCGTTGCGTTGGCACTAGATATTGTGCCAATAACTGCGTTTATAAACAAAGAAGATTTAACTGGAGAAGCTATAGTTTTCCATCTCCTTTGCATTACCAACTTAACCCCGATGTTACTGTTCGCGACAAAGGAGTAATGGAAAAATGCACCTTTTGTGTGCAAAGAATTGTAGCTGCAAAAGATAAGGCTAAGGACGATAACCGAATTGTTTTTGACGGAGAAATCAAAACAGCGTGTCAGCAAACCTGTCCGACAGAGGCAATTGTTTTTGGCAATGCGATGGATAAAAAATCTTTGCTTACAAAAACAAAAAAAGATATTCGCGGCTATCACCAACTAGAAGAATTGAATTTTCAACCTGGGGTTACCTATCTCAGTAAAATAAAAAGAGGGTAAACATCAAATTTTGCCTATGCTTTGTCTAACGCCTAATTTAAAAATAAAAAAATGGTAGAAGTGAATCTAGAACACAAATCGGATGAGCAATTTGATAAAGAGTTGAGTGAAAAAAAAGTTACCCCTAACCTACAAAATATAGGTTATTTACCTTGGATTGGAAAGGATTATGCTGACTTGCCTGACAAAAATAAAATTTTTATTCTTGGCGAAAGTGTTTATAATGGTTGGAATCCTGATAAAAACGCTTCTAGAGATATAATAAATGGTCACGCAATAAAGACAAATCCTAGTCGTCTTTTTAGAAATATGAGTTGGGCTATTTGTGGAGAAAAAAAAAAGAAAGAGTTAAATCCAAAAGAGTTTTGGAGTAAAGTTTGTTTTAATAATTTGGTGCAAACTAAAATGAAAACTAAGAAGTATAGACCTTCTACAAGTGATTATGAAAATGGAACTGAATATATTGCAAAACAAATAGATATATTAAAACCTGCTTTAGTTATTTGTTTTAATAATTCGGATGTAGCTAATTCTTTTAAAGAAATATTTGCTGACGCTAAATTAGAAGTTAAAGAAAAAGTAGGTAGAATAAAACCAAAAATACTAACAGCAAACAAGCTAAAAATATTATTTATTAAACACGCTAGTAGTTATTTTAGTTGGAGCAAATGGAATGAGTTTATAAATAAAAATGCAAAAGAAAATATTGATTGCTTTCAATCATTAGAAAATACAAACTAAGTTTTAAAATTAAAAAATGCTAACCTACGAAAAAATTGATAATGATTTTTTATAATTTATGCTAGAATGTATTTTTAATAAACTAAAAAACCAAAATGAATAAAACTATAATCACTTTTTGCGATAAAGGAGGCGGACTGCCTTAAAACTAAATTTTGTGCTTTTAAAATTAAAGTTATAGACTGTGCTATACTGCAAAATAAAAGATAAATATTATTATGGAAAAACAAAATGTATTGAGTGTGGCGGATTTTTTTATCACAGAAGTTGATAAAAAGTATGGTGTAGATAATTTAAAATTAAACAAAATAGCCTATATCTCTTTAGGATTTTCACTATCTATACGGAATTTTGATTTATTTTCTGAAGATGTAGAAGCTTGGAATTGGGGTCCGGTAATTCCAGAATTGTATTATTCTTTTAAAGAATATGGCTCTAGGATTATTACTAAGCCTTCTGAAAGAGAAAATTCAAGTGAGATAAAAGATGAAGATACTTTGGGTTTGTTGAATCTAGTAAAAGATCTTTATCAAAGTAAGAGTGGGTTAGAAATTATGGAATTGACTCATGTAAAAAACACACCTTGGGATTATTGTTATGATGGAGAAAAAAATACAATTATAGATAAGAATATTATTAAAGATTACTATGATATTCTTATAAAAAACTTAAAAAAAAGTAATATTCTTATAGATTAGTTTTATGGTAAAATGTAATACTAAAGAAAAATTTTTATACTCAAAAGTTAGTGATGATAGTTCTGTAAGTGAATCCAAAGAAAAATTTAAAGCATCTGCTCCGATCAAGACAGAGATAAGTAAAGAATTTGAAGAGACGATAAGTAAAGAATTTGAATTGCTATATAACAATAGATTTAAACAAGATACAGAATTAAGTAAAGATTTCTTTTACTTTGCTAAAGAAATTACTGGTTGGTGGATATTGATTTTATTTATAGTCTTATTGTGGCAATTATTTTTACCATTTGAAGGATACGGACAACGACTTTCTGATATTCAATTTTCTGTATTATTCAGCACTACTACTGTAACAGTGCTTGGTTTTTGGGGAATAGTTGGTTTGTATTTATTTCCTAAAAAAGGAAAATAAAAAATAATTTTAATAAACAAAAAATGCTAACTTACGCACAAATTGATAAGGATTTTTTATAATTTATGCTAGAATGTATTTTTAATGAACTAAAACCAAAATGAATAAAACTATAATCACTTTTTGCGATAAAAGAGGCGGACTGCAGAAAACCAGAATTTGTGATATTTTTGAAATAAGGATTGTTACTTACTCAACAGTTTAATAGCAATACTTTCAGGCGTAGAGTTATTTATTTTGACATCTGGAATTTGGATTGCTTACTCTAGTATTCAATCCCATAAAAACAGGCAAATTTAACCATTTTTGCACAAAAATCGCCTTTTTTAATTATTTAATTCTAAAAAAAAACTTTTTGTAAATGCTTTAAAAATCTTATAAAATTCCTTGAATTAAGGAAAATATTGAATTTTTGTGAAAAAAAAGTTACTATTTTAATAAATTTATTAAAAACAATAAACGGATTTTAAGACTTTTTGGGGCGGTTGTTAAGAATGGTTTTAAATTTCCTTCGTTAAAGTTTTATATCATAAAAACTAAAACAGACATATTTCTTTGTCTGTGCGTAATAAATAAAATATGGAACAAAGAAAAGTTGAGTTTCTTTTAGAATATCAACAAAGAATAGATCAAAAAGCTAGAGAGAACTCTAGTGAGTTGATTTCTAACGGAACCATTGAACACGCTAGAATCTTAATTGCTTCTATTTTTAGTGTTGCAAATAAAAAAATAGAAATATTTACAGGATTTCTTAATCCAATAATCTACAATGATAAAAAAATCATTGACAGCGCCTTTAATTTTCTAAAAAAACAAAACACTAAAATAGAAGTTGTAGTGCAAGAAAATGACCACTCATTAGGTTTGAATGAATTTGTGAATGAAGCTAAGAATAATAAACAATTTGTTCTTAAAGAAGCAAATGAAATTGATAAAAATGAACAGTATCATTTTATAGTTGCTGATAGTAAATCATTCCGTTATGAACCTGATAAAGCAAAAAATATAGGTATAGGTTGTTTTAACAAACCAGCATTTGCTGAGAAACTTAATAATCGCTTTCAAGAAATATTTAAACAAGCAAAAACGCTGGAAATTTAAAAGAAAGAATATTCTATGGATTTTTTTTATATTATAGAAATTTCTTTTTTATTAAATATAGCTTATAGAGAGCTAAAATCTTCTCGTTGGAAGCAAGAATTTGAGAAAAAATATTCTACTTATTTCAACGCATTTGAGATGACAGAATCTATTGGTAGAGATATTCTAAAAAAAGATAATCTGTTCCAACCAGAAGGAAAACAGTTTGTTGAGGGATTAGAAAAAGGGGAAAAGAATGCTTGGGAGAACAAATTTTTTATTCCTTTTTATTACCGCAATTTTATTTGCAAAGAATGGAGTAAAAAATTTACTGGTTGTATTATATTAGGTATAATTATTATTATAGGAATATTGTATTTTTTTGCAGGATATAATTATTATATTTACATAAAAAACACTTCCTTTGTCGCATTTTTAATCTTTTCTATGTGCCCTTTTATTTTTAGTTTTTTTGATAATCGGTGTTATAATTATTTATTTGGTGATAATGGAAGAATAGAATTTATTATAAAAGAAATAACAAGAAAAAATAAATCTATGATGGATGATGAGCTAGATTTACCAGAAAGAGCATTAAAGTAATTAACTTACCAACCTCTTATATCCTTACCATTTTTATACCGATTCCTTAAAAATACTCTTCAATAAAAAAACAAATAAATGAAAAATGGCTAGTTTAGCAGAAAAAGAGGTAGATGCAAATTTTGATTATTTTCAAACACTACTTCCAGAATTAAAACAAACTCACTTTGAAAAATTTGCTTTATTGCATAAAAAAAAAATTATTGAATTTTTTGATACTGCTAGAGATGCAGCAAAGTTTGGGATAGTAAAATTCGGAAAAGGCAATTTTTCTGTGCAACAAGTAGCTGATAGACGTGTTGATTTAGGATATCAAGGACATGTCCTCTTTTAGGCAAACTTTAAATAAAAACAGGCAGTTTATTATTACTGTAAAAGTTATTGAGTCACCTTTGGAAAAAGAGAAATACAAAGACGGCACAGCACAAAGATTTCTTATTAAGGCGGAAACTCAAAAAGCTTTGATTGATACAGGTGCTAATACGACTAGTATATCTCAAAAATATGCGAATGAATCAGGTTTAGTTGCTACTGGAAAAACCATTACAAGTACTGCTGGAGGAGATTGTAGAGAAAATTTATTTTTGATTGATATTGCTATTCCGATTACTCAAACTGCATTAAAACCTTTTACAGCAAAAGACGGTAGTCAGCAGTTTAAACCATTTATAATTGGAGAAGAACATTGGGCTCACGCAGAACTTGAGGTTACTTCTTTTGCAGTTGGTGAAGGATATTATGGTTTTGATATTCTTTTAGGTATGGATATACTATCTCAAATGCATATTACTATGTTTCATAATGAGATTATTATGTCTTTTTAAAAAATTGTAAAATTTATTACACAAGTTTTCTTAATTTTAAAAAATAAAAAATGCTAACTTACGCACAAATTGATAAGGATGTTTTAAAATCAATGGAGCCACCCGGCAAAAAATGGTTTTTGTGCATCGCAGTTTCTTTGACCGCTTTGGCTATGGGGATTTATGCCCTTTATATCCAAGTTGCCGGAGGACTAGAGATTAGCGGAATTTCGCATCCTATTGGTTGGGGAGTTTATATTACTGACTTTGTTTTTTGGGTAGGTATTGCACACGCGGGAACCTTAATTTCTGCAGTGCTTTTTCTAACGCGAGCTCCTTACAGAACTTCTATCTATAGAACTGCAGAGGCGATGACAGTTTTTGCGGTAATGACGGCTGGGCTTTTTCCTATTATCCATGTAGGGCGGATTTGGAACGCCTACTGGTTAGTGCCTTATCCCAATCAAAGAGAGCTTTGGGTCAATTTCAAATCTCCGCTCCTTTGGGATGTTTTTGCGGTTTCTACCTATATGTCGGTTTCCATTGCCTTTTTTATTGTAGGGTTGATTCCAGACTTTGCCACAGTGCGAGATCGCACCAAAGGTTTGATGAAATTTTTTTACGGGTTTTTGGCATTAGGCTTTAGAGGCACCAATCACCAGTGGGTGCATTATTTGAGAGGCTACCTACTTTTTGCAGCACTGGCTACTCCTCTAGTTTTTTCCGTTCACTCCATAGTCTCTTGGGATTTTGCAATGTCTAGTATACCGGGCTGGCATACCACAATTTTTGCTCCTTACTTTGTAGCAGGTGCGATTTTTTCGGGCTGTGCTATGGTCTTGACGATTGTGATTCCTATGAGAAAAATTTTTAGAGGCTTTGAAGAAATTATAAAAATAGAACACTTAGAGGCTTTGGGTAAACTGATTTTACTCACGGGAACGATTGTAACCTATTCTTACACCATAGAATTTTTTATTGCCTATTATAGCGGTAATCCTTACGAAAAAGCTATTTTTTGGTTTCGCCCTTTTGGAGAATTAAAGGGATTTTTCTGGTTGATGGTGCTTTGTAATTGTATTGGTCCCATTCCCCTTTGGAGAAAGAAAATTCGCACCAATCTCGCTGCTCTTTTTGTGATTTCTATTATTGTCAATGTAGGTATGTGGTTGGAAAGATTTAACATAGTCGTCACTTCGCTGTCTCACGATTTTGTGCCTTTTGTTTGGAGCAACTACCAGTTTCAGTGGGGCGAAATTTGGATTACTATCGGTAGTTTTGGTTGGTTTTTCACTTGGTTTTTTCTATTTGTTAAAATTATGCCTTCTATGTCGGTTACAGAATTGAAGGAAGCATTGCCTCCAATGTTGCGAAAAGGTAAAATGACACCTAGGCCAGTTTCTGGCTTCTATAAATAAATTAGAGACCTTTGAATTAGCGTTCTGTTTAGCCTATGCGTCGTTGAAAAAAATTTTTAACTCTTGAAATACTTGAGTATTCCTGCGAGCTAAATTTTTTTTTTGCCTTGCCTAGCCGTCACATAACGCAAATTCAAAGGTCTATAAATTTTACTAAAAAAAATGAATAAAAAATTTTGCGGAGTTTGGGCAACTTTTGAATATTTAGACGACTTTTGCAACAGCGTAAAAGATTTGCGTAGCAAAAATTTTAAAAAAATCACTACCTATTCGCCTTGCCCTCGTCATGAGATTTTGGACGCTTTGGGTAATCCAGTGAGTAGAGTGCCTTTTTTCACTTTAGCGTTTGGAATTTTAGGAGTAACCATAGCCTATACTTTAGCAAGCTGGATGTCGCTGGATTGGGTTTTACCAGTGTCTAATAAACCGATTGTGTCTCTTCCTCCGTTCACTATTATAGCTTTTGAATTAATGGTGCTTTTGGGAGCCTACGGCACTATGGTTGGAGTTGTTTTTTTGATAATCCGAGAAACTAGAAAATTTACTTTCCCGAAAAGTAATAAATTCAAAAACTACGACAGATTTACCCACGATAGGTTTGGTTTGGTAGTGCGGTGCAAAAAAAAAGATATTAAAAAATTGATACAAATTGTCAAAATACATCAACCAGAAGAAATCAACAATGAAAGTTAAAAAAAGATTTTTGGCTACAGTTCTTGCTATAGCTCTCTGCGGTTTGATTTTTACGGTTTCCGCTTATGGCACTTCCACGATTTGGTCTTGGATGAAGGATATGTATAACCAACCGAGCATCAAACCTCAAGAAGAAGGTTCTTTTAAACATTTTCCTATTGGCTCTGTTACAACAGAAGGCTTGCAAATTAGTAGTGATGGAGAAAAGCACTTAAAAGCAACAGATTTTACTTGGATAGCTGCCAGAAATAGTGTTGCACTAGCTCCCAAAAATCCTCAAAAAGCAACGGCAGAATCTTTGAAGCAAGGAGAGTTTTTTTTTAATTCTTACTGTATTGCCTGCCACGGGGCAGATGGTAAATCAACCACTCCTGTAGCTCTTTTTAGAGGAGGAGTTATTCCTTTAGATTTGATTTTAACCGACCCTACTATTACCGACGGCTACCTTTTTTACAAAATTACTTATGGAGGTTTTGGAGATGTAGCTATGCCTCCTTTTGGCTATTCCATCACAGAAAAAGAAAGATGGCACATAGTAAATTATATAACCCATAGATGGCAGAACAAATGACAAGAGAACAAGAAATAAAAAATATTCTACAGAAAATTTCTTTTAAGCTAGATTCTAAAGCAAAACTTTCTTTATTTGTTTTGTTTGGGGTAGGGGTTGTAGGACTATTACTAGGAATTTTTACTGGCCATTTAGAGTTGGCTTGGCAAGCCTTACTTATCAACAGTATTTATTTTACTGGAATAGGCTACGCTGGACTGGCATTTTCTGTGATTTTTACTATCAGTGATGCATTTTGGGGCAGACCCATCAAACGCATTGGAGAAGCTTTCGCTAGTTTTATTCCTATAGGCACTATTATCTTTTTTATTTTGTTTTTTGCAGGCAATTCAATCTTTGAATGGTATGATCACGACAAGGTCATCCACTCCAAAGAAGGCTGGCTCAATATTCCTTTTTTTGTTGGTAGAAATCTAGTACTTTTCTTGTTTTCTGCTTGGCTTGCTTCCCTTTATCTTAAAAACTCTATCCGCCCTGATATAGTCTTGGCTAGAAAAATGGGGGATTATTTTAAAAATAAGTTTGCTGATAAATTTGTCAAAAACTTCTGTGACTCTGAAAAAGAAATTGAAACTGCTTACCATAAAAACAAAAGAATAGCACCTGTATTAGCTTTAACTTACGCCCTTTTGACTTCATTTATTGCCTTTGATTGGATGATGTCCATTGATCAAGAATGGTTTAGCACTATGTTTGGAGTGCAGTTCACTGTCTCTAGCTTGATGGGAGCAGGCGCTTTTTTGATTATAATTACTGGAATTCTTCGCAGAAAATTCCAACTTACAGATTATCTTTCTATCAATCGTCACCACGATTTAGCAAAACTCACCTTTGCTTTTTGTCTACTCTGGACCTATATGATTTTTTCGCAAGTCCTTGTGATTTGGTATGCTAATTTGCCTGAGGAAACTCCATTTTTGGTTTTAAGAATGTTCTCATTAGAATGGGGTTGGCTCTTTTGGGTTATTTTCTTTATGCTTTTTATTACTCCTTTTTTTGGTTTAATGGCTCGTACTGCCTGCTGCTCTATTTGGTTTTCCAGACTGGTTGCTTTCATTATTTTGAGCGGACTTTGGCTAGAAAAATATTTTATCATAACCCCCTCGCTACAAGAAAATGCACTCGTGGCTGGACATGCTGTATCGCATGGAGCAGCCTCTATTGAAAAAGTAGCAGGTTTTGAATTTTTTCCTTTCCTTGTGGATTTGTTTGTAGGTATGGGATTTTTAGGAATTTTCTTAGGCTGTTTCTTCTTCTTTATCCAAAGAGTTCCTCTCGTTCCTATCTCTGACTACCGTTTCTTTAAAGACGGGCATCACTAATTCAAGGGGTCTCACTTAATTCATAACTTAAAAAATATAAAATGGAAATTACTAGTGGTCTTATTATTGGGGTAGCTCTTGTAGCTACTGTACTTTTCACACTTTATTTGGGGGTCAAAATAGTTCCTCAATCTGAAGTATTTGTTATCGAGCGATTTGGAAAATATACTAAAACTCTTTCCTCTGGGTTGTCTTTGATTGTCCCTTATTTGGATCGGGTGGCTCATAGAGTTTCTGTTCTTGAACGGCGTTTAGAAGAATTTGATGTTTCGGTCATCACTAAAGATAATGTTGAAGTTGGATTGAGCACTTCTGTTTTCTATCGCGTTATTGATGCTTCGCGATCTGTGTATCGCATTCGCAATATTGATGGGGCTATTTATACAGCAGCAGCTTCTATTGTGCGCTCGGCTGGTGGTAAGCTAGAATTAGACGAATTGCAATCTAGCCGCGAGGCTATGAATGCAGAAATTTCTAAAAACTTGGGCGAAGCTGCGGAAGTTTGGGGAATTGAAATTACTAGAACGGAAATCACTGATGTGCAAATAGACGAGCAAACCAAAAACGCACAAAGACAACAACTTAATGCTGAAAGAGAACGGCGAGCCGAAATTGCCCGTGCTGAAGGTTCAAAAAAATCTGCCGAACTATCTGCTGAAGCTTCTCTTTACACAGCTCAGAAGTCCGCTGAAGCAGTTATAGTAAAAGCGGATGCAGAATCCCATCGCGTCCGTGTAGAAGGAGCGGCTGCGGCTTCTGTGATTGAAATACAAGGTAAGGCTCTTAAGAGTAATGAGAAAATTATTGAATTGGAAAAAGCTCGTAGCTGGGATGGAGTTTTGCCTACAACTAATGTTGGAGGCGATAGTGGGGCTAATTTCTTGTTTGAATTGAAATCTAGTAAAAGCAAAAAATAATGCTTGTTTTATTGACAAATCCTACGACGTGGTTTGTTATCGGAGCCTTATTGCTGATTATAGAAATGTTTGAAGGCTCTTTGGCATTCTTTCTTCCTATAGGTATTGCTTCTTTGGTTATCTCGGGTTTGGTTGCTTTTTGGGAAATAAATATCTCTACGATTCTAGTACTTTTTGCAGTTTTTTCACTTGTTTTTGCTACAACTCTTAGGTTTTATTCCAAATCCATCAAAAAGAAAAAAACGAAGGATATTAACAAATACTAAAAAAAAATTCTGAATCTAAAAAATCGCCAAACCTTGTTATTTATCTATCAAAAATTCTTTGTTTGCTTTATTTTTTATTCTTTATTATATTTATAATTATTAACAATAAACTTAAAATGAGAATTCTTATGTACTTTGTTCTTACCTGTCTTTTTCTACTTCCATTTGCTTGTTCAACTGTTTTTGCTTAATACTAAAACTTCCATTCCTAAAAATAATTTGATGAAAATTTTGAAAAAGAAAAAAATCAATTTTTCTAGAAGAGTTTATCTTGTTCTCGCCTGTTTCTTTCTTGGTTCTTACTGTTTCTCTGGTTCGGGGGTTATTTTCGCTCAAAACTTTGAGTTAGTAGATAAAGAAACTTATGAAGAATATTACAAAAAACCGCTCTATGTTCCAGATGTGCGTTTTTCTGGAGAATACCAATATAATGCTTTAAATTTTGAAGATTTTGCTGGTAATAGGCATATATCTTCTTGGCAGGGTTTTGAATTGCGTCTACGAAGTGAGGTCAAAGAAAATTTGAAGCTTAATCTTTTATTTACCAACGAGCCTTACGAATGGGGCGAAACGAAGGAGGTTTATCGCTCTCGTGGGAACGGCAATAGGCAAAATCAAGCAAGACAGAATATCGGAATTTCTTTGCGGGAGTTTTACTTGGAATACAATAGCAATCCTCACGCTATTTTTCGTGCGGGTCGCCAGCCTATCAGCTTGGGTGATAAATTAGGCTTGATTTATGAGGGGGAAGCAGATGCTTTTACTATTAGCTGTCGTATTGGCACTTGGTGTTTGGAAGCAGGGCAGGCTAATTTTGGTGGTGGGATAAAAGCCTACGAATCGTATGGAATTACTACTTGGCTAGAGTTTTTTTATCCCGTCTATGAATCGGAGGAGACAATAGAAAACTATTGGATTGACAACGAGGAGAAGAAAAGAAAACATTCCCGATTGGATGTAGATATCTATCGTATAGACGACAAGCAAGACAGAGTCGCTGTGACTTCTTATGGGGGTAGAACCCATAACCCTTATCAAAATTCTGTAGGGGATATAGTCTATAGTCCTGATCATTTGCAAGTTGGAGTAATAGATGATTTTACTCTACAAACTAGAAGTTTTGATTTTAATGGAGATGAGACTATTGACGCTACTAATGATATTTTAGGAAGAGATGTGAAAGCTGGAATAGAAAATTCTATTTTCAGTGAATATGCTACGAGTAGCCCTTTTGATATTAATGGAGATGGTACTTTTGATAATCCCAACAAAGACGAATTCCTATTTCTAATAAGACTTCCTGTTTTGAGAATAGATGCTATAGATAGCTATAGATCCATCAGTGTAGTTAAAAGTAATAACAAAGATATTAGCGCTGACTTTGCCTTTGACTTACCCTTAAATCTAGAACGTGTTTATTTTGATAGGGAGCAACAAACTTTTGGTATTAATATTAAATGGTATGCCGGCAATTTTGGTTTGCTTTTTCATACTGCTCAAAATTTTGGTAAAAAAGCCTACCACTATGGAGGAGGTGATAGCGATGCTGTGCCTGGTGCAGAAAGACAGACATTAGGAAGATTTTACCGTTTGGAATGGCAACAGCTAGCTGGCAGTTCTACCCAATTTGGGGCAGTAGCTTTTATGGCATCAGGTGGGAAAGCTAATTCTAACGATGACTTTCCTTGGAGCAATAACGATGGTTATTTTGAATGGAATAAAGGCACTTATGGAGATGCTCTGTTATATTTTGGAGGAAAAGAAAGCTATCTAGGACAGGCTCATTCGGTGAATAATTTAGTTTATAGTAGTTTTTATTACAAATACCACGGTGCCGAACAAAATATCGGAGGCATTACGCGACTATTTAGCTTTAGTAGGAACGAACCTGTCTATAACGCAGCAGGTAAAAAAGTATCCTACATAGGTTGGGAGTGGGATTTAGAATTTTATAAATATATCTCTGATTCTTTAAAAATAAGTCTAGAGGCTGCTTATTTCAAACCTGGAAATGCTTACAGTCCAGATGATTCTACAAAACCCGGAGTAGATCCCATTCCTTCTAATATTACGCAGTATAATTTTAAGATAGAGTATAAATTCTAAATTAGACATTAGCGTTTTGCTTAGCCTATGCTTCGTTAATTTTTTTTTATCCCTTGCCTAGCCATCACATAACACTAATGCAATAAGCCTCTTTTAAATTAGACATTATTCGGAATTTAGTTTTTTAAAATTTTTTTGCAGTGTCTAGTTTGTCCTAGCTAGTTTGTACTATCTGGCCAATTCAATAAATCTCTTTTAAACGAAATATAAGCTAAACAGAATACTAATGAAAACAACACAATCCCAAAGACTATTCCAAGCCGCTAGCCAAAGTATAGCAGGCGGAGTCAATAGCCCTGTCCGAGCTTTTAAATCTGTTAATCTCCAACCTCTTTTTATTGAAAGAGCTACTGGCTCTAAAGTTTATGATGTAGATGGCAACGAATACATAGATTTTGTAGGCTCCTGGGGACCTATGATATTGGGGCACAATCATCCCGCTGTGCAAAAAAAAGTATGCGAAGCTGCAAAAAACGGCTTATCTTTCGGTGCTCCTTGCAGAAGTGAAGTGATTTTAGCAGAGAAAATCAAAAGTTTTTTTCCATCTATTGATCTGTTAAGAATGGTCAATTCTGGAACAGAGGCGGCTATGTCTGCTATCCGTTTAGCTCGTGGTTTCACTGGCAAAAATAAAATTATCAAGTTCATTGGTTGCTATCACGGTCACGCTGACTTTCTTTTAGTGCAGGCTGGTTCTGGTTCTAGCACTCTGAATACTCCAAATTCTGCGGGAGTGCCTCCTAATCTAGTGCAGGATACTTTGCTTGCAGATTTTAATTCTTTAGAGCAAGTAGAACAGTTAGTAGAAGAAAACTCGGACGAAATTGCAGCGATAATTATAGAGCCTATTGCGGGGAATATGGGCTTAATCACTCCTCAAAATAATTTTTTGAAAGATTTAAGAAAATTTTGTGATTTGCACTCTATCTTGCTGATTTTTGACGAAGTTATGACGGGATTTCGGGTAGCCAAAGGAGGAGCGCAAGAGCTTTTTTCTATTCAAGCAGATTTGACTATTTTAGGAAAAATTATTGGTGGAGGTATGCCCGTCGGTGCTTATGGAGGAAGAAAAGATATTATGGATTGTCTTGCTCCTTTAGGAAAAGTCTATCAAGCTGGCACTCTTTCGGGAAATCCTATTGCAATGGCATCGGGTATAGCTACTTTAGAAGAATTGGAAAAAGAAGGTGTTTATGAAGAATTAGGACAAAAAACGAACTGGTTTATACAGTGTTTGCGTTCTGTTTTTGAAAAACACAATCTCCATTTTAGTATGAACTATGCGGGAGCTATGTTTGGTTTTTTTATAATGCAAAAAGATTTGCCACCAGAAAAATTCTCGGGAGATGTAAAAAACTACTCCGATGCTCAAAAAACCGATCAAGATCTTTTTAGCAAACTTTTTAAACAACTTTTGATAAGAGGCGTCTACATTGCCCCTTCTGTTTTTGAGGCTGGTTTTATTTCGCTTGCTCACAGCGAAGAAGATTTACAAAAAACGGTGGATGTTTTTGATGAAGCACTGGGTAAAGTATTGAGCGAGCTGTTGTAAGCAATTCTATCCATAGTGCAAAGTCCTTTTTTTTCTGTTGTAATTCCTACCTATAACCGCAAAGAATTTTTAAAAAAAGCTATAGATTCTGTTTTGCAACAAAGCGAAAAAGATTGGGAGCTTTTGATTGTGGACGATGGCTCTACCGATGGAAGTTCGCTAAAAGAAGAAATAGCCAAAAAAGATTATTCTCAAGAAAATATTCATTGGTTCACAAGAAAACATTTTGGAGTAAGTAGTGCTAGAAATCATGGAGTCAAACAAGCAAAAGGCGAGTGGATAGCGTTCTTGGATTCTGATGATTTGTGGCATCCTGAAAAACTTAAAAAACAAAAAGAGTTTGCCCGCCAATTCCCCAAGTATAGTATTTTTCAATGTGAAGAATTTTGGATGAAAAACAATTCACAGGTTAATTTACCACAAAAACATTATAAAAAAGCAGGTGATATTTTTAAAAAATCGTTGGAACTTTGCTTTATCACTCCGTCTGCTGTTTGTATAAAAAAAAAACTTTTTGAAATGTTTGGAGGCTTTGATGAAAATATGCCTTGCTGCGAGGATTACGATCTTTGGCTAAGAATCACAGCACAACAACCTGTCGGATTACTTGCAGAAAATTTAGTTACTCGCTACGAAGGACACCCAGAGCAACTTTCCCACACTTTTTTTGCTATGGATAGATTTCGTATTTATAGCCTTTGCAAATTGTTTCTTTTTGAATCACTAACCAAAACTCAAAGAAATTTAGCAAAAGCTGTTTTTTTTAAAAAATCTGCTATCTATCTCCAAGGAGCAAAAAAAAGAAATAAAGATAGTCAAAAACTAAAAAATTTACTTCAAATTGTCACAGATGTTTTTATCTCCAGTGAAGAAGAAAAAGAATTTTTTCTTGAATCTATTCGCGAGCTCCTATGGAAAAGTTAAAGCTCTTTAGGCATTTGTTCTTTCACAGCGAATCAAAATAAAATCTGCTTTTGCTAAAGCCTTAGGTTTTAGACATTCTACTTCCAGCCATTTTAAACGAGTATCTTGAATCAAGAAATCAGCTACTTCATTCGCTAAAGTTTCTAGGAGAGAAAATTTTTTCTCTGATAAAAAGTTTTGTAACTTTTCACAAAGTTGGGAATAATCTACTGTCTGTTCTAAAGCATCTTTTTCTAGCTCTGGTTCTTTTTTCAGTCTGTATTTTAGATTAAAAACAACCCTTCTTTTTTTTTTCTGCTCCCAAGCAAAACAGCCAAGATAAACTTTTAGGGATAAGTTTTGAATTTCTACTTGCATATTTTGAACTTTTTGAAAAGTAGCGATGGGGTGAATTGAACACCCGACCTTACGATTATGAGTCGTACGCTCTAACCATCTGAGCTACATCGCCTTTGCAATTGTTTTAGTCTAATCTGAATAATTTTCCAAGAAAAATTTTAAACAGAAATAGGAGCTTTAATACTTGGATGAAACTGATAATTTTCTAAAGCAAAATAATCAAGATAAACTTTTAGGGATAAGTTTTGAATTTCTACTTGCATATTTTAAACTTTTTGAAAAGTAGCGATGGGGTGAATTGAACACCCGAACTTATGATTATGAGTCGTATGCTCTAACCATCTAAGCTACATCGCCTTTATTTTTGAGATTTTTGAATTAACTCTATATAGATGCTAGGCAAGACGCGTGAACTCTACACAATAGCAAATCAGTTATAAATATTACCTCTAAAATCTGCCTTATCAACAACAATTTTATCGTCAAGCACATAAAAAATAAAACGAATTTTTCCGATTCGTAGCCGATAAAAACCTTTTGCCTTACCTTTAAGCATTTTTATATCTAAATTGACTTGATTGGTTTTAAAAAATTTTAAATCTTCAAGTTTTAATAAATATTTTGATGAATTCTTTAAACTACTGATAAATTTATAAACTGATTTTCTGATAATAAGGCGATACATCTTTATAATTCTACAAAATCATCTTCCGTTATCTGTTTATCAAAAGCATCATTTTTATATATACTTTCAATTTCTGCTTGCTCCTTATCAGATATAAAATTGTATCTTGGGAAATATTCTTTTAGAGCATCTTGTATTAATGATTTTAATTCACTTTTTTTTATAATAACTGTATCCATAGTATTTTTAATTTTATTTGGGATAGCTCTCCATTAGTTTGATTTAGATTAACCTAACCTAGCTAATTTTTAAAGTAAAAATATCAACAATTTTTGGCTTTTAAAATTTATTTTTTTAAAGAACTAAACAGAGATAGGAGCTTTAATACTTGGGTGAAACTGATAATTTTCCAAAGCAAAATCTTTCACTTCGTATTCTTCTAAAGAGTTTCTTTTTTTCAAAATAGCTAGTTTTGGTAAAGAGTAGGGTTTTCTCGTTAGTTGTAATTTTGCCTGCTCTAAATGGTTTTTATAAAGGTGAATGTCGCCTCCAGACCATATTAGTTCGCCTACTTCTAAACCACTATGCAAAGCGAGTAGGTGTGTAAGTAGAGCATAGCTTGCGATATTGAAAGGAGTTCCTAAAAAATAATCTTGACTACGAGCAAAGAAAAATAAAGATAATTTATCTTGATTGACAAAAAGCTGTGTTAAAAGATGACAACAAGCTAAAGCCATTTTACCCTGTTTGATGTTCTCTTGGGGGCTAATGTCTTCGTCTGGCAAATCTTCTACATTCCAACCGCTCAAAATCATCCTACGGCTATGAGGTTTTTTTTTTAGACTCCGCAGCAGTGTTTTTATTTGGTCGTAATTTTTACCTTTACTACCGCTCCAATTTCTCCACTGTTTGCCATAAATAGGACCTAAATTGCCATCCTCAGCTGCCCATTTATCCCAGATACTACAACCGTTATCTTTTAAGAATTGAATGTTTGTATCACCGCGTAAAAACCATAAAAGCTCAGCTACTACGCTTTTAAAATGAATTTTTTTAGTGGTGATAATCGGAAAGCCAGCCTGTAAATCAAATCTTTGCTGTCTAGCAAATAAAGAAAAAGTGCCAGTACCAGTGCGGTCTTTTTTTTCTGCTCCTTCTTCTATAATCTGCTTCAATAAATCTAAATAACTTTGCATTTTTTATGCGATTAAACTTAAAATTTTATATTTTTTGTTTTTCTGTAAGTGGTTTGTAGACAGGATTTTTTTCTTATTTTTTTCTTGGTTAGTTTTTTAGGTATTTTTATTGTTTTTAATTATAACCCTAGTTCCGAATGGGAACCTGTTCTAATTAAAATAAGTTCGTCATTTTTTATTCTATATTCTAAAAGCCAATCTCCTTTTATGTGGCATTCTTTGTTACCTTTACTACTACCTTTCAATTTATGGTCTTTATTGATTTCAGGGAGCTTGATTCCTTGGGCTAATAATCCAATAATTTCATTAAGATCATTAATATCTCTATTTTTGCTTTTACCTTGTCGGTTTATTTTTTCTAGATCGTCTTTAAATTTTTTTTTATATTTTAGAGTATAATTATATTCTGACTCTGACATCTAAATCCCTAAATCTTTTAGCATAGACTTAAAATCACTATAACTTTTTGGTTCAGGTTCGGATAATAAAGCCACTATAGTTTCTCTGTTGGGAAGTCCAAATGATGGTATAGGATAATATGCTTTTATTTCTTCTTTGGGTATTTTGATATTTTTAATGTTTGGTTTATACAATCTTGCCCAAGGACTGTTTTCATCGTGAAATTCGTCATAAAAATACTTTTTACTCATTGAGGAATAAATTTCTATAACAGTATCTAGTATTTCTTCAGTCTTCCTCTGTAGGCTACTACTGGCATTATCTATTATAGATGGAATAGTTTTTTTACCATTTTTTAAAAAATAATATTTTTCTTTTATATTTTTATTACCATAATTCTTAAATTTACAATAAACCTCAGGTATGACAGGCCCATGTTCCCAAGCCTGAATTTCATCTTTAAATAATTCTAAATTGTAATAAGCAGAACCTATTCCATAAGCACTGTAAACAAATTTGTTTAATTTAAAATTGTCTATCTCTTTAACTTTATCAATAAAATAATTTGCTATTTGGACTGCGGTGTATTTATTATTTTCAGTTTCCATTTTTAGTATCGGGCAATTTCTATAAATATTTTTTAGGTTTTGGAATAAAGGATATATTTTGAAAATCGTCGCTTATATCAACAAATAAGTGATGATTTTCTTCTTTTATCAGCTCAAATATTCTCCAATTTTCTCTTTTTTTTGATCTCTGTAGATATTTTTTTTTAAGTATCTTTTTTCCCCTAATTTATGAAAGTCGTATTTGTTATCAAACATAAATTTTATAGTTGGTGATATTGAGTTTATTTAACTAAAAATAATAGTAAAAGTCAAGGTTTTATAAAAAATTTTTCATACAATCAAATTTTGTTTGTCTAGCAAATAAAGAAAAAGTGCCAGTACCAGTGCGGTCTTTTTTTTCTGCTCCTTCTTCTATAATCTGCTTCAATAAATCTAAATAACTTTGCATTTTTTATGCGCTAGGAGATAAATTTTCTTTAAAAAAATTTAATATAGTGCGGGAAAATTTATCTTCTCGTTTTTCAATATCTTCTTTTAGCCAATCGTCTTTAGTATATCGTGATAATTTTTGAACCTCTGCTATATTAGAATTTTTATATACTTCTTTTTTTGTTTTGAAGTTATCATTGCTTGCTTGATTATTAGTTTTTTTCTCTATAGCAACCTTGTTGCCGAATTTTTCTCTATATTTCTTTGCATCTTCTTCACTCCATCCATGATAATTCTTCCACCGCCAAGGAAAAATATGTTCAATCTCAAATTTTTCTGAAATCAATTCTTCTTGTTTTGGGTTTTGATAAGCGTGCACTAAAATTAGTCCTCTTGCTATTCTTAAGTTGTTTGCATTACTAATCCTAGTTTTCAAAGGTGGATTTTGGTATTTTTCTAATTCAATATTCATTTCATAATTTTTATTTTGGCATAAATTTTCACACTCTTTATGAGTATCGTTTTTAATTTCATTTACAGTTGGTTTTTCTATAAATTTGACATACAAAAATGCAGTTAGTTTTTTTAAAAATTGTAGAAAATTTTCTTCAAAATTAGGTCCATCTTTTTTTTTCAGATAAAAAACGCTAGTGAGATATCTCCAATGTTCGTTTGGATAATTTTGTAAGCAATGCAGATATTTATACGTTTCTTGGATAATTTTTTTATTTTTAAAATCTAAATCTCTTCCATTTATAGCTACCCAAAAAGTAGCTAGTTTATCTAAATTTTCCAGCAAATTAGGCTCTGCTAGTTTTTTGTAACCGTCTCTTGCATAAAATTTTCTTAAACTCACTTCAACTTCCTTTTTAGTATTTTTTGCTTTTCCTCCAAGATAGCGCATATAATAGGTAAATAAATTATTTAAAAAAATTTTAGCGGGTTCAAGTTTTTTTACTTTTTCTACCAATTCTTTCCAATCATTAATAAATTTTTCTTTTTCTTCATCTGTTTTTTTTGTTTTATAAATTTCTGCTTTAAAAATATCAGAGTCATTCAAAGGCAATCCTCTATCGTTAAGTGTAGAAAAAATTGTTAAGGCAGCGCCAGCATTATTGCATTCAATAGGTAAAATGATACATTTATTTAGTATAACACTGAGTAAAGAGTGCCATTTTAAAGGCTCATTTCTAGCGTATTTTTCGCATTGGTTATAAAAAAAATTATAATTTTTTTGGTACCTGTTTTTTTCATCAATATCTAATTTTCCTTCTGTTAAAATGGTATGAAATATTTTATTATCACTTTCAGTAACAACTTTTGATTCAATATTTATTTTTGTTTTATTTTCTGCTCTATGATAGGTTTCATCCACTTCCCAAATGCAAGGTTCAATATCTCTTTTTAAGATATCAATGTTACTATCTTCATTCATTTCTTCTAGTTTTTTATAAAAGGCTCGCAACAATAAAAAAAATGAAATAACTCTCTGCTGTCCGTCAATAACTTCTATATTTTTTTGTTCATCTTTGCTGGTAACTATTGTACCCAAAAAGTATTCTTCCTCTTTTTTATCTTTAGAAAAATTATCTATATCATCCCATAAAATTTCACATTTTTCTTCATCCCAGCTGTAAGGTCTTTGGTATTCAGGAATAATAAATTTCCCTTTCTTAATGCTTAAAAAACTTTTTATACTTTCTCTGCTTACATTTAATTCTGCCATAATAATTTTTAAAGTTTAGGTTTATAATACTATAGACCTTTGAATTTGCGTTATGTTTAGCCTTGCCGTCGCATCAGCGAAATTCAAAGGTCTATAATAAAAAAAAGTAAGTTTGTATAGTTTAGCAAAAAAAACTTCTTTGTCAAGTATAAAATATAATTTTTAGCAAAAAAACTTCTTTGTCAAGTATAAAATAGACTTTTGATTTTAATGGTTTTTTTGTCTGGAAATAATTTTTCTATTATAAGGAGTATGTTTTTCTATTTTCATACAATCAAATTTTGTTTGTCTAGCAAATAAAGAAAAAGTGCCAGTACCAGTGCGGTCTTTTTTTTCTGCTCCTTCTTCTATAATCTGCTTCAATAAATCTAAATAACTTTGCATTTTTTATGCGCTTAAACTTAAAATTTTATATTTTTTTTCTACTAATTTTAATTCCTTATTTTTATTTTCCCAAATATTAACAAAATCTTTGTTTTGCATAGTGCGAATTTTCCCCAGATAGATTGAAACAAAAGAGTCATTAATTTTTGTTTCTTTTGCTTCTACTACATTTTTTTTTGCTATTTCCACATAGTCAGAATCTAGCTCTATTCCAATATAGTTTCTTCCTAATTGTTTTGCTGCTATTGCTGTAGTTCCAGTTCCTATAAATGGATCTAAAACCACATCGTTTTCTTCTGTGGACATTAAAATCAACCTTTCTAAAAGAGGAATGGGTAACTGGCAAGGATGGTTATCTCGTCTTTTTTTGTGACGGAGTCTATGAATATCTGTCCATACATCTGAAAGTAAGGGACCGAATCCATGGGCTTGATCTTTTTTACCGCCATAATCTTTTAGAAATTCTTTACAACTACGGCAACTAGAATGCGGAGCTCTAATATCATAAAATTTAAAATCTTTATAATTTTGCGAACGAGTGTAGTATAAAATTCCATAATGATTTGGTAGTAAAGTTTTGCCAAGCGGAACCCCACCAGAGTCCCAAGAAATCCAGTGTTTAAAGCAAGCAATTTTATTTAGATATCCTGCATAGTAATTAAGCCAACGAGGAATGTTATGCACAAAAATAGAACCGCTAGGTTTTGTTACTCTTACCATTTCACTAATCCATTCTTTACACCAATTCAAATAGTCTTCTTGTTCTTTCGTATCTTCATAGGAAGTATAATTTTTTTTGAGGTTAAAAGGTGGGTCAGCAAAGCTCATATCTGCAGACTCATTTGGTATTTTTTTTAGCCATTGCAGGCAATCTCCTTCTATAATTTTATTGAGGTATTTTTTAAGCATAATTATTTTTTAAAAGTTTGAATGAGAAGTTTTTTAAATCTTTCTAACTCTTCTTTATGAAAAGTAAAAACTTCATTATAAGCGCTAACCATTCTTTTTAAATCTCCTTTTCTTACATACCATCCAATACCATCTATAAATCCAATAAATTTCGCTTTTGGATAATGAGATTTGATAAGATAATCTACAGAAATTTCTGTTTTAGATTTGTCTCCCTGTCCTGATGAAGTTGTAACTAAAAATGAACTTTCACCAATAATTAAAGGATTTCTTTTGTCTGGTATTATAAAATCCATTGTTCTTTTAGTGGTAGGAGCGTTAGTAACTAATTCGTTTAAATCTCCTTTTTCAAAAGGAATATTTAAATCTTTTAATATTTTTTCTATCAGTGTTTCAGGATTATTTTCTTTTTTTCCAGAATAGCTCCCTTTTTCTTTATACCTTACTAGAGTATCTATCATTTCTGGTATTTCAAATTTAAGTTTTGAAATACTTAATTTTTTGAGCTCAAATAAAGGAATAGTTTTAGCTAAAAATGGAATAGTAGAACCTTCAAAAAAAATATTCACTATCCCTTTCCTAAAAGATTGATTTTCTTTTATTATTTTTCTAATCTGACTGTCTGACCATTCTTTAATATCACTACTTTTTTCTTCAAACCATTCTTCTTTATTTACTAATCTATTAAGTTCATCATCATTAACTACTCTAATAATTGTTGTTAATCTTTTTAAAGTTTCATTAGAAAAACCTGTTAATGCCAATAACGCTCTCAAACCATTTTCTTTTTCAAGGAGTATTTTTTCAAATAACTCTTTCTTTAGTCCATTATTTTCAATTTCATTTTTTAAAAATAAAAGTATTTCTTTTAATGAATTCAGATAACCCTCATATTTTTCTTCAAAAATTGGGTTGAAAAAATAAAAAGTATTTTTACTGATTATAGTCTGAAATTTTGATTCTATTGTTGGTAAGTTTGTTTGCATAGCATTATTTTAAATTTTTAAAAAATAGAATAGATTCATTTTTCATACTATTTTGAAGACCCCTAATAGGCTTGCTCATTTTTAGATTTAAACACAAATTTTGTTCTTTTGCTATTTCAATAATTTTATTTTCTAAATTTACTCCTTTTGTTTGAATCTCATTTGTTCCTATAATTATAATAATAAAAGAATCTTTCTTAGAAACTCTCTTCATTTCTTTTAAAGCTACTGCCATTTTTTCAAAATACAATTCTAATTTACTTTCTATTCCTCGTCCTGACAAGCCAATCATTTCTTCTCTTAAGGTATTCAGATTATATCCGAGGTATTCTAGTTGAGGTTGATCGTTCTTTAGATAATCAATAGCAAAAGAATATGGAGGAGAAGTTATAATAGCGTCCACAGAATCGTCGTCAATAGGTAATTGTAATGCACTTGCTTGAATTATTTTACTGTTGCCTATTTTTAATTTAACTTCTTTTCTTGCTTTTTGAAAATTACCTATAGTCGCAACATATCTTTCTAATACTCTCGGGAAAAGTTTTTCAATAGAAGCACTAATTCTATTTGAGAATCCCATAGCATCTAAAAAAGCCAACAAAACTATTTCATAGTATCTTTTTTTATCACAAGGACTATTTGACAAATAATTAAGGATTTTTTTACTTTTAAGTCCATTTAATAATCCTATTGGATTTTTTGTAATTTCTTGCAATATTTCAATATCTAAATTTAAAGCGAAGGTTTTTACTTGACCCATTAAATTACAAAAAGGACTCAAATCTACAGCAATAGAATTAAGATTAAGCAAATTTGCTTCTACTGAAAAAGTAGAACTCCCAGCCATTGGATCTAAAACTACATCTCCTTTTTTAATTTTTAAGATATTTAATAAAGCTCTAATTAATTGTGGATGAAATTTTCCACGGTATGGAAAAAGACTATGTGTAGAATAACCTGTAGAATATTTTCCATTTAAGAAAAATACTTTTGTTCTAAATGAACTTTCTTTATGAATTTCTTCAAGATTGTGTAAATTACAAGTTTTAAAATGAATCGTTTCTATTCCAGCCACCGTTTTGAAAAAGGCACTTCTATCAATTAATTCTGTTTTTGATAAATTTTCATATTCCCACAAAGCCAAATCTAATTCAAAAATATCATCTGTACCTTCAATTAACTGGTAACCTTCTGGAAATAATTTTTCTATTAAAGGAATATGTTTTTCTATTTTCATACAATCAAATTTTGTTTGTCTAGGAAGCGGTAGTGCACAGCTTCGGCGAGGTGGGCGACTGCTACCGTTTCTTTTTTGTCAAGGTCTGCGATGGTGCGAGAAATTTTCAAAATTCTATCATAAGCTCTACTAGAAAAATTAATTTTTTCCATTGTGGCACGCAGAAAATTAGAACCTTCTTTATTCAGTTCACAAAAAATTTCAATTTGCCTGCGACTCATATCAGAATTTGTTTTAGTTGTACTTTTTTTAAATCGTTCTTTTTGGATAGCAGCAACAGCCATCACTTTTTCTAAAACCATACGACTGCTAGATTCCGTTTCTGTTTGCTGCATTTCATCAAAGGAAAGATGGGGCATTTCTATTTGTAGGTCAATTCTGTCTAATAGTGGTCCAGAAATACGCGAGCGATATTTTTGAATTTGGTAGGGAGTGCAATTACAACTATGCAGCGAGCTTCCATAATAACCGCAAGGGCAGGGGTTCATTGCACATACAAGCAAAAATCCAGTGGGTAGGGTGATACTCATATTTGCTCGGGAAATAGTGACCTCTTTGGCTTCCATAGGTTGTCTAAGGTTTTCTAAAGTTGTTCTTTGAAATTCTGGAAGTTCATCTAAAAAAAGCACTCCATTATGAGCGAGGGATGCTTCTCCAGCTTTAGGTTGACTACCTCCTCCAATAAGTCCAGCGGGTGAAATTGTATGGTGCGGAGAGCGGAAAGGTCTTTCAGTTGAGATTTCTTCGGTTTTTCTTAAATTTCCAGTCGCTGAATGAATTTGGATTAAGCTTAAACACTCTGCTATACTCAACGGAGGTAGGATTGTTTTTAATCTACGAGCAAGCATTGTTTTTCCAGTTCCTGGGGGACCACAAAATAAAATATTGTGATTACCAGCAGCAGCTATTTCTAAAGCTCTTTTTGCTTTTTGTTGTCCTTTTACTTCGTTTAAATCTTCAGCGTAGTAGGGCAATTCTATTTTAGGTGGCTGATATTGAGCTAGAATAAGTTCTTTTCCAAAATCAAAAAAATCTATCACCTGTTTTAAATTTTCGGCTAGATATATTTCCATTCCTTCTACTAGGCTTGCTTCTTTTTGGTTTTCTGCAGGTAAAATGATTTTGCGGATGCCTTTTTTTTTAGCAGCTAAAAGAATTGGCAAGATGCCCTGCACCGAGCGAATTTTTCCTTGCAAAGACAATTCTCCGACTAAAAGAAATTCTTTGATTTTGTCTTTGGGTATGTTGTGATTAGCGGCAAGAATAGCAATCGCCAAGGGTAAGTCAAATCCTGTGCCCTGTTTTTTTAAGTTCACAGGGGCAAGATTGACTATGACTTTATAAAGATAAAAACCTTTGAGGAGATAGTTGAGAGAAGCAAAAATACGGTCTCTACTTTCACGAATAATATTATCGGGCAAGCCTACGATATTAAAATAACTAGTGCCTGAACTAACCTCTACTTCTACAGTTACTAGGTGGGCTTCTATACCCCAAAGAGTGGCGGTGTTTGTAATTGCAATACTAGAAGCCATAAAAATTATTTTTAGTAAATAGCTTAGACTGTGCATTTAATTTAGCATAAAAATCTCCTAAAAGATAGATAGAGCCAGTCACCAAAAAAATAGAATAATTTGCAAACATTCCTTTAAGGAATTTTTCTATAACCTCTTCTAAAGTTTGCGGGCTGTTGGTTTTTAAATGAGCTTTTTTTAAAGTAGTTTGAATACTAGCAATATCGCCAGCTTTGGAGTGTTTAAAATCTATGGGTAAAAACTCTATATTCAGGTGAGAGAATTTTTTGAGGGATACAAAAATTTCCTTTTTTTGTACCCAATGGATGGCACAAAGAATTTTATCTTTAAAATGATGTTGCTGGAGATGTTTTGCTAAAGATTCTATTCCTTGAGAGTTATGAGCAGCGTCTAAAAGCAAAGTAGGTTTTATTTTTGAAATATAATGCAACCGTGCGGGCCAATGGCTCTTTTGTAGACTGGATGCTATTTTTTTTTTTGTTAGCCTTTTTTGAGGAGGCACAATAGAAAAGTAAGAAGCGAGAGCTGTAGCTATATTTTCTAATTGGTAGGTAGATATTGTCTGGTTTTTTACTGGGTTTTTTGCTGGGTTTTTTATTGGGTTTTTTACTGGGCTTTTTATTGGGCTTTTTATTGGGCTTTTATTCTTTGTCCGAATGGGAATTTCTAAAGTTTGTTCTGTTTTTTTTTTTTGCCATTTTTTTTGTTTAGAGAGAAAAAAATAGGTGTCTTTTCTTTTTTCTAAAAAAAAATCGTTCCCAAAAATTGTTTTTTCATTATTCGGGAATTTATCTTGCAAAAGTTTTAAAACAGAATTTTCTTGTGAAGAGCTGATGATAAGGGATTTTTTTTTAACAATACCAAATTTTTCTTGAGCGATTTCAAGCAAACTATTCCCTAGAAATTCTGTGTGATCTAAAGAAATAGGAGAAAAAATACAGGCAAGACTTTTAGGGATTGCATTGGTAGAATCCATTCTTCCTCCCATACCCGTCTCTAATAAAATGTAGTCTGGTTTTTTTTTTTTAAACCAAAAAAAAGCAAGTCCGATACTAAATTCAAAAAAAGTCGGTTTGACGAGCCAATTTTTATCATTCTTAGAATAAGGGTCTATGCAGCAAATTTCACAAATTTCATCAAAATTTTCTTTTAACTCTGCATCGGAAATCTGTTTGGCTTGAAAACGAAATCTTTCATTGTAGTCTAATAAATGCGGTGAGGTTGTCATACATACTTTAAAACCACTATCTATTAAGAGTCTTTCTAAAAAACTTAGAATAGAGCCTTTGCCATTTGTGCCTGCTATGTGAATGATGGCTGGGTGGATCTGTGGATTACCTAGTTTCTCTAAAAATTTATACGTTGTCTCTAATCCTAGTCTAATATGAAACTCTCCTAATCTATAAATAAAATCCAGCAAATAGTTATCCATTTTTTTAGTCTTCAGTGTTACGAAGCATCGGCACAAAAGAAACTCCACAAATTTTTCTAATAGCCAGTTTCGGGTTCTTTGGATTTTCGGATTCTTTGGTTATCTCTAGTAAATCTTGATATCCTCTTTCTCCTACGGGGGTGATAATTTTTCCTCCTATTTTTAACTGACTGACTAATTCTTTAGGAATGAGTTTGGGAGCGCAGGAGATAAGAATAGCATCATAAGGAGAATGCTCTTGCCAGCCTTGGTGTCCATCCCCTAGTTTTAAGTGAACGTTAGAAAGAGCCATTTTTTTTAAATTATTTTTTCCCTTTAAATGAAGATAGCGAATTCTTTCAACACTAAAAACTTGCCCCTGTGAACTTAACAAAAGTTTTGCTAAGATAGCTGTTTGGTAACCGCACCCTGTGCCTATTTCCAAGATATTTTGACACTTTGCTTTTAAGACAAGTTCTGTCATTAAGGCTACAATGTAAGGTTGTGATATTGTCTGTCCCGCTCCTATAGGTAGAGGTCTATCGTCGTAGGCTTGGAGTTGGTAGTTTTCTGCTACAAAAAGATGACGAGGCACCTGCTCCATAGCCTTTAATAGATCTGGATTTTGAACGCCCCGAAAAATGATTTGCTCGCGTATCATTTTTTCGGTTTTTTTCATCCAGTTATTTTTTGCCATTGATTTTTTGCCAATTATTTTTTACCAATTATTTTTTACCAGTTATTTTTTGCCAGTATTTTTTTTATGGGTAGCATCCACTAATTCAAAATATCTGGTTTTACCAGACTAAAAGTAGGGATAAGAACTTCAAAGGTTTCTGAAGAAGTAATATAACACATTGTAAAAGCACCATGCATAGAACCTACAGGAGTAGATATTTGAGCCCAGCTATCGTATTCAAATTTTTCTTGTGGTGCAAAAAATGGTTGTTGCCCTACTACCCCCTCTCCTTGCACGATGCGTTTTTCTCCATCTGCGTTTTCAATAACCCATCTACGAGATAAAAGCTGCACATTCTCTTCGGTTAAATTTTGAATAGTTATAAAATAACCAAAAGCATAAATATTTTCTGTATCACTAGAATATTGCGGCAAATAAAATGTTTGTATGGAAATAGATATATTTTTATCTATGGATTGTATTTTTTCTGATAAATTTTTTTTTGAAAAAAGCATAGCTCAAAAGGTCTCTCTAATTAATTGATAACTCCTAGCAAGAAGTCTTTGTAGCATATTTTTAGGAAAAATCCAAACTTCAGTTTTTACAAAATTTTACTTCTTTTTTTCTGTGTTGAATAAAATTGTAGATATTTGTAAACTAAAAGAGACTAAAAAAACAAAAAATGGCATACAACCCCGCAAAAATAGAGCCCAAGTGGCAAAACTACTGGCTTAAAAACAAAATTTTTAAAGCAGAACTTAACCACGAAAAAAAAAAATTTTATTGTCTTGATATGTTTCCTTATCCTTCAGGGAATGGATTGCATGTGGGGCATCCCGAAGGCTATACGGCAACGGATATCTATTGTCGTTATAAAAGAATGAAAGGCTTTAATGTTTTGCATACAATGGGCTGGGATGCTTTTGGCTTGCCTGCTGAACAATACGCCTTAAAAACAGGAGTACATCCCGCAAAGACAACGAAAAAAAATATTGCTACCTTTAAAAAACAGATCCAATCACTAGGTTTTTCTTACGACTGGGATAGAGAAATCAACACTACAGATCCTGATTATTATAAATGGACTCAATGGATATTTTTGAAAATTTTCAAAAAAAATTTGGCTTATCAAGAAGAAGCTCCAGTAAATTGGTGTCCTGGGTTAAAAGCTGTTTTATCCCACGAAGAAGTAGCTGATGGACTTTCTGTAGAAGGGGGGCATCCAGTCTATCAAAAAAATTTAAGACAATGGAAATTAAAAATCACTGCCTATGCAGATGCACTTTTAAAAGATTTAGAAAAACTAGATTGGCCCGAGGCTATTAAAGAGCAGCAACGCAACTGGATCGGAAAATCGCAAGGTGTGATTGTTAAATTTTTGGTAGCACAAAAGCAAAATTTATTTTTTGAGATTTATACGACAAGAGCAGACACTCTTTTTGGAGCGACCTACTGCGTGTTAGCACCCGAACACCCACTTTTGACGAAGATTACTACCCTTGAAAAACTTGATGCAGTAGAAAAATATTTAGCACAAAGCCTCGTTAAAAGTGAACGAGAAAGGATGAGTGAAAAAAAAAAAACAGGAGTTTTCACTGGTGCTTATGCTATCAATCCAGTGAACCAAGAAAAAATACCGATTTGGGTTTCCGATTATGTTTTGATTAGCTATGGCACAGGAGCTATTATGGCAGTTCCAGCCCACGATCAAAGAGACTACGAATTTGCAAAAAACTTCAATTTAGAAATCAGGAAAGTTGTATTTGGGGGCAACCTCAGTGAAGAAGCTTATAGCGGAGAAGGAAAAATTGTAAACAGTGATTTTCTTAATGGTCTAAACTCTAAAGAAGCAATCCAAAAAATCACAGAATACTTAGTGCAAAAAAAACTAGGAAAAAAAGAAACTCACTACAAACTGAGAGATTGGCTTTTTTCAAGACAACGTTATTGGGGCGAGCCTATACCTATATTTTTTGACGAAAAGGGCAATCCAGTTCCTCTGGACGAAAAAGAATTGCCTTTGCTACTACCTGAAACAGATTCTTTTACTCCGTTGGATAACGGAGAAAGCAGACTAGCAGCTATAGAAAATTGGATAAAGTTCAAAAAAGAAGACAAAAATTATACAAGAGAAAGCAATACTATGCCGCAATGGGCTGGTAGTTGTTGGTATTATTTGAGATTTGTGGACCCGCAAAATAAAAATCAGGCTTGGTCTGAAGAAGCAGAAAAATATTGGATGCCGGTAGACCTTTATGTAGGCGGAGCGGAGCACGCCGTTTTGCACCTTTTGTATGCCCGATTTTGGCATAAGGTTCTTTATGACTGTGGATTGGTTCATACCAAAGAGCCTTTTCAAAAATTGCTTAATCAAGGAATGATTTTAGGTAGTGACGGTCAGAAGATGTCTAAATCTAGAGGAAATGTAATCAACCCCGATGAGATTGTAGCTGAGTTCGGCGCAGATTCTTTAAGGCTTTACGAAATGTTTATGGGTCCCTTAGACAAAGCCAAGCCTTGGCAAATAAACGGAGCGGATGGGATTTTTCGCTTCTTAAATCGTGTTTGGAATATGGTTGTGGACTCCGTTGACAAGCTGGATTCTAGCATCCAAGAAATAGAAGCGAGTGAAGAAGATAAAAAATTGTTACACCGCACAATCAAAAAAGTAGGCGAAGATATAGAAGCTATCCATTTAAATACAGCCATCTCAGAAATGATGATTTTCGTCAATCAATTTTCTAAAAACAGAGTAAAACCCTTAGAAATTGTAAGAAATTTTATTTTATTACTCTCCCCCTTTGCTCCTCATCTGGCAGAAGAGCTTTGGCAAAAAATTGGAGAAAAAGAAAGTCTCGCTTACCACCCTTGGCCCCTTTATCAAGAAAAATATCTAGTCCAAGAGAGCTATATATTACCCGTACAAATCAATGGAAAAGTGCGGCTACAACTCAAGGCACGAATAGGAGAAACCCAAGAAAATATACTGAAAAAAATAAGGCAAGAAGAAAAACTAGAAAAATATCTCAAAGGAAAAGAAATCAAAAAAATCATCTTTGTTCCAGATAAAATAATGAATTTGGTGCTCTGATACCCTAATACCTGATACCCGAAACTATGAAATTAAGATATTTTTTTGAGTAAGTTAGGGGTTGATAATATTTCAATAAAGTATTAAAAATAAAAGAAATACAGACCTAGAAGAAAAGAGACCTATTTTTGACTATTTAAAATTGAACACAGAAACAATAGAAAAATATTTAAAAAAAGAAAAAAACAACATTACTAACACTAAGGTCAAAAATTTTAGTCAAAAATTCTTATCAGGGATAAAAGATGCTAAAAATATGGTGACTGTGTTTGAATTTTTTAAAGATTTGTTTTAAAGAAAAATAAAAAAGTTATGTTTTTTTATTTTTGTGTTATTATTCTTTGTAAAGTTTTATAAAAATAAAACTGAATAACCTAAATTAACTAAAAAAAAGATTGACTATTTTTATTTTTTTAGTTACTCTTTGTAAAGTTTTATAAAAATAAAACTGAATAACCTAAATTAACTATAAAAAGACTATGGAATCTCAAAAAATTATGCAAACAAAAGAAATTATGCAAACAAAAGAAATCATGCAAACAAAAAAAACTATGCAAACAAAAGAAATTGTGAAATTAAGCAAAATAACACTGGCAATTTTAGCTTCGCTTTCGTGCTTGCTTTTACTTTTTGCGGGAGTAAATAATCTGCAAGCCCAAGAAGCAAGACAGCAAGGTTGGTCTATCGGGGTTAGTCCCTTTTATCTAGGTGCTAAAATCAAAACCACTACAGAAAACACCACCCTTAGAGAAGTAGTAACAACTGGAACCAGAACATTGGATTCTACGAGTGTGGCATTCAGTGCGAGTACCACCGATAATGTATCTTCGGGCGAAACTGCAGGTGTAGAGGGTGCATTGTTAGCGACTGGTGCTATAAGTTACAGCTCCAATTACAACGCAATAGTAATCGCTGCTGTAGTGAATATTTGTGAAGATGGCACCTACGATAATAGTCCTGGAATCTATTCTTCTCGTCAGTTTGACGCAAATTCTAATCCAGCATCCTCTACAGCAACGACAGATACAGCTGCCTGTTTCAAGTACTTCCAAGGGCTAGATCTAACCTCTTTTAGTGAATTTTTAACAGGAACAGTTGTAGATTCTTCCACTACATCTGTTTCCGTTAGCAACGAAAATACCAATTTAGCAGGTAACGGATTGGAACTAGGCTACAGCTTTGAAAAGTTTCGCCTTTCTTTTAGCCTACACCAATGGAGTGCTGGAGACGATAAACTGAACAGTCAAATGGTGCTGGTGGATTACTTCCTGCCCTACGGGCTTTATGCAGGAGCTGGTTTAGCCCAAGCCAAGCTAGAAACTCCGCTAGGCTCAGATTCAAAAATAGCCCCCGCCGTTCGTTTTGGCTATAAGCGAAATTTTAGCAAAAACTTTTCTATAGAAGCGGGACTGCTGTGGGTGGGGACAAAGCTCTCTATAAAACATACCAATGCAGCACCATTAGCAACAACAAGCTCAGCAGCGGAGCCGCTACCGATTCCTATTACCAGATCTGCATTGGTTGGAGGTCTTATAAATGCTCCAATTAGTAATATTTTATTGTATTTTGTAGATGATAGAAATAATCAATTAAGCCTCGCAGGAACTACTGATGAAGATAGAAGAATACGAGTAGACGGAACAGTAACTCCAACCTACACTGAAGGACAACAGGAGCCCCTACCCCCAAGAACTGTACCTACAAAAACAACAATAGAAGTAGAAGCACCAGCTTCTCTTTTTATTCGCTTCGTCTTAAAATTTCGCTAAAGAAAATATCAAGAAATTTATCGTTTTTTTTTCTTTAAAGCCTATCAGAATTTTAGACGGTTTTTTATTATTTGCTTGACTTTAGCGGATTTGTTTATTATTATTATAGAAATAAATAATATAGACTGTCGTTTTGTCCTATTTGGCAAATAGGACAAAACTAGCTGTTTAGCCTAAACAGAACGCAAATTCAAAAGTCTTATTTTTATTTACTGTACTACAGACTGGAAGTAAAAAGAGCAGGACGACTAGCAGAAAAAGATGAAATAAGAGATTGATAGCTTGTTTTTTCTTGGACAGCTAAATCCACGAGTATTCTTCCGTAGAGCGGTGTGAATTTAAAACTACGGCCCGAAGAATCGCAAAAAACAGCTGCTTTGGGAAAGTAGTTATCCGACTCTGGTGTAGTAGGTATTCTACTCAATATTATTTCTCCATCTGGACTAACAGAATAGGGGCAAGCTGCTTCTAATTGGGGCGTTAAATCTAATACACCTTCTCGGATTCGGTTTTGCAGATGATTTTTTATATCTTCTATGATTTGGGGATCAAAATTTTCTTTTTTGGCTTGCTCTGGTTTTTCTAGCTTTGTGTTTGTGCAGTCTTTTGCTGTTTTTAGCATTCCTTTAGTCGCTTCGTTAAAATCCAAATTGGTAATAGCGTAAAAAAGATTTTGGTCTGTCTGTGTAAAATTACCAAATTCATACCAGATAGGCAAACACGATTGTTCGTAGGATTTTAGCAAAATCTTAAAATAGGCGTAGCTCATCATCCATATTTCCCAGTTTTTAGGAGCTAGTCTGAAATGTTTCAAACATTCGCTCAACCAAATTCCAGGGCAGAGAATCAGACTTGTAGTTTGTAGACTTTGGCTCGTCTGCTCTCCTGTGCACTGGAGATGCCATTCTTCCGCTTCCCTTGAAATATTTGATACTGTGGTGTTTTCGTAGATGCTCAAATTCCCTGTTTTCAAGCCGTATTCTTTCAAAACAGAAAAAGAGCTGGTTAAATCAATAGAGGCTGCGTTGTTTTGTAGCATCCCTACATATTCTTTCGGAAATTTATTGCAATCAAAAATGGGAAAGGCTTCTGCTATTTCTTGCGGTGATTTGAAGTATTGGTAAGGAATACCCATTTCTTGCATTTGGGTTTTTACTTTTAATATGCTATTTTCATAAGGGTTGTATCCTTGCTCGTATCCAAAAAATAATAGGCTGTTTTCTGCTAGTATTTTTCTTTGTGCCATTTTTTCTAGTTCGTACCAGCCTGCAAGGGAGGCTTCTGCTAACCTGACTTTTTCTTCTTTGGAGTAAAGAATACGAAAGCACCTATCAAATCCTCGTGAGCTATTTTTGTCACTATGAATCTGGTGCTGTTCTATTAAGGCAGTTTTTAATCCTCGTTTTGCAGAGTTGAAAGCAGCTGATAGTCCTATAGTGCCTCCTCCTATTACAATAAGATCGTATTTCATAAAAAAATAGTTCGTGTGAGGTAAATACCCAACAAAGTAGCCAACAGGGCGCAAAAAACATTCAATACTAAATTACTTATAGCGTAAAAATAATTTCCTTGCCCTAAAAGTTGGATGGTTTCCAAAGAAAAAGTTGAAAAAGTAGTTAAAGCTCCTAAAAAACCTACCTTCAAAAAAAGATGCCAAGCCTCGCTTAAAGCGAGTTTTTGGGTGGCTATTACAAAAACAACGCCTAGCAAAAAAGAGCCTAGTAAATTTGCAGTTAAAGTTGCCCAAGGAAAAAAAATAGCGGAGTTTTTTTGTACAAAGACAGAAATTGTATAACGTCCTAAAGAGCCTAAAGCTCCGCCAAAAGCTACAGCTAGAATTATATTGATCTTAAACATCTTTTACTGTTTTTTTCTTAAAATAAATTGAGACACTTATACAAGTGTTTTGGCTAAACAAGCTAAGCTAATCTATTTAAGTTTTTTTTGCAAAGCCATCAAAAAAGTCACAATTTGAGAATTTTTACAGCGGCAGTTTTTTTTTATTAGTATTGTTTGACGAAAGGTTTTATTTTTAGTATTCTTTAAAGAAATTTTAAGAAACTAATCAGATAAAAATACTATGGCTGTTCCTAAAAGAAGAAAATCTCACAGCACAACAAGGCAAGGTAGAAATCATAAAAATATGAAATTTATCACTTTAACTCCTTGTTCTCATTGCGGAGAATTAAAATTACCGCATGTGGTGTGTGGTGCTTGTGGTTATTATAACAATAAACTTATTAGGGAGGTAGCTTCCTAACTAGTAGACCCAACTAATTTTCCTAACTAATAGACCTTTGAATTTGCCAAATAGAACAAAACTAGCTGTGATGGCTAGCCAAATGGTTATAACAGGTGCGAAAATTTACAAAAAAGCGGAGCATACACGGTAGTATGTGAGTGTTTTTTGTAAATTTTTAATGGCGTAGTGCCACAATATAACGGGATCAGGGCACTACAAAACTTAAAGCTAGCACAATATAGACTGCAAAAGAGCCACTAACAAAAGAGCCAGTGGCTCTTTTGCTAAAGCCTGTATTGGCGTAAAAGCAATAAGCTTGTTTTGGCTAAACTAGACAAGCAAATTCAAAAGTCTAACTAATTTGAATGATAGGTTTAGATGTCATGGGGGGAGATTTTTCTCCAGAAGTCCCTATTAGAGCTGCGATCCAAACAGTGCAAAAGCATAAAATCCCTATTCTTTTAATAGGCGATAAGTCTTTGATTGAGGAGCAGTTGAAAATACAAAATTACAAAGGAAATTTGTTATCTGTTTTTCATACAGAGGATTTTGTAAGTATGGAAGATTCAGTTTTACACGCTCTTAGAAAAAAAGAATCTTCTTTATACAAGGCTTTTGCGTTGCACAAAGAAAAAGAAATACAAGGCGTTGTTAGTGCGGGAAATTCTGCTGCATTTTTGGCGATTGGCAAATGCATTCTCAAATCTATAGAAGGGATTGATAGACCTTGCATTAGTGCGGTTATGCCTCATCTAAAGGGGAGATTAGTCTTTTTGGATGCTGGAGCTAATACAGATTGTGAAGCAAAACATCTATTGCAATTTTCTATTTTAGGCTCTATCTATGCTACTGAGTTTTTAAATATTTCCAAACCTAAGGTTGCTCTTTTGAATATTGGATCAGAAAAAGGCAAAGGGAATAGGGTGGTAAAAGAAGCTTATGATCTTTTAGAAAAGGCTCCTATTCATTTTATTGGTAATATAGAGGGAAAAATTTTTTTTAGCGGAGAAGCGGATGTGGTGGTAGCAGATGGTTTTGTTGGCAATGTTTTGTTGAAATCTGTAGAAGGATCCGCTAGTTTTATGAAGAATTTAGCTAAAAAACATTTCACAGAATCCTTGCTGAGTAAATTGGGAAGTGTTTTTCTTATGAGAAGTATAAAAAAAATCCAAAAAACTATAGATTATGCGGAATATGGCGGAGCTCCTCTTTTGGGGTTGAATGGAGTAGCTATAGTTTGCCACGGTGCTTCTCGGGACGATGCTATTGTCTACGCTTTGCGTTTAGCTCAAAAGAGTGCTGATTGTGGGTATGTTCGCCAAGTTACGGAGAAAATTTTTAATCTTAATTTTTAATTACTTTAAAAAATCTATGTCTATTGCGTTTCTTTTTGCGGGGCAAGGATCTCAAAAAGTGGGTATGGGAAAATCTTTTGCCGATGATTCTCTTTGCCAAGAATCTTTTCAGATAGCAAATCAAGCATTAGGCTATGATTTACAAAAAATTTGCTGGGAGGGACCTGAAGATAAACTGACTCTTTCTGAAAACGCACAGCCTGCTATTTTAACAGTAGCTATTATTGCCTACCGAATATTTACCCAAATGCATAAAATTCAACCTAGTCTTATGGCTGGACATTCTTTAGGTGAATATAGTGCTTTAGTTGCTTCTGAAGTTTTAGATTTAGCAGACGCAGTGAAATTAGTGCATAAAAGAGGACAGTTGATGCAAGAGGCAGTACCCGCTGGAGTAGGAGCAATGGCCGCAGTGTTGGGAAAAAGCAACGAAGAAATTAAGTTACTTTGCTCACAAATAAGCAGCGCAGAAAAAATGGTTTCGGCTGCGAATTTTAATTGCAATGGACAGGTTGTGGTCTCAGGACATAAAGAAGCAGTTTTAGAGCTTTTAGAACAGGTGAAAGGTAAGATGCTTCAAGTCAGTGCCCCTTTCCATTGCCCTTTAATGAGTCCAGTAAAAGAAAAATTTGCTCCGTTTTTAAAGGAAGTTACTTTTAAGGACGCTAAAACAGCTATAGTCAATAATGTTCGTGGTGACATTCAAGAAAAAGCAGATAGTTTTCAAGAATCTCTGTTGAGTCAAATAGATAGTGCGGTTCTCTGGGAAAGTGGTATCCAAAAAATGCTTCAAAAAGGAATAAAAAATTTTTTAGAATTTGGAGAAGGCAAAGTTCTTACAAATCTCTTGAAAAGAATAGATAAAGAGGCTATGTTTGTGAATGTAAATTCTTTAGAGGCAATAAACGAATATAGACTGTCGTATTTGCATTCTGTTTAGCCAAAACAAGCTTATTGCTTTAAATAGGTTATGGGCTATAGTAAAAGCTCCACAAAGCAAAAAGAGTAAAAATTTAGCGTTAAGCAAAAACGAACTGCCAAAAGGCACTTTGGCAATAATCTGTCTGAAGTTTAAAACAAAAACGTCACATTGGCGAAATTCAAAGTTCTAGGATATACAGAACCTTTGCATTAAAGGTTTAAAATAGATAAAAAACATATAAGATGTTAGATTTAAAAAATAAAGTAGCTTTCATCACGGGAGCAAATAGAGGCATAGGGAAAGCTTGTGCTTTGAAATTAGCAAAAAATGGTTGTAAGATAGCTTTTTTGAATAGAGATGAAGCTTCTGCAAAAACAGCACAGCAAGAAATTTCAGCTTTGGGAGTAGACTGTATCTATTTTAATGGTGATATTACAGATTCCAAAATGGTAGAAAAATCGGTATCGTCTACTATAGAACGGTTTGCTAAAATTGATTTTTTGATTAACAATGCAGGACTTACCCAAGATACTTTATTCATTAGAATGACAGAAGAGCATTGGGATAAAGTTTTGAATGTAAATTTAAAAGGATTGTTTTTTGTTTCTAGAGAAGTAGCCAAATACATGATGAAAGCGAGAAGTGGCAGGATTATCAATATAGGCTCTATTGTAGGGCATACTGGAAATCCAGCTCAAGTCAATTACTCCTCTAGTAAAGCAGCACTTGTTGGCTTTACAAAATCTATTGCTTTAGAGTTGGCAGCTAGGAATATTTTATGCAATTTAATATCGCCGGGTTTTATAGAAACGGATATGACCGATAAACTTAACGAAAAACAAAAAGAAGATATTTTAAACAAAATTCCTTTAAAAAAAATAGGAACCGCAGAATATATTGCGAATGGAGTGCTTTTTTTATGTTCTCCTATGTCTGATTATATAACTGGCACTACTTTGCATATTAATGGAGGTTTGTTATGATAAAATCTTATGGTGATTTTTTTATTTAAACTTAATAATAACTTAAACTTAATAAAAAATGAGTGATCAATTTGAAGATATAAAAAAAATAATTGTAGATCAATTGGGAGTGGAAGAAAGTAAAGTTGTTCCTGAAGCAAAATTTATAGATGATTTAGGAGCAGATTCTCTAGATATAGTAGAGCTAATTATGGCGTTTGAAGAAAAATTTCAGGTAGAAATTTCTGAGACAGAAGCGGAAAACATCCAAACCGTCCAAACTGTGATGGATTATTTGGAAAAGTCTACCAGTTAACAATACGAGAGCATTGCATTAGATAGTAGCTAGGCGAAGCGTTCACCTTTTTAAAAATGGAGAGAAAAGTAGTAGTAACAGGGATAGGTAGTATTAACGCACTAGGTAATTCTTTGACAGAAAGTTGGAGAAAAGCAGCTGCGGGTATAGGTGGTATTGATACTATCACGAAATTTGATGCTTCTGAGTTTAAAAGTCAGATGGCAGCAGAAGTAAAAGGATTTGATCCCTCTGCGGTGATTCCCCATAAAGAACTAAAAAAACTAGGTCTTTTTATCCAATACTCTCTTTGTGCTACTAAAGAAGCACTAGAAGATGCCAATTTAACTATTACTGAAGAAATTGCAGAATCTGTTGGTGCTTTAGTGGGAGTAGGTATAGGAGATTTAGATTATATCTATAGAACTTCTGTTTTGATTAAAGATGGCAGACAAAACAGAGTATCCCCTTTTTTTATTCCAGCGACTCTGCCTAATATGGCATCAGGACAAATTTCCATTTTTTTTGGAGCTAAAAACTACAATGCTTCTGTTGTTTCAGCCTGTTCTTCTTCTAATCATTCCATAGGCGATTCTGCGAAAATCATTAAAAGAGGAGATGCTCAGGTAATGATTTGCGGTGGTGCAGAATCTACTATTTGCTCTTTAGCTATTGGAGGTTTTGCCGCAATGCGGGCTTTATCCTGTCGTAATGACAGTCCTAAAACAGCTAGTCGTCCTTATGATACAGGTAGAGATGGTTTTGTTTTGGGAGAAGGTAGCGGTATTTTGATTTTAGAAGACGAAGAATTTGCCAAAAGTAGAGGAGCGAAAATTTATGCAGAAATAGCAGGGTATGGTTTTAGTGCTGATTCTTTTCATATGACTGCTCCTTCTTTGGAGGGACCAGCTCAATCTATGAAAATGGCTCTTAAAAATGCTCGAATCAATACTTCAGAAATAGACTACATTAACGCACACGGTACTTCCACCCCATTAGGAGACAAAAACGAAATCAAAGCTATTAAATCCGTTTTTGGAGAATATGCTAAAAAAATATCTATTAGTGCGACAAAATCTATGCACGGACATGTGCTAGGAGGTGCTGGAGGAATTGAAGCAGCTCTTAGTCTTAAAGCTATGCAGGAAGGAATAGTTCCTCCCACTATCAATATTGAAAATCTTGATCCAGAATGCGACCTAGATGTCACACCCAACAAAGCCAAAGAAAGAAAAATAGATGCGTTAATGAGCAACAGTTTTGGTTTTGGAGGCACCAATGCTACTCTTATCTTCAAGAAATACAGTTGAGTATTCAAGAGAACTATCTGAAAATCCTAGAAAAAATTCAAAAATGCAAAGAGTTCACAGAGCGTGTGAAATTAGTTGCTGTTTCTAAATTTAAGCCCTATTTAGATATGCTGCAGCTTTATCAAGCAGGGCATAGAATATTTGCAGAAAGTAGAATCCAAGAAGCAAGAGATAAAAAACCTTATTTGCCGCAAGACCTTAGGCTTCATTTTGTGGGTAGGGTACAAACCAATAAAGTCAAATATATTCCTAGTATTTTTAATACTGTGCATTCTCTTTCTGATTTAAAAGTAGCTCAGATTTTAGAGCAAAAATGTTTGGAGCAAGATAAAAAAATGGAGGTTTTGCTACAGATGAATCTCTGTCAAGAACAACAAAAAAGCGGTTTATTGAATTACGAGGAACTTGCTCTATTAGGGACAGAATTATTAAAGCTGAAACAGCTCAAACTCGTTGGTTTAATGACTATTCCAGCCTTCAATCTTAATACAAAAGAAACTACTAAAATCTACTCCAAATTGCGAGAGCATAAAGAAAAATTAGCAAGAGAATTAGGTATAGAAACACAACTCACAGAGCTTTCTATGGGTATGAGTGGAGATTTTGAAATAGCCATAGAGGAAGGAGCGACCTATGTGCGCATCGGCACGGCGTTATTTGGCGAACGTTAATTCAACAGACGCGAGAATGTCTCTAAAAGCCTTATAATATTGATTGAAATTATAAGGTAAGTAATATTTTTATTAAAATAATTTTGGGAGTGTATCCCTTGTGTGATTTTTACACAACAATCCAGCTGAGTAGTTTTGTTTTAATAAACTACGATCAATTATGCTGATAAAATTTTGTTGGGAATTTAATGCATTATCAAATAAATTAAGTTGAAGTAATGATACCAACAAAGCACAAGTTCTAGCTTGGCAAGCTATGGACTTTTTAGGGTTAAATTCAATATCTGTAAAACCTTTAAATTTTAATAGTTTTTCTAGATAATCTTGATGAGGGTGAAGGGCAGTGAGGTACAACCAATCATAAAATGCAGTCTCTGGTTTCAATGACCATTTTTGTCCAAAATAATCAAATCCAATAAGTTTTCCTGATTCTTTAAGTATAAGGTCTTGTCTTGCTGATCTACTATCTTTTTCATAAATATCTGTATAAGGTCCTCCTTGTTCAAATACTTTACTCCCTTGATAAGCAGATTCAATGCTTATATATCCTCTACTAGTTTTTATTTTTAGATTGAATGCACTCAATCGCTTTCCGAGCAATACTTCAGATTTTGTAGAAGCCTCTAATAATGGCAACAAGCCTTTTTTTTTTGCTGCTTTATGTAGGGCTGCAATATTTTTTTTCTTTTGTTCAACTGCAAAGCCAGGGTTCCATTCAAACTCAACTTGCAGTTCTTCAACTAGATTTTCTGTTTTACCAACAGGAATAAATACGGGTCGTTTAGCCATTTTCAATACTTATAATCATATTTAATGGAATACAATCAGGGACAAGAATTTCTGATTTTACTGCTAATCTACGTCGCTTTTTAATCTCTGGGTCATTCCAATCCATACCTTTGTACTTGAAAATGACATCAAAATCAATTCTTTTTTCTGCCTCCTCTGATGTAAAAAGAATAGCATCTGATTTATTGGCTACCTCAGAGCAAAATTGTATCCCTTCTTGTAAAAGTATAGAAGATTTAATTTTCAACCACTTTGGATTTTTTATCCTTTGCTTTGATTTTACTGTATAGAGCATTGGATGTTCCTTGATAAATGTTAAATGCACAAATTTATGTAGATTTTTTTGTTTATCTGCATCATGACTCCATTTATTTCCTCCAAAAACAGGGTGAATTTGTTGCCTTTCAATTTCTTCTAAAGAAAATATACCTTTATGTTTCTTTATTAACGCAATATTTGATTCTTCCGTAAAATGCCAGACGCTATTAATTATATATTTTTTAATTATTTCTTTCATTCTAGGAGTGCATTTTTATTTTTATCTATTCCAGAGAGATTTTGCGCTAATGTTTTGTTTAGCACCAATGTATTAAATAATTTTACTTTAAAAAGTTATTAAACTATTGATTTAGCTGAATAAAATAATAAAAAACTGTGTGCTAAACGGCTAGTTTTTAAGGAAAATAGTTTATTTTCTGGTTGTTTTCTAAACTTGTAAATCACTAATGTAATGCTTTTGTATTGTATAGACTTTTGAATTTGCATTCTGTTTAGCCTATGCAAGCTTATTGCTTTCACCCTATACAGGCTTTAGCAAAAGAGCCATTGGCTCTTTTGCAGTCTATCTTGTGTTAGCTTTAAGTTTTGTAATGCATTGCACTACGGCATTAAATTTTTTTTTTTAACTCTTGAAATACTTACACATTCCTACGAGCTAAAATTTTTTTTTTCGCACCTGCTCTAACCATTTGGCTAGCCGTCACAGCTGGTTTTGTCCTATTTGGCGAAATTCAAAGGTTTATTGTATAAAACTTTTGCTTCTTCTAAACCTGCTACCATTCTTTGGTGGCAGGCTTTTATAAATAACTCTAGACTGGAATAATTTTTAGGATATACAAACCCGCAGTTATAGACCACAATCTTTTTTCCAAGAACAGGAAATGTCTTATTGCTCGGTAAAATCAGGTGGCTACCGTAATGTGCTAAAATAAGTGTTGCGACTTGATGATGGTAATAAAAATCAATCAACCCTCGTTTGAAAGGTGCCAATTTTTTACCATTTCCTCTAGTTCCTTCAGGGAATATACACAGGGGTATTTTTTGTTTTAGCCTTTGCTCGCATTTTAATTTAACCCTACAAAAACTGGCAATGCTAGAACGCTTTAAACTGATAGAGCCTAAAAGTTTTTGATTCCATCCAAAAAAAGGTATTGCTAAGGAATATTTTGTAATAAAGCCACAGCCAAAAAAACACATAATAATACTAGCATCCATAGAAGATTGATGATTGGTAAAGATTATTAGAGGTTTTGTTTTTAGAGGAGTCTCTTCGTAATAATGTAACTTAATTCCAAAACCAGTTAGTAGACTTTTACACCAAATCTTTGCGGGTATCCTTGAAATTTTCGCTTGCCATTTTTGAGGTAAAAAATACACCCAAAAAAGTACTATTGGAATGAATAAAAAAAATAGTAATGCTATAAGAGCAAAAATTAGATTGAATTTCATTTTCATTGATTTTACTTATACAAATTACAAATTGGAATTTTAAAGGAAAAACTAATATAGAGCAACTATTTTTTTAGGGTGAGTTCTTTTATTTTTAGGAATTAGCTGTAGCGATTCTTGTAGAGTTAAATCTGTATTAGGCTGTTTGAAATCTGGTGCTATTTCTAACAAGGGCAATAAAAAAAAATCTCTATTCAAAAAGTCATAGTGCGGTATGGTAAGAGTTTTGGTTGTTATAATTTTTTTTCCAAAAAAAAGTAGGTCTACATCTATTGTTCTGGCTTGTCCTTTTTTCCTCAAACTTTTTCTGCCTAGTTTTTTTTCAATTTCTTGAGTTATTTTAAGAACTTCCCAAACGTCTTTTTCTGTTGTAAAAGAAAGCACACAGTTATAATAATTTTCTTGATAAAAATTGGCGTAGGGTTGAGTTTCATAGAGCGAGGAAATTTTTAATTTTCCAAAGTTTTCTTGAAGTAGATTTAAGGCTTGTAGGATGTAATTTTTTCTAGGTTTAATGTTACTGCCTAATGCAAGAAAAACTTGGGAGTTCAAAATTCTAAATATGGTAACTAGGGGAGATTCTTTGAAAAATTTCATCAACCACATTGGAAAGGTTTTTAGGCAATGTTATAAATAGATTATCTTTTTCTCCTTCCCAATAGGTTTCTTCTAGAGAACGACCGTGATCAGACACTTTTTGGTAGGTGAACCATTGCGATTTTTTGTAAATTTGGAGCTTTTTTCTTACCCAAGCGGAGTGCGATTTTTCCCAGATAGTACGAAAATCTGTTTTTCCCCAAATAAAATAGACTTCTAAAATTCCCGTTTTTCTTTCTAATTTAAAAATATGGTAGTTTTCGTTATCTACGGTAATGGTTTTTAATTGTTTCATTTTCTAATTAGCCGTTTCTTTAAAAGTCATCAAACTATTGATTTAACTGAATAAAATAATAAAAAACTATGCTAAACGATCAATTTCTAAGGGAAAACTAATTATTTCCATTGAAATGAATCATCTTTAAAAACTTCCTTTTTCCAAATCGGTACTTTTTTTTTTATCATTTCTACACATTGTTCGCAGGCTAAAAAACTCTCTCTACGATGAGTCGCAGCTGCGACTACAAAAAGGCTGCACTCACAAGGTTTTACTTCACCCAAACGGTGTACAATAATCATTTTTTTAACAGGGTAGCAGGTTTTGATTTCTGTAATAATTTTTTCTAAATTTATCTTTGCTAATTCAAGATAAGTCTCATAAAAAAGGTGTTGGAGTTTTTCGTCTGTATTTTGTCTGACAATCCCAGAGAAACAACAAACAGCACCTATATAATCACTTACTGCTTTTTGATAATACTGTTCTATTTTTATCGGGTTTGTGTTTAATTTTATAATATCCATAATCCTGTAACGATAATTCAAAGCTCTCGCAATGATTTAAAAATGCTAATTTATTGAAAGGTTTTTCCAGTTTTCTAATAGATATACCAAAAGTCTCACTCCGAAACCTGTAGCCCCCTCAGTATGGTAATCTTGTTTTCCATCCCAAGCTGTGCCTGCTATATCTAGGTGTGCCCAAGGTATTTTTGCAGTAAAATTTTTTAAAAACATACCTGCAGTAATTGCTCCTCCCTCTCTACCGCCTATGTTTTTTAAATCGCTATAGGTTCCTTTAATTTGCGTTTGATATTCTTCATCTATGGGAAGTCTCCAGACTTTATCCCCTGTGATTTTACCGTATTTTTTGAGTTGTTCAGCTAGAGAATCATTATCGGACATAAGTCCGCAGTTGTGTTTGCCTAGTGCTATTACACAGGCTCCTGTTAGAGTTGCTAAATCAATGATTGCGGTGGGTTTGAACTTTTTAGCCCCGTAGGCTAAAGCATCGGCTAATATCAATCTACCTTCAGCATCTGTGTTGGCGACTTCTATCGTTTTTCCATTATAGGCAGTAATTATATCACCGGGTTTTAAAGCAGAACCATTGACTAAATTCTCAGAAGTGGGAATTAAAGCGGTGACATTAACATCAGGTTGTATTTTTCCAATAGCCTTCATTGCTCCTAAAACCGCTGCTCCGCCACACATATCAAATTTCATTTCTTCCATATTTAAGGAAGGTTTGATGCTAATTCCTCCACAATCAAAGGTTAGTCCTTTACCTACAAGCAGAACTGTATCTTTATTTTTTTGAGAGCATTTATATTCCATTATAACCAGATAGGGATCTTTGGATGAACCTTGCGACACCCCTAAAATACAATTCATTTTTTCTTTTTTGAGTTTTTTTTTATCCAAAAAAGTGGTTTTTATTTTTCCCTCTTTAGCAATTTTTTGTGCTTCTTTCAAAAAAGATTCGGGGTAAAAAAAGTTACCAGGGTCGTTGGCACAATCTCGTGCAAAACCGCAAGCAGAGGCTATAATTTCTGATTTTTCTGCGATCTTTTTTAATTCTGACTCTTTGAAATCAGATAATGCTCCTGTAGATAGTGCTCTTGTGAGATAAATTTGTTTTGGAGGATTGTTTTTTGTTTTGGAAAGAAATTTTTTGTATTGGTAACTACCAAGCAAAATCCCTTCTAACAACGTTTGTAAATTCATCGGACTCCATCGCTTCTGTTTATTTGGAATGATGATATTTACATTTTTTGCATCTTTGGATAGAATTTTTTTACCAATTTTCCCGCCTAGTTTTAAAAAATCATGAGTTTGTTCTAGTTTTTCTGTAGCTGCTAGCAGATATTGTTTTTCTTCATAAAAAGTACAAAGTAATTTTGTTTTTTCTGTAGCCTGATGCTCTAGGGTTTTTTCTAATAATTTTTTTGTCTGTATCGCAGAACAAAGAAGTTTCTTGTTTTTGTCAAAGAATATCACTTCAATGGGGGCATTGTTATTTTTATTAAGGGCAAATTTCATAGTTTTATTGTTTGAGTTTTTCAAATACATTTTCTTTGAGTATAGGGTAAATAATTTAAAAATCAATGAAATAAAATATTCCTCTAAAAAGGCACATTTTTTTCTTTATATTCTGTTATTACAAATTTTTAAAAGAAACTATGATTTTAGATAACATTAGAGACACAAGAGAGAAAAAAAAATCATTTTCACCATCTTTTGTTAGAAAAACTTGGGTTATTAAATGTTTCTTTTTCTTAATATTCCTGTTGATTCTTACCCGCTCTTTAGAATTACAAATTTTTAAAACTAACGAGCTAGATCAAATGGCTATTAACCAGTACCAGAGATTTAAAAAATTACAGACCCAAAGAGGTTCTATCTACGATTCTAAAGGGCAACTTTTATCTTCTTCTATACCTTATTATTCGGCTTTTATTTTGTTAAAACAAGTAGAGGACAAACAAAATGTTATAGAAAAATTGGCTCGTATTTTACCACAAACAACAGAAGAAATTTCTAAAAAAATTTATTCTGGGAAAAAATTTATTTGGCTAGAAAAATTATTCCATTTTGAGCAAAAAAAAAAAATTGAGGATTTAAAACTAGTAGGAGTTCATGTGGTGCAGGATTTCCAGAGGTATTACCCCCTAGAAAATTTGGCTTCCCATATATTAGGATTTGTAGGCTACGATTCTCAAGGTTTGGAAGGGTTGGAGTATCATTTTAACGATCATCTTTTAGATGTTAAGGGAAGTGTAAATACGGAAAAAATCAAGGGTAAAGTTTTTGAAGGAGGTAAAATTTTTTTAACGATTGATGAAAATATACAGTATTTTGCTGAGAAGGAATTAAAAAACCAAGTAGAAAAAATGCAAGCTTCCCGAGGGCAAGTGATTGTGATGGAGAGTAAAACTGCTTCCATTCTGGCTATGGCAAATTATCCTAGCTATAATCCCAATCATTTTGCTGATTATTCCGCTCATAATTACTTCAATCGGACGGTAAATGCAGCTTATGAACCGGGTTCTACCTTTAAAGTTATCACACTAGCCGCTGCATTAGAAGAAAAATTGATTAATCCTCAACAAAAAATTTATTGTGAAAAAGGTTCTTTTTTTATTGGAGGCAGTATTATCCGCGATGTGAAACCTTACGCGCATTTAAAATTGCAAGAGGTATTACAAAAGTCTTCCAATATTTGTGCTTTAAAAATAGGTCGTTTAATAGAGAACAAAAAGTTTTACCAATATATTCTTGATTTTGGTTTTGGAGAAAAAACCAATATTGAATTACCCGGCGAAATTAAAGGAGTAGTGCATAACTATAAAAAATGGAGTAATTTAGACAAGGCTGTTATTTCTTATGGGCACTCCATATCAGTCACTCCGATTCAACTCATATCAGCGATTAATACAATTGCCAACGATGGAATATATATTTCTCCTACTATTATCCGTCAAACTCAAAATGCCCTCAATAACTCTGTAAAATCACCTAAACAAAGAAAAAAAAGAGTGGTCAGTGAAAAAACAGCACATATTTTGAGAAAAATGATGGTAAGTGTAACTCAAGAAGGCGGAACTGGATATTTAGCAAATATACCTAATGTTGAAATAGCTGCTAAAACTGGAACAGCCAGAAAATATGATAAGGAGCAAAGACAGTATTCTACAGAAAGCCATATTTTGTCTTTTGTTGGTTTTTTGCCAGCAAAAAATCCCCAATTAACTATTCTAGTCATACTAGATGATCCTCAAAAAATAAAAGGGGTACATCGTAGTGCCGCTCCTTTGTTTAAACTGGTTGCTAAAGCAACTATTCGTCATTATGGGATGGAAAACACCAAACGTATTTGGGGAATTGAGAAGAAAAAATTCAAAAAAGAAACTGTAGTTCAGGATAATTCTACTATAACGCTTTTGAGACCTTTGAATTAGTGTTATAGACCTTTGAATTTGCCAAATAGGACAAAACTAGCTGTGACGGCTAGCCAAATGGTCATACCAGTAGCTCTTTTGCTAAAGCCTGTATTGGCGTAAAAGTAATAAGCTTGTTGGCTAAACAGAACGCTAATTCAAAGGTCTCACCTTTATCTTACTTAAAAAATTAGAGTAATGGTACCTAGAAATGACTACAAAACTTAAGCCATCTGAAAAAGTGGTAGAAAAACGTTTTATCATTTGCTCCCCTTTAAGGAGAATTTTGTCTTTTTTCGTAGATATTTTTTTTCTTATTCTTTTTTTTAGATTTGTTTTATTTACTCTTTTTACGCAATCTCACTGGGATATTGAATTGAATATAGAAAAAAATATTCTATTTTCTAGTCTGCTTGCCTTTTTTTTATTTTTATGCAAGGATCTTTTTGGAGGTCGCAGTCTGGGTAAGATTTTTTTTGCTATTGTAGTGAGAAATGTTGCTAGAGACGCTGTAGGCAATTTTTCTAAACCATATAGAAGGCATCTTTTTTTAAGGAATATTCCTTTATTGCTTTTTCCAGTAGAATTATTTTTCCTTTTACGAGATAATTATAGTCGTAGGTTAGGAGATAGGTGGGTAGGCACTTTTGTTTTACTAGATAAAGAAAAAACTTCAAAAAACAATCCCATTCGTTGGTTGACTTTGCGAGTTTTGTTGTTTATATTCTTACTTGCCTTGTTGGTAAGTAGTTATTTTATTCTTGCGCCTATCCAAGTAAAAAAATCTTACGCTTATCAAGTAGCAATAGAGGCATTAGAAGCAGATATTTCCATTCAAAAAGAGTTTGGACAGATTGTTTCTTATGGTTATTGGCCCGAATTTTATAGAAAAGGAAATCAATTTCAGATCAATTTATCCTTTAAAGGACAATATTTTGATGGAAAAGCGTATATTTCACTTGATTTTAATGAAAAAAGTCATTATTTTTTAAAAGACTTGAAAATTATCAAAAAAAATGGTTGACTTTTATTTCACTTGATTTTAATGAAAAAAGTTATTATTTTTTAAAAGACTTGAAAATTATCAAAAAAAATGGTTGACTTTTATTTCACTTGATTTTAATGAAAAAAGTCATTATTTTTTAAAAGACTTGAAAATTATCAAAAAAAATGGTTGACTTTAGGAGAGGAATAGTTTAAGAAAAGAAAAATGTTGCTTTGTTAAGACATTGAGTCTAGAACAAGGTAAGGAAAAGTGAAGGATTTGTATGGGTAAGAGTTTTTGTTTGTAATATTAAATCAATAAATTAAGTTATAATTATGGAAGAAATAGAATATGGTCCAGAGGTTGTTCATCCTGAGAAAGAGAGTGCAGTTGGTAGTAGGAATAGTTTGGCACGCAAAGGAAGGGTTGAATATAAGGAATCCAGTTTACTGATAGATGAGGAAATTGATAGAATTTTAAATCATATTAGTAGTAAACTCCCGCCTGAGGTTCTCAATAAAGTGGATGTAATGAATGGGGTCAAAGAAAAACTCCATAATTACTACAACATGTCTTTTCAAAATATGATGAACCGTTATTTGACCACTACAGAAGATGAAATGACGAAAAAATATAGAGACCTTATAAGCATGGAAGAGCATAAAGGCTTGCATAAATATACGCCTAGGCTGATTTCTAGTATTTTAGAAAGTATTGGCGGAATAGATAAGTTTAATATAGGGGAAATTGATAAATCTGTAGTCAACATTTATGGACATTTACAAGGATCAGTGCAAAGATCTTTATATACCTTAGAGACAGAGACTAATTCTATTTTAAGACAAAAAACAGATGTAGGAGCCTTTATTAGAGGCGAGAATACTTATTCTATAGCTAAATGTTCTATCAAGGATAGTCTAGAAAAACCAACCACTGTTAGTGATTTAAAGATGGCTATTAATATATTAGATTCTGAGCTGATTAGTGCTATCTTGCACCTGCATACAAATTCATCTATTTTACTGCAATCTATCGCTTCTGAAGAGATTATGACTTACTTGGAAGAAGAGATTAAAAAAATCAATTTCGCTCTCATGAACGAAGGTAAATTAGAGCTAGCGGATAATGAATCTATTCTTAAAAAAATTCAATTGTTAGAAAACTATGTTGGAGATGATAAGACTTCAGAAACTTCTACTCGCTATCAACTTGTAGCAAAACATATTTTGGACGCTGTAGATAAAGTTTTAGTGAAAACCGAAGATAAGAACCTCTTAAGCGTTAGACACAACGTCCAAAAGGTATTAGAAATGGAAGGGGTGCGTAATAGGGGCTATAATACGGCTGTGAATACTTTAACAAATGTTTTGGACACTTCTAAAATGAGTTATCAGAATATAGAAAACGCTAAAGGCGCTAGAGTTTGTAGGATCAGTGAATATACAGATAAAAATGAAGACGAATTACCTGATGAAAGATATACTATATCTCTCAGCTATTACGATGCAGATCAAATTGATTCTATGCGTGATGCCTATGAGAGACAATTTATAGAATTTCAAAAAAGATTTGAGGACGCTTTGTTTGTGATAGAAGAGAGATATTTTGAATATAAGAGTGAGAAAAAATTTGTTGATTATGCTGATATTGTATCAGATATGGAGAGATCTGAGGAAAAGGCAGCTAGAGCTTCATCTCAGGAAGGTAAAGGTAGCTTTTTGTCAAGGTTTTTAAACCCCAGTATATCTCAAAAAGAAGAGGTTGAAGCAGACGAGAAAAGTGATTTTGATGGCTCTATTTGGAATGAATTTATTTTTAGAAAACCTGGAGAAAAAGATGATATTGTTCCTTATAACAAATTTGATGTAGATATTAGAGAAATTAGAGAAAAATTAGTTCATATGAATTCTCGTTTGACTCAAATCTATTCTAGACACTTCCCTGAATATCGCGTTATTGTTGAAACTAGATTGTCAAAACTAGTTAAGGATTTCAATTGGTTTGTTTCTCAAATTAACCCATTCCAGATTCAACCAGGGATTTGTTTAGAAATAGATATTACTTCAATAAAAAGGAAAAAAACTACAATTATGACAATGGCAAATGTTCTTAATGAGTTTTTACACGCAGTTTCAAAAGGCTTTTCTGATTCTGCGTTTGCTAATTTCCAAAGAAGGAGATCCAGTATTAGAGACGATATAGATAGAGAATTTACTTTTTTCCCCGAAGATACAAAATAACAATCCGCAGTGAACGATTGTAATTTTCAAAACTGTAAAAAACTAAAATCTTTCCTTTTTTTTGCCCTTTTATCTACGGTAAGACCTATGCCCCAATAATTGGCACCAGTAATTGGAGCCAATGATTGGAGCCAGTATTATTGCTAGGTGGTAAGGTTTTAGTTTTTTTTGCTAAAAATGATATTTCATACTTTCGGAAAAGCAAAAAGAGTAAAAATTTAGCGTTAAGCAAAGACGAACTGCAAAAGAGCCACTGGTACGACCATTTGGCTCATACCAGTGGCTCTTTTGCAATAGTATGTTTGAAATTTAAAGCAAAAAGGCGTATTAATACCTAATTCAATGAGAAATTAAACATTGCAGAGGTTATTTTCTATAAAATTTTTATTTTTTTGTTAAACTATACAAACTTACTTTTTTTTATAGACCTTTGAATTTCGCTGATGCGACGGCAAAGCTAAACAGAATGCAAATTCAAAAGTCTATTTTATAGACCTTTGAATTTCGCTGATGTGACAGCTAGCCAAATGGTTGGAACAGGTGCGAAAAATTTTTTTAGCTCGCTGGAATACTGAAGTATTTCAAGAGTTAAAAAATTTTTTCAACGCTGCTTTGGCTAAACAGAATGCAAATTCAAAAGTCTATTTTATTATTAAAAATCAACCTAACCATGTAACCATGAAAAAAATACTACCCTTATTATTGTTGTTTGTTTTGAGTATCTCCTTTATTAAAAGCAATGTTGTTTTGGCTCAAGCAACAATTGATATAAAAGCACCCAATGCAAATGGGCTTTCTAACAATAGAGTGACCGATTTTGATGTCAACACAGATGGAACTATTTTAAACAATAGTGCAGCTGGAGGCACAGCCCAGCTAGGCTCTACAGCAGTGAGTGCCAATCCCAATATTACAGCAGGTAGCGAAGCAGAACTTATACTATTCCAAGTAACAGGAAGCACTACCAGTGAGTTAGACGGAAAAATAGAAATATTTGGTAGGGAAGCCGGAGTAATTATAGCGAATCCTAAGGGAATTAACTGTGATGGTTGCGGCTTTATCAATGCAAATAGAGTGGATCTGGTAACGGGTAGTGGTTATGATGCAAACGCAAATACATTCAGCACTATTTCAAATACTAGTATCAATGTAAGCGGTGGTGGCTTGGATGCTGTTGATGTAGATGTTTTAAACATACGCGCTGGATATCGCTTTATCAATGATGGTGCAACGATTAACGCTGATAGCTTTAATGTTACAACTGGAAATTCCTTTTACAACAGAAATTCAGCAACGATTAACGCAGATAGTTTCAATGTCACAGCTGGATCTTTATTTGCCAATACAGCTTCCGCAACGATTAACGCGCACACCTTGACGATTGAAGTAACGGACTCTGATAAGCATATTGAAAATTATGCAACTGTTTCTACAGATACTTTAAATTTTATACTCACCGCTGATTTCACCAGTAACAGCAGTCTTTTACATGGCTTTGCCTTTCTAAACTTTACCTTCAATAATTTAAGAGTTTCTACAGAAGGTTATTTTATTAATAAAGCTAACCTTGTTGTAGATAGCTTTAATGTTACAACTGGAACTTACTTTATCAATCAAAGAGCAACGATTAACGCAGATAGCTTTAATGTTACAACTGGAACTTACTTTCGCAACAGAAATTCAGCAACGATTAACGCAGATAGCTTTAATGTTACTGCTGGAACTGACTTTAGCAATCTCACTTCCGCAACGATTAACGCAGATAGCTTTAATGTTACGGCTGTAGGTGACTTTGAAAACTCCGCTAGCATTAACGCTGATACCCTTTTGAATATCGCATTGACTGACGCAGCTGTTAGTTTTACTAATACTGGCGGAGTAGCTAGTGCAGATACTTTCAATCTTTCTGTAGTGGGCGATCTTGATTATACTAATAGAGGAACGATTAATTCTAACAACTTCAATCTCAATGTTGGTGGTAATTTTACTAACAACGATGCAACCAATGATTTTATTTGGAATGCAAACGATAGTTTGATTGTATCTGGGAGTGCTTCTGTTATTGCAAATAGTTTTAATAATAGCGGAACTCTAAATGCTAATAGCTTTGATATTACAGCGACGGATCTTACTAACACTGGAACTATTAATGCTAATACTACTTTGACTAGCACAGCAAGTAACAGTTTTTCTAATACTGGCGGAGTAGCTAATGCAGATACATTCAATCTTTCTGTAGGCGGTGATTTTAACTATGTTGCTGATAGAGGAACTATTAATTCTAACAACTTCAATCTCAATGTTGGTGGTAATTTTACTAACAACGATGCAGCCAACGATTTTACTTGGGGTGCAAACGATAGTTTAGTTGTATCTGGAGATGCTGATATTACCACAAGAAATTTTACTCAATCTGGGGTAGTAGATGTTGGCGGCACTTTTACTATTAATGCAGGGGCTCTTATTCGCAATGAAGGAACTATTGATACTCATACCTTAGGTATTAATACAAATAGCATTCATAATCCAGGAAATATTACCGCCACCTATTTGGCTATCACAGCAATGAACGATGTTTTTTCAGGGGGAAGCATCACAACTTCTACTTTGAATATTAATGCTGGAAGGAACTTTGCCAACCACGGAGGTATTACTGCTAATAACTCTTTTGAAATTACCTCTGGAAATACAGTTGAAAACCACGGGTCCATTGTTTCTGATAGCTTAGATATAACTGTAGCGGATTATTTTAGAAATTTAAGCGGCGGGGATATTAATGTAGCTACTTTAAATATCACAGCTGGAGGCAAAGTTACAAATATAGCTACTATTACTGCTGGAACTTTGAATATTACAGCAAATAATGACTCCTCCAGAACAGACGATACAGGCTTTTATGTTGCTAACCGAGGAGATATTCAGGCGACTACTCTAAACATAACAGCAGCAGATAATTTTTATAACCGAGGAGATATTAGCGCAAATACTTCCGATATCACTGCAAAAAATATTTTTTTCCTTAATACAGAAATAGCTAGTTTTTATGCTTCTGGAGGCACTTATGATGGCGGAGATATTTCTCTTACAGGGGATTCTAGTTTTACAACAACTGGTAGAATAGAAAACTACGGATTGATAGATCTCAATGGTTCTAATTTAGATATTACAGCGAAGACATTTATCAATCAAAAAGATGCTACCATTGATGCTGCTACATTAAACCTCAATGTTAACTCCTTCATTGATGAGGGCACTATTACTGCCACAACCAACAACCAATAGAGGTTAGTTCGGTTTTATCCTTAAAATCAAGGAAAAAGCCTATACCAACTACTTCTCATACAAGCTATAGAAAAAGCACTTTTTCTACGCCATTAAATAAAAATTCAACACACAGCAAAGAAAAAATTCAGCACACAGCAAAGACGAAATGCAAACTAGAATTTTTTAAGGAAAAACTCCTGACAAGGAAGTTTTTTTTGCTAAAAACTATATTTCATACTCGGAAAGAAGTTTTTTTGCTAAAAATGGTATTTTATACTTTCGGAAAAGCAAAAAGAGTGAAAATTTAACGTTAAGCAAAAACGAACTGCAAAAGAGCCACTGGTATGACCATTTGGCTCTTTTGCAATAATATGTTTGAAATTTAAAGCAAAAAGGCGACACTGCTTCCTTATTTTTAATGCCTAATTCAATGAGAAATTAAACATTGCAGGGGTTTTTTGCTAAAAATTGTATTTTATACTTTCGGAAAAGCAAAAAGAGTAAAAATTTAACGTTAAGCAAAAACGGACTGCAAAAGAGCCAGTAGTATGACCATTTGGCTCTTTTGCAGTAATATGTGTTTGAAATTTAAAGCAAAAAGGCGTATTAATGCCTAATTCAATGAGAAATTAAACATTGCAGAGGTTGTTTTCTATAAAATTGTATTTTATATTTTCGGAAAAGCAAAAAGAGTAAAAATTTAGCGTTAAGCAAAAACGAACTGCAAAAGAGCCACTGGTATGACCATTTGGCTCTTTTGCAGTAATATGTGTTTGAAATTTAAAGCAAAAAGGCGACACTGCTACCTTATTTTTAATGCCTAATTCAATGAGAAATTAAACATTGCAGAGGTTTTTTTGCTAAAAATTGTATTTTATACTTTCGGAAAAGCAAAAAGAGTAAAAATTTAGCATTAAGCAAAAACGAACTGCAAAAGAGCCACTGGTATGACCATTTGGCTCTTTTGCAATAATATGTTTGAAATTTAAAGCAAAAAGGCGTATTAATACCTAATTCAATGAGAAATTAAACATTGCAGAGGTTTTTTGCTAAAAATGGTATTTTATACTTTCGGAAAAGCAAAAAGAGTAAAAATTTAGCGTTAAGCAAAAACGAACTGCAAAAGAGCCACTGGTATGACCATTTGGCTCATACCAGTGGCTCTTTTTCAATAATATATGTTTGAAATTTAAAGCAAAAAGGCGACACTGCTACCTTATTTTTAATACCTAATTCAATGAGAAATTAAACATTGCAGGGGTTATTTTCTAAAAATGGTATTTTATACTTTCGGAAAAGCAAAAAGAGTAAAAATTTAGCGTTAAGCAAAAACGGACTGCAAAAGAGCCACTGGTATGACCATTTGGCTCTTTTGCAATAATATGTTTGAAATTTAAAGCAAAAAAGCGACACTGCTACCTTATTTTTAATGCCTAATTCAATGAGAAATTAAACATTGCAGAGTTTTTTTGCTAAAAATTGTATTTTATACTTTCGGAAAAGCAAAAAGAGTAAAAATTTAACGTTAAGCAAAAACGAACTGCAAAAGAGCCACTGGTATGACCATTTGGCTCTTTTGCAATAATATGTTTGAAATTTAAAGCAAAAAGGCGTATTAATACCTAAATCAATGAGAAATTAAACATTGCAGAGGTTTTTTGCTAAAAATTGTATTTTATACTTGACAAAGAAGTTTTTTTTGCTAAAAATTGTATTTTATACTTTCGGAAAAGCAAAAAGAGTAAAAATTTAGCGTTAAGCAAAAACGAACTGCAAAAGAGCCACTGGCTCTTTTGCAATAATATGTTTGAAATTTAAAGCAAAAAGGCGTATTAATACCTAAATCAATGAGAAATTAAACATTGCAGAGGTTTTTTGCTAAAAATTGTATTTTATACTTTCGGAAAAGCAAAAAGAGTAAAAATTTAGCGTTAAGCAAAAACGAACTGCAAAAGAGCCACTGGTATGACCATTTGGCTCTTTTGCAATAATATGTTTGAAATTTAAAGCAAAAAGGCGTATTAATACCTAATTCAATGAGAAATTAAACATTGCAGAGGTTATTTGCTATAAAATTTTTAGTTTTTGCTTAAAATTATATTTTTAATCTTGACAAAGAATTTTTTATTTGCTAAAAACTATATTTTTTACTTGATTCAGAAGTTTTTTTTGCTAAAATTTGTATTTTTTACTTAACAATAAATTTATTTTAAAAAAACTTTTCTGCTTAAAGCTATGTTTTATCTACTCATAAAAACTTTTTTGCTAAAAATTGTATTTTATACTTGACAAAGAAGTTTTTTTTGCTAAACTATACAAACTTACTTTTTTTTATTATAGACCTTTGAATTTTGCTGATGCGACGGCAAGGCTAAACAGCTAGTTTTGTCCTATTTGGCAAATTCAAAAGTCTATATTGTTAAAAATCAACCTAATCGTGTAACCATGAAAAAAATACTACCCTTATTAGTGCTGTTTGTTTTGAGTACCCATTTTATTTTGGCTCAAACGACTATTAATATAGAAAAACCTACCAGGGATGGGCTTTCTAACAATGAAGTGACCGATTTTGATGTTAATGCAAATGGAACTATTTTAAACAATAGTGCAGAAAGAGGCAGAGCCAGGCTAGGCAATACAGAAGTAAGTGCCAATCCCAATATTACAGATAGAGAAGCAGATGTTATTCTATTCCAAGTGATTACAAATAATAGTAGCGACTTGAACGGAAGAATAGAAGTATTTGGCAGTGAAGCCGGAGTAATTATAGCGAATCCTAATGGAATCACCTGTAATGGTTGCGGCTTTATCAATGCTAGTAAGGTAGATCTAGTTACAGGCACAGCCAATATTTTAAGGAATACTTTGAATGGTTTTAATATAAACCCTGCAGCATATCTCCGTGTGCTAGGAAGAATAGGATTTGTCAACGATGCTGTAACAGATGAGTTAAACCTGGCATCCCGTTATTACGAAATTAACGCTCAAGTCAAAGCGAACGATACTTTAAGAATTTTAGCTGGAAATGGCAGATACAACCACATAACGAATACTATTACTTCTAGTTCTCTTTTAAATCCCAGCACTGCTCCAATAGATTTAGGATCTAGTAGCAACCTAAGAGCAAACTCCATTGAACTATTAGCTACAGAAGAGAATGCTGATTATGGTATTATAAATGAAGGAAACATTTCTGCTAATAGTCTTAATATTACAGCAAAAAGTTTCTTTATCAACCACTCTTCTGCAACGATTAATGCTAATACCTTGACGATTGAAGTAACGGACTTTTCTGATGATATTACCACTTTTGCAACTGTTTCAGCAGATACTTTAAATTTTATACTCACCAATGATTTTACCCATACAAGTGATTCTTTTAATGGCTTTACCTTCAATAATTTAGGAGTTTCTACAGACGGTTATTTTAGAAATGAAGCTGACCTTGCCGTAAATAGCTTCAATGTCACAGCTGGAGAATACTTTTGGAATCGAAATTCTGCAACGATTAACACTGGTAGTTTTAATGTTACAGCTGGAACTAACTTTGAAAACCACGATAATGCAACGATTAACGCTGGTAGCTTCAATGTTACAACTGGAACCGACTTTACCAATACAGGCTCAACGATTAAAGCGGATAGTTTTAATGTCACAACCGGAACTCGCTTTTACAATGAAGAATCCTCAACGATTGACGCAGATAGCTTTAATGTCACAACTGGAACTCGCTTTTACAATTACGCCGCAACGATTAACGCAGATAACGTTTATATCACAGCTGGAACTCGCTTTTACAATGAAGAATCCTCAACGATTAACGCAAATAGCGTGACGATTGAAGTAACGGACTTTGCTGCTGATATTGAAAACACCGCAACTGTTGCAGCAGATACTTTAAACCTTATACTCACCAATAATTTTACCTATAGCAGTGATTCTTTTAATGGTTTTACCTTCAATAATTTAGGGGTTGATACACAAGGCAGATTTATTAATGAAGCCGACCTTGTTGTCCCTGGTACCTTGACGATTGAAGTAACGGACTTTGCTGCTGATATTGAAAACACCGCAACTGTTTCAGCAGATACTTTAAACCTTATACTCACCAATAATTTCACCCATACAAGTGATTCTTTTAATGGCTTTACCTTCAATAATTTAGGAATTTCTACATACGGTTATTTTGCTAATGAAGCTGACATTGTTGTAGATAGCTTTGATGCCACAACTGGAGCTGACTTTAGCAATCAAAATTCCGCAATGATTAACGCGGATAGCTTCCATGTTACAGCTGGAGTTAGCTTTTGGAATATAAATTCCGCAACGATTAGTGCGGATAGCTTCAATGTTACGGCTGAAAATGGCTTTAAAAACTTCAGCAGTGCAACGATTAACGCAAATAGCTTCAATATCACAGCTGGAGGCTTTTATAACAACCACGCAACGATTAACGCAGATAGCTTGAATATCACGGCTGGAGAAGGCTTTACCAATCAAAGTTTCTCAACGATTAGTGCGGTTAGCTTGAATGTCACAGTTGGAACTTCCTTTATCAACCAATCTGCAACGATTGACGTTGCTGATAGCTTGAATGTCACAGTTGGAACTAACTTTACCAATTATAATTCCGCAACGATTAGTGCTGATAGCTTGAATGTTACGGCTGAAGGTGACTTTGAAAACTTCGCTAGCATTAACGCTGATACCCTTTTGAATATCGCATTGACTGACGCAGCTGGTAGTTTTAAGAATACTGGAGGAATAGCTAGTGCTGATACTTTCAAACTGTCTGTAGCTGGTGATTTTAATTATATTAGCGATTTTCTAAACAATGGAACTATTAATTCTAACAGCTTCAATCTCAATGTAGGCGGTGATTTTATCAACAACGATGCGGCTAACGATTTTACTTGGGGCGAAAATAATAGCCTTACTGTGACTGGAACTGCTTCTGTTTTTGCAGACAGTTTTAATAATAGCGGAACTCTAAATGCTAATAGCTTTAATATTACAGCAACGGATATTACTAACACTGGAACTATCAATGCTGACAATATTTTGAATACAACATTGACTAGCACAGCAGATAACAGTTTTGCTAATACTGGTGGAGTAGCTGCAGATACCTTCAATCTTTCTGTAGCAGGCGATTTTGATTATATTAGTGATTTTTCACGCAATGGAACTATTAATACTAACAGTTTCAATCTCAATGTAGGCGGTGATTTTAGCAACAACGATGCAGCCAATGATTTTACTTGGGGTGCAAACGATAGTTTAGTTGTGTCTGGAAATACTGATATTACCACAAGAAATTTTACTCAATCTGGTGTAGTAGATGTTAATGGAATTTTTACTATTAATGCAGAGGCTCTTATTCGCAATGAAGGAACTATTGATACTCATACCTTAGTTATTGATACAGATAGCATTCATAATCCAGGAAATATTACCGCTAATACTTCTTTAAATATCACAGCAATAAATGATGTTTTTTCAGGGGGAAGCATTACAACTTCTATTTTGAATGTTGATACTGGAAGAAACTTTGCCAACCACGGAGCTATTACTGCTAATAACTCTTTTGAAATTACCTCTGGAAATACAGTTGAAAACCACGGATCCATTGTTTCTGGTAGCTTAGATATAACTGCAGCGGATTATTTTAGAAATTTAAGCGGCGGGGATATTAGCGTAGATACTTTAAATATCACAGCTGGAGGCAAGGTTACAAATATAGCTACTATTACTACTAGAACTTTGAATATTACAGCAAATAATAACTCTTCCAGAACAGACGATACGACAGGCTTTTATGTTGCCAACCACGGGGATATTATTGCAGATACTTTAAATATAACAGCAAAGGGTCTTGTTCATAATGCGGCAACCATTGATACTCATATCTTAACTATTGATACAGATAGCATTCATAATCCAGGAAATATTACTGCTACCACCTATTTGACTATCACAGCAACAAACGATGTTTTTTCAGGGGGAAGCATTACAACTTCTATTTTGGATATTGATGCTGGAAGGAACTTTGCCAACCACGGATCTATTACTGCTAATAACTCTTTTGAAATCACCGCTGGAAATACAGTTGAAAACCACGGATCCATTGTTTCTGGTAGCTTAGATATAATTGCAGCGGATTATTTTAGAAACTTAAACGGTGGGGATATTAATGTAGCTACTTTAAATATCACAGCTGGAGGCAAGGTTACAAATATAGCTACTATTACTGCTGGAACTTTGAATATTACAGCAAATAATAACTCTTCCAGAACAGACGATACGACAGGCTTTTATGTTGCTAACCACGGGGATATTATTGCAGATACTTTCAACATAACAGCAAAGGGTCTTATTCATAATGCGGCAACCATTGATACTCATATCTTAACTATTGATACAGATAGCATTCATAATCCAGGAAATATTACTGCTAATACCTATTTGACTATCACAGCAACAAACGATGTTTTTTCAGGGGGAAGCATTACAACTTCTACTTTGAATATTGATGCTGGAAGGAACTTTGCCAACCACGGAGATATTATTGCTAATAACTCTTTTGAAATTACCGCTGGAAATACAGTTGAAAACCACGGATCTATTGTTTCTGTTAGTTTAGATATAACTGCAGATGATTATTTTAGAAATTTAGGCGGCGGGGATATTAATGTAGATACTTTAAATATCACAGCTGGAGGCAAGGTTACAAATATAGCTACGATTACTGCTAGAATTTTGAATATTGCAGCAAATAATGACTCCTCCAGAACAGACGATACGACAGGCTTTTATGTTGCCAACCGAGGAGATATTATTGCAGATACTTTAAACATAGCAGCAGAAGATAATTTTTATAACCGAGGAGATATTACCGCAGATACTTTCAATATAACAAAAGCGAAAAATATTTTTTTCCTTAATACAGAAATAGCTAGTTATACAGGCACTTATGATGGTGGGGATGTTTATCTTACAGGGGATTCTAGTTTTACAGCAACTGGTAGAATAGAAAACTACGGATTGATAGATCTCAATGATTCTAGTTTGGATATTACAGCGGAGACATTTATCAATCAAGAAGATGCTACCATTGATGCTGCTACATTAAACCTCAATGTTGAATCTTCCACCGACAATGGCACTATTACTGCCATAACCAACATAACCAACAATCAATAGAGATTAGTTTGGTTTTATCCTTAAAATCAAGGAAAAAGCTCATACCAACTACTTCCATACAAGCTAAGAAAAAGCACTTTTTCTACGCCATTAAATAAAAATTCAACACACAGCAAAGAAAAAATTCAGCACACAGCAAAGACGAAGTGCAAATTGGAATTTTTTAAGGAAAAGCTACCTAACAAAGAAGTTTTTTTGCTAAAAATGATATTTCATATCTGAAAGAAATTAGTTTTTGCTAAAAATTGTATTTTATACTTTCGGAAAAACAAAAAGAGTAAAAATTTTGCGTTAAGCAAAAACGAACTGCAAAAGAGCCAGTGGCTCTTTTGCAATAATATGTTTGAAATTTAAAGCAAAAAAGTTTTTTTTGTTAAAAATAATATTTCATGCTTTCGGAAAAGCAAAAAGAGTAAAAATTTAGCGTTAAGCAAAAACGAACTGCAAAAGAGCCACTGGCTCTTTTGCAATAATATGTTTGAAATTTAAAGCAAAAAGGCGTATTAATGCCTAATTCAATGAGAAATTAAACATTGCAGGGGTTATTTGCTAAAAATTGTATTTTATACTTTCGGAAAAGCAAAAATAGTAAAAATTTAACGTTAAGCAAAAACGGACTGCAAAAGAGCCAGTGGCTCTTTTGCAATAATATGTTTGAAATTTTAAGCAAAAAAGTTTTTTTTGCTTAAAATTATATTTTTAATCTTGACAAAGAAATTAGTTTTTGCTAAACTATACAAACTTACTTTTTTTTATTATAGACCTTTGAATTTCGCTGATGCGACGGCAAGGCTAAACAGCTAGTTTTGTCCTATTTGGCAAATTCAAAAGTCTATATTATTAAAAATCAACCATTATAAAACCATGAAAAGAATACTACCCTTATTACTGTTGTTTGTTTTGAGTATCCCCTTTATTAAAAGCAATGTTGTTTTTGCTCAAACAACAACCCATACTATAGTAAGACCCGATTCAAACGGGCTTTCTAACAATCAAGTGACCGATTTTGATGTTAATGCAGACGGAGCTATTTTAAACAATAGCGCAGCAGGAGGCACAGCCCAGCTAGGCTCTACAGCAGTGAGTGCCAATCCCAATATTACAGCAGGTAGCGAAGCAGAACTTATCCTATTCCAAGTAACAAGCGCTACTAATACTAGTGAGTTAAGCGGAAAAATAGAAGTATTTGGCAGGAAAAACGACAATAAAGCTGCGTTAATTATAGCCAATCCTAATGGAATCACCTGTAGTGGTTGCGGTTTTATCAATGCTAGCAAGGTAGACCTAGTCACAGGCACAGCCAATTTTACAGCTGGCGAGTTGACTAATTTTAGTATAGACGGTAGCGCGCAGCTCCGTGCGAGCACAACAGGAGGAGGCTTTTTAAGCGATGCTTTGGTAGACGAATTAAACCTAGTGTCTCGTTACATAATAGCTGAGGATTCCGCTCAAATCAAAGCTAACGATACTTTAAGAGTTTTAGCTGGAAATGAAACTTACAATCCATACAACAATACTATTACTTCTAGTTCTCTTTTAAATCCCAGCACATATCCAATATCTTTAGCATCTAATAGCAACCTAGAAGCAAACTCCATTGAACTACTAAGCGCAGAAACTTCTTATGGTATTTACAATGATGGAGGAAACATATCTGCTGATACACTAAGGATAGATTCAGGGGGCTATTTCCGAAATCACAGTTCCGCAACGATTGACGCTGGTAGTTTTAATGTTACCGCTGGAGCTGAATTTCGCAATTCCTCAACGATTGACGCAGTTAGCTTCAATGTCACAGCAGCTGGACAATTTATCAATCATTCTGCAGCGATTAACGCAGATAGCTTCAATGTTACAGCTGGAACTCGCTTTCGCAATAACTCAACGATTAACGCAGATAGCTTCAATGTTACAGCTGAAGATGACTTTAGCAATGAATTTCCTGGCGCAACGATTAACGCGGATAGCTTCAATGTCACAGCTGGAGATTACTTTTACAATGAAAATTCAGCAACGATTAACGCAGCTAGCTTCAATGTCACAACTGGAAAGGGCTTTGAGAATCAATCTTCCGCAACGATTAACGCAGCTAGCTTCAATGTCACAACTGGAAAGGGCTTTGAGAATCAATCTTCCGCAACGATTAACGCAGATAGCGTAACGATTGAAGTAACGGACTTTGATGATGATATTGAAAACATTGGAACTGTTTCAGCAGATACTTTAAACCTTATACTCACCAATGATTTTACCAATACAAGCACTTCTCTTAATGGCTTTACCTTCAATAATTTAGGAGTTTCTACAGACGGTTATTTTGATAATCGAACCGATCTTACCGTAAATAACTTCAATGTCACAGCTGGAGATTACTTTCGCAATCAACATGGTGCAACGATTGAAGCAGATAGCTTTAATGTCACAACTGGAACTTTTTTTAACAGCAGCACATCAACGATTGAAGCAGATAGCTTTAATGTCACAACTGGAACTTACTTTGACAATGACTATAGTTCAACGATTGAAGCAGATAGCTTTAATGTCACAACTGGAACTTACTTTGACAATGGAAGTAGATCCGCAACGATTAACGCAGGTAACTTCAATGTCACAACTGGAACTTACTTTAGCAATGAAAATTCAGCAACGATTAACGCAGATAGCTTTGATGTCACAACTGGAGCTGGCTTTTACAATAGAAATTCTGCAACGATTGACGCAGATAGCTTCAATGTTACAGTTGGAACTTCCTTTATTAACTCATCTGCAATGATTGACGCTGCTGATAGCTTCAATGTCACAACTGGAACCGACTTTAGCAATGATTATTACGCAACGATTAGTGCAGATAGCTTCAATGTCACAGCAGGGGATGACTTTTACAACAACGAGTTCTCAACGATTAACGCTGGGAGCTTTAATGTTACAGCAGGAGATAGCTTTAACAATCAAAATTCCTCAACGATTGACGCAGATAGCTTCAATGTCACCGCTGGAACTAACTTTAACAATAGAAATTCCGCAACGATTAACACAGATAGCTTTAATGTCACAGCTGGAAATGGGTTTAGCAATTACAATTACGCAACAATTAAAGCAGATAGCTTTGATGTCACAACTAGGAAGAGTTTTGTCAATAACAAGGCAACGATTAACGCAGATAGCTTCAATGTTACAGCTGGAACTTACTTTGACAGTCGCTTTTACGCAACGATTAACGCAGATAGCTTTAATGTCACAGCTGGAGATGGATTTAGCAATTACGATTCCGCAACGATTAACGCAGATAACGTGAATGTTACGGTTACAGGTGACTTTGGAAACTCCGCTAGCATTAACGCCGCTACCCTTTTGAATATCACATTGACTGACGCAGCTGCTATTTTTTATAATACTGGCGGAACGGCTAGAGGAGATATTACTGCAAATACTTTCAATCTTTCTGTAGCGGGCGATCTTGATTATACTGATAGAGGAACTATTAATTCTAACAGCTTCAATCTCAATGTAGGAGGTGATTTTAGCAACAACAATGCAGCCAACGATTTCACTTGGGGCGCAAACGATAGTTTAGTTGTAGCTGGAACTGCTTCTGTTGTTGCAAATAATTTTAATAATAGCGGAACTATCAATGCTAATAGCTTTGATATTACAGCAAGTAACAGTTTTTCTAATACTGGAGGAGTAGCTAGTGCAGATACTTTCAATCTTTCTGTAGGCGCTGATTTTGACTATGTTGCTGATAGAGGCACTATTAATTCTAACAGCTTCAATCTCAATGTTGGCGGTGATTTTAGCAACAACGATGCGGCTAACGATTTTACTTGGGGCGCAAACGACATCTTAACGGTATCTGGAGATACTAATATTGTTGCAAGTGGTTTTGAAAATTACGGAACTTTTAATGTAGGCAACTTAAATATTACAACAACAAATAATGGTAACTTTACCAATTATAATTCCGCAAGCATCAACGCAGATAGCTTCAATGTTAATACACTTGTATTTACCAATGAAGTGAATGCTACTATCACCGCTAGTGAATGCAACATTACCTCTCTTTCTCTTATTGATAACGGCACTATTACCTGTGGTATTGGAATAGAAATTATTGACATAGCACGTCCAGACGCTAACGGACTTTCTAACAATACCTATACTGATTTTAATATTCTTAGCAGTGGAATTATCCTTAACAACAGCGTTTCTGATGGACAATCTCAATTAGCAGGTGATATTTTAGCAAACCCGAATTATAGCGGAATTGCAGCAAGCCTTATCTTAAACCAAGTTTCAGGCAGTAATATTAGTTTATTAGAGGGAGCTTTAGAAGTGTTTGGTGCTAATGCAGCGGTGATTATAGCCAATCCTAATGGAATCGCCTGTAATGGTTGTAGTTTTATCAATGCGAATAGAGTGGATTTGGTTACGGGTAGTGGTTATAACGCAAACACAAATACATTCGGAACTATAGAAAATATTGCTATTAGTGTAGGAAATAAGGGTTTAAACGCTTCTTCATCAAGTATTTTAAATATACAAGCAGGTAGCTTTACTAATACCGGACAAGTTGATGCAGATACTTTCAATCTTTCTGTAGGCGGTGATTTTGACTATGTTGCTGATAGAGGAACTATTAATACTAACAGTTTTAATCTCAATGTTGGTGGTAATTTTAGCAACAACGATGCAGCCAATGATTTTACTTGGGGTGAAAATAATAGCCTTAGTGTGACTGGAAATGTTGATATTACCACAAGAAATTTTACTCAATCTGGTGCAGTAGATGTTAATGGAATTTTTACTATTAATGCGAATAGGTTTGTTTATGGGGATACAAACAATGATTTTACTTTGGGTGCAAACGATAGTTTAGTTGTGTCTGGAGATGTTGATATTGCCACAAGAAATTTTACTAATACTGGCGGAGTGGTTAGTGCCGATACTTTAAATATAACAGCAGAGGCTCTTATTCGTAATGCTGGAACTATTACTGCTAATGCTTTGACTATTGATACAAATAGCATTCATAATCCAGGAAATATTACCGCCACCTATTTGGCTATCACAGCAGCAAACGATGTTTTTTCAGGGGGAAGCATCACAACTTCTACTTTGAATATTGAGACTGGAAGGAACTTTGCCAACCACGGAGATATTATTGCTAATAACTCTTTTGAAATTACCTCTGGAAATACAGTTCAAAACCACGGATCTATTGTTTCTGATAGCTTAGATATAACTGCAGAGGATTATTTTAGAAACTTAAAAGGCGGGGATATTAATGTAGCTACTTTAAATATCACAGCTGGAGGTAAGGTGACAAATATAGCTACTATTACTGCTGGAACTTTGAATATTACAGCAAATAACGACTCCTCTAGAACAGGCGATACGACAGGCTTTTATGTTGCTAACCGAGGAGATATTACTGCAGATACTTTAAACATAACAGCAGCAGATAATTTTTATAACCGAGGAGATATTAGCGCAAATACTTCCGAGATCACTGCAAAAAATATTTTTTTCCTTAATACAGAAATAGCTAGTTATACAGGCACTTATGATGGCGGAGATATTTCTCTTACAGGAACTTCTAGTTTTACAACAACTGGTACAATAGAAAACTACGGATTGATAGATCTCAATGGTTCTAATTTAGATATTACAGCGGAGACATTTATCAACCATTCAGGTGCTATTATTAGAAATGGTATGTTAAACCTCAATGTTGAATCTTCCACTGACAATGGCGCTATTACTGCCATAACCAACATAATCAACAATCAATAGATTAGTTCGGTTTTATCCTTAAAATCAAGGAAAAAGCCTATACCAACTACTTTCCATACAGGCTATAGAAAAAGCACTTTTTCTACGCCATTAAATAAAAATTCAACACACAGCAAAGAAAAAATTCAGCACACAGCAAAGACGAAGTGCAAACTGGAATTTTTTAAGGAAAAGCTATCTGACAAGGAAGTTTTTTTGCTAAAAACTATATTTCATATCTGAAAGAAATTAGTTTTTGCTAAAAATTGTATTTTATACTTTCGGAAAAACAAAAAGAGTAAAAATTTTGCGTTAAGCAAAAACGAACTGCAAAAGAGCCAGTGGCTCTTTTCCAATAATATGTTTGAAATTTAAAGCAAAAAAGTTTTTTTTGTTAAAAATAATATTTCATGCTTTCGGAAAAGCAAAAAGAGTAAAAATTTAGCGTTAAGCAAAAACGAACTGCAAAAGAGCCACTGACTCTTTTGCAATAATATGTTTGAAATTTAAAGCAAAAAGGCGTATTAATGCCTAATTCAATGAGAAATTAAACATTGCAGGGGTTTTTTGCTAAAAATTGTATTTTATATTTTCGGAAAAGCAAAAAGAGTAAAAATTTAGCGTTAAGCAAAAACGAACTACAAAAGAGCCAAATGGTTATACCAGTGGCTCTTTTGCAATAATATATGTTTGAAATTTAAAGCAAAAAGGCGTATTAATGCCTAATTCAATGAGAAATTAAACATTGCAGGGGACATTTGCTAAAAACTATATTTTTAATCTTTCGGAAAAGCAAAAAGAGTGAAAATTTAGCGTTAAGCAAAAACGAACTGCAAAAGAGCCAAATGGTCATACCAGTGACTCTTTTGCAATAATATGTTTGAAATTTAAAGCAAAAAGGCGTATTAATGCCTAATTCAATGAGAAATTAAACATTGCAGGGGCTATTTGCTAAAAACTATATTTTTAATCTTTCGGAAAAGCAAAAAGAGTAAAAATTTAGCGTTAAGCAAAAACGAACTGCAAAAGAGCCAGTGGCTCTTTTGCAATAATATGTTTGAAATTTAAAGCAAAAAAGTTTTTTTTACTAAAAATTGTATTTTATACTTTCGGAAAAGCAAAAAGAGTAAAAATTTAGCATTAAGCAAAAACGAACTGCAAAAGAGCCAAATGGTCATACCAGTGGCTCTTTTGCAATAATATGTTTGAAATTTAAAGCAAAAAGGCGTATTAATGCCTAATTCAATGAGAAATTAAACATTGCAGGGGTTTTTTGCTAAAAATTGTATTTTATACTTCCGGAAAAGCAAAAATAGTAAAAATTTAGCGTTAAGCAAAAACGAACTGCAAAAGAGCCACTGACTCTTTTGCAATAATATGTTTGAAATTTAAAGCAAAAAGGCGTATTAATGCCTAATTCAATGAGAAATTAAACATTGCAGGGGTTTTTTGCTAAAAATTGTATTTTATATTTTCGGAAAAGCAAAAAGAGTAAAAATTTAGCGTTAAGCAAAAACGAACTACAAAAGAGCCACTGGTATGACCATTTGGCTCATACCAGTGGCTCTTTTGCAATAATATGTTTGAAATTTAAAGCAAAAAGGCGTATTAATGCCTAATTCAATGAGAAATTAAACATTGCAGGGTTTTTTTTGCTAAAAATTGTATTTTTTACTTTCGGAAAAGCAAAAAGAGTGAAAATTTAACGTTAAGCAAAAACGAACTGCAAAAGAGCCAAATGGTTATACCAGTGGCTCTTTTGCAATAATATATGTTTGAAATTTAAAGCAAAAAGGCGTATTAATGCCTAATTCAATGAGAAATTAAACATTGCAGGGGACATTTGCTAAAAACTATATTTTTAATCTTGACAAAGAATTTTTTTTTTGCTAAAGACTATATTTTTTACTTGATTCAGAAGTTTTTTTGCTAAAAATTGTATTTTATACTTTCGGAAAAGCAAAAAGAGTAAAAATTTAGCGTTAAGCAAAAACGAACTGCAAAAGAGCCAGTGGCTCTTTTGCAATAATATGTTTGAAATTTAAAGCAAAAAAGTTTTTTTTACTAAAAATTGTATTTTATATTTTCGGAAAAGCAAAAAGAGTAAAAATTTAACGTTAAGCAAAAACGAACTGCAAAAGAGCCAAATGGTTATACCAGTGGCTCTTTTGCAATAATATATGTTTGAAATTTAAAGCAAAAAGGCGTATTAATGCCTAATTCAATGAGAAATTAAACATTGCAGGGGCTATTTGCTAAAAACTATATTTTTAATCTTTCGGAAAAGCAAAAAGAGTAAAAATTTAGCGTTAAGCAAAAACGAACTGCAAAAGAGCCAGTGGCTCTTTTGCAATAATATGTTTGAAATTTAAAGCAAAAAAGTTTTTTTTGCTAAAGACTATATTTTTTACTTGATTCAGAAGTTTTTTTGCTAAAAATTGTATTTTATACTTGACAAATAAGTTTTTTTTGCTAAACTATACAAACTTACTTTTTTTTATTATAGACCTTTGAATTTCGCTGATGCGACGGCTGGGCTAAACAGCTAGTTTTGTCCTATTTGGCAAATTCAAAAGTTTATATTATTAAAAATCAACCTAATCGTATAATTATGAAAAAAATACTACCCTTATTACTGTTGTTTGTTTTGAGTATCCCCTTTATTAAAAGCAATGTTGTTTTTGCTCAAGCAACAATTGATATAGCAACACCTTATGCAAACGGGCTTTCTAACAATCAAGTTGCCGATTTTGATGTCAACGCAGATGGAGCTATTTTAAACAATAGCGCAGCTGGAGGCACAGCCCAGCTAAGCGATACAGCAGTCAGCGCCAATCCCAATATTACAGCAGGTAGAGAAGCAGAACTTATTCTATTCCAAGTAACAGGAAGCACTACTAGTGAGTTAGGCGGAAAAATAGAAGTATTTGGTAGTGAAGCAGGATTAATTATAGCCAATCCGAATGGAATCACCTGTAGTGGTTGCGGCTTTATCAATGCTAGCAAGGTAGATCTAGTTACAGGCACAGCCAATATTACAGCTGGCAACGATTTGACTGATTTTAGTATAGACGGTAACGCACAACTCCGTGCGAGCACAACAGGAGGAGGCTTTTTAAGCGATAGCGATGCTTTGGTAGACGAATTAAACTTAGTGTCTCGTTACATAAGAGCTGAGGATTCCGCTCAAATCAAAGCTAACGATACTTTAAGAATTTTAGCTGGAAATGAAACTTACAATCCATACAACAATACTATTACTTCTAGTTCTCTTTTAAATCCCAGCACAAATCCAATAGATTTAGCATCTAATAGCAACCTAGAAGCAAACTCCATTGAACTAATAAACACAGAAATTTCAACTTCTTATGGTATTTACAATAGAGCAAACATATCTGCTGACACACTAAGGATAGATTCAAGGGGCTATTTCCGAAATCGCAATTCCGCAACGATTAACGCGAATAGCTTCAATGTCACAACTGGAACTGGCTTTCAAAATAGAGATTTAGTAACGATTAACGCAGATAGTTTTAATGTTACAACTGGAACTGGCTTTAGCAACAGCCATTCCGCAACGATTAACGCAGGTAGCCTTGATGTCACAACTGGAACTCAATTTGCCAACTACATCGCAACGATTAACGCAGATAGTTTTAATGTTACAGCTGGAACTTGGTTTCGCAATAACAATTCCGCAATAATCGCAGATAGTTTTAATGTTACAATTGGAACTTACTTTGACAATGCAAATCACGCAACGATTAACACAGATAACTTTAATGTTACGGTAGGAGATAACTTTACCAATTATAATTCCGCAACGATTAACGCAGTTAGCTTTAATGTTACCGCTGGAGATGATTTTTTAAACCGCACTTCCGCAAGGATTGACGCAGATAACGTGACGATTGAAGTAACGGACTTTGCTGCTGATATTGAAAACACCGCAACTGTTGCAGCAGATACTTTAAATTTTATTCTCACCAATGATTTCAGCAGCGATAGCAGCTCTTTTAGTGGTTTTACTTTCAATAATTTAGGAGTTTCTACAGACGGTTATTTTGATAATCAAGCCGACCTAGTTGTGGATAGTTTCAATGTCATAACTGGAACTATATTTCAGAACCAAGCAACGATTAACGCAGATAACTTCAATGTCGCAGCTGGAACTGACTTTCAAAATATAAATTCCGCAACGATTAACGCAGATAACTTCAATGTCACAGCTGGAGATGGGTTTAGCAATTACGATTCCGCAACGATTAACGCAGATAACGTGAATGTTACGGTTACAGGTGACTTTGGAAACTACGCTAGCATTAACGCCGCTACCCTTTTGAATATCACATTGACTGACGCAGCTGGTAGTTTTTCTAATACTGGCGGAGTAGCTAGTGCAGATATTTTCAATCTTTCTATAGCAGGCGATTTTGACGATACGAATAGAGGCACTATTAATTCTAACAGTTTCAATCTCAATGTTGGTGGTGATTTTAGCAACAACGATGCAAACAACGATTTTACTTGGGGCGAAAATAATAGCCTCAATGTGACTGGAACTGCTTCTGTTTTTGCAAATAGTTTTAATAATAGCGGAACTCTAAATGCTAATAGCTTTGATATTACAGCAACGGATCTTACTAACACTGGAACTATTAGTGCTAATACTACTTTGAATACAACATTGAGTAGCACAGCAAGTAACAGTTTTTCTAATACTGGCGGAGTAGCTAGTGCAGATATTTTCAATCTTTCTGTAGCGGGCGATCTTGATTATACTAATAGAGGGACTATTAATACTAACAACTTCAATCTCAATGTTGGTGGTGATTTTAGCAACAACGATGCAGCTAACGATTTCACTTGGGGTGAAAATAATAGCCTTAGTGTGACTGGAACTGCTTCTGTTTTTGCAAATAGTTTTAATAATAGCGGAACCCTAAATGCTAATGGCTTTGATATTACAGCAACGGATCTTACTAACACTGGAACTATTAGTGTTAATACTACTTTGAATACAACATTGAGTAGCACAGCAAGTAACAGTTTTGATAATAATGGAGGAGTAGCTAGTGCAGATACATTCAATCTTTCTGTAGCGGGAGATCTTGATTATATTAGCGATTTTCTAAACAATGGAACTATTAATTCTAACAGCTTCAATCTCAATGTAGGTGGTAATTTTAGCAACAACGATGCAAACAATGATTTTATTTGGGGTAAAAATAATAGCCTTACTGTGACTGGAACTGCTTCTGTTATTGCAAATAGTTTTAATAATAGCGGAACTCTAAATGCTAATAGCTTTGATATTACAGCAACGGATCTTACTAACACTGGAACTATTAGTGCTAATACTACTTTGAATACAACATTGAGTAGCACAGCAAGTAACAGTTTTTCTAATACTGGCGGAATTGCTAGTGCAGATACATTCAATCTTTCTGTAGGCGGTGATTTTGACTATGTTGCTGATAGAGGAACGATTAATACTAACAGCTTCAATCTCAATGTAGGTGGTAATTTTAGCAACAACGATGCGGCTAACGATTTTAATTGGGGTGCAAATAATAGCCTTACTGTGACTGGAACTGCTTCTGTTATTGCAAATAATTTTAATAATAGCGGAACCCTAAATGCTAATAGCTTTGATATTACAGCAACGGATCTTACTAACACTGGAACTATTAGTGCTAATACTACTTTGAATACAACATTGAGTAGCACAGCAAGTAACAGTTTTTCTAATACTGGAGGAGTAGCTAGTGCAGATACTTTCAATCTTTCTGTAGCGGGTGATTTTGACTATGTTGCTGATAGAGGGACTATTAATACTAACAACTTCAATCTCAATGTTGGCGGTAATTTTAGCAACAACGATGCAACCAATGATTTCACTTGGGGTGAAAATAATAGCCTTAATGTGACTGGAACTGCTTCTGTTTTTGCAAATAGTTTTAATAATAGCGGAACTCTAAATGCTAATAGCTTTGATATTACAGCAACGGATCTTACTAACACTGGAACTATTAGTGTTAATACTACTTTAAATACAACATTGAGTAGTAATGCAAGTAACAGTTTTTCTAATACTGGAGGAGTAGCTAGTGCAGATACATTCAATCTTTCTGTAGCGGGTGATTTTGACTATGTTGCTGATAGAGGAACTATTAATACTAACAGCTTCAATCTCAATGTTGGTGGTAATTTTAGCAACAACGATGCAGCCAATGATTTTACTTGGGGTGCAAACAATAGTTTAGTTGTGTCTGGAAATGCTGATATTACCACAAGAAATTTTACTCAATCTGGTGCAGTAGATGTTAATGGAATTTTGACTATTAATGCGAATAGGTTTGTTTATAGAGATACAAACAATGATTTTACTTTGGGTGCAAACGATAGTTTAGTTGTGTCTGGAGATGTTGATATTGCCACAATAAATTTTACTAATACTGGCGGAGTGGTTAGTGCCGATACTTTAAATATAACAGCAGAGGCTCTTATTCGTAATGCTGGAACTATTACTACTAATGCTTTGACTATTGATACAGATAGCATTCATAATGCAGGAAATATTACCGCCACCTATTTGGCTATCACAGCAATAAATGATGTTTTTTCAGGGGGAAGCATCACAACTTCTACTTTGAATGTTGATACTGGAAGGAACTTTGCCAACCACGGAGATATTATTGCTAATAACTCTTTTGAAATCACCTCTGGAAATACAGTTCAAAACCACGGATCTATTGTTTCTGATAGCTTAGATATAACTGTAGCGGATTATTTTAGAAACTTAAAAGGCGGGGATATTAATGTAGCTACTTTAAATATCACAGCTGGAGGCAAGGTTACAAATATAGCTACTATTACTGCTGGAACTTTGAATATTACAGCAAAGAATGACTCCTCCAGAACAGACGATACGACAGGCTTTTATGTTGCTAACCGAGGAGATATTCAGGCAAATACTCTAAACATAACAGCAGCAGATAATTTTTATAACCGAGGAGATATTAACGCAAATACTTCCGAGATCACTGCAAAAAATATTTTTTTCCTTAATACAGAAATAGCTAGTTTTTATGCTTCTGGAGGCACTTATGATGGTGGAGATATTTCTCTAAACGGGGATTCTAGTTTTACAGCTACTGACAGACTGGTTAACTACGGATTGATAGATCTCAATGATTCTAATTTAGATATTACAGCGGAGACATTTATCAATCAAGAAGACGCTACCATTGATGCTGCTACATTAAACCTCAATGTTAACTCCTTCATTGATGAGGGCACTATTACTGCCATAACCAACAATCAATAGAGTATTAGTTCGGTTTTATCCTTAAAATAAAGGAAAAAGCTTATACCAACTACTTTCCATACAGGCTATAGAAAAAGCACTTTTTCTACGCCATTAAATAAAAATTCAACACACAGCAAAGAAAAAATTCAGCACACAGCAAAGACGAAGTGCAAACTGGAATTTTTTAAGGAAAAACTACCTGACAAGGAAGTTTTTTTACTAAAAACTATATTTACTACATTTCTTGTTTTGATTTTAGACTGGAATAGATTACTGGCTTTTTCTGGCTGGCTTCTTCTTGCTGGCTTTTTCTGGCTGGCTTCCTACTAGCTTCTCCTTATTGGCTTTTTCTGGCTGGCTTCTTCTTGCTGGCTTTTTCTGGCTGGCTTCCTACTAGCTTCTCCTTATTGGCTTTTTCTTACTGGTTTCTTCTTACTGGTTTCTTCCTACTGGCTTTTTCTGGCTGGCTTCTTCTTGCTGGCTTTTTCTAAAGTTAAAATATGGCTCTGTAAAATTAGGCTAAAAAATCCTAACTCACAGCGTAAGCTTTTTTTTCTTGGATAGGGAGATGGAGCAAGCCCGCTATAATTGCTAAAGTTATTCCTATTTTCCAGATAGAGTCGTAGCTTTGGAATCTATCATAAACCCAGCCCCCCAACCAGATTCCGCTAAAACTTCCTAACTGATGTCCTAAAAATACTACTCCATAGAGCAAAGCCATATACCTGCTACCAAACATAGCTACTACCAACCCTGCTGTAGGCGGAATTGTAGCTAGCCATAAAAGCCCCATAGCAATGCTAAAAAATACTACCGAAAGTAAAGAAATAGGGACAAACAAAAAAAGAGCAATTACGAGTGCACGAGAAAAATAGATACAGCTCAAAAGGTAGTTTTTCGAAAATTTTCCAGAAAGCATTCCCGAAAGAAAAGAGCCAGCGATATTAAACAAACCAATAAGTGCGATGCTCAAAACTCCTACTTGAATATCAAAGCCTTTATCGGTTAAAAAAACAGGCAAATGCACTGTGATAAAAGCTACATGGAAGCCACACACAAAAAAGCCAGCGATCAATAAAACAAATGGATAGTAGCAAAAAGCCTCTTTGAGCGTTTGGATAATAGATTTATCTTCTGTGCTTGAAAATTGTGCCTCTATTTTTCCAGAATAGGGTAGTAGTGGTATGGCTAGTAAAGCCATCAGTAAGGCAGAAGCAGAAAGAATATGCAAGGCACTGACCCAACCAAAAACGTCTACAAATGTTTGAGAAAAAGGCACTACAATAAACTGTCCAAGTGAACCAGCTGCTGTTCCCAAGCCTAAAACTAGAGACCGATTTTTTTCCCCTACGGCTCTTGCCATTGCTGGTAAAATAATCCCAAAACTTGTTCCTCCAATACCAGCTCCTACCAGTACTGCTGTAAAATAAAGAGGTAAAGGCTCGCTTGCGATGGTAATTAAAGCCATTCCCGAAGCATACAACACCACAGAACCTACAACTACTCGGACATTACCAAATCTATCTGCCAATCCTCCCCCAAATAATCCAAAAATTCCCCAACAAAGGCTTTGAATAGCAAAAGAAAACGAAATCACCTCGCGCCCCCACTGGTGAGTTTCACTAATCGGAGCTACAAACAAGCCAAAACTTGTCTGATAACCACGAGATAGCAATAATAATAAGCAAGAAGACAACAATACAAACCACAGGGCTTTTTTTTCTGGTTTCATTTTGTTAGCTGCTTTTGATGGGGAAAGTAGTAAGGAGATAAGATTTTTGCGAGAAAAAGACCCATAAATTATATAGACCTTTGAATTTGACAAATAGGACAAAACTAGCTGTGACGGCTAGCCAAATGGTTAGAACAGGTGCAAAAAATTTTTTTAGCTCGCTGGAATATCGTAGTGAAAAACACCACAAAACTTGCATAATTCTCAAAAAGAAATGTAAAAGTGCCAAAAGGCACTTTTACTATAGCCCTTAAGAGATAGATAGCAGTAAGAGAGTATTTCAAGAGTTAAAAAAAAATTTTAACGCTGCATAGGCTAAACAAAACGCAAATTCAAAAGTCTATTATATTATGGGCATCAAATCTACTCCCCTATTATTTCATTGCATTAGCAGCGCTTGCCGCACATTTTGCGTCATTGCTTGGGCTACTACCTGCTACGCCTACTCCTCCCACTAAAGTTTTACCGCTAAAAACAGGTTCTCCGCCCGGTATTCCTAAAATTCCCGGAAACTGCTTAAAGAACGGTGCTTTATTCATTATCTCGTTCACTTTACCTGTAGGCAAAGCCCAAGAAAGAGAAGTATTGGCTTTCAAGCTAGCTCCTTTGTAAGAAGCAGGCAAGGCTCCGTCCATTCTAGCAGAGGCAACAACATCTTCCCCTCTGTCTATCACCACAATAGACATACTCCATTTATTTTTTTCAGCCATAGAAAGACAGGCTTGCAATCCTTTTTGAGATTTCTTATGAGATAAGTAATCTCGGCTTTGTGCAGTAGTAAGACTTACAAAGCTAAACAATAAGACGCAGATGATTCCTGCGACTAAACATTTTTTAATGTATTTTTTCATTGTACTATATATAGTAGGTTAAAATATAAATAAGAATAAATTCTTATTTTTTGATAATATAAAATCATACAATCAATAATTGATTTTGTCAAATTTTAAACGCCGTGTTTTGTTGAAAATCAATATTGTGGAATTCTTGTAACCTATGCAAGAATTTAAAAATTATAGGTGCGGAATAAACTACCAGCTCGTTTTACGAAATTCCCTATTATACACAAATTCTGTATTTAATAAAATTTTTATCTAAAAACCCTGTGATGCTATTTGTCTTGCAATTATAAGGAAAAAATAGTACTTATATTCTGTAAAATACTTAAAAACTGATGAATAGAAAAAATTCTTTCAAAGAAAAAACTACAGAAAAAAACGGTTCGCAGATTATCCTTGAAACTCTATTGAAACAAGGAGTCAGCGATGTTTTTGGCTACCCTGGTGGTTGTGTGATTCCTCTTTTTGATGAAATTCTCAATTATCCTAAAATCAATCTAGTTCTTGTTCGCCACGAACAAGGAGCAGCCCATGCAGCAGAAGGACTAGCTCGCGTGACAGGAAAAGCGGGTGTTGTGATAGTTACTTCAGGTCCTGGAGCTACGAACTGTGTGACAGGTTTGGCAGATGCAATGTTGGATTCTACACCTCTGGTGATGATTTCAGGTCAAGTCAGAAGAGCAGTTATTGGCAGCGATGCCTTTCAAGAGACCAATGTTATCGGAGTCACTCGCCCTATTACAAAGCATAATTTTTTGGTAAAAGACATTTTGGATTTGAAATACATTTTAGAAAAGGCGTTTTATATTGCAGAGACTGGCAGACCAGGACCAGTGGTGATAGATATTCCAGTAGATATACAAAAAGAATTGGTGCAGCCAAAAGACTTAAACTCTTTTTCTGCGAAAGACATACCGGGCTATAATCCTTTTCCAAAATTAAATCCAAATTCACCAAAACAAGTTTGGCAACTCATTAAAAAAGCGAAAAAACCTCTGATTTACGCTGGAGGAGGTTTGATTAGCTCTAATGCAAGCGAAGAATTTTTTCAGTTTGTAACCAGCAGCAATATTCCCGTAGCTACTACTATTTTAGGGCAAGGTATTTTCCCACAAAACCATCCGCTCTGTTTGGGTATGTTGGGTATGCACGGTAATTATACCGCCAATACAGCGATGACACAAACCGATTTAGTAGTTGCCATAGGGGCTAGGTTTGACGATAGAGTCACAGGCAAGGTAGATGATTTTTTAGCACAGGCAAAAATTATTCATATTGATATAGACCAAAGCAGTTTAGACAAAATCAAAGAAGTAGATTTAAAAGTACAGTGCGACGCTAAAAATTTTCTCAAAGCCATCAATAAAATTGCAAAACCTTTGCAGTTGAAAGATTGGCGAGAGCATCTAAAAAAAATGCAGCAAGATTTTCCATCCCCGAATTATGATAATACCCCAAGCAAAACAGGAAAAATCAGACCAGAATATATTGTAAAAAAACTATCCGAAATAACAAAAGGCAACGCCTACATAGTCACCGATGTAGGACAACACCAGATGTTCACCTGCCTGCATTATGAATACCGTTACCCCAGAACACAAATCACTTCTGGAGGTTTAGGAACTATGGGTTTTTGTCTGCCAGCAGCTATGGGGATTGCAATTCAAAAAAAAGATCGCCCCACTATTTCCATCAATGGAGACGGCGGTTTTCAAATGAATATGCAAGAATTGGCTACAATTCGCACCTACAGCATTCCAGTAAAAATTATGATTTTTAATAACAACAACCTAGGCATGGTCAAACAGTGGCAAGATTTTTTTTGGGAAGCTCGTTATTCCAGTACTATTTTTGATAAAAATCCAGATTTTATTCGCCTCGCTAAGGCTTTTGATATACCAGCAATAAGAATCACTAAAAAAACAAAAGTAGAAAGCTCCATTAAAAAGATGCTCAAAAGCAAAGGACCATTTTTAGTAGAATATAAAATAGACCCAGACGCTCATATTTATCCAATGATACCATCGGGAGCGAGACTACAAGATATTATTTATAATGACAAGCACTAAATTATGGAACAGAAAATTAAAACTCAAGTTTGGTAATATTTAAAATAGGAGAAAAATATGAAAATAAAATTTGTTGGTGCAGCAGGGAGAGTGACTGGTTCTTGCCAGTGGCTTGTTAACGAAAAGACAGGTATACAGTTTTTAGTAGATTGTGGTTTGACGCAACATGGAAATTTTCAAACGGCAATTAATCCCTCTTTTCCTTTTGAAGCTTCCCAGATTGCTTTTGTTTTGCTTACGCATGCACATTTAGATCACTGTGGAAGGATTCCTGAATTATTTCAAAAAGGTTTTAAAGGCAAAATACACTGTACAAAACCAACAGGAGAATTAACTAAAAACCATCTTTTGGATCTTTACAAACAAGAACTGAAAAAAAACACTGAAACACCTGACTGCTTACTACAACTAAAAGAAGCACTTTTATATATAGATGAGAAGCCAGGTTTTGAATGGAATAGATTATCTCATATTGATGAGGATCTTTTCGTCGGTTTTTTGCGTTCTTCTCATTTGTTAGGTGCAGTTAGTGTGGCGGTTGTGTGGAATACATTTAATGTTACCTCAGGAGAAGTAGACAAGAACTCCATTTTTTTTAGTGGTGATGTAGGTAGTTCTGTAAATAAAAAAAAAAACGAACCAAATCCTCACCTTTTGCTAAATGATACTATGACTCCACACCGAGGAGCGGATTATATCGTTATGGAATCTACTTATGGTAAAGAGAAGAGAGAAAAAAAATATCAAGATTTTAAAGAAAGAATTAAAGCGATAAAATCTATTATAACAGATGATAAATTTGATACCTTGATTTTTCCTGCTTTTGCTATGGGGAGAACCCAAGATATTTTATTTGACATACTATATTTAATAAAAAAAGAAGAATTAAGTAACAATGCTTACAATGTTTACTTAGATTCACCATCTGCTAAAAAATCAACGCAAATATACCTAGAAGCACTAACCAAGAAACAGGGTAAAGGTTATCGCTATCGGAGCGGTGAATTTTGTCGCCAATTTTTTCTCTCAGGAGAAGATGAAAAAGAAAAATCAAGGAGATTGGTAAAAGACGAAAAAGATCAAGAACACGAATTACAAGACGAAGCAAATAATTTTTTGAGTAAAATTCTTAAAGAACTCTGCCAGAATTTAAAAACACAACATACTCGAGAATATGCAGAAACAAAATACCAAGAAGGAAATTCTCAAATTCATTTTATTGAATCAAAAAACATTCCTATCAAACCAGAAAAAAATAAAAAACAAATAATCATTACCACTGGAGGTATGTTCCAAGGAGGACCTGTTATAGAACACCTTCAGCGATTAAAAAATAATAATACAGCTTTTGTCATTTCTGGTTACCAAACCCAAGAAATTGGTATTTACTTAAAAAAAGTAGCAAATATTAATGAAGACTATAAAGTGCCTCGAAGTTTTAATAATAAAATATGTCGTATTGAAACCAAAGAAATAAAAGGAAGAATTTTTGATTTATCTTCCTATTATTCTGCCCATGCAGACTGTAACGGTTTGTTGGAATTTCTTTTTGGTTCAAACTACAAACCAACAAAAAATTTCAAAGAAAAACACGCAGCAACTGTTTTTCTTAATCATGGAACAGCAGAAAAAAGGCATGCTTTAAGTACGGAAATTTATCGCCATAATCAGCAAAACAAAGATATTAATGTTAGGAGCATCGCTAAAATAGAAATACCTTATATGGACAGTCCTTTTTTTGATTTAGATAAGGGAAAATGGGAAATGTAAGTCCATCTATAAAAGATGTCTGATTTTAATTTCTAAAAAAATTTTTTTAGAAAACTATGGAAAAAAAAAATAAAAAAATTATTTCTATTTTAGTAGAAGATGAATTTGGAGCACTCTCTAGAATTATAGAATTGTTTGGTTCTCGGGGCTATAATCTGCACTCTATTTGTAGCGGAGAAGCAAGAAAAAAAGGACTCCAAAGGCTAACGCTTGTTTGCTACGAAACAGAGAAAAACATCAAACAAATCATAAAATTACTCTGTAACATCATTTATATTCACGAAGCAAAAATCATAGAAACAGAAACTAGCATTCACAGAGAACTTATCCTTGTAAAAGTAGCTTTAGAAAAAAAAACAGCAGAAGAACTCTTTGCGACTATTCGCGATGGATTTCAAGAATTGCACGCAGAAGTCTGCATTACCACCAAAAACTGGGTTTGTTTTCAATGTATGGGAGCAGAACTACAAATTGATAAAATGGTAGAACTTATCCACAGCCGTTTTAAGATACTAGAAGTATCCCGCACAGGAGAAGCAGCCCTAGGCTGCAAAGCAGATTAAAAAAATTAAAAGTGTAGAGACGCCCTACTAGGGCGTCTATTTATTGAAATAAAACGTTCAAATTGAGCGTCTCTACAGGGTGTTTTTAAATAAAACCAACTGTTGCTATTTTTGCAATAGCTCAAAAGTAAAATGCAATATGAAAAATAAACCCACCACCAAAGGCATTACCGTATACCAAACCAAAGATGGAGCAATTGAGTTTCTTGGAGATTTTAAACATGAGACAATTTGGGCAACATTAGGACAAATTGCCAATCTATTTAATGTTCAAAAACCTGCTATTTCCAAACACTTAAAAAACATTTACCAAGAGAAAGAACTAAAAGAAAAAGCAACTGTTTCCATTTTGGAAACAGTTCAAAAAGAAGGTGAAAGACAAATCAAACGGAAAATAGAATACTATAATTTAGATGCTATTCTTTCGGTAGGATATAGAGTGGACTCAAGGCAAGCTACACAATTTCGTATTTGGGCAACCAAAACACTCAAACAGCATCTATTGAAAGGTTATAGTATAAACAAAAACCGTATTGGACTTAATTACAAAAATTTCATGCAAGCACTGGGAAATATAAAAGCTCTTTTACCTAGTAGCAATATAGTAAAAACAGAAGATGTTTTAGAGCTTGTGAGTATTTTTGCTAATACTTGGTTTTCTTTAAACGCGTATGATAAAAACAGCTTGCCAGTAGCAGGAATGACTAAAAAACAGGTAATATTTACAGCAGAAGAACTTTGTGAAGCTTTGCTAAAACTAAAAAATGATTTACTTAAAAAACAAGAAGCAACAAATATTTTTGGACAAGAACGCCAGAATGGAAATGTGAAAGGAATCGTTGGGAATATTTTTCAATCTGTTTTTGGAAAAGATGCCTATCAAAGTTTAGAAGAAAAAGCAGCCCATCTTTTGTATTTTATGGTTAAGAATCATCCATTTGTAGATGGAAATAAACGCAGCGGTGCTTTTGCTTTTGTCTGGTTTTTACGAAAAACTGAAATTTTGCAAGCAAGTTTAACTCCAGAAGCTTTAACGGTAGTGACTCTTTTGATAGCGGAAAGTAAGTCCAGCGATAAAGACAAGATGATAGGGTTAGTTCTATTACTTTTAAATAAATAATAAAAAACCAACTGTTTCCATTTTGGAAACGGTTCAAAAGTAAAATGCAATATGAAAAATAAACCCACCGAAATAAACACAGTATTTTTAGAAAGGTGTGTTTTAGCTTTAGAAGAAGCCAGTAATTTTTTGCAAAAAACAAAAAAAGACAGCCTAGATTATGATATTTACCGATCAGCTACTATAAAAGAGTTTGAAATTATTCTTGAGCAATCAGGAAAATTACTTAAAAAATGTCTCAAACCATATTTTCATTCTTCAAAAGAAATAGATAAATTGACCTTCAAATCCATTTTCAAACAAGCAGGGCATCACGGATTGTTGAATTTAGAAGAAGTGAAAAGGTGGTTAGAGTATAGAGACAATCGCAATTTCACAAGCCACGATCATGGCGTTGATTTAGCTGTAAAAACTTTGCCTTTATTGCCTCAGTTTATCCTAGATGCACGTTCTTTAATCCAAGTGATAAAAAACCAACAAGAGAAAAATTTATGATTTTAAGACAAGAAGACAAAAAAGATCTGCTACAAATTGCAAATAAATTTTTACAACCGTCAGTAGAAATATGGGCTTACGGTAGCCGTGTAGATGGCACTGCACACGACACAAGCGATTTGGACCTAGTCCTCCGCAGTAAAGATTTAAAACCAATACCCACAAACGAATTGACAGATTTTGAGCTAGCCGTAGCCGAATCCAATATTCCTATTTTGGTGCAAATTTTTGATTGGGCAAGAATACCAGAATCCTTTCATAAAAATATTCTAAATAATTACGAAGTCCTAAAACCAAAAGAATGAAAGACCACCACACCAAAAGAATGAAAGACCCTTACCAAAAAAATGAAAAAAGAAGAACAGAATAAAACAGAGCAAGCACAGATTCAAGCAAAGATTCAAGCAAAGATTCAAGCACCGATTCAAGCAAAGATTCAAGCACCGATTCAAGCACCGATTCAAGCACAGATTCAAGCAAAGATTCAAGAAATTTTAGAGAAATGCAAAGAAGGTGAGTTTATCTTCCGTGGAGAAAATAAAAAAAATCCTAAAGTGTCTTCTGGTTTGCATCGGCAGTCTTTGCGAAAAAATGAAAACAACGAAGAAATAGATATTCCTCCAACTGATAGCGAATATTTTACTGTTTTAAAAACGGAGAAAGCTGATATTAAAGAAGTTAAAGAAAAGCATTTTAGCTCTAGTGCTTCTGATACAGAAGTTTTAACAGAATTGCAGCACTACGGAGGCAAAACATCCTTGATTGATTTTAGCAGAAGTTTGCATATTGCTCTATTCTTTGCTTGTTATGGTGAATACGAAGAAAACGGTAGAATTATAGCCGTCAATGTAGATAACTTAAAAAACACAAAAATTGATTATGAAAACAATAAGGAGAAAATTTTTAAAGAAAATATTCTCGTTGAACCTAGAGGTAAAAGCCCCAGAGTGATTTTCCAAAGCAGTGTTTTTGTCCACCCAGCAGCAGGCTATCTAAAAGAAAAAGAATACGATGAAATTCCAATTGAAGGCGATCTAAAAGTAGCTTTACTAGGCTATTTACGAAAAAATTTCAATATCCATGCAGAAACCATTTATAACGATTTGCAAGGCTTTATTGAAAACCAAGCAAATTACTCTGAAGCAGAAATAGAATTTTACCGTGGATTGGAATCCCAAAATACTGGAAACCATCAAAAAGCTATAGAGCATTATACTAAAGCTATTAAATTACAACCAAACGCTGCTTCTGTTTTTAATAACAGAGGCTCTGTTAAAAGTAGTTTAAAAAAACACGAGGCAGCTATAAAAGATTTTAATAGAGCCATAGAAATCAATCCAAAGCTTGCTGAAGCTTTTTATAACAGAGGCATTGTTAAAGATATTTTAGAAAGATACGAAGAAGCTATAAAAGATTTTAATAGAGCCATAGAAATCAATCCAGACTATGCTGAAGCTTTTTATAACAGAGGCATTGCTAAAGGTAGTTTAGAAAAAAACAAAGAAGCTATAAAAGATTGCACAAAAGCTATAGAAATCAATCCGAACTATGCTGGTGCTTTTAATAACAGAGGCGTTGCTAAAAGCAATTTGAAAGAATACGAGGAAGCTATTTTGGATTTTAATAGAGCCATAGAAATCAATCCAAAGCTTGCTGAAGCTTTTAATAACAGAGGCAATGCTAAACGCAATTTGAAAGAATACGAGGAAGCTATAGAAGATTTTAATAGAGCCATAGAAATCAATCCAGACTATGCTGAAGCTTTTAATAACAGAGGTGCAGCTAAAAATGATTTTAAAAAACACAAGGAAGCTATAGAAGATTTTACTAAATCCATAGAAATTAATCCAAACCTTGCTGAAGCTTTTCATAACAGAGGCGTTGCTAAAAATGGTTTGGAACAATACGAAGAAGCTATAAAAGATTACAGCGAAGCCATAGCAATCAATCCAGACTATGCTATAGCTTTTAATAACAGAGGCGATGCTAAACGCAATTTGAAAAAATACGAGGAATCTATTTTGGATCTCAATAGAGCTATAGAAATCAACCCAAACCTTGCTGAAGCTTTTAGTAACAGAGGTGCAGCTAAAATTGGTTTAAAAGAATACGAGGAAGCTATAAAAGATTGTGATAGAGCTATAGCAATCAAACCAGACCATGCTGCAGCTTTTAATAACAGAGGAGGAGCTAAAATTGGCTTGAAAGAATACGAAGAAGCTATTTTGGATTTCAATAGAGCTATAGAAATCAATCCAAATGATGCTGATGCTTTCAATAACAGAGGTGCAGCTGAAAATTATTTAAAAAAACACGAAGAAGCTATAAAAGATTACGCTAAAGCTATAGCAATCAACCCAAACTATGCTGCAGCTTTTAACAACAGAGGCATTGCTAAAGGTAGTTTAAAAGAATACGAAGAAGCTATAAAAGATTACACTAAAGCTATAGAAATCAACCCAGACTATGCCGATGCTTTTAATAACAGAGGCATTGCCAAAGGTAGTTTAGAAAAAAACAAAGAAGCTATTTTGGATTTTGATAGAGCTATAGAAATCAATCCAAACTATGCCGAAGCTTTTTATAATAGAGGCATTGCTAAACGCAATTTAAAAAACTACAAAGGAGCTATCTCAGATTTGGAAAAAGCAAAAGAATTATCTACAAAAGCAAAAAATAGCCAACTGGCGGAAATATGCGAGGAAATAATTAAAGAAATAAAAAGCCAACAAGAAAAAAATTTATGATTTTAAGACAAGAAGACAAAAAAGATCTGCTACAAATTGCAAATAAATTTTTACAACCGCCAGTAGAAATATGGGCTTACGGTAGCCGTGTAGATGGCACTGCACAGGACACAAGCGATTTGGATTTAGTCCTCCGCAGTAAAGATTTAAGACCAATACCCACAAACGAATTGACAGATTTTGAGCTAGCCGTAGCCGAATCCAACATTCCTACTTTGGTGCAAATTTTTGACTGGGCAAGAATACCAGAATCCTTTCATAAAAATATTCTAAATACTTAAGAAGTCCTAAAACCAAAAGAATTAGACCCACACCAAAAGAAATGAAAAAAATTACTAGCATTGAAGAAATCAACAAATTGCTGGAAGAGTGCAAAGGCAAAAAATATATTTTTAGAGGCACGCCTTGTTGGTACAAAAAAATCCAATCTTCTCTTTACAGAAAACATGAAAATCTATTTGAGTCTTTTTATCCAATCAATGTAGAAAAAGAAATTGTAGAAAAAGCTAGATCGCGGTTTCCAAACTACAAAAGTAATATTGAAATCTTGACAGACTTGAGGCACTTCGGTGCTGAAGTAACCTTGATAGATTTTAGCCGTAGTTTTTATGTTGCCTTGTTTTTTGCTTGCAACGGAGAAACTAAGCGAGACGGACAGTTAATTTTATTAGATACTGAGAACATACCAGAAACCAAAGAAATCACCTACCCAGAAAACAAAACAGAAAAAGATTTGTTGCTCGCTTTGATAAACCCTGCACAAACCCAAACTAGCGAAAGACGGGTATTAGCCCAAAGTAGTGTTTTTGTTTATGCTCCTAAAGGCTATATTGATATAGGATACGAAGACTACAAAATCGCCCACAAGTTAAAACAAGAAATTTTAAAATATTTAAAGAAGTTTCATAACATCACTGCAGAAACCATCTATAACGATTTGTTTGGTTTTATTGACAACAAGAAAAATTTTGAAACCGCAGAATCAGAATTTTATCGTGGACTGGCTGCCCAAGATAGTGGAGATTATAAAAAAGCTATAGAACATTACACTAAAGCTATAGAATTACGACCAAACTATGCTGATGCTTTTTATAACAGAGGCGATGCTAAAATTGGCTTGAAACAATACGCAGAAGCTATAAAAGATTATGATAAAGCCATAAAAATCAACCCAAACCTTGATGGAGCTTTCAATAACAGAGGTGTTGCTAAAGGTAGTTTAGAAAAAAACAAAGAAGCTATTTTGGATTTTGATAGAGCTATAGAAATCAATCCAAACTTTGCTGCAGCTTTTCATAACAGAGGCTATACTAAACGCAATTTGAAACAATACGAAGAAGCTATAGAAGATTTTAATAGAGCCATAGCAATCAATCCAGACCATGCTGAAGCTTTTTATAACAGAGGTGCAGCTAAAATTAGCTTGAAAGAATGCGAAGAAGCTATAAAAGATTACACTAAAGCTATAGCAATCAATCCAGACTATGCTGGTGCTTTTAATAACAGAGGTGTTGCTAAAGGTAGTTTAAAAAAACACGAAGAAGCTATAAAAGATTATACTAAAGCTATAGCAATCAATCCAAACTATGCTGCAGCTTTTAATAACAGAGGCGATGCTAAAGGTAGTTTAAAAGAATATGAGGAAGCTATAAAAGATTATAGCGAAGCCATAGCAATCAATCCAAAGCTTGCTGCAGCTTTTTATAACAGAGGCAATGCTAAAATTGGCTTGAAAGAATACGAGGAAGCTATTTTGGATTTTGATAGAGCCATAGCAATCAATCCAAACTATGCTGAAGCTTTTAATAACAGAGGCTTTGCTAAAAGTATTTTAGAAAGATACAAAGAAGCTATTTTAGATTTTAATAGAGCCATAGAAATCAATCCAAACCTTGCTGGAACTTTCAATAATAGAGGCAATGCTAAACGCAATTTAAAAAAATACGAGGAAGCTATTTTGGATTTCAATAGAGTCATAGAATTACGACCAAACCTTGCTGAAGCTTTTTATAACAGGGGCAATACTAATAGCATTTTGAAAAAATATGGGGAAGCTATCTCAGATTTGGAAACAGTAAAAGAATTATCTACAAAAGCAAAAAACAGCCAACTGGTGAACGAATGCGAGGAAGAAATCAAAAAAATAAAAAAAAACCAAGAAAAAAATGGAAAAGATTAGCCTTAATGAAAATGAAAAACGGGATATTGTAAAATATCTGGACGACGGAAAACCGTTGCCAGAAAAATATCGTTTTTTGCTTTTTGCAGACAAAAAAGAAGTAGAGCTAGTTTGGAGCGGAAAAACAGCGGAGGTCAGCAATGTTGTTTTGCCTTTTCAAACAATAGAAGTAGTGGACGAGCCAAGAGCAGAAAAAACAGAAGATACAAAAGCACCTACCCTTTTTGATTACGACGCGAGAGGCAGGCAGATTAGCGGTTGGACAAATAAACTGATTTGGGGAGATAACAAACTAATTTTGGCTAGCTTAAAGGGCGGGGCTATACGCGAGCAGATAGAAAAACAGGGTGGAATAAAACTGATTTATATTGACCCACCTTTTGATGTGGGAGCAGATTTTTCAATGAAAGTAGAAATTGGAGACGAGGAGCTAACCAAAAAACCGAATGTTTTAGAGGAGCTTGCCTACCGCGACACTTGGGGGCAGGGTGCGGATAGTTTTATTGCGATGATTTACGAACGCTTGAGTTTGATGAGAGATTTGCTTGCCGAAGACGGCAGTATTTATGTGCATTGCGATTATAGAGTCAACAGCTACATAAGATTAGTATTAGACGAAATTTTTGGCAAAAATAATTTTGTGAATATGGTTATTTGGAAAAGAACGGGTGCTCAAAACAATCCGAAGCAATACGGCAATAACATAGATACTATTTTCTTTTATCAGAAAGGTGAATCGAAAATATGGAATGAACCTTATAAAAGTTATGATGATGTGCATTTGCATCAATACTTCAAAAAAGACAAAGATGGAGGGTTTTATCGGTTGAATAATCCTGCTGGGCAAGACTACCAAAGTCACACAAGAAATTTCGGTCGTGGGGAGATATATCCGCCTTCTAACAGACATTGGTCTCTTTCACAAGAAACAATTGATAAATATATTGATGAGGGAAGAGTGGTATTTACAAAGTCAGGTTATCCTTTCATCAAGAAATATGTTAACGAGATGAAAGGGAAACCAATTCAAGCGCTTTGGACAGATTGTATTCCTGCTAGGGTGGGTAAAGAAATACTTAATTATCCAACCCAAAAACCAGAAAAACTCCTTGAGAGAATCATCAAAGCATCTTCCAACGAAGGAGATTTGCTAGCCGATTTTTTTAGCGGCTCAGGGACTACACTAGCGGTAGCAGAAAAACTAGGGCGTAAATGGATTGGCTCAGATTTAGGCAAGTTTGCAATTCACACCACCCGAAAAAGAATGATTAGCGTCCAGCGAGAAATGAAAGAAGCAGGTAAAAATTTCAGAGCTTTTGAAATACTCAATCTAGGAAAATACGAAATACAGCACTACATTGGAATCAATCTCAACGAACGAGAAGCACAAAGAAGAAAACAACTAGCAGCCAAAGAAAAGGATTTTCTAAAACTAATTGTGCGAGCCTACAAAGCCGAAAAAATAGAAAATTTCAAATGCTTCGTCGCTAAAAAAGCAGGACGCTTGGTAGCGGTGGGTCCCCTCAACGCCCCGACTTCAAGGCTTTTTGTAGCCGAAGTGATTAGAGAGTGCCAAGAAAAACAGATTACAAAAGTAGATATTCTTGCTTTTGAATTTGAAATGGGTTTGTCCCCGCAAATGCAAGACGAAGCCAAAAGCAAAGGAATTGACCTTGCCTTAAAGTATATCCCCAAAGATGTTTTTGATAAAAGAGCGGTAGAAAAAAATCAAGTCCAATTCCACGATGTCAACTATATTGAAATCAAGCCGCATGTTCAAGCTGCTAAAAACAAGCCAAGCAAAATAGCAGTAGAGTTAACCGATTTTTCTGTCTATTACAACCAAGATACTTTTGCTGATATTACTGCTGGGCTAAAAAATGGTAGCAGTAAAATTTTTGTAGACAACGGCGCTATTATCAAAGTAGCCAAAGATAACGCCGGCATTGTGAAGCGAGAAGTTTTGACAAAAAAATGGATGGATTGGATTGATTATTGGGCTGTCAATTTTAATTTTGGCAACAAAAAAGAAATTGTGCGCATCAAAAAAGAAAACGCAGAAATAGAAGAGCAGTGGACTGGAAATTATATTTTTGAAAACGAATGGCAATCTTTTCGTACCAAAAAAAATCGCACGATTGAGCTAAAAAGTGTATTTTACGAGTGCAACAAAGGACGGAGAAAAATTGCCGTCAAAGTAGTAGATATTTTCGGCAACGACACAATGAAAGTCATAGAGGTGACAATATGAGTGTAAGAGCTAGAATTACCCCAGAAGTATTGTTATGGGCTAGGGAGACAGCTGGTTTTTCTATAGAAGAAGAGCAATACCAACAAGAAGAAGTTTTTTGCAATGCTTTTGCTGGTTTTTTTTTAGTTCCAAATGATGATTTTGTAGTCGCAAAAAATCCTAGTAATCAAGAAATTTCTCGTTATGCAAATCAATACAAAGTAAGCCGTGAAGTTATTCTACGCAAATATTTAAACAAAAGACTTATTACACAAGACTTTTACAATAAAAAAATAAAAGAATGGAAAGAACAGCCCTAAAAGTATTGCAACAAAAAACGCCAGTCCTTTCTAGTTTTACCTAGGGGACTGGCGTCGGGCCGAGAACGTTATCTCGGGGGGGTAGTGATAAGTTAGCACAAAAAAAAAAAACAATACAATAAATGGCTAAAAAATTACAAGTACAAAATACTACAGTTACGATTATTTCAAGAAATAGAGATGATTATATTTCATTGACTGATATGTTAAGAGCTAAAGATGGAGATTTTTTTATTTCAGATTGGCTTAGAAATACTGTTGAATTTTTGGGAATTTTAGAAAAAATTAATAATCTAAATTTTAATTATGGCGAATTTGCCATAATTAAAATTCGGGTAGGTTTAAATAGCTATAAAATTAGCGTCAAAGAATGGTTAAAAAAAAATATTAAAAAACTAAAATAATTTATGGCACTACACCCAAACTTTCCAAAATCACCTTACGAAATCCTAGACCCAGCAGTTCGCTGGTTTCCAGCAGACGAGGATCTACGAAGAGAAGGCTACGCCAAACTGTTGCCACCTCTTGTGGCTAAACTGCGTCAAGAAGTAAAAGAGTGGCGAGACAATTCTTATGCAAGAGCAAGCGAGACAAGTAGGAGTCTTTTGCAGTGGTGGTTTTGCATGCAACATCCCATAGAAACTGCTGCAGGCACGGAAATTTTTCAATACTACTTCGCCCAAAGAGAAGCTGTAGAGACAATCGTTTATCTTTATGAAGTAGCGCAAGCAAAAGACAAATACGACCTTATCCGTTACGATAGTTCGGAGGCTGTTTCTTTGGGTATGTTTCCCGAAGATTGGTTGCGTTTGGTAATTAAGATGGCTACAGGAACGGGAAAAACGAAGGTGATGAGTTTGCTGATTGCGTGGAGTTATTTTCACAGACTCTACGAAAAAGATTCCAAACTAGCAAGAAATTTTTTACTGATTACTCCCAATATTATTGTTTTAGATAGGATTAAAACAGATTTTGAGGGCTTAAAGATATTTTTTGCAGACCCAATTTTGCCTGAAAATGGTTTTGGGGCACAAAACTGGAGAGACGATTTCCAAATGACAATCCACATGCAAGACGATACAAACAGCATCCGTAAAACTGGAAATATTTTTTTAACGAATATCCACCGTATTTATAGTAGCAAAGATACAATTCCCAGTGCTGACGATGAAGATACAACGGATTATTTTTTAGGCGAAAAACCTGTTACCAAAACAAGCGATTCTAAAATCAATCTTGCAGAAATTGTACGCGATGTTGATGAGTTGGTGGTGCTAAACGACGAGGCTCACCACATTCACGATGAACGTTTAGCTTGGTTTAAATCCATTGAAGATATTAATAATAAAATGAAAATGAAGGGCAAAAATTTGTCTTTGCAAATTGATATGACCGCCACCCCAAAACACAATAACGGAGCTATTTTTGTGCAAACAGTTTCGGATTATTCTCTTGTGGAAGCCATTCATCAAGATGTAGTAAAACACCCCGTGCTACCCGATGAGGCTAGCCGTGCTAAATTTAGAGAACACCAAAGTTCAAGATTTACAGAAAAATACAGAGACTATATCCATCTTGGTTTTTTAGAGTGGAAAAAAGTTTATGACGAGCATCTAAAATTGAATAAAAAAGCTGTGTTGTTTGTAATGACAGATGATACCAGAAATTGCGACGATGTAGAAAAATATTTAGAAAATACCTATCCCGATTTTAAGGATGCAATTTTGACTATCCATACAAAAAATAATGGAGAAATTTCAGAATCTGTGACAGGAAAAAAGGAAGAGCAGTTAAAAAAATTGCGGAAAAAATCTAACGCTATTGATAGCTTGGAAAGTCCGTATAAGGCTATTGTTTCTGTTTTGATGTTAAAAGAAGGTTGGGATGTAAAAAATGTAACTACGATTGTTGGCCTGCGTCCTTACTCTTCCAAAAGCAATATTTTACCAGAGCAGACTTTGGGACGAGGCTTGAGAAGGATGTATAAAGATCCCGATGTAGCAGAATATTTGAGTGTAGTCGGCACAGATGCTTTTATGGAGTTCGTAGAATCTATCAATAGAGAAGGCGTAGAACTTGAAAGAAGAGCGATGGGAGAAGACACAAAACCAAAAGCACCTTTGATAGTTGAGGTAGATAAAGAAGATACAAAAAAGAATATAGAAAAACTGGATATTCAAATTCCAGTTTTGTCTCCTAGAATTTACCGAGAATACAAAAATTTTTCGGAATTAAATACTACAGCATTTTCGCACAAAAAATTTCCTATTAAAGAGTTTAGCGAAGCAGAAAAAAAAGAGATTGTTTTTCGCGATATAACTACTGAAAAAATAACTCATACTACAGAACTTGATAGCGAATTTATACCAGACTATCGCAGTGTGGTTGGTTATTTTTCGTCAACGATTAAAAAAGATCTACGTCTAGTTGGTGGCTATGATCTTTTGTATGGAAAGGTTAAGGAGTTTATTACAAACTTTCTTTTTGAAAAAAAAACCGATTTAGAGGACCCGAATATCTTGCGAAATTTATCAGAACCTGAAGTAACAAGAACAATCATTGAAACTTTTAGAAAAGAAATTAACAACCTAACTATCTTAGACAAAGGCGAAGCAGAAATAGTGAATTATATAAAAATTAGCCAAACGAGACCCTTTGTAATGAAAGAAGGAGAATTTATTCCTCCTAAAAAAAGTGTATTTAATAAAATTGTCGGGGACAACCATTTTGAACTTCAATTTGCTAGTTTTCTTGAAAACTGCAGTGATATTGTTTCTTATGCAAAAAATTATCTAGCGGTGCATTTTAAGATTGATTACAAAACTGCTGATGGAGATATTAAAAATTATTACCCCGATTTTTTTGTAAAGCTAGCCGAGAATGAAATTTACATTATAGAATTAAAAGGGCGTGAAAGTTTAGACGATTTAGAAAAAATAAAAAGATTATACCAGTGGTGCGAAGATATAAATGCTGTGCAAAGCAAAGTGAAATATACAGCTTTGTATGTAAAGCAAGAAGACTATGAAAAATATACTCCTGCTAATTTTTCGGAATTAGTAAGAACCTTGTGCTAAAATTTTCTAAAATTTCATAAAATTTTTACAACCAGCAGTAGAGATATGGCTTTGAATCTAATGAAACAAACAGACAATTTTGAAACCCAGCTTTGAACTATAAAATAAATAAAAAAAATTCTAATAAAGCCATGAAAAATATTTTAGATTTAAACTATATTGAAGCAAAAAAATTTCTACTTAAAGAAAAAAGTTATTGTAATTTAAATCTTCCGCTTTATTTTAAATTTTCAAAATTACTTGAAAATATATCCGATATACTAACAAATAAAAAGCTCATAAATTTTTATAAAAACGGTAAAAACAACCGCCCAAGTTCATTTGAGGATGTTAATTATAAATTGTTCGGAAATAAAGACGGTGAATATGCTTGGAGATTATATCAGTTAATTCACCCTGCTTTGTATGTTTCTTTAGTTCATCAAATTACAAAAAAAGAAAATTGGGTTATTATTGTTGAAAAATTTCAAGAATTTAAAAATAGTGTGGTTGAATGTGAAAGTTTGCCAGTAGTTAAAGAAAAACAAGTTACCTGTGACAGGTTGCCAGGATTTGAAGAAAGTGAAAAAAATAATACTAAAGAGCAAATTTTTCATTGGAAGAACAAAGTAGAACAAGAGTCAATTATTTTGGCTTTGGAATACAATTATATTTTTCATACAGATATAGTAGATTGCTATGGATCTATTTACACCCATTCTATTGCATGGGCATTACATACAAAAAAAGAAGCAAAAAAAATTAATAATAGGTTTGATTCTAGTCGTATTGGAGTATGTATTGACAAACACCTTCAAGCTATGGCAAATGGACAAACTAACGGTATTCCCCAAGGAAGTATTGTGATGGATTTTATTGCAGAAATGGTTTTAGGATATGCAGATCAAGAACTATCTGAAAAAATATCTAAAATTGAATCAGATAAGTATAAAATCATTAGATATAGAGATGATTATAGAATTTTTGTCAATGACCTTGAAATAGGAAAATCAATTATTAAAGAATTAGCAAAATCATTAAGTGAAATTGGAATGCGGTTAAATTCTCAAAAAACAACAAATTCAAATGATATTATCAATAGTTCTATAAAACCAGATAGGCTATTTTGGATAGAAAATAAAACTTATTCTAGAAATTCACAAGAACAGCTACTAATACTTCACCAGCTTTCAAAAAAATATCCAAATTCAGGAACTCTTTTAAAAGAATTAAACAATTTTTCTAAAAGAACTATAAAACCTACTGGAAAAATAGAGCCTCTGATAAGTATTTTAATGAGTATTGTTTTTAGAAATCCGAGAATTTACCCAGCAGCATCAAACATTTTAAGTAAATTTTTGAATCTTTTAACAGAAGATAAAAAAATAAGAATATTAAAAAAAATTCAAACTAGATTTGAAAAATTACCTAATACTGAATACTTAGATTTATGGTTGCAAAGAATTACTTTAAAAATTCCTAACTTTGAATATGAACATGAAAGTAAATTATGTAAAAAAGTATCAGATGATTCTGTTGAAATATGGAACTCTAATTGGTTAGAAACAAAATTTAAAGAAAAAATTTTTGAAACTGGTATCATTGATGAAAAAGAAATAGAGAAGATGGAACCTGTTATTAGTAGTGAGGAAACTGATATTTTTGGAATAGGAGATTCTTACTATTAAATTTATGAAAACCGCAATTATTGATAAGTGATTTTCAATCAAATATTCAAAAATAAAAAAATGAGACTTACAAAATTGATTTCTTTTGGAGGGTTGTTTTTACTCATTGGGTTTGCTTTTTTTGTGGGAGGTTTCAAAAGCAGCTCACTGGCAATTACTGGTTTTTTGACAGGCATTGTTTTGGTTTATGGCAAGGTAGGTTTGACTGCTGGGTTAAGAAATTTTCTAATAAGAAAAGACGGCAATGCTTTTTTTCAGCAGTTTTTGTTAATTTTTTTCACCTTTCTTTTATTCGTTCCCATAGCCCATTTCACTCCTAGTTCTCCAGAGTTAGCTCCTATTTCTTTATCTTTAGTTTTTGGCAGTTTTCTTTTTGGAGTAGGCATGCAGCTTAGTAACGCTTGCGGTTCTGGTTGTATTTTGGCTTTAGGTGCAGGTAGTAAGGTTATGTTATACGCCATTCCTACTTTTATTTTAGGTTCTTTGTGGGGTAGTTTTTGGGCTCCGAGTTTTCACAAATTGGCTGCTCTAGAACCAGTTTTGCTCCACCCACTCATCAACCTCGCTTTATTGCTTGCGGTTTTATCTTATTTTTTATGGAGTAAAAAAGCTCAAGTTCCTACAAAGAAAATTTTTTTTCTTTTACTTATAGCTTCCGTTTCTTTAGGATTAATATTTTTAGTCTCCAAGAGTCCTTGGCAGGTTACTTTTGGATTTACTCTCTTGGGAGCAAAGTTGTATTCTTTTTTGGGAGGTAGTTTGGCAAGCAGTGAATTTTGGAATTTAGAAATGCCTAATCAAGCACTTCGTAGTCCGCTTTTAACAGATGCTTCTACGCTTATCAATTTGGGAGTAATTTTAGGTGCTTTAGCTTGGGTTTCTTTTATCTCTCCTTCCTCCAGCAAAGAAAAAATTTCTTGGCGAGAAATTATAGCTGGTGTTTTGGGAGGTTTGATGATGGGCATAGGAGCTAGATTTGCTTTTGGTTGCAATATAGGTGCTTTTATCGGAGGCATTGCGTCGGGCAGTTTGCACGGCTGGATCTGGATTGTTTTTGCTATATTTGGTAGTTATATAGGGATTGCGCTGCGACCTTACTTTGGAATGAGACCTTTGAATTAGCGTTCTGTTTAGCCTATGCAGCGTTAAAAAAAAATTTTAACTCTTGAAATACTCTCTTATTGCATAAGATAAAGTAAAGGATATAGTAAAAGAGCCACTGGCTCTTTTACATTTCTTTTTGGGATTATGCAAGTTTTGTAGTGTTTTTCACTACGATATTCCTGCGAGCTAAAATTTTTTTTTGCCTTGCCTAGCCGTCACATAACACTAATTCAAAGGTCTCAGAATGTTAAAATAATGTTATCTTTTCTACCTTTAATTTGTCCTAGTTGTCAGCAGAAAATTTTTTTCTGTAGAGATAAGAAGGCACAAAAAATATATACTGTCACGGATAAAATTGAGTCTCTGATAGAACCTCATATTTGTGTTTTAATAGAAGGAGAAGCATACTGGAAAAATAATATTTTAAAAGAATATTTAAAAATTGATTTTACAGCTAAAGATAATATTTTTGATTTAGTAAAGAAAAAATTCACTGCCAACAAACTGTTAGAGGCTGCTTTACAGAAAAAAATACTTTTTATCAATTTGGGATTGTTACTAAGATGCGAATCTGTAGCCGAAGGCGAGCAATGTTTAGATTTAATCACAAAGGATTTTGTTTTGTGCAAAGTTTTTATAAAATCCACAAAAAAATGGGAATTAGGTAGGTGGCTCACGGTCAGCAATACTAAATCGGTGAAGAAAAATCAATTTTATAGTCCAGAAATCCAATATTTTGAAGTTGTTCCTAAAAAAATATTGGAAAGACTTTCTCAAACAATTTCTTCGTTACAGCTGTCCTCCCAAGATAGTGAATTATTGGAAAAATATGAAAAAAATATTTGCTCGGAGTTGCAGAAAATAGGTAGAGTAATTACAGTTTTTCCCGTAGAGAAAAAAAAGCACTATTTACGCTGGATTTTTTTTCTCATTGAAGAGAATTTAGCTCCCTTTATGGAAAGTCTGATTTTTCCCAAAAAAATTGAGATTTATTTTCAACAGGAGGAGGCTTCTTTTACTTGGAATATTTATGAAAATACTATAGCATTGCACAGTCAAAAAGTGAGATAACTGGCGGTAAATACGCCTAATTTTTGCCTAGAATGTCCTTTGCAGTAAATTTTTAAGATAATTTTTTTAAAAAAGGTATAAAGCAAAACTTATAAAACTTGACTTTATTGTAAAATTTTAATATTATAGGCTACAGAATTTTGTTTTTAACTCTAATTAAATATTATAATGAAAAATTCAAAAAGAGCTTTCAAAGGGAGCATAAAGCAAATGCCTCTTAAAAATTATAAGGCAAAAGTAGCTACCGCTGGTTTTCAGGGGGCTGGTTTTTGTGATGCGAGTTTTCGTGGGGCGTTCCAATGGACAGTCCTGCTAGGTGTGATTCTGTTTGCTTCACTATTTGTAGGGGTGGGTAGCTTAAAAGCCCAAGAAGGAAAACAAGCAAGACAGCAGGGTTGGTTTGTAGGTGTTAGTCCTTTTGTTTCGGGTTTTGAGATAACGACAGAAACTAGCAATATTAGGACAACAACAACAAAAATGGAGGTATCTGCAAATATTGAGATTACAGCAGTGAGCAATAGCTATGCAGGTGCAATATTTGATACTACGCTAGATGCTGCTCGTGCTATTTCTAATGGCGTGTATCTTGTGACATGGGAAACTCTACCAAATGGGAGGAGCGAAGCGTCACAGGATGAGGGAATTGAGGCTGCTATAGACATCTGTAAGCAAGGAAGTGCGGATATATCTGGAACTAATATCCTTTCTTTAGATGCAACTCGTGGAACAGTCAGTCAGTTTAGCGATAATTACTTGACAGACCTTAGTCTAGAGAGAAATAATTTATGTAAAAACAGATTTACTGAGCTAGATTTTGGTAGTATTGGTGACATAGTAACAACTAGCACTAGAAATGTTGCTGATGCTCCTACTCCTACTATTCCTAGTCCCAATTTTTCTCGGACTGATTCGCTAGGCGGTTACGGAATCCTGTTTGGTTACAACTTGGAAAAATGGGGAGTCTCTTTGCAGTACTACGCTTTAACAGAAGGAAACAACAGGCTCAACTCTGTAATTGCGGTTGCGAATTATTTTCTGCCCTACGGGTTTTCTGTAGGCGCTGGTTTGGCTAATTTGACTTTGGATACTGACTTAGGTTCAGCGTCCAAAACAGCTCCAGCGGTACAGCTGGGTTACGACTACTCCATAACCAAAAACCTTTCCGTGCAAGCAGGTGCTCTTTGGTCTGGAAGCTCTCTTTCAGTAGGAAATAATCTAAGCTCAACAACAGAAACTTACGAAATAGTATCTGATGAAGCTACATTTATGGATGAAAAAAATGATTCTTTGGTTCTTGGAATCAGAAAACCAAATAACTTGATTGTGAATGATATTGAACCAGACAATAGGATAGAGGTTACCCGAACGCAAACAATAACGGAAACTAGAAGAGCCAATGTGCGAAGCACAACCACCAATACAGAGAATCGTGTAATCAAGGTGAAATCAACGAATGCTATTTATATCCGCTTCGTGCTTCGCTTTAAATAGAAATTCCTGTATGAATTCTGATTAAGAAAACTTCTGAAAATTTTATTTTTATAAGGAAAGGAAAAAAAGATTATTACTTGATTAAGGTTGGACAATAATTAAAAAACCTGTAGGGGATGTTTTTTTTTCAACGAAAAAAATAACGTCCCCGCAAAAACCAGAGACCAGAAACCAGAGAGTCTCTACTTTTGCTGTTTGCTAAAAGGTTTCAAACAAGGTAAATTTTTAAAAAAAAGGTATAAAGCAAAACTTATAAAACTTGACTTTATTGTAAAATTTTAATATCTATAGGCTACAGAATTTTGTTTTTAACTCTCATTAAATATTATAATGAAAAATTCAAAAAGAGCTTTCAAAGGGAGCATAAAGCAAATGCCTCTTAAAAATTATAAGGCAAAAGTAGCTCCCGCTGGTTTTCAGGGGGCTGGTTTTTGTGGGGCTGGTTCTTTTAGGGCGGGATTACTAGTAGGTGCGATTTTGTTGAGTTCACTATTTGTAGGGGTGGGTAGCTTAAAAGCACAAGAAGTAAAACAAGCAAGACAGCTGGGCTGGTTTGTGGGTGTTAGTCCTTTTGTTTCGGGTTTTGAGATAACGACAGAAACTAGCAATATTAGGAGAACAACAACAAAAAAGGAGGTATCTGCAGATATTGTTACAGGAGCTAGCAATAACTATGCAGGTGCAATATTTGATACTACGCTAGATGGTATTTCTTTATTTCAAAATGGCATTAAAAATATGTCTGTGTGGAGCGGTCATCCAAATAATCTCAGCGAAGCGTCACGGGATGAGGGAATTAACGTTGTTATAGACATTTGTAAGCAAGGAGGTGTGGGTAGTGAAACTAGGCTCTTTTCTTTGGATGCAACTCGTGGAACACAAAATGAGTTCCAGTCAAATTTCTTTGAATTGATTAATCAAGAAAGAGGTAATTTTTGTAGAAACACATTTTCCGAGCTAGATTCTGGTAGTATTGGTGACACGGACACAACTAGCACTAGATTTGTTGCTGATGCTCCTACTATTTCTAGTCCCAATTTTTCTCGGACTGATTCACTAGGTGGCTATGGAATCCTGTTTGGTTACAACTTGGAAAAATGGGGAGTCTCTTTGCAGTATTACGCTTTAACAGAAGGAAACAACAGGCTCAACTCTGTAATTGCGGTTGCGAATTATTTTCTGCCCTACGGGTTTTCTGTAGGCGCTGGTTTGGCTAATTTGACTTTGGATACTGACTTAGGTTCAGCGTCCAAAACAGCTCCAGCGGTACAGCTTGGTTACGACTACTCCATAACCAAAAACCTTTCCGTGCAAGCAGGTGCTCTTTGGTCTGGAAGCTCTCTTTCAGTAGAAAAAAATGTTGTAGTCTCAACAACGCCAACCTACGAAATAGTATTAGATGAAGCCACGATTTCTGATGAAAAGGAAAATTCTTTGGTAGTTGGAATCACCACCCCAGATAACTATCTTTTTGGGAATAATTCCCCAGACAATAGGATAAAGGTTACCAGAACGCAAACAATAACGGGAATTAGAAGAGCCAATGTGCGAAGCACAACCACCAATACAGAGCATCGTGTAATCAAGGTGAAATCCACGAATGCTATTTATATCCGCTTCGTGCTTCGCTTTAAATAGAAATTCCTGTATGAATTCTGATTAAGAAAACTTCTGAAAATTTTATCTTTATAAGGAAAGGAAAAAAAGATTATTACTTGATTAAGGTAAGACAATAATTAAAAAACCTGTAGGGGATGTTTTTTTTTCAACGAAAAAAATAACGTCCCCGCAAAAACACCTTACCTTTTTAAATGAGGACACATTTTTACCCAAAATGGTTGCTTAGTCAACCATTTGGAGCAAAAAAAATGTCCCCAGCAATCAATTTGGTTTTTTTATTTGTTTTTAGCTATCCTTTATAAAGTTTTGTTTTTTAACCTTTAAATAATAAATTATATTATGAAATCTATAAATATTAGATTGAACTTGGTTGTATTGAAATCGGTTGTTTTGCCCCTTATATTTACAGCGGCATTTTTGTTTTTCTATGCAGGGGTGGGTAGTTTAAAAGCCCAAGAAGGAAAACAAGCAAGACAGCTGGGTTGGTTTGTGGGGGTTAGTCCTTTTGTTTCGGGTTTTGAGATAACGACAGAAACTAGCAATATTAGGGAAACAACAACAAAAGAGGAGGTATCTGCAGATATTGAAATCACAGCAGTGAGCAATAGCTATGCAGGTGCAATATTTGATGTTTCACTAGATAATGTTTCTGTTTATCGGATAAGGGTTTTAAACGGTGAGCCTATAAATCAGAATGATAGCCGTAATACTGGGCCAAATGATCGCGACGCAACGCAAAGAACTGAGGCAATCACCGCTGCTATAGACGGATGTAAAGATGATATTTCTTTTTCTATCTTCAGTGTGGATGCAACTCGTGGAACATACACTACCATTAGTCGGAATCCCGGTGTGTGTAAAAAAGAATTTGATAAACTAGATTTTGGTAGAATTGGTGACGTGAGAGCAATTAGCCCTAGAGATGTTGATGACGCTCCTACTATTTCTAGCCCCAATTTTTCTCGGACTGATTCGCTAGGTGGTTACGGAATCCTGTTTGGTTACAACTTGGAAAAATGGGGAGTCTCTTTGCAGTACTACGCTTTAACAGAAGGAAACAACAGGCTCAACTCTGTAATTGCGGTTGCGAATTATTTTCTGCCCTACGGGTTTTCTGTAGGCGCTGGTTTGGCTAATTTGGCTTTGGATACTGACTTAGGTTCAACGTCCAAAACAGCTCCAGCGGTACAGTTTGGTTACGCCTACTCCATAACCAAAAACCTTTCCGTGCAAGCGGGTGCTCTTTGGTCTGGAAGCTCTCTTTCAGTAGAAAAAAATGTTGTAGTCTCAACAACAACACCAACCTACGAAATAGTATCTGATGAAGCCGCGAATACTGATACAAAGAAAAATTCTTTGGTAGTTGGAATCTCCAACCCAGACAATTTTATCAACGGAGATAATGTTGGAGACAATAGGATAGAGGTTACCCGAACGCAAACAATAACGGAAACTAGAAGAGGCAATGTGCGAAGCACAACCACCAATACAGAGCATCGTGCAATCAAGGTGAAATCCACGAATGCTATTTATATCCGCTTCGTGCTTCGCTTTTTTTAAAAATCTGTAGAGAAAAAACCCTGAGTAGAGACTAGAGAGTCTCTACTCTTGCTATTTGTAGCCCTTTGATCTATAATGCTAGTTCAAAGGTTTCAGGCGAGATAATTTTTTTTTTATGTAGTAAAGATGCACATTAACCTTAATTTTTATTCTTAATTTTTATCCTTAATTTTTATTAGGAAATTTAAAAACTATTATGCAAAAAATTCCTCAATACGCTAATATTTCATTGTTTTTTTTGGGACTCAATTTTTTTCTTTTTCTTTTTTCTCCGTCTTTTGCTAACTATTCTTTAGTTGCTTTGGTTGTATGGTTATTGGCAAGTTTTTATTATCAAGAGATACCTGCGAATTACAGAAATATCTATCCTTATGGAATTTGTAGTCTTTTTGTTGTTTTAGGTGCTTCTATCTTAAGAAATCAGGCTTGGGACTCGTTTGCTCTTTTCATCCCGTTTGTTATTCCTTTGATCATTTTTTGGCTGACTATTTCTTTGCAGGTAAAAGATTATTCTAAAGGGTTGCTTGTTCTCTGTGTGTTATATATCTTACTCTATGTGCATCAAACTTTTTTAATTACCCCCATTATTTTGATATCTGATATTTCGTTTGATGATTTTTTTCCTATTCTTTTAGTTTTTTTCCCCATATTTTTAACGGGAATCTTAAAAAGAAAAATGCTTTATAGTTTTTTTTGGAAGCCGGTGCACATTATTCTTGCGATCTGTTTGTTTTTAATACTGCTCTCTAGTTTTGAAGTTGTAATTTGGCTACTTCTATTATATTCCTTTCTATTAGTAGGAGCTCCTAGAATGTATAGGTTTGGTTTGACTACTCTTATTTCCTTTTGGGTGGTTGTTTTTTTCATTTCTTTGATCTGGGGCAATATCAATTTATCTGGAACAGTTTATAACGATATAACAGGGATGTTTCAACTATGGAAATTTGACTTTATAGAAAATTTTAGCTGGCTTGGGGTTGGAGAATGGGTACGAGATGGTAAAAATACTTACCACCAGTTTTATTTAAGTTTTGGCTTTTGGGGACTCTTCTTTTATCTGCTTCTTATTGCAGGTTTTCTTGTAGCAGTATTTTCTACAGCGATCAGACAATACGCTCGAGATAAAAATGAAAATCATATTCTGTGGGGTTTTGTTTCCTCTGTCATTTTATTTTTATTGCTCTGTACTTTTAAGAAAGATTTTATTAGCCTAGCTAGTTTTTATTTAATAATGGGTTTTTGGGGATTTGCTTTAGGCTTTATTAATATAGTAAGAGGCTTAAAGAAAAATAGAGTTTAGATGCTACACTTACTAGATTGGAAAGACTGGCAAACTTCTGTATTGCATTATTTGTTGGGTTTAAGCCATAAAATCAAAAGATCTCCTCAAGACTACACCCAAGCAATGAAGCATAAAAATTTGCTTATGCTTTTTGAAAAAACTTCTACCAGAACTCGCACTTCCTTTGAAGTAGCTATGAACCAAATGGGAGGAGATGCTATTTTCATGGATCCAGAACATTCCCAAATATCCAAAACAAAACTTCGTTATGAGACTGCTTCTATTTCTGGCTACTGTGATTTTATTTTGGCTCGCTTAAAAAGCCACGAGAGTCTTCTAGAAATGTCACAAGTATCCGAAGTTTCTGTTATCAATGGCTGTTGCGACCGCTATCATCCCTGTCAAACCTTAGCAGATATTATGACCATCAGTGAATACAAGAAAAATTTAGACGAAGTAAAGTTAGTCTATACAGGTATTTATAATAATGTAGCAAACTCGCTTGTGTCGCTTGCAAACCACTTTAAGATCAAACTTACCTTAGTTTGTCCAGCAGACGATGGGGAAATTATAGACAAGGAGCAGAGAGAGCTTGCCTTAAAAAATAATATTCTTACAGAGACAGAAAATTTGAGTGAGGCAGTAGCTACAGCGGATTTTGTTTATACAGATACTTGGCTTGATATGGAATTTTTTAGCGATCCAAAAAAACAAGATCTATGGGAAAAAAGAAAAAATACTATGCTAAAATATCAACTCAATCGCTCGCTTTTAAAAAATTCTAAGGCTTGGATTATGCACGATATGCCAATACACGCAGGCTACGAGATAGAAGCGGAACTAGTAGAATCTGAAAACTCTATTATCTACCAGCAGAGCAAAAACCGCCTTTACGCTCAAAAAGCGATTCTTTGCTATTTATTGGAAACTAAAAACTAAAAACCAGAAACGAAAAACCAGAAACGAAAAACCAGAAAGGGATTTTTTTTAGAGTGGAAAAGGGTTTGCTTTTTTTTAGAATTTATTTTAAATGCAAACTAATTATTTAATTTATTCAATCATATTATGAGTCATACAGTTTATATTATTCTCCACCTAGTAGGTGCTTTCTTTGTTGTCTTTGCTTTAGGCGGAAGCCTGTTGCAAGCTATCAATACTGGAAATAGGAATTTTAAGTTTAAGAAAGCTATCGCATCCATTCACGGCATCGGGTTGTTATTACTTTTAGTTGCGGGGTTTGGCTTAATTACAAAAAATGGCTATTTTCCTATACCTATTTGGGTTTGGATAAAAATTATCATTTGGGGATTTTACGCTATTGTTAGTGGTTTAGCTTTTAAGAAGGCAGAAAAAAGCAGTTTGCTTTGGGTGATTACACTACTACTTTTTATAGTCGTGATTATACTAGCCAAGTTAAAGCCTTTTTAATGAAATGGAGAATATAGATTTAGCTAAAATAGCAGAACTAGCCTATCTAGAAATCCAAGAATCAGAAAAAGAAAAGCTCACCCAAAAATTAAAACAGGTTATTGAGTATGTTGGAAAAATTAAAGAATTGGATTTTTCTGTTACATCCAAAGAAAACCTAGAACCTACCAGCGCCTTAAAGCCCAAAATAGCCGAGCCCAAAATAGCCGAGCCAGCTATAGTAGAACCAGTGAGACTTAGAGCAGATAAGCCTCAAAAAACGCAAATAGATATTACGACTTTAAGCAATTCAACAGAAAATGGTTGTTTTAAAGTCCCTAAAGTTATCAAAAATTTTGAAAACTAAAGAACTGAATTCTAAACTTTGCTGGCAGAATTTTTCTATATCTCTCGCTCCTTTTGAAAAATGGATCATCACTATCGGTAATTTTGATGGTATTCATTTAGGGCATTTATTTTTGCTTAAGCAATTAAAAAACCTTGCTAAAGAAAAAAAACTCAATAGTGGAGTTGTAAGTTTTTCCCCCCATCCCCAGAAAATACTTTCTCAAAAAAAAATCTATGAAATCTATGGATACCAGCGCAAAAAAGAGCTGTTAGCAAATACAGAAATTCATTCCCTTTTTATCATTGGTTTTGATGAGTTGTTATCAAAAACTTCTGCTGAAGATTTTATTCAGTTTTTAATCCAAAAAATACCTATTCAGTGTTTTTTAATAGGCTATGATTTTTCTTTTGGTAAAAATAGACAAGGCAATGTTGATTTAATTAAAAAAGTAGTAAAAAAAAAAAATATTGAAGTGGTTTTAGTACCGCCGCACCTTTCAAAAAAACAGATTGTTTCTAGCTCGTGTGTTCGGCAACTCCTACAAAAAGGAGATTTTCAAGAGGCAGCAACTCAGTTAGGTTTGCCTTGGCACTTAAAAGGAGAGGTATGCGAAGGAAAAAAGATGGGTGTGAAATTAGGATTTCCTACAATCAATCTAAAATTAGACTTTATTCCTCCTTTAAAAATAGGAGTTTATGTTGTAAAGGTGAGAGTAAGGGATAAATGGTACGATGCTGTAGCTAATTATGGATTCGCACCTACTATAAAAAAAGCCATATATTTTGATGATCCAGTAAAAACAGATAAGTCTTTTTTTCAGCAAGCAATTTTAGAATGCCATCTTTTTGATTTTAATGAAAATATTTATCATCATAAAGTGCTTGTCTGTCCTTTAAAATTTTTAAGGAATGAGTTAAAATTTACTCAATTAGAGTTTTTGAAAACCCAAATTCAAAAAGATAAGGAAAGTGCAGAGAATTTTTTTCAAAAAGATTTTATTTTTTCTCTTAAAGAGTTTAATAGTATACCTAACTAAAATAGAAACAAACTATGCCAATACATATCAAAGCCGAAAAAGAGCAATTATCTCCTCTTGTTATAGTACCGGGGGATCCCGATAGGAGTAAGTATATTGCAGAAAATTATCTAGAGGAAGTAAAGTGCTACACGCAATACAGACAACTTCTTGGCTATACTGGAAAGTATAAAGGGGTTCCTATTTCTGTGCAAACTACAGGGATGGGGGTGCCTAGCTGCATGATTGTGTGCGAAGAATTGGTTATGTTAGGAGCAACACACATCATCCGTATAGGAACTTGTGGAGGGTTGCAACCCTTTTTGAAACTCGGTAGCAGTATTATTGCGACTTCAGCTTGGGGCAGTAAATCCACAGTGGCTAGAATTGTAGAAAACGAAAACTATTGTCCTACATCCGATTTTGCTACTCTTTTAGAACTTTATTCCCAAGTAAAAGATAAAAATAATACTCATTTAGGATCTATCACTACTGAAGCATTGTTTTATCAAGAATTAGAAACCTATCTTCACCCGCTTGGTAAATTAGGTTGTTTAGCAGTAGAAATGGAAGCAGCAGGATTATTCGCACTAGGCGCTAAGCATAATATAAAAACAGCCTGTATTTTAACAGTTTCCGATTTAGTCTACTCTGGGGCGTTAGAGAGGGCTAGTGAAGAAAAAATTTTAGAGGGAGTGGAAATAAACACTCAGGTTGTGTTGGATGCTTTATATTCTATAAGCAAAAAAAATAAATAGTTATGGAAATTAAAGAACTAGGCATGCAAGTGCCAGATGAAACCTATAATTTAGAACAAGCTAGATTAATAGAAGAAGCTATTATCAACAAAGAATGTCAATTGGGACCAGAAGGAGTTTTATTGGCAAATACAGGTAAATACACAGGGCGTTCTCCAAAAGATCGCTTTCTAGTGGATGAGAAAAGCTCTAATGATAAAATTGCTTGGGGTAAGATTAATCAAAAAATTTCTAAGGAAAATTTTGATAAACTCTTAGCGCTGGCAGTGAATTATTCCAAAAAACACAAACTCTATACTACAGACTGTTTTTGCGGTGCTGATAAGAGATATAGAATAAAAGTGAGGTTTATTACAGAATTTGTTTGGCATAGTATCTTTGTGAGAAATATGTTTTTAAGAGCTGATAGAAAAGAATTTGAAAAAGTAAAAACGGATTTTACTGTTTTAAATGTGAGCAATTTAGTAGCAGCTGAACCTGAAAAATACGGGCTTCACAGTGAGGTTTTTATTGTTTTTGATATAGAAAAAAAAATAGGAATTATTGGAGGCACACAGTATAGCGGAGAAATGAAAAAAGGAATTTTTTCCTTTATGAATTACTATTTGCCACAAGAAGGTGTTTTTCCTATGCACTGCTCGGCTAACAAAGGTATCAGGGGAGATGTAGCCTTGTTTTTTGGATTGTCTGGAACGGGCAAAACAACTATTTCTTCTGATCCAGAAAGACAACTGATAGGAGATGACGAACACGGTTGGTCTGAAGAAGGTATTTTTAATTTTGAAGGAGGCTGTTATGCTAAAACGATTGAGCTATCTCCTATCAAAGAGCCTGCTATATGCAATGCTCTGAGGTATGGCGCAATTTTAGAAAATGTGGTTTATGACCCAGATACCCGTAGAATCAATTATGACGACGACAGTATTACAGAAAATACTAGAGCCTCTTATCCTGTTTATCTAATAGATAAGGTGGTTTTCTCAGGTAGAGGGGGGCATCCCAAAAATATTATTTTTCTCACAGCAGATGCTTTTGGGGTTTTACCTCCAGTGGCTCATTTGACCACAGAACAGGCTATCTATCATTTTTTGAGTGGTTATACTTCTAAAGTAGCAGGTACAGAAAGAGGGATTTTAGAACCACAGGCTACTTTTTCTGCTTGTTTTGGAGAACCTTTTATGGTTTTAGAACCTAAGGTTTATGGGGACCTACTAGCAAAAAAAATCAAAGAAAATCATTGTAATGTGTTCTTGGTAAATACTGGTTGGTGTGGTGGGAAATATGGAGTGGGACATAGAATAGATTTAGATGTTACTCGCCATATTGTCTATGATATTCTTAATGAAAGTATACAGAGTTTAGAATATAGAATAGACGACATTTTTGGATTTGAAGTTCCTAAAAGTCTACCGGCTATTGATTCTAGATTATTGGATCCTGTGAAGCTATGGAAAGATAAAGTAGAATTTAAGAAGACAAAAGAAAATTTAGCAAAAATGTTTATAGAAAATTTCAATCGGTTTGGGAATTCTTTAGAAGATATAAAAGCTCATGGGCCCCATCTTTAATTAATGTATGACTTAACGAGACTATTGAATTAGACATTCTAGTTCAGCAAAACAGGCTTACTGCGTTCACTTTATACAGGATATAGTAAAAGAGCCACTGGCTCTCTTATTCCAATCTACAGGCATTTCACTTTTGCTAAATGCAAATTATAGAGTGCCCTAGTACAATTATTGTGGCACTACGATATTCCTCTTGAGTAAAAAATTTTTGCGCCTTGTTTAGCTTTCCTATAATGCTAAAGTTTAACAGTCTCTTAACAATCTCAAAATATCTTATGAAAAAAAAACTATTATCTCAACAAAGGCTGAAAGAAATTTTTCAACCTTTAAAAGTTGCCAACGACAATTATAGGGAAATTTACCCCAGTCTTCTAGATGTTGGGCAACCCATCCATACTGTCTATGGGGGAGCTCATTTATTTAAAGCCAATTTAGTAGAAAAATTGGGCGCTATTGCTAAAAAAATATTCTTAACCTACGCCCCAGATCCCGTTACTTTTAGTCAAGCTATAAGGTTAAAAGGCTGGGATAGACTACCTGAAAATTCCGCGGGTAAGGAGTGGCTTTTAGAACAATTACCTAAAAATTATGAACCTAGTTGGTTAGCAGAAACTATTTGGCAGAGAATTTTAGACAAACTACAACAAGAACCTGTAGAAGATTTTCGTATAGATTTTGAAGACGGATTTGGAGTCAGAAACGACGAAGAAGAAGATAAAGTAGCTTTTGAAGCAGCTCAAGAATTAGGACAAGGAATGAAAGAAAAAATTATGCCGAATTTTATTGGTATTAGAATTAAAGATTTTGAGCATTTTTATGAACGTTCCGTTTCTACTTTGGATATATTTTTGAGTAGCCTCTTAGAAAAAACAGACAACCAACTTCCTAATAATTTTGTAGTTACTTTACCTAAGGTTTTCATCCCAGAACAGGTTCAATGTTTGGTTCAAGTTTTTGAAGATTTAGAAAAAATTCATTCGTTAAAACCGAATTCTTTAAAAATGGAAATTATGATAGAAGCAACACAATCTATAATCAATGCTAAAGGAAAAACTGCGATTTGGGATTTGACCCGAGCAGCAAAAGGGCGTTGTCGTGGGCTGCATTTTGGAACCTACGATTATACTGCGTCTTGTGGAATTATAGCTTCCCATCAAAAAATGGATAATCCTGTTTGTGATTTTGCAAAACACATAATGCAGACAACAGCTATAGGAACAAATTTGATGCTCTCCGATGGTTCTACAAATATTTTTCCAGTTCCAGTTTATCCAGATCCTAAAAATCCTGTAGAAATACAAGAGAATTTGAAAAATGTACATGCTGCTTGGAAATTGCAATTTGATCATATTAACCACTCTCTGGAAAGTGGTTTTTATCAAGGATGGGATCTTCATCCAGGCCAAATTCCTATTCGTTATGCTGCTTGCTATTCCTTTTATCTTTCTGCTTTTAAAGAAACATCTAAGAGAATGAAAAACTTTTTAGAAGTTAGTGGAAAAGCAATGTTGAGTAGTAATGTTTTTGACGATGCTGCTACTGGTCAAGGGTTGGTGAATTTTTTTTTAAGAGCTTATAATTGCAAAGCTATACTCCGAGAAGAAATTGAAGAAATGGGTATTACTCCAGAGGTGTTGCAAACAAAATCTTTTCCTAAAATCATTGCTGAATACAAAAAAAATGAGAATAAATGACGAAGTAAAACTAGATTTTGCGGATGTTTTAATCAGACCTAAAAGATCTGTATTGTCTTCTCGTAAAAAAGTAATTCTAGAAAGAAACTTAAAGTTTAAAAAAATAAAAAAAGAGTGGAAAGGCATTCCTATTATTGCAGCCAATATGGATCATGTAGGAACTTTTGAGATGGCAGAAAAATTGAACGAATTTAATATATTGACAGCTTTGCACCGCTTTTACTCTCAAAATGAATTTGAAAAAAAAATAGAGCATTTCAAAAAGAAGGATCCTACTTTAAAATTTTTTAAAAACATAATGGTCACTACCGGCATGCAAGAAAGTAGCTATCAATCCTGCCGAGAAATACTGAAACAGTTTCCTGAAATAGATTGGATTTGTATTGATGTTGCCAATGGTTATTCTGAAATTTTTGTAAAATTCGTAGCAAAAGTGAGAGGCGACTACCCTGATAAAATTATTGTAGCTGGTAATGTATGTACTCCAGAAATGACTGAACAGCTCATTATAGCAGGCACAGATGTAGTAAAAATTGGTATAGGTCCAGGCTCTGTTTGCACTACGAGAGCGCTTACAGGAATAGGTTATCCCCAACTGTCTGCTGTAATTGAATGCGCTGATGCTGCTCACGGCCTTTCTGGAAAAATTATTTCCGATGGTGGCTGCACTGTTGCGGGAGATGTTGGTAAGGCTTTTGGAGGGGGAGCAGATTTTGTGATGATAGGAGGCATGTTGGCGGGACACGATGAATGTCAAGGCGAAGTGATAGATAATAAAATGAAATTTTATGGGATGTCTTCTGCAGTTGCTATGGATAGATATATTGGAGGAATGAAAGATTATAGGGCTTCTGAAGGGAAAGAAGTTATGGTTCCTTATAAAGGGGCAGTTGTAAAAACGATTCAAGAAATACTAGGAGGTTTGCGTTCTGCTTGCTCCTACGCTGGAGCTAGTCAACTAAAATACCTTCCTCGGTGTACTACTTTTATACGGGTATACCGTCAACTGAACGAATCCCTTTCTCCAACACCAATGTAATTCAAAAAAAAATCATGAAAATAGCTATTATTGGTTTGGGATATTGGGGACCGAATTTAGTAAAAAATTTTTATACAACAGAGCAAATTCAAATCAAATATATTTGCGATTTAGACGAAAAAAAAACTAAAGAGATCATTTCCCAATACCCCAATATTTCTGTTGCAACTACAAATAGTGATCGTGTGATGCAAGATACAGAAATCCAAGCCGTAGTTATAGCCACACCTGTGAGCACCCATTATACTCTTGCCAAACAAGCTTTGTTGGCGGGCAAACATGTTTTAATAGAAAAACCGATTACTGATAATATTGCGGAGGCTGAAGAACTGGTAGCACTAGCGGAAAAACACAATCTTATTCTTATGGTAGATCATATTTCTGTCTATATTGGAGCTGTCCAAAAAATTAAAGAAGTTATTCAAAATGGAGATATAGGAGAAGTTTTATATTTTACTGCTGTGCGTATCAATCTGGGTCAATTTCAAAGAGATGTCAATGTGGTTTGGGATCTAGTGCCACACGATCTATCTATTTTAAAATATACAATCAACGAACAACCAGTTGCTGTAAGTGCGGTAGGCTCCAAACATTTTGGGGAGTTGGAAAATATTGCCTATATTAATATTTTATATAAAACCGAAATGATTGCTCATTGCCATGTGAATTGGCTCTCTCCTGTTAAAATTCGTAGTTTGGTGATTGCTGGTAACAATAAAATGTTAGTCTATAACGACTTGAAACCACACGAAACTCTAAAAATTTGTGACAAGAGCGTTCATTACAATAACGGATCCATTGATTATAAATCAGGAGAGACTGAAATCCTTAAAATAGATACTAGCGCTGCGTTACCTAAAGTATGCAATGCTTTCAGAGAATCTATTCAAAAAAGTATTGCTCCTATTACGGATGGAAAGTATGGATTAGATATTGTAAGAATTATTACAGCGGCACAAACTTCTATTCATCAACGAGGGCAACCGATTCCTATTCAGTTTTAGTTACTTGAATTAACTTAATGCAAAGACTACTTTTCACGGATTCTGTTTTTATAGACGCTTTCTTAAAACAAAAAGAGGCAGCTATAAAAGCCATAAACTATTGCAACCAATCAGCTCATCTTCAAGGTTGGGTTTTGGCAAATATCACAGAAAAATTATTAGAAGCATCTCTGACAGAAGAGCAAATTGTAGAGGCTCTACAAAATTTTTCTACAATCCCCATCAACGCAACACTCAGCAAGGCTGCTCTTAACTGTTGTAGTTCTTCCAAATTGGAGTATGAAAAAGCTCTTTTAGAAGAGTCTGCTAGTGTTTTCAAAATTGCTAAAATTGTTGATTGTGATTTTGTTGAAAAAGATAGTCTGCTTTATTTAGATTGTGAGCAGGTTCTAGGGTTGTTAGAAGATACAGAAGTAGCGTTTTTAGATTTAAAAGCAGATTTGCACCCTATACTAGATAGAATAGATGGGGGTTATATGGAAATCATTCAAAATACAGAATTTTCTGGTGGAAACCATGTAGTTGCTTTTGAAAAAGAATTTGCCTCTTATTGTGGCACTCGCTACGCTGCCGCGCTCTCTAATGGAACAGACGCTTTGAGATTAGCCTTAGTTGCGATGGGTATAACAAAAGGAGACGAAGTTATCACTGTGCCGAATACTTTTATTGCTACTACAGAAGTGATTTCACAGCTAGGAGCCAAGGTTGTTTTTGTAGATGTTTTGCAGGAAAGCTATAATATGAACCCTCAGAAAATTGAGGAAAAAATTAATAATAAAACAAAGGCTATTATTCCCGTTCATCTTTACGGACAGGTTGCAGATATGGATCCTATTTTAAAAATTGCTAGAAAACATAATTTGAAAATATTAGAAGATGCATCTCAAGCACAAGGTGCTTTTTATAAAAACCAAAGAGCGGGAAGTCTTGGAGATGCGGCTGCTTTTAGTTTGTATCCATCCAAAAATTTAGGTGCTTTTGGAGAAGCGGGAGTAGTAACTAGCAATAACAAAAATATCATAGAAAAAATAGAAATTCTTAAGAATCACGGACAAAACAGACAATACTCCTATCAAATGGAAGGCTACAATGCCCGTATGGATAATCTGCAAGCAGTTGTTTTAAGAACTAAGCTCGCTTATTTAGAGCAGTGGAACGAAAAGAGAAGAAAAATTGCAGATTGTTATGGTGTGGGATTAAAAAATTGCTCGCAAATTAGGTTGCCCAAAATACAGACTGGATGTCAGTCGGTTTTTTATCTTTATCCCATTTTAGCAGAAAAAATTCAACTGCTACACAGCTATCTTTTAGACAAGCAAATTCAAACCCGCGTTGGTTATTCCCACCCATTGCATTTAGAACCAGCGTATAGTTTTTTAAATCAAAAACAAGGAAGTTATCCTGTAGCTGAAAGCTATTTTAAGAAACTTCTCTGTTTGCCGATTTATCCTACTTTGAGTAAAACAAAAGCACGAAAAGTTATAGATGCTATTTTGAAATTTTATCAGTAAGGTTGCCGAAAATATGTTAAAGAATTGGAATTTTAGCTCATAAAATTTTTTAAGAGAAATGAAAAAAATATTAACAATTATAGGAGAAGCTTCGGGTGACTTACACGGTGGCAATGTGCTAGTGAAGTTAAAGAAAATCAACCCTTCTTTAAAGATTATTGGTACGGGTGGAAAACTTTTTCAAAGCATAGCCGATAAAACTTATCACTTTATTGAAGAAATGGAGGTTGTTGGACTGATTGAAGTTTTTAAAAGCTGGAAAAAATTAAAAGCTATCCTGCAAAAAATGACTGCTTTGTTAGATAGTGAGTTACCAGATGCAGTATTTTTAGTAGACTATGTGGGTTTTAATCTCCGCTTTGCGGAGCAAGCAAAAAAAAGAAAAATTCCTGTTTATTTTTACATTTCTCCACAAATCTGGGCTTGGAAAAAAAAACGTATTCAAAAAATCAGAGACTATGTAGATAAACTGATTGTTTTATTTCCTTTTGAAAAAAAATATTTTGCAAATAGAGGGATGCAAGTAGAATGTTTTGGACATCCTTTATTAGATATCGTTAAAACTAGTAGCAGCAAAGAAAAATGTTTTCATAAATTCCATTTATCTCTTAGTAAAAAACTCGTTTGCCTATTGCCCGGTAGCAGACAGCAAGAGATAAAAAAGCACTTACCTGTTTTATTAAAAACTGTTCCTTTACTAGCTAGAAAAGATAAAAATGTTCAATTTGTCTGCATTACTGCTTCTAAAGAAGCTTTGATAGTAGCGAAAGCTGTTTTTTCTAGCCAAAAAAATTCCGTTCAAAAAAATCAGCAAAAGGTTTTTTTTGTTTGTGAAGATAGCTATAACCTTATAAGTTATGCTGCGTTAGCTTTGACTTCATCGGGGACTGTGACTTTAGAAACTGCTATTTTAGAGACTCCAATGATTATTTTTTATCAGGCAAATTCTCTTTCTTATTTTATATTTAAGTATCTTTTTAAAATCCGAATCATCGGTCTCCCCAATATTGTGATGGGGAAAAAATTTGTGCCAGAATTGGTGCAGAGTAATTTTACTCCTCAAAAACTCACCCAAAAATCTCTGGAAATTCTACAAAAAAAAACAATATACCAAAAAATGACAACCCACTTTCCCTCCTTGAAAAAAAAATTAGGCACAAAAGGGGCTTATAAAAACACTGCAAAATATTTACACAAACAGATAAAAAATATCCCGTAGACTATTTATGGAGGTTACCACTGAAACCGCTATTTTTTTATTTTTTATAGCTTTTTTAGCAGGTTGGATAGACGCTGTTGCTGGAGGTGGAGGATTATTAACTCTACCCGCTATGCTACTTGTAGGCATCCCACCGACAGACGCTTTAGCAACAAATAAATTTCAATCTAGTAGCGGAACTTTTACTGCTTCTCTTTATTTTATTAAAAAAAAAGCTGTAAAACTAAAAGAGATGTATTGGATGATTGCGATGACTTTTTTAGGTTCTATGGCTGGAAGCTGGTTAGTATTGCAAACAGATGCTAGTGCTTTAACAAAAATCATCCCCTTCCTACTCATTTTTATAGGCTTGTATTTCTTATTTTCTTCTCAGCAGGATATAGACAGAAAAACAAGAATCTCTCTGATTGTTTTTGCTTTACTTATTGCTCCTTGTATTGGATTTTATGATGGATTTTTTGGTCCAGGAACAGGTAACTTTTTTACTTTATCTTTTGTTTTTTTTTTAGGATACAACCTTTCTAAAGCAACCGCTCATTGCAAAATCCTCAACTTTACCAGTAATATTTCAGCTCTTTTTTATTTTGCTATTTTTGGTAATATTGCTTGGATGTTTGGTTTGGTTATGATTGGAGGACAGGTACTAGGAGCCTTATTAGGCTCTAAAATGCTATGGAAAAAAGGTGCTAAACTCATCCGTCCTGTAGCTGTGATTGTTTGTTTTTTAATGGCTTTCAGAATTATCTGGCAAAACCTACATTGAATTGGGCTTTATGAAGACTACATTTTATAAAGATTTTTTAAACAAGAAAATCATACTATGAGTTGTATTTTTATTTTCACATAAATTCATCTATTTTTTGCTTACGTCTTTTAAAAAAATCTACTGCTTTTTTTACATTATAATTATTGAGTTTTTCTGCCCATTTTTCTATAGGTTGCCAACTCCAGGAATCTAAACCTATGTTAGAAGAGTATTGGTTTTTGAAAAATTTGAGTTTTTTACCCAAATCTTCTTGGGTAAAAGATAAAGAATCTTTCAAGATTTTTAGCATATCAAATTGTATCATTGCTTCTTCATCAGTAGCAAATCTTTTTTGAAATTCTGTTACTAAGTTTTGCTCAAAAGGTTTGTTAGTGACTAAAAATAACTCAATAAGATAAATATAAGCTAATGATTCATATTCTGGATCAATTTCAATAGTTTTTTTATAGGTATTTATGGCTTTTTCATATTGTTCTAATTCAGTATAAGCAAGACCCATATTAAAAAAAGCATTCATAGCTTGAAAATTAACTTGAATAGATTCTTTATAAAATTCAACTGCTTTTTCATATTCCTCTAATTTAAAATAAACGTTGCCGATTAAAAAAAGAGCATTATCATCTTTGGGATTAGTTTTGATATATCCTTCCCAAGATTCAATGGCTTTTAGGTACTGTTCTTCTTGAAAGTAATGTAATCCTTTTTTAAATATCTCTTCTGGTGTTTTCTCTGAAGAAATCGGACGATCATAACTATTCACAGTCGCAAATCCGTAAATATCTTGGAATAGAGTTTTTTCATTAACAGCAAAATGCAAAGATAAATATTCTCTGATTTCTCTTTTTTTATCTGCTTTAATACAAATTTTTTTTACAGGTGTTATTACACTTTCAAGATTTTCGGAACCAAAAATAAAAACTCCTTTTTGGGCAAAAATCCTTGTATTACTCTTAAACTTAGGTTTTAAATAATAAAATTTATTATTATCTAATTTATCTAAAATAGCTTTTATCTCTTCTTGATTATCTTCTATAGATAAAGGTTTAAAATCTACTGAACCAATATGTAAAATAAATACACAACCATCCTTTTTCAATATGCTCCCTTCTTTTTCTTCTGAGAAATCTTCACAAGCAAACCAAAGAGAAATTAAGGCATCACTACTAAAATCTATAAGTCCAGTTGCTGCTTGATAATGCTGTAATTCTGCTAGTAGTTGAATATCATTTAAAATTTGCCCTTTATAGTCTTTATGATATTGATAATCCTTTGCTTCTTTGAGTAATTCTTGATGGTATTGAATAAATTGAGATTTTGTTGGAATGATTTTATTTTTTTCTTTTCCTAAGTTCAAACGGCGATAGTAAGAAGATACAATTTTCCATTCTATGTTCCTTTGTCCTCTGAAAATATAATTTTTTTCTAAATCACTGGATTTTTTGTTCAGTTCTTGAATATATTCTTCAATAGAAGAAATTGATGTAACTTCGTCGTTTTTGTCTTTTTTATTACTCATTTTTCTATTTCTCTTAGGTATTGTGAGATCATAATTTTTAATTTAGATTATTTTTAAATTTTTTTCTTGAAATTTTTTTTAAAATTTTATAATAATATTAATTATGGATGGTATATGTTTTCTACTACAAAAAAAAATTAAAATGCCAAATAAAAAACAAACTTCAAAATCAGGAGCATCAAAATCAGTAGCATCAAAATCAGTAGCATCAAAATCTAGTAAGCAATTAAGATATGATAGAACATCTAAAACATCTAACACTATTGCCGCTTCTGCTTTGTCCCAAATGAGAAGAAGATAATAATACAGATAGGCAAGACCAAAGAAAATTTGAAGGATGGAGGTATAAAGAAAATGAATAATAAAACTCAAAATCCAAACAATTACTCTGGGTATCCAGCAACAATTACTGAAACATCAGATAAAATGGATGCCTTGCCAATATAATGAAAAACAAAGTTACTGTTCTTAAACTTGATATTAAAAAAAGACCCCTTTTAACAAGAAAATATAGATTAAATCCTATTTCTTCTTTTACTTTGCTTGATAAAGAGAAGTCTTAGGGTGAAAAGTGAACCAAGCAAACCAAAAGGCTTGAATGGTAGGAATTGGATTGCCTTTAGAGTCGGTAATGATAGCAGAGCGATTTTTTTTATCCCAGCGGATAGTAAATTTTTGGTTTTGAAAATTATCTTGAAATTTTTCTTTACCATTTTTACTCAGTTCCACAAAAGGGTATGCTTTATATTTTCCTTTTACTTCTAATCCAAGCACTCTTTCTTTGGGGTGGTAAATTTCAGGAGCTTGATTGGACACTCTAAAAAAAATAGCTCTGGATTGAGCATAACCTTGATAGGGGTCTCTATCGTAATTTCTTTGAAAACCTGTATCTTTGGAAAGCACTAGAGTTTTTGGGTGTAATTTTTTCCACCTTCTCCAAGTCGTATGCTCTGCTGGAAGAATGGTTAATTTTTGAGAGAGAAATTTTCCTGTAACTGCTTCTGCCAAAAGTTGAGACCAAAGGGATTCGCTTTGTTTATCGTAAAGCAGAACATCACTATTATAAAGCAACCCAGAAACTCCAAAGGTTAGTTTTTTCTCCTTAATTTTTGCAGAAAACACAACTCCAGTGCCACACAAGGGACAGAAAGATACTACAAAAGAATTATCCTTGATTTCGTCGTTGACTATTTCGTGCCAGTTTAAGATACGGATAGGGTAAGCCTTAGCTACGCCAGAATAGAAAATACCTATTACTCTATCTTCTGGTTTTAAGAAGTTGGCTTTTTTTGCTGTAGTAAATTTTGGATTATTTATCGCTGGGATACCGTCTTTTGGAGGACCTCCAGCTAAAATTTCGGTTATAGGAACGCTAGAATTTTTAAGATTGAAGCCATTCCTTGTTGTGGCAGACAGACACAAAGGCAACAGGAAAGCTCCTGCGATGAAGAAAATGCTTAAAACTTTAGACAGACTATTCATTTTTACAAAATGTCGCAACCAGGGAAGTAAAGACTAAATGAGGTTGTTATCTTTTTTATTAGGCACTAGGCTGTGTGTTTATCTACATCACCAATCATCCAGCCTTTATCGTCTAGTATTTTATCACGGAGTATAACCGCAAAGATGGATAGGGTGTGATGCAATAAAATACCTTTATCTACAGATGTCTTTTTCGCAATACTCAATTCTTCGTCACTTAATAAATCCTCTATATCTCTGCTAATAATTGAAAAACAGGCTTGTTGAACATCATAAGCATTTTTTGGATTTTCTTTTTCTACTAATCTCTTTAATTTTGTCTCGTTTTTTATGATAAAATCGTGCGCTTTCAAAGATTGAGCAATACCTATTCCAGTTTCAGTTAGCTTAATAGGGCTACTTGCAGCTATTGGGGCGTTAGGAAAAATTTTTCCATAGATAGAATCTACAGTTTTTTGTATTACTTTAACAGTTGCTATCAAGCTAGGAAATTCTTTATAGAGATAATTTAATTTCTCTTCTTTATCTTTCCATCCTCCTAAAAAATGTCCTATCTTAAAAGCAAAAATTATAATTGTAATTAGAAAAATTAAAAATACGCCAACATATCCCCAACTTTCTAATTGTTTTGCTACAAAAATCCACATTTTCTATATTTTTTTGAGTGTTTTAATAATGATATATTTTTTTAAAATAAAAATCAAATTTTTTACTAATCAGGCTGTTCATTTTTACAAAATGTCGCAACCAGTGCTGGTAAAATAACTACCGTAGAAAATAAAGCCAATAGTATTGTAAAAAAAGTAAAAAATCCAAATTTAATTAGGATAACCAAATCTGCAGAAAAAAACACCGCAAAGCCTATACAAAACAAGATAGAAGTGAAAGTGAGAGGATGGCTCAAGAGCTGGACGGAATGCTGCAGTTGACTCTTTACAGAGCCTATTCTGCTAAAACTGGCTTTCTTGTAGTGGGCTAGTAAATGAATTGTATCGTCCACACACAACCCAAAACTAATACTGCCGATAAGAATGACTGCAAAATCAAAAGGAATACCCAAAAAAATAATTGTATTGGCTGTGACTAATACTGGAAAAATACTAGGAATCAGCCCCAAACTGCCTAATTTCCAGCCGAATAAAATCAAAAAAATGAACCAGGTAATAGATAAAGTAATCAATATACTTAACACTTGAGTCAGCAAAACTTCTTCACTGAGGGCGTGAAAATAAATGCTAGAACCAGCCAAAGTAAAAGAAATTTCTTTAACGACAGGTAATATTTTTTTTATTTCTTGTTTTAGTTCGTTGATTTTTGTGGAGTTTAAGTTAGGTGTTTGGATATGAATTCTACCTTCTTCATAATCAAAAAGCATATGTGGGGATATAACATCGGTTTTTTTATCTCCCCTAGAAAATTCTAAAAAAAGCAATTCTTGTTCTAATTCATAACCATTTTTTGGTAGATTGTTTTTACCTTGACTTAATTCTTGATGAATCATACTCACAGGTTCTAGATACGATTGTACTGTATTCACATTAGGGATTTTATCCAGTTTTTTTACTACAGTGGTGATAGTTTCAAAATTAGTAAAATCTTTAAAACTTTCTCCTGTATTTTCTTTGCTTTTTTTTGCTTTAAATAGAATATCTACAACTCCCGTTCCACTCAGATACTTATCAGCAAAAAGAACGTCTTGGTATAAAGGACTTTTTTTAGGAAAAAATACATCCAAAAAATTGGTTTCAATAAATACATTTTTTAAGTTCACCAAAAAAAAAGCGCTGCTTAAAAAAACGAGCCAAACAATTGTTTTCTTGTATTTTTGGGATAAAGAAAAAAGTATATTGATTGTTTTAAAAATAACCGTATAAAAAGTGAATTTCTTTTTTTTCCATAAAATTCCTTGAAATACATAGAGTAGAGAAGTAGTTGCTAGCATTATCACAAAATAGCTCGCAAGTATGGAGAAAAAAGAATCTATTCCAAAATGACGAAGCGGAATAATCTCGCTAAAATAAAAACAGCCAAATCCTATTGAAGTAGTGATAGAGGTTCCTAAACAAGGCAGCCAAGTTTGTTTTACAGTCTGCCAAAGCACTTGGTTGGGTTGTGTTCCTTGTCTACTCAAAGCATTCCAGCGGCTAACTATATGGATAGAATCTGCAGTAGCTATTACTAAAATTAGTACAGGCAAAGATAAACCAATCACTGTCAAAGGATGTCCTTGTAATAGGGTGATATTAAAAGTCAACAGCAGACAAAGAGCGGCGGTAAAGCTAACAATAAAAAGATGAATCCAAGAGCGAAAAATAACCATAAGTAAAAAGAGCATTATTCCAAAACACAAAGGAATTAAAATTTTTAGATTTTGTTGACTTTTTAAATCCAATTGGTAGTTTAGTTGCCCTTCTCCGACAATGGCGATATCACTTAAAAGCTCTTCTTGAGCAAATAATTGTTTTATATTTTCAATAACTTGTAGTCTCCTAGAAAAATCACTTTTATCTCTTTGCAAATCTATTTTCACTACAAAAGCAATTTTTTGAAAATCTTCAGAAATCAACCTTTTGTAGTAAAAACTTGTTACTAGTTTTTTTTTATAACTTGCTAAGTCTGGAAGAATTTTTTGTTCTAAGGCAGATTGGAAAGTAATTACGGAAAGACTGTCTTTATCAGAAAAGGCAGCGGTGGCAGATAGAGGAGTTTTTAATTCCTTGATGTGTTCTAGGGCTTCTATTTTTTCGCTGATTTTTTTTGTGCTTTCAATAGATGCGGGATGAAAAAAGGATTGATGCAATCGGGAAATAAAAATTACATTCTCTCCCTTTTGGAATTCTTGGCTTAAGTAGTCTTTGTAGATTTCTTGGGGGTGATCTTCGTTGAACCAGTGGGAATTATCAAAATTGATTTTTGGGATTTCGTAAAGAGCAACTCCTAAAAGAGCAATGAGTCCTAAAAGGATAATAGATTTTAATAATCTATGAAACATCTAATGAGATTAGAATTGATAAAGAAACCCAAAACGAACCCCAACAGAAACACCGCCGCCTTCTATTTCATAAGCGTCACCTCCAATAATATTATCAAATATGGCAAAATCTCCTCGGTATTGAATAGCCTCAAAAGCAAAAACTGTTTTTAGGGATTCAAAAAATTCAAAATTAAAATAAAGGTTCAATCCAACACCTTGCGGCAAAAAACCAAAAGCAAAACCGCCAAATGCAGTTTTTTTGTCGTTGTAGTATTGGGTGATATTGAAAGTAGGGAAAGCAAAAGTATCGGGAAAATCTTCAGGCTGGCCGCCTCGAGCTATTTCTAATTCTGTTTCTAATCTTCTGGCTTCTTGTGCTTTGGCGTCGTAAAGAGTTTGAAAAACCCAAAGGACTAGGTTGTATTTCCACCTATCTAAATCTGCCTCCACCCCTAGTGCAGTAAAAGCTGTTTGATAATCGTAGTTAGCTTCACCGTCGTTTTCATTTTCTATCCAATCTGCCAAATTTTCAACCTCTGTTTGAAAATTATTATAATAACTGTCATTATTACGGATTTCTCCGCTAAAGTCATCTGTTTGTAATAAAGGGAAAAAACTTTTTTCGTTTAAAATACGTGCGTGTTCAAGTTTCCAAGTCCAACGTCCTACAGGGATTGCCATTTCTATCCCAAAAACATTGTTTTCAGTATATGCTTCTCTTTCCTCAATATAGCGATAAGTCTTCCCATCTATAGACGGATCTGTGAATTCTTTTAATCTACCTAAGACGGTGGGGTAGTCTTTAAAACCTTTGTAGTAGGTTAAACCAATAATACCCCAGCTAGGATAAAAAAGCACACGAGCCGCTTGAACGGAATTGTCTAATGCTTCTAAGGGAGCATAATTTTGGTCTTCGTATTCTACTCCGTAAGGATACCTATTTTGTGGTTCGCTTATTTTGATAGGCTTCCTATACTGCTTAAATTCATCGGGTATGCTTTCAAATAAAGTATCTATTTTTATGGAAGGAAAATAGTAAAATTGAAATTCTACAAGATCTCCTGTATAGAAATTGAGCTGTAGTGTATTCTGTGATATTTGCTCGTCTAATTTACTAAAACTCAATCCAACGTTGCTATATTTTCTAGGGAGAGTAAAAATATCTATCGGAGAAAAAAGTTCAAACTGCCCCCAAGCGTTCAGTTTTCTACCCGCAGAAAGCAAAGCAAAACTACCTATATCTAAGTCAAAATAGGCTTCTCTAAGTTCTGTATTAAAAGTTGTGATTTTAAATTCTCTTGTTTCTTCGGTAGTTGCAGTAACATCTCTACAATCATAATATTTAGTATTAAGATTTGTGCCGTTTATAGCGGCCTCTCGCTCTATTCTGCATTCTTCTTTTAGTGTAGATTTTAACAACACTTTGTTATGAAAACCAGAACCAGTAATGAATACTTTCAGCCAATCGGTAATCTCTTGGTTGTATTTTAGTTGCCATAGATAAAAATCTCTTTTTCCGTATTCTCCAGATGCCTGAGCGGCTGCAACAGAGCCAGAAAAGTTTTTCTCTAAAAAATCAAAAAAAGGAGTGATGCTTTTTTCTTCGGTTTCTGTTTCGTCCAGTTCAAATTCTATTTCTGCTACATCTTCACTTTCTTCTATTTTCAATTCTTGAGCAGCTAAAAAAGAAACAAAAAAAAGACAAAATAATAATACTAGGAAAAATAAAATAAATTTTTTCATAAGATATTGAGACCTTTGAATTAGGCATTATAGTAAAGCTAGACAAGGAGCGAAAGTTTTTTACCCAAGAGGAATACTGGAGTATTTTGAGAAATAAAAAACTTGAGCAACGCAGTATAGCCGAACTAGAATGCCTAATTCAATAGTCTCATATTGTTATTGTTGGAGACCACGCAAACCAACATCCGCATTAGACACAGAAATACCCACACGAATTTCGGAACTTGTAATCGTAGTCTGCCCTTTTGTTTCGTGGTTGTTCATTATAGATTCTGTCACTAGATACATTCCTTTTATTTTCTTCACCTTTTTATTGGAAAGAGTTTTAAAAAGTTTGCTTCTTCTATCGTAAAATTCAATTTTAATAGGCACAAAAATTTTCTTATGCACTACTACCATAAGTTTAGAATAGGGGTCTTGTGAATCTTTGGGAATGCTCTCTATATAGTAATATTTATTATCTTCTTTGATAAATTGGTGTCTGTCTTTGCTCACCAATCTTCCAGCAATATCGGCTATAGAAAAATCAGAGCCCACAAAACTCTTGTTTTTTTCTTCAGTAGAAAGTCTTTTTACAGATTTAAAAGCTGGTAAATAGAGCCACTGGATTGTCTCGTCTTTTTTTTTATCAGCCGAACTCAACAAAGCCGTGTTTTTAATATTGGTAGGTCTATAAAACTTAATCAGGCTTTTTGTTTCTTTTTTACTGACAATTTTTTTGGTGTAGTTAAAATATCTATTCCTTTGCCTATTTTTGGCGTCCAAGATTTTCATATAAACTACAGATTTCTGGGTTTTATGTATTTCCGACTGCTCAGCAACCTGTTGCATGATTTTTGTTCCTTTTGCATCAGCCCAAATGGGAAAAATTGCAAAAAATAGAAGACTAGTTGTTAGTAATAGTTTTTTCATAAGAATAAAATTAGGTTAGTAAATTTATAATAGACTTTTTTATAAAAAAATACAAGTTTTATATAAAGATCATTGTTTTTTGACACTATTGTTTTGTGAAAGGTCTGGTTAGCAAACGCCATATACTACTATCTCTATAGCCTGCTACTCCTAATTTCAATGCTTTTGTGCGTACAGTTTTACTTTTACTGGCAAAGACTCTATCCCAAACAGACAAAAATAAACCATAGTTAGAATCTGTATCGCGACGAAGTTTGTGGTGATGAATCCAATGGAGACTGGGTGTAACGATAATTAGAGATAGTGGCTTTTCTAGCATTTTGGGTAGTTTTAAATTGGAATGATGAAAAATAGCGCAAATCAATAAAAGAGTTTCAAAGATTAAAATATCTGAGAAAGGAATAACCAAACCTATTATCAAAATCCCCCGAACTAAGACAGCAATTAAAACTTCCCCAAAATGAAATCGCAGAGCTGAGGTTGCGTCCAAATGTTCGTCTAAATGATGGATGAGATGAAACCTCCATAAAAAAGGAATGATATGATTGAATCTATGCCACCAGTAGGTCCATAAATCTAAAATAAATAAATTGATTATGGTTTGTGTTAGGGATAAATTCCTTTCCCAAAGAACAATGTTTGTAAAAAACAAAGTGAGTGGCAGGATAATAAAATAAGAATTGATTCCGTTGATAAACCAAAGTACAAAATTGCGGATAAGTCTTTTTTGTTTTTTGTATTCTCTATAAACCAGCAGTCTTTCCACAATTAAAAAAAATACAAAGACCGAGAAAGTGACGATAGTTTTTAGCTCTAAAAATTTATCCATAATTCAGTTCTATCCCAATAATGAAACCAGCTATCCCTTAATGCCACCCTGAGTCAGACTGGTAATAATTTGTTTTTGGAAAAGTAAGAAAATAAAAATTACTGGTAAAACTACAATTACAGAGCCTGCCATAAGATGCCCTGAATGGATTTCCGGTTGACTTACTCTATAAAAGGCTATTCCTAATGGTAAAGTTCTTATAGATTCGCTAGAGGTTAAAATTAAGGGATAGATATACATATTCCAACTTGTCATCACACTGTGAATTATAGTGACCGCTAGAGCGGGTTTGCAGAGAGGAAAAATAATACTAAAAAATATTTTCCATTCTCCAGCTCCTTCGCTACGAGCCGATTCCTCGTAGCTAGTCGGCAAGGATAGGATGTATTGCCGTAGCAAAAAAATACCAAAAGTTTCTGCTAAAAAAGGAAATATCAAAGCAGCGTAGGTGTCATAAATACCGATTTTTCTAACTAAAATAAAAGTTGGTACCATCAATACTGCGGCGGGTATCATCAATTTTGCAAGAATTGCAGCCATTACTATATTTTTGCCAAAAAATTTTCTGCGGGCTAAGGCGTAAGCTGCAGTAGTATCAAAAAAAATATTGCCTAATACAATAGTTCCAGACACAAAAACAGAGTTTAAAAAGTAGCGGCTAAAATTGCCTTTTGTCCAAGCGTGGATAAAGTTATCTAAAGTTAAAGTTTTAAAATCTGGAAAAATTCCTTGTAGAGTGATAACCGAGCCTGTGGACTTAAAACTAGTGATAAACATTAACCACAAAGGTATTAAAGTAATCAAAGCAAAAAAAAGTAAAATTAGATGTAGGATAGCTTTCTTCATTGTTAAGTTTTTCTTTTAGAAATTTTCAGTTGAATTGTAGAAAAAATAACCACTAATAAGTATTATTTTTCTATCTTTGCCTCAATAAATCATAGACTTTTTTATCTTCTCTTTTATTGACGACGATCACAAAAATCATTTTTTGTTTATCTCTTACTTCATAAACCAATCTAAATCCTTTTTTTTGTAACTTTATTTTATAGATTGATTCATAACCTTGTAATTTATCTTTTGCTATTTTGGGATAAGTAAGTCTTTGTGCTAATTTTTTTTTCAGTAGTATTTTAATACTACTATCTAAACTTTTCCATTCTTTAAGTGCCTTAGGATGAAATGCTAATTCATAATTCATCAAGAGTAACTTTAATGGGTTCAGTATTATCATTTAGGCGACTTGTTGCTTCTTTAGATAGTAAATAATCATCAACAATGTTTAGCAAATGTTCATACTCACGGGCTGACACTAGATAGGCACTAGGCGTATTGTGATTTAAAATAGCAATAGATTTACCCTTTGCTTGGTGGAGTAGTTTGCTAGGTGATGTTTTTAATTCACTAATACTGGCAGTATGCTCTGATAATAATCGGTGCATTTTGAAAAAAGATATTTAATTAAGTACTTATTTTAATAGATTTGATAGGTAAATGCAAGCGTTTATTTTACTTAAATAGACTTTTTAATTTGCGTTCTGTTTAGCCTATACATCGTTAAAAAAAAATTGTCCCTTGAAATACTTGAGTATTCCTGCGACCCAATTTTTTTTTGCCTTGTCTAGCCGTCACAGCTGGTTTTGTCCTATTTGGCAAATTCAAAGGTCTATTAAATTAAGTTTTTCTTTTAGAAATTTTCAGTTGAATTGTAGAAAAAATAACCAAAATAAAAAAAATATAATAAGCAGCAGCAGAAGAATATCCCATTTTTTGTTTGTGAAAAGCAGTATTATATAGGTAGTAGACGGAGGTTTCGCTGGATCTTAAGGGTCCTCCTTTTGTCATAATATAAACTTCTCCAAACACTTGAAAAGCCAAAATAATATTGATGATAAAAGCAACTGCAATAATGGGTTTTAGCAAAGGAATTGTGATAGAAAAGAATTGTTTAACAGCAGAGGCTCCTTCTACTTCGGAGGCTTCGTAGTATTCTTTAGGAATGTTCTGCAGACCCGCTAAAAAAATTAGGCAATAAAATCCAAAACTTGCCCAAACGCTCATCAACATAATGGAAGCAAGTGACCAATTTGGGTTTCTAAGCCAATGGATAGACTCGCCTCCAAAAAATCCTAAAATTTGATTAAAAACTCCTTGCGGAGAATAAAGTTCTATAAAAATAGTTGCCGTTACAAAAATAGTAGTAACAACTGGCATAAAGTAGGCTGCTTGATAAAACCTTCTTGCTTTCAATTTTCGGTTTAAGATAACTGCTAAAACCAAGGCTATTATCATCGTCAAAGGAACTGTGCCTATTACAAAATAAAAACTATTTTTTAAGGCGTTGAGAAAATGGTCGTCTTCTATCAAACGAGAATAGTTTTGAAGTCCAATCCATTTAGGAGGAGTCACACCAGACGCTCTATATTTAGTAAAACTCAGATAAAAGGAATAGATAATAGGGTAAAAATGAAACAAGCAAAAAATACTCAGCCAAGGAGCTAAGAAAGAAAAGGTGTTCCAGTGGTAAGATAATTTTTGTTGTGTTTTTTGCTGCATTTTTTTTTTTTAATTCAAATTACTATCTATTTTTTGGATAACTACAGCTGTAGTTTTTAGAGCGAGAATAATCTTTTGGTAATGTTCAATATCTTCGTTGTTTAAAATTCTGTCTTTTCTATCTCTGAGCCATTTTTGTGCGGGTTGATAGCATCCAATAAAAAAATCCCAAGCCACTTTTGGGACTTTGCCGAAATATTGTGTTTTGTTGATATAAACTTTGCCTAGTTTAGAGTCATCGTCTGCATCAAAATAAATTTTTTCTACTAGGTTGTTTCCTTGAATATCATAGTTTGTGATTAGGTTCTGTATACTGGCAAACTTTTCCCCTTGTAATAAATGGGTTTGTCTTAATTGGCTACCGAGTTTTACTAGCTTTTTGAATTTTTCTTTGTCTTCGGGGTAAGGCACTCTTGGGAAATCAATTTTTAAAAATTCTTTGTATTTTTCACGGTAATTAGGCGAATGCAAAACCGCATAAATATAGTCTAGCAAATCCAAAGGAGAAAAATTTCCAGTATTTTTTGCTTCGGGCAATTCGTGGTCTGCAATAAATTTCAACCCTAGTTTTTGCTCTATTTCCGCAACGATTTCTTGGTTTAGGTTTGCTGTTCTTTCTTCTGTATCTATAGAATTGTGATCATTATAAAGATAGAGAGGAAAAAAATAATTCGCTTCTTGTCCTTTATTTGATATGTAACATCTATCAGAAACCCTTGTACTAATAAAAGAGTGATTATAAGATTTACTTGATAATATTTTAGTTGTTACAAGAGAAAAGTTATCTTTTTTAAAGTGTTTCATTAGAGATTGTCTCAATCTCTGTATATGCTTATTGTTATATAAGAAATAGTGATTATCAAATATTCTATAATTATATTTTATAATATCATTTGTAATAAAATCTAAAGAGTTTGATTGTAAATTTTTCATTAAATCTTCTTTATTATTAGCAACAAAGATTTTATCTTTCCCTGTCGCTGTTCCAACATTAGATAGACTAAAGATTTTTTTTAAAGAAACCATTTTATCATACTCTTCTTGCGCAGAAAAATCTTTCGGCACAAAAAAACAAGAAGATTCTTTATAGTTTAGTTTTTTAAAAGGCATTTTCTCTAAATCACCTTCCCAAAGTCTTTGGTATTTATCTTCTCTTTTACCATAAGAATCTAAATAAAATACATCGGCTAATTTTCCTTGTTTTTTGTTATTTTTGATAAATATAGAAATGACTACACCTTCTTTAATATTAAATACATTTTTATCATCCCTCCCATCTCGGTTAATATCACCATGCAAATTGTAGATATAGATACAATCAAAGGTCTCTAATAAATGCTTACGCATCTGTCTATAGGTTGGTCCGTATAGAAAAGAATTGCTAGTAATCATAGCTACAATTCCATCGCCTGTTTTTTGAATATAATACTCTGCCATACGGATAAACTTTATATAATCATTTGAAAGAGGTTGAATATTTTTTTCATTGAGATTTTCTTTATATTCTTTAATTTTTTTTAGAATCCATTCCCCTTTGTTTTTACTACGGCGAAGATAAGGTGGGTTGCCAAAAGCTACCATTACAGAAGTTTCTCTTTTGATTTGGTCTGCTTCTTTAGATTCTTTTTCAAGTAAATCCTTTGGAGGAAGCCTATCTTGATTTTCTTTGGGTTGTTCTAAAGCATTGGTGAGATAAACTCCTAGTCTTTGTTGAGAGTTAAGCTGTGTATAACCTGTTTCTTTTAAAAGCAAATTTATTTTTAAATGACACATTGCATAAGCACTCATTAAAATTTCAAACCCGTGCAAACGGGGAAGTAAATGCTCTTCTACATAACCAGACCAAAGCCCAGCTTGTCCTTGAAATGTTTTATAAATTTGTTTAATTACTTCTGCCAGAAAACTTCCAGTGCCAGTTGCCACATCTAAAAGTTGCACCTTGTGTAATTCTCTTTTTTTCTCTCGCTTGCCTTCTTTGACTGAAATAGTAATTTTACTCTTATCAGCTATACCTTCGGGCAGACTGAAATGGTTTTTTAAGACGCTATCCATTGCTCGCACAATAAAATTGACTACAGGTGCTGGAGTATAATAAACTCCTCTTTCTTTCCGTTCTGCAGGGTTATATTCTTTTAAAAAGTCTTCATAAAAATAGATAGCTGGGTCTTCATTTCTTTGATCTTGTTTCCTCAATCTTTTCATACCCTCTAAAATCTTTTCTATATCTGTTTCTCCAAAAAATTCGCAAAGTTCTTCTACTTCTTCTCTAATTTCTTCATTTTTTAGTTTTGGGATAATATTTGTAAAAAGCTCTTTTAAGAAAGGAAAATTTTCAGGTATGTATTCATAGGCTTGGTTTCTAGAAAATTTCTCTCTTTTGCTGCTATTAAATTTATTATAATAAATACGGGCTACAAATAAACCATAGGTGATGGTCTCAGCATAAACGCTTGCAAATCTCTCTACTGTAATATCATAAATAAGATTACTTTTGAAAAAATTAAAGTGTGTTTTTGTTGAGCCAGGTTCTTTATGAGCTAGTTCTCGTTTAAGAACTGTTTGAAAGGCAGTTGCCATAAATTTAGTTTTTTTTGCCATTATCTTGGCTAGTTTTTTTGGAGTGCCGATAGATTTTCCTTCATAACCACAAAAATCTTCTAAAAGCTCCGTAAATTTATCAAAATTTTTTTGTAAGGGAATAATTTTATCGTTTTTAAATTCTGCAATTTTCACAAAGTCTCGTTTTTTGCCTTTTTTGTAGTGGATAAATTCTAGGTAGTTCGTGAAAATAAGATTTTCAAATTTTCCTTTATAGCGAACAAGTTGATTAGTGTTTTCTAGTTTTTTTAAATCAGCATCAAGTTTTTTAGTTTCTATTTTACCTATAGAGATTTGCGATTTTGAAATATCAAAATCTGGAGATTCAGAACCATCTTTTTCAGGTTCTTGAATAACAGAAATAGTTTCGCTTAAAAAAGCTTTTAGATATGTTTCTAAAGGAGAACGGAAGCTATGTTCTTTTGTCCCACCATCAGCGTATGTTTTTTGGATTTCTTTGAGGTATTCTGTGATTTTCATAGTTTTAAAAATAAAATTTTCACTCAATTTTCTTTATCAATAATACTACATACCAGTTTTAGAATATTTTTTTCTTGAATTATTTTATGCACTTTATAGCCTTTTTCGTGAATAAATTCTGCTGTGGTTTCTCCAAGTGCTGCGATTTTACCATTGAATTTCAAATTTTGTTTATCGCTGATAGAGAGTAAATGCCTAAAAGTAGAAGGACTACTAAAGAGCATCCAATCGGGAGGTTCATTTTTTAGATAATGAGACATAGCAGTTTCGCTTCCTTTTGGTATACGGTTGTAATAGATGGTTTGTTGCATTAGCTTTGCCTTCTTTTTTTCTAAAAATTCTTTAAATTCTATGCCCGCTAAATTGGAACAAGGAAACCAAAAATTTTTTTTTTCTAGATACATAGAGCCTAAAAATTTTATCAATCCAGTTGTATTTTGGATTGGAGGCATTAAAGAAATAAAAGATTCTTTTTTGATTTTTGCTCTAGTTTGTTCTCCTATGGCAATCCATTGTTTGTCGCGTAGGTTTGCTTTATTTATCTCAAGGGTTTTGAGTCTTTGAAAAAACAATTCTACTGCGTATTGACTAGTGAGTATGATAGCATCTACGTAGGGTAGATTTTTAGTAGTGTTGTCAAATTCATACCAATCTTTTGTAGGAAACAATTCAATTAAAGGAAGAGAAATGATTTTTGTTAAGGTTCTTTGCAGTCTTTTTTCTAATTTAGGAATAATAGCATCTACCCGTTTTTGAGCGGAGGTGACTAAAATTGTTGTTTTTGGTTTTGTTGCCACAGTTTTATTAGCATTAAGTGAGACCTTTGCCATTAATGAAATTAGGCATTATAGGAAAGCTAGGCAAGGCAAAAAATTTAGCTCGCAGAAATATCGTAGTGCCACAATAATGGGAGCAGGGACACCACACAATCTGCATAATCCCTAAAAAGAAATTTAAAAGCTCCAGTGGAGTTTTTACTATAGTCCTTGTGAAATAGATAGCAATAAGAAAGTATTTCAAGAGGCAATTTTTTTTTTAACGCCGAATAGCCGAACTAGAATGTCTGATTTCACTATTGGCAAAGCTCTCAAAGTTTATTGGAGATATCTAAAGCTTCAGATTCATTGCCAAATTCATCTGCATAAAATAGTTTTAAGGATTGTAGTTTGTCAGGTAATAAAAAAACAAGTTGATCTTCTTCAATCTGATAGATGGGATAAATACTTTGGTCTCCATAAACTAGCACTGTGTAGTTTTTTCTGTTTGCAAAGTAGGCTGATAGAGTAGATGTTCCATCCACTTTAAAATGAATCCTAAGCGAACTTGCCTTTGGTTGTGGAGGCACTTTATCGCTAGCAACGGCTCTTTTCCAACCAGAAAAATAATCTATTTTATTATCTAAAAAAACTGCTTGAAAAAAAGAATTTTTTACTAAAAAGGGAAGATAAGTGATTTCAAAACCATCTTTTATTGCTTTTTTAGATACGCTAGATTCTTTGTAATCTAAAAAATTTTTACCATTAGAGGATATTTGTATTCCTACTTTTGAAAGAGTAAAACTCGCAAGGTATTTTTGTTTTATTTTACCACGAACGATCAATAAAGGATCGCGGTAAAAAACTTGGTAAGAATCAAGCCAGTTATCATCTTTTAGCACAGTTGGCGTGGTCGGTTCTATTTTTCTACCGCAGCCTGAAACTAAAAATAAGAAAAAAACAGCTAATAAGAAACGAAATTTCATAATCTGTACAGGTGATATAGATAGATAGATATTTGTTTTCATATTTGTCAAGCAAAATTTCAAAAGACAAATCTGCATAGGTTAAACAGAACGCAAAGACTATTGGATTACTACTTTTTTCTTCTGCATACTTGCTAATTTTAGCTTACCTACAATTGCAGCTTTATGGTAGCCAGCTGCATGCAATTGATTTACCAAATTTATGGCATTTTTGGAGGCTAAAATGATTACAAAACCTCCACAGGTTTGAGGCTCAAAAAAGGTGTTGTATTGAGTATTACTGAATTTTATGGATGTATCTTTTAAAAAAGACATTCTGTTTTTAGAAAAATTCACTTCTTCTTCAGAAAAATTCACTTCTTTAGTAGAAGAATTTAATTCTTCAAAACCATCTAAAAAAGGCATGTTGCGAACATTAATTTCTAAGTGATAAGACGGAGGTAGATTATGAAAAATACTATCTAAAAAACCCTTTCCAGCCACATAGCTACAAAAACTGTAACTGGATTTGTTTAGAATTTCTGCTGCTGTTTTATTGGACTGTAAGAAGTGTTGTAGTAAATTTTCATACCAAGAGCCTTTGATTTTATTTTGTTGCAAAGCAAGTAATAAACTTCCAGTTCCCAGCGGTTTTGTTAAAACTAATGAATGTCCGTATTCTATTGCTATTTTAGGATTTGTTATAGCAGTGCCTGTCACAGAAAAACCCAACCCATTTTCTTCTTCTCCTTGTCGGCTATGTCCTCCTATTATTTTCACTTGATCTTTGGAGAAGATATCGTTAGCTCCTAATAGCATTTTTTCAAATGAATCTTTTACAATATTATCTGTAGCTTTTTTTAAAGAAACAATAGAAAAAGCATTTATAGGTTTTCCTCCTCCAGCGTAAATACTGCTGATACAATGATTGGCTACCAATTTTCCGAACAGATAAGGATCTGGTAAGCATTCATTCAAAAAATGAATGGATTGTAAGTATTTTTTTTGACCTATACTGTAGTTATTTGTAGTAGAAAATTTCTTATCAGAAAAAATAGAATTTTCACTGGAAAAATGTTGCGATAATTTTTCTAAACTCTGATCCAATAATCTAGTAGATAATTCTCTTGCGGTAGCTAGTTTTTTTACAGTTTGTCCCGTTTGATGATAAACAATAGTTTTATTTTTTTTAAAAAAAGATGATTTAATTTCTACATTTTTATTTTCTATAAAATTTGTATTGTTGTATTTTCTGATAAAATTCTTATCCCTTATTGTTTTCAACTTCCAAATCAGACGCCCTTTTAAGTGTAATTTTTTCCAAAGTAACACGGCGTATTTATCGCCTGTAGACACATAATAAAAATAAGATTTTTGAGGTATATATTTTTTTAGTTTTTTCTCTTTTAAACAATTCTTAATGTTTTTATAAAGCGTTATTCCTTGTTTTGTTGCATAGACTTGAACTTTTGGAATATTTTTGTTTTCTATACTAGCCCCAGTAGACTTAATATCACCTACAGCAAAAATGTCAGAAGAAGACACAGATTGTAGATAATCGTTAACACAAACAAACTCGTTTTTATCCAATTTTAAGTTACTATTTCTAATCCATTCATCAGAACTTGTTTGGGTACAAAAAAGAACCTTATCTGCTTTAAAAACATTTTTATTTTCACAAATTAATTCATCTTTTCCTACGCTCGTCACCTGCTGGTTAGTAAAAACTGTAACTCCTTTTTTTTCAAGAAATGCAGAAAAAATATTTCTAATCCTAGGATTAAATTGTGATAAAATTTTATTCTCAGGAGTGAAAATAGTTAACTGAAAAGTTTCCAGTGCCTTTACTTTTTTGTTTAATTCTTCCAATACGCGATGTTGGATTGCTAACGCTATTTCTATGGCGTCTATTTCAGCGCCAACAATTGCCAACTGATAAACTTTAGTTTTTTGAGTAATTTCATTGATTAGTTGCTCTAAACTTTTAAAAAATTCTGTAAGAGGGTTTATAGAAATAGCTGTTGTAGAAGAAATTTGTTGAGACAAACTCACACGAGAACCTAAATTTAATGAGAGCAAGTCGTAATAAATTTCCACTCCATTATCTAAAGTAAGAATTTTTTCAACGGGGTCTATTTTTTTTAGACTGTTATAAATGAAATGGATTCCGCCTCTGTTTGTCAAAGCCACCAAATCTATATGGCTCTCAGTAAAACTGAAATGTCCTGCAATATAGCCAGGTAGCATTCTGTTATGAGTTTTGTAAAAAGAATCAGAAATAAAATAGATTTGTAAGTGAGAAAACGGTTTATTTTCAAACTTTTGTAAAATATGTAAATGGGCGTCTCCAGCACCTACAAGCACGAGTCTTTTTATCTTAAAATTTTTATCATTCATATTAATAAACCAGTTACGAGCCCAATCAGCCCTCCAAAAACTCCTCCCCATACAACCAACCAGCCTAAGTGTTCTCGGATAATATTTTCTACTAATTCTTTCACTTTTTGAGGGGTTAATTTTTCAAGTTCGCTTTGAATAATAAACTGAATAGATTTTAAAAAATCAGGGTAGTTATCTTTTGCGAAAAGCATATCTGCGATATTTTTTTTTTTTAGTTCTTTATTTACACTAGTTACAAAAGGTATCCTAAAATTTTCCAAAATAGCGTTTCCACCAAGCGCAAACAGAAAATTTCCAGCAGTGTTAGACTGTTGAATTTTTTCTATTAGCTTGTCAAATAATTTTTCAGCGTCTATCATATTTTCTATTTTTTGTTTTAAATTAGGTGAGTTTTTTAAATCTAGAAAATTTTTCTCACTAAAAAAATTTTCTAGTATCATATTTTTAACGGCTTTTTTAAATACTTCAAATTTGTTAGGAATAATACCACTACCAAACAAAAAAGGAATTTTTTCAAATAACATATAAACCGCTAACCAGTTGGTAAGAGCGCCTGAAAGCGAAAAAAGTGCTGAAATTCTAACCAAAGAAGCAAGGTTTCCCATCAGAAGAAAACTTCCTAAAAAACACAACCCTGCGATCAAATTAGTGGCAAGGCTTTTATTAAAAGTAAAGGCTTTCATTTAAAAAACAGAAAAAATGTAATTTGTATTTACAATTTTATTCAAAAAAGGAATACTAGTTCCAGTATCATCGGCTATTTCAATAAAAATCAACGAACTTTTTTGAGGCACAGAAAAACGAAAAACAAGCCTCTTTTTCGTTGTCTTTAAAGGAATTTGTTTGATTAAGTTTGCGGTTTTATCCAATAGTCTCAAAACGGGTTTTAAATTACTTTTATTAAGAATAATAATTTCCAAATTCCATTTTTTTTTATTTGTTGTATCAATAGAATAAAAATCTTTATCTCCACTGCCATTGAGAGTGGCAAAAACTTTCAAATTTGCACCAATAGGATTATAGGATAACAGATTGTTGTTGTTCTCTTTTTCTTGAAATTTTGGATACCATAAAAAATACTCTTGGGTCGTCTCTAGCGCATTTCTTATTTCTATTTCTAAATCAACATCTTCAAAAGGAATAGGGTGATTGGAGCTAACAGAATCTTCAGGACTAAAAATTATCTCCAGTTTATTTTTAGGATTTAAAAGAACTAGCAAGGAAAAATTTTGTTTAGGCTCCAATAAAAAATTCAAAAAAGAACTCAAAGCTACTTTTAATTGTAGCTTATAGATATATTCATCAGCAAAATACCTAGTTGGAATATAGGTTTTTACCAAATCCTTGTTCTCTAAAATAAAATGTGTAAATAGATTTAGATCGCTGGATTGATTGATTCCTTTTAGCCGTAGCGTAACCTCTTCTTTAGCAATCAGATTAAAATTCAAATTACCAAGCCAAATAACAAGACAAGCAACAAAAATAAGTATTCGCATCGTAGTTTATAGTAATATTAAGACAATATTACACAGATCAAACAGAATGTCAATGATTAGGTGGAAAATAGGCTTTCACGATAGACTCTTCTGTTTTTATACGAGGAGCTCCAATCAACTCTAAGCAATAAGGGATAGCTTCAAAAAGATTATCTAACGTCTCAGAAATAGAACGAGGTCTTCCCGGTAGATTTACAATGAGGCAATTTTTACGAATTACAGCTACCTGACGCGATAAAATAGCGGTAGGCACATATTTTAGACTAATGGCTCTCATCTTCTCACCAAAACCAACCATTACCTTATCAGCAATAGCCAAAGTAGCTTCAGGCGTTATATCCCTAGGAGCAGGACCTGTGCCTCCGCTTGTTAGAATCAAATGACATTTTTCTTTGTCTGCCCAGCTGCATAGAATTTTTTCTATTGGTTTTTGCTCGTCTGGTAAAATTTTCTGTAAAATCTCAAACTTACAGAGAACAGCCTTTTGTAACCATTTTTTCATAGCAGGACCGCTTAGATCCTCGTATTCTTTTTTGTAAGCTCTATCGCTTACTGTCAGCAGACCTACTTTAAAAATGTTGTCTAGCGCCATCTCATAAAATCTGGGTGATTTTGATACTGTAACTACTATCTTTCACAGCAAAAACTCCTCTAGCAACCACCCTATCTGCCACACAAATATCTATTTCTTGGTCGGCTGGTTGAGAGATAATAGGGCTGTTTTCTTCAAAATCTAGCAACTGAGAAAGAAGGATAGGGCGCTGGAACATACGAAAGGATAGTTTCACATTCCAGTTTTTCTTTTTAGATGTTAGTTCGGGTAGTAGTATTTTTTTTCCCATTGCTAATTCAAAGGTCTCAAACAGTCTCTAATTTTGTAAAAGTTGTAAAATAGTCACAACCAACCCACCAACTGCTAGCTGGACTGACACCCCCCAAAATAACAAAGTATTTTTGTTTTTTTCTGCTTCTGTTCTCATCCTTTCTATTTTTAAATCGGTATCGCTTTTGTTTTTTGCTATAGTTTCTTTTAGGTCGCTTTTGTTTTTTGCTGCTTCTGTTCTCATCTTTTCTATTTTCAAATCGGTAGCGCTTTTGTTTTTTGCTATAGTTTCTTTTAGGTTGCTTTCGATTTTTGCTATAGTTTTTTCTAGGTCGCTTTTGCTTTCTATTATTTTTCCCTCAATTTCTTTCAGTTTTATGTCTGTATCGTTCTTGTTGTCTGAAATGATGGATTCCAATCTCCAGATATCTCCTTTGTCCGTAGGAAGAGTGGTATCCAAACCCGCTTCTGCAGCACTAGAAGCCAAAGCTTTTGGGACCAGTTCTACAAACTCTCCAATAGCAATCTCTGCGCTCTTTTTTTCTGCACCTAGTCCAATCAAAAGATCGTAGATTTTGGTAGAAGTGAATTTTTGTGCTGTAGTTGTTCTTAACATTTTACTTTTATAAGGTTTTTATTCTGGTTTTTTCATTTTAGCAAACTATTCTAGTGAAGTCAAGTCAAAAAAATAAAAAGATTATAGGGAAAAAATTAAAAAAATGTCCCTTGCAATTTTGTTTTTTTGGGTGTTTTTGGCGGGGACACATTTTTACCCAAAATGGTTGCTTAGTCAACCATTTGGAGCAAAAAAAATGTCCCCTGCAATTTTGTTTTTAGTGGGTTTTGACGGGGAGGTATTTTTTTGAGGGGCACCGAGAGTTCACTTCCTTTTTAGAGGTGATTCGGTGCTCCTACAGAATGTCCTAAAAACTCAAATGGAAGGAGAGGCTGATGACGAGTGGTGCTTTGAGTTCGGCATCTGTTTCTGTGGTTGTGGTTGTCTGTGTTTCTGATCCTGCTGGAATCTGGATTTTGTTTATATATACAGTTCTGCTGCGGAATTGAGTTACTTGTATTCTCTGGTCTTTGTTATCTCTATATTTACTATACTCAAATGCTCCTCCCATGCCGACAGAGTTAACAACATACAATGTTTGGGCTAGTCCTATCGTAGCTGAATCACCGGGTTCAGAAGTCTGTGTTTCTTCAAAAGAGCGTAACACCATGGGAGTAGTAGTAATAGGAGTAGTAGTAATAGTAGGAGGAGGAGTAGCTCTACTTTTTAGAGAAACACCCGAGATATACTTCGTCAAGCCAAAATTAAGCGATAGGTTGGAGGTCAAGTTTCGCTTATAGCCGATCTGAATCGCGGGACTTGTGGCAGAGGCGCTGGTAGAACCATTGGTAAGCTTCATACTCGCTAGACCGCCTCCTACAAAAAGACCCTTGTTTACAAAATAATCCGCCATAACTAGCGTATTGGCGAGCTCGTTATCTCCTCCCTTGCCAGTAAAGTGAGTCAAGGAGGCTCTCCATTTTTCCCACCTAAAGCCGAATTGCAGACCAATACCAGAAAGTTGATCGCTCTTGCTACTAGTGATTGTTCTTGGAGCCGCAATTACAGCAGTTGGAGTTGGTTCTGAATCGTCAGATACCCCCTTATAAGCAGAAAGAGTAATAGAGTTCCTATCGTCGGAATCATCTCCGAAAAAGTAGCTAAAACAAACAGATGTTGTTCCAGTGTTTTTTCCTGTTGAAAGATTTCCTCCAGTGTTTACAGTAGCATCACCAGAATCAAGCGAAGCTTCGGTTGGCTTTTTGCCTTCAGTAAAAGACGCAAATATAATTGCGTCTATAGTATTTTCATTATTTACATCATTTATTGCGCCACTTTCACAGTTTGCTGATAGTAAAGCATACACTGCAAGCCTTGTAGGACCTGTTAGATTTGGATTTTCTAGATCACCATCATCCCAATAAGGATTCCCACCGGTTGTGACTATAGAAGTTGCGTCTGAAGAGCCAGTGATTCTATAGCCTGTTATAACGTTTCCTGTGGTTGTGCTATTTGTGGTGACCTTTTTTGTGGTATCTACTTTAAAACCATTTAGATAGACAAAACCAGCAAAAAATCCCTGTTTTGTGCTAGCGCTGCTCTGTGCTTGCAGATTACCTACAAATAGCAAACTCAACAAAACCGCACCTAGCAATAACGCCCCACGAAAACTCGCCCGTTGAAAACCAGCCCATTGAAAACCAGCCCATTGATTAGCCCATTGGTTAGACTGAGCTACTTTTGTCTTATAATTTTTAAGAGGCGTTTTTAACGTTCTTTTTGATAATCCGTTCATAGTTTATGTCAATTTTAGGTTAATGAAATGAAATCAAATAAAATATGGCATAAAAAAAATAAAAAAGCAAATAAAAAAAAGATAAATTTGTAGTTTTTTTTATTTTATTGCTATTTTTTAAAAAAAAAGTATACTTATTTGGAGTAGGACTTGTGATGTTTTATTTACAGGTCTTAGTTTTATAGTTTCCCCGATAGCTCAGTTGGTAGAGCGAGTGGCTGTTAACCACTATGTCGCAAGTTCAAGTCTTGCTCGGGGAGCCTTTTTAAAATGAAATAGACCTTTTAAATTTGCGCTATGTGACGGCTAGGCTAAACAGCTGGTTTTGTCCTATTTGGCAAATTCAAAAGTCTATAACTTTATTTATCAACTAATATAGATAGATGCAAAAAATAACACCTAGTGAAGCACTAGTAGAAACCCTGCGAAACCACGATGTAAAGTATGTTTTTGGTATTGTGGGCTCTGCTTATATGGATGCTTTAGATATTTTTGAGGGAGCTGGAATTAAGTTTATTCCAGTAGCCCACGAACAAGGAGCCGCTCACATGGCGGATGGTTATGCTAGAATTAGTCATAAACACGGGGTTTGTATTGCTCAAAACGGACCTGGTATTACTAATTTTGTGACCGCTATTGCAGCGGCTTATTGGGCTCATTCTCCAGTAGTGATGATTACTCCAGAAACGGGCAGTAAAGGTATAGGTTTAGGGGGTTTTCAAGAAACCAGTCAAATGCCTATTTTTTCTGAGATCACGACTTATCAGACTCATATTAACCGCCCTGATAGAATTGCTGAGTTGACGCACCGCGCTTTTACTTTGGCTAAGTTTGAAAGGGGACCTGTGCAGATAAATATTCCTCGTGACTATTTTTATGGTGAAATTGAAACTGAATTGCGCAAACCTCAAGAAATTGAAATGGGCTTTGGTGGTGTGGAAAGTATTCAAAAAGCGGTAGAGATTATAAAACAAGCAAAAAATCCAGTAATTATTTCTGGAGGCGGGGTAGGGATGTCTGGCGGTGTAGCAGAAATTAAGGCTTTGGCTGAATTTTTAGCGGCGCCTGTGGTTACTTCTTACCTACACAACGATTGTTTTCCTTGCGACCATCCTTTGATGTGTGGTTCTCTGGGTTATTACGGCTCTATGGCGGGAATGAAAATGATCAGCCAAGCGGACGTGGTTTTGGCTATGGGAAGTAGGATGGGTCCTTTTGGAACTTTACCTCAGTATGGTTTTGATTATTGGCCCAAAAATGCCAAAACAATCCAAGTAGATAGCAATCACAGAGTTTTGGGTTTGGTTAGAGAAGTGGAAGTTGGTATTTTAGGGGATGTGAAGCTTGCTGCGAAAGAAATGCTTTCTCGCCTAAAAGAAGGAGAGCAAGTAGCTTGTATGTCCAATAAAGAAGAAAGAATGAAGCAGATGAATCTCTCCAAAGTAGATTGGGAAGCTCAATTAAACAAGGAATCTATGGTAGATGATGCTCCTATGGCTCCTAAAAGGGCTTTGCGAGAATTGGAATCTGCTATGCCTGAGAATGCTATGGTATCTACTGATATTGGTAATATTTGCTCCATTTCTAATTCTTATTTGAGGTTTAAAAAACCAGATAGCTTTTTAGCGGCTATGAGCTTTGGAAATTGCGGTTATGCTTTTCCAGTAGCTATGGGAGCAAAAATGGCGGCTCCTGATAGACCAGCTATTGCCTATGTAGGCGACGGGGCTTGGGGAATTAGTCTTAATGAGACTATTACTTGCGTCAGACAAAATATTCCAGTAGTGGTTTGTTTGTTTAACAACAAACAATGGGGAGCAGAAAAGAAAAATCAAATTGATTATTATGGGGATAGGTTTGTGGGTAGTAACTTGGAAAACCCTGATTTTGCACAAATAGCCAAAGCCGCTGGAGCTAATGGAATTACGGTAGATGCTCCAGACCAAGTAGGGGATGCTTTGAAAAGTGCTATCGCATCGCAAAAACCTACAGTTTTACAAATTATGGTAAATCGTGAGTTAGGTGAGCCTTTCCGTAGAGATGCTTTGAAAAAACCTGTTCGTTATTTAGATAGGTATAAGAAATATGTTCACCACTCTAAGTAGTGGTGGATTTTATTTGTGAATTAGTATAAATTAGGTTTAAATTGAGAAGCGAATATAAAATTTTGCTATTTGGTAGATTTTATTTGTGAATTAGTATAAATTAGGTTTAAATTGAGAAGCGAATATAAAATTTTGCTATTTGGTGGATTTTATTTGTGAATTAGTATAAATTAGGTTTAAATTGAGAAGCGAATATAAAATTTTGCTATTTTTAATATAAAATGCTTGTTTTTTTTTAAAGAACAGTGTAATTTTTTATTAGACAGTGTAATTTTTTATTAGACGGTGTGATTTTTTATTAGAATTTTAACAAAACAATTATAGACACAATGAAACAATTAGAAAATTTTTGGATGCCCTTCACTGCCAATAAAGACTTTAAAGATAATCCTCGTATTTTTACTAAAGCAGAAGGAGTTTATCTTTGGAGCGAAGATGACCGTAAAATCATAGACGCCTCATCGGGTTTGTTTTGTGTAGCTTTAGGACACTGCCGCCGTGAAATCACAGATGCTGTGGCCGAGCAAATGAATACGCTAGACTACGCCGCTCCTTTTAATTCAGCTCACACCAGATCTTTTGAGTTGGCTGAAAAATTAACTGCTAAATTACCGAGTGATATTAATTCTGTGTTTTTTTCTAATTCTGGTTCTGGAGCTATAGATACTGCAATTAAACTAGCAACAGCTTATCATAGAGCTAATGGAGAATCTAGTAGAACCCATTTAGTTAGCCGTCATAGAGCCTACCACGGCATCAATATTGGAGGAACTTCTTTAGCTGGAATTACAAAAAACAGAGAAGCTTTCTCTGGAATCACTATTCCTGTTTCTTTTTTGTCTCAAACTTGGACTGGAAAAGAGCTATTCAAAAAAGGATTGCCAGAAACTGGAGCAGAAACTGCTTATGAGCTAGAAAAAATTGTAAATATTATTGGAGCGAAAAATATTTCTGCAGTTTTTGTAGAACCAGTCGCTGGCTCTACTGGAGTATTAATACCTCCTAAAGGTTATCTTAAAATTTTAAGAGAAATTTGTGATAAATATGGTATTTTACTAGTTTTTGATGAAGTGATTACGGGGTTTTATAGGATTGGGAAAATGTTTGCTTCAGAAACTTTTGATGTTGTACCCGATATTATGACTATGGCAAAGGCTCTGACTAATGCTGCTATTCCTATGGGTGCTACAGCTTGTAGACAGGGAATTTACGACAAAATCATTGAAAAAGGTGGGGGGGCTATTGAATTTTTTCACGGTTATACCTATTCTGGACATCCTGCTGCTTGTGCTGCGGCTATAAAAGTTTTAGAATTGTTTGAAGAAGACAATGTTTCGGCTAATGTAGAATCTCTTTCTCCTTATTTTGAAGAGAAAATGCACGATTTAAAAGATTTGCCTAATATCAAAGATGTTCGTGTGATTGGTATGCTGGCTGGTTTAGAGTTTAATCCAGTAGGTAAACCGGGTGCATTTGGTATGGAAGGAACGAAAAAATTATTTCAAGCGGGATTGCACGCAAAATTTACGGGAGATACAGTTACAATAGCTCCTCCGCTTGTCTCCAAGAAAGAGCATATAGATGAAATCTGTGATGTTTTTCGCTCTGCATTAGGTTGATGACTTTTTAGTGAAATTATTGTTTTTTAGACGATGATCTTGTTTTTTAGACGATAATCTCGTTTTTTATAATACTAACTTAGTAAAAGAGGTAAAAATTGAAATTAGAAATTAAAGACGCCAGTGTTGTTTTTCCTACAAAAGCAGACGGTAGTGTTCACGCTTTAAAAAGTGTGAATTTAACCATGAAAGATAATGAATTTGTGGTGGCTATTGGGGAATCTGGTTGTGGTAAGACAACGTTGCTTAATCTTATAGCTGGTTTTATTAAACCTACTTCAGGGAATTTGTTTTTGGATGATGAGGAAATTGTCCGTCCCGATTCGGATAGGGGAGTTGTTTTTCAAAAACACGCTCTTATGCCATGGTTGAATGTAGTGGAGAATGCTACTTTTGGGTTAAAACTTAATAAAGGAAAGAGCTCACTCCTACCTTGGATGAATGTAGTAGATAACACTACTTTAGGTATGAAAATGAAAAAGAGTGTTTCTGATGAAGAAAGAATAAAAATAGGTTTAGAAAAACTAGCCCTTGTAGGCTTGCAAGACTTCGCCTATAAGAAAATTTATGAGCTTTCTGGGGGAATGCAACAAAGGGTAGGAATCGCAAGGGCTGTTTGTTCGGATCCGAAAATTTTGCTGATGGATGAGCCATTAGGAGCATTGGATCAATTCACAAGAGAAAGTGTTCAAGAGCTGATTCTACAGGTTTGGAAAAAAACACAAAAACTTGTATTCTTCATAACGCATAGCATAGAAGAAGCTATTTTTATGGCTACAAGGCTTTTGGTTCTCTCTCCGAGACCTGGTAGAATAGTGGAAGAATTGAAGATGGATTTTTGCCATCGCTATTTGGAATGTAAAGACGCTCGTAAAGTAAAATCTTCTACGGATTTTATTGAAATGAGAGAAAAAATATTACAATTAATTATGAAAACGAGGTAATCATGGGTATATTTAAAAGAAAAAGTAAGATAGTTTCCTCTTATGGGGTACCTGGGGATGGAGATAGTCTGTTTTTGAATATTGCGATTGTTGTTGTTTTGTTGACTCTTTGGGAAGTAGTTACATCTACGGGATTCATCAAACCACTTTTTTTGCCAGCTCCTGAAACGATCTTCTATAAGTTTATAGATCTAACTTTTCGTGGAGAAGAATACGCAGAAGGAACGATTATTACTCATACTTTGATAAGTCTTTATAGAGTAGGAGTAGCCCTTTTCTTTGGGTTGATACTGGGAATTCCTACAGGACTTATGATGGGGGTTAACCGTTATTTTAGAGGAGTTTGGGATCCACCGATAGAATTTTATCGAGCTATTCCACCTTTGGCTTATATACCTTTAACTGTGCTTTGGTTCGGAATTGAAGATTTTCAAAAAATTCTAGTGATTTTTTTGGCGGTTTTCGCTCCTCTAGTGATCAATACAAAGGCTGGGGTGAAATCTGTTTCTATAGAGCAAATTCACGCTGCTTATAGTATGGGGGCTACAAAATTTCAAGTATTGACTCAAGTGATTTTTAAAGGAGCTATGCCAGAAATCATTACAGGGGTTAGAATTGCAATCGGTTTTGGTTGGACAACCTTGGTGGCTGCAGAACTGGTAGCAGCAAGAACAGGTTTAGGGCAGATGATTCTTAGTGCGTCCGATTTTTTAGCAACCGATGTGGTTATTGTAGGTATTGTAGTGATTGGAATCATTGCCTATGGATTAGATATTTTAATAAGACATTTAGAAAAAGTTTTAGTGCCCTGGAGAGGTAGGGTCTAAAATAAATCTTGAATTTGTATTTTTTTTGGTATAGTTCAAGGTAGTAGTTGTTTTGCATAAGATAGACTTTTGAATTTACATTCTGTTTAGCCTATGCAGCGTTGAAAAAAATTTTTAACTCTTGAAATACTTTTCTTTTGCTATCTATTTCATAAGGGTTATAGTAAAAGAGCCACGGGCTCTTTTACATTTCTTTTTGGGATTATGCAAGTTTTGTAGTGCCTGGTCCCGTTATTGTGGCACTACGATATTCCACGAGCTAAAAATTTTTTTCGCCTTGCCTAGCCGTCACATAATGCAAATTCAAAGGTCTATAAGAACAACTTTTTAATTAGATTGGTTTTTTTATTTTTAAAAAACCAATCATCATTTTAATCTTTCAATTTCAAAATTATGAGAAAATGGTTAATACAAAGTCTGTTTATTACAACAGCTTTGGTTATAGGTACTGGAAGTGCTTTGGCAGAAAAAGTATCTTTGGGTTATCAACCTATTGTTGGTCCCCTTTTAAATGTTATAGCTGAAAAAAAGCTTGAAAAAGCTACTGGCTACAAAATTAAATGGGTCAAATCTCCATCAGGAGGAGATGCTATTAGAACACTAGCTTCAGGTTCTGTAAAAATTGCTGTAGCTGGTTCTAGTCCTGCAGCTGCTGGTATTAGTAGAGGGTTAGACATTGAGTTGTTTTACATCCTAGATGATATTGGAGCCGCAGAAGCATTAGTTGCTAGAAATGGTTCTGGTGTAAATAGCGTTAAGGATTTGGTAGGAAAGAAAGTAGGAGTGCCTTTTGTCTCTACTACTCATTTCCATCTTTTGTTCGCTTTAGAACTAAACAGAGTAAATCCTAAAGATGTGGAAATCTTAAACATTCAGCCCCCAGCGATTGCTGCTGCTTGGGCAAGGGGTGATATAGATGCCGCTTTTGTTTGGGATCCAGCTTTGGGTACAATTCAGAAAACTGGAAAAACATTAGTTACTTCTGGTGAATTGAGTGCTAAAGGTAAGGCTACTTTTGATGGTATTTTAGTGAATAAAAGCTGGGGAGCGAATAATAAAGACTTCGTGGTTGCTTTCATTAAAGTATTAGATGCGGAAAATAAAGCTTATTTGGCTAACCCTAGTGCTTGGTCTGCAGAGTCTAAAGTAGCAAAAAATATAGCTAGATTATCTGGTGCTAAGCCATCAGAGGTTCCAGTAGTGTTAAAAAAGCTTCGTTTCTTAACCGTAAAAGAGCAACTCTCTAAAAAATGGTTAGGTGGAGGTAAAAGAGGTGGTGTTGCGAAAGCATTACTTGAAACTTCTAAATTCTTGAAAAAAGAAGGAAAGATTGATGCAGTATTGTCTGATTATGGTAAAACTGTAAATAGGAATTACGCTAAAGCAGCGAAATAATACTTTTAAGGGGACTTTTGAATTTAGTGGACGAGGGTAATAGGTTCAATAATTCAAAAGTTTCTTTAGCTTTCTAATTTTTTCTTTAAGGAGGCTATATCTTTAGAAAGATATAGCCTTTTTTTTATACCTTTTTAAGTCAATGTCTCAATACATAATTTCTTTAGAAGATCTACCAGAGAATGAAATTCAAAGAGTTTTAGATGCTATTTTTTTGCTACGAGGAATCAAGAAAATAGAAAAAATGGAAGATGATTTTTCTGCAGATTTATCTCACGATTTGAAAACAGAAACTCCCTCTCCAAATTTTGTCTCTCCTCAAGGTATCCCTCCCCAGTCTCCAAATTTTGTCTCTCCTCAAAATATTTCTCCCCAGTCTTCAAATTTTGTCTCTCCTCAAAATATTTCTCCCCAGAATCAACCATTCACGGCACAAGAAAGGGCAGCAAGAGAAAGTTCAGCTCAACAAGATATCTCACCAGAGCAAGCAAACAGTCAGAGAAAAATTATTTCTGAAGCATTAAGGTGGGGAATTCATAATAAAAAAATCACAATAGAAGAAATTAGAAATGTATCTCCTCAAGAAACAGTAGTCATAGCACAAAAAATAATAGAAAATATGCCTGATAATGAGAGAAAAAGACTTTTAGCATATTAATCAATGAAGTGGAAAATTATTTTTTTTGATTTAGATGGCACATTAGTGGATCATAATTTTTTGTTATCTCCTCGGATTATATCCGCTGTTAAAAAAATTCAAAAACTAGGACTGCGTATTTCTATTGCTACAGGCCGTAGTCAAGATAGTGCAAAAAAATTCTTAGAGCTGCTCCAAATCCGAGAAAAAGTGGTGGTGCATAACGGCTCTGTTGTCCTTAACTACGATAAAACATTTAAAATATTAGAGGTGATAGAAAAAGAGTTTATTACCCATTTAATTCAATCCCACAAAAAACAAGATTTATCTTTTAAGATTCACTTTGCAGATTCTAGAGTTATCAAATCTAATTTCAAGCGATGGCCAGGAGAAGGTGAGCATTTTATAGAAGGAGAAGTAGTTCAAAATTTTGAAAATCTAGATTTTTCTGGAGTAGTAAAAATTGTTTTTTTTGAATCTGCTGAAAAAATTCAGCAGCTCCAAAATAGTTTACTGAGAGACTTTAAAGTAAAATTTCTACGCACTCATTTGAATCACATAGAGATTTTGCATTCCGATATTAGTAAAAGTAGAGGTATTTTTCATATTGCAAAAGAAGACGGTTTAGATCTATCGGAAATAATAGCTGTAGGAGATCAAGACAATGATTATGAAATGATTAGAGACGCTGGAATGGGAATTGTAGTCGGAAAAGAGAGCAAAAAACTAGCCCAAGTGAGTGATTTCAAACTACCAGCCTTATTTGATGGAGGAATGGAGCAACTGCTAAAATTTTTAGAAACAAAAATGAAAGCAGTCTAAACTTGTCTCAAAGTTTCTCTTCGGGTAGACTTTCCAATTCTAATAAAGAGCTTTTTTTCAATACATTGGAAATTTCTTTTTCTTTATCCTCGCCTGTAATATCACTATCGTTTACTATTTGTGGCATACGCAATAAGACAATTTTTAAAACAGTCCAGATAGTTTCAACGAGGTGAATTTTCATTCCTTCAAGAATTTTTTCAGGTATTTCTTCTAAGTGTTTTTGGTTTCCAATAGGAACAACCACTTCGCGAATACCACTCCTTTTAGCGGCTAACAGTTTTTCCTTTAAACCTCCTATTTCTAAAACCCTGCCGTGTAGTGAAATTTCTCCAGTCATTGCAATATTGTGACGGATAGGAATACCAGTTAAGTTGGAAACTAAAGCAGAAGTTAGAGTGATTCCAGCTGAAGGTCCATCTTTGGGGATGGCTCCTTCTGGAACATGTACATGGATATCCAATCCTTGAAAAATATCGGAATAAATTCCTAAATTATTTGCGTTGGTTTTGACAAAACTCAAAGCAGCTTTAGCAGATTCCTGCATTACTTCTCCTAGTTTTCCCGTCAGATAGATATTAGCTTTTCCTTTCATACAGGATACTTCTATGTCTAATAAATCTCCACCGTAAACAGTCCAAGCCAATCCAGTAGCTACTCCTACCAAACTTTTTAGATTCTTTTTACCAAATTGATATTTATCTACTCCTAGAAATTCGCGCACTTTTTTAGAATTGACTACAACCTTATCTTTAATTTGTTTTTCTTCAATGATATTTTTTACAATTTTTCTACATATCTTTGCCAAGCATCTTTCCAATTCCCGAATCCCAGCTTCTTTTGTGTATTTTTGGATAATTTCTAAGATAGCATTTTTTTCAAAAGACACTTGTTTTTTATTTAGTCCGCTTTCTTTTAATTGTCTCATCAGCAGGTGTTTTTGGAAAATCTGTTTTTTCTCTAGCTCTGTATACCCACTTAAATGAATCACTTCCATTCTATCCTGTAAGGGCAATGGAATGTTTTGAATATCGTTTGCAGTGCACAAAAAAAGCACTTCGGATAAATCGTATTCTAAATCTAGATAGTGATCCATGAAACTATTGTTTTGTTCAGGGTCTAATACTTCCAATAAAGCAGCAGCAGGATCTCCCATATAATTTGTACTCATTTTATCTACCTCGTCTAAAAGGATTAAAGGGTTTTTGGTTCCTGTTTTTTTCATTGTTTGAATAATTTTTCCCGGCATAGCTCCTATGTAAGTGCGACGGTGTCCTCTAATTTCTGCTTCATCTCTGATTCCTCCTAAACTAATACGAGCAAATTTTCTATTGAGAGTCTCAGCTACTGCTTTTGCTAAAGAGCTCTTCCCAACTCCCGGTGGACCCACGAGACACAGTAGGGGACCTCTTAATTTACCAACCATTTTAGTGACTGCAACAAATTCTATAATTCTTTCTTTTACCTTCTCTAAACCATAATGACGAAGATTAAGTATTTTTTCTGCATTCTTTAAGTTGTAAGTATCTTTTGTTTTTGCGTGCCATGGAATTTGAAGTATCCACTCAACATAGTTTCTGACAATATTAGATTCTGCAGAAAAAGGGTGTATTGAAGCTATTTTTTTCAATTCCTCATCTACCACTTCCTGAACTTTTTTAGGAAGCTGAGCTTCTTTAATTTTCTTTTTATACTTATCCATTTCATTTTTGTCTTCTTCCCCCAGCTCTTTTTTGATTGCCTTCATTTGCTCGTTCAAATAATGCTCTTTGTGGTTTTTATTAACTTGGTTTTGCATTCTCTCCTTGATCTTAAAATCAATGTTATGATTTTCTTCTTCTTTTGCTAAACAATCAAAAACAGTCTCCAATCTTTTGCGAACATTCAATTCTGCTAGCATTTCTTGTCTTTTCTCAAAATCTATATTTAGGATAGAAATTAAAAAATCACAAAAATGAGAAGGTTGTGTTTTTAATTTTTCTAAAAGCTCCAAAATTTCTCTAGTTTTTGTTTTTCTACCTAAGTATTGGGGTAAGTGTTGCAAAATACCTCGCCTCAATTCTTTACTCTTAGCGTCCATTTTTTCTATGGAGTTCAAAATTTTGATTTCTGCTTGAAAAGAGCCTTTTTGGTTTGTAAAATTAGATAATTTTACTCTTTCACTGGCTTCAAACAAAACTTTAATATTGCCATTAGGTAGTCTCATCACTTGCAGAATTTTTCCTAAAGTTCCGATCTGATAAATATCTTTTGATGTAGGTTTTTCTATATTGGATGTCTTTTGGGCTACAACAACCAATAGACTATTGGTGGATAAACTTTTCTCTACGGTCTTCAGTGTAGTTGAGCGTCCTATAAAAAGAGGCATAGTCATATCTGGGAAAACAATTATATTTCTCAAAGGAACTACTGGGTAAATAGATTTTTTAGTGCCTAGTAGTTTTTTTATAATCAATCCTTTTTTTCTGTTTTTCATAGTTTATTTTAGTAGGTTAGTTGTTTGTAATAGGACTATTGAATTAGACATTCTAGTTCGGCTATACGCTGTTTTAAAAAAATTTTTAACTCTTGCCATTTTGTGAAAAAATGCTTATGTATAACAGCGAGCTAAATTTTTTTTTTGTCTTGTCTAGCCTTACTATAATGCCTAATTCAATAGTCTTATAATAAGTATAAGCGAAAAATAGGAAAAAGTCTAATAAAAAAACTTGAAATTTCAGATAATAGGCTATAGATTAAAAAAACTTGAAATTTCAGATAGTAGGCTATAGAGTAAAGAAATGCCCGAGTGGCGGAATTTGGTAGACGCACAAGACTTAAAATCTTGCGTCCATTTATGGATGTGCCAGTTCAAGTCTGGCCTCGGGCATTTCTTTTGTGAGTAGTCGTTATTTGTATTTTCTTCTACATAGCTTTGAATTAGCGTTCTGTTTAGCCAAAGCAATCGCTAATTTTTTTCAACGTTGCATAGGCTAAACAGAATGCAAATTCAAAAGTCTATATTATGAACCTAATATCATAATGGGTCTTATAATTATTTTAATTTCACTTTGGATGTTGCTTTATATTACTGTTTTTGATAAAGATTAAATTTATGGGAATTTCACCCTTAAAGACCCCTTAAAAACTAAGTTAAGTCTTGTAAAAAATTTTTTCTAATTAATTTTCAGATAACAGAGCTAAGTAATAAATTCGCCACTAAAAACCTCTACAGGTTCTCCAGTTAGTAGGACATTGCTTTGTTCTTGTTTCCGATCTTCTTGTTGCTGTTTTTCTTGTTTCCATTCTATTTGTAAATCGCCTCCAAGCAGATGAATGAGTATTTTATTTTCTGTTTTTTTGCTTAAAAAACCAGCTACACAAACCGCACAGGCTCCGCTTCCGCAAGCCCAAGTTTCACCGCTGCCTCTTTCCCACGTTCTTTGCCTGACTTCTTTGGAATTTATTTTTTGAACGAATTCTATATTTATTCCTTGAGGAAATAAAGCATTTCTTTCTATCTCAGCTCCCCAATCTTTGAGTGGTATTTTATCAATATCTTCGCAAAAAATAACTAGATGCGGATTATTGAAAGATACAAGTGTGCCTTTAAAGTGCTGCATTTTAGATTTTATTGCCAAAGATTCTTTAAAAAAATGGGAAAAATCGTGTTCTATCCAAGTCCGTTGCTTTTTTATCTGTCGTTTTTTGAGTAGCCCTGGATTAACAAAGTCTTTCATTTCTAAATCGGGAGCCCCGATCTGCACGGTGACCTTTTTTATTTTTTGCACTTTATCAAACCATAGTTTTACGGGGTAGCTAGAATTTCCTAATTCTATAGAAAATTCTGATTTTTTTTCTATGCCTCTTTCATAAAGAAGTTTAGCAACAGAGCAGATTGCATTACCGCACATAGCAGATTCGCTACCGTCTGCATTAAACATTCTCATTTTGATTTTTGTCTGGTTTCCTTTGGCGAGTAATACTAAACCATCGCTGCCTACACCGTATTTTGGATGACTGATTTTGACAGCAAGCTGGGCTAAATATTTGGGGGATAAGTATTCGGAGGTTAAAGTATTTTTTGCGTATAATGGATCAGTAAATAAATATACATAATGATTTCCAGCACTGTGTATTTTAGTAAATTTTATTTTACTCATTTTTTTTATTTATTTTCTTAATTAGATGAGACCTTTGAATTAGGCTATTGTTTCTGCAATTAAATTCTGATTAGCATAAACAGACCAGTTTTTTCTATCGTCAGGATATTCTAGAGCTTTACGAAGATCCTTTTGAAAATTCTTTTTAGAAATCAGTTTTGCTCCAAGGGATTCCATGTGTGAGGTATAAACTTGGCAGTCAATCCAGTGATATTTTTGTTTTTTAAGTAACAAAGAGAGAAAAATAAAAGCTATTTTTGAACTATTCTCTAAACTAAACATAGACTCTCCGCAGAAAATTTTTCCTATTGCTAAACCATAAAGTCCACTCACCAATTTCCCTGCTTGGTGAATTTCTACCGAGTGGGCGTATCCCATTTGGTGCAGTTTATTATAGGCTTTTTTCATACCCGCTGTAATCCAGCTACCGGTTTGATTTTTTCTATTCACAGTGGTGCAGTATTGAATAACATCAGAAAAGTTTTCATCTATTTTCACAGAGTAGTTTTCTTTTTTTAGTGTCCGTAAAAGACTTGCAGAAATTTTTACATTCTCTGGACGGACTACCATTCTTTTGTTGGGAGCCCACCACAGAACACAATTATCATCTTCAAACCAAGGAAAAATTCCAGATCTATAGGCTTGCAAAATTCTACGAGGAGATAAACTGCCTCCCACAGCAACAATTTCGGTTTTTATTTTTTCCACATCTGGAAAGATAAAATCTTTTTGTTCCATATTTTTAAACTTGAGCTACGAATATAGGCTAAACAGAACTCTAATGCTTGTTTTTTTTAATAGAATAACCAATCAAAACTACAGGAATAGCGCTAATAGCTAAAATAAAAAGAGAGGCAACAGCTGTTTTTTCTATCATTTCATCCGATGCGAATTGATACAAATAGATTGCCAATGTGTCAAAACCTATCGGTCTTAAAATCAACGTCAACGGCAATTCTCTGACAATTTCTACAAACAAAATTAAAAAAACAGTGACAATCTCTTTATTCAGTATAGGTAAATAAATATTTTTTAAAATTCTAAAATTGCGGTAGCCTAAATTTCTACCAGAAGCATCTAGGGAAGGAGTGATTCCAGTTAAAGATTCTCCAAAAATAGATTGGGATAAGGCACAAAATTTTATGGCGTAGGCAAAAATGAGAGTTATCAAACTCCCGCTAAAGACTAAACCTATATTATTCCCAAAAAAACTTCCCCAAAGCAGGTTCAACCATTGATCTAGTTGATGGTTAAGCAAAATGAAACCAATAGATAAGACGGTGCCCGGTAAAGCGTAGCTTAAAACTGTGGCAGTAGTTAGACTATCTACTTTTTTATTTTCTATTTTTTGGGCGTTGTAGGCTAATAGGAAACTTATACAAAGTGTAATAAGAGTAGCCAAAGTAGCTACTTTAAGAGTATTAAGCAGAGCCACCCAAAAATCTATTTCTAGCAAACTGCTATAATTAGAAAAAGCATAGAATAATAGTATTCCAACAGGAAATAGGAAGCCAAAAAAAACGGGCAAAAAACATATACTAACTATAATGTAGTCCAAGTATGGTGGAAATTCTTTTTTCTTTCCAGTGTAAAGATTGTCTGCTTCTATTTTTTTGTTTTTAGGGTTTATTTTATTTTCCAAAAGTACCACAAAAAGAAAAAAAACCATTAGCATAGAAGAGAGTATAGCCGCACTAGGCAAATTTCCTCTATTCAGCCAGAGATCAAAAATTCCCAGACTAAGCGTATAAACCGAAAAATGTTCTACAGCCCCAAAATCGTGTAGACAGTGAATTAGGATTACAATCAAGCCTAAAAAAATACTTTTTTTTACTATAGGTAAAATTAAGCGGTAAAAATTTTGCCAAAAATTGTATCCCAAAAGTTGCCCCGCCTGTAATAAAACAGCAGATTGTTTTAACATTGCACTACGAACAATAAGATACAAGTAAGGATAAAAAGAAAGGGTCAATACAAAAATAGCTCCTCCAATTCCCCTAATCTGTGGAAACCAATAATCCGCTTTGGATTGCCATCCAAAAAGCTCTCTTAAAAAACTCTGAAAAATCCCAGAGTATTCAAAAAAATCTGTATAGAGGTAAGCTAAAATATAAGGAGGGAATAGAAAGGGCAACACCAGAGCCCATTCTAGAAATTTTTTGCCCTTAAAATCAAAAAAAACTACAAACAAGGCTTGAGCGATTCCTAGTAAGGCAGAGAAAAAACAAACTCCTAAACACAAAAAAAGAGTTTGTTTTAGATAGTGCAGAAAAATAGCAAAAGGCAAATTTTGAAATTCCGCTAGGGAAGAAAAGCTGTAAAAAAGAATACTTAAACTAGGCAAAGAAAGCAAAAATATCAATAAAATAACAACTAAAATATATTGCCTTTTTTTATGAAAAAACCAGCGTAGCATTATCGTATTACTTTTAAAGGGTTTATGTTTTCACCATTAACGATCACTTCAAAATGCAAATGCGTGCCTGTAGAACGACCTGTATTTCCCATAATTCCGATTATTTGCTGCTTTTTAACTATATCTTTTTTTTTAACTAAAATTTGATTTAGGTGGGCATAAATGGTGCGGACATTATTGCGATGCTGAATTTCTATGGATTTACCATAACCTGTTTTATAGCCTATTTGGATGATTATTCCATCTTCTACAGCAATAATATTTTTTCCTCTGTTTGCCCCAAAATCCACCCCATAGTGAAAGCGAGTGCCTCTTTTTCCATACCCAGAAGTGATAGAACCAGCAGAGGGGCGAATAAAACTCAGTTTTGTTTTTTGTTTTATTTGCGGCTTTAAAGTTTTCTGAGGGATGACTACTAGCCTAAATCCAGCGTATAGATCCTCTGGTTCGTAGATATGATTCCTTCTTCTAACAGCCAAAACAGAATCTCCAAATTTTGCTGCTATTTTTTCTAAACTATCCCCCGTTTGCCAAATATAAATTTGTTCTTTAGTTTGGTTAGTCTTAACAGGGTAGTTTGGCAGACAAGATACCACAAAAAAAATCAACCCTACTGCGACCAACCATCTATAAAACCTGATTATTATAAAAGTTTTATCTATCATAGGAAAAAAATTATGCTAGGCTATATTGATTTTCAAAATAGATGGAAAGTGGAAATGAACAAATTTGTGGGTAATATTTTTACTGCGAGGTATTAGATTTTTCATTGAATAATTCCTTTAGCCAATTTTTACCATTTTTTAAAGAATCTTTGGCAATTTGTAGATTGTAATTCAATTTAACTTTATCAATAGCCTTGTATAATGGCATATCTGGTCGGTCTTGCCATGTAAAATAGGTGTGCATCACCGCTTTTTGAAAGTGTTGCGGTTTGAAAGAAGTTAAATTTTGTTTTGTTGCTTGCTGGATACATTTTTCAATAAATTTTTGATTAATTTTATCTGCTAGACCTAGATAAAATTTTTCTATTCCTCCGCTATCTTTATTGTTAGGCATAATCCATATACCTAATCTTGGCATTCTTGTTTCAGTGCTAGTAAATATTAATTTTTGTTTAGAAAAATTTTGAGGTAAACGGTAAGGACATTCTTTTATCTTTTTTGTAATATAGACCTTTGAATTTCGCTGATGTGACGGCTAGCCAAATGGTTAGAAAAGTGCGAAAATTTTTTTTAACTCTTGAAATACTTCAGTATTCCTACAAGTTAAAAATTTTTTTCAATGGTGTAGTGCCACAATAATGGTATCAGGGCACTACAAAACTTGTATAATCCAAAAAAGAAATGTAAAAGAGCCTCTGACTCTTTTACTATAGCCCAGACCCTATTTCAAGCAATAAGCTTGTTTTGGCTAAACTAGACAAGCAAATTCAAAAGTCTATAATACCTGAAATTTTTAGTTTTTTCAACAACTCATCTGTTAATCACATAAATATAAATAACAAAGACTACAATAAATAGAGTCAAAATAATTATTCCTACAAAAAAATTAGACTTTTCTTTTTTTTTTACAGCAGGTGTTTGTGCTTCTTTAGAAACAAGTGCTGGAATATCTGCTCTATCCAGTTCTTCAACTTTTCTATTGGAGAGAAAAATTTGCTCCCTTAAATTTGCAGGTACTACGCCTTCTTTGTTTGTTACTTTTTCTTTCCATTCCGATATCCTTTCTAATGATTCTTTCTCTTCTGGCGGTTTAGGAGCGTTCAGCACATTCCCTACGAGTTTATGAAATTCTTTTTTTTCTTGTTCGTCAAATGTTTCTTTTTTATCTACTGTCTCCGAATGGAGGTAGCTTGCTGTTTTTTGATTGAGCTTTAGTAGGTTTTCATAATTAGAAAAATAAATTTCAAATTGATTTTGACAATTAGAACAAACCGCTTTTCTGTAAGGAGCAACAAATTTAGACGAAGGAATAGAATAGTTTTTTTGGCATTGACTACAAGCAGTGTCCAGCATAATGACAAACTCTTGCTCTTTTTGGGAATAAAAAGGGAAGGGAGTGTTTTCTTGGCATTGGGAACATTTTAAAAATTTTTGATACTTAGGAATTTTATGCAGTTTGATTGCATATTTTGTTTTACAGTGGATGCATTCTATGATGTTCATTAGATACCATTAAAATATTTTAAAAATCCATATATTACAATACCACTCAAAGATACATAAAGCCAAGCATAAAGCGTATAGCTAGAAATTGTTGTGTGCAGTTTAAACTGAGATATAAAAGCGAAGTAAAAGGTCACTAAAACTGCAGGTAAGGTGATGGCTGCTAGGATCAGGTGACTGATTAAAATAAAAAAATAAATGGGGCGAATAAAACCTTGCCCCAAAAATGCGGTAGAGCCGTGATTGTAGTGGTAGTAAATATAGCTTACCAGAAACAGAGCCGAGAAAGTGAAAGCAAGCAGCATAAATTTTTTATGGGTTGAAGTAGATTTACGACGAATTGCTCTCAAGCCACACAGAATACAAAAAGAACTAGAGGTGTTTAAAACAATGTTGAGTAGCACAAAGTAAGATAGCAATCCTGAGCTTGTTGTATTGGATTGTCCGCTTTCTTTGCCGTAGATAATAAAAAGTAGTCCTACGATGGCTACGGTGCTTAAAAGCAAAATAAAATAAACTCCTCTAAAAAGGGTGTTTTTTTTCATAGTGTTAAAAAGGCAATAAATTTTTCTTTTTTCAAAAGTCCAGCCTTTTGTTTTAAGATTAAATCATCTTTTGACAGCAGAACATATAAAGGCAGGGCAACATTGCCAAAACGATTTTGTTGTAAAGCTAGATTTTTTTTAGAGTCTTCACCTATATCTGTATAAAGTCTTACTAATATAAAATGATTTTTAAATTTTGTAAATACTTCTTTTGTAGGGAAAATATTCTGCTCCATCCAACGGCAGTTTGTGCAGCTTTTTCCGCTAAAATCCACAAAAATTGCCTTGTTTTCTGCTCGGGCTACGAGGAAGGCTTTTTCTATGGAGTTGTGCCAAATTAAGCTTTCCAATTCTTCACGGCTTACAAAATTCTTGTGTTTTAGGTAGCCATTTTTAGCACTAGGTAGCTGGGCATCTATAGTTCCTCCTAAACTTTTATCCCCTAAACCTTGGGCTAGATAAAGAATAGAAAACAAGCAAAAAAGACTAGCTATAACTCGCCCGATGGTGGGTTTGAAAACAGCTTGCCAGCTTTCTTGCCAACTTTTTTTTTTGTAAAGGGGAAAAAACAGAAAAATCAACCAAGTCAGTAAAGATAGCATCCAAAATAAAAGAACAGAATTGCGACTAAAAAAAGAGCGTTCAAAGACTTCAGCTGCAATGTTTAAAAATCGCACCGCCGCTACTAGAGATAAAAGTCCTAGTGTGAATTGAATATTCCTTGTCCAAAAATTTTTTGCCGCAAAAATTTTTTGCGAAAAACGGAGTTTTTGAGGAAAAATAGAAAAAAGAAGTAAAGGAAAAATGAAAACAAAAGAAAAAATCATTAAACCTAAAATAGGATAAAACCAGTAGCCATAAGATGATGCTACCAAAAGAGTGCCTATGAAAGGAAAGGTGCAACTAAGGGTAGTCAGTGTAAAAAGGGTGCCTGCGAGTAGTATTTTTAAAAACCAATATTTTTGAGCTGTTTGCCCTTTTAATAATAACCAATCCTGCCAGCGAGAAAAAACAGCTGGAATTTTTGGAGAGGCTAGTCCCAAAAAATTTAGTGCAAAAAGCAAAAAGAAGGAACTTAAAAATAGATAAGTCCAGCCACTAGATGCTAGTTCTATTAGCGAGGTGGCTCCTAAAAAAATAGACACCAAAGAGCCCAAAAGGGTAAAACTTAAGGCTATTCCTAGTGTAAAAAAAAAGAGCTGAAAGAATGGATTTTTACCCGAATTACTATTTGAAAAAAAAAGCACAAGTAGAGGGAAAACAGCGAAAACGCAGGGAGAAATCCAAGCCAAAATTCCAGACAAAGCAGCGAATAAAATAAAACCCAATAAACCTTTATTTGCCAAATTTTGAAAGCCAATTAGATTAGGATTAGCGTCAATTTGTCTGTTCGCAAAAGAAAAATCTTGACGAACTTCACCCTTCTCCACGAGATAGTTGACAGTTATTTCTTTTTTTTCAGGTGGAAAGCAGATTTTTTCGCTACAAAGTTGAAAAAAAAATAAAAGTTTAAAGGATTTTTTTGCGAAAGGATGGTTTTTTTCTATAGAAAAATTCTGATAAAAAACGGGGTTATTTTTCTGTTTTTTGAGACTTATACCTAATTCGCTTTTTTCTACAACAGGGCTAGTTTCGTAAGAAAGCGATTCTAGTTTTAAAAGGGTTTGAGTAAATTCTATTTTACTTGGCAAAACAATTTCTGGGTCTTGAAAAATAGAGTAAATATACCAACCCTGTGCGATTTTTAGCGGTAGTATGATTCTGCCGTGCTCACCTCTGCGGAAGCTACCAAGATTTAAAGAAGTGGGGATTTGCAGTAGTTTTTCTTTTTTTGGAATATTTTTGAGCGGAGTAAAAACTACGCCAGATGGGAGATCCCGATTCAGTTCTTTTGTATTTTGAGCAAAAAGAAAAGTAGCAGAAAAAACAAAAACCCAAAAAATACTGATTAGTTTCATTCTTTATTTTCTCCATCTTGGATAATCTCCACTTCCGTGTCGGAATCTTGGGATATATTATAACTGCCATCTGCCCATTTTGCTAAATCTTGGGTTTTGCATCTCTGCGAACAAAAGGGGCGAAAAGTAGATTTACCATATTCTATTTTTTTCCTGCAGCTAGGACATTTTACAAAAATAACTTTGTTTATTTCCATTTAAATAATCTCAAAAGGGAATTTTTTTAATTCTGCTATATTTTTTACTCCCATTTGCATGAGATTCGTATATAGATCTGCAAGTAGGATTTGATTTACTAAATCTCCACCGTATTTTCCTAAAGCTGCTACTCCGTAAACAAAGGGTCTGCCTAAAAAAACGAAATCTGCTCCTAAAACTAAGGCTTTGATTATATCCAAACCACTACGAACGCCACTATCAAATAGAATAGGAATTTTACCTTTAATTTTTTTTGCAATGGCTGGAAGTGCTGAAATTGAAGAAGGAGCAGCATCAAATTGTCTCCCACCGTGATTGGATACCATAATTCCGTCCAATCCAAGTTTCATTGCTTGATAGGCATCATCGGGATGCAGTATTCCTTTGATAACCAAATTTCCTTGCCATTTGTCGCGCACTTCTTTTAAGTAATCCCAAGAAAACGAGCCTTCTATTTTTTCTCCTAAAAAAGAAACTAATTTCCCCATATCTTTAGTGCTTGCATATTTCTCCATTGTTTTTAATCTTGGCAATCCAGCTAGGAGAGTAGAAAAAGTCCAAAAAGGTCTTTTAATTCCTTGCCACACAAAACTTAAATTTATTTTGGGAGGCATGTTTAATTTTGCTCTATTAGATCTTTCCCTTCTAGCAGGAGTTGGAACATCGGCTGTGATTAGTATAGTTTTAAAGCCCGAATCTTTTACTCTTTTTAAAAGATCGTCTCTCATTTCTTTGCCTTTGGGGGGATAAAGTTGAAAAAAACCATTGTCTTTAATAAAAGGGCTTATATTTTCTGGTGTTTCTCCGGCAAGTGTACTAAGTCCGTAAGGCAAATTATAACGAGTAGCACTTTGTGCTAAAAAAGAATCTGTGTGGGGCCACATCAAACTAGTCAATCCTACTGGTGATACTCCAAAAGGGGCTTGATAGGTTTTAGTGAACAAGTTTGTAGAAAGATTCGGTCGAAAACTACCTTTAACAAATCTCGGAGTTAGCACAATTTTCTTAAAGTCTTCTGTGTTTCTTTTTAGAAGATTTTCATCGCCCGTGCCACTATCCAAATATTCCCAAGCCACTAGTGGCATTTTCTTTTTTGCTTTTTTTTCTAAATCAATAATAGCAGGATGATTTTCCATCCATTTTTGCAGTTTTTTTGTTGTTATCATTTTTGCAGTTTTTTTGTTGTTATCATTTTTGCAGTTTTTTTGTTGTTATCATTTTTGCAGTTTTTTTGTTGTTATCATTTTTGTCTGCTTTTCTCTATCAAAAGTCTAGAAAATTTTTCTTATGTTTCTTTAACTAGCTCCTTCAAGGAGCATAAACTTTTGCAGGCAACCAAGTGACTATTTCTGGAAAAATGATAAGCAAGCTAAGACCTATAAGTTGTAAAATAATGAAGGGGATGATGCCTCTGTAAATATGCTTTGTAGTGATTTCTTTGGGGGCTACTCCTCTAAGATAAAACAGAGCAAAACCTACTGGGGGAGTAAGAAAAGAAGTTTGCAGAGTAACCGCAATCAAAATAGCAAACCAAATAATTTCGGGCTGTTGTATTTGTCCAAAGCCGTTTATATCCCAATCGTATTGGAGAATAACTGGAGATAAAATGGGCAAAATAATCAAAGTGATCTCTATCCAGTCTAAGAAAAAACCTAGCAAAAAAATTAATACTAAAACAAAAAATAATAACCCGTAAGCGCCAAAAGGTAGAGATAATAAAATTTTTTCAATAAATTCATCCCCTCCTAACTGGCGTAAAACTAAAGCAAAAGCAGTTGCAGTTACAAAAATACCGTAGATAAATCCTGTGGTTTTCAGACTATCACAAGCCACTTCTTTTAAAACTTTTATATTTAACTGTCTATAATATAGTGCTAATAGAATAGCACCAAAGGCTCCAATTCCGCTTGCTTCTGTAGGAGTTGCTACGCCGAAAAAAATAGAACCAAGTACAGCAAGAATAAGCATTATGGGAGGTAAAATAGCCTGTGTAAGATTAATGACTATTTTGAAAGAAAAAGGGACTTTGTTAGCTCTTAAAGGAAAAAATTCTGGTTTTACGAGTCCTACGGTAATCAGAAAAACAACATAAAGGCTTGCTAAAATTAAACCCGGAAATACAGCACCCATAAAAAGATCCCCTACAGATATGGCAAGTTGGTCTGCCATAATTACTAGCATTATACTTGGTGGAATTAAAATTCCGAGTGTTCCAGCGCTACAGACTGTGCCTACTGAAAGTTCTTTATTGTAGCCCTGTTTCATCATAATTGGTAAAGAAAGTAGACTTAGCAAAACTACAGAGGCTCCGATAATTCCAGTAGAGGCTGCTAAAATAACTCCAATGACTGTAGCAGAAATTGCCAATCCTCCACGCAAAGAACCTAAAACATCTTCTAAAGCCTGCATTAACTTTTCTGCTATGCGCGATTTATCCAGCATAATTCCCATAAAAATAAATAATGGGAGTGCTACTAGAACCCAATTATTTACCAATCCCCAAATTCTATTGACGATTAAACCTATAGTGACAAAATTCAATCCTGTAGAAGTGCCTAGATAAAGATCAGAAAAGTATCCTACAAAGCTAAACAGAATAGATATTCCTGATAGAATATAGGCAATGGGATAGCCTGTAACAAGCAAGGCAATGAAACTGCCGAGCATAAAAATGACTAAAATTTCAGTGACGGTCATTGTTTTTAACTATTTTTTTTTTGGGGAAAAGAGCCATTAAATTTACTAAAAACAAAGAAAGATTTGCCAAAAACCAGAGTATGAATCCAAATGTAATACTTCCTTTTATAATCCAGCGATAAGGTAGCCCGCTAGGAGCATTGGATCTTTCACCAGAAATAAGAGCAAAGGTAGTATATTCAACAGAATGATAAATTGTAATGAGACAAAAAGGAAAAAAAAGAATTAATGTTCCTAAGAGGGTGACTATAATTTTTGTTTTTTTTGAAAAATTATGGGAGAAAACATCAATACTCACGTGGGCTTTTTTAAGTTGAGCGTAAGCCAAAGAAGCCATGACTAAAAAACCGTAAAGATGCCATTGAAGTTCGTCTAACTTGACGATAGTTGTGTTTAAGATATAACGCAGAAAAACTTGAATTATGACAGCTGCTGTAAGCACATAAAACAAAATAGCCAAAATTTGGCAAACTCTTTCAACAAAACTGTCTAAAAAACAGACTATTTTTTCCATCAGAATTTTTTCTGCGTTATACCTCTTTAAAACCTATTTTCTAGGTAAAAAAGCATTGGATTCCCAAAGATCGTATCCTTTACGGAAAGTTTCTAAGTGTTCATAAACCTCTGCAAAGAAAGGATCTTTCTTTTGCTCCTTAAGAACTTCTTCCCAAGAATCTCTAAAGGCTTTTAACATTTTTGGACTCCATTTTTTAATTATCACTCCTCTTTCTTCAGCATTCTTTTTCAAAACAGGAAATTGATCTGCCTCTCCTTGAGCCAAACTTTCCAAAGTAGCTGCTTTACAAGCAACTTCTAGTGTTTTTTGATGCTGTTCAGACAAGTCGTTCCAAACATCTTTATTTACAAGAAACTCAAAGTTAGTGGCTTGCTGATGCCAACCGGGAAAATAGTTGTATTTTACTATTTTGTAGAAGCCCAACTTTGTGTCTACAGCAGGCAAAGAAAATTCAGATGCATTCAAAACTTTCTTTTCTAGTGCTGGAAATATTTCCCCACCAGGTAGAAGTTGAACTGCCGCACCTAAATTCTCCACAACTTTTCCTCCCAAACCAAAAAAACGAATTTTTAATCCTTTAAAATCGCTAGGAGAAGTAATAGGTTTTTCAAACCAACCTGAAGTTTCTGGGGGTGACATACCGCATTGGAGAACTTTCACATTAAAACCATTTTCATCGTACATTCTTTGCTGTAATTGTAGACCTCCTCCGTGATGAAACCAAGCTAAATACTCGGGAGCTTCAGGTCCAAATGGAATAGCAGCAAAAAGAGGAGCTGCTGGCATTTTTCCAGCCCAATAGCCGGGAGTAGCATAGCCCGCCTCTACTTTTCCTGAAGAAACCGCATCTAAAATTTCAAAAGGTTTCACTAGTTTACCTGGCTCAAAATACTTTACTTCTAAAGAGCCTCCAGAGATTCCTTTAACGAAATCACTAACATAGATGATTGTATTTCCTAAACTAGGTAAGGAAGTATTAAAAGCAACAGGAGTTTTCAAAATAATTGTTTTGCCTGATGTTTTTTCTTGTCCATCTTCTTTTACACAAGAAAATAGAAAAAAAACAGAAAAACAAAGTAAAACATAAGTGAGTTTTTTCATGTTTAATAATAATTAAGATTAATATAACAAACGAAAATTAAAGTTAAAAATCACAGAATATCAAAAAATCTTTGCAATTTTAAACTTTTAATTAAGCCATTCAATAATGATAAAAAAATAAATAAAAGTCAAGAAATTATACTTATAAAACAAGTTTCTTAAAATTTTTATCTTAAAATCTAGGACTGAGTCGCAGCTAATCCAAAAAACATCAGATTACAGGTAATTTTTTTGAATTACAGAAAAATCTAAATCTCCATTTCCTTGAGCTGTGATTTTTTGATAGAGTTTTCTCGCTAAATCTCCCAAAGGAGTTTGAGCGTTCCCCCTTTTTTTTATTTTTTCTGCCAACAGTAAATCTTTGAGCATCAATTTGCTTAAAAAACCATTTTGATAGTTTTTACTTGCGGGAGCATTTTTCATTACTTGGGGATAAGGGTTATAAACTTCCAAAGCCCAGTTGCCGCCCGAACTTTTTCTCATTATTTCTGATATTACTTTGGGATCAACACCGTTTGCTACGGCTAGTGCGATGGTTTCTGCAGTTCCGCACATTAAAATAGCAGCAAGCATGTTGTTGCAAAGTTTAGCAGTTTGACCAAAGCTGTTTTTACCTGCATGGAACATATTTTTCCCCATTTTAGATAAAACAACCTTTGCTTTTTCAAAATCTTTTTTAGCACCGCCTACAATAAAAGTTAGCTTGCCGTGTTTAGCTCCTTCAGTTCCTCCAGAAACAGGAGCGTCTAAAATTGCAATACCTAAATTTTTAGCAGCCAAAGCAATTTTTTTTGTCGTTTCAGGAGAAATAGTAGAACAGTCTATTACAAGAGTCTTTGATTGAATTTTTTGTAGAATGCCCGCTTCACTTAAGTAAAGCTCTTCTACCTGCTTACTAGTTTGTAACATACTAATCAGCAAATCCACATTTTCTGTGGTTTCTACAGCACTTTTGGCGGCAATGATGCCTTTTTTTTGAGCTTTTTTTACAGTAGCATCCTCAATATCAAAACCCACTACAGAGAAACCAGATTTTACGAGGTTGCTTGCCATAGGCAAACCCATATTTCCTAATCCTATAAAGCCTATTTTTTTCATTTTGTTTTTGTTAGTTCGTTAATTAAATAAAAAATGGAACGATAAGTAATGGGAGAATAGTAATTTAAACCTAGCTCACAGGTAGTAGAACTAGAATATCCTTCTTTGCATTTTTTAGGAATTTCAGATGCTAGTTTTGATAAAGCAGAATGGACTAACTCGGGATATTGAAATATCTTGTCTCCAGCAACTCCACAACAGCTCACAGAGGGAGGAATAATTACTTCTGTTGAAAGCAAAGAAGCAATTTTTTTGAATCTTTCGTCAAGACCCATTTTATACAGACTGCATACTGGATGAATTGAAATCATTTTTTTCTTTTTTTTGATTTTTAATTTAGGGAGCACATATTTGTCTAAAATTTCTATAGAATCGTTAATATTCCAACCTTTTTCATTTAATTTTTCTTTAAGGAACATACTGCAAGGGCTAGTATCACACAATAAAATAATTTTTTGTAGGATGTCAAATATTGACTTATAAAGATACTGTGAGACTATTGAATTAGACATTCTAGTTCAGCTATACTGCGTTGCTTAAATTTTTTATCACTCAAAATACTTCAGTATTCCTCTTGGGTAAAAAATTTTCGCGCCTTGTCTAGCTTTCCTATAATACCTAATTCAAAAGTCTCACTGTATTTTCTTATAGATTTTTAGCTTTATTTTAATTTTTTTATTGACAAAAACAATTTTTTGTAGGATGCCAAGTATTGACTTATAAAGATACTGTATTTTATTATAGATTTTTAGCTTTATTTTAATTTTTTTATTGACAAAAACAATTTTTTGTAGGATGCCAAGTATTGACTTATAAGGATACTGTATTTTCTTATAGATTTTTAGCTTTATTTTAATTTTTTTATTGACAAAAACAATTTTTTGTAGGATGTTAATTATTGACTTATAAGGATATTGTATTTTCTTATAGATTTTTATCTTTATTTTAATTTTTTTAGGAGAGAAAACTATTGTGGCTAAAATAATTCATACGATGCTGCGAGTCTTGGATGAGGAACGATCAGTTAATTTCTATGATAAAGCATTTGGTTTGAAAGTATCGCATAGGTTGGATTTTGAAGACTTTACACTTGTTTACCTGTGCAATGACAAAAGTGATTTTGAAGTAGAATTAACTATTAATAAGGGACAAAAAGATCCATATAATTTAGGAAATGGATACGGTCATTTTGCAGTTTGTGTTGATGATATAGACGTAGAACACGCAAGGTTTAGCAAAGAAGGGTTTAACCCGAAAGAAGTTGTTCACTTTAAAGACGGAAAAAAGCACATTGCAAAGTTTTTTTTTGTTAGTGACCCAGATGGCTATAAGATAGAGGTTTTACAGAAAGATGATTATTATAGGTAATTATGTAACAATATTGAAGAGGTAAATATTATGACAATGACAAAAGAAATTGAAGCCGTAGTAACGAAACCCATCCATGGAATAACACGCAGAAACCTACTAAAAGGTACGGTGGCTTTAGGGATGTTTAGTATTGGTGGTGGTTTTATAGCTTCCCTCAATGCTGTATGGGCTTTGGAAGTAAAAAAACTCAAACCTCAAACAATGGCAACACTGGTGCAGATGGCACGAGATATATATCCGCATAACCACTTGGCGATAGAATATTATGTTACTGCTGTGAAAGGATATGATACTGCTAAGAAAAAAGTAATGACAGAAAAGGGTATTACTAAACTTAATAAAATTGCTGGTGGCAGTTATCTTTCTGTAGGTTGGGAAAAAGATCGTGTTGCTATCTTAACCTCCATAGAGGATGAAGAATTTTTTCAAACAATCAGAGGTGGTTTGGTAACAGGTCTTTATAATCAAAAAACAGTTTGGCCATTATTTGGATATGAGGGAGAATCCTATTCTAAAGGTGGTTATCTTAAACGAGGGTTTGATGATATAAAGTGGCTTTAATATTTAAAACTAAAGGAGTATGTGATTATGGTAACTAAATTTAATAAGACTGATGATAATGTTGTGGTTGTAGTTGGTACTGGTGCTGGCGGTGGTGTATTAGCCAATGAACTAGCACAGAAGGGTGTAAAAGTAGTCGCATTTGAAGCTGGTGGTAGGTATTTACCTAAGGATTATGTTAATGATGAATGGGCAAGTTTTGGTCAGCTTGCTTGGGTAGATAAAAGAACGACAAGTGGAGATTGGCGGGTTGCTAAAGATTTTTCTGGACTACCTGCATGGATTGTGAAAGCGGTTGGAGGAACGACAGTTCATTGGGCTGGAGCATCACTGCGGTTTCAAAGACACGAGTTTAAAATAAAAACAATTTATGGTAATGTCAGAGGTGCAAACTTATTAGACTGGCCAATAAGTCTAGCTGACCTTAAACCGTATTACAATAAGGCAGAAAAAAAATTGGGTGTTACCCGTACTAATAATATTAAGGGATTGCCTGAGAGCAATAACTACAAAGTTTTTGAAACAGGAGCTAAAAAATTAGGCTACAAGCAAGTGAATACAGGGCGTATGGCAATCAACAGCAAAACTTATGATGGGCGTCCTGCCTGCCAACAAACAGGTTTTTGCTTTCAAGGCTGTAAATGGGGTGCTAAATGGTCTTCAGCGTATACAGATATTCCAAGAGGAGAAGCCACTGGAAAACTTGAAGTTAGAGAACATAGCCATGTTGCAAAGATCAACCACAATAAACAAGGTAAAGTAAATGGCATTGTTTATTTTGATAGCAAAGGTAAAAGACATTTACAAAAAGCGAGAGTAGTCTGTGTTGCTGGTAATTCTTTTGAGAGCCCTCGTTTATTGCTCAATTCTGCATCCAATATGTTTCCTGAAGGGCTTGCTAACAGCTCTGGAATGGTGGGTAAAAATTATATGCGTCACATGACAGGATCTGTTTACGCTATTTTTGAAAAACCTGTTAAAATGTGGCGTGGTACAACCATGGCTGGTATTATTCAGGACGAATCTAAACATAATCCAAAAAGAGGGTTTTTTGGTGGTTACGAAATGGAGACTGTATCCTTAGGATTGCCGTTCATGGCAGCATTTCTAAATCCTGGAGCGTGGGGGCGTGAATTCACATCAACGCTTGATTCTTACGAAAATATGGCTGGTATGTGGTTAGTTGGCGAAGATATGCCACAGGAAAGCAACCGAGTAACATTGAGTGATAAAGTAAAAGATCAGTGGGGATTACCAGTAGTTAATGTTAACTACTCGGACCATCCCAACGATATTGCGATGCGTAAGCACGCGTATCGTCAAGGACAAGCAATCTATAAAGCCGTCGGTGCAATACGCACATATCCTACACCGCCCTACCCTTCAACTCACAATCTTGGCACAAATCGTATGTCTATGAAACCAAGAGATGGTGTAGTAAATCAATGGGGTCAATCACACGATATTGACAATTTATTTATTTCAGATGGCAGTCAATTTACCACAAGTGCTGCTGAAAATCCAACTCTGACTATTGTTGCTTTAGCAATTAGACAAGCAGATCGTCTTGCAAGTGAGCTTTCAAAGGGGAATTTGTAACCATCCTAATCAGCAAATCCACATTTTCTGTGGTTTCTACAGCACTTTTGGCGGCAATGATGCCTTTTTTTTGAGCTTTTTTTACAGCAGCATCCTCAATATCAAAACCCACTACAGAGAAACCAGATTTTACGAGGTTGCTTGCCATAGGCAAACCCATATTTCCTAATCCTATAAAGCCTATTTTTTTCATTTTGTTTTTGTTAGTTCGTTAATTAAATAAAAAATGGAACGATAAGTAATGGGAGAATAGTAATTTAAACCTAGCTCACAGGTAGTAGAACTAGAATATCCTTCTTTGCATTTTTTAGGAATTTCAGATGCTAGCTTTGATAAAGCAGAATGGACTAACTCGGGATATTGAAATATCTTGTCTCCAGCAACTCCACAACAGCTCACAGAGGGAGGAATAATTACTTCTGTTGAAAGCAAAGAAGCAATTTTTTTGAATCTTTCGTCAAGACCCATCTTATACAGACTGCATACTGGATGAATTGAAATCATTTTTTTCTTTTTTTTGATTTTTAATTTTGAGAGCACATATTTGTCTAAAATTTCTATAGAATCGTTAATATTCCAACCTTTTTTATTTAATTTTTCTTTAAGGAACATACTGCAAGGGCTAGTATCACAAAGTAAAGGGATTGTTTTATCTCCCAGTAATTTTAAATTTTTTTCAACCTTTTTTACTTGGTAATCTGCAGCTTCTTTATAGCCTTTAGATTCAAAAGCTTTACCACAACAAATACGATTATAATTTGGTAACAAGATTACTTGATAGCCTGCCCGTTCTAAAACTTCAATTGTGGTATCCACTAAGGATGCAAGTTTTATTTTGGAAGTAGGCAGTATAGTCTGAGAAATACAACTAGGAAAATAAATAATTTTTTGTAAATTGCTGGAGAGTTTAGGTTGAAGTTTTTGTTTTGTCCTCAAAGGTAGATTTTTTCCTAGAGCCAAAAGAGAAAGACTACGACCTGCAGTGGGTAGTTTTTTTTTCGCAAAACGAGAAATGTTTTTTAATAAATCCTTAGTAAGAGTGGTTTTTTGTATTTCTTCTAGGAGACTCAAAGTGATTTTAATTCCCGTTTTAGCGGTGGAAAAATTTTTAGAGATACTACCCGCTAGTTTTTTGGAAATAGGAGAATTTTTTTCACTACGAAACTTTCGGATAAAAACTCCAGTATCAATCTGCATAGGACAAAGACTTTGGCAAAGTCCACAGCTAGTGCAAGTAGCTTCACCAAAATAATTATAACTTTTAAGGAGAGTTTTTTTTTCAGCAGCTTCCAAGGATTGTAGGTTTCTTAAAACAGAAATTCGTTGTCTCGGGCTGAAGGTTATATTTACAGAAGGACATATTCTTTCGCAAAAACCGCATTCTGTGCATTTATCTAACAAAGCATCTATGGGGGGAACGGTTTTAAAATTTTTGAGATAAATCTTTTTATCTTCGTTTAAAAGCACCCCCGGATTGAGTATGTTTTGAGGATCCATAATTTTTTTCAGACGCTGCATAATGCAGTAAGCAGCATTTCCCCACTCTTTTTCTACAAAAGGAGCAGTATTTCTACCTGTGCCGTGTTCTGCTTTTAATGAACCTTGATAACGAAAAACCAATGCTGCTAATTTTTCGTTAAAAATCTCAAATTGCTTTATTTCTTTTTTACTTTCAAAAGACTGTGAAATCACAAAGTGGATATTTCCAGCCAGAGCATGCCCGAAAATAACACCTTTATAGCCACATTCTTTTATAATCTTTTGTATTCCCAAAACTCCCTTGTCTAAATTTTGAATAGGAAAAGCAACATCTTCAATAAAAGCAGTGCTGCCTGTACTGCGCATAGCACCCACAGAAGGATAGAGTCCCTTACGGAGTTCCCAAAGTTCTGTAAACTGAGTTGTTTTATTGGAAGTAAAAAAGATAGAAGAAGTAGGTTGGAAAAGTTGAATTTTTTGAAAAATTTTCTGTTCTTGTTTTGCTAAATCTTTTTTGCTAGTAGCAGATGTTTGAATGAGTAAAGCAGCGCATTGATCGTTTGGCAATTTCACATTTTTCATTATGGGTCTATCTATCACTGCCTGCAAGGATAAGTAATCCAATAGCTCTACTGCATCTACTGGTGTTGGTTGGAGTGCTTGGACTAATTGCGTGGTTTTTTTAATATCCTTTAAGATAAAAAAGCCCACTGATTTATGAGGCAAATCGGGGAAGCATGAAAAACAGGCTTTAGCAATAAACCCAAGAGTACCCTCTGAGCCTACAAATAAATGTTTTAAAATATCTATGGGATCTTCAAAATCTAAAAATGAGTTGATGGCATAACCCATCGTATTTTTAATGAGATATTTGCGTCTAATTAAATCTATTAGTTCTGGGCTCGCTAAAATTTCTGTTTTTAGCTTCATCAAATTTGCTAATAAATCAGCTTTTTTTCGCCTAAATTCTGCAATATTTTTTTTATCAGCTGTGTCCAAAAGAGTGCCATCTTCTAAAAGCACTCGTATCTGTTTTAAGGTGTGATAACTATTGAACTTTACTCCGCAGCACATTCCACTAGCGTTATTTGCTAGAATTCCTCCTATATGGGCAGCGTCAATGGAAGAAGGATCGGGACCTATTTTTTGAGAATAAGGAATTAATAAGTGGTTGACTTCACTTCCTGTAAGTGCTGGTTCTACCCAAATTTCATTTTTTGAGGCGATGTACTCACTCTTTTTCCAACTAGGGGTAAGGATAACAATTACCGAATCGCTGAGAGCTTGACCTACTAAACTAGTGCCAGCTCCGCGAAAAGTAATACTTACTTGATTAAACTTAGCAATCTGCAACAAAAGTTGCACTTCTTTTTCTGTATCTGCCTTTAAAACGAGTTTGGGAAATAATGTATAATGGCTAGCATCAGTACTATACGCCATTCTTTGAATTTTGGATTGTAAAATCCTCTCAGCTGGAAAGACTTGTTTTATACTTTCTAAAAAACTTTCAAAATACATTTAAAAATTCTCGTCTTATTTATAAGCTCTTTTCTAGTTTATAGCCTATTGAGCCTACTGGCTAGTCCAACCTCCATCAATAGATAAAGCAGCTCCTGTAAGAGCGGCCGCTTCGGGACTGCATAAATAAAGCACTAAACTAGCAATTTCTTCTTTTTGCACAAATCTTCCTATAGGCTGAGCTTTTAAGATTATCTGAGAAATCACATCTTCCTCGGAAATACCTCTTATTTTTGCTGTATCTGGGATCTGTTTATCTATTAAGGGGGTGCGAACATATCCCGGACAAATAGCATTTACTGTAATATTATCTTTTACTAGCTCCAAAGCAGTAGATTTTGTGAACCCTACAACACCGTGTTTTGCTGCTACATAAGCCGATTTAAAAGGAGAAGCAACTAGCCCGTGAGCCGATGAAATGTTAATAATTCTACCATAACCTTTTTTTCTCATATTCGGAACTGCCAGTTTTGTAGTGTGAAAAGTTGCTGAAAGAGTAACCGCAATGATATTATCCCATTTTTCTGTAGGAAATTCATCCACAGGTGAGACGAACTGAACGCCTGCATTGTTTACTAATATATCAGGTAAGAATTGTTTTTTGTGAGCTTCTTCAAATAGATTTTTTATTTGTTCTGGATCTGTAAGATCCGCTCCGTGATAAATAACTTCGCTATTGTATTCTTGTTCTAACTGTGTGCGAGTTTTTTCAATGTTATCTTTTTCTCCTAATCCATTAAGAATAAGTTTTGCTCCCGATTTTACAAGAGCTTTAGCGATTCCTAACCCGATTCCTTGTGTAGAACCAGTAACGAAAGCAACTTTTCCTGCGAGAGGTTTTTTTTTGTTTTCTGAATTCAAAATAAAAAGTAGTTTTGTTAAAATAAATATAATAGCAACAATTAAAGTATAAATAATATTCTTTTGCAAGATAATAGTTAAACAATTTTCGTGATAGAGATTTTTTTTGTTTTGGGGTATTATAATTAGTAATAGATTTTGAGACCTTTGAATTTGCCAAATAGGACAAAACCAGCTGTGACGGCTAGCCAAATGGTTAGAACAGGTGCAAAAAAAAATTTTAGCTCGCTGGAATACTGGAGAGCATTTCTTCACAAATGGCAAGAGTTAAAATTTTTTTTTAATGGCGTAGTGCAAAACACTAAACCCTAGCATTGTTTATACAAATGGACTGAAAAAGTGCTAAAAAGCACTTTTTCTATAGCACAGAAGCAGTTTAAGCAAGAAGCTTGCTTTGGCTAAACTTTGGTAAGCTAATTCAAAGGTCTCATTTTTTCTTTTACCCCAAAAATTTGATACATTTTTCAAAAAATGAGTAGATTTTTTATTTTAGCAGGTCCCAATGGAGCTGGAAAAACGACTCTAGCTAAGCAAATTTTAGCTACTTATGATTGCCAAAATTTTATCAATGCAGATGAAATTGCTAGGGTTATGAATCCTTTGTATCCAGATAGGGTAAAAATTCAAGCAGGTAGAGAAATGCTATCAAAAATTGAAGATTTGAGCCAAAAAAAAAAAAGTTTTTGTATAGAAACCACTTTAAGCACAAAAACCTATATTTCAAAACTTAAATATCTAAAATCGCAAGGTTATACTAGCTATCTTTTTTTTATCCATCTTAGCAGAAAAGAATTGTCAATTCAGAGAGTAAAAGATAGACATTTGAAAGGCGGACATAGTATTCCAGTAGATTGGATTGAAAGAAGGTATTACAGAGGGTTAAAAAATCTTGTACAAATTTATTGGGATGCTACCGATTATCTTTTTATCTATAACAATGATAATTCCTTAAAACAGGTTTATCAGAAAAACGAGCAGATGAAAATTTTTGATTCTGAAAAATATCATGAAATAAAAGATTATGCTTGATTTAAAAATTGCAAACGAAATTGTAAGAAAAGCAAAAAGAGAAACGGAGATTTATCGCACAAAACTTGTACCTTATGCAAAAAAAATCAAACTTTACAGTGAAGAGGGGACTCTATTTGAAAAACTTTACCGAGTGATAGAATTTGAGAAAAAGAAAAATGAATGCTTAAAAGAGCTTTACGAAGATAAGAAAACTGATACCAAAGCCAAAGATTAGCAATTTTATTTCCTATTGCCTTTTATCAAATAAGCTAAGCTGTGTATTGAATAAACAAGAGCTAAAAATTTTATTACCTAAAAAAAAATGATAACCCCCAAAATAACGATAACCTCCAAAAAATGATAACCCCCAAATGATAACCATTAGGCAAACTATATTTTTAGTGGATATAGTGATGAATTACATCCTACTTTTGGGGCTTGCGTGGTCTATTTTTTTTCCTAAGAAAAGAATATGGCCCCCGCCTAAAAAACACTCTTGGCAATACTATGCTACATGGATATTCTATTATGTAGTTTTATGTTTTAATACAATACTGATAGTGCTTGATTGGAATACTTGGATTATGGGAAAAGAGATTCGGTTTCTTATTGGCGCTCCCGTCGTGATTATTGGAATTATTTTTGTAATTTCAGGTATTGCCACACTCGGATTTAAAAATACTCTTGGGCTAAAAGACAGGTTTGTCGCCAACGGAGTTTATTGTTTTACACGAAACCCGCAATATTTAGGAGATATATTTTTTCTTATAGGTATTAGTTTTATTGCAAATTCAGTGTATGTATTTGTAGTCCATCTATTAGCAATATTGGTGTTTTTATTTACCCCTTTTAGCGAAGAGCTATGGCTAGAGGAACAATACGGTAAGGAATACAAAGATTATACAAAAAGCACGGCAAGATTTTTCTAGTGGGCTTTTTGCCAAAAATAAATTGCCAGAAATAAATTATTTTTTTAAGTAAAATGCCAAAAATCAAGGAAATTGAATCTTATAAAAGACCAAGAGAAAAATTGTGGGAACGAGGAGTGGAAACACTTACAAACCCCGAACTATTAGCAATATTGCTTGGTAGTGGGACAAAAAAGAAAAATGTTCACGAGCTAGCCAAAGAAATTATTGCCAAGCATGAAAAAGATTTTTTGGATGTTAAATTAGACGATTTTAAAAAATTTCACGGCATAGAAAAAATCAAGGCAACTACCATTGTTGCCGCCATAACCTTAGTGCGAAGATTTTTTGAAAATAAAAATCCTAAAGACCTTATAATCAAAGATAGCAAGGACGCATTACTGATTACTCAAGACTTAAAAAATAAAAATCAAGAGCATCTTGTTTGCCTTTATCTCAATGTGCGAGCAGTGCTTTTGGAACAAAAAATAATTAGTATAGGTTTATTGGATAGGAGTTTGGTGCATCCAAGAGAGGTTTTTCACCCTGCGATTAAACAAAATGCTTTTAGCGTTATTTTGGTGCATAACCATCCTTCAGGTGACCCACAGCCTAGCCACGAAGACAACCAAGTAGCTAAAAGAATGGTGAAAGCTGGTGATTTGATGGGTATTCCCGTAGTGGATTTTTTAATTACCGCAAAAAATGGTTATTATAGTTTTCACGAATCATATCAAGGTATGGAAAAAATTAAGAGCTATGTAGCGGATGGACAACAAACAAACTTATTAGACTTTTGAATTTGCATTCTGTTTAGCCTATGCAGCGTTAAAAAAAAATTTTAACTCTTGAAATACTTGAGTATTCCTGCGAGCTAAAATTTTTTTTTGCCTTGCCTAGACGTCACATAACGCAAACTCAAAGGTCTACTTAGGCGAGTTTGCTCTCTTAAAAAATATACTTTCCGTGGATCAGCAATGATAGAAAAAACTAACGCAAAGAAAAAATTTATTTCTATTTTTATTAGACAGGCGAAAAATATACTTTCCGTGAATCAGCAATGATAGAAAAAACTAACGCAAAGAAAAAATTTATTTCTATTTTTATTAGACAGGCGAAAAATATACTTCCAGCGGATTAGCAATGATAGAAAAGACTAGCACAAATAAAAATTTTATTTCTATCAGAAAAGCACGGGAACATAATTTAAAAGGCATTGATTTAGATATTGCTCGCGGTAAGTTTATTGTAATTACTGGGTTGTCTGGAAGTGGAAAATCTTCTCTTGCTTTTGATACCATTTACGCCGAAGGACAAAGACGATATATTGAATCGCTTTCTTCTTATGCCCGCCAGTTTTTAGACCAGATGGAAAAACCCGATGTAGAATCCATCACTGGCTTAACTCCTACGATTGCCATAGAACAAAAAACTAGAGGAGCTACGCCTCGCTCTACAGTGGCTACTTCTACTGAAATTTACGATTATATGCGAGTCCTTTTTGCAAGAGTGGGAGATGCCTCTTGCTATAAATGCGGTAGAAAAATTAGCACTCAATCTGCCGAAGACATTGCCCACTACTTGCTACAATATCCACCACAAACGAGTATTCAAATTTTAAGTCCACTAGTTCGTAGTGCTAAAGGAGAGCATAAAGAAATTTTTAAAAAATTGCTTAGAGAAGGTTTTGCTCGTGCCCGCGTCAATCAAGAAATTTATGATTTAGAAGAAGTTCCCAATTTAGATAAAAAGTTTAACCATAATATTGACGCAGTTATAGATAGGATTGTGCTTAAAGAAAAAGTCAAAAGCCGTTTGAGCGAATCTGTAGAAATTGCTCTACAAATGAGTCAAGGATTAATTTCTGTTTTGAGAAAAGAGGCAAAACAAACAGATACCAAACAAAAAGATGTCAGCCAAAAAGAGGAATGGCAAGAAGAGATGTTTAGCGAAAATTTTACCTGTCCCGAACACGGGATGCTACTGCCTGAAATTTCTCCTAGGGTGTTTTCTTTCAACAGTCCTTTTGGAGCCTGTCAAAAATGTAACGGATTAGGAAATTTTTTAGAGCCCGATGAAAATCTAGTTGTTCCTGATAAAAATTTAAGTTTGAAAGATGGAGCTATTTACGCATGGAGACGTTGTGGATATTTTAGGTATGCTGGAAGACTTACACGAAAAATTTGTCGTGTTTTTAAAATAGAAAGCACAAGCCCATGGAAAGATTTAAGTAGGGAAACTCAAAAAGCTATTCTTCATGGCGGAAAAAGTTTTGAAGGAGTAATCCCTGAACTTTTGAACCGATTTTATTATACCAATTCTGAGTATCGCAAAAAGACGATTCACGAATTTATGACTGTAAAAAAATGTCCAGTCTGCGATGGTGCTCGTTTGAAAAAAGAAGTGCTTGCCGTTCGTATCCAGAAAAAAAATATTGCAGAACTCAATCAAATGACTGTAGAAGACGCAGAGCAGTTTTTTAAAAATTTAAGTTTTGATAAAGAAAAGCAAATTATAGTAGAGCCTTTAAAAAAAGCTATCTTAGAAAAACTTAGTTTTTTAAATAGCGTAGGACTTAACTATCTATCTTTGAATAGAGAAACCAACAGCCTATCGGGTGGAGAATCTCAGAGAATAAGACTAGCCTGCCAGCTTGGTTCACAACTCGCAGGGGTAACTTATGTTTTAGACGAGCCTACCATTGGACTGCACCAAAGAGACAACCAAAGACTTATCCAAACCTTACAAAAATTACAAGCTTACGATAACACCGTAATTGTAGTAGAGCACGACAGAGATTTAATAATGACAGCAGATGAAGTGATAGATATAGGTCCGGGAGCTGGAGTGCACGGTGGTGAAATAGTTGCTCAAGAAACCCCCAAAAAATTGCTGCAAGGAAATGGGCTTACTGCCAAATACTTAAGACAAGAATTACAAATCCCTCTGCCAGAAAGAAGAAGAGAGCTGACAGAGAAACAAATTAAACTCGTAGGTTGTAAGGCGAACAATCTAAAAAATGCCGATATCGTTTTTCCTCTAGGAATTTTTGTTTGTCTTACTGGAGTTTCTGGTTCTGGAAAATCCTCCTTAGCTATTGAATGCTTGTATAAAAACCTAAAGCACAAAAATTCACGCTTGCATCTCAGTGAAACCCAAAAAAACGCTGGTAAAATCAAACAAATTAAAGGCGTAGAAAATATAGACAAAATTATTTTTGTAGACCAATCCCCCATTGGTAGAACTTCCCGCTCCAACCCAGCCACCTATACTGGAGTTTTTGACCCCATTCGCAAACTCTTTACAATGACTCCAGAAGCAAAAACTAGAGGTTACCAACCGGGTAGATTTTCTTTTAATGTCAAAGGAGGACGTTGCGAGGCTTGTCAAGGACAAGGACAAAAAAGCATTGAAATGTATTTTTTACCCGATGTGCATGTGGTCTGCGAAGCTTGTAACGGGAAAAGATACAACAGTGAAACTTTAGAAGTAAAATTTAGAGGAAAAAACATTGCTCAAATTTTGGATATGACAATAGAAATAGCTAAAGATTTTTTTAAAAACCACCGCAATATCTACCCCTACCTAGAAACTTTAGATAGAATAGGATTGGGCTACATTAAATTAGGACAACCCGCACCTAGCCTGTCTGGAGGCGAAGCCCAAAGAGTCAAACTCTCCAGTGAACTCTCCCGAGCCAGCACAGCAAAAACCCTTTACTTAATGGACGAGCCCACTACAGGCTTGCATTTTCACGATATTTATAAACTGATGGAAATCATACAAGACCTCGTCAATCAAAATAACACCGTCATTGTGATTGAGCACAACTTGGATATTATCAAATGCGCCGATTGGATTATTGATTTAGGACCCGAAGGAGGAGCTGGAGGTGGAAAAATTATCGCCCAAGGCACTCCCGAAGAAATAGCAAAAAACAAAGCTAGTTTCACTGGACATTTCTTAAAAGATGTCCTAACCACCTCAAAAAGAAAAGCCTCTTAATAAAATTAAAATATTATGAAAAATAAAAGAAATTTTCTTTTTTTAATATTTAAGGATTGTTTTTTATAAGATAGCTTTTAGATTTCACTAGACGATAATAAAACTATAAATTAATATCCAATTTTTGAATTTCTATAGTCTTAAAGTGTAAATTCTCTAATGTTTTTGTACTTATAAATTTAATTCTTTTTTGAATAGATTGAAATTCACTTCTTTGTAATTTATTTTTATAGTCTTTTTCCCTACTTTCATCTGCGATTATAAAAAATTTTATATTAAAATCTTGCAATGCCACATATCTTGAAAAAGATTCGCTAAAATTAGTAGAAATTTCTACTTCAAAAGCACGCTCTGGCATTTTCCTATCATTAAACCAAAGCACATCAATAAAAGAAGCTCTTTTGACAATCTTTTCATATCCAAAATCATAAATTTTATCTAAAGTTCTCGTTTTTGCTAATGTAGTATCTAAAAAAATTTTATTCTTGTCCTGTTGGGGAACAAAAGTTTCAAATTTTTTTATTTCTCCTAATTCTAGTAATAAACCCTGATAGTAGGAATGACTAAATTCTTTTTCTTTTACAGGATCTTTAGAAATTGTAAATTTTTCTTTATGAGAATTGAGAGCCCATAATCCAGGTCGGATGCTAAAAAAAAATTTTTCATCCTGCACTATTCTTCTAATGGAAGCATAAGGTGTTTTAGTTGACCACTGACTAATATCTACTGTTTGGTTCAATCTTCTTAATGTAGCACTCCCTCCTAATTGTTCCATTATTTTTATTACTTGCTCGTATTGTTTCATAAAATTTATTCCATTTTTTAAGAAAAAAATATAAAATGATATTTTTCACTAATATAGCTGAAATAAAATATTTTGTAAAATTTTATAAAATAATATTATGAAAAAGACAAAAATACCTATGTGGGAAAAGTTGGACATGGAAGACAATAAAATTTATAGATTTTTTAGAATGTCAGCTGAGCCTTATGATGATTTAGAATGGGACGGAAAAATTTTGAATGTTTGGCTTGATGATGAACTTATAGAAACCTACACTAAAAAAGACTTAATAGAATGTGAAATATTATGAAAAAAGAAAACCTAAATTGTAAAACTTGTGGGAATGATGAGTTTGTTTTAGAATCTAATGAATGTGAATTTTATAAAATTAAAGGAGAAAATGTAGAGTGGAATGGAGCAGGAGTGACAAGAGAAGACCCTAAAGTATATTGCAAGAAATGTCTTAAAGAAGTGGATTATGAATTATATTTTACCTAAAAGAAAAATATGAAAAAAGAAAAAAAAGTAGGAAAAAAGAAACAAGTTTTAGTAGAAATATTTACTATTTGTAAAGACAAAGGAGATTTTGTTTTTCATAATGAACTTGTAAAAGATATTTGCAAAAAGAAAGGTTTTGGAAATCCTTTTGATGTATCTAAACTAGATAATACTAAAGTTTTTCCCGATATAATGCTAGAAGATGATTATTTTATGATTCATTTAGGAGAAGGCAAGCATCAATTTATAAAAGGCATTGACAAAGGTTTTCATACTTTTGAAGAAATTGAAGAGAAAAATACAAGAGACTGGGAATACAAAAAAAGTCTACTCAATGATTTTGATACAAGTGAGAGTAATATTTTATCACTAGGGTTCAATCAAAAAATTATTCACGATTTTTTATACGATGATATTACTGCTAGTCCAAAAGTTTATAATGCTCGCAGGACAAAAGCCTCATTAGATTATTTTATTGAAAAACAGAAAATAGAAACTCAGAAATTGCAAATGGAAATAGATTTAACTATGGAATTAAACGGAGGTGTGACTGTTTTTGAGGGTAAGAATAATTTCCCTAAAAATTTTGCAATTTATCAATTATTTAACCCTTTTTTATACTACCAAAAACTAAAACAAGAAAATCAATTAAAAATCAAAGAGATTAACTGCTGCTATTTATTAAGAAAGAAAAAAAGAAAGTCTAAGGATTCTACTATAAGAATTTATATGTATAGTTTTTTAAAAGAAAATGATTTAACCTCTATAAAACTATTAAAAGCAAAGGAATATAATCTAATATCAAAATGACAGGACTATCCCAAGAATACAAAAATCAAGTATTCGGTAAAGATGTTTTTAAAATTTTAAAAGAATTGCCAGACGAATCTTTAGATATGATTTATGGAGACCCTGATTATGGAGTGGGCATTGATTATTCTGGCAAGAAATATACTACTCAATGGAATAAGTATATTGACTGGTATATTGCTTTGGTTAAAGAGTCTATGAGAGTTTTAAAACCAGAAGGTAATTTATTTATGATAAACTACCCAAAGCAAAATGCCTATTTAAGAGTAAAATTTTTAGACGAAAACGCCTACGATGTGCAAGACTACGCTTGGGTTTATAATACAAATGTAGGGCATAGCTATAGAAGATTTACCACCGCTCACCGCTCTATTTTGCACGCTACAAAATCAAAAAATAATAATTTTTATAAAGACAATGTAGCCCTACCTTATCAAAACCCAGACGACAAAAGAATTAAGCAAAGAATAGCAGAAGGACACAAAGGCAGAATGCCTTACAGCTGGTTTTATTTTGATTTGGTGAAAAATGTCTCTAAAGATAAAACTCTGCACGCTTGTCAAATACCACTACCTTTAGTAGAAATGCTTATCAAGGCAAGCACTCAAAAAAACGACGATTGTTTTATTTTGTTCGGTGGCAGTGGTTCTGAGATTGTGCTTTGCCAAGATTTAAAACGCAATTTTATCTCCTGTGAAATACACCCCAAATACCACAAAATGATTTTAGATAGACTAGGCAATGCTGGAAAAATTAAAAAAGAATACAAACTAGATTTTATTAGACAGAGAGAACAACACTCAGCAGCAGCCACACTTTTTGAAAAAAACAAGAAAAAAAATCGTTCTTACGCTTATGGGTAACCTATACCTATAAAAATTTTAGAAATTGAAGTATTATAAAAAGAAGTTTATGAATATAATCTTGTGATTTTTCAATTAAAATAATTTTTCTCTTTACGTGGTTTTGAGGGAGACCTCATCGTCGGGTGTTTAGCCAGACTCAATTTTATTGTTTATTTTCTTTGAGATGTGCTCAGATTTTGCCTAAGATTTCTGAAGACATTGATTTTTTACACAAAAATTTGAATAAATTTTTGTATCTTAAGAATTTTAAGATTTTACTTGTAGTCTTAATAAATCTTAGGCAAAATCTGAGCACATCTCAAAGTATTCTAGGTAAAGAAAAATTTAATTGTATCTATGTTAGATGAAAATTTTGTAAAGAAAATAAAAAAAGATTTAAAAAAAATAGATTTATTAATTTCGCGTATAGGTATTGACGCATCACCAAAAATATTTTTATGTGGAGGTCCTTATAAGGACGAAGAAACTACTAAAAATAACTTTTCTACAAAACCGCTTCCATGTACCTTATCTTCTAGATATCGTTTGATTGATCAGCTAAAAAAACAAAATAATAATTTTTACCCTCAAATAATAATAGCTGATGCTTTCAAATTCAGAGATTGGTATATAAAAGGTAAATATAAAGATCTTTTGACATTAGAAAAAGATATAGCAGAAATGTCGGGTTTAATTGTAATAATTCCAGAGAGTCCTGGTTCTATTGCTGAACTTGGTTCTTTTATAATGCTAAAAAGCATTAAGAAAAAATTACTTATTTTCATCAAAGATACACATGCAGAAAAAGAATCATTTATTTGGAATGGAATTATAGAAAATTTTCAACAAAATACTTCCCAACAAGTTTTCATAGGAAGAGAAAGTGATATAGAAGGCATGCAAGATGATATTCAAAAATTTTTAGAAAAAATCACAAAAGAAATACAAAAAATGGCTGGTTCGAGCAAATTTGATAATAAAAAAAAATCACATCAAGCTTTTTTTATTTATGAAATGATTAGAGTGTATGGAGCTTTAGAAATCCAAGAAATCGGAATATGTCTAAAAGCAGTCAATTTGTTAGGAATAAATATGAAAAAAATCAAAAATTTACTTTTTATTCTAGAGGAATTTAAATGGATTAAAAAAACATCAAAGGGAAACAAAAAATTTTATTATATACCTAAAGGAGGACAAAAAATTGGTAAAACAGAATTTAAAATGAACATTTTAGAAAAAAACACAAAAACACCTAAATTTGTTGCATGGAATACGGATTATATTCAAAAATTAGCATTAAGTTTTTATAATGGAGGTAGGGATAAACTCCATAGGGATAGATATAATGTAATTAAGAGTAATGGAAATAGTTAAGGAATTATCTGATATTTTTCTTGTTCCTAAAAAAGAAATTTTTCAATGGATTAAAACTTCTCCTTATAGATATAAAGAGTATCGTATTAAAAAAAGAAATGGAACAGATACCAGAACTATTGCACAACCAACAAAAAACACTAAATTACTACAGCACAGTGTAATAAAAAATCAATTATCAAACTTACCTGTTCACGATTGCGTGATGGCTTATAAAAAAGGCATAGGCATCAAAGACAATGCTGAAATACACAAAAAAAACCAGTATTTACTGAAAATGGATTTTAAAGATTTTTTTCATTCTATCAAGCCAGATGATTTGATTGAACATGTAGAAAAACATAAAAAAAAACTAAATATAAAAAAATTAAGCGAAGAGGATATTTTTGTATTAAGACATCTTTTTTTTTGGAGAGAAAAAAACACAACAGAATCTAAAATGAGTATAGGAGCTCCATCTTCTCCTTTTTTGTCTAATACGATTCTTTACGAGTTTGATACAAAGCTTAGTGAATTAGCAAAAAAAGAAAATGTAACCTACACAAGATACGCTGATGATTTGACTTTGACAGCTAACAAAAGAGATATTCTTTATTCCTTCCCCGATAAAATAAAAAACCTTCTTGCAACAATTGAATACCCAAAAATAACTATAAACAAAGAAAAAACAGTTTATTCTTCAAAAAAACATAATAGGCATATTACTGGTTTAGTTATCACTAATGATGAAAAAATATCATTAGGCAGAGAGAAAAAGAGAAAAATAAAATCTCTTGTATATGAATTTTCTCAAAAAAAATTAAATAATGAAAAAATTAATCAATTAAAAGGGTGGCTTTCTTTTGCTAAAGATGTTGAGCCTACATTTTATGAAACACTTGAAAATAAATATACGGGAGTAATTATTACTAGAATTAAGAAATATAAAATAAAACCTAACCCCACTCCATCACAGGATTAAAAAAATCCTCCGACTTACCTCCCATTTTTCCATAACATTCTCCCTTGAAAGATCAGGCTAGTTTTTTAAAGTAAAATTTGTTATTAGGTAGTAGAAACTCATACCTACAAAAATTTTAGAAATTAAAATTTCCTAAAAATATGACTAATCAAATGCCTAGAGAAAAATTACTCACCAACCCTATTACTAATCAACTGCCTAGAGAAAAATTGCTCACCAATCCTATTACTAATCAACTGCCTAGAGAAAAATTGCTCACCAATCCTATTACTAATATAGATACTGCTGACCTTCTGTCTATTATCCTTGGCACTGGAAGTAGAAATAATAAAATAAATGAACTTAGCAAAGAACTGCTAGATTTTTTGAGAAACAATCTCAATAAAAAAATAACAGTAGATAATTTATTGAAGTTTCAAGGAATTGGGAAAAGTAAGGCTTTACAGATAATTTCTGCTCTTGAACTTGGAAAAAGATTTAAAAATTCTAAAGAAAAACTGCAAGTTTATAATGCTGGAATAGGTCAATTCATACTAGGTGATTGTTTAGAAAGTATGAAGACTATGGCTGATAATAGCGTAGTTTTGGGTTTTACTTCTCCTCCTTATCACAATGCAGTCAATTATGGTGAACATATTAAAAAATTAAAAGGTGAAGTTCAATATTGGGAAAGAAAAGAACTCTCCTATGAGTTTTATAAAACTTTTCTTATAGATAGATTCAAAGAATTATATCGTCTTATAAGGTCTGGCGGGCATTGTGTTGTAAATATTTCTCCTGTGGCGTGGGAAGGGAAACGGGTTGCTTTACCTTTTCATTTTGTGGGTTGGATGGAAGAAATTGGCTGGAGATTTAAAGAAGATATTATTTGGCAAAAAGAAATAGTAAGAGATAAAAGAAGTGGAGTTTTGATGCAACACCCTTACCCTGGTTATTATTACCCTAGTTTATCTGTAGAATATGTTTTTGTATTTCAAAAAACTGCTACAGAAAAAAAGAAAAATAATATTTATTATCACCGTTCTGCACAAGAAAAAGAAAAAAACAAAATCAACCTAGAAAATTATCAATCTATGAGTAAGAATATTTGGAATATTAGACCAGTAGCCCCGCAAGAAAATATACACCCTTGTCCTTTTCCTGAAGAATTAGCAAGACGAGTAATAGAATTTTATTCTTACAAAAAAGATACTGTAATTGATATATTTGCGGGTAGTGGAATTGTGAATATTGCAGCAGAAAAATTAGAGCGAGTCCATATTGGACTAGAAACAGAAAGAGAATATATTGATTATGGGGTACGCAGTATTAATAAATTAAGCAAAAAAAACAACCAATGAATGACTCTCTTTTTGCTAGTCTTAAAGAAATTGAATACAAAACAAAGATTAAAAAAAATCTAAAAACTTACTCTTTGAAAGAAATGTTGAATAACAATCTTAATTCAAAAGCTAGTTTTATTTTAGCAACAAACAAAGATGAGTATGCTTTTAGTCAATGGGTTTCTCCTAAACGCACAAGAAGTTTTCCTTATTCTCGGGTTTATGACACTTTGATAAAGAAAAACCGTATTACTTTAATTCCTTTTTGCAAAGACGAAGGCGCTGATGGAGATAGAGATTTTATCCAGTGGGATACGATTTCTTTAATGAGTCTTTTAAATGTTTATGTGATTATTGGTTACTATAATCTAGCCGAAAAGAATCAAAGAATACTCCAAAAACATAAAAATAAAATCGCGAATCAAGTCTATGATTATCAGTATGTCAAAAATCAGATAGAGAAATTACAAGATTATCAATCTAGCCCCTTACATTGGAATTTAAAACAAATAGAACTCTTACCTAAAATAGCACAGTTAACTTTAGAATCTTACCAAAAGATTAGTCAAGAAATAGATGTTCAACTACACGGTGAATACGGGATAAGAAAAAGAATAAAAATTTTAGAAAAAGATACAAAAATTTTCAAAGATTATTCAAGAGAGTTAGCAAAACAAGCACAGTATAGGGAAAACTTGACTATTCAGCCTAAAGAAAAAATCACAGTAAATAAGAAAAAAATCATTCTTAAAAATCTTTTAGGTGGCTATTATTTTTTGACCATAGACGAATGTATATTGCAGAAAAACCAAATACTACTTATTGAGAAAAAGCATAGTGAAAATGATTTAATACCTTCTAGCAATGATATTAAAGATGCTTGTATAAAGATGGTGTTATTTACTAATATTGAAAAATTGGAATATCAAGGAAAACAGCAAAATCACCAAGCCCTTGTAGGATTAACTTCAAAAACAATTCAGGGTTATATGCATAGTAAAATGAGTGATGCAGAAATAAATAATTTTTTTAGAAAAAATAATTTTTCTGTTTCTCAAGAACAAATTTTTATATCTGCAATAGAAGAAGCAAGGTTAAATAAATTCATATTATATACTCTAAATTCTAATGAAGAAGAAAATCAAGAAAAAATCTTCCCGCAATAATAGAGATAAATGAGAAAAAAATAATTTCAAAAAATCAACCCCATTCCATAACAGGATTAAAAAAATCCTCCGACTTGCCTCCCATTTTTCTATAACATTCTCCCTTGTTTTGAATAAGGATTTGGTTTCCTTTGTATTCTATCTAAAAAGCTATATTCTAAAAAAAATATAATTTATAAAAAATTGATAGAAAAATTTTAAAAAATATAGTAAAAATTTTATTTTAATCTTAAAAATCTTATCTCTTTTAAAATTATGGAACTAGAAAAATTTCCTCTTTTCAAAAACAAAGGATGGATAAATGGAAAGTGGGTTTCTGCAGAAAATGGAGAAACTTACGATGTCACTAATCCAGCGGATAATTCCTTAGTGGCAAAAATGCCTTCTATGGGAAAAGCAGAAACCTTTGATGCAATCAGAACAGCAGCGGAGGCTTTTATTATCTGGCGTGAGACTCCAGCAAAACAAAGGGCTACTATTCTTTTAGACTGGTATCATCTGGTGATTAAAAACAAAGATGAACTAGCCAAAATTATGGTGCTAGAACAAGGTAAGCCTTTAGCAGAAGCGGTTGGAGAAACAGTTTATGCTGCTAATTTTATTCAATGGTTTGCAGAGCAAGCCAAAAGAATTTTTGGTAGTATAATGAGTGATTTTGCAAAAGATGCGACCTTACAATATACCAAAGAAGCAGTAGGAGTAGTAGGAGTGATTACTCCTTGGAATTTCCCACTTGCTATGATTACTAGAAAAGTTGCTCCAGCTTTGGCAGCGGGCTGTTCGGTAGTAGTCAAACCTTCCAGAAACACGCCGCTTTGTGCTTTAGCTTTGACAGAATTATCTCATCAGGCTGGCTTGCCTGCTGGAGTTTTGAATTTAATTACGGGAGAAAAATCAGCAGAAATAGGAGACGCTTTGTGTGAATCCAAACAGGTGCGGAAAATAAGTTTTACAGGTTCCACTAGAGTAGGTAAATTATTATTAGAAAAAAGTGCTCAAACAGTCAAAAAAATGTCAATGGAGCTAGGCGGAAACGCAGCCTTTATTGTTTTTGACGATGCTAATTTAGAAAGATCTATAGATTCTTTAATGGCTTCAAAATTCAGAAATACAGGACAGACTTGCGTTTGTGCAAATCGTATTTTCGTTCAATCAGGTATTTACGATTCTTTTGTAGAGGCTCTAAAAGAAAAAGTGATGGCTTTGAAAGTAGGCAGTGGTTTAGAAGAAGGAGTAGGGCAAGGGCCGCTTATCAACGAAGCAGCTTTTAAAAAAGTAGAAAAGCATGTGCGAAGTGCAGTTTCTCAAGGAGCCGAAGTAGTACTTGGAGGAAAACCACACGAGCTAGGAGGCAGTTTTTATCAACCAACGATTCTCAAAAATGTTCAAGGGGATAGTATTTTTAAAGAAGAAGAAACTTTTGGCCCCGTTGCTCCTTTGATCCGTTTTGAAACAGAAGAAGAAGCCGTGAAAATGGCAAACGATACAGACTACGGTTTGGCGAGTTATTTTTTTACCCAAGATTTTAGAAGAATCCAGCGAGTCAATCGCAAATTAGAATCGGGAATTATTTGCATCAACGAAGGAATTTTTTCTAACGAGTTTGGTCCTTTTGGCGGAGTCAAGGAATCGGGAATCGGTAGAGAAGGCTCTGTGCTTGGCATAGAAGAATATTTGGAAACAAAATATACTCTTATTTCTTATAAATAACCTACATTATTTTAGGAGGAATAATGGCAAATGAAAGAAAAACAGAAACAGTAGTCAGACAGCATTTTAATCAGTTTTTGGAGTTTATTGATTTAGAAGAACAAAAATCAGACAACCCAAAAATTGACAAGTTATTAAAATTAGCTTCTAAAAAAGGAATTGGAAAAGGTTACCCTGAGTTTATTATCACTTATAAAACAAACCCTGATTTATTGATTGTTGTAGAGTGCAAAGCAGATATAACAAAGCACGAAAGCAAAGAACAGGATAAATATTCCGATTTTGCTGTAGACGGTGTTTTGCTTTATGCCACTTACCTATCTAAGGGTTTTGATGTTTTGGCTATTGCTATCAGTGGAGAAACGCAAAGAGACTTAAAAGTTTCCCATTTCTTACATTTAAAAGAAGAGAAAAAAGCAATCCCTTTTCTTGGAGATAAACTTTTAACCGCTAAAGATTATTTAAACGGATACCTAAAAAGCCCAGAAAAATTTAGACAGGATTATAATAAACTTTTAGATTTTACAAAAGATCTTAACGAAAAACTGCACAGCTATAAAATTTTAGAAAGCCAGCGTAGTTTGTTGATTAGTTGCATTTTAATTGCTTTAGAAAACGAGGCTTTCCGAAGATCTTACGCCTCCCACGGAAAACCTGAAAATTTAGCCGATTCACTTGTGCAAACTGTTTCCAACGAACTAGAAACCGCAGATATTACAGGTAAAAAACTTACCAATCTCAACACTCAATTTAGTTTTATCAAAACCGATACTTCCTTATCCAAGGAAGATAGAATTCTAAAAGAAATCATTGATGAGATTGATGAGAATATAAATAATTTTATAAAAACACACCAGTATATTGATGTTTTAGGACAGCTTTATATCGAGTTTTTAAGATATGCTAATAGTGATAAAGGGCTCGGCATTGTTTTAACTCCTCCACATATAACAGAGTTTTTTGCAGAATTAGCACAGGTCAATAAAAATTCTATTGCTTACGATAATTGCACAGGAACAGGAGGTTTTTTGATTAGTGCAATGAAAAAAATGATTGCTGATGCAAGAGGAGATGAAACTAAAATCAGAGAAATAAAACTAAAGCAACTTTTTGGGGTAGAATACCAATCGCATATTTTTGCTCTGGCAATTTCCAATATGTATATTCACCAAGACGGAAAAACAAATATTATCAACGGAAGTTGTTTTGATAAAGAAGTTATAGAGCAAATAAAAGCAAAAAATCCCACAGCTGGTTTTCTTAATCCACCCTATCAATCTAACAAAAAAACGGACACTGATGAATTAGAATTTATTTTAAATAATCTAGAATGTCTAGTAGATGGTGGCACTTGTATAGCCATAATACCTATGCAAAAAGCATTATCAGGGTCTGGTAGAATTTTAGAGTTAAAAACGAAGCTTTTAGAAAAACACACCCTAGAGGCAGTTTTTTCTATGCCAAATGAACTTTTTCATAATTCAAAGGCAAATGTCAGCACCTGTGTTATGATTTTCACTGCTCACAAGCCTCATCCCAAAAATAAAGAAACCTATTTTGGCTATTACAAGGATGATGGATTTGTAAAAAGAAAAAATAAAGGAAGAATAGATGCGTATGGAAAATGGGAAAAAAATATAAAAGAAAAATGGATTACAAATTTCATTAATAGAAAAAATGAAGCTGGTTTTAGTATCAATAAAGTCGTAACTGCCGAAATGGAATGGTGCACTGAAGCCTATATGGAAACGGATTATACTAATTTAAAAGAGGAATATTTTATCAACACACTATTAAACTATGTAACATTTTTACTCAGCAACAGATTGTCAGAACAGGTTTTTAAAACTTCATTCTCAACAAATAATTTTAATCTAGATGTTTCAAAATGGAAAAGTTTTGAATTAGCAAAATTGTTTCAAATTCAAGGGAGTAAAACTACTGCTTTATTAGAATTAGAAGAATACGGAACTGGAAAATATCCTTATGTAACGACGCAAGCAACAAACAACGGGAGCAGAGGATTTTACGATTTTTGCTCAGAAGGTGGAAATATTTTGACTGTAGATAGTGCGGTGATAGGATATTGTTCTTATCAAGCACTACCTTTTTCTGCGAGTGATCATGTAGAAAAACTTATTCCAAAATTCAAAATGAATCAATATATTGCAATGTTTTTTGTCACAATTTTAAATTTAGAACAATATAGATACAACTATGGTATAAAATGTAGTCAAACAAGAATGAAAGAAAAAAGCATAAAACTACCTGCAAAAAATGGACAGCCAGATTTTGACTTTATGGAAAATTACATAAAATCTTTACCTTATTCTTCTAGTTTATAATCATACTAAAAAAGTAGTGTTTCTGCAGAAAGTAGGTAACCCAGGCGCATTTAGGCAGGTTTATTTTTGGCTAGCCACTGCTCTAGCGATTCTTTTTTGGGCTTTTTTTTTTCTGCTTCCATTTTTTGCTTTTAGTAAAATTTTGGCAGAAACAACTGCGAGCAATAAAATTCTTTATTTTTGGGAGCTCCTCCAAAATAATAATTACCTATCTGTTGTTTGGTTCACCTTTAAACAAGCTTTTTTAAGTGCTTTTTTTTCCTTGCTATTAGGAATACCCACGAGTTTTTTATTTGTCCGATTTCGCTTTCCTTTTCAAAATCAATTTTACTTCTTATTTATTTTTCCTTTTGTGATGCCGACTATTTTAGTGGTTTTGTGTATCATTCAATTTTGGGGTTATCAAGGCTACCTCAACTTAATCCTAAAAAAAATCTTTTCACTCTTTTTTTTACCCGTTCCAGAATCGCCTTTAAGAGTGCTTTACTCACTCAAAGGAATTATCATTGCCCATGTTTTTTTCAATCTACCTGTAGTCTTGCAAATTGTAGGTAGCACTTGGAGTAGAATTTCTCAAAAATATAATAAAGCCGCTAGACTACTGGGTTGTTCCGAATTAAAGAGTCTGTATAGAATAGATTTACCTATACTATTACCAGCGATTTCATCAGCCTTTATTCTTATATTCATTCTTTGTATGAATAGCTTTGCGATTGTATGGGTATTGGGGGGAGGCAAGAATCCCATTATTGAAACCTTAATTTATGAGCTAGCTAGAATCCATCTAGATTACGAAGCTGTTTTAGGATTAGTAGGCTTACAAATTTTTCTGGGATTGGTAGTTGTAGGAATTTTTTATCGCCATTCATCCACTAAAATAATAGCAGAGCCTTTTGCAGGACAATCGTTTGTTTCATTTTTTCAAAAAAATAAAATCAAAGGAAGTTTGATTGTTTTTTTTTTTTGTTTTGTAGCGTTCGTGGTATTAGGTCCTCTTGTTTCTTTAGTAATAGATAGCTTTAGAGTAGCGGATGGTTTTTCTTTACAGTGGTGGATTTTCTTTTTTCAAAAAGGCTGGCAAACGTTACTTCCAGTATTTTGGACTTCATTACAAATTGCTCTAGGAAGTGCTTGTTTATCTTTTGTGTTGCTACTCTTGGTAGCTCCCGTATTTTATAAATATCCTAGCAAAAGAAAATGGTTAGAGTTACTATTTTTGACTCCTTTGTCCATCTCTTCTATTACTTTAGGTCTTGGTTGGTTTTTATTTTATCAAGATTTTGCTTATCAATATTTTTGGGCAGAGAAAAAAATTGCTCTCGTATTTTATGCAATATGTATCCACAGTATTATATTTTTTCCTTACTGGTTAAGGTTGCTTTTGCCTAGCTTAGAATTGATTCCTAAAAACTGGTTTATGCTCAAAAGGTTGCACGCCTATCCACCTTTTTTATTCGCTTGGAAAGTGCTATTGCCTTGGATAAAAAAGCCTTTCTGTCGTACCTTTCTTTTAGTGCTAGCTCTCTCTTTTGGGGAATTAAATATTTTACTACTCATCGCAGATACAGATTTTAAAACTCTAACTACAGAAATATTTTCAGCGATAGCGGCTTATAGATTTTCTTACGCTTCTTTAATAGGAGTGCTGTTTATGTTTTTTTTCTTTGTTTTAGGTTTCCTGATTCATTTACTAGGGAGACGGGTTGACTAGCTGTGGTTTTATGGTGGCTAAGCTATGTTTGCTTAAAATTCTATTTTAGGGCGGTTGCAATACCCTGCAATAAATCTTCTTTCGTTTGTGTCTCTTTAATGGAATAGGGAAGTATTTCGTGGTTTAATTCTTTTTTTAGTTTTTCTAAACTAGTTTTTTGTTTGTTTTTGCTGAGACAATCGGCTTTAGTGGCAACGATGCAATAGGTTGCAGTGCCGTGCTGTATGGTTTTGTGGTAGTAGAAATCCAGCTCTGATGGAGAATGTCTTATGTCTAACAAATGCACAACAAGTTTTAAATTTTCTAGTCTGCTTAGAAGAATTTTAAATTGGTTTTCCCATTCTTTTTTTATTTTTTGCGGCACCTTTGCAAAACCATAGCCCGGTGCATCTATAATAAAAAAAGATTTGTTAATTAAAAAAAAATTAAAAAAGGTTGTTTTACCTGGGCTAGAGCTAGTTTTCACTAATTTTTTTTTACCTACTAAACTGTTGATTAAACTAGATTTACCTACATTAGACCTGCCAAAAAACACAACCTGTGGTAGGTTGAATTTCTTAACTGGAAGTTTTTTTAAGTCGGGAATACTCTGGATGAATTCTGTAGAGGTTATTTTCATATTGCCAGTTATGCTTTAAAAACTATTTTATTCATAACCTGTTTAATTAACATTAAAAAAACAAATTCAAAAATTAGGATAAAAATAATTCCACTACTGGTTGGAATGTTCCAATAAAAAGAAATGATTATTCCTCCCAACACTCCTAAAATATTCAGTAGGATACTCCAAACCACAGATTGACGAAAACTATAACTAAATACTTGAGCCGATAACACGGGAATGATGAGTGTTGCTCCTATCAAAAGACCTCCAATCACTTTTAAACCACTTGCCACAATAAGACCGACTGCAAACATTAAGGAGATTTCAAAAAAACGGTTTTTTTGTCGTAGGCTTTTTACGAAGTGGGAATCAAAAACAATAGCTGTTAAACGGTTCCAAGCGCCAAGCATAAATAGGACAATTACAAAATTCACAACCAAATAGGCGAGCATTTCACCTTTGGTTATAGTCAAGATACTACCGAATAAAAATTCTTCCAAATGCTCTGTTTCTTTTGCTAGGTGTGCAAAAAAAACCGCTACAGCCACCCCTCCGCTTAAAAGCAAAACCGCCACCGCTTCAGGAGGAAATTTTCTTTTGTTCCAAAAAAATGCCAGTATCAGACTGCTGATAGTGGCGGTAAGTGTAATAGAGAAGTGAAGTGGAATTTGCCAAAAAATTCCAATGCCCACGCCTGCCAAGCTTGTATGAGAGAGCATATCAGGAGCCATAGATTGCCTGCTAGCCACAACAAAATTACCTACAATAGCTGTGCTAATGCTAATAAAAAAACCTACCACTATTGCTCTTTGAAAAGCTACCTCTTGAATTATTTCAAACATTTCTTTAATGATGGTGATGGATTGGCACAAGGCTAGATGGTGATTTTTTAGAATGCCCTTTAGAACGGGGTACTTTTATTTTACAGATTTCTCCTTTAGCAAAATCTATCGCATGGCAGTCGGTATGAAGTTTTTTGTCTAAACATAAAATACGGTGGCATTTATCTACAATTTTTTCTATTTCGTGGGAGACAAACAAAATGCTTATTTTAAACTTTTCTCTCAATTCATCCAGTAGGTTATAAATCAAAATTTTGGTTTTGTAATCTACATTGCCTAAAGGTTCGTCAAAAAGTAGCAGTTGAGGATCACCTATAAGAGAACGGGCAATAAACACTCTTTGTTTTTGTCCGCAGGATAGGTTATAAAAATTTTGTTTTAACAAAGAGTCTTTCAAACCTACCGCAGCTAGTTTTTGTTGCATAGTACAATTTTCAGCAGCGCTATGAAAAATACTTTTTCGTTTCATAGCCATTCCGAGTATTTCTTTTACAGAAAAAGAAAAATAATTTTCAGAAAAAGCCTGCTGCGGCACATAGCCGATAGACACTTTGGGGTTTATTTGAACAGAGCCACTACCTGATTTTACCAAGCCTAAGATACATTTTAATAGGGTAGATTTTCCCGCTCCATTGGGACCTATCAAACCAACATACTCTCCTTGATAAATTTGAAGATCAATTTTTTCTAGAACCTTTACTCCTTCAAAAGCAACAGTTAAATTTTTTACAGTAACAATTGGCTCTTTAGCTATTTCTATTGTCATATATCTTTCACTACCTTTTGTTGCTGCTCTCCCAAACCCTCTATACTCGCTTTCACAAAGTCTCCTTCTTTGAGATACTGCGGAGGATTTTTTCCCATACCGACACCTGAGGGAGTACCTGTAGAAATAATATCTCCAGCCTGCAAAGACATAAATTGACTGATATAAGAAATCAGGTAAGGTATCTTATAGACCATAGTTTTTGTAGAACTCTGTTGCATTATTTCTCCATTTACAGACAAAAATAATTTTAAATTGTGCGGGTCTACAATTTCATCTTTTGTGACAAACCAAGGACCTATGGGGGCAAAATTGTCGTAAGATTTTCCTTTAACCCATTGCCCCTTTCTTTTGAATTGAAAATCTCTTTCACTAACATCGTTGATTGTGCAGTAGCCCGCTACACAGTCCATCGCATCTTTTTCCGCAACATATTTGGTATTTTTTCCTATAATTACTCCCAGCTCCACTTCCCAATCGGTTTTTTCAGAATTGTGCGGTAGAAGAATATTATCAAAGGCTCCACAAATAGAAGAAGTTGCCTTCATAAAAATCATAGGTTCAGGTGGAACCTCTACACCAGATTCTGCTGCGTGGTCTGCGTAGTTCAAACCAATTGCAATCAATTTCCCCACTCCACCTATACAGGCACCTAAACGGGGAGCACCTTTTACTTCAGGAAGTTCTTCTAGATTTATTTTTCCTTTTAGAAGTTGTACTAGTGTATCCACTGTTAAGTTGTTAATTCTATCGGATAAATCGCGAATTTTTCCAGCTCTATCTAAAACTCCGAATTTTTCAACTCCTTTGTTACCGTATCTTATGAATTTCATTTTTAAAAATTATTTTAATATAAAATTTTAGTATAATTTTTCTTATAAAAAAAATCTACCTTAATTTCCTAGCCAAAGGCATCCTCCAACCAGCACCCCCAAAAGCCTTTTCGCTCACCCTCAAAATAGGAGCAGCCTGCTTTCTTTTAAACTCTGCTAGTTGAAACATCCGCAAAGATTTTCGCACTAACTCCTTAGAAAATTCTTTTTCTAATTTTTTGTTTCTCTCCCCCCCAATAACTACCCTTTCCAAAACCTCGTCTAGTTCTTTATAAGGAGGCAGTTTATCTTGATCTGTCTGATTAGGCTTTAATTCAGCCGAAGGCTCTTTATTTAAAATGCTAGCAGAAAAAATTTCCCTAGTTTTGTTAATTTCTTTACAAATTGCATAAATCTCCATTTTTTTTAAATCCCCTAAAGGATTCAAGGCACCACACATATCCCCGTAAAGAGTGCAGTAGCCACTAAAAGTTTCTGATTTATTTCCGGTTGTTAGCAAAAGTTGATTGTTTTTGTTTGCTACAGCCATCAAAAGGCTTCCCCTAATTCTCGTTTGGATATTTTCCTCTGTCTCGTCTTTCTGTGTAGTTTTACCAAAAACACCATCCAGAGCCTCATCGTAAGAGTGCATAATTTTTTCAATTTTTATTGCGTGAGTTTTTATTCCCAATTTTTCTGTCAGTTCTAAAGCATCTTTCACGCTATGTTCGCTACTGTAAGGAGAAGGCAACAAAATTGCTAAAACATTATTCTTACCAAAAGCCTCCACTGCTAAAAACAAAGTCAGAGCAGAATCTATTCCACCCGATAAACCAAGCACTGCCTTTTGAAAACCAGTTTTATGAAAATAATCCTTCAATCCTAAAATTAAAGCATCGCACAATTCTAGTTCTATAGGTTTAGAAGGAAGTTGGTTTTTAGGGGATTGCTCCGCAGAAAAAAGAAGACTTTCGTTTTGAAAAGAAGCCAAGCTAATTGTATAATCTACTTTGGGAATTTTTTTGGATGCCATTTTTTCAGACGCGACTACAAAACTACTGCCGTCAAAAATAAGACTGTCCTGCCCCCCGACCTGATTGACAAAAACAACAGGACAGCCAAATTCTTGGGAGATTTTTTTTAAAAAATGTTGTCTGTGTTTTATTTTTCCTTTGGAGTAAGGAGAGCAAGAAGGGTTAAGAATGAAATCTAGTTTGTGTTCTTTGAGATGCAGTAAGTGTTTTCCAGAGTAATTTTTCACTAAATTATATTCTTTGGAATAACACAGATCCTCGCAAATACAAACTCCGATTTTTTTGCCCTGCCATTCAAAATACTCACAAAATTCTCCAGCCTCAAAATATCTCTTCTCATCAAAGACATCGTAATTCGGCAAAAGGCATTTATAAAAATATTTTTTGACCTTTCCGTCTTGACACAAAGCTACCGCATTATAAAGTCCTTGTGTTATTTTCGCCTTAGCTTGTTTTTTTTTGACAGCCAAACCTACCAGAAAACAATAGTCTTTTAACCTCTGACAAAGCCTTTCCAAAACAAGTTGGCTTTCTTCAATATACTCCTCTAATAAAAGCAAATCTTGAGGAGGATAACCCCAAAGAGACATTTCAGGTGTTACAAAAAAATCCGCACCAGCGCCTATCTTTAAGATCTGCGATTCTATCTTTTTTGCATTACCTTCAAAATCTGCAACCAAAAAATTTTCTTGGATAATCCCAATTTTCATTTGTGCTTTACTTCTGCAGTAAAGAATCTATTACTTTGGCGATGTTGCGGATGTCTGCTCCTTCTACTAGAATGGAGTTTTCCACTATAAAACTAGGAGTGGAGCGAATGCCTATTTTATTGATATAGAGCCTTGAAAAGCGGATTTCTTCTAAAATAAGCGAGTCGTTTTTCATTTTTTCAAAATCTTCCTTCAATCCTAATTCCTGCGCCAAAGCCAAAATTACACTGTTATTGTTGAGATTTCTAATTCCAGAATCGTGGAAAGCCCTAAAAATCAGGCTTTTGGTTTGTTTGCCTTTGTTTTTTTTGACTGCAATAAAATATAGCCTGCTAGCATTGATACCCACTGCTCCTGTAGGGTAATGCGTCCAGTTAACCTTATTGCCGTATTTTTTGACAAGAGTGGGCAGATTCTTATTAAAATTGTAGCAATGAGGACAAGCAAAACTAAGCACTTCTATAATTTTTACTTTTTTTAGACTATGTGCTTTGGGCGGAGTCTTTCCAGCGAGAATTGTATAGTTTCCTTGAATCGCGCCTGTCTGAATTTCTTGGGCTTGAATAGTGCGAACCAGAATTTCTTGCGTTCCCGCGAAAGCAAGAAACAAAACAAATGAATTAATTATTTTTTTCATAATAAATTTTTAAATAAAGTTATTAAAGTTAATCAAATACTAGCATAGTTTTTAAAGTTTTTAAAATATTTTTTTTTTTAGACGATTACAACTTCCATTCTTTTACTCCAAGAAGTCAACTGGTCGTAACAAAGACTCGCCATCCAGCTACCTAGCTCGTGCACAGTGATAGATTTTTCTCCCTGCTCCCCTATTATTACTACTTCGTCTCCCACCTCTACTTTTTCAATAGCGTCAATAGCCACCACAATAGCGTCCATAGAAACACCGCCAAGAATAGGAGCAAATTCACCCGAAATAAGAACTTTTCCTTTATTGCGAATGCGCGGAAAACCATCTCCGTAGCCCATAGGAAGCACTGCTATCCGTTTGTCTTGAGTAGCCGTAAAGTGCATTCCATAGCCGACACTTTCGCCTTTTTTTAAAATTTTCACAGCAGAAACTCTAGTTTTCACCGACATTATAGGTTTTAAGCCTTCTCCAGCGATTTTAATTCTTCTGCAAGAATCCGAAGGATAAATTCCCGTATTTAAAATTCCTATTCTGACAGCGGTGTGATGAAACTGCGGTAAATCCAAGTATCCACCAGTGTTGCAAACGTGGATATATTTAGGAGAAATATTCTTTGTTGTCAAGTCGTCTAGTACTTTTTGGAATTTTTGGTGTTGTAAATTGGCATAGCTTTTATCTGGCTCATCAGATTGAGCAAAATGGCTCATTATTCCTTCCAATTCTAAATGGGGAATTTTGGAAATTTCCAAATAAAGAGCTGCCGCTTCTTTCCAAGCGACGCCGTACCTTCCCAAACCTGTATCCACTTTGAGATGAATTTTGGTTGTTTTTTTTTGCTTTGCTGAAAGTTCAGAGATTTTTTTTGCTCTTTCTAAAGATTGAATCTGCAGCGTCCAGTTATGCTCCACACAGGTTTCCAATTCATCCTCAAATCTATCGTAAAGTAAAAATATTGGTTTGCTGATTTCGGAATGGTTTATTTGTTTCTCTAAATCCAATGCCTCAAAAAGACAAGAAACAGCAAGGTAAGTCGCCCCTATTTTTAGTGCTTCTTCAGCGACGAGTTTTGCGTCGTGTCCAAAAGCATTGTCTTTGATAACACAAAAATAATGCAAACCTTTCGGCATATCTTTTTTAAGCAGAATAAGATTTTTTTGCAGTTGTATTTTAGAAATTTCTAACCAAGCTCTCATAATTTTTTTGCATAAATTTTAATTTTAGAATATAGTGTTTTTAAAAACTAATCAATACCCAATGAAACAACAAATTTATCCCGTTTTTGATTTACATTGCGATCTTTTAGCCTATCTTGGAGCGAGCGAAAAATACACATCGCTAGACGAAGACGCACTTTGTTCTTTACCGCAACTCAAAGCTGGAGCTATTCAAATGCAAGTGATGGCTTTTTTTGAAGGCTCTGCAACCAATTCTTTACAAAGTTATCAAAAACAAAAAACAGCTTTTTTCTCTTTAAACAAGGATAAAAATGTAACCCTCCTAAAGGACTTTTCTTATCCCGAATGGGTGAAATCCGTGCTGGACGCTACTGCAAATCAACCAGAGCAGATTTTAGCAATTCCAGCGATAGAAAATATCAACCTAGTTTGCTTAAACGGAGAAAAAATAGAAACAAGTCTACAAAGACTAGATGAATTTAGCGAGCAGGTAGGCAAACCTTTTTATATTATTATGACTTGGTCGGGAGAAAACGATTTCGGCGGAGCTTTTGATACAAAAATAGGCTTGAAAGAAAAAGGAAAGTATTTACTGAATTATTGTATAGAAAAAAATGTTGCAATAGATTTTTCCCACGCTTCTGATTTTTTGATTGAAGACACATTCAACTTTTTAGAAAAAGAAAATCCAGCACAAGCTATTCTAGCCAGCCATTCTAACTTCCGCACTTTAACCAACCGACCCAGAAACCTTGCGGAAGAATTTGTTTTAGAAATAGTAAAAAGAAATGGGATTATTGGAATCAATGCGATGTGCGATTTTATAGGAGGGATAAAAATAGACAACCTCGTGCGGCATTTAGAATACGGATTGAAGAACTACCCCGAGAACATTGCTTTAGGGTTAGATTTTTTTTCAGAAAAAATTCTGCCACCTGATTTTAAGCCGCAGCTAGATTTTGATTCTATCTTTCCAAAAGGCTTATCTCATTCGGGAGAAACACAAAATATTTTTCCTGCTCTTCAAAAAAAAGGCTATCAAGACGAACAACTAAAAGCCCTATCCAAAGATAACGCCCTCCGATTTTTCCAGAGGATCTACGAAAGCGATAAAGCTTAAAATTTTTCACTAGTTTTAAAATAATTCAGTATCGGTTTTCCTATAACTCCTCCTGCAATAAACGAAAGAACTTTAAGTATAATTTCCCCTATTTCACTTTTTGCTGTTTTAGCTGATTCTAAATCTGCAGGATTGACGTATTTTAGTAAAGGAGGATATGCAGTTAAAACAAGGTAATAAGTAACGCAGAGACCAAATAAAAAAATAAATATTATTATAAGACAGTTTAAAGCTGTAGAAAGTTGCCTTTTATGCTTGTAAGTGGTTTCTTCTAGTTTGATTTTTTCTATAAGGGTAGAATCTCCGCTTCCTTTTTCCTTTTTTTTACCATCTTCTATTTTCTGTTCTAAATTCATAAAATCTAATTGAGTAATTTAGCGTAGTATTTTTTTATATCTTTTTTAGGGATTGTTTTATTATAAAAACCTTCTTTATAGTTATTATGCCAAGGAGTATTTTCATTATGGGTCCTGCCTATTAATTCTGCAATGGGAAGACTACCATAATTACTTTTTACGGCTTCTAAAACTTCGTGGGTTTTTTTATCATCTTCAGCTATAGAAAAATATATTTTTTTTTCCTGCATTGGATCATAAAAATAAGAACGGCTTTTTATAACACCGTAACCGTAGTGTTTAAATTCGTGATAAATAGAAGGAATAACGGGACCTAACCGCCAAGCCTGTATAGGTTCTTTAAATAATTCTAATTCTTCATCAAAACAAACAAGGGCAAAACCATAGGAAATATAAATAAGTTTGTTTAACCTTAAATTATCTACGCTTTTGAGATTATCAATAAAATAATTTGCGAGACAAGAGGGAGTGTAATAATCTTTCACGATGATTTTAATTCAATTAATTTATATCTGATATTTTATAAAAATCTATTTTTTTGTCAAGCATATTTTATAGATTTTTGGTAATAGGGGAAAAATATGCTTTTTGTTTAGGAAAAACAAGCTTTTCTACCAATACTGGCTGTGTCTACGGGTTTTAGCAAAAGCTCCATTGGGGTTTTTGCGGTCTATATAAGTATTGTTTTATCAATGTGGGGGGGAGAGCACAGAGCCCAAATGTCAGAGGGGTGGTTTTGTTTCTACTTGAAGAGATAGACAAAGCGGATAAAAAGGGAGGCTGGTGCTTCTACTTCTATCGTTGTTTTTGTAGGCACAGGTGGCGTGTTGTAGGTTTCTATGTTCGTCGTTTGCACTTCACCATAGGTGGGAGTTACTGTTCCTTTTACTAGTATTCTTCTATCAACTTTTCTTTCTAGTGATACTCTGCCCTCCCTTAAATCATTAAAAAGAACGCTTCTAGTTTCTCCTGGATAGCCCGACACAGCACCTCCAACCAATACAGATGAGGGAATAGGACTCGGTAGCGGCTCTGCTACTGAGCTTGTTGTTGGCACTGGTGCTGCATAGGTCTGTTTTACAGAGAGCTTTGCCCCCACCCACAGTAGTCCCGCTTCTATGGAAAAGTTTTTGCTAAAATTTCGCTTATAGCCAAGATGAACGGCGGGGGCTATTTTTGAATCCGAGCCTAGCACAGTTTCTAGCTTGGCTTGGGCTAAACCAGCTCCTGCATAGAGCCCGTAGGGCAGGTGCCAATCTACTAATACAATTTGACTATTCAGCTTGTTATCTCCCGCACTCCATTGGTGTAGGCTAAAAGAAACACGAAACTTTTCAAAGTCGTAGCCTAGTTGCAATCCGTTACCTGCTAAACTGGTATTTTCGCTGCTAACAGAAGGAGGCGATAGAAAAGAATCTACAGATGTTCCTGTTAAAAATTCACTAAAAGAGGTTAGATCTAGTCCTTGGAAGTGGTTGAAACAGGCAGCTACTACATCTGTAGTTGTGGAAGAGGCTGGATTAGAATTTGCGTCAAAGTGAGTGGCAGTATAGGTTTCAGAATTTATGCTTCTATAGCGACCATCTTTACAAATATTCTCTACAATACCTATTGCAGTAGCATCTAAACCCACACTAGGTGTAACTGCCTCACCATTACCCTTCAAGCCTTCCACTCTATCGGTGGTGCTTGCAGTGAATTCTATGTCTGAGGTAACGAATGTTCTGGTGAGTGTTGTTACTACTTCTGTAAGGGTAGTGTTTTCTGTAGTGGTTTTTATTTTAGCACCTAGATAAAAGGGACTCACCCCGATAGACCAACCTTGCTGTCTTGCTTCTTGGGCTTGCAGATTATTTACTCCCGCAAAAAGTAAAAGCAAGCACGAAAGCGAAGCTAAAATTGCCAGGGTTATTTTGCTTGATTTCACAATTTCTTTTGTTTGCATAGTTTCTTTTGTTTGCATAATTTTTTGAGATTCCATAATTTTTTGAGGTTCCATAGTCTTTTGAGGTTCCATAGTCTTTTTATTTCTACTTGAAGAGATAGACGAAGCGGATAAAAAGGGAGGCTGGTGCTTCTACTTCTATCGTTGTTTTTGTAGGCACAGTTCTGGTTGTAGTTTTCGATTGTCCTCCAGTGTAAATTGGAGTTACTATTCTTTCTACTAGTATTCTTTTATCCTCTTTAGCAATAATATTTCTGTTATAAATATTTTCTCTATTATCTGAAAAATAAATTGAATCATTGTTTATTTGACCAGTTAAATCACCACCTACCAATACACGGGGGGAGGTGATCGGGCTTGGCGTTGCCGGTAGTGCTACTGAGGTTCTTGTTGCTACTGGTGCTGCAGCGCTCTGTTTTATAGAGAGCTTTGCCCCCACCCACAGCAGTCCCGCTTCTATGGAAAAGTTTTTGCTAAAATTTCGCTTATAGCCAAGATGAACGGCGGGGGCTATTTTTGAATCCGAGCCTATAGATGTTTCTAGCTTGGCTTGGGCTAAACCAGCTCCTGCATAGAGCCCGTAGGGCAGGTGCCAATCTACTAGTACAATTTGACTATCCAGCTTGTTATCTCCCGCACTCCATTGGTGTAGGCTCAAAGAAAGGCGAAACTTTTCAAAGTCGTAGCCTAGTTGCAATCCGTTACCGCTTAAACTGGTATTTTCGCTGCTAACAGAAGGCGGCGATAGAAAAGAATTTACATTTGTTCCTGTTAAATCACTAAAAGAATTTGCAAGTCCTTGGAAGTGCTTGAAACAGGCATCTGCCTTTGTATTTGTTTCAGCGGTTGCATCAGCATTAGAATTTGCGTCAAACTGACGAGCATTATAGTATCCAGCACCATCATAGGTGCCATCTTTACAAATATCCACTACAGCAGATATTGCTATTTCATTGTCAGCCAAAAGGGAAACAACACTAGCAGAAGTGTTTAAATATCTTTCTACTGCATCGGTGGTGCTCGCAGTGAATTCTATGTCTGCGGTAACGAATGTTCTGGTGCCAGTTGTTACTACTTCTGTAAGAGTGGTGTTTTCTGTAGTGCTTTTGATTTTAGCACCTAGATAAAAGGGACTAACCCCGATAGACCAACCTTGCTGTCTTGCTTCTTGGGCTTGCAGATTATTTACTCCCGCAAAAAGTAAAAGCAAGCACGAAAGCGAAGCTAAAATTGCCAGGGTTATTTTGCTTGATTTCACAATTTCTTTCGTTTGCCTGATTTCTTTTGTTTCCATAGTTTCTTGTGATTTTATAGTTTTTTGAGATTCCATAGTCTTTTGAGGTTCCATAGTCTTTTTATTTCTACTTGAAGAGATAGACGAAGCGAATAAAAAGGGCAGCAGGTGCTTCTACTTCTATCGTTGTTTTTGTAGGCACAGGTGGCGTGTTGTAGGTTTCTATGTTCGTCGTTTGCACTTCACCATAGGTGGGATTTACTGTTCCTTCTACTAGTATTCTTCTATCTTCCGCACTAAAGACGTTGTTTATGATATTATTTCTATTATCAGAAAAAAAAACCTGAATGAGAGTGCTATGTGGATTATTTTCACTTCCTCCTACCAATACAGAGGAGGTAATAGGACTTGGCTCTGCCTGTAGTGCTAATGAGGTTCTTGTTGGCTCAGGTGCTGCAAGCACCTGTTTTACAGAGAGCTTTGCCCCCACCCACAGCAGTCCCGCTTCTATGGAAAAGTTTTTGCTAAAATTTCGCTTATAGCCAAGATGAACGGCGGGGGCTATTTTTGAATCCGAGCCTCCGTTTGTTTCTAGCTTGGCTTGGGCTAAACCAGCTCCTGCATAGAGCCCGTAGGGCAGGTGCCAATCTACTAGTACAATTTGACTATCCAGCTTGTTATCTCCCGCACTCCATTGGTGTAGGCTCAAAGAAAGACGAAATTTTTCAAAGTCGTAGCCTAGTTGCAATCCGTTACCTGCTAAACTGGTATTTTCGTTGCTACTGGAAGGCGATAGAGCAGAATCTACAGATGTTCCTGTTAAATCACTAAAAGAATTTGCAAGCCTTTGGAAGTGCTTGAAACAGAGAGTTTCATCTGTCGTTGCTGTAGCGGGTGGAACAGCATTAGAATTTGCGTCAAACTGAAGAGCAAAATAGGTTCCAACACCACTATAGCTACCATCTGTACAAACATTCACTACATTATTTATTACTAGTGTGTCATAAGTCGCACTGAAACCGATATGAGCAGAGGTTAATATAGCCTCTACACCTGGCGTTGCGTCCACCAAAGATACATTCTTGGGGATACTCGCACTGAAATCTATACTCGTAGAATCCAATGTTCTGGTGCCAGTTGTTACTATTTCTGTAAGGGTGGTGTTTTCTGTCGTGGTTTTTATTTTAGCACCTAGGTAAAAGGGACTAACCCCGATAGACCAACCTTGCTGTCTTGCTTCTTGGGCTTGCAGATTATTTACTCCCGCAAAAAGTAAAAGCAAGCACGAAAGCGAAGCTAAAATTGCCAGGGTTATTTTGCTTGATTTCACGATTTCTTTTGTTTGCATAATTTCTTTTGTTTGCACAATTTCTTGTGATTTTATAATTTTTTGAAATTCCATAGTCTTTTTGTGGTTAATTTTGGTTATTCGGTTTTATTTTTACAAAACTTTATAAAGAATAACTAAAAAAATAAAAATAATCAATCTTTTTTTTAGTTAATTTAGGTTATTCAGTTTTATTTTTATAAAACTTTATAAAGGGTAACTAAAAAAATAAAAACAATCAATCTTTTTTTTTTAGTTTGCTTGTTTTTGCTTGTTTTTGGGGGGATTTTTTCTAAATTATTATAAAAATTCCCAATAATAAATAAAGTGTGAATTATTTTTAGTTAAAAAGCAACCCCTACATTGAGACTTTTGCCAGTAGTGAAATTTAGCGTTCGTTTAGCCAAAACAAAGCGGAATTGCTTTTACTCCAATATAAGCTAAGCCTGTTTGGGTTTTTTGGTAGGCAGAAAAATTGCCAATAAAAATACAATACAAAGCAAAAAACTACTCAAGAAAAATAAGCCCACAAATTCTCGGGTAATTTCGTAAAATTTAGAGACGACTAAAACAGCAGCAGGTCCTGCCCCAAAAGCAAGGATAAACTTGCATCCATAAATTAGCCCGTGATATTTATGCGGGGTGAAACTCGCCAAAAGCATATTCTCTGCAGGTAAAACACTCGTATTAAAAGCTACAATCAAAAGCAATAATAAAACTAAAACAATTCCAGAACTTTGAGCCGCAAAAAAGAGCAAAGGAGCTTGCAATAGGATGCCAATAGAATAAACAGGTTTGAGCGGATATCTATCGGCTAAAAATCCTCCCAAAACAGAAGTCAAACCGCTCACACCATAGATTATGGCAACAAGTCCGCCTACGCCAAAAGCTTCAAATCTCAAACTGTTTGTAAAACGAATTTCTAAAAGTTTTGGCACTGCAGTTTGTGTAAGCTGAAAAACTAACCCTAAACAAAAAATACTTACCAACATAATTAAGGCTATGCCTATGAGTTGTTTGGATTTTTTAGGAATAGTAGGCTCGGCTGTGCTAGAGTTTTTGAGCGCTATTTTTTTTATAAAAATATGATAGCCAAGTGCTACGGCTACGAATAGTGTAAAAACAGCAGGCACAATAAACGCCATCTGCCAACCCCAAAATTCAATCAAAAACCCCGCAAAAATACCACCTAATCCGATTCCCATTACTCCAAAAATTCCGTTAATACCTAAAGCTCGCCCTTTTTTTTTGGAGCTATTAATTACCCAAGCAATAGCTACTGGATGATAGATAGCACAAAAAAGTCCCAAAAAAGTTAAACCAATAAAAAGCGTAGTCTTGCTATAACTAATCCCGCAAAGCAAAGAAGAAATCCCCAAACCTAAAAACATCACCAACATCATACCAGACCTGCTCCACCTATCGCTGAGCCAACCCGCTGGAATTGCAGCCAAGCCGACAAGCAAAGAGCCCAAAACCCAAAGTTTCAAAAGCTCCTCGTAAGGAAGAAGCCAAACCTTTTCTATGGCAAGCACAATCACAAAATAAAAAGCCGCAAACATATGCATTAGGGCGTGCCCTATCGCAGAATAAATTAAAGCTAAATTTTTCTCTTTTTTCATTTTTTTTGGTTTATATTTGATGGGGTTATGAAATTAGTATTGAAATATCTCTACCAATAAATTAGAAACTTTTTTAGAATCTATACTAGATAAACAGCCGATTTTTTTAACAATTCTGGTTTTATCAATAGTCCTAATTTGATCTAAAAGAACTAATCCGTTTTTATTATCAAATTTGATTTTGACTCTAAAAACAGCATCAAAGCCTTTGCTGGTTATAGGAGCTACAAGGAGCGTTTTTAAGCTACGCATTTCATTGGGAAAAATACAACCAAGGGCGAGTTTTTTTTATTTCAGAGCCAATGGTTGGATTTAAACGCACCAGTATAATATCAAATCGTGCAATATTTTTTACCACTGCCAATTTTTTATATCGTCATCGTGATTGAGAAAATCATCCAGCTGTCCTTCATCCATCTGGTCAGAATGCTTTGCTAGTGTCTGATTTATTTTTTTCTCCCAGTTTTTTCTTGGTTGACTGGAAGTAGGTTTTAATAATAAACCTCCACTGCTTACTTTAAACTCAATCTCTTTGTTTTCAAGATTCGCTTGTTTGATAATTGCCTGAGGAATACGCACTCCTCGGGAATTACCTATTTTAGTGATTGTTGTCATAGTTGATTGTTGCGGTAAATTTTAATGTTATTATAAAGTAATTACATCAATAAGCAAATTTTTTCTCTTTTTTCATTTTGATTATTTTGATATACAGTTATATTATAGTATAGACTTTTGAATTTCGCTGATGTGACGGCTAGGCAAGGCAAAAAAATATTCCAGCGAGCTAAAAAATTTTTTCGCACCTGTTCTAACCATTTGACTAGCCGTCACAGCTAGTTTTGTCCTATTTGGCAAATTCAAAGGTCTATAATATTCAATAATAAGGAGAAAAAAATGAGTATAATTAATGAAATTGGGGCAACGGCTTTTATTATTGCCGCATACCGAGCAGAAGAAGAGGCAAATAATTCACCTTTATTTGTAGATTCTTATGCTAAATTTTTTGTTACTGATGAGATTATGAAAAAGGCTAATGACTTTACTTCCGTTTTCCCTGAGGGAAAAGAGATGATACGTTATCGCATTAAATTTTTTGATGATACCATACTTTCCTATATCAACCAAGGGACTACACAATTTGTGTTGTTAGGTGGTGGGTTTGATATGAGAGCTTGTAAATATGCAAAACAGGGCATCAAATTTTACGACCTTGACCAAGCCCCTGTATTGAATTTTAAGCAAAGTGTAATCGCAAAAAATAATATAGATTATCCATCTACTTCTATCTGTTGTGATTATCTTTTAGACGATATAGTTGGTTGCTTAACCGAAAAAGGATTTAATGCTAACCTACCTAGTTTGTTTATTTGGGAAGGCAACACGCTTTATATTACAAAGGAAAAAATCTATTCTTTATTGAGCAATCTAGGCAAGCAACTAGATAATTTTAATATTTCCTTTGATTATATCGCCCAAACTGTAGTCACTAGAACCAGCGGTATAGAGTCCGTAACGAAAGCAGCAGATTTTTTTGAAAATATGGGCTCGCCTTGGATAACTGGATTTGATGATGTTAGAGATATTGAAAAAAACACTTCATTGAAAGTAATAAAAAATTTCTTGATGAAATCTTTAGAAAAAAAATATTTTCCTGATACCGCAGCTGCCGACCCAAATATTTTGAGTCAGTATTCAGTTTGTATTCTCAGTAATTAAGCACCGAGATCATTGCATTGGAGCGTGTCCTATTGCAGAATAAATTAAAGCTAAATTTTTCTCTTTTTTTTGTTTTTGGATTTTTGGGTTATGGGTTTTTGTTTTTTGGGGAAAGATAAAATATTTTTTACCAATTTTTCATATCGTCATCGTGATTGAGAAAATCATTGAATTGGCTTGTTTTTATACTATAAAATGAAAAAATTTATTAAAAGTTTGAAAAAAACTTGACATATTAAGTCTAGAATACTAAAATCAATATAACCACACCGAGATACAACTGAATTAAGTAAGGGCTCTCGGCACCGACAGCCGCCACTAACGCGGCTGTTCTTTTTGCACTCCAATTTTTCATCGCTGTAATCTTCGCTTCAATTCTTACTTCAATTCTTGCTTCAATTCTTGCAAAAGCTCACCGCTTTTAGAAAAGGATTGATACAATAATCCTAACAACTTGCTAAATTTTTTCTTTTTTTATTTTTTTTGGATTTTTAGTTTTACTAATTTATTTTATTTTTTGGAGTTAGTAAATAAGTTTGAAAAGTTTTTGTTTTGTTGTAAGAAATAGTAAGGTAATTAAAAACATATTAAGAAAAAAATGGAAAATAAATTTTACGATAAATTGGTAGATTTGCTGCAAGAAGACGATAGATTTGTGGCAAAACAAACAGATAAAAATAAAAAAAAAGAACTCATTAAAAGTAAAATTCTCAATGCAGCAGGTAGTTTAGATAAAAAGCTAATTGCGGATTTGCTCGCTGTAGCAGAGTTTAAGGAAAAGTTTTTTTTCAAAGTGGAAGAGGCTTTGGTTTTTGACGTAAATTCTTTTAATCAATTTGTGCAGGACAAGAAATTTTTGAGTAATTCTTACACAGGTTTTAAAAACAAAATAGGACTCAATATTGACGGAAAGTTTTTGAAAGAAAGAGGCGAAGTGTCTTTGGTTTTTCCTTTTAAGGATTGTGTTTTGGCAGGTGGAATGACGAAGGAAGAACAAAAAAGAGACGAGGTTTTTTTCAACGAGATTTTAGCTCAAGACGAGATTGATGGGTTGCTTGCTCCTAAAGTTTTCAGCAATTTTAAAAAATTCACTGCCAAAGGAGAATCTAAAGTAAGCGATTTTGAAAGGGATGAAAACGGCACTATAAAAGACAATCTCATCGTCAAGGGTAATAACCTACTAGCTTTGCATTCTTTAAAACAAGAATTTCAAGGAAAGGTAAAACTGATTTATATTGATCCACCTTATAATACTGGGAACGACGGTTTTAATTATAACGACAATTTTAATCATTCTGCTTGGCTTACCTTTATGAAAAACAGACTAGAGGTAGCCAGAAAACTGTTACAAGAAGATGGAGTTATTTTTGTACAGTGCGATGATAACGAACAGGCTTATCTCAAAGTTTTAATGGACGAAGTTTTTGGTAGAGATAATTTTGTTAATAGTATTACTGTAAAAGCAAAAGTAAGTGCTGGAGCAAGCGGAGGCGGTGAAGATAAAAAAATAAAAAAAAATACAGAAAACCTTGTTTTTTTTTGCAAAAACAGGTCTCAATTTCAATATATTCCTTTATACAAAAAGTATTTGATTGATGATTATATTGCAGAACATAAGCAAAATAATGTTGGGTTTAATTATACAAGAATTTTAAAACACGAAGGTAGCAAAATTCTTTTTAAAGAACTGGAAGGAATAAAAATCTACAAACATCAAAACTTTAAATTTGATACTGTTTTAAATATTCAAAAAGAAGAAAAGTTGTCTGTTGGAGAGGTTTATAAAAAATATTTTAATAAAATATTTATGACAACAAATGCGCAAACTTCTATTTTAAGCAAAGTCAATCGTGAAATTAATGAAAAAAAACGGTTTGTATCCTATGAATATATTCCAAGAAGTGGTAGATATAAAAATCAAAAAACAGTCAAGTTTGTATGGAATGAAACACTAGTTGTTTGGTTTTCAGATTCTGCTTTATTAGAAAAAAGTATGGTCTATAAGACAGAAGAGATAGGCACTTTATGGAATGATATTTCTTGGGGAAGATTAGATTTAGAAGGAGGTACGAAATTTAAAAATGGGAAAAAACCAGAATCCTTACTCGAAAGAATTTTAGAATTATCTACCCAACCAAGCGATATAGTTTTAGATTACCATTTAGGAAGCGGAACAACCTGTGCAGTAGCTCATAAAATGGGCAGACGCTATATTGGAATAGAGCAAATGGATTATGTAGAAACGATTGCTTGCGAAAGAATGAAAAAAGTAATTGCTGGAGAGCAGGGTGGTATTTCAAAATCTGTGAATTGGCAAGGCGGCGGTGAGTTTATTTATTTTGAGCTAAAAAAATACAACCAAGAGGCAGTAGAGAAACTAGACAAAGCAGAAAACACAGAGAAATTGCTAAAAATCTGGCAAGAGATGTGCGAGCATTATTTTCTAAACTACGATGTGGATATAAAAAAATTCAACGAAAGCCAAGCAGATTTTCAAAAACTCACTTTGATAAAACAGAAAAAACGCCTTTTAGGAATGCTGAATAAAAACCAGCTTTATATCAATCTGTCTGAGATGAATGACTCTCAATTTAGGATTAGCGAAGAAGACAAAAACCTTACAAAAAAGTTTTACAAAAAATGACTCAGCAAACTCTTCCTATGCAAAATCAGCAGTGGCTTTATCAAAAGCTAGATAATGCAAAAGAATTTGGTAACCTAGACCAATTTTTAGAAACTCCGAAATTACTCAGCGAAAATCTCAATCCTGAATTTGAATTGAGAGAATACCAAAAGGAAGCTTTTGCTAGGTTCTTTTATTATTTTGAAGAATACCCTAGCAAAGAAACACCGATACACCTGCTTTACAATATGGCTACGGGTAGCGGGAAAACTCTCGTTATGGCAGGGCTTATTCTTTACCTTTACGGCAAGGGCTATAGAAATTTTTTGTTTTTTGTAAGTTTTAAAAATATTATAGAAAAAACAAAAGATAATTTTCTCAACAATCAATCTGGCAAATATCTTTTCAATCAAAAAATACAATTTCAAAACAAAGAAATTTTTATTAGCCAAGTAGATAATTTTGAGGGAGTAAGTAGCGAGAATATAAATATCTGCTTTACTACGATCCAAAAATTGCATTCTGATTTGCATAGCGAAAAAGAAAATGCCTTAACCTTTGAGGATTTTAGGGAGAAAAAAATTGTCTTGCTTGCAGACGAGGCGCATCACGGGCAGGCAAAAACAAAACAGCAAGCGCAGGCTTTACGCCAAAGGGACGAGAAACCTAACTGGGAAAATACAGTGTTAAAAATTTTTGAAAAGAACAAAGAAAATATACTTTTGGAATTTACAGCGACGATGGATTTTCTCAATAAGCAAATTGAGAAAAAATATATTTCAAAAGTGATTTATCAATACGATTTAAAGCATTTTAGAAACGATAGGTTTTCTAAGGATGTGGAAATACTGCGTTCGGATACTGATAAAAAAGGGAGAATTTTGCAAGCTTTGATTATCAATCAATACCGCCAAGATATAGCGGGAAAGCACAGAATAAACCTAAAACCAGTGATACTCTTTAAGTCGCATCACACTATCCAAGAATCTAAAGAAAATCAAGAATTTTTTCATCGTTTGATAGAAAATTTGTCTGTCAAAGAGCTAGAGGAAATACAGCAAAAAACAAACATTAAAGAAATAAAAAGGGCTTTTACTTTTTTTGAAGGACAAGGAAGTTTGGAGCAGTTAATCCAAAAATTGCAAAGAAATTTTGCGGAGAATAAATGTATCGGTATGAACGAAGAAAACGAATTAGAGCAAAATCAAATTTTGGTAAATAGTTTGGAAGATAATAATAACCAAATAAGAGCTATTTTTGTTGTGAATAAGCTCAACGAAGGCTGGGATGTTTTAAACCTGTTTGATATTGTGCGGCTTTATGAAGGACAAGCTGGTGGAGGAAATAGAAAAATTGCACCTTCTACCATTTCAGAGGCTCAACTTGTCGGTAGGGGTGCGAGGTATTTTCCTTTTGTAGTAAAGACACAAAAAGAGGAAAAATTTTTAAGAAAGTTTGATAATAACTTGGGCGATGAATTGAGAATTTTAGAGGAGCTATATTTTCATAGCCCAAACGAAAGTCGCTATATTTCGGAATTAAAACAGGCTTTAGTGGAGCAAGGAATAATTGACGATAATACAGAGGAAAGAGAACTAAAACTAAAAGAAACTTTTAAAAAAACAGAGCTTTATAAACAAGGAAGGATTTTTAAAAATAAAAAAATAGCGAAGGATTATTCCAGTATAAAATCTTTTGCAGATTTAGGAGTGCATCAAAAAAATTTTGATTATGAAATTCCTACTGGTAGAGGAAAAATAACAGACGCTTTGACAGAGGAGAATTATGATAACTTTACTATTCACGATAAAAAACCTAGAACTTTGAAAATCAACAAGATAGAAAGGCATATTGTGAAAAATGCTTTGGCTAGAAAAGAATTTTTTTGCTTCGCTAGTGTGAAAAAATATTTTCCAAACCTACAATCTCTAAATGAACTAATAGAAAATAAAGAATTTTTGAGTGATATAGGAATCTGTTTTTATGGCTTAAAAGAAGATACAGAAAATCTTTCTAACATAAACAAGTTTCAAGCTGTGCTACAGGTTTTAGACGAAATAGAAGAAAAACTAAAGAATAATATTACCGATTACCAAGGTACAGAAAAATTTAATGCTGATAGAATACACAAAGTATTTTTTGATAAAACATTAAAAATAAAAGCTGATTCAGAAAAAAAAGAGGGACAAGAAGAATTTCTTAAAAATAAGGATTGGTATGCGTTTAATGCAAACTATGGCACTGATGAAGAAAAAGCCTGTGTGGAGTTTATAGATAGATTGATTGAGGAAGATTTTAAGAGAAAATACAAAGAAATTTATTTGTTAAGAAATGAATTGCACTTTGTGATTTATAATTTTTCTGATGGGCGGGGCTTTGCTCCTGATTTTGTTTTGTTTCTAAAGGATAAAAAGGGCAAGGAGCTTTCTTATCAAATTTTTATAGAGCCTAAAGGAAAGTATCTCGCAGGCACAGACGATTGGAAAAATGAATTTCTAAAAAAAATTAGAGAAAATTTTAATGCTAAAAATTTTGCAGAAACAAAAAAATATAGAGTCGTTGGTGTGCCTTTTTTTGATAAAGATGAGGAAAATAAGTTTAAAGAAAATTTACAGAATGTTTTACAATCCTAATAATTTCTGCAGTAGCATACAATCTCCATAACTAGGGTGGGCTGAAATTCAGATAGATTGTAGCTTGGGCTTGGTGGTGTTGGGTTGGTAGTTTTTAAGTTTTCTAAAATGACTTCAAGCATAAATTCTATGAATGCAGGGCTGTCTTTTTTTTTTGTTGGATGTGGCGAGAGCGTCGTAGTATTTTTGTTGGAAGTGGCGAGTTTGTTTTATAAGTCAAACAAAAATTTTATAGAAAGTGATTTTTATTGTTAGCTAAATTTTTCTCTTTTTTCATTTTTTTTTGTTTTTATAATATTTTCAATACTGTTCAACTTGAGGTCGCAAATTGTGACCTCAAGTTTGAAAAAATCTTATTGTGATGAATTTTAAGTAAATTTTAACAATCCTGAAATGTTTGTTATTTTAATTTCTGTTTTATAAACCATTCTTTTGGAATATTACAATTTTGGCTACTCGGTTCTGGATTTGCTTTATCTATTTTTATCTGAAGAGGCATTGATACACAATGACCAAATACTAATGCTTCACCAGGGATTGATTGTTTTATTTTATTAGTAAAATCATCTGAAAAGTAAGGAAGTATAGCTTGTATATAACGCATATCTTGATCATTTTGGATTCTATGAATTATAAAATTAGCGCATTGTGAAAGCACTGTATCAGATAACTCGGATGGTCTTTGTGAGGAAATGAATAAATAAATAGAATATTTTCGTCCTTCACGAGCGATTTTTTCAAAAATATTTTCTTTAAGTAAATATTCATAGTTTTTTTTTATATATCTATGAGCTTCATCTAAAACCAAATGTATAGGTTTTTCTCTTCGGTCTCCACCTGTTAATGTTTTTCTTTTATCAAAAAGTAGTCTTGAAAGAACACTAGTTAATGTTTCTAGTACATCTGGGCTTAGTTCGCTGGTGTCAATAATAATGAGTTGAGTCTTATCTTCGTCTTTACCCCACAGATTTTCTAAATATTTTTCAACAGTGTCTATATTATTTGATTCTCTCATAAAATCACAATCAGTATTTTCTAAAAAATAATCAAGTCTTGTCATCATTGTTGCCACAAAACCTCTAATTTGTTTATTTCCTCGTGCCTCCTCTTCTAATAAAATCAAGTCAGCGGCTATTTTTAAAAAATTATAATCAAAAAACTCTCCATCTTTTATTTTTGAATCTATAACTTCTTGAGCTTGAATATTATTTATCTTATCAACAACTTTTTTAACTGTATTTTCTAATCCATCATGGTTCTGTCCGAAAAAAATAGTGCAAGCACTTTGTAAAGATTCAATATCACTAATTAAATCACTTGAGGCATTTCTAAGAGGTGGATAATTATTAATAATACTTAATATACTTCCCATTATACTAGAGGCTGTAGTTATTCTAACGGTATCGCTGTCAGCTTGTCTTAATGCGCTACGAACTAAAAAACAAATTTTATACCTTAAGTAATTTACAAACTTTTCTTTCTCGTCATTTGATGCAGAGCCAATTTTATAAAATCTATAGCTTTCTTGGAGAACTTTATCCCAAAAAGGTCTCTGCGTTGCTTCAGTTGCTAATAAAAAACTACTCCATTCATTTAAGGACATCAAAAAATGTGGTAAATAAAAAGGTTCGTAGTCATCTGTTTCATTTTCTATGTTAGGTTTGTAATATTTTATGGTAATATTTTCATTAGTATTTTTTTTTGTAAATGCTGACTTGTATTCTCCATTCACATCAAAAATCAAGATTCTTGAACCTTCTGCCGAATAATCTTTCTTTTTATGAATTTGTTGAATAATATGAGCAATAGTGTTTGATTTTCCGCTGCCTGTATTTCCTAGAACAGTTGAATGAATATTAAAAAAATTATCTATACCAATAGCAATAGGGTAGTTGATTAAATTTTTACTTATTCCTAGAGAAAACGACTGGTGTATTTCATTATCGGTTTCATTATCTGTTGTTTGTAAAATTATTTCCATATCTTCATAAGTGACTATACTTACATCACTATACAAACTAGGGAATACACCAACACCTAATGTAAATTCTGTTTTTTCTTTATTGATTGTTCCAATAGGTTTGAGTAAAAGTTCTCTATTACTTTCAATATCAAAAGAGATTTTTTCTTGATGAATATCTGCATCAAATATTGATATAACTTCACAAATTATAACTTCTTCTATTGCGTTAGTAATTTTTAAGTAGCTACCAATATTGCCAAAATAATAAATATTGCCTTGTAGATTAACCGAACCTCCACGAATCTCAGAAGCAATTTTTACTTTGATTTTGCTATAATCAATAGAAGTGATTTTACCTATTTTCATTTATTGGGTTTTTTTACAGAGTTTAATAAACGTTCTATAACAGCATCGGAAATTTTCTCTTCTTTGTTTTTATCTAAATCTGGCAATAACTTATTAGCAATATAGTCAAAATAATGAATTTCTTCATTTTTTATTTTGCCAAAAATTCTATAAAATCTAGGGTCATCAATTTCTACAAGAGGGCATTCTTGAGGTTCTCCTTCTACAAGAAGGCATTCTTTAGGTTCTCCAAAAATTAAAATAGATATAGAAGAATTAGAAGACATTGATTGATAGATAATATTATTTATATGGGCATCACTAAAACTATAACCGATAACAAATAATACAGAGTTTGGTAGATTTAGTTTTGTTTGAAATTCCCTAATTAAATCTGAGTATGGTGTTCCTAAGCTTTGATATTGTTTTAAAGGTGTTGGGTAAATTAAGTGAGATGTACTGTTTTTTATTTCTGAGCTAGGTATTTCTTTAATATCAAATAAAGAGTTACCTGTTTTTTCAATCCAGTTAATAGAACCGTGCAATTTGTAGAGATACACCATATTTTCTAATGGCTCAAATTTTTCTAAATTAGCATCTATTTTTTTTGAAAAAGTATAATGGAATCTTGCAGGATTAAAGACTCTTTCAATCCCACCACCAAATCCATTATTATAGTTTATATTCGAGTCATCTAAAGCTTTTTCATTAAATAAATCACTATTAGTTGTAAAAATATTTACTCTTGAAAGATCTTTATTTCTCAATGCAATTTTTTGATAAAATTTTTTGTATACCTCTAAGGTTTTAGAGCATTCTTTACTTGAAAGATCTTTATTTATTTCTTTAACTATCTTATCTTCTATAGTATGAATAAGATTTTTTACACTACTGAGTTTATTTTCTTTTAGTTCACTTATACCTTCTAAGTAATGTTTTTTTGCGTATAATATTTCTAATTTTTTTTCTAAATCCTCATCAGTTTTGATCTTATCAAACAGATTTTTTTGCTCTTCATTCTGTTCATTTTTAACTGTTTCTTGTATTTGCGTATACATCTTTTTCATTGTAGGTATGGCAGGTTGGCTCGCTCCAGCACCTAAAAGAAAATTGATATTTTTTATATTAGAAAGGTCAAGAATCTTTTTTTTTATTGCTTCTATATCATCTTGCGCTTCATTGTTCTCTTTTAGTAAATCTTTTTTTCCTTGAAGAAAAGATATTTTTTCTTTTTCAGTATTATTGTTCATTATGACTCTTTTTAAATTAAATTTCTTTCAAACCTGCCTTTCATTATAACAGAGAAAAATGAAAATACAATTATGATGGTTATTCAGCGGTTGTATTTTATGAGGAGTGCTAGAAACCTCTGAAATAGAATGCAGACTGTTCTTTTTTGTACTCCAAAATTTAGATAGATTGTAGCTTACTTGGTGGTTTTTAGGTTTTCTAAAATGACTTCAAGCATAAATTCTATGAATGTGGTGCTGTCTTTTTTTTTGTTGGATGTGGCGAGAGCGTCGTAGTATTTTTGTTGGTGTTTTTTGATTGTGCTTTCAATGGGTAAAAAATAAAAAACTTTTTGCCATCTGCCTAAAATTAAAGTTTGCCATAGCCTACCCATTCTGCCATTGCCATCACTAAATGGATGGATAAATTCAAACTCATAATGAAAAACACTGCTACTAATCAGGGGCTGTTCTTTTGTGGATTTGAGCCAGTTTAAAACATTTTCCATTAGGGCGGGAACGCGACTTGGTTGCGGTGCAATATGAATTGGCTCGCCATTTTTATAGACGCCAATATTATCTCGGCGAAAATATCCGGCGTCTTGTAAAAGTTCTTGCATCATTATTTTGTGAGTCTCGCATAAACTTTTTATGCTGGCGGGTTGGTATTTTTCTAAGGATTCATAAGCCTTGATAGCTCCTCGCACTTCTGCAATTTCTCTTTGTGTTCCTTGAACGGGTTTGCCGTCTAAAATCGTGGATACTTGTTTTAAGCTGAGTCTATTGCCTTCAATAGCCACAGTTCCAGTGATGCTTTTTATGCGGTTTTGTTTTTTAGATTGAGAGGATTGATTGATAGCTTCTACATTGGCACTTTTCAAAATTTGTTTTATATCTGTGGCTAGTGAGAGAATTTTTTTTGTGATTTTGTAAGGGGGTTGGTAGGTTTTCACTGGGATTTTTTTTTGGTTTTGTGTTGTCTAGCCTTCTTATAACACCTAGTTTAACAGTCTTTATTATATAGACTTTTGAATTTGCGTTCTGTTTAGCCTATGCAGCTTTGAAAAAAATTTTTAACTCTTGCCATTTGTGAAGAAATGCTCTTGAGTATTCCTGCGAGCTAAAATTTTTTTTCGCACCTGTTCTAACCATTTGCCTAGCCGTCACAGCTAGTTTTGTCCTATTTGGCAAATTCAAAGGTTTATTATAACTAAAAATAGTGTGGAATTGCAAGAAAATTAGCGGTTGTATTTTGTGGCTAGGACTGGGTAGGTGTTGAATTGGTGGTTTTTAGGTTTTCTAAAATGACTTCAAGCATAAATTCTATGAATGTGGTGCTGTCGGTTTTTTTGTTGGAAGTGGCGAGAGCGTCGTAGTATTTTTGTTGGAAGTGGCGAGAGCGTTGTAATATTTTTATAAAAAATAATCTATAACTAGCTCAATTTTTTTAGAATATGTTTAACAAGATATTTTTTGATTTCTCTATGCCTTGGAACAGGTTGTGATATTTTTGTTGAGGGATTTTGATACCAATCGTGCTTTGCAGTACACCCTTTGTGTTATCAAGTCTCGCCTTTTCACGCTAGTTGCAATTCTCCATGGTGTCTCATTGCGGAAATACTGCCACTAGGCAAATCTTGATGAATATCTAGTAAATTTTCTTGCAATTCGTCTAAGGAAATTCCTTGCGTTATGTAGTCTGGATAATCGTCTAAATATCCAAGCCACATATCCTCGTCTTGCCAATAAGTATAATCCAATGATTTTTTTTCCATATTGAATGATTCTATAGAATATAGTATATTTCTAGCATAGAATAATAATTCTGTTAAAGCCTTACAAAAAAATTCTTTCCCTAAATCTTTTTTAAAATGATAGCTGAAGTTGTTTTAAAACTTCCTGTGCAAGAGTCTTTTGATTATATCGTGCCAGAAGATCTTTATGCAAAACACCCTACAAAAAACTTGATTGGCTACCGTGTGATTGTTCCTTTTCGTGGTAACTTAAAAACAGGTATTGTGGTGGCGATGAAAGAAACTTCTTTGTTTCAAAAGTTAAAATATATCCATAAGTTAGCCGATAATTTTGCTCTGGTAGATTCAAAATTTATCCGTTTTGCTCGTTGGATTTCTGAGTATTATCTTTGTGGTTGGGGTGAGATTGTTTTTTTATCCTTGCCTAAAAAAATAGATATTCGCCCTTCCAAATTAAAGGCTTGGAGTAACCCATTGGATAAAATTATTTATCAGGATTATTACTCGCCAACCAAAACTTCTCACTCACCTAAAAAAAATAGTCTTGCAGAAAAGCTACTGCATTTTATCCAAGCAAAAAAAAAAGTATCGGCTTTAGAATTACGACAAAATTTTCCTAAATCTTCTGTAGTGATAAAAAAATTATGGCAAAAAAATATAATAGAAAAAAAATGTGAACGGATAGATTTTGCAGGTGAGGGATTTGATTACGGGTATTCTCTTGCCAGCAACCATCCTGTTTTTTTAAATCAGGAACAAACACAAGTGACGCAAAAGTGTCAAAAATGGATTGCTAAAAAAAAATTCCAAACCTGTCTTTTGCACGGGGTAACTTCTAGTGGGAAAACTGAAATTTATATTTACCTTGCTTGGCTTGTTTTACAGCAAAAAAAATCGGTGCTGGTTCTGATTCCAGAAATTTCTATGACACCGCAGAATCAAAAAAAATTTAAAGAGTATTTTGGGGAGCTGGTTTGCATTTGGCATAGCGCTCTTACGGATTCTGAAAAATGCAATCAGTGGCTAAAAATTAGGGATAAGGATTTTTGTCTTGTGCTTGGCACTCGCTCTGCTATTTTTTCGCCATTGAAAAATTTGAAGCTTCTTATTGTGGACGAGGAGCAAGACACTTCTTTTAAGCAGATGGACAGCCCTAGTTATAATGCGAGGGATTGTGCTATCAAGCTGGCTTTGGAAAATAATGCGCTTGCTCTTTTGGGAAGTGCTACTCCTTCTTTGGAGAGTTATTACAATAGCAAGAGAGGGAAATACCAACTGCTGCATTTAAAACAAAGATACAAACGGGTTGCTATGCCTAAAGTTAAAATCGTAGATTTAAAAACAGAAGCTAATCCTTACGGGATTTTTTATTTGTCGCAAACTCTTCTTACTGCTTTAACAGAAAATTTAAAAAACAAAAAACAATCGGTTATTTTTTTGAATAGGAGGGGTTTTGCGTCTGTTGTTATTTGCAAGGATTGTCAAAATAAAATGCAGTGTCCTCGTTGTAGTGTGCTTTTGACTTGCCATAGGTTTATCAAGAAAAATAAGACCGCTTTTGTTTGTCATTACTGTCAGTATAGGTTACAAAAAAATCTTTGTTGTCAAAAATGTTCATCACAAAATTTAATTTCTAGTGGAGTGGGAACTCAGAAAGTAGAACAAACGCTCCATTCTCTTTTTCCGCAAGCAAATGTTTTACGGCTGGACAGTGATAGTTTTTCTAACCCTTATGAATTAGAGGAGCATTTTCAAAAAATCCATTCTCAAGAAATAGATATTATTGTCGGCACTCAAATTATTAGTAAAGGACATCACTTTCCTAATATTACTTTGGCTTGTGTTTTACTGGCGGATATGTTTTTGAATTTGGATAATTATCGCAGCGCCGAATCCGCTTTTCAACTTATTGCACAGGTTGTCGGGCGAGCGGGAAGAGAAGAAAATAATACAGGCAAAGCAATTATTCAAACCTATTGTCCTGAATCTGCTGTATTAAAATTTGCCGCAAAACAGGATTATGCAGATTTTTATGAATTTGAAATAGAAAAAAGAAAGCTGCTTTCTCAAGTGCCTTTTTTTAAAAACACTCTTATCCAAGTATCTGCCACTAGTGAATTTTTAGCGAAAAAAAGTGCTGAAGAAGTGAGCCGAAAATTGCAATCTAAAATCCAAGAAAAAAGCATTACCATTTTAGGACCCACAGAAGCAGTGATTTATAAACTCAGCAACCGCTTTTATTGGGATATTTTACTGCAATCCAAAGATGGCAAACTTTTGCGTCAAAAAATCAAAGAGGTATATTTTCAAAATATAGCTAAAAGTTATTCCTACCGCACTCGTTTAATTGTAGATTATTAAAATAAAAATTTGTAAAAATCTTGATTTTCAAGTAAAGTTTTTTTTATAATGAGACTATAGCATAGGTAGTTTTTTTAGCCTAAGTAAACAGAATTAAATAATTAAATGCTAGAAAAAAATAATAAAATTACTGGTTATTCTTTGTATAGTCCAATAATGAAACAAAGAGTAAAAGAAAACCCACTACAATTAGATAGTTCAAAATTTCCACAATTACCAAATAAAAAATTTGATATTATTTATGCCGACCCACCTTGGGACTATAATGGCAAGATGCAGTTTGATAATTCATTGGTTAAAACAAAAAACATAAACTATAGAAATAATATTTTTGTTAGTTCAGCTTGTTTTAAATACCCTACAATGAAATTAAAAGATTTATTAGAAATACCAATAAAAAATATATCACACAATAATTGTATTTTATTTATGTGGTCTACAAATCCACACCTGAAACAAGCAATACAAATAGGGGAATATTGGGGTTTTGAATATAAGACTGTGGCTTTTGTATGGAATAAAATGAACCACAATCCGGGTCAATATACACTATCTTATTGTGAATTATGTTTATTATTTAAAAGAGGAAAAATACCTTTACCTAGAGGAGCTAGAAATATCAAACAACTTATAAATATACCAAGAAAGGAACATAGCTTGAAACCAAACGAAGTAAGAGAAGGCATTGAGAAAATGTTTCCAGAACAAAGTAAAATAGAGCTTTTTGCTAGGCAACAATATAAAGATTGGGAATCTTGGGGATTAGAATCTCAGTAACTTTATAGTAATATTGGTTTTAATTTGTTATTAAAATGTTGAATTAAAAGCTTACTATCATTTAAGTTTCTCCACATAAAAAAATGATCTTGGTGTTTTTCAAACCAACAAGTAATTTCTCTTACTCTTTTAGGGTCTCTTGTTATATTCCCGCCAAAAACAATCCAAAAAGGTAGATGTTTTATATTTATTTTTCCTTTTTTTCTTAAAATATTTAAAAGGCCTGGAGTAAAAAATTTACAAGACCTTTCGTGTGCATTTCCTCTTCCAGCACTTGAGTGCAAACCATCAATCCAACCCTCTTGTCTTTTTATTTCAATGTATAAAGTTTTTTTCTTTGCCATATTGTCTATAGCAAAATCTATAGATATTCCGTGAGTGTAATCTCTGTCTGGATGATATATTTTTTCTTCAATTTCTTTACTTAATAAAATATTTCTGTAAATATTTTTAAATTCTTTTGGTTTTTTTCTTATTCTAAAATCTTTATTACAAGTTTTCTTAAATTCATTCTCAAAAGATAAGTAAAAAATATTTTCTAAACTTACCGCTTTTATTCCACTTTCATTTTGCCAATTCTCCCTACCACTTAATTCATTTTTTCCCATTTTATTGCTATTGATTAAATAAGTTTAATGTATTAGGGTATAATAAACCAAAAGTCTATTTTATTTATGAACAATTTTAGTACCAAAGAAATCGTAGCCAGAGAAATTATAGCCAAAGAAATTATAGCCAGAGAAATTATAGACTCTAGAGGTTTTCCTACAGTGGAAGTAGAGATGGTGCTAGAGCCTAATTTTTTAGGAAGAGCAGCAGTTCCTTCGGGAGCTTCTACTGGAAAATTTGAGGCGTTGGAGCTCCGAGATGGCGATAAAAGTTATTTTTTGGGTAAAGGCGTCAAGCAGGCTGTCAAAAATATTCGCCAAATTATAGCTCCTAAACTTCTGGGTCAAAAAAATCTATCACAACAGGAGCTAGACCAAATTTTGCTAGATTTGGACGGCACTGAAAATAAATCCAAACTAGGAGCGAATGCTGTTTTAGGCGTTTCTTTGGCTTACGCTAGGGCTTGCAGTGCCGCTCATAACCTGCCACTTTTTTTACATTTAAAAAATCAATTCGCATCGCAATTCAAGTACCAAGTGCAAAATCTTTACGAATTACCAGTGCCTCTCATCAATATACTCAATGGCGGAGCTCACGCTAATAATAATTTAGATATACAGGAATTTATGATTGTGCCAGCAGGCTTTGATACATTTAAGAGAGCCTTACAAGCGGGTTGTGAAGTTTTCCATAGTTTAAAAAAAATCTCTAATACTAGAGGTTATAGCACAGCTGTAGGAGATGAAGGAGGGCTTGCTCCTAATTTGTCTTCTAACGAGGAGGCATTAGAGCTAGTTATGGAAGCGATTGATAGAGCGGGCTATACTGCGGGAAAGGATATTTTTATTGCATTAGATGTAGCTTCTAGCGAATTTTACCAAGACGGCAATTATTTTTTTGCCTCACAAAATCAGAGCTCCCAAGAGATGGTGGATTTTTATACAAAGCTAATCAAAAATTTTCCTATTGTAAGTTTGGAAGACGCATTAGACCAAGAAGATTGGGATGGCTGGAAAATGCTTACTGAAAAAATTGGTGGTTCTTGCCAGCTAGTAGGTGATGATCTTTTTGTTACCAATCCAATAAAATTAAAACAAGCGATTGATAAAAAAGTGGGTAATTCTATTTTGATAAAACTCAATCAAATAGGTAGTTTGAGCGAAACAATGGAAACGATCGCCATAGCTCAAAAAGCAAATTATAGCTGTATTATTTCTCATCGTTCAGGTGAGACGGAGGACACTTTTATCGCAGATTTAGCTGTAGCTACCAATGCTAAACAAATCAAAACTGGTTCTGCGAGTCGCAGCGAAAGAATTGCAAAATACAACCAACTTTTGCGTATTGAAGAAAAATTAGGTGATAGGGCTATGTTTAGCGGTATGGAAATCTACTCGAGACTATTGAATTAGACATTCTAGTTCGTTTATACTGCGTTGCAAACGGCACTCGGTTCAGTCATTTATTTTAAATATAAACTCCCTCACCTCGTTTGTTTGCGCCTTGCCTAAACTTCCTAAAATGCCTAATTCAACAGTCTCTATTCTTTCAAAAAAGATAGCTTAGCTCTATAAAAAAAGTTTTAATTACGAGAGTGCCATTACCTTTAGGCCACGTGGCAAACGAAGATTGTAAATAGCCCGCTCCGATTTGAATAAATTCCGTAATATTGTAATTGTAGCCTAAGTTGAAAGCAGTAGCGGCAGAAACGCTAGATGCAGCAGCGGTAAAGCATTTTTTTACTCTTCCTCGCCCGCTACCTAAGCCTACAAAAAAACCTTTATATATCCAATCTATAAACAGTAATTCGTTAGATACCGTAACTCCTTCTCCTAAAGACCAAGAGTAAATGGCGTAGGATGTTCTTAAGTGAGATTTTGGAGTAAGATAACCTACCCTATAGGCTAGCCCACTATTTATATTTTGGCTGGTTTCGGCTAGACAAGTTTCACCTTGTTTTAATTTAATTTCACCTAAAAAAACTTGGCGGGGATAGATACTTACGGAAAATCTATCTCTTTCTTGAGCCGAAATAGTATGGAAATCACTACAACAAAAAACCACAAAAGTAATAAAAAGTAGCCTTCTCAAAAGCACCCATTGAATGGACATATTGTTTAGTCTATTTTATAAAATTAGGCATTCTAGGAAGCTTAGGCAAGGCGCAAACAAACGAGGTGAGGGAGTTTATATTTTAATAAATGACCGAGCCAAGTACCGTTTTCAACGCAGTATAAACGAACTAGAATGTCTAATTTAAGTAATAGCAGTCCCTAGCAGTATCAAAATATATACTCCCAATAGACTTACTATTCCCACTGCAAGAGCAGTAGATAAGCCAACATAAAAAGGGCGAATTCCTAAATTTTTTAATTGACGTAAATCGGTGGATAACCCTACTGCAGCCATTGCTATCACAAGACAGATTTCTGCTATTTCTTTAATTTGTTTGATAATCAAAGACCAATTTTCCGAAGTGATAAATCCAAATGCTGACCCTTGTTGTCCTAGTGTGAAATCTCCTAAACTGCGCAGTATTGAAAAAAGGATAAAGCCAGCAATAAACAGAGGAAAGGCTTGGGTTATTTTAAAGGATGCTGTGGACGAACTATTTTTCTGATTGCGGTGAAAAAGGTAAGCTAGAAGAGGAATGACAATTGCCATAAAGCTGTTACGAATCAATTTTGTGAGAGTAGCTGTATTTAAAACAGCTTCGGTTTCAAAAAGTTGTCCGTAGATTAAACCAGCTCCGGCAACTTGGGCTGTCTCGTGAATAGCCGTTCCCAAAAACAAACCAGCTGCAGCGTAAGAATCGCCAAAGAGCCAGTGGGCGAGGTAAGGATAGGCGAGCATTGCAAGAATACCAAAAATAGTAATATTGGCTACGGCGTAAGCAATTTCTTCTTTTTTCGCTCCAATGATAGGAGCAGTAGCCAAAATCGCAGTAGCTCCACAAATGCTACTACCGACAGCAATAAGGGACGCCATACGAGTAGAAATATTGCAAATTTTAGCAAAGAAAAAACTTATTACCAAAGCTATTGCAATACAAGAGGCAACCAAAGGAACGCCTAAAACTCCTAATTGAAAAATATCTCCCAAGCTCAAGCGAATGCCTAAAAAAACTATTCCGAGTCTGAGAATAAATTTTAAGGAAAATTGAGTTCCGCTACTAAAGATGGCTGGAAAAAAAATATTTCTCAAAATAATGCCCAATAAAATAGCGAGCATAATAGGAGATATAGGGCTTTTGCCAAAGTTTAGTAAATCTTTACCAATCCAATCAGCTAATAAAATTCCTAGCCAAGCAAGCGCCACACAAAGTGCAACCCCCGGTATTTTTTGAAAAAAAGAGTTCATTGATTTTTTGTTGTAGGTTATGGTTTAGTTTTTTTCTATTATGCAGGATAATAGAATTATTAAAAAACTATTCTTAATATTTCTAGCAAGATTAAATTTAGTTGTCAATCTATAAAATTCTCTAAAATGAGTTTATTTTGTTTTTTCCAAAAAATAAAACAATTCTAAAATTTGTTTGCTGTTTAATTCTGCAGGTCTTAATTTAGCGAAGTGACTTTCGGATTTTTCTGTAAGCACTTCTAAAATATTGGGGTAGGTTCGCTTTAGGTTATTGAATAAAGTTTTTCTTGGTTGTTGAAAAAGGCACTGTAAAAAAACAAAAAATTCTTTTTTGTTTTTCATCTCAAAATTATTTTTTCTCATTTTTAAGATTGTAGAATCTACTTTGGGGACAGGATAAAAAAATTCCTTTGGCACCTCAAGAATTTTTTCTAAACAAAAAAACAGCTCTCCCAGAACTGTAAGGGAGCTGAAATTTTTTGTGGATTTTTTTTTATTTGTAGAATTTTTGTCTATAGAGTTTTTGTCTATAGAATTTTTGTCTATAGAATTTTTGTCTATAGAGTTTTTGTCTATAGAATTTTTGTCTATAGAGTTTTTGTCTGTAGAATTTTTTTTGGTAACAATTCTCATTGCAAATTCTTTTTGAAACATAAAAACAAAATATTCAAAAAGCTGCCGATTGTGAATCAAAAGAAAAAATAAAGGAGTAGAAATTTGATAAGGTAGGTTGCCTACTAAGCATGTTTTTTTGTGCTTGGGAAGTATTTCTTTAAAATTGAGTTTAAGTATATCTCCAACAATCAGTGTAAAATTTTTATTACTAGCGAATTTTTTTTTGAGTATAGCAGCCCACCCTGGATCTATTTCTACAGCCAAAACTGGCTTGTTTAATTCTAGTAGTTTTTCGGTTAAAACTCCGCTACCCGAACCGATCTCCAAAATAAAATCGTTTTCTTTTTCGTCTGCCAGAGTAACAATTTGTTTTAAAGTATTTTCATCTTTTAAAAAAATTTGCCCTAGCCTCTTGTGTTGTCTAATTTTTGAGCGAGAACCATTCATCTAAAAAACTTTCTTTATTTTGCCAATCTTGGAGTTGTTTGACATGCAGATCTAAAAACACTTTTTTTTCTGTAAATTTTTCTAATTTCACTCTTGCTCTTGTGCCGATTTTTTTTAGCATTTCCCCGCCTTTTCCTATAACTATTTTTTTATGAGAATTTTTAGCTATGTAGATGCAGACAAAAATTTTTATTAATTCTTCTTGTTTTTGTATTTTTTCTGTTACTGTTGTTAAGCTATAAGGCAATTCCTGTCCTAATACCCTAAAAGCCTGTTCACGCACAAACTCAGCAAAAATTTCAGGTAAGCTACTATCGGTTAATAAATCTTTGGGGAAGTGAGCTTTTTCTTGGGGGAGGTAATTGCCAATGATAGATTTGAGTTTAGAAAGGTTTCTATTTTTTAAAGCGCTCAAAGGAACAATTTCTTTTGCCGCTAAAGTGTTACTCCAAAAACGGATAGCAGACAAAATTTCTGCATCTTTTAGTAGGTCTATTTTGTTGAGAATTAAAATACATTTTTCTGCTGGGATTGCTTGCATAATTTTACTATCTAATGGATGCAGTTCTAAATTTTTCTTTGGAGCTTCTACTAGATAAAGAATCAAATCTACTTCTTCTAAAGAAAAATAGATCTGATTGAGCATTCTTTTTTGTAATTTATTTTTGGGTTGGTGAACACCAGGGGTGTCAATAAAGATGGCTTGATAGTCTTTAGTGGTCATAATTCCTCTAAAATTTTTACGGGTTGTTTGTGCTTTAGTGGAGACAGCGCTGAGAGGTTTGCCTATTAAACAGTTAAGCAGAGTAGATTTACCTACATTTGCTCTGCCAATCAGACTGAGGACACCAAAGCGGTGAGCAGTAATTTTTTCAGTATTTTCTATCATTTTTTTAATTGTAACGACTCTTTGGCTATGTTGTATAGAAAAGAATCGCCCTTAATATTAATGTCTTCTCCTTTTTTGATAAATAAGAAAGGCATTTGCGATTGCAATGTTTTTGCTGTAGGTAGATAGAGCATTTCTTGACTCCTGATTTCAATCTTTTCAGATTGAATTACAACATTACCTTTGAAATGCAATTTATTTTTTTCCAAAAATCCCTCGTCTGCTTGCAATTCGCTTGTTTCTAGTTGGGCTATTATATTACCTTTGAAATGAAATTTATTTTTTTCCAAAAATCCCTCGTCTGCTCGCAATTTGCTTGTTTCTAGTTGGGCTATTATATTACCTTTGAAATGAAATTTATTTTTTTCCAAAAATCCCTCGTCTGCTTGTAGAGTATTTTTTCCAAACTGAATCATTATTTTTTTGGGAAAAACAACCTTGTTCTTTTTAAGTAAGGCGTCTTTGCTGGTAAGTTTGATTGCTTTTCTACTAGCACCAGTTTGTTCTTTATTATTTATAATATAAAAATCTCCCTGCAAGCGAGTCTCTTTTTTATCCAGTTGGATATTTATTTTTTTCGCTAGCAGTAGATAATTTTCCCACTCTCCTCGTATGTTTTTAAATAGTTCTAAATTTTTATCTTCTAATAGAGCTTGTTGTGCTTGTATAGACCACCCTTCTCGGATAGAAAATTCAGGCATTTGAATGAAATATTTTTTTTTATTTTTATCCAATACTTTTGCAGAATTTGCTTTTAAAAAATACTGATTATCGCCGAGTAATATCTGAAAATCTATTTCTTTGGCTTGCCAGAACTGATGGTTTTGAGAGGATGAATTTTCTACTATTTTGTTTTTGGTTTTTTCATAAAATCCAAAGTAATAAAAGAGAAAAACAGCTAAAATAATAAAAAAAACTTTAAATAACATGTATTTTGAGAGAAAACTTTAGACCTTTAAATTTGCGTTATGTGACGGCTAGACAAGGCAAAAAAATTTTGGGTCGCAGGAATACTCAAGTATTTCAAGGGACAAATTTTTTTTTTAACGATGTATAGGCTAAACAGAATGCAAATTCAAAAGTCTAAAATTTTACAAACGAACATCAATACTACTCTTTTGTAAAAATTGTTTCACTTCTTTAATACTAAAAATTCCGTAGTGAAAAACGCTAGCGGCTAGAATCGCATCCGCTTTACCTTGCAAAACAGCTTCCACAAAATGTTCTAATTTACCACAACCGCCAGAAATAATTACAGGAATAGATAGTTTTTCACTAATTAACCGAGTGATTTCTAAATCGTAACCATCCTTAGTGCCATCTTTATCCATACTTGTAAGTAAAATTTCTCCAGCGCCTCTGCTTTGCGCCTGCTCTGCCCATTCTAAAGCGTCCATTTCTGTATCTTTTTTTCCAGCGTGGCTATAGACTCGCCAAGTGTTATTTTTTTTTTTAACATCTATAGCTAGCACAACACATTGAGAACCAAACTGTTCGCTAATTTGATTGATAAGGTTGGGAGTTTGAATAGCTGCAGAATTTATAGAAACCTTATCGGCTCCAGCTTTAATAATTTTTTCTGCCAGCGTAGCAGAAGATATTCCTCCGCCTATAGTAAAAGGAATAAAAAGTTCTTTAGCAACAGAGCTTGCCAAATCAATAAGAGTGTCTCTATTTTGATTAGTAGCGGTAATATCTAAAAAAATAAGCTCATCTGCCTGCTGTCTATTGTAGTTTTTTGCTAGTTCTAGGGGGTCTCCTACATTTTTTAAATGAACGAAATTTTTTCCTTTTACAACTTTAGCGTCTTTTATATCTAAACAGGGTATGATGCGAATCGGGTGCATTCTAGGTTTGAGATAGATTAACTGGAAACAGCAAGATTGGCAAACCGTTTCAAAAAATCCAGCCCATCTGCTTGTGATTTTTCTGGATGAAATTGAGTTCCCCAAAGATTTTCTTTTTGAATAATACTGACTACTTCTTGATCGTAATTGCAAGAAGCAAAAATAATTTTTTTATCTTCTGGTATACAGTGATAAGAATGCACAAAATAGCACCATAAATTTTTCTGGAGTCTATATGTCTGATGAGGTTTTTTAAAAAATACTTTATTCCAGCCAACCTGTGGGATTTTGTATTTAGAGTGAAGCTTTACCACCTTTCCTTTTAAGACTCCCAAGCCTTGATGTATTCCTTTCTCTTCTCCCCATTCAAAAAGTATTTGCATCCCCACACAAATTCCAAGCAATGCTTTGCCTTGTTTTATTTTTTCTACAATAATTTTATCAAAGTGGTATTCTTTAATCTTGTGCATACAATAACCAAAAGAGCCCACCCCCGGCAAAACAATTTTCTCTGCTGTTTTCAGCTCTTCGGGTTTATCAATAATTTTAGATGAAAAACCCAAAGTAGAAAAAGCGTTTTGGATGTTTTGTAAATTTCCTACTCTGTAATTGACTATACTAATCATAATTGGCTGCTCCAGTAACTAAGGCTCTCTTTTATGCTTAAAGAATAGAGTAGATAGCAAAATTTGTCATCTAAAAAAGAGTAGTTGTTTTTTCTTGCTAGATTTTTCGTTTTTTTTATTTTATGCTTTAAAAGATTTGTTAATATTTTTTCTTTTTAATTTTTTGATAAGCTATGTTGTCTGATGAAAAATTAAAGCTTCTTCAATCTGTGCCTAAAGCAGTTCGCCCCTACCATATTGGAATTATTATGGATGGCAATAGTAGGTGGGCAAAACAAAAATCACTGCCACTAGTTCAAGGACACCGAGAGGGAGGAAAGGTGGTAGAGAAAATTATTGATGCCAGCGTTTTTTTTGAAATCCCAGTATTGACCCTTTATGCTTTTTCTACAGAAAATTGGAATCGTCCCCAAAGAGAAATAAAAAATTTGATGCAGATTTTACGAGAATATTTGAAAAAGCACGCACCTAAAGTTATTGAGAAAAATATTCGCTTTAGAACTTTAGGAGACATTTCTATTTTAGACGAAGATATTCGTGAAAATTTATCTCTGATAGAAAAGCAATCATTAAATAAAACAAAAATGACCCTTTGCTTGGCGATTAATTATGGAGGTAGAGATGAGATTGTGAGAGCAACTAAAAAAATTTTACAAGATTTTAAATTAGGAAAAATAGATTCTACCAAAATCACAGAAAGTAAGCTATCCTGCTATTTAGATACACAATCATTGCCAGAAGTAGATTTGATTATTCGCACAGGAGATAAACAAAGGATTTCTAATTTTTTGCTTTGGCAAAGTGCTTATGCAGAATTTTATTTTACAAAAACCCTTTGGCCCAATTTTGATTTTAAAGAATTTCATAATGCCTTGTTGAATTTTTCTCAAAGAAAAAGAACTAAGGGAAGGAGAGAAATATAAGATACTAGACTGGACTTTTGAATTTGCCAAATAGGACAAAACTAGCTGTTTAGCCAAAACAAGCTTATTGCTTGACGCGCTGTTTAGCCAAAACAAGCTTATTGCTTGACGCTTTTTATGGGCTATTTGTGAAACAGCCAAAGGGCTGTTTCACAGTTCATTCTTGCTTAATGCAAATTTTGGCGTGCCCTGATCCCATTATTGTGCACTACGCCATTAAAAAAATTTTTAACTTTTGCCATTTGTGAATAAATGCCCTTCGCTATTTTAGCGAGCTAAAAAAAATTTTCGCACCTGTTCTAACCATTTGGCTAGCCGTCACAGCTAGTTTGTCTTATTTGGCAAATTCAAAGGTCTATAATATAAAAATGTTTTCAAATCTCAAAAAATTTCCGATTGTCATTCAAAGAATGATAGTAGCTACTCTTATTGGTGGTATTGGTATTCTGTTGTTACTTTATAGTCCGAAATCTTACTTTATTGGGTTTGTGGCTGTTTTGTTTTGCATTATACTCTTTGAATATTCCCATGTTTTGACGCAGAGAAAAATTTCTAATATGTTTTTTTTATTAATAATTTTTGCAGGGTTAAGGTTGCGTAATTTTTTCCCCAATATTGATAATTTTTTTTCTTGGTTTAACACACAAGTCTTGATTGCGATTTTTATTTTGCTAGTGGCGACCTTTTTCAGAAAAGGTAAATTTTCATTTTTGTTTTGGTTTTTGCTAGCCATTGTTTGGATAATTTTGCCCTTTTTAGTTCTGGTGAAACTTACTTTTTTTGCAGATGCAGAAAAACTGATTTTATTTTTGGTTGTGATCACTACAGTCCACGATTCTTTAGCTTATTTTGTTGGTAAAAAATGGGGCACAAAAAAACTAATCCCAACTATCAGTCCAAATAAAACCTACCTTGGTAGTTTTGCTGGTTTATCGGGAGCGGTTTTATCGGCTCTAATTTTTAATGAGGTTTGGCAACTTTTTGAATTATCACAGGTTCTTATTTTTGCTGTAGCTTTGGGAATATCCGCTCAAATAGGCGATCTTTTGGAATCCAAGTTTAAAAGAAACTTAAATATAAAAGATACTGGTTCTATTTTACTAGCCCACGGAGGTATGTTGGATAGGGCGGATGCTCTTTTGTTTTGTATTCCCGTTTATTATTATTTGCTCTATTTTTTTGGCTACCATTAAAGATGAAAAAAATTGCCCTACTAGGCAGCACAGGTTCTATTGGAAAATCGGTTTTAGATATAGTCCAAAAACAAGCTAGTTTTTTTAGTATTTGTGGCTTAAGTTGCTATAAAAATACAGCAGAACTAAAAAAACAGATTGCAATGTTTTCGCCTGCTGCTTTTTGTGTAGTCAAAGAAGATTTGTCCTCTGATTTAGAACAGTTAGCCGCAGAATCTGCAAAAAAACTATTCAAAGGGATGTCGGGTTTAAATGAGATGTTAAAACAGCTTTCTCCCGATTTGGTTGTTTGTGCGATTAGCGGATACGAGGGTATTTATTCTATGTTAGAAGCCATTCGTTTAAAAATACCCGTAGCAGTTGCCAATAAAGAGCCTTTAGTGATAGCAGGAAAAATAGTTATGGCGGAAGCAAAAAAAAATTCAGTACCTATTTATCCGATAGATTCCGAGCATAATGCTATCTTTCAATGTTTGCGTGGGCAAAATTCACAAAGAGAAGATACACAGTTTGACTTATTTGGTAAGCACCGCAATAAAAAAAGCTGCAAAAAAATCCGCAGAATTATATTAACAGCTTCAGGTGGTCCTTTTTGGAATACAAAAAAAGAAAATTTTACAAAAATTCAAAAAAAACAAGCACTCCAACATCCTAAATGGAGTATGGGAGAAAAAAACACTGTAGATTCTGCGAGTATGATGAATAAAGCACTAGAAGTTGTAGAAGCTCACTGGCTTTTTGGTTTGGATTTTTCACAAATAGAAGTTTGGGTGCACCCCCAATCTATTCTGCACGGTATAGTGCAATTTAGAGATGGATCTTCTTTAGCTCAAATGGCACTTCCCGATATGAGGGTTGCTATTGCCTATTGCTTAGGTTTAGATTTAAGAGTAGAATCTTCTGTAATGGATCTAGACCTTACAAAAATAGGTAAGCTGGAATTTTTCAAACTAGATGAAAAAAAATTTCCCGCTGTCCGATTTATTAAAGAATGTTTTAGCTGGGGAGAAGGATTTGCATCGGCTATGAATGGAGTCAACGAAGCTTTGGTGAAATTATTTTTAGAGGAAAAAATTCGTTTTTGCGAAATTTTGGATTTTTTGGCAAGATGGGTAGAAGAAGCAAGAAATTTGCAGAGCAAGGCAAAATGCCCTTCCTTTTTGAAACAAACGAGAAGTTTAGAGGATGCTTTGGAGGCTAATCAATGGGGGATAGATTCAATAAAAAAATAAAACATTTGCATTGGCTAAACAGCTAGTTTTGTCCTATTTGGCAAATTCAAAAGTCTATAATATAAATAAAAATAACAACAAATAATGAATGTAATAATTATAATTTTAGTATTTCAATTCTTAATATTGATCCACGAATTGGGGCATTTTTTAGCTGCCAAGAGGTTCGGAGTAGCTGTAGAAGAATTTTCTTTGGGTATACCTCCTAGGATTATATCCAAAAAAGTAAAAGATACTTTGTATAGTCTCTCCTTATTTCCCATAGGTGGCTACATTAAAATGAAAGGTTTTGCCGAAAATGAGGACACCCGTGAAAAAAATAATTACGCTGCAAAAACCATCAGTCAAAGATTTACTATTATTTTTGCAGGTCCTTTTTTCAATTTAGTTTTAAGCTTTATTTTGTTATGGCTAGTTTTTTTTGTAGGTATAAAACGGCCTCTAATTGTTTCTATTGCTCCTACGATAGGCAAACTTTCTACTGAATCTGTAGCTTTTCAAAAAGGTATTAAAAAAGGAGATACAATCGTAGAAGTCAATAAAAAAGCTGTAAAAACCTGGAACGAAGTCAATCAGAGCCTTGGGATAGTTTCTGAAAAGCACCCCGTCTCTTTTGTAGTAGAAAGAGCTGGAAACTATCTAGATTTTCAATTTGAAAACCAAACGAATTTAGATTTAATTCCTTTTCTACCTCCGCTTGTAGGAAGCGTGCAAAAAAATAGCCCCGCTTTTATCGCAGGCTTAAAGTCTGGAGATAGAATTTTGAGTATTGACGGTAATATTGTAGAAGAATGGGCGGATATTTCTAGTTTCTTGCAGATAAGCAAAGGCTCCACAATCAGTATTCTTTTAGAAAATCAAGGAAGCAAAAGAGAAGTGCAGATTTCACCCATTCAAAATAAGGAAAGTGGACGCTGGTTGCTTGGAATTTCTTTACCGACTTACCGCGCAAGTTTTTCTTTTTGGGGTTCTGCCAAAGAAAGCGCATTAGAAATCACAAACAATGTAAAGACTACCTTTTGGTTTTTAGGAAAATTGATTACAGGCAAATCTTCTAGCGACGCTGTAGGAGGTCCCGTAATGATAATATCTGTTATGCAAAAAAGCATAGAGCTAGGGTTTTTGACGCTTGTTTATATTACTGCTTTAATTAGTCTGCAACTGGCTATTTTTAATTTACTTCCTATTCCCGCACTAGACGGAGGCTATCTTTTTTTACTAGCCATTGAAAAAATAAGAGGCAAACCGATTCCTTTAAAATACCGCATCAAGTTTCAGCTATTGGGTTTCTTGTTCCTTATTACTTTAATTATTTTTGTGACTACTAATGATATTTTAAGGCTACTGAATTAAAAAGCTATTTTTGGTTTCAGGGCATTCAAATAAAAAACTATGAGTATAGGTTTAATTCTTGTTGTGATTCTTATCGCTTCAATGGTGGGGATGTTCGGTTACTTTACATACCTTGCAGGTATTACTTTAAGAGATACAGAAGACGCCGAACCGAAAATGGTAGTCAAAAAACAAAATAAGGTAAAAACATCTACAGTCGCAAAAAAGTTTTAGGCAAAAAGCTTGTTGGCTAAACTAGATAAGCAAATTCAAAAGTCTAAAAGATAGAAAACCCAGTATTAGTTTAATAAAAAAATAATCATGAGCAAAAATTCAGCTACTTTTGTTACTAGTGAAGAGAAAGTATCAAAATTTATAAATAACCCTAGTACAAAGAACTTTTATTCTGTAGTTAATAATATAAAAGATCATGCAGTTAAAGAAAAAATGGACAGCTTTATGTTTAATGCTCTTATAGAGCAAGCAACTGGTATTTATGTTGATAATATTATTAACAAACAATTAAAAAAAACCTTAAATAGTAATTATTTTAATAATTGCTTTAAGTTATTTTGAGAGCTTTGAATTTGCCAAATAGAACAAAACTAGCTGTGACGGCTAGCCGAATGGTTAGGAGAGGTGCGAAAAATTTTTTTAGCTGGCGTGTAATAATGGAATTGTTCTTAATTCTGTAGTTGTATATTTTGTCTCTTTTTTCTCATTTTCTTGTAGATTGTCTAAAAGAGACTGGTTTTTTTTACAATAGTCCATAGCTTTTTTGACTCTTCCGATTTTTATTTCTAAGTCTTCGCTGATTTCCTGCATTCTGTTTGTATCAATTTTATTTTTCATTATAAATTTTGAAAATTAAGGTTGTTTAATAACAAGTATATTATAAAAATAGATTTTTTCACTAAAATTATTATTTAGAAAATAAAAAATTACTATTTTTCACAAAATCTCTTTTAAAAGTCAAAATATTCCAATATTTTTTGTGTTTTTTTCTGTAAATTGGGATTTTTTAAGAGGAAACTAGGTAGTCGTCTAATCTTTTAATACATTTCTCTTTACCAAAAATTTCTGCTATTAGAGGAAGTTCTGGTCCGTGCTCTTGCAATGTTAAAGCAAGACGTACAGGCATCCAAAGCTCTTTTCCTTTCACAGAAGTTTGCTCTTGAGTATTTTTCATTGTTTGCTTAAAAGCCATCTCGTCCCATTTTTCTACAGACTGAATTTGCTGAATTAAGCATTGTAAAATTTTTTGTATTTTTGCTTCTTGGGGTTGAGCTAAAGCAGTTTTTTCTTGCTGGTCTTTTTCTTGCTGGTCTTTTTCTTGCTGGTCTTTTTCCCCACTTTTTTTATCTTTGTCGTCAAAGATAGCCAAAATTTTATTGATTTCATTCAGCTGCTGAAGAGAATTTCTGGTTGCCTTTATCATTTTTTGTAGCAGAATTGTGTCAGTTGCCCTATATTTTTTGTCTAAAAAAGGATGCAATTTTTCTAATAATTCTGAGTCGCTGAGTTTTTTAAAATATTGTTGATTCATCCAGCGCATTTTTTTTATATCAAAAATAGCTCCCGATTTACTCAGTTTTTCTATAGCAAAATTTTCTATCAATTCAGTTAGAGAAAAAATCTCTTGCTTAGTGCCAGGGTTCCAACCAAGTAAAGCAATAAAGTTTAAGATACATTCGCTTAAAAAACCCTGTTTTAAATAATCACAGACCGCCACATCACCGTTTCTTTTGCTTAGTTTTGTTCTATCTTCGGCAAGTAGCAGAGGCAAATGTATGAATTGAGGTGCTTGCCAACCCAAATTTTCGTAAATTTGCAAGTGTTTTGGCGTAGAAGGAAGCCATTCTTCACCGCGGATCACATGCGAAATTTTCATCAGGTGGTCGTCTACAACGCAAGCCAAGTGGTAAGTGGGAAAGCCATCGGATTTTAGTAATACTTGTTCGTCCAATTGAGAGGCTTTAAAAAAAACATCTCCGCGTAGTAAATCTGGCACTCGGTAGCTACCCTTAGAGTAATTAATTTTGAGCCGAACAGTGTGCTGCGTGTTTTTTTGAAGATTTTTTTGGATTTCTGCATCGCTCAATTTACGACAACTACCGTCGTACCTTGGGGCTATATTTTTTTTTTTCTGCTCTGCTCTCATTTCCTCTAGCCTCTCTGCAGAACAAAAACAACGGTAGGCTGTTTTTTTTAGCAATAATTCGTTTGCGTATTTTTGGTAAATTTCCAGTCTTTGTGATTGGACATAAGGAGCAAATTCGCCTCCTACTTCAAAAGATTCATCAAATAAAATACCCAAAGCCTTGAAACTTTCCAAAATCTCTAAATCTGTGCCTTCTTGTTTTCGGGATTGATCTGTATCTTCAATCCGAAGGATAAATTTTCCATTATTTTTTTTGGCAAAGAGATAACTAAAGAGGGCGGTTCTTAAACCTCCTATGTGTAGCGAGCCAGTGGGACTTGGGGCGAATCGGGTTCGTATCATTAAAACTTGTATAGTAGAAAATAAAATAAATCCTAAGAAAATAAAAAAAACGAATGCATTGCAGGGGACATTTTTTTAGCGGTAGATAAAAATGTGTCCCCGTTCTTACAGAATATGTTTGTGGGGCGGGGACGCATTTTTTGCTCCTTTGGTGGACTAAGCAACCATTTTGGAAAAAAAACATCTCCTACAGATTTTTAAAAGCCCTTAACGAAAGCGCCAGATGAAGTTAATATAAAAAGCAGAAGGAGATTTAACTCGGATTTCTGTGGTGGTTTTCGTCTCTTGTGCCCTCGTTCCTGTTTGGGTCTGTCTCACTAGAAATCTTCTTTCTCCAGTTGGCGGATTTTTTTTTAAGTAAGCTGCAGCCGCATTTTGCTCTTCAACTCCCATAGCCACGAAGAAGTCCTCTTGGCGAATGGCTTGTTGGTTTGCTTGTTGTTGTTGTTGCACTAGCAGCTCCGCATTCAGCAGCAGCAGATAACCTGCTTCAAATCTTAAGTTTTTCCATAGAGAACTAGAAAACAAACCCAAATGGATCGCAGGAGCTGTTTTGGATTGCTTACCAATAGGAGTATCCAGTTGCATAGAGGCAAAACCTACTCCTACCGAAAAACCATAGGGCAATAAATAGTCAGCGAGCAACACCTGACTCTGCAGTTTATTCTCGCCATCACTTAAGTCGTAATGGCTGAAAGAAAATCCCCATTTTTCCAAGTTATAGCCGAGGTTTATACCAGAGCCAATCAATGTTTCTTCTGTTTTTGAGCCAGCAATAGGTGTTGTAGAAGCATTTTCTATGCTTTTGGAATCAAAATAATTCTTGCACCTTGAGGCATTGGCTATTCTCTCTGCTGTAGTCGCAAAAGATATATCTCCTGTTTCATCGGGGAAATTATTAAAATTAGTGCCAGCAATACCAACAGTAAATTGCTGTATATTAAAGATAGCCCTAGAATTATTTCCTGCCTCTGCTATTTCTGCATCTCCTATAGAGTAGCCAGCAGACGAGGGAACATCAGTAATTAACTCATAGTTTCCTTTACAGAGTTCTACAATAGCGTAGACAGCTGATTTCTCTTGCTTAAAAATTTCAGGTAAATCGAGTCCAAAAGTAGCGTCGTATTCAATATTTGATATAGTGGTTCTATCAACTTCTGCTCTCTTGACTTCTTTTGTCAATGTAGCCCCCATTACATAGGGAGAAACGCCTACATAAAAACCCATTTTTCTGGGCTCTTCTGTATCCTGTGCCCGCAGACTGTCTGCTCCCTGCATAAAAAAGAAAAATGCCGCTATAAATATTATAAGAGGCAAAACAACCACCTTCAATCTTATATTTGATTTTTTCATTATAAATTTTAATTAAATTAAGAAGCCAAAGGCTAAATCAGGTTCAAAACAAACCCTTATTAAGATAACTATAGCAAAAAAGAAAATAAATAAATCTTTTTTTTTTTTGCTCTCTTTTTGGCTATATTATAAGTATAGCAGAAAAGAAAACAAGTCAATCTTTATTTGGCTGTCTTATTTGGCTATATTATATATAGCAGAAAAAAAAAACAAGTCAAGGGTTGTTAGAATAAAAATTCTCTTTTTCTGCTTCTGTTTTTTTGCTAGATTGATTCTGCTCTGATTGATTCTGCTCCGATTGATTCTGCTCTGATTGATTCTGTTACGATTGATTCTGCTCCAATTGATTCTGCTCCGATTGATTCTGGCTAGATTGATTCTGGATTAAACGGATAAGTAGCTTTTCAAATTTTTCATTAGATTTTTCAAATTTTTCATTAGATTTTTCAAATTTTTCATTACTAATTCTTTGATTTTCATCTAGTTTAGCAAGGACTTTCTCAAACTTCTCAGTACTAATTCTTTGATTTTCATCTAGTTTAGCAAGGACTTTCTCAAACTTTTTATCGCTACTTTCTTGAAATTTTTCTGATAGTTTTATAAAACTTCTTACTTCAAAACCAAAAGTTAGTAGTGCTGATATAATTACAATAAAGATCCAATTTTCTTTTAAAAATATAACAAAGAGATTGGCTTTTTTTCTCATAATAATTGCAAGTTGTTTCTTAATTATCTCAATATAATGAATATTTGCTACACTTATTGAAAATAAATGTCAAGATTTATTTTTACTAGCTTAGTTTTAACGTTGTTTTCTATTCAAATCTTGACTTTTATTTTAAGTCAGTGCCACAATAATGGGAGCAAGGTTGAGTGTATAATTTCCCCCAAAAAATAAAAACCAGAAAATAAAAATTGGAAATGTTTAAAATTGTTCTCTTAGAAGGAGATGGTATAGGAAGCGAGGTAATAAGGCAGGCTGTCCGAGTCTTAGAATTTGTTGCGGAAAAAAAAAACTTAAAACTGTCCTTAGAAAAAGCCCTTATTGGTGGAATTGCTTACGAAGAGTTGGGCAGACCAGATCCCGATGAAACTATTGATTTGTGCCGCGGTGCTAAAGCTGTTTTATTGGGAGCAGTGGGGGGACCTCAATGGGATGGCTTGGCTCGGGATAAAAGAGCAGAGCAGGGTTTGTTACGCCTGCGGTATGATTTGGGACTTTTTGCTAACCTTCGTCCGGCAAAAATTTACGCTCCTTTAGTGGATGCTTCTTCTTTAAAAAGGGAAGTTTTGGTTGGTACAGATGTTATGGTGATAAGGGAGCTTACTGGCGGGGCTTATTTTGGAAAGCCTAGGGGTGTAGAAAAAACTGCTAAAGGTAGGAAGGCTTTCAATAATATGGTCTACGAGGAATACGAAATCCAAAGAATAATTAAGGTTGCTTTTGATATTGCTCGCTTGAGGGGTAAAAAACTTTGCTCTGTGGATAAAGCAAATGTGTTAGAGGTTAGCGGTCTTTGGAGGGAAATAGCTATGGAGCAGGCGAATGATTACCCTGATGTTGATTTGAGTCATCTTTACATAGATAATGCTGTGATGCAGATTATCCGCGAACCAAGCCAGTTTGATACTTTGGTTACAGAAAATATGTTTGGTGATATTTTAAGCGATGCGAGCGCTATGATTACGGGCTCTATTGGTTTGTTGCCGAGTGCGAGTATTGGAGAAAAGTATAGTCTTTACGAACCAGTGCACGGCAGTGCTCCTGATATTGCGGGAATGGATAAAGCGAATCCTTTGGCTACGATTTTATCTGTGGGTATGATGTTTCATTATAGTTTCCAAATGCCTGAAGCAAATCTACAGATAGAAAAGGCTGTTTGTGATGTTTTGGAACAATATCGCACGGAGGACATAAAAGAAGTGGGGAAAAAAACAGTGGGTTGTGTAGAAATGGGGGATTTGGTTATGGAGAGTCTGCAAAATTTGCGTTCTGTTTAGCCTATGCAGCGTTGAAAATTTACAAAAAATGCTCACATACTATCGTGTATGCTCCGCTTTTTTGTAAATTTTCGCCTTGCCTAGCCGTCACATAACGCAAATTAAAAATTAAAAAGTCTATTATATTTTTAATGCAAAAATAGACCTTTAAATTTGCTTATCTAGTTTAGCCTATGCAGCGTTGAAAAAAAAATTTAACTCTTGAAATATTACATATATTCCAGCGAGCTAAATTTTTTTTTCGCCTTGCCTAGCCGTCACATAACGCAAATTAAAAATTAAAAAGTCTATTATATTTTTAATGCAAAAATAGACCTTTAAATTTGCTTGTCTAGTTTAGCCAAAACAAAGGTCTAATAAATCTATTCTACTGGAAATTGATGCAATCGTCTTTTTGTTTAAAAACAGCACAAATAGATAACACTCCTTATTCCTTTTCTTTTTCTTTTTCTTTTGAGAAAAATTTCTATGAGTACGATGGTTCCGATCATTTGGCTAAAGAAGAAATAGCGTTCAATGGATCTCCAGAATTGGAGCAAGTAAAAATGGTTTGTAACGGGGTGATAACAAAAAAGGAGACAGATTTTTTTCTTTTGAAGGGAAGTTATGAAGCTTCTTTTGAGGGCTGCTGTCATCTTTGTTCGGAAAATTTTCCTTTTTTTAAAAAAGGTTCTTTGTCGCTGTTTTTATCGCCACAACAGGATGTTGCTCGTAAATTTAATTCCAGTTCGTCGCATTCTGTAGATGATGAGGTGGATGTGGCTCATTATCAAGGAGGGGAATTGAATTTGAATAGCTATTTTAAAGAGCAATTTTTGTTGGATTTGCCTTTTTGTATGAAGTGTAAGGATGATTGTAAGGGCTTTGTGGCTCTTTAACTTTAAGCATTGTAGTTGTAGTGTTAAAAATGGAGTGAGTAATCCTTTTCAAGAATATTTCTTAAAAAGTTAAGCGTCGTGCTTGTTTTTATCGTTTTTTTCTATTATAGTTTGAATGGTAGATTAAAATTAGAGGATTACGCAAATTCAAAGGTCTACCGAATAAATAAAATAGACCTTGTGAAATTTTTGTGTAGCAGCTAAAGAATGAACTTACAAAGAACTTACAAAACAGGAAAATGAATTTAATTGCTCTTATTAGTCAATACGAATGGATTATCACGGTTATACTTATTCCTTGTATAATATTCCTTTTATCTCAATGGAAAAAGAATATTATTTGGAAAACTAAAAGAGAATATTTTGAAAAAAATCAAGGAAAAGAAAATAGTAAATTCTGGGATTTTTTAAAAAATGAATCTAAAAGAACAGAAGACAGATTTAATGCTTTAACTGCCAGAACAGAAGATAGATTTAATGCTTTAACCGCCAGAATTGATGCACGCAATATAAATTACGCTCAAGATAATTCGCCATTATCAATCAGTGAAGCAGGAGAAAAAGTGAATAAGAAAATAAGAGTAGATTTATTATTAAACAAGTATCAAGATGAATTTTTTGGAAAACTAAATTTTCCTTTTGAAAAAGAATATCAAATACAAAAAGAATGTTTTGATCTTATAAATTCTGATTTAAAGCAGCGCTTAACAGCAGAAGAATGGGAGAAACTTGAAGAAGTCGCTTACAATGAAGGGGTTTTTGCTGAAAAATTTTTTATTATTTTTCAAATCTTATTGAGAGATATGGCTATTAAGCATAATGATAAAATCAAGAAACACGAGGAAAAAAGAAAAAAGGTAGACAGAAAAAAAAATGAGAAAAAAGAAACAAAAGACCTTGTTTGATAAAACGCCAGAATTTGATAAAATAAAAAAGGAGACTACAAACTTCTTTTTGACGCAGCATAACCGAACTAGAATGTCTTACTATTCAAAAAATTAAGTTGAGTCTGTTTAAATTTTTTTTTTCTTTATTTTTGATTTTTTGCAGTTTCAATGCCAGTGGTTTTGATGGTGATTTTAATGCTGTCACTAATCAAAAAAAAATTACTATTTCCGCTGCTTCTAGCCTACAAGAATCTTTAACAAAAATACTGAAAAACCAGCTGGAAGAAAGAAAAATCTCTCTCAATTTAGCAGCATCGGGCACTCTGGCAAGACAAATTTTAGCAGGCGCAAAAATTCATTTATTCATTAGTGCCAATTCTTTATGGATAGAGGCTTTACAAAAAAAAAAACTGATAGAGCATAAAAACACCAGTTATTTTATATCTAATAGGTTGGCTCTTGTGAAAAATTGCAAAAAACCATCCCAATCTTTGCAGACTGCATCGCGTATTGCAGTGGGAGATTTTGAATATGTACCTGTGGGTATTTACGCTAAAAACTACTTAAAAAAATCAGCACTTTTGGATGGATTGTCCGCAAAATTTGTTTTTACTATCAGCGAAACTCAAGCAGTGCAATATGTCAAAAGATCTTTAGTAGATTTGGCTTTTGTTTATTATACATCGCTCTTGTTTGAAAAAAATTTATGTCTAATACAACTCGTAGACTCTGCAAAATCTGGAAACATTGCTTACCAAATTACAATTATTGCCAAAAATAAAAACCCGCAGGTATTAGAGATTTATAGATACTTAAAGTCAAATGAGGTTTTAAATTTTATGCAGAAAGAGGGCTTTGTAATCAATAAATAGGAAAAATTTCAGGGAATTAGAAGCAATAAAAAAGTAAAAAAATAAAAAAGTTATGTTTTTTTATTTTTTGTGTTATTATTTTTATAAAGTTTGATTATTTGGATGCATTAAAACATTAAAACATTAAAACATTAAAACATTAAAACATTAAAACATTAAAACATTAAAACATTAAACTACCAAAACAAAAATGTTAACATTTTTACTTAAACAGCTAGAAGATTGGGGATATGCTGGTTTGTTTATACTTTTATTTGTTGTTGCTTTTTTTGCAATTTGGAAAATAGCAAAATTTTTAGGGAGGTGGGAAAGTAAAGATGAAGATGTATCTAACTTAAAAAGCAAATGGGATATAGATATTCCTGAGATAAAAGGAAAATTACAAGCAATACAAGCAACACTGGATGTTTTTATGCAAAAAACTCCTAGTAGCCCTGTTATCGCAAAGAGCCCAGCAAGCTAACTGAAATTGGCGAAAAAATTGTTGATAAAATTCAAGCTTACGATTTTATAAAAAGAAATAAAGAAAAGTTAGTCGGGCTAATAGATAAAAGTAACCCCAAAAATGCTTATGATGTTCAGCAAGCCTGTTTTTCTATTGTTGAGGATTTTGAAGAGATGTTAAGCGACGAAGAATTATAAATTGCAAAAAAATACTCTGTTAGTAATGGTATTTTATTAAGACAAACTTTGTTTGTTTTTTCAATTTTACTACGGAATGAAATATTAGAAGATAAGGGGTGGATTATAGAAGGTGTAGCTGAAAATACTCAGAGACCTTAGGAGGTTTTCCAATTAGTATAGTCGTCCAGTTCCAACCATTTCTGCTGTTTTTTTTCAAAAAAAGAATTTGATTTTTTTGATAAAAAATATAGTTTTTAAAAAAACTTGACATTCCTTGTGATTTTTGTAGAAAATGTTATTTTGATATTAAAAACACAAGATCCTTGCATTAGTTTAGAGACTGTGGCAAACTGATGCAAGGGTCTCAATATTTAAGAATTTAAGAAGTGCCAACTTTAAACCAACTGATAAGAAAAAAAAGACGGAATAAGACTGTAAAAAATAAAGTCCCAGCCTTAACCCATTGCCCTCAAAGAAAGGGTGTGTGTCTTAAGGTTTATACAACGACGCCTAAGAAACCTAATTCTGCTTTGCGAAAAGTGGCTAGGGTAGCTTTGACGAATAACTACGAAGTCACAGCCTACATACCGGGCGTAGGGCATAATTTACAGGAGCATTCCATTGTTTTGATTAGAGGAGGTAGAGTAAAAGATTTGCCTGGAGTTCGCTATCACATTGTACGTGGTGTTATGGATACTCAAGGAACGGCGAATAGAAAACAGGGAAGATCTAAGTATGGGACTAGGAAAGAAAAACAAGGTAAGTAAAATATAAAAAAAAATATGAAAAAAAATGTCTAGAAGAAGATCAGCTGGAAAAAGGAAAGTAATACCAGATACTCGCTATAATAGTGCGGTAGTCACTAAGTTTATCAATTTTTTGATGAGGCGAGGCAAAAAAGGGGTCGCCCAAAAGATTTTTTACTCTAGTTTGGATAGGTTTAAGCTAAAAGTAGACGGAGATGTTTTAGAAATTTTTCAATCAGCTTTGGATAATGTCAAACCTCGCTTTGAAGTAAAGTCTAGAAGGGTTGGCGGTTCTACTTATCGCATTCCAATAGAAGTAAAAGTGGATAGAAAACTTACCTTAGCTATCCGTTGGTTGATTACTAGCTCACAGGCTCGGAATGGAAAATCTATGATAGAAAAATTATCTGATGAATTGATTGATGCTTATAACAAGAAAGGTGGAGCTATAAAGAAAAAAGAAGAAGTTCACAAGATGGCTGAAGCAAATAAAGCTTTCTCGCATTACGCATGGCATGGACGCTAGAGGGGCATGGACGCTAGCCGAATAAGAAATATAGGTATTGTAGCTCACATAGATGCGGGAAAAACTACCACTACGGAACGATTCCTTTATTATACTGGTAAAAATCATAAGTTAGGCGAAGTTCACGATGGGGCTGCGACTATGGATTGGATGGTTCAAGAACAAGAAAGAGGCATTACTATTACAGCTGCTGCTACTACTTGTCTTTGGAAAAGAAATGGCAAACAGTTTCAAATCAATATTATTGATACACCGGGACATATTGATTTTGGAATAGAAGTAGAAAGAAGTTTGAGGGTTCTGGATGGTGCTATCGTAGTGCTTTGTGCTGTGGCGGGTATTCAACCTCAGACGGAGACTGTTTGGAAACAATCAGAAAAATTTTTAATACCGAAGCTTGTTTTTGTTAATAAGCTAGATAGGGTAGGAGCTGATTTTTTTGCAGTAGTAGAAAAACTGAAAGAAACTCTTTCTGTAAAGCCAGTGTGTGTCAATATTCCTATGTATGAAGAGGAGAATTTTTGCGGAGTTATTGATCTGATTAGAATGAAGATGATTTTGTTTGATGAGGAAACTTTAGGAGCAAAATATGAGGTACTAGATATTCCAGAGTCTTATCAACTACAAGCCCAAGAAGAAAGAGAAAAAATGATGAATAGTATTTCTCTTATAGATGATGGAATTGTAGAGAAATTGTTGGATAACAAGAAAGTCTCTGATGCAGAAATTATAGAAGCTATTCGCACTGGAACGTGCCAGAGAGATTTGGTGCCAGTCCTTTGTGGAGCTGCTTTAAAAAATAAGGGTATCCAGCTTGTGCTGGACGCTTTGATAGATTTTTTACCTTCCCCGAAAGATGTGGATTACAGTTTAAAGGAAAATAGAGAAAATTATGATTTTCAGGTTTCAGCGGAAGCTCCTTTAGTAAGTTTGGTTTTTAAAACACACAAGGATAAGTATTCGGGTGTTTTTAGTTATATTAGGCTTTATCAAGGATCTTTAGAAACTGGAAAAACATACTATCTCAATAAAAAGAAAAAAGAAAAGATAGCAAATATTTATAGAATGCACGCTATCAAGAGAGAAAATATAACTCGGGCAGAAGCTGGAGAAATTGTTGCTGTATCTTTGAATCATTCAAAAACGGGAGATACTCTTGCTGATAAAGGAGTGAATTTACTTTTAGAAAATATTCAGCCCTTTCAGCCTGTGGTTTCTATGGCAGTAGAGACAAAAACAAAAGAGGATTTGGATAAATTATCTCAGTCTCTTGCTACGATAGAACAAGAAGATTTGTCTTTTAAGGTGGCTAAAGATAAAGAAACGGGACAACTCCTGATTTCTGGAATGGGAGAATTGCATTTGGAGGTGATTAAGGATAAACTTATCCGAGAACACAAATTAGATATAGTCTGCGGAAAACCTCAGGTCTCTTATAGAGAATCTGTAAGTCAAACAGGAGAACAGACAGCAGAATTTAATAAGGTTTTAGCGGGAGAATCTGCTTATGTAAGCTGCAGCTTGCGGATAGAGAAAAACCAAGAAACAGAAGTAGCGGTTTTTGAGAATCAGGCTATTATTGATCATCCGCAAAAAGAAGAAATTTTGAAATCTATAGAAATTGCAGTAGAAAAATCTACTTGCTCGGGTGTGATTGGAGGTTATCCTGTGATTCGGATAAAAACGACTTTATTAGAGCTAAAAACAAACGAAGGGACTGTGAATCCACAAGTTTTTGCTATTTGTGCTGCTCAGGCTTTTAGAGAATGTCTACTCAAATGTGGAGCCTACCTACTGAGTCCAGTGATGGCTTTACGAGTTTATTCTCCGCCAGAATATTTAGGAGATATTATCAATGATCTCAATGCACGAAAAGCTAAAGTGGAATCTATTGCAGAAGAAAAGAACGAACAGGTAGTGTGGGGTTATCTCCATTTGACAAATTTGTTTGGATATACTACAGTTTTACGTTCTTTGTCTAAAGGAAAAGCTTATCATTCTGCTGAATTTGCCTACTTTGAATCTGTAGGTGATGAAGGCAGTGGTAATTTGCATTAAGGCTGATGATATGCGTTAGCAGGTGAGTGGGGGCTTTGTGGTTAATTAGGAGTAAGACCTCTGGGGTTATCCAAAGGGTCTCTCAATAATTTTTAATTTTTAAATTTAAGGAGAAAAATAATGGCTAAAGATACTTTTGTAAGAAATAAAACTCATGTTAATGTCGGCACTATCGGGCATGTGGATCACGGAAAAACAACCCTTACTGCTGGAATTACTAAAGTTTTAGCTTTTGCTGGAAAAGCAGAAGCTTCCGGTTATGGCGATATTGACAACGCCCCAGAAGAAAAAGCGAGGGGCATAACAATTCAAACTGCTCATGTAGAATATGAGACAGAAAACAGGCACTACGCCCATGTAGACTGTCCTGGACATGCAGACTATGTGAAAAATATGATTACAGGTGCTGCTCAAATGGATGGAGCTATTTTAGTAGTGTCAGCTGCTGATGGACCTATGCCTCAAACTAAAGAGCATATACTCTTGGCTCACCAAGTAGGAGTTCCTCATATTGTTGTCTTTTTGAATAAAACAGACCAGGTAGATGATCCCGATTTGTTAGAATTGGTAGAGGAGGAAATTCGTGAACTTTTAACAAAATATGAATTTCCGGGAGACAAAACTCCTATTATTCGCGGCAGCGCTTTGGCAGTTGAAAAATGTGAATCTACAGATACGAATGACGAGGCTTTTAAACCAATCCACGAGCTTATGAAAGCTTTGGATGATTTTATTCCAGAACCTAAAAGAGAAATAGATAAAGATTTTTTGATGCCGGTAGAGGATGTTTTTTCTATTTCTGGAAGAGGGACAGTAGTGACTGGAAGAATTGAAAGAGGAAAAGTACTTAAAGACGAAGAAATAGAAATTGTGGGTATTAGAGAATCCCAAAAAACCACCATTACAGGGGTGGAGATGTTTAGAAAAATTCTAGACAGCGGACAGGCGGGAGATAATGTGGGTTTGCTTTTGAGAGGAACTAAAAGAGAAGATGTGGAAAGAGGGCAGGTTATATGTAAACCCGGCTCCATTACTCCGCATACAAAATTTGAAGCGGAAATGTATGCTTTGACGAAAGACGAGGGAGGTAGGCATACTCCTTTTGTTTCTAATTATAGACCACAATTCTATTTTAGAACAACAGATGTAACTGGTGTGATTTCATTGCCTAAAGGAACAGAGATGATTATGCCGGGTGACAATGCTTCTATTACTGTAGAACTGATTTCTAGTATTGCAATGGAAAATAATTTGAAATTTGCTATTAGAGAGGGTGGTAGAACAATAGGGGCTGGTAGTATTACTAAAATTCTTTAGAATAAGCGAGACCTTTGGCTTAGATATTCTAGTTCGGATAATGGCGTTAATTTTTTTGCCTTGCCTGACTTTCTTATAATGCCTAATGCAAAGATCTATAAATAATTTTTATGGCAAACAATAAAGTTAGAATTAAATTTAAGTCTTACGATGCAAAAAGGTTGGATGATGATATTAGAAAAATCATTTCAGTAGTGACTAGGTATGGCTCTCGCATTATCGGGCCCATACCTCTTCCTACAAAAAAGAAAATGTTTTGTGTAAATCGCTCCCCTCATGTAGATAAAAAATCTCGGGAGCAATTTCAATTTTGTGTGCATAAAAGATTAGTTTATCTTGTGGATTCTACACCTCAGACAATGACTGCTTTGATGTCCATAGAGGTTTCGCCAGAAGTTGATATTAAAATAAATTAAGAGAACTTTTGAATTAGATATTCTAGTTCGGCTATGCTGCGGTAAAATTTTTTTTGTGCTTGAAATACTCTCCTATTGCTTAAAAGTAAAATAAGGGTTATGGTGAAAGAACTGCGGGTTCTTTTATATTTCATTTGTGTTAGTCGGGAAGTTTTGTAGTGTACTTGGTCCCTTTATGGGTAGTGGCACTACGATGTTCTAGCGACCTAAAATTTTTTTGCCTTGTCTGGTTTTTCTATGTCTGGTTTTTCTATAATGCTTAATTCAAAGGTTAAATGAAGATTATGGCAATTTTAAAAAAAAAAAAAATAACGGGTGAGGAATCAGGAGAGGTATTTTTTAAAGACGAAGTCCTTTTGAAAGAGGAACGTCCTTTTGAGGTGCAACAGGTAGTCAGACAATTTTTAGCTTCTCAGCACAGAGGAACGCACAAGGCAAAAACCCGTAGCGAAGTAAAAGGAAGTAGACGCAAACTTTTTAAACAAAAAGGCACAGGCAATGCTCGTGCTGGAGATGCAAAATCTCCTTTAAGAAGACACGGTGGCGTTGCTTTTGGACCTGTGGTGAGAAGTCATAACTTGAAGGTAAATAAAAAAGTGAAAAAAATCGCTCTTTCTTCCGTTTTATCTCAGTATATTCGTGAAAAAAAAATGCATGTTTTGGATAGTTTAGAACTCGGAACGCCCAAGACAAAAGAGGTATTTAAGTTGATGAAGACTATGAATTTAGACAAGGCTTTGTTTGTTTCACACGATTTTTCTTTGAATTTTGAACTTGCCTGTAGGAATTTACCCAATGCTAAATGTATATTAGATAGCAGCTTAGGTATTTATGATATTTTAAAATTTTCTAATCTTGTGGTTACAGAGCAGGCATTGAGAAACATCGAATCTAGACTTTTAGTATGAGTGTCTACAAGCAATTGAAATCTCCTTATGTTACAGAGAAAACCAATTTAATAAAGGACGCAGAGAATAAATTTTGTTTTAAAGTAGATAAAAACACCAATAAGACAGAAGTGAAGAAAGCTGTTGAAAAGATATTTTCTGTAAAAGTAGAAAAAATAGGAATTCTCAATATGCAAGGAAAAAAGAAAAGACTGGGCAAAAGTGAAGGCAAAAAACCAAGCTGGAAAAAAGCAATTATTACTATAAAAAAAGGCGATAAAATAGGTATTTTTGAAGGAGCTTAATGATAATAAAATCTTTGCATTAGTGTTATGCTTACCTCACTATTGGGGCTAGCCAAATGGTTAGAAAAGTGCAAAAAAAATTCGGGTCGCTAAAATATCGTCTGAGCGGAATGCTACAAGACTTAAGTCTTCTACAAAAATAAAATGTAAAAGTGCCCAAAGGCACTTTTACTATAGCCCTTAGAGATAGATGGCAAAAGAAAAGTATTTCTGAGAGCTTCTGCAGGACAAATTTTTTTTTTAACGCTGTATAGTTCTAAACAGAACACTAGTGCATAATAATTATGGCAATTAAACTTTATAAACCAACCACCCCTAGTCGTAGGGGTATGAGCGGAGATAGTTTTTCAGACATTACTACTGCTAGTCCTGAGAAATCCTTAGTTTTCGGAAAAAAAAGAACTAACGGTAGGAATAATCTCGGTCGTATTACAGTGAGACATAGAGGCGGGGGACACAAAAGAAAGTATAGGTTGATTGATTTTAGAAGAGACAAACAAGATATTTTTGGAACGATTAAAACTGTAGAATATGATCCTAACCGTAATGCTTATATCTCTTTGGTTGTATACGAAGATGGAGAAAAAAGATATATTTTGGCTCCTAAGAAAATCAAATTGGGAGATAGAATTGTATATTCTCCGAATGCAGAAATCAAACCAGGTAACTGCCTGCCTTTAACGAATATTCCTGTAGGCACCCTGATACATAATATAGAGTTAAAACCGGGTAAAGGCGGTCAACTTTCTAGAAGTGCTGGTTGTAGTGCTAAACTTACTGCAAAAGAAGGGGCTACTGCTTTGATTAAATTACGATCAGGTGAGGTAAGAAAAATTTTGTCCCAATGTAAAGCTGTAATCGGAGAAGTAGGCAATGAGACTTATAGCTTGATTAACTGGGGTAAAGCTGGAAGAATAAGGTACAAAGGAATTCGTCCCACAGTAAGAGGAGTAGTTATGAATCCAGTGGATCACCCACACGGTGGCGGTGAAGGAAAAACAAGTGGTGGCAGACATCCTTGCTCTCCTTGGGGGTTTTCTGCAAAGGGAGCAAAAACTAGAAAGAATAAGAGAACGGACAAAATGATTTTAAGTAAATAGAAAATTGCTAAATTAGGCATTATAGAAAAGCTAGACAAAGGATGATAAGTTTTTTATGACGAAGAATACTGGAGTATTTTGAGGAATAAAAAACTTGAGCAACTGCGTGTAGTCGAACTAGAATGTCTAATTCAACAGTCTCAATGAAAATTTTTATGAGTAGATCTGTCAAAAAAGGTCCTTTTGTGGACTCTCATCTTTTGAAGAAATGTGAAAAAGCACAAAAAACTGGTAATAAAAAATTGATAAAAACTTGGTCTAGAAGATCTATGATTTTGCCAGATTTTGTGGGATTAAATATAGCCGTTCATAATGGCAATAAATTTATTCCTGTATTTATTAGTGAAAATATTGTAGGACATAAACTAGGGGAATTTTCTTCTACTAGAACCTATCGTGGACATACTTCAAAAAGTGATAAAAGAGTTAAAACAAAATAATGAAAAATATTATTGCATCTGCTACACTAAAAAATATTAGAGTTTCTCCTAGGAAAGTAATGCTTGTTGCCGATGTTGTGAGAGGGAGAAAGGTTTATAATGTGCTTTCTTTTTTGGAGAATACCAGAAAGGCTGTAAATCCTTCACTGGCTAGACTTATCAAATCTGCGATGGCTAATGCACAACAAAAAGATAAAAATGTAGATGTAGATAAACTAATGATTAGAATTATTAAAGTAGATAAGGGATTTATTTTGAAGAGAATGCGTCCTAGGGCTATGGGAAGAGGAGCTCTGATAAGAAAAAAGAGCAGCCATATTTATGTCGGATTAGGCTATTAAATGGGACAAAAAGTCAATCCCATAGGTTTTCGTCTAGGGGTAAATCAGAGATGGGTTTCTAACTGGTATACAGATAAAGGGCATAAGGAATTTATTAATGAGGATGCTAAAATTCGTAAATTCTTAGCAAAACAAATTCAAGCTGCCGGTTTATCAAGAACAGAGATCACTAGAGCTGGTAAGGATGATACAGGAAAAAATTTGCAGGTGATAGCTTATGTGGGTAGACCTGGCATGGTGTTTGGCAGAAAAGGAGAAAATTTAGACAAAGTAAAAAATTTACTACGCAAATATGTCAAGCAAGAAAAGCTAGAGCTTCTTATCAAAGAAGTCAAAAGACCGGAAACAGACGCTAAATTGATTGCTATTAATGTAGCCAATCAACTGGAAAAAAGATTTTCTTTTCGCAGAGTGATTAAAAAGGCAATTCAAAATGCTCGTCGTTCTAGTGTAGCTGGTTGTAAAGTTATGGTTAGCGGTAGGTTGAATGGTGCGGAAATGGCAAGAAAAGAATGGGTAAGAGAAGGAAGAGTGCCTTTGCACACTATCAAGCATTCTATAGATTATGCCACCCACGAAGCGAAAACAACTTATGGTATTATTGGCGTAAAGGTGTGGGTTTTTCATGGGGATGAGAGGAGAAAAAAATAAAAATCTAGTAAAAAATTATGTTATTTCCATCTAAAACGAAATACAGAAAAAGAATGAGAGGACGTCTACAAGGCAATTCTACTCAAGGTAGTAAAATAGCATTTGGAGAATATGCAATTCAAGCTACTGGCAGAGGTTTTTTATCTTCTCGTCAAATAGAATCTGCTAGAAGAACTATTACTAGAACTTTGAAGAGATCGGGTAAGGTTTGGATTAGAGTTTTTCCTGATAAACCTATGACTATGCGAGCAGCAGAAACTAGAATGGGAAAAGGCAAGGGCTCTGTAGACCATTGGACATGTCCTGTAAAACCCGGCAGAATTCTTTTTGAATTAGAAAGTGAAAACGAGAAATTAGCAAGGAAAGCATTGGATTTAGCTCGTTATAAACTTTCTGTTAAAAGTAGTGTTACTTCTAGGAAGTGGCAATGAAAACATTAGATTTCAGAAAACTCTCTATGAGTGAATTACAAAATAAAATAAAAGAATTAGAAGAAAAACTTTTTTCTTCTAGTTGTACTGCCTCTATGGGAACTACTAGTGATACTTCTGTTTTACGCAAAAATAGGAGATTGATTGCTAGAGCAAAAACAATTATTAATGAAAAAATGAAAGATGAAACAGCTCCAAAAAACTAGAAAAAATAAAAAATTACGGCAAGGAGTTGTAGTGAGTACTTGTATGGAAAAAACGGCAACTGTTTTAGTAGAAAGGACTACTAAGCACCCGCTTTATAAAAAAACTATCAAGCTATCCAAAAAATTTTTATTCCACGACCCAGAAAATCTTTGTAATGTTGGAGATTTTGTACGAATTGTAGAATGCAAACCTGTTAGTAGAATGAAAAGATGGCGTTTGTTGAATGTGGTAAAGGTAGCCCAGTAAATTAAATAGGATAGACTTTTGAATTTGCATTCTGTTTAGCCTATGCAACGTTGAAAAAAAATTTTAACTCTTGCCAGTTGTGAAGAAATGCTCTTCAGTATTCCAGCGAGCTAAAAATTTTTTTCGCCTTGCCTAGCCGTAACATCAGCGAAATTCAAAGTTCTATAGTATAAATTTTAAAATGATTCAGATGCAAACCAGGTTGACAGTAGCAGATAATACTGGAGCCAAAGAGATTATGTGTATTAAAGTTTTAGGGGGTTCTAAGCGGAGGTTTGCTGGTATAGGAGACTTAATTGTAGCTTCGGTAAAGCAGACTATACCTAATTCCAAAATTAAAAAAGGTTCTGTCGTTAAAGCAGTTATTGTGAGGACGACAAAAGAAAAGAAGAGAGCAGATGGTAGTTCTATCCATTTTAATAATAATGCAGCTGTGATTATCAATCAAAAAAAAGAGCCTATTGGAACAAGAGTTTTTGGACCCGTTGCAAGAGAGTTGAGGGTCAAAAAATTTATGAAAATAGTCTCATTAGCACCAGAAGTTTATTAAGCCCAAATTTATTTAACAAGATGAAATTTTTACTCAAACAAGGAGATTTAGTTCAAATAATTGCTGGAAAAGATAAAGGAAAAACTGGTAAAATTCTTAGAATAGAAAGAAAAAAAAATAGAATTTTTGTAGAAGGTGCTGCTATTCAACAAAAACACCAGAAACCTACACAACAGGGTCAAAAAGGGAAAATCGTTAAAAAAGAAGGTCCCATCCATTATTCTAATGTTTTATTATACTCTGCTAAATCAAAAAAAGGAGAGAGAATTTGCACTGTTGGTGAAGGTAAGAATAAGAAAAGAGTTGTTATATCAGAAAAACCTGCTGCTTAAAAAAATGATTCATTTAAAAGATACTTATAAAAAAATCTTTGTAGATTTTCAAAAGGAATTTCAAATAAAGAATATTTTTCAAGTTCCTAGACTGGAAAAGATTGTTTTGAATGTGGGAGCAGGTGAGGCTATTCATAACGCTAAGTGTTTAGAACACATAGAAAATGACTTAAAATTGATTTCCGCACAAAAACCTGTGATCACTAGAGCAAAAAAATCTATTGCTGGTTTTAAACTTCGTGAGGGTATGCCCATTGGAGTGAAGGTGACTTTGAGAAGCCAAAAAATGGATTCCTTTTTGGAAAGGTTGGTTCACATTTGTCTACCACGATTAAAAGATTTTAGAGGTTTGTCTTTAAATGGGTTTGATAAGAAAGGGAATTATACATTAGGCTTAAGAGAACAGCTTATTTTTCCAGAAATCATTTATGATAATATAGATAAAATTAGAGGAATGAGCATTAGCTTTGTCACAACGGTGCAAGATACAAAAAAAGCTTTTTTTTTACTGAAAAAATTAGGACTGCCGTTTAAGGATGGAACAATAGAAAATAAAAAAGGATAATGGCTAAAAAATCAATGATAGCAAAGTTTCAGAGAGGTTCTAAGTTTCCCGTACGAAATAGAAATAGATGTTTACAGTGCGGTAGAGCTAGGAGTTATATACGGCAATTTGGTTTGTGTCGAATTTGTTTTAGAAAAAATGCAAACTTTGGTTTTATACCAGGTGTTAAAAAAATAAGTTGGTAATATGTCTTTAAGTGACCCTATTGCTGATCTGCTAACAAGAATTAGGAATGCTTGTCTTAGAAAACATAAGGTAGTAAGCATACCTTTTTCTACGATTAAGGAGAATATAGCGAAACTTCTTTTAAATGAAGGTTTTATAACTTCTTTTAAAATAATGAAACAGCAAAAAATAGAACAAAATTTTATTGAGATAGAATTAAAATATAATGAGAATCAAAATTCTGTGATTCGTAAAATTAAAAGAATATCGCGACCTGGATTGAGAATCTATAAAGGTTCTTCTGAACTTATGCCTCAGCTAGGCGGCCAAGGTATATTTATTATTTCTACCTCAAAAGGACTTTTATCGGATGCAGAATGTAGACAGAAAGGAATAGGTGGAGAAGTTCTCTGTTTAGTTTATTAATGAGATGGAAGTAAAAAATAGAATAGGAAGTAAGCCAGTTTTAAGAACTAGTTCAGTGCAACTGGATTATCGGAAAAATTCACTCAAAGTAAAGGGACCTAAAGGGGAATTAGATATTAATATACCGCAACGGTTTGATTTGAAAATTGATGAAAGCTCCATTTCAGTAGTTCCGATTGTTATGGGAACGATAAAAAAAAAAGAAATTAAAGATTTGCAAGGCACTTTGAGGCAGATTATTTTTAATATGGTAGAAGGTGTCTCTAATGGTTTTGAGAAAGTTTTACTACTGAAAGGAATAGGTTATAAAGCCCAGGTGGAAGGAGAAAAACTGATTCTTAATTTAGGCTATTCACTCCCTATTGAATATGCTATTTCTAAAAAAGTTCAGGTTACAGTGGATAAGAATGTAAAAATAGTCCTTTCTTCTTGTGATAAACAAGAGTTAGGGCAGGTAGCAGCTGAGATTAGAAGTTTGAGACCCCCAGAACCCTACAAAGGAAAAGGAGTGCATTATGAAGGAGAGCAGATTGTAAGGAAGATGGGTAAAACGGGTAAAAAAGAATAAGATAGACCTTTGAATTTCGCTGATGTGACGGCTAGCCAAATGGTTAGAGCAGGTGCGAAAAAAAATTTTTAGCTCGTAGGAATACTGAAGTATTTCAAGAGTTGAATTTTTTTTGCCTTGTTTAGACTTTGTCTAATGCCTAATTCAGAAATTTCTAAGAATTTTAAAAAACAAATGAAAAAAATTATTCAGAAAAAATTAAAAAGAGCCAAAAGTAAAAGAAAACAGTTTGTTTCTAAAGGTGTAGAAACTAGACCTCGGATTACTGTGTATCATAGTTTGAAGCATTTGAGCGCTCAAGCAATAGATGATACGAACCATAGAACTTTATGTGGAGTTTCTACTACCCAAAAACAGCTGCAAGCAAAAATGGGAGGTAAATTTTGCAATAGTAAAACCTCAGCTTATATCGGGAAAGTTTTTGGAGAAAAACTCAAAGAGCTTAAAATAGAAAAGGTTGTTTTTGATAGAAATGGCTATATCTACCGAGGCAATATTAAAGCCTTAGCAGATGCAATTAGAGAAACTGGAATTAAGTTTTAAATGAGAAAATCAGAGAATAGACATCAAGAAAAGAAATTTATAGAACGGGTAGTTAAGATTCGTCGCGTCACAAAAGTTGTTAAAGGTGGCAGAAGGTTTGGCTTTAGCACCTTTGCTGTTGTAGGTGATGGCAAGGGTAGTGTAGGTATGGGACTTGGCAAAGCTCTAGAAATATCGGAATCTGCGAAAAAAGCGATTGCGATTGCTACTAAAAGTATGAAAAGCTACAGTCTTTTTAAAACCACAATACCTCACGAAGTTGTTGGTTATTTTTGCGGAGGAAAAGTACTCTTAAAACCAGCAGCACCCGGTAGCGGAATCATTGCAAATGGTTCAGCTAGAATGGTTATGGAAGCTATCGGAATCAAAGATATTAACATCAAAGCTTTGGGATCTAGAAATCCTCATAATGTAGTGAAGGCTACTATTCAGGGTCTGTCTCAACTAAGATCCTTTGATGAGACAGCAAAGCTTAGAGGGAAAGATATTAAGGAAGTCTGTTTAGTCAACTATTAGAGTCGTATAAAAATGTTATCGCAACTACAAGTTCCAGCAAATTCTAAAAAGAAAAAAAAAAGATTGGGTAGAGGTTGTGGTTCTACTTTAGGAAAAACTTCAGGTAGAGGTCACAAGGGACAAAACTCTCGTTCTGGGGGTGGGGTTCCAGTCGGTTTTGAAGGAGGGCAATTACCAATTTACATGAGATTGCCTAAACGAGGTTTTTTTAACCCTTTTAGAGTCGAAAATATAGCTATCAATCTGGATGCTATTATAAAAAATAAAAAGCTAGATAAATCTAAACTAGTAGATAGAACTGCTCTTATCAAAGCTGGAATTATTAGCTCTAATGATAAAAACCCCATTAAGCTATTGGCAGGAAAATCATCAATAGAGGGAGATTTATTAGAAAAAATGAGTTTTCAATTGGACGCTGTGAGCAAGCAAGCTAAAGAAAAAGTAATGCAAAACAAAGGCACTGTGGAACTCACTCAAAAAAAAGAGAAAAAAAGTTTTAAAAAAAATAAGAAAGTAGTAAGCCAAGTAACCTCTGGAGATAAAAAAACAGCAAATAAAAAATAAATTTTATGTTAAATGTTATCCGTAGTATTTTTAAAGTAGAAGACTTAAGGAATAGGGTTTTATTTACCCTATTGATTTTGGTTTTCTTTAGAGCTGGCACCCATATTCCTATACCAGGAATAGATAGGGAAGCGCTTGGGGAACTCTTCAACTCTCAAATAGGCAATATTCTTTCTTTTTTTAACACCTTTTCTGGAGGGGCTTTAAGAAATCTCAGTATTTTTGCATTGGGCATTATTCCCTACATTAGTGCCTCTATTATTATGCAGATTATGACAGCCGTAGTTCCTAGATTGGAAAAATTAGCTCAAGAAGGCGACGATGGACGTCGTAAAATTTCTCAATATACAAGGTACCTCACTATGATTTTGAGTTTAATACAAGGGTTTGGAATAGTATCTGGTATTGCCAATATTACTACTCCTACAGGTCAAGCTATTGTAGTAACAAACTTGAGTTATAATTATTTTTTAATTAGTTCTTTAATCACTTTAACAGCGGGAACTGCTTTTGTGATGTGGATGGGAGAAAAAATAAACGAAAGAGGAATAGGAAATGGTATGTCTATTATTGTATTTACTGGAATTTTAGCAGACATTCCTTTAGCGCTTGTGCGGACTTTTGAGTTGTTTCAAACAGGTGAATTAAGTGCTTTTATTATTATTTTAATCGCTATTTTAATGATAGTGATTGTGTGGGGTATTGTTTTTGTAGAATCTGCAGAAAGAAAAATACCTATTAACTACGCTAAAAGAGTGATTAAAAATAGAATTTATGGCGGACAATCTTCTTTTTTACCTTTAAAAGTCAATGTCTCAGGTGTTATTCCGCTGATTTTCGCATCTTCTTTATTAGCTTTTCCTTCTTCACTGACTGCTTTTGTTAGCACACCGTGGGTGCAATCTTTTGGGCAACAATTAGTGCCTGGTCGCTTGTTATACAATTTTGTATTTTCTATATTGATTTTCTTTTTCTGTTTTTTTTATGTAGCTATACAATTCAATCCTTTAAAGATTTCAGAAGATTTAAAACAGGGTGGAGGCTTTATTCCAGGGGTAAGACCCGGTCAAAAAACAGCGGATTACTTGAATTTGATACTAACTAGAATTACTTTTGGAGGAGCTGTTTATTTGTGTGTTGTTAGTATTGTGCCAAGTTTTTTATATTCTTCTTTTAGTCTACCTTTCTTTTTTGGAGGAACAGCCTTGCTGATTGTAGTCAGTGTTGCCTTAGATACGGCGAAGCAGGTAGAGACATTTTTAATCTATCAAAATTATGAAGGTTTTATTAAGAAAAGTAGAAAGAGAAGGTATTGAATATGGTAGTATTATTTTTGGGAGCTCCTGGATCAGGCAAAGGTACTCAATCAAAGACATTTAGCGTAGATTTGAATATAGCCCATCTATCTACAGGTGATATGCTAAGAAAGGAGGTAAAAAAAAAAAGTAAATTGGGAAGAATAGCAGAAGAATATATGAATACGGGAAAGTTGGTTACAGATGAATTGATGATTGATTTAATTAAACACAGAATCATTGAAAAAGATTGTGAGAATGGATTTATTTTAGATGGATTTCCTAGAAATTTAGTACAAGGTAAAGCTGTAGATAAACTACTACTAGAAAACAACTTGTCTTTTTCAAAAATTATTTTTTTAGATGTAAAAAAGGAGGTTTTGATAGAGAGGTTGACTGGAAGATATACCAATCCAAAAACAGGAACAGTCTATCATAAAAAATACAATCCACCTTTAAGAGACGGATTTTGCGATTTAGATGGTACAAAATTGATTATTAGAGAAGATGATAAAGAAGAAAAAATAATAGAACGATTAGATGTCTATGAAAAAGAGACCTTGCCGTTGATAAAGTATTATGAAAAAAATAAAAATTTATCAAGAATTGAAGCGAGTGGTACTATTGATGATATTAGTGAAAAAATTTTGAAAGAATTATATCAAGATGACAAAAGAAAGTAAAGAATTTACAGGAAAAGTTTTAGAATCTTTACCTAATGCGTTATTTAAAGTGCAACTGAACGAAGTGGATCAAGTTGTACTTGCCCATATATCTGGCAAAATGCGAATTAATTATATTAGAATTTTACCCGGTGATAAAGTCAAGGTAGAAGTTTCTCCTTATGACTTAACAAAGGGAAGAATTACTTTTAGAGATAAAAAATGAAAGTAGGAGCATCAGCAAAAAAAATTTGTAAGGATTGCAAAATCATTAAAAGAAAAAGAATCGTAAGGGTGATTTGTAAGAATCCGAAACACAAACAAAGACAAGGATAGTTTATGGCTAGAATAGAAGGAACCCAACTACCAAATAGTAAGAGAATTATTATTGCCCTAACTAGAATTTATGGAATAGGAAAATCTCTTTCAAAAAAAATACTTCTGAAAACGGGTATTGATGAAAATACTAAGGTTAAAGATTTAGGAGATCAGGACCTTGCAAAAATCAGACAGGAGTTACGGAATTATCTTATTGAAGGAGATTTAAGAACAAAAGTTAGTCTTGATATTAAACGCATTATAGACTTAGGTTGTTATCGCGGTATTAGACATAGACGCAGACTACCTTCAAGAGGACAAAGGACTAAGACGAATGCTCGGACTTGTAAGGGTCGTAAAAAATAATAAGATCATTGCATTTGCCTAGCCTAACTTGTTGCTTTAAACTATTTGTGGGCTATTTCGCTCTGGCTGTTTCGCACTGGCTGTTTCACACTTAACATTTGATGGTGTTTAAGTTTTATAATATTTGCAAGAACGGCATTGAAAAGTTTTTTTAACTCTTGAAATACTCTTATTGCTGAACGCAAAATAAGGGTTATAGTAAAAGAGCCACTGGCTCTTTTACATTTCTTTTTTTGGATTATATAAGTTTTGTAGTGCCTGCTCCCATTATTGTGGCACTATGATATTCCTGTTAGCTAAAAAATTTTTCCGCCTTGCCTAGCCGTCACATAGCGCCAATGCAATGGTCTTATAATATGAAAATTTTGAATTAGACATCACGCTACGTCTACGCCTGATTCAAAAATTTTCAATAATTTTAATAAAATAATAATTTTTAATTAGTTGATTATGGCAGAAAAAAAATCTACATCAAAAAAAAAAGAAGTTTCTCACGCTAGAGTTCATATTTATACTTCCTTTAATAACACTATGCTAACATTGAGTGATTTAAATGGTAATGTTCTTTGTTGGTCTAGTGCGGGTTTGCACGGGTTTAAAGGTTCTAGGAAGAGCACTCCTTATGCTGCTCAGATTACAGGGGAAGATCTTATAAAAAAAGCGAGTCATTTTGGTGTAAGAACTCTAGATATACATGTAAGAGGACCTGGAGGTGGGAGAGAAAATGCTCTGCGTGTGATGGCTAATAGTGGTTTGAGGGTTAATTATATTAAGGATATTACAGCTATCCCTCATAATGGTTGTAAGCCGCCAAAGCGAAGAAGAATTTAAAAAGACTGTTTTTGATTCACTAAAATTTGTAGTGAAAAAAATTAATCACAAAGTTACAAAACTATCTATCTAAAAAAAAATAATATGGATGCAGAAAATAAAGCAGAACAGGAAGTAACGGATAAAAATCTACACGATGCCCTGTTGTTTAGTCAAAATTGGGAAACTATAGAAAAACCAAACTCTGTAGTTGTTGATACTACTTCCAATGGTTCTTATGGTAAATTTATACTAGAGCCTTTGCATAAAGGTTTCGGGGTAACTATTGGACACTCCTTAAGACGAGTTCTACTTTCTTCCTTAGTTAGTACAGCAGTTTATGCAGTTAAAATTGAAGGAGTATCCCACGAGTATGAGAGTATGCGAGGAGTTAGAGAAGATGTTTTACAAATTATTCTAAATATCAAAGAAGTAGTTTTTAAAGCAAATGTAAGCGAAGATATTATTCTCAAACTAGAAGCAAAGGGATCTCAGCAAGTAACAGCAAAACAAATTCAGACTCAAGGGCTTGTGAGTATTATTAATGAAGATAAAGTGCTTTGCTCTTTAGAGCAAGATGCAGAAATTGAGATGACTTTGTATTTAAAAATGAATAGAGGTTTAGTTTCTTCGGAAGAAAATTTTATGGAAGATATGCCAATAGGAACAATTTTTTTAGATTCTAATCATTCCCCTATTCAAAAAATTTCTTATGAAGTCCAAGATACTCTAGTAGGTAAAAAAACCGATCACGACAGACTTATTTTTGAGCTATGGACAAATGGAGGCATAGAACCAGTCAATGCAATTAGTTATGCTTCAAAAATACTTACAGATTGTTACAAAATTTTCATTAACTTTGATGAAAAAAGTATCGTCACAGAAAAGCCAAAGCAATTAGTGACAGTGCAGACAGAAAATGATCATCTCAAAAGAAGTATCAATGAACTGGAACTTTCTGTTCGTGCTGTGCATTGTCTGGAAGCGATTGGTATTAAAACTATTAAGGATTTGGCGCAAAAAACTGAACCTGAAATGTTAAAGCTTCAGAATTTTGGTAAAAAATCTTTGGATGAAATAAAAAAAATTTTAGCTAGTATGGGTTTAAATTTTGGAATCAGGTTTGATAATGAATCAAAAGAAATAGATGATATAACAGAAGAAAAATAATGCGGCATTTAAAAAATAGAAACAAACTAGGTGTTAAAACTTCCCATAGGATGGCTATGGTTCGCAATTTAGTCACCCAACTGTTACAACACAAACAGATTGTGACTACCTTGACTCGGGCAAAAAACATTCGCACCCCCTTAGATAAGATGATTGTTTTAGCGAAAAAAAACAATTTAGCTTCGCAAAGGAGAATATTTTCTTTTGTTAAAAATAAAGCAGCAGTGAAAATGTTGCAAGAGCAGTACGCAGAAATCTATAAAAACAGACAGAGCGGATTTACTCAAATCTATAAATTAAAAAATAGAATGGGAGATAACACTCCTATGGCACTGATTCGTATGGTAGATATAGAACTGTTGAAACAAAATGAAGAAAAAAAAGTCGTTGATACTTCCACTACCTTAAAAGAAGTCAAAAAAGATATAGAACAAAAAACACCAAGTACGACTTCAGCACAGCCTCCAAAAACAACGGAAGGCGAAACAGATGAAAAACTAGAAACCAAAACATTTCATACAACCGAAAAAAAATCCCCCGCAATCTAATAAGGTTTAGCTATAGAGGTAAAAATATTGGAAAAAATCACAATGTCTGATATAGAAGCCATTATAGAAGCGTTGCTTTTTAGCACAGATGAGCCTTTATCTATCGCAGATTTTAAAAAAATCACTCAAAATTCCAGTCAAATAATCCAGCAGGCTATAAAAAAATTGAGCACTGTTTATGAAAAAAATGAACATTCCTTTGAAATTGTTTTAGTAGCAGGAGGTTATTTGTTACGTACTAAAAAGGAATTTTCTACTTGGATCAAAAAAAATCAAAAAATCAAAAAACAAGTTCTAAGGAAATCAACATTAGAAACTCTTTCTTTAATTGCTTATAAGCAACCTATTTCTAAACAAGACATCAATCAAATCAGACAATTAGATAGTAGTGGCACTATTCGCAATCTACTAGAAAAAGGATTAATTAAAATAGCAGGAAGAAGTTCTGCTTTAGGTAAGCCTCTACTTTATGGTACTTCCAATAAATTTTTAGAAATGCTGGGTTTTAAAAAACTCAGTGATTTACCACAGCTAGATGAAAGCGATTATCCAGATAATTTTTAAAACAGGTGAATAAAATCAAGCCTCTCCTTTTAATAAAAACAGGAACCAGACTGCTAACGAAAAACAATCAAAAATTAGATTACAAATCTATCCAAAATATTATTAATCAAATTGCCAAACTGCACAAAGAATTTTCTATTATTTTGGTGAGTTCTGGCGCTGTAGGAGCAGGCAGAGAGATTATTTTACTAGATATTAAAGATCCTATAACCCAAAAACAAGTATTGGCTAGCTTGGGACAAGTTAGGCTATTACAGATTTATTTTGATTTTTTTCAAAAGAAAAAAATTCTTATCGCACAAGCTCTAATCACTAAGGAAGATTTTCAAAAAAAAGAATCCTATTTCAATATGAAAAAAGTTTTTTACCAACTTTTGGAAAAAAATATTATTCCTATCATCAATGAGAACGATGTCACCAGTAGTTTTGAAAACACTTTTGGAGATAACGACCAGCTAGCTGCTTTAACGGCTGCTTTGATGCAAGCGGAAAAAATGGTTTTACTCAGTGATATAGATGGACTTTTCACCGATGATCCTAAGAAAAGCAATCAAGCAAAAGCAATTAGAGAAATTGAAAATATAGATGAAACAATTCTACAATACGCTAAAAAAAGTTTATCTGATGGAGGAACAGGAGGTATGTATAGTAAATTGCTAGCAGCAAAAATCACCACAGACCATGGCATTGCAACTGTGCTTTGTAACGGAAAAAATAAAGATGCTTTACTCAAAGCAGTTTATTCTGAAAAAGACTATGGGACTTTATTTTTACCTAAGAAAAAAAAAAAATTATCTTTTTATGGAAAATGGATAAAAACAGTAGCCCAGATTGAAGGGAAGATATTTATAGATTCTGGGGCAGTCAGTGCTTTAAAACAAGGAAAAAGTCTACTTGCAGTGGGTATTACTTCTGCAGAAGGAAATTTCAAAAAACGCGGTATTGTACTTATTTTATCTGATACTGGTCTTCGCGTAGCGCTAGGGGTGAGTAGAGAAGATGGAGCAAAACTCAAAGAGATACTTGTTTCTAATAAAAAAAAAGGGATAACTATTGTTCATCGTGATTATCTCTATCTTTTATGATTTTCTTTAGAGCTTTTTGAAACCACTTAGCTTTTTGCTCTTCAAATTTCCATTGAATAATTTGAATAACCTGATTTGCTGTTTTTTGTGGATCGTGATTATTTAGTATGTAAAAAATCCTTTCATTATCTTGTCTTTTTAACCATAAATAATTTTCCATTACTTGCTTTCTAAAATCAGCATTTTTTTTATCAAAGTGATTTTTGTTTTTACGTTTCTGTATTCTTTTTCGAATAGTTTCTTCAGAAGCACTGATAAGGAAAGTTAAATTTGGTTTCAGGAAAAATTTGGAATAAAAATCAAAAAAATATTCTCTTTCTTGTTTGTTTGAACTTTGATAGGCAATAGTGGAATCTTGATACCTATCACAAAGCACAACAGTTTTATTTTGCAGTGCTGGTATTATTTTTTCCTCTAGGTGTTGAGCTCTATTTGCCATAAATAAAAAAGCCTGTGCTAGAAGAGATATTTCGGGTTTATCAAAAATCAATTTACGAATCGGTTGACCAATAGAGCTAGAACCTGGTTCAAATAGGCATAGTAGTTTCATTTCTTTTTTTCGTAACCAATCTCCAACAACCTGCATTATAAAGGTTTTTCCTACTCCGTCTATTCCTTCAAAAGTTATAAACATACCACTCATAATCCAGACCTTACTAAATCTTGCAGACTTAACATTCCTATTGGTTTATTTCCATCTACAATAGGCATCGTATTGAAAGATTTTTTATTTTGTTTCATAAAAAGCAAGGCGTCGTAAGCATTACTTTTAGCGGGAAAAGTAATAGGGTTTTTATTCATAATCTGTTTTGCTGTGATCTGGGAAAAATCCCTTTTGTTTTGGAATAAGCCTCTTATATCGTAACCCGTAATCAATCCTACCAATTCTTTTTTATCATTGGTTACAGAGACTGCATTAGATTTACCCTTTGTAATGGCAATGATTACCTTTGTAAAGGTTTCATTTATATGGACTGTAGGATTTTCTATTCCTTTTTTCATTACATCTTCTACTTGTAATAGCAATTTTTTACCTAAACTTCCAGCAGGGTGGAATTTAGCAAAGTGCTCCTTTGTAAAACCTTTTAAATCCATTAAAGCCATAGCCAAAGCATCTCCTATGACCAAAGCTAAGGTGGTGGAGGAGGTGGGAGCTAAGTTAATTGAACAAGCTTCTTTTTTCACCGGTAAGTATAGTAGATAATCCACTTGTTTAGCAAGAGTAGAATTTTTCTGAGAGCAAATAGCAATCAAAGGAATTTTTATTTTCTTTAGGCTAAGAGTAAGATTAGCTATCTCTTCGCTCTCTCCAGATTTACTGATAAAAATAACAATATCTTCTGAGCTTACTATTCCTAAATCTCCGTGACAAGCCTCTGCAGGATGCAAAAAGCAAGAAGGAGTTCCAGTAGAAGACATAGTTGATGCGATTTTTTGAGCAATATGTCCAGATTTACCCATACCTACCCAAATCACCTTACCTTTATTTTTATGGAGTAGTTGGACTACCTTTGTATAATTATCATCTATACTAGGAGGTAGTTCTTTTAAACAATCCAATTCTACAGAAATAACCCGATGAATCTCTAGCTGAATTTTATCCATTGTTTTTTTTATCTATATTGTATATACTAGCCTTTATTGAAACTTTTTACCATAAAAAAGAAAATGAAATTTATTAATCAGGACGATTTTCATTTAGAATCTTATAAAATTAGTCCAGAAGAATTCTATCAAAAGAAAATAGATCCTTCCAGACCCATTGTTTTGGATATTCGTCCACTAGATGTCTCTTCTCAAATGAGCATAGAAGGTTCTTACAGTCTGCCTGCAGAAATGTTTAATGAAAGACTCATTCAGTTACCTCCTTTCGGCATTATTATCCTTTATTCTGATAAAGCCAATAGTGATATTAAAGATAATATGTATCTATTGTGGGAAAATGGATTTAGCGAGATTTTTTATGTAGATGGTGGTTTTGAAGGCATCCTAGCGGCTCTTTTTGAACTGAGTGTTAGTGCGAAAAAAAATATGGCTACTTATATTAAAAAAGTATCTCCTAAACAAAAGGCTATGCAGGTTGTAGTCAAAGGTAGAGATTATACTCTTGTTGCTTTAGAAGAAAAACCTTCTTCCGATTTATTTCCATTAGAATTTGAAGGATTTAAGTTATACATCAACCCAGATTCTCAAAGATTACTCTTAGGTAGTAAAATAGATTTTGTGGATAATAGGCTACAAATAGATCATTTAAGAATGCACGAACCTAAACTTCAAGGTAGTATTAAAGAGCAAGTACAAAAAATATTAGATCAACAAATCAATCCGATGGTGGACGCTCACGGTGGAGTAATTCATTTAATTGATGTTGTAGAAGATACAGTTTACATAGAAATGGGGGGAGGGTGTCAAGGCTGCGGTATGTCTACTGTTACTTTGAAAAAAGGAGTAGAACATGCGATTAAAGATAATATCCCAGAGATCAATACGATTTTAGATACAACAGACCATGCGGCAGGTAATAACCCTTATTATAAACCGCAAGAATGAGACTGTTGCCAAACTAAAATCTCAGTATGATGCAACTAAAAACTTTTAAGCTAATTGGCTTTTTTTTTCTTTTCACCCATATTTTTCTGGATTTAACTTTACTGGCTTTACCCAAAGAAAAAAGGCTAGTTCTTTTTGAAAATGGTGCTAGTTTTCAAGCGAGAGTAGCCATTACGCCACAAGAGCAAAGGATTGGTTTGGGATTTTTACCTGAAGATACGAAAATAGCTCTACTTTTTTGGTATAATGATGCTAGAGAAAGAATTTTTTGGATGAAAAATATGCAGTTTCCTATAGATATTATTTGGATTTATAAAAATAAAGTTGTTTTAGTTGAAAAAAATATTTTTCCTCCTAGTCTACTTGTAGAAGACGAGAAAATACCAAAATACGGTTATGGGATTTTAGCAGATAAAGTCCTAGAAATTTCTGCAGGAGAAGCAAGAAAGAAAAAAATTGATAAGGGATTAAAGGTGCAATTTAAACGAATACAATGAAAATTTTAGGAATAGATGAAGCAGGCAGAGGTTCTGTTTTAGGCAATATGTTTTTATGTGGATTTATTTGCTCGGATAAAAATTTGCCTCTACTGAAAAAAATGGGAGTTAAAGATTCTAAATCTTTTGGTTCTACAGATAAATCGCGACAAAAAAGAGTCCTACTTGCTAAAACACTCAAAGAAAATTTTAGTTATCAAATAGAAGAAGTATCAGCAGCTAAAATTGATATCTTTGTAAGTAAAAAAAAGCTAAACCAGTTAGAAAGAGAAGTAGCCTGCACAATCATAGATTCTAATCAGTGTGATAGAATTTTACTAGATGGCTTAAATATTTTCAAACCACTCACGAAAAAATATCCTCATGCCTTAGCACTCAATCATGGAGACAAAAAAAAACTCACTATAGCTGCTGCTTCTATTTTAGCTAAGGACGCTAGAGATTCCTCTATACAAACGCTTTATCAACCTTTTGAATCGCTCTATGGGAATATTTTAGGAGGAGGTTATGCCAATCAAGCCAGTTTAGATTTTGTTGTTTGGCATAAAAAAAATTATGGCACTTTGCCTAGTTTTTATCGCAAAGAGTACTCTTGGAAAGAGTTAGATAAATTTTTACTGGGCCAAGTTATTGGAACAAAAAGTGCTATAATATAAAGAAAGATTGTTGAATTAAGCATTCTAGTTCGGCTATAATGTGTTGCTCAAATTTTTTATTCCTTAAAATACTTCAATATTTCTAGCAATAAAAAATTTTCGCGACTTATCTGGCTTTCCTATAATGCTAAAGTTCAACAATCTTAAAGAGTAGTATTTGGAAGAAATTTTGAAAAATGAAAAGAGAACTCTGGGCTTTTGGAGGAGGAAAAGGGGGTGTAGGTAAAAGTATTGTTAGTGCTAACGTGGCTCTTTCACTCGCTCAAAAAAATTCTACTGTAGTAGTAGTTGATGCAGATTTAGGAGCTGCTAATATGCACACTTGTCTTGGAATGGAAACTCCTGCCCTAAGTATTATAGATTTTTTATCAGAAAAGGTTCCTTCTTTGAATGATTGTATTACACCCACCCCTTACTCCAATCTTTATTTGGTTAGTGGAGCACAAGATTCTTTAGATATGGCTAATCCAAGCTACAGTCAAATTACAAAATTACTTCAAGGTATCCATCAACTAGAAGCAGATTATATTATTTTAGATTTAGGTGGTGGCACAAATCATCAAATTATTGATATGTTCAATCAAGCAGATAGAGGAGTTTTGGTTGCCCTACCCGAACCTACTTCTATTGAAAATACCTACCGCTTTATTAAACACGCTATTTATAGAAAATTTAAAAAAGTTATAGAACATCCAGGTGTCCGTTCCTATTTGCAAACCATTACTTTAAACAAAGAATCTTCTCAGCAAATAAGTCCGGCACAACTCGTCCAAAAAATAGCACTTATAAATTCAGAAGCTGGAGCGGTTTTAGATAGAGAAATTAATTCTTTGCAACTGATACTAGTATTGAATCAAGTAATTAGCAATAGAGATATCCGTTTAGGATTTATTATGAAAGATTCTTGTCAAAAATATTTTGGAGTAACTATCCGTTATGCCGGTGCTATTGATAGTGATAAAGCAGTGTTGCTTTCTTCTAGGGAAAGAAAGCCCATCCTGCTTTACAACCCTTTTGCTTCTTCTTCTCGTGGAATTCGCCAAATTACTGATAATATTCTCAATGGAGAACAGTTATTATCCCAAATTTAAGTGAATCCTATTGCAATTATTGACAAGTCTGCTATAAGTTTACTTGAGACCTTTGAACTAGCGTTCTGTTTAGCCTATGAAGATGCTCAAGTTTTTTATTTCTCAAAATACTACAGTAGACTTTTGAATTTGCCAAATAGGACAAAACTAGCTGTTTAGCCAAAACAAGCTTATCGCTTGAAACTATTTATGGGCTATAGAAAAAGTGCCTTTTGGCACTTTTTCATTTCTTTTTTGGAGTATGCAAGGTTTGTAGTGTTTTTTGCTACGGCATTAAAAAAAATTTTTAACTCTTGAAATACTTACACATTCCAGCGAGCTAAAATTTTTTTTTGCACTTGTTCTAACCATTTGGCTAGCCGTCACAGCAGCGAAATTCAAAGGTCTATATAAGAATAAAAAACAGATCTAGCCTTCGTAGTGCAAAACATATTAAACTGTGCGGACAGCACAATTAGACTTGTGAAACCTCCACTGGAGGTTTCACTATAGCCTGTCTATGACTACACAGCAAAAAGAAGTACTGCCGACACATAACACTAATTCAAAAATCTTTATTTATTTCCAAACTTTTCTTGCTGTCTTGAATGAAATAGTAAAATGACGAAAATACTACAAATCCTATTTTATCCCGATTCCATACTTTTACAAAAATCAGAAAAAATAATTCATTTTGATAAAAAACTAAAAGAACTTTCTCAAAATATGCTCAAAACAGTGGAACATTATGAAGGTATAGGTTTAGCAGCGCCTCAAGTAGGAATTTTGAAAAGGATTTTTGTGATGAGATTAGAAGATGAAGTAACAAAAGAAATTCAAATCCATATTTGTATCAATCCTGAGATAGAGGACACAGAAGGGGAAATCATTTTTGAGGAAGCTTGTTTGTCTATCCCCACTGTGCGAGAAAAAGTAACTAGAAAAGAAAAACTAAATCTTAATTACCAAGACCTTGAAGGAAATCAAAAAAAACTTAAAGCTGAAAAACTGAAAGCGGTTTGTATTCAACACGAAATAGATCATTTGGATGGTGTTTTATTTATTCATAGGATCAGTCCCTTAAAAAGAAAGCTTCTATTGAGTAAATATAAAAAAGCAAAAAAATAAGAGATTTTTGAATTAGATATTTTAGTTCGGTAAAACAGGCTTGTTGCTAGATGTAGATTATAGAGTGTTTTGTAAGACGATATTCCTCTTGGGTAAAAAATTTTTGCGCCTTGTCTAGACTTCCTATAATGCTAAAGCTTAACAATCTCAATAAAATAGACTTTTGAATTTGCATTCTGTTTAGCCTATGCAGCGTTGAAAAATTTTTTTAACTCTTGCCATTTGTGAAGAAATACTCTTCAGTATTCCTACGAGCTAAAAAAATTTTTCGCACCTGTTCTAACCATTTGGCTAGCCGTCACAGCTGTTTTTGTCCTATTTGGCAAATTCAAAGGTCTATAAAATTATGTCTGCAATCATTTTTAAAAAAGTAATAAAAAATTTTGAGTCAAACAAGGCTCTCTTTGAAACAGATTTTCAAATCAAAGAACGAGAATTTACGGTTTTTGTGGGACCTAGTGGGTGTGGAAAAACAACCATTTTAAGATTGATTGCAGGGTTAGAAAATGTCACTAGTGGAGAAATTTTTATTCGGGATAAAAATGTTACTTGGGAAGCTCCAAAAAATAGAAATGTAGCTATGGTTTTTCAAAGCTATGCTCTCTACCCTCATATGAGCGTTTATGAAAACCTATGCTATCCTTTAGATATTCTAAAGTTGCCCACCAAAAAAAAAAAAGAAATCATCAACCATACTGCCAAAAAATTAGAAATAACTGATCTTTTAGACAGAAAACCCAGCCAACTTTCAGGAGGACAAAAACAAAGGGTAGCTATAGGTAGAGCGGTAGTTCGCAAACCAGAAATTTTTCTATTAGATGAACCTTTGAGCAATTTAGATGCAAGGCTTAGAGAAACTATGCGTAGTTATATCCGTAGTATTCACGAACAACTGGGTAAAACTACGGTTTATGTGACCCACGACCAGCAAGAAGCTATGACACTTGCAGATAGAATTTTTGTTTTCAATAAAGGGAAAATGATGCAAAGTGGTACACCCCAAGAAATTTACCAAACTCCCCAAAATCTTTTTGTAGCCCAATTTTTAGGAAGCCCACCTATCAATAGTTTTTTTGTAGAGGTTACAGCAACAGAACTAATTGGAGGGTTTGGAAAAATAAAGTTAAAAGATTTAGGTGTAAAAATCAATCCACAAAAACTGCCTCAAAAAATGGTTTTTGCTATTCGTCCTCACAACCTGAAAATAAGTAATTCTCAAAGTAAAGGTTTTCTCAAAGCAAAACTGCTTTCATCGGAGTATTTAGGTTCCGAAACCCACCACCATTTCCAAGTAGGAAGGCAAAGAATACTTGTTGCAGTTCCGTTACAGCAGAATCTTGCTCCCCTTCAAAAGAGTTCTAGCTATAGCCTTGATATTTATGATAAAAAAATATTTTTCTTTAAAGATGCAGAAGACGGAGAAAATATTACTGCTTCTATTTTATAATGAAACTCTTTGTATAATTTCACTATCTCTTAGATCTAAATCTTTTCCAGCTAAATCATCTGCCTTCCCGGAAGCCAACCAAGTTGTAAAAAGAGCTGCGGGTTTTGTGCTTGTGAGATTTTCTTTTTTGAACATGTTTTTTTTAGGCATGTTACTCTCTCTAATCACTGCCTGCATATCTGTATCTATAATGCCTGGAGCAAAAGCAAAACAACGAATATTGTCCTGGCTCAATTCTAAATCTAAACATCTGGTAAGCATCGCAAACCCGGCTTTAGAGGTGCAGTAGGCACTCCAGTTTTCTAGGGGGCGGTGTGCAGAACCAGATGAAATATTAATAATCCTTGAAGGAGAAGCTGCTTTCAATAAAGGATAAAAAGCATGAGTTATTCTCATTTGTCCTGTAATGTTTGTATTGATAAGGTTTTGCCATTCATCAGGATCTGCGTCACAAAATTTATCTATTGGTTGTATAATACCGGCATTATTAACGAGCACATCTAGTTTTTTATATTTTTTTAAAACAAAATTTTTGGCGTTTATTATACTTTCTTTATTGGTTATATCGCACTGTACTGCAGTGGTTGTACCACCGATTTCTGTTGCTTTTTTTTGGCAGGCTAGAAAATTTCTACCGCTGATAATAACTTCATAATTCAAATTAGCAAACTCAACAGCAATGGCTGCTCCCAAACCCTTATTGGCTCCTGTAATTAAAACTGTTCTTTTCATTGGTAAAATTTTTTAAGGTTAGCTTTTTCTAAAACTGCTGCTTCTCTTTCAAGAAGTTGAAAATGCCATTGCTTGGCTATCTCTTGGGCTAATTGCCAACGAGGACTTGTATTTTGTAATTGATAGCCAACATAAAAATTATTTTTATTTTGAAGTTGATGAATGCTCAAAATAGTTTTATCTGCAAGCTCTAGTTTGACTACTGTAAATTCAGTAAGGTTTTCTTCGCTGATGCTTTCTTTGGGGGTTGTTTTTTTTATAATAGGTAAGGTTTCTAAACTTGCTAGTTGATTCAGATAGCTGTTGATATTTTTTTGTGCTATTTTTTTTTTCGGAGATTTTTGAGAAACAAATTTTTTCCCCTTCACTACAAATGTATCTTTTTGATTACCTTTAGCAAACTCAAAGGAGATAATTTTTTCTACATTAAAGTTGTAAAGGCTCTTGTTAAACCAATACTCTTTATCTAGTTCTAGGTCTGGTAAACTGCCTACCGAAGAGCTATAAACCTCGTTATCTTCTGTAAAACGAATGAAACGAACCCTTTCTGGAGAGTAGTCAATTCTTCCTAAAATAATATCTAAAACTACATCATCGTTTTGAAAAATTTTCACCCTTTGTCCATTTTCTTCTTTTCTTGCTTTGTTTTTTGCATCTGCTACCCAATACTTAAAGTGATTTACTGGTTTTCTAGCTACCAAACTTTTGATTTTTGCAAAATTGAAATGCTGTAAAAAGGAGGCTAGCCTCCTAGGGGCTATGGGGAAATCATTTTCTTTCAGTCGCCAATCTCCTTTTGCAGTTTTTTTGATTAAGGTAAGAGTTCCTTTCCCGTTTTCAATAACAATTTTATCAATTTTATCTTCATAAACAGAAGCAATATTAGATGTTTTTTTTTTAGCTGTAGGATTGCTAAAAAAATAAACAAGTAGAGCTATTACTGTAAGAGCAAGGATCCCAAGAATAGATTTTTTCTCCAGCATCACTATTTTGTTTGTTTTTTTCTATATCTCTTATAAAAAACAAAAAGTCCCAAAAATAACACCAAACTAGGAACAATAATGAGATTGATTGTTTTGAGAGTGCTTTCTAAAAGTTCTATATCTTGACGGAGTAATTTTCTAATTTCACGTAGTTCTATTCTAGTATTTTTTTCTCTTTCTTGAAATTTTTTGATTTTTTGGATCTGCTCTTTATCTAGGATGATTTCGTTGCTACCGGTTTGTGGTTGAAGTTGGTCTAATTGTTGTTGAATTTGAATTAGTTCGTTCTTTAGTTGTTGCTCTACTTGTTGGTAATTATTTTGAGCTTCTTTTTCTAGGTCGTTAATTTTATCAAAAGGACGAGAAAATTTTCCTCGCGAGCGAATAGCAAATAATTTATCAGAACCACTAAAGTAATCTACAAGATTTAAGAATAGTCCTAAATTGTCGTTGACTGGTTGAACTATTGTTTGCCCTAACGCCTGAAATTTTTGTACACTAAAAGGATCGCTCATCCAATCTGCATCACTGATGAGCAAAGCACGAGCATCTTTTTTAGAGTTTTTCAAATGAGGATTTTTGAAATTTTCGCCTAGTTCGAGATTGCTAAAGGATGGTCTTTGTTGAAATGCAGAAGTGAATTTCCCATTGAGTAGTGCAATTAAATGATACTGTTTGTCCATTCTTTGTAAAGAATTAGCCACAGTGGTGGGATTAGAACGGGGTAATAACTGACTGAAGAAAACACCTGTAGTGTTGCTTGTGCTAAGCAACGGGCGGAAGGTTAAATTTTTATTTGCTTCGCTTTTAGAAAAAATAAAGCCACCGGGTTCTGGGATTAAAATGCTCTCCAAATTTTCTAGAGCAGGTATAGTTTTTAAAAGAGCTTCTCCTTCAATATCGTGCCATAATGGGTAAGGTGCTGTTTGAATTCCAGAACGAAGAATATGGGGGTTTTCTAAATCTGCAATAACATTTTCTACTTTATAATCTATTTCCCAATGCCGAAAAAGAGTTGGTAAATCACTAGCACTAATCACAGGAGGTCTGCCAGCTACATTTTGGGTATCTATTCTGGCAAAAGAATCTACAACTACAATCAATTTTCCTTTTTTAAGTAAAAATTGATCTATCGCATATTCTGTAGCTAGTGCTCTAGACTGTTCTTCTTTTGTGGGGTTAGAGACTAAACTTTTAGGATGAAAAACAAGTAAAATATCTATATTATCATCAATCTCCCATTCTTCTTTGCTGATAATTTCTACATTGTAAAACTTGGAAAGTTCATTATAAAAAGCCCAACTAGTATTAGGTTGAAAGGGATTACCTCCCACACCTATTTCATCCATAATAGCAAGGTTCATTTTTTTGTTATTTTGGATTTTATAAATTCTTTGTGTGATATCATATTCTAAAGAAGATTCTGTTCTTAAATCAAAAAAGCGAAGTGTTTCTTGATTATCTCCTTGTAGAATAGCCAGTCCCAAAAAAAATTTATAAGCAGAACCAATATCAGCTTCTGCTAGATTGTATCCTTTAGCAGCCTGTTCTTCGTCAGAGTCTGGTTTAGGATCCAATATTTCTAATACAAGGTTTTGAGGGTTTAAAAGGGTATATTCTTTTAAAATTTCCTCTATTCTTTTTGCATATTGTCGATAGGTTTGGGGAATATCTTTGTTAGCTTGAGAAAAAAAAAATTTGATGGTAGTGAGTTCATCTATTTCTTTGATTATACTTTTTGTTCCGTCAGAAAGAGTATAGAGATTTTCTTCTGTGGCATCTATGCGAAAAAATAATTTGCTTGAAATAAAATTTAAAGCCACAAAACCAACAAAAGCGAACAGTAAATTCAGGGCAATATTTTTCTTAAAAATTTTGACAAAATCAAATTTTGTAAAGATAGTTTTTTTCATTTTTCTATATTGAATAGACTTTTGAGTTTGCATTCGGTTTAGCCTATGCAGAGTTGAATTTTTTTTTTAACTCTTGCCATTTGTGAAGAAATGCTCTTCAGTATTCCTGCGAGCTAAAAATTTTTTTCGCACTTTTCTAAATAATCCATCTGGCTAGCCCCAATAGTTAAATAAGCATCAGCGAAATTCAAAGGTCTATTATAGATTATCTAGGCAAAATGATAAAATCAAGAAAAGTTTTAAAGATTAATTTTTAGAAATTAGCTTTTAAAAGTTTAGGGCTGCGCCATAAGCTATAGAAAATAAAAGTATAAAAATACATTGTTTTTTTAAGAGTTGGTTATATTTTTCATCCATTTCACCTAAAGCAAAAGTCAAGTGAATTAGGGGTAAAAAAATAAGTAGAATTAACCCTTGATACCAATACGAAAATCTATAATAAGCAGCAATCAAATAAATTATAAAGCTCGTTAGTACAAGTATTTTTTGGTAGATTTTGGCTTTTTGTTCTCCTAGTCTAACGGCAACAGTCTGACGACCTTTTTTTTTATCTGTGGATAAGTCTCTAATGTTATTGAGGTTTAGTACGGAAACACTCAAACATCCCATTGCACAAGATTCTAGTAGTAAAGAATAGTGATAGTTTCCCGTTAATAAAAAGTAGCTACCAATCACTGCCACAGGACCAAAATAAAGAAACACAAAAATATCTCCCAAACCTGTAGAGCTATGGGGATTTTTTCCTAAACTATATCTTAAAGCAGTGCTAATACAAGTAAATCCAATAAAAAACCAAATCCAAAAGTATATAGATTTTATATTTTCAAAAGCAAAAAATAAAAGAATTAGTCCAAAAAATACAGCTAAAGAAATATTTATAAGTAGTGCTATCTTTATTTTTCTTTTAGAAATTTTTCCCGATTGCAACATCCTTTCAAAACCAATTCTATTCTTATCATCTATTTTTCTAATACCATCTCCATAATCATTGGCAATATTGGCAACAATTTGAAGGCTAGTGGCAGTGAGCAGTATTAAAACACTTAAGCTCCAAGAAAAAAAACCATCTCTAAGGGATAAGAAAATCCCTATACCAATAGAGGCAAAAACTAAAGGAAGAGTATGAATTCTAATAAGTTGAAGGTAGGGCATTGAAGTTTTTAATAATCAAGTTGCGGTAGGTTTTTGAATATAGATAAAAAAAGGGAACAAAAAATTTGTTCCCTTTTTTTCTATAAAAAATAAAAATGCTATAGAAAATAAAATTGCTATAGAAAATAAAATTGCTATAAAAAATAAAATTGCTATAAAAAATAAAATTGTTAGAGATTTTTGAATTAGTGTTATGTGACGGCTAGCCAAATGGTTAGAACAGGTGCAAAAAAATTTTTTAGCTCGCTGGAATACTGAAGAGCATTTCTTCACAAATGGCAAGAGTTAAATTTTTTTTTAATGGCGTACGTAGTTCTACAATAATGGGATCAGGGCGATACAAAACTTGCATTAAGCAAGAACGAACTGTGAAACAGCCAAAGGGCTGTTTCACAAATAGCCCATAAAAAGCGTCAAGTAATAAGCTTTGTTTTGGCTAAACAGAACGCTAATTCAAAAGTCTCTGTTATATTTCATCCACAGTCATATCATCACCTATAGAAGAATCTTCGGGTATATTCTTAGTAGTTTGTGTTACTTGCTCGGTAGACTGCCCTGTTGTTGAAGTAGTTTGTGCTACTTGCTTTGTAGACTGCGTTTCATCAAAGCTTTCCTTAGAATCTGAAGTAGGATCTGATGCTTTATTAATGAATACAGAAAAATCAGTAAACTTCTTAAAATCAACAGTATCATCTACATACCTTGCAGTTCTGATAGACAAAGTGTCGTAAAGAGCTTTGGACCTATCACTAGCGTCTATTAACGCTGGTGTGTCTATTTGATTGATAGTATCGTAGACATAGTCTCCAGCAATTTCTCCGTATCTTTTTACAGGATCATCTGTCACAACTGTAGAAAATTTAATGTTATTAATCAATTTTTTGCGAACATTCTCTTTATTTTTTATTCTTTTAAGCAATTCTCCAACTTCTTTCAATAGCAAAGAATCAGAAAGTCTTAGATACCCTTGATCTGCTACTTCGTCATAAGTCACAAGATTATGATGTAACACAATTTCCATATTGTAATAGATCTGCTGAATTATCATTGCTCCTTCAGATACTGGAATAAAAAAGGATGTCGGGTTCATTTTTTCGCCGTAAAGTAAAATACGATATCCAATATGAATATCTAAATGTTCTCTAAGTACCGCAGAAAACATAAATTCTTTCATATGGGGCAGTTTATCTGCTTCAAATTCTATATTCTCAATCACTTTACTAGCTATATCAGGTCTGGTAGCTATGCTCTTACAAATTAACTCTAACTCTCTTCTCAAACCAGAAGAATCAAATCCTTCCATAACAGTATTTGCTATACCATAGTGGTAAATTTTAGGGTCTGCCATATCATAGTAAGATTGCATGCTGACATATACCAAATCGGCAAGATTAGCAACAATTCTATCTTCATTAGCATTACAAGGCAAGCTGAAAATGGCTCGCTCAGGATCAGCATGCCTAGAATCTAGTGTGATTCTAGCTGCAGCATCAACAAAGATATATCCACGAATATTTTCTTTTATCGTTTTTTTAATTTTGTCTGCTTGACTGTATCTTTTGTAAATATCTCTACCTAAGAGGTAAGCACGACCATCCTTACAAAAGTCTCTACTAAATTGTGATTTCATACTTATGTGTGTATTGGTTAAAAATTGCTAAAATAGACCTTTGAATTTGCATTCTGTTTAGCCAAAACAAGCTTATTGCTTTCACTCTATACAGACTTTAGCAAAAGAGCCACTGGCTCTTTTGCAGTCTATATTGTGTTAGCTTTAAGTTTTGTAATGCATTGCACTACGCTATTGAAAAATTTTTTTAACTCCTTCCATTTGTGAAGAAATGCTCTTCAGTATTCCTACGAGCTAAAAATTTTTTTCGCACCTGCTCCAACCATTTGGCTAGCCCCAATAGTGGGATAAGCATCAGCGAAATTCAAAAGTGTATAAAAACAAGTTAATTATAACAAAAAAAATAAAAAAAGCAAATATAAATTAAAATTTTTTCAAAAAACATAGAAAATATCAGAAAAATCAGTCTTTTGCAAGTAATTTACTTTTTTTATAAGCACTAGATAAACAATTTTTTATGATTTTATCTACATTTTCTCTTTTCAAAACTCGCATCCCCGCCTCTGTAGTGCCTCCTTTGGTGCAAACTTCGTCAATAAGTTCGGTTAACTGTTTTTTTGATTGATTTGCAAAAAAAGTAGAGTTTATAAAACAATTGTGAACAATTTCTTTTGCTAAAACATCAGAAAGCCCGAGTTCTACAGCAGAATCATAGAAACTTCTCAATAGATAAAACACAAATCCAGTGCCACTACCAGAAATAGCAGTGCAAATATCCAATTTATTCTCACTATCTACTTCTAGGCATTTACCTAAATTTTGAAAAATTTTTAAGAATTTTTCTTTTTTTTCTGCTGTTATCTCTGAAGTTTGGCAAAAAATTGTCAAACCCATACTGATAGTAATGGGTAAACTGGGTATTGCCCTAATAATAGCTATATTAGGCTGTATTTTTTTGATAGATTCAAAAGAATAACCCGCCATCACAGAAATAAGCAGTGAATTAGAGTGAAATTTTATTTCTTGTAAAATTTTTGTTGCTTTTTGAGGAGGAACAGCAAAAACGATGCTATCTTTAGTCTCCACATTGAGTTGCTCCGCTCTACTAAATTGTAGACTATGAGCTAAATGAACTAACTTTTTTTTTAGTTTTAAAGGTTCTCTACTTACAACTACAACTGAGCTGTCAGGATACACTTTTAGAATAGATTCTAAAATAGGTAGACCCATTTTTCCGCAACCAACCAAAAAAATTTTTTCCTTACTTTTCATATTGTCCAGTTGTTTTAGCAAAAAATTTTCCTTGCAAAATCAAACAAAATTCCTTTATATATATCATATAGACCTTTGAATTTCGCTGATGCTTACCTCACTATTGGGGCTAGCCAAATGGCTAGAAAAGTGCGAAAAAAATTTTTAGCTCGTAGGAATACTGAAGAGCATTTATTCACAAATGGCAAGAGTTAAAAAATTTTTTCAATGGCGTAGTGCAATGCATTACAAAACTTAAAGCTAACACAATATAGACTGCAAAAGAGCTACTGGCTCTTTTGCTAAAGTCTGTATAGAGTGAAAGCAATAAGCTTGTTTTGGCTAAACAGAATGCAAATTTAAAAGTCTAGAGTATTTCAAGGGACAATTTTTTTTTTAAAATAGTGTAGTGCCACAATAATGGGAGCAGGCACTACAAAATTTAGCGTTCTAACCAAGAATGAAATGTGAAACAGCCTGTCTGAAGTTTTAAGCAATAAGCTCTTTTTGGCTAAACTAATGCAAAGATCTCTAGGTAAGTCTTTGAAAAAAGGCTGATACCTTTGTAGGCATTCTAGTTCGGCGAAACAGCTTTATCGTTTTTACTTCACATAAACTTTAACAAAAGAGCTATGAGATCTTTTGCTGTCCATTTATGTTAACGTCAAGTTTTGTGATGTCTTGCAAGACGCCATTTTAAAAATTTTTTGTCCTTAAAATCCCAATGCTTATCACTCCTGAAAATAGAAAAAAATTTGTTCGTTTCAAAGAAATCAAAAGAGGTTATTATTCTTTGGTTGTTATTTTAATACTTATCGTTTTTTCTTTGTTTGCAGAATTTTTTATAAACAATAAAGCACTGCTAGTCAAATATCAAGACAATTATTATTTTCCTGTATTGGGTAAATTTTATAGTGGTGATACTTTTGGTTTGGATTATAGCTATGAGGCAAACTACAAAGAATTAAAAAAAATTTTACAGGAGAAATTTTTTCAAAACCCTCAAGAAAAAAATTGGGTGCTACTACCTTTTATTCCTTACTCTGCTTACGAAAATGATTTTATCAATATAGCTCCAGCCAAACCTTCTTTTGTAAATAGGCATCTACTTGGCACAGATTTACAAGGCAGAGATGTTTTAGCAAGAGTGGTTTATGGTTTTCGTATTGCTATTTTTTTCTCACTAGCCTTGTATATTCTTTCTACTATTATAGGAGTTTTTTTGGGTTGTTTGATGGGCTACTTTGGTGGTATTTTTGATTTAATTTTCCAAAGGATTGTAGAAATTTGGACTTCACTCCCCTTGCTATACATTCTTATCATTATGGCGGCTTTAATTACCCCTTCCATTGGGCTTTTGTTGATTATTTTTACTTTTTTCAGTTGGACGGGCATAACTTGGTTGATGCGTGCAGAAATCTATAGGGAAAAAGGGAAACAATATTGCGAAGCTGCTCGCTCTATGGGAGCAAGCCATTTAAGAATTATTTTTTCACACTTATTGCCAAATTCTTTAGTTCCTCTGGTATCGGCTTTACCTTTTCAAATAGTAGCTGGAATTACTACTTTAAGTAGTCTAGATTATCTAGGTTATGGATTGCCTGTACCTACACCTAGTTGGGGTGAGTTACTACAACAGGGCCAGACTAGTTTTACTTATGCTTGGTGGATTCTTCTTTCTCCTGCTTTTGCAGCGATTGTAGTACTTTCTTTATTTGCTTTTATAGGGGAATCTTTGCGAGAGAGTTTAAATCCGAGAGAAGATTATTTTATTGAAGCTTAGATAAAACAGACCAAGTTTGCTATTTTTTAAAAAAAGTGTATTATTATTATTCCTAAACGGAAAACAAAAAAAACTTTAGACTATCAGGTTTAATTAAATATTGAAAAAAAATGAAATTATTATTTTCCATGTTAAATAAAGATGGGATTGGTTTGTTTTTAAAGGTTATTTTATTGGTTACTCTATCTAGCTTGATAAGTTGTAGTAATAAGGAAGGAGGTTCTAAACTGTTTGGAATTTTTTCTAGTTCTGGAAAAAATGTTGCTATTCCTGAAGGATTTTTTATTATGGGTTCAGAAAAAGGGAATACAGACGAGCAACCAGAAAGAAATATTTATACTTCTACTTTCTTAATAGACCAAACGGAAGTTTCTAAAGGAGAATACGCTGACTGTGTAGACTCCGGAATTTGCAATTTTCCTTTGGAAGGAAAAGGATTGGTTTGGGGAAAGGATGGAAAGGATGGAGAGGATAATTTGCCTATTAACGGGGTTAGCTGGTTTGATGCTCGTAACTACTGTCAATTTGTAGAGAAAAGACTACCCACAGAAGCGGAATGGGAAAAAGCTGCTAGCTGGAAAAATGATGTTAAATATAAATATAGCAACGGAGAATATGATATTGATTGCGCATCGGCTAATTTTAAGAATATAGGTGATGAACTATGTCAAAAAACAGAGTTGGCGAAAGTAGGCTCTTTCCAGAAAGAAGTTAACGGCACCTATGATATGAACGGCAATCTTTGGGAATGGGTGCAAGATTGGTATACTTTGTCAGGGTTGGAAAATTTACAATCCCGAGATCCACAAGGACCCGAAAGTGGGCTTTTAAAAGTCAATAAAGGGGGTAGTTATTTAAGTAGTAAAAATTATATCCGCTCTAGTTTTAGAGGAGCCAATAGTCCTGTTGCTCGCTCTAAAGATATTGGATTTAGGTGTGCTCAAAGTATAAATAAAAAAAAATAGGTTACCAAACTTCAGAAGTAACAGCAGAATTAAATAGACCTTTGAATTTGTCAAATAGGACAAAACTAGCTGTGACGGCTAGGCTAGGCAAAAATTTTTTTTAGCTCGCAGGAATATTGAAGAGCATTTCTTCACAAATGGCAAGAGTTAAAAATTTTTTTTAACGTTGCATAGGCTAAACAGAATGCAAATTCAAAAGTCTATTAAATATTCTTAGCCTAACTTGACTATCATCCAAAACCAATATAAAAATCTTCAAAAGATGCCCCGTTTGCCACGCAGATGTAATTTTTTTTTTTTTATTTTTGTCTTATCAGGCTGTGTTGGTCTACTTCATAAGAATTTTGCAAAAATAACTCCATCCCAAATAGAAAATAGAATTGATTTACATATTCAAGATAAAGACGGCAATACAGCTTTGCACCTAGCCGCTAGAAATAGCACAAACCCAGCTGTTATTGAGGTTCTACTGAAAGCAGGAGCAGATATCTATTCTTATAACAAAAAAGGATGGAATCCCTTACATGAAGCTGCAAGATATAATACAAATCCTACAATCGTTACCACCTTACTAGAAACAAGCGTAGATGTAGATATACTTACGCGAAATCGTTATACCCCATTGCATTTAGCAGCGAGAGGAAATAAAAATGCTGCTATTATCACTGTTTTGGTAGAAGCAAAAGCAGAGGTGAATGTTCGTGATAATAATGGTTGGACTCCTTTGCATTTAGCAGCTGATAGTGCTAATCTTGCTGTTATCTTAGCTTTACTGAAAGCAGGGACGAATGTGCATTCCCGAGATAGATTCGGCTTAACTCCACTGCACTGGGCAGCAGGGTACAATGATGATCCAGCTGTTATTGTTGCATTACTACAGGCAGGATCCGATCTGCATAGTCTAGATCAAGCTGGTTTGAAACCATTATATTACGCCCAAAAACACAACAAAAATCCAGCGGTAATTAAAATTCTCATTCAAGCTAAAAGCAACAAGATCAATCAAATTTAATTTGAGACCTTTGCCAGATAATTTTTAAAACAGGTGAAATTGGGTATTCCAACGTTCAAAGGTCTCAAAATTAGTTAGCAGTTTTCTCGGTTCTCTTATTCCATCTTTCTGGTTTCCACCGAGATTCGGCCCATCTCCATTGCGATGGATATTTTCGGATATGCTTTTCTAATGCAGTGGTGTAGATTTGAGTTAGTTTTTCTTCACTCATTTCCTTAGAATAAGGTGGTTTGGAGAGAAATTCGTAACAAAAGATATGCTTACCATCTCTGGTTCTGTAGTTAAAGCAGGATACTACAGGTTGATTATATTTTATGGCTAGTCTTGCAGGAGAGACGACAGTCCTTGTTTCTCTACCAAAGAATTCGCAATAAACACTTTCTGAAAGAACATCTAAATCTATAAGTAAATGAAGGCAATGTTTTTTTTTCAAAGTATTTATAATCTTAAATGGTAGATTTTTGTCTGTAGATGCAATAGTTTCAAAACCTTTAGCATTGCGAAAATGTTTTGAAAACCATTTTGCTAGCTCGTGATCTTCTTTGCCTAGTAAGATGCCTTTTAATTTTGCTAATTCAAAAGAATAGGTACCAAATTCCCAATTCGCAAAATGTCCATTAATAATAATCGCTCCAGTCTTTGTAATCGCCTTTGTCACCTGTGGATTTGTATTTTCTAACCAATTATCAATGTTTTTTCCATATTCTATTTTTTTTATTGTCTCAAAAAAAGTTTTTCCTAAACTTTCAAAAGATTCAATTGCTGTTTGTTGGATTTTTTCAACACTCCAGTTTGGAAAAGCCATTTTAATCTGTTGTAAGGCTATGTTTCTCCTTCTTCTGTTAAATCTATAGCTAAAATTTCCAAACCATTTACCTGCAATAGGATTGGCACCAATGGGAAAGTGTTTTTCTAATTTTTCAATGGCGTAGTAAAAGAAATTATTTCTTTTATTTTTGGCTTCTTTTTTATATACATCCATTTTTTTACTGCCATCTTTTTTGAGTTTATCAAAATTTTTCTGTAAATTTTTCTTTTTTTTATTGAGATAATCCAAAGTTTCTTTACCAGTTTGATTAGCAGTTTCTATTTTTTTCTTACCCTCTTTGGTTAAAAATTCTATTTTCTTTTTCCCTGTTTTCTGCAAAGAATCTATTTTTTTCTTTCCAGTTTGCGTGAAAGATTGAATGGCATCTTTATCCAAAGATTGAATATTGTCCTTCCACATACTAGGTTGCCATTTTCCGCCCATTTTTTTCGCTATTTTCATGAATCTAGTTGCCCAGCTTTCCATTTTACCAGATAATTTTTCTGTTTCTTTTTTTAATTTGCTGTATTTTACCATAGTGTTTATCTTATAAAACCTTTGAATTTGCCAAATAGAATAAAACTAGCTGTGACGGCAACACTTCTAGTTCATACAGGCTATAGTGAAACCTCCACGGGAGGTTTCACTAGTCTAATTGTGCTGTATGCACAGTTTATTATGTTTTTTACTACGAAGGCAAAAAAAAATTTTGGGTTGCAGGAATACTCAAGTATTTCAAGGGACAAAATTTTTTTTCAACAATGTATAGGCTAAACATAAAGCAAATTCAAAAGTCTATTTTAATAGTTCTTTAAGTTGAGAAGTAACTATCTGAGGGCTAGCTTTACCTTTAGATTGTTGCATAACCCGTCCTACAAAAAAACCAAAAACTCTATCTTTCCCCGACTTATATTTTTCTACTTCAGTTGGATTAGCAGAAACTACCTGTTGACACCAATCTGCTATCATCTTTGTATCTAATAGTTGAGTTAAACCCTTTTCTTCTACAATCTGCTTAGGCGATTTATCCGATTGAGCCAAAGAAGGCAATAGAGTTTTTGCTATTTTATTGCTAATTGTACCATTTTCTATTAATTCTATCAACTGGAAAATTTTTTGAGGATTTATTTTTGTTTCTACTAATTCTTTTTTTTCTTCGTTGATATATTTAGAAATATCTCCCATAATCCAATTCGCCAAAGTTTTTGGAAAATTTTTTCCATTAGTTTTACTTTCTTCTTTGGTTTTTTCTTTAGGAGTTGTTTTATTTTGGGCTATTTCTTTTTTTAGAGCTATCCCTTCTTCAAAAAATTTTGAAAATCCACCTAAAGTAATAGCAGCGGCGTCTTTAGGATTTAACTCGTAATCTTTTTGATACCTTTCCATTTTTTGATCGGGCAACTCTGGTAAATCTTTCTGAATCTGTTCAACCCAATTTTTTTCTAGCTTGATAACTGATAAATCTGGGCAAGGAAAATAACGATAATCATCTGCTTCTTCTTTTTTCCGCATTGTAAATGTTTTTTTCAAAGCAGGATTATAAAGACGGGTTTCTTGTTGGACAATCTCACCGTCTAAAAGTAAATCCGACTGTCTATTAATCTCATAATCTATAGCCTGCTGAATAAAACGGAATGAATTCAGATTTTTTGTTTCTGTGCGAGTTCCGAACTCTTTTTCACCTTTTAGCCGTAAAGAAATATTTGCATCACAACGTAGATTGCCTTTTTCCATATTTCCCCAGCAAATATCTAAGGCAGTGACCAAAGAATGGATTTTTTGCACATAAATTTTTGCCTCTGCAGAGCTGCGAATATCAGGCTCTGATACGATTTCAACTAAAGGAGTTCCCGCTCTATTTAAATCCACATAAGAAGCATTCGCATCGGATCCCTCGTGGGTAAGTTTTCCAGCGTCCTCTTCTAAATGGATGCGAGTAATCCCTGTTTTTTTAATTTTCCCACCAACTTCTATTTCTAAAAAACCATTTTCACAAATAGGTTTGTCGTATTGGGAGATTTGATAGGCTTTGGGAAGATCGGGATAAAAATAATTTTTACGAGCAAATTCTGAATCCAAGCGAATTTTACAATTTGTAGCTAAACCCAGCATTGTTACAAATTCTATGGCTCTTTGGTTCACTGTCGGTAGTGCACCGGGCAGCCCCAAACAAACGGGACAAGTATTGTGATTGGGAGGAGCAACTACATCTACGGCGCAACGACAAAATAGCTTGCTTTTTGTAGCTAGTTGTGCGTGTATTTCTAGTCCTATTACTGGTTCAAATTCCATAATTAATTTTCTAAATCAGACATTCTAGTTCGGCTATACTGCGTTAAAATTTTTTTTTAACTCTCAAAGTGCTCTCATTATTCCTGCGAGCTAAAATTTTTTTTTTTGCCTTGTCTAGCCTTCCTATAATGCCTAATTCAAAGGTCTTGTTATTGTAGCAAATAGCTTTAGTTTAGTTTGTTTTTTGTAAGAAAGTTTGTTGTTTGATTTTTACCTTTTAGCATATACTTTTCTCCTGTTACTGACCATGGTTTGATAATATATTTTTAGATAATTCTAATAAACATTCTTTTTCTATCTCTTCAGGTAAATATTTTTTTACCCATTTCCAATTGGTTCGCCTTCCTGATTCCCCTGGTGGTTTTCCTGATAAGGTACATTGACTAGAAAATTTTTTGCCTTCTTCCTTGAGCATTGCACAAATATTTTGCACTTTCATTTTCACAGAAGCTAACGACCTATTTTGTAATTTAGTAATTTCTTGTTCAGTAAAATTGTTCCTTCCATAAAGAGCAATATAGGTGCATAACATAATTTCTTCTTCTGTATAATATTTTTTATTCACAATTTACTTCTTTTGTTATTGTATTTTATTGATCTTTAATATTTAACACTCTTTCATCTTCTTCTGTTAGCTTAATTTTTATGTTATTTAATGTATTCCCTCCGATATAAGCATTTGCTGCTGCAACTAAAACGGGAAAAACCCTTCGAATATCACCCGATGAGCCAGATGACATAATTGTAGTTTTCCAAACCTGTAGAATCTTTTTATTTTTTAAATATATTTTTGAATTAATAGCTTCTAAAATTATATAACGTGTATAAGTGGTGTGTGTTCTAGTATATGGTTTATACCCAGTAACGCCATATGATGAATTATAAATAGTGCTGCCAGAATAAGTAGAAGTACCTCCAAAACTATTTATACTACCAGAAGTAGTTGAACTAGAGATTCCTTTTTGTCCCCATATTGGCTTATAACCTGCAGATTGATTAGTTTTAGGTTCACTAATTCCGTATTGTAAAAATATAATTATATCAGAATGTGCCATGCTAGAAGACTGAATGTATCCTCTCGAAATTAAAGCCTTATGAATAAATGCAGAATATTCTTGATACTGCAAATCATTTGTATTTAAATTTTTCATGCTTGATGTTAACCAATACTTTGTTCCAATATTTACTTCGCCTTTGGCATCACTAATTGAATTAACATATACAACAAACTGTGGTAAACTTGTACAGTTTACCAATATCACAGATATAATGATAATTAAGACCTTCATATTTTTCTTATTTTAAAGCTAATACTTGATTTTAAGCCAAAACAAACCTTACTCCAACAACAATTTTTTTTCTTAATGCACAGCGTCGCCTAGTGCGATAAGAGTACCTTCTATGGCTCTAATATAGGAAACTGTCTGTCCCCAAGGTTTTTTTTGTGGAGGGCTAACAGCAACAGCTCCTTCGTCTTACTGGTTCAAATTCCATAACTTGAGACGAATTAGCGTTCTGTTTAGCCAAAACAAGCTTATTGCTTGACGCTTTTTATGGGCTATTTGTGAAACAGCCAAAGGGCTATTTCACATTTCATTCTTGCTGAACGTTCAGTTTTGTAGTGTTTAGCACTACGCTGTTTAAAAAAAATTTAACTCTCAAAATACTCTATCGCCCATAGTTGTTCACAAATCCTTTTTACAAGTTCTTTTCTTTCTTCAATGTCTTGTTTTTTAAAATTAGAGTGTTCTTTAAATTTCAAGCCTTGTATTTTTTGAGATTTTAAGAAGTTAGGGTTATTTTCATAAAATTTCGGATGTAAAGTTTGTGCATAAGTATTTTCCCTCAAATAGTGTTCTAATTTTTTTTTATATTTCTTTTTGCCATAAGATTGGTTGCTTCTATTCGGTAAAAGTATCAAAGCTCCAATGGAGTTTCGCCATCTTTTAAAATCTGTGTCTTGTTCAAATTCTTCTCTATATTCTTCAAAGTTATCGTTCCAAAGATGCTCAATTTCAAATGGTCTCCCCTCATCAGGATGGTGATAATCACTATATTTAGAGTTTTGTCCTATAAGCCCATCTATATATCCTGATATTCTTGAGAGTAGGTGTTTAACAAATTTTTTATTTTGACCATGCAATCTAAAATCTAAAATTCCTTTCCACTCTTGACTAATATTATTAATCTCTACAATCAAATTCTTTTTTAATGCATCTAAATTGTTATTGCGGATCAATTTAATTTTTTCAAATATTGTATGTCTAATAGATGAAGATGCAAAACTGTTATAGTTAACAGCTCTTCGCACAGTAAATGTTTCTATATACCTTGCTGTAAAATCAAGTTTCTTTTTGATTATATCGTCCTCATCTTCATAACTCACAGATGAAAGTAATAATGAATTTTGCAATGCTGGAGCTATCCCCCAATATTGAATATAACAAAGGTGGGGAATTGTAGTATCAAAACTTGTTTTTTTAATTTTTAGATACCATTTTACATAAAAAGGAAATTGATTTTTAAAAAATTGATAAAAATTTTCTGTTGTTTCTAGGTTGAATAGTGTTTTTTCATTATCTCTAAACCAACTATGAAATCGAGAACCTATTAATTCAAAATCTTTATCTTGAGATCCTTTTTCTCTTGGCCTTATAGTTTCTGCATATTTGCTTCTAAACCAAGCCTGAAAAAAAGATATATCAGCATTTTTTTCATCTATTTGATTATTTAATTCTTGTATTTGTAATTTCCATATTTTTTCAATTTCTGTTTGTTGTTCTAGATTAGTTATTTTTGATAAAACATAGCCTTTGAGCATTTCTGTAGAGGTAAGGTTTAAACCTCTATCATTCATTGTTTCAAAAATCGTGTAAGCATTTTCATTAGAACAAGCAATAATTTCTACAACAATTATTTTTTCTTTAAGCCAGTCTATAAAATAAGACAAGGCTTGTTTATCTATTGCTTCTGGGAAAGATTCACGAATTTCGTTGTACCTTTCTACCATATTGCGTACCGTTTTATTTTCATTTTCTTGAGGTTCATATTTACCATTTTCAAACAATGCCTTTAAACAAGGTTCTCTTATTATATCACTTATATTAAAGGATTGTTCACCATATTGTTCTGAGTAGATTAAATTACTTATTGCGTTTCTTATGCTGTGATTTGGTTCATCTTCAGGTAGAGAATGGAATAGGTATATTAAAAATAAAGTAATAGATGTTATGCGCTGTTGACCGTCAATTATAGATTTTTTACCATTATTTGGGTTAACGCTAAATACCATCGGACCTAAATAGTAGCTTTGATAATTGGCTACTTCAGTTCGTTTATGGTTTGGTTCATAAGATTTTAAAAAAGTATTTGTTAAGTCCTCAATAAGAGATTTAATATGTTGTTGTTTCCAACGATATTCTCTTTGAAAATAATCAATATAAAATTTTTGTCCACCTAATATTTCTGAGATATTTCTATCATTTGCATCAATGCTACTCATAATATTTTTTTAGTTAATTAATGCACAGAATCGCCTAGTGCGATAAGAGTGCCTTCTATGGCTCTAATATAGGAAACAGTCTGTCCCCAAGGTTTTTTTTGTGGAGGGCTAACAGCAACAGCTCCTTCGTCCAAAGCTTTGTTGTAAGCAGATTCTACATTTTCTACGATAAAGCCCAATTCAAAACCCAAAGGATTTTCCCTAATATCACTTTTTGTGTATTTTCCGTCTAAATTCATTTTGCCTAGTTTGTGATTGGCAAAAGCAAGAACACAATCTCCAGTCTGTAATTCTCCGTAGTCTTTTCCGTCGTGTAAAAATTTCAATTCAAAACCAAAGGCTTTTTGATAAAAATCTAAAACTTTTTCAACATCTGTGACATAGATTATGGTGTATTGGTACTTCATCTTTAAAGGATTTAATTGTAATATTTTTTAATTTTAATAATGCGGAGAGAGGGGGATTCGAACCCCCGGTACCCGTAAACAGGTACAACAGATTAGCAATCTGCCACTTTCAGCCACTCAGTCATCTCTCCTATAATTCAATAGTTTTGTTTGTGCGGAGGGGGAGGGATTCGAACCCCCGAAGCTTTTGGCTTAACGGTTTTCAAGACCGCCGGTTTCAACCACTCACCCACCCCTCCGATAATTTTAAGAAATCTTGATGCAATATGAGACCTTTGAATTAGCGTTATGCTTAACCAAAGCAATCGTTAAAAAAAAAATCAACTCTTGCCATTTGTGAAGAAATGCTCTCCAGTATTCCTGCAAGCTAAATTTTTTTTTTGCACTTTTCTAACCATTTGGCTAGCCGTCACAGCTAGTTTTATTCTATTTGGCAAATTCAAAGGTCTCAATGTTTCTTGCAAAATTCTTTCTAAAGAAAAGAATAAAGTTTTATTTAATACTAGTCAACCCATTCATATAAGGTTGTAGAATTTTTGGAATTTTAATAGAACCGTCTTCTTGTTGGTAATTTTCCACTAATGCAACCCAAGTTCTGCCTACTGCTAAACCAGAGCCGTTAAGTGTATGCACTAAACGGGCTTTGCCTCCTTCCTTAGGATAGTATTTGAGACCTGCGCGTCTAGCTTGAAAATCCCAGCAGTTAGAGCAGCTAGAAATTTCTCTGTAGGTGTTTTCCGCCGGAATCCAAACTTCAATATCGTAGCACTTTGTTGCTGCGAATCCTATATCCCCGCTACATAAAATTACTGTGCGGTAGGGAAGTTCTAGTTTTTCTAGGACTGTTTCTGCGTGACGCACAAGCATTTGGTGCGCTTCTTCAGATTTTTCAGGGCGAGTCATCCAAACCAGTTCTACTTTGGAGAATTGGTGCTGTCTAATTAGCCCTTTTGTATCCTTACCATAAGTTCCAGCTTCTCTACGAAAACAAGGGGTATAACTAACAAATTGCATAGGCAAATCTTCTTCCTTTAGAATTTCTCCTGCATAAATATTAGTCAACGGGACTTCTGCTGTAGGAATGAGATAAAGCCCATCGGTTGTTTTAAATAGATCTTCTTCAAATTTAGGTATTTGCCCTGTGCCATAGACAGTATTTGCACTTACTAAATAAGGTGGAGTCCATTCTGTATAGTTGTGTTGTTCCAAATGTAAATCTAGCATAAATCTAGCTAAAGCCCTTTCTAATAAAGCCCCTGCTCCTTTTAAGAAAGTAAAACGACTTTTCGCTATTTTCACACCTCGTTTAATATCTAAAATTCCAAGCTTTTCTGCTATTCTGTAGTGAGATTTTGGAGAAAAAGAAAAATTAGGTATGCCGCCTACTTTTCGTACTTCTATATTCTCCGTTTCATTTTTTCCTATGGGTGTATCAGGGTGTAGAATATTGGGAAGAAAACTTGCCAGTTTATTCCTTTGTTCTTCTAATTTTTTGATTTTTGCATCGTTTGTTTGAATTTGATTCCGCAAATCCCTAATAGAGGTTTTTAAATTTTCCTTATTCTCTGCCGATTCTTCTCGAATAAATTGAGAGGCAAGATTTCTTTGATTTTGAAGTTCTTCGTTTTCCTTTTTAACCAGTAAAAACTCTTTTTCTAAAGAAAGTAGTTTTTCTAAATCAAAATCAACTCCCCTATAGCTTAAACATTCTTTAATTTTTGCAGAATTTTCTCGTAATATTTTTAGTTTAATCATAAAAAAACTACTAACTTTTTATTGGAGATATATGAGCAAATTTCTGTCTGATTTCTGCAAAAATGTTAAGCAACTTTTCACTATTTACAGAATAGCAAGTTGAATGAGCTTTTTGTATAGAATCCTGTGCTTCTTTTAATCGCAGTAAATCTGCATATTCTTTCAAAGTTTCTATTTCTTCTTTTGCAAAATCATCGTCAGAAAAAAACATATACTCTATCATTAAAAAGTACAATTTCCTTGCATCAACAGAAGAAAGAAAAGGTATCAAAGCTTTAGGACTAGATCGTTTTATATCTTCTCTAAGACGTGCTGTTTCTGCTGAATTTAAATTTATCGCTTTCACAATTTTGTTCACAGCAGCTTTTTCGTGAAAAGATACATCACCATCTGCATACGTCATTTGCACAGCACCATGTGCCACAATTATAAGATCATTTCTCTTAATGTTGGCTACATCTATGTCCATTTTACTAATTTTAGGTTATTTTTAAGTTAGATTAACATAAAAAATGAATAAAAACAAATTTAAAAGGTAATTTAAAAAAAAAACGTATTGACAATTTTTTTTTAAGCAATTATTATATTTTTTGCCAGAGCAACTGGACAGTATGAACCGTGTCAGATCCGAGAGGAAGCAGCTCTAAGTTCTGAAAGGTGTGTTCTGGCTCCTTAATTCAAAATTTCAAGAGAGTTTTCAGATTCAAAAATCTCTCAATAATCGTAAACTAAAATACCCGAAATCATATGAGCGTTATAGATTTAAAATTCTTAAAAGAAGCAGGAATGCACTATGGACATCTATCTCACAAAAGACATCCTAAAGCCGAATCCTATATTCTAGGAAAACAAGGCAATATTCACATTATTAACCTTAAAAAAACCTTACAAAAACTTGAAGACTCTTACAAGTTTGTCTATAACCTTGCTAAAGATGGGAAAAAAATTCTTTATGTTTGCACAAAACCATATGCTAGAAAAATTATAGAAAGAGAAGCCAAAAGAAGTAGGAATCATTATGTAAATTTTCGCTGGTTGGGAGGCACTTTGACAAATTCTGTCACTATAAAGCGATCTGTAAAAAAATTAGAAGAAATTGATAGATTAGCAAAAGATGGTTATGCAAATATGCTCAAAAAAGAAATATCTAAGAAGGAAAAAGAGAGAAAAAAACTGGACGCCTTACTTGGTGGAATTAGATATATGTTTCGCGACCCCGCAGCTGTATTTATTATAGATATTCATAGAGAAAAAATTGCCCTCAACGAAGTAAAGAAAAAAAAAATACCTATTATTGCTTTAGTAGATACAAATGTCAATCCAGAATTAGTGGAATTTCCTGTCCCAGGCAACGATGATTCTCCCAAAACAATAGATTTGTTTTGTCAAGTTATTAGTGCTGCAGCAATTGAAGGGAAGGCTGTTTTTGAAAAATTTAGAGAAGAACAAAAGCAAGAATCTGCTAAAATTGCTGCTAGAATTAGCGCAAAAAAGATGGAGGTTAGAAGCAATGCTAGAGTTGATGTGAAAAAAGTGGATGTTAGAACTGCTGCTAGAATTAGCGCAAAAAAGATGGATGTTAGAAGTGATGCTAGAGTTGATGTAAAAAAAGTGGATGTTAAGAGTGATACTAGAGTTGATGTGAAAAAAGTGGATGCTAGAAGCAATGCTAAAGTTGATGAAAAAAAAGTGGATGTTAGAAGCAATGCTAAAGTTGATGAAAAAAAAGTGGATGTTAGAAGTGATGCTAAAGTTGATGAAAAAAAAGTGGATGTTAGAAGCAATGCTAAAGTTGATGAAAAAAAAGTAGATGCTAGAAGCAATGCTAGAGTTGATGAAAAAAAAGTGGATGCTAGAAGCAATGCTAAAGTTGATGAAAAAAAAGTGGATGTTAGAAGTGATGCTAGAGTTGATGAAAAAAAGGTGGATGCTAGAAGCAATGCTAAAGTTGATGAAAAAAAAGTGGATGCTAGAAGCAATGCTAGAGTTGATGAAAAAAAAGTGGATGTTAGAAGTGATGCTAGAGTTGATGAAAAAAAAGTGGATGTTAGAAGTGATGCTAGAGTTGATGAAAAAAAAGTGGATGTTAAAAGTGATAAAACGACAACTAAAATTGATGTGAAAAAGGTGTCTATAAAAATTGATAAAAAAGAAACAACCTCAAAAACAGCAAATTAATAATTATGATAAATTCCAGTTTAGTAAAAGAACTACGCCATATGACTTCTGCTCCATTGATGGAGTGTAAAAAAGCATTAGAAGAAACGGGTGGCAATTTAGAAGAAGCCAAGAACTTTTTAAGAAAAAAAGGAAAGATTTTAGCGAGCAAAAAATCTTCTCGTGAAGCCAACGAAGGAGTTATTGCTATTCATTTTGATGAATCTAAAAAAAAAGCGGGAATAGTGAAGTTGTCCTGTGAAACAGATTTTGTAGCCCGCAACGATCAATTCCAAGGAGCTACAGAAAAACTAGCAATACTTGCTAGTGAAGGAGTAGATTCTTTTGAAGAAAAACAGCTAGCTGGAACAAGTGTAAAAGATTATATTACCGAATTAATTACAGAAATAAGAGAAAATATAATTTTGAGTGAAGTTATTCACTGGCACTGGTCTGAATCCGCAGTAGTTAATTTTTATGTTCACCACAATAAAAAAATTGGAGTTCTAATAGAACTGAATGTGGAAAAATCAGATGCTGATGGTTTAATGGAAGTAGCCAAAGATATTTGTCTACACATAGCTGCTAATAAAGTGGAGTTTATTTCGGGAGAAGAAGTATCTACAGAAATTTTAGAAAAAGAAAAGGTTTTTTTAATGGAACAAGCAAAAGAATCTGGAAAACCTCCAGAAATTGCGGAAAAGATGATTGCTGGGAGGTTGCAAAAATTCAAAAAAGAAATTTGTTTATTAGAGCAACCTTTCTTAAAAAATCCAGATATATCTGTTGCTAAACTACTAGAAGAAAAAACAAACCAATTAGGACAAAAAATAGCTGTGAAAAGATTTTGTAAACTAACTTTCTAATGGCTCGTATAGTTTTAAAAATTAGTGGAGAATATTTAGGAGGAAAAAAAGGCTTTGGTTTTGACGAACAAATAATAGATACTCTCACAGATCAAATTTTAAAAGTTCATAATAAAAATATTGAAATAGTTATTATTATAGGCGGAGGAAATTTTTTTAGAGGCAAGCAAAAACGGATCCTCATTGATAGAGTAACAGCTGATAATATTGGAATGATGGCAACCGTTATGAATGGTCTTTTTTTGCAATCTACACTAGAAAAAAAAGGGAAAAAAACCCGCCTATTGTCTTCTATTGAAACCAAACAAGTAGCCGAACCTTATGTTCAAAGAAGAGCTATCCGTCATTTAGAAAAAAATAGAATTGTGATTCTTTGTGCAGGTTTAGGGGCACCTTATTTTTCTACAGATACGGCTTCTGTTGTTAGAGCCAAGGAACTCAATGCAGATATAGTCATCAAAGGCACTAAAGTAGATGGAGTTTATGACAAAGATCCCGTCAAAGATGAGACTGCTAAAAAATTTCATTCCCTTACTTACAGCGAAGTATTAGCTAAAAATCTTGGAATTATGGATTCTACTTCCATCACTTTTTCTCAAGAAAATCAGATTCCACTTTATGTTTTAAATATTACTAATTCCAATAGTCTTGTAGATTTCTTTGAAGGAAAAGACCTCGGCACCTCTATTAATCAAGATCAATCCAAAGAGCAATTTGAAAATTTTCTTAAAAAAATAAATTCAACCAATTAACCAATTAATGATATGAAACAACAAACCCTATCCATCATCAAACCTGATGGAGTGAAAAAAAATATTACAGGAGAAATCCTCAAAAGATTTGAAACTCAAGGACTCAAAATCAAGGCTCTTAAAATGATGCAATTAAGCAAAGAAGAAGCAGAAGGCTTTTATTCAATTCATAAAGATAGACCTTTTTTTGACGAACTAACTACTTTTATGTCTAGTGGACCTATAGTAATTAGTGTTTTGGAAGGAGAAGACGCCATTGCCCAAAACAGAGAAATTATGGGAGCTACTAACCCCGCAGATGCAGCCGCTGGAACTATTCGTAAAGATTTCTCCGAAAGCGTCGGAGAAAATACAGTGCACGGCTCTGATGCACCCGATACCGCTAAAACCGAAATCACTTACTTTTTTCCTGAGCTAGATTAGTTTTTTTGAAAAACAGTAAATGTAAATAATTCAGCTTTATGAGTATTCGTAGTATAATTTTTCGTATTATATTTGTTATATTCTCTGCGGTTATTTTTTTAAAAATAGGCTGTTTTGTGTGGAACTATATACCTAATTGTTTGAACCAATGTTCTAGTAATTTTGTAAAAGTAACTACTTTAATAATAGCCTTAGTATTAGTTTTCAATCTAATTATTGCTTGGTTCTTTATTTTATTAAAGACTAAATTGTTCCAACTTCTTAAAAATATATTTAAGAAGGAGAGTCAAAAAACCCATGAATACGATGAAGACTATGAGGAATATAGAATAGAATTATTAGAATATAGATCTAAAGTAAGAAAACAGTATGATCAAATAAATAATGAATATAATCGTCTAATAGTTTTTCTTTCTGGAGGAGCTATTGCTTTGTCAATAACTTTTTTAGCATTTTTTATTGGTAGTCAAGATAAATCGTTGCTTTATATTGATATATTTTTAGAATCTTGGGTGTTATTAATTATTAGTCTATTTGCAACTTTACTAGGATTATTTTTTGGTTTGCGTGCTAGAGAAAAGGGAATCAAACAAATTGATACGGCAATTATTTATTATGAAGACGAACATCTACGAGAATTTGGAGGCCTTTGGAGTTTAGTAGCCGACATTGTACACATTACTTCACTTTTGACTTGTATTACAGGTATTGCTATGCTATTGCTATTTACATATTTAAACGTTCCAACTTAAAAAAATGTCAAAAAAAATATCAGATATTATTATTAAAAATTTTGGGGAAAGTATGAACCCACAACCTTTAGTACCTCCTATTAGGAAACATAATTCTCCTGTGCGTTCTGCAAATACACAAAAACCTCGATCTAATAGACAAAGTTCTAATAGAAGACAAGGAAGATAGAGTTAAAAAATTCTACTGAGTTCTTTTAAAAAAATAGTTTTTCAGGGTAAATGCCTGCATCTATCAACCGTTGTAATTTTCGCACAACATCTTCCCTATCGGCGAGATAAGTCAAACCAAACCATTCTGTTTCTGTTTTTAAAATATTTACTTCTACCATTTTTTTTTCGCAAAATTCTTGTATTGTCTGAGGTAAGTAAAACTCTTGGGAATCGTCTAAATTTTCTAATCTTTGATAGTCTCCTAAAAAACTACAAAAACTAGATTCCAAAATCGGGAATATAAAAGGAGTGAACCCCCAAAAATTCATAGAAACTATGCTTTTCGGATAAAATATTCTGATATGATTTTTAATTTCTCCCGATGGTTGTTGTTCTATTTGGTGATGTTCTTCTATTTTAATAAGTTTTTCTGTTGCAGAAACACTAATCCCCCTAGATACAGTGCCTTGTTTGGACAGTGTTTTGTGGAGTTCAAAGCCTACCATGAAAAATTGATTTTGCTTTTTGTTTTTTTTTAAGTTTTGATACATTGTATAAAAACTATCACGACCATAAAAATCATCACAGTTGATAATTGCAAAAGAAGTGTTTATTTTGTCTTTTAAAGAGTAGACACAGTGGGCAGTTCCCCAAGGTTTTTTTCTTTTTACAGCGAGAGAAATTTCGGCTGGAATATTTTCTAATTTTTGGAGACATAATTTCAAAAGTTGTTTTTTTATCAAAATTTGATATTTTTTAATGAAAGCAGTTTTTTGCTCTTTTCGGATAATTAGAATAATTTCTTTAAAACCGACTTTCAAAGCGTCGTAAATAGAAAAATCCATTAGACTGTAGTCTTCAATCAAGCATTCTAGTTGTTTACTTTTTTGGTAGCGAGAAGACAGCCCTGCTGCCATAATTACTAAAGGAATCATTTCAAAATTTATGATAAAAACGATTATTATTTTATTTTTTTACTTTTTAGGAATACTAGCCTATTCTGCAGAAAAATACTCTAAAAGTTCTCAGAAAAATTTCAATACTTTTTTGGAGTTGTCGCAATCTTCTGATTATATAAAGTTTTTAAAAACAGATACTTCTTCTTTTAGCGGTTTGCAAAAGGATCTAGCTGTTTTTTATCAAGCGGATGCTTATTTTAAGTTAAAAAACTATAAAAAATCTTATGAGACTTATAAGCAACTTTCTTTCTCCTTAAGAAAAATTTTTGAGAGCAAAATAGTCTCCTATTTTACACAAACAAATCCTCACTCAAAAATCACAAGCCAAGATTTTGTTTCTACAGCAACTTATTTTCCTCGTAGTTTGAAAAATGCTACTTTTATCAAACTAGCGTTAGAGACATTCAAAAAAGATTCACCCCAAACAAATTTAACAGGCAGAGAAAAATTCCAAATACATTTTTGGCTACTAGGCGAAATCAAAACTCTAAAAAAAGAAAATTTCACAAACAAAGAATATTTAATTCACTTAGGCAGTCTTTATAAAAAAAAAGAATATACCTATCTAGTAAAAGAGTTCCCAAAAATCCAGCAAAGATTTAAAAATCCAAAGAGCAGAATAGATAAAAAAAACAATGCAGATTTTTTGTATCTATACGCCCGCACTTTAAGAAAAAAAAAACAATATGCAAAAGCTCTGCAGATATTAGATAACACTGCTATTTTAGGGCACAGTAAAGCGATTGCTTTAAAATTTAATCTTTACTTAGCTACAAATCAAAAAACGGAAGCTCATAATTACATCAATTTTCTAAAAGGTAAGGTAGAGCAGAAAGTTATTAACCAACTTAGACTAGATTTTGGCAATCGTCATTATCTCAATCGGGAATACGAAGATAGCCTGTATCGGTTTGCTAAAGTGCAAAGCAATCATATTAAAAAAGAAGCAAATGAGAGGATGCTTTGGTATCAGTTTTTTGCAGGTTTGCATAGAAATGATTTTACAGCAAAAAAATATTTGGCACAAAGCAAAAAACAAAAATTCTATTCTTCCAAATATGCAGCTAGTATTTGTTTTTGGGAAATCAAAGCAGGATACAGAAAAATTGCCGATAAAAAAAATCCTTGTTTCCCGCAGTATTTTTTAAGCTATTACGGTTGGCAAGTATTTCATCTCACACAAATAGATTCTAAAATTTCTGCCTTAGCCAGAGCACTACCTCCCAAAAAACCGACAAAGCAAAAAGATTTTTCTAAAGATTATTTATTCCAAGTTTTTTCACAACTCTACGAGTTAGAAGAAGCTAAAATAGCAGATAGGATTGTTTTTTATTTTTTTAAGAAAGACATGTCCCAAGAAAATTTTTTAAGACTAGCAGCTCTTTTTCGCTTACAAGAAAAATATAACAATTTGATAAAACTAGCTAATGTAGGTTTTTCTTTTAACAAATTAAAAAATGACCCTTTTCTTTATCACTGGTTACAAACACTTTACCCTTTGGGTTACTTTGATCAAATCGTTAAATTGAGTAAAAAAAATAATCTAGACCCTTACCTTGTGCTAGCTCTTATTAGAGAAGAATCTCATTTTAACCCCGAGATTGTATCCTCTGTGGGGGCTTTAGGATTGATGCAACTTATGCCTGCTACTGCGAAAGAAATAGCCCGTCGTCAGAAAATTCAGTTCCAGAAAAAAAAGATTACTGATGTTTCTACGAATTTGGATTTTGGCATCACATTTTTAAAATGGACTTTAGAAATGTTTGATGGCGATGTTATTTTTGCACTAGCCGCATACAACGGAGGTGCGGGCAATGTCAAGAAATGGAAAAAAAGGCAATATAAAGATATGGATTATTTTGTAGAATATATACCTTTTTCAGAAACTAGAAATTATGTCAAAAAAGTTTTGAGGAGTTATGAAATATACAAATATTTGTATGCTGAATAAAAGGCTAGTTCTAAAATTTCTTTTCATTGTAAGTCTCTTTTTATTTTTGAATAGCTGCGCTTACAGATTTCAAAATACGGCAGGCAGAGATTTCCAAGAATATCGGGTGAAAAAAATTGAAGAGTTGCTTTATCTTCAAGGACGGGTTTCGTTAAAAAATGTTGATGCTAATCTGATAGGCTCTGCTGAGTTGTTTGTAAAAAAAAATATTTTTTTTCTCCATTTAAAAGATTCGTTTTTTCGCTCCATACTACAATTTTCTATGGACAGTAAAAATATCCAACTTGTGCAAAGAAAAAAGGTGATGAAATTAAAAAACAATTATCAGAACAAAATCAGACTGTGGGGATTGGATCTAAGCAACGCAGAAATTCAATCTATTTTTTGGGGAAGACAAATACAGACAGCCCAGAATTTGGAATTTATTTTTAAAGAAGGCTTGCCTGTTTCTGTAATAAAAAAAAATGCAAAAACAAAACTTCAAGTTCATTATCTAGCTTGGAGAGAAAATGCTAACATTAGACTGCCCTCAAAAATTCAAATTATTTCCGAAAACCCAGCAGTAGAAATCAAAATTGCTATTAAAAAACATTCAGTTCATCCGAAAAGTTCACCTATACCAAGCATTTCAAAATAAGACTAGCAGTCTAGGGTAGTTTTTCTCTCCCAACTACTCAAATGCGAGCTATAGTCTTGCCATTCATTTTTCTTTAACTTTATGTAGGCATCTACTAACTCTTTTCCAAGTATTGCTTTTAGGTCATTGTTTTGATCTAGCAACCGCAAGGCGTCCAGTAGGTTTGTAGGTAATTTTTTCAAAAAACCAGCCTTAGCAAAATCTTTTTCATCGTACATATTTAAATTCAGTGGCTTGCCAGCATCTCGTTTATTTTCTATACCTTCAAGTCCAGCAGCAACAATACCAGCTTGTGATAAATAAGGATTAGTAGCTCCGTCCATCAATCGTAATTCCAATCTTCCTTTGTCTGGAATACGAATCAGATGGGTACGGTTATTACCAGAATAACTAATAGCATTAGGAGACCAAGTAGCACCAGAACGTGTTCTGGGAGCGTTAATTCGTTTATAGCTATTGACAGTGGGATTGAATATGGCACACAGAGAATCTGCATAATGCAATATGCCACCAAGGAAATGGTAAGCAATTTTAGAAAGTCCTAATTGTTCTTTTTTATCTTCAAAAAGATTTTTTGAGCCTCCTTTGTTCCAGAATGAAATGTGCGAGTGACACCCGTTGCCCGTCAAATTAGCAAAAGGTTTAGGCATAAAAGTCGCTCTTAAAGAATGCTTTTCTGCAATGGATTTCACCATAAATTTAAAAAAAGTATGGCGGTCTGCAGTTTGTAAAACATCGGCGTAATTCCAGTTCATTTCAAACTGTCCGTTGGCGTCCTCGTGGTCGTTTTGGTAGGCTCCCCATCCCAATTTTTGCATATAGTCGCAGATTTCACTAATAACAGGGTACTGTCTCATCAAAGCCTGCTGGTCGTAGCAAGGTTTAGCTTGATAATCCATTGTATCAGCAATAGCAGAGCCGTCTGGATTGATTAAGAAAAATTCGCACTCCACGCCTGTTTTGACACGAAAGTCTTTTTTCTCAGCTTTTGCAATTTGTTTTTTTAAAGCAACCCTAGGAGATGCTTCTACCTGTTTGTTATCCATCCAAAGATCCGAAGCTAGCCAAGCCACTTCAGGCTTCCAAGGTAGTTGAATCAAACTATCCGCATCAGGTATAGCGAACATATCAGGGTCAGCGGGAACCATATCCAACCAAGCCGCAAAGCCAGCAAAGCCAGCACCTTCTTTTTGCATTTTTTTGATGGCATCTGCAGGCACCAATTTAGAACGCAACACACCATAAAGATCTACAAAACTGATTAGAAAATATCTAATCTTTTGTTTTTTTGCTAATTTATAAAGGTCTATCATAATGAAATTTTTTTATAAAAAAAATCGGAGTGTCCTAGTAATAGGTTATGGTTTATCTCCGTCAGTTTCTTCAATCCAAATCTTCATATTCTTCACATTTATCGCAATAATGTTTTCTATCAGCACAAGATGGACACAAATAACCTTTATAGGCATCACATCCCTCACAATAACACTCATCAATAGTATCGTTTGGTTTTTTACACCAATCACATAGCTTCGCTTTTATAGAATTAGTGTTTTTATTACAAATCTTACAAGTAAATTGTTTATTACCACAAGTTGGGCAAAAATTGCCTTTATGTCCCAAGCAATCATCACAAGCATAAGATATAACAATATCTTTTAGTTTATCACAATTATCACATATATTCAGTTCTTTATCCATAATTTTAATTTAGTTTGTTATTTTATTGTAATAGAAAATTACTTTTTTTTATTTTCCTTTTTTAGGTTTTGGATTTTTCTTTTCTAAAAAAAGAATTTGTCAAGAAAAATTATAACCTATTACTAGGACATTCCGAAAAAAATCAAGTTACTTGGGTTTGATAAAATTTCTTAACACCGTATGCAATATCCCTTGATTTCTATAGTATTCTAATTCTACAGGAGTATCTAGTCTGCAAAGCACTGGAATAGATTTATCATCAGCCATTAAAGTAAGTTGCTGTTTAGGTTGTAATTCGTCGTTGAGCTCTGCCAAAGAAAAAATTTCTTTACCATTTATCCCGTAGTCACTCGCTACCTTTTGTTCTAAAAATTGTAAGGGCAAAACTCCCATGCCTATTAAATTAGAGCGATGGATTCTCTCAAAACTAGAAGCAATGACTGCTTTCACTCCTAGAAGGAGAGCTCCCTTCGCAGCCCAATCTCTGGAAGAGCCTGTGCCATATTCCGTACCAGCAATAACGATAAGAGGAGTTCCATCTTTTTTATATTTTTCTGCTGCCTCAAAAACACTCATCACTTCTTCTGTTGGAAAATAAGTTGTGAAACCTCCTTCTGTTTCAGGAGCTAATTGGTTTTTGATGCGAATATTTGCAAAAGTTCCTCTCGTCATCACTCTATCGTTGCCTCTTCTGGATCCGTAGGAGTTAAAATTTTCAGGAGAAATATTTTTTTGCACAAGGTATTTACCCGCTGGTGTATCTTCTTTAAAAGCCCCTGCTGGTGAAATATGATCTGTGGTTACCGAATTTCCTAAAAGCAGTAAAGCTCTTGCTTTTTCTATGGGTTGAATTTCAGGTGTCTCTTTGGGTAGGTTTTCAAAAAAAGGAGGGTTTTGAATGTAGGTAGAGTTTTCATTCCATTCAAAAACTTGGTTTTCTTTAGCTTTTAAACTGCTCCAATCTTCAGAAACATTTTGAGAGCTACCGTAACGCGAGCGATACATTTGAGGAGTAATCACAGATTCTAGTTCTGTAATTTCTGCTTTACTGTACCAAATATCTTTTAAAAAAATATTTTTTCCTTCTGTATTTTTTCCTAGTGGCTCTTTTTCAAAATCTATATCAATCCTACCAGCTATAGCATAGGCTACTACTAAAGGAGGGCTTGCTAAAAAATTTGCTTTGATTTCTCCGTGAATTCTGCCTTCAAAATTTCTATTCCCAGATAAAACAGAAGTAACAACTAAATTTTCTTTGGCTATGGCTTGTGAGATTTTTTCATCCAAAGGTCCAGAATTACCAATACAGGTGGTGCAACCATAACCGACAGTATAAAAACCTATTTTATTTAAGTAGTTTTGTAACCCAGAGGCTTTTAGATAATCGGTGACAACTCTAGAACCGGGAGCTAAAGAAGTTTTGACCCATTCTTTTTTTTTTAGTCCTAATTCATAAGCTTTTTTAGCAACTATTCCCGCAGCTATCATTACGGAAGGATTGCTGGTATTTGTGCAAGAAGTAATAGCTGCCACAACAACAGAGCCTTGCTGTAAAGAAGAAGCAGTATCTGCTATAGGTGATTGTTTTGTTTTTTCTGTATCCTTGAGTTGATAACCTCTTTCAGAAGTAGGGCGAGAGAGTATTTCATTCCATTCTTCAGGTAAATTTTTAAGGGCTATTCTATCTTGAGGTCTTTTAGGTCCCGCCACCGATGGCTCTACTGTGGAAAGATCTAATTCTAAAGTATCGCTAAAAGTAGGATTTGTAGTAGCATCCGTTCTAAAAATCCCTTGAGCTTTGCAATAGGCAGATACTCTTTGTATCACTTCCGAAGAGCGTCCCGTTCTTTCTAAGTATTGTAGAGTTATTTCATCTATTGGGAAATAACTCATCGTAGATCCAAATTCTGGTGACATATTAGAAATAGTAGCTCTATCAGCCAGACTAAGATTAGAAATTCCACTACCAAAAAACTCTATAAATTTTTCTACGACTCCTTTATTTCTTAAAATTTCGGTAATTTTTAAAACTAGGTCTGTGGATGTAACTCCAGCTTGTAAAGATCCAGAAATTTTAAAACCAATCACTTCTGGGATTTTTATATAGATAGGTTGACCGAGCATAGCCGACTCTGCTTCTATGCCTCCGACTCCCCAGCCTAAAACTCCAATTCCGTTAATCATAGTAGTATGAGAATCTGTGCCTACGAGGGTATCAGAATAACAAATACCATCTTTTTCAATAACGCACGTTGCTAGATGCTCTAAATTGATCTGGTGAATAATTCCAGCACCTGGGGGATAAACTCTAAAGTTTTTAAAAGCCTTTTCGCCCCATTTGATGAATTTATATCTTTCTTGGTTTCTTTCAAATTCTAGTGCCATATTTTTTTCTATAGAATCTGCAGTGCCTGAAAAATCTACTTGGACAGAATGGTCTATAATTAAATCTACGGGAATTTGAGGATTAATCAGGCTAGGGTCTGCTCCTAATTTTAGCATAGAACTTCTTAAAGATGCCAAATCTACTAAACTAGGAACTCCTGTAAAATCTTGTAAAACTATACGAGAAGGAAAAAAAGGAATTTCTGCGGTCTCTGTGCTAGTTTTTTCCCAGTTACTCAAGTTTTCTATATCTAGCTCTTTTACTTTAAAACCATCTAATTTTCGCAGAGCCTGTTCTAGTAAAATTTTAATGGAAAAAGGTAAGTGCTGAATATCACCCACTCCTGTTTTTTCCAGTTCTTCTAAAGAATGGTATTGGTAGGTTTTTTCAGCGACAGAAAGTTTTTGCAATGTATTATGATTTTTCATAGTGGTTTTAAGTGTGTTGAAAATTTGAGTCGTAAAGACTATGTGAGTATAGTCAATATAAATAAATTTGTCAAATACTGAAGCATTGAAACGACAAATTCAGCAAAACTAAAAAGTATTTCCAAACAGACTACTATTTTTAAAAAGCAAGTTAACTCAAAAGGGGAGTTTTTAAAATGGAGTTTTCTACAGCCAATTCAGTATTTTTTGTTACCTTGTCGTAATATTTCTCGCAGGATTTTATAAAGTCTTGTTTTTTGACTTCTGAACCAAGAACATCAGAGTCTGGAAAAAAACTTTTATGAAAACCTTTTAGCACTAAATCTTTGAATTGCTTAGGACTAAAAGAATAACCTTCCCTCGCCAACATCAATTCATCAGTGATGGTAGTTTTAGATACTGTCCTATTGTCGCTACATATAATTATATCCAAATTATTTTCAAGCATTTGAATATAGCTATGGTTTTGGATTTTTTTAATTTTGGGTAAAGTTTGCAAATTACTCGTCAAGCAAACTTCAATCGGGATTTTTTTTCTACGAATTGTCCCAACCAGTGAGTCAATAAATTTTTGTTTATTTTTTATTTCAAGCAACAGATTTGTATCAAAAAGAGCAGTGCCGTGTCCGATTCTTGTTGCTCCTAGTAATCGGACAGCATCGTAGATAGATTGAGCACTAGCAGCCTCTCCAGCGTGCACTATTTTTTGTAGACAATGCTCTTTTGCTATATTGAATGCTTCTTGAAAATCTCCACAAGGATTTCCAAATTCTGCTCCCGCCAGATCTAAGGCAACTATTGGAACACCCTTTTCTCTCGCTAAAAGAGCACAGCGAATTTGTTCTAAAGAAGCAGTTTTTGCTATTTGTTTTTCAGAAAGATTAGGTAGAGATTCAAAAATTTTGCGGTAATGCTCCGACCACTTGCCTACACTTCTCAAAATGCAAACTATCATAGCGTAATGAAAATTTACTTCTTTCCCTGTTTGATTGTTGTATTCTTTTTTTGCTTTTTCTAAGCCACGATGGATGGATTGCAGTGCATCTAAATTAGATTGGATACTGTTAGAAACTAAAAGAGGATCCATACGCACTTCTATGTATTTTATACCTTCTTCTTGGCAATCTATGGCTAATTCATAAGCTATTCTTTCTAAGTTTTCTGGCGTTTGCATAACTGCACAAGAATAGCCAAAAGTTTTCAGATATTCTTCTAAGTTATTGTAATTGTCTTTAAAAAGAGTTTTTTCTAATCCTTCTTGGGTATAACTCGGAAGTTTGATTTTTTGCTCCTTAGCCAATTCTATAATAGTGCCTAAGCGAATAGAACCATCCAAGTGTAAATGAATGTCTTGTTTAGGAAGCTTTTGGATTAAATTTTTAAAGTTTGCCATTAGATTTGTCATTTTTAAATGCCCGAAAATTGATTCTAGCTTTTTTTTTTTTAATAGAATATAGTTATTTTTGATTGTTATACTAACTTTTAACTTTAAAATACATATAATGCAAAACATATACAAAAACTTTGTCAACGGGGAATGGATTGGAGGAACGCAAGAAAAACCTAATATCAATCCATCCAAAATAACAGAAACAATTGGTATTTCTCTTTTAGCCGATAGCTCTCTTGTAGAAAAAGCAGTAGAAGGAGCTTGTGAAGCTCAACCAAAATGGGAGGCAACAAACATTGAAGCACGTTGCGATATTTTATTAAAAGTAGGAAATGAGATTATTTCTCGGAAAGAAGAATTAGGAGAAATACTTGCTAAAGAAGAAGGAAAAACTCTTAAAGAAGGTATCGGTGAGGTAGATAGGGCTGGAAGATTTTTTCAATACTATTCTGCAGAAGCTCTCAGAAATATAGGAGATTTTGCAGATTCTGTTCGCAATGGCGTAGAAATAGAAGTGATTCGTTCTGCGGTAGGTGTTGCTTTGCTCATTTCTCCTTGGAATTTTCCTTCTGCTATACCTGCGTGGAAAATAGCTCCAGCCTTAGCTTTTGGGAACAGCTTTATTTTAAAACCAGCTGGACTTACACCTGCCAGTGCTCATATCTTGATGGATATTATTCATCGTGCAGGAGTTCCAGCGGGTGCTGCTCAAATGCTTTTGGGAGCAGGTAGCACTGTTGGAAATCAATTACTACAGAACGAAAAAATAGATGCAGTTAGTTTTACTGGTTCTTTAGATACAGGTAGAATTATAGCCAAAGAATCGGCTGCGCATCTACGTCCATTCCAGTTAGAAATGGGTAGTAAAAATGCTTTGGTTGTTTTGGACGATGGCAATTTAGAAAATGCAGTAGCCTGCGCTATTAGTGGTGCTTTTTTCAGTACAGGGCAAAAATGCACCGCTACTTCTAGGATTATTGTCACCGAAAAAATTTACGATTCTTTTAAGAAAAAATTTATAGAAGAAGCTGCCAAAATTAAGGTAGGTGATGCTTTAGCCCCCGATAGTCAGATGGGTCCCTGTGTCAGCGAGCAGCAATTAGAAAAAAATAATGAATACCTCAAAATCGCTCAAGACGAAGGAGCGAAACTTGTTTTTCAAGGAAAGCTAGAAAATTTAGAATCTAAAGGCTATTATTTTAGCCCTGTCATTTTTGATGAAACTCACAGTGAGATGAGAATAAATCGCGAAGAAGTGTTCGGCCCTATCACCTGTTTAATAAAGGTAAAAAATTATGAAGAAGCACTTCAAGCCTGTAATCATACTCATTTTGGATTAACAACTTCCATAATTACTTCATCTTTAAAATATGCAACCCATTTCAAACGCAACGCACAGGCTGGCTGTGTGATGGTGAATCTGCCTACTACTGGAGCAGACTACCATGTGCCTTTTGGAGGAGCTAAACTTTCTTCTTACGGACCTAGAGAGCAAGGACAGTATGCTAGAGAATTTTATACCAAAATTAAAACTGCTTATTTAAAAGCATAAAATTGTAAAAAATTTTGCTTGTAAAAATCAAGAAATGAGAATAGGCTGATTTAAAAAAAAATATGAAATTTAATATAGCTATTGGAGTTATCAATATTATACTTTTTATTGTATGGTTTTTTATGATTGTGTGGGAATTTTCTTTTCCTTCAGAAACTAAATATTTTGTCAATGTTTTTGCAGTATTATTTTCTGTACTAGCTTTGTTTATTGCGGGTCTTGGTATTTGGATTGGATTGTTGGCTATTTTTGGTTATAATCAAATTATCAAAATAGCAGAAGATAAAGCAGAAGAAGCAGCAGAAAACAAAGTAAGTGAGTATTTTAGAGTGAAAAAGTATTTAAGTTTGAAAATGGAAGATGGAAAATTTACTTTAAATTTAGAAAAACCGCAAGCACAAAAAAAGAAAAAAGAACTAAAACCAGTTAAAAAATAAAATAAAAAATGGATAAAGAACAATATGAAAAGATAATTCAGAAATATCGGAAGGATTATCCTGTAGAAATAGTTGGATTGGCAAACAAGCTAGGAATAGAAGTATTTGAAACAGATGACTGGAAAGACAAGCCTATTTCAGGTTCTATTTTAAGAAATAAAAGCCATGGTTTAAAAAATGGCAAGTACACCTATACTTGTTACGTCAACGCTTCTCACTCTGATGCAAGAAAAAGATTTACTATCGCCCACGAAATAGCTCATTTTATCTTACATCGTGATGAAATTGGTGACGGTATTATAGACGATGCTTTATTTAGAAGTAGTTTGAGTACTATAATTGAAGTGCAAGCCAATCAGTTAGCAGCCGACCTCCTTATGCCTAGGGCGTTAATTCAACAATCTATAGATGCAGGCAACAAAACAATACCAGAATTAGCAAAATCTTTAAATGTTTCTAAAAGTGCTATGTCTATTAGATTAGGTATACCTTGCGACGACTAATTGGATTTCATAAAAAGTAGTGAAAAACAACAAAATATATATAGACGGGCTGCAATGCAGTCCTATGAAAAGAGACTATTTTGAAGAAGCCAGAAACGCAGGTTTGGATTTAATCCATTTGACAGTTGTTTTTTGGGAAAATATCTCCGATAGTATGCGGCTTTTGGGAGATTGGTTTCGCTTTTTAGATAGAAATTCCGACTTGCTGCAACCAGCCACAAACGTAAACGGACTAAAAAGAGCTATTGGTGAAGAAAAATTGGCTATTATGTTTGGCTTTCAAAACTGCTCCCCTATTGAAAACAATATTGACATGGTAGAAATTTACCGCCGTTTGAACGTTGGGGTGATGCAATTTTCCTACAACAATCAAACTGTTTTGTGTGGAGGTTGTTATGAAAAAGAAGATTCAGGATTGAGTCGTTTTGGCAAGGCAGTGATTAAAGAAATGAACCGCGTAGGAATGATTATAGATATGTCCCACAGCGGAAATAAATCTACACTAGAAGCCATAGAATATTCCCAAAGACCCATTGCCATTACGCACGCCGAGAGTCTTAATTTTCAAACAGCCATTCGCAATAAAGAAGATGCCACTCTCAAAGCACTAGCTGAATCTGGTGGAATTTTGGGGTTGAGTTTTTATCCGTTCCATTTAAAAAACAAATCAGAGTGCAAAATTACAGAAATGGTAGATGAAATCAAACGGCTCATTGATTTGATGGGCATAGATGCTATTGCTATTGGATCTGATATTTTTCAAGAAAGAACAAACGAAGAATTGGAATATTTACGCAACGGTTCTTGGACGAAAGAACTGGATTATGGAGAAGGAAGTGCAGCACAAAGCGGATGGCCCCAACCTGTAAAGTGGCTACAAAGAATTTCCGATTTTGCAAATTTAGAATCTTTGTTTGTGAAAAATGGATTGAGCGAAACAGAAGCAGAAAAAGTACTAGGAAAAAACTGGCTCACTTTTTACCAAAAATCCTTAAAACCCCTTTGTCTTTAATTCATTTCTAAAAACAGGTGCTAAATAATGTCTAAATTTTGCAGAAGTTTCACTCAAAAAATTTAAAGAGAGCTACCAGCAACAAAGTATAGCCTGTTATTAACCCTAAGACCCATTGCAGTAAAACAGTTTTAGTATTTGCTATTTTTTCTATAAGATCTGCGTGGATCCTTTCTATTTTAAGGTCAGTATCGCTTTTGTATTTTCCTATTTTTTCTATAAGATCTGTGCTTTTATCTCTTCTTAAAAGTTCTAGCACTTGAAAAGCAATTGCTTGATATTCTTTTAGATTGATAGCAGGTGTTTGTTTTTGCATTGTAGTTAAACTATGAATTAGCGTTCTGTTTAGCCAAAAACAGCCAAAAAAACAAAACTGCAGGGAATTTTATAGCATAACATGTAGAGACGCCCTACAGGGCGTCTATATGATGTGCATAAACCACAAAAAGCTGTTTTTAATAAACGTTCTAAATTTATGAGACGCCCATATAGGACGTCTTATACGATGTGCATAAACCACAAAAAGCTGTTTTTAATAAACGTTCTAAATTTATGAGACGCCCATATAGGACGTCTCTACAGACCTACATAAAATAAAAAATACCTCCCCGCAACGCATTTGTTTTTTTTATTTGCTTTTAAAGTGTTTTTCTGCAATTATTTTATAAAAATAAGCAGAAAAAATAAAAAACTTTTGAATTAGCGTTCTGTTTAGCCAAAACAAGCTTATTGCTTGACGCTTTTTGTGGGCTATTTGTGAAACAGCCAAAGGGCTGTTTCACAGTTCATTCTTGCTTAATGCAAGGTTTATAGTGTTTTTTACTACGCCATTAAAAAAAAATTTTAACTCTTGAAATATTACATATATTCCTGCGAGCTAAAATTTTTTTTTGCCTTGCCTAGCCGTCACATAACGCAAATTCAAAGGTCTATAAAAAACTGCCAACAACCAATGGTTTGCTATTATTGTTTTTTTCTGTTAATTTTTATTTTAATACTAACTTTTAATTACAAATAATTATGAAAAACATAAATTCCCAAGTTTTAAGGAAAACTTTCGCGGTTCGTTTTATTTTGGTTCGTTTTACTCTGGCTCGTTTCGTTTTGGCTCGTTTTACTTTGGTTCGTTTCGTTTTGGTAGCTATTCTTATTCCCGCTCTTCTTATAGGAAGTGCCTTTACTTTTGGAGACAGCAAGCTGCAAGCCCAAGAGGTTCAAAGTAGCCCAAATGGTAGCAGCAAGCTGGGATTTTTCGTTGGTATTGTCTATCTGAATGGTTTTAAAGTGGATACCACAACACTTGTCACCACAAATAGCACAACCTATACTGACGCTATTACTACAGGCTATAGAATTACTGGCTCTTCAGACGCAACTTCTACCGTAGAAGTAGGCAGTGGTAATCTTGCCTGGATTAATAATGGAATAGATACTGGAATCAGAGCGTTAGTAAAAGCAAACTGTGAAAACCCTAGGATAACAAGTATTGTTTCAGATGGAAAAAATTTCGATATCAGATCCCAAAGCTTCCTTAGCTTTGATCCTGGTAGAAAACCGGAATTAAAAGACATTGAGCCCTCTGGAGATGCTACTGTAACTATAGGTGCAACTAGGGGTGACAGCTTTCCTACAGGATTTCGTACTGGAGAAACATCTCATTGTTATAGCTACTTTTTCGGTGATCTTTCCTCCGCTAGAAGTTCTATTCCAAACTATCAGATTGCGACTGCAGATTCAGCTCCAGCTCCAACTTCTGTACCTGCGGCTCCAACAGCAATCACTAGTAGCAAGAGCGATCAACTTTCTGGTATTGGCTTGCAATTCGGCTTTAGGTGGGAAAAATGGAGAGCCTCCTTGACGCACTTCACTGGCAAGGGGGGAGATAACGAGCTCGCCAATACACTAGTTATGGCGGATTATTTTGTAAACAAGGGTCTTTTTGTAGGAGGCGGTCTAGCGAGTATGAAGCTTACCAATAGTTTAACCAGCGGCTCTGCCACAAGCCCAGCGCTTAGAGTCGGCTATAAACAGAAATTAACCCCCAACCTATCGCTTAATTTTGGCTTGACGAAGTATATCTCGGGAGTTTCTCTAAAAAATAGTGTTACTACTACTAATAATACTACTGCTAATGCTAATACTAATACCATTGTGTTAGACTCTTTTGAAAAAACACAGACTGTACGCGGTGATTCAGCAACAATTGGAATCAACGGTTTTTATGTTTCTGGTGCCCGAAAGCAAGCTGCGGATTTCGTAGATAATGGAGGTGTAGTGCCAAATCTAGATAGAAGAGTAGAAATAACCCAAGTCCGCAGCAGAACTGTATATATAAACAAAATCCAGATTCCAGCAGGAGCCTCAGAAACAAACACAGAAACAACCACAGAAACCGCTGCCGAGCTCAAAGCCCCACTCGTCATCAGCATCTCCTTCCATTTGAGTTTTTAAGAAAAAAAAACTGCAGGGAACATTTTTGTAGAGACGCCCTACAGGGCGTCTTATATGATGTGCATAAACCACAAAAAGCTGTTTTTAATAAACGTTACATGTAGAGACGCCCTACAGGGCGTCTTATACGATGTGCATAAACCACAAAAAGCTGTTTTTAATAAACGTTACATGTAGAGACGCCCTACAGGGCGTCTATATGATGTGCATAAACCACAAAAAGCTGTTTTTAATAAACGTTCTAAATTTATGAGACGCCCATATAGGACGTCTCTACAGACCTACATAAAATAAAAAATACCTCCCCGCATTCCCCCAAACCACCTAAAAACAATTAAAATAACAATTAAAAAAACAAAAAATTCTCCTTTTTTCATTTGTTTTTGAAAATTTTTTTAGTTATTCTTGACTAGGTTAGCTGATAAATTTTTTTTAATTACTAAATGAAACCCTGCTTACGCTCCCCTGAAGAATTAATGACAGCCGATAGACTAGGATCTTTCCATTCTTCTTTTCTGAGTTTTTCTAGAAGTCTTATTCGCACTATGATTTGCCAAAAATGGCGAATTACTCCTTACAAGTTTGAATTAGATAAAGTGGGTATAGGGGAGGCAATTTATAAAATTCAAACAGCCACTGCAGAATATTATGCGGTGTTTTTTAGCAATGATTTAGCCCCTGAACTTCGCAACGACAGAGTCATCGCAGAATCTTGGGATATTGCTTTTTGTTTGTGGAGCGGAAAAATCACTAGCGATGACGTTAAGGAGCTTTCCAAAAATTTACCCCTACAAGAAAAAGGTCGTTATAATACCAATGTTTTTTGCATTTCTAGGGCAAATAAAAGTCTACGTCTTTTTGAATATATTGCGGACTGTCTCTCCAAAGGAGAACAGCCCGATATCCAAAAAATAAAAAAAACAGGCTATCTTGTTCGCACTACGGCGGTTTATGGCAATGGAAAATTTGGTATGGCTGACTACTTAAAACTCAAAGAAGGCGATTTTGCAGCATGTTTTCGCGTCCAGATGTTGACGGTTTATATTGCTAGAATTTTTACCGTAGAATTGGTAGAGCATATTGCAAAAAACAGAAACCCTCAAAAAGCAGTCAAACTATCTCCAAAAATCCAGCAATTTATCGGCATTGGAAATTCTACAGGTTTAGGTATGGCTCCTTTTCTAATAAAACACCCACAAGTGATTGATAGCTGGGTCAGACAAAGAGAGCAGGCTCTTTATGAAATTATTTACAACGAAAAAACCAGTAAAATAGAAAATTACAAAAAATATATTCACAAAGCCCAGTTATTTTTTAGTGATTTTCAAGTACCAGATAAAAACCAACAACAAAAAAACGATTCTATTGTTTTGGGATTAAAAAAAATTTTTCCTCAATTAAAAAAACAAACTAGCAACAAAGAAATCTGGCAATGGCTTCAAAATCACAACCCAGAAACCCAAGAATTATTTTTGAATATTTTTTTAGAAAGTTATCCTGAAATTTCTCAAAAATACGATAAATTTCCTTTTGTGATTAAAGAACAAGATCGCTTAACTGCTCCAGAATGGGATGCCCCAATAAACGAAAGAAGAATAAAAGAGCCCCTTTCTTGTAAATCCATCGCTCATTTAATAGAAAAAAATTATGCTTGGGCGGTGAAAATAGATTTCACAAAACCTCAAAATCAATATATTTTTTGGTATCGCTCTGAAGAAAAAGAAGAACCCAGAATAGGGCAAAGGCACCAGGAAGAAGGAGAAGAAAAAGAAATGAAAATAGATATTGCTCGTAGCGTCCAAAAACTATACAGGGCATTAATAGCTCTGCCTGATGAAAAAAAAAATCAAACGATTAGTGAATTTTTACTATTTTCTCCAGAATTTTCTGCTGAAATAAAAAGAGTGCTGAACTATTCAAAGCAGCCTTATGGAGAAATTCGTAGCAATATTTTGGCAAAAAATTTCCATCCTATAGATATTTTAAGACTCAAACTTTCTTTTTTTGGTGCTGTAAAATTTGATCCAAAATCGGATAAATGGCTTCGCATTACTCTTTTTCAAGGAGCTCCATTGTTAAGCAAAGATGGGTTTGTTGAAAAAAATGACGATTGGTTTTTATATGTATAGACTTTTGAATTTCGCTGATGTGACGGCTAGGCAAGGCGAAAATTTGTGAAACAGCGGAGCATACACGCTAGTATGTGAGCATTTTTCATAAATTTTTAATGGCGTAGTGCAATGCATTACAAAACTTGCATTAAGCAAGAATGAACTGTGAAATAGCCCTTTGGCTGTTTCACAAATAGCCCATACGAAGCGTCAAGCAATAAGCTCGTTTTGGCTAAACAGCTAGTTTTGTCCTATTTGGCAAATTCAAAAGTCTATTGTACGAAAAATAATTAAGCAAAATGATTAAATTATCCCTCAATGAACTAGAAAATAGTATCTACAAAGCGGCAGAAAGCCATTTTTTTGCAGAAGGATTTTGTGTTTCTAGTATGCAGGCTGTTAGCTTTTTAGAGGCTATAGGATTAAACGCAGTAGCAGCTTTTTTGAAATTTCTCGAAAATTATGATGGCACATACCCAGAGCTAAAAATTATACAAACAAAAGAAAATAACCTAGAAATAGATTTTCAAAATACGAGTTGTATTTCTTGTGCGGAAAATATTGCTAATTTTGCGGTGGAAAAAATTTATTCACACAAACAAGTTTTTTTTAAAAACACAACAGATTGTATTTTTTTGCTTCCCCATCTTTTGAAGAATCATTTTTGGGGCGAACTTATAGATTCTGCAATTCATTTCCAATTTCTAAATGGATGGCAAACTCAGGAGAGTAGTATTACGGCAATTATTTCTCCCAAAGAACGTTATCCAAAGCTGATTTATCAAAAACCCGAGTCCCCTTTTCAAAACCAACTTTCTTTATCTGCTAACGAAGAAGCAATTCCAAAGTACGGTATAGTTTGTAGTCAAACAGCTGTAGAACTGGCTACTCATTTCCAAAGCAATCTTCAACAAGGCATTTCTATTCCAAAACAATTGTGGGATAGCTTAACAAAACAGGCAAAAAAAATTCTTGTCCAAAACACAGTGGAGTCCCGTGAAGGTGCTGGAGAATCCAAAAACCTCATAGATCCTGAAGATATTTAAAACTCCAAGAGAGAATTAAAACCCCAAGAGAGAATTAAAACCCCAAGAGAGAATTAAAACCCCAAGAGAGAATTAAAACCCCAAGAGAGAATTAAAACTCAAAGAGAGAATTAAAACCCCAAGAGAGAATTAAAACCCCAAGAGAGATTATTGAATTAGAATATTCTAGTTCGGCAAAACAGGCTTTAGTATCTCCGCTAAAATTATTACTACTGCCTAATCCAAAGGAATCATTATTCCAAAGGTTTTTTAATCTCTTGTTGAAAATGCCAAGTTTCTAGTTGTTTGATAGCTTTATGTTTTTGGTAAGCGGTAAGAAGAGATACAAATTTAGCAGAGTTGATTTTTTCTAGCTTGCCTCCAACCTTATCCTGCCATTGATAAAAATTATGTTTTTCACCAATCAAAACAGCTCCTTGCTCGTTGATGATAAAATTTTTATTGATAGCGAATGTTTGAATGTGGCTTTTTGATAAGAGATTGTTTCCGCTAGCAAAATACTTCGTATTAGAAAAAATATTATTGAATATTGTAGGAAAAACATCTCTGTGCGAGCCGATTCTATTTTTATCAAAGAAAACGTTTTGTCTGTATTTTTCTGGAAGATAAAGATAAAAAGGAACAGAAAAATTACCGAACATATCGGATTCATTAGCAGCGTAGTTAAAAACTGATCTAGCATAATGGTCTCCTACTGCGGCGATAACTACTTTTTTTTTAAGGTTATGGTTTTTTTTGACGGCAGAGATAAAAGTTCCTAGAGAATTACTTGTGTATTGATAAGCTTCAAATACTTTTTTTGTTTTTTTGTTACTATCGGTTAGCAGTGCTTTTTGCAATTCTGTGGGTATTTTTTCAATAGGGTGAGCTTTATATTTTTTTGGCAAAAAATAGGGACTGTGGTTGCTGGTAGTTAGAAAGAATATAAAGAGTGGTTTGTCTTCTTTTTTGTTTTTGAGTTTTTCCAAAATAGAAAGAAAAACTGTATCTTCGTAGCCTCCATAAAAATTTATTTCAGCTTTAGGATAGCTTTTTTTTAGATCATTCCAGCCGTAAATTTCATCAAATCCTAAAGAAGTGAGATAATCTCCTAGGTTATGCCAGTTTTTTCCACCGTTAGTTATAAAAACAGTTTTGTAGCCTTGTTTTTTAAAAACATTAGGAATCGCTGATTCCAGAGATATTTTGTCGTATTTGGAGAGAGTAATATCTATACCTGTAAAATTTACTAATAAATTTTGCATGGAGGCAAAGGTATGCTGCTCTGATGAAAGAAAGTTTTGGAAAAAAAAATCTTCCTTAGTATGGGATTCTAAGTTCCCAAGCATATTGAGTGTGTTTTTATTGTGGAATTTTAAGAGATGATTGCCCCAGCTTTCCATCAATACAAAAACTGTATCTGGTTTTTCTTTTGTTTTTAGTTGAGGTGTTTTTGCGTATAGCTTTTCCTTTAACGACTCAGGAGAAACAGAAGTTTTAGGAAAAAGAGTTTTAAAAGCAGATAGAGCTTCGTGAATTTTTACTGTTCTGAGTTTTTCGGCTTTGTGTTTTTTATCGTCTTCAAAGGCTACATAGAGCGAAGCTACTCCATTGATGGCGCTGGTTGTAAGCAAGTGGTGTGGTGTTACCTCGGTGTCTCTATGAAATCTATAAACAGTAGAAGGGTCTAGAGTTCCTCTCGCACAAACGAACAGAAAAAAAAACAAAACCACTGCATAAATTGTTTTGCCATACCATTTTTTCCATTTTTTTAGATTCCTATGAGTAGTAACCTCCTGAGTAGGACTCCATTTAAGCAAAATTATTTGTAGTAAACGGTGGGTGTAAAATACAACAACGAAACCAAAAATCAAAAGAAAAAACAGTAAAGGAAGAAAAAATTCTCCTTTGAGATAGAAAAAAAGATCTCCGAAGGTTTCGTTTTGTGCTTCAAAAATAAAATTATCAATATTTTTATGATAAGGCTGGTAATAAAAAAAATTGATAAAACTAATAAAAAAACTCATCTCTAAGGAAATCAAACCTGCATAAGGAATAAAACGGGAGAAAATTTTGATTGGCACTTTTAGAGGCAAAAGCCAAAGGAAAGTTCCTAAAAGAAAAAAAAGAATTACAAAAGTAGCAAATATTTTCACAGCAGATCTAATACCAGCCCCAAAAGCTAAGCTAAGATCTTTTGCATCTGCTAAAAAATTAAAGTCTCCATACTTTACAATGATGGCTAGCTGAAAAAGTAGCATCATCAAAGTGCCTGCTAGAATATAAAATAAAAAGTAAGCATTGGTTTTATGCCAGCAATCAAAATTGGTTTTGTTTTGCACGAATTTTTTGTTATTCAGGTTTGTTTTTAAATAGCATTTAATTTGGCATTTGTCTCTGCTGTTTGTTTTTATTTTGGCTTAAATAGTAGATAGAAATAATAATAATAGCAGCTCCTACAAGTTGCCAGAGAGAGTATTTTTCATTGAGGACTATAAAGGCTATGACAAGAGTGAATACAGGACTAACCGTACTTATGATAGCAGAGTTATTGGCTCCGATTTTTTTTACTGCTTCTGCAAAAAGAGTCAAAGGCAGGGCTGTAGAAAAAATCGCCATCATAACACACCAAAAAAAAGCTTGTTGGTTCAAAGAAAGTTCTGCTGCTTTATTGGTTAAAGAAAAATCTAGTGCTATGAAACCAAAAGCAAAGGAAACAACAAGTGCAACAAGATATTGACTGTCTATTTTGCCTCCTCTCTGAGATAGCAAAACAATATAGAAAGCGTAGGCTAACGCTGATATAAAAGAAAATGTTGCTCCGTAAAAATTCACATCCAATAAATCTGCACTATAAGCCCCAAGTATGAGAAATAAGCCTAGCTGACAAAACAGCATACTTCCTATGGTAGCTAAATTCGGTATTTTTATTTTGATGAGGCTGTTTAAAATCACTACAAACACGGGATAGGTAAAAAGGATCATTCTTGAAATTCCAGCTCCAATCCATTGAAGAGCAATATAGTCGGCTTTAGAGCCGATGTAATAACCAAAAAAACTCAAAGCTAAAATAAAGAAAAAATCAGAGGGATTACTTTTTTTTAGATAGTGCAGTTTTTTTTTATAGATCAAAAAAAGCCAAACTAAAGGCAAACTGATAGCAAAACGATAAAACAAACTTGCATCTACAGTAGCTCCAGCAGCAAAAGCTAGCTTAGCAAACACTCCTTTCATAGATAAAAGAAAGCTAGCAAAGATAACAAAAAAAATAGGCATAATAAAATGAGAGACTTTTTCATTAGCCTATCTTAAACAGAACACTAGTGCAAGGTTTTTAACTAATCTGTTTTTTAAAGAAATATATGGGAGTGAAGCATTTTTATGTATAAAAAAGTTATATTTTTTGCTTGTTTATGTCTAAAAAAGTTATATTTTTTGCTTGTTTATGTCTAAAAATTATAAAAAAGTTATATTTTTTGCTTGTTTATGTCTAAAAATTATAAAAAAGTTATATTTTTTACTTGTAAATTAAGTTTTTTTTGAAAAAAACTTTTCTGCTTAAAACTACGGTTTCCCTACTCGCTAAAGGAATTTTTCATTAAAATTTATATTTTTTACTTGATAAAAACCTTTTTTATTATAATTTTAAATCACTTTTTTGATTTTTTAAAATACCTGCCGTAAAAAATTTTATTCCTTCTAAAATAACATTTAGACTATAAAATTAGTCTATTTTTTGTTTTTCTTTGTAGAAATATAAGGAGAAGGCTTTATATCCAACCTTAAAAAAGCATTCGTTAAGAAAAATTCTACGATTTTTTCTTTTTCTAATGTCAATTTAAGCTTTTTTGCCTTCTTTAAAACTACTTTCAATTTTTCTATTTTTTTTTTTTATAAATTTTTTCACTTGGCTCGTGTGAAATTTTATAAATTTTAGATAATAACCTCCAAGATGTTTTTTGACTAACATCTATCGCTTCTGCCAGTTGGTAACTAGAAATCTGTTCATTAGGATTTAATGCCAGATAAATAGCGTATACCCATTTTCTCAATTCTACTTTAGAAGATGCAAAAAACTTTGATTCGCTTATAGCAGTGAATTTAATCCTGCAATCCTTACAAAGATATTGCCCTGCAATTTTTTTGTTTTTCCAAATTCTATGAGATTGATTTTCAGCCAATTCAAAAGAAGGGCAAATTGGATTTTTGCCCCACAACACATTTTCAAGAAACTTCCTAATACTTTCATTGGTTGAAAACCTAGAAAATAATTCATAAATCTCAATAGGATTTTTTTTTGATTTATCCATTTTATTATTTTTTGAGACTGTTGAATTAGGCACTAATAGGAAAGCCAGACAAGGTAAAAAAAAAATTTACCCAAGGTATAGCTTGATTAGCCTTCTGATTTTAAATAGGTAGAACGTCTAATTCAAAAGTCCCTATTTGTTAAGAGACCATTCTTGGTCTCATTTTTTATTAACGGCTAAAAAGTATAACATTTTCTTATAATTTATAAAATAATAAGGTAGGTATTTGTTGATTATTGGAATGAAAAAGTGGCAATTAAGCCCTATTTTATAACTTTCTAAGGTAGATATTTGTTAACTATTGAGATGCGATAAAGGTCATATATCCCTTATTTTATAAAGCTATAAGCGGAAGTTTGTTAATTCTTGTATGTTAAAAATTGAATTGAAACTTGGAATTGAAATAAAATTTGATTATCTTTTCAAATTTTTTCACTAAAAACAGAAAATATAATGGCTATAAAAAAGTTTGAAGCAATGCAGGGAGAATTTAAAACGACAGAAGTAGGTGGTAATGAGATTATTTGCGATCTTTTATTTTTAAATATTAAAAATGAGACTCTTGCACTTACTAAAGTTAGAGTTCCTAATTTAAAGGGATTAGAGGAGCAAATAGCCAATATTAGTGAGCATAGGACAATCTGCAAAGAAATAGAGAATTTAGTTAATAACTGCGGTTATGCAAGTAAAAGGTGTGATAAAGCAATTAGGCGGTTATTGAGGGAAATCAAAGCGCAAACCCAACCAAAAAAACATTCTCTTCCTCTTATTCTCTTTTTTTATTTTTTAAGAGGAGGTTTGAAAAATAAAGTTAAAAGCTATTTTAATAGTTTAGAAGAAAAAATAAATTCCGTACAAGAAGCGAATAGCCTAGTAAAATATTTTGAAGACAAAAAGAAAAAAGAAATAGAAAAAGGGGCATCTAGATATTTAATCAAAAAACCAGAAAGTGTTATTGACTTAGACGAAGAGCAAATACAAAAAATCAAAACAAAAATAATTAGACTCAAAGAAATTGAATCAAGAGAAAAAAGATTTTTTGAAGCAAATCCTGTTACCGTAGAAAACCTCCAAGAATTAGAATTATCTTACTTTTTCATAGCTAATAGGAGATTTCTTACTTCAAAAACCTACCATTTAAAATTTGAAGTACATTTTGAAATATCTCCAAAGAATGATTTAAGAAAAAAAGAAATAAGAAAACACCAAGAACAAAATAATATTATAGAAACCATAAATGGGAGTGTAGTTATTACTCCGCCCCTTCAGGCTATGTACTGTTTTTCTATCATTGGTTGCGTATTAGGTTTTATGATGGTTTCTTTATTAAAAATTAAAAATATGAATGAACTTATAAAGGAAAAGAATTTCAATGATTTCTTTTTAAGTGTTTCTCAAGGAATAGAATGGAGGTTTTTTGTCTTAACTCTTTTTTTAACTCCATTAGTTTATTTCGTGATTATAAATTTTAAAAAAAAAATATTTGAAAATTTTAGAGGTAATGTGAACTACCCTCTTTTTACAGGAGTTGCAGTAGGTCTTTTTCATAACACTCTTCCTAGTATTTTGGAATCTTTGAATAGAGAATTTAGTAGAATTTTTAAAAAGTTTTTAAGGGTAATTCCTGAAGAAACAACAGAGTCACTCATAAAATTAACAGATTTAGTCTAATGGCAGATTTTCAAGAAGCAATAGATAAAACACTCGCTTGGGAAGGCGGTTATGTCAATGATCCCAAAGATCCGGGCGGAGAAACAAATTTTGGTATTTCTAAAAGAGCCCATCCAAAAGTAGAGATTAGAAGACTCACACGAGAAAAAGCCTGCGAAATATACAAAACGCATTATTGGGACCCCGTATTTGGAGATAAAATAAAATCTCAAATAACAGCAGAAAAGATTTTTGATATAGGAGTCAATACAGGAGTGAGAAGAACTTCAAAATTTGCCCAAGCAGCAGCGGGTTTGAGCGATAAAGATATAGATGGTCGTATAGGTCCAAAAAGTGTCCAAGCCATCAACAAGACAAGCGATGAACTTTTTATGTTGCGATTGACAGTTTTACAAGTAGCTCACTACACCAATATTTGTAGGAAAAGACCAGATTCAAGGAAATTTCTTGTGGGTTGGTTGAAGAGAGCGTTAGGAGAACATATTTAATGCAAAAAATGAATTTCTTATGGAGAACATATTTAATAAAAAACTATTTCTGAAAAAATAAACATGAATTTTTTAAAATTACTAGGTGGCGGTTTCACCAAAACAGTGAGCAATCTAATAGATAATGTCCACACCTCAGAAGAGGAAAAACTAGAGGCAAAATTAGAAATACAAAAGCTGACCTCTGAGCACCAGTATCGCATGGAAAAGCTACAAGCCGATAGAGACATCGCCCAAGTAGAACTAGCCAAAGGACAACTGGAAATAAACAAAGAAGAAGCAAAAAGTGGAAGTACTTTTATTGCAGGCTGGAGACCAGCAATAGGTTGGATTGGAGTTTTTGCAATGGCGTATCAATTTGTGCTTTACCCTTTTTTTGTATGGGGAACAAAGTTAATTTTTAGAGATTTAGAAGAATTAGAAAGAATCCTCCCCCCGAAACTAGATTGGCAACTCCTCTGGCCCATTATAGCAGGAATGCTCGGCATAGGAGGTATGAGAAGCTACGACAAACTAAAACACACAGATACTAAAAAAATCTCTAAACAAAAATAACCAATGCAATATTTTTTATTCAATGCAAAAACAACCGATGCAATATTTTTATTTAACAAACAAAGCAAAAACAACCAATGCAATATTTTTATTTAACAAACAAAGCAAAAACAACCGACGCAATATTTTTATTTAACAAACAAAGCAAAAACAACCAATGCAATATTTTTTATTCAATTTTTCACTAACAAAAAAGATGTTTTTAAAACCAGATAAAATGCTTTTCACTTTGAAAAACATTTTATCTAAATATTAACCTAAATTAAGGAGAAAATCATGGGAACTAAATCAATTAACGCATTAACTAATCTACCTTTTGGATCCATTATAGGAGCCCCTTTGACTGCAGCTGTAGAAGCTCAAGCTTTAGCAGCTGTAGCAACGGTAGATTTTATTAAAACAGTAGGTTTTAATCCTCCTAAAGAGTCTAATAAATTAGATATTCAGGATATGTTAGAGGAAGACTCGCATACAGAGGAACCAATCACAAAAGAAATTGGAAGTATTAGGAATGTTTCGTTTTATTATCAAAAAGAAGGAGCTGACGGAAAAGTCAAAATTGAAATGCAAGTTCCTCTTTTGTCTATTGTGCCAATTCCTGTGCTAAGAATTGAAGAAATGACTATAGATTTTGCAGTAAAAATATCCGAAGTTGATGTGAAAGTTAATAAAAAAACAACTGTTACAAATCGTAGCCATTACAGTTCAGGGAGTAGAAGTGGAGGTGGAAGTTTCTTTGGATGGGGAGCTCGTGGTTCATCATATAGTTCAAGTTATTCTTCAACAAGACACACAGATTCTGAAAAGGAGGTTTCAAAATACAAGATGGATACTGCTCTTCAAATTCATGTTAAAGCTGTAGGTGATGAAATGCCTGCAGGTTTAAATAAAGTGTTAGGAATTTTAGAATCTAGTATAACTGAAAATCAAACTCCTCTACTTGAAGAGGGATCTAGTACATCTAGTACACCTAATAAAGCATCTTCTAAAGCAAGCGCATAAGGAGAGATGATGTTCTAGTTATAGTGAAAAGTATTAGATGAATACCGTAATAATTAGAACCTTGAAAAATAATTTGATAAAAAAAAATGGTAACACAAGCAGTTAGAAATATAGAGGCTATGCCCTTTAGTCAAATCATAGGAGGTCCTTTATCCGCTGCCATTGAGGCGCAAGCGATGGCGGCTAGGACTACCATAAATTTTATTAAAGAGGTAGGTTTTCATCCGCCAAAAACAAGTGAAGTTGAAGACGATAAAGAGGTTCGGGATAGAGAATTAAATGAATCTAGTAAAATTGCTTTTGGAGATGTTAGATATGTTACTTTTCATTATCAAGCAGGGGGTAGTGCGACAGAGAATAACAATAGGAGTATTAGTATTCCGCTTTTATCTCTTGTCCCTATCCCTTATCTTAGAATAGAGGAAATGAACCTTGAATTTAGTGCTGCTCTTACCGATTCTGGAGAATCTTCTAGCTCAGACGATATAGAGCAAACTGGAAATTCAAACGCAAAAGTCTCTCAACCAAGTTGGAAATCTCAAAACCAGTTTGTAGGCACCTATTCTGCTAATACAAAAAACGCTCAAAAAAGTAGGTACAACAATCAGATGAATCTAAATTTTCAAATTAAAGTTGTTAGTGATGATCTTCCTGCTGGAATGAGTAAAGTGCTTAGTCTTATGGAAGATAGTATGCACGATGGAGAAATTCAAGCGAGTGTATCTGCTCCAGAATGGGATGCGCAAAAAAAATATGTAGAAGGAAATATTGTATCTTATAAGGAAGAGCAATATTCTGCCAAGCAAAACAATGAAGGAAAAAATCCTTCTGCTGAAAATGCAACAGAGTGGCAAAAAGTTATTCATAGTTAATTTTTTGACAAATTAAAAATTTATAAAACTCAATTCTTATAAAAATGAGTAATACTAAAACAAAAGAAAGCGGTTTAGATCTATCTCAAGTAGTAGGGGCAATTTTAAGAGATATAGCCAAAGCAAGAGTTACCGCAGATCGCTATTCTAAATTGATAGGTCTTGAATACAGAGAGAGCATTGGAGATACAGATAAGTTGATTTCTTTTCCAGTTCCCCGTGCTGAAATTTCTGATGTGAATGTGAAACTCAAATTTGCGATTGATGAAGTGAAAAAAGCCGAAGATTCCGAGGAAGCCAATAAATTTTTTTTTAATCAAGTAATAGAGAAATATGTTGCTATCTTAACTGATGCCTATCTGGAAGTAGCAAAAAAAGTGGTGAATTTTTCTTCACAACAATTACAATCCTATCAAACAAATATTAAAGACTCCATTGTTCAATGGATTCAAATCGCTTTCGTTTGTGAAATATCAGAAGACCAAAAAAATCTACAAATCCAAATCAATAAAGACAAAGAATCTATAAAAGAAGAAATACAGTCAAAGACAAAAAAAGAAGAAATATTAAAAATATTAATAAATGATTTTAGTGCCCATCTCCAAAAAACTTCAATTTCTTTGAATAATATTTTTACAGAACTACACAAAAAAACTAATCCCACAGCAAAAGACATAGTTGATTTCTATAAATCTAAAAAAGGAGGGGAAGCTTTTAAAAGACTTGTAAAAACTGACAATGCGGAGTTACTTACTTCTGAATATCAGGCAAAGATAAGAGATTTATGTAATACAGTAAAAAAAATAGCTAAAGAATTATGGTTAGAATTGGACTCTCTAAAAGCTAAATATCTTGAATATAGAAAATCAGATGGAGTAGTAAACGATTTGTGGGACGCTGCAAGCACCAAAAAATCTAGAGCTGAAAGAGATGCAGCTTTTAATAAATTTATTGCTAAGTACAACCAAAGATCCAACCTTATATCTTCTGGAAGAGTACCTAAAATTTGGAATAAAGTCACTCCGAATCCTAGAGAAAAATATAAAGATTATCCTTACTACAAGTTATATATTAATGATATTGATATAAGATTTGATGTGGGTACTCATAAAGGATTTGGAGAATATAATGCAGAAAAAGAAAATATTAATGAGAAAATTTTACCTATATTTTTTAATGAATTGAGGAAATCTTTGCAAGTATACTTTAACCTTATAAGTAAAAAAACTTCACTAACTATTGCTTTTAATATACCAGTGTTATCTGCTGGAACTCTTTCACAAAAATGGGAAAATACTATTCTTTGGAAAGAACAAAAATTTCTAAAAATAACAAATATAAGTGCTATTGATTATGGCAATGGTATGTGGGTAGCAGTTAGAAATGGAGGAACTATTATTACAAGTAGCAATGGTATTTCTTGGACAAAAAGAATAAGCAACGCGACGCAGAATTTATACGGCATCGGTTATGGCAATAGTATGTGGGTAGCAGTTGGTGTTAATGGAACTATTATTACAAGTAGCAATGGTATTTCTTGGACAAAAAAAACAAGCAACGCGACGCAGAATTTATACGGTATCGGTTATGGCAAAGGTATGTGGGTGGCAGTTGGGGGTAATGGACTTATTCTTACAAGTAATAATGGAGAAAATTGGAAAGAACAAACAAATCCAGCTCCAACAGCTATCTATGGACGTAAAGGTCGTATAAGAAGTATCGCTTATGGCAATGGCATGTGGGTGGCAGTTGGTGATAAAGGTTTTATTATCAAGAGTTATGATGGTATATCTTGGACCCTACAAGCAAGCAATACAAAATTAAATCTATATCACATTGCGTATGGCAATGGTATGTGGGTTGTAGTTGGTGATCATGATACTATTGTTACAAGTAACGACAGTATATCTTGGACAAATCAAGTAAGTAATATGATTAATACAACTAAAATAATTTATGATAATGAGATGTGGTTTGTCTTTTTTAAAGAGGCTGTTTTTACAAGAAATGATGAAAATAATAGTATAAAAGATTTTATCAGTGAAATTTATAACCTAGAACAGCAATACTTTATAGGTGATGGACAAAAAAAAAAATCTGAAGAAATTCAAAAAGCTATAGAAACAGATTCAAGTATAAAAGATACAATAGAAAAAATACCAGAAGAAAAAAGAATTTTTAAGAAAGACGAACAGATAATGATTAAGGTAAGTTCGGATAAATTAAAAGACATTCCAGAAGAGCAGATTTCAGAAATTGCTTTTAAAACCAATATTAAAAACTACAAATGGTTAAAAGATAGCGATTCAAATATGGCAGAAGACGCATTTAACCTAATACCAGAGGAATAAAATGACAGAAAATAGCGACAAAAAAAAATTAACGCAGTTATCGTTAGACCAATTGTTGGGCTCTACTTTAACTTCTATAATAGACGCCCAAAGGCAATCTTTGGAAGTAACTAGAGATTTTATTGAAGAGTTTGGATTTGAGAAAAATGGAGAGAATCTGGGAAAATTAAAAACCATTACTTTTCAATACCACACTGCGAAAGGAGAAAAACAAGTGTCCATTCCTTTACTTTCTCTATTTCCTATACCTATGTTGAAAATAAAGGATGCAGAAATAGATTTTGATTTAAAAATTTCTAGTATACAAAAGACTACTATTAGTGATTGCTGTCAAGAAGAAAAAATCAAACTCAGCGGAGCCATAGCTCCTTCCAGTCGTTTATCGCAACAAAAACTTTCAGCAGGAACGGCTCAAATTAGTGTAAAGGTGAACTTAGTAGAAGAAGATGTAACACCTGGTTTAACTAATTTTTATAATTTAATGGCAGGTGCTACAACAACAGAAAACATCCCTAAACAAAAAAATGTAGAAAATACAGGCGATGGTCCAGGAGATACCGAACCCGAAGTATACACAAAAGACAATATAGAAAATGCAGATAACAGTTTGGAAGATACTGGAGCTAGTTCAGATGCAGAAGGTCAAGGAAATACAAAGTAAAACTGTGATTTTTTTAAATTCAATAACTTTAAAATTATACTAAAATGTTCACAACGATTAAAAAAAAAATTTCAAAAATTTCTGCTTTTTTTAAAAGTAAGAAAAAAGTAGAAAAAGATATACCCCCTAAAGAGGCTGAAGAATCCACTTTAGACATCAAAGAAAAACAAGTTCCTTTTTTCAAAAAAATATTTTCAAAAGCTACTACTCTATTTAAAAACAAGAAAAAAGTAGAAAAAGATATACTACCTAAAGAGGCTGAAAAATCCACTTTAGACATCAAAGAAAAACAAGTTCCTTACAAAGCTCAGAGACAGCCAGGTCTGGTGTGTCCGCAGTGCCAAAATAAAATCCCTGTGAGTATTCTAAACCTACTCCAAGATAGTGCGGTACTCTGTCCCTATTGCAATTTAGAGTTGAAAATAGATCAACAACAATCTCAAGCGTCTCTTTCTAAATTAAAAAATTTCTATTCTCAATACAAAGAAGCAGAAAAAATGTATAAAGACGCTAAAAAAGTTGGTTAAAGATAAAAATTATATTTGAAAAAATATTATGGCTACTAAAGCAAAAAATCCTCTAGTAAACGTACCCTTTGAAAACATTATCGGAGGTCCCTTAAAGGCAGCAATAAAAGCACAAGCTTTGATGGCAGATACTACTATTGCTTTTATTAAAGAGGTAGGTTTTTCGCAAAGTGATTCCACTTCAGAATCTGTAGAAGTGAAATGTGTTGAGTTTTTTTATGAAAAACAAACTTTAGAAGGCAAGCCAAGTAAAGAGCGTATAAAAGTTCCTATTTTAACCATAGTTCCCATTCCCTCACTTAAAATTGAAGATGTTATTATCAATTTTGGTTCTAAAATTTCAGAAATAAATCTATCTAGTGATTTTGTTTCATCAACAACTTCTGGAAAAATTTCTGCTAGTGGTAATGCTTTTTTTCTTACTGGCAGTGCGAGCATGCAAGCCTCTCTTTCTCATAGCAAAACAACAAAAAACTATCAAGCATCAAAGTATGGAGTTGATACTACTATTCATGTTCAAGTAAGAGCTACAGGTCAAGAAACTCCTATTGGATTACGCAGAGTATTAGAAATATTGACAGGAGAAACGCTAGGAGAAAGCCCCAAACAACGACAGAGTCTACAAACACCTGCTGACTTTAATTTTGGTAGTAATACTTCTACTCAAGATAAGACAATGGATATAGGAAGTAATATATTCAACCAAGATAATGCAATGAGTAGTGGTGCTGGTGAAAATAACGGAATGGGAATGAGTAGTAATGGTGAAGACAGTAAAACACCAGCCAATGCTAATACTATAACTAATGATGATAATTCTGGCAGCCCTATGATTGCTGAAAGGCAATTTACAGGAGCAGTAACTAATAATATTTTAATTACCGATAGTGTCGGTTATAAAGGAAAAAATAATTTAGCGGATGTTCAAAAAATAGCAAAAAGACTCTATGAGCTTAATTTTTATAAACCATCAAAAGATGGTAAAAGTGATTTTGACTCTACTACTCTTACGGAAGATGAATGCCCTTCAGATTTAGGCGAAGCTATAAAAGTTTTTCAAGCCGCCACAAAACCACAGGGCACTTTTTCTGGGATTGATGGAAAGGTAGATCCAGGCTATTCCACAATTAAAAAATTGAATTCTTATTCTGCTCCTAGCTGGGTTCATTTTCAAACAATGATTGAAAAAAAACAAATAGCAAACAAAATATATTGTGTAACAGATAGTATAAATAAAAATTGGTGCACTAGTTGGACCGCAGAATTTTTATTAAAACTTGCAGATGATTGGAAAGATTGGTTTGATGATTACAAAAATGATTATGATGATTATAAAAATGGCAAAAAAGAAGGTCCAACAGAAGAATTTGCTGATTTTCTAATAACAAAGCTAAACGAAGAAGATCTTATAAAAGTATTGTGTTTGAAAATTAACAGTCTATCAGATCCATGTGGAGGTCCTCGCAAATCTGGAGAAGGAAAAACTATTGGTTCTACTCACCAATCAGGAATAAATATAGACTTTCGGATATTTACAAAAGATGGGAATGCAGGAATATGGACAGAAAACAATAGGTATTTAAGAAAACTGCAAGAAAAATTTTTTAAAATTCTAAAGAAAACAGAGGCTAAAGTAAATAGTGTTACCATAAAGTGTGATTATGGAAGCAGAAAACCAGTATTTAATGATACAGAGCTAAAAAAACAAAATTTATGCAGGTCTTTAGGAGGGCATGATAATCATGTGCATACCAAAATTATTCCTATAACGAATAATTGGTGGACTATCTCACCAGCCCAACAAACAACATCAGATTCTTCTACTACTCAAAATACACAACAAACGCCCCAACCAAATTCACAAGAAGTTTTAGAAGATCAAAACCCAGTAAATAACGAAATCAAATCACAAAATAATGTAGATACACAGAATAAACAAAAATCAGAAAACTATTACAAAACAATCCAATTAGCACTAACGGGATTTGGTGCTGGAGTGCCTGATGGCATTGATGGACAAAAAACTCAATCTGCTATATCTCTTTTCAAAAAAAAGATAGTCAATAACAATACTAATTCTAGTATTGAAAGTAGCATAATAAAATTTCTAAAAGATAATATACCCAGCAAGTTTAGTAGATCTAGTATAAACGACTATCATTGTCCCTGTGATAAATGTAGAGGATTTGGTAATGGGCAATATAAAGAAGAATATAGGGATAATAATAAAATTGAAGCATATCATAAATATGAGTACCCAGGTATCCATATCGCAACATTTTGTGCTGTAGCTTATATTAACTACTATGTTAAGACAAAATTTAAGACTACTGATAATATGGTTATAACATCAGGATACAGATGCCATGAGGATAATAAAAAAAAAGGAAGAAGTAGTACTAATCATATGGGTAAAGCAATTGACGCAACAATTCCAGGTGCTCCTGCTCGTGATCAAAAATCTAGTGCTGAATTTTATCATAATATTCAACTTTCACTTGTTAAGAGCTCTCCAGCTGCTTTCCAAATTAGATGGACAAATCCAAATCAAGTAAGCTTTGAACCAGCTAAAAAAGTTAAAGTAACGGAGTTTATAGCTGAAACATGGCTACACACTGATGTAAGAAATTATGCAAAGAAATATTTAGCCGATTCTTATTTTTGTAAAGGCAAAGAATCGGTAATCAAATATTTTAAAGATAATTTTAGTACATAACAAAAATACAGAGAAACATATTTTATGAGAACCTGTAAAAGTTCCCCCCTCCCCCAAACCTCAAAGCTAAAGGCAAACTGATAGCAAAACGATAAAACAAACTTGCATCTACAGTAGCTCCAGCAGCAAAAGCTAGCTTAGCAAACACTCCTTTCATAGATAGAAGAAAGCTAGCAAAAATAACAAAAAAAATCGGCATAATTTTTTTAAAAAAGATTATTGTTGTATAAATCAAAATTGTATGTTAGAGCTAAAAAAAATCTATTTTTGAATTTGATCTTTGAACTAGAATTTCTAATTCAAAAGGTCTCAAATTTTTTTAATTATGGCTGTAGAAAACTCTATTTTAAAAACTCCTCTTTTTCCTCTGCACGAAAGATTCGGAGGCAAAATCATTCCTTTTGCTGGTTATTCGCTTCCCGTTCAGTATGCTGGTGGAGGTCTTCTTGCTGAGCATTTGCACACTAGAAAATCGGTTTCTCTTTTTGATGTTTCCCACATGGGTCAAGTATCTCTTCAAGGAGATGGCACAGCAGAAGCTTTATCCACAGTGATGCCTATTGATGTTACTACTCTGGTTGCTGGAAATTCTAAATACACAATGATCACTAACGAAGCAGGCGGCATAATAGACGATTGTATTGTTTCCAACGATGGAGCTCAAATATTTATTGTTTTTAATGCTAGTCGTAAGGAAGTAGATTTACAGCTTCTTCGCTCCGTTATTCCCCGTAGTTGCGAAATAAAAATCCACTCTAAAACCGCTCTTGTAGCTTTACAGGGGCCCAAAGCAGTAGTGTTATTGGCAGAATTTTTTCCCGATATTAAGAATCTTAAATTTATGCAAGCAGGTTTTTTAAAATATAAGGGTAAAAATTTTCGGGTGAGCCATACAGGTTATACGGGTGAAGATGGGTTTGAAATTTCTATACCCGAAGAAATAGCGGTAGATTTTTGTGATGAATTGTTTAGCTATGGAAAAGGTGAAGTGGTTAAGCCAGCGGGTTTGGGAGCGAGAGATTCTTTGCGACTAGAGGCGGGACTTTGCCTTTACGGTCAAGAATTAGACGAAGAAACTACTCCGATTGAAGCGGGCTTGCTATGGACTATTCCCAAAAAAAGAAGAGAGAGCGGAGGTTTTGCAGGAGATAAAAAAATTATTCAGCAAATCAAAGAAGGCGTTTCTAAAAGATTGGTTGGTTTGCTGCCCGATGGAAAAATACCAGTCCGCAAAGATGCTCCTTTGAATTCTTTTTCTGGAGAATCTATTGGGGTAGTTACCAGTGGAGTTTTTTCTCCTTCTTTATCTGTTCCGATCGCGATGGGATATGTGCAAAGAGAATTTGCACAGCAAGGAAATAAGATTGTAGCAGAGGTGCGAGGAAAAAAAATCATTTGTGAGATAACATCTTTGCCTTTTATTAAAAAATCATACTAAAATAGACTTTTGAATTTGCGCTGATGCTTACCCCACTATTGGGGCTAGCCAAATGGTTAGAACAGGTGCGAAAAAAATTTTTAGCTCGCAGGAATACTCAAATATTTCAAGGGACAAATTTTTTTTTTAACAGCGTAGTGCCACAATAATGGAACCAGGGCACTACAAAACTTAACGTTCAGCAAGAGTGAAATGTGAAACAGCCAGCGGCTGTTTCACAAATAGCCTGTCTGAAATTTTAAGCAATAAGCTTGTTTTGGCTAAACAGAATGCAAATTCAAAAATCTATAAAATTAAATATGAGTAAAAAATACACAAATAAACACGAATGGGTAGAACAGGTGGAAGGGAATATTTGGAGAGTAGGCATTAGCGACTACGCTCAAGATCAACTCGGAGATATAGTCGTTGTAGAATTGCCTGAAGTAGGTGATAAAATCACTCTCGGAAAAGATTGTGCTGTGATTGAATCTGTTAAAGCAGCGAGCGATATTTATGCTCCTTTGAGCGGTGAAATACACAAAATCAATGATGCTCTAGAAGGCGAACCTGCATTAGTCAATCAAGAACCAGAAGGTAAAGGTTGGCTTTTAGAAATTAAAATTTCTGATGAAAGTGAAATGAAAGATTTGATGAATGAAGAGGATTATAAAACTTTTGTAGAAGGGTTATGATGCCAGAATTGATGGAAAAAACAGCATTACTGGAAAAATCTGCCCGCAAAAAATTTTCTCCTGAAGCTGACTTCCCAAGTAGACACTGTGGGCTTTCTGAATCCGATACAAAAATCATGCTCAAGCAACTAGAAGTTGCTTCGTTAGAAAAATTAGGAGAAAAAATTATTCCAACGAATATTTACTCTGACAATGCACCAGATTTAGGAGATGCACTCAACGAACACGAAGCACTAGCCCAGTTACGAGTATTTGCTCGGAAAAATAAACCTGCAATAAGTATGATAGGTTTAGGTTATTATGGAACAGAAGTGCCTCCAGTAGTGTTGCGTAAACTACTAGAAAATCCAGCTTGGTATACTGCTTATACTCCCTATCAAGCAGAAATCTCGCAAGGGAGATTGGAAATGTTACTCAATTTCCAGACTATGATCTCCGATCTCACAGGTCTACCTATGGCAAATGCTTCTCTTTTAGATGAGGCTACAGCCGCTGCAGAAGCTATGACTCTTTTGCATCGTATGCAAAAAAAAAAAACAGCCTACCAATGTTTAGTAGATGAAAATCTATTTTTCCAAACTTTAGATGTTCTAAAAACCAGGGCAGAGGCTTTAGAAATAAAACTAATTATCACTGCAACAGAAAATTTCACAAAAAATCTTAATCAGACAGAGGATATATTTGGCGCCTTAATTGGCTATCCATCAGGCGACGGCAAAATTCAAGAGCATACAAAACTAATTTCTACTTTAAAAGAAAAAGGAGTAGCCGCAGCTTGTGTTACAGATTTATTAGCTTTGATGCTTTTGCAACCTCCAGCAACTATGGGTTTTGATATAGCCGTTGGATCTTCTCAGAGGTTTGGTGTGCCTATGGGCTTTGGAGGTCCACACGCTGCTTTCATTTCTTTTCGTGAAAACTATGCTCGCTATGTTCCAGGTAGAATTGTAGGTGTTTCTAAAGATAAAAAAAATCGTGTAGGCTACCGCTTGGCTTTACAGGCTCGCGAACAGCATATTCGTAGAGAAAAGGCTACAAGCAATATTTGTACAGCTCAAGCTCTACCCGCTATGGTAGCTGTTGCTTATGCAATTTATCAAGGACCCCGTAGATTGAAAGCTATTGCAAAAAGAGCCAACGCACTAGCAGAAATTTTAGCTCAAGGTTTGCTGCAGTTAGGTTTTTCGGTAAAAAACGCGTGCTTTTTTGACACGATTAGAGTTTTGGTTCCTGAAAATCAAGCAGCAAGAATTGTGAAAGAGGTCTATAACAAATCTTGTATTAACCTATTTTTAGAGTCCGATGGTGTAGTGGGTATTAGCACAGATGAAATGACTCTTCCAGAACACATAGAAGCTATATGGGATGTTTTTGCCAAAGTCCATTCCTATACAGGAAAGTCAGATTCTACTAAGTTAGATTCTGCCAAGTTAGATTTTGCCAAGTTAGATTTTGCCAAGTTAGATTTTGAAGCTATTTCTAAAAAAACAAAACCTTCCATTCCAGAAAATTTAAAACGGAAAAGCGAACCACTTTTGAACGAAGTATTCCGTTTGTTTCACACCGAGCACGAAATGTTGCGTTACCTCAGGAGAATGGCAGATAAGGATATTTCGCTCAACCGTTCTATGATTGCCTTAGGTTCTTGCACTATGAAATTGAATGCCACTACAGAAATGATACCTATTACTTGGAATGAATTTGCCAATGTCCATCCTTTTGCTCCAGTAGAACAGGTTCAAGGTTATTTAGAAGTATTGGGTGATTTTTCTCGCTTACTAGCAACAGTCACAGGATTTCATTCTGTCTCTTTACAACCCAACGCTGGTTCTCAAGGCGAATTTGCAGGACTTTTGACAATCCGCAGATTTTTAAAAAGCAAAGGAGAAAATAAAAGAAATATTTGTTTAATTCCAGCTTCTTCGCACGGCACAAACCCCGCTAGTGCTGTAATGGCTGGGATGAAAGTTGTGCCTGTAGAAATAGACAGTTCGGGACAGGTATCTCTGGAAGATTTGATTTTAAAAACGGAAACGCACAAAGAAAACTTAGCAGCTTTGATGATAACCTACCCTTCTACTTGCGGAGTTTTTGGATCTCAAATTACTAAGTTGTGTGAAATCGTGCATCAAGCAGGAGGGCAAGTTTATATGGATGGAGCTAATCTCAATGCGATGGTGGGACTTACCTACCCCGGAAAATTTGGACCTGATGTGATGCATATAAACCTACACAAAACTTTCTGTATCCCTCACGGTGGAGGAGGTCCGGGTATGGGACCTATTGCCGTAGCCGAACATCTTGCAGATTTTTTACCAAATCATTCGGTTCATAGTTTAAACAATGAGCCCAAAAACAGTGAGCCCATAAAAAAAGGCAGTGGAGCTATTTCTGCTACTCCCTTTGGTTCTAGTATGATACTTTTGATTTCTTGGCTTTATATTCGTATGATGGGTGGCGCTGGTTTGCGTAAAGCCACCTTAAACGCACTACTATCCGCTAATTATATTGCCTCTTCGCTCAAAGATAAATTTCCTCTGCTTTACTGCAGTAAAGCAGGTTTTGTAGCTCACGAGTGTATTTTGGATACAAGAGGATTTAAGAAAACCACAAATGTCACTGTAGAAGATATTGCAAAAAGATTGATGGATTTCGGCTATCACGCCCCTACAATATCTTGGCCCATTGCAGGAACTATGATGATAGAGCCTACAGAATCTGAAGCAAAAGTGGAGCTAGACTGTTTTTGTAGTGCAATGCTTAGTATCTATAAAGAAATCCAAAAAATAAAAAAAGGAGAATGGACTAAAGAAGACAATCCTCTCCATAATGCACCGCACATTGCAGAAGATATAATTGTGGATAATTGGGAACACTCTTATAGTCGTTCTGAAGCAGTTTTTCCTACAAAAGAAGTGCTTGGTGACAAATATTGGCCCCCCATAGGAAGAATTGACGCTGCTTTTGGAGATAGGAATTTAATCAGCACTCGTCCAGAACCAGAGAATAAATGCTAAGAATACACGATGTTACGGAAAAAGATTTGCCTGCTATACTAGAAATCTATAACCAGATTATCCGAGATACAAAAGCAGTTTGGAAAACCCAAGAAACTGATTTAGCAGAAAGGAAAGTCTGGTTTGAAAAACTAAAAAAAGATGGTTTCCCAGTTATTCTTGCAGAAAAACAAAAAAAAATAGTAGGTTTTTGTTCTTTAAATCATTTTAGAGTAGGAGAAAGTTATTTTACTACAGCAGAACATACCGTGCATGTCTGTACAAATTATAGAAATCAAGGTATAGGTAAGGAGTTGATGAAACAAATTATCTTAAAAGCAAAACAGATAAAATTGCATTGTATAGTAGGCGGTATTGATAGTTCAAACCAAGTGGCTCATAAACTTCACCAATCCCTTGGCTTTCAAAATTGTGGAGAATTGCCAGAAGCAGGAAAGAAATTTGGAGAATGGCTCAATCTTACTTTTTATTGTCTTATTCTGTAGAAATGTTATCTTTCTTGATTTCAATTCTTTAAATAAGACTGTTGCACTTTAGCATTATAGGAAAGCTAGACAAGGCGCGAAAATTTTTTACCCAAGAGGAATACTGAAGTATTTTGAGTAATAAAAAAACTTGATCAACAGCGTAGTGCCACAATAATGGGATCAGGGCACTACAAAACTAGAGCAAGACCACAAATAGACTGCAAAAGCCTGTATAAAGTGAACGCAGTAAGCCTGTTTTGCTGAACTAGAATGTCTAATTCAATAGTCTCTTTAAACGTTATGCAAAAAAACAGTCTTTATACAGACTACATTAGTGAAAAAAACGGCTTATCTTCGGCTCAACTTTATCTCAAAGGAATCCATTGCGCAGCTTGTATCTCCAAAATAGAAACCAGCCTCAAAAGTTTTACTGCGATTAAAAGTTTGGCAATTAATCTAAGCGATAAAAAAGCAAATATACAGTGGGAGAGCAAAGATCTTACTTTAGACGCCATCATTTCAGCGGTTGAAAAAACAGGTTATCAAGGCATACCTTACCGTAGTTCTAAGTTAGAGCAGATAATTCAGCAAGAATGGAAAACCCAAAAACAAAGATTTACTGTAGCTGCTTTTTGCACTATCCCAGTAATGCTGATTTCTCTTGTCTTAGGTTTAAAGTTGTTTGGAGAAATCCATTCTAGTTTAGAGATAAAACTGCAATACAGTGCGATGTTCCTTACGTTACCTGTCTTATTTTATAGTGGTTATTCTTTCATTCAAAGTGCTTGGAAAAATCTCAAAAAAGCTAGTATTGGGATGGATTTTCAAATCGCTTTCAGTTCTTTGTTGATGTTTTTTTACAGTCTTTATAGTTTATTGTTCGGCGATAAGGTTGCCTATTTTGAAGCTGTAGCTATGTTTATTACTTTTATTTTAGCAAGCCAGTTATTAGAGAGAACTTCTTTAAAAAAGATGAGTAATATTTCCAATCTTTTATCTTGGGATATGCCACTATTTGGTAGATTGATAAAGAAAAATAAAAGAGAAACTATTCCAGCACACCAAATCCAAGTAGGGATGCAGTTGGAAGTATTGCCCGGAGAAAAGGCACCAGCCGATGGGAATTTGTTAGATAAACAAGCAAGTTTAGACGAATCCTCTATTACGGGTGAATATATGCCCGTAGTCAAAAAAAAAAAACAGAATATTTATTCAGGAAGCTTAAACCTTGGAGCAGTTTTTCGTTACGAGGTAAAAAAGACTAGCGAGGAATCTACAATGAGTAAAATTTTAAAACTTATGGATAATGCTTTACAGAAAAAAACTCATTTCCAAGAAAAGCTAAATTTTTTTGGAAAACATTTCACCAATATTATCGCATTACTTTCTATTTCATCGTTTTTGATTTGGTATTTCATTTTGTCTTCAGGTTGGGAGCAAGCGGCGCTCGTTGCGATAAGTGTGTTTATTATTTCTTGTCCCTGCGCTTTAATTATTGCAACTCCTCTGGGATTTCAAGTGGGTTTATCAAAAGTTGCCAAGTATAAGGGTATTTTTAAATCCGTGCAAACTTTTGAAATGATTCCAAAAATAGACACTGTGATTTTTGATAAAACAGGCTCACTGACGCAAGGCAAACCTAGAGTAGTGCAAGAGTTCTCTAAAAATCTAATCAATAAAAAAATTCTCTACTCTCTTGTATCTGGTTCTATACACCCAGTAGCCGTTGCCTTAAAAAATCACCTTAAACAAGAAAACCCATCTATAAACCAAATAGCACTAGACTCTCGCAAAGAAATACTTGGACAAGGCTTACTAGCCACAATAGACATCGCAGACCAACAAGCAAAAAAAGAGATTTTGGGAGGAAGTCTAAAATTTATGATAGATAATAAAGTTACAGTAGCTAAAGAATGGCAAAATTTTATCAAAGAAAAATACGGCACTGTTTTTTTGTTCGCAGTGAATAAGGTTGCTGTTGCCCTTTATTTTTTAGAGGATTCTATTAGAGAAGGAGCAGACAAATTAATAGAAGAACTAAAAAAAAAAGACTGTTCAATTTATTTATGTTCTGGAGATAGAAAAATGCCTTCCTTAAAATTAGCAAAACAGCTAGGCATTTCAGAAGATAAGGTTTTGTTTCAACAAAGTCCACAAAACAAATTAGAGGCAATCCAAAAATTGCAGAAGCAATCCAAATTTGTTTTGATGCTAGGAGATGGATGGAACGACGCTCCTGCTCTAGCGCAAGCAGATTTGAGTCTTTCTCTAGTTTCAGGAGTAGATGCAACACTAGAAACTGCAGATATTATTCTTTTAACTCCTGATTTAAGTGAACTTTTATCCTTGTTTAAAATTTCCAGCTCCACCTTAAAACTAGTGCGTCAAAATATTGCTATTTCCATTTTGTATAATATTATAGCTTTGCCTTTAGCGATCTTTGGGTTGGTTGCACCTTTAGTCGCTGCTCTGTCTATGTCCTTTTCTTCTATGCTGGTTGTGGGTAATTCTTTTTTACACTATCACAAAAAAGTTAAATGAACGATAACCAGCTACTCAAAGCAGCTATTCAAGCCTCAGATTTTGCTTATATTCCCTATTCTAAATTTGCTGTGGGAGCGGCACTTTTGCTAAAAAACGGCACTGTTATTCAGGGTTGCAATATAGAAAATGCCTCTTACGGTCTTACCAATTGTGCAGAAAGAACAGCTCTATTTAAGGCAGTATCTTTAGGTTATCGCAAAGAACAAATCAAAAAAATAGCAGTAGTTGCCGACTGCGAAAAAGCAATAGCTCCTTGTGGGGCTTGCCGTCAAGTGATGCTAGAACTGGCAGAAAAAAATTGTCCCGTAATTTTAAGTAATTTAAAACTTTCAGAAATAATACAGACAACTGTAGGAGAGTTACTTCCCTACTGTTATGAAGGGTAATTAGAGCCTGTATAAGTTATAGACTATCGTATTTGCGTTCTGTTTAGCCAAAGCAGCGTTAAAATTTTTTTTTAACTCTTGAAATACTCTCTTACTGCTATCTATTTCGTAAAGGTTATAGTAAAAGAGCCACTGGCTCTTTTACATTTCTTTTTTGGATTATGCGAGTTTTGTAGTGTTTTTCACTACGATATTCCTGCGAGCTAAAAAAAATTTTCGCACCTGTTCTAACCATTTGGCTAGCCGTCACAGCTAGTTTTGTTCTATTTGGCAAATTCAAAGGTCTATTTAACCTGATTTCAAACTAAAAATCTCTTTTTTTTTGGTTGCCTTTTTATTTTTTAGGTGCTATTGACTTTAAAAGGAGGATTTGCCAAAATAAAACAACCAGCTATAAAAACCTTATATGGTTTTTGGATGGTTTTTAGATAGATTTTAGGTCTATATTTTCTTTTTATCGTGTTTAATTTAAATTAAAAAACAAAATGCCAAATAAAATTACAGGTAAAATTATAGGTAAAATTACTGGTAAAATGCCAAATAAAATTACAAATAAAATTATAGGTAAAATTACTGGTAATATTACTGGTAAAAATTTTACTGGATCGGGTGCGGGTTCGGTTATGGGTAGGTTTGCGGGTTCGGTTATGGGTAGGTTTGCGGGTTCGGTTATTGGCTCGTTTAAGGGTTCGGTTATGGGTAGGTTTGCAGGCTTGTTTATGGGGGTGTTTTTCGTGGGTTTGCTTTTTTCTCTTGTAGCAGGGGTAGGAAATTTACAGGCACAGGAGAGACAGCAGGGTTGGTTTGTGGGTGTTAGTCCTTTTGTGATGGATGTGAAGCTCAAAAAAACAAGCAGGCGAGTAGGTGAGGAAAGGACACAAGTAAGCGAATTAGTAAGCGAGGATGTAGGTGTTTCTGATGCGAATGCTATTAGCTACGACGCCAATGTGCCTAACTTTGCTTTAAATGCCACACACACAAACCGATTTGGTGACGTTCAAGGGAACAACCTAGCAGTTGTTAATACTGCAATCGGTCATGCTATATCCTTGTGTCAGAACGGTGCAATACCCACAACGGATATAGGTACCATCTCTTTGGTTAGCTACGACGCAACGGAAAGCTTAACAGATGATCTAAGCCAACTCTTACAAAATACTACACCAACAAAAACAGGCTTATTGCCAAAGGGTTGTAAAGATTTTTTTGATTCAGAATTACCTGATCCCTCTGCTCCAGTGACAACCGTGCTCCCAGAGTATACAGAAAAAATACAAGACAAAACCACAGAAGAAACCTCAAAACTCAAGGGAACAGGAATCTCGTTCGGTTTTAACTTTGAAAAATACTCCTTGTCTTTCAACCAACTCCAATGGAGCGCAGGAGACGACAAGCTGCAAGCCCAGGTGCTCTTAGCCCGTTACTTTCTACCCTACGGTTTTTCTGTAGGAGGGGGTTTAGCGAGTACAAAGCTAGGCACAGTTTTTGGATCGGCATCGGGCACAGCCCCCGCCTTGCATTTTGGCTACAACCGAGCCATTACAAAAAACCTGCAAGTAGAGGTAGGTTTATTTTGGCTAGGGCTGGATCTTGCGGTAGCAGATACCCAGATCATTAATTCTGCACCTACGACTACAAATACTACTTCTACTCTACCTACTACTGCTCCTACTATCAAAAGGAGAGCCATCGTTGGTCTGCAGCGGTTTGGTGGGGAGGCCAAAAATAACTATAATGCATTAAAAGGGACTTCTGGTGGCACTCCCTACGATACTAGAATAGTGGTTACTGCAACGATTCCCAGTGGAGTGAGCACAACAACGACTACAAACACTACAAAGACTGTGAGCGGCACTCACCACCAAACCGCAAAAATCAAAAACCCCGCCACCATTAGCATAAATTTCATCTGGCGCTTTCGTTAAGAGCAAAAAATCTGTAGGGGATGTTTTTTTTCCCCCCAACCTGCAATGCATTGTTTTTCTCTTTACCTTTTTGTTTTTCATCTGTAAATAATTTCATTAAAAATTGCTTTAATTTTGGCGTAATATTTGTTTTCATTATTTATGAAATTAAGCTAAAATTTTATTACTTTTCTATCAATAATGAATCAAAAAAAATCTCAAACTTACACACCTCCTAATTTAGTTGCTGGTTTAGATATAGGAACAACTAAAGTTTGTATGGTCGTAGCCCTAATAGAAGGCAACGAATTAGAAATCATCGGTTCAGCAATGACTCCTTCTGTGGGTTTAAAAAAAGGAAATATAGTCAATCGCGACGCTACCGTTGCTGCTATTAAGAAAGTTGTAGAAGACTGTTATAAGAAATGTGGCTATAGGGTAGATTCTGTTTGTGTAGGTATTGCTGGAGACCATATTGAAGGAATTAATAGCCATGGAGTAGTATCTATTAAAAATGAAGTTATAGATAACAGTGATATTTATCGGGTTATAGATTCTGCGAAACCTGCCTGTCCCGAAGAGAAAAAACCCATTCATATACTTTCCCAAGAATATACAGTGGATTATCAGAGCGGTTTTAATGATCCGCAAGGAATTAGTGGTAAAAGATTGGAAGCCAATGTGCATGTTGTTTTAGCAGCGACTTCAGCTTTAGCAAATATTACAAGAAGTTGTGTGGCGGCTGGTTTGCATGTGGAAAGAATTGTTTTGGAACCCTACGCTTCGGCTCTGGCGGTTTTAAATGAAGATGAAAAAGAGCTTGGAGTCCTTTTATTAGATATTGGTGGAGGCACAACAGATATGTTAGTCTATAAAAACCAATCTATTCAGATGAGTAAAATTATTCCCCTTGGGGGCAATAATGTGACTTACGATATTTCGGTGGGTTTAATTACACCTAGAAATTATGCAGAAGAAATTAAGTGTAAAGAGGGATTTATTCTTACACCCGACATAGATCAAAATGAGATTATAGAGATTACTTCTATCGCAGACCACCCAACTAAGCATGTCTCTAGGAAAGCTTTGACAGATATTATTGAACCTAGGTATATGGAAATTTTTGAAACGGCTCAGAGACATCTTCAAATAGAAGGGATAACTTTTCCATCGGGAGTAGTTTTGACTGGAGGAGGAAGTAGTATTAAAGGATTAAATCACCTAGCGGCAAGAATTTTTGGCACTCATACTAGGACTGGCTACCCCCACGATAAAGTTCAAGGAGCGGAGGATTTTGTAAAATATCCTTCTTACGCCACTGCAGTAGGTCTTTTGAGATATGTAATACAGAGTGAGAAAGCAGATTTTTCAGAAGAAAATAGTGTAAAAAATAAAGTGACTAGTCCAGTCCAAGAGAAAGGTTTTTTTGAGTTTATTAAGAAGTTTTTTTAGAGACTTTGCAGTCATTATCATACAAAAGCAATGAAAAAAAAAAATAAAACGAAAAATAATCACAGTCCAGCTGAGATTTTAGAGGCTATCAATAGTTGTCGTGAGGAGATTATTAGAAACCCAGAAAATGCCGCTTTATACATAAAATTAGCCGAACTCCAAGAGCTAGATGGCAATCAAATAGAGGCTATCCACGCCTATCAAACTGCTACTCAAAAGGATCCTAAGAATTTAGAAAGCTATTACCGATTAGGTTTGATTTATCACAAACAAGGATTGCATAATAGAGCCATAGATAGTTTAGAAATGGCTTTAGAACTGGACTTAAAAAACAAAAAAATATGGAATAATTTAGGTTATATTCATTGGGAAAAAGGGGAGTGGGATAGAGCTCGTTTGTGTTATGAAAAAGCATTAGAAATTGAACCTGAAGACAAGCAGACAAAGCGTAATCTTTCTTCTTTAAATTATCTACTCGGCAAATTTGAAATAGCAGAAAACTTAATTCAACAGGTTTTCAAAGAGGAGAAAGAAAAAAATATAGAGGATAGAATGCAGCTAGCTTCTTGTTTGGTTGCTTTAAAAAAATATAAAGAGGCATCCGATCATTACAAGAAAGTACTGGAAAAACAACCTGAAAATGCTCGGTTACTGAATGCTTTTGCAAGCTGCCTGCAAGCACTTGGTGACACAAAAAAGGCTTCCGATTACTATACGAAGTCGTTGAGAATACAACCCGATAACATTGATTTTAATTTTAATTATGCAGAATTTTTATACGAAGAAGGCAAATTCAAAGAGGCTGCAAAATTATTTAAAACAATTCTAGCTCAAGAACCAGAAGATATAGAGACTTTAAAATATTTGGCTGGTTGTTTAGAAGAATCGGATAGCAAGAAAAGTTTAGAGCTTTTTCAAAAAGTAGTAAAGCTGGATCCTGATAATATTTTTGCTCTTAAAAAAATAGCAGCTATCCAAGAAAAAAACCAACTTCCCAATGAAAACTCTGTAATCCGCCAAAAAATTCATAGCTTAAAACCTAACGATTGGGACAATAATTATGAACTAGGAAAAATCTATTTAGAACAAAATAAAATTTTAAAGGCTTGGGATCTCTTAAAATACAATCCAAAAATAGAGAAAGAAAACATCAAACTTATTTTAAGAATAGCAGAAAATTTTCAATTCAACAAAGACAGTTCCAACGAGATTGATTCTTTAAGGCTTGTTGTTAAGATTCAAAAAGATCATAATCAGGCTTGGTTTAGATTAGCAGAAATTGCTATGGATCATAAAAGTTTTGTCCACGCTTATAAGTATATTCTACAATCTAAGCTATGGTTAGAAGGAGATGTGCTTTTTATCAAAAAACTTAGCCTTGCTTTACTTGCGGCGGACGAAAAAGAAAAAGCTGTAGAACTTTCTCAATACCTACTTCCTTCTTTAGCTATTCACTCTATATTGTTAGAACCTTTTTTAGAAGAGTTAGTGAAAAAAAACGAGCTAGACTACTGGATGCAGCAAAATACTTCCCAATTTAAAAAATTAGATAAAAGCACTAAACATAATTTAGATACATTGCTTGTAAAGGTTAGAGAAAAAATTCCCCTAGCTAAAAATACAACAGCTAAAACTACCCGAGATCTTTAGGTATATGTTAACGCCTCAGCTAATACAAAAAATCACGCAAGCAGAATGCTTTTTTGTTCCCCAAAAATGGCAAGAAAAAGATTGGAGAAAAACTTTGTGTGGTGCTGCTTTTGATACAAGAACTCTAAAAAAAGAACAAATTTTTTTTTGTTGGAAAGGCGAGCAAGTAGAAGGAAAAAGGGCAGATGGACACTCCTACTTAAAGCAGTTACAAAAAAGTCCCATTCGCTTGGTAATTATAGAAAAATCTTTTGCGTTTCAAGAAATATTTAATTCACCTGCAAAAATCGGTTTTGTTATTTTAAAAGTAAAAAACAGCAGAGAAGCTCTACACAAAATTGCTAGTTTTGTAGCAAAAAATTTTTCAGGTAAAATTGTAGCTGTCACTGGCTCCAGCGGAAAAACTACGGCAAAAAATTGGTTAGCTACAGTTTTAGCAAAAAAATATAAAGTTTTGGAGAGTTATGGGAGTTTTAATAATTTGATTGGCTGCCCCATAAGTCTTTTGTCTTTAAAAAAAGAAAACCTTGTTGTGCTTGAAATGGGAACTTCAGAAAAAGGAGAAATTGCCAAGCTCGTCAATATTATTCAACCTCATTATTCTGTTCTACTCAATGTAGGGCTTGCCCATTTGAAATACTTCAAAAATCTCAAAACAACCTACCAAGAAAAAACAGCTATTTTTTCTTCGTCCCGTCTAAAACGAGGATTTTATAGCTCTAGCATTACTCCTAAGCCTAAGCAAAAAAAACTATCTAGATTTGGTGCTGCATCTTCTTATAACTGCGATCTATTAAAAATAAATTTAAAAAAAAAAAAAACTTTATGCAAAATTCAATTTAAGCAAAACAAAGAAGAACTAGATTTTTCCGTTTTGGGTTATCACTTAAAAGAAACAATTTCTATGCTCCTAGCGGTAGCGGATGCTTTAGGATTGAGTTGGCAACAAATAAAAACGCGACTAAAAAAATTGAGTCCAGTAGCAGGTAGAATGAAAATTTTAGCTAGAAAAAATAATCGTTTTATTATAGATGATAGTTATAACGCCAACCCAAATTCTGTAATTAACTTGCTAAATACCGTTGCGCTTTGCACGGGATATAAAAAAATTGTAGTGATTGGTTTTTTAGCAGAATTAGAAAAGGATTTAAAAACAACGGTAAAATACTTAAAAAAAAATATCCCTAAGGGTATAGATAAAATTTATTTTAGTGGCAAGACTGGAAAAATTTTGGCAGAGCAGCTATCCAAGCTAAACTCTATAGAATTTGCTAAAATAGAATCTACCAGTAAAGAATCTACCAGTAAAGAATCTACCAGTAAAGAAGCTACCAGTAAAGAATCTACCAGAATAGAGTTTATTGGGGACAAAGCAAATCTGCTACAAAAAATAAAAAAAGAATTTACCAAAAATAGCGTGCTCGCCATTAAAGGTTCTAGGGTTGCTAAGTTAGAAAACTTATTAAGTAGAATTGTATGACTAACGGACAAAAATTTATAGTCCAAGGAGGCAGAACTCTTTCTGGTTCTATCCGACCTGCTGGCAATAAAAATGAAGCTCTTCCTCTTCTAGCAGCTAGTTTGCTGACAGAAGAAAATTTGATTTTACACAATATTCCTCAGATTTTAGATGTCCTTTCTATGAATAAAATTTTAGAAATTTTAGGTGTAGAAATCAGCCATTTTGAACAAAATAGCCAACAACTCAAAGCTGTAGATATTAAAAAAATTTCCTTACCAGTGGAGCTTTGCCAAAACATACGAGCATCTTTTTTATTACTCGCACCTCTTTTGCACCGCTTTGGAAAGGTAGAAATTCCTTTACCCGGTGGAGATAGCATCGGAACAAGAAGGCTAGACAGTCATTTTTTGGCACTCAAAAAAATGGGGATTTCCTACACAAGAAAAGGTAAAATTTATCACTTAGAAGCGAAAAAAATCAAAGGAGCAGATATTCTTTTAGAGGAAGCGAGTGTGATGGCAACAGAAAATTTGATAATGGTTGCTGTTTTAGCTACAGGTACGACCACTATTTACAACGCTGCTTGCGAACCGCATGTGAGAGGTTTATGTAAAATGTTGCAAAAAATGGGAGCTAAAATAGATGGTATAGGTAGTAATTTTTTGACGATTGAAGGTGTGAATAGTCTAACAGGAACAGTCTATAAAATAGCACCAGATCATATAGAAATAGGCTCTTTTATTAGTCTAGCAGCTACTTTACAATCTGAAATTATTATTTTAGAAGGTTGTTTGGCCGATTTAGGTTTAATCCTTCCCACTTTTCGTAAACTTGGTATTGTAGTAGAAAAACAAGGAGAAGATTTAATCGTTAAAAAAAACCAAGAAATGGCAATTTGCTACGATGATAGAAATTTAATCCCCAAAATAGACGATGCGCCTTGGCCCGGATTTCCAGCAGATTTAATCAGTATTATGGTAGTGACTGCTTCGCAGTGTAAAGGGAATTTGCTTATCTTTGAAAAACTTTTTGAAAGTAGACTTTTTTGGGTGGATAAACTCATCAGTATGGGAGCACAAATAGTGCTTTGCGATCCACACCGTGCTTTGATTAGCGGACATACTCCTTTACACGGAGAAACCCTTACTTCGCCTGATATTAGGGCAGGGATGGCTTTGTTGATAGCAGCTCTTTGCGCCAAAGGAGAAAGTCAAATTTTTAATATCCACCAAATTGACAGAGGTTACGAAAAAATAGAACAGAGGTTGCAAGATATAGGTGCGGAGATAGAAAGAAAATAAATTAGCTGAATTAGACATTCTAGTTCAGCTATACTGCGTTAAAAAAAAAATTTAACTCTTGAAATATTACATATATTCCTGCGAGCTAAATTTTTTTTTTGCCTTGTCTAGCTTTCCTATAATGCCTAATTCTAGTTCAGCTATACTGCGGTTAAAAAAAAAATTTAACTCTTGAAATATTACATATATTCCTGCGAGCTAAATTTTTTTTTGCCTTGTCTAGCTTTCCTATAATGCCTAATTCTAGTTCAGCAAAACAGGCTTATTGCTTTCACTCTATACAGGATTTAGCAAAAGCTCCACTGGAGCTTTTGCAGTCTATATTGTATTAACTTTAAGTTTTGCAGTGTTTTGCTATACGCCGTTAAAAAAAAAATTTAACTCTTGAAATATTACATATATTCCTGCGAGCTAAATTTTTTTTTGCCTTGTCTAGCTTTCCTATAATGCCTAATTCTAGTTCAGCAAAACAGGCTTATTGCTTTCACTCTATACAGGATTTAGCAAAAGCTCCACTGGAGCTTTTGCAGTCTATATTGTATTAACTTTAAGTTTTGCAGTGTTTTGCTATACGCCGTTAAAAAAAAAATTTAACTCTTGAAATATCCTCTTACTGCTATCTATTTCATAAGGGTTATAGTAAAAGCTCCACTGGAGCTTTTACACTTCGCTTTCGCTAAATGCAAATTATAGAGTGTTTTTCACTACGATATTCCAGCGAGCTAAAAATTTTTTTCGCACCTGTTCTAACCATTTGGCTAGCCGTCACAGCAGGTTTTGTCCTATTTGGCAAATTCAAAAACAAATGAAAAAAAGAGAATTTTTCACTTTTTTTATAAAAATATCTCTTACAATTTTATTATTTATTCGGTAAATCCTAGCATAAGATTCATATTCTGGACAGCGGAGCTAGAGGAGCCTTTACCAAGATTGTCTAAAATAGCAATTAAAGAAAATCTATCTTCGTTGCCATAAATGGCAATTTTTAATTGGTTGGTTTCATTACAAAGGCAGGGGTTTAAAAAACCATCTTGCAGTAGAGTTTCGTCGTTTATTTCGGATACTGAAATAAAGGTTTCGTTTTTGTAACGTCCTTGGTAGCAGGCTTGTATTCTTTTCCAATCCAAATTTTTACCTGTTGTGTTTTTAGATAGGGGAATTTGCACTATCATTCCTTGCATAAAATTTCCTACTAGGGGGAAAAAATGTGGGCTGTTTTTGAGTAGTGAGTATTTTGTGATTTCCGGCAGGTGTTTGTGGTTTTGTGCTAAAGCGTAGGCTTGAGTGGGAATTTGTTTTTTGTTGTGAACAGTCAAGTGTTTTGCGATTAAATCTTTACCACCACCAGAATAACCAGAAAGAGCGGAAATAAAGTAGCAGTTGTCGGGTGTGAGAATGCCTTGTTCTCTTAAAGGGCGTAGCAAAGAAATAACTCCCAAAGCGTAACAACCAGGGTTGCTGATGTATTTTGCTGTTTGAATTTGCTCTCTTTGCCCGTGACTCATTTCTGCAAACCCATAGACCCAATCGGGATGGACTCTATGGGCTGTGCTAGCGTCTATGATTTTTGTGGCTGGGTTTTGCACGAGTGAAACCGTTTCTTTAGCAGCAGCATCGGGCAGGCATAAAATTACTAGCTCGCATTGATTGATAATTTCTTTTTTTTTTTTTGTATCTTTTTTTTCTGCTTCTTTTAGCTGTAATAGTGTAATTGTTTTTTGCTTCGCTAGTTTTTCTTCTATTAACAAACCTGTAGTGCCGCTTTTACCATCTATAAAGACTGTGGGTTTCATAGTTTTTTTTATTTTGTTAATTCTAACCGCATCTCACAACCCTTTTCTTTTTCTGCTAGATAGTTATCAAATTTTTTAGTAATTTCAAAACCTAGTTTTTTAAAAAAAGCAGTGGCAATTTTATTTTTTTGATTTAGTTGCACTACCACAGCGTCTAGCTTGATGGATTTGCTGATTTCTTGCGAAAACAAGATAGTTTTTTCGCCCCATCCTTTTCTGCGATATTTTTTTTCAATGGATATAGAAATAATATCCATCCAGCCTTTGATTTTTTCAATTTTAAGGATTATGTAACCTATAATGGTCTTGTCATTTTTTAAGCAGTATGCTACTGTGTCTGGGTGAGATAGAATAGAATGGAGTTGTTCTTTGGGAAGAGCAGTGTCTTTAGGCATATTTTTTAGTTCTAGCTCACAGATAGAATTTAAATTTTCTGGCTGAAAGGGTGTGATATGGACTGTCAATTTTAAAAATTAGTAGTAAATTTTATAGAGCTTTGAATTTCGCTGATGTGACGGCTAGGCAAGGCGAAAATTTGTAAAACAGCGGAGCATACACGCTAGTATGTGAGCATTTTTTACAAATTTTCTGGCGCTGCATAGGCTAAACAGAATGCAAATTCAAAAGTCTATAATAGTATAAAAACTTTATCATAAAATAATTAAAATGAAAAAACAACAAAGCTTAACCAACCAAGGTGCAGAGAGACAAAAACTGATCAAACAAACGTTGGAGCAATTAAAGAAATCCCATAAAAAAGGGGATGTTGGTTTTTTTGTATTTTGTGAAAAAATTGTATCGGAGTATTCCTATACATTTTTAAAAAATATCTTAAAAATTGAATATTTTTATAACTATCACAAGGATCTTTATAATAAATTCGTTAAAAGTTTAGATCAAAAACTCTATGTCCGTGTGAGTCGTGATATTGGAATTAAAAATGAAGCTTATAGCAATCGTTTGACAGCGGAAGTGATTTTAAAAAATAGACCTTTTATTGTAGATAGCCTGCAACATTATTTTCTTAAGAAACAATACTTCAACACTATCCAACTCATCCATCCAGTTATTTCTGTTGCTAAAGAAGGAGGTAAATTTTCTATCGTAGAAAATGGCAACCCAAAAGAAACAGAAAAATACTGTTTTGTGATTATTATGTTGGGTTGCTCTTACACTCAAGAAAAGGCGATGAAAACAATGCAAAAGGAAATTTCTACTATCTTGGAAAGCCTTATTGCAGCGACGGATGATTTTTCTGCTGTCCAAAATAGGCTACTGAATATAGCAGCAAATCATTCTATTACGGATGGCGAAAGAGGAGTGCAAAGACATAGTCTCTATCAATGGATTGCAAAAGAAAATATGATTCTTTTGGGTTTAAATAGTCTTGTTTCCAGTAAAATTAAAGCAAATAAATCTTTGGAGTGGAAAGATTTTTATAAAAATCAAGGACTTTTTGCTTATAACCAACAAAACAACGAAAACAGGTTTTTAGCAGAATTGCAAGAGCATCTTGTGAGTTTTAAACAAAGTGATTTGTCTGTTGTTTTTATAGAATCTAAACATATTTCTGATATTCACACATCAGAGCCGCTGGTTTATATTATTAGTAGGGAGCACGAAGCAAAAGAGGAGCGGTTTTATTGTTTGATTTGTTTATTCACCAAAGCATCTAAACTGCTGGATATTATGAAAATTCCTCTGGTTTCCTACAAGTTGATGAATATTATTTTGGAAGACGATGCTTTAAAACAGGATAGTTACGCTTATAAAACTATTAGAGATTTTTTCAATGGTTTTCCTAAATACGAATGCTTTCGTATGGAAAAAGATGAAATTCGTATTCTTTTAAATCAAAGCTCTTTTATTTGGGAACTTTCGCAAATAGAAACAGTTGTTTATTACCTAAAAAACAGAAACTACGCTCGTTTTGTAGTCTATATTCCAGTAGATACCTTAGTCAATAAAGATTTTGGAAGAATTACAGAATTAGTAGAAGCCTGTGTAGAGCATCCTATAAATAAGGCTTACTGGTTTAGTTATGGTGGAGTTGTGCAGTGCCATTTTGTATTCTTTTTGCCTTGCGTGCATAAAGATTTTAGCAAAATCAATACGGCTATTATAGAAGGACAGGTAAAATTGATTTTTGAAGAATGGGAGCAATCTTTAGTTTATGCCATAGATGACAATTTTAGCACTTCGGATGCTTCTAAAAATAAAGCCCGTTACCAAAAAGTATTTGATCAAGTTTTTCAGGCTGCTCATAGAGTGAAACGGGCTACTCATGATATGTCTTATTTCAATGAATTATTGGATAACAACCAAGAATCTGTAGATGTGATTGAATTAAAAGAAGATCAATCTCGCATTATTCTTTATACAGACCAGATATATTTGCTCAGTCAAATTTTACCTAAATTGCAACACCTTTCATTGAAGGTTATCAAAGAGGATTCTTACCGTCTAATCATTGAAGGCAGAACCTGTCGCAAACATACCTATAAAGTGGGGCATAAAAAATTGGGAAAAGAGCAAAGAAAGGTTTTTAAAAACAACCTCAGTGAAGCATTACTTGCCCTACTACAAGGCAGATTGGCGAACGAAAATCTCAACGGGCTTATTACCTGTGCGGGATTTGATTTTCAACAGGCTAATCTATTCACAGCTCTTAAAAAATATATGTATCAGTTAAAATTTAGCATTGATAGTAACCTTTTAGATAATATTGTTCTTTCTGAACCTGAGCTGGCTAGTAGCATGATGGAATACTTTGAAATTAAGTTTCAGCCTACTAAAGATGCGCAAAAAAATAGAGAAGAAAAATTGCTAAAGTGCAAAAATAAAATTTTAGAAAAAATTAGTCAATTGAAGACTCTTACAGAAGATACTATTTTCCGCAATTTTTTTAATTTTATGGAGTCGATGCTGAGAACCAATTATTATACCAGAAAAATAGAAGAGGCTCTAGCTTTCAAAATAGAATGCGCTAAAGTTTTAATGATGAGAAATCCTAAACCCTTATATGAAATTTTTGTTTATGGTGTAGACATGTCGGGTATTCATTTAAGAGGTGGTAAAATTGCTAGAGGAGGTCTGCGTTTTTCTGACAGAAAAGAAGATTTTAGAACAGAAGTATTGGGGTTGATGTCTGCGCAGATGCTTAAAAATGCGGTGATTGTTCCCGAAGGCTCTAAAGGGGGTTTTGTCATAGAAGAAAAATTCAATACAAGAGAGCAGATGTTTGTCGTTGTAGAAAAACACTATCGTAGGTTTATCTCAGCCCTTTTGTCTTTAACCGGTAATTTTGCCGCTACTTATGGAGAAGAAAAAAAAGTAATGCGTCCCGAAAGTGTAATCTGCTACGATGATTATGATCCTTATCTAGTTGTAGCTGCAGATAAAGGCACAGCTCATCTATCCGATGTAGCAAATGAAATCAGCAATGCAAAAGGCTTTTGGTTAGGTGATGCTTTTGCGTCTGGTGGCTCTATTGGGTACAACCATAAAGAAGTAGGAATCACTGCAAAAGGTGCATGGGAATGCGTCCGTATTCATTTTTTTGAGTTAGGTTTGGATATTCAAAACGAGCATTTTTCTGTTGTAGGTATTGGCGATATGGGAGGTGATGTTTTTGGAAATGGAATGCTACTCAGCAAGAAAATTTTACTCAAAGGAGCTTTTAACCATATCCATATTTTTATAGATCCTAACCCACCTAAAGATGATTCTGCTTGGAAGGAGAGAAAAAGACTTTTTGACACAACAGGCACCAGTTGGTTAGATTATAATAAAAAACTTATCAGTAAGGACGGAGGGATTTTTGAGAGAAGCTCTAAATCTATTGCTTTAAGTAAGGATTTAAAAGAAATGCTTGGAACAGAAAAATCTAAAGTGAGCGGTGAGGAATTAATTAGATTATTGCTTACTGCTAAAATTGATTTACTCTGGAATGGAGGAATTGGCACCTACATTAAATCAAAAAATCAAAGCCATGCAGATGTTAGTGACCCAAGTAATGATTCTGTGAGAGTAGATGCATCAGAGTTGCGAGCTAAAGTTATTGGAGAAGGCGGAAATCTTGGTTTAACCCAAAGTGCGAGGTTGGAATATTCACTCAGTGGAGGCAGAGTTAACGCAGATTCCATAGACAATTCTGCGGGTGTAAATATGTCGGATAACGAAGTGAATATTAAAATTATGCTAAGACAGTTGATGGAAAACAAGTTGATTAAAAACGAAAAAGAACGGGTTAAATTATTAGCAGATTTTACCGATGAAGTCACCGAATCCTGTCTTTTAAATAATCGTCACCAGAGCTATCTATTGAGTTTTTCTAAACTAGACGCTCAAAAAAACCTAGACTATTATATTGAACTCGTAGATTTTTTAGTGGAAAACAATCTTATAGATCCTCAAAAAGAAGAGCTACTCACAGAAGAATTTATTTTAGAAAAGGGTTTGGGTATTCCTCGTCCTTATCTTTGTAGTCTTTTGAGTTATACAAAAATGTTTTTTTATAGAGAACTTTTGCCTTCTTTTCTGCCTGATGAAGATTATTGTCAAAAGTATCTTGTAGGATATTTTCCTGCTAGTATGGCGAAAAAATTTCCTCTTTTAAAATACAAGCACCAACTTTATAGAGAAATAGTCACTACTGTTTTAATCAATAAAAATATCAACCAGTTTGGTATTCCTTTTCTTTATCTAATGAATAGATGGAGCAATCGCCCTTATGTTGTGATTATGCAGGCTTATATGATAGCCAACGATATTTTTGAAGCAGACCAAATTCGCGAATTCATTTTTACAAAACATGGAGGTAAAAATCTGCCAGATGCTTATAAATTGCTTTATAAATTGGAAACATTTCTTAAAGAAATTACTCTTTGGATTTTGCTGAATTTACCAACAGAAAAAATTAATTTTTCTTTGGTGAAACTTTATCAACCTTTATTGAAAAAAACCTATCTGTCTATTTTTCTTAACCAACAGGGCATTCAAAAAAATAGCAACGCAGAAAGCTTAAAAAACATTTTTGAGAATTTTGAAAACATAGAAACTCCATTGGAGACAGTTTATCTAATGCACAACCAAAAATTGAATCAAAAAGATGCAGAATATCTGTCTCAAGAAATAAGCCGTCTGTTAGGTCTTGTGATGGGAAAAAGGTTGACTACTATTAAACTCTCTTCTAACTACGGCAAACAACATATAGGTTTGTTATTACAAAACCTCAATAGTCTAAAATGGGAAGTCTACGGTGTGGTATTAAAAAATTACAAGAAATTTTCGCAATTTAAAGGTGATTTTTTCCAATTCAAAGCTGGAGGTATTTTAGAAAAAATCCATTCTAGCGAAGAATTTTTAGTAAAAAATTCTAAAGATACGGTTCATTTAGCAGCTATTCTTATAGAAGAAATAAAAGAACTAGTTGACAAAAAATAAGAGTTATATTTTGATTGCTTTAGAGCAATAAAATTTTTTTAAAAAACTTCAACCATAGAGGTGCTATTGACGGTAGCTTTAAGTAAAGTAATTAATCTAATTAGTAACAGGTAGCAGTATTTTTTTACTTGTTATTTTTTTAAAATTTCATATAGAAATTTTTATTTTTTAATCATTATCTGATTCTAAGGTAATTCCGAATTGCCAGAGATAAAAGAACTACTGAATTAGCGTGTTCCATTGATAAAATGAACGCAACTCTTTCAAAAATTATAAAGTCTTATAGCACAGACAAACACTCTCAGTATATTTCAGAGTTGCACAATCTTTCTAAGGATACGCTAATAGCTATTTTTACAGATTTGCTAACAACCTACGTAAACGACAAAAATTCATCTACTCTTAGAGAATACTTAACTGTATCTATCGCAGGCTATACTCATAGTAGTAATAAAATTGGCTATAACGGATTTAAGCATAACACTTCTGGAAAGGCTATTTCCTGTGAAGCCAAACCTAAAAATTTTTATAGTCAAGATTTTGAAGACTATCAACTAGGAAACAGAAAATATATTAGAAAATTGAATGGAGTAGGTGATTTTACAGATTATACTTGGAATCGTTTTGAGAAAGACAAGAAAGCAAAACCCCAGATGTTAATTAGCGGTTTTATAGACGGCAAACTAATTTATTTGTTAGAGTTTCCTTTCTCCACTAAACCTTTTTTAATGAATTTAGAACAAAAATTAAAAAAAAAATTTCCTAAAGGAGATGAAATTAATAACTATCTACGTTCAGCAAGTTTTGATTATAAAAATTTCATAGAAAGCAAAAAAGTCAAAATTATTTATTGTGATAAAAAAAATTTAGTAAAGAACAAAAAATTTTTCTTGCTTAAATTTTGGGAATATTTAAAAAAGTTTTAAAAATCTCCTAAAGGAATTATGAAACAACTCATTTGTGCAGACACACTCACGGCTTTAAAAAAACTACCAGCTGATTCTATAGATTTAGGGATTACTTCACCTCCTTACAATAAACAGGAAAATAAGAAAGGCTGGTTAGTTCGTAATGTTGTCTATGAAAAAGCAAGTGATAAAAAGGAAGAAAAAATTTATCAAGAAGAGCAAATACAAGTCTTAAATCAACTATTCCGTATTACCAAGTCAGGATCTTCTTTTTTTTATAATCATAAAATTCGCTGGGAAAAAGGAGAATTATTACATCCTATGAACTGGTTAATGAAAACGGATTGGTGTGTTAGGCAGGAAATTGTTTGGGACAGAAATCTTGCTGCAAACATACGAGGTTGGCGTTTTTGGCAAATAGAAGAGAGAATTTATTGGCTTTATAAACCGTTAAAAGATAATAAGATTGGAAAAGAATTGCAATCAAAACACGCTAAACTAACTTCTATTTGGAGGTTTTCCCCTGAAAGAAACAATCCTCATCCTGCACCTTTTCCTTTGACTTTACCCTTAAGGATTATTTTTTCTCTTTTAGAAAAACCATCGGAGGGAGAATTTTCTAAAAAATTAGTGTTAGATCCTTATTGTGGGAGCGGTACAACTTTAGTGGCAGCAAAACTTATTGGACATAATTTCAGTGGCATAGATATTTCTGAAAATTATTTAAAACAAACCCAAAAGAGGTTAGACAATTTTGTAGAAGAATCTGGAGCATGGTTAAAAGAAAAAGAGTTACATATCGTAAAAGATACTTTTAAAAACAAGAAAAAAAAGCAGAAATTTGTTGGAAACTATTCTAGTCAAACCAGACAAAAGATAATAAACACAGAGACTTTGTTTTAGTGAGTTATGTTTTATAAAAATTATTATTTTATAGGAATGAAATTTATTATCAAACTTTTTGTTTTTTCTGTAGTGCTAGATAGATTTGATAAAGCGCAGTTGGGTATTGTTTTTTTTGCCTTGTCTAGCCTTTCTATAATGCCTGATTCTAAATATTTTTAGACATTCTAGTTCGGCTATACTACGGTTCAAAAATTATCTAATTCTAAAATAATTCCGAATTGCCAGAGAAAAAAGAAAAAGCATTACTATAGAAAACAGGCTGTGTATAGAAAAAAGCCAAATATAAGGATTTGATATTCCTTGCATTCCAAAATAATTATCAAAAATAGATTGAGTTTTTTCTGAAAACCTATTTATAAAAGGTATAGCATTGGTTGCAGAAACAGTGAGAGCATCCCAAAAATTAAAATTATATTTACTACAATAGGATAAAAATCCTGAAAGACCTAAAATAGAGATTGATAGCCAAAACAAAGGAAGCCAAGCACTTCTACCGTAATCCGCTAACCCCCAATAGAGAAAAATTAAGCCCTGTTGTAACAATTTTAATAAAAAATTTTTATTTTCAAAGTTGATACGACTATTCATAAGTCTTTCCAAAACAAACAAATCAACCTCAAAATCGTGTTCGTTAATCTGTCCCGCTAGTTTTCTTAAGTTTCTCACTCGCGTAAGTTTTTTAGAATCTATGTTTTTCCCATAAAGATAGCGAGTTTGCGGTGTTTTGCTAAGAATCAGTTTAGTTCTAGTGAAATTTAATAAATCTGGATTGTATTCTGCTTCAGAAGAAAAAGCAGGAGGATAATAAAATTGAGCATCAATAAAACTCGTATCTCCAAAAAATTTTCTCCTATGAAAAGTAGTCTTTTTTTTAAAAATAGCTTTTTCAAAATTCAATTCAGCATACATATCTTTTTCTTTTGAATTGCTTTCTTTTGTTGGAAAAGTAAAATAGCTATTGTCTTCAAAAGTTGTCCCTGAAAAATCTATTTTTTTATCAACTGATGTTTTAAAAAATGTTTGTTCAAAATATGATTCACCTTTAAAAGTAGCCTCTTTAAAATTTGTTTGCCATCGGAATTCAGCACGATTAAAATTGGCTGTTTTTTTAAAAGTAACATTTTCAAAATCTAAATAGAGAACTTTATCCGCATAACTATTTTCAAATTTTGCTTTTTCAAAATTAGTATATTCACAAAAATTAGCATTTTTAAAAAAAGTAGCACCTTCAAATTCTACGTGACAGAAATCAGCTTTTCCTTTGAATTCTGCGTTATTAAAATCAGCTTTGTTTTTAAATATTGTATTTTTATATGGAGTTTCTATGGTATTAAGTTTCGTTCGAGCAAATGAAGTTTCACCAATAACGGGTTTTTCTGTGAAAAAAAAATCTCCTCCGAATGTACTGCCATCAAAATAAATATTATCTTGAAATTTACTATCTTTAAAATTTATTTCTTCCTTGAATATTGACAGAGTAAATATTGTTCGCTGTTGAAAAATAGTTTTTTTAAAATCAGCAGTTTTTAAAAATTTTGTATCACGAAATAATGCCATATGTTTAAAAGTAGCATTTTCAAAATTTGCTTCATTCTCAAAAATAGCTTTTCCAAAATTCGTTTCATCTTCAAAAGTAGTGTTTTCAAAATCCACTTTTTTTTTAAAAGTAGATAAGCCAAAATTAACTTTGTCTGTAAAAATAGTGTTTTCAAAATTTGTAGAATCTTTAAAAGTAGCATTTTTAAAATTTGCTTCATTCTCAAAAATAGCATTTTCAAAATTTATATTAGGGAACTCCAGATTTGAAAAATCGCAGTCATTTTTTTCAAAAATGCAACCAGAAAAATCTATAGAAAAATCTTCATCTTCTGTAAGACAAAATTCTATAAAATTATTCCATAATTCCACATCATTTTGTTTTGTGAGATTTTTTAAATTTAAAAACCATTCTTGGTGTGTTGTTATATTAACAAATGATGAATAGCTTAGATAAAGAGGATTGTCGAAATAACTAAAACAGTTACTAAGCAAGGTAGGGTTGTATTTTTCAGCAATGGTAGAAAGTTTTTCTGGAAGTTTCATAAGTTATGTTTTATAAAAATTATTATTTTATAGGAATGAGATTTATTATCAAACTTTTTGTTTTTTCTGTAGTGCTAGATAGATTTGATAAAGTCAGGTTGGGTATTGTTTTTTTTGCCTTGTCTAGCCTTCCTATAATGCCTAATTCTAAATATTTTTAGACATTCTAGTTCGGCTATACTACGGTTCAAAAATTATCTAATTCTAAGATAATTCCGAATTGCCAAAGAAAAAAGAAAAATCATCACTATAGAAAATATACTATGTATAGAAAAAATCCAGATATAAAGTTTTGATATTTCTTGTATTCTAAAATAATTATTAGAAATAGATTGAGTTTTTTCTGCAAACATATTTACAAAAGGTATAGCGTTATTAAAGACAACAATGAGTGCATCACAAAAATCAAATTTATATTTACTTTCACAGGATAGAATAACTGAAAGACCTAAAATTGAGCTAACCCACCAAATAAAAGGACGGAAAGCACTTCTACCGTAATCTGCGAAAACCCAATAGAGAAAAATTAAAATTTTTCTTGGAATAAATTTAGTTAATTTTCTTCTTAATATAAACAACTTAATCTCTAAATCATCCTCGTAATTTTGGTGAGCAATTTTCTCTAAAATAATAAGAAGTTTTTTAGGGTTTTCGCTGAGGCACTCTTTTGGATTAGGAAGTTTTATTTTATAAAAATCTAAATAATTTAGGTTGTATTCTTTCTCAGCAGAAAATTTTGGTAAATAATTGGTAAATTTAGCTCCATTGAAGCTGATATCACTTGTAAAGTTTCTTCTACGGAAATCAACTTCCTTTGTAAAAAGAGTTTTCCTAAAACACAAATCAGAGCTTGCTGACTTGTCCGTTTTAAAAGCAGCAAAAGTAACATTCCCTTTAAATTTTGCTTTTGAAAAATCTATCGTACCATATTCTCCAACTTTAAAATTTGTATCATTAAAATAAGTATCTCCTATAAAGCGAGTATCTTTAAATTCTGCAGGTTGTTTAAATTCAGCAAATTCAAAGTTGGCTAGTTTTTTAAAAACAACATTTTTAAAATTTAAATATTCATTTTCTTGCCAAATAAAATTTTTAAATTTTGTTTCTGCAAAACTAGTGTATTCACAAAAAATAGCATGTTCAAAAGAAGTATATCCATTAAACTCTGCTTTTTTAAAAAAAGTCATGCCTTCAAATTTTGCCTCACTAAAATCAACTGTTGATTCAAATTTTGTCTCCGAAAATGTAGCTTTTCCAAGAACAGGTTTTTTTGTGAAAATAAATTTATTTTTAATTTTGCCATAACTAAAATCAATATTGTCTTTAAAATCACTCTCCTCAAAATAAAATTCACCCTCAATTTTTATTTTTCTAAAATTTGCAAAATTTTTAAATTTTGCTTTTTCAAAATCTACATTTTTTTCAAAATTTGTTTCTTGAAAAACAATTGTATTTTGAAAAGTGGTATTTTTAAAATTTGCTTCATCTTGAAAAGAGGCCTGTCTGAATGTTGTTTTACAAAAAATAAGATTTGAAAAATCACATTTTCCTTGTTCAAAAAGTTGATTTTCAAATTTTATTTCTAAAGTACTATGACTATCATTATGATATTTTATAAATTCATTCCACAAACGTATATTGTTTTGTTTTGCTAATTCTTTTAATTTCAAAAACCAATCAGAATTGGTTGTTTTTTTAGAAAGTTCTTTTTTTGCAAAACTAAATTTAGAAAATTTAGGGTTTTTGATAAAATTTTCAAATCGTTGATTAAGTGATTCAGGTTCACTATTATGATTTTTAAAAAGATCATTCATAAGTTTAATAGAATATTTACAAACTAGAGTAGTTATTGTTTTTTAAGAAATTCAATTTTTGAGATTTTTTAGTAATTATAGCACAATGAAATTGATAAGCAAAATTTTTGATATTTTTTTATGAAGTTGCCCGTCTTAAAAAGTGTTAGGCTATGTGTATAGCAAAGGAATGAAATTTATTATCAAACTTTTTGTTTTTTCTGTAGTGCTAGATAGATTTGATAAAGCGCGGTCGGGTATTGTTTTTTTTGCACGGCTTGTATGATAGCGCAACGAGGCTCTGCTTGGTGTAGACAATTTTTGTAATGGCATTTTGCAGGCAATTCTTTAAAATGAAAAAAATTTTTTGCGAGATGCAATTTGTCTAGTTCATAAAAAACAAATTCTTTAATACCTGGGCTGTCTGCTATGAGGCTGTTTTTATTTTTAAGATAAAGTTCAGTTTTTGTAGTGGTATGTTTTCCTTGTAGAGATTTTTGCAGACTTGCCACTTTTAAATCCATTTCTGGAAACAGACTATTGAGCAGACTAGATTTCCCTACTCCAGATTGTCCGAAAAAAGCAGAGACTTTGTTTTTTAGTGTTTTTTGTATGGCTGGTATAGAGTCTTTTTGATAAATACTAAACTTTAGGATCTCTATGCCTGTTTGCTTATAAAAATTGTGGTGAAAAAGGCATTCTTTTTCTGTTATTAGGTCTGACTTTGTTAAAATAAAAACAGGCTTAATTTTCTCTTTTTGGATAGCATAAGCAGTACCTAAGGCAAATTCGTAGTTTGGGGAATGTAGAGAATCTAAAATAAAAATTTGATCCAAATTGGCAAATAATACATGAGGTCTATCTTGTCTTAATCTTATCAATTGATTTTTTCTAGGTTCTATTTTTGTAATCCAACCATTTTTTTGGAAAGTCACAATATCTCCTACCGCAGGTTGTTTTTGTCCATCTTTTTGCTGGAACAATCTTGCTCTTATTTTGCACTGGTAATTTTTTTTTCGAGCATCTAGTATGTAATAAAAGCCTTTGATTTTTTTTAAAATAATTCCTTTATTTTCTTCAAGCATAAATTTTTATTGCTATAATTTTTAAAACTTGCTTAAATTATGCTTTAATTCAAAAAAACTTTCAATCAATTAGAAATTTTTATAATGGATTTAGAAAAGACTATACTAGTAGTGGACGACGAAATAGAGATGCGTATTGCTCTACAAAAATCGCTAGAAAAATGCGGTTATGAAGTAGAACTTGCTCATAATGTAGAAACCGCTTTGACTAAATTAGTAGCCAGTAGCTACGATCTTGTATTGACAGATATGACTATGCCGAAACAAAGTGGTATGGAAATTCTTAAGTATATTCAAAAAGAACAGCTTAGTTTACCCGTTATTATGATTACTGCTCACGGCACGATTGCCATAGCAGTAGAGGCTATGAAAAAAGGTGCTTTTGATTTTGTAGAAAAACCTTTTAATTTTGATACACTCATTTTTTTGGTAGAACGTGCTTTATTAGATACTGCTAACCGCAAAGAGGTAGAAAAAAAAAACACAACTTCCTTCAAAGCTACTAATCAAATTGTGGCAAATAATGATTCTATCTATCGCGAAATTATCACCCATAACAAAGATTTTGAAAAAATTTTAGAGATGACAAAAACTGTGGCTGATACAAATTCTACAGTTCTCATTGAAGCTGAAAGTGGTACGGGAAAGGAGTTATTAGCCCGCTATTTGCATTTTTATTCTTCCAGAAAAAATGAACCTTTTGTTGCAGTGAACTGTGCTGCTCTTCCAGACACGCTTTTAGAAAGCGAGCTTTTCGGACACAAAAAAGGCTCTTTTACTGGAGCTATTAACGACTACAAAGGAAAATTTGAACAAGCCAATGCAGGTACTATACTTTTAGATGAAGTGAGTGAAATGGACGCCTCTTTGCAGTCAAAACTTTTGAGAGTAATCCAAGAAAAACAGATTGTTCGTTTGGGAGATAGTAAAGAAATCAATTTAGATGTTCGCATTATTGCAACGACTAACCTCAATTTGAAGGAATGTGTAGAAAAAGGTAATTTTAGAGAAGACCTTTATTTTCGTTTGAATGTTATTCCTCTGACGATACCACCGCTAAGAGATAGGAAGGATGATTTGGAACTTTTAATAGATCATTTTATAGAAAAATATGGCGAACAAAATCAAAAGTTTCCTTTAGAATTAGCAGCAGACGCTAAAAAAATATTAACCCATTACCACTGGAGAGGTAATGTTAGAGAATTAGAAAATGTGATTGAAAGAGCAGTGATTTTGAGTGATGGGAAAAATATCACTGCTGAAAATTTGCTTTTGTTTTCGGAAAATAAAAAATAATTCTTATGAAGAAAAAAGCAGTAATTCAGTAGCAAGATTTTGAAAAAATAAACTTCAGAGTAGGCACGATCACAAGAATCAATTTTTTTCTTTAAAGGAAATCCATCACAACACTAATGCAAAGGTTTCTTTGTTTATAGAAAAATAAACTGCAGACTATCTATTTTTTTTTTGCTGCAGCTTTTTTAGTAGGTTTGTTTTTTTTTGTAGTTTTGGTTTCTACTGGATCAGTTTCTATTGGCTCTATTTTTGTTTCTGCAGTTTCGGTTTCTACTGGCTCAGTTTCTATTGGCTCTATTTTTGTTTCTGCAGTTTCGGTTTCTACTGGCTCAGTTTCTATTGGCTCTATTTTTGTTTCCACAGTCTTTTTAATAGGAGAGGCTTCTTCTTCTTTTTCTATGGTAAGAACTATTCTAATTTTTTCTACTATTTCATCTGTTAATTTTGCATCAATGGAATACTGTCCTACTTCTTTGAGAGGTGTTGGTAAATCCAAACATTTTTTATCCAAACGGATATCCAGTCCTAGTAGTTTATTTACAATATTTTTAGAGGTAATAGAGCCGAAAAGTTTACCGCTTGGATTTGCTTTTAAGGGAAATTCTAACAAAACTCCCTTTAATTTACTCGCAATATCAATGGCTTTTTCTGTTGCGATTCTTTTTTCTTCAAAGATAACTACTTTTTGTCTTTCTAAAATTTTCAAATTAGAGTCTTTGACAGCTACAGCTATATTCTGAGGAATCAAAAAATTCCTAGCGTAGCCATTTTTAACCAAAACTTTTTCTCCAGCTTTACCTAGTCTTGGAACAGTTTTTTTAAGAAATACTTTCATTTATTTTTGTGCATTAATAAAAATCTAAATCTAACACAGTACCAGATTCTTCTTCTGCAAAAGGATCGTATTTACTATTAGAAAAATGCAATAGCCCGCAAGTTCTTGCTAGTTTGATAGCGCTCGTTAAATATTTTTGATTTCTATGACAAACTCCAGAAATTCTACTAGGAATGATTTTTCCTTTTTCTGAGATAAATTTTTTCAAAAATTCTACATCTTTATAGCTAATCTCTTCAATCCCAGTGGCACTGATAATACAACCTTTGTTTTGGGGGTGTTGAAAAGCTCTGCCGCGTCTTTTTTTCATCGTTTATTCTTCGTTGATAATTTTGATTAATTTTTCCACATTGCGATTAGGCTCTTTTGTTATTTGTTTCAAAAGAGTTGCTTCTTTTTGCCAGTTTGATGTGGAGAAAAAAATATTTTTTAAAATAGAGGCTTCGTAGCCAAAAAGAATTCTTATTTCAGCTAAAGCATCGGTTTCTACTACAATGTAATAAAAATAATAAAAGCCTTGTAGGACTTTTTTCATAGGATAAGCTAATTTCCTTCTTCCCCAATCTATTTTTTCTAGAATTTTGGCGTTGAATTTGGCAAATATTTGTGTAATTTGCTTTTCCGCCTTTTGCCTTTCCTCCTCTGATAGAGTTCCGTTGATAATAAGGAGGCATTCGTATTGTTTTTTCATAAAATCTTATGGATAAAGCTCCAAAAAAGAGCAAGATTGAGCGAGATTTTCGTATCTATTTAATACTAGTATCTGGCGTTAGGTGAATGATAGCATTTTTTTAAAAGATTTGTCAATAATTTTTTTTTGTTGTATTCTTTTATTTAATAGGATATTTTTGCCTAGTACTTATCTCTATATGAGACTATTGAATTAGGCATTATAGGAAGGCTAGACAAGACAAAAATTTTTTTTTTTTAACGCTGTATAGCCGAACTAGAATGTCTAATTCAACAGTCTCTATATTTTATGAAAACTATATTATCTGGAATCCATTTTTTAATTATTTCTGCTGATAGCTCTCTTTTGCGGAAAATTAAGAATAAACTCAAAGAAAAAGAAAAAGCAGAAGTTTTTTTAGCTACTAGTCTAGTACAAGCTAAACGAATTTTAGAAACAGAATCTTTGCATGTCGTTTTTTTTGATTATGATTTGGCTAATGGTAAAGACGCTTTAGATTTTTTGAGTCTATTTCAAGAATATTCTGTAGGCGGGTTGTGTTATTTTTACACCAAAGAGCCGAACTACAAAGGAGCGTTTGAAGTAATCAAGGCGGGAGCCACAGATTTTCTTACGCAGCCTATAGATTGGGATAATTTGTTTCAAGAAATTAGCAAAAAGTTATCTTTACGCCTTACTCAATTGGTGAGTCTTGAACCAGAATTGCAGGATTTACAATATTTCTTGCTTTTTCGTTCAAACAAAATGAAAGAGGGTTTAAAAACGTTACCACGGATAGCTAAGACAAATTATTCTGTTTTGATAATGGGAGAGTCTGGAACTGGTAAGGAAATGGTGGCTCGTGCAATACACGTTTTAAGCCCTAGAAAAGAAGGTGCTTTTGTGGCTGTGAACTGTGCTGCTATACCAGAAACACTGATTGAGAGTGAGCTTTTCGGTTATGAAAAAGGCAGTTTTACGGGGGCTGCTGGAACAAAAAAAGGTAAGTTTGAATTGGCAAACAAAGGCACTTTATTATTGGATGAAATTGGTGATATGCCTTTACAATTACAAACCAGATTTTTAAGAGTTTTAGAAGAAGGTAAAGTTTCTCGTATAGGAGCTGAAAAAGATATTGCTTTAGATGTAAGAGTAATAGCTGCTACCCATAATGATTTAAAACAAAAAATAACGGATGGTTTGTTTAGAGAAGATCTTTATTACCGACTTAATATTCTCAATATTCATTTACCTCCTCTGAGAGAAAGAAAAGAAGATATTAGTCTTTTGGCTTGGCATTTTTTGCAAAGAGTTTTAAATGAGGTAAATTATAAACCTCCTTATCCTTATTTAAGTCAGGAAAGCATTCAATTACTAGAGCAGTATAGTTGGTCGGGCAATGTTCGTGAACTCAAAAATTTAATGACCCAAATTGCTGTGCTTCTACCGAGTGGAATTAGAAAAATAGAAGCAAAAATGATTAAAAAATCGCTTTTCCAATATGTTTCTAAGCAGTCTCAAAATGAAGAAATGTTTCAAGTGCCTTTAGGTTTGAGTTTAGCAGAAGTCAAAGATGGTTATATCAAAAAAATACTAGATACTAAAAAAGGAAACAAAACAAAAGCAGCGAAAATTCTAAAAATGAGTTTGCGTTCGTTAAGACAGAAGACGAATCATTCTACTATGTAGTAGGTGCATCTTAATCAACTGACTTCAATGAAAATTCAACAAGCATTTCAAGAAATTAAAAAAATAAGCTCTTCTATAAAAAATTCAGATATAGAGTTTATTTTAAAATTTTTGCTTAAAATGAGTAAGACTCAGCTTTATATGAGTTTTGATGAAAATCTTACTCAAACAAAACAAAAACAACTTTTTGCAATTATTAAAAGATACCAGAGCGGAGAGCCTTTAGGCTATATTTTGGGAAAAATAGATTTTTTCAGGCGAGATTTTTTAATCAAAAAACCTGTTCTTATTCCTAGGATAGACAGCGAGGTTCTTGTAACAGAATGTTTGAAACTTATTAAAAAACATAGCTTAAAATCTCTTTTAGAAATAGGTTCGGGCTCGGGTAATCTCAGTATTAGTCTGGCTAGTAGCTCTAAAGTTGAAATCACAGCATTGGAGCTTTCAGCCGATGCTATTTTTTTAAGCAAAAAAAATTTAAAACTGCATAAAACAGCACTAGAGGAAATAGGTTCTCAAATTCTTTTTAAAAAAACTAATATTTTGAACGAGAAGGCTCCTAAAAAACCTTATGAAATGATTTTTTCTAATCCGCCTTATGTGAGCGATTCAGAAATGAACAAACTACCCAGTGAAATCAAAAATTGGGAAGATAAATTAGCTCTCTGGGGAGGTGTGGATGGCTTAAAATTTTATTACTATTTTGCTAAAGAATTGCAAAAATGGTTGGTGGTTAATGGTTGGTTAGTTTTAGAGCATGGTTATCAGCAAAAAGAAAAAATCATTCATCTTTTTAAAAAGCAAGGCTGGATTTTTTACTCTAGTTGCCAAGATTTAGGCAACAGAAATAGGGTGCTTGTTTTTAGACTTCCCAAGTCTATAAAATCAATAGTCAGTGGGCTTCTCTCCAATTAACACCTTTTTGAATCTCTACTTTAAGAATAACCTTGAGCGGATAGACGTTTTCCATTTTTTCTTTAATGAGAAGCATTCTTGATTCTGCTTCTTTTTTGGGAACTTCAAAAACCAGTTCGTCGTGGATTTGCATAATCATTTGGTGATCTTTTTTATAATGTTTGGCTATTTTAAGCATTGCTAATTTGATAATATCTGCTGCACTACCCTGTATAATCGTATTGACGGCGATTCTTTCCATCGCAGATCGTAACATAGGATTTTTGTCGTTGATGCCTTTTACTGCTCGGCGACGCCCTAAAATAGTAGTTACAAATTCTTTTTTTCTTGCTTCTTCTTTACTGGTTTCTACAAAATTTTTAATGGTAGGATATTTAGAAAAGTAAGTTTCTATAAATTGTTGGGCTTTTTTTCTGGAACTTCCTATTTCTTCGGATAATTTGGAAGCTCCCATTCCGTAAAGCAGCCCAAAATTAATAGCTTTGGCAATTGCTCTTTTATCTGCCGAAACTTCTGATTCTTGAAAAATGGCAGCTGCGGTCTCGTTGTGAATGTCTTTATCTTGCTTAAAGGCTTGGATTAGGTTTTCATCTTCGCAAAAATGAGCAAGCAATCTTAATTCAATTTGAGAATAGTCTGCGGATATAAGATAACAATCTTTGGAAGCAATAAAAGCAGCTCTAATACGGGGACCTTCTTTTCCTCTAATTGGAATATTTTGTAGATTTGGATCCTTTGAACTCAGCCTACCTGTTGCAGCCACTGTCTGGTTGTAAGAAGTGTGTATTCTACCAGTGCTGTGATGGACTAGGTTGGGCAGAACATCTAAGTAGGTGTTAATTATTTTTTGACTGGCTCTAAATATTTCAATATTCGCAGCTATAGGATATTTTTTAGCGAGTTTGGTGAGTATGGAAGAATCTGTAGAGTAACCTGTTTTAGTTTTTTTCTTAAATTCTTGGATACCCATTTTTTCAAAGAGTATTTCTCCTAATTGTTTGGGTGAATTTAGATTAAACTCTGTGCCTGTTATTTGGTAAATTTCTTGAGCTAGTTTTTCACAATTTTTTTTGATTTCTACAGAAAGATCCGCCAAAATCTGTGCATCTATTTTCACTCCTTTTCTTTCCATTTCTGAGAGCAACCCCGTTAGGGGTAGTTCTACTTCTCGGTAAAGTTTTTCTAATTCAAGCTTTTGAATTTTAGGAGATAGAGTTTGAAAAAGTTTAAGTGTGATTTCCGCATTTTCGGAGGCGTAAGGTAGAGCCTTATCTATCTCAATCTGCTCAAAACTTAAATGCTCTTTTACTTTACCCTTGCCTTTGCTTGTCACTTTGGCGATTTCTGTAAAAGAAATGCATGTATGGTTTAAGTGTATTTGAGCTAGTCTATCTAAACTATGGCGATTGGCATCTGCATCTATAAGGTAGGATTGCAACATTGTATCTTCTAATTGGTTACTGAGGGTGATATTATAGTTTTTTAAAACAGAAATTTCGTATTTGAGATTGTGGGCAATAAAGCGAATATTTGGATTAGAAAAAATTTTTTTAAAGGCATCTAATGTCTCTTGAATTTCTAACTGGGGAATTTTTTCTTGGTGAGCGAGTGGAATATAAGCTGCTGCTAGACCTTCTACGGCTATGGCAATGCCTACAATTTCTGCTTCTTGAATGACTAAAGAAGTGGTTTCTTTAGAAATATATTTTAAAGCAAAAGCAAATATTTTTTTCGTTTCTATTTGGGTGAGATATTGTTGTAAGGTTTCAGCATTATTGATGAGTTTATACTTAGCACTTCTATCTTTTATTTTTGAATCTATAATTTTCAGATCTGCAGAAAGATCACCTGAACCTTGTTTGAGTAGGCCGTCTTGAGTAAAACTATACTCGTAGTAAAAATTTCTTAATTCTTCTGTTTTACTCGGTTTTAATTGAAAATCTTCTAATTTATAATCTAGCACTATGGGGTGATTTAATTGGGTAAGTTTCAAACTCAGTTCTATATTTTTTTTAGATTCTTCTAGTTTTAATCGGGTAGAAGGTTTGATTTTTTCTAAATTTTGGAATATATTCTCTAAATTTTTGTATTGGTTTAATAAATCAGCTGCGGTTTTAGGACCTATTCCTTTTGCTCCCGGTATATTATCAGAGCTATCCCCTGTAAGACTTAAATATTCGGCAACCTGTTCGGGGTAAATAGCAAATTTATTTTTTACTTCTTCACGGCGTAGTTTGATGTTTTTCATACTATCATAGATAGATACAGTATCATTGACTAGCTGGGTTAAATCTTTATCCCCAGAGACAATAACAACTTCATCTACTTCGTTGGCAAATTTTCTAGAAAGTTCTGCAATTACATCGTCAGCTTCCCAACCTTCTTTGCAAATAGTTGTCATTTGTAACAGGTCTACAAACTGAAAAATAGGTTCAATTTGTTTTTTTAAATCTTCAGGGGCTTCACTACGGTTTGCTTTATAAGGAAAGTAAATTTTTTTGCGGAAGCTATCACCCTTGGGATCAAAAACCATTGCAAGATATTGCGGTTTGTTTCTCTCTAAAAGTCCTCTTATCATATTTTTAAAACCAAAAATAGCTTTTGTTGGAAAACCTTTAGCGCTGGTTAAATCTGCCCCAAAACCATAATAGGCTCTAAAAATATAGGCTGCCCCGTCTATTAGATAAAGTTTTTTAAGTTGCATTATTCAGTTTCTTGTTCTTTTTTGAAAAACACAAATAAGATAATCACTAAAGTCAATAAAAACATCATATTGCCTACAATCCACATAATCAAACCTCCAATTTTTTGGTCGCTGGTAGCATCTAATAACAAACCTTGATTTGTTGCAGCATAGTTATATCTTGCTTGTGTGCTGAAAGTAATCAGAGCAGAAAGAGCGGAGTTCGCAATCGTAAGTAGTCCGAGCCACAATAATCTATAAAAATAAGAAATTTTTTTTTTGATAGGTGCTGCTAAAGAATACCACAAAAAAACTGCACTTATAAACATTAAAAAATGCTGCAGGTAATGTGCTGATTCATAGGTTAAAGCTAAATCATAAAACACAGGAAGATGCCAGAGCCAAAAATTTCCCAGATAAAAGAAAATGGCTATTTTTGGATTGGAAAGGAAAGCAAGCAAAGAGCGGTAAATTTTTAAACGAGTAATTTGACCTACAAATTTTGGGAAGTGACTATGGGTGCCAGAAACAATAGGTAGTATAGGTAAGCCTAATAGTATTAATGGAGCAGAAAACATAACAACTAGCAAATGCTGTATCATGTGAAAATAAAAATAACTATCTGCTAGATAGTCTATAGGAGAGCATAGGGCGAGAACAAGTAAAAAAAATCCAGCCACAAAACAAACGGTTCTCCAAAGGGGATATTTATGATTTTGCTTACGACGGTATTTTATAAGACCGCGGAAATAAAAATAAGCAAAAACAGTTATTACCAGCAGACTAGGATCTAAAGTCCATGCAAATAGCGGATTGATTATATTGGATTCTCCAGTATGAGCGTAAAGGTTGGGTATTAGCACAGTTTTCATAGTTTTTGTGCTACCTGTTTCGCTTTTTTGTAAGTAATATTATATTCTAAAATAATAGGTCTTTTGCCTTCCATTACATTTTTTATACTTACTATATCGCATTTATAAACATCCTTGTTTATAGTTCCTAGTTCGTGGCACTCTGTTTTCATTCCATCTGTAATATTTTCCATAGTTAAAAGTATTCCAGCGCAGTTATTCTCTTGGCAAGTTTTAATAAAAGATCTGACTTGTGTTATAGATAAATTTTTTCCACCCTTTACATCTATAATACATCTTTTGCTTTCTGTTTCTGGTGGTATTTGAAAATAAAAATTTCCATCTATACCTCCATCTCCAGTTTTTTTACTATTAGAAACAGCATTCAAAAGATATTCTATAGCCCAATCTTGGAATTTATACTTATCTTCTTCTGCTAATTTTAGAGCTTGTTCGAAGTTTTTAGGTAGTCCTTCTACTTCAAAATCTCTGTTTTTTAAAAATCTATTTCTTTCTCTTAGTCTTTTTTCAACGACTGCAATACTCAATGTAGAAATATCGCAACCAACGAAATTTCTTTTATTTTCTATTGCACTATCTATTGTAGTTCCACAGCCGCAGAAAAAATCAGCCACTAAATCTCCCTCTTTACTGCTTGCTTCTATTATTCTATTCAATAATTTGATAGGTTTTTGAGTAGGATAATTCCCTTCAACTCTTTCATTTGAGTTACTACTTATTGGATTAATATCTGTCCATATCTCTTGAAATGGCACTCCAATCATCTCATCAAGATATTCTTTAAAACGAGGTATCCCATTTTTACTAATCAAAATATAATCATTTTCATAAAGCAAATCTAATCTTTCTATAATAGACATTGTTTTAGCTTTTTCTTCGCCTACAAGTTTATTGATAATTCTTTTAGGTATAGACCACGAACGATTACTTTGAGAAGGATGGTAATCTTTCCAAATTTTATCATTTTTATTTATACCAGCTCCAGTTAAAATAACAGATTGATATTTTCCTCTTTTGTCTTTATGGGTAAAATTATTTTCTATGTATTCTTGACTATATTTTTCATACCCAATATGAAATATGTAGTTATTGCTTTTTGTATAGAAAAATATGGAATCTCTATTTCTTCCAAATTTTTTTGGGTCATTGTGAGCGTAAGTTCTTTTCCAAATAATTTCGTTCTTAAAATTTTTTACTCCAAAAATTAAATCACAAAGGGTTTTTAGATAATGGCTCATCGTAGGGTCGCAGTGTAGATAAAAACTACCTGTTTCTTTTAATAGTTCTCTAATATAATAAATTCTTATAGCCATCATAGATAAATAAGAAATATAACTAATAGGCATCGTTTTTTTAATGAAGGTTAGATATCCATCTATTGTGTTTAAAGCTAAAGTTTTTATCTCCTCTATATTTTTTTGATAATCTACATTACTCCAAGTATCTGTAAAAACTTCTTTTTGAATATCGTCTAGTTCATTAAATCTATCTTTGTATAAAATATTGTAATTTCTTTTAGAGTTAAAAGGCGGGTCAATATAGACTAAATCAATAAAACTGCTTTTTTCTTCTAGCAGTTTTTTCATTACTTCTAAATTGTCTCCGTAGTATAGATAATTTTCCATTATTCTTTATGGTTTGATTTTTATTTATGAATTAACTCACGTAAGATTGTATGTGATTCTCTTGTTTCTTCTCAAATAAAAAAATGTATTCGTGTTTAAATAGATAAAACCCGCCTGCTAAGGCTCTGTATCTCCACAAAGCCTGTTGGTTTTGTTTTGATCTTGTTTCTTTAAAATTTTTCACAACAGTGCTTTTAAGTTTAAAATTTCTTTTGAGAATTTCTTGCATTGTATAAAAACCTAGAGGCAGCCATTCTGAATTTGCATATTTATCCCCTATTACCAAAGCTAAATATCTTTTGCGTTCTAAAATGGATTCTATCTTATCTACTATTTTACCTAAATGTTTAAGAAAATGTTCTAAACTAGGGCTATTAGAAAGGTCTTTTTCGTTCTTACTGAATTGAATTATATCCCAATAAGGCGGGTGCATTATCACCAACTGCACTGCTTCAATGCCAAGATTGGTAAGTTTTTTTTGATAGTCAAAAGTGCTACTATCGGCAGTAATAACTTCTATTTTTGAATTGTTTTGAGATAAAGCCCTATCATTAGCTATATTTTTTTTTGCAAGTTCTGATATTTCTTCTTGTAATTCTATGCCTATACCATTTCTACCTAGTCTCTGACATTCCATTAAGGTAGTTCCAGAACCTAAAAAACAATCCAAAACCCAATCGTTTTTTTTTGTGTACCTCTTTAAAAGTTGTTGCGGAATTTGAGGAATAAAGTTACTCCAATAGTTGGCTGAATGAGCTCCCGAGCTATCTCTTTTATCTAATACCCAAAGACTATCGGTTAAGATTTCTTCATATTGTTTCCAGTTTTTTAAATCTATATCATTAATAGAATTAGTTCTCATAATTGGTAGCTTAGGTTTTTTATATGTATTTTTTTAAGCAATCTTCAAAATCTTTTTCTGCTGTTGGGGTGTGGTCTTTTTCGTTCATAGTTTTTGTGCTACCTGTTTTGCTTTTTTGTAAGTAATATTATATTCCAAAATAATAGGTCTTTTGCCTTCCATTACATTTTTTATACTTACTATATCGCATTTATAAACACCCTTGTTTATAGTTCCTAGTTCGTGGCACTCTGTTTTCATTCCATCTGTGATATTTCCCATAGTTAAAAGTATTCCAGCGCAGTTATTCTCTTGGCAAGTTTTAATAAAAGATCTGACTTGTGTTATAGATAAATTTTTTCCACCCTTTACATCTATAATACATCTTTTGCTTTCTGTTTCTGGTGGTATTTGAAAATAAAAATTTCCATCTATACCTCCATCTCCAGTTTTTTTACTATTAGAAACAGCATTCAAAAGATATTCTATAGCCCAATCTTGGAATTTATATTTATCTTCTTCTGCTAATTTTAGAGCTTGTTCAAAGTTTTTAGGTAATCCTTCTACTTCAAAATCTCTGTTTTTTAAAAATCTATTTCTTTCTCTTAATCTTTTTTCAACGACTGCAATACTCAATGTAGAAATATCGCAACCAACGAAATTTCTTTTATTTTCTATCGCACTATCTATTGTAGTTCCACAGCCGCAGAAAAAATCAGCCACTAAATCTCCCTCTTTACTGCTTGCTTCTATTATTCTATTCAATAATTTGATAGGTTTTTGAGTAGGATAATTCCCTTCAACTCTTTCATTTGAGTTACTACTTATTGGATTAATATCTGTCCATATCTCTTGAAATGGCACTCCAATCATCTCATCAAGATATTCTTTAAAACGAGGTATCCCATTTTTACTAATCAAAATATAATCATTTTCATAAAGCAAATCTAATCTTTCTATAATAGACATTGTTTTAGCTTTTTCTTCGCCTACAAGTTTATTGATAATTCTTTTAGGTATAGACCACGAACGATTACTTTGAGAAGGATGGTAATCTTTCCAAATTTCATCATTTTTATTTATACCAGCTCCAGTTAAAATAACAGATTGATATTTTCCTCTTTTGTCTTTATGGGTAAAATTATTTTCTATGTATTCTTGACTATATTTTTCATACCCAATATGAAATATGTAGTTATTGCTTTTTGTATAGAAAAATATGGAATCTCTATTTCTTCCAAATTTTTTTGGGTCATTGTGAGCGTAAGTTCTTTTCCAAATAATTTCATTTTTAAAATTTTTTACTCCAAAAATTAAATCACAAAGGGTTTTTAGATAATGGCTCATTGTAGGGTCGCAGTGTAGATAAAAACTACCTGTTTCTTTTAATAGTTCTCTAATGTAATAAATTCTTATAGCCATCATAGATAAATAAGAAATATAACTAATAGGCATCGTTTTTTTAATGAAGGTTAGATATCCATCTATTGTGTTTAAAGCTAAAGTTTTTATCTCCTCTATATTTTTTTGATAATCTACATTACTCCAAGTATCTGTAAAAACTTCTTTTTGAATATCGTCTAGTTCATTAAATCTATCTTTGTATAAAATATTGTAATTTCTTTTAGAGTTAAAAGGCGGGTCAATATAGACTAAATCAATAAAACTACTTTTTTCTTCTAGCAGTTTTTTCATTACTTCTAAATTGTCTCCGTAGTATAGATAATTTTCCATTATTCTTTATAGCTTAGGTTTCTGCTGGAATTCTCCCATTGTAGGAATGCTTTTTAAGCAAAGCTTTTTATACTAATTTCTCCAGAAAAAAGACTCATCTTTTCGCCTTCTTCTGTTCTTACCAAAAGATTACCATTGGTATAGTCAATTCCTTCTATTTTTGCAGTAATTTTTTTGGGAGAAGATTTTTCTTGATGGCTAGATTGTAAATATTGAATTGTTTTTGCGCTAGTAGCCATGCTCTCCCATTCTTGTAAAATTTGTTTTTTTTCTCCATTTTCTAGCCGTCCCAAAACCTTATCTAACTCTAAGGTGCATTCTTCTAGTAGTTGAAATGTATCGTAATTTTTATCGGTTTCTATTTTTAAAGAGCTTGCTTTTTTATAAATTTGTGGAGAAAAATCTGTGCTTTTTTGTAAAATATTGATTCCAGAACCGATAACCACAATTTTCTCATGAGGTTTTGATTCACAAAGTATACCCCCAATTTTTTTATTTCCTATCAGTAAATCGTTGGGCCATTTAAGACAAATTTTACTGGAACTGATTTTTCTTAAGCATTTACAAAGAGCACAACCTACAGCTAAACTCAAAATAGAAAAAATATTAGGTTGATAATGATAGACTACAGAAAAGATCAAACTTTGTTTAGCTTTGCCTTCCCAACTTCTACCTAATCTCCCTTTACCTCCTTTCTGGTAATCGCTGCTAATTATAGTTCCGCAAGGGTTTGTTTTTTCTAATAACCAGCGATTTGTAGAGTCTATTGTTGGAAAGTGTAGTGTTTGATTGGCAAGAGTTTTTCTGTGAAAGCGGAGTTTTTTTTCTTGGTAAAGAAAAGGCATTTTTTTAGAATTTATACTAAATAGTACGATTGTTTTTTTTATAAATTCCTGAGATTTCTAAATTCACCAAACTTGCGATTAAGTTTCAAAATTTTTTAATACGATTTTTAATCTATTCGTACTGAATTGGTTGTTTTCTTTGATTGCTTGTTCCAAACAATTTTCTAATAGCCCTTCAACAAGAAAATTAGGCACAGCAATCCAATAGGTTTTTACTTCTCCCCTACGTATACATCATCAGAGATTTTTGGTAGAATTTTCAATGTTATACCATATGTTTTTTTTTTATTTCCTAAAGTCCCTCTTATTAATTCAAAATGGGAATATTCCTTACTTAAAAAAAGGGTTTCTATTTCTGACCATCTTTCTCTCTTTTCCATTTTTTCTCGCATTAAAGAAAAAATTTTTCTAACGCCAAATTTTTTTATTTCCATTTTTAGATTTCTTAAAAAGAAAATCAAGCAACCAGAGCAGTTTTTGCTTTTTCTGCAATTTTCACAAAAGTTTCAAAATCATTGTAAGCAATTTCTGCTAATTCCTTTCTATCTATCTGAAGATTGGATTTTTGTAGACCATACATAAGTCGCGAGTAATTCAAATCACACTGTCTAGCAGCTGCGTTGATTCGCAAAATCCAAAGTTTTCTAAAATCTCGTTTGCGGTTCTTTCTATCTCTGTAAGCGTAGCATCTTGCTCTATCTACAGCTTCTATTACTGTTCTCAACAACTTTCTTCTTCCTCCACGGAATCCTTTAGCTGCTTTGAAATAGGCTCTTTTCTTTTTTTTTGCGTTGACCGCTCTTTTGATTCTCATAATTAGTTCAAAGTTTTATTTTATTTGTAAGGTAACATTCTATTCACACCTCTCACATCAGCAGGAGCCACAAGCCCAGATTTTCTGAGCCTTCTTTTTAAAGAAGAGCTTTTTTTTGTTAAAATATGTCTTAAAAAAGCTTTTTTTCTTTTAATTTTTCCAGTTGCTGTGAATTGAAATCTTTTAGCAGCTGCTCTTTTTGTTTTTATTTTTAACTTCATTTTAATGAGTTTATTTTTGTTTTGATATGGGATTCAATATAACAGAATTGACTCTTCCTTTTATCTTAATTTTTTCTTGCGGTTCTCCCAATTCTATTAAATCCCCTAGTAACCTCTTAAAGACTTTAATACCAATATCTTTAAATTGCAACTCTCTACCGCGGAAAATTAAACTGATTTTTAATTTATAGTTATTTTTTAAAAATTCTTCTGCGTGTCTTTTCTTAAACTGATAGTCGTGTTCCTCAATTTTAGGTCTTATTTTAATCTCCTTAATGGCATCGCTTTTAGGAGCTTTTTTTTGTTTCTTTTTCTTTTTTTCAAATTCAAGTTTGCCGAAATCCATAATACGGCAAACAGGAGGCTTGCTGTCTTTACTGATTTCTACTAAATCCAAGCCCGATTCTTTTGCCTTAGCTAAACCTATAGCAAAGCTTACAATACCTGTCTGTGTGCCATCTGGTTCTATCAAACGGATAAGTTTTGCTTTGATGTTTTCGTTAATCCTTTTTTTTCTAGTATTTTCTTTTTTAATCACTTCTTACAAGTTTAGTTTTTATTTTGGGTGCGGGTGGGCTTGAACCACCGACCCCTAGCTTGTCGAGCTAGTGCTCTACCGCTGAGCTACGCACCCAAAGCTAAAAATATTTTATAGACTTTTGAATTTGCGTTCTGTTTAGCCTATGCAGCGTTGAAAAAAATTTTTAACTCTTGAAATACTTCAGTATTCCAGCGAGCTAAAAATTTTTTTCGCCTTGCCTAGCCGTCACATAACGCAAATTTAAAGGTCTATTTTATAAACTTTTGAATTTGCCAAATAGGACAAAACTAACTGTTTAGCCAAAACAAGCTTATTGCTTAAAACTTCAGACAGGCTATTTGTGAAACAGCCACTGGCTGTTTCACATTTCACTCTTGCTGAACGTTAAGTTTTGTAGTGTTTAGCACTACGCCATTGGAAAAAAATTTTTAACTCTTGCCATTTGTGAAGAAATGCTCTTCAGTATTCCAGCGAGCTAAAAATTTTTTTCGCGCCTGTGCTAACCATTTGGCTAGCCGTTACAGCTAGTTTTGTCCTATTTGGCAAATTCAAAGGTCTATTTTATGGAGGATAGCGGATTTGAACCGCTGACCCCCTGCTTGCAAAGCAGATGCTCTACCAACTGAGCTAATCCCCCAATAGATAAAAATCAGCAAAATTTATTGCATCAAATTCTGTGCAAAAAATTTATTTTTTGTATGGGCCTGGGTGGGCTCGAACCACCGACCCCATCCTTATCAGAGATGTACTCTAACCAACTGAGCTACAGGCCCCCTACATTAGGGTAATATGACTAAAATGAGTTATTTTTGTCAATATAAATAAAAAATAAAAGGTTATGAGATCTTTGAATTTCGCTGATGCTTACCCCACTATTGGGGCAAAGCAATCGTTAATTTTTTTTTTCGCTCCTGCTCTAACCATTTGGCTAGCCGTCACAGCTAGTTTTGTCCTATTTGGCAAATTCAAAGGTTTCGTTTTTCTAGACTAATGACTAGTCGTAAATTTTCCAGTAAAAAACCTAAAAAAACTATTCTTCTTCGGCTAAAAAAGCTTTTCTATCTTCTATAATTTTTTCCTGTAGACTTGCTGGGACAGTAGCGTATTTTTCAAATTCCATAGAATAACCCGCTTTTCCAGCGGTAGCAGAACGCAAGCTAGTAGCATAACCAAACATTCGGGAAAGAGGAGCACTAACTTCAATAATAGTTAAATCATCTCTGGTTTCTGAACTTTTGATTACACCTCTGCGAGAGCTTAAATCTCCAATCACAGCTCCTTGATATTCTGTAGGAGTTTCCACTTCTATATTCATAATAGGTTCCAAAAGTACAGCGTCTGCTTTAGCGATAGCCTGTTTCATAGCAGAACGAGAGCAAATACGGAAAGCCATATCACTAGAATCTACATCGTGGTATTTACCATCTACTAAATTTACTTTAATACCTGCCATAGGAAAAGCAGCTAAAGGTCCTTTTTCCATAATATCATAAAAACCTTTTTCGCATGCACCTATGTATTCAGAAGGAATATTGCCACCTTTCACTAGATTTTTAAACTCAAAATCTTTATTATCATCGTCGCTATACTCTAGTGGTTCTATATTACCAACTACTACTGCAAATTGGCCCGCTCCTCCTGTTTGTTTTTTATGCATATAATTAAAATCTGCTTTTTTATTGATAGTTTCTCTATAATTCACTTGGGGAGCTCCAGCCTCCACTGGAACATCAAATTCTCTTTGCATTCTTTCAATATAAATTTCTAGATGTAACTCGCCCATACCTGAAATAATAGTTTCCTTAGATTCTGTATCTGAAGAAACTCTAAAAGTAGGGTCTTCTTTTATAAATTTAGATAAAGCCTTACTCATCTTATCTATAGCTCCTTTATCCTTACATTTAATTGCTAGAGAAATTACAGCATTAGGCACAAAAATATTTTCTAAGAAAAGTGAAGTCATAGTTTCTGCACAAAAAGTATCTCCTGACGCACAGTCAATGCCTACCATTGCTATAATATCGCCAGCAGAAGCTTGTTCTATATTTTCTTTATGATCTGCGTGCAACCTTACTAACCTACCCACTCGTATTTTTTTTCCTGTGCGGGAATTTTTGATACTTTCTCCTTTCTTTAGAGTTCCCTGATAAATTCTAGTATAGGTTAGTTGTCCGAATTGTTCTTCTGTAATTTTAAAAGCCATACATACTAGAGGATCTTGAGGAGAGGTAGAGAGTTGGAGACTTTCTACTTTCTCGCCGACTAATTTTGTCGCCTCCATTTTTTGAGCTTGTAATGGAGAAGGAAGGTATTGGCACACCGCATCTAGTAAAGATTGGACTCCTTTATTTTTAAAAGCAGAACCCATGAATACTGGAACCAATTCTAGAGCATTTACGCCTTTCCAAACAGCCTTACGAATAGATTCAGCACTAATTTCTTTTTCTTCTAATAAATCTTCCATCATAGCATCGTCAAACCGAGAAATAGTATCTAGCATTTCGGCTCTTTTTTCTTCCGCTTTTGCTTGCAATTTTTGTGGAATATCTTTTATTTCCCAGTCATCTCCTTTATCTCCTTTAAAGTAGTGAGCTTTCATTTCTACTAAATCTACAACTCCTTCTAATCTATCTTCTAAACCGATAGGAATTTGGAATGGCACAACGTTGAGTCTCAATTTCTTTTTAATGTCCGCAATTACTTTGTCAGGGTTAGCCCCTACACGATCTAGTTTATTAATAAAAGCCAACCTAGGCACTTTGTATCGTTTCATTTGCCTATCTACCGTAATAGATTGAGATTGCACCCCAGCTACGCCACACAAAACCATAATGCCTCCATCCAAAACTCTTAAACTCCTTTCCACTTCTACTGTAAAATCTACATGACCCGGAGTATCAATAATGTTGATTTTTTTATCCTTCCAATAAACCGTAGTGGCTGCAGAAGTAATCGTAATTCCTTTCTCTTTTTCAAGTTCCATGAAATCCATAGTGGCTCCATCTCCACCACCGCGGACTTCTTCTATTTTATGTATTTTCCCTGCATAATAAAGAATCCTTTCTGTCAGGGTTGTTTTACCGCTATCTATGTGGGCGGATATTCCAATATTTCTAGTAATTTTCTGTTCTATCATTAGTTTTTAAAGTTTTTAATAAAAGCCAACAAAAATTGTTAAGTCAAAATTGGCAAGTCAAAAATTGGTAAGTCAAGAATTGGCAAGTCAAAAAGAGAGTTCAGAGCAAATCCCAAATTGAACAAGCTTGCAGCCCTGCTATTGATTGGTATAGTGAGACCTTTACCAAAATTTAGCCGAAACAAGCTTATTGAATAGACTTTTGAATTTGGCAAATTCAAAGGTCTATTGCAGTTAAATAGTGAGAAAATGAGCTATTGAAAGATGTCGCCTTGTTTTCTTTTTCTACTTCTGGCTCTTTTTTTATCTGATTCCTCTCTTTTTATTTTGGATTTTATGGACGGTTTAGAATAAAACCTGCGTTTACTGAGTTCTTTGAATACTCCTTCACGGATGAGTTTTTTCTTTAGCATTCTTAGTGCCCTTTCAACCTGATTTTTTTGTACCTTAACTAACATTGAGTTTAAATTTGCTTAAAATAGAGATTATTCTATAAAGAAAAAAATTTGTCAACAACAAATTTTTGATGAGATTTTTGAATTGGTATTTTAAAACTACTGTAGTGAAATTCCAAATAATTTCGGCTTCGGTGAAAATGAAAAATTGGCTGTGTAATTAAAATTTATGGTCTATTTTATAGATTTTTGAATCAGGCATTTTAGTTCGGCTACTGACTGGTAACGAAGGCATCGGATAGTCCTTTTTCCTGCTTAATTTTTGTTAGAGCGTCTAGCAATATCTCTTTTGTGCCAAAGGGACCCGCCACTACTTTAGACAAACCGCTACCTGAAATAGAGGTAGTCTTACGAAATACAAATCTTATTTGGTCTGCTGCGGTAAGGCTTTCATAATATCTTCTAATATCTTCCGCTATTTGCCTATTAGGAAAAGTTCCTAAAGAAATTCTAAATTTTCCGTTTTCTGTTGGAACCACACTCGCATAGCCACTACGGTCATTGACTGTATTGATAAAATCTGTTAAATCTTGAGTTTTTTGTAAGGAAAAAGATTGTCTGCTTATAATTTCATTATAACCCCCTCCAAGTGTGACTTGTGTTTGAAAAACTTGAGGTTCATAACCTAGTTTTTTCAGGTTTGCACTATATTTTTGGTAACATTTTTTGTATTTACACAGGGCTACTTGTATATAATAATTTTCTCCTTTAGGTAAGGCGTAGTCTAAAACTTTTCCTTGAGTTGCATTTTTGGAGAAAAAAGGAAAAATCTCATTCCAATTGATTTTTTTTGAAATTTTTGCAGAAGGTAAATCGGAAAGTTGTGGATTTTCTCCTAATAGATAGCGAAACCCATAGACAAAAACTACGGCTAAGATGGCAGCCAAAAGTAGCAATCCAAAAAGAATACTAAAAATTTGACTAGATATTCTTCTATCCAAACTACGATTGATTTTCGTTCTCCGAGATGAAGTTGATAATTCAGATAGAGCTTCCTTCAATTCTCTACGGTTCACTCCAATAACTTCATCATTTCCGCTAAGAGCATCAAGTAGGTCATTTTTACGAGACATAATTTTTTAAAGGTCTGTTTTTAAGTAAAAATATTCTTATATAATAAATAAATTCCAAAAAGAGTCAACTCTTTTTCTACCTTATTGATTTTTGTAGAGTAATTATGCAAAAGTTCTGTATCTCCTCCAGTTGCTATTACTAAAGAATTTAATCCTTGCTCGCCAATAGACTCGCCAATAGGCTCGTTACCAGTAGGTTTACCAGTAGGTTTGCCTGTATATTTATTGGCAAGTTCATCAGCAATTTTGTCTATACAAGAGTCAATCATACCAATATAACCAAAAAACATACCAGATTGCATACTTTCTGTAGTATTTTTTCCAATTATTTTATCAGGCACTGCAAAATTAATCTTTGGTAGCTTCGCTGTTTTAGAATTTAAAGCATCATAAGCAAGGTGAATACTCGGCATAATCACTCCTCCTAGGTACTCGCCAGCCGATCCCACTACATCAAAAGTGACAGCAGTTCCGAAGTCAATCACAATCAAAGATTTTTTGTAGATTTGAAAACCTGCATAAGCATTGACCATACGGTCTACACCCAATTCGTAGCGATTATAAAGATTATCTGTAACAGGAATATCGTCTAAACTCAGGTAATGATAGGGTATTTTGCTAATGTTTGTGAACATATAAGAAAAAACCTGCTCTAAAGGAGGCACTACACTCGCTAGAAGGCAAAATTTGATTTTTTTTTTATTCAAACCAGCGCGAGCAAAAAAATTTTCCAACAAGCTGGAGTATTCATCTGCAGTTTTATGAATATCCGTTGCTATTCTCCAATTTTGTAGTAGTTTGTCTTTTTTATACCTATTTGTTTCATATAAGCCAATAGCAATGTTGGTGTTGCCTATGTCTATTGCTAGTAGCATATTATTGTTGAATCAGGGTTTTAGTTTGGTAAAATTCAACCATCTCCATTATAGATGGAAATTTACGAAAAGCATTGTATTTTTTGTTTATTTCTAAAAGTTCGCTAAAAGTTCTTTGGAAATGATTTTGAAATCCTTTATTTCCACCTATAGTTCCCAGTTTTGTATAGGTAGCTAGGGAACGTAAGCGACGCACAAAAACAAACAGAAAAAAATCTTCTAGAATAATTTTTTTTGTAGCAATATTCTGTAACGCCCATTCTATCAGAGAAAATCTAGCCTCGCTATTCAATCCCGAGTGGCTTGCAAAAAGCAGACTTGCTAAATCATAAAATATACTACCACAAACGGCGTCTTGGTAGTCAATAAAGTAAGGTTCTTGTTTATAAAAAATAATATTTCTCGCTTGAAAATCCCTAGAGACAAAGCCCAATAAATTCAATTTACAGATTTTTTTCAAACTTAGCTCTAGCCGAGCAAGTTCGCTTTGGCATTTTTTAGAAAATCTATTTTCTGAATCAAAATGCTTCAAAAAATAGTCTTGGAAATAAGCCAAATCTTTACGGAAACAGTCTGTGAGTAAAAGCTTGATATTTGCTTGTTTTAGGGCTGTTGCTCCCTTATCGTGAAATTCTACAAGAGCCTCTATAATTTTTTGATAGGCTCCAAATATTGATCTTGGCAAGCCAAGAAATAATTGACAAGCAGAGTTTTGCCTATATTGGTTTTGGATTCGTGTTTGCCGCTCCAAAATCTGTTGTGCAAAATTTTTTTCGCCTAGGTCCTGTTGTAAAAAAAAAGTGCCACAAGAATCCCAATGGTAAATTTGTGGAACATTCAATTTCTGTGCTTTGAGAAAAGAAGAAAGTTTGATAAACCTTTGATTTTCTTCTTTATCTTCGGAATCTACCAAAATAAAAGTTTTGTCTTCACAAATCACCCTAAAAATTTTTCTCTGGGAGCCATCTCCCTTAACAACTTTTATGTGGTAATTTTTTAATGCTGGTAGAAAAGATTGAGAATCTAAAAAATTTTGTAAAAATTTATGGTATTTTTGCATAATGCCAATAAAGCTACCCAATAGCTACTGGGGGACATTTTTTTAAAGCTAAATGGTTGCCAAATGGTGTGGATAGAACAAAAACATCCTCTGCAGATTTTTAAAAAAACATCTTTTGCAATTCTGCGAGTTTTACGTTCTTAAAAGAAACGTCATTAAAAGAAGCTTCCTTAACGAAAGCTCCTTTAACGAAAACGCTCCTAAAAGAAGCGCCAGATGAAATTTATTCTAAAGGCAGCTGGGTTTTTTATTTCCACTGATTTTGTGGTTGTGGTTTTGTAATCGCTTCTGGTTTGGGTTCGCTTTACGGTGACTCTTCTGTATCCTTGGCTATGCCCAGAAGAAGCATTATAAGCGTGAATATTGGCAGCAAACCCAGTAGTGTCATACCCTGTAGTAGTAAAAAATCCCAATACTCTGGTATCTGTTTGGACTGGTTTAAATACTTCTACTATATCTTCTTGCACGGAAATATCGGCTGAGATAAGCATATAGCTCGCTTCTACAAAAAGATTTTTCCAGATAGGGTACTGGTAGCTCAAGCTATAAACATTCGCTCTTTGTGAATAGGGTCCAGCACTAGAATCTAGCTTAACATTCGCCACTCCTATTCCCGCCGAAAAACCCTTAGCTATAAAATACTCTATCAAAAGCACTTGGGAATCTAGCTTGTCTGATCCAGCTGCCCAAGAGAAGTTTGAAAGAGAATATCTATAGTCACCGTCTCTGTAGCCCACTTGAAGTCCATTGCCCGCTAGAGCTTTTCCTGTGCTGGTTTCTGAAGAGCCAGCAGTATAAGATAGATCTTCTGAAAATTTTTTTCGCAATCCAGCAAAGGCTTTTTCGCAGTCGTCGTCTGCAATAGGACTTGAGGAGATAGCACTGTTAGAAATACTCCGTAAAGTTATACCTTCAGCTAACTCTCGTTGTATTCCGTTTAGTCTAAAACGAGCAGATTTAAAACCATCATTAACATCATAAATAGCGTCTGTTGAGTCGCTTCTATCTTCCGCCAAATAGAATATTTCCGTGAATTGCTTAATACGATCGGTTGCAGTGCCCGCGCAAAGCTCTATTGCTACATTTTGCGATGCTTCAAGGAGAAGATAACTGGGGTCATTGCCATCGGCAGTCAAATCACCCACCGTAACTTCTCCTCCTCCTGTGCTTACTACAGTTGTTTTGGTTTCTATCTTGTTCGCCCCAAAAATCAGAGGATTAACTCCTACAAACCAACCCTTTTGGGATGCTATCTCTGGAGCTTCCTGTGCTCGCAGACTGCCTACAAATAGCAAACTCAACAAAATCGCACCTAACAATAGAACCCTATTCCATTGGAAACCCCACCCGAAGCCCCCTTGGAATCCTCCATTGGAAGCCCCATTAGAAGCATTTGACACTATTTTTAGCGTCTTTTTTAATTCTCTTATCTTAATATATTTATTGTTTAGATTTAGAATTAGGATTAAAAAACAAATTTTATCAAAATAACAAAAATAAATCAAGGGTTGTCAGAATAGAAATTCTCTTTTTCTATTTCTGTTGTGTTTTGATTATTATCATTTATTTCTGTTGTTTTTTGCGGATTTTCTATTTTATGTAATTTGTATAAAAAATCGGTGCGTCTATTGATTGCTGCTGTTTCTCTTTTTACTTCTTTTATTAAAATTTGATTCTCTTTTATAAGTTGCTTTAGATCAATGTTAGTTTCAAGTTGAACTTCTTGAAAATCGTTTTTATTATCTACCCAAGTAAAAGCAAACCACATTAAATTTAAAAAAACTGAAGCTCCAGCGAGTACTCCTACTACAATGCCTATTTTTTTTAATATTTCCATAGTGCCTTGTTTTTTATTTAGCTTAAAATTAAAAATAAAATTTTATCAAAATAACAAAAATAAATCAAGGGTTGTCAGAATAGAAATTCTCTTTTTCTATTTCTGTTGTTTTTTGATTATTATCATTTATTTCTGTTGTTTTTTGCGGATTTTCTATTTTATGTAATTTGTATAAAAAATCGGTGCGTCTATTGATTGCTGCTGTTTCTCTTTTTACTTCTTTTATAAGTTGTTTTAGATCAATGCTAGTCTTTTGCCCTTCTTTTATAAGTTGTTTAATATCAATGATAGTCTTTTGCTCTTCTTTTATAAGTTGTTTTAGATCAATGTTAGTCTCAAGTTGAACTTCTTGAAAATCGTTTTTATTATCTACCCAAGTAAAAGCAAACCACATTAAATTTAAAAAAACTGAAGCTCCAGCGAGTACTCCTACTACAATGCCTATTTTTTTTAATATTTCCATAATGTCTTGTTTTTTATTTAGCTTAAAATTAAAAATAAAATTTTATCAAAATAACAAAAATAAATCAAGGGTTGTCAGAATAAAAATTCTCTTTTTCTATTTCTGTTGTTTTTTGATTATTATCATTTATTTTTGTTGTTTTTTGCGGATTTTCTATTTTATGTAATTTGTATAAAAAATCGGTGCGTCTATTGATTGCTGCTGTTTCTCGTTCTACTTTTTTTATTAAAATTTGATTCTCTTTTATAAGTTGTTTTAGATCAATGTTAATCTCTTGCCCTTCTTTTATAAGTTGTTTTAGATCAATGTTAGTCTCAAGTTGAACTTCTTGAAAATCGTTTTTATTATCTACCCAAGTAAAAACAAACCACATTAAATTTAAAAAAACTGAAGCTCCAGCGAGTACTCCCACTACAATGCCTATTTTTTTTAATATTTCCATAGTGCCTTGTTTTTTATTTAGACGAAAATAGACCTTTGACTTTGCGTTCTGTTTAGCCTATGCAGCGTTGTAAATTTTTTTTAACTCTTGAAATACTTGAGTATTCCTGCGAGCTAAAAAAAATTTTCGCCTTGCCTAGCCGTCACATAACGCAAATTCAAAGATCTATTAAAATTAAAAACTAAAATCAATTAAATACTATAGCAGAAAAGAGAACAAGTCAATTTTTTTTTTGCTCTCTTTTTGGCTATATTATAGCAGAAAAGAAAACAAGTCAATTTTTTTTGGCTGTCGTGGTCTTATTTTGGCTGTCTTATTTGGCTATATTATAAGTATAGCAGAAAAGAAAACAAGTCAATTTTTTTTTGGCTGTCGCGGTCTTATTTGGCTGTCTTATTTGGCGACCCATAGCAAAGGATCTACAGATTTTCCGCCATTTCTTACTGCAAAATAGAGCAAATGCTTGTCTCCTGTATAGGATAAAACAGAGGCTATTTTTTGCTGTGTGGTGACGGTATCTCCTTTTTTCACTGTCACATTATGTAGCCTACCGTAGATAGAAAAATTAGCCTTTCCGTGATCTAAAATAATTAAGTAGTTATAACGGATGACTTTATCTGCAAAAACTACCTTTCCACTGGTTACAGCGCGGACAGATTCGTTTGCGTTGGTTTCTATCAAAACTCCTTTTTTATGGTAAAAAGAAATTTTTTCATTTTGTTTCCCGAAAGGTTGAAAAATTTTACCTCTCACGGGTAGTTTTTTATTTTTCGTGTTAAAAACAGGCTTAGAACTAGATCTCTTTCCATAGTCGTCAATATTTTTTTCAATCCCTGCAAAAATTTTCTGATTTTTTTTCTGCTGTTTTTCTACTTCTTTCAAAAACAGTTGGTATTGCTCTTTTTCAAAGAGAAATTTTTGAGTGGTAATTTCTAGCTGTTTTTTTTGTTGTTGTAAGTGGTTTTTTGCTAGTTGGAGTTTGTGTAATTGTTTTTTTCTTAATTCCGCTTTTTGAGATAGGTCTTCGCTAATTGAAATTTCTTCTGCAAGTAACAGAGTAATAATTTCTTTGTTTCTGGAGTAGTTTTTAAAATAATCTAAAGTAGGCAAAAAAGAAGATTGTTTTATTTTTTCTAAAAGATAAGTATGAAAAAATTTTTGATAAATTTGTTCTAAAATTTTATCTAGTTCTTCTTTGAGACTGGCTAAATCTTTTTCTTTTTTTTTTAGATCTTTTTGGGTCGTAGAAATTTCTAATTCTATAGCTCTGATGAGGCGGTGAGATTTTTTAATGTCTCTTTCCAGTGAGGTTAAAACAGAATAAATATTTTTTTTTTGCTTCTGAGAAGATTGACGTGTCCACGAAATATAATCTTTAAGTTTTTTAGAAGAATTTTGAGCCTGAGTCGGGTGTTCTAAATTAATAAAAAGAAAAACAAAAATGATTGAGGTTTTTTTCAATCCACTAGAACTTTTTCTCCACTTAGCTGGTAATTTCAATTTTTTGAATAACATTGTAGATGGCAGACCATGAGCTAATTAACCCAATGAAAACTAGAGTTAAAAAAGAATACAATAAAAAATCTGGTTTAAAAAAAACAGCTACTTCTCCCACAAACGACGAACCTGCGGGTGCTGAATCTGCCCCAAATAAATTTGCCCCAAATAAATTTGCCCAAGAAAAATTTGCCCAAGAAAAATCCGCCCCAAATAAATTTGCCCAAGAAAAATTTGCTAAAGAAAAATCCGCCCCAAATAAATTTTCCCAAGAAAAATTTGCTAAAGATAAATCTGCCAAAGATAAACTTTCACTCGCTCCTAGAAAGGTAACAGTGAATAAAAATATCACATAAACGACTAAAGCCCCCAATAGACATCCTAGTGTAGTGATTAAAAAACCATTAAACATAAAAGGAGTATAGATAAAACGTGCGGTTGCCCCTAAAATCAATAAAACTTCAATTTCTTTTTTTAGATTAAAAAAGACAACTTGGATGCTATGATTGACGATATAAAAAACACTAGTCGCTAATAGCAACAAAAAAAAACCTCCTAGGATACGGATGACGAAAAACAAAATCTCTATTTGAGAGGAAGAATCTAAACCTGATATAAGATTATAGGTGTGGGTGTTATTTTTTAATTCTTGTATGAATTTTTTTGATTCTGTCTTATTTGTTTTCAGAGTAAATTCAATTACATACGGAAATTTATTGAGTTCTAAAGATAGTAAATCTGTATTGATTTTATCAAATGCTTCTAAAAGCTCTTTTTTTGCTTGAGTGGGAGTTACTTTTTCAGCATTGATAATATTGAAATTTTTTTTAATTTCTCGGTAAAGTTTGTCTACTTCTGTTTCAGAGGTGTTCTGTTTTAGTATCAAACTGTAGTTTGATACTTCAAAAATATGGTCCAAAATTTTGATACTATTGCTGTAAAGTAGAGAAAAGCATCCGAGTATAGTAATCAATATTGTGATGGGCAGGATGCCTCCGAAAAGAGTAGATTTGTTGGTTGAAAATATGTGCCACCACTGTTTTAAACTACCCATGTTGCACTTTTTTAATAGATTGATTTTGAATTAAAAAAATTTTTGCTTGCCGCGAGCTAATCAAAGCTAAATCGTGAGTTGCGATTAAGACTGTAGTTCCTTTATCACAAAGCAAATACAAGAGATTTAAAACTTTTTGAGAAGCCTCGTTGTCTAGGTTAGCCGTAGGCTCATCTGCCAAAATAATAGCGGGGTTGACAATGGCTGCTCTTGCTAAGGCTACCAATTGTTTTTCTCCACCAGAAAGGCTGTGCACATTTTGTTTTAACAAATGCACAATGCCACAACTTTCAGCCGTTTTTTTGGTTGCTAGATTGATTTTTTTTTTGGACAAACCTTGAATATATAAGGGTAATTGGACATTCCTAGCAACTGTTTGATTTTCTAGCAAACGGTAGTCTTGAAAAATAAAACCTATATTTCTTCTTAAAAACGAGGTAGACATTTTTGTCTTGCCCGAAAAATTTACCGCTAGACCTGCTGGCGAACCCAGTGTAATACTACCACAATCGGCTCTCTCTAGGTGGTGAATGATTTTTAAAAAGGTAGATTTTCCAGAGCCCGATTTTCCTGTTAAAAAAGCGAAATCTCCTTTTTCTAGTGATAGGTGAACATTTTGAAATAGAGGCTCTTTGCCTCCAAAGCTCTTCGTTATTCCACTAACTTCTATGGAGGTCATAGTATTCCTTTAGAAGAAAGTATTTGGTTGCCGCTTATTCTAGTAGCTTGTTTGATGCTATGAGCAAAGCCTTTGAATAGAGATTCTACGCAGTGGTGATCGTTTCCACCGTAAAGTAATTCTTGGTGCAGAGTCATTGCGCTGTGAAAGCTGAGAGAATGAAAAAAATGTGACAACATTTCTAGGGGAAAATCTCCTACATACTGTCCTTTAAAGTTTGCTTTGAAAATATGATAAAATCTACCGCATAAATCTAAACTCGTACGAGAGAGACTTTCATCCATCGGCAGATAGGTTGTTGCATAACGCACAATACCTTTTTTATCACCTAAGGCTTGGCACAAGGCTTGTCCTAAAACTATACCAATATCTTCTATGGAGTGATGAGAATCTACTTTTAAATCTCCTTTGCAAGCAATTTTTAAATCTAGCTCACCGTGAAAAGCGAGTAATTCTAGCATGTGATTCAAAAAACCTATACCTGTGTCTACGGTATAGTTTCTGGCTCCATCTAGATTTAAAGTAAGTTCTATTTCTGTTTCTTTGCTTATTCTTTTGATTGTGGCTGTTCTCATCTTGGTTGTAGTTGTTTTTTCCATAGCTCTTTTTTTCAATTAATATTGAAAGGGAACTACTGCTGGTATACTAAACTAGCAAAATCAATGCAAGAAATGAAGAGAGAGGGGAGTAGGGAGGAATAGCGGTTAGTTTTTTTATTGTGAAATAAAAAAACTAACCCATATATTAAGAATCTAAAACTCTAAAAGCGGTAGGTTAAATCTATAAATAAAGTAGCTATTCCAATACCGAAATCAGATTTAACATCCCCTGCAGAGGTAGTGTTACTATAGCCGAAACCAGATAACAAATAACCCAAACCTACTTGAAATGACTCGCTGATATTCCAATCATAACCTAGGTTATAACCAAAAGCACTTCCAGATTCTGAAAAACCAGTGTTATTATTTTCTATAGTTCCTGTTCCAAAACCAACTCCTAGATAAAATCCAGAATTAAAGACATAATTAGCTATAACAAGCGAATTTTTTATTTTTATGCCATCAAAATCATCTTTAAGATTCCAAGTGAGATTATTGTAAGAAACTCTCCAGTTTGGAAAATTATAACCTACTTTCAATCCCAATCCGCTACCAAAACTTTCAGTTTCTGTGTTTGAATGCTGATTAGTTCCAGTAGAAGTAAAAGTACAACCCATACAAATTGACTCCTCTACAACAGCAAAATTACCAGAATGAAACGGAGAAACGCCAACAAAAACTCCTTTTTTTTGTTGAGCCGAAAGCAAAGAAAATCCTAAAACTAATAGGATAGGTATAAGTATGATTGTTTTTTTCATAATTATTTTTTGATTAAAGTTAATAAGAGACCTTTGAATTTGTGTTATGTGACGGCTAGGCAAGGCGAAAAAAATTTTTAGCTCGTAGGAATACTCAAGTATTTCAAGGGCAAATTTTTTTTTAATGCCGTAGTGCAATGCATTGCAAAACTTAAAGCTAACACAATATAGACTGCAAAAGAGCCGCTGGCTCTTTTGCTAAAGTCTGTATTGGCGTAAAAGCAATAAGCTTGCTTTGACTAAACAGAACGCAAATTCAAAGGTCTATAATAGTTGAAATCAACTAAAAAAATTAAATAACTTTATTTTACTTAAATGTCAAGAGAAAAATCAGCCCTGCTAATAAAAATACAGAAAAATTCTTTTTCAATAGATTGATTTTGAATTAAAAAATTTTTTGCTTGCCATAAACTAATCAAAGCTAAATAGTTGAAATCAACTAAAAAAATTAAATAACTTTATTTTACTTAAATGTCAAGAGAAAAATCAGCCCTGCTAATAAAAATACAGAAAAATTCTTTTTCAATGGCGTAGTGCCACAATAATGGGATCAGGGCACTACAAAACTTAACGTTCAGCAAGAGTGAAATGTGAAACAGCCAGTGGCTGTTTCACAAATAGCCTGTCTGAAGTTTTAAGCAATAAGCTTGGTTTGGTTAAACAGAATGCAAATTCAAAGGTCTATTATATTTTTATGAAATCTCTTAAAGCATACCACCAACTACCCAAAACAGAATAGGCTACGCGGAACTTTCTTCCACCGGGAAAAGGAAGCCAAGGAAGGTTGCTAAAGAAGAAATAGCGGCTAGTATTTCCAGTGATTGCTTCGCTTAAAATTTTCCCAAAAAAATGAGACGATGCAAGTCCGTGTCCGCTGTAGCCGTGAGCGAAGTAGGTGTTTTCACCTATCTTGCCCATTTGCGGAAAACGAGAAAAGGCAATCCCCATATTTCCACTCCAAGTGTAGTCTATTTTAATTCCTTTTAGCTGTGGAAAAACCTTTTCTATATTGGGTCTTAATTTCGCTTCAATATCTCTGGGTGTAGTTCCTCCATAAAGAACACCTCCGCCAAAAAGTAGGCGATAGTCTTGGGAAATACGGTAATAGTCTAAAATATACCTTTGGTCAGATATACAAGCGTCGCTGGGAATAAGTTGTTTAGCAAATTCTTTACCTAGCGGCTCCGTTGCTACCATTTGTGTAGATGCTGACAAGATACGGTGTTTTAGTTTGGGAACAATATCCAAATAACCGTTGCCACAAAGTAGTAATTTTTTACACCTTACTTCACCTTTATTTGTTTTTACAAGAGGCATTTTTTCTTTGGTGTTGATACTTATAGCAGGAGAATTTTCATAAATCACTCCCCCTGATTTTTCTAAAGCAGCAGCTTCCCCCAATACAAGATTGAGCGGGTGTAAATGTCCCGCATTTAAATCTAATAAACCACCGCAATAAACATCAGAATCTAAATACTCTTTTAATGTTTTTTTATCTAATAATTGGCTTTCTATACCATATTTTTGCATTAACTGATATTCTTGTTTGAGCCCTTTCAGCTGCCTTGAATTATAGGCTACATAAATATTTTTAGGTTTAAAGTCACATTTGATGCGGTGTTTTTTTATTAGTTGGTGGACAATACTCACGCCTTCGTGGGCAAGTCTGCCGATGTAATCGGCTCTTTTACGCCCGAAAAGACGCATTGCTGTTTGATGACTTCCTATGAAATTTAAAAGATGTCCTCCGTTTCTACCTGAAGCTCCCCAACCTACGCTAACTCCTTCTAATACAATGGGGTTATAGCCTTTTTCTGCTAAAAAAAGAGCAGTTGAAATTCCTGTATAACCCGCTCCTATAATACAAACATCGGCTTCGTGATAACCTTGCAAGCTTTTTCTTTTGGGGGCTGGATTGGCAGTTGTTTGGTAGTAGCTCAAGGAGTTAGGGATATTTTCAAAATAGGGTTTTTTCATTTTTTTAGGGGTAGCTTACACTACATTGATATAACTTTGTAACTCAAATCCGTCAATATTTTTTAAAAAAATTTTATTTTCTTGTTTTTTTGTTAAGGCAAATAGCTCTCGTAGGCTATCAGAAAATATTTTTTTTACGATGCTTCCTTTTTCAAATTCAAAAATAGCATTTTCCCAATTTTGAGGAATACTAGGTAAATCTAAAGAATAGACTGTTCCAGTTTGCTCTTTGGGAGGTTGAATTTTTTTTTCTATTCCTTCCAGCGCTGCTCCTAAAATTGCTGCTAATACCAAATAAGGATTACTATCTGCTCCAGCGACTCGGTGCTCTATTCTTTTACTATTGGTTTTTGGTATTCTAATGGCTGTTGTTCTATTATCGTAGCCCCATGCAATTGCAGAAGGGGAATCCTGTTCTGCGGCTAATCTGCGATAAGAATTGAGGTGGGGTGCAAATAAAAGGGTACTTTCGGGCATTGCCTCTAAAAGACCAGCTACCGCATTTTGTAAAATAGGAGATCCGAGATCGTTAATAGAAGCAGGCTGGCTTCTATCCAAAACATTGCCCAAAACATTAGAAAACACATTCTGTCCTTTTTCGTCTAATAAACTAAAATGCACATGGCAACCACTACCAGACCACTCCCCGTGAGGTTTGGCAATAAAGGTTGCAGCTAATGAATGTTTTTGTGCTACACCGCGGACTAGTCTTTTAAAAAGTAGGGTATCATCAGCGATTTTAAGACAATCTTTGCTATGGGCAAAATTGATTTCAAATTGAGCAATGCCATCTTCGGATGAAGTGCAGGTGATTTTTATGTTTTGTTTTTTGCAAGTTTGATAAACATCTTCTAAAAAAAAATCAAAATCGTCCAAATCTTTTATGGAAGACAGATCTGTAGTCAAGGTTCTTTTTTGATTGGGTAGAAAAGGAGGAGTAAAGTCTTGTCTGTTTGGGTTGTATAGATAAAATTCCAATTCAGTAGCTACAACAGGGGTTAGTTTTTTTTTTTTATAATTGTCTAAAACTTTTTTTAAAGCCCTTCTAGAATCAGGAGCATTTTCGTCTAACAACCACAAAGGAATAAAAGCAGTGGGGTTTTTATTCCAATCTACAGGCACAAGTCCTCTTTCTGTAGGCTCGTGCAAAAAATCTTTATCTCCGCTATTGGTTACTAAAGAATTTCCTTCTACAAAATTTCCCCAAATATCTAAAACCGAACAAAGTGGCATTCCTATTGGTGCGGTTTGTAATTCTTCTATTTTCTCCGCCGAAATTCTTTTACCGCGAAAAATTCCATTGAGGTCACAGATGGCAATTTGTAGGTTACTAATATTTTTTCCTAGCTGGTTTTCTGCTTCCTTTAGTTGTTTTTGTAAATTCATTTTTAATTTCAAGAAATATGATTTTTATATAACCCTATTTGTGTTAAAAAACAAGGATTCTTGATTAATATTTTTTTAAATAAAAAAAAATATGAAAAAATGAAAATTTTTTTATTGACAGTTTTTTTTTTCTATTGCATTTATTTTATTTATTTATTTTTTATATGAATATACTGCAAAAAAAAAAACTTCATCAGTGGATGAACAACTATAGCTTAGAGGTTTCGGCTAAAGAATCCACAAAGTTCTTTTCGTTTGAGAGTCCAGTGCCAAAAACTACCAAAATTTATTTTCCGCATATTCAAGGAAAAAATTTTGCAGAAGAGGTAATAAAACCAGCTCAGATTTTAAGCGAATTAGGCTTTACTCCAGTAGCCCACCTTGCAGCGAGAAATCTTAAAGACGAGGCAGAATTGGAAAGCTGTTTAAAAGCACTGACAGAAAAAGTCCCTACAAAGGAAATTTTGTTGTTGGGTGGGGGTAACAATCCTCCTGTTGGGACAATCTGTAGTGTTATGGATATGCTAAATACTGGGCTTTTTGAAAGTTATGGGTTTGAGACTATCGGAGTGGCGGGGCATCCAGAAAAGCATCCTAAAGTTTCTGAAAAAATCCTTTTGGAGGCAATGAAAGAAAAATATGATTATACAAAAAAAAATAAGCTGAATTTTTATATTTTAACGCAGTTTTGTTTTGCTATAAAACCTGTTATGGATTGGTTAAAGAAATTAGAAAAGGCTGGTATTAATCCTCCAATTCGGTTAGGAGTGATGGGAATAGTGGGTATAGTCTCTCTAATTAAATATGCTCTTTATTGTGGTGTAGGAAATTCTTTACAAATTGTCAAAAATAAATATAAGAGTATTCATAAAATGGCGAATAAATATTATAACGAAGATTTTTTTTTACCTATGCTAGAAGCACTTGGTGAAAACTATCCTAATGTGGAAGGTCTACATGTTTTTTCCTTTGGTAGTAGTGAAAAAACAGTAAATTATTTCAAAGGGTGGTTAGAGAAAACCAAAGTCTAGTTTTACAAACAACAAGCTCAACTAATTAAACAATATGAGTGAATTATTAAAGAAAAGAAGGGTTCCCGCTCCCTTAGTCCAAAGTGGAGATAGTCGTGCAGATAAAGGCAGTGAAGGAATAGGTGCGGAAGGCTCTCGTATACTGATTGATACTAGAATCAGAAAAGGGCCCTTTTGGCATCTTTCTCAAGAACAGGGTTGCTGGTGTCACAGTGTTTATAACAGAATTTATCATCCAAGAGCTTATATTAAGCCTGAAGATGGTGGTTTAATGAAAGAATACGAATATCTAACGCAGCATGTTACTATGTGGAATGTTGCTGTAGAGAGGCAAATTCAAGTTAAGGGTGCCGATGCTGCTAAATTTGTAGATATGGTGATTACAAGAAGAGTGAGTGATATTAAACCAAATTCTTGTCGCTATGTGATTTTGTGTAATCAATATGGCGGGGTTTTAAATGATCCTGTATTATTGAGAGTAGCAGAAGATGAATTTTGGTTTTCCTTGTCAGATTCTGATATTGGATTTTATTTACAAGGGGTGAATACCTTTGCTAAAATGGATGTGGAGATTCATGAAATTGATGTAGCCCCTGTGCAAATTCAAGGTCCAAAATCTACTCCTTTGATGGAAAAATTGTTTGAAGGAATAGATATTCCTTACTATGGCTTGATGCACACTGAAATTAAAGGACGCAAATGTGTGATTAGTCGGACTGGTTTTTCTGCAGAGGCAGGTTATGAAATCTATCTGTATGACGCTCACAAATACGCTGAAGATATGTGGTATGCTGTGCTAGAAGCAGGTAAAGAATTTAACTTGAAAGTTATTGCTCCAGGACATCACCGCAGAATTGAGGCTGGAATTTTATCTTGGGGTCAGGATATGGATCAAGAAAATAATCCGTTTGAAATAGGATTAGGTTGGCAAGTGCATTTTGATAAAGAGGATTTCATTGGTAAAGAAGCTCTGCAAAAAATCAAAACAGACGGCGTGACTCATAAACTTTGCGGAGTGAGAATGGGTGGTAAACAAATTACTTGGTATCCATCGGATTTTTACCATGTGCATGTGGATGGACAGTTAGCAGGTTATATTACTTCTGCTTGGTATTCTCCAGAGCAAGAATCTAATATTGGATTTGCTTTTATGCCAGTGAAATATACTGAAGTTGGCACAAAATTTAGCGTTACCTTGTCTAAAACTTATGCAGATTCTCCAGTAGAAGCAGAGGTAGTAAAAACTCCTTTCAAAAAACCAGATTCTGCTGGGACTGGTTTGTTACAAACGGGAACGAAACTGTAAAAGAAACCTTTGCCTTGGTTAGATAGAACGAGACTTTTGCGTTGGATGATGTCAATGCAAAAGTTTCACTAACCTCGGCAGTGGTTTAAAAGCAAGTCTAAACTAGGAGGGAGAAATAGCTGTATTTCTTCCTTTTTTAGAGAAACAAGTTTATGAACCAAATCCTATCTTCTTTGCCGAAAAACCTACCTATACCCCAAGACGATAATCTTTGCTGTCATCTTGAAGGAAAGGCAATGCCTGATATTTCTTTGCTCAACTCACAGGGAAAAAGGCAAAAAATTTTCAAAAATTTTTTTTTAAATGGTAGGTATGTGTTATATTTTTATCCTATGACTGGTAATCCTAATAAAGCGTTACCTGAAAACTGGGATAAAATTGCAGGAGCCAGAGGATGCACTCCAGAAACCTTGTCTTTCAAAAAACACCAGAATAAACTAAAGAAACTCAATGCAATTGCTATTGGAATTAGCACACAATTACACACAGAAATCAGAGAAATGAAGATAAGGTTAGCTATTGAGCATGATGTTTTAAGCGATGCTGATTTAAAGCTCGCCCGTGCCTTGTCTTTGCCTACCTTTTCCATTAAAAATCAAGTATTTATTAATCGGCTCACTTTAGTTGTAGAAAATAAAAAAATAAAAAAATGTTTTTATCCTATTTTCCCTCCAGACAAACATATTTTTGAAGTGTTAGATTGGTTGGAAAAAACTTATGAGAAAAAACTTATGAGAAAAAACTTATGAAAAAAAAATTACGCATTGCATTTATTTTTATTACACTGTTGTTAAGTATTACTGTTGCACCGATTTTGTTGATTTCTTTTAAAGAAATAAACACCAATATTTTTAATTCCATCATCCAAAAACAGTTTAAGAAATTTATCCCCAATTTAGAGTTAAAAGTAAAAAGCGTAAAAATTTTCTTAGACCTCAAAAAACTCAATTTACATATAAAAGCAATAGAGCCGCAGATTAGCGATGGAGCCACTGTTGGTGTCAATAGCATAGCAAGGTTTTATCAAGCAAATACAAGGCTATCTATTCTTGCTTTTTTTCAAAAAAAATTCCCGCTCAATAATGTAGATATTGAATTAAAAAGAACGGAAATAAGAAGAGTTCTTGTTTTGGTGGGAAAGTTTAGAAAATTCTCTGCCTTACAAGAATTAGAACGTATCATAAAAAGAGGAGATATTAAAGGAAAACTGCAATTCGTTTTTACCAGTGATGGTAAGATAAAAGATGATTTTATACAGGGTGAAATTCATAATCTTGATGGAAAATGGGGTGATTGGGATCTTAAAAATGTGGATTCTCATTTTAAAATCCAAAAGAACATATATAATTTGAATATAACCCGAGCAGATTTTTTTGGAATTGATTTAAAAAACAGCAAAATTCAAATAGAAAAAAAGCAAAAAAATCTAAATATTCAAGCAAGAATTAATGGCAAAGCAAAGATGTTGGATATAAATAATATTTTATCAAAAGTGAAAGGTTTTAAAAATCCAGAATTTATAAAACTTCGTAACCTATCTTTTGATATTACCAACGAAGTCCATTTTACCTTTTCAACTATTGCGGAAGAATCTAAAAAATTTAAAAATTTTTCTATTGGTGGAAAAGGAGAAATTTCTTATCTTCATCTAAAAAGTAATTTGAGTGGTGATAATAAAGAAAAACTCCACGAGATTAACAAAAATATTCAAGAAAATATAATTTTTAAAAATAATGCAATATCTTTTTTAGCAGCAGAAAAAACTGTGTCTGTTCAGACTAAAGGACTAGTAAATTTTGCCAATAAGTATGTAAAATATTCAGCAAAAGTTAAACTGAATCCCAAAAGTAAAAAAACTTCTTTGGCAACCCAATTTGAGAGCCAATTTAATTTAGATCCTTTAGAGCTAAATATCAAACAACTAAACTACACTAAAAAAAGGAATAGCCCCGCCTCCATTAGATTTTCGGGAAATATCAACAAAGATAAAGAATTACAAATTCGTTCTTTGAACTATTCTGAGTCAAAAAATAGAATTATTTTAAAAAACTTAAAATTCAATTCAGAATATCAAATAGAAGATTTTACAGAAATATTTTTTAAAACAAGCAACATAGGTTCAATAAACAATGATATAAAATTCAGTAAAAATAAAGAAATAATTTCTATTCAAGGTGAGGTTGTAGATGTGTCTTTTTTTTTAAAAGATATTTTAAAAAAAAAAGACAAAAAAGACAAAAAAAAGAATTTACTTAGTGACAAATTTGGAGGAAGTTTCTCAGTTAATCTGGCAAAAATCACCAATGGAGCAAACACGGTTATATCGGATATTGAGGTATTAGGAAAATTAGAAAAAAATACAATTCCTCAGCTAAATTCTAAAGCACATTTTTCAGATGGGGAATTATTAGCTGTCGCAGTTGAGTCTGATGGAACTAATGGAGAAAAAAAAAAACTTTTAGTTGATATAAGCAATGTTGCTTTATTTATTAATGGTTTGGGTGTTGTAGAAGATATTTTAAAAAAATTTCAAGAAGGAAAATTAGAGATTCGTGTTCAGCAAGTAGGAGAAGATTTTGAAGGTAGTTTGCAAATGACTGATTTTCTACTAAAAGAAATACCTGTTGCTGTAAAACTGTTAAACTTGGCGTCTTTGGTAGGAGAAGCGGATACATTAGCCGAGGTAGGCATAAAATTTAATGAATTAAAAATAGATTTTCGCACGGAAAACAATCGTATCTATCTTAAAAATATGCATCTTATAAACCCCTCTAATTCATTTTTGTTGGAGGGTTTTATAGATAGGGACAAAGATACATTAGATTTAAAAGGGGTCATTGTCCCGTTTGCTGCTTTGAATAAAATTATTGCTTTAATTCCGATATACGGAGATATTTTAGTCGGAAGTAAGATAGGAGAAGGAATTTTTGGAATAAGTTTTCAAATAAAAGGAGATCTAAAAAAACCTGATGTAACTATAAATCCGACAAAAACTATATTACCTAGGTTTATTGTCCGAGCAATAGACTACTTGGAGAAAAAATTTAAAAAGGAGCCATCTAACTAGTCCTATTGTTTTTTTTTAATATTTCCTATAGATTTTTGAATTTGCATTCTGTTTAGCCTATGCAGCGTTGAAAAAATTTTTTAACTCTTAAAATACTTCAGTATTCCAGCGAGCTAAAAAATTTTTTCGCCTTGCCTAGCCGTCACATAACGCAAATTCAAAAGTCTATCCTATAGATAAAAGATAAAAACCTTTGTAGAAAAAGTTTTGTTTTAAATTATAATTAACCTCTAAAAAACTAGAAATAAAAAATGGAAATTCTATCAGATATAGAAATCGCAAGGCAAGCGAAGATGCTGCCTATTGTAGAAGTTGCAGCTAAATTAGGTATTGCAGAAAAAGATTTAATTGCTTACGGCTCTGATAAAGCCAAACTTTCTTGGGATTGGATGGATTCAATCAAAGACAGAGCGGACGGCAATTTAGTATTAGTCACCGCTATTACTCCTACTCCAGCTGGAGAAGGAAAAACTACCACCACTGTAGGATTGGGAGATGCACTTAACCGTATTGGGAAAAAAACTATTATGTGTCTAAGAGAGCCTAGTTTGGGACCTTGTTTTGGTATGAAAGGTGGTGCGGCTGGAGGCGGTAAAGCTCAGGTTGTGCCTATGGAAGATATTAACTTGCATTTTACTGGAGATTTTCATGCGATTACTTCGGCTCATAATTTATTATCGGCTATGATAGACAATCACATCCATTGGGGAAATGCTGCTGAATTAGATGTTCGTAAAATAGAATGGCGTAGAGTTTTAGATATGAACGACCGTTCTTTGCGTGATATTGCTATTGCCCTCGGTGGCACAGCCAATGGCTTTCCTAGACAGACAGGTTTTGATATTACTGTGGCTTCTGAAATTATGGCAGTTTTATGTCTTTCTAAAGACTTAAAAGATTTAAAAAATAATCTAGCTAAAATGACAATCGGCTATCGTAGAGATATGACTCCAATTTTTGCTAAAGATATGGAGGCTACAGGGGCTATGACAGTATTGCTCAAAAATGCCTTATCTCCTAACCTAGTGCAAACTTTGGAAAATAATCCAGCTTTTATTCATGGAGGACCTTTTGCTAATATTGCGCACGGCTGTAATTCGGTTTTGGCAACTCAAAAATCTTTAAAAATTGCTGACTATGTTGTTACAGAGGCTGGCTTTGGAGCAGACCTTGGAGCTGAGAAATTTTTTGATATTAAGTGCAGAAAAAGCGGGTTGTCACCTAAAGCGGTAGTCGTTGTAGCTACTATTAGGGCTTTGAAAATGCACGGTGGTTTGGCAAAAGATGATTTAAAAAATGAAGATCTGGAGGCTATTGAAAAAGGTTTTGTGAATCTAGAAAGGCATTTAGAAAATTTGGCAAAATTTGGTGTGCCTGCACTGGTTGCAATTAACCATTTTTATACAGATACAGATGCAGAAATAGCAAAACTTCAAGAGCTGTGTCAACAAAAATCTGTCTCTGCTTATGTTTGTAAACATTGGGCTGATGGCGGTGCTGGAGCCGAAGAGCTTGCCCGAAATGTTGTAGCTACTGTGGAAAAAGGAGAGGCAAATTTCAAACTTCTTTATGCCGATGAACTTCCAGTAGAAGAAAAAATCCGCTGTATAGCACAAGAAATTTATAGAGCAGAGAATATTCAATTAGAAGGAGCTACCAAGAAAAAAATTGAGAGAATCAACAAAGCGGGTTGGGAAAAATTTCCAATATGTATGGCAAAAACTCAATATAGTTTTACAACAGATCCTAAGGCTTATGGGGCTCCTAGTGGACATACTCTTAAAATCCAAGACATCAAACCCAACACTGGTGCTGGTTTTCATGTGGTTATTTGTGGAGATATTATGAGAATGCCCGGCTTACCAAAAATGCCTGCTGCTAATACTATTGATTTTGATGATAAGGGAAGGGTTGTTGGTTTATTTTAAAAAATGCCAATAATTCAAAAAATGGAAATAGCTAAAAATACTGTTTTACTTATCGTTGATGTTCAAAAAGGACTTGATGAATCTTTTTGGGGGAAAAGAAATAATCCAAATGCTGAAGACAATATTGGTAAACTTTTAACAATTTGGAGAAAGACAAACCGTCCAGTAATTCATATTCAACATTTGTCTTTATTACCAGATTCACCTTTAAGAGCTGGATATTGTGGATCTGAATTGAAAACTATTGTAAAACCTCAAAACGAAGAGATGCTATTTCAGAAAAATGTCAATAGTGCGTTTATCGGCACGGGGTTAGAAAATTATTTAAAAAAACAAAATTATAAAAGTTTAGTGATTGTTGGATTGACTACACCTCATTGTGTTTCAACCACAACTCGTATGGCAGCTAATCTTGGATTTCAAACCTTTGTCGTTGCTGACGCCACTGCTGCTCACGAAGCTATTGGCTATGATGGAAAAAAATACACAGCAGAAGAAATCCATCAAATATCCTTAGCAACGCTTCATAAAGAATTTGCTACAGTGGTAGATACCAAAACAATGTTGAGAGCTTTGAATTAGCGTTCTGTTTAGCCAAAACAAGCTTATTGCTTTTACTCTATACAGGCTTTAGCAAAAGAGCCACTGGCTCTTTTGCAGTCTATATTGTGTTAGCTTTAAGTCTTGCAGTGTTTTGCACTACGCCATTAAAAAAAAAAATTTAACTCTTGAAATACTCCAGTATTCCAGCGAGCTAAAATTTTTTTTTGCCTTGCCTAGCCGTCACATAACACTAATTCAAAGTTCTCAATATCATCTAAACTAAATTGAAAAATGAACCTACAAGGTCTCACTAGAAATGTAAAAAATCTAGACTGGTCTGATAATGTATCACCAGAAATAGCAAAATATTGCAGGAATACTCGCTGGAAAACAATTTTCAGCTATGGAGATACACCGACCAATAAATTTGTCTTTGGTTTTTGTGAAATTTTAACAGAAGGCTATGTTGGATTGCACCACCACGAAGAAACAGAAATCTACCATATTCTTAAAGGCAGGGGAGTTGTTTCTATTGATGGCAAAGATACTTTAGTGAAAATTCAAGACACCGTTTTTCTGCCTAGCCGTGCGATTCATAGTATTCACAACCACAAAAAAACTCCTTTAGAATTTGTATATATTCTTAATACCGATTCTTTCAGTGATGCAGAGTATATTTTTAAAAAATAGTTGAAGATCTTTTGTAGAATTTTTAAAATATGTCAGCAGTAGATTTTTTCATTACATCTAGTGACCTTTGAATTAGTGTTATGTGACGGCAGAGCTTCTTTTTGCTTCCACGAAGCAAAAAAAACTGGGTTGTAGGAATATTGTAGCGTGAAAAACTAAAGAGATTTTTGCATTAGCTTATCTAGTTTAATCTGATTTTCAATGGTAAAAATCCTTATAAACTATATTTTTTAGTTGACAAAAAAGTTTTTTTGCGAAAGACTATATTTTTTATTTGACAAAGAAGTTTTTTTGTGAAAAACTATATTTTTTAGTTGACAAAGAAGTTTTTTTGCGAAAAACTATATTTTTTAGTTGACAAAAAAGTTTTTTTGCGAAAAACTATATTTTTTAGTTGACAAAAAAGTTTTTTTGCGAAAAACTATATTTTTTATTTGACAAAGAAGTTTTTTTGCGAAAAACTATATAAGTTCACTTTTTTTATTATTAAAAATTAACCTATCGTATGATTATGAAAAAAATACTATCTTTCTTATTGCTGTTTGTTTTGAGTACCCATTTTATTTTGGCTCAAACAGAAACTATTAATATAGAAAAACCTAACGTAGAAGGGCTTTCTAACAATCAGGTTTCCGATTTTGATGTTAACGCAGATGGAACTATTTTAAACAATAGTGCAACTGGAGGATTGTCCGAGCTAAACGGAACAAATGTGTTTCCTAATCCCAATATTAAAAAAGATAGCGAAGCAAAGGTTATCTTATTCCAAGTGACTGAAAATAATAATAGTGGATTAGACGGAAAAATAGAAGTATTTGGCGTTACGGCCGGAGTAATTATAGCGAATCCTAATGGAATCACCTGCAATGGTTGTGGTTTTATCAATGCTAGCAAGGTAGATTTAGTTACAGGCACAGTCAATACAGAGGGGGGTGTGCAGAACTTTATTATAAATGGTACAGGAAGATTTGTGACAGGAACGAACGGATTTGAAGGTGATGCTGTACTAGATGAATTAAACATAAGATCAGGTGATTACACTCAATCTGGGGCTATAGATATTTATGGTGATCTTAATATCCAAGTAAGCGGAGAAGCTCGTTTAGATGAGGCTGCTTCTATTGAAAGCCGTAATCTTTCATTTTCAGCGAACTCTATCTCCAATCAAGCAGATTTTACTATTACTGATAGTGCTGCTTTTGATATTGAGAAAAATTTTGTGAACGGAGATAGCGAAAACGAAGGTGGAGATATTATTGCGGGCAGTTTTCAGGTCACAGGAGTTAGATTTTCTAATTACAACGCAACAATTACTGCTGATAGCTTTACTGTTACAGCAGAAAATGACTTTTATAATGACAACTCTGCAACGATTAATGCAGGTAGCTTTACTGCCACAGCATCTGAACTTCGCAATAGAGGAACGATTAATGCGGGCAGCTTTCTGGTCGTCACAGGAGTTAGATTTACTAATGACAGCAACGCAACAATTAATGCTGATAGCTTTAATGTTACAGCAGAAAATTACTTTTATAATGAAAATTCTGCAACGATTAATGCAGACAGTTTTACTGCCACAGCATCTAGTCTTACCAATAAAGGAACGATTGCAGCTTACACTCTTTTGGATATCACATTGACTAGCGAATCACCAAATAGCTTTACTAATAATAATGGCAATGGCGAAGTGACTAGTGCAGATACTTTCAATCTTTCTGTAGGCGGTAATTTTGATTATAAAAGGGATTTTCTAAATAATGGAACTATTAATACTAACAGCTTCAATCTCAATGTTGGTGGTAATTTTAGCAACGGCGATGCAAACAATGACTTTACTTGGGGCGGAAATAATAGCCTTAATGTGTCTGGAAATGCTGATATTACCACAAGAAATTTTACTCAATATGGTGTAGTAAATGTTGATGGTATTTTTACTATTAATGCGAATAGTTTTGTTTATGATGCAAACAACGATTTCACTTGGGGCGAAAATAATAAACTTAATGTGACTGGAACTGCTTCTGTTATTGCAAATAGTTTTAATAATAGAGGAACTCTAAATGCTAATAGCTTTGATATTACAGCAACGGATCTTACTAACACTGGAACTATTAGTGCTAATACTACTTTGAATACAACATTGAGTAGCACTGCAAGTAACAGTTTTTCTAATACTGGCGGAGTAGCTAGTGCAAATACATTCAATCTTTCTGTAGGCGGTGATTTTGACTATGTTGCTGATAGAGGAACTATCACTGCTAATAATTTCAGCCTTAATGTTGGTGGTAATTTTAGCAACAACGATGCGGCTAACAATTTTACTTGGGGCGCAAACGATAGTTTGGTTGTATCTGGAACTGCTTCTGTTTTTGCAAATAGTTTTAATAATAGAGGAACTGTCAATGCTAATAGCTTTGATATTACTGCAACGGATCTTACTAACACTGGAACTATTAGCGCTAATACTACTTTGAATACAACATTGAGTAGCACAGCAAATAACAGTTTTTCTAATACTGGAGGAATAGCTAGTGCAGATACATTCAATCTTTCTGTAGGCGGTGATTTTGATTATATCAGCAATTTTTCAGGCAATGGAACTATTAATTCTAACAGCTTCAATCTCAATGTTGGTGGTGATTTTAGAAACGAGGATGCAAATGACGATTTTACTTGGGGCGCAAACGATAGTTTAGTTGTAGCTGGAGCTGCTTCTGTTATTGCAGACAGTTTTAATAATAGCGGAACTCTAAATGCTAATAGCTTTAATATTACTGCAACGGATCTTACTAACACTGGAACTATTAGTGCTAATACTACTTTGAATACAACATTGAGTAGCACAGCAATTAAAAGTTTTTCTAATACTGGAGGAATAGCTAGTGCAGATACATTCAATCTTTCTGTAGCTGGTGATTTTAATTATATTCGCGATTTTCTAAACAATGGAACTATTAATTCTAACAGCTTCAATCTCAATGTAGGCGGTGATTTTAGAAAAAACGATGAAGACAATGATTTTACTTGGGGCGAAAATAATAGCCTTAATGTGACTGGAACTGCTTATGTTATTGCAAATAGTTTTAATAATAGCGGAACTCTAAATGCTAGTAGCTTTAATATTACAGCAACGGATCTTAATAACACTGGAGGAACTATCAATGCTGACAATATTTTGAATACAACATTGACTAGCACAGCAGATAACAGTTTTTCTAATACTGGCGGAGTAGTTGCAGATACCTTCAATCTTTCTGTAGCGGGCGATTTTAATTATATTAGCGATTTTCTAAACAATGGAACTATTAATACTAACAGCTTCAATCTCAATGTAGGCGGTAATTTTAGCAACGACGATGCAGCTAACGATTTTACTTGGGGCGAAAATAATAGCCTTAATGTGACTGGAACTGCTTCTGTTATTGCAAATAATTTTAATAATAGCGGAACCCTAAATGCTAATAGCTTTGATATTACTGCAACGGATCTTACTAACACTGGAACTATTAGCGCTAATACTACTTTGAATACAACATTGAGTAGCACAGCAAGTAACAGTTTTTCTAATACTGGAGGAATAGCTAGTGCAGATACTTTCGAACTGTCTGTAGCTGGTAATTTTAATTATATTAGCGATTTTCTAAACAATGGAACTATTAATTCTAACAGCTTCAATCTCAATGTTGGTGGTGATTTTAGAAACAACGATGCAAACAACGATTTTACTTGGGGTGCAAACGATAGTTTGGTTGTAGCTGGAACTGCTTCTGTTATTGCAAATAATTTTAATAATAGCGGAACTCTAAATGCTAATAGCTTTGATATTACTGCAACGGATATTACTAACACTGGAACTATTATCGCTAATACTACTTTGAATACAACATTGAGTAGCACAGCAAATAAAAGTTTTTCTAATACTGGAGGAATAGCTAGTGCAGATACTTTCAATCTTTCTGTAGCTGGTAATTTTAATTATATTAGCGATTTTCTAAACAATGGAACTATTAATTCTAACAGTTTCAATCTCAATGTAGGCGGTGATTTTACTAACGAGGATGCAGCTGACGATTTTACTTGGGGCGCAAACGATAGTTTGGTTGTATCTGGAACTGCTTATGTTATTGCAAATAGTTTTAATAATAGCGGAACTCTAAATGCTAATAGCTTTAATATTACAGCAACGGATCTTACTAACACTGGAACTATTAGTGCTAATACTACTTTGAATACAACATTGAGTAGCACAGCAATTAAAATTTTTTCTAATACTGGAGGAATAGCTAGTGCAGATACTTTCAATCTTTCTGTAGCTGGTAATTTTAATTATATTAGCGATTTTCTAAACAATGGAACTATTGATTCTAACAGCTTCAATCTCAATGTTGGTGGTAATTTTAGCAACAACGATGCAACCAATGATTTCACTTGGGGCGCAAACGATAGTTTGGTTGTATCTGGAACTGCTTCTGTTATTGCAGACAGTTTTAATAATAGCGGAACCCTAAATGCTAATAGCTTTGATATTACAGCAACGGATCTTACTAACACTGGAACTATTAGTGCTAATACTACTTTGAATACAACATTGAGTAGCACAGCAAGTAACAGTTTTTCTAATACTGGCGGAGTAGCTAGTGCAGATACATTCAATCTTTCTGTAGGCGGTGATTTTGACTATGTTGCTGATAGAGGGACTATAAATACTAACAACTTCAATCTCAATGTTGGTGGTGATTTTAGCAACAACGATGCTGCCAATGATTTTACTTGGGGTGCAAACGATAGTTTAGTTGTGTCTGGGGATGCTGATATTGCCACAAGAAATTTTACTCAATCTGGTGTAGTAGATGTTGGAGGCACTTTTACTATTAATGCAGATGGTCTTATTCGTAATGCTGGAACTATTACTACTAATGCTTTGACTATTGATACAGATAGCATTCATAATCCAGGAAATATTACCGCTAATACTTCTTTGAATATCACAGCAGATGGTCTTATTCGTAATGCTGGAACTATTACTACTAATGCTTTGACTATTGATACAGATAGCATTCATAATCCAGGAAATATTACCGCTAATACTTCTTTGAATATCACAGCAATAAACGATGTTTTTTCAGGGGGAAGCATCACAACTTCTACTTTGAATATTGATGCTGGAAGGAACTTTGCCAACCACGGATCTATTACTGCTAATAACTCTTTTGAAATTACCTCTGGGAATACAGTTCAAAACCACGGATCTATTGTTTCTGATAGCTTAGATATAATTGCAGCGGATTATTTTAGAAACTTAAGCGGCGGGGATATTAGTGTAGATACTTTAAATATCACAGCTGGAGGTAAGGTTACAAATATAGCTACTATTACTGCTGGAACTTTGAATATTACAGCAAATAACGACTCCTCCAGAACAGGAGATACGACAGGCTTTTATGTTGCTAACCGAGGAGATATTCAGGCGACTACTCTAAACATAACAGCAGCAGATAATTTTTATAATAGAGGAGATATTACTGCAAATACTTTCGCTGTCACTGCAAAAAATATTTTTTTCCTTAATACAGAAATAGCTAGTTTTTATGCTTCTGGAGGCATTTATGATGGTGGGGATGTTTATCTTACAGGAACTTCTAGTTTTACAGCTACTGACAGACTGGATAACTACGGATTGATAGATCTCAATGATTCTAATTTAGATATTACAGCGGATATCTTTGTCAATCAAGAAGATGCTACCATTGATGCTACTACATTAAACCTCAATGTTAACTCCTTCAGTGATGAGGGCACTATTACTGCCACAACCAACAATCAATAGAGGTTAGTTCGGTATCCTTAAAATCAAGGAAAAGACTTATACCAATTACTTATCAGATCTCCACAAGTTCAGGGAAAGTGCTTTCTAGTATTTTGAGACCTTTGCTATTAGTGAAATTAGGCATTCTAGTTCGGTAAAACAGGCTTATGCTTATTTTTGGTTGGGTATAAAAAGAGTACTCTTTTACAGTACTTTTTTGCTGTAGGCAAGGTTTGTGGTGTTTTTCCAAACGCCATTGTTCTAGCTTTTTATTCCTCAAAATATTTATCTTACTTGGGTAAGATAAAGTAAGGGATATAGAAGAAGTTCTCGTAGAGCTTTTGCGCTTCACTTTTGCTAGGTATTAGATTTTGTAGTGTTTTTCATTACGATATTCCTCGCTGTAAAAAACTTGATAGCCTTGTCTAGTTTTCCTATAATGCCTAATTTCATTAATGGCAAAGATCTCACTTTTTCTGCTAAACAAAATAAATAAAAATTCAGTACAAAGCAAAAACGAAGTACAAATTGTGATTTTTAAAGAAAAAAAAATTTTACCTCTCTGCCCTAACGCTAATTCAAAGATCTCAATTTGTTAAAACCCAAAACCATAGGAAAAAGAAGCAGACATACGCCAAACAACGGGTACTTTTATTTTGAAAGGTTTTGTGGATTCATCCGGTACTTCATAGGAATAAGACAGATTAAGTCCTTTATAGGAAAAATTTAAAGCTGTTCCTCCACCAGACAGGCAGCGATAATTTTTAGCTCCAAAACTAGATTCTACACATCCGTAATCATAATACAGAGAAAAATTAAAAGCATTTGCAAAAGATCCTAAAGAAGAAATTCCTTGCAAAGGGCGAATAGAAATCGTGTGCTGTTGAAACCATCCTATATCGTCGGTAAAACCATTGGAACTATAGCCCCTTACATTGCTACCAGCACCTATTGTGATTTGTGCGATAGCTTCCCTGTCCGCTACCTGTGCTTGTAGTCTTGTGGTATAATTGACGGTAGATTTTTTTAAAAAATTTATACTGTAGGAAACGCTGCCAGCCCAAAGAGCGTATTGTAAATGTGTATCTTGTGACCTAATGTCTGGTGGGTCTTCTTTTGCATTGAACCAAGACAGTCCTTCTCTATAGGATAGAAATGGAGATAAAATTCCCCCTCCTACAACAAACGAACCCGATAAACTAATATTAGCTGTTGTTTGTTTTTTAGAAGAAATCCCTACAAATGTGTCATTGATAAAAACTCTATTTTCTGCAGTGGTTAGACTGGTGCTTAAAGCTATTTCTTTACTTCTCTTTTTTAAAAGAATTTTTCTCAAAGTCAAACTTTGACTGTTGGAATCTCCTTTTTGAATAAATAGCGGTTGAGGTAGAGAATAAGCACTCCCAAAATAAGAACCAGAAATGGTATAATATCCTATAGGTAAAGAAAAGTTTGTAAAATAGGCTCGGTTGTATGTGTTTTCTTCTTCATTGTCTTTTTCAGCTCTGGTGTAAGAAAGAGCTATACGCTCGTTGAGACCAAAAATATCTTCAACAGTAAGACTGGGATTATAGCTGTATTTTCCGTAAAAATTATTGTTTCCTAAATAAGTTGTTGCTAACTTCAGATAAGTGTGTTTTTCTTTTTTTAGTGGAATATTTATATCACTAAAGCCTTTTTCTTTAGTAGGAATAGCCCGTATTTCAGCTTGAGAAAAGCGAAGTCTATTGATTTGCTTAAGTCCTTGTTCTAGATCGTAAATATTAAAAACATCTCCTTCCAAAAAAGAAAAAGCTGTTTTTTTACGAAGTTGATTTTTGATTCCTTCACCATTACCGACTTGGATTTTTCTAATTTTACCCTCTACTATTTTAATAATAAGTTCCCTTGTTAAAAGATTAGATTTTTTATCTATAAAAACACGGGTTAAACTATATCCTCTATTATGATAAAAACGAGTTATTTCAGTGATGAGTGTGTCTATATTTCTGGTATTCAAACAATGGAAAAGGTATTTTACAAAAATTTTTTCTAATTTTTTTTTGCTAAAAATAGTATTTCCTTCAAATTGAATAGAAAAAAATTTAAAACACTGGTTTGTTGTTTGAAGAACAGTTATATCCGATGTAGTTTCAAAAAATTGCATTAATGCATCTATGGAACTATCTGGAGTTATAGGTGAGGGCTTTTTCTCTACAAATAAAAATTTTTTGTGCAGTCCTCGGGGAGTTGTGATTTTTTCTGCTTCCCTATCTTGTGCTTTTATAGGTGATGCAAATAGTAGGAAAATTAAGATACTTCCAATAATCCAGCTAGGTTTTATTGGAAACATTATAGGTATTGAAAATAATTTAGATATTATTTTAGTTTTATTGTAGGATTTTTATGTATTTTTCGTGCAGTCTTTTGAGCTTCTAAAATTTCGCTAATATTTAACTGCTTTCCTATTTCAACAAGTTGTTGTTTAGCTTGATTAGAACCCAAAGAAGAAGCTATGTTATAATAGACGTGGGCGTAGATAAGATTTTTTTTAACTACTTTTCCTTCCTTGTAATATTCAGCCAATTTTAGAACAGCTGGAAGAAAACTTTTTGTAGACGATTTATGATACCAGTCGTAAGCTTTTTTATCACTTTTAGAGACATAAGTTCCTTCTTCATAAAACTTTCCTACTTGGTAGCTAGCTAAAGCATTACCTTTTTCACCTGCTTTTTCATAATTTTGGAAAGCTTTTTTTAAGTTTTTTTTTACTATAGTTCCATTAGTATATAGTCCCCCTAAAAATAAATTAGCAAGTTCATCAGTTTTTGCGGATTCCTCAAGGAGTTGTATTGCTTTGTTAAAATCTTGCAATACAAATTCACCATTTAAATAATAGATGGCATATTGAGTTTGTGCAGGAATATATTTTTTTTCAAATGCTCTCTTGTAATACTCAAACCCTATTTTTCTTTGTGGTTTTATACCACCCAGACCTTCACTATAGATTCTACCTAGATAATAAAAGGCTTCAGGTTCTTCTGTTTCTTTAACAATTTGTAAAAAAAGATTGGCTGATTCTTTGATTTTATTTTGTTTAAATAATTCTATTGCTCTATTTAGAGAATTTTCTTGAGCACTTAATAAAGGCATTAAAAAAAAAGCTAATAAGACAAGCCAATATTTAGTAAAAATGTGATTTCTAGACATATTGTTTTTTATGTAAAAAATTATTATCAAACCGAGACAAAAATATTAATACTCCAAAAAAGTATATTATGCAACTAATATTTATTAAATGTCTAAAAAATATTAAAATTAAGATAAATAAAGATCCACCGGCTCTTTTACATTTCTTTTTTGCCTTATTTAGACCACATAACGCAAATTTTGTAGTGCCTGGTCCCATTATTGTGGCACTACGATATTTCAGAGTTAATTTTTTTTTTTAAACTATTGCCATTTGTGAAGAAATGCTCTTCAGTATTCCAGCGAGCTAAAAAAATTTTTCGCACCTGTTCTAATCATTTGGCTAGCCCCAATAATGGAATAAGCATCAGCGAAATTCAAAGCTCTACAATAGATTTAAAGACTGGAATAAAATCAAACAATGACCCAAACAACAACACAAACTAACAAACACAAAGAAAAATTATCTTTGATACAACTGAGGAATTTTAGAGAGAGTTAGTTTTTTTGCATAGATTCTATTTTTATAGCTTGTTCGTAGGCAAGTAAGGCAGTGACAAAATCGCTAATATCTCCGTTATTCATAATTTCTTCTAGTGTATTTTTTGTCATTTTTATGCGGTGGTCGGTAATTCTACTTTGAGGATAATTGTAGGTTCTAATTTTTTCTGATCTATCTCCACTGCCTACCATTTCTTTTCTTAAGGAGGATTGTTTTTTATCGGATTCTTCTAGTGTTTTTTCATAGAGTTTTGAGCTAAGGTATTTCATAGCTTTTGCTCTATTTTTGATTTGTGATCTTTCGTCTTGACAGCTTACTACTATACCTGTGGGTAAGTGCGTGATTCTTACTGCTGAATCTGTGGTATTAACATGTTGTCCACCAGCTCCTTGGGAGCGGTAAGTATCTATTTTTAAGTCTACTTGTTGAATCTCTATATCTACTTTATCTGGTTCTGCTAAAACTGCCACTGTGACAGCTGAGGTATGAATTCTGCCTTGACTTTCTGTGCGAGGAATCCTCTGAACTCTGTGGGTGCCTGCTTCAAATTTTAAAAGGCTGTAGACATTTTCTCCTTTGACATTTAAAGCTATAGACTTATAACCGCCGATGGTAACGAAATTGGCTTCTAAAATTTCTACTTGCCATCCTTTTAGTTCTGCAAATTTACTGTAGAGTTTTAGTAGATCTGCTACAAAAAGTCCCGCTTCATCTCCACCTGTGCCTGCACGAATTTCTAAAATTACATTTTTTTCGTCTCTAGGATCTCTAGGTATTAATAAAATTTTTGCATGTTCTTTAAGTTTTTCTTGGTTTTGCAGTAGTATTTCTTTTTCTTGTAAGGCGAGTTGTTTTAATTCTTCGTCTTTACTTTCTTGGATGATTTTTTCACAGTCTTGCAAATCCAAAGTTATTTTTTGGATTTTTGTATAAAGCTCAAAAGCGGGGAAAAAACTAGCTTGTTCTTTGGAGAGTTTTTGAATTTTAGTAGAATCTTGAAATAAATTTTCGTCTTTCAATAATTCACTTAATTCTTCGTAACGGGTAGCAATTTTTTTTAATTGCTGAATCATAAAAATTTATTAAGACTGTTGAATTAGGCATATAGAAAAGCTAGACAAGGCTATCAAGTTTTTTATTTTTGTAGTAAGCAAATCGGTTCAGTAGCACTACAAAATTTTATAGATTTTTGAATTTGCATTCTGTTTAGCCAAAGCAAGCTTATTGCTTTCACCCTATACAGGCTTTAGCAAAAGAGCCAGTGGTTTTACCAGCGGCTCTTTTGCACTCCTTTTTTAGAGTATGCAAGGTTTGTAGTGTCTGGTCTCATTATTGTGGCACTACGGCATTGAAAATTTTTTTTTAACTCTTGCCATTTGTGAAGAAATGCTCTTCAGTATTCCTACGAGCTAAAAATTTTTTTCGCACCTGTTCTAACCATTTGGTTAGCCGTCACAGCTGGTTTTGTCCTATTTGGCAAATTCAAAGGTCTATTTTATAGCCTGTATAAAATTCTATACAATAAGACAAGTATCTTGAGGAATAAAAAACTTGGAAGACTGCAGTATAGCCGAACTAGGCGGTATTGCAGTCTCACTAATTTTTACTGTGTTTTTTTTTGATAACGGCGATTAAACTGTTCTATACGACCTTCAGTATCTACTACTTTTTGGTTACCTACGTAAAAAGGGTGACAAGCAGAGCAAATTTCTACTTTAATCTCGCCTCCCATAACAGAATTTGTTTCAACAGTATGACCGCAGCTACAAATATACTTTGTGGCTCTGAATTTGGGGTGTATATTGGATTTCATTTTTAATTTAAGTAGTGTTGAATTAGCGTTCTGTTTAGCCAAAACAATCGTTAAAAAAAAATTTAACTTTCTCAGAATTACTGGGCATTTATGAATAAAGGCTCTCTTACTGCTATCTATTTCATAAGGGTTACTGCAAAAGATCCACTGGCTCTTTTGCAGTCCATATCAGTATTAGCGTTAAGTTTTGTAGTGCCCTGGTCCCATTATTGTGGCACTACGATATTCCTATAGACTTTTGAATTTGCTTATCTAGTTTAGCCAAAGCAATCGTTAAAAAAAAATTTTTAACTCTTGCCATTTGTGAAGAAATGCTCTTCAGTATTCCAGCAAGCTGAAAAATTTTTTCTCACCTGCTCTAACCATTTGGCTAGCCGTCACAGCTGGTTTTGTCCTATTTGGCAAATTCAAAGGTCTATCCTATAAATTTTTTTTGTCTTTCCTAATGCCTGATTAAAAAGGTTTATTCAAGGTTTGTCAGTTCCCTAACGATTCACATTTTTTAATAATTCTTTATTTGTTGAATAGGTTTTGAATTGGTTCAATAACATTTCCATGCTTTCTATAGAATTCATTGAAGATAAAATTTTTCTCATTTTCCATATTTCTGCTAGATCATTTTTGTCAATTAATAGTTCTTCTTTTCGGGTAGCAGATTTATCAAGTTCTATCGCTGGAAATATTCTTTTTTCCACTAATTTTCTATCTAAAACTAGTTCTTGGTTACCTGTGCCTTTGAATTCTTCAAAAATCACCTCGTCCATACGGCTGCCTGTCTCAATCAAAGCAGTAGCTATAATGGTTAAGGAACCTCCGTTTTCAATATTACGAGCTGCTCCAAAAAATCTTTTAGGTCTATGTAAGGCATTGGTATCTACACCTCCTGAGAGAACTTTACCACTTGGAGGAATTACTGCATTATAAGCCCGAGCTAGACGGGTTATAGAATCTAGTAAAATAACTACATCGTGTTTATGTTCTATGAGTCTTTTTGCTTTTTCAATTACCATCTCAGCTACTTGGACATGTCTTGTTGCAGGTTCATCAAATGTAGAACTAATGACTTCTCCTTTAACAGAACGCTCCATATCAGTTACTTCTTCTGGTCTTTCGTCAATTAACAACACAATTAGAATTATGTCTGGGTAATTAAGTGAAATACTTTGCGCTATTCTCTGCAGAATAGTTGTTTTGCCTGTTCTAGGAGGTGCTACAATTAACCCTCGTTGTCCTTTACCTATGGGACAAAAAAAATCCATTACACGTGCAATATTAGAACAATCTTTATACTCTAATTTAAGCTGATTATCAGGATAAAGAGGAATTTGATTCTCAAATAAGGTGCGTTTGCGTGCATCTTCTGGGTTATCGTAGTTGATCTTTTCTATTCTAATCAAGGCATAGTATCTTTCTCCTTCTTTAGGAGGTCGGACTTGTCCTTCCACAGTATCTCCTTTCTTTAAGTTAAACTTACGAATTTGTGAAGGAGAAACATAAATGTCGTCTGGTCCAGGCATATAGTTAAAATGAGGAGACCTTAAAAAACCAAAATTATCAGGGAGAATTTCTAAAACTCCTGCACAGTGGATGACTCCACCATTACTTACTTGGCTCTGCAGAATCTCAAAAATGAGGTCCTGCTGTAGATAATTATTAGGATCTTGAATTTTGTATTTATCAGCGACTTTTTCTAATTCTTCTCTACTTAAATTTTTAAGAGCGAATAGGTCAATGATTTCATCGTGGGGGGGTTGAGTAATCAAATTTTTTATCATAATAGATTAATGGTTATTGGAAGCAGAAAACTGCTTTTTTATTTTAAAACTATTGTGGCATTTAAAGTTCACAACAGCTTTATTTTTTTTTCTTAATTTTACTGATTGAATGAAAAACATTAAGTAATTCTTGCAGAGACTCACTTTGGAAAGAATGCTCATCAACTGAAAAATCATTTTCACCCGAAATTTTCTTGATTGGCTCTGTTTCTTGCGAGGTAGACCCAGATAAACTATATCTTTTTTGCAATCCAGATTTCGTTTTTGCCAGTTTATTCTTTAACGGTAGATTAGAATGATCTTTGGGAATTGTTAGGAATTTAAGTAATGCATTACACTTGTAGCAGTTTTTTTTGAAACTGTCAATGATTTTTTGATAGAAATATTTTTTTTGTGAAATATTTTTTTCTTTAGAGTACAATGATCCAATGCAGAAACGAGCGATATTGCCTAAAAACACTAACAAAAATGGAGAAATACGGTAACGCGATAAAATCAAAAAAAGCGAAAAAATATTTAAAATTACTATAAAAACCTTCCAATAGGTAGTAAAAAAGAGCTCTTTTGATACCAAAGCAAAGCTCCCAAAATACTTATAAACTACATTTATTTCAGTCTCCCATAGAATGCCTATTAACATAGAAATACCCAAAGGTACTGAGAAATAAAAAATCCAACGAACCCAAAATTGAGTATTATGATACAAAAAAAGCATAGCTGTTGGTAACCAAAAAATACTAATTCCATAAAGAGAGATAAGTAGGTTGGGGATAAAAAAAAGAATTATAAAGAATAAATTTTTTTCTGATACAAAAATGTTTGGTAAAATATTAAAAAAATAAGCACAAAAGAAGCTAAAATATAGTAAAAAAGCTAATAAAAAACGAAAATAAGAAAATTTATAAGTAGACATGTGGGGGATTGTTTGGCTGTTTTTTACTTTATATTTTATTTAAAAACACCAACATTCAAATACTTGTATAAGAAACAACCATATTGAGACTGTTGCATTAGTCTCTTAAAAGAGAGATACTACATAAGTATTTCTTTAATCAATACTTAAATTAAAAATCACTATGAAATGGAAAAAATGATATGTCCTTTTTTGCTAGATGCAAATTATAGAGTGCCCTAGTACAATTATCGTGGCACTACGATATTTCTCGTGGGTGAAAAATTTTCGCGACTTGTCTGGCTTTCCTATAATGTTATCGTTTTAAAAAAAAATTATTTTCAGGTGATTTTTATCTTTGCCGTTGGTTTTTTTGTCTTAGCTGTTTTTTCTTGTTGATTTTTTGCTATAACAGAGATAAGATTTTTTTATTATTGATTAAAACCGCAAAAAAAACTATGACTACTATGATAGCCGAAGTTTATGAGGCTTTTATCAGTGCAGGAGTAAAAGAAAAAAAGCAGTAATATCTTTGAGTAAAAGAAAAAAAGCAAAAGAAGCGCTAGATATCAAAACAGATTTAAAAGTCTATTTTATTTAATGCCGTAGTGCAAAACTTAGTGTCAAGCAAGAACGAAATGTGAAACAGCCACTGGTTGTTTTACAAATAGCCTGTCTTGAATTTCAAGCAATAAGCTTATTTTGGCTAAACAGAATGATAATGCTTTTTTATTATAACCTAAAACTCAATGATTATGTCTAAATATATGTTGCTTTATAGAGCAGATCCTTCTTCAATGAAAGATATGACGGATGAAGAAAAACAAGCTATGATGGGTGAATGGAAAGAATGGTTTGGAAAGTTAAAAGCAGATGATTCTTTAGTGGACGCTGGAGCTCCTTTGATGTCTACAGCAAAAATTGTTTCTATGAACACAGTAGAGGACGGTCCTGTAAAATCTGGAGACACTTTTATTAATTATTATATGATTATAAAAGCAGAAAATATGGAGATGGCTGTGAAGATTGCTAGTGGTTCTCCAACTATAGAAAAAAATTCTATTGAAGTCAGGGAGATGATTAATATGCCTTTTTAAACTTAAGTTTTTGAAATTTTGTTTTTAGTTATTTAGACCTTTGAATTTGCGTTATGTGATGGCTAGCCAAATGGTTAGAAAAGTGCGAAAAAATTTTTTAGCTCGTAGGAATACTCTCTTACTGCTTAACACAAAATAAGGGTTATAGTAAAAGAGCCACTGGCTCTTTTACATTTCTTTTTTGGATTATGCAAATTTTGTAGTGTTTTTCACTACGATATTTCAAGAGTTAAAAATTTTTTTCAATGGCGTAGTAAAAAACACTACAAAACTTAAAGCTAACACAATATAGACTGCAAAAGAGCCAGTGGCTCTTTTGCTAAAGCCTGTATAGGGTGAAAGCAATAAGCTTGTTTTGGCTAAACAGAATGCAAATTCAAAAGTCTATATTGACTTGTATATTTCAAAAAAAGTAAATTTTTTTTTACCAGCAAGCACTATGAACCTAACTTTTTTGTATTAAAATATGTTTTACAATCAAGAACAAAACAATGAGTATTATGTAGTCAATCCCGAAGGTTTGACTATGATTGCTTTAGAGCAAGAAGATAAAGTAGAAATTTGTGATCTTTATGGAGGGCAGACTTGTGAATTTGCCATTTATGATACTCAAGGAAAATCAGGAAACGGAGCGATTGATTTGAAAATGCCTTTAGAACATTTGCAACATTTAGAAAATAAGTTTTGCAATAGAGATGCTGCTGTGTTTTCTAAACTTAAACTGCTAAAAATGAAAATTGAGCAGTTTAAGGGTTATAAAATTTTTGATAACGATGCTAAGGCTGGAGAAAAAATTCATTTTCAAAGTCTAAAAAACAGTCAAGTTATGGCTTTGACTGTGCCTTATAAGCCAATGGGGTTAGCAGAAAGTTCTCCCAGTAATGAGGTTTTTGTAAAAGTAAAAAGGAATGCAACCAATACTGATAATTCTATTTTTAAACTTCCAGAGCCTTTAGGAGAAATTGAAGATGAGTTTCTTATAGATGCATGCACTGCAAAGGCTTATTCAGTCAAAAAAGGGGACTACATTCAAATTATTGATGTGAAGGGAAGACAGTGTTCGGATTTTTTAGCTTTTTCGGAATACAATCTAGACAAAGGAATAGAAGATGGTGTTGATATATCTGCTACTAGAAGCGCGGCTTGTGCTGCCTATCCTGCACCCGGTCTTTTTTCTAAATACTATACCAATGATAATAAACCATTAGTAGAAGTTGTTTGTGATACGATTGGAAGGCACGATACTTTTGGATTAGCTTGCGCTCCCAAATACTATGAAGATGTAGGCTATCCTGGTCATATTAGTTGTACTGAAAATTTCAACCTTCAGTTGAAACATTATAGTATTGCTAAACGCACTGGTTGGCCCGCGGTTAATTTGTTTTATAATACTAGTATAGATTGCCATAACCAAATATTTGCTGATGAGTCTTGGTCTCAAGCGGGAGATTTTGTTTTATTTAAGGCTCACCAAAATTTACTCTGTGCTTCTTCGGCTTGTCCAGATGATATTAGTCCTGCAAATGGTTGGAATCCTACAGAAGTTTTTGTAAGAATTTACAAAGGAGATACCAGTGACAATAAAGGCATTATGAGTTCGCAGGGTTACCGTGTAAAACCTCATGGTCCCTTAAAACTTACTCAAAAAAGCGGGTTTCATTCCAAAACCTCCAAACTCACAGGAAATTTTGTAGAATATAACGGTTTTTGGATGCCTCTGCATTACAATAACTATGGAGCGATTAACGAATACTGGGCTTGTCGTCAAAAAGTAGCTGTTATAGATTTAAGTCCTTTGCGTAAGTTTGAAATCACAGGAACTGATGCAGAATTTTTAATGAACAAATCTTTTACCAGAAATATAAAAAAATTAACAATAGGACAGGTTGTTTATAGTGCCCTTTGTTATCCTACTGGAGGTATGTTAGATGAGGGGACTATTTTTAAAATGAGTGATACTCATTTTCGTTGGATTGGAGGCTGTGATTATGCGGGCGAATTTTTAAGAGAAAAAGGATTAGAATGGGGATTGGATGTGGAGGTAAAACCTTCTACAAGGGATATGCATAATATTGCGGTACAAGGACCTTTAAGTAGAGATTTACTAAAGAAAATTTTTTTGAATTTATCTGAACAACCAAACATAGAAGAGTTAGGTTGGTTTAGATTTAGTTTGGGACATCTAAAGAGCAAAACAAAGGAAATTTCTGTATTGGTTTCTAGAACTGGATTTACAGGAGAATTAGGCTATGAAATTTTTTGCCATCCGTGGGAGGCTCCGCTAGTTTGGGATCAGGTGATGGAGGCTGGAAAAGAATTTGAAATAGCTCCCATGGGTTTTGATGCTTTGGATATGTTGCGGATTGAAGCAGGACTCATAGTAGCAGGTAATGAATACTGCGACAGAACAGACCCTTTTGAGGCTGGAATAGGTTTTACAGTGCCTCTTAAAAGTAAAGAGGAAGATTTTACTAGCAAAGAAGCTTTAAAGAAAAGAAAAGAAAATCCACAAAAAAAACTAATAGGTTTTGAGATGGAAGGAAGAGAACTTATTCATCATGGTGATTTAATTTTTGAAGACCGTTATTCTATAGGTGTTGTAACTAGTAGTAATTACTCTCCATTTTCAGATAAAGTAATAGGTTACGCTTTGATGGATGTCCAGTATTGTGAAGTAGGGCTTGAAGTACAAGTTGGTAAATTAGACGGGCAACAAAAAAGATTAAATGCTGTTTTGACTAGTTTCCCCGTCTATGATCCACAAAAAACCAGACCCCGTTCTTAATCTAGTGAAAAATTTATAACCTTTAAAAATTTTCTACTTGATATTTTGTAAAAAATATTTTATTAAAACAAATTGAGACCTTTTGAATTAGCGTTATGTGACGGCAGAGCGTTTTTTGGCTAGAATGCTAATTCAAATGTCTCAGATTTAATTAACAATAATATTATGGGACTACCAACTACTAGATTTGATGTCAACCAACTCAGTAAAAAAGATCAAAGCAAATTTTTAAAGAGATTGGAAGAAACAGACAAAGGTAAGCATAGAGTTAGTGAGGGAGAATTGAAAAAAATAAAAGAAACGGTTGAAAGAACAGAATTTGTACTCCACAGAAAAACAATTTAGTTTTTCCTATCTAAGTTTAGAAGAAAAACGACCATCTTTTGATTGCGGAGAACGAGATTTAAATGAAATTTTCGCTTTGGAATCTCTAGAAACAGATAGAGATTTTTTAACTACTACTTATGTTTTAAAGTTAAAAAAAAAGATCAAATTGTTGCTTTCTGTTGCCTCGCTGTTGATTTGTTTCAAACAAAAAATTTCACAAGTGAACCTCCTTACAAAAAAAAACTAACAGATTTGTCTCTTTCCCGAAATAGCAAAGAATTACCAGCTATAAGAATCAAAAGTTTGCCGTAGAAAAATCTATGCAAAAAAAAAGTATTGGCAGTGAATTTCTTACTGATATAAAATATTTTTGTTTGAATGAGTGCGGAATCAGGATCCGATTTATTATACTAGATGCCCTGAATAAACCAAGTGTAACAAACTTTTATAAAAAAAATAAGTTTCATTTTTTTACAAGTGATAATATTAGAGCTCAAATTAGACCTATGTATTTTAATCTGAAGGAATTGCAACGTTCTATTACTAAAAATTCATAAATTTTCAATGTTAGAAAATCAAATGCCTCAAAAAAGCGGATTTTATAATCAATTATCTCAATTAAACGCTGATTTTGGAGAAAAAGACGGATTTTTGATAGCGCAGTCTTTTCAGGATCAGACTATTGATGAAGAATGTAAGGCATGTCAAGAGAAAGTGGCAATAACAGATACTAGTTTTTTGCGTAAATTTGAAATTATTGGCGTAGATGCGACTATTTTTGTAAAAAAAATTTTCAATCAAGATTTGAATAGATTGGCTTGTCAGGAATTGACCCAGATTGCTTTGTTCCAAGATAACGGAGAAAAAATAGACGAAGGAAATATTTTAAAAATCTGTCCAACTCACTTTCGTTGGATTGGAAGTAGTAATAATTCTGGTAATTTTTTTACAAGTAAAATTTTAGAATGGAATCTTAAGGTCAAAATCACTGATACCACAGATAAAATAAATAGTTTGGCGGTTTTAGGTCCTTTAAGTAAAGAATTATTAAAAAAAATAATTTGGACTCCGCCTCATCAGCCAAATGTAGAGCAATTAGAGAAGTTTCGCTTGACTCTTGCTCGTTTAGAGCTAGAACAAGGAATAAGTTTGGTCATTTTACGCACAGATTTGGGTAAAAAACTAGGATACGAGGTTTTTTGTTCTTCAGAGCATGCAGAAAATCTATGGAAAAAAATCATTCAAGCGGGAAAAGAATTTGGGGTGATTCCTATAGGTTTTAAGGCTTTAGAAGGCTATTTTCAAAAATATTTTTTTAAAAATATTATTAAATAAATTTTTTTTTAAAAAAAGTTGACAATTTTTATAATTGTTTGTTATTCTTTTATCTTGTCGTACTGTTTTTTTGTTAGAACGGCTATTTTAATCCAAAACAACCTAAATTTAGAATAATGATTAAAAAACACTTTAAGGGACTAGTAGTTTTATTACTTTCTTTGTCTCTTCTAGGAATTGTAGGATGTAAGGGAGGAGGCGGAGGTTCTGCTGATTCTGAAGATCCTATTGTAATTCCAACTCATAATTGGTCTAGCCAGATTGTAATGTCGTATGTGGTTGGTCAATTAATTGAAAAACTTGGCAACAATGTGGAGTATATCTCTACAGATAGTCAAGCAGTTTATGAATCTATCCGTCAAGGAGATGTGACACTTGAACTGGAAGTTTGGCAAAGTACTTTTGGCAAAGCTTTCAATGCTGCTCTTGAAAAAGGGGGTATAGTTGATGCTGGAACTCACGCTGCTGAAACTTTGGAAGAATGGTGGTATCCAGCTTATGTTGAGGATCTCTGCCCTGGTTTACCAGATTGGAAGGCGCTTAACGACTGTTTTGCTAAATTTGCTACTCCTGAAACTAAACCTCAAGGTAGGTATTTAGATGGACCTGCAGATTGGCACGGAGCTAAGACGGAAGCTACTATTAAAGCTTTAGGGTTAAATTTTAAAGCGGTTTATGCTGGTTCTGCTGGTGCTTTATGGGCTGAGTTAGCTTCTGCTAAAAAGCGTAATCAACCTATTGTGCTTTTTAACTGGTCACCTAACTTTACTGATGCCCTTTACGGTGGTAAATTCATTAAATTTCCTGAATGGTCTGCTGAGTGTTGGGAAGATAAAAGTTGGGGCTCTAATCCTAATGAAATAGGAGACTGCGGTAGTCCTCCAGCTGGTTACCTTAAAAAAGCAGCTTGGGATGGTATGGAAGAGAAATGGCCAAAGGCTTATCAGTTGTTGACTAAAATTAGTTTTGACAATCTACAAATCGCTACTATGGCTAAATTGGTAGATGCTGATAAACTAGATCATCCAGATGCAGCTGCGAAATGGATTGCAGACAATGAAGATGTCTGGAAAGATTGGATTGAGTAAAAAAAGATAAAACCTTTGAGACCTTTGAATTAAGCATTATAGGAAAGTTAGACAAGGCACAAAAGTTTTTTATGACGAAAAATATCGTCTTGCAAAACACTCTATAATAGACCTTTGAGTTTCGCTGATGTGACGGGCTAGTCAAATGGTTAGAGCAGGTGCGAAAAAAATCTTTAGCTTGCTGGAATATTGAAGAGAATTTCTTCACAAATGGCAAGAGTTAAAAATTTTTTTCAACGCTGCATAGGCCAAACAGAATGCAAATTCAAAAGTCTATATAATTTGCAGTTAGCAAAAGTGGGATGTAAAAAGATCCTGTGGCTCTTTTACTTTAACCTTTATTTTGTGTTAAGCAATAAGAGTATTTTGAGGAATAAAAAGCTTGAGCAACGTTGTATAGCCGAACTAGAAAATCTAATTCAAAGGTCTTAAAATAAATTATTTCCCCAATGTTTGAATACTATGCGAATGTTGGGGTTTCTTTTTTTTTCCAAAAATCTCTCTAAAAAACACGCATGTCTCATAAAGACTCCTCTCCCGTCGTTCTACAATGCCAATCACTTTATAAAATTTTTGGAGAAAATCCTCGCCGATTTTTGAAGCAAAATGGTGGTGAAGTTAAAGATGAAAAACTTTTTCAAAAAAGTGGCTATATTGTAGCTGTTAATAATGTTTCTCTTGAAGTACACGAAGGAGAAATTCTTATCATTATGGGACTATCTGGTTCTGGAAAATCTACTCTGGTTCGTTGCTTATCAAGATTGATTAAATCTACCGCTGGTAGTGTTACCTTTGAAGGTAGAAATCTTTTGACTATGAATGCTAAAGATTTAATTCAATTAAGAAGGCATAAAATGGGTATGGTTTTTCAAAACTTTGCACTTCTCCCACACAAGACAGTTTTACAAAATATTGCTTTTCCTCTTCAGGTAAGGGATAAAAATACGAAAAAAAATATTCGTAGAGCTAGAGAGATGATAAAGCTCGTTAGTCTTGATGGTAGAGAAAATTATTTTCCCAGAGAACTATCAGGAGGGCAACAACAAAGAGTAGGGATTGCACGTTCACTAGCAGTAGAGCCTGATGTCTGGTTTTTAGATGAACCCTTTTCTGCCTTAGACCCTTTGATTAGACACGAAATGCAAGATGAATTTTTAAGATTACAATCTTTACTCAAAAAAACTATTGTTTTCATCACCCACGATTTTAATGAAGCACTCAGACTATCAGATAGAGTAGCTATTATGTATAATGGTAAAATTGAGCAAATTGGCACTCCAGCAGAAATTGTTTTAAACCCTAAAACTAGTTATATCAAAAAATTCACCAATGAAATTCCTAGAGAAAAAGTGCTAACAGTGACTTCGGTGATGGACAAACTAGAAAAAAACGAAAAATTAACTCAAAAGAGTATTTTAGAAAATGAGTTAATTGAAAAAGTAGCCGAACAGGTCTTAGGAGAAGAAAAACCAGTCCCAGTAAAAAACTCAAAAGGGCAAATGGTAGGAGTTTTGCACCGCAAAAAAGTTCTTAATATATTGTTCGGTAAAAGATAATACAGAGATAGAATTAAAATTAATTGAAAAATTTTTAAAGAAAATCGCAAGCTAGATTATGATAAAATTCCCTATAAAAATAAGAAGAAAGAATAGATAATGTTGACAATATTTTAAAATATATTAAGAATAAAAAACTAACTTATACACAACTTACAAAATAAAAAATGAAAAAAGAGATAACTTTAGCAAATATTTCTGAACAATTATATGAGTTAAAAACAGATGTTGGAGATTTAAAAGGCGGTGTTGGGAAATTAGAAGACAGTGTTGGGAAATTAGAAGGCAGTGTTGGGAAATTAGAAGGCAGTGTTGGGAAATTAGAAGGCAGTTTTGGGGAATTAGAAGACAGTGTTGGGAAATTAGAAAGTGGAGTAGGTAAATTAGAAGGCAGTTTTGGGGAATTAGAAGACAGTGTTGGGAAATTAGAAAGTGGAGTAGGTAAATTAGAAGGCAGTTTTGGGGAATTAGAAGGAAGTGTTGGAAAATTAGAAGGAAGTGTTGGTAAATTAGAAGGCAGTGTTGGGAAATTAGAAGGCAGTGTTGGGAAATTAGAAGGAAGTGTTGGGGAATTAGAAGGAAGTGTTGGGAAATTAGAAGGAAGTGTTGGGAAATTAGAAGGAAGTGTTGGGAAATTAGAAGGAAGTGTTGGGAAATTAGAAGGAAGTGTTGGGAAATTAGAAGGAAGTGTTGGGGAATTAGAAGGAAGTGTTGGGGAATTAGAAGGAAGTGTTGGGAAATTAGAAGGCGGTGTTGGGAAATTAGAAAGCAGTGTTGGGAAATTAGAAGGCGGTGTTGGGAAATTAGAAGACAGTGTTGGAAAATTAGAAGGCAGTGTTGGAGGATTAGAAGGAAGTGTTGGGGGGTTAGAAGGAAGTGTTGGGAAATTAGAAGGCAGTGTTGGGGGATTAGAAGACAGTGTTGGGAAATTAGAAGACAGTGTTGGGAAATTAGAAGGCAGTGTTGGAGGATTAGAAGGCAGTGTTGGGGGATTAGAAGGCAGTGTTGGGAAATTAGAAGGCAGTGTTGGGGGACTAGAAGACAGTGTTGGGAAATTAGAAGACAGTGTTGGTGGTTTACGGAGAGAATTTAATGGTTATATAAAAAACACAGGGACACACTTAGAAGACACTGTAGAAAATTTTTTAATTAGAAAACAAGAAAAAAACAAACCAATAAAAATAAAGGATTTAAAAATAGACGGAAATAACATTGAATTTTATCGTTATAAACGGACGGAGGAAGAAAAGGAAAAATTTGAAATAGATTTTTTATTATTTAACTCTCAATATTTAGGGGTAGTGGAAGTAAAAAGAAAAATTATACCAGAAGATATAGATAAATTTTTTACTAGAACGATACCAAAATTTCAAAAAAGTAAAAACTATATAAGCAATCTTTCAACTTTTGAAATACTACCAATTTTTATTTCTAGAATAAAAATACAAGATGGTATAATTGACTATTATGTCAAAAAATTTTATAACAAACACACTCCAGCATTTTTTTTAGAAGAACAAAATAAGACCAATTTTGTGGTTAAAAATCAGGATCAGTAAATTCCGTCAATAAAAAACTAGACACCAAAGTGAAAACTATCCCCGAAGCAAATACAAGAGAAAGACTGCACCTACAAACCACCTATTTAAAAAAGGCAGAAAAAGAAAATCAAGACTTTGAAAGTGATATGAATAAAGCGATAAAATTTGGAAATCTTAAATAAAATTTTTTTATAAACAATACGTAAGTTTTTACCTCAAGAAACTTATGTATCTAATTCCCTGATTTTTTAAATATTGATATGGAAATACTAAAAAACAGGTATAATCAAATAATCATTCTCTTACTTATATTTTTCCTCTTAATAATAGGAAAAAATATTTTACCAGAGTGGTTGTTTCGTCCCCCCAGTTTTTTAATTTTACCTGTAGTAGACTGGTTTAATGCTTTTTTCACGTTTCTACTAGAAACTCTGCACTTAAAAAGCGCAACTAGGGCGGTTGCAGCTGCTATACAATGGCTTTTGAATATTGTCCAAAATATACTTTTGGGAGGACATAAAGGGCTAAGACTTCCAGCTCTTCCTTGGACTGCAGTTTTATCTATCATTACAGTCATAGCCTTTTCTTTGATGGGTTGGAGAATGGCTTTATTTACAGCTATTAGCGTCGTCTATCTAGCCGTGTTTGGACAGTGGATAGATGCTATGCAGACTTTATCTTTAGTATTAGTCACAGTTCCTTTATCTGTCATTTTGGGTTTAAGTTTAGGAGTTTTATCCTATAAAAACAGACTTGTTAAAAAAATTTTAGCACCCTTATTAAATGTAGCCCAATCCTTACCTCACTTTTCTTATCTCATTCCAGTAGTCGTTTTTTTTGGTATTGGACATCACGCTGGAATAATAGCCACTGTTATTTTTGCAACTCCACCTATGATCAGACTTACTCTATTGGGTTTAGGTCGGGTTCCACCAGAAATTATAGAATCAGGTTATATGAGCGGTTGTAATAATTGGCAACTACTAACAAGAGTTTTGATACCTAGTGCCAAGCCGGATATTATGATTGGAGTCAATCAAGTCATTATGCAATGTTTGGCTATGGTAGTTATTGCCAGCTTTATTGGAGCACCGGGATTAGGGTATAAGGTATTGATAATGCTTAATAATTTAAGGATTGGTAAAGCTTTAGAATTGGGAGTCTCCATTGTCATTATTGCCATTATTTTAGATAGACTATCTTTAGCTTGGGCGGGTAAACAACCAGACTATACAGAAAATTTACCTTTTTATTTACGATATAAATATCCCCTCATTATTTTCGGGTTGGTCTTTTTAAGTATTTTATGTTCTCTTTTTTTACCTATTGCATATAAAATACCGCGTGAATTTACAATAACCACAGAACCCTATTGGGATGCAGGTGTTTTCTGGATCGCTGAACATTGGTTTGATGGACTACAGGCTTTCCGAGAATTTCTTTCTTTAAAAGTTCTTATACCTATGAGAGACGCTTATTTGAGTCTGCCTATCTTTGCGGTTGTGGTTTTAGTTGTAGGCATAGGAATCATCCTAGGCGGACTGCGTTCAGCGTCCACTGTGTTTTTTTATTTATTCTTTATTATAGTTTCTGGTTGGTGGGATAGATCTATGATAACCGCTTATCTAGTGAGTTTTGCTGTTTTTGTTTGTGTAGGTGTAGGCGTTCCCCTGGGCATATTAGCATCTCGTGTGAAGTGGTTACAAAAGTTCATTTTAACACTTTGTGATACCTTTCAAACATTTCCGTCTTTTATCTATCTGATACCTGTTATTATGCTTTTTCAAGTCAACGATGTATCTGCTGCGTTTGCTGTTATTGTTTATGCTACAATTCCCATTACAAGATATACTATTGAAGGTTTGCGAAACATTCCAATGGAATTGCAAGAATCTGTTACTATGTCAGGGGCGAATAAATTACAAAAACTCACCCAGTTGGAATTGCCTATGGCTTTTCCACACATTATGCTTGGTATAAACCAGACTGTTCTATTCGCTTTGTTTATGGTAATTATTGCGGCTTTTATTGGAACTCAAGACTTAGGTCAAGAGATAATGAAGGCTTTAGCAGAAAGCGATATGGGAAAAGGACTAGTTTTAGGTTTGTGTGTTGCTTTTATAGGATTGATTGTTGATCACCTTATCAATACTTGGGCTGTAGATAAAAAAGCAAAATTAGGATTGGTTAATTAAAGATTTTAGAGACCTTTGAATCAGGTGCGTTCTAGTTCAGCAAAACAGGCTTATTGTTTATGGTAAAGTTCTTTTACAGTCCTTTTTTTCTGTATGTAAGGTTTGTGGTATTTTTCCAAACGTCCTTGCTTAAGTTATTTATTCCTCAAGCTAAAATTTTTTTTCGCACCTGCTCTAACCATTTGGCTAGCCGTCGCAGCTAGTTTTCTCCTATTTGGCAAATTCAAAGCTCTCACTCTTATTACTTAATATAAAAAAAGGGTTATAGAAAAAACTCTGATGGAATTTTTTTATTTCTTTTGTGGATTACTCGTATTTTGAAGTGTTTTTCAATACAAGAATAAAAAATTTATCTAGCCTTGTCTAGCTTTCCTAGTGCTAATTCAAGGCTCTCTTTTAGTCTTCTACTTTTAAAGGTCTATTTAGTAATACTTGTAGTGCTTTTTGTATAGGAAGTCCCTCGTAGAGGGTGCGATAAGCTGTTTTAATAATAGGGAGCTCAATAGAATGCTTTTCAGAGATCAGATACAGAGCTTTTGTGGTATGATAACCTTCTGCAACCTTGTTACCCATTTTTTTTATTGTTTCTTCTACAGTATTACCTTGTCCTAGTTGAATTCCAAAATTTTTATTTTGGCTATTTTTCTGTGAGTAACATGTCAATATTAAATCCCCCAAACCACTTAATCCATAAAGAGATTTTTCTTGAATTCCTAAAACTTGGCAGATTTTTTTCGTTTCTGATAAAGCTCTTGTAATCAAAAAAGACATTGCCTCCTCTCCGAGTTCGTAGCCTTGGATAATTCCAGCGACAATTGCAAATACATTTTTTATTGCTCCCAGAAATGCAGTACCTTTTAAATCTTGGCTGAGATAAACCCTAAACCACAAAGAGTTTAGTTCTTGTTGTAATTTTTCACCTATAGCTTTATCTTCACAGGCTAAAGTTTCTGCAGCTGGTTTATTATCTAATAGTAGTCCTTCGGGAAAACAAGGACCACCGAGATGAGCAAGAATATTTTTCGGGAAAATTTTTTTTACTATATCAGGAGCAGATAACAGATTTTCTGTTTCTATGCCTTTATTGACAGTGATTAAAATATGATGGGGTTGAATTCCTTTAATACTTTCTAACCTTTTTCTAAAATAAGGCATAGGGTTAGAAAAAATAATCAATTCAGTATCAGACGGAACAGTCTCTGAGTTAGGGAGAATGCAAATAGATTTTGGAATAGAGAAATTAGGTAAATACGGAGAGTAGTTATTATCTTTAATCAATTGATACCCATCACTACGAGAGCAAAGCAAACTGACTTGATGTTTGATTTTATCACAGTAAAGAGCCATAGAAGTTCCCCATCTTCCTGAGCCTGAAACAAGAATTTTCATTTTATGAAAAAAGAAATTTGAAACTTTAGTAGAAATAACTTATTTACTATCTATTGTAAATAGAGACTGTTGAATTAGACATTTTAGTTCGGCTATACTGCGGTAAAATTTTTTTTACCTCTTGGAATACTTTTTTTTTGCTATCTATTTCATAAGGTTATAGCAAAAGCTCCAGTGGAGCTTTTGCATTTCTTTTTTACCTTATTAGACCACATAACGCAAGTTTTGTAGTGTCCCTGCTCCCATTATTGTGGCACTACGAGACTCAGGTAACCCGATTTTTGTTTTGCCTAGCTTTCCTATAATGCCTAGTTTGACAGTCTCAAATAGTTATTTCATATCACACTTTAATTTAAAAAAATGGAAGATAAATATAAAAATTTTATACAACAAATTCAAGCTAGTAGAGAGGGAACCTTGATGGAATGGATGAAAATAGACTTTGTGGAAGCGGGGAAAAATTATCTTATGGCTTCCATGCTTGTAAATAAGAAGTTTTATCAACCTTTTGGAATAGTGCACGGAGGAGTTTTCTCTATTTTAGCTGAAACAGTCGCGAGCGCTGCTTCTTTTCTTTATGTATCTCCAGAAAAAAAAGAAGTCAGGGGTATGTCTATTCAACTCAATCATTTAGCATCAGTAAAGGAAGGAGACCTAAAAGCACGCGCAACATTACTACATTTAGGAAATTTAACACATATCTGGGATATTAAAATTCACAATTTGGGGAGGTTGGTTAGTGTGGGTAGGCAAAGCAATATTATTATAACTAAAAAAAATTAATGTTTAGAGTTTTTTTAAAATTTACACTTTTGGTTTTGTTTTTTTTAGTTTTTTATAATTTTGTGCTGGTTCATTTTTTGTGGGCGCAAGAGTTAAAAATAGACGCAAGCCGTCAAAAAACTTTTGCAGATAAACTTTACCAAAAAAAAGAATATTACAGGGCAATTAGTGAATACCAAAGATTTTTGTATTTCTTTCCTCAACATCCTTTTACTTTAGATTCTAGATTACAGATTGGTAAGGCTTACCTTGCTGGAAAAGATTATACAACTGCTATCAGTTATTGGGAGGAATTGAAGAAAAATTTTCCTACTTTAGATTCTAACTACGAGGTAAATTTGTACCTCGCTTATTCTTGGATGGATAAGGATAGTAACCGTTTTTTTTACTATAGGCAAAAAAACATCAAAAAAGCATTAGAGGTATTACAGTCTATTTCAATCACCAACTCTGCACCCAAAAAATTAATCACTTCGGATATAGACTCTTTCATTGAGGAATGGGAAGTTGGTAGTACAAACCTTGATAAAAAATCTCCTTGGGTAGCGGGGACTCTATCTGCTATTTTTCCAGGCTCTGGTAGTCTATATACAAAAAGGTATAACGAGGCAATTTACGCCTTTTTTATTAATTTTATTTTTTTAGGAGCTACTTTAGAAGCTAACAAGTCAGGAGATAGTGCTGCGGTTTCCATTTTAGGGTTTTTTGCTTTGGCTTTTTACGCAGGAAACATTTACACCGCCATTAACGGAAGCTATAAATACAATGATTTTTCGCAAACACAGTATTGGAATAACTTGAGAACAAAACACAACCTTTTCTTTAGTCCTTAAAACCGAGGTGACAGCTGTAAATCAAGCTTTAGCCGTCTGTTTTAAATACTACTTACAGCTTCTTTTCTTTCATTTGTAGTCGGAGCAGCTACTGTTTCAGTTGTGAGCCTAGCACTATCTTCTACTTCAGCACTAGTACTGCTCTCATATTCTTTTGGCACTGTAGAGCCAAATCTATTATAATGAGAAGCACTGTGAAAGTATTCTTTTCTCATGGAATGCATTTTTTCTTGAGCTCTATTTTTAATTTCTATTTCAGTTTGTAGGTGAACTTTAGTCAATTCAATAGCGTTTGCTATCATAGCATGATATTTTTCTGTTTCCTCTGCGACCGCTTGCAGATAGGTTTTCATTTTTGTACTAGCTATTTTAAAATGCTCTAATCCGTGTTGAAAGTTTTGCTTTGATTTATCTATAAAACCTCTTAAAGCGTTGAAAACATTATTTCTATCAGCGTACTCGTATCCTGTAGAGTTAGATTGTATTTCTGTATCTATCTCTTTAACAGATGCATCGTATTGTGAGATAACAGAATGTAGGCTATTCAATACAGACTCATATTTTGAAGAATTAAGTTGTAATTGTTCTAAAAGCGTTTTTCTTTTGAAACACCGACCTAGTGAGATAGAAAAAATTTTAGCTACGTTTAATATTTCTTTCTCAATAGAAGACGAATGTTCGGAATAGACCATACTATCATCTTCAGAGATCAATTCTTTTTCTTGTGCTTCCAAATGGTTATCCCAATTAAAAGGATCAAACTTTAAAAATTCCCATTTGTCGTGTATTGTGTCAAAATCAACAACATCCTCCACTATAAACTTTTCTACATTAAGCTGTAGCAATTCTTTTTTATATCCCATTGTTTTAAATAGTTGTTATTTATTATAAATTTGTTAGAACTCACAAAGAGTTCAATAAAAAACTACCTAATTCTCTAAAAAAAAGCAACATTTTTTTATTTCATAAAAATTGGTTTGTTTTTTTTAAAAATCTAATATAAAAATACCTATTATTTTATAAAAAAGCAAGTCAACTCATCGGAAAAATTGCAATTATTTTTGTGCCTTTAATAATCTTGTTAGCAATAAAAATTTTTCCCCTGTAGGATTCTACAATTTTTTTGCATATATTAAGTCCCAAACCATAACCACCATATTTTTTTGAGCGAGATTTTTCTACTCTATAAAATGGTTCAAAAACTCTCATTCTTTCTTGTCTTGCAATACCTATTCCAAAATCTTGGACACTAATTTGTAGGCATTTGGTATTTTTACTCCATTTACTTTCAATTAAAATGGGAGTTTTGGAATGAGAATAGTTTAAAGCATTCTGGATTAAATTATTCAATAAAATTTTCAGAAATAGGGCATTAAGGGGGTATTTTTTTTTAGGAAGACTATTTTTGTATTTTATAGGGATGCTAGCTAAACGGTGGGAATGAATAATTTCTTGGATAACAGGTTCCAAGTAGATAGCTTCTGTTTTTGCCGAGTAATTTTTATATTCTAGCTTTTCTACTTCTAAGATAGAGTCAATTATCAATTCCATATCTTTAATATCTTCTTGAATACTAAGTGTATGTTCGTTTCTATCTAAAAGTTCTAAGGAAAGTTTAGTTCTTGTAATAGGTGTTTTGATTTCGTGACTAAGATTGAGTAGAAGTTGTTTTTTAGAATCTATAAGTTGAGAGAGTTTTTTACTCATTTGGTTGAAAGATTGAATAATATCTCCTAGCTCGTCGTTGTTTTTTTTTTTTAGCTGAAAATCTAGATTTCCTTTAGATAGCTCCACCACTCCAAGTTGAATAGCACTTAGAGGTTTTAAAATTTGGCGGATAGTGAGGTAGCAGCAAGTTAAAAGTAAGGCAATAAAAAATATCACCAAAATTATATTACCATCGTTATCAAAAATATGTTCTTGGGCGAAGAAAAAAGAAAGAAAAGAATAATTCCTAGCTTCTAAGAAAATCCAGTAGATAAGGATAGCAACAAAACTGAGAGTAACTAGAGAACTTATAAATGATATTAAAAAAATTTTTGTGAAAATAGAAACTCGGATTTTAGAGAACATTCTATCTTTATTCGCTCTATTTTTATTCGCTCTATTTTTATTCAATGGCATAACCCCTACCCCAAGCACTTTTTATTATAGGATTTTTTTTATCATCCTGAATTTTTTGCCTCAATCTACTGACTAAAACATCTATAGATCTATTATAACCGTCCCATTCCAAGTTGTGTAGTTTTTTAAGAATAAAATCTCTATTCAATATTTTTCCTTTATTTTGAAAAAACAAAGCTAAAAGCTCAAATTCTAGGTAGGTTAACTGGAGAGGATTTTGGCGGAGGTAAGCTTTTTTAAGATTCCAGTTAATTTTTAATGTTCCAATAGTTTCTTCTTTTTTTGGAGTTGAGTTAGTTTCTGTTCTTCTCAGAATTGCTCCTACTCTAGTCAGTAATTCTCTCGGCTCAAATGGTTTAGACATATAATCATCAGCACCTATTTCTAAACCTACAATTTTATCAGTTACTTCTCCTCTAGCAGATAGAAATAAAATAGGAATATCAGAATTTTTACGGATTTTTTTACAAATCTCAAAACCATTCATTTTGGGAAGCATAATATCCAAGATAATTAAATGGATTCTTTCTTTTGCCAAAATCTCCTCTACTTCGCTATGCTCTTCTGCTTGAAAAACTCTGTAGTTATAGGTAGCAAAATAATTTTTAATAAGATCGTTGAGTTTTAAATCGTCTTCTACAAGAAGTATGTTATAATTCATTAAGTGATCACATTTTGATATTGAATAATTATACAATATATTTTAATATAAAAAAAACATCAAAATCATCTTCAGTATGAAAATAAAAAAAAATCTTTTAATCAGTTTTGGGGCTTGTTGTATCTTTATTATCAGCTATCTTTTTCTACCTCTGTGGGGAAGTTCCCAAAATATTCAATTTAGCATTCCAAAAGGTTCTAGCACAAAAACTATAGCTTATAATTTAAAAGAAAAAAAAATATTCTTTTATCCTAATTTATTTATTTTAACGGTTAAAATTTTCAATAAATCCAAACGAATCCATAGCGGAGATTATGAGATAAACAGCAAAATATCCACTTGGCAACTGCTTCGTATTTTAGAGGAAGGAAAAGGAAAAACTGTAAAAATCACAATCCAAGAAGGTTTGCGAGCTAAACAGATTTTTACAATATTAAAAGAGTCAGAGTTAGACAATAACAAAAATTACGAAACTTATTTTAAGGACGCATCTTTTTTAAGAAAAAATAAATTACCATCAGAAGCAAAAACACTGGAGGGTTTTTTATTTCCAGAAACCTACCATTTTTCTAGATTTGCAACAGAAAAACAAATACTACAGAAAATGATTGCAACTTTTTTTGAAAAACTTCCCCAAAAACTTCAAGGCAACCGCTCCGTTGATTTATCTTTTTATCAATTATTGATACTAGCCTCTATTGTAGAAAAAGAAACTAGTCTTAAAGCCGAGCAAAAGACAATTGTTTCTGTATTTTACAATCGTTTAAAAAAAGATATGAAATTGCAAACAGATCCCACAGTAATCTATGGAATTGAAAATTTTGACGGCAACCTCACTAGAAAACATTTGAAAGCATTTAGTCCGTACAATACTTACCTTAATAAAGGTCTACCGCCTACTCCTATTTCTAACCCAGGTTTAGACGCTATCAATGCTGTGCTTCACCCTGAAAAAACAAAATATCTCTATTTTACTGGTAAAGGAGATGGAACATCGTATTTTTCTACAAACTTAAAAGAGCATAATAAAGCCGTAGAAAAATATCAGAAAAGGAGGCGAAAAGATTATCGTTCATTTTGAAGAAAAAATTAAAAACATTATCATTCGTTTTGAAGAAAAAATTAAAAACATGCAAACCTTACAAAAAATCGTATTAGAAAAAGGAGTAGTCTATAAACCCTCGCGTACAGGCACGGCAAAGGTTTTAAAAAATATTCGCATTAGCGACCCCAACAGCCCCGATGAAGTGAGACACCTACTATTAGATATGTCTCAGACTGGTATGAAATTTTACGAAGGGCAGTCAGTGGGGGTGGTTCCACCGGGCACTACGGCGAGTGGTAGAGCCAATAAGGTGCGTCTTTACAGTGTGGCTTCTTCTAGGAGCGGAGAAGACGGCAAAGGAAACATTCTTGCTTTTTGCGTCAAAAAAGATTCAGGTGAAAAAAATGGAGAAAAATGGCAAGGAATCTGTTCTAATTATCTTTGTGATTTAAACGAAGGCGCAGAAATTATAATTACAGGACCTGTAGGTAGAAGTTTTCTGCTCCCCCAATGCAAAACTGTGAATCTCCTGATGTTTGCTACAGGAACTGGAATTGCTCCCTATAGAGGTTTTGCTCAATATATTGAAAAAAAAGGTTGGTCTGCTGCTTGTCTGCTTTTTATGGGTTGCAAAACTGAAAAAGAAGCACTATACTTTAATCAACAAAACTCTGAATTGAAAAACTGCTCTTTTTTTAAATCGTATCTTGCTCTTTCTAGGGTAGAAAATACAAAAGAAGGGTATAAAATGTACGTTCAATACAAATTGAGAGAATATTTAGAAGAAGTTTGGAAAATTATAATGGAAGGTAATTTTTCTCTATATATTTGTGGTTTGAAAGGTCTTGAAAAAGGAGTAGCAGAAATTTTAGCCCAGAAGGCAGAATCAGAATCCAAAAACTGGGCAGAAATGAAATTGGAGTTTAGGAAGCAAGGGCGTTGGAATGTAGAAGTCTATTAGACTATTGAATTAGACATTCTAGTTCAGCTATACTGCGTTGCTCAAATTTTTTATCACTCAAAATACTTCAGTATTCCTCGTGGGTAAAAAATTTTCGCGCCTTGTCTAGCTTTCCTATAATGCTAAAGTTCAACAGTCTCTATTAAAATAGACCCTTGACTTTGCGTTCTGTTTAGGCTAAGCTAGATAAAATCTAGCTAAACTAGGAAAAGGTTTCTTTAAAAAAGCCATTGCATTAATCTTATGTTTTGGCTAGACTTTGTAAATCTAGTCTAAACTAGACACAACCTAGACAAACTAGGGAAATGTTTTTTATAAACCTTTGAATTTCTTAGAAATTCAAAAGGCTATTTTAATTTAAACTAAAAAAAATTATGAAAATAATTAAAAAAAGGACGCTAAAAATAGCGTCAAATGCTTCCAATGGGGCTTCGGGTGGGGCTTTCCAATGGAATAGGGTTCTATTGTTAGGTGCGATTTTGTTGAGTTTTCTATTTGTAGGAAATCTGCGGGCACAGGAAGCTCCAGAGATAGCATCCCAAAAGGGTTGGTTTGTAGGGGTTAATCCTCTGATTTTTGGGGCGAACAAGATAGAAACCAGAACAACAACAAGTAGCACAGGAGGAGGAGAACTTGTGGTGAGTGATTTGACTGCCGATGCCCCTAGCAATAGAGAAATTATAAGATTCAACTCAGAATCTGCAGCAAAAGCCATTTGTGCAGATGATACGACTATTGATTTTTTGGATCGATTCAGCAATCTTATTTCTTTCTCGCGTGCGAATGTTTTTAGCAGATTGGAAATATTCTATCTGGCGGAGGATAGAAGCGACGCAACAGATCTTACTATCACAGCTGGGGGAGCCCAATTTGATGCTGCTAATTTTATCCTAGACGGAGTAGAAATTTCATTCACAGAAGATCCAACGCTTTTGTATCGCAACTCAGTCAACAGTCCCATCGCAGACGGCGAATGCAAAAAAGCCTTTGATGGATTACTTTTAGAAGACCAATCTTCTACTGCTGGCTCTTCAGAAACCAGCACAGGAAAAGCTCTAGCGGGCAACGGCTTGCAAGTGGGCTACAGAGACGGCGACTATAGATATTCTCTTTCAAACTACTCTTGGGCAGCTGGATCAGATAAACTAGATTCCCAAGTGCTTTTGATAGAGTATTTTATAGCTAAGGGTTTTTCGGCGGGAATAGGAGTGGCGAATGTTAAGCTAGATTCTAGTGCTGGACTCTATTCACAAAGAGCGAATGTTTATAGTTTGAGCTACCATTACCCTATCTGGAAAAATCTTTTTGTAGAAGCGAGCTATATGCTTATCTCAGCCGATATTTCCGTGCAAAAAGAAGAGCTAAAAGTACTTAAAGCAGTCACCCAAACAGATACCAGAGAGATAGGGTTTTTTATTTCTGTTGCTGGGGATGTTGCTGACCTTCGCTCACTTTATTATGATGGAGCAGAAACATTTGATGGAAGAGTCACCGTAAAGCGAACCCAAACCCAAACAGCTGGCACAAGAACGATCACAAAATCAGTGGAAATAAAAAACCCAGCAGCCTTTAGAATAAATTTCATCTGGCGCTTTCGTTAAGGGCTTTTAAAAATCTGCAGGGGATGTTTTTTTTTCCAACGAAAAAAATAACGTCCCCGCACAATTATTTCTGCAGGGGATGTTTTTTTTTTCCAACCTGCAGGGGACATTTTTTTTGCCAAAATGGTTGCTTAGTCAACCATTTGGAGCAAAAAATGTGTCCCCGTTCTTAAAGAAGAAGGGGTTTAAAGGTCTATATACTTTTGAATTAACCAAATAGGACAAAACCAGCTATTTTGGCTAAACTTTGGTAAAGTCTAGCTAAACTAATAATTTGAATTAACCAAATAGGACAAAACCAGCTATTTTGGCTAAACTTTGGTAAAGTCTAGCTAAACTAGACACAACCTAGACAAACTAGGAAAATGTTTTTTATAAACCTTTGAATTTCTTAGAAATTCAAAAGGCTATTTTAATTTAAACTAAAAAAATCATGAAAATAATGAAAAAAAAGACGCTAAAAATAGCGTCAAATGCTTCTAATGGGGCTTTCCAATGGGCTGGCTTCCAATGGACATTACTGTTAGGTGTGATTTTGTTGAGTTTTCAGTTTGTGGGTAATCTGCAGGCGCAGGACAGCCAAACAAGTAAAATTGGTAAAGGTGGTTGGTTTATTGGGTTAACTCCCTATGCTTTGGGTCTTTCGGAGTCAAAGACTTCTGTTCGTATAACAGGTGTTACTCCTACAGGCGCCATAATAGATAGTAGTGGTGGTGGATTTAGCTTTACTGCTGTAGCTCCTAGTGATGCCATACTTGGTGGTGGTGTTGGTATTCAAGCTAACGCACAAGCAGACGCTGTAAGGCTTTGTAAGACTGGTGCTGCGAGCACAGACGGAAGCAATACTAGTTTTTCTTCTCAACGATTCGCCCTAGCTGATGGATTGTACAGTAACAGCAATCCTATTAATTATAATTTCATAGCCTGTAAAAGTCATTTTGATGATCTTTTTTCCAATGCTACCCTAGTAGATGTGCCATTCCGATCACCAAAAGCCTCCCCAAAACCAGCGACAGCAAAATGGAGCGGCGCCGGCTTGCACTTCGGTTGGCAGTTTCCCGAAGGAGATAGAGTAGGGTTGCAGCTACACAACTGGAAAGGAGGAAATGTTGAGGTAAGTAGCCAAATTGCAATCTACGACTATTTTTTTGCCAAAGGCTTTTATGCGGGACTAGGCACTGGAACTCTGCAACTCAAAGCACTAGGCAAAACAAAAAGCCAAAGAGCAACAGCTGTGAATCTGGGTTGGCAGTATTCTATTAAAGAGAATCTCAAGCTAGAATTAGGCTACCTTCTTTTGAACGGTGAGGTAACAGTTAAAAAAGAAACCAGAACAACCAGAAATATAGCGCTTTCCAGTGCAGTAGTGGAAGCACAAGTTGTACATATAGGATTAGGATTTTCTAGTCCTAATCCTAAGTTTAATTATAATGTTGCCTGCGGAGGAACTTCTTGTTCTTTACTGGGCGACCATGGAATAAAAGTTACTAGCGAGCCACTCACTCGGGAAATATCCCAAGAATACGAAATAATAGAAACCCAAGAGGTGACAGTCTCCAAACCATCTGTGATCTATATCCGCTTGAGCCTCGGCTTTTAGCATAAAATTCGTCTGGAGCTCCTTTTAAGAACGTTTCTTTTAAGGAGCTTCTTTTAAGCCTATAAATAGTTTTAAAAGGTAAACTTTGGTAAGCAAATTCAAAAGTCTATTAAAATATGGAAATTTTTAGAAAAAAAGGATTTAAAATATTTTTTGCATTTTTTGCAGCTTTTTTCATGGGCGTTTTTGGCTTTGGGGTCATTAACTTCTTTGGTGGAGGAAGATATCTTGCAAAAGTGGGAAAAAAAGAAATTAAACCTCAAGATTATTTGAGAGCCTATGAAAATATATCTGCTCGTAACCGACAATCAGGACAAACTCTAACCCCACAGCAGCAGGACGCTCAAAAAGTGCAAGCATTTTACAGTTTAATCAATAGTAATATTATTGAAACAGTAGCAGAAGAAATAGGACTTGCAGTAACAGACGAAGAGTTGCGTCAAACGATAAAAGATTTAGGGCAATTCAATAAAGACAATGGAGAGATTGATTCTGAAAAATACCGAAATTTTTTGAGTGTACAAGGACTTTCTGTTAACGAATTTGAAGAAAACTTTAAAAAAAATATTTTGCGCCAAAAATGGGCAAGGTTAGTTTTACCTGTAACCGCTGTCTCTGCTAAAACAGATAACTATTTTCAGTCTAGATTTAGTAGAATAGCCAATATTCGTTATTTTGAGGTTCCAACGCAGATTATCAAAACAAAAACTAATGTTTCCGAAGAGCAGCTAAAAACTTTTTATGGAGAAAAAAATGATTCTTTTAGAACACCAGGAAGTTATAAAATAGAACTACTAGAAATCAGTAAAGAAATTTTTAAGGGGCAAATCAGCACTCAAGAGATACAAGATTATTACAATAATAACAGAGGAGATTTTTCCCAAAAAGGAAGCTTTTTGACAAGTCATATTTTATTTTCTATAGATAGCGGTCTAGGACTAGAAGAATTAAAGCAAAAATCCGAAGAAGTTTATCAGCTAGCCTTAAAAAACAAACATTCTTTTGCTAGTTTAGCAAAAAAATATTCCGACGACTCTGGTAGTAAGATAAAGGGAGGAGATTTAGGATGGACTCCCTACGGGAGTTTTGTAAAGGAATTTGAAGATCAGGTTAAAACGATGAAAAAAGGAGCGATTGCAAAACCTTTTTTAAGCCAGTTTGGTTATCACATTGTTTATTTAAGAAATAAAAAAGAAGCTAAAGAACTTTCTTTCCAAGAGGTTCAAGGTGCTATCAAAGAAACTTTGCTAAAAAACAAACTCAACAATTTTTTAAACTTAATTTCCCAAAGGTCTCAAACAGAACAAGGATTTCAAAAAATTTCTCAAGATTATAATTTGACTTTTATCCCAGATTTTTTAATCACAGAAAATTCAAAATATAAAAATATTTCCCTAAAAGCTATCCACAACTCTCTTAAAGGAAAATCTCTTAATATTTTAGATATTTATGATACAGGGAAAAAATATTTATTTTATAAACTTAACAGCTCTGTTATAGGTGAAAAAATAGCCTTTGAAAAAATCAAAAAAAATGTTTTAGCAGCCTATAGAAAAGAAGAGTATAGTAAGCAGTTAAACGACAAGCAAAGAGAGTTTTTAGAAAAGTATAAAACCCAGAAAAATTTTGACGCTTTGAAAAAACAGTGGAGCATTAACAGGGTCATAAATAAAAATTTATCGTACAGTGATTTGGCGGAAGATAATGTTTTATTGCTTGATTTTAGAAACATTGTTTTTCAATTAAATGCGGGGCAAATGATAGTAAGAAGGCACTCAGATAAACTCTTTGTGATTTTACTAGATAGTTTTACCGAAAACTCTGACGAGGGTTTGAACAACCGTTTTACAAAAGAATACCTTGAGAGAATAAAAACAAGTTTGCTAATAGATAAGTTGATAAATTCTCGAGCACAACAGATAGGTGTTTCTTATAATGAAAAATTAATAAAACAATACAATATACCTTTTAAATAATGAATATTAACGAAACTATAGAAAAACTAGGCGAAGAAATCACTAAACTTAGTCAAAAGTTTGAAAAATTGAGGAGTGAAAACCGAGAACTAAAGGAAAAAAATGCCTCTTTAGAAAGAAGGCTAGAGCAATCTGTAACCGAAGATAACGGTTCTAATAATAAACTCAGCACCTATTTAGAGCAGGTTAAAAACCTTAATCAACCTGATACAGAAGCCGCTGCTAGAAATTCTACCTCTTTTATAGACGATACTTCAGATTATAAGCAGGGTAATGATTCAAGATTGATTTAACTGTTTATAAGGATTTTTCCCACTATGAAATTTTTTTTTATTGCTGTTTTTTTCTCCTTTTTTTTAGCTGCTTGTAATTACAATTTTTATCAAGCAAAAAAACTAGAAAAAGAAGAAAAATTTGAGGAAGCTAGTGTAGAGTATTCAAGGGCATATTTTAAATATCTTAGTTTAAATAAAGAAGTCTCTACCCGCTGCGATAACCGTTATGCTTGTTTAAATCTAAAATACAAAAAAGCCTACGAAGAAAATGCTTTAAAAACAGTAGTAGAATTACGAGAGAGGTATATTCAATTTATTCTCAAAAACAAACATCCTTCTGCTTACAAGGTTTTGAAGAAAGCTTTATTATTAGTTTCAGAAGATCATTTTTTTAAAACAGAGGAAATCTATTGGAAAAAAGTGCTTCTTGTTGGAAAAATTAATATTCCTGAAGGTAGAGAGCTTGATATTCCTATACTAGGAGATAAGATCTATCCAATTATCCGTTTTAATAGCTCTATTCCCAACCATTTTATAGAGGCAATTATAACCCCCCGCGGTCAGTTTTCAGCCGACGATGTGATTTACAGACCCATCGCTAGTTCTTTTCTGAGATATACTATCCAATCCATTGGTTTCAAGTACTTACCGCTAGGCGGCAAAAAAGGAAGAGTTCTATTTCAAGACAGTGAATTTATCAGCTATCCTTTGGTAGACTTTAGAACGCCTATCTTAACAGAGCACATAGGAGATTTTTCAAACATCCCGTCTGGCAAAACTAGAGAACAGATTGTTTTAAAAAATAGAGAAAATTTTAATAACACGACAGGCTACTGGTATCCTACTCGTGATTTTGAGTATTCCAGTAGTATTCAAGGGCAAGAAGTGCAAATAAAACTCGGAGCAAGCCGCAATGAATTTTTACCCCATTTGTTATATTTTAATGGCTCGCGTATTGTTTTAGATTTTGGTTTATTAGATTTACAAAGAGAAAAAAGCTCTTTTTTATGGGGAATTAAAAGGATTGCAGGAGAAGATAATCTAGAAAATCTAAAAAAAAATTATTACTACAGGAACTATCTAAAATCTAATTTTTTCCCCTTTTATATCACAGCGAGTAGTAGATAAAATAGATTTTTGAATTTGCGTTATGTGACGGCTAGGCAAGACGAAAAAAATTTTTAGCTCGCAGGAATACTCAAGTATTTCAAGAGTTAAAAATTTTTTTCAACGCTGCATAGGCTAAACAGAACGCAAATTCAAAGGTCTATAAAAGTAATTATGGAGCTAAAAAAAATCATCGCTCTTTTAGACTATACCTCACTTAAAGAAACAGACAACGAGAAAACAATAGAGTCTTTCTGCCAAAAAGCGAATACTCCACTAGGCTCTGTAGCTGCGGTCTGTCTTTATTTAAAATTCGTCAAATTCGCAAAGAACCTACTACAAGATTCAAAAATTCTAGTAGCCACAGTGGTCAATTTTCCTAAAGGAGAACAAAATATAGCAACAGTTAAAGAGCAAATAAAAACAGCACTAAACGAAGGAGCAGATGAAATAGACCTAGTAATACCTTATAGAGAATACATTCAATCGGGAAAATCTCCACAGGCTATTTTGCTTGTTCAAGAAGCAAAAAATATTTGTAAAAATAACTGCTTAAAAGTTATTTTAGAAACAGGAGAACTCAAAAAAAAAGATTTAATTTTAGCTGCCAGTAAAGATGCTATTTTTGCAGGAGCAGATTTTATTAAAACATCTACCGGAAAAACAAATATCGGAGCTACAAAAGAAGCAGTAGAAATTATGTTACAGGCTATCCAAACATCAAAAAACAAGGTAGGTTTAAAAATATCAGGAGGCATTCGGGAGCAATTTCAAGTAAATGAATATCTAGCATTAGCAGAAAAAATTTGCGGGAAAGATTTTATCCATCCGAATAGTTTTAGAATTGGCGCCAGTTCTCTATTAGATAGACTTTTGAATTTGCGTTATGTGACGGCTAGGCAAGGCAAAAAAAATTTTTAGCTCGCAGGAATACTCGAGTATTTCAAGAGTTAAAATTTTTTTTTAATGGCGTAGTGCTAAACACTACAAAACTTAACGTTCAGCAAGAGTGAAATGTGAAACAGCCCTTTGGCTGTTTCACAAATAGCCTATAAAAAGCGTCAAGCAATAAGCTTGTTTTGGCTAAACAGAATGCAAATTCAAAGGTCTATTGGATTCTCTGCTCAATTCTTCTCATAATCCTCAAAACTAAGAAAAATGAAAAAAACAATTTCTGAAAACGAAAAACTCTATCATATAGGGCTTTGTAAAAAACAACTTAACTCTGCCAAAATAGCCATTTTACCGGGTGATCCTGCTAGAGTAGAACTTCTTGCAAAATTGCTAGATAAACAAGCACTACCTCTCGCTTTCAATAGAGAATACTGCTCTTATCTAGCAGGAATGCCCAATATAACCAAAACAAGCAAAACAAATACAAGCAAAACAAATACAAGCAAAACAAATATAGACGAAAAAGTGCTTGTTATTTCTACAGGTATGGGAAGTCCTTCGGTTTCTATTGGATTAGAAGAATTAGCTATGCTGGGGGTAAAAAAATTTATTCGCGTCGGTACAACGGGAGCCATCCAAGAAAAAATACAATTAGGAGATTTGATTCTCAATACAGCTGCAGTGCGTTTAGAAGGGACCTCTTCGCATTACGCTCCCATAGAGTATCCAGCCGTAGCGGATTTTGAACTCACCCAAGCATTAAGACAAGCATCTCAAAAATTAAAAATTCCGCTACAGCTAGGCATCGGGATTTCTTCGGATACATTTTGGGCTGGACAAGAAAGATATGATAGCTATTCTGGTTTTGTTTTACAAAAATTTAAAGGCTCTTTACAAGAATGGCGAAAATTAGGATTACTCAATTTTGAAATGGAAACATCCGCTCTTTTTACTATATGCTCTACTTTGGGGTTGCAAGCAGCGTCAATTTGTTGCGTTATTGCTAAACGCACAAAATCAGAAAAAGTAGATAAAAGCAAATATCAAAGAGGTATGGAATTGATTATGCAAATCGTTAAACAAACAATCAAGGATTTTCACTAGGCTGGACTTTTGAATTACTATTTTTAGCTTAAATTTGACAAAATAGATTTTTATACTTACAATTTAATTTAAAAAACACAAAAACTAAAAATGAAAAAAATAATCTATCTAAGCGTATTGTTTTTAAACATACTGCTTTTCAGCAACCCGTCTCTTGTAGCACAGGATTTTAGCTATTGGAAAAAAAATAATCTTCAAAATACGGACAAGTTACAACACCAAGTATGGGATAGTTTTTTAAAAAAATACATTAAAGCAGACTCTTCTAATCTCAATCTATTCCGATACAACGCGGTGAAAAAAGAAGATAAAAACAAATTAGACAGCTATATTTCTTATTTGAGCGGTATCACAATTACAAATCACAATAAAAAAGAGCAACTAGCTTACTGGATCAATCTTTACAACGCCTTAACAATCAAGGTAGTTTTGGAGCATTACCCCGTTCAAAGCATTAAAGATATTAAACTTTCAGGAATTTTAAAACCAGGTCCTTGGAAAAAAGAACTTATCAGTATAGAAGGCAGAAAGCTTTCACTAGATAATATAGAACACAATATTCTTCGTCCCATTTGGAAAGACAATCGGGTGCATTACGCTGTCAACTGTGCCAGTATTGGTTGTCCTAACTTACAAAATTCAGCCTTTACTGCCAAAAATAGTGAAAATCTACTCAAGAAAGGAGCAAAGAGTTATATCAATCACCCTAGAGGAGTGCATTTCAATGGAAAAATTCTAAAAGTCTCTAGCATCTATAAGTGGTTCAAAGAAGATTTTGGAAATAATAAAAATTCTCTGCTCAGGCATCTGATTCTTTATGCCAATCCTCCCCTTAAAGCAAAATTACAAAATTTCAGCGGTAAAATTAAATATAGCTATGATTGGTCTTTGAACGAATAATTAAAGTTACGATTGAGCTTTGAATTTCGCCAAACACTACAAAACTGAGCAAGACCACAAATAGACTGCAAAAGAGCCAGCGGCTCTTTTGCTAAAGCCTGTATGAAGTGAACGCAGTAAGCCTGTTTTGCTGAACTAGAATGTCTAATTCAACAGTCTCCTATAGTTTTAAGAGGATAATACCTACTAATATCACACAAGCAAGATAAAACCGCATCATTCCCAAAGTTTCTTTGTGTAGCCAAACAGAAAAAAGCACTCCAAAAAGAATACTCGTCTCTCTAAGAGAGGCTATCAAAACGGGCTTTTCTACAACACTGAAGGCAAAAACAACGATTCCATAGGCTGACATATAGAGGAAAGCTCCCAAAAATCCTTGATACCATTTTTGCTGTATGGTAGTAAAAATTTTTTTTTTGCGAATACTATAGCAAAAAAGAAAAAAAATTCCATTATCCAGTAAATAAACCCAAATAATATAGCTTACGAAATAGGAGCTTTTTATAACCGCAGTAGAATCTATTATAGAATAAATTGAGATACAAAATCCTACTAAAAAAGCGAACAGCAGAGGGATCAGCGAATCTTTTTTTAAAAAATTTCCTATTTTCCCGCTCATAAAAATAATGGGCAGGCTAATGAAAAGAATGGCTAAAAAATCCTTATTGTCTATCTCTATAGAAAAAATGAGCAAAGATAAGAGTAAAAAAAATAGTGGAGCTATACCTCTCGCTACGGGATAAACCAATCCAAAATCTCCTAGCTGATAAGCTTTGACTAAACAGCATTTATAGACGAAGTGCACTGATACAGAGGCTAAAATAAAGAGCCACAAAGATTTTTCAGGCAAAGGAAAAAAACCAACAAGACTCAAGGAAATAAGAAAGCAAAAGAAACAAAGTAACCCCATAGAAGATAGGGTGTCTTTTGGGAATTTGACAATACTATTCCAACTTGCGTGAAAGAAAGCAGAGAGTAAAATAACAAAAATTAACCAAACGGGCATAAGTTTAGATACCTTTGAATTAGCCAAATAGACAAAACCAGCTGTGACGGCCAGCCAAATGGTTAGAAAAATGCAAAAAAAAAATTATCTAGAATAGACCTTTGAATTTGCCAAATAGACAAAACCAGCTGTGACGGCTAGGCTAGGCAAATTTTTTTTTTAGCTCGCTGGAATACTGAAGAGCATTTCTTCACAAATGGCAAGAATTAAAAAAAAATTTTAACGCTGCATAGGCTAAACAGAACGCTAATACAAAGGCATCTTTTATTCTAAAACAAGTTCATAAGCAACCCAACAAAGCAATAAATAAATCAAATCAAAAGCTACTAAAATCATCAAGCCTACTATAAATTCATTCCCATCCAAAGAAAATAGTAGCACTTCAGATAAACGGATGCTCGCTAAAAGTAAAGGAATGCAAAGAGGGAAAAGTAGCAATGGAACCAAAACTTCTCTAAAACGAACATCAATAGTTAAGACGGAAATAAGAGTCCCTAAAGCGCAGAATCCTAAACTAGAAAAAACCAACAATCCTAAAAAAACGGGTAACTGCATAAAAAATTTTATCTCAAAAAAAACTACAAAAATAGGGATTAGTAAAAATTGTAGTAAAATACAAAGTCCCCAGTTACTCGTCAGTTTACTAATCATCAAAACAAATCGGGAAACAGGAGAAGTTAAAATTCTTTCTAAACTTTTGTTTTGTTTATCTAAGGTCAAACTTCTTTGTAAAAACAAACTTGTTTGATAAAAAAACACAATCCAATAGATACCTACTGCTAAAGATTCTTGCTTCTCTACTTGTGCGTTTTCTAATACAAAATGAAAAAGCAGCAGCAAAACAATAGAAAAAAAAAAAGTAGTCAGTAAGGCACTTGCATCTCTATAATGGAGTAAAAAATCTTTTCGTAGTAGTGCTAAAAATTTACTCATTTCCTAGATATTTAGCAGGTGTTTTCTTTAATATCAGCTCAACTGCTTCCCATACTTCTTGTGGAGTAAGAAGTCGCATACATTGCTTTTCCGTTTTATTAGTGCATTTTTTTTTACCGTGAGCAGAACAAGGGCGACAACTCAAATTTTTTTCTAATAAAATGCTATTTTTTAAAAAAGGAGCAAATCCAAACTCCTTAACTGTGGGTCCAAAAAGAGCGACAACTGGGATAGCTAGTGCTTCTGCCAGATGTAGCGGAGCAGAATCTCCAGTAATCAATAAACGAGCCTCCGCGAGCAAACCTGCAGTTTCTGCTAAATCTAATTTTCCAGTCAAATTTAGACTAGCATTTTTAGCAGCTCTTGCATAGCCCGGTAAAATTTTTTTGTCTTCTTCTGTACCTATTAAAACGACTTGATATTTTTCTTCTTTCATCTTCTTTATTAAGGCGTTCCAATAAGGAGCTAGCCAGCATTTGTTGAAATGCTTGGCACCCATAGCTACAACAATTAAATTGTGAGAATTTAGTAGATAGCTCACAAAAAGCAACCTTGTTTTTTCTTTTATATTTGCGTGTAAAAAAAATTCTGTATTTTCCTTTCTTTTTTTTGCAGTTCTTTTTTTTTTGACAAGATCAAGTTCAGGAGAATCTAGCCAAGTCAGGTAGGCTTGTCTTTGGCTTATGATTTTTTCTTCTGGTTTTTTTTTTAAAAAAATTTGCATATATCTCTCTTTGTTTCTTTTGGGGACAGAAAAGAATTGCCCTCCTTTATAAGCAAAGCAAATCAAAAGACTTCGCAAAGAAGCATGGGCATCAAAAATGATGTTAAATTTTTGCTCCTTGATTAATCTTCTGGCAGCAAAAATTTCTGCAATACCTCCTTTCCTATCTAGCAGATAGGTCTTGTCAATATAGGGATTTTGGGAATGCGTTGATCCGAATTCTGTGGAGGTCATAAAAGTGATTTCTGCATTTCGGAATGCTTTTTTGGTTTCGCGAAATACTGGACTCAAAAGGATAATATCTCCAAGTGATGAAAAACGAATGATTAAAATTTTCATTAGTTTTTGATTATTCTTTTTTGTTGTTTTTTTGATTGAAAATTTCATTGAAAATTTTATTGAGAGAGCTGATTTTTAATGAGACTGTTGAAATAGAATGTCTAATTCAAAAGTCTCTTGATTTTTTTGCTATGCCAACAAGCTGCAAACTGTTCTTTTTTTTTGCCTATTTTTCTCTCGCTATTTTTGTTTTCTAGAGGAGGATAACTTTCGCGGCATTTCTCATCACTGTAAGGGCAAAGAGGGTGAAAATAACAACCGCTCGGAAGCGACAAAAAATCGCCAACTTCTCCCACGAGGGGTTTTAATTTTTTTCTTTGTTTAGGAGAATTTTTTAAAATAGAATTTATAAGCACTTGGGTATAAGGATGCTTTGGATTGGTAAAAATGGAATGGCTATCGCCCATTTCTACAATTTTACCGAGATAAAGCACTATCAATTTTTGACTCATAAACCGAATAACATTAAGATCGTGAGAAACAAATAGATAGCTCATTTGTAACTCTTCTTGAATGGTTTTAAGCAGGTTTAAAATTTGTGCTTGAATGGATACATCCAAAGAAGATACTGGCTCATCTGCAATAATGATTTTAGGAGAGAGGGCAAGGGCACGAGCTATGCCTATTCTTTGTTTCTGTCCACCACTAAATTCGTGAGCGAATTTTTCCAAACTAGATTTTGCCAAACCAACATAATTGATGAGTTCCAAAACCCTTTTTTGGCGAAAAATTGCATCTCCTATTTTATGAATTACCAAAGGCTCGGTAATCAATTCTTGAACTGTAAATCTAGAATTTAAAGAACTGCTAGGGTCTTGAAAAATCATCTGCATTTTTTTTCTATAAGGTTTTAATTGAGAAAAACTCTTATGAGTGATTTCTTCATTTTCTAGCCAAATTTCACCCTCATCTGGTTTGATTAAATTCATCAACAAGCGACAGATGGTAGATTTTCCAGAACCAGATTCTCCCACTAAACCTAACGTCTCTTTGCTCAAAAGCTGAAAATTTATACCCGAAGCTGCAGTTATCCAGCGGCTGGTTTTTGCTAAAATATTTTTTTTTAAGGAAAATTTTTTAGATAGGTTGTGTACGCGAAGAACTTCTTTTTGCATATTATGATTTTTGACAACTGGGTAAATTATAACAAATTTAATGGTAAGATTCAATTTTCATACAACAACGCAAAGAAATCTTTTTTTAACGCAGCGTAGTCTCAACGTTAAATAAACAGAATGTCTAATTCTTAGGGTTATAACAAGCAAAACTATGCCCCTCTTGTTTTTTAGAAAAATGGGGATGATTTAGATTACAACGGGTTTCTTTTTGCAAGCATCTTGCAAAAAAAGGACAGCCTGTGATTTTATCGTTCAAAGCAGGCACAGTGCCAGCAATCGTAGGTAATCTTTTTTTGTGTTTTTCATAAAAAATAGAGCTTAATAAGCCTTGGGTGTAAGGATGGACGGGGTCGTAAAAAACCTGTTCCACTGCTCCTTGCTCCACTATTCTTCCAGCATACATCACATAAACTATATCACACATCTGGGCAATAACCGCCATATCGTGAGTGATAAGGAGTAAGGACATTTGTTTTTCTTTTTGTAATTTTTCTAAAAGATAAAGAATTTGGGCTTGCACTGTTACATCTAAAGCGGTGGTTGGCTCGTCCGCTATTAAAAGATCTGGTTCAAAAGACAACGCCATAGCTATCATAATCCTTTGTCTCATTCCGCCAGAAAGTTGGTGTGGATAGGATTGCAAAATCCTGTCAGAATCTCCTAAACCTACTTGTTTGAGTAAATTTTTCACCTGTTTGAGAGCCATTTCTCTTTGGGATTTTTCCCACACTTCTAGTAACTGCTCTTTTATTTTTAAAACAGGGTTTAAACTGCTTAGAGGGTCTTGGAAAATCATGCTGATCTCTTTGCCTCTTAAAGGAGCAAATTTATCCATAGATAAATGACTGATTTCTCGTCCTTTAAAAAAAATTTTTCCTTGCTGAATACGGGCTTTTTTAGCTGGAAGTAACCTCAAAAGCGAAGCCGCAGTCACGCTTTTTCCACAACCAGATTCTCCAATGATTCCTACTACTTGCGAAGCTGCAATAGAAAAAGAAATTTCTTTTACCGCAGAAAACCATTCTCCATTGATTTTAAATTGTGTAGTTAGTTCTTTTACTTCAAGTAGTTGTTTTTTTTTCATTATTTTTTAGTTGGTAAAATAGTTCCCACTCGTAATCACCACACAGCTCTGCGATAGATTTTTTTTCTATAGTAGAGAAGTCTGCTATTTGTAGTTCAGCTTTAAAATTTTTGCTAAATTCTGCACTGATTTTTTCTATTAAAAGAGTTATGGGTGGTATGTTTCCTAGCAATGTTTTAAACGATGCAATTCTTTTTTTAAAAGAATCTTGGCTTACTCGCCAAATATTTGCCCAAAGTTGCCAGTCAATATCTAGCAAAATAGCTCCGTGTTGTAGCATTCTATTTTTTTGTCTTTTTTGAGCGCTACCTACTAATTTTTTTTTGTCTATTTCTAATTCGTAGCTAGAAATTTCTTTGAAGCAGTTTAGACTTTTTGTTGCTGTTTTGTTTTTTTTTTCCAATCTACAGTTTAATCCAAAGTGAGAAAAAGCTTTTTGTAAAATAGAGCTGATCTCTTGATAAGAATCTAAAATACTCAAAGGAAAATCAGGAGCTATAAAAGAGTAGGTTAGCTCGTGCTGGTGCAATACAGTTTTACCTCCCGTTTTACGAATTACACCTTCTAAATCAAAATCTCGGATGGTTTGAAAATCAAGCTCTGCTAAAGAACATTTTCTCTGTTTTAAAGCATTGCCAAAAGAACTACCAAAAGAAAGAGTCGGTTTTTGCCATTGATAAAATCTTAATACAGGCACTTCACTCTGCTTCATTAAATATTCATCCGCTGCCATATTCCAAACAGCACTTGCAGAAGAAACAGGGATTACTCTTAAGCTGGGGAATTGGATTTTTTCTAAATTTTTTTGATGCAGCATTGACAATGTTCGGTATTTAGCTCAATTTATAAGAATTCTTAGCAAAATTCAATTATAGAACAGAAAACTCTTTTTTATAAAATTTTTTTATGTTATCATTTTTGTTGTGATTTTTATTCAATATTTATTCAATAATTTATTATTATGGCAAAAACTATTATGGCAAATAAAACCGCAAAAAATGGTTCTAAAATAAAGCCTTATATTGTTCCTTGTATTTCCAATTATTTCATTAAAAATTTGAAATCAGTGGATAATTTAAAACTCAACAAGCTGGCGTATATTTCTTACGGGCTTGTGAAGGCTGGATTAGACAGAGAATTGTTTCACGAGCCTATCCAAGCGTGGCATTTAGGTCCTGTTATTCCTTCTATCTATCACGAATTTAAAAGATTTGGTTATTCTGATATTGAAGGATACTCTTTTATCTACGATCCTGTCACAGATGAAAAGGCTATACCCAGGATAGACCCTGAGGATAAAGAAATTCTTGAAGTTTTAGAGTGGGTGAAAAATGTTTATGGAAAGATGAGCATAAGGGAATTAATAGAGAGAACGCATAATGTAGATACCCCTTGGAGTAAATGCTATAAAGAAGGTATTTATAACATTGAAATTGAGCCAGAAGCAATCAGAAAATACTACGAAGATATAATAGAAAAAAACGGAAACAATGCCATCTAAATTAAAAAATTTATTAAAATCAAAAGTTTTACAGGAAAACACAGAAATAAAAGCAAACGATCGATTCCGTTTAGATAAATTAGAATTAGAAGAAGCAAAGAAAAAAACAGCGGTAGCAAAAGAAAAATCTCAAAAGCACGATTGGATAAATTTAAGAATAATTAGAAAAACCTTTACATACTCTATAGCCAGTTTTTTGGGTTTATTTATGTGTGCATTTTTTTATTATGCCTTGATAACTGTATTTCCTACGATTCAAGATGTTGTTGGCACTAAAGAGAGTGGAAAATTAGCTATTCAAAAATTTATTATTATGGGTAACTATCTTATTGTTGGAGGAATTGTAGGGCAATTTATCAATAACGTTTTAAAATCTTAATATAAATCTGAAACAGAGTAATATAGACCTTTGAATTTGCGTTATGCTTACCCCACATTGGGGCTAGCCAAATGGTTAGAACAGGAGCGAATTTTTTTTTTAGCTCGCAGCAATACTGAAAAGCATTTCTTCACAAATGGCAAGAGTTAAAAAATTTTTTTAACGCTGCATAACCTATACAGAACACCAAGCAAATATCTTCTTGTTAAAATGTCACAACCCCGTAGAACTTTTCTTTATTGGATAGGAATGTCTTTTTTAGCACTACTTTTTCCTCGTTGTAGTAAGGCTCAAAACAGCGAACTGAAAAAATTGCCTTACCATCATTTACCTGATGGCTCTTTTCGTAATCTACCGGGTGCTCCAATAAGAAATCCAGAACCACCACCGGGAAAAAGTAATCCTTTTACTTTTTCTCGTGTGTTTAAAAGGCTATTTATCAGTAGTGAAGAAGTAGCAATCCCAAAAGGACACGCCCTCTCAGAAAAACAAGCTCTAGCTGGTTTTTATGCGGTTGATTATGATAAAAAAACAAATCCTATTAGCATCACTTGGTTAGGGCACGCTGCTTTTTTAATCCGTTTAGGCAAAACAACCATTTTAACGGATCCATTTTTGAGCGAAAAATCTGGTATAGGCTTTATAGGTGTTAAAAGATTTCAATCAGCTGCCATTCGTCCTCAAAAATTACCAAAAATTGATATTCTTTTAATAAGCCATAGCCATTACGACCACTTGGATGGCATCAGCTTAAAAAAAATAAAAAATAAAGATAAAATTCAGGTGATTACACCTTTAAAACTAGGGAAAACCTTGAAAAGGAAAGGCTATAAAAATGTAATGGAGATGGACTGGTATCAAACAAATCTCCTTCAAACAAGCTCCCTTCAAACAGATCAAGGAAAAATTAAACTTACCTGTCTACCAGCATCCCATTGGTCTCGCAGAATTGGACAAGAAAGAAACACAACTCTTTGGGCGGGTTACCTCTTAGAATACAAAAACCAAAAAATCTATTTTTCTGGAGATACAGCCTATGGCAAACCTATTTTTCAGCATATCGCCCAAAGAATACCAACTCCAGATTTGGCTATTTTGCCTATAGGGGCTTACGAACCTCGCTGGTTTATGAGGGCATCTCATGCTAGTCCTGAAGAAGCGGTGCAAATAGGCTTGGATTTAAAAGCAAAAAATCTTTTGAGTATGCACTGGGGAGCTATTCGTCTTTCTACTGAAGATCTTTGGGAGCCTCCTAAAAGATTTAAAAAAGCGGGTTTGAAGGCGGGCTATAAAGCTGAGCAGATTTGGAATTTGGCTGTGGGAGAAACAAGAATTTTATCCTAAAAGAGCACTGCGTTGGCGTTCTGTTTAGTCTATGCTTTGTTAAAATTTTTTTTTAACTCTTGCTATTTGTGAAGAAATGCTCTCTTATTGGTAATATAGACTTTTGAATTTGCATTCTGTTTAGCCAAAACAAGCTTATTGCTTTTACGCCAATACAGGCTTTAGCAAAAGAGCCGCTGGTATTACCATTTGGCTGGCCACCATAACGCCAATGCAGTGTTCTTCCTAAGTAAATGATTTTACAAGCTAAAGATACAAAGATAGAAAAATTGGGAGTAGCAAAATACTCTACAAAAATTTTTTCAAAGGTTGTTCAAGAACAGGATTTTATTTTATGCGATCCTTTTTATCGTAAAAAACAACGTAATAAGTCAAGCCATAGCAAACTAAAAATTTTTTCTACTGATACAGAACAACTCTCTTTTTTAAAAGCAGGGCAAAGAAAAAAAATTTATTTTGAATCGGGTAGGGTGGTAGCGGGTATTGTTACCTGCGGCGGTATTTGTCCCGGCATCAATGTTGTTATTCGCTCTATCGTGATGACTTTGTATCGTATCTATAATTGTAAAAATGTGCTGGGTTTTCAATATGGATTAAAGGGCTTTGTTGATAAGAATTTTCCTCCTATTAGTCTCAAACCTCAAAAAATAGAATTTATTCATCAAGCAGGGGGAAGTATTTTGGGAACTTCTCGTGGAATCCAAAATTTCGCTGAAATAGTCAACTGTCTAGTGAAAAATAAAATTAACCAACTCTATATTATTGGAGGAGATGGAACTTTTCAAGCGGCTCTTGCTATTCAAAAAGAAATCAAGAAGAGAGACTTAAAAATAGCACTGATTGCTATTCCTAAAACAATAGATAACGATATTAGTTTTGTAGCTAAGACTTTCGGTTTTGATACAGCAGTAGAAGCTGCTGCGAATGCTATTCAATCTGCTAGTGTGGAATCCCGCTCTGTTTATAATGGTATAGGTTTAGTTAAGCTTATGGGTAGAAATTCTGGTTTTATCGCAGCCAATGCTAGCCTCGCCCAAAGAAATGTAGATTTTGTTTTGATACCAGAGCAACCTTTTGGGTTGCAAGGCAAAAAAGGTTTTTTGCAAGCCTTAAAACAAAAACTTTTAAAAAACGGTTCTGTTTTAATTGTCGCAGCCGAAGGTGCTGGACAAGAACTGATGCATTCTCACGGCGAAACAGACGAATCGGGTAACCCTAAACTAGCTGATATAGGAAAATATTTATCTCAAGAAATAGTTAAATTTTGCCAAGAACAAAAGATAGATTGTGATTTGAAGTATATTGATCCTAGCTATATTATTCGTTCAGTTCCAGCGAATACACAGGATACAATTTTCTGCGGTAACTTAGGAAAAAACGCTGTTCACGCTGCTATGGCTGGTTTTACTTCTGCTGTCTCTTCTATTTGGCACGGAGTTTATTGCTATTTTCCACTAGTTTTGGCTCTTGAAAAAAAATACATAAATTTAAAAGGAAAAACATGGACAGATGTTTTGGAGTTGACTCGTCAGGATACTTTCATTTAATTTTGGGAATCACATGCAATTTTTTTTTAACGATTGCTTTAGCTAAACAGAACGCAAATTCAATAGTCTCTAGAGTATTATGAAGGAAATCTGCCAAAAAAATTTATTTGCTAGATTTTTTTAAAATCAAATAATGAAAAAAAAAAATTCTTTGTTGTTATTTAGGGAGCGTATTGACTGCTTAGACACTCAGCTCTGGGCTACTATAGAAGAAAGACTTACAATTTGGAGTAATATTCATAGAGAAACAGATATTTCATACCGCGAAGAACTTTCTAAATTTTTTAAAAAAAATAAAAATCTCTTTAAAAGAGTAAATCAAGATTTTTTTTTAAAATTTTTAGTTACGATGGAAGTTTTTTGCAAAAAGGAGGGAACTGCCACTTCTTCTGAAAATGTAGACTATGGTTTAATTGTATCTAAAGATAAATTAATACTCAATATATTGGAAAAAAGATTTGAAGTGGCTTATAAGATAGGACTGTTAAAAAAAAAGAAAAAAACAGCAATCACAGACTCTGTTCGCTATCAACAAATTCTTGATTTAACTCAAAAAAAGATAAAAATTTTAAAAATTCCTAGAAAAATGGTTGTTTCTCTGATGGGGTTGATTCACGATTACTCTGTAAAAATGCAAGAAAAAATATAAGTTTTTAGCAAAGTTATTTCATTTGGAATCTAATTTTTTTTTTTTGTTGACAAAATTTTTTTTTTCAGTAAAAATATACTTTTATAGAGAGTATAGACCTTTGAATTTGCGTTATGTGACGGCTAGGCAAGGCGAAATTTTTTTTTAGCTCGCTGGAATACTGATGTATTTCAAGAGTTAAAAAAAATTTTCAACGATGCATAGGCTAAACAGAACGCAAATTCAAAAGTCTAGAGTATTTTTACCTAAAAGAATTGCCTCATTTTCTAAATATTCGTTATTGTTAGGTTTTTTATTAACCTGCCCTCTTTGAAGAAATTCACACGAGAGTTGAGATTTTTTTAAAGGTGACGGGGTTTTTGTGTTTAAATACCTCAATATTTTAACTTTTTTCTTTTAACTAAAGTGATAACAGAAATAACTAATACCTATCGCACAAGAGTAGATTTTGGTAAAATCAAAAGTATTTTAGCCCCTCCTCCTTTAGTGGATGTCCAAAAACAGGCCTACGAATCTTTTATACAGCGGAGTGTAGCTCCAAAAAATAGAAAAAAAAGGGGCCTAGAAGCCATTTTTCACAATGTTTTTCCCATTGAGGATTTCGATAAAAAGTTCCGTATAGAATATATCTCTTATAAATTGGGAGAACCTAAATACGACCAAGAGGATTGTCGCGGCAGAGGAACTACTTACGCTGTCCCTATTTATGCTAAATTAAAATTGGTTATTTTTGAATCTAATTCTTTGCAATCAGAGGATAATAAGCAAAAAAAGATCAAAGATATTAAGGAACAAGAAATTTTTTTTGGAGATTTTCCTTTAATGACTCCTACAGGTTGTTTTATTGTCAATGGAACAGAAAGAGTAGTTGTCAACCAATTGCATAAGTCACCCGGTGTGTTCTTTTTAGAAGCTGCAAAAAAGCCAGGAGATGCGGGAATTCACAGAAATCTTTTTGTAGCCTCTATTATCCCCCAACGCGGTTCTTGGGTGGATTTTGAATTTGATTCCAAAGACACCCTTTTAGTCCGAGTGGATCGCAAGAAAAAATTTTCGGCATCTGTTTTCTTAAAAGCATTAGGTTATACTACCGAACAGCTTTTGGAAAAATTTTATACTGTAGAAACTTTTACAATCAACACAGATGATAAAAACCAAATTTCTTTTTATAAACAATTTAACGCAGATGCCTATGAAAATAAAAAACTAGAAGGAGATTTAATTCAAGCACAGCCTAGAAAAATTTTAAAGAAAAAAGGTGAAAAACTAGGAGCAAAGACTATTCAAAACTACAAAGAAAATTCTAGCGGAAAGTATATTGTCGTTTCAAAAGAAGAAATTTTGGGAAGAGTTTCAGCTTGTGATTTGCACGATAAAGAAGAAAATTTGATTTTGCGAGCTAGCCACCCCTTAACGGAGAACCAGCTAGAAAAACTATTAGAAGAAAAAATCAACAAAATCAAACTGCTAAAAACTACAGGAGACGATATAGATGCTTCCCTGTGTAATACTTTTGCACTGGATGATATAGAAACACAAGATGAAGCTGTTGTAGAGGTCTATAAAAAACTAGAATCTGGTATCCCTTCTCTAGAAAAATCCCGAATTTTTGTAGAAAAGTTTCTTTTTTCAAAAGAAGTTTATGATTTGTCAGCAGTAGGTAGGATGCAGTTTAACCAAAAATTTGGTCTAAAAGATCCTTTGAGTAAAACAGTTTTAGATCACGATGATATTTTTAGAACTGTGAAAAAATTATTCAGTTTCAAAAAAGGTCGCTTAATGGGAGATGATATTGATGATCTTAACAATCGTAGAATTCGCAACGCTGGAGAGTTACTTTCTCAATGTTTTAACAAAGGGATGTTTAGAGTGGAAAAAAACATTAAAGAAAAACTGATTTTACTAGAAGATGACAATGTGACTTTACACGATTTAGTAAATTCTAAACTGGTTATTGCTACAGTTCATGATTTTTTTGCTACAAGCCAACTTTCTCAATTTATGGATCAAACCAATCCTCTCTCAGAAATAACCCATAAAAGAAGGTTAAGTGCTTTGGGTCCTGGTGGTTTAAGCCGTGAAAGAGCAGGTTTTGAGGTCAGAGATGTTCATCCTTCTCATTATGGAAAAATTTGTCCAATTGAAACCCCTGAAGGACCTAGTATTGGCTTGATGTCCAGTTTGACAAGTTACGCCAGACTCAATGAGTTCGGATTTATTGAAACTCCTTATAGAAAAATTGTCAACCATCAGCTAACAAACGAAATTAGTTATATGTCGGCGATAGAAGATAAAAATTACTACATCGCCCAATCCAACGCTTTATTAGATAAAAAAGAAAAATTTATTAAAGAAATTATAGTGCTTCGTAAAAATAGTGAATTTAAATCTTTACCAAGAGAATGGGCTCAATACATAGATTTATCTCCAAGACAACTTGTATCTATTGCTGCCTCTTTGATTCCTTTTTTAGAGCACGACGATGCCAATAGAGCTTTAATGGGCTCTAATATGCAACGACAATCTGTGCCTTTGGCTATTGCTGAAGCTCCTTTTGTGGGAACTGGAATGGAGCATATGGTCGCTAAAGATTCTGGAGTTTGTGTGGTCGCAGAGAAAGATGGTATAGTAGATTCAGTAGATTCTCAGAAAATTGTAGTAGAAAGTAACGCAGAAGAAAACAACCCTTTTGGTGTTAAAATTTACAAATTAAAAAAATATCATCGCTCTAATCAAAGCACCTGCATCAATCAAGTAAGTTTAGTTAAGCAAGGAGAAAAAATTAAAAAAGGGCAAATTATTGCTGATGGTCCCTGTTGCGAATCGGGTGAATTAGCACTTGGTAAAAATGTTTTTGTCGCCTTTATGCCTTGGAATGGTTATAACTACGAAGATTCTATAGTAGTTAGTGAAAAGCTTTTACATAGAGATACTTTTACTTCTATTCATATTGAAAAATTTGATGCTTTTGCTAGGGACACTAAAATAGGTAGAGAAAATATTACTAGAGATGTTCCCAATACAAGCGAGCATTCTTTACGTCATTTAGACGAATCTGGAATTGTCCGTATAGGTAGTTATGTAAAATCAGGAGATACTTTAGTTGGTAAAAGTACTCCTAAAATAGAATCGCAACTTAATCCAGAAGAAAAGCTGTTAAGAGCTGTTTTTGGAGATAAAGCTGGAGATATTAGAGATACTTCTTTAAGAGTCCCACAGGGTGTTTCCGGTATAGTAATAGATGTTAAATCTTTTATTAGAAGAGGAACAGAAAAAGATGTTCGTACGCTGGAAATTGAAGAATTACTTGTGAAAAACACAGACGAAGATTACAAAAATGAGGTTCGTATTTTAAAAACTAATTTTTTAAAACGAAACGCTAGTTTTTTTAAAAATCAAATTTTAAAATATGATTTAGTAAATGTGAAAAACCACGAAGTTCTTTTGAAAAAAGGGGATACTCCCACACTTGAAGAGCTACTAAAGCTCCCTATTAATAGTTTAGCAGAAATCCATTTTGCAGATTCTACCAAAAACACACAATTCAAAAAACTTTTTAAAGAAGTAAAAGATCAATTGTTTTTGATTGAAACCATTTATAGAGAACTTATTGAAAAAAAGAGAAAACTGGAAGATTTACCTCAAGGAGTTAACCGAATTATAAAAGTCTATATTGCAATGAAACGCAAACTGGCAGTGGGCGATAAAATGTCTGGTAGACACGGCAATAAGGGTGTTATTTCTAAAATTTTACCTGTAGAGGATATGCCTTATACAGAAGAAGGAGAACCAATAGATATAGTGCTCAATCCTTTAAGTGTTCCCTCACGAATGAATATAGGGCAGATTTTAGAGACTCACTTGGGTTTTATTTCTAAAAAATTAGGGAATCAAGTTGATAAAATGTTAAAAGAAATGTCTCCCTATAAAAAAATTAAAGATTTTGTGAAAAAGATTTATCAATCTGATTTTATCAACAACTATTTAGAAAAAATAAACGATGCAGATTTATTAGAATTTTTCACAAAATTAAGCAAAGGGGTGCATTTTGCTACCCCTGTTTTTGATGGAGCAAAAGAGGAAGAAATTCGCAGACTGATGGATCTTTGTGGTATTGATTACTCAGGTAAGGTGACACTTTACGATGGCAGAACGGGTAATAAGCTCAAACAAAAGGTGACCATTGGTTATAAATATATTTGCAAACTTTATCACTTGGTTGATGATAAACTTCACGCTAGGTCTACTGGTCCTTATTCTTTGGTTACCCAACAACCCTTGGGAGGTAAAGCTCAGTTTGGTGGACAAAGATTTGGAGAGATGGAGGTTTGGGCATTGGAAGCCTACGGGGCGTCTTTTATTTTACGAGAACTTTTAACGGTGAAATCTGATGACACCTACGGCAGAAACAAAGCCTACGAGGCTATAGTAAAAGGAAATTTATACTACAAGACTGGCATTCCAGAATCTTTTAGAGTTTTAATTAACGAAATCCGTTCTTTGTGTATAGATTTAGAATTAATAGAGGATGATAGTATTATTGGTAATACGGATGATGGTTTTGCTGATCAAGGCAATAATGCTATAAGCGATAATATCAACGATGATAATAGTAATGCTGTTATTGAAAAAAAAGAAAAAGAAGTAATAGCGTAATTTTAGTTTGAGGTTCTAGTTTATTTTAATTTTTATCTAAAAGGTCAATTTGAGAAAACTATTGGGTAGTCCCGAAAATCCACAAAATTATAAAGCTGTAAAAATTAATTTAGTATCAAATGAAACGATACTAGAGTGGTCACATGGAGAAGTGAAAAATTCAGAAACCATTAATTACCGTACCAATAAACCAGAAAGAGATGGTTTGTTTTGCGGAAAGATTTTTGGTCCTATTACAGATTATGAGTGTATTTGTGGAAAATACAAAAGAATGAAACATCGCGGCATTACTTGTGAAAAATGTGGTGTAGAAGTTATTGAATCTAAAGTCCGTAGAGAAAGGCTAGGACACATCAAACTGTGCGTACCTATTGTCCATAATTGGTTTTTAAAAGGTAGTCCGAGCTATCTAGCGGTGGTGTTAAACATGAGTGTGAAAAATTTAGAATCTATTGTTTATTTTGATTCTTATGTTGTTTTGGATGAAGGCAAGACGGATTTGAAAGTAGGTGATGTGATCAGTGAAGAAGTTTACCAAAAATACATTGATGAGGACGAAGATTTTATAGCAGATATTGGAGCGAAGGCTATCCACGAATTGCTACAGCAAATAGAACTTGATGAATTGCGTTTTCAATTAAGGACGGAGTTAAAAACTAGCGGCTCTGAGCTAAAAAGAAAAAAAATCAGTAAAAGGCTAGAAATTATAGAGTCTTTTAAACATTCAGGCACAGAACTCACCAATATGATTTTTGATGTTGTGCCAGTCTTATGTCCCGACCTCCGTCCTTTAGTTCCTTTAGAAGGGGGAAGATTTGCAACAAGCGATCTTAACGATCTTTATCGCAGAGTTATTCATAGAAATAACAGACTTAAAAGATTACTAGATTTGAGTGCTCCTGATATCATTGTTAAGAACGAAAAAAGAATGCTTCAAGAATCGGTAGATTCTCTTTTTGATAATGGTCGTCGCAGTCGTCCTGTGATGGGAAATAACGGCAGAGCCTTAAAGTCGTTAAGTGATTCTTTAAGAGGTAAGTATGGTCGTTTCCGCCAAAATCTTTTGGGTAAAAGAGTAGATTATTCTGGTAGAACTGTCATTGTTGTGGGACCTGATTTAAAACTAAATCAATGTGGTATTCCTAAAATAATGGCGCTAGAGTTATTTAAACCTTTTATTTTGCATCACCTTATAGAAAAAGAATATGCACCCAATATTAAGATTGGTAGAAAAATGATAGAAATGCAAGACCCGTTAGTTTGGAAATCTTTGTATGAAGTAACTAGAGACTACCCTGTATTACTCAATAGAGCCCCTACTTTGCACCGATTAGGTATTCAGGCTTTTGAAATTAAATTGATAGAATCCAAGGCTATTCAACTGCATCCTTTAGTTTGCACAGCTTTCAACGCGGATTTTGATGGAGACCAAATGGCAGTGCATGTGCCTTTAAGCATAGAAGCCCGGTTAGAGGCAAAAATTTTGATGATGGCTTATAACAATATTTTATCTCCAGCCACAGGCAAACCTATTATGATGCCAACGCAAGATATGATTTTAGGAATCTACTGGCTTACAAAATCTTTTCCTGATAGGAAAGGGACGGGTAAAATATTTTCTAATCCAAAACAACTAATATCCGCTTACGAACACGAGTTTGTGGATTTACAGGCAGTCGTTAAAGTTCGCATAGATAATCATATTTATGACACAACTGCTGGAAGGATTTTAATTTATGAAATTTTACCCAAAACCATTGATTTTGATATTATCAATAAAATTTTAAGAAAAAAAGAAGTAGAAAATTTAATTGATGTTTGTTACCGATTCGCAGGCAGTGTAGAGACTGTAAAAATACTAGACTCCGTCAAACAACTTGGATTTGAATACGCCACAAAAGCAGGTTTTTCTATTTCTATAAATGATATGATTATTCCAAAAGAAAAAGATATTATTGTAAAAAGATCGGAAAAAGAAGTGATTAATATCCAGAACCAACACCAAGAAGGTTTGATTACAGATGGCGAAAGGTACAACAGGGTGATAAATTTATGGTCTGCAGCAACAGAAGAAATTGCAAACACAATGTTTGATAATCTTGCCAAAGATACAAAAAATAAAGACGGTCAAATGGAAATGAATCCTATTTTTGCAATGGCGGATTCTGGTGCTAGAGGAAGCACGAATCAAAATAAACAGCTTTGTGGAATGAGGGGTTTGATGGCGAAACCTAGTGGAGCTATTATTGAAACTCCTATTATTGCCAATTTCAGAGAAGGACTAAATTCGCAACAGTATTTTATTTCTACACACGGAGCCAGAAAAGGACTAGCTGATACAGCCCTTAAAACAGCCCGTTCAGGTTATCTTACTAGAAAATTAGTAGATGTCTCTCAGGACAGTGTAGTTACAATGGAAGACTGCGAGACAACGCGAAGTTTCACTGTAGAAGCCTTAGTGGAAAACGGAGAAATAATAGAAAGAATAGGTGAGAGAATTTTAGGTAGAATAGCAGCAGAAAATGTTTTGCATCCATATACCAAAGAACTATTGGTAAAAAAAGGTAGTATGTTTGATGAAAACAATATAGTTGCAGTGAATAATGCAGTAGTTATTTCTGTAGCTGTTCGCTCTGTTTTAACCTGTGAAGCAGAACAGGGTTGTTGTGCTAAATGCTACGGTAGAGATTTAGGGAGAGGAAAATTAGTTAGCATAGGAGAAGCAGTAGGTATTATTGCAGCTCAATCTATTGGAGAGCCCGGCACTCAACTGACTATGAGGACTTTTCATATTGGAGGAACGGCTTCTAGTAAAATTGAGGAAACTTCTTGGGAATGCACAAAGCCCGGTAAAATTATGCTAGACAAAATTAAGATGTTAGTCAACAGAGATGGAGTGCAAGTAGTAATGGATCAAAGGTCAGAAGTTCGGATTTTAAATGATGAAGGTCACGATGTAGATAGACTAAGACTACCTTTGGGATCAAAAATTTTATTTAAGCAAGATGAAAAAGTAAAGATAGGAGACACGATTGCGGAATGGGATCCTTTTTCTGTGCCTATTTTATCTACCCATAAAGGAAAAATAAAATTTATAGATATTATTGAAGAACAAAGTATGCTTGTGCAAACGGATGATAGTACAGGGATCTCTAGAGATGTGATTATAGACAACCCTGAATTTGATTTAAAGCCTAAAATTGTTTTGGTAGATGCAAAAAACCAAGAAATTAAAAAAGAAGATAATAGCCCACACAAAGGTTTTGATTTACCCGCTCGTTCTGAATTGGTAGTAAAAAATGGAGATTTAGTTCAAGCAGGCGATATATTTGCTAAAATACCTAGAGAATCTGCTAAAACTAAGGATATTACAGGCGGTCTGCCTAGGGTTGTAGATTTATTAGAGGCTCGTATTCCCGCAAATCCTTGTCAAATTACAGAAATATCTGGAACTATAGAAATTGGAGAAAATGTTCGTAGGAAAAAACAAATTATTGTACATCCAGATTTAGGAGATGAAAAAGTATACTTAATCCCTAGAGGTAGTTTTATTATTGTTATGGACGGAGATTATGTAGAAGCTGGAGACCCACTAACGGATGGATCCCCGAATCCGCACGATATTTTAGCAGTTAAAGGTGTCTACGAACTACAAAAATATATTGTCAATGAAGTATTAGAAGTTTATAGAATGCAAGGAGTAAAAATTAATGACAAGCATGTAGAAGTTATAGTCAATCATATGCTCCAAAAAGTACAGGTTACTGAACCTCACGATTCTAAATTTTTACTAGGAGAGAAAATATCCAAACGTGTTTTTAATGAAGAAAACACAAGACTAGAAGAAGAAAATCTAAAAAAAGCAGAAGCCAAGACCATTTTATTAGGCGTGATGCAAGCGGCGTTACATACAGATTCTTTTATTTCTGCAGCTTCTTTCCAAGAGACAACGAGGATTTTAACTGCAGAAGCAATTAAAGGCTCTGTTGACTATTTTAGAGGGCCTAAGGAAAATGTAATTTTGGGAAGACTGGCTCCTGTAGGTACAGGTTTTAGACACGGTTCTAAAGTCTACAATTACGCTCTAACAAAAAGTGGAACAGACAGTGTAGCAAAAACAGAAGAGAAGGTGCCTTCAAAACAAGAAATTTTGGTGGAATATTAAAAAGACTATGAAAAAGATACTTTTTTTTGTAACAGCGGTTTTGTGTTGGCCCCTCATTACTATTTTTATTTTGCTACTTAAGACAGAGCAAATTAGTAAAACAGAATACTATTTTAATTTTACTACCTATTCTTTTGTGGGATTGATTTCCGTCCCTTTTTTAATAAAATTTTTTTTTAAATCACAAACAAAACTAGGGAAAATATATGTTCTGGGAGGATATCTGCTAGTTGTGCCTTGGGTTTATGTTATGTTCACCTATTTTAATTCGTTTATCTCACCGATAGTAATAACCTTTTTTGCGTCCTTTATTCCTGTATTGGGTAGTTATTTAGGGTATAAGCTTGGCAAAGATTAATTTTTTATAAAAATGACTCTCAAATCAAAAATCAAAACTAATCTTAAAACTAAAGTTCAAGACTATAAAATCGCAGATATAGGACTTGCTGAATGGGGTAAAAAAGAAATAGAAATCGCTAGGGCAGAAATGCCGGGTTTGGTGTCTATCTGCGAGGAATATAAAAAAAAACAACCCTTAAAAGGAGCTAGAATCACAGGCTCGCTGCATATGACTATTCAAACAGCGGTTTTAATAGAAACGCTAATAGACTTAGGAGCGGAAGTGAGATGGTCGTCTTGCAATATATTTTCTACACAAGATCAGGCGGCAGCTGCTATTGCGAGCCAAAACATACCTGTATTTGCTTGGAAAGGGGAAAGCGAAGAAGAATATTTATGGTGCATAGAACAAACTTTAGATTGGGGAGATACCACTACCAATATGCTTTTAGACGACGGAGGAGATTTAACCCAATTCGTGCATCAAAAAAGACCTGATTTATTAAAAAATATTCGTGGTGTTTCTGAAGAAACAACTACAGGAGTGCACCGTCTACATCAAATGCTAAACAAAAAAGAGCTAAAAATTCCCGCTTTTGATGTCAATAATTCTGTCACAAAATCTAAATTTGATAATCTTTACGGATGCCGAGAATCTTTAATAGATGGTATTAAAAGAGCCACTGATGTGATGATTTCTGGAAAAGTCGCTGTAATTGCGGGCTATGGTGATGTGGGCAAAGGCTGTGCCGATGCTTTTAAAGGTATGGGAGCGAGAATTATTATTACAGAAATTGATCCTATTTGCGCCTTACAAGCCTCTATGGAAGGTTACCAAGTGATGCCGATGGATGAAGCTTGTAAAATAGGAAATATTTTTGTGACCGCTACTGGTTGTTGTGATGCGATCACCAAAAAACACATAGAGCAAATGCCAGACGAATCCATTGTTTGCAACATAGGGCATTTTGATTCCGAAATCCAAGTCAACCAACTATTGCAGGATAAAAATGTTACTAAAGTAAATGTTAAACCACAAGTAGATAGATTTTATTTTAAAAACGGCAAGACGGTTATGCTGCTCGCCGAAGGAAGACTCGTCAATTTAGGCTGTGCCACCGGACATCCTAGTTTTGTGATGTCTAATAGTTTTTGCAATCAAGTATTAGCTCAAATAGAAATTTGGAACAATCACCAAAAACTAGAAAACAAAATTTACAACCTACCTAAACACCTAGACGAAAAAGTCGCCGAATTACACCTTAAAAAACTCGGTGTCAAGCTAGACAAACTCAATAAAACCCAAGCCGATTATCTAGGCATTTCTGCTACGGGACCTTTCAAACCCGAAGCCTACCGTTATTAGTAGTATGGCGTATAAAAAAATACCACACAATCTGTAGATTCTTCTGCAGAAAAATCAATGACACAAGATGCTGGTTTCTGCAACAGGATTGCAGAGAAATACTCAAAATCACCTATTAAAAATCTTGCTGTTTATGAGAAAAAAATAAAAATCACCCAAAAATATTTGAATCAAAATATGAAAGTTATGGTTTAGGGAGTTTTGTGTTGAAAAGTCGTTTCAACAATCCAACAACACCGTCGGGAGAAAACAAAACAATAATTACAAAAACAGCTCCAATAAGTGTATTGAATCGTTCGCTGCCAATGATATCAATAGCAAAGTTACCTAGCAAGATAAAAATAAATGCTCCTAAGAACGCTCCTAATGGGTGTTTCATTCCACCTACAACACCCATCATTAAAATAGCAATCGCAGCTTCTACATTGATAGTAGCTGGGTCAATACGACCATTCATCCAAACCAATAAAATACCGCCAATGGCAGATAGTAGGGCAGCGAAAGCGTGAGCAGCAATGCGATGCTTTGTGACATTAAAACCAAGTGCTCGCATACGCCTAGCATTATCTTTTATGCCTTGTAGTGCAATACCAAAAGTAGAACGCAAACAATTTTTAATCCACAGGTAAAATAAGACGGAAATACTCAAAGTAAGGTAATAAAAATAGATAGGTTGCCTTAGATCTAATCCGCCAATTGTAGGTGCTTGAATACCAGCGTAGCCGGTAAATCCATTAAAAACAGCGTAGTTTTGTCGGGTGAAATAGAAAAAACCTGTGGCTATGGCTAGAGTTATCATAATAGTATAAATCCCTTGGGTTCGTGTAGAAATAATGCCAATGATTATGCCAAATAATACAGCCATCAATAAGGCTATCAAGACCACAAATAACCAGTGCCATTCCATTCCTACACCTTCGCTATTGAATCCAAAAATGGCTACCATATAGCCTGCCATGCCTGCTATTGCCATTGTAGCTAAAGACACCATTCCGCCATAACCTGCTAAAAATATAAATCCTAAGGTTATAAGACCAAAGATAAAAGTTTGGGCGCCAATTTGCACTAGCCAAAATTCATTAGCAAGCAGAGGTATAAGGCATAAAACAAGAAGGCTTGCTATGGTTTTTTTGTTATCTATTATAAATCTCATATTTTTTTTCCCATAATTCCTTGAGGACGAATAGCTAAAACCACAACCATAATTATAAATGTATAGACTATTCCATAGGTTGGCGAATAGACCAATCCGTATTGCTCTGCTAAACCAATCAAAATAGCACCTATGGCGCTACCAGTGATACTTCCTAATCCTCCAATGATTACTACTACTAAAGAAGCCAAAAGGTAGCGTATATCTTCACCAGGGGCAATGGAAAGTGCGGAGCCGCCAATAACTCCTGCCAATCCAGCCAATCCCGCACCTATAGCAAAAGTAATCGCAAACACGAAGGCTACATGCACTCCTGTAGCTGAAAGCATCTCTTTGTCATCCACTCCTGCTCTAATCATCATTCCGATACGAGTTTTGTTTAAAAATAAAAATAGAAATATCCCCACAACTACAGATGTTGCCAAAATAAACAATCTATAGATAGGGTAGACTTTAATAATGGGAATACCTCTTAAGGGTCCATAAAGTAAATCAGGAATTTCAAATTGATAGGTTGTTCCACCCCAAATCCACAACATTAAATCTGCTACTATTATAGAAATACCAATGGTGACCAAAGTTTGTCGCAATTCTTGCCCTTCCAAAAAACGAAATAAAAAATGTTGCATAGCAAGTCCAAGAATAAACATAAAAAAGAAAGCAGCAGCAATGCCCAAATACCAAGAGCCTGTGAACTCTTGAAACTGAAAGCCAATGTAGGCTCCCAAAAGATATATTGAACCGTGAGCCATATTGATATTTCTCATAAGACCGAAGATAAGAGAAAGACCATTGGCTACTAAAAAATAAAGAGCTGCTAGGGTTAGTCCATTTAAGGTGGTGATTAAAAATAATTTCATTTTCTTTTAATTAAATTTTTTTTTAAGGAAAAACACCAAAATTTAGCTGATTCATAAGTTTAAAAAACAACCAGAAAATAAACTATTTTCCTTAAAAACTATTCGTTTAGTACATAGTTTTTTAATATAATAGACTTTTGAATTTGCATTCTGTTTAGCCAAAACAAGCTTATTGCTTTTACTCTATAAGGGTTATAGTAAAAGAGCCACTGGCTCTTTTACATTTTTTTTTTGGATTATGCGATTTTTGTAGTGCCTGCTCCCATTATTGTGGCACTACGCCATTGAAAAAATTTTTTAACTCTTGAAATACTTCAGTATTTTAGCGAGCTAAAAAAATTTTTCGCACCTGTTCTAACCATTTGGCTAGCCGTCACAGTTAGTTTTGTCCTATTTGGCAAATTCAAAGGTCTATATTATGGATTAAAAATTCAATCCTAATAATTTCTGTTGTTTTTTTTTATCTTTTTTAAATTTTTTCGTGCTCATTTCTATAGCTATACGACCAGTGACCATAATAGCAATTCGTTCAGAAACATTCAAAGCTACTTCGAGATTTTGTTCTACCAATAAAATAGTCAGATCTTCATTTTTTGTTAAATCTACTAACAGTTTTTCTATTTGTTTGACCATAATAGGAGACAATCCTTCGGTTGGCTCGTCCATAATCAAAAATTTAGGATTGAGTAAAAGTGCTCTAGCAATAGATAATATTTGCTGTTCTCCACCTGATAGTTGATTTCCACCGTTATTTTTTCTTTCAGCCAATAGAGGAAAAATAGTATAAATTTTTTCCCTATTCCAAGTCCCTGTTTTTTTTTCCACCAATTTCAGATGCTCGTTCACAGTCAAGGATGGCCAAATTCTTCTTCCTTGAGGAACATAACCAACTCCCAAATGGGCTATTTGATCTGTCCTTAACCCATTTATGCTGCTATTATTAATTTTTATACTTCCACTGGTTATAGGGACAAACCCCATAATGGTATTACAAAATGTTGTTTTGCCCATTCCATTTCTTCCAATAAGAGCAAATATATTTTGCTCTTTTAAGGTTAAAGAAACACCTTGCAACACATGAGAAAGACCATAGTGTGCGTTGACTTTAGTAGCTTGAATCATTATGTTTAGTTTGCTAACCAGAATTCCCTAGATAGATAGATTGAACTTCAGGATCTTTTTTTATTTTTTCAGTAGTGCCTTCTTTAAAAAGATTACCATTGTGTAGAATCGTGATTTTATCGGATACTTTTAAAGCAATATTTAAATCGTGTTCTATGATAATAAAAGTAATCTCGGGCGGTAATCCTAGGAGTAGTTTTTCTAGTTGGGTGCGTTCTAAAGAAGATAATCCTGCAGCTGGTTCATCAAACAATATCAATCGTGGCTCTCCAGCCATAGCCATTCCAATTTCTAATTGTCTTTGTTGTCCGTGAGAAAGATTACCGACTTTCACATCTAGCAATTTATCCAAATGGACAGAAACTGCTAATTTTCTAACAGCATCTTTAAAGCCTTTTAGATTACCAGTAGATTTTAAACTAAAATGACCTTTTAGCACTCCTCTGACAGCTAGATATAAATTATCTTTTACAGTTAAATTTTGAAAAAGTAAGGATTTTTGATAGGTTCTTCGCAAACCACGACGAATACGATCACAAACTGGCATCCGAGTAATATCTTCTCCAAAAAATAAAATTTTTCCTTTTTGGGGTAAGAAATCTCCAGTAATAGCATTAAACAAAGTAGTCTTTCCTGCTCCATTAGCTCCTAAAATAGCTCTTCTTTCCCCAAAACTTACAGAAAGACTAATATCGTTTATAGCTACAAGGGCACCAAACTCTTGTCTGATGCCCTGCAACTCAATAGCTAGTAAAGACATATTATCAGGTTTAGTCACACTAATGAATTTGCTTTATGGGCGTAGTGACAATCTATCAGAACCAGCACTACAAAACTTGAGTGTGAAACAGCCCTTTGGCTTGTTTCACTTTAGCAAGTAACTAGTTTTAGTAATAAGTCGGCTAAACTAGATAAGCAAATTCAACAGTCTAGTTACATTTAGGCTAGTTACATTTAGGCTAGTTACATTTAGGAACATTTCGTCCTACCTTACCCAAAGCTAGAAACTTCTCTCTGTTACCATTCAACACTTGGTCTACTTTAGGTACGACTTTAACCACTTTGTTATACAGGTTGCCATCTTTATCTTTAGCTACCTCAGTGATAAAAATATCAATAATAGCTTGACGATTTTTATCCAGTGTAACCACTCCAGTTGGTGTTTTTAGCTTTAATTTAGCAAGAGCTCTGTTCAATTTTTTATTATTATTAGATACATTTCCTTTGACCTTATCTAAGCCTGTTAAAGCGGCTTTAGTGGCGACATAATAATAATAAGCAAATAAAGATGGAGACGGAAAACCTTTAGGAAACTGCTTTTTATAAGAAGCTTTCCAATTCTGCCAATCTTTTTTTTCCAAATTATCAGCAATAGGGCTAGCGGAAGGAGTGCCAATAATATAATCTCTACGACGACCTTTAGACCCCAATACAGATTGATCTACGGTTATAGTCCCTCCAATTAAAGGTTTATCTCCGCCAGCCTGCTCGTATTGAGAAAGAAAGTTTATAGCATCTGAGCCTCCTAAGGCTACAAATATAGCGTCTATATTATCTGGAATAGAGGCTACAATAGAAGAGTAATCTTTATTGCCTATGGGCACCCAATGACGATTTTTAACTGAGCCTCCTAGGTCACAAAAATCCTTCAAAAAGCCAAACGCCATAGTATAAGGAAAAGAGTAATCTTCCCCTATAACAACAATATTTCTATAGCCTTTTTCTTTGTATGCATATTTTCCCAATCCAGCAACCCATTGAGCCCCATCTCCGCCAAAGCGAAAAAAGTTTTTTGCAGGATTTCGCAAAGTTGTATCTTGGGCTGCTGAAGTTCCATTGATAAAAGTAACATGCGGTTTTGTTTTCGCATAATCTTTAACCGCAAGTCCTTCTGAACCTGATAAAGGACCAATCACGATAGATACTTTATCCTGTTCTACCAATTTTTTTACAGCTTTAAGGGCACTATTTGGCGAACCATTAGAGGAAGCTTTAAATATTTTAATATTTTTACCTCCAGCTTTGTTTTTCCATTCTTTAAGAGCCATATTAATGCCTCTTGTACCATCTTCACCCAAAATTGCAAAAGGTCCTTCAAGAATGGTTAAAGTACCTATTTTAACATCTGCCGCAAAAACAGAAGTCATAAAAACAGAGGTGGTAAGCAATCCAATAGAAAGCACCAGCAATGTTCTTCTAATTATTTTCATAGTAGTTTTTATTTAAGTTAAAAAAAGGTCTTTGATAATAGGCATTAATTATAGGAGAGCTATGCAGGGCAAACTGTCGAAAAAGCAGAGGATACAATAGTATATGAGCATTTTGAAACAGTTGCCTTGCATAGCGTGCTAGAATGTCTAATTCAAAGATCTAGAATACAAACAGTAAAGTTTAAAAATACACCAAATAAAATAAATATCAAGAACTAATATTATGCTCATAACAATATAATCTGTGTATTAAAGGAAAAAATAATATTTTGTTGATTATTTTATGGACTTTTGAATTTACATTCTGTTTAGCCAACAAGCTTATTGCTTTTACTCTATACGAGCTATAGTAAAAGAGCCGCTGGCTCTTTTACATTTTATTTTTGCTAAATGCAAATCATAGAGTATTTTTCACTACGATATTCCAGCGAGCTAAAATTTTTTTTCGTACCTGTTCTAACCATTTGGCTAGCCGTCACAGCTAGTTTTGTTCTATTTGGCAAATTCAAAGGTCTATTTTATATTATTTCCAAAAAAAATATTGAAAAAATGTGTTTTTTGGGTAACTATAAGCTAGTTTAATTAACCTTAAAAGGAATTTAATATGAAAAATATATGTTTAATTGGAGCCTTTGATGTCAAAGGTGCGGAATACGCATTTGTACGGCAACAGATACTAGATAAAGGGCATAAAGTAATTAGCGTTAATGCTGGAGTCTTAGGCACAACAGAAATCTTTCCCGTAGATATAGAAGCAGATAAAATCGCAGAAGCCGCGGGCGGTAGTATTGCGCAGTTGCGAGAAAAAAAAGATCGTGGCGAGGCAATGAAAGTAATGTCTGCAGGAGCTGCCATACTTATCCGATCCCTATACGATGAAGGAAAATTTGATGGAATAATGGGTATGGGAGGTACAGGTGGCACCTCTATTATTACAGCGGCTATGCGTGCTTTACCGATTGGTGTACCTAAAGTATGCGTTTCTACAGCAGCATCTAGTGATGTATCAGGTTATGTTGGTACCAAAGACATTACCATGATACCCTCTATTGTAGATGTAGCTGGAATCAACCGCGTTTCAAAAATTATATTTACCCGCGCTGCAAGTGCCATCTGCGGAATGGTAGAAACAGATTTGCCACAAACTAGCGAAGATAAACCTGTTATCACAGCGTCTATGTTCGGCAATACAACCGAATGCGTCAACGACTGTATGGCAAAACTCAGTGAAAAAGGCTACGAAGTCCTTGTATTCCACTGCACTGGAGTAGGAGGTATGGCTATGGAAAGTTTGATAAAAGAAGGTTTGGTTAATGCTGTCTTAGATATTACAACAACAGAATGGGCAGATGAGGTATGTGATGGAGTTTTTAGTGCTGGTTCTGATAGATTGTCCGCTGCGGGAGAGATGGGGATCCCTCACCTTATTGTACCGGGCTGTGTAGATATGGCAAATTTTGGAGGAATGGATACAGTTCCTGCTAGATTCAAAGAGCCAAGACGCAATTTCTATGAATGGAACCCGTCGGTTACGCTAATGCGGACTGATAAAGAAGAAAACGAAAAAATGGGAAAAATATTTGCAGAAAAAGCCAATGCTGCAAAAGGTCCCGTTGCTTTTCTGCTTCCGCTCAAAGGAATTTCTATTCTTGATGGCGATGGTGAGCTGTTTTGCGATCGTGAAATAGACCAAGCCCTATTTGATAGCATCAAAGCAAATCTAAAAAAAGATATCCCCGTTGTAGAAATAGAAAATAATATCAATGATACAGAATTTTCGGCAAAAGCTGTGGAGATGTTATTAGAATTAATAGAAAAAAACAAATAAAAAAAAATGATATTCACAAGACAACAAATATTAAGCCGTCTGCGACAAAAAATTGCAGACAAAATTCCCATTATAGGTGGAGGAGCAGGTAATGGAATTAGTGCCAAGTGCCAAGAAGATGGTGGAGTTGATTTATTAGTGATTTACAATTCAGGTCGTTTCCGAATGAATGGCAGAGGTTCCTTAGCTGGTTGTATGCCTTACGGTGATGCTAATGGAATTGTGATGGAAATGGCAGGTGATGTGCTAACCATTGTGAAAGATACTCCTGTTTTAGCAGGAGTCTGTGGTACAGACCCCACCCGTATAATAGATGTATTCTTAAAACAAGTGCAAGAAGCTGGATTTTCTGGCGTGCAGAACTTCCCCACTGTAGGACTTTACGATGGTCAATTTAGAAGCAATCTTGAAGAAACAGGTATGGGTTATGATTTGGAAGTAGAAATGATTCGCCGAGCGAACGCAATGGATATTTTTACCACCCCCTACGCTTTCAATGCACAAGAATCAGAGGCAATGGCAAAAGCTGGAGCGGATGTTGTTATTGCACACATGGGACTGACCACCAAAGGCTCTATTGGGGCATCTACTTCACTTACAATAGAGCAATGTCCATCTAAAGTACAGGAAATTTGTGATGCAGCAAAATCAGTAAATTCTGAAGTTATCGCACTTTGTCACGGAGGTCCTATTTCTATGCCTGAAGATGCTGAATATATCTTGCAGAATACAAAAGGAATAGACGGATTTTATGGTGCTTCAAGCGTAGAACGTTTGCCGTCTGAAATTGCCATTAAAGAGCAAATGCAAAAATTTAAAGCTGTTCAATTTGAGTAGCTATCTAGATTTTTAAAGCTCCTCGTTTAGAATTTCTAAAATTTCTTTTTCTGCTTTTTTCATAGCACGGTCAACCTTTTTACCGAAGAGAACTCTTTCCAATTGCTCGGAAAATACTTCTTGAATGTCAATCCATTTTGGATGGGCTTGAGGCGATGTAGCTGTTTTAAGAGTTTCTAAAAAGACTAAAAGCTCAGGGTGTTCTTGAGTATAAAAAGAATCTTTAGTTCCTTGTTTGTCTGCGGGAAATAAAGTTGTGATTCTTCTAGTAATAGCTTTGGAATTTTCTGCTTTTACCAAAAAACGGATGAATTTTTCGGCTGCTGCTTTATTTTTTGTATTTTTAGTGATTGCCAGCATCTGTGCTCCAGCAAAATTAATACTTTTTCCAGTTGGAGCTGGAGGGAGCTTAATGACAGCAAAATTTAAATTAGGAGATTCTTTTTTAAATTTATTAATTTGGCCTGGCTCTTCTATCATAAAACCTACTTTTCCTTCTTGAAATTGCTTACGAACCACTAGATTTTCATCAAAAAGACCTACTTTTCTTAGTTCGCTATAAAAACTTACTGCTTCTTTAAAAGCTTTGCTATTAACACCTGTGCTTTTCCAATCTGAGTTAATAATTCTAGCTCCATTAGACCAAGCATAAGGCAAAAATTTTTGCCAAGTAGTATAGGCTCCCGTTTTTAACCCATATCCATAAACATTTTTACCAAGTCTATGAATTGCTTGAGATTGTTTGAGAAGTTGTTCCCAATTTTTAGGAGGAGATTTGAAACCTGCTCTTTTAAGTAGCTCTTTATTATAAAATAAAGCTCCAGTAGAAAGAGTCCAAGGTACAGCGTAGTATTTCCCTTTGAAATAGGCAGGTTCCCAATTGGCAAGTTTTTTTCTTAAATTTCTAGGATCTATTGGTTTTAAACCTCCGTCTAGGCTTAAACCTGCAACCCAAGTAGAGCCTATTTCAATCACATCGGGAGCTTGATTGGCAGAAAGTGAGGTTATAATTTTATTAAACCCATCTGTCCATGTCAGTCTTTCTAAAGAAACATTAATATTCGGATTTTCTTTTTCAAACTTTTCTATCAGAGGCTTTATCCATTCTGGGTCCCAAAATTGCCAAAAAGTAATCTTGGTCGCAGCCCAAGAATTTGCGGTAGCGCATAATAGAGTGAATACAAGTAGTAGTGTTTTTTTCATTTTTTTGTTTTTAATTTGAAGTAATTAGTGGTCATCCTCGGTGAAAAAGTTTATTATAATATATTTTTAAATCTTTTGCAACAAGAAAAATAAAACCTATCGTAATAAAATCATCTGCTAAATTGTTCACGAAAAAACTGAATTCAAACAATCTAAAGTGCATAAAATCTGTAACTCCTCCTAAAAATAGCCTATCCAATAGATTACCAGAGCCACCTCCTAGTATCAAAGCCCAACCTATTTTATAGTTTTTTTGGATTTTTTTCCAGTTTAAAAATATATAGTATATAACCACGAGAATAATTAGCAAGGGCAGAATATTGACTAAGAGTACACGGAGAGGATCATTTAAGTTTGCTAAAAAACCGTAGGAAATCCCTCTATTTTTCACTAAAACCAGTTCTATAAAGTTGGGAATCAAGGTGTAGATTTTATTTGCGAGAAGATATTTTCTCGCTAGAAATTTACTGCCTTGATCTACAAAAAATATTGCAATGGCAAAAAAAATAAAACCAGACTTATTGATATTTTTTGAAAACATAAAAAATTTATGCTAAAATTTGGGTTTAAGAACAGAGCCTTTGAGTTTCTCTTGAGAACTATAAAGCAATTTTAGCACTTAACGCAAATTTTTATGAAAGATTTTTTTTGGTATTTTTTATCAAAGATTGTTTTTAAATTTTTTTTTTCTTTGCAAATCAAAGGCAAGAAAAACTACTTCAAATTAAAAGACAAACCACTGATAATTGCCAGTAACCATACCTCTTACTTGGATGGTATTTTATTGCTTTTAATAGACAGGTGGAAATTCTATTTTTTGGTAGATAAAACTATAGCACATAAAAACCCTTTCCGTTTTTTTATTAAACAGATTAAATTTATTCCTATTACTAACCATTCTTCTTATTCTATTCGGCAACTGATTTATTTTTTAAGAAAAAAAAAAACAATAGTCATTTTTCCCGAAGGTAGAATCAGTACTACAGGAAAACTGATGAATTTCCAAAACGGAATGTTGATGATATCCGCTAAAACAAAGGTTCCTATTTTACCTGTTTATATTAAAAACGCTCATTTAACTTATTTTTCTAAAGTAAAAGAGCAATTTCCGAAACGTATTTTTCAGCCAATAAAATTACAAATCGGAGATCCCGTTTATGTAAGTCTTCCTAAAAAACTGCAATCAACAAATGAATACAAAAAAACCAATCTACAGCTAATGGATAGATTTCAAAATATGTCTTTTGAAATGGAAGATTTAAGTACCAGTCTTTTTGAAATGTTATTGTTGGGAATGAAGAATAGCTCTCCTAAAAAAAAAATTATTCAAGATTCTAGCCTAGAGCAGATGAGCTACAAAAAGCTTGTTCTTAGTGCCCTTATTTTAGGAAAATTGCTTTTTGAAAAGAATGCCAAGAGTTCTAGCCAATTTCTAAAAAGGAGTTCCAAGAACGTTTTCCAAAATAGAGAACAAAATATAGGTTTTTTATTGCCTAATTCTATAGCTGCCTGTTCTACTTTTTTTGCTTTCCAGTTGTATCACAAGGTAGCTGTGATGCTTAATTTCACTAGTGGTTTATCCAGTATTATTCATAGTTGTAAACTGGCAGCTGTGCAAAGAGTGATTACTTCTCGTAAGTTCGTAAAACTTGGCAACCTAGAGCCTACTATAAAAGCCCTATCAAAGGTTGTAGAAATTGTCTATTTAGAAGATTTTCGCGAAAAAATCAGCTGGAAAGATAAGATTTTGGCTTTGCTTCGCTTTACAAAAATTGTTTCTTTTCATCGCTCGCTTTTCGCATCATCGGCTTCACATTCTGGAAAAGTATTTTCGGAAAGTAACCCTGCAGTGATAATGTTCACAGCTGGTTCTAGCGGTATGCCCAAAGGAGTAGTATTATCGCACCGCAACATTGTTGCCAATTTTTACCAGTTCAATACGATTGTTGATTTTAATCTCAAAGATGTTCTTTTTAATGTTCTGCCTGTATTTCATTCTTTTGGACTAATAGTAGGACTATTAGCTCCTTTATTTTCTGGTCTTAAAGTTTTTCTTTATCCCAATCCTATGCAATACCGTCTAGTAACTAAGTTTGTTTATTTTTGTGATGCTACTATTATTTTAGGCACCAATGTTTTTTATCGTGGCTACGCTTTAAAAGCAGAACAGACAGATTTTTATAAGGTGCGGTATGCTTTTTCTGGAGCAGAAAGACTTCAAGACGAAGTTAAACAAATGTGGAATGAGAAATTTGGGATTCGGATTTTAGAAGGTTATGGACTGACAGAAGCAGCGCCTGTAGTAGCAACAAATACTCCTTTGCATTACAGAAAAAATACTGTGGGAAGATTACTACCTGCATTAAAATATAAACTAGAAAAAGTGGCTGGTATTTCTGTAGCTCAAAAATTATACCTTAAGGGACCTAATTTGATGTTAGGCTATCTAAAAAACAACAATAGTGGAGAAATATCTTTTTTGAAAGGTTGGTATGATACAGGGGATCTCGTTAATATAGACGAAGATGGTTTTGTGCAAATCGTAGGTAGACAGAAAAGATTTTGTAAGGTAGCAGGAGAAATGATTTCTTTAGTGCTGGTAGAAAAAATTACCAAAAAAGTATTCCCTAAATCCACAGTGGCAGCTATTGCTACAGAAAGTAAGCAAAAGGGGGAAAAAATTATTTTGGTAGCAACAGATAATCAAGTAAATCTATCTACTATTAGAGAATATTTACTAAAGAATGCAGAAAATATTTTATTACTGCCTCAAGAACTTTTAAAGTTGCCACAGATTCCCTTGTTGGGTTCGGGAAAAATCAATTATCCTGAGTTAGTAAATATTTATTGCTCAAAACAATAAAATTATTATGAAAAAACACCTAGTTGTATTTACTGGAGCGGGTATTAGTTCTGAAAGTGGACTAAAAACTTTTCGCGATTCGGACGGGCTTTGGGAAAATTATGCCGTAGAAGATGTGGCTACTCCAGAAGCTTGGCGAAGAAACCCCGCTTTGGTGCTAAAATTTTATAACGACAGAAGAAAACAAGTAAAACAAGCCAAACCAAACGACGCTCATTTGGCTTTAAAGGATTTGGAAAAGAAATTTCATGTCAGTATCGTTACTCAAAATATAGATAATTTACACGAAAGGGCTGGTTCTAGTTTTGTTTTGCACTTGCACGGAGAGATTGTGAAGGCTCGTAGCACTATAAGCAACAAAACTTATGAAATAAAAACGGACATTCAACTTGGTAATAAGTGCGAAAAAAATAGTCAGTTAAGACCACATATAGTCTGGTTTGGAGAAGCAGTGCCTAAATTTGCAGAAGCACAGGTGATAATAAGCCAAGCCGATATTTTACTTGTAATAGGAACTTCTTTATCGGTTTATCCGGCAGCCTATCTTGTAGAGGAAGTAGCAAAAGGTACGCCTGTTTATTTGATAGATCCTGCTGCAGAACACACAGACGCAATTATTATTCGTAAAAAAGCAGTAAAAGGGGTAAGAGAATTGACAAATCAGTGGTTGCAGAATGATTGAAATAGTTTTATAAGTGAGATTACTATCAAGCTACAAAAGGTAAAAAATGCTATTATTTATAGAAATATTGCAGAGAGTGATTAGAATTTATATACTTTTGATTATTGTTCGCTCTTTATTGAGTTGGTTTTCTGTAGGTTATAATTTTTGGGTAGAGTGGCTTTATCGCTTAACAGAGCCCTATTTAAGCTTTTTTCGTCGTCTTTTGCCTCCTATGGGTGGGTTTGATTTTAGTCCTGTTCTGGCAATATTTGTATTATATTTTTTAGAAAAAGTATTGATTAAACTTCTTTTTTCATTGTAAGAAACATTACGTTATGATTTTTAGTGCTATTTTATAAAAAAAATCACAAACCGTTTGACAAAATTTTTTTGTTTTGTTATTAATAACTGAGACCTTTGAATTAGTGTTATGCTCACCCCACTATTGGGGCTAGCCAAATGGTTAGAACCAAATGGTTAGAATAGGTGCAAAAAAAAAATTTATCTTGCAGGAATATCGCCAAGCGAAACGCTACAAGACTTTATCATTAGCAAAAATGGAATGTAAAAGTGCTAAAAAGCACTTTTACTATAGTCCTTATGAAATAGCCCGTATGAAATAGATAGCAATAAGAGAGAGCATTTCTTCACGAATGGCAAGAGTTAAATTTTTTTTTAACGTTTGCTTTGGCTAAACAGAACGCTAATTCAAATGTCTCTAATGATTTTTAACCAATGAGGTAAATATGAAAAAAATACTCTTTGTAGTCATTATTCTCAATTGTTTTGTAGCTACAAGTTTTGCAGCTGTTTTGAGTATAGGAAAGAAAACATATACTACTCCTATACTAAAAGAAGCCTCTTCTGATGGATTTAAAGAGACTGTTCAACTGGGTTTAGAATTTTCTTTCAATTGGAAAATCGCTACGGTAATTATTTCGCCAAGGTTAGGAACGGGTTCTGCGGAAAAAACACTATCGTACACTTATGTTATACAATATGTTACACAATATGCTATACAAGATGTAGAAGTTGATTATACTATCACAGTTCCAGAAACTATTTCTTATACAGAGATAGATTACGGTTTGCGGTTTCATAAACTTTTACTAGGGTTTCTGGATACTTCTGTGAGTTTTGGAGGAACTGCAACAACGTTTCGTTACAATACCGTTGAAAATTTAAGGTTAGAACCGGGTGAGATAAAAATAGATCGCAACTCAGCAAATGTCAATTTGTATAGCTACTGGTATTCTTACGGAGTGAGATTTCATACTAAAAGTGTTTTAATCGGACTAGAAATGAGGACTAATTTAGCTCCAGAAGTAGAATTATTAGATCGGACTGTGGATTTAGATTCTCAAGAGATCAATCTGTTTTTTGATATAGGTTTTTAACAAATAGAGACTGTTGACTTTAGTAGACCTTTGAATTTTCGTTATGTGACGGCTAATTCAACAGTTTCAACTAACTTATAACTTAAAAAGGCTTTTGCATTAGCCATAGACTTTGTCTAATCTAATGCCAAAAAGTCTGTTTTTATTAAATTATGTTTAAAAAAATAACATTGAGTGCACTTTTTTTAGTGCTTTTTGCTAGTCTCTCCTTTGCAGGAATAAAATTTAGAACAGGACAAACTAATTTAAAAGAAAGTCCTAGCCCTGATAGCAATAGTGAATTAAAATCGGTCACTCACTACGGCTTGGATTTTGACATAGGAATCCCTTTTGTAGGTTTGGATTTCTTGGTTTCGGCTAAATACGGTCAAAATAAAGATGCAGGTGAAGAGTTGATAATTCAAGAAACCCGTTATGGGATGAGAAAAGAATTTTTGGCTTTGATCAAACCATTCGTTGGTTTAGGAACGAGTAGCGGATCGGTGGAATTTAAAACTGCTGCTAGCGGTAAAGATAAACAATCTTACAGTACAAACTGGGTTTCTCTAGGGGTAAATGGTGCTTTGGGTATAGTTCAGGTGGGGATAGAATATCGCTATTCTCAAAAAATAGAGGTAGAGTTTAGGTATAGCAACGATATCCCAGTAAAAAGAGATATAGCGAGTAATTCACAAAGTATCTATTTTGGATTTGGATTAGGGTTTTAAAAAAGGACTAAATTGTAGGTTTTTAAAAAAGGCAGGTAGACCATAACCTGCTTTTTTTGTAAGAACTATAAAATTTTTTAAAAACTTACTTATAGACAATTAAAAGAATAAAAATGAAATATAATAGAAATTTAGCTGCTAGAGTTAATTCAATATTAATAGAATGTGGAGAAATGGGTGTTGAAGTTGACCCTTTAAAATTACAGAAGCTTTTATATTTAAGTTACGGAATTTACTTACGAGAAACAGGAGAAGAATTACCTCATTTATCATTTATTGCATTGCAATACGGTCCTGTTTCTAAAGAAGTTTATGAATTTTACAAGGAAAATGGATATAATACAATCACTAAAAAAATGGGTGAGTATGGAGATTATCCTGTATTAGTGGATGACGTTTCCGTAAAAAAAGTAGCTAATTTATATGGATATTTCCCAAACTACAAATTAATAGATATCACACACAGAGAAGATGGGGCTTGGTATCAAGCATATAAAAAGGAGGTTGGTTGCCAATTAAATATTAATGATATAAAAAAAGAATTTGATATAACTAAAGTAAATACAAATGAGCGAAACAATTAACAAAACAAATACACAAGGAATAAATATAAGAAAAGAGAAGAGGAATGACGAAAAATTAGATATTTTAAGAAAGATTTTATATTTTGTGGGACCTTTTTGGATTGTGTTATCTTGCGCACTCTATGTTGTGCATTCACTTGGTTATATAAATTTTTGGAATATGCAATGGGCAGTTTTTTTATCTATGATAGGGGGTGTATTAGCAACAGTTATAGGAGTAATAATAGGATCAGATGTATAAAAAAAAACTACTAACTAATTTTTTTTTTGAGTATTTTAGGTACTCAGGCGGATAATTTCTAAATTTTTCAAAATACTCACTGTTAAATTGCCCACTTATCTTGGCAATAAGTTTTTTTCTTTTAGTAGTTTTATAGCTTCTTTTACAGAGTTAAATTCTCCATTGAGTTGGGCTTGGTAGGCAGTTTCTAAAAGAGAGCTGAATTTTTCACTAGGAGTCAAACCTTCATCAATCAGATGTCTTCCTTTCAATAAAGGCGCCAGAGGTGCTTTGGTTACCTTTAAAGCAGCAGCTCTTTTTGAAATCCATTCTCCCGCTGGAAATACGGGATTGTAAGACTCTCCTCTACCGTTTTTATCGGCTTTACAGACTCTTAAAAGTCTATCAATATTCCCTACTTTTTTAGAAAATCTTAAAATTGCAGCGTCGTTGACCTGCTGTTTAAAAAACTGATCTGGTATCATATGATAGAGAACCAAGAGTTTTACTTCTTTTAAAAGCTCTTTTTGGTTTGTCAACCTATTTAAAAAAGAAAGAGTGGGTTCCACTCCTTCTGTATCGTGCTTATAAGCAGTTATCCGTCCATCAGGTTGCAGTTGAGATGTAATAGGTTTACCAAAATCGTGGCAAAGCACTCCTAAACCTACAATAAGATTTTCTTTTTCGTCCTTGCAAGAATCTCTTTCTTCTACAAAGGCATCTAAACAAAGAGCAGTATGCACAAAAACATCTCCTTCAGGGTGCCATTTTTTGTATTGCTCGCAACCAGAAAGAGCTTCTAGTTCGGGAAAATAGCGCAACCAACCTGTTTGTTTTAAAAAATATAACCCTAAAGATATTTTTTTTCCTTTAAGCAATAATTTTTTCCATTCTTCAAAAATTCTTTCCCTAGATAAATTTTCTATGGAAATTTGTTGGCATAATTTAAGACTTTCACTAGCGATTTGAAAAGAGAACCTAGCAATAAACTGCATAGCTCGCAAAACTCTTAAAGGGTCTTCGGAAAATTTTTCTGTAGTATGCCTTAGTATTTTGTTTTTTAAGTCTTTTCTTCCGTCAAACGGGTCTATAAATATTTCATTTAAAGGATCGTATAGAATAGCGTTAATAGTAAAATCTCTTCTAGCGCATGCCTCTTCGGGTTGAAAATAGGGATCGGTTTGAATGGAAAAACCTTTGTAGCCTGAGCCTACTTTTTTTTCTTTACGAGGGATAGAAACATCTATGGGTAAATTCCTTATTTTTAGGACGCCAAAACTTTTTCCCACATAATTGAGTAAGAATTTTTTTTTGAGAATAAGTTCTAGTTTTTTCATCTCTAAACCATAAACTTCTATATCTATGTCTTTAGCTGGAATTTTTAGTAAGCCGTCACGAATACAGCCTCCAACTAAAAAACCTTTTGCCCCTGCTCTGTGTACAGTATTTAGAATATCTAGAGTAGTATCTTTAATTTCGGGATTTTCAAAATGGAGCATAAAAGACATTTGATTTTAAAAAAAAATTAAGCACAGCAGTTTAACTAATATAACTAGATTTTAAATTTTTTTTCTAGTATTTACAAGATAAAACGGCTTTTAAAATAACTATCTGTTTTTTTTAGTAACGAATGAAATCTGCAATATTTTTAGACAGAGACGGGACTCTTATCCAAGAAAAAAATTATCTTTCAAAACTAGAAGATGTTTGTCTTTTTGAAGATGTTCCCCATACTTTAAAAAAACTTCAACAAAAAAAATTTCTCTTGTTATTAGTTACCAACCAGTCTGCTATTGCAAGAGGCTATATTGAAGAGAGTTTCACGCATCTTGTTTTTTCTAAAATTAATAATGAATTAAAAAAATTTAATGTCAAGTTAGACGCACAGTTTTATTGTCCGCACCATCCAAAAGGAAAACCTCCTTATAATTTAGATTGTAATTGCCGTAAACCTAAAACTGGTATGATAGATGAAGCTTGTAGAAGCTATCTTATAGATTTAAAAACTAGTTGGGTGATAGGAGATAAAGAGAGTGATATACAAATGGCTTTAAAACTCGGTTGTAAGTCAGCTCTAGTTTTAACAGGCTATGGAAAAAAGGAGCTATCTAAGGTGAAAAACTATAAAAAAACAAAGATTTTAAAAAAATTTTCTGATATACTTACATTTTTACCCTAAAAAATATATGAAAATAGAAACTTTACAACAAGAATTTGCAATATTAAAAAAGAAAAAAGATTATTTAAAGGAGTATCTTTGACCCACAAAAACTAGAAGAAAATATTCAAAACTTAGAAACACAAGCTGCTCAAAATTTTTTTTGGCAAAAATCACAATCAGAACAAAGTCAATTATTAAAAGAAATTTCTGACCTAAAACAAGAAAAAACTTTATGGCAAAATTTAGTCAGTTTAGAACAGGATATTGAAGTCAATGTAGAACTTTGCTTGGAGCAAATAGATAGAGATTTATTTTTAGAACTGGAAAATACTATTAAACAATTCAAAAATAAGATCCGAGCACAAGAAATTCTTTACTATCTAAGTGAGTCTTACGATAAAAATAATGCGATTGTGCAGATTAATTCAGGTACGGGTGGAACAGAGGCTATGGATTGGGTTAAAATGCTAATGAGAATGTATTTAAGATGGGGAGAAAAGCAATCTTTTAGCACAGAAGTAATAGAAGGGACACTCGGAGAAGAAGCAGGATTTAAATCTGTTACTCTTAAAACTACGGGAAAATACGCTTATGGAAAACTAAAACAAGAAATCGGTATTCATCGTCTAGTGCGAATTTCTCCCTTTGATAGTCAAAAAAAAAGACATACTTCTTTTGCATCTGTCTATGTTTATCCAGAAGTAGATGATAGCATAGAAGTGGAAATCAAAGATACAGATCTTAGAATTGATACTTACCGAGCACAAGGTGCAGGAGGGCAGCATGTGAATACAACAGATTCAGCAGTCAGAATTGTTCATTTACCAACAGGGATTAAAGTGCAATGCCAAAATGAGAGATCACAACATAAAAACAAAGCTACTGCATTAAAAATTTTGAAATCTGCTTTAGTACAAAAAGAAATAGAAGAAAGACAAAAAGAAAAAGATATACAAGAAGGACAAAAAAAGGGGATAAGTTGGGGTAATCAGACCCGTAGTTATATTTTACACCCCTACCAGATGATAAAAGATCACCGTAGTGGAATGGAAAATTCTAATTCGCAAGAAGTATTGGATGGAGGGATTGATGATTTTATTCAAGGTAATCTTCTAAAAATGAAACCTTTGCAGTAACATTCTGTTTAGCTATGCGGCGGTAAAAATTTATGAAAAATACTCACATACTAGTCTTATTGCTTAAAATTACTTGTGGGGTATTGTAAAAAAGCCACAGGCTTTTTTACAGTTCTTTTTCGGTAAGACTTAGTTTTTTAGCATTTCGCTTGGACGATATGCCCCATTTTTTCACAATTTTTTGCCTTCGTAGAAGCAAAAAGAATTAAAATTTAACGTTCTAGTCAAGAACGAACGGCAGTGCAGATAAGCGCTTTGGCTATAGTTTGTTTGAAGTTTAAAGCAAAGACGCTCTGCTATCACATAACACTAGTGTAAATATCTCTCAAAAATTTAAAAATGTTCGGTCTAGGTTTTGGAGAAATTTTAGTAATTGTAATTATTGGACTGCTTGTTATAGGTCCCGAAAAGTTGCCTTCTTTTGTTAGAGAAGTGTCTGGTATTCTTTACAAATTTCGCCGCTCTTGGAATAATGTAAAGTACGAAGTGCAGGATGAAATAGATAATTTAATCAAACAAGAAGATATTAAAAAACTGCAAGGTAAAACAAAATCTTTTAAAAAAGTAATAGATACTGGTTCTGTATCTTTGGAAAAATTAATTGGTAAAAATGTTAAACAAGAATTGTCAAAAACAGTCAAAGAAGTAAAAAAAATTGCTTTGCAATCGCAACTTCAAATACAAGAAAAAGAACAGCGTAAAAGTTCTAAAACTTCTGCTAAAAAGAAATAACCATCTCATTGATTTTCTATAAGCTGTTGTTTGATTTTATTATACTTTTCCCGATTTTCTAAAGTTAACCCTTTGGGATTAATACTTTTGAAAAAAAGCCGAGTTTCTTCTCTCCATCCTTGCTCTATTAAAAGCTCCATAGCGGTGAATATAAATGCTCTTCTAGTTGTTTTTTCTAAAGGCAAGTAAATCAGTTTCACTAATCTATTTAAAGCCTCTTTTTTCTTTTCTAAATGAAGATAGATTTGGGTTTCTAAAAACAGTTTTTGCATGTAGTTCGCTGGAAAATAAATGTAATTTTGTGTTTGTTTTAAAGAATTTAGAGCGCTCGTAAATTCTCGGTTTTCAAGCTGATTTTTTGCTTGCAATAGACGATATTTTTGCTGCTCTAGTGAATTTAATTCTTTTATTGAAATTTTATCAGTTAAAATTTGTGAGGTATTTTTGCTGGTTTGTTTTTCTGTGGTTTGTTTTTCTGTGGTCTGTTTTTCCATTAGGGCTTGCAGAAATAACCAGCTATTTTTACGGTAGTCTGGTTTTGGAGGGATAGGGAATTGAATTTTTTTATTCTGCCGAAGTGAACAATAGTTGGTTGCTATTTCTCTATCAGTTTTTTCTGATAGAGTTTCTTGAAAAAAAGGATTTTTTCCGTATTCAATGCACAAATCCCAGTAAGATTGTAAATAAAGAATTTCTTGATTGAGTAATTGAATACTCGCTTTTTGGAATGTATTTTTTTTTAGATAATTTTGATAAATTTTGAGAGCTTGATGAAACTCCAACTTGCGTGTGTGTTGTTCTGCTAAAAGCACGGTTTTTTTCCAAAGATCAAGGGTGTTTTTTTCTTGATTGCTGGTAATATTCTCTTTATGGCGGAGGTGTTTTTTTTCTGTTGAATAAATCAAGTTTAGAAAAATATTATCCGCAGCATTTTTGCCACTCTTTGAATTGGGGTTTAGAGCAATGATTTTTTCCAAATATTGGATGCTTAAATCCCAATTTTCTAGCTGGTGGTAAGCAAAGCTCAAGTTTTTATAAAGGTTTATTTCAGAGCTATTTTTTTGGTGTAATTTTTGTAGAGCAAAATCTATGGCTCTATTGTAGAGTTGATTTGCTAACCAGACTTCTAGGTATAAATCAGTGTAGAGAGCTCTAGTCAAACTTGGTTTTTTGCTGATTTTTTGTAAATATTCTAGTGCTTTTTTTTCTCTGTCAAGTTTTAATAAAGAAGCGATATAGAATTTATCAGAAGTAAAGTTATGGTTTTTTTTTGGATTGTGTGCTCGTATAATTTCCCGGTATTTTTTTTTTTTAAAAAGTAGGCTATTCGTCAAAGATTGGATAGCAGAAGATTGGTGAATTTGAGCAAGTTTGATTTGTTTAAGAGTAGCATCATCGTTTCCAAGACTATCGTGCGCCCAAGCCTTAAAAAAAAATTGCTCCCGATAATACTTACTGTAAAATTTGCTCTTTTTATCCTTCTTTATAGAGGGTAATGCTAAAATTTCAGCTGGTTTTTTTTGGAAATAGTAAATTGTAGCTAGATAATACCATTTTTGTGTAGAATAGTTTTTTTCCAGAGAATCAACCTGTAAGCTTGTTTGATAATTAAGAAAAACTCTTTCTGCTTGTTTGTATTTTTTTTCTCTTAAATAGAGTAGTCCTATGTTAAGATTTGTATGAGACAAAAGCTTTTGACTATTTTCAGAGAGTAATAAAGAAGCATTTCTAGCTTTCAGGTAATGCTGTAAGGCTTGGTTAAACTTGAAATTTTTTCTTAAATAATCCGCTTTTTGTGTGTTGTAGTAAAAAATCAATTCGGGTGTATCTAGTTCTATATATTCTTGGTAAAGAATTTTTTTTTGATTTTTAGAAATATTTTTATGACTCGACAGCATAATGATTCCATGAGGATAAAAAGAGCTTGTTTTGATTTTTTTTAAGAGACTAATTTTAGGATTTTTACTTCTCAGTAAACTATCTAAAAAAAAGAGATAATCCAGTTCTTCTTTTTTATTTTTTTGAAGATGATTTTTTTTAAGAAGAGTTGCTTTTGTTTTTTTAGACAAAGTATTTTTAGCTAAAAGAGCAGACCAAGCTTTCCAGTAGTTCAGTTGAAATTTTTTTTCCTCGTTTAAATTTTGAGTTTTTAGCTGCCGTAAAATTTTATAGCTAGAAGAGTATTTTTTTTGTTGGTAGTAATGGAGAGCCTGTAATAAAGCAAAAGTTTGAGATATTCTAAAGTCTTTATTTTTTTTTAGTGTCTGCATCTCAAGTAAAATCATTGCTAGGTTTTTTTGCACTTCGGGGAAATCAAAACTTTTCATTAGTGCTAAAACAGAAGCCAGTTGTAAATTATAAGGTATGGGTATTTGTGGGTAGTATAATTGCCAATTTTTTATTTGAAGAGGGATTTTGCGGTAGTCTTTATTTTTGAGATAAAGCATAGTTTGTATATATTCTGCAGGGAGTGCTATTTCTAAATTTGAACTGTGATAGACTCTATCCAAAAATTGTTGCGCCTGTGTGAAATCTCCTTCTAAATAAAAAATCCAAGCCAACCAGAGAGAGACAATCTCTGGTTTTTTGTTATTATACAGTTGCAATAGTATTTTTTTCGCTTGGACGAGGTCTTTTTTTTTGTTTTTTAAAAAATCTTTTGTAGAATTTAAAACAATTTCTACATTTTTTTTTGTTGCAGTTTTTTCTATAGAGGAAGGCTTGTTTGTAAAGAAGTTTTTTGGTAGAGTTAAGTTTATTCCCACCCAGTTAGCTTGAGTTAAATCAAATTCTAGTAGATTTTTTTCTATTAAAAAAAGAACTTCTAAAAAATGAGGTTTATAAAAATCTAGCTTATCAACCCATTTACGAGCAGATAGATTTATAGCTTCATAAATGGGTTTATAGCCTACGAATTCAGGAGAAAAGCTTTCTTTTTTCCATTCGTAAAGTTGTTCTACTTTAGGTAAATAGGTTTGTGCCGCAACAGGAAGTGGAATAATAAAAAGTAAAATAAAAAAAAGTTTTTTCATAATTCAAAATGCATAATCTCAATCAAGAACAAAAAAAAGCCGTCTTATCTGAAAACAAACACACTATGGTTTTAGCAGGTGCGGGAACTGGCAAAACAAAAACTATTATTCATAAAATTATACACTTAATAGAAAAAAATAAAGTTTCTTCTAAAATAGCAGTTTTAACTTTCACACGCAAGGCAGCCAATGAGATTGTTCACAGATTATATGCTCGTTTAGGTGTGCGCTCCTCTTCTGTTTTTGCTAGCACTTTTCATCAATTTTGTCTTTTTAATATTCGCAAATACGATTCTTTTTTTGGTTTGCAAGCATATAGAATAATAGATGCAGAAGATCAAAGACAACTAATAAAATACGCTAGAGCAAATACTAAATTAAAAATCAAAAATTCAGAAATTCTACAACTTATTTCTTACGCTAGAAATTCTGCCATTTCCATCCCTAACTACCTAGAAAAGTTTCCAAATTTTGCCAAGTTAGATTTTGAAGAAATCAATGCTGAAATTATTCAAGTTTATGAAGGCTACAAAAAAGAAAAACAAAAAATGAAATATCTAGATTTTGACGACATTCTTGTTGTTTTCAGCCGAAAATTACAAGAAAATGAGAAATTCAGACAAGCTATTTCTCAATCTTTTAAAAATTTTTTAGTGGACGAAATGCAAGATACCAACCCCATCCAATGGAAAATTTTAGAATCTTTATCTCCTTACTGCTCTCTGTTTTGTGTAGGGGACGACGCCCAGAGTATCTATATGTTCAGAGGAGCTGATTTTCGCAATGTGCAACATTTTACAAACCGTTTAAGCTCATCCGAATTGTTGCATTTAAATGAAAATTTTCGCTCTACACAGGAAATTTTAGATTTTACTAACTGGTTGCTGGAGCAGTCCGAATTGCCTTACAATAAAAAACTCAAAGCCTTTAGAGGAAGTGGTTTTAAACCTCAATTACACGATTTTTTTAACGAATGGGATGAAGCGGAATGGATTAGCGAGCAACTTATTAAAAATACTACGAGAGATTATCGCCTGTATCAACAGATGGTTTTAGTCAGAAGTGCTTGGAATGCCAGAAAATTGGAAATTAAACTTATAGAAAAAGATGTGCCTTATACTTTTATCGGAGGCATCAACCTTATGTCTTCAGCCCATGTGAAAGATTTGCTGAGTTTGTTGCAATCTGCCATTTTACCGCAAGACAATCTCGCTTGGCTTAGATATCTTACTCTTTGGCAAGGTATAGGCATTAAAGGAGCACAGAATATTTATCAAGAAATAACCACCAATGTTGTAGAGCTTGGAAAAACAACAACAGAAGTAGTAGAACTTTTAGTAAAAAAATACCCAAAAAATCCAAAAATAGCAGAATTTATTGATAAGGTATTTCAAAAAATATCAAACCCTAAGGCGTGTATTGAATCTGCTGTCAATCTTTTAGAAACACTCCTTGCTGAAAAATACGACAACTGGGATTTGAGAAAAAAAGACTTTGAATTACTCATTAATATTGCCTCTAAATACACTTCGTTACAAAATTTCCTAGATACTTACGCCCTAGAGCCTATTTTTAATGATAGAGCTGGTAACGTCAAAGATAGAGTGATTCTTATTACAGTTCATAGTGCCAAAGGATTAGAGGCTTCTATTTGCTATTTGATGAAAGTGCAGCCTTTAGTCTACCCGCATCAAAAATCTATGGGAGACTATGAAAAAGAAGAAGAAGAAAGAAGAATACTCTATGTTGCCATGACTAGAGCAAAAAACGAACTCTATATTAGCCGCTCTTTTGAAAATGCGGGGTATTTTGCTATAGTAGAGCCTTCACGAGATGAAAACCGCTACTTTTTAGAAAATGTGCCCCCAGAATTGGTAGATCACCATCGCCATTTTCGCGATTAAACAGAAAAAGAACTGCAGGGGACATTTTTTTATCGGTAGATAAAAATGTGTCCCCGTTCTTGAAGAATATGTATTTGTGGGACGGGGACGCATTTTTTTCGTTGAAAAAAAAACATCCCCTACAGGTTTTTAAAAAAACGCTCTTAACAAAGACGCCCTTAAAAAAAGCTCCCTTATGATAGGCATTTTCCAGAAGCTTCCTTAACGAAAGCGCCAGATGAATTTTATGCTAATGCTAGCGGGGTTTTTGATTTCTGCGGTTTGGTGGTGTTCCCTGGTCACAGTTTTTGTAGTGCTTGTAGTCGTTGTTCTGTTCACTCCGCTGGGAATCTTTGCGGTAACCACTATTCTAGTATCGTAGGGAGTGCTACCACTATAGCTTTCTACCGCCCGATAGTTTTTACTAGGAGTTCCACCTAGCCGGACCAGACCAAGGATGGCTCTCCTTTGGATAGTAGCACCAACAGTAGTTATAGGAGCAGAAGTAGTAATCGTAGGAGTAGAAATAATCTGGGCATCCTGCACCGCAAGATCTAGCCCTAGCCAAAACAAACCTACCTCTACTTGCAAGTTTTTTGTAATGGCTCGGTTGTAGGCAAAATGCAAGGCGGGTGCTGTGCCCGATGCCGATCCAAAAACTGTGCCTAGCTTTGCGCTCGCTAAACCCCCTCCTACAGAAAGACCGTAGGGTAGAAAGTAACGGGCTAAAAGCACTTGGGCTTGCAGCTTGTCGTCCCCTGCGCTCCATTGGAGTTGGTTGAAAGACAAGGAGTATTTTTCAAAGTTAAAACCGAACGAGATTCCTGTTCCCTTGAGTTTTGAGGTTTCTTCTGAGGTTTTGTCTGGTAGTTTTTCAGGTGGCTTGCCTGGGAGTAAGGTTGTCATTGGAGCAGAGGGAGATAAAGCTGACTCAAAAAAAGCTTTACAAAGAGGGACTGCTGCAGCTTGATCTGTTGTGCTGTTAATGTCAATGGCTGTTGCTGGTGTATCTATTAAGAGTTGCCTTAGAGCAGCTATATCACCTGTGAAGTTGTCCGTTGTGGCGTAGCTAATCAAAGAGACGGTAGGTGCTTTGAAGAAACCAGATTCTGGCATCGTAAAGGTGGGTATTGCACCGCTCTGACACAAGGATCTAGCATGACCTATTGCAGTAGCAACAGTTGCTAGGTTGTCAGGATTACCATCGTTGTCCGGATTTCCACCAAATCTCCACCTGTGGGTTGTGGCATCTGAGTAAAAATTAGGCACAGTGGCGTCGTAGCTAGTAGCAGCTACTACCTCGCTTATTACTTCGCTTTCTACCGTCCTTTCCTCACCTGTTATCCTACTTGTTTTTTTGAGCTTTACATCCATCACAAAAGGACTAACACCAACAAACCAACCCTGCTGTCCTGTTTGTTTTCCTGCTTTTTCTCCTTCTTGGGCTTGCAGACTATTCGCCACACCTACAAGAGAAAAGACTAAAACCGCTAAAAGCACAGCCTTAAACGAACCAGCACCCGATCCAGTAAAATTTTTACCAGTAATTTTACCTGTAATTTTATTTGTAATTTTATTTGGCGTTTTACCAGTAATTTTACCTGTAATTTTATTTGACATTTTGTTTTTTAATTTAAATTAAACACAGAAAAAAGAAAATATGGATCTTAAATCTATCTAAGAACCATCTAAAAACCATAGAATATTATAATTCTCCTTTAAAGTCAACACTCAAAAAACAATAAACCCAAATAAAAAAACAAATGCAGGTTGGGAAAAAAAAACATCCCCTACAGGTTTTAAAAAAACGCTCTTAACAGAATCGCCCTTAAAAAAAGCTCCCTTATGATAGGCATTTTCCAGAAGCTTCCTTAACGAAAGCGCCAGATGAATTTTATGCTAATGCTGGCGGGGTTTTTGATTTCTGCAGTTTGGTGGTGCTCCCTGGTCACAGTTTTTGTAGTGCTGGTAGTCGTTGTTGTGCTCACTTCACTGGGAATCGTAGTAACCACTATTCTAGTATCGTAGGGAGAGCTACCACTATAGTTTTCTACCGCCCCATAGTTTTTACTAGGAGTTCCACCTAGCCGGACCAGACCAAGGATGGCTCTCCTTTGGATAGTAGCACCAACAGTAGTTATAGGAGCAGAAGTAGTAATCGTAGGAGTAGAAATAATCTGGGTATCCTGCACCGCAAGATCTAGCCCTAGCCAAAACAAACCTACCTCTACTTGCAAGTTTTTTGTAATGGCTCGGTTGTAGGCAAAATGCAAGGCGGGTGCTGTGCCCGATGCCGATCCAAAAACTGTGCCTAGCTTTGCGCTCGCTAAACCCCCTCCTACAGAAAGACCGTAGGGTAGAAAGTAACGGGCTAAAAGCACTCGGGCTTGCAGCTTGTCGTCTCCTGCGCTCCATTGGAGTTGGTTGAAAGACAAGGAGTATTTTTCAAAGTTAAAACCGAACGAGATTCCTGTTCCCTTGAGTTTTGAAGTTTCTTCTGTGGTTTCTTCTGGTAGTGGTGTTGTGTTGTCTGAGACTGTGCGTGGCATTGAATCAGAAGTAGATAAACCAGACTCAAAAAAAGCTTTACAAAGAGGGACTGCTGCAGCTTGATCTGTTGTGCTGTTAATGTTAATGGTTGTTGCTGGTGTATCTATTAAGAGTTGCCTTAGATCACCTGTGAAGTTGTCCGTTGTGGCGTAGCTAACCAAAGAGACGGTAGGTGCTTCGAATAAACCAGATTCTGGCATCGTAAAGGTGGGTATTGCACCGCTCTGACACAAGGATATAGCATGACCTATTGCAGTAGCAACAGTTGCTAGGTTGTCAGGATTACCATCGTTGTCAGGATTTCCACCAAATCTCCACCTGTGGCTTGTGGCATCTGAGTAAAAATTAGGCACAGTGGCGTCGTAGATAGTAGCAGCTACTACCTCGCTTATTACTTCGCTTTCTACCGTCCTTTCCTCACCTGTTATCCTACTTGTTTTTTTGAGCTTTACATCCATCACAAAAGGACTAACACCCACAAACCAACCCTGCTGTCCTGCTTGTTTTCCTGCTTGTTCTCCTTCTTGGGCTTGCAGACTATTCGCCACACCTACAAGAGAAAAGACTAAAACCGCTAAAAGCACAGCCTTAAACGAACCTGCAAACCTACCAATAACCGAGCCATTAGCAGTAAAATTTTTACTATTCATTTTACCAGTAATTTTACCTATAATTTTATTTGGCATTTTAATTTTTAATTTAATGATTAAACATAAGAAAAATGGATCTTAAATCTATCTAAGAACCATCTAAAAACCATAGAATATTATAATTCTCCTTTAAAGGCAAGCCTAAAAAATATTTTTTTGATATTTTAATATTTTTGTAGTATATTTAGTATAAAACAAAATATTTTTTATGCAACAAATAAAATTTTACCCCTCACTGCTTGCTCCCCTACTACTAGGAGTTGTATTTTTCGCTTTTAATAGCGTCTATAGTTACAATTTTTACCATGTGAATAGTTTCAAAATAGCCTTTATGGGTTTTTTGATGATATTTCTTTTTGTGATCTATGACCTGCTCTTTGTGGGTTATAAAAAGGTTTGGAAACACGAAAATATCTCTGCATTTCGTTTTCCTTGGACGGAAGCTGTTTTGTATTTACTGCCAACTTTAGCTACTTTTCCCGGTTTATTTATTCATCTAGGCGAACATGTTAATTATAATTTCCGCTACGAACTAACCATCAGGTTGGTGATTTTGCTATGGTTAGTCTATGTAATTCGCTTTCTTAAATTAGGAAAAGATCTTAATCGCAATATTTTGAGCTTTATAATTTTTATAGGGGCGGTGATGTTTTATGTTTGGTTTTTTGGGGTTTTAGAATCTTATGGTTTTGCTTTCAATCCTATAGAAAACTGGAAACACTCCGTATTTGCTAAAAGCGGGGGAGTAGCAAGGATAAAAGTAACCTACGGTAATATCAATTACCTAGCGGGCTCTCTTGTCTCTGTTTTACCTATGTTTTTAGTGTTGTCTATTCCCGATTTAAAATATAAAACAGAAAAACAAACGGATAGATTTTTTTTCAAAAAACGTTTGCTCCATATTCTTTTTCTTGCTTTTTTTCTAGCGACCTTTCACGCACTTTTTTTGACCGTCACCCGTGCTGCTATAGCTGCGAGCGTATTGAGTAATTTAGCTGTTTTAAGTGTTTTGGCTTGGAGTTTTGTGGCGCAGAAAAGAAAAATTGTCTCTGGTTTTTTGGTTTTATCTGTTTTTATTACAATCATTGTTCTTTTTATAACTCTTTCTTTTTTTTACCGAGATGTTCTGGTTACCCATTCAAGGTTTTTTGCTGTTTTTTATCCTGATGTTTGGGGAGGAAGATTTATTGCTTGGGGAGCGGCTATTCAGGGTTTTTTGAATGCACCTTTTTTTGGTTATGGAATGGGTTCTTCTTATGGTGTATTTTTTCGTTTTATAGACCCTGCCAGTAGAAATTTTTGGGTACAGAGAAGCTACAATCACGCCCATTCTGAATGGATAGAATATTTAGCAGAAGGAGGAATTTTTGGCTATATTTGTTTTTTTATTCTTTGGGGGTATGTTTTTTATCATCTCATTAAAATTTTTTTAAGCCCTCAAGCAAGCTCTTTTCATAAAAGACTAGTATTAGGTTGTGGAGGAGGTATGCTGGGGTTTTATTTGCATGGATTTTTTTCTGTATCACAAAGGCAAATCGTCACTCATCTACCTCAATTTGCTATGCTCGCTATTGCCTTTGTCCTAATAGCCTTTTATAAAGATAAGCTGACAGTAGAATCATCCGTAGAAAAAAAAAATATATTACAGAAACTGATACAAAAATGGCAAACAAGGTGGAATTGTTTTTTGCATTACTTAGAAAAATATCCATTTCTTAAAAATCAACTTCCCTGTTTTTTGATTATTACTATAGGTGTTATGATTTATTATCCTTGGGCAAAGGGACAAAAGGAGTTTATAAAAATCTCTAAAAAAGGACAAAATTATTTAAATACCCTACAACTAGAAAAACTTACCGAAAAATATGAAGATATTTATGCTCTTGATCAACTTCTAAGATGGCAGATAAGATATAGAAGATATGATAAAGCCTTAAAAACTATAGATAAAATAGAAAAAACTTTACCGCATTATCGCATTACAGATTTTTTAAAGGCTGATATTCATTTTAGGCAGAAAAAATTTAAAGAAGCCTTTGAATTTACTCAAACCTACAGTAAACAAGATAATTATTTTTTGCCAAATCTATCCCTGAATAATAAATTAGCTATAGCTTTTAATAAACCAGATGTTTATCTGCAGAATTTGAATTATATTGCTCAAATGAATAATCCTGTTTGGAATCCAAATCTTAGAAGAAAGTCTAGAGAATTTTATCAATTCCAATTTATTATTGATAATAGACAAAAAAATAATATCTCTATAAGAGAAAGAAAAGATGAAAAAAATGCGATAGAAATTTTTTTCTCAGCAAATTTTTTCTTTAAAGATTTTTTTCCATTGGCGCTTGAGATAGAACGAACTCAAAACAAGAAAAAACGGCAACAATTAGCCTCTAGGTTGATCTCACGATTTAATTTTGAGCTTTTTAAAACTGCTTTAAATTGCCAGTTTCAAAAAGAGGATACAGGTGACAAAAGTAAATTTTTCTGTAAGGGAGGTTTTATTAAAATTGATCCTGTAGATTCTAGTCCAGAAAATGCAAATAAGGTTTTGCCATTTTTGTCTGGAGTTTTTCAGCAATTGGATCCTAATTTAAAAGATTCTGAAAATGAAGCTATTTTTAAAAATTGGGGGCATATAAAGGGAAGAGTTCTCTTTCTTAAGCAAATTGTGAAAAATTACCGCATTGTTTTGTTGTTATAGAGAAAAATGCGAGGCGTAGCGCAGCCCGGTAGCGCACATGTCTGGGGGACATGGGGTCGTGGGTTCAAATCCCGCCGCCTCGATTGGTTTGAAAATATTGAAGATACGATGGAATTCGTTATGTGACGGGCGTGATTACAACTTAAATTTAAAATAAATTAGACTTTTGAATTTGCTTGTCTAGTTTAACCTATGCAGCGTTGAAAATTTTTTTTAATTCTTGAAATACTTGAGTATTACGCTGGGTTCATCGTTGGGAGCTAAAAATTTTTTTTTTGCACCTGTTATAACCATTTGGCTAACCGTCACAGCTAGTTTTATTCTATTTGGCAAATTCAAAGGTCTATTCTATTTGGCAAATTCAAAAGCCTAACTAATCTATTATATTAAGGAGGAAGTATGATAAAATACATAATCAAACGCAATGGAGCCACTGTTTCATTTGATACAACAAGGATTTCCAAAGCTATTTTTAAAGCAGCACAGGCAGTAGGAGGAAGTGATGCTCAAATCTCACTACAACTTGCTGAAAAAGTAGTTCAAGCTATCCAAGAAAACTACGAAAATAAAACTCCTACTGTAGAGGGAGTTCAAGATATTGTTGAAGAAATCCTAATAAAAGAAGGACACGCAAAGACTGCTAAAGCGTATATTTTATACCGCTCTGAAAAAACAAAACTTCGCAATCAAAAAAGACAAGAAGTATTAGATAAAATCAACAAACACGAAGCAAGAGTTATTTTAGAAGATGGTTCTGAAGTAGATTTTGATAGCGATAGTATGCTCCATAAACTAGAAACTATCGCAAATGATTTAAGAGAAGTAGATTGTAAAGAGTTGTTTTTGGAAGCCTGTTCTCATCTATACAACGGCATCTATTTTAGAGAATTAGAAGCTTCTTTAATCAATGCTGCTAGGGGAAAAATAGAGATTAGCATAGACTATTCTTATCTAGCCGCAAGACTTCTTTTAGAAAAAATCTATACTCCAGTGCTAAATCTATCTTTTATCAATCAAAAAAAATTTGCACAAAACTACCGAGAATCTTTTTCCCAATATCTTGAAAAAGGATTGGCAGATGGGCAGTTAAACAAAAAACTAGAAAATTTTGATTTAAAAGAAATCCAAAGTCATCTCATGCCCGAAAGGGATTTATTATTCCAATACAGAGGATTACAAACGATTCACGATAGATACCTACTCAAAACAACTAGTCAAAAACAAGAGATTTTTGAGCTACCACAGTATCTTTGGATGAGAATAGCCATGGGTTTAGCTTTAGCTGAAAAAGAAAATAGAACAAAATACGCCATTGATTTTTACAATAGTATTTCTCAAATGGATTATATTCCATCAACTCCTACTCTTTTTAATGCTGCGACAACTCATCCACAACTTTCTTCTTGTTTTTTAAATACAGTTTCCGATTCTTTAGACGGTATTTTTAAAAGCTATGCTGATAATGCTCAGCTTTCAAAATATGCTGGAGGTATTGGAACAGATTGGACTTCTGTGCGCTCTTTGGGCTCTAGGATTGTAGGTACCAACGGAAATAGTCAAGGAATTATCCCTTTTTTAAAGATATTCAACGATGTTGCAGTAGCTGTCAATCAAGGAGGTAAAAGAAAAGGAGCTATGTGCGCCTACCTTGAACTTTGGCACGGAGATATAGAAGAATTTTTAGAATCCAAAAAAAATACAGGGGATGAAAGAAGAAGATTGCACGATGTACATACTGCTGTTTGGATACCTGATTTATTTATGAAAAGACTAGAGCAAGACGGACAATGGTCTTTTTTTTCTCCCACAGAAGTTCCAGAATTACACGATCTCTACGGGGTAGAATTTGAAAAAAAATATCAAGAGTACGAAGCACAAAATCTTGCTTCTGAAAAAAAAGTATCCGCTCGTTTTCTGTGGAAAAAAATCTTAACTATGCTCTTTGAGACTGGACATCCTTGGATTACTTTCAAAGATGCCTGCAATATTAGAAATCCTCAGGATCATACAGGTGTAATTCATAACTCTAATCTTTGCACTGAAATTACGCTTAATAATTCAGCAGACGAAACTGCGGTTTGTAATCTAGGTTCTCTCAACCTAGCCCGTATGATAGAAGACGGGGGAATCAATGAAAAAAAGCTAAAAAATACTGTTTTCCAATCAATCCGAATGCTAGACAATGTTATTGATATTAACTACTACCCTACTAAAGAAGCAAAAAATTCTAATAGTAGACACAGACCGATAGGTTTAGGCGTAATGGGCTATCAAGACGCTTTATTTCAATTGGATATTCCTTTTGCCTCTGATGAACAGGTAGAATTTGCTGATAAATTAGCAGAAAAAATATCTTACTATGCAATTCAAGCATCCAACGAGCTTGCCGCAGAAAAAGGCTCTTATAGTAGTTTTAAAGGCTCTAAATGGGATAGAGGTCTGCTACCTCTGGATACCTACAAATTATTATCTCAAACTAGAGGAGGACTTTTAGAATACGATGATTCTTCTACTATGGATTGGGATGCTTTAAAACAAAAGATCAAGGAAAATGGTATGAGAAATTCTAATTGTATGGCAATAGCTCCCACAGCGACTATTTCTAACATTGCAGGCACGGTGCCTTGTATTGAGCCTATTTTCCGCAATATTTACACTAAGGAAAACACCGATGGCTCTTTTATTGTTATCAACCACTACTTAATGGAAGAGCTAAAAGAAAAAGGAATTTGGACAAAAGAGCTAGTAAATAAAATTAAATTTTATGACGGCTCACTCGCCAAAATTGAAGAATTGCCTGAATGGATAAAACAAAAATATCAGGAAGTTTTTGAAATTGATTCCTTATGGTTATTGAAAGGAGCTGCTAGAAGAAATAAATGGATAGATCAAAGTCAATCTCTCAATGTTTTTGTTTCCAATACTAGCGGTAAAGCCCTAAGCGATGTCTACCAAGCAGCTTGGCAACTTGGCTTAAAAACTACCTACTATTTGCGTTCCTTGAGTATCACACAAATAGACAAAACCATAGAAATCAACACCCAAAGTAAAGAAGCAGAACCAATGCAGTCTTTTGCTACAAAAGATGCTGTTGCGGATGCTATAGATAAATCTACTTGCGAAGTTTGCCAGTAAGGTTTACCTAGTAGCCCAATAATTTTTCCAGTAATATTTCCAGTAGCCCAATAATTTTTCCAGTAATATTACCTAGTAGCCCATTAATTTTACCTAGCAGTTGCTTTAAAACACGATTCAGTCAAAAGGAGCAATATTGTTTTGCTCCTTTTTTTTTATTTTTATTTTCTATAAAATAATTTTCAAAAATATTACAATTCATGGGCTATATGAATTTTATTAAAACTAAAAAATGAAAAATAAAGTTTATTTTAAAAATTCACAAGATATGTCAGAAGTTCCAGATAATTTTGTAAATTTGGTTGTAACCTCTCCACCTTATTTTACTACTAAAAATTATTCTAAAGACGGTTACCAAAATATTACTCATTCAAAAAAAATAGAAAAACAATTAGGTGATATAAGTGACTATAGTCAGTTCATAGCAGAATTATTAAAGGTATGGCAGGAATGTGAAAGAGTTTTAAAACCAAATGGGAAATTGGTTATTAATACACCACTAGTGCCAATGGTAAAAAAAAATTATAGCACTCATTACAACAGGCATATTTTTGATTTAAACTCTGATATTCAACAATCTATATTGCAACAACACTCAAGTGAAATGTTTTTGTATGATGTTTTTATTTGGAATAGAATTAATACTAGCAAAAATTTAATGTAGATTATGAATTTAAATAGGAATTAAAAAATGGAAATACTAAAAAAACCAAATGTTGAAACTAATTGGATATGTCCGATTTGTAAAACAGCTGAAACAAAAGAAGTAGTATTAATAGAAATTGATAGTTATAACGATAAAAATAAGCAGATCAAGCAAATTCATTTATGTTGTTTAGATTTGAGGATACAACGAAAGTATTTAGGGGAAGCAGATTTAATTTATCAAACTATAGAGTCAAGTAGAAATTAAAAAAAGGAATAGAAAATTATGAGTAGAAAAACGAGTTTAGAGATTAAACTGATAAAAAAAGAAGTTCTAGATTTAATAAAAGGTAATTTTACCATTGAGGAAATGAAACAGTTTGGTAAAAATATTTATAAAATTAATGAAAAAAATATAATATTTGATTTAGTTTATGCAAGTCTAAATAGAAATCAATATTTTTTTGGAATAGAAAAAGAACAATTAGAAGAATTATATAAAGAAACAAGAAATTATTATCATATCTTTATTTGTGGAAATAAAAAACAATGCTTTTTTATACCAATTTCTTTGTTAATTGAAATATTAAAAGATAGTAAAGCAACACAACATAAAGGATTCAGGCAATATAAACCAATAATTATGTTTAGAAATGGGAGATGGATTGTAAGAAGTTTTGGGCGGTATGATATTACAAATTATCTCAATCAATATAAATTATTAAATGAAAATATTGATAAAACTATTATTCCTAAAGCAAATATTGAAATTAAAAATGAAACCATTAATGAAAAAATTAAAAATATAGCTAAAGAAACTGATTTAAAAAATATAGATATACACAAAACTATTATAAATATGTTAAAAAAAATTGGGGAATGGGAAAATTTTGATGTATTAACAGAACAAAAACCAAAAGGGTTTGATGATTTTCCATATAATCCTGATTGTTTGTGGTATAAAAATAATGATTTATTTTTGGCAATTGAGGTTTGTAATAAAGGCAGTATTGAAAAAGATAAAGATTCTTTAAAGCAGTTAAAAACATTAGGAGCAAGAAAAGTAGTAATAGTTTCAAGTATTGATAAATTGGAAAGAGTACGAAAATTATTTATGTATAATGGAGAAATAAAATCGTGGACAGAGTTTTGGAGTTTTGAAAGAATTTTACAGCTATATGATGATGGAGAAAAATTTTTTAATAATTTTAATAAATTTAAAAACTATTCTTATAATGAAAATATTTTGGAGTATTTATAAAATTAAAACGAAAATTTATCGGTTGTGAGCAAGATAAAAAATACTACCAGCTTGCTCTTAAAAATTTTATTTAACCAAAAAAAAATTCTTTTGGAAATGCCAAATAAAAAGCAGTTTTATCTCAACTTACCCAAAGCAAAGAAGCAGAACCAATGCAGTCTTTTGCTACAAAAGATGCTGTTGCGGATGCTATAGATAAATCTACCTGCGAAGTTTGCCAGTAAGGTTTACCTAGTAGCCCAATAATTTTTCCAGTAATTTTGCCAGTAGCCCAATAATTTTTCCAGTAATATTACCAGTAAGGTTTACCAGTAATATTGCCAGTAGCCCAATAATTTTTCCAATAATATTGCCAGTAAGGTTTACCAGTAATATTTCCAGTAAGGTTTACCAGTAATTTCACCTAGCAGTTGCTTTAAAACACGATTCAGTCAAAAGGAACAATATTGTTTTGCTCCTTTTTTTTTTATTTCTGCATGTTTTTTTCAATTTTTTCAAGTTGGGTAAAGGTTAAATTTTTGTTTTTTTTAGTTTCTATTAGAAACAATTCAGAGTTACGCAAAAGAAAATGAGCAATCGTTCCTTTTTTTAAACCATAATTTGATAATCCTAAATCTTTGCGTATAGATTTAGATAATGCATCCAATAGAAATATCAAATTTACACCTTGCGGATTTTTTTTAAGATGATTATTCCATTCTATATATGATTTTAAGACATTTGAACCTCCCCAGAGGATTAGTTTTCTTTGCCATTCTCTTAGAAATTCAGTTATCTCCTGTATATTAGAATTTTTTCCTTTTTCAGCTTCATTAATTAAATCAAAAATTGTTTTTAAAAATTCATCGTATAGTTCGACTTTTTTCCCTCTAAAATGTTTTTCAATTTATTGATTTCGTTCAAAATATCTACCAACTGCAAGACTAATTGATGAAATTATCACAGTTATAACAACAGATATTATTCCAACAGCTACGCCTGCGTCTAAACTTGCAAATTGAACCCAAACAAAAGAAAAAAACTTATATATATAAAAACTTATAACAGCAACACATAGTATTCCAAATAAACCAATTAAAAAATTTATTATTTTTTTCATTTTCCTGATTTTTTTCGGTTGTCATCTTTGCATAACATTTGACAATTCTCAGCGGTAGTTTTTCCACCTTCGTGCCAAGGTTTTATATGGTCAGCTTCCATTTCTTCTATTTCAAAATGTTCTTTGCATTTTGTGCAAATACCTTTTTGTTTTTCGTATGCTTCTCTTTTTTGTTTATCTGTGAATGCGCGAATATTTAAATATTTTTCATCTTCTGTGAGGACATACGAATAAATTCCTTTTTTATTTGTCACATCTTCATCTTCCATTAATTTTGCTATTTTTTCTTCTAATTTTTTATAATCAGATTCTTTATTTTCATCTTTAAACCTATTGTATAAAAATCCCCAGTTAACACCTTTCATTTCTTTACGCTCTTCTGGGAATACTGCCTTTACCCAATTAATCACGCTTTCAAAATATAGCCATAAAGTTTTGGCGTTTTCATCGTGCTGATGTTTTGACATATAGTCTTCAATATTGTCCTTGTTTATCCAACTTATAACGGTTTCTAAATAATCCTGACGAATAGGCGAACCGTTGAGATGCTTCTTTCCTATCTCATATGCTGGGCAACCATATTTACTAAAATACCGCTTTGCATCAGACACCCAAGAACCCGAATAAACTGCATTACGCAGTTCTTGATTGGTAAGTTCTACACCTGCAATATTTATAATCTTAAACCATTCCAATTTTTCACTATCTGTGCCGCTACATAAATAAACCATTAGGTTATAGTTAAGTATTTGTTCTTGCTGGTTATCTTGCAGATTGTAAAAAAAAATATTTTTATAGGAAAAAGTGCCTTTGACATACTGGCAAAGCGAAATGGTTCTTTGTTGCCCGTCAATCACTTCAAAATTCCCATCATTACGAACTGCCCAATACATTACATTAAGAGGAAAATCTTTTGTAATTGTATCAATAACAGAGTTTCTTTGTTTGTCTTTATATATAAATTCTCGTTGGTAAGGTGGACGAATATCAAGTTTACCGCCATACCCAAGTACACCTTCTTCAGCGTGGTCTGCATAACCTTCTGTTAATTCATGCACGGTTATTTCTTTAAGTTCAATTTCCATATTATATTTTTTTGTTTTTAATAATTATACGAGCATACTTTTCTTTACCACCCATACAAAAACGACTAACCTTTCCTGTTGCTTCTTCAATCAAAACCCTATCAATTCCTAAAATCTCAAACTGGTCGGGATTATATTTATCCATAAAAGTTATTGGCACACCCATAGCACCTTTATAATCCTTCGGAATATCTTTTGTTTTATCCACATTGATTGCATCGTAATTATCGTATTTTGGGTATTTTTTTTCGTCATACCTCTCATGAAGAAGTAAATCTTCGTGTCTTTCTTCATAATCTAAATTAGTATACCAACGAATACCTTTAACTCTAATAAATTTATTACCCTGTTCATCAATTCTACTAGCCGCTGCGGTTAATGGATAATCTTCAGGAACGCCAAATTCTCTATCTCCGCTATGGATACTATGTCCGAGCCAAATTTTATTTTCTTTAATCAATTTAAATATTTCCTTGTAAGTTATGGCGTTTTGGTTGCCAATGATTATAAATTTTTTATCGTATTTCATTAGCTGGGTAACATATTCTCTGAATAAAGAAAAAGGCGGATTGGTTGAGACAATATCAGCTTGTTTCAAAAGATCAATACATTCCTCGCTACGAAAATCGCCATCACTTTTGAGGTAATGAATACCGATATCCTCAGGGTCGGGAACTCTATTATCCTGTTTATCGCCGTTATATTCTAAGGAAATTGCTTTTTCGCAGTCATTTTGACTGAATAAATTCATATTTTGGCTTTTATAGCAAGTAGTATTAAGTTTTTTAAGCCCTAAGTGCTCAAAACTGTAGGAAAAATAATGGAAAAATTTACTTACTCTCGGGTCATCACAATTACAAAAAATAACCTTGCCTTTAAAGTGATCTTTATAATGTATCAGCTCTTTTTCAATATCAGAAAGTTGAGTATAGAACTCGTCTTGCTTTGCGATACTTGCCTTATGCAAATTTTTATTTGATATTTCTTTTTTCATTTTATTTTTTCATAGAGTTTTTTTTAGACTACAATCTAGATATAATAAAATTTAACAAAAAACAAAAGTCTTTTCAAAACTCTTTTCAAAATTCTTTTCAAAACTCTCTACAAATTATTTTAATTTATTTTTTGTAAAGATTCTGCTGCAAAAATAGTCAATAACAATTCTTCTCCGAACATCTCGTAAGTAGGTTTTTTTTCACTCAAAGCTTCGCTTTCACCTAGAATAATACCAACTCCTTCTCCTCTTCTTTCTAAAAAATATTTTCTGTTGACCTGCATTGCCATATCGTTCTCTAAAGTGATTTCAGATAATAAACGTGATAAAAGTGGATTGCGAGAAATTTGGTTGTAAGCCAAATTATCTACTGTTAGAGCATTAGCCAAAGCCCCTGGCGAATAAATTTCAAGTCTATCCGAAAACATAAATAAACGGATTTTTGACATATATTTTGAATAATCCCTATGCACAACTGCGTTCACAATCGCTTCAAAAACAGCTTTCATACTATACTGAGGTTTTTCTACTCTTCCAATATTTTTGGTAGCAGATACCGTATTATGTTTTTGGACAAATTTAAAAGCATCTACAATTTGTCTATCTAGTGTGCCTGTAAAGTCTTTGGCGTCAATTTGATAGTTTGCATCTTTTGTTTTTCCGTTGTAGTAGACTGCTTGAATAAAACTATGGTAAAGATAATCTTCAGGCTTACTATTGCACATCAACAGACCTGATACAGAGGCGGAATAATCACCGTTTTTTTTGACGAGCAGACGTCGTTTTAACAATAAATCTATCTCATCGTTTGGGTTTTCTGCGATGAATTTTTGGTAAAATTCTTTTTGTAAAGTTTCCTTATTTGTTTTTGGGACAATTTGCTCGTCAAAATAAATAATTCTTGCTTGAGAACGACTATTACCTATTCTCAAAATCTGTTCTGTAGTCATTGGTTTTTTAGATTCAGCGTGTCTATAAAAAAAACCATTCCTAGTTTTGTGCAACCATAAACTTTTGCCTATTTCCATATATACCAAGTTTTTTTCTTCTCCCATTTCATTGGGTATTTTGATATTATCAACATAGAAATCCACCAAAGCAGGTTCTAGTGAATCGCTGCAAATCTCTCCTATGAAGCGTATCAGTTTTTTTGATAAAGAATGTTCAATGCCTATTATTTGGTGGGTTTTATCGGTTACGCCAAAAATAATTAGCCCGCCTTGGTGGTTTGCAAAAGCCACAATTTCATCTGCAAAATTATCTCTAGAGGATTGCAATTTTGTATTAGGATAAATTTCTTTAAACTCTACACCAGAATTTTCTCCAGAGTGTATTTTTTCTAAAATTTCATTGCTTGTTAACATATAAATCAATCCTCCAAATGTATACGTTTATACCGCTGACTAAAAGCATCCTGTCCGCCTTCTAAAATATTACAGATTTTTTCTCTTATCTCTTGGTTTTGGATACTCGCAGTTATTTTAATATGAGTTTTATTATTTTCTACTAATAAAGGGATTACCATCTCGGCATCACCATTAACCACAATATTAGCATTATGCGTAATGATAATAATTTGGCGTTTGCTCTTAGTAGCCCGTATTTGTTTAACTATCAGGTCGTAAATCAGCTCATTATCTAGGTCATCTTCTGGCTGGTCTAATAATAATGGCTCTGCACCGTAGGAGAGAATAAATGCCAATAAAGCGGCACATTTTTGTCCTGGCGATCCTTGCCTTATTTTTTGATTACTCTTACCAAAAGTAATATTGAGGTCGTCTTCAGGGAACCATAATTCAAGATCAATTAGGAATTCTGGAGACAGTTTTTTTAAGTGGTTATAAAAACTTCCATGTTGAGCCTGTTTTTGGTTATTATAAATTTCTTTTATATTACTTTTTAATACTTTAAAATTATTTTGATATACTAAATCTTCAATATCTTTCTCAAACCTCCAATCATTACAATGTAAAATATCCCGAATCTGTTTTTCTACTCTTTTTTTTTCTTCAGCAAAAAGTTTTATTGTAATATTTACTGTTTGATTATCTTTCAAAACATCGTTTAAAAAAGTAGTTCTATTTTTCGTCAATTGTTCTCTATTTTTTACAATTTCATTAAATATTTCAGTTTTTTTCTTTTCTAATTCTCTTACTTCTAAAATATAATTTTCTATTTGAGATAAGTCTTTTTTTGTTTGTGCTTGTTGTTGCAGTAGCAATGGATATTTTTCTGGGTCTATTTTTTGTTGTGCTAGCTGTGTTTTTATTTGCTCGTATTTTGCGATTTCTGCTTTTAATATTGTCATCCACTCTGATTGATTCTTTACTTGCTGCCAATTATCAATAATGGATTGCGCACTTTCTGATAATTTTACTACCACTTCTTTAATATTTGTCCACTCTTTATTGCTTTTATTGAGTGCTTCTAAAATTTCATTGTGGTTACTGAAAGTTTGTTCATCAAAACTTATAGGACTGGCATATTTTTCTACTTCTTTAAGTGATTCAAGCATTTTTTGCCACTCGCTTTCTATGCTTTGAATTGCATGGAGTTGTAATTGACGTGTGCGATAATTTTGCAAAACTTCTTTATGCCCTGATTTTTCTATTTGTTGAATTTGTCTAGCTACATCATTGGTACGACCTAGTAGGGTATTTTTTTTAGCAATTTTTTTTTTTAATTCATCGATTCGATGGCAGATTTTTTTGTATTGGTTACAGAATTCCCAGCGGTTATTTTGTAAATTTTCATAAGCTACTTGAGGGTCTCTATCAATAATATTTAGCAATGCTTGAGGGTCTTTGGAGAGTTCAAAAATTTGTTTTTGGCTATAAATATGCACTGGAAAAAGAGAATTTATTTCTCCGCTTTCTGATTTCCAGTTGCTACCATCGTGGACTTCTAACGAGTTTATATTAGCATCTGCAGTCCAATTTAATCTATAACGGGTATCGTTTTTTCTATAAATTAATGACAACCTACTTTCAGTTGTGAGTAAATTATCACCGCCTACTTGGAAATATTTATCACTATCACCTTCTTCTGGAATTTCTTTATGTCTTCTAAATACAAAACGCATAAATTCCAGTAATGTAGATTTACTACTACCTCGGCTACCAATAATGGTATTGAGAAAAGGGCTAAACTCACAAGTGAAAGCGTCATCTCTGCCGATATATTTTGCCTTATCTATTTCTATTGATTCAATTAAAAATTCTGTGTGTTGGTTTGGCTTATCTTGCATATCACGGTTTACAGAAATTTTACCGTCAATCAAGGCAAGTTTTAATCCTTCAATAGAAGGCTCATCCATTTTAATCCAAGTAAAACAATCAAGTGTATCTTGCTTAAAATTGTGTGTATCAGAGCCTATTATTTCCGTCCATTGCAATTTTTTACTATTATATAACTCTGGTTTTTGGTATTCACTATCAAGAAGTTCCATAGAGTAAATATTTTTATTATCTAATATTTGTGCTAATGTGTTGCCTGGCAGTTTTTTAAATAAACCGTTTTTTTTATCCACATGCGCTGGGATAGCAATGCCATTATGTTGTGTGATGATATTAACAACATCTGTTATTGATTTACTGGTAACCCCATCACTTGAACCTTTTGTACTTGTGTAGCCCACTGCACCAATTAAACTATCAATATCACTGGTGCTTTTTTCTAAGCCGAATATTGCTAAAATATGCACTCCACCATTGGCTGAAATTTCTACACCAGGGAATAGGTATAAAGGGCGGTACCAATCAGGTTGATTGTTTCTTAATTCTTCTAGTTTTTGTTTTAATTTATCTATCCAAACTCCGCTGTTATGGTCGGTGATTGCTACGCAGTCTATCTCTTTTTCCATAAACTTTTGTAACCAAAACTCGGGTGTAATTGTTTTATCAGAAAAATCATCTGATGCAGGTGTATGGGTGTGAAAATCAAATTTCCACCATTTAGCGCCTGGGTATTTATATGGATTCATATTCTTATTCTTTATAAAATTGATTTTATAAAAATCTTTTATTTTTTACAAAGTATTTTTAGCATCTACAATTCTTTGCTGCTATAGTTTATTTCTGCTTCGGATTTTCGTAAAAAAGTGGGTTTTTGATTTTGATACTTGCTGAGAGAAGGACGGTTTAATAGATAACGAGCAAGATTGCTGGATAAAAGATAATTTTTAGTAATAAAATTCTGTTTTTTTGCTATTTTCCAATCTTGATTTTCTTGGAGCCAAGAAATTCCACTTCCTACTAAAAAATCTTCTTTTTTTATTTTTTTGATAAATTCTTCAGGTGTCTGTATTTTGGGTTTTGTTGGTTTTTCTGTAAGTAGGCAATTTTGAGAAAAATCGGATGTATAAAGTTCCCCTTTGTATGCCTTAAGTGCTACTCTAATCATTTGCTTTTCTTGGATTTTTTTGGAGTAAAGAGCAGCAAGAGCACTGGTTTTTAGACTATCTAAGCTATAGATAGGTGTTTTTAGTCCCAAACCTATAGCTAGGACGCTAGATAAAACTATTCTAATGGCAGTGAAAGCGCCCGGACCTGTTGTCGTTATTAGCGCCGTGATTTCTTCTTTTTTGAGTCCTGTTTTTTTTAAAATAGAATCTAATGCAGGTATAAGATATTCAGAGATTGTGTAATTTTTTGAGGGGTAGATTTCTTCTTTGGTAAGCATAAAAACTTTAGCTTGAGATACGGCAAAAACAGATAAGGAAAAATCACCAGAACTTCCTTCAAGACTTAAAAATATTTTTTTTTTATTTTTTTCTTTTTTTTGTTTCATTTGGAAGGTTCATTTTGAGTTCTTATTTTTAGGTTTTACTTTTAGGTCTTACTTTTAGGTTTTATTTGGGGGGGAGCAGAATTTCGCCCACCACTGCACGACTAATTTTTTTTCTTTTAAATGAAACTCTTCTGACGGAATTTTTTTTTCTTTATAACCGGTTCTTAAGTAATGCAGTTTAACAAGCCATTCTTCTTGACTTAGACATTCACTCCATTTTTGAAAATTTTTCTTTTTTTCTAATTTTTGATAATTTTCTTTGCTTATTTTATAGCTACTGTTTTTTATAGCGGAAGCTAAATTGATTGTTTCTTGTTCTTGCATAAAATGGGCTTTAAAAATTTTAATTTTTAGTTTATCATAGACTTTGAATTTGCGTTCTGTTTAGCTAAAACAAGCTTATTGCTTTCACTCTATACAAGCTTTAGCAAAAGAGCCAGTGGCTCTTTTGCAGTCTATATTGTGTTAGCTTTAAGTTTTGTAGTGTTTTTTGCTACGCCATTAAAAATTTACAAAAAATGCTCACATACTATCGTGTATGCTCCGTTTTTTTGTAAATTTTGTGCCTTGCCTAGCCGTCACAGCTAGGTTTTTCCTACTTGGCAAATTCAAAAGTCTTTATTATAATTTAAAATACAATTAAAAGTCAAAATGACTCCACTAAAAACTACTAAAAAAATAAAAAATAAGGGCTTAAATGATATGAAGGCTAATCTTAAAAAACTGATTATTATCATCCCTGTTTTTAACGAAGGCTCTAATATTCAAATTTTGCTGGAAACTCTTGCTAAACATGTTCCTCATGCCAATTTGCTTTTTGTAGATGATAATAGCAAGGATGATACAGTGAAACAAATTAAAACCTATTCTAAAAAAATAAAGGGCACTGTGGATATTTTAAAAAGGTCTAAAAAATTAGGTTTAGGTAGTGCCTATATATCTGCTTTTAAAGCTAGTTTAAAGAAAAATTATGATTTTTTTCTTCAAATGGATGCCGATTTATCTCATAACCCTATGTATATTCCAACAATGTTTCAAATGTTATCTCACTACGACTTTGTTATAGGTAGTCGCTACACCAAAGGAGGGGGTATTTTCGGTTGGTCTTGGATTAGAAAATTCATTAGTTATGGCGGAAATTTGTATGCTAGAATTATTTTAATGTCAAAAATTAAGGATTTAACCGGGGGATTCAATTTATGGAATAGAGCAGTTTTAGAAAGTATAGATTTAGAAAAAAGTTTTGCCGATGGCTATGTTTTTCAAATAGAGTTAAAAACCAAAGCTTTTAAAGCTGGATTTAAATTTCATGAATACCCTATTCTTTTTTTAGATAGGGTTCGTGGTATATCTAAAATGGATAAAAAAATTGTTTGGGAGGCTTTAAAAAAAATCTGGACTATCCGCTAATAAAACAGTAGAAAATCAAAAATGATTCGCTTGTTGCAAAAAAAAAAAGATTTACTGCTTTATTTGAGCATTCTTTCAGGGATCGGTTTTTTGTTTTATCTGGGCAATCAAAGTTTGGGCTATCAGTGGCAATTAAGAGAAATTCCAAAGTTTTTTTTCAATAATAGTGCAGAAGGATGGCAAGCTGGGGTTTTTTTAAAAGGATTAAAACTCACTATTGTTATTTCTATTTTAAGCTTGATTCTGGCAATTTTTTTAGGATTTTTCTCTGCTTTTCTAGCTTTATCCAATTCTATTAGTGGGGTTTTTTTCTCTAGAGTTTATGTGGAACTGATCCGCAATACTCCCATTCTGATACAACTATTTATATTTTATTATATTTTTGCTCCTTTACTTTTTCTGGATAGGTTTTGGGCGGGAATTTTGTGCTTATCTTTTTTTGAAGGAGCCTATTCTTCGGAAATTATTCGTGGAGGCATTCAAGCTATTAAAAAAGGACAATGGGAAGCAGCTCGTAGTCTTGGGTTAAATACAAAAATAACTCTTTTAAAAGTGATTTTACCTCAATCTTTAAAAATAGTTATTCCTCCTTTAACTAGTCAATTGCTTTCCTTGATTAAAAATTCTTCTATTGTAAGCGTAATCGCAATTTTAGATTTAGTCGCTGTTGGCAGAAATTTAGTTGCTGACACTTTTTTGGTTTTTGAGGTGTGGTTTACAATTGCGATTATTTACTTTATTATAAATTTTATATTAACTTTTTTCATTAGATTTATTGAAAAAAAGTATTTTAACTCCCCTACATAATCATTATGACTATCAAAGAGACTTATAGAACGGACTATTTAGGTTGCTGTTCTTACTCAACTCCTTACATAGGTGCATTGATTTGGCAGGGTTTTTATTAACCAAAAATAATTAATTATGATGTATAAAATGATACTAAGAAATGTTTTTATAACGTTTCTGATTTCTTTATCGTTCTTTGGCTGTAAAAAGGAAGCTCCTAGCGTTCTTGATACTATTAAAGAGCGAGGTGTGATGAAGGTGGGATTAGGCATTTTTGTTCCTTGGGCTATGAAAGATAAACAAGGAGATTTAGTAGGATTTGAGATAGATGTAGCCAAATCCATAGCAGAAGAACTTGGAGTAGAAATTGAATTTATTCCTACCGCTTGGGACGGAATTATTCCATCCTTACTAGCTAAAAAATTTGATATTATTATTAGCGGGATGAGTATTACAGAGGAAAGGAAGGAAAAATTGAATTTCTCCAATCCTTATGCGAGCTCTGGTTTTGGTATTTACGCTCACAAAGAAAAAGCAAAAGGCTTTGATTCACTAGATGATTTTAATAGCTCCGAAGTAAAACTTGCCGTTCGTAGAGGAGCTACTCCTGCTATTTTAGCAAAAAAACTTCTTCCTAAGGCAGAACTTTTGCTTTTTGACGAAGAATCTCAAGTGGAACAAGAAGTTCTCAACGGCAATGTCCACGCTTCTTTAGCTTCTGAACCACAACCATCCCATATGATATACAAAAACCCTGATGTATTGTTTCGGCCTGTCAATGAAATAATACAGGAATGGTTTGAAGGTTTAGCAGTAAGAAAGGACGATGAAAAAATATTAGAATTCTTAAATCAGTGGATTGTTAAAAATACAGAAAATGGCTGGTTAAAAAAACGACATAACTATTGGTTTGCTACTTTGGATTGGGCAGATGCTGTAGGGTTCAAATAGTCATTGCAGGAAACCTTGAGAAATTTTATTACTACAAAAAGAAAAAAATTAGGTTTTATTGACCTGAGCATTTTTCTTTTTGTAGTTGCTATTGGTTTTTATTTTTATAATAAAATCCAAAATACTCTTGTTTATCAATGGAGATGGGAGGATCTTTGGGGCTACTTTTTTAGATGGCATCCAGAAAAAAAAGAATGGTTTTTTAATACCCTTTCTTTAGGATTGATTAGCACCCTAAAAATCATCCTTTGGTCTTTTTTTATAGCTCTTTTAGTAGGTTTTTTGCTCGCTATTATGAAAAACAGCAAAACGCCTTTATTTCGCTGGCTAGCCATCAGCTACATTGATTTTGTACGCAATATTCCTCCTTTAGTTTTTCTGTTTTTAACTTATTTTTTTTTTAGTTCACAAATCCTTCCCCATTTAGGTCTAGATAGCTTTATTTATAACCTTTCTAAACCTAAGCAAATTTTTTTAGCATTTTTTTTTATTAAGCCTACTTTATTGGAAAATTTTATTTCAGGGTTTGTAAGTTTAGCTTTTTTGGAAGCAGCCTACATGGGAGAAATTATTTGGGCGGGTATTCGCTCCATAGAAAGAGGCCAATGGGAAGCAGCCTTTAGTTTGGGATTAGCTAGATTTAGGGTATTAAAGGAAGTAGTACTACCTCAAGCGATCTTTAAAATTACTCCCGCTTTAACAGGGCAGTGCATTAATCTAGTTAAAGATTCTACAATTTTATCTATTATATCCATTCAGGAATTAAGTTTTTCGGCAAATAATGTGATAGCTACTTCAAATTTGAGATTTGAAGTTTGGTTGACTGTTGCGGCTATCTATTTTGTGATCTGTTTTTCGCTCTCTTTGGTGTCTAAAAGATTAGAGAGAAAGATAAGGTAAAATCCTATAAAATCGGAGAAGGAGTTTAAAAATTTTGTTCAAACCTCACTTTATAGATAGTTGTAGTCAATTTATCTCCATCCACTAGGTTGTGACTTCCATCTAAACTCGGTAAGTTTTGATTCACAGTGCTTTTTCCTTGTTCTACAACGTTGGCGATTCCTGCCTTAAAATCAATACTTCCAAATTTAGTTTTATAACCTATTTCTGTAATACTGTGGCTGTTTTTTTTCTCATATTGAGCTAATGCGCCTGTAGTAGAATTGTGTTTTTGTGTAATTTCTCCATTACTTATGGCAAGAGATAAACCAGATTTACTACCCCAAGTATAGTCTATTCCATAATTTAAATTAGAGGTTAAATTTTCGGTTTTAATATCAATATTTTTTGTGGTAGAATTTATAAAATATTTATCTTCATAGGTGGTAATTAAACTGGAATTAAAACTATTTACAAAAAAATTAAATTTCCTCCCTATTTTGAATTTTAAACTTCCCCCTACTATAGAAGTATTACCAAACCAGTTTTTTCCACTATAGGACCCTTTAGTTGCTAGTAATCCATAAGATATGCTTTTCCACTGATGATCAAATTTAAGAGCAATATTTCCAGAAACTGTATCCGATGGAAAAGGTTCAAAATCTGGGACTATATTAGTGACAGAGTTCTCTAGTAAGGTTTTAGCAGATAAAAAATCATCAATAGCATTTACAGCATCTGTAGCTAATAGATCGCTAGTAGCGTATTCTCTATTTTTATAATTATTGATATCCAAACCAAGAACTTCTAAAGCTATATTGTTAAATAAATTATAAACTTCTTCAGATCTATGAAAATTGAGAACAGTTGTTTGATAGATATCGTTAGTTGTAGTTGGTGTTAGTGATGATGCAGTAGCACCTGCTCTCCTTGCATCAGTAATAAAAGACTGTGCCTCAGAAATCAGAGAAGTAATTGCTGGAGAATTTCCTGCAGCAGCAATAACATTCGCAGAATCAGCAAAAACTAAAATAGAATTTATTTTTTGATAAGCAGCATCTAAACTAGCAGTGGTTGTACCAAAATAAGTGTCATTTGTGAAAATGCTATTACTGTCAATAGCTGCGTTATAAAAATCTATTAAGGAAATTGCATTATCATATTTCTGGCTTCCAAAGGCAGAAGAAATTCCAGCACCTAACTCTAGAATTATTTTGAAATTAATATTTTTTCTAGCAAAACCTACTTCTAACCCATTATAATAATCATTATCTAAAGTGTAGCTTTCTATAGCTTCAGTAATAGAGTTTTCTCTATTTTTAATAGAGCTTTTTTGTTTTTCAGTTTCAACAATTAAATTGTCTCCTCCTTGATGCGGTGATTCTAAACCCTTATCTTTAAAAATCCTCCCGTAAAACCCATCTCTACCAGAAACTTGGAAATATCCTGTAGCCTTATTAAAATCTTGTCTAGTATCGTAATTAAAACCTGTATTAAATCTGACACTTGCAATCATAAATGTTATAAAACTTTCTAATTTTAAATTTTTACTAGGATACAATTCTAAATTTATTCCAACCTGTTCTTTCTTTTTATAAGAAAGATCAAGGTAAAATGTATCATTGGAAGTTTCTGTTTTTTTTTCATTTCCTACGGTTGGAGAAAAAGTAGTAGATTTTATATCCCAATCTACAACTACTTTTCCTATAAACTCCCAATTATAAATTTCTTGATCCTCTGATATTAAAGTATCTAGTATAGGACCGCTTTCTTGTGAAGTGTTTTTCTGAGCGTATAAATTTTCTTGTGTATTTATACTTAAATCTTGTATTAAATTACTGTTTTGAGCGAGCACCGATACTGGTTCAGTATTTATCAATAGAGTTTGATTCTTTACCAAAAAATCTACTTCTTGATTCGGTAGAGATTTATTTTTTTGAGGTGCTGAAAATAAATTTTTCGTTAAATCGTTTTCTTGAGCAGACAATACTGGCGAATTATTTATTTGCTCGTCTAAATCGTTTTCTTGAGCAGACAATACTGGCAAATTATTTATTTGCTCGTCTAAATCGTTTTCTTGAGCAGACAATTGAGTAGATAATACTGACGAATTATTTATTTGTTCGTCTAAATTGTTTCCTTGCGGATTGAGTGGAAATTGAATTAATGTTAAAGTTATTAGAATAACTATAAAAACTATTTTGCCAAAAACTACTTTACCTATAAATTTTTTCATAATCCTTGTGCGAAAATTGATGATTACGATTACATTCTTGCAAAGACTTTGCCATTAGGAATGGATTATTTGAAAAAACAGATTTTATATAAATCTGATAGATTCAGAATAAATAGCTTTATGTAGTTGGGGTGCTAATTTAATGTTATGGTAAGGGCTATTACCATAAGTAAAATGATATTTTTAGAGAACCATAGCAATAGCAACAAAATATAGGGGTTAAACAAAAAAAAGATACAAGGCTAGTCTTTATACTAAATAGAACCTAATAATCTATTTAAAGGTCTATTTTTAGGATTTTTTTTTTTATTTTGGTTTGAAATTTTTTTTTTCTAAAAAACTGGCACTATTTTTTTATTTTTAAGCTGGTAAATAGTATAAGGGCTACTAATTTCTCCATTAGCGTCAATTTTTAGTTGTTTTTCAAAAAAATCTATAAATTCTAATGAATCCAAACGAAGTTTTAAATCTTTAGCAGATTGGATATTAAAAGTAAAAATAAGTTGTTTTAAATAATTGAGTAGGTTTGTAGTTGCTATAGCATAAATAGAAGGCTGTTTTCTTGTTTGTGTGATTTTGTAATATTCGAGATAATCTGCATACAAAGGATTTTTTATAGAAAAAGAAAAATTATCTGTAAAATAGAGATTGTTTAATTCAAGTAAATTGAGTTGAGAATTTTGGAATATTCCATTGGTTAAAATATAAGCGTTTTTTAAATTATACGAAGAAAAAAAAGAGCTAATTAGACGGATCTTTGAAGGAGATATAGCAAGATAAAATGCATCTATACCGGGTTCTGGTGTTTTTTCTGCAAGTTCTTGAAAAGTTATTTCTTCTCTACTATTAAGATAACGATAAATTCCTGTAATTTTTCTAAAAGTACTTCTTAGTGAATCTATAGAGTCTGATTTTATTTTTTCTATAGCTATAATTTGTCCTCCGTTTTTTTCTACTTCTTTGCTGAAATGAAGTGCTTTTTGATAACTTTCCTCAGAATCATAAAAAGCAACAAATTTTTTTGCATTTAAGTATCCTATACAATATCGCACTAAAATTTCATTCTCGTGAAAAGAATTTCTCTGATAACGGTAAAAATAAGGATAGTCTTTGCCAAGAAATTCTTCTGTAGTTAAAGAAAATAAAGGGGTCTTGTAGTTTGAAGTTTGTTTTCTTAAAGCTCTAGAATTTAATCTTGACAAGGGACCAATAACAGCAATTACGTCTTTGTCTACGAGTTTTTTAAAAGATTTTACGGCAACATCAGGCTTTAAAGCAGTGTCTTCAAAAATAAACTCATATTGGGTGTTTTTATTTTTAAAAAAAATATTAATACTTGTTTGAATATCTAAAACAATATTCCTTATTTTTGTAGATTGAATAGAATAAGGTAGTAAAATTCCAATTTTTATTTTTTTTTTTTGGATATTTTCGCTCAAATTTTCTGCTTTTTTCAATGTTTTAGGACTATATGCTTGGGATTGTTGAATTATTAAAGAAATATTTTTTTTCGCTTCTTCTTGATTTTGCTGAAAACTGATAAGTTTTATTTTTCTTAAAAAAGCTTTTTCATTGATTTCAGGACTAGAAAATGTTTTCTCAAAGTTAGCTAAAAGCTCTGTATTATAAATTTTTGGGATAGAGTCTAGTATGAGTTTTTTATCTTCTTTTTCTGAAAGATGCTTGATGAGTCCAGATTTCGCTTTAGCTTGAGAATAATCAATAATTAATTCTTTAAAAGGTTTTATTAGGGAAGTAGGTTGGAATTTTTGCAAAAAATCTGCTTTCAAAGAAGTTTCAAAAACAAATTTGGTTTTTAGCTTATAAGAAGCATAAAGATTATAGTAAAACATTTGGTAAACATCTTTATACTGTGGAAAATATTTTAAATATTCATTACTCTTATTTAATGTATTCTCAAAATCACCCTGTAAAAAATAAAAATAGGTCAAAAGATAGAGATATATAGCATAAATACTATCTCTTTGGATTTTTTTAGGAGCTTGGATGCTCTGTAGCAACTGGAAAGCTTGATTGTATTTTTTTTTTTTAAAATAATCTAACACGTCAAAAACGACTGCAGGGTGATATTCTTTTTGAACGGAAAATGTTTTGCTATCTAGATGAAGGTTATTGAGTTGAATGAAAATATTGGAAGTAGACTGTTTTTGATTACCATCGCTTAAAAAAGACTTAGCATAAGTACTGTCTACTAGAAAAATCCCTAAAACTATCAATAATAGATTTCTTATAGAATAATATTTCATAAGATAAATTAGTAAAATAAGAGCATTGCATTGACGTTCTGTGACGGCAGATATTATTTTTGCAAATAGTATAGACTTTTGAATTTGCCAAATAGGACAAAACTAGCTGTTTAGCCAAACCAAGCTTATTGTTTTTTATGGGCTATTTGTGAAACAACCAAAGGGCTGTTTCACAGTTACATTCTTGCTTAATGCAAGGTTTTATAGTGCCCTGCTCCCATTATTGTGGCACCACGGCATTGAAAAAAAATTTTAAACTTTTGCCATTTGTGAAGGAGTACTCTTCAGTATTCCTACAAGCTAAAAATTTTTTTCGCACCTATTATAACCATTTGGCTAGCCGTCTCAGCTAATTTTGTCCTATTTGGCAAATTCAAAGGTCTCTATAAAACTCAAACAACCATAAATAGTTAAAGCAATAAGCTAGGCTATAAACTAGCTAAGCCAATGCAATGGTCTTAAAATTTATATCCAAATTCCTCTAATAATTGAATAATCTTTGGATCTTTAATAACGACACGGTATTTTGCACGAAGATTTTTAATGTAAGAATCTAAGGTAGGTTTATATTTTTTTTTATAAATTTCTTCTTTTAATAACAAACTCACCGATTCCAGCTCTACTTCAGAATTTTCACTTTTTTTAATTAGCTGGATTAAATAGTAACCTCCATTAGTCTTAATGGGCTCGCTGATTTCATTTATTTTAAGGATTTTAATAGTATCAGCAAATTCTGTAACCATGTCCTCTATAGTTGTGGGCGGCAATTCTCCTTTATTTTGCTGTACAAAAGGATCATCGGAATATTTTAAAATTAGTTCACCAAAATTATTGTTCTGTATTGCTACTTTCCGAATTTCAAACAATTCTTCAGGATTTTGCTTTTTAAGTAGCAATTTTATATGGTAAAAAGTTTGTGTGGGGTATTGTGCTTGATAAAGCTGTGCTATTTCTTCATCACTGATTTCAATAGTAACCTGTAGACGACGCAACATAAGTTCTCCTATTTGTTTTTTCCTGATTTCCTTCCTAAAATAGCGAATATTCTGTCCTCTATCGTTTAATAGTTGTTCTAAATCTTTATTATTTAATTGATTTGATTTTTGGAAATTAAGTAGAGCTTGATTGATATCTCTGGGTCCAATGTTAATTCCCAATTGCTTAGATTCTGCTATTAGTAAAATCTCCAGTATTAAATCATTAATAAGGTTTGCTTTTTCTTGTGGTGATAAAACCGTGCTAGTTTCTATTTCATACTGTTTCAATATCAAAAAAAGTTCATTTTGTGTGATAGTTTCTTTATCTACAGTGATTAATATTCTATCTAAAGGAGCAGATTGAGCAAAAAGCATCGGATTCATCAAAGAAAAAACAACAATCCCCCATAAAAAACAAGGAAATTTATTTAATTTAAAGATATTCATTATATTTTTTAATAAAGGCTTTCTTTCTTTTTTTAGAACCTGTCAGAGAAAGAGAAATTATTTTATCTACTTTAAAAAGATAACCATTGAGATAATGTTCTATAGTTTGAGGAATAAACATTTGCTCAGGATGCCAGTTTTTTAAAAAAATTTCATATTTTAATTGCTGATCCTTGTAGTAGAGGGTGCGTTGTATTTTTTCTGTCCTATAATTTTCTCTATTGATAAGAATATAAAAATATTCCGTACCCAGCTGGTAAAAAAAATCTAAATCTTTCTTTACGATTTGGACTTTATGGTAATTAACACCTAAATTTTGATAATTTTGTCTAAGCGCAATTTCTGTTTTTGGATAAAATTGAGTGAATACAGGGAATACTTCCAAAAAAGAAAATTTATTTTTTTTATCTAAAATTTCAGATATATTTTTTTTATTTTTTTGCTTTACAACTAAATGTACTAATTTTTTAGAAGAACTAAAAGTTTTTACAGCTAGAAAATCATCACGAATCCAAATGATTGTTTGAGTATAATCACCTGTTTTTTTAAGGGTAGATTTTTTTTTCAAGCTAGCATTCGGAAATTCGTAGGTTGTTGTTTCTGTTTGAATAAAAAACTGTTTTAGATTTTTTTGTGCTTCAATAACGTTGACGGTAATTTTTTTATATTCGCTTGTAGCAGCAAAAATAGGTATGCCGAAAATATGTACGGATAAACAAAAAAAAATCCAAAAAAAAAATTTCATAAATATTTTAGGGTATTTTTAAAAAACCAAAATTCGTTTTAAAATAAAAATATTTTTGAGACCAACAATTTGAATTTATTGGGATTGATTAGTACCAGATTTTTCTTTGTCAAGAACAGAAGCCTCATTAGAAGAAAGCACAGCCAATGATACAGAAGTTACTATAAAAATAATAGCTAAAACTGTGGTCAATTTTCCTACTAAATTTTCTGGTGTTTGTATTTGATTGACCTGTCCAACTCCTCCAAAAGTAGCTCCCAACTGAGAACCTAATCCCGTCTGCATTAAAACAATAAGAATCAATAAAACGCATATTATAATATGAAATACTAGTAAAATTTGAAACATAGTTTAATAAAAATGAAAGTTAAAACCGAGTCAGGCGACGGTCGGATTCGAACCGACGTTCAAGGTTTTGCAGACCTGTGCCTGACCACTTGGCTACGTCGCCATGGAGCGAGAAACGGGATTTGAACCCGCGACCCCAACCTTGGCAAGGTTGTGCTCTACCGCTGAGCTATTCTCGCAATTATAAAGACATTCTAATATTATTTTCTTAAAAAATCAATAGCATCTTACTATCCTCTGATTTTTTTAACAAAATTACCAATAGATTCAGAAAAATTGGCAGGATTTTTCTCTAAATATTGAATAAAAGCACTACCTACAATAGCCCCGCTAGCGTAGCTACAGGCTTCTGCAAAACTGCTCTTATCTTTAATATTAAAACCTATTAAGCAAGGATTTTTTAAAGCAGTTTTTTGAATTTTTTGAAAGTATAGTTTTTGAGCGTCATCTTTTTTTTTTTCTGTTCCTGTGGTGCTATTCGCAGATACAATATACAAAAACCCCCTCGCTATTTTATCCATTTGTTGCAATCTAGATTGTGATGTTTGCGGAGTTATCAAAAAAACATTACAAAGATTATTCTTTTCAAAGTTGTCTTTATAATTTTGATATTCCAAAAAAGGTAAATCGGGGAGTATAACCCCATCTACGCCTACTTTTTTACAAGCATTGCAGAAATTTTCTATACCCATTTGCATAACAGGATTGAGATAACCCATAAGCAAAATTGGCACATTAATTAGAGGTCTTAATTTTTCTAGTTGTTTAAAAAGTATTTTTAGAGTCATTCCACCCGCCAAAGATAGTTTGGCACTTTGTTGGATAATGGGACCGTCTGCTAAAGGATCGGAAAAAGGAATACCTATTTCTATCATATCTACTCCTGCTTTTTCTAAAGCAAGAGCTATTTTTAAAGTATCATCAAGTTTAGGAAATCCCGCAGTATAGTAAATATTTAATATTTGCGATTTTTTTCTTTTGAATAGCTCTAGTATTCTATTTTGCATTATAATGTTTAGAGACTGTTGAATTAGGAATGTTTAATATAAGTTTCCAAGTCCTTATCTCCTCTACCTGAAAGAATCAGCACTGTGATTTCCTCTTTTTTAAAATTAATTTTCTCTAAAATAGCTAGTGCATGAGCCGATTCTAATGCAGGAATAATTCCTTCTAAACGACTTAGAAAATAGCCAGCCTTTAAAGCTTCTTCATCTGTAGCACTGTAAAATTTAGCTCTTTTGCTTTGAAAAAGATAGGAATGAAGGGGACCTATACCAGGATAATCCAAACCAGCAGAAATACTATAAGGCTCTGTAATCTGCCCATCTTCAGTTTGCATTAAAATTGTTTTGCTACCGTGCAAAATGCCTTCTTTTCCCAAAGCAGTAGTAGCAGCAGATTTACCACTTTTTAAACCCAATCCTTCTGCTTCTACTGCTATCAAATTTACTTCTTCGTCCGTGTAATGATAAAAAGCACCCGCAGCATTGCTACCTCCTCCAACGCAAGCAATAATATTATCAGGTTTTTCGTTTTTTTCTTTTAATTGCCACTTTATTTCTTCACTAATTACAGATTGAAAACGAGAAACCATATCCGGATAAGGATGAGGACCCACCACAGAGCCAATAATATAGTGCGTATTTTGAGGATTATTGATCCAATCGCGAATTGCTTCATTGGTGGCATCTTTTAAAGTACGACTCCCCGATAAGGCTGGACGAATTTCTGCTCCTAAAATTTTCATTCGCTCTACATTCGGTTTTTGTCTTTGCATATCCACCTCCCCCATATAGACAATGCACTCCAGATCTCGCAAAGCACACACCGTTGCTGTCGCTACTCCGTGCTGTCCCGCTCCTGTTTCAGCAATAATTCTTTTTTTACCCATTTTTTCTGCTAACAACACTTGACCTATACAGTTATTGAGTTTATGAGCCCCTGTGTGCATTAAATCTTCTCTTTTGAGATAAATTTTACTTCCGTAATGTGAAGAAAAATTTTTTGCGTAAAAAAGAGGAGTAGGTCTACCAGCATAGTTTTTCAATAAATCCTGAAACTCTGCTTGAAATTCTGTTGAAGTTATAATTTTAAGGTAATTATTTTGTAGCTCTTCTACATTGGAATGTAACATCTCTGGAATATAAGCACCGCCAAATTCTCCATAATACCCTGTCTGACTAACTTGAAATTTTGAATTTTGCATATTTTTAATGAGACCTTTGAATTAGTGTTATGCTTACCCCACTATTGGGGCTAGCCAAATGGTTAGAAAAGTGCAAAAAAAATTTTTAGCTCGCTGGAATATAGTAGTGCCTGGGAGCAGAGCTACAAAATTCGCATAATTCCCAAAAAGAAACGTAAAAGTGCCAACTTTTTTGGTGTAGATTTATTATTGTCTACCAGCAAGAGTGCCACTGGCACTCTTGCACAAAAAGCTTATTATATTTCAATTTTTCATACATTTGGTTGTTTTGAACTTTTACTATAGCACTTATGAAATAGATAGCAAAAGAAAAGTATTTCAAGAGTTAAAAATTTTTTTCAACACTGCATAGGCTAAACAGCTGGTTTTGTCCTATTTGGCAAATTCAAAAGTCTATACTATAGTGCACAGTCAAAAAGTAAGATAACTGGCGAAAAATATGCCTAATTTTTGCCTAGAATGTCCTTTGCAGCTTATTGTTATTAAATTTTTGAGATAATTTTTTTAAAAAAAGGTATAAAGCAGAATTTATAAAACTTGACTTTATTGTGAATATTTTAGTATCTTGAACTACAGAGTTTTTTTTTAACTCTAATTAACCATAAATAAATATTATAATGAAAAATTTAAAAAGAGCTTTCAAAGGGAGCATAAGGCAAATGCCTCTTAAAAATTATAAGGCAAAAGTAGCTCACGCTGGTTTTCAGGGGGCGAGTTTTCGTGGGGCGTTCCAATGGACAGTCCTGCTAGGTGTGATTCTGTTTGCTTCCCTATTTGTAGGGAAGGGGATGCTGCAAGCACAGGACAGACAGCAGGGTTGGTTTGTGGGGGTTAGTCCTTTTGTTTCGGGTTTTGAGATAACGACAGAAACTAGCAATATTAGGACAACAACAACAAAAGAGGAGGTATCTGCAAATATTGAGATCACAGCAGTGAGCAATAGCTATGCAGGTGCAACATTTGATACTTCACTAAGTGGTATTGCTTTTATTTCTAATACCGTTTCTTTGCAGACTTGGACAAGTACCCCAAATGGGCTCAGCGGAGCGTCACAGGATGAGGGAATTGAGGATGCTAAAACCATCTGTAAGTTAGGAAGTGAGGATGAATCTATAAATACAATCTACTCTTTAGATGTAACTCGTGGAAAATTAAGTACGTTTACTAATTCATACTTGACAAGCCTTGGTCTAGAAAGAAATAATTTATGTAAAGACATGTTTACTGAGCTAGGTTTTGGTAGTATCGGTGACATAGTAACAACTAGCACTAGAGATGTTGATGACGCTCCTACTATTTCTAGCCCCAATTTTTCACGGACTGATTCGCTAGGCGGCTACGGAATCCTGTTTGGTTACAACTTGGAAAAATGGGGAGTCTCTTTGCAGTACTACGCTTTAACAGAAGGAAACAACAGGCTCAACTCTGTAATTGCGGTTGCGAATTATTTTCTGCCCTACGGGTTTTCTGTAGGCGCTGGTTTGGCTAATTTGGCTTTGGATACTGACTTAGGTTCAACGTCCAAAACAGCTCCAGCGGTACAGTTTGGTTACGCCTACTCCATAACCAAAAACCTTTTCCTAGAAGCAGGTGCTCTTTGGACTGGAAGCTCTCTTTCAGTAGAAAAAAATGTTGTAGTCTCAACAACAACACCAACCTACAAAATAGTATATGATGAAGCTACGAATACTGATACAAAGAGAGAAAATTCTTTGGTTCTTGGATTAAACCCAAATAACAGGCTTGATGCTAATGGTTCCCCAGATAATAGGATAGAGGTTACCCGAACCCAAACAAAAACGGAAACCAGAAGAGGCAATGTGCGAAGCACAACCACCAATACAGAGCATCGTGCAATCAAGGTGAAATCCACGAATGCTATTTATATCCGCTTCGTGCTTCGCTTTTTTTAAAAATCTGTAGAGAAAAGCCCTGAGTAGAGACCAGAGAGTAGAGACTAGAGATTAGAGACTAGAGACTAGAGAGTCTCTACTTTTGCTATTTGCTATTTTTAGACCTTTGAACTATAATAGACCTTTGAATTAGCGTTCTGTTTAGCCTATGCAGCGTTAAAAAAAAATTTTAACTCTTGAAATACTTCAGTATTCCAGCGAGCTAAAATTTTTTTTTGCACCTGTTCTAACTATTTGGCTAGCCGTCACAGCTGGTTTTGTCCTATTTGGCAAATTCAAAGGTCTATATAAGTTATTTATTTTGTGGAAATAGAGACTTACCTACAGTCAGCCAAAATCCAAATATAGCAAGTGAAACAGAGCCTAATAATACAGAAAATTGCCAATCACTCAATTTACTACCAAAATGGCATATAGGTAGTACAAATTGTAAAACTGTCACTATACATAAGAAAACCACCCAATACTTAGTTACTTGAAAGGCTTTCAAGGCATAATGATCCTTCAAAACAATGTTTTGAAATCTTTCTATTATATGAATCAGTTCATCTGTCGGTTCTGATGTAACAATCATTGTTTCAACTTTTTTTTCTAGTGTGTTTGTGATGTTTTTGAATTTAATGTTCATACTTATCTAGGAAAACTTTATAATATTCTTTAATAAATTTTTTATCTATAATTTTATTTCTCGTTCCATTGTAATAAAGAGACCAAGGCGTACCTATTTGATGTGTTAATTTTATTAAAGCAACTCCATTGACACCATTATACACTCTCCAAACCGCACTTAACAATTCACTGATTTCTGAGTTTTTCTCTTTTATTTTCTCTTCTGTAGCATCTTTATCTTGAATACGTCCATCTTTAATTTTTTTGTCTTTAAATCTATGATAAATTTCAGGTATTACAGGACCATATTCCCACGCCTGTACTTCTTCCTTAAATAAATCAAAGCTTTCTATACCTAGACAAAACCCTAAAGCAAGATAAACTAATTTATTTAGTTTTAAATTATCTACATCTCTATTATTAGGTTGCCTGATAAAAAAATTTGCAACCGCTAAAGAATTTTGTTGTTTTAGTTTATTCATTGTTTTTTTAAAGTTTATGAGTTGTTTATAGGTTACCCTTTTTCCTATAAATTACTTATATAGACTTTTGAATTTGCGTTCTGTTTAGCCTATGCAGCGAGCTAAAAATTTTTAACTTTTGAAATACTCTCTTATTGCATAAGATAAAGTAAAGGATATAGTAAAAGAGCCACTGGCTCTTTTACATTTCTTTTTGGGATTATGCAAGTTTTGTAGTGCCTGGTCACATTATTGTGGCACTACGATATTCCAGTGAGCTAAAAAAAAATTGCACTTTTCTAACCATTTGGCTAGCCCCAATAGTGGGGTAAGCATAACGCAAATTCAAAGGTCTATTATATCATCTCATTGTTGGTGTTTAATATTGATTTACTAAAAATACAATAAAAATAATATTATTACAACTAATAATTTTTTTAATGATACTTATTTTATATCTGAGAATATATAATTCGCTAAACTTTAAAATTAAAGTAAAAAAATAAAAAATATTTTTCTCCGAATAAATATCTTGACTAGACCTTTGAATTTGTGTTATGTGACGGCTAGGCAAGTCTAAAAAAATTTTTAGCTCGCTGTATAGGCTAAACAGCTGGTTTTGTCCTATTTGGCAAATTCAAAAATCGTATGACTTTTTTAGTATTTTAGTTTACTATAAATCACCTATTAAACAAAAAAACCTAAATATGAAACTCCCAATCAATTTTAAATCAGCCAAGTATTTTACCAAGCATTTTACCAAGTATTTTACTAGGCATTTAAGACTAGCTATATTTTTTGTCTTGCTTTTTGCTGGCTGTGCCGAATTAGACAAGATAATCAAAGAAATAGAGATAAAACCCATAGAACCTTCCACAAAGCAAACTCAACCAAAAAACCAACCAGCAAAAAAGCAAAATACAGCAAAAATCCTTGATTTAAAAACTGTCATTAAAAATAATGCTAAAGAAAGGGCTACAAAAACTACAGCACAACAAAAACTCATATCCCTCCATAGCCTTGTTATTACAGATACAGTCGTTGTTACAGATGTATTAGCTTATAGAAGTTCCACTTCTAAAGATAGTTGTAAGAATTATTTGCTTTTTATAGAACAAACCACTGAGACAGATCTTCGTGCAAAGGCTCGTGTATCCGACAATGGCAATCAATGTATTTACGAAGAGTTTTTTGGATCAGAGTCTAAAAAAACAACCCATATTAAACCTACAAAAAGATACAAAGTTTTCACACAAAGTAGCACCAAAGAAGAGCAAGCAAATCTAGCAACAGCTAATAACTATGCCTTGATTTTTCTTTCTAATCTAAAACCACCTGCTTCTCAAAGCCTAAACAATTATCACAGGTCTTTTCAAAATTTACCCAAAGGGGTAAAAATAAAAATTCTAGCCAAAATACAAAATAAAAAAGTGAGTATTGCTACCCAGTCTTTTGCAAAAAAAGCAAGTAATATCAATATTTTCGATGATAATATTTTTTATCTCACAGTCTTATCTTGGCAAGTTGTTAAATAAATAACTTAGGAATTCTAGTTCGTCTATACTGAGGTATTTAAAGCTTGTTTTAGAAGAGTAATATCTTTAATACCCGCAGATATTTCAAAACAGCTATTTAAATCTAAAGCTTGAATTTTTAGTCCATCAAAACTAGGGATTTTGTTTATATTTTCTAAACTTAAGCCTCCACTCAAAAAAACAGGCAAGTTATCTTTATATTTTCGTAACAAATTCCAATCAAAAGATAACCCAAGACCTCCATATTTTTCTTTATTTTCTCCTTTTCCTTTGGTATCAAAGAGAAAATAATCTACTATTTTCTTGTAAAGATTTAGGATAGGGAAATCAAAATTTTCTCCTATACCAAAAGCCTTAATTACCAGCACTCCTAAATTTTTTATCTGCTCACAAAAATCTGGGCTTTCATCTCCGTGTAGTTGAATCAGAGAAAAGTGATGTCTTTTGATTTTTGATTCAATTTCTTGCAAACTCGCATTTACAAAAATTCCAACTTTTTGGATTTTTGGGAAATTTTCAAGTATATCTATGTAATTTTCTTGTTTTACGAACCTAGGAGATTTTTTATAAAAAATAAAACCCATATAATCAGGAGCTAATTCGGCTACTTGCCTGATATTTTCAGCAAAACAGTTGCCGCAAATTTTAATTTTGGTTGCTTGCATCAAGATCTATTAGTAATTGTTTTAAACTTTGAGCAGGGTTTTTTGTTTTCATAAAGGTTTCGCCTATTAAAAATCCGTCAAAACCTATTTTTTTTAATCGCAAAATATCTGCGGGTTTTTGCAAGCCACTTTCGGAAAGTCTGCAATAATTAACAGGGATTTTTTCTATTAAATCTAAAGAATTTTGAATAGACACTTCAAAAGTTTTCAAATTGCGATTGTTGACTCCTACAAGATTGATTTCTGGAAATAAATATTTTTCTAATTCTTCCAAAGAATGCACCTCTAGTAATACTTCCAATTCTAAACTCCTTGCAAATTGGGCTAATTTACGCAATTTTTGAGGAGTCAAAGCAGCAGCAATGAGTAAAATAGCGTCTGCACCAATAGAGCGAGCTTCTACTATTTGGTAGTTTTCTATAATAAAATCTTTTTGTAAAATAGGAATACTCGTCACCTTCCTTACTTCTGTTAGATAGGTTTTTTTGCCTGCAAAATAGGTTTCATCGGTCAATACAGAAATAGCAGCAGCCCCTACTTCTTCGTAGCCTGTGCCTAACAATCTGGCTATTTGCAAGGAGTCCTTCTTGGAGTGAATTATACCTTTAGAAGGAGATCTAAACTTAATTTCGGCTAAAATAGCCAATTTTTTCTGATAAATACTTTGAGATAGAGAAAATCTATCTTTTTTATATTCGGATGAGTTCTCTAAAGATATAAGAGAAATTTTATTTTGGCGATAAACCACTTCTTTTTTTGTATTGGCAATGATTTTTTCTAAAATATCCATCATAAAACAATTAAAAAGTTACCTTAAATGATTCCACCCATCTTAAAAAAGTGAAGAATAAGTAAAAACTAACCCAAAATAAAATAAAATTTTTAGCTTAATTTTTTTTTTTTGGTATAAATATTGTTAGACTCTTGTGTGTTGTATAATATATTACTTGACAAGTTTTATATAATAAATTAAAACTATTAGACAAAGGTCTAAATTATTCTAAAATAAACTTATGGAAATCAAAAGAGAAGCTATGAACGATATAGACACACACCCTCCAACGGGTTACCCTTCTAAAAAAAAGAAGTATAAAATAGAAAAAGGAAGACTATCTGTTTTTATTATCGGTGGTTTTTTGCTCCTTTTTTTAGGTTTGCTTACTTTTGAATTTCGTTATCTTGCATTTGACGACAATACTTTTTTAGGTGGATCCCAAAAATCTAATCAAGATACCTACCAATCTAACAAAGATAATACTAAAAAATTTAGTATTTTGGGATTTTTCAAAAAAGAAGACAGCGAGGACAAAAAAACGACTAGCGAACTCAATAAACCTACAGATAAGGCAGATAGTTTTATAAAAAAACTTTTTGGTGATAGGTTCATTAGTTTTTTTTCTAAAAAAAATGACGAACAAGAACTTGAAATTGCTCCTGAATCCCCAGAACTACTTGAGATTGCTCCTGAATCCCCAGAACTACTTGAGACTGCTCCTGAATCCCCAGAATTAGTGGAAAAATCTCAAAGTGAGTTTTTTGATGACACGGTTGTTGGTGAAACTGTTAATAAAGGGCAATATAAGTATAGTCTACAAATAATGGCAATAGAAGAAGAATATAAATCAAAGGCTTTAAATATCACAAAAAAATTAGTTAAAGAAGGCTACCAAGCCTATACATACAAAACTCCTGTAAAAATAGTCTCTGATACCTACCCTAACGGCAAATATTTTTATAGAATTAGAGTGGGTTTTTTCCAAACTAAAAATGAGGCGAAAAGAATTGGCGACAAAATATTCCAAACTAATGCTTCATTCCCCCAAAATTACTATGCAACTGAAGCGGAAAGTGGCGAGTACGACGGTGAGATTATAACTTACGGATTCCAGAAAAATCCATAGCATAGATTATGTCTTGATTGGATTCAAACAAAATCTAGGCAAGGCAAATTGTTTTTTTAACGCAGCTTAGACAAAGTATAATGTTTAATTCATGTTGCATAGTCGGCATTAATACTAACATACTCTTTAGAGAGATCGCACCCCCATCCTGTTAATTCGCTTTTACCGTCCAACATATCTATTTCTAAATTTATCTCAAATTTTTTCATTTTTTGTTTTAATTTTTTCTCATCAAATTTTACAGGAGCGTTTTTCTTAAAAATCAGACAATCCTGAATTTTAATATTTGCGGGAATAAAATTATCCAGTTCTTGTTCGGCTAAAGCATTGCCTAATGCCATAATTAGACGCCCCCAATTAGGATTTTCGCCGTGTATACAGCATTTTATTAGAGGAGAATTTAAAATTTTTTGCAAAATACTACGAGCTACTTTAAGATTACTAGCTCTTTTTACTTTTAATTCTATTAAATGTTTTGCTCCTTCGCCATCTGCAGCTATTTTTTTACTCAAATCTTGAGCAACTTCTAAAAGACATCTAATAGCCTCTTGTTTTGCTTGTTTAGATATATTTTGTGATTTTTGAGAGTAGGCACTCAACAAATAAAAACTATCGCTTGTAGAAGTATCTCCGTCTACTGTGACGCAGTTAAAACTTTGAGATCCTATTAGCTGAGTAATCATTTGAATTTCGGAGAGAGCAAAAGGAAAATCAGTTATAATATACGCCAGCATAGTAGCCATATTGGGAGCAATCATTCCCGAACCTTTGGCAATACCTACAATAGAATATTTTTTTCTAGAGACAGAAAAACTTTTATCAGAAATTTTAATTTTTAAATCTGTAGTCGTGATAGCACTGGCAAAATTTTTGGGATTAGCAGAAAGTGTATTTTGTAAAGAAGGTATGGCTTTTTCTATTTTTTGGATATTAGGAGCCTCGCCAATTATACCAGTTGCCGAAGTTAATATACGATTTGTTGGAATTTTTAAGTTTTTACTAGCGACTTTTAGAATAGTTTTATTAGCAAGAATTCCTTGCTTGCCCATACCCGCAATAGATTGCCCTGAATTAACCAAAACCGCCTGTATATTTTGACTAGGTAAAATTTCTCTACCGTAAAGAACATGCGGAGAAGGATAGCGATTTTGAGTAAATATACCCCCCACAACACAAGGCTTTGAGCAAAAAATAAGACCCAAATCTAGTTTCTTGCTTTGCTTTAATCCTGCAGAGACGCCAGCGAAAAAAAAATCATTCAAAGGTCTCATTTGTTCCAGCGAAAAAAATTAGTCAAAAAATTCCCTTGTCCCTTATCTTGATGTTCTACATAAAATTGTTGCATAATTTTTTGAATTTGCTGAGTTGTAATGCCTCTAGGCTCATAAGAAATAATAAGCTCACGAGCCTGAATAGCTTTAGAAATATTAGGGTTTTCCTCAATATAGCCTAAATATTTGAGTTGAAAATCTAGCTGACTAATTTCACCCGCTACATGATTGAATCTTTTAAAAAGCTGTAAAGAAGCACTCTTATAGCAACGGTTGTAGATAATACTAAATTTTTTCACATTATAGTGTAAATACATAGTTTTCATTAAAGCAAAAGCATCTGTAATAGAAGTAGGCTCAGGGTTGATAATCACAATAATTTCGTCTGCAGATGCATTCATTCTTAAAATAGAGTCGTGGATACCCGCACTAGTATCTATAAATAAAAAATCATATCTTGGCAAAATTTTACCCACTTCTTCTATCAAGTAAAGCAGTTGCTCCGCTGTTAAAGCGGTGATTTCTTTAATTCCAGAAACTCCAGGTATGATATGAAAGTGATCCTCTAAACCTTCATATTTATAAATAGTTTGTTCTAAACTAAATTTATGCAGAAAAAAATCTAGAATATTATTTTTGATTTGAATATTCATCAAAATATCCACATTGGCTAAACCAAAATCAGCGTCCAAAAGCAAAATTTTTTTACCCGAAACTGCCAACAACAAAGCCATGTTTGTAGCAATATTGGTTTTACCTACTCCTCCCTTACCGCTAGTGAAACTTATAGTTCTATACAAAATAAAATTTATTGTGAAAAAAAAAAATTGATGTTATAATGGATATTATCCTAAACAAAGAAAAATATGAACAGTTAGAGAACAAAATTATCTCAAAATCTTAATTTATAAACAATGTTGAATCTACGAGATCGTCTGGCACTTTCCTACTACGACAACTCTGATATTGCTACTATTTCTCTTAGCTTTAGCAAAGCGAATCCATCTTTAGTGGCAGTTCCTATTCATTCTTTAAAACTTATTCCAAAAATTCGCAAGAAACTCAATGAATTTAGAAAAAAAAGGGTAGTCATAAAAAAAAACATTCGTAAAAAATTAGCAATTTTTATTCCCTATAGAAATCGTGCAGAACACTTAAAAATTTTTATTCCAAAGATAGGAAATTTTTTAAAAAAGCAAAGAATTAAATACGAAATTTTTGTAATAGAGCAAAAAGATTCTGGTTTTTGGAATAAAGGGGCACTTTTTAATATAGGAGTAGAAAAGTATGGCAAAAATTTTGACTACTATTGTTTTCACGATGTAGATTTAGTTCCTATAAAAGCAGATTATTCTTACTTTAGTCAACCCATACGACTTATTTCAGAGTATAGTGAGAAAAATAAAGAAATTTATAAAAAATCAGCACAAGGAAAATACAACCATCACTTCGGAGGAGCAGTATCCTTAACCAAAGAAGCCTTTGAGCAAATCAATGGTTTTAGCAATCTTTACCTACACTATGGTAACGAGGACGATGATTTTTTAATGAGGCTGTTATTGCAAGGCTACATACCCATTAAAAATCTTTCGGGATATTATCTCAATTTACCCCATCCAAAAAGCAAAATAGTATCACCCACTGGAAAAATTTCTAAAAATATATTTGAAAAACAAAAATTACGGGCTAGGTTTAAAAGAAACAAAAAACATTTTTCTATGGTAAAAAGAGGAATAAAACCGCCTAATCTGGAAGGCTTGAATACTGTGCAATATCGTTTATTTGAAGAGAAAAAGATGCAAAATTACACTTTTTGTTCGGTTTATCTATTAGGAAAATCTTTAGCTACACTATAAAATAGACTTTTGAATTTGCTTATCTAGTTAGCCAAAGCAGCGTTAAAAAAAATTTTTAACTCTTGCCATTTGTGAAGAAATGCTCTTCAGTATTCCAGCGAGCTAAAAAAAATTTTCGCACCTGCTCTAACCATTTGGCTAGCCGTCGCAGCTAGTTTTGTTCTATTTGGCAAATTCAAAGGTCTATAAAAACCAATTATGTACAAAATAATCAACAAATTCTACGAAAATTGGATAAAAAATCGTTATTTTACCAAAGAAAACTACGGTAAAATAAATATATTTTATAAAAAATTTTTTGACTTAGATATTATTAAATCGGCGCAAGCTCTTTCATTTCTTTCGTTTTTTTCCATAGTTCCTATCTACGCTTTTTTTTTCTTTGTTTTAGCAGCACTTTCTAAAAAAGATGCAGAAAAATTGACAAAACTTGTTGGTCAGTATGTTTTTCCGGAATACATAGATGCTTTAAGTGTTTTTTTAAACAATCTCTCTAATCAAATTATAAAAATCGGCACGATAGGACTTCCTTTTTTAATAGTGACCGCAATATTAGCCTATTCACAAATAGAAAAAATTATAAACATAATATGGGATAGTCACGAAAGAAGAAAATGGTATCAAAACGCATATATTCTGCTCAATACCATAATATTAGGACCTTTTATTATTGTATTTTTATTTTCATTAGCTCCCTATTTGAAACGCGAGGATATATTAGGAGCTACCTATCCGCTCTTTCAAGCCATAATACCTTACTTAATAAGCTATGTAATTTTACTAGGAGTTTTGTTTGTTGTGTATCTTTATCTTCCCGTAGTGTATGTGAAAAAAAAACCTGTATTAAAAGCAGCGGCTATTGTTGCTTTACTTATACAAATTGCCAATTATGTAGTAGGCATTTATATTTCCAATTTTGCGAGGTTCAATATTTTTTATGGAATTTTAGCTTTAGCCCCAGTCATTTTGATATGGTTTTTTGTGCTCTGGGCGATTATTATTTCGGGCTCCCTTTACGCCTATCTGGAACAAAACTATTTTTACGGTCAAGAAACAACCTATCAAAACTCTTCACTTTCCTTAATCAATCAAACAATACAAGTATTAGTTTTGATTATGCACCGTTTTGAAACAGGTAAATCTCCATTGAGTTTTCAAGAGATCCAATACAGCACGGGAGTGAGCGTAGAAAGATTACAATTTATTCGCGACTATCTCCAAAGGAAACAATATATTTACGCTATAAGTTCTACAAACCTCAAAGGAGGAAAAAATCTTTCTTTTCAAATGAATAAATCCCCATCCAGTATTAGAGTCCAAGATATCGTTCAAGATATACATTCTCCTGCCATTATTGCACTGCCTATGGGAGTGTCTAAATTTTTAAGGGAATCTAGTCTGCACCCGCTGTTTTATTCAGATGTTAATTTAAGACAAATCTATTATTTATCTGAGCAAGTAATGAATACTTACAACAAAAACCTATTCAAACAAATAAAAAAACAACTAACTCAAGAAGAAGAAAAACAAAAAAAACGTAACAATCAATAGAGATTTGCCATTCTATTTGGCTTGGCTATTTGGCTTGGATATTTGGATTGGCTATACTTAAAATCAAGGAAAAGGCTGGCTTGTTTCTATAGATTTAAATTGAATTTTTTTTAAAAGTTGCTACTCTTTTTGTAGTAAAAAAATAATACTACACTCAAAACTACAAAATAAAATTGCCAAAAAATAAGATTTAATGCCTCTTTTTCTAGTTGCAAAAAAGGTATTTTTTCTATCACTACAGAATTTAGCGTAGTGTTTTTTTGGATAACTCCATACCATAAGTCTCCTAACTTTTGTATCAAAGCAAAGTAAAGAATTTCTGCCTCCTGAAAAACATTAAAGAAAAATAACGGAAAACCCAATAAAACTGAAGGCAGATAAAGCAGACCCATAAAAGGAATATGAAAAAGATTATTCACAAATCCTAACAAATTTTTTTGTTCAAAATAAAACAGAACTAAAGGTAAAATAAAAAGGTTAATAAAAAAACTGATTCCTATGATTTTAGTTAGGGCTTGTGTGATTCTATTTTTCCATATAAAAACCCATATTGTTTTTAGTCCTATGCTTTTTAAAAGAGTTACATTTCTTTCTTTGTATGCAAAATATTTCAAATAAACCAAAAGTGCAAAAACGGAGGAAAAGGAAAACTGAAAGCTCACAGAAGTAATCAAACTAGGCTCCACCAAAAGCATACTCACTGCTATTAGTAAAAGAATATAGGTTGTGGGCATCCAATGAAGGAAGTAATGCATACATAGCCAAAGGCAAAGCATAGTCCAAGCCCGAATTGCTGTTATCGGGCTTCCAATAAAATCTAAATACAACAAAAGCAAACATACCGCTAAACTATCTGCATAAAAATAAATATTAATTTGGTTGAATAGGATTTTGCACTGCTTATAAAAAAGAGAAAGCAAAACTAGGCTGAAAGCAAGCAATTTTGCGAGTAAAAACCTCAGTAGCAGAAAAATCAAACCTATATGCAAGCCAGAAATCGCAAATAAATGAAAAATTCCCAAGTAGTTAAGGTCTTGTCGTAGAGGTCGGGGTAAATCTCTCCTATCGGCTAAAGCAATGCCCAAATAAAGAGGTTTAGCAGCACCTTGGAGATAGTAGTTTGCTTTGACTTTCCAATTTTGCCAATATTTGCTTCTGCTGTTGATTATTGTGTTAGTAAAATTAGAATGTAGGGTAGGTATAAAGTTTTGAGTTGAATCTATTTTAAGCTGTGTGATTTTGATTTTTTGACTAGGATAAATGCCAATAAAACGATGTTTTGGAACTCTCACAGTAGCGGATGCAAAAATAAACTTTTTATTGCCACAACCCAAAGTGCCTTTAGATAGCCAAAGATAATCTCCCTGTCTTTTATCAAAATTTGCAGAAATAAAATCGACTTTTTTTTGGCATTCTTGCTTCAAACTAGAGGATAAGACATTAGGACTAAAAACATATTTAGCTTGACAAATCAGACATAAAAAAATCAAACCTACAAAAAGTAACCTTTGTTTGCTAAAAATACAACCTAGTATCAAAATAGATAATGATAGATAAAATTGCTTTATAAACCAATCAGGAACAGGAAAAAAAAGCCAATAGACATAAGAAAGAAGTAGTGCAAAACAGAGGTAGCGAAAATCTTTTATTATTTTTAAAAATATTTTTGTCATACGAAGGTTAAGTATTTTGTGGCTTTCTATTTGCTTTTAGATTGTAGTAGCACTTATTAACACAGATGAACAAACTTGATAACTACCTAAATATAGATTTATCTGCCCTAGACAACAATCTTGCAGAAATTAAAAAAAAAATAGCTCCCGCAAAAGTAATGGCTGTTGTGAAATCTAACGCTTACGGGCATGGAATGTTAGCTGTAGCCAAACGACTAGAAAAAAAAGTAACCTATTTTTTTGTAGATAGATTAAAAGATGCCATCCATTTAAGAAAAAAAGGTATTCAAACCCATATTTTTGTCGGGGTCATAGCGGAATCCCAAATAAAAAAATGCGTCCAATATAAATTGGAATGGGCTTTGGCAGATTTTTATACTTTAAAAGTTTTAGAAGAAAAATTCACCAATATTAAAACAAAAATTCATATCAAACTAGATACAGGTATGGGTAGGTTCGGTTTTGAATTAGAAGAATATAAAAATATTTTAGATAGGGTTTTACAACTTAAAAATATAGAAATTGTAGGAATTTATAGTCACTTAGCCTCTTCTGAAGATACAAAAAAGAAAATCAATAAAGAACAAATCCATTCGTTCAAAAAAGCAGTTGCTATAACAAAACAAAAAAAAATCCGCCCTTTTTTCCATTTGGCAAATTCAGCAGCTGTGCTGAATTTTAAAGAGAGCCATTTTGATCTTGTCCGCATAGGGTTGATACTCTACGGGGTGCGTCATTTTCCAAAAGTAACGGATTCTTTTCGCTTAAAACCAGTTTTGAGTATGCACTCTTTCATTCTTTCTGTAAAAACTATCCCCCCAGGCAGAGGAGTCAGTTATGCTGGTAGCTGGATGTCCCCTAAAAAGTGCAATATTGCCCTTATCCCTATGGGTTATAGCGACGGAGTCCATTGGCACTTTAAAAACCAACTGCAGGTTCTCATCCATAATACTTGCTATCCCATTATAGGCAATATCTGCATGGGAGTATTTGCTGTAAATCTAGGAGAAGATAGTTATGCAGTAGGAGAAAAAGTCACACTCCTTGGAAAAAGTCAAAACCATTCCATTAGCGTAGAAGAAATAGCAGCTAAAAAAAATAGTATTTCTCACGAAGTTTTGACTTCCACGAATCTTGTTCAAAAGAGATATTATATTTAAAATTCTCTGAGAATTAAAGAAAAATTTGAAAAAATAAAGCTGAAAAAAAAAAATAAAAATTAACTTGTTGACAAAAAAAAAATTATATTTTATAAAAAATATTTTAATTAACAAAAAATTTAAAATGAAACAAATAAATATATGGGCGATTCTAGTAACATCTGTTGCTATAATGTTGTTTGGAATGATCTGGTATGGTTTTGTGTTTTTTGATATTTGGGCTACAGGTTGGGGCTTAGTAGTGAACCCAGCACCTCCAAATCTTTTTTCTCTTATCTATAATTTCTTGGCAGGGTTGATTTATGTGTCGGCTTTTTCCTTTCTTTTGCTAAAATTAAACGCACTCAATCTTAAAGGAGCCATTGGTTATGGGCTTTTAATAAGTCTCACTTTCATTATCCCGGGAGTGATTAGTAATGCTTGGTTTTTAGGAGTTTCTGTGACGGCTACTGCAGTAGATAGTGCCTTTCTTTTAATAAGAGGTTTGATTATTAGCCTGATTATTGGTGCTTGGACAAAAAAACCACGAATTACGCATTAGCAAATTTTTTAGCAGATAAATTTCATCAAATTATCTATTTTTTTTTAGTTGATAAATTTAATTAGTTGATAAATTTAATTGATTGTTGTAGCCTCTTTAAAAGACTTATGAAATTCTTAAGTTTTTGAACTTTAATGAATTTCTTTCTCAGTTTTCCCGCTAGTTTTTCATTACTCTTTGAAAAATTTCCATTTTTGGTAGCAGTTTTAGATTGTTTAAAGACTAGCTTTTTGTATAAATAAACCAATTTCTTTATAAAAATATTTACATAGAGAGATTTAACTTAAAAATAAAATATTATGAATAAGAACGTGAATAAGATACGAGTGATTTTGCTGGTTTTGATAGCCAGTTTTTGTTTTAGCAGTGCAGTTTTTGCTCAACAAAAAGAAGGTTTTTTTATTGGCTGGAGCCAACCTTTAATTGGAAGTGGAAATATAGAAGTTGAAACAAACACTTCTGCAGTACCATTACCAGGAGGAACATTCACAATTCCAGCTACGACAACAAGAGATGAACTAGATGTAGATTTTAAAAGTGGTTATGGAATCAAGGCTGGCTGGAATTTTAAAGATTTTAGAGTCTATTATTCTAATTATAACCTAGCTTACAAAGATACCACTACAATCAAAAATATGAATATTAAAGCTAATGTAGTTGCTACAGATTGGACTTATCAAAATTTCTTTGTTGGATTGGGTTATGGAAAAGCTTCGTTTGATGCCAAACTTATTAGACAATCACCAATATCTATTTCAGAATCTGGAGGGACTGTAACTGCTCTCAACTTTGGTTACGATTATAATATAAACGAAAGTTTTAAAATTAGTGCTGGTTACCTTATTGCTCGTTTTAATTTTGAATTTGATAAAAATCTTCCTCAAAGTGGTGGAATTAATATTCCGGCAAATTTTAAGATTAAGGCTGGAGGAGACGCTCTTTATATAGACGCAATCTATAGCTTCTAAAAAACTATTTTTAATATTTTATTAAAAATTGCTTTTATTTTTTATAAAAACCAGTAGCAAAATTGTTACTGGTTTTTTTTTTGCTTTTTTCTACACGATTGATAAAATTTTTCTTTATGCTAGAATTTTATCTATATAAAAAATAAATTATTAACCTTATTTTTTCATGAAAATATACCACACTCCAATCCACCAACTACACCAAAAAAGAAAAAACCAAGAAATCAGCACCAAACAGATTGTAGAATCGGTTTGGCAAAGAATCGATCAATACCAACCCAAACTCAATGCTTATCTGTGTCTGAACAAAAAAGAACAACTTCTGCAAAAAGCCGAGAAAATTGACGCAAAATTAAAAGCAGACCCCAGCAAAGTTCATCCGCTAGCTGCTATGCCTATTGGTTTAAAGGATATTTTTGTCACTAAGGGGTTAGAGACTACTGCTGCGTCTAAAATACTCAAAGGTTTTATTCCTCCTTATGAATCTACAGCTTCCCAAAAATTGTTAGCTGTAGAATACAGTCTCACTGGAAAACTTAATATGGACGAGTTTGCCATGGGGGCTTCCAATGAAAATTCTGCTTTTGGTGCGGTGCATAACCCATGGGATTTAAAAAGAGTGCCTGGGGGATCTTCAGGAGGAAGTGCAGCAGCGGTCGCCTCTGGACTTTGCTTAGCTGCACTAGGGACAGATACAGGAGGCTCTATACGCCAGCCAGCCGCCTATAATTCGGTTGTGGGTATAAAACCGACTTATGGTAGAGTGAGTCGTTATGGAATGATCGCTTTTGCTAGTTCTTTAGACCAAGCAGGACCTATCACTCAAGATGTCAGAGACAGTGCCCTTTTATTACAAACAATTTCAGGCTACGACCCCCAAGATTCTACTTCTTTAAAAATAGATGCCCCCGCTTTTTATGATAGTTTAAAAGCAAAAATTCCTAAAAAAATAGGCATCATCCGAAGTATAAAAAGTGAGCTTTTAGATTCAGAAATAGCGGATAATTTTGAAATGAATTTGGATTTTTTTAAAAAATCTGGAATAGAAATAGTGCCTTTGGATATTCCTTTGATGGATTATAGCGTAGCCATCTATTATATTTTAGCCTGTTCAGAGGCAAGCTCTAATTTGGGAAGATACGATGGAATTCGTTATGGAGCAAGAGAAGAAGCTGATGGACTAGAAAATCTTTATAAAAAAAGCCGTGAACAGGGTTTTGGCGAGGAAGTAAAGTTAAGAATCCTCACTGGAACTTTTGCTCTTTCAGTTGGCTACTACGATGCCTATTACAACAAGGCAAATCAAGCTCGTAAAGCTATGAATCAAGATTTTCAAAAGGCTTTTAACAAAGTAGATTTTATAGCTACCCCCGTCACGACTACTTTGCCCTTTTTGATTGGAGAAAGAAACCCAGACCCATTAAAAATGTATCTTTTGGATTTAATTACCATCCCTGCAAATTTGGGAGGATTTCCAGCGATTAGTATTCCATCAGGTTTTTCTACACAAAAACTACCTATTGGAATTCAATTTTTAGCACCACAACTCGCAGAACAAAAGCTACTAAACTATGCTCTTTGGTTTGAAGAGAATTGTAAATTTGAAAAACCAACTTTACCTCTATGAAAATGAAAGAAAAAATAGAAAAATTAAAAGTAGAATTTCAAAATTCTTTAAAAAAGATAACTTCTCTCAAAGATTTAGAAATTTTAAAAAACCGTTTTTTTGCAAAGAAAGGAGTCATTGTTTCCTTTTATCAAGATTTAAAAACAATTCCCAACGAACAAAAAGCTGCTTTTGGTAAAAAGATCAATGAGTTACGAGAAACTTTAGAAACACTTCTGACAGAAAAACAGCAACAGTTAACCTATAAACAGCTCCAAAGCCAAGTAGAAAAAGAATGGATAGACATCAGCCTAGATCTCAAAAAAGATAGCGGTGCTTTGCACCCTATTTCTAAAATCCAATACGAACTGGAGGACATTTTTACAGCTATGGGTTTTAGTGTTTTAGATGGACCCCATATAGAAACAAATTTCTATAATTTTGAAGCTCTTAATATCCCAAAAAACCACCCTTCCAGAGATCTGCAAGATACTTATTATTTTGATGAAAATTATCTATTAAGAACACAAACTTCTCCCATTCAGATTCGTGGTATGGAACTTTTTGCTAAAGCTGGTAAAAAACCACCTATTCGCATTATTGGTCCTGGTAAAGTTTTCCGAGCGGAAACTAGAGATGCTTCCCACGAAAACTGCTTTCATCAGCTAGAGGGTATAGTAGTAGATAAAAACATAACAGTGCGAAATCTTATCTATTTTATGGAAGTGATGCTCGCTGAAATTTTTTATAATCCAGTAAAAGTAAGGTTAAGACCCGGCTATTTTCCTTTTGTAGAACCGGGGTTTGAACTAGATATGTCTTGCCAAATCTGCAGTGGAGATGGTTGCAAAATGTGTAAAAAAACAGGTTGGGTAGAAATGATAGGCTGTGGTATGGTGCACCCCAAAGTATTAGAAGTAGGTAAGATAGACCCAAAAATCTATTCTGGTTTTGCCTTCGGTTTAGGAATAGATCGTCTCTGCATTATGAAACACAAGATCAACGATATTCGCTATTTCCATAGCGGTGATTTAAAGTTTTATCGCCAGTTTGTGTAGGCTATTTTAGCTAATCATCTAAAAAAATTCACACTCAATGAAAAATAATATCGCTTTTATTGACGCACAAAATCTACACTTAGGACTTCGTGATTCTGGTTGGAAAGTTGATTACAAAAAATTTAGAACCTATCTAACTCAAAAATTTTTTATAACAGAGGCTTATTATTTTCTAGGATATATTGATGAAGAATATTCAGATTTATATACTTAAATACACAAATGCTGTTTTTATTTAGAAACAGTATCGTATATTTTATTCATTTCTTTTTCTATGAAATGCTTTCTTTCTTTTGATAAAGGAGGAAGTTTTTGAGCTTGCTTCCATAGATTTGGTTTTTTAGATTTTTTCATTCAGTCTTTATCTAACCAAAAATATAATTCAAATTTCGTTTTAATCAAGGTTTATTAGAATAAAAAAACTATTTTTTAGCTTTAATTTTATTGTTTTCTTTAATAGCCATATCTCGCAATAAAATTTGAAAAATAGTATAAAAATTCTCAACTCCAACTCCTTCTTTATAAGCAATTTCCTCAAGGTTATTCCATTCTTCTGCATTCAAGATACTCTTTAAATCACGGGAAACAATATAAAGACACTCTTTTTGTATTTGGTAATTATTTTGAAAAGGAAAATTTAATTTTTCAAAAAATCTATCTTTATATTTTATTAAAATTTTTTCGCCATCAATTTTTTCATTGATTTCTACACCTTTATCTGAAATCTCTATTGGTGATTTTGACTCTGCTAAAGGTTGTATTGTATTATTTAAGACATTTGTAGATGTTGTTAATTTAAAAACCCAATCAAAGATTTTGTCAAGTTTTTCTTTTATATCTTCAATATTGCTTTTATGCTCTTTTTCTAATTTTGGAATATCTTTTTTTACAATTTTATCTGTTATAATAAACCATCTCATAACATAATAAAAAGCAGTCAAAATAGCAATAATTCCAACTGCAACATTTAAAACAACTTGTAGTGTCCATTCCATAATTATATCTATTTTGTTAAAGGAGAAAATAGAATATTTCCGATAAAAACAAAAAAGGAGAGGGCGTTCTTTCGGCATTTAGTCCTAAAAATCCCTCTCCGTCGTAAAAGGAGAGGGAGCTCCTTCGGCATTTAGTCCTAAAAGTCCCTCTCCGTCGTGATTCACATTATACAATAGCACTATATTTTTAGAAAAGTCAAGTTTTTTTTTATTTTTTATAGAAAAAAATGCAATTTTCTCTAAAAAAGGCAAATTTTTCTAAAAACAGAGATTGTTGCTAAAACACCACCCAAATTACTGACATTCTCTATAAGCCTCTCCCAAAAACTGGGTAATATCGGAAGCTATAATTGTATGTTTTTTTTTTGCTGCTAATTCACCTGCTAATCCGTGTAGAAAAATACCTACTATAAGAGAATCAAAAATATGTGTATCTTGGGCTGAGTTTTGAGCTAGCAAGCCAGCCAATACTCCGCTTAAAACATCACCACTACCAGCAGTAGCCATAGCAGAAGTCCCACTAGAATTAAAATAGATTTTGCCTTGTGGCGAAGAGAGAGCACTATAAGCTCCTTTTAAAAGAATCCAAATACCCAATTTTTGAGATGCTTCTTTTAGTTTTTGTAGTCTTTGCAAACTATTCTCCGATGTACCAAAAAGTCTATCAAATTCTCCTATATGAGGAGTCAGCACAGTTTTAGAATGTAAAAAAGAAAGCCATTTTTTATGCAAGGATAAAATATTCAAAGCATCAGCGTCCAGCACCAGAGGTATAAGGCTTTTTTGGTGAGAGGATAAGAATTTTTTTAAGGCTTTTTGTGTTACTTTAGCAGTACCCATACCCATTCCAATAGCAATAGATTGATATTTTTCGTAATTTAAGATTTTTTCTATACTAGCACTTCCAGCTTTTTCAAACATAGCTTCAGGTAACTGAGCCTGTAGCGGAGTAGCCGTCTCTTTTCCACTTTGCACTGTCACTAAACCAGCTCCTATTTTTAAAGCAGCTTTTGCAGCAAGGATAGCTGCTCCTATTTTTCCGTAGCTTCCTCCACAAATCAAAGCATGTCCACTAAGATTTTTGTAGTGATGCCTTTTTCTAACAGGCAGTTTTTTTTTAAGGTCTTTTTTTTCTATCCAAAAATAATCACTAGGTTCTCTTTCTATAAATTCATTAGAAAGTCCAATAGAGCGATAATCCCACAAACCAACAAAATCTTGATTTTCTGAAAACAAAAATCCTAGTTTAGGCAATTCAAAACTCAAAACAAAATCTGCACAAAATACATTCTTTTTTTCTATCGGAGTGTCGCAAAACAACCCTGAAGGAATATCAACAGCCACTCGTAAAGCTAAACTTTGATTTAAGAAAGCTATAATTTCTGCTATCGTCTCGCTAATGGGTTTATTAAGTCCCGAACCAAAAATAGCGTCTAAAATCACTGCTTGGGAGTTATTTTGTATTTTTGAGGATAGTTGCTTTACTTGTTGGATTTCTTGGATAACAACCGTTGTATTTTGTAATTTTTTGTAGTTGATTTGAAAATTTTGGCTTGTCTGAAAATTTTGACGGGGATTTTTAGAACCCACTACAATATAACAAAAGACTCTCCAGCCATTTTCTGCTAATAATCGAGAGATAACCAAACCATCTCCACCGTTATTTCCAGTGCCGCAAAAGGCAAAAAGAATTTTTTCTCTTCCTTGAAACATTTTTAAAAACCAATCTGTAAAAATTTTTGAAGCTTGCTCCATAAGTTTTTCTGAAGAAATTTTTTTCTCTTTGATAGTGAACTGGTCTAGTTGACGGATTTGTTTTGCTTGTAGTATTTTTAACATATAGGTAGAGTAGATTTTTATTATAGAATAAAAATATTATTGTTTTTTAATTAAAAAAACGCAATCATAAAATGCAAACAACTTGTCTTTTAGGAGATACTGATATTTTTGAGCTTTATACTGAATTAGCAAATAAAAAATTTAGCTATCAGGCTTTATTGGAAGAGACAGATATTTTGACAAATCTCTACTACCATCAAATCCGAGACGGAGCCCAAGCCATAAGAATTCCTACTCTTCATTGCACCGCAGAGCATACAAGTTTCCAAAAAAATGAACAGACTGTATCTCTAGAAAGCTTAATTAATCTACTAGTTTCAACTGCTAAAAAAGCTATTCAAAAAACAGAAGCAGATATTTTACTTATAGGAGTTATAGGAAATTTTTTTGATAATAAAACAAAAGATGTATGGCAAAGCCTTGCAGAAAAAACTATCTATCTAGCTGATTTTGGAGTAGATTCTATTGCTATTGAAGGAATTCAAAATTGGGAATTATTCCAAAAAAGTTTATTTGTTATACAGCAACAGAGCAATCAACCTCTTTGCTCTTTTTTTCCTTTAGAAAAATTAAAGAAAAAAGAGCTAAAAGAATATCAAAAATTATACGATTCTTTAGAGTTAGAATTATTAGGCTTGGAATTGCAACCGCAAGATTTAAAAATATGGGGACCAAGCCTTATAGAATTATCGCAAAAAGTACAATTAGGTTTTTTATTAAAAAACTGGAATTTGAAAAAAGAAAAAGAGCTTTTGATCTATTTTTTAAAGAATTGCAAGCTGGAATGTTTATTTGGTGGAGCTGGTACAAAAAGACGCTGGTGGAATGATTTTATATACTCTTTTTTATCTCAAAACAAAAAAATATAGTTAATGAAATTTCTATTTTAGCTAAAATAAGAACTATTTTACAAAAACTATAAATTTTGTCTTGATAAATTTTTTATATTGTTTTAGAAAACAATCAGAAGAACCTAGTTTTAGTTAAAAATAAGGTTTCTTTTTTAGTCAAAGATAGTCTTACTATCTCAATCAAAACCAAGACTTTGCAAATTTAATAAATTTGTAAAATCACAAATAAAATAAAAAAATAAATATGGAAAACCAAAAAGTAGTTTGCGTGTTATACGATGATCCAGTAACTGGATATCCGCCTAAATACGCAAGAGATGATGTTCCAAAATTAAGCCATTATCCCGGTGGACAAACAGTCCCTAGCCCAGAAGGTAGAGATTTTAATCCCGGAGATTTATTAGGCTGTGTTTCCGGTGAATTAGGTTTGAGAAAATTTCTTGAAAGCAACGGACACAAATTAGTTGTAACTTCTAATAAAGATGGAGAAAATTCTACTCTTGATAAAGAAATAATAGATGCAAATATTGTGATTTCTCAACCCTTTTGGCCTGCTTATATTACCCGAGAAAGAATAGAAAAATCGCCCAACTTAAAAATGGCAATAACTGCTGGAATCGGTTCTGATCATGTAGATTTGGACGCAGCAATGGAGCACGGACTTACTGTTTGCGAAGTTACCTATAGCAACAGCATTAGCGTATCCGAGCATGTAGTAATGATGATTTTAGGGTTGGTAAGAAACTATATTCCCTCCCATCACTGGATTCTTAAAGGAGGTTGGAATATTGCAGATTGTGTAGCTCGTTCTTATGATGTAGAAGGTATGCATATAGGTAGTGTTGCGGCTGGTAGAATTGGTTTAGCAGTTTTAAAAAGAATGAAACCTTTTGACACCCATCTTCATTATTTCGATAGACATAGACTGTCTGCTGAGGTGGAGCAAGAATACGGTTTAACTTACCACGAAAATTTAGAAGATATGCTGAAAGTCTGCGACGTGGTCACTATCAACTGCCCGTTGCATTCTGAAACTATGGATTTATTCAACGCTGATTTGATAGCTAAAATGAAGAGAGGTGCTTATCTTGTCAATACAGCAAGAGGTAAAATCTGCAACCGCCAAGCAATAGCTGATGCTCTAGAAAGCGGACAATTAGCAGGTTATGCTGGAGATGTTTGGTTTCCACAACCGGCTCCTAAAGATCATGTTTGGAGAACTATGCCTAATCACGGTATGACTCCACACACTTCGGGAACTTCACTTTCTGCTCAGGCTCGTTATACCGACGGAGTAAGAGAAATCCTAGAATGTTGGTTTGCAGGCAAACCTATTCGCAATGAATATCTCATTGTGGAAGGAGGACAATTAGCAGGTGCAGGTGCACACGCCTACAGTAAAGGAGACTCTACTGGAGGAGCTGACGAAGCTGCTAAATTTAAAAGTTAGTTTTTACTGATTTTTTAAGTTAGCTTGATAGAGGCAATCCCACTTTGTTGTTTTTGGGGTTGCCTTTTTCTTTTAAATTTTTTTTTAAAAATCTAAAGATAACGCAAATTCTCTTTTTATTCCTATTGACATGGTATTTTTTTTATGAGTTAATTAAATAGACTTTTGAATTTGCTTATCTAGTTTAGCCTATGCATCGTTGAAAATTTTTTTTAACTCTTGCCATTTGTGAAGAAATGCTCTTCAGTATTCCAGCGAGCTAAAAAAAATTTTTGCCTTGCCTAGCCGTCACATAACGCAAATTCAAAGGTCTCTTAAATAGACTTTTGAATTTGCTTATCTAGTTTAGCCTATACAGCGTTGAAAAATTTTTTTAACTCTTGCCATTTGTGAAGAAAGGCTCTTCAGTATTCCAGCGAGCTAAAAAAATTTTCGCCTTGGCTAGCCGTCGCATAATGCAAATTCAAAAATCTATTTATTAATTAAAACTAAACCTAAGAGGTAATGATGAAAAATTCGATATTAAAGCGGATTGTTGTTGCTACGGCAATAATTTCTGCTTTGTTTTTTAGTATAAATCCATTGATGGCTCAATATCCGGATCGTCCGGTAAGTCTTTCTGTGGTTTATAGTCCTGGTGGTGCTACTGATTTTCAAGCACGGATTGTAACTATGGTCGCAGCAAATAAAGAATATTTGGGGCAACCAATAGTCATTTTAAACCGTCCAGGTGCTGGTGGAAGGACAGGTTGGAATCACTTTGCTAGTAAAGCTAAAACTAACGGCTATGAATTGGCATCTTACAATGTGCCTCACTTCATCGCACAGTCTATTAAGTTCAAAACAAAGTACAATATCAATAATCTGGAACCTATTGCGAATTGGGGTGCAGACCCTGCGGTATTGATAGTGGGAAAAAAGAGTAAATTTAAAAATGTTAAAGCTCTAGTCAAATACGCAAAGAAAAATCCGGGTAAGGTTACTGTTTCTGGTGCAGGTTTGTATGTTGGGCATCATATTGCTTTTTTGCAAATTCAAAAAGCAACAGGTGTGAAACTAACCTATGTTCCTCACAAAGGAGGTGCTCCAGCATTGAAATCTGTGATTGGCGGGCAAGTAATGGCGGGCGTGAATAATTTATCCGATGCCTATAGAAGCCGTGATAATTTAAAAATTATAGCGATTGCGGATCTTCAACGGAATAAGGAATTTTTACCCAACGTGCCTACTTTCAAGGAGCAGGGCTACGATGTGGATGATTCCAGTGTGAATTTTCGCGGTATTATGGTGCGTAAAGGAACTCCGCAAGCAGTTATTGATAGATTAGCGGCTGCTTTTCCAAAAATGTTTGCTAACTCTCGTGTTAAAAAGCAGATGAAAAATGGAGGCTCTCCTATTCGTATTATGAACCGTGATGAAGTGCGTGAAATGTGGAATAAACGACAGGTTTTTTTAAAAGAGTTGTTAAAAGACCTGTAGTATTGAGATTTGTTGAATTAGGCTTCCTATAAAGCCTAATTCAATGGTCTATAGTATAGTTGCATTAAATTAGATAGACCTTTGAATTTGCATTCTATTTAGCCAAAGCAAGCCATTCTATACAGGCTTTCGCAAAAAGCCACTGGTATGACCATTTGGCTAAGCATACCGCAAATTCAAAGGTCTATTAGATTTTATTTAAATGGAATTTATCCAGTATTTTGGAAATGTTTTTGAGCCCTACAATTTTGCTATACTTATACTAGGCACAATTGGAGGATTGCTACTGGGAGCTACCCCTGGTTTAAGTCCTACGATGACTGTCGCCTTACTCATTCCTTTTACTTTTCATATGAGCTCGGTGAGTGGATTGATTCTACTCGGAGCTGCCTACACTTCTACTGTCGCAGGTGGTGCTGTCAGTGCCATTCTACTAAAAATACCAGGTGCTCCTGCAAATATAGCCACTGCTTTAGACGGACACGAAATGGCAAAACAAAACAAGGCGACCAAAGCCTTACATTTTTGTTTTATTAGCTCTGGCGTCGGTGGAATTTTAGGAGTTTTTGTTTTGATTTTCTTCACTCCAGTTTTAGCAAGAGTAGCTTTAGATTTTGGTCCTAGCCAATTATTTTGGGTTGCTATTTTAGGAGTCACTGTGATTGCTACATTGGATTCTTCTTCTACAATCAAAGGGCTTTTATCGGGAGCTTTAGGTCTTTGGTTATCCACCATAGGTTACGATGCAATTCAAGGCGTAGAGAGGTTCACTTTTTCCGAACACCTAGAAGGAGGAATCCATATTATCCCCGCCTTGATAGGTTTGTTTGCTATTCCACAAATTATGGAAATGATTAGCACAGGATTAAAACAAATCAACATCAACATTCTTAAAACCGAAAAACAATCTGTACTACAATCTGTTAAGCAATGTCTTTGTCGCACCAAATTTTTAGGAATTGGTAGCATTATTGGAATTATTATCGGACTGATACCGGGAGCAGGGGGACAGATAGCAGGCTTAGTTTCTTGGGATCAAGCTAGAAAAATGAGTAAAGACAAAGAATCATTTGGTAAAGGCAACCCCGATGGTTTAATTGCAGCAGAATCTGCAAATAACGCTATGGTAGGTCCTTCGCTAGTGCCTTTACTTACTCTGAGTGTTCCAGGTAGTCCTACAGCTGCGGTTTTACTCGGAGGCTTACTGATTCACGGTATTTTTCCGGGACCCAATCTATTCAATGATTACCCCGAAGTATCTTGGACTTTTATAGATTCTTTACTTATTGGACAAATTTTAATGGTGGTTTTTGGTATTCTTTTAAGTGGTGTTGCAGCAAAAGTATTAAAAGTTCCCAAACACTACCTTGCTCCTGCTATTATGGTTTTAGCAATTTTTGGAACCTATAGCGTTCAGCATTCCTATTCTGATGTTTTGGTTATGCTAGGGCTTGGCATAGGAATGTGGTTGCTAGAGCATGTTGGTTTGCGAAGTGCTCCTTTGGTTTTAGGATTAGTTTTAGGACCTATTGCTGAATCCAATTTCGTTCAAGGAGCCATTATTGCACAAGCAAGCGATGGTTTGCTTCGCTATTTTTTCACAGGCTCTCTTAATATTTTAATGATTGGTTTGTCTCTATTATCTATTGTTTATAGCGTTTTTAGCTACCTCAAACAAAAAAAACAATGAAAGAAAATTTTTCAATCCCTTCACAATTTTTTAGTGCAATTCTCCTGATTATTACAGCTACGGTTAGTTATGCTAGCTTTTCTGGAGAAGGTGCTCCTTACCTTTTTCCTCGCCTACTTTCTATTATTTTAATTGTGACAACGATTGTAGATTTTGTGGCAGGTTTTAAAAAAAGCAAACAGAAAAAACAGATTTCATTGGAAGCAGTAAAACAATTTCTACCTGGATTTATTCTCATACTGCTTTATGTTTTTCTAGCAGAATTAATTGGATTTTATCTTTCTAGTCTATTATTTTTAATATTCATTATCTTCGTCTACAGGAAACCTTGGCAAAAAAGAGCAGATACAAACAGAATAAAACAAGCAATTTTTGATGTTTTATTTTCTATTCTTTTCATAGTCTTTATGTATCTACTATTCAACTTAGTCCTAAAAGTCCAAGCACCCCGCGGAATTTTTCTCTAATACAATGGAAACCGCAAATTCAATTCCTGCTTTAGTTCAAAAAGCTCGTCTAGCACAAGAAACTATTCAATCCTATACACAAGCAGAATTAGACAAGCTCACTCACGCAGTAGCTTGGGCTGTGATGCAACCTGAAAGAAATAGCCTGTTGTCTAAAATGGCGGTAGAAGAGACTGGACTAGGTAAAGTAGAAGATAAAATCACAAAAAACTACCGTAAAACATTGGGACTTTTGCGTGATTTATCTAAAAAAAAAACTGTGGGTATTATTCACAAAATTCCAGAGTTAGGACTCACCGAACTAGCAAGACCCATTGGAGTGATTGCTGCTTTAGTTCCTTCTACAAATCCTATAGCTACTCCAATCAATAAAATCATCAATGCTCTCAAATGTGGCAATGCTATTATTGTTTCTCCTTCGCCTAAAGGAGCCAAAGTATTCCAAAAATTGTTAGAATTTATTACCGAAGAATTAAAAAAAATCAAAGCTCCACTAGATTTGATTCAAGCTATGCCCTTGCCTCCTTCCAAAGTAGATACTGCTGAATTAATGAAACTTGTAGATTTAGTGCTAGTGACGGGCTCGCAAAATAATGTGCGAGCAGCCTATTCCAGCGGGACACCAGCTATAGGGGTAGGCACTGGCAATGTCACCACCATTGTAGATAGCAGTGCCGATATTTTTGAGACAGCCCACAAAATTTGTATGTCCAAGTCATTTGACAACGCTACTTCTTGTTCTTCAGAAAATAATGTTGTTTGTTTAGCAGAGGTTTATGATCTTTTTCAAGATGCTTTAAAAAAAGAAGGGGGGAAAATTTTGAATGAGGCAGAAAAACAAAAACTCTTGCAATGCCTTTGGCAAGATGGAAAACTCAATTCAAAACTTATCGCTAAAGATGCTCTATTTATTGCAAAACAATGCGGCATAGAAACAGAAGAAAAAACTCTTTTTTTGGTTGCAGAATGCACAGATACAAACCTTGCTACAAGCGAGCAAAATCTTTTAACTCGCGAGCGTATGTCTCCTGTGCTGACTCTTTTTAGAGTGGCTGATTTTTTACTAGCCAAACGCCTAGCCAGATCTCTTTTACAAAATCAAGGTGCTGGGCATTCACTAGGTATTCACACAAAAAAAGATTCTCAAATTTTAGAATTGGCTCAAGAGATGCCAAGCTGTAGAGTGATTGTGAATCAAGCACACTGTTTTGCTACTGGTGGTGCTTTCAATAATGGATTGCCTTTTTCGCTTTCTATGGGTTGCGGGAGTTGGGGCAAAAATTCTATTAGTGAAAATCTAAACTACCGTCACTATATGAATATCACCCGAATTTCCCAAGAAATTCCTGCAAATGAGCCAACAATGGAATCTATTTTGGGAGACTATATTCAAAGGTATGGGTAAGCAAACTATTCGGCAAACTATCCGAAAAACTATTGCATACTGGGCAAAAAAAAAACCTCAAACAGTGGCTATCTGTTGTCCTGATAGTAGGTGCCAATACGACTATTTAACCTTAGATAATATTCTTCAAAAATATCATACTTTTTTTAATCATTTCAACATCAAGCCCAAATCTAAAAATGAAAAGGGAGATGTTTTTGTTGCTGCTTTTCCCAATAGCAAAGCACTTTTAGAATTAGTATTAGGAGCCTATTATAACCACCGCACCGTTACTGCTCTCAATCTAGTAGCTGGAAAAAAAAATATTTACTACATACTCCATCACTGCAAACCCAAAGCAATTTTTGCTAATCCAGAGCAAACCAAAAATTTAAAAGAAATTTTAGTAGATACTACTTTGAATTGCCCCATTATAGAACTCAATGAAAATTTTAGTCCGCTAGATTTTTTAGAAACCAAACAAAAAGACAGCCAAGAAAAAAAAGAAAATAATTTTGATAAAAATACTAGTCCAGAAGATATTGCCTTATTAATGTATACCAGTGGTACTACTGGCAATCCTAAAGGAGTAGCTTTAAGTCATAAAAATCTGTTAGCTGGAGGAAGGAATACTACTTTAGCCCACGAACTGGCGACAGATGATGTAGGTTTGTGTGTTCTACCGCTTTATCATATCAACGCCCAGTGCGTTAGTCTTATGTCTAGTTTGGTGACAGGTTCTACTTTGGTTTTAATGAATCGCTTTAGTGTGCAAACATTTTTTCCCACTATAAAAAACAAAAAAATCACTTGGGCTAGTGTTGTCCCTACGATGTTATCTTATCTTCTATCAGCGATGGAAAAAGAAAAATCTATTGCTTGGAAAAAATCTGATATTCAAAGTTTAAAATTTATTCGTTCCGCCTCTGCGCCTTTGCCTGTAGAAATTCACCAATCTTTTGAAAAATTGTTAAACATTCCCATCATTGAAACTATGGGAATTACCGAAACTTCAGCCCAAATTTTAGCAAACCCTAGACCTCCAAAAAATAGAAAAATCGGTAGCGTAGGTTTAGCCTTTGGCAATCAAGTGCAAATTGTGGATAAAAATAAAAAAACACTACCAGTCAAAAAAGAGGGAGAAATTTGTGTGCGTGGGGATAATGTAATGCAGGGTTATTATTTAAATGAGGTAGAAACCAAAAAATCTATCCTAAAAGACGGATGGTTTTTGAGTGGAGATTTAGGTATAATGGATGAAGAGGGTTATGTTTTTGTATCAGGACGCAAAAAAGAACTTATTATAAAAGGAGGAGAAAATATTTCTCCTAGAGAATTGGACGAAATTCTTTATAGCCATTCTTCGGTTATTGAAGCCGCAGTTTTTGGAAGAAAAGATAAACACTACGGACAGGTTGTAGAAGCTTGTATTGTAACAGAGCCCACCGTAAAAATCAGCGAAGCCGAGTTAATAAATCTATGCGTTCAACAGGCGGGAACATTCAAAAGCCCAGAAAAAATTCATTTTATGAAAGAACTCCCAAAAGGACCCTCGGGAAAGATTCAAAGACTTAAACTAGAGTCTTTACTTTACCCTGAATAAAATCAATTACTATAGCCCATCCCTATTTCAAGCAATAAGCTTGTTTTGGCTAAACAGAATGCAAATTCAAAAATCTATAAAAGTTTCTCAAGATTTTTTATCTAAGGTTTCAATTCTTGTCTGATCTTCATCTTCTAAAGCAAGAGAGCAGAATTTTTGTGGATCGTCAAACTGTCCGCTAAGAATAGACCATAAAAACGCCACTAGCCCGCAAAACCCAAGTAGGATGGAAATCAGTATCATTAGAGGTAAAATTTTCATTACTTTTCTTTATCTTGAGGGCTCTGAAAATGCAAAAATGAATTCCCCACCACTAACAATGAAGAAAGAGACATAGAAAGAGCGGCTACTAATGGAATGACTAAGCCTAGTATAGCAAGAGGAATAGCAATAAAATTATAGATAATGGAAAGGATAATATTTTGACGGACAAGTTTTAAGGTAGAATTAGAAATTTTAAACAAAGATAATAAACAATTCAAATCTGGTGTTAAAAGAATAATATCTGCAACTTTTAGTGTAGCATCTGTCCCAGAAGTTAAAGTAAGACCTAAATCTGCTTGCGCTAAAGCAGGGGCATCGTTCCAACCATCTCCAAGCATTAAAACCAATTTTCCTTTAGATTGCAGTCTCTGGATAAAATTTAATTTATTTTTTGGGCTTTGCTGAAACAAAACTTTATCTTCTGCTATGCCTAGTTGAGAGGCAAATTTTAAGGAAGGCTTTTTTCTATCTCCAGAACACATATAAATATCCATTCCTTTCTTTTTTAAGGTTGTGATTAACGACTCTGCTCCTTCTCTGATAGAATCTTCTAAAAAATAAAGTGCAACAACTGTAGTATCTACTGCAAACAAAAAAACGCTTGCTTCTTTATGTTTCTGGATGATATTCTGCCATTTTTTAGTTATTTTCACCTTGTTTTCCAACATAAAATCCAAATTTCCTCCTAAAATTTTTTTTTTAACTTTATTTTTAGTTTGATAATAAGCTCGCAGTCCTTTACCGATTACTTCTTTGGGAGAATCCAGTTTAACTTGGAGTATAGATTTATTTTTTTTTTCAAAGTAATTTTTTAAGGCACAAGATACTGGGTGAATAGAATTACAAACTAGAGAATAAAAAGCTACTTTAGGAATTGAAAGCTCCGTTGTATGTAATTCTTGCGTAATTTTAGGTTTTCCTTGTGTCAATGAACCTGTTTTATCAAAAACCACAGTATTAATTTTGCCTATTTTCTCAAAATTAAGTGCTGATTTAAAAATAGCCTTAGATTTTGCTATTTTTGCTAAGCCCACCTGAAAAGCGAGAGGGGTTGCTATAACTAAAGCGCAAGGGCAGGAAATAATAAATACGCTTAAAGCAATCAAAGTAGTTTGTTCTAAACTTTGTGATAATACAAAATACCAAACTAAAAAGGTGAATATAGAAATAAGTGCAATAATATTTGTAAAATGTCTGCCAAAAAAATCAATTTTTTCTTGAAAATTTGTCTTTTTCTGCAAGGCTTTTTCCAGCAATTTTAAAATTTTATTCATTGTAGATTCTTCACAACTTTGAGTGACCTTATAACAAAAAGCAGTTCCTTGATTATAACTTCCCGAATAAAGATGGCTTTGTTTCTTTTTCATTACTGGTATGAATTCTCCTGTAATGGCAGATTCATCTAAACTCGCTTGTTCGTCTAATAAATAGCCATCAGCAGGCACTTTTTCTGCAGGCAACACTTCTAATTGCATTCCTTTTTGAATTTGATAAGCTGGAATTGTTTCTCTTTTGTTTTTTTTGATTAACCTACCAAATAAAGGAATATCCCAAGCTAAAAGACTAGAAATATCACTCATTTTTTTTAACGAGGTTTGTTCCAATAACTTACTACCTAAAATAAAAGTAATAAACATAGCCGAAGACTCAAAATAAGTAATTTTATTACCAAATAACAGATTATAAAGGCTATAAGCGAACATCAATAAAGCACTAAAAGCAATTTGAAAATCCATACCTATTTTTATCCGTTTCAGGCTAACCCAAGAATTTCTAAAAAAAGGATAGCCACTATAAAGCAAAACAGGTAAAGTAAGTAGCATAGAAAAATATTGTAGCTGTCTTTCTAAATTAGGATTAATTTTTCCAAAATATCCTAACCACAAAGCAATAGAAATCAGCATAACGTTGGAAGTGCAAAAGGCTGCAACAATAAATCTCTGCAGTTGATGTTTCCATTCTAGCTGTATTTTTTGTTCTAGTTTAGAAGGATGATAAGGTATAGCTTGAAATCCATTTTTTTCAATGGCTGAAATGATGCTATCTAATTTTAAATTTTTATCACTCCACTGTATTGTTGCTTTTTTCTCAGAAAGATTAATGGATAAATCTTGGATGGCTGTGAAATTTTCTAAACAAGCTTCAATTTTGCGAACACAACCTAGGCAGTGTATTCCTTTGAGATAAAGTTGAGCCGATAATAAATTATTTTCTCGGTAGACATACTCTGCATAAAGGTTGGACATTAGAGAGTTTGGGGAGCAAGCAAGAAGAATATAGCTCTACAGTTCATAATCAAACCTACGATAAACCTTTATTGCTTGATCCTGCTGTTTTATCTCAAAATAAAGGTGTATTTGCCATCTTCCTATAGAATCTAACTCAAATGTAGGGGAAACAAATAAAACAGCTTGTCCGTCAATATTTTTTTTGCTGAAATTTTCCAAATGAATAGTACCCTTTCCGCTTGCTGGTCTAGTAATTTGTGCTTTTACTTTCGTTTGGAAAGGTGTTTTATTTTTGGAATTTAGTTTTAATTGAATTTGGTTGTGACCAATTTTTAAAAGAGTGGGCGGAGTTAGGGAAAAATTTTTGATAAATTCTTCTTCCATAGATTCAATAGTTTTATAATTACTTTTGACATACTCATAATTGCTATCAAAGTAAGGGTCTATAGAAATAGGATTCGTAACCGCTACATAGATGGTGGATGCTAAAGATAAAAAAATAATCACAAAAAGACCTATTATAATCGTGGGCCAATAGTTCCAACTTTTTGTTGTCATTTTATCTTTTAAGAAAAGTATCGGGAAATTTTTTGCGAGGCTATCACTCAAGGTTTTTCAAGGTATTGAGTGGCGTTTTTTTTCTGTGTAGAAACAGCTTCCGTTACCAAAAATCCCCAAATAGAGAGTAGTACGGTTATTAAAGCTAAAAAGACAATTATGCCCTTGTATGGTTTCATTGTAGTGTTCCCAGTTTTAATACATAAACTGAAAGAGCCTTATATTGCTCTTCAGAAAAAATTCTTGACTTTTGAAAAGCAGGCATCACGCCTATATTGCCAGTCTTTCCTTTTTTGATAATATTTGTGGTATATTCAGGAGTGGCATATTTTGTAAGATCAGCAGCAAAATTGGGGATATTCCCAGCAGGACCTCCTCCATTTCCAGATGCTCCATGGCATGCTAAACAATTTAAGTTGTATAAATTTTTACCAGTTTCTAGGTTTTTTTCGGTTTTTAAAGCTCCATTTTCTTGTTTTGCTGAGAGTGAAATCACATAATTTGCAATAGCTTCCATAGCTTCTGCTTTACTTTTTCCTGCTGTATTTAAACTATTTTCTAAACCAGCCATTTCAGGCAGTAGATAACCTGATCCTTTACTGCCATTTTTAATTACATAGATAACATGCTCCTTTTTACCAAACTCTACCAGATTAGCAGCCAAACCTTGATTGCCATCACCTCCTTTTCCATGACATATCACACACTGTGTGTTAAAAAGATTTTCACCAGTTTCTATTAAATGACTATCATTAGCAGTTTTTAAATTCTCTCCGTATTTTTGCGAAAATAGATCTACTTCGTGGTTGTATTGTTTTGTTTGTGAAAATTTTAAAATAGGAAATCCAAAGAACACATACCAAAAGACAAACAAGAATGTAAAATACCTGATTCCTATGAGAAAAAACGGAGTTTTATTCCAAGCCTCGCGAATACCATCAAAATTAAATTTTGCATTCTTATCGTCTTCGCCTCTTCTAGTTAGCGTAGTCCTATATACAAAAATTAAAAATCCTACATTATAAATTAAAAACAACCCAAAAAGCACAAGGGCTATTTTTAAATCTAGGTTGATTATATTTTCAAACATTATTACTTTAAGGAAATATTTATCTAAGTTTCCAAAAGGAAAAAACTTTGTTTCATTTATGAGATTTATGACTTTTATCTAACCACACTAAATAAAATATGTCATTATTAAAAAAACCATGAATTTTTGCTTGTTGTGTAACATTAAGCCTATAGAATTTCACCCCTTTAAATTTAGCATCGCTTGAATCTACTTGATGGCTATGACCAAAATTTTTTTTGCATTGTTCTGTGGTTCTTTGATTAACCTTACTTATAAAATTACTAAAACTAGCAAGTAATGATTTATCAGCCCATTCTGAAAAACATTGTTTGTTTTTATTGTAATGCTTTAAACTTATAGAAACTTTGTTGTCTGTGACAAAAGTATTTCTTTCTAATATCTTACTTTTATCTTTAGATTTAAAGATGATTTTTTTCTTTTTTTTCGAGTCTTTGCCCATAAAATTTTTTCATTGTTTGAATGTCAATTTCTTCATCACAGCTTAGCTCTGGAGAGATGCCTTTTCTAGCTTGTACCCAAGGATCTTCTTTATGAGTCATTTCTTCTAATTCTTTTGCTCTGTATCCTCCGTAATGTCTATAAACGCTTTCAAGATAATCTTTTGTATCTTTATCAAAAGAAGAATCTAAATTTTCTACTGGTAAATTTTCCCACTTTTTATTTTTATATTTCTGATAAACTTCTTCTACAACGGGTCCATGAACCCAAGCTAATATTTTTTCTTCAAATAATGGTTTATCATAATAAACTAAATACCAAGATTGTGCGTAGTAAAGCAATTTTTGAAGTTTTAAAGGCGTAATATATTCTCCATAATCTTCGTCTTTATGAACTCGGTTAATAAACCACGTTGCGATTTCAAAAGCAGTAATTTTTTTCTTTTCCATTTTTTTATTCTGTTATTTTGAATCTTTATGAATTAGCGTTTTTTCTTATTCACCTCCAAAGGCTTATCCAAAAAAGGAATTTGCCCTCTTTTTTCTATATTTTCTCCTCTGGTTTTAGAAGAATAAAGATAAATCAAATAAACATACAAAACTAAAACCATAGAACCTGTCAGCAAAAGATAAAAAAAACTATTTCCCATAATCTATTTTAGTCGGTTTAAATAAGCTATCATAGCAACAATTTCAGGAATTTCACCTTCTTCTACCATTTGAATCACCTCCTTAGTGTGCATTTGAGCGGTGATTTTTTTTGCTTCCTTTAATGCTTGTGCCTTAGTTTTATCAAAAGTTGTCAGTTGAGGAAAACCTTCTTGGTTGTAAGGTACGCCAAAAAATTTTTCTATTGTAACCATCTCTGCATAAGCAGTTTCTAAATCTGCTAGGTTTTCAAAAAACCATGGAAAATCAGGCATAACACTTCCAGGACTTGTTCTTTGTGCATCTTTAAAATGCACCTCGTGCCAATCGCTAGAACGGATAAGTCCTATTCGCCAAAGATCGGGACCTATTCTACGAGAACCCCACAAAAAAGGACGATCATAAACATACTCTCCTGAAGTAGAGTATTTACCGTATCTATCTGTTTCAGCCTTAAAAGGACGAATCAGTTGCGAATGACAGCTGCTGCAGTTTTCTTTAATGTAAATATGTCTGCCAGCTAATTGTAAAGCTGTATAGGGTTGTAAATTTTTTACTGGTTTTGTCTGCTGAGAAAAAGAAGGAATAACTTCTACCATACCACCGACAATAATTGTGCAGAATATCAACAAAGATAACAAAAAAGGATGTTTTTCAATGAATTGAAACATTTTTAATTTTTAGTTAGATGTTTTTGGATTACCAGCATAAGAAATAGTTTTCACAATATTATAAAAAAACAGCAAAAAACCAATCAAATACAGAGTTCCACCAACTCCACGTGCTATCCAATAGGGTTTAATAGCCAAAACTGTATCCAAAAACGAATAAACAAGGTTGCCATATTTATCTACAGCCCTCCACTGCAACCCTTGAGCTATTCCGCCAATCCAAAGAGCGATCATATAGATAGCAATCCCTCCTATTTGAAGCCAAAACTGCCATTCTGCAATTTTATTAGAATAAAGTGAAGTTCGCCACATTCTAGGAACAATAAGATAAATGGTACCTATACCTATAAATCCAACCCAACCGAGAGCACCGCTATGGACATGTCCTATAATCCAATCGGTAAAATGAGCCAAAGCATTAACAGACTTGATTGCCTGCATAGAGCCTTCTAGGGTAGCCAATCCGTAAAAGACCACACCTAATATCAAAAATTTCAATACAGGGTCTACTTTTAATTGATTCCATCTTCCACTCATCGTAAAAAGTAAATTGATAACCGCTGTCCAAGAAGGCACAAGGAGCATAATAGAAAAAACAGAACCTAGCGTTTGAATCCAATCAGGGAGAGTGGAATAAATTAAATGATGAGGTCCCGCCCAAAGATAAATAAAAATCAAACTCCAAAAAGATAACAAAGTTAGCCGATAAGAATAGATAGGCTGGTTACAACTCTTCGGGATAGAATAATAAGCACAACCCAAAATAGGCACAGTCAATACAAAAGCTACTGCATTATGTCCCCACCACCATTGTACATTGGCGTCATTTGCTCCAGAATAGATGGAGACGGCGTGAGTCCATTTTCCCATACCTCCAAACCAGCTAACAGGAAGAGCCGCATTATTGAAAATATAAAGCATTCCTACTCCCAAAAAAGTTGCGATAAAAAACCAGATAGAAATATAAAGAGTTTTTTCTTTGCGAGCCGCACACATAGCAAAAATATGCACACCCCAGCTCAACCACATAACAACCACTAAAATATCTATGGGCCATTGCAATTCAGCGTATTCTTTAGATGAAGAAATCCCTAAAGGAAGCGAGACAACAGCGAGAACGATAATGAGATTGTAAAGAATGAAATGAAACCAAGCGAGTTTTGGAAAGACTATTTTTACCTTGAGCAGTCTTTGGGAAATGTAATACCAAGTAGCAAAAATAAAAGATAAAGTAAAACCATAAATCACTCCATTGGTATGCAGCGGTCGTAAGCGATTGAAAGTCAGCCAAGCGACATCGCCCGTAATGTTCGGGAAAACTAAAGAAAAAGCTATCCAAACCCCTATCAACATTCCTGCTACTCCCCAAACCAGAGCAGAAAGCACAAAACCCTTGGCTACACCGTAATCATATTCTAGTTCTTTCATAAATTTATAGCTTTTTGAATTTGCTTACCAAAGTTTAGCCAAAACAAGTTTATTGTTTTTACGCCAATACAGGCACAAACTAAAAAGATACAGGCACAAGCTAAAAGATCAAAATAACCATGTATAAAAAATTGGCAACTTGTTTTTTATTAGGGCATAAGGCTAAGAATAAGCTTATATTCCACTACGATTTATTTTCAATGGGGCACCGCGAGTTCACTTCCTTCTTTTGCACGGTGCCTATACAACTCTGTTAAAAGCGCCAAAGCAGGGAAATGCTGAAGACTACGGGGGCTTTGATTTCGGCTTCTATCTTCTGCGTTGCTGGAATTGTGACTTCTTGTATTTCCACATCTCGGCTACGGAATTGGGTTGCTTCTATTCTGTTATCACTACCCCCCTGACGATGACGAAAGCCATTTTGATTTGCACCTGTTCCCGTTCCCAACCTACCCACACGCACACTCGCCACACCAATCGTTGCTTTATTACTATCTTTTTTACCGATTTCAATCTGTGTTTCGCTAAAAGTTCTGCCAGTGGTAATCGGAGCAGAAGCTGGAGTAGAACCGCTCAGAGAAATACCTGAGATATACTTTGTCAAGCTAATATTAAAGAATAGGTTGGGAGTTAAGTTCTCCTTATAGCCTACCGTGATCACGGGACTAGTAGCCGAAGCACTAGTAGAGCCATTGGTAAGCTTCATACTCGCTAGACCGCCTCCTACAAACAATTCCTCGTGGAAAAAATACTCCGCCATCACCACTGTATTGACGAGCTCGTTAGCTCCACCTTTGCCAGTAAAGTGAGTCAAGGAGGCTCTCCATTTTTCACCTCGCCAGCCGAATTGCAGACCAACACCTTTGATTTCATCGCTTTCTGTATTGGTGACGGATGCTGAAGGCGAATCTGCAGTTACAGAATAAGCAGAAAAAATAATAGTTTCTCTGTCGGAGGAAAGATCACCATAAAAGTATCTCTCGCAATGGGATTTTGGATATAATCCAGTGTCAGTGTCCAACAATCCTACAAGAAAGCTTATAGTAGGACTTGATCTAGTTACGGTAGCATCATTCTTTGCACCAGAATCAAAGGAATCAAAGTTTTGGCGAAAATAGTATTCTCCATCTCCAGCTATATCAATACTTATGTCGCTTCCTTCACAGTTTTTCTCCACTAAAGTTCTGATTCCTGTTATTGTAAGTGCTTGAGCGAAAGGATTCCCACCGGTTGCGTCTATTCCAGTTTCGTAGTTTGAATAGTTGCCAGTGATTCTATAGCCAGCAGAGCTTGTGCTAGTTTTTGTGGTATCTACCCCGAAACCTTGCAGATAAACAATACCCGCGAAAAATCCCTGTTTTGTGCTAACGCTGCTCTGATCATTGAGGCTCTGTGCTTGCAGATTACCTACAAATAGCAAACTCAACAAAACCGCACCTAGCAATACAACGCCATTCCATTTGAAGCCAGCCCATTGTCTAGCCCATTGAAAACCAGCCCATTGTCTAGCCCATTGAAAACCAGCCCGTTGATTAGCCCATTGAAAACCAGCCCGTTGTCTAGCCCGTTGGTTAAATTGGGCTACTTTTGTCTCACAATTTTTAAGAGCGTTTTTTAACGCTCTTTTTGTTACTTCTTGCATAATAATATTTAATAAAGGTTAGAAGAGATTAAAATTAGAAATATAACTGAAAAAAAATTAAAATCAAATAAAAAAAAAGAATTTTGCATTTTTTTTCAACAATTCTGTTAAAAGCGCCACAGCAGGGAAATGCTGACGACTACGGGGGCTTTGATTTCGGCATCGGTTTTCTGCGTTGCTGGAATTGTGACTTCTTCTATTTCCACATCTCGGCGGCGGACTTGGGTTGCTTCTATTCTTTGATCTTTGTTAGTTCTATTTTTATCATAGTTGAAGTTTGCTCCCGCAGTTGCGCCATTAATAACAAAAAAAGCTTCTTCCAAACCAATCGTTGCCTTATGACTATCTAATTTACCGCGTTCAGTCTGTGTTTCGCTAAAAGTTCTGCCAGTGGGAATCCGAGCTGGAGGAGTAGTAGAACGGCTCAGAGAAATACCCGAGATATACTTTGTCAAGCTAATATTAAAGAATAGGTTGGGAGTTAAGTTCTCCTTATAGCCTACTTGAATCACGGGGCTAGTAGCCGAGGCGCTGGTTGATCCACTGGTTGAGCTATTGGTAAGCTTCATACTCGCTAGACCGCCTCCTACAAAAAATTCCTCGTGAAAAAAATAATCCGCCATCACTACTGTATTGACGAACTCGTTAGCTCCACCTTTGCCAGTGAAGTGAGTCAAGGAGGCTCTCCATTTTTCCCACCTAAAGCCGAATTGCAGACCAACACCTTTGATTTCATCGCTTTCTGTATTGGTGACGGATGCTGAAGGCGAATCTGGAGTCGCTATCTCATAGGCAGAAAACACAATAGGGGTTCGTCCATTGGAAAGATCACCATAAAAGTATCTGTAACAATGGGATGTTTGATTAACCTTCTTTCCTGTACGAAAGAGATTACCATTAGTATCCAACTTATTTACAGTAGCATCCCCAGAATCAAGCTGAACTTGAGTTGGCTTTTTGCCTTCAGTAAAGGAAGAAAAATAATCTGGTGATATAGTATTTTCAGCATTTACACCATTTGTTGAGCCACTTTCACAGTTTGCTGATAGTAAAGCATATACTATAAGCCTTGTTATCCCTGTTAGATTTGGGTTTTCTAGAGTACCATTATCCCAATAAGGATTTCCACCAGTTAAATCTATTCTAGAGGTTGCGTCTCCATAGCCATTGATTCTATAGCTAGTAGAGGTTGTGCTAGTTTTTGTGGTATCTACTCCGAATCCTTGTAGATAAACAATACCAGCAAAAAATCCCTGTTTTGTGCTAGCGCTGCTCTGAGCATTGGGGCTTTGTGCTTGCAGACTGCTTACAAATAGCAAACTCAACAAAATCGCACCTAGCAATACAACAGCATTCCATTGGAAGCCAGCCCGTTGTCTAGCCCATTGATTAAATTGAGCTACTTTTGTCTTATAATTTTTAAGAGACGTTTTTAACGCTCTTTTTGATACTTCGTTCATAATTTATTTAATTTGAGGTTAATAAAGTGAAACTGAATAAAACGTAACAGAAAAAAAATTAAAATCAAATAAAAAAAAAGAATTTTGCATTTTTTTTCAACAATTCTGTTAAAAGCGCCACAGCAGGGAAATGCTGACGACTACGGGGGCTTTGATTTCGGCTTCTATCTTCTGCGTTGCTGGAGTTTCAACTTCTTGTATTTCCACATCTCTTGTGCGGACTTGGGTTGCTTCTATTCTTTTATCAAAATTTGGGTTATTGTAAAATAATTGTGATGCCATGTTGCTGAGTGGTCCTGTAAAGTCTAAGCCAATCGTTGCTTTATGACTATCTTTACCGATTTCAATCTGTGTTTCGCTAAAAGTTTTGCCAGTGGGAATCGGAGCAGAAACTGTACGGTTTAGAGAAATACCCTTGAGATACTTTGTCAAGCTAATATTAAAGAATAGGTTGGGAGTTAAGTTCTCCTTATAGCCTACTTGAACCACGGGACTAGTAGCCGAGGCACTAGTTGAGCCATTGGTAAGTTTCATACTCGCTAGACCGCCTCCTACAAAAAACTCCTCGTGGAAAAAGTAATCCGCCATTACCACTGTATTGACTAGCTCGTTAGCTCCACCCTTGCCAGTAAAGTGAGTCAAGGAGGCTCTCCATTTTTCCCCTCGCCAGCCGAATTGCAAACCGACACCGTTGAGTGCGTCGCTCTCTGTGTTGGGAGTTGTTGTTGAAGGAGAATCTGGAGTCGCTATCTCATAAGCAGAAAACTTGATTTCGGGAAGGTTATCAAAGTAAGTTTTACAATAGGATGTTTCTCCAGTTGTCAATCCTGTACGAAAGTTTCTACTAAGAATATTCTCATTAAGAAAAGTTACAGTAGCATCTCCAGCAACAATCTCATCTTTAGTAGGTTTTGCACCAGGATCGAAGGTAGAAAAGAAATTGCTATTCACAGAGTAATTCCCATTTGAATCAACACTTGTTTCGTTTCTTTCACAGTTTGCTTCCATTAAAGTCCTTATTCCAGTCTTGGTTGCGGAATCTAAATTAAAGGGTATAGAAATTGATACTCCACTGGTTTCGTCTCCATAGCCGCTGATTCTATAGCCAGTAGAAGAGTTTGTGCTAGTTTTTGTGGTATCTACTCCGAAACCTTGTAAATAGACAATACCCGCGAAAAATCCCTGTTTTGTGCTAACGCTGCTCTGACCATTGGGGCTTTGTGCTTGCAGATTACCTACAAATAGCAAACTCAACAAAATCGCACCTAGCAATAACGCCCCACGAAAACTCGCCCGTTGAAAACCCGCCCATTGAAAACCAGCCCGTTGATTAGCCCATTGATTAGCCCATTGATTAGATCGAGCTACTTTTGTCTCACAATTTTTAAGAGACGTTTTTAACGCTCTTTTTGATATTTCGTTCATAGTTTTTGTTAATTTAAGGTTAATGAAATGAAATCAAATAAAACATAACATAAAAAAAATAAAAAAGAAAATAAAAAAAGAGTATTTTTTATTTTTTTTTTAACATTTCCCTAGTCTAGCCAAATATAACATTCAAATTATTAGTTTAGCTAGACTTTACCAAAGTCTAGCCAAAACATAACGCAAATTCAAAAGTCTAGCTTACTGATACCAAAATAATACTCTTCTTCTCCAATAATGATAGGTTGTAGGTTTTTGTCTTTGCTTTCTGTTTCTAGTTCTGTGATTTTTTCGCTAAGAGTTTCTTGTTTGAGGTAGTCTTCAAAACTACGGATAGCCGTAGAAAGTAGCTTGTTTTTCACAAATTCTATAGAAATTCTATCGGTTACTTCTAGCCCTGTATCTTTTCTTTTTTGTTGCACTTGTCTTATAAAATCTCGTATCAATCCTTCTTGCAACAGTTTTTCGTCTAGTTCAACATCTAAAACTACAGTGATATTTTGATAGCTTTCAATGAGTAGGTTGTCTCCGCTACTTTGTCTGTCAAAAATCAGGTCTTCTTTGTTTAAGCTAAAAGATTCTTCTTCTACAGAAAAGGAGTAAGTATTTCCTTTATAAATTTCAAAAAGTTCAACGGAAGATATATTCTTTATCGCGTGAGAAACTTGCTTCATATGTTTTCCGTAACGTGGTCCCAAAAGTGGCAGGTTGGGTCTTGCACTGAGTTTTACCAGTTTTTCTTCGTTTTCTAAAAAGGCGACTTCTTTCACATTGAGTTCTTCGCAAATCAGCTCGCTCATACTTTGGACTAGTTTTTTTAAATTTTTTTCAGAGGATACCAACGTAATTTTAGGCAAAGGTTGTCGTAATCTAATCTCAGATTGTGCCCTAAGTTGTCTACCAAGAGAAACTATTTGAATGATTTTATCCATTTCATCGTTTAGTTTTTCATCTATCCAATTTTCATTAGGCTTTGGAAATTCACAAAGATGAACGCTAATAGGTGAACGTTTTTCATCAAGATCTTGTCTTCTGATATTAAAATAAATTTTTTCTGTTAAAAAAGGTATAAAAGGGGCAAGCACCAAGCATAGTTTTCTTAAAACTTCATAAAGACAGAAATAGGCTTGCTCTTTGTTTTCATAATATTCTAAATCTGAATTAGCTTTCCAAAAACGGCGACGGTTACAGCGGATATACCAATTTGTAAGTTGGTCAATAAAAACCAAAAAAGGCTGAACAGCACGATTGATATCGTAATCGTCCATTGTTTCTCTAACTTGCTTAATAAGACTATGCAGTTTAGAAACAATCCATCTATCTATGTCTTTATGTAAAATATTTTTTAATTCGTTTTTATCGGTAGGAATTTCCTCTATTTCTATATTCTCATCCGATGTTTTTATAAAAGTATCAAAATCAAGAAGTTTTTGTGGAGTGAAATTATCAATTTCAGAGTAGGTTTTATAAAAAACATAAACATTCCACAAAGGGATGAGATAGTTTTTTGCTGTCTCTTTGAGTAGTGCTTCAGAAAAACAATATTCTTCTGCTTTTACGGCAGCACAATTTAAAAGGTAGAGTCTGATAGCATCCGCTCCGTATTTTGCTATTAACAGATTGGGATCGGGATAATTTTTTAAAGACTTACTCATTTTCTTGCCGTCTTCTGCGAGTAGCAATCCACTGACAATAATGTTTTTAAAAGCACATTTTCCAAAAAGAGCGTTGCTTAAAACAATGAGAGTATAAAACCAGCCTCGTGTCTGGTCTAATCCTTCGCTGATAAAATCGGCGGGAAAAGCTTTGTCAAATTTTTCCTTATTCTCATACGGATAGTGCTCCTGTCCGTAAGGCATAGATCCCGATTCAAACCAACAGTCCAAAACTTCGCTTGTTCTTCGCATGATCTTTTGGCACTTAGGACAAGGAAAAGTTAAGTCATCAATAAAGTGGCGATGGAGATCTGTGATTTTTTTACCTGTTTTTTCTTCTAGCTCTTGTCTACTTCCCAAACATTCTTTTTCTCCGCAAAATTCACAAATCCAAACAGGAATGGGAGTTCCCCAATAGCGATTGCGACTAATAGACCAATCTTTGGCTGATTCTAGCCATTTACCCATTCTGCCATTTTTGATGTGTTCGGGTTTCCAGTGGACTGATTGGTTGTTTTTCAGCATCGTTTCTTTAAATTCTGTTACTGCGACAAACCAGCTAGGAATAGCCCGATAGATAAGGGGAGTATCGCTACGCCAACAAAAAGGATAACTATGTTCAATAGTGCTTTGGTGAAATAAAAAACCTGCTTTTTTAAGAGCTGTCATAATCGGTTTGTCTGCGTCTTTGAAATAAAGCCCTTGAAGATTGAGTTTTTTGGCAGATACAGTTTCATCAAAATAGCCACTAGAATTTAATGGTAAAACTTCGGGCAGGTTGTGTTTTTTCCCTATTTCAAAATCGTCTTCTCCAAACATAGGGGCACAATGAACTATTCCAGTTCCTGATTCTTCGCTAACAAAATCACCGTCAAAAATTTGAAAAGCGTTTTGTGTCCTATATTTTTCAAAATAAGGAAATACTGGTTTGTATTTTTCTCCTAGCAATTCAGCACCCAGCATTGTAGCTTTAATTTCAAAATTTTCCTTGAAATATTTGGGAACTAAAGATTCGGCTAGATAGTAAAATTTTTCTTTGCTTGCTACTTTGGCGTATCGGATTTTTGGATGGACGCTCAAAGCTAGATTGGAAGGAATAGTCCAAGGAGTTGTTGTCCAAGCTAAAAAATATTCGTTCTCGCAATGTTCATTTTTGTGGGCTAGTTTTTGAAAAGCAACCACAATGGAAGGGTCTTGCACATTTTTATAACCAAGATTGACCTCAAAATTAGAAAGAGGAGTGTGCAATCTTGTGCTGTAAGCGAGGATTTTGCTACCTTGATAAATGAGTTTTTTTTCCCAAAGTCTTTTGAAAACCCACCAGATAGATTCCATAAAATTCAAATCCATAGTCTTGTAGGGATTTTCTAAATCCGCCCAGCGTCCCATCCTCTTTACATTTTTTTTCCATTCTTCAGTGTAGCGTAAAACAATGCTACGGCAGTATTCGTTGAACTTCGCTATCCCCATTTTTTCTATATCTTGCTTGCCTTTCAATCCGAGTTCTTTTTCTGCTTCAAATTCTATAGGTAAACCGTGACAATCCCAACCAAAACGACGTTCTACTTTTTTGCCGAGCATAGTCTGATAACGAGGAATAACATCTTTGATAGTCCCAGCTAAAATATGTCCGTAGTGAGGAAGTCCTGTTGCGAAAGGAGGACCATCATAAAAAAAATAACGATTAGCCTCATCTTTTTCTTCTACTGATCGCCTGAAAATATGATTTTTTTCCCAAAATTCTAAAATGGATTCTTCCATTTTAGCAAAATCCGTTTGAGAACTGATTTTTTCAAATTGCATAAATTTTGAAGAGATTTTTTGCATTATGGAGACCTTTGAATTTGCCAAATAGGACAAAACCAGCTGCGACGGCTAGGCAAGACGAAATTTTTTTTAGCTCGCTGGAATATATGTAATATTTCAAGAGTTAAAAAAAATTTTCAACGGCGTAATGAAAAACACTACAAACCTTGCATACTCCAAAAAAGGAGTGCAAAAGAGCCACTGGCTCTTTTGCTAAAGCCCGTATAGAGTGAAAGCAATAAGCTTGTTTTGGCTAAACAGAACGTTAATGCAAAGATCTCTTTAGATGATAAATTGAGTTTAGTAATAGACTAGCCCAATCTGAAAAAAAATTCAATTTGCTTTTTCTTAAATAAAAAAATATAGATCTTTGAATTTGCCAAATAGGACAAAACCAGCTGTGACGGTTAGCCAAATGGTTAGAACAGGTGCGAAAAAAAATTTTAGCTCGTAGGAATACTGAAGAGCATTTCTTCATAAATGGCAAGAGTTAAAAAATTTTTTCGCCTTGCCTAGCCGTCACATCAGCGAAATTCAAAGGTCTAGTGTTTACTTTTTTGGTTTATTTTAAAATCGCCTAAAATAAATTTTTTTTTTAAATTTATTGCAATTTACATAAATAATGGGCTATTTTTAAATTTGATTCTTAATTTAAACTTAATTTATTATTCTCATGTTTATAAAAACAAAAAAAATGCTAACAAAATCTAGGATTTTATTAGCTTTCATCTCTATTGGTTTTATCTTTTCCAGTTATTCTTGTTCTACAACAAGCTATCAGAAAGATAAAACATATAAAATAACCGTTTTACATACGAACGACCATCACGGTAGATTTTGGAAAAACAAACGTAATGAATACGGTATGGCTGCGCGTAAAACCTTGATTGATTCTATCCGCCAAGAAGTCCAAGCAAATGGAGGGAATCTGTTGCTTTTGTCTGGTGGAGATATTAACACTGGTGTTCCAGAATCTGACTTGCAAGACGCAGAACCAGATTTTAAAGGCATGAATAAAATAGGTTACGATGCTATGGCGTTAGGAAATCACGAATTTGATAATTCTTTAGCAGTTTTAAAAAAACAGAGCGGGTGGGCTGGTTTTCCTTTTCTTTCCGCAAATGTGGTGACAAAAAAAAACGGGAAACTTTTGTATCAATCGCATATTATCAAAAAAATTGGAGGTTTGAAAATTGCAATTGTAGGTTTCACAACAAAAGATACTAAAATTATTGGTAATCCTCAATTTATAGGAGACTTGGATTTTTTAGACCCCATTGAAGTAGGTAAAAAACTCATACCTCGTTTGAAGCAGGAAAACGACCTAGTGTTTGCTGTTACCCACATGGGACACTACGCCAACGCAGAGTATGGTGGAAATGCACCAGGTGATATTTCTCTGGCAAGAGCTGTTGAGGGATTAGATCTAATTGTAGGAGGTCATTCTCAAAATCCGTTGTTTGAGCCAGATGTTCAAAACGGAACGCTCATTTTACAGGCTTATGAGTGGGGCAAATATGTAGGTAGGCTAGACCTAGTTTTTCGCAATGGAGAGTTAAAAAAACAAAACTACCGTTTGATTCCTGTCAATTTAACCAAGAAAATCAAAAATGAAGAAGGCAAGAAAGTGCGTGTTTTGATAGAAGAAGAAATCCTAGAAGATTCTGAAATGAAAACTTTCTTGAAACCATTTTTTGACAAAGGGCAACAAGAATTACAAAAAATTATCGGCTCTAGTGATAAACTTTTTGTGGGAGATAGAAAATTTGTGCGAGTTCAAGAAACCAACCTAGGCAATCTTATTGCTCTAGCTCAAATGGAAAAAACCAATTCTGATTTATCTGTTATGAATTCGGGAGGTATCCGTGCAGATTTAGAAGCTGGAGACATAACATATAAAGATGTTTTGATAGTCCAGCCTTTCGCCAATACCCTTTGTTCAGTGCTCTTAACGGGTGCTGAATTAAAAAAATACCTTGAGGTAGTTGGTAATAAAGAAAAAGGTTCAGGTGCTTTTCCACAATTTGCTGGAGTGAAACTTTATTATAATGGTAGCAAATTGGTGAATTTGGAAGTTCAAGGAAAAAAAATAAAAAATACCCAAATGTATAAAATTTCTATCAATAGCTATATTGCATCAGGTGGAGATGGTTATCCTAAATTGAGCGACCATCCTAATTTTGTGGATACGGGTTATGTAGATGCTGATATGCTGCGAGAATATATTAGTAAAAAATCTCCCTTGAAAGTAGAGGATTACAAACCTAGTAATGATTTAATACGTAACTAAACCTTTGAATTTGCCAAATAGGACAAAACCAGCTGTGACGGATAGGCAAATAGTTAGAACAGGTGCAAAAAAAAATTTTAGCTCGCAGGAATACTGGAGAGCATTTCTTCACAAATGGCAAGAGTTAAATTTTTTTTTTAACGATTGCTTTGGCTAAACTAGACAAGCAAATTCAAAAGTCTAGTAACTAAATAACAGAAAAAACCTTTCAATATGATAGGAGACCTTTGAATTTGCCAAATAGGACAAAACCAGCTGTGACGGCTAGCCAAATGGTTAGAACAGGTGCAAAAAAAAATTTTAGTTTGCAGGAATACTGGAGAGCATTTCTTCACAAATGGCAAGAGTTAAAAAAAATTTTTAACGCTGCATAGGCTAAACAGAATGCAAATTCAAAAGTCTCAATAGGAAAAAAACTTGCTGTTTTACTGTTATTTGTTTCAGCAGTAGTTTCCGTCTTTGCTAGGGGCGAAGTTGTTATTTAATAATCCCTTAAAAAATCATTTTACCTTGTCAATACTAGGAGAAACACCTAGAAATCTAGTTATAAAAAAACCAATCTTTGAGTCTATAGTTTTATTTTCTGGTTGTTTTATTAATTTTTTAAAACTTTAAAACAGGCAACCTTTCTTACTCAAACCTTTTTTAGATGCTTTTGAAGAGAGGAATAAAAAATTTGAGTAATGGCGTTTGGTTTTTCTTTTTGTAATTATAGATTGATAAAGCGATATTACCTATAATGCCAGCCACAGCTAAAGTGCTAAACAAAATAAATGCTTCCATAATTTTATCTTTTAGATTTGTTTTTTTTCTTTTTGTAATTATAGATTGATAAAGCAATATTACCTATAATACCAGCCACAGCTAAAGTGCTAAATAAAATAAATGCTTCCATTTTTTATTTTTTCATTAATCTAAAACCAATAATAGCTATTAAAAAGGTAGCTATTCCTCCTGCTAATAAAATTGTTAGTCTTGAGAATCCTTCCAATTCAAATATTCTGCTATCTTAGTTTTCATTTATATTAATATTTATTATTAGCCTGTTCTAGTTTTAGAAAATATAATTCACAAGCTATTTTTTAGCAAATTAGTAATCCTATCTATTGCAAAATAATCTACAAAAAAAAAACCCAAAGGTAAAGATAAAAATCTTTAGCCTCTGGGTTTCTTTTTTTAAAAAAAAACTAAAGTTTTAGTCTATTAACTGAGGTTTTTTAAGTTTTGGTTCACTATCAAAAACACAGGTAAGATTATCTGCATTATCAATAAAAGCAACTAATGTATTACCGTGTTTTTTGTACTCTTTAATATTCACAGATTCTCCAATTTTTTTCTTAATTTCTTTTGCACAAGATTTTTCTCTTATCTTCTCAATAAGGCTAATTTCTGTTTTTAAAGTGGAAATAGTTTTTTCTAAACTAGAAATATTTTTTTCTAAACTAGAAATATTTTTTTCTAATTTATCAATTTCTTTTTTTTTCTTTGGAAAGGCAGTCTCGTGTATATAATCACAAGAAAATAGGAAAAAAATAATACCTAAAAATAGTATGAATTTCATTTTAAATGCTTTGTTAAAGTTATTCAAAAAATACAAACCTTAAAATTTTTTAATAAAAAAATCAATAGCTACAAACAAAAAAAACAAAGGAAAAGATAAAATCTTTAATCTTTGGGTTTTCTAAAAAATCAAAATCCAAAAATGTTTTGTAAAATAGGTATTACTACTGCTATTACTACCACCCCTAGCACCCATTTAATGATAGTAATTTCTTTATCAAATTTTGCTTCCAGCCTTCTAATGTCTTCTTTAGTTGCTAGTTGTTCAGCAGATAGGGCTTCAGCAGCAGCTTTTGCTTTATCTTTTTATACCAACACTAATAAAAGCCTCATAGACTTCGCTAACCATTATGCTCGTAGTTCTTTTACTAAAAGAATAATATTTTCCTTAGTTGTAAATATCTTTTTTATAAAAACCCAAAGACAAAAGATAAAAATCTTTAGCCTTTGGGTTTTCTCCTAACAAGTAAAGTTTTAGTTATTTTTATTTTCTTTTTTATTAGGATTTTGCTGATCTCCACGATTACCTTGTGTTTGGTCGTGTTGCCTATTTGTTCCATCACTTCCTTTATTAGGATTTTGCTGATTAGCACTATTATCTCTGGGTGCTATTTTTTTGCTCATAATAATATTTTTTATTAAAGGTTAATATTTAGTGATTCATATTATGAAACACTGAAAAAAATTAATTGTAGTTGTTTTTTCTAAAAAAGTCAATAGAAAAAAATCACCACAAACAAAAAAACCCAAAGACAAAAGATAAAATCTTTAGCCTTTGAGCTTTCTCCTAACAAGTAAAGTTTTAGTTATTTTTCTTTTTTATTAGGATTTTGTTGTTTTCCACGATTACCTTGTACTTGGTCTCGCTGTTTGTTCGTTCCAGAAGTTCCTTCATTAGGATTTTGTTGATTAGAACGATTATCTTTGGGTTCTATTTTTTCACTCATAATAATATTTTTTATTAAAGGTTAATATTTAGTGATTCATATTATGAAACACTGAAAAAAATTAATTGTAGCTGTTTTTTCTAAAAAAGTCAATAGAAAAAAATAGCTACAAACAAAAAACCCAAAAGAAAAGATAAAATCTTTAGCCTTTGAGCTTTCTCCTAACAAATAAAGTTTTAGTTATTTTTATTTTTTATTAGGATTTTGTTGTTTTCCTTTATTACCTTGTGCTTTGTCGTAATGTGTGTTCGTTTCAGAAGTTCCTTTATTAGGATTTTGCTGATTAGCACTATTATCTTTGGGTGCTATTTTTTTACTCATTTTGATTTTTTATTTAGTTTTTATTACTTTTACTAAATTACCTATTACAACAACACAATTTCGAAAAGGAGGATTCGTAACTTCAATACGCACATTAACTAGCAAGTCTCCATCTATCCCTTTTTTTTGACCTGTTTCTATTGCATCATCCATCGCTCTTCGGAGCCTATCATCTTGAGACCCAAATGTAAAAATGAAACTAGTTATGCAACTTTTACCTTTTACTCTCTTTTTTGCAGGTTCTGAATAATTTAGATTTCGTACATTAAATGAGGAAGCAACTGTAAAATCTCCAAGTCGATAAGGAGAACAACCAACAAAAACTATAGAAATCAATAGTAAGAGTATTAATTTTCTAATTTTCATATTATTTTATATTTAAAGGTTAAAATTTAGTGTTTCAATATAAAAACATCATAAAAACAAGAGTATAGTATTTTTATAAAAAAATCACCATAAACAAAAAAACCCAAAGACAAAAGATAAAATCTTTAGCCCCTGGGTTTTAACGCCATTGCTAAATGACAAAATTGGAAGCTATTTGGTGAAATGAAATTATTTTTAGTCAATAAACAGAGTTTGTTGCCTAATTAAAATTTCAAGAATTTTATTAGACCGCACGGTTTATTAGTACTGGTCAGCTGAACACATTACTGTGCTTACACACCCAGCCTATCAAACAGCTAGTCTTGCTGTAACCTTTAGGAGACTCCTGTCTCGGGAAATCTATCTTAAGGTGGGCTTCCCGCTTATATGCTTTCAGCGGTTATCCCTTCCAAACATAGCTACCCAGCGATGCTCCTGGCGGAACAACTGGTTCACCAGAGGTTTGTCCACTCCGGTCCTCTCGTACTAAGAGTAGATCCTTTCAAATTTCCAACGCCCCCGGCAGATAGGGACCGAACTGTCTCACGACGTTCTGAACCCAGCTCGCGTACCGCTTTAAATGGCGAACAGCCATACCCTTGGGACCTTCTACAGCCCCAGGATGCGATGAGCCGACATCGAGGTGCCAAACCGCGTCGTCGATATGAACTCTTGGACGCGATAAGCCTGTTATCCCCGGAGTACCTTTTATTCGTTGAGCGATGGCCCTTCCATGCAGAACCACCGGATCACTAAGACCTACTTTCGTATCTGCTCGAGATGTCTCTCTTGCAGTTAAGCTTCCTTATGCCTTTACACTCTACAGTGGCTTTCCATACCACTTGAGGAAACCTTTGCGCGCCTCCGTTACTTTTTAGGAGGCGACCGCCCCAGTCAAACTGTCCACCTGACATTGTCTCCGCCTAATAGGCTGGATTAGAATTCTAAAACATAAAGGGTGGTATCTCAAAGGTGGCTCCACAGAGACTTGCGTCTCCACTTCACAGCCTCCCACCTATTCTGCACATCATATTCCAAAATTCAATGCCAAGATACAGTAAAGGTTCACGGGGTCTTTCCGTCTTGCCGCGGGTGAACGGTATCTTCACCGCTATTTCAATTTCACTGAGAATCTAGCTGAGACAGCACCCAAATCGTTACTCCATTCGTGCAGGTCGGAACTTACCCGACAAGGAATTTCGCTACCTTAGGACCGTTATAGTTACGGCCGCCGTTTACTGGGGCTTCAATTCAGAGCTTCGCCTTACGGCTAACCCCTCCTCTTAACCTTCCAGCACCGGGCAGGAGTCACACCCTATACATCCTCTTACGAGTTTGCAGAGTGCTGTGTTTTTGCTAAACAGTCGCTTGGGTCTCTTTATTGTAACCAATTTCGGCTTAACTGGTAAACAGTCTCACCTAATATTGGCAGTCCTTATCCCGAAGTTACGGACTCATTTTGCAGAGTTCCTTAGCTAGATTTATCTCAAGCGCCTTGGGATTCTATCCCCGCCCACCTGTGTCGGTTTGCGGTACGGTTAAAATTAGTCTGAAGTTTAGGAGTTATTTCTTGGCAGCATAGAATCAACTACTTTGCGGGCAAGCCCTCGTCATCAGGTCTCATCTTTAGCGGAAGAACGGATTTGCCTATCCTTCCAGACTACACCCTTGAACCAAGTATTCCATCACTTGGATAGCCTATCTTTCTGCGTCACTCCATCACAACTAATTTCAGTACTGGAATGTTGACCAGTTTCCCTTCGGTTACCCCTTTCGGGTTCACCTTAGAAGCCGACTAACCCTAAGCTGATTAACATAGCTTAGGAAACCTTGGGCTTACGGCGAATGGGTTTTTCACCCATTTTATCGTTACTCATACCAACATAATCACTTCTACAAAGTCCACAGTTCTTTACAAAACTGCTTCAATCCATGTAGAAAGCTCCTCTACCACTTGTATAAAATACAAGTCCGTAGCTTCGGTAGCATGTTTAGCCCCGTTACATTTTCGGCGCATTTTCGCTGGACCAGTGAGCTATTACGCTTTCTTTAAAAGGTAGCTGCTTCTAAGCTAACTTCCTGGCTGTCTGAGCAAAAACACATCCTTTTCCACTTAACATGCATTTAGGGACCTTAGCTGACGGTCTGGGCTGTTTCCCTTTTGACTATGGAACTTATCTCCCACAGTCTGACTGCCTGAGTAGTTTTATCGGCATTCGGAGTCTGGTTGGGTTTGGTAAGTCGGTGGGACCCCCTAGTCCATTCAGTGCTCTACCTCCGATAAATAGTTTTCAAACGCTATACCTAAATATATTTCGAGGAGAACCAGCTATTTCCGAGTTTGATTAGCCTTTCACTCCAATCCCCACCTCATCCAAAGACTTTTTAGGGTCTACTGGTTCGGTCCTCCACTTGCTTTTACACAAGCTTCAACCTGGACAGGGATAGATCACTCGGTTTCGGGTCTATTCCCAACGACTAAATCGCCCTATTAAGACTCGCTTTCGCTTCGGCTTCGCTATAAGCTTAACCTTGCCATTGAAAATAACTCGTTGGTTCATTATGCAAAAGGCACGCTGTCATCCAAATAAATGGACTCCAACTGCTTTTAAGCATATGGTTTCAGGTTCTGTTTCACTCCCCTTTTTGGGGTTCTTTTCGCCTTTCCCTCACGGTACTAGTTCACTATCGGTCTCCAGTGAATATTTAGCCTTAGATGATGGTCCACCTAGATTCAAACAGGATTTCACGTGTCCCGTTCTACTCAGGAAAGCTCTCTGGTTGGAGTTTTTTTTCAATTACAGGGCTATAACCTTCTATGGCTGTCCTTTCCAGAACATTCTTCTAAAAAACTTTTATTCCATTTGTTGAACTTCCTACAACCCCGACGAATAAATTCATCGGTTTAGGCTGTTCCGCGTTCGCTCGCCGCTACTAACGGAATCTCTTTTGATTTCTTTTCCTACAGGTACTTAGATGTTTCAGTTCCCTGTGTTCGCTTCTTTTAATAAATTAAAAAATAATAGAGGTTTACTCTATTGGGTTTCCCCATTCGGAAATCTACGGATTAAAGGTTGCTTCCACCTCCCCGTAGCTTATCGCAGGTAACCACGTCCTTCTTCGCTTACTGGAGCCAAGGCATCCGCCATATGCTCTTACATGTCTGATAAAATTTTTTTCTTGAGAGATATTTCAAATAAAAAGCCTATTTCACCGAAGTAAAACAGCCTATTCATTTAAAAAGTCTCTAACTGAAATAGCTTCCAACAATGTCAAAGAACAAGTTCTTCTTAAAAAGAGAATTTCTCTTTTTTGTGAATGAGTTAACACTCTAACTGAAAAAAGTTTATTTTGTCAATCTTTTTTTTAAATTATTTTAAAAATTTTATTTTTTACTTTAATTACGTAGCTTATAAGCCATATTTGGCTATATTTTACTAGACTTTTTAAGCAATTTATGTTTTAATTGGAGTATTGATAACTTAATTTTTTAGATTTTTATAGTAATAATGACAGAAAATCCATTAACAGATAGCATAGAATTACAAGAAATCGCTGTTTTAGAAAAAATAAAAGAACCTGATAAGTATAAAGTGATTTTGTTCAATGATGATGTCACCCCTATGAATTTTGTGATTTATTTGTTGATGAAAATTTTTCGTATGAATGAAACAAAAGCAACAGATGTAATGCTAAAAATACACAATGAAGGTCACGGAATCTGCGGTATTTATTCTTTTGAAATTGCAGAGACAAAAATTGCGGAAGTGAAATTTATAACAAAAAAAGAAAAATATCCTTTAAAATTAAGTATAGAGAAGGTTTAAAATGTATTCTAAAGATATAGAGTCAATTATTATAGATACCTACAACGAAGCAAAAAACAGAAATCATGAGTATGTTTGTTTGGAACATTTACTTTTTGTGCTTCTTTTTGATACCAATATTTCTAATATTGTGGTGTTTTGTGGGGGTAAAATTGGAGAACTCAAAAAGCAAGTAGATAAATACCTAAATACTCGTATAGAAATCGCTAAAACCAAAGATACAGTTCCTAATCATACTGAGGCTGTTCGTCGTTTGTTGTTTCGTTTGAGTCATATTAAAAAAAAACAGCAAGATTTGTCTCGATTTTTTGGAGAACAATTTGTAGAATTAGTCCAAGAAATGAATCCGCATAGAGATACGGCGGTTAATTTTAGAATTGATGTTAGCAGCAATATTCTATACTTGCTTTTGTCAGAAAAAGATTCTCACGCTCATTATTTTCTGCAAACACACGGAGTAAGTCGCTCCGAAGTAATGAGATATCTCATCAAGCAAAATTTAGTCAATCATACAGAAGAAGAAGGACTAGATACTTCGCAATTTAAGAAATTAAAAACTTTAAACCAATTCTCTATAGACCTAGTAGAAAAAGCAGCCAGAGGAAAAATTGATCCTCTTATAGGTAGAAAAAATGAGGTGCAGAGAATTATCCACTTGCTGTGCCGTCGTAAAAAAAACAACCCGCTTTTAGTAGGCGAGCCTGGTGTTGGTAAAACTGCTTTAGTAGAAGGTTTAGCTTACCGTATTCACAAGAAAGATGTGCATCCCGTTTTAAAAAATGTTCATATCTACAATTTAGATTTAGGTTCTTTAGTGGCTGGTACTAAATATAGAGGTGATTTTGAAAAAAGACTAAAAGACATCTTAGAAGAAATTCGTTTCAATCCCAATATTGTGCTTTTTATAGACGAAATTCACACAATGGTAGGAGCTGGAGGCACCTATTCTGGAATTTTAGATGTTAGCAATCTCTTAAAACCAGCTCTTGCAAACGGAGAAATCAAATGTATTGGAGCTACTACATATAGAGATTTTCAAAATGTATTAGAAAAAGACACCGCTCTTTTGAGGAGATTCCAAAGAATAGATATTAACGAACCAAACTCTGAAGAAACAGTAAAAATTTTACAAGGCTTAAAAAAAAATTACGAGGAATTTTATAATTTGGAATATACAGAAGAAGCAATAAAAGCTGCCGTCAGACTTTCAGAACGTTACATTCACAACCAATTTCTACCAGACAAAGCGATTGACCTTTTAGACGAGGCTGGCGCTACTTTTTTATTAGGCAATTCCAAAGAAAAAACTGTGGTAGATTCTACCTGCATTGAAAAAACAGTTCGCTTGATGGGACACATGCCGAAGTATAACAAAGGGGATGATATAGATAAAATTCAAAGTTTAGGGCTAGATTTAAAAAGAGTGATTTACGGACAGGATAAAGCTATTGAGCATCTTGTTTCTTCCGTAAAAAGAAATAAAGCAGGGTTAGGTAGTGATAAACCAATAGGCTGTTTTCTTTTCACAGGACCCACAGGCGTAGGAAAAACAGAATTAGCTAAGGAATTGGCAAGGTGTATGGATTTAGAATTTATTCGCTTTGATATGAGCGAATATATAGAAAAACACTCTATCTCTCGTTTGATAGGTGCTCCTCCAGGCTATGTGGGCTACGAGCAAAGGGGACTGTTGACCGAAAAAATCACAAAACACCCTTACTCTGTGTTGTTATTAGACGAAATAGAAAAAGCCCACTCGGATATCTATAATATTCTATTGCAACTTATGGATTACGCCCAAATAACAGATAGTAAAGGCACTAAAGTCAATTTCCGCAATACTATTTTAATTATGACTTCCAATATAGATTCTCAGTATGGTTTAGCAGATACAATAGGTTTTGAAGGAAAAGAAAACCAAAAAAAACAAGAAAAAGTAAAAAAAGAATTCGCTCCTGAATTTTTAAATAGGCTAGATGCTACTATCTATTTTAATAGTTTAACCATGCTACATATTATGAGAATCGTGGAAAAAAACCTCACCGAATTAAGGTTAAAATTAAAAGCCAAAAATATTATTTTAAAAATGAGTAACAGTGCTAAAAAATGGCTTGCAGAAAAAGGCTATAACCAAAAACAAGGAGCAAGACCCCTGGAGAGATTAATTCAAACAGAAATAAAAGACAAACTATCCGAAGAAATTTTGTTTGGAGAACTTAATCAAGGAGGAAATATTAATATTAGTGCGCAAAATAAACAACTCGTCTTAAAAGTTAAAAGTTTGGTCGTTTAATTTGTTTTTTTGTTGCAAAAAAACTATTTAAAGTAAATATATAATATATCTTTAACACAATAAACAATGAATAAATTAGAATTTGAGGAAGTTGTAGATCAACTAATTCAAAAAAATCCACATAAAACTGACAAAGAAAAAAGGTTAAAGGAATGGGAATTGTATCGCATTCAATTTTACAATAAAGTAGATGAATTTCTAAATGAGTATGTTTCAGTAGGAAAAATTCAATGTGAAGAAGCAGAAGAAAAAATATATGAAGATTATATTGGGGAATACAAAGTAAAAAAATTAACTATTACTTTGGGCTACAAAACGGCTTCTTTAGTTCCTATTGGAACTTTTTTGTTCGGAGCAAAAGGCAGAATAGACTTAAAAGGTTCACATGGGAAAATTAGGTTTGTATTGGTAGATAAAAAGGCAACTTCATTTAACAAAGAAATACCCGTCCGCATAAAAAGTAATGGTGAAAAAATTGAAAGGGAGCAAACCAACCCAGAAATCACAGATTGGGAATGGAAAATTTCTACCAATCCTCCGAACACTAACTACATAGATTTCAAGCAAGATACATTTTTAAGTGCTTTATTAGAGGTTATTGGTGAATGACAAAATTCTTTTTTCTGGCGAGCATTTAGAGCTTGCAGATATCACGCAACATCATACAGATTTAGAAAATGCTTTGAAGCTTTATTTTTCTGAGAACAATAAAAATTTTCAAGCAAGATTTTCTGAATATACACCCCAAGAATTATCCCAAGAATTATCAAAGAGAACAGATGAGTTAAGTTATAGTTCTGTTTTTTCCTTACTTTCAGCTATAGAAGCAGCATTTAGAATAGATTGTCAACAACGGATTTTAAAGAAAAAAAACGACCCACTTTCTAATATGTTTTACAAAAAATATAGTAAAAAAAACCAAGATAAGTTTGGAATAAAAAAAATTTTTAGTGATTGGAAAAAACATACTCAAGACAAAAATAAGTTATCCTTAATCACAGTTTTAGAGAACGCTTTTGATTATAGAAACTGGCTAGCCCATGGACGATACTGGAGTCGTCAACCAAATCAAAAAAAATACAGCTATGCTGATACTTACAAGATAGCCGAGACTGTTTTTAATAATTTTTCTTTAGAAAAATAAACAACTCGTCTTAAAAATTCAAAGCTTGGTTGTTTAATCTGTGTAAGTATTTTTTATATATAGTTTGTAAATTATGTAATACTATGAAAAAACTATCTCTTTTTCCTGATTCAGAGCTTCAAAAACCTAGTTTAGAGAATTTAAAAAAGAATTTTTTAACTAACCTTAAAAGCTTTCATCAAAAAAATTACAAACGCTATCTAGGTAGTCCGTTAAGATATGCTGGAGGCAAATCTTTGGCGGTTGGTTTGATTGTAGAAAAAATCCCTTGCAATATTCAAAAAATAGTTTCCCCTTTTCTAGGAGGTGCTTCTGTAGAAATTGCTTGTGCCAAAGAACTAGGGCTAGAAGTAACCTGCTATGATGTTTTTGATTTGCTCGTTAATTACTGGCAAGTGCAACAAAATCAACCAGAAGAATTAGCTGAAAAACTAAAACAATGGAAACCAACCAAAGAAAAATATACTGAAATCAAAGAAACTCTAAAAAAACATTGGAAGAAAAAAGAAACTAAATTAAACGAGCTAGAACTAGCTGCCTTTTATTGGTTCAATCACAACCTTTCCTACGGACCTGGTTTTTTGGGATGGATGTCTAAAATTTATGAAAATGAAATTCGCTATCATCGTTTGTTGCAAAGAATAGAGAATTTTAATGCTGGAAATTTTTCAGTGAAATGTGCTTCTTTTGAAAAAATTTTACCTCAACATTGCAAAGATTTTCTTTATCTAGACCCACCTTACTTCTTAGCAGGAGATAGTAAAATGTTTCGTGGAATCTATCCACAGAGAAATTTTCCCGTGCATCATAAAGGATTTGATCACGAACAGCTAAAAAATTTGCTTTTGCAACACAAAGGAGGATTTATTTTATCTTACAATGATTGCAGCACTATTCGAGATTGGTATAAAAATTTTGAAATAACCTTTGTAAAATGGCAATACACTCTAGGGCAAGGAGAAACTAGAATTGGAGAAAATCGTGAATCTAGTAAAACCAATCATATCAAACAATCTCACGAAATTTTAATTGTTAAACAACCTAAAACAATGGAAACAAGAGAATTATCCCGATCTCATCAATTAGGAGCGAAAGCAGCATAAACTACTTTGAAGGTGCTGAGAAAAAATGTTAATGAGCCTCCAAGGAGAGATGTTAGAATAAAAACAGAGGAAAAATTAAAAGAACAAGCTGTATTAGAGCATTATGCAAAAGATTTTTTAAAAAGCGGTTTGTGTTATATTTTCACTGAATTGCTATACAAATTAAGCAAAAAATAAGGTATAATAAGATTTATTAGAGATTTTCAGTGGATATATTTTTTTTTTTTGACTTTACGTTGTATTTTTTGTAACTAATATAATATATCAAAACATAAACCTTTCAAAAAATGGCACTTTCTGCAGAAAAAAGTAATACAGAAATTATAAACAAAAGAAGAATGATCAATGGTATGGATGATGGTTTGATGCAGGTTCATCCTCTCAAACACCCCTTGTCTATGGAAATTTTTCAAAAAATGATGGCAAATACTTGGATGCCTCAAGAAGTGGAAATGACACGCGATTTAGAAATGTGGCATAAAAAAGGGGCACTGACAGAGCAGGAAAAAAGATGTTATGAAAAATGCCTTGCTTTTGCTTCCAATTTAGATGGTTTATTAACGAATTCTATCTCCAAAGATATAGGTGCGCATGTTACTTCTCCAGAAGCTCGTTTGGTGATTGTCAGGCATGCTTTTGAAGAAGCGGTGCATGTTCTTTCCTACAGCCAGATGGTAGAAACTTTAGGTTTAGATCCTGAAAGAATCTACGGATTATATAGAAAAGAAAAATCTCTTTTTGAGAAAAACCATCATATTCAAGAAAGTTTAGAAAAAATTAGTGCGATAAATTTTAAGACTGGAACTTTTGAGAACGACCAAATATTTTTAGAAGCCTGTATTTCTAATATTATTCTAGAAGGTATCTTTTTTTATTCTGTTTTTTTATTTTTTTATGTGTTAAAAAGGAATAATAAAATGCCGGGCTCAGCAGAGATGATACAATTTATCAATAGAGATGAGGAGATGCATGTCAAACACTTTACTTATATGGCTAATACCATTAGAAGCGAACAACCAGATCTTTGGACAAAGGATTTTCAAGATCATATTATTCAAAATTTTAAAGAGGCGGTGCAATTAGAAATCAATTGGGGGAAATATTATCTTGAAGAAGGCGTTTTAGGCTTGAAGTTAAACAATTTAGAGGAGTATATTAAGTATTTAGGCAATAAACGAATAACAACCTTAGGTCTGCCAGAACAGTGGCCTTCTGCAAAAAATCCTTTTAGCTGGCTAGATGAAATGACACAAGGTGCTATGACAGAAACGAATTTTTTTGAAGGAAGAGTGAGGGAATATTCTAGTGGAACTTTGGATTGGGACTAGATACAATGAGACTAGATGAGACTGTTGAATGCCTTTATAGGAAAGCTAGACAAGACGTTCAAATTTTTTACCCAAGAGGAATACTGAAGTATTTTGAGTGATAAAAAATTTGAGCAACGCAGTATAGTTGAACTAGAATGTCTAATTCAATAGTCTCTATAGATTTTATAAAATTTTTATGCTAGTAAATACACATAAATTATTTTATATTAATCATTAAGAAACAACAAATTATGAAACAAGGAAATGCAGTTTTTTTGAGAATTCTTTTGAATCAGGATTATTCAAAAAATCAAATTACTATTATTAGCATAGTTAGTGCTTTTGTAGCCTCACTGGTTCTTTGGGTATCTGCTAAGCTACAAGTACCTTTCTATCCAGTGCCACTGACCTTTCAAACTTTGGTAGTATTAGTCATTGGAGGAATTTTTGGCTGGAAGATTGGTTTGTCGGCTTTAAGCCTTTATATGTTGCAAGGAATAGCGGGATTACCTGTTTTTGCCGGCACCCCTGAAAAAGGTTTAGGTTTAACCTATATTTTAGGTCCTACGGGTGGTTATCTACTCGGGTTTTATCTATCCATCGTAGTTATGGGAATATTTTCTACTAAAAATACCTATCAAAACTACTGGAAAAGCCTACTCGTGCTGGTAGTTGCCAATCTCGCAGTTTATATTCCGGGAGTTATTTGGTTAAGCCGTTTTACTGGTTTAGAAAAAGTATTACAATATGGCTTTTATCCTTTTATTTTAGGCGATTTATTCAAAATATTTTTAGCAAGTTTGATTATTTCTGTTATTCTTAAAGTCATAAAAAGACTAGATAGTAAAAAAACGAACTAATTTTAAAAAACTTGAACAACACTGTATAGCTAAACAGAATGCAAATTCAAAAGTCTATAATTTTTAAAAACTTGAGCAACACTGTATAGCTAAATAGAACACTAATTCAAAAAATTTCAATTTTAATCAGATAAAAATGAATTCAAAATACACGAATGAGGGCTTTTGGTGTAAACCATCTAAAACCTATTATCAGCTAAGAAATAAAATGGTTGTTTCTATTTTTATTTCTCTTGTTGTTGTGTTGACTTTTAACTTAGGGTTGGTGTTTTTCGCTTTAAAGAATGTTGTTAGTGATTTAGTTGTCAGTCAAAACAGAATTATTGCAGGAAAAGTTAATAGCCAGACGCTAAAAACAGGCGAGGTAGATAATCTCGACCTAGAACTAATTCAAGACTACACCAATGAATTGCCGAGTTCAGTAGAGGTGCTAGATGCAGATTATAGCTCGTTGTATGTATCAGAGAACACTCCATCTATCCATGCTTTAAGCCTTGTTGTAGATTCAATTAAACAGCAGAAAACCAAAGAGAAAAAAACCAACTCTTTCACAATAGACGGGGACTTAATATCTTTTTTTCCTCTTTTGTCTAAAGCCAACGAACAATCTGGGTATATTGTTTTTACTACTCCTAGTGCCTATATCAATCAGAAGGTAACGCAAAAAATCATTACTAACATTCAAATAGCATTTGTTGTTCTCTTGTTAACTATATTCATAATTTTCAAAATTTTAGAGAACATTTATATCAAGAAGAAATCAAAAAATATTAGAAAAAAGACACTTATTGCTACCTTTCTAGCAATTATCATTATTCCTCAAATAGGAATAACTATCTACAATGGAGGAAGTGTTTATAAGGGGTATCAGGAGATAGCTGACCAAAAAAGGGTAGTTTTAGAAAATTTAATTCAAAGTCAAGACACCAAGGAAATTGCTGATAAGGATAAATTTTCTAAAAAACTAGATATTTATCTACAAGAATTTGTGGTTATGGGCTCTGTTGAGATTTTTGATAAAGACAAAAATAAATGGATAACAAAAAAAAAAAAAGACAAACAAAATCAAATTCTTGAATTTTTTAATATTAAAAAATTTTTAAAAAGCAAACCTTTAATTGCTATTAACGATGAAACAGGAGTTCCCTCTTATTATTTTTCTATAAAGGAACACAAAACTGCTATTTTAGAAAACATCCGCAAGGTAGTCTTGAACCTTCTGACCTCGCTTATCCTATCCACTCTACTGTTTCTTGAAATACTACTTTTTCTTTTTAGTAGAAAAGTAGAGGTGACTTCTTTTCAAAGAGGGGAAGATAACTCTAGGAGTGTGTCTATTCGCGCATTAGCATTTCTAACTATTTTTACTTTGGATATGGTTATCTCTTTTCTTCCCTTATATATTGATGCTCTCTATAAAGAGCCAATTTTTGGCTTAGATAAAGAATTTTTCCGTCCTTTACCAATAGTTTTTGAGCTGATCTTTGTGACTATTGCTATTTCCGTATCCAGAAAATTCATCGTGAACAGTGGATGGCAATATCCACTATTTTTGGGAATATTTTTAATAGGTTTAGGAAATATTTTTAGCTATCTCTCTGTGAGTGTTATTCCATTTATTCTTTCCAGGGGTTTTATTGGTTTTGGATATGGTCTGAGCTATGTAGCCTTCAATTCCTATCTAGTAACAAAAACTGAAAAAAATAAAAGGAGTCAAGGTTTTGCTCATCTTGGGTCTGCTATAGTAACAGGGACGATTGTAGGAGGGTTGACGGGTGGTATTTTAGCAGATAATTTTGGCAGACAAGCTGTATTCTTATTTACTTTAGTACCACTGTCTGTTCTGCTGTTTTGGTTGATTTTTGTAATGAATAAAGAATATAACTTCACAAATAGTTTAGTTAGAAGAAGAATGCTTGGAAAAAACGAAATCACCAATTTCATTCGCTCTCGCCAAATTTGGCCCAATTTATTTTTGTTAAGTCTTCCTTTCACTGTGTTACTTGTAGGTTTCACACAGTATTCTATTCCTGTGTATTTAGGGGAAAAAGGCTACTCCAATGCGGACATTGCTAGGACTATTATGCTCTACGGCACGATAAGTATTGTTTTCTTTCCTATAGCAGGTAAATGGGTAGATAAACTCCGTGATTCTTATCCTGCGTTGGCTTTAGCATCTTTTTTAACCACTAGTTGTTTTTTCCTTTTTTTAGCGTTTGAAGGGTACTACACAGTACTTTTAGTTTTGGGAATATTTGCGTTAGGAGCAATTTTGAGTGAATCTGCTAGACCAGTGCATATATTAGAACAAGAAGTCAGTTTAAAAATTGGAGAGGCTAGTGCTATATCAATTCTTAGCACTGTAGAAAGGATAGGAGGATTTTTAGGACCGCTCGTTTTCCGTGTAGCGGCTATCTTTTTCGGAATTCAGCATTCTTTTGTAGTAATAGGTGTTGTTGTAGGTGTTTTGTATTTGTTATTTTTTGTAGTTTCTAGATCTCCAGAAGTAGTTCGTCCTCGCTATAAAATTAACGTCTAAAATTTTTTAAAAACTTCTCTGCCAAATAAAAATTAGAAGTGTTAAAAGAAGTAAAGGGCAGTCTGTCTAAAAGCACAGATTTTTTCACAAAAAACCGTAAAAAACTTGCCCGATTTTTAGAAACAGATTCATTAGCTATTATCTCCGCTGCTAGTCTTATAAGTAAATCTTCCGATTTAAACTATCCGTTCCATCAAAACCCCAGTTTTTATTATTTTACAGGTATTTTAGAACCAGATTGTCTACTACTTCTGCTTCCATCCCTTATGAAAGACAGGTTCGCTACCTATAAAGATAGCTTCCTTTTCATTTCTCCTATATCTCCTAAAAAAGAGCAATGGTCTGGAGAAATGTTAAACAAAGAAAAAGCCCAAACGCTTAGCGGTATTGAAAATATAGAATTTTTAGAGGATTTTGAGGTCATTTTCCAATCACAACAAAATTGGAAAAGATGTCTTTACATAGAGAATAATTGTATCCATTCTTTACCTAAATTTTCTCAACTCATTCAAAAAGTTAAAATCCAAAATCCAGCCTTAGAAATAAAAAAACTAGACTATAAAATCGCCTCAATAAGAGAAAAAAAAGAAGCTATAGAAATCACACAGATCCAAAAGGCTATCGATATAACCCAAATAGCTTTTACAAAGGTTTTGCAAAAATTAAAAAAAACAAAAAATATCAAAAAAAATAAAGCTCCATTCTTTAATCACGAAGAACAAATTGCAGCAGAATTAAGCTATCAATACCAGCTGCAAGGCAGTATAGGGCATGCTTTTGAGCCTATTGTAGCAGGTGGTAAAAACGCAACTACTCTACACTACCAAGAAAACAATTGCCTTTTAAAATCAGGGGAGCTTTTACTCATAGATACCGGAGCTAGGTGGGGTATGTATAACGCAGATATTACAAGAACAATCCCGATTAATGCAAAATTCACTGACAAACAAAAATTTTACTATAACCTTGTTTTAGAAATGCAAAGTCAAATAATAAAAAAAATTAAAATAGGAATGAGTTGGTGGCAGTTGTATAAAAAAGCAGACGATATACAGGCAAAAATTTTAAAACAAGCAAAAATTATTAAAGAAGAGGCTGAATTTAAAAAATATACGCTCCATCGTATAGGTCATCCATTAGGTTTAGATGTTCACGATATTTACAACCAAGACGACAAATTAGAAGAAGGAAATGTATTAACTATAGAACCAGGTCTTTATTTACCAGAAGAAAAAATAGGCATCCGTGTTGAAGACAACCTATTGCTTACTAAAAAAGGCATTCAAAACCTATCCTCTAAAATACCTAAGACTGTTGCTGAGATAGAGAGATATCTTGCTTAAAATTATTTTACTTTTCTGCCTATTTTGAAAAAGATTGTACTATAAATTTTTCTATATCTATTATTTCTTGCTCACAAACGCTGTGAGGCATACCAGAGTATTCTTTCCAAGTTGTAGCAATATTCATTTCTAATAAAGAATCCCGAGCCTGTTTGCCCAAAATCAAAGGAACTATAGGATCTTCTGTGCCGTGCCCTAAAAAAAAGTCAGGCATTGTTTTCTTATGTGATACAGTTTGAACATTTTCATTCATCTTCCTTGAATAATAAGCACTCTGCCAACCATTCGCTAGATAACAGGACAAGCCTATAACAGCTGAAATAGAATATTTACTTTTTAAACCTACTTCACAAGCCATAACTCCTCCTTGAGAAAATCCAGCTAAAAAAATATTCTTCTGTGTGATTCCTTTTTGGATATATTTCTCTAAAATTTTCTCTAAGGCTAAAAAAGATTCTTCTATATCCTCACTATTAGCACTAGATTTAATATCTATGTTTGTTATATCGTACCAAGCTCTCATCTCCATACCTTGGTTGATAGTAACTTTACGGATAGGGGCATTGGGAAATACAAAAATAGTGGGATAGGTTTTATAAAAAGAAAAGGTGTCTACCAAAGAAAGAAAATCGGATGCGTCTGCTCCTAACCCGTGTAACCAAATAATAAGTTTTTGGGGATTTTCTCCCATTTTTCTTTCAATTATTTCCATTACCAAGTAGAGCCTACCGCCAACTGAAAAGCTATTTCGCCTCGGTTAGAGACAGCATAGACAATTTTATAAATCAATTCTTCAGAGATGTGAAAACGGTATTCAATTCCATTGACTACAATAAAACTGTTATCTTGTGTTTTTACTTGTTGGTCATAAGACCTACCTCTTTCTACAAAAAAAATAGGTTCCATCAAGGTTTTGGACAGATAAAAAGGGTAGCGGATTTCTAAAGCACTGTATTCTGTTTTAGAGCCTTTATAACGAAAAAGAGGCTCGCTTCTTAAAAATTGACTACCACCTAAAGAGGTAGCAGTGCCGTATTTGTTGTGTTGGCTGAGATTTTTAACAAGGTTTGTTTCTAAGGAATCACATTCAAAAGCGTCTGTAGGGCATAGATCTCTAAAATGCGTTTTTAGTCCATTCTCACCAGAAACATCTGATACTTCTGGTTGAACAACTGAAACTGTGCCATAAAAAAATCTTGGCACTATGTAGAGCGAACGAAATAAAGGAATATGAATATCCAAAGCATAATCTAATTTTGTCGTTCCACTATAAAAAGTATTTGTTTTTTGAGTACTACTTTTGATTTGAGAATAAATTTTCCAACCTCTTTCGGGAAGTACCTTTTCTGGATATTGCTGGAAACTATAAGAAATTCCAAAATTCTGTAAATTAGAATTGAGATTACCTAAATTGTTGCTGATTTTAATTTCTTGAAAATCTTCCGTTAAAAAACCCTTAAATTGCTGTTCTATCGTTCCAAAAGAAAGATTTAGTTTTAATTTATTGCGAGTAGTTAAATCAAAATCAACTCCCCCCCCAAAAATCAATCCTGAGAGAGAAGTTTTGTTGTAAAATAATTCTGCTTTTTTGCTGCCTCTAGTATAGGTGGATGGGATTTTTAAATCTTGGGCTTGAAATAGACTAGCTGAAATAAAACTTTTACCTAGTGGCAGTGGTATTTTGACAAGCGTTCCCCAAGCACTTTGCTTTCTTTCCGCTATTCCAACCCCAATGATAAATTCTTTTTCTAATTCACTTTTGTATTGAAAACCTGCTCCTAAAACCACCCCCAACCCTTCTAATTTTAAAGGCACGGCAAAAAAATTTTTTTCTTGCGCTAAACAAATGTTAGAAAAAATAGTAACATTGAACAATAAACAAAGGCTTAAAAAAATATTTCTAAATAGTTTCATTTTAACTTTTCATTTTGGGTGTTTTATTTGTATAGTATTCTGAATAGAATAGATTATCAAATTTTTTTAAAAAATCAATATAAAACCAATGAGGTATTACATAAAGCAAAAAAAATGGGGAAGTTGGATTTTTTTATCACTCCTATTTTTGATTAGTATTCCATTTTTTGAGCCTATTACAAAAAAGATTAACACTTATATCTACTACGAAACCAATATTATTGATGGAAAAATATTCAATCTTTATCATCGTCTACCCGATTTAGAATGGTTTTATGAATATCAAAATCAACTTCCTATTTTTCTAGCTATTTTGAGTTTTTCTGCACTTTTTATTGCTCCTCTAAACTCCATTAACAATACTATTAAAGATGGAAATTTATTGCAAGTAACCTATATCAGAGATAGGTTCAATTACTCCATAGTAGGACGGTATCTATTTTTAATCCTCATCATTATTGTGGTAGGACACTTTATTCTCACATTACTAATTCTCTTTTTTATTGTTACAGATATTTTTATTTTTTACCGCAGATACGCCAATTTTATTTTTAAAAATAATAGAGTAATGGTGCGATTTTTAAGTAGTAAAATTCGCGAGGAAAATAAAACTAGGAGTGTATTTTTAGAAACTTTTATAGAGGTGAAAGATATATTAGCTCGCTTTGAAAAAAAACATAAAAATTTAACAAGTGATTATAATACTTCCATCACTCTTGTTAGTCGCTTGGGAGTACAAGAAGTAGATAAAGGGAAACTTAAAAGTTTTTTAACCTCTGCAAACCATAAAATCAATTTTTATGAAGATAAGAAAACTTCTTACAAAAAATTTTCTTATTTTCGTTCCTCTGTGTTTTTTGATTTTAGAGATTTTAAAATTTCCCTTGTTTTAGACTATAAAGAAAATAAAACTTTACAAAAATCTGATGAATATTCTGAATCTATTACTGCTTCGTTACAAAATGAATTTTATAGAGTTTTTGACTATCTGAAGAAAAACCATTTTGAAGGAATTTTACCCTATTTGATGAGTGGTTTGGATGTTTATTTTTTTGATCTTTATAAAAAAAACGAGTTTAGAGTTCTGTTTTCTACTATTGATTTAATGCAAGAAGCTATCTCTCAAGCGGATCTGAGAATTGGCAGTGGTGTTTTTGATGTGTTAGATTTTTTTCATAAAATATTTAATGATTACAAAACAATGAATACTGTGCCTGTATTCAATGAAAAGATCTACCAATTATGGTTGGCAGTTTTTAAGAAAAGTATTTCCTTAGATAAAAATGTTATAGAGTTTCATTTTAGTAATTTTTGTTTCGGTTTAGAAAAAGGATTCATCAATAAATTGCATTTACAAAAATTCAATCTAGATATAAAAACTGCTCTGCTTCAGAGCGAGAATTCTTTGCATAGTGATTTCATCTTTGCCTTTTTTAACTCCCTACTAAAAATAGCTGTGAGTATGAGTTGGACAGAGTATGATTATGCTAATCAATTTGCCAAAAAAATCGCTTATTTTGGTGAAGAAATTTTTTTTGATGCTAACTTAAAAATCACACCAGAAAATAGAGAACAAAGTCAATTAGATTCTAAGCAAGGATTGTTTCTACTTGCAGCCTATTGTTTGCAACAAAAAAAAAAGAATTTATGTATAAAAAGTTTAGCTCTTCTAAGAGATGACACGGTAACTGTTTTTTTACAATTTGCAGAAAACGAAGTATGGAGTCAAAAATGGCAATGGGAACAGTGGTTCAAAGAAGAAAAGGCAGATAGTAAAATTTTACAAAAAATAAATTTAAGAGATTTTGTTTGTTATCTATTACTTTTTTATTTAAAAAACGAAAAAAAAGCATCCAGCCTGTTAAAACAACAAAATTATAAAAAAGAGCATTTAAATTATTTAGAAAGGTTACATATCTTATGCAATCAAAAAAATAGATTGAAAATAACTTTAAAAAAAATCTTGCAAGATACTTTTAAAAAAGAAATTCAGAGTCGTTCTGTTGCTATATTAGAAGAAAAAAAACTAGAACTATTTAAATATTGCAACGAAGAATACAAAAGTGAAAATAAATTAGCAGATTTTATCAAATTCAATTCTGTATTATTCAAAGACAAAAGAATCAGTAATAAAAAAAGAAGTCTACAATGGATTCTTGCAAAAAAAAACTTTTTAGGAAAAAAAGCTTTAATATTAGAAGACTACGACCATCTTGCTGAAAATCTATTAGAATTAGAACATAGGCATTGTCTACAAAAAATATGCTCTGTTCTTAATATCAAACATATTTCTTACAAAGAATTATTCATAGAGATCATCCCTAAACTTTTAGAAGAAGAAGGAGTCAACATTTTATTTTTTGGAGATTCGTATAAAATTAGAAGATTTTTTGAAAGTCAAGGAGAAAAAAATCAATTTTTACTTGAACTCAGCTTGCAAGTTTCTCAAAAGAAAGTTTTTTTTTCTATGCACAATAAAGATTATGATTACCTGCAAACTAGATATTGGTTAATACATAATTTAGAAAAAAGAGCTATCTATTTTTTGCCTTATGTGAAGGAAAAAGGAATCTTTCTTTTTATTTATAAAAAAAGAGACAAATTTAAGCTAGTCTGTAATACATCTCAAGCAAACCTAGAAAATCAGCAAACAGGGCATATCAATTATGAGTTAAACTCACCCAGTTTAAATTCAAAAATTGCAGAAAATTTTTTTAAAAATGAAAATCTACACAGCCTATCCGATACAGAAAAAAAAGCTATCCTTTTAAACAATTTTACCTTTAAAATCACTAGCTCTTTGGACTTGAGTTTACCAAAATCACAGCAGCTCTTTTCTAAGGTTTATCATATTACAAGGTAGGTATTTGTGAATCAGACTAATGTGAGACTGTTGAATCAGGCATTACAAGAAAGCTAGACAAGGCGCGAAAATTTTTAGCTCGCAGGAATACTCAAGTATTTCAAGAGTTAAAAATTTTTTTCAACGCTGTATAGGCTAAACAGAACGCAAATTCAAAAGTCTATAACCTTTATTTTGCGTCAAGCAATAAGAGCATCTTGAGTGATAAAAAATTTGAGTAAGCAAGCAGTATAGCCGAGCCGTTCTATTAATATGGGAGAATGCCTAATTCAACAGTCTCTAATATGCTTTGTTTTCTACAAAATCTATTACCTTTGCAGAAAGATTTTGCTCAGAAAAATGGCTAGCCTCTTGGATGCCAGTAGGAGAAGTGACATTAACTTCTATTAAATGTTCTCCTATAATATCTATACCCACAAAATAAAGTCCAAGTTTTTTTAAATAAGGCGACAGTTCAGCTACAATTTCTTTATCTTTTGGAGTTATTTCAGCAGCCTTTGCCTTACCTCCAGTAAAAAAATTATTGCGGTGTTCTTCTGGACTAGCCACTCTTAAAACAGAGCCTAGTATATCCCCATTGAGCAAAAGAATTCTTTTATCTCCGAGGGATTTTGCAGCAGGCAAGTAGCTTTGTAACATAATTTCTTCGCTAAAATTTTTGCTTAAAACTTCTAAAGCTACAGAAGTGTTGGTATCACCTATTTTTAATTTAAAAATAGCACTACCGCCAAAACCATCTAGCGGTTTAGCAATAATTTCTTTTTCTTTTTCTAAAAAAGCTAAACAATCTTCTCTTTTGCGAGTAATACAAGTATTAGGGAGTAATTTTGGAAATCGAGTAGCCCAGATTTTTTCATTGACCGACCGTACTCCAGTCGGGTCGTTCAGTACAAAACAATCTTTTTTTGCAAGATCTAAAAACCAAGTATGATTCAAATATTCTAAATGAAAAGGAGGTTCTAAACGGATGAAAATAGCTTGAATTTCTGTTGCAGAAAATATTTTATGGTTTTTTTTAGAGCTGGCACCCAAGATTAATTTTTTTTTCCTTCTATCTGGGATAGCCTCATACACTCTAAAAAAAACTTCTCCAGCTTCTATTCTGATCTCCCCTTTAGGCAAATAAAAAATTTCGTGTCCCCGTGCAAAAGATTCTTCCATCAAAGCAAAACTAGTGTCCTTTTGAATGGACATCTTTTTAGGGTCATCTATTAGATATAAAAATTTCATTCTTGATTTATTTTCTAAAATATATTATAGATAATAGATAAAAAAATACATATTTCAAACTATTAAAATTTTTTTATTGTTATAAGAGCATTGCATGTGTTATGTGACGGAAGAACGTCTTTTTGCAAATAGTATATCCCTTATTTTGTGTTAAGCAATAAGAGTATTTTGAGTGATAAAAAATTTAATCAACGCAGTATAGCTGAACTAGAATGTCTAATTAGACAGTCTCTATTTTAGAATCAATTCAAATAGCCTTATGGATTTACTCTATGGATTTGAAAAAAGCTTACTGGAAGGAGCTTTAGTTACTTTTCTAGTATCCATTTTTTCTATGGTTGTTATTCTTTTTTTGGGTGGAGTAGGAGCTATCGCTAAACTCTCTTCTTTTTTACCTTTCCGTTTTATAGCCAATTTTTATACTACTCTCTTCAGAGGAGTCCCTGATTTAGTGATGCTTTTACTTATCTATTTTGGGGGACAGGTTTTGCTCAACCAAACCCTTTATGCTGTAGGTTATGAAGAATATGTGGAAATCAGTCCTTTTAGTGCAGGAGTTTTTGCTATAGGTTTAATCTACGGAGCCTATATGACAGAAACCTTTCGCGGTGCCCTTTTAGCTGTTCCTAAAGGACAACCAGAAGCGGCGCAAGCTTTTGGATTCACTTCTTTTCAAATTTTCATACATGTCACTCTTTTTCCTTTAATGCGGAATGCAATTGCAGGTATTAATAATATTTGGCAGGTAGCTTTGAAAGCGACAGCTTTGGTATCTATTATAGGTTTAGACGATATAGTCCGCAAAGCAGGGCTTGCGGCTGGAGCTACCAAAAAACCTTTCGTATTTTATTTAGCAGTTTGCATTATTTACCTTATTTTTACTTTTCTCTCTGGATTGTTATTTCGTTATCTTGAGAGTAAGTTACAAAAACCCTTTACAAAATAGCGGCAAAATAATGCCAAAATAATAATGGACTTCTCTATAATTTTTGAAAACATAGGTTTCTATCTTGAAGGTCTGGTGGTGACATTAGAATTGGTTTTTGTATCACTGATTTTAGGTTTTTTTATAGCCTTAGCTTTAGCTCTAATGCTGACGAACCTAAAAAATTCTATTTGGACTTATCCCATTAAAAGCTATATCTATTTTTTTAGAGGCACTCCTCTTTTGGTACAAATATTTTTGATTTATTACGGATTTTCTCAATTTGAATGGATCAGAGACAGCTTTGCTTGGGTCTACCTATCGGAAGCTTTTCCTTGCGCTCTTTTAGCCTTAACTCTAAATACTGCAGCCTATAGCTGTGAAATAATACGCGTAGCAATAAAGACTACAGAACTTGCAGAAGAAGAAGCAGGTAAAGCTTTTGGAATGACTACTTTTCAACTTTACCAAAAAATTATTTTGCCGTCCTCTTTCCGAAGAATGATACCCAGCTATTCTAACGAAGTTATTTTTATGCTACACGGTAGCGCAGTAGTCAGCACAATCACTCTAGTAGATTTAACGGGAGTAGCTCGTATTATCAATTCCAAGTATTTCAGCCCCTACGAAGCCTACATCACCAGTGGTTTGATTTATCTAATCATTACCATATTGATCACCAATGCTTCTAAATATCTGGAGAAACGTTATCTTAAACACCTAGAAAATTAATAAGCAAAGAATTAATAAGCACCACTACAATAGGCTCATATTCTAAATAAAAAACTATCCACCTACCTTTTAGTTTTTTTTAATACCACAGGAGACTTTTGAATTTGCCAAATAGGACAAAACTAGCTGTTTAGTCAAAACAATCGTTAAAAAAAAATTTTTAACTCTTGCCATTTGTGAAGAAATGATCTTCAGTATTTCTACGAGCTAAAAATTTTTTTTGCACTTTCCAACCATTTGGCTAGCCGTCACAGCTAGTTTTATTCTATTTGGCAAATTCAAAAGGTCTAAACTATTTTCTACAAGTCAGCTTTGAGGTTTTGCCTGCCCTCAAAGGCTTTATTTAAGGTAGCCTTATCTGAATATTTAATATCTCCCCCTGAAGGTAGTCCACAAGCAATACGGGTGATTTGCACAGATTCTTCTTTTAGATGTTGACAGAGATAATGAGCGGTGGCCTCTCCTTCAATGGTGGGATTCGTTGCTATAATTAACTCGCTGGGTTTATCTTTTTTGATTCTATTGGTTAGCTCTGTGATTCTCAGTTTATCAGGACTGATTCCCTCTAGTGGTGATAACACTCCTTCTAGGACATGGTATAGCCCCCTAAAAGCAGAGCTGTTTTCTATGTTTAAAACATTTTCCCTTTCTTCTACTACACAAATAATATTGCCATCTCTGGAAAAATCATCACAATAAAGACATTTGTTCGCTTCTTTGAGGCAAAAACAAATAGGGCAAACAAAAACTTCTTCTTTGAGCTCAATAATAGCCCGCCCTAATTTATCTAAAATTTCTTGGTCTTGGGAAAGTAAATAGAAACTCAGCCTTTTTGCTGAACGAGGCCCTATGGATGGCAATCTAGAAAATTCTTGTATTAATCTTTCTAGGGCTTTGGGGTATTTCACTTTTTTTCCAAGAAATTTTTTTGTACGCCAGAAATCATATCACTAAGATCAGGTGTGGATTCTTTTTTAATTTTCTGAATTGCTTGGTTAAAGGCTAACACAACAAGCTCTTCTAGAGTTGTTTTTTCTTTAGAACTTAAAAGCTCTTCATCTATTTTTAGATTTTTAACTTCCATATTTTCACTGATTTCTAGTTCTACCATACCACCTCCAACAGATACAGAATGAAATTTATTTTTTCCTTCTTCTTTTTTTTTCTGCAGCTCTTTTTGAAATTCTTGAGCTTGCTTCATTATTTGGTTTAGGTCTATCCCTTCAAACATAATTTTTATTTCTTTAAATTTAGGTTTTGATAACTTTTTAAGAAGTCAAATAACATTATTTTTAATAACTAATTTTAAACAAGTTATTAGTTTAGTCTACATTTTTTATAAAAAAAAAACAAGAATCTTGAACTTCTACAAGATCTTTAGTTTAGTTTTCATTTACATAACCGTACTTAATGAGTTTTTTTTTATCTAAATGATGTTTTTTAGCAAAAGAATCAAGATTTTTAATCGTAAATAATCTAGACAATCTTTTTGTTAAATTTTCATCAGGCTTATAATGTGGCACTACCTTTGTATTCCATTTGATGTGATGGAAGAATAAAAATTTATTCCAGAAAAATCTTAAAAAATGCAATCTATAAGGTACTATTTTTTCGGACAACCACTCGTCTAGTGATTTTACAACAGGTGGATTAAAGTGTCTTGTTTTTGTTTTTTTTGTGATATGCTGTGCTTTTTGCAAAAACCCAGTACTAATATAGTTTTCTTCAACACCTAATAAATTCGCCAAAATTCTAAAGTAAGTTTGTCTATCGTGGAGCAAATCTTCAAACAACAATACAGTTTTATTTGAAAAATATTGACTCACTATTGATAGGTATTGTTCATAAAAAAACATAATATATTTTGCATTATGTGGATCATTGAATAGATGCTGGGTGAATTTTATAAAAGTATCGTTTTCTTTTTGATAGTGGTAAACCCAACGATACATTTCAAGATATAAAGAAAAAATAAAATCAACGGGCAATCTTAGTGATAATAAACAGTGAATATCACAAGAGGAAAAAACAAATTGAAGTTGTTTGAAAATATTGTTTAAATCTATTCCTTTAACTAAGGTATCGCTTATATTTTCTTCGCTTAAAATATTGAGTTTGTCTTTACTAAGTAACTGTTCAGTCGCTATTTTTAGCTGGTAAAGTCTATCTTTAGTGAGTTTTTTTTTAATCTCATTGAGAATATCACCAAATGGATAGTGCATGGTTCTTCTATTATTGCGATCTACACCCAAAAAATTAATCTTGCCTTTTTTATGTAAAGGTAAACAGATATTGTGTTGAAAACTAGTAGTTGCCGTTTTATGTAAACCGATATGCAATAATAGTTTATATTGCTTTTGCATATTTCTTTAGGCTTTGAAAATTTCTTGAGCAGTCCTAACAACAATATCTTCAGACAATTTTTCTGTTTTTTCTGTTTCTGTTTTTTCTGGCTCTATTTTTTCTGGCTCTATTTTTTCTGGCTCTGTTTTTTCTGGTTCTATTTTTTCTGGCTCTATTTTTTCTTCTGGCTCATTCAGCAACAAACTCACTTCTATTTTTTCACCAAAAAACCGCTCTAGATAGTTTTCTAACTCTATCTGATACTCATTTGTCCAAAAAGATAAAGACTCATCACTAGCTAAAATAAGCTTTTTATCTATTATTTTCTGTAATTGTAGCTGTTGTAATTGCTTTATTTTATAAGAGGAAGGATATTGATTTTTTAGCTCAGCTACGAATTTTTTATAATTCTCAAAATTCAAATTTTTTATTGGAGCAGTCATCTTTGTAGTTTGCGGATTCTGATTTTGCCAATCCGCTGGATTCGTGGGCTCTATTTTTTTGTTTATTTGTTGCACTGTAGCATCAGGCATAAAATTAGAAGCTGGCATTGATTCTGGTGTCAGTTCCGTCGTTGGTTCCGAAACAGAGACAGTTTGCTCTGCTGTTGGTTCTGTCGTTGGTTCCGAAACAGAGACAGTTTGCTCTGCTGTTGGTTCCGAAACAGAGACAGTTTGCTCTGCTGCTGGTTCCGAAACAGAGGCAGTTTGCTCTGTAACAGTACTAGTCTTCACTGCTTTTTGTACCTCTCTGCTAAAATTCTGACTTTGAATTGGTTCATAATTGATAGTATTTTTTTCTAACTGATGAAGTATATCCTGCACTCTCGCTAAAGATTCTACTGAACACATTTTGATAATTCCCATTTCTATACAGAGCATTGGAAATTGACTCGTTTTCCCTTGTTGCTCTACTTCTAATAAAATTTGAAAATACTGTTGCAATTTAGAAAGAGGTGTAAGCTCTAGCTTTTTTTGAAGTGTATCAGATTGGATAGGCTCATTGGTATTAGATTGAGGACAGCTTTTGAGTAATGAAATTTTATGCACTAGCAGTAAAAAATCACTTAAAATAATCTGCAACGGAATACCTTTGTTGCAAAGATTTTTGAAAAATATTAAAGCAGCAGTTATATCTTGCTCAATAATAGCAGAAAGTAACTCTTCTAAATCTTTGCTTTCTGTCATTTCCAAAATTTGACTTAAATCTTCATCTTTTATCTGTTTGCCGCAAAAAGCTAATAGCATATCAAGACTAGTAAGAGCCTCTCGCATAGCACCAGCAGCATTTTTAGCGATTTTTTTTAAGTTAGAATTACTAATTTCCATCCCTTCTTGTTGTGCTATATAAACTAAATGTGTTGCAATTTTTTCTGTATCTATATTATGAAATTCGTACCTTTGGCAGCGAGATTGAATAGTTTGGGGTATTTTTTGGGGTTCTGTGGTTGCTAGAATAAATTTTACATGTGCGGGAGGTTCTTCTAAGCTTTTTAAAAGAGCGTTAAAAGATTCTACAGTGAGCATATGAGCTTCATCAATAATAAAAACTTTGAATTTATTTTGTATAGGTAAGTAAGCTAAATCTTCTCGGATTTTACGGATATTTTCTATACCTCTATTAGAAGCTGCATCTATTTCTATAATATCTGCTGAACCGCCTTGTTCTATAATTTGACAATTTTTGCAAACACCACAAGGCTCTCCTTCTGTTGGATTTTGGCAAGCTAAAGCTTTAGCTAAAATCCTAGCACAGCTTGTTTTACCTGTTCCTCTACTACCACAAAATAAAAAAGCTTGAGCTACTCTATTGTAGGTAACTGCATTTCTAAGAGTCTGCGATAAAATTTCTTGCCCTACTAGTTCTTTAAACATTTTAGGTCTCCATTTTCTCGCCAAAACTAGATAACTCATAAATTGACTGTTGATATATTATTGTCTTTAAAGTATATTTATAAAAAAATAACTTTTCAAAAAAAATTGATTACTTGTGAATAAAAAAATTATTACACTAGGACCTAAAGGAACATACAGCGATTTAGCAGCCTCAAAACTACCAGCATCTCACACGCGAACCTATACACAAACTATCTCTGAAATTTGCCCTTTTGTAATAAAAAGTCAAGATTTTATTGGTGTTATTCCGGTGGAAAATTCTGCTGTTGGCTTGATTTTGTTAAGTTTAGATTCCATCACTACTCATAGAGTAAGCATTATTGCAGAAATTACAATCCCTATTTCTTTTAGCCTGATTTCTTATTTAAGTTCAGAAAAGATTAAACAGTATTATATTCATAGAGAAACTTTTAACCAATGTTCCAAATTTATTCAAAAAAAATTAAAAAACAGCGAACCTATTTTTTGTGAAAGTAACGTAAAAACCGCCAAACAATTTAAAAAAAAAAAAGATAAACATTTGGCAGCGATTGTACCTTCTTTTCTTTGCAAAGAAAAATCTTTTCAAAAATATTATCAAAAACACTCCATAGAAGATCATAAAAACAATTGCACTCGCTTTTGGGTTCTCAAAAAAGAAGTTACTGATTTAAACAATATCAAAGAAAAATCTAAAATTTCCATTTATATTGAATTTCGTAAAGATGAGCCTTCTTTGCTTTACAAAACTCTAGGGGTTTTTGACAAATACAAGTTTAATATGACTATGCTTTCTTCTCGTCCTTTACCTGAAAAAAATTTAGTAGGTGAAAGTTGGACTTATGGTTTTTTTATAGATTTTCAAATAAAAAACAAAAAACAAGAAAAAAAAGTTTTAAAACTTTTAGAGCATTTTAAAAAAAAAAAAATTTATTGTAAAGTTTTAGGAGCTTATCAAAATATTGAAAATATGAATAGTGAAGAAATTTTTATACTTTTGAATGAATAATAATTGCATTTTTGTAGGCGGTTTGTCGGGCAGTGGAAAAACTCATTGGTTACTAAATTCAAAACACTATTTGGAAACTCAAAAAATAACCTGCGGTCTTTTTAAACCTTTTGAAACAGGAGCAGCAGAAAAAAAAGCACAAGATAAAGCAAGCGACGGAGAACTGTATTTAAGCCAAGAAAAACAAAGCATAGGGTTAAATGCCTTAAACCCTTATAGCTCTCATCAATCTTTTCCACTAGCTTTTGCAAGCCAAAGCGAAGGCTTTAAAATTTCTTTAGAAAAGCTAGAAAAAAAATTTATACAAGCAAAAGCTCATAAAAATTTGTTATTGGTGGAGCTTTTAGAAGGAATTTTTCATCCTTTGAGCGAGGGAATCTATCTATTAAACTGGCTAAAAAAAAAAACCACCAAGTTGCTTTGGTTGATGGATCTTGACAGCAGCAAATTTTTATGGAATCAATTAGAACTGAAATCACTTAGTGAAGCTGGTTTTCAAAGTTTCATCATTCTCAACAATTATAAAAAAAATTTGGATACAGAATGGATAAAATACTACTGGCTAGAAAGTGAAAAAAAAAAAAACTGTACGGTTATCGGTTTATTGCCTCTACTGACTGACTTAAAAAATTTGGCGGATAGAAAAGAAAAAGAACCACCTTGCAAAGAAATAGTAGAAATTTGGAAAAAAATTTCTAAGATCTACTCTATTTAATTCAAAAGTATGAAAAAATTTTATCTTACTTGGTTTATTTATTTTCTTTTTATAAGTATTTCCTTTGCAGAATCTAGCAAAACACATCTCAAACTAGGGATGGCGTTAGAACCACCCCATTTAGACCCTACCGCAGGCGCTGCTGGAGCTATTGACGAGATTGTCTATAACAACCTTTTTGAAGGTTTAGTTGCTTTGGATAAGGCAGGGCAAATACAACCTCTTTTGGCTAGAAAATGGACGATTTCTAAAGATAGAAAAAGTTATACTTTTGAATTACAGCAAAATGTTTTTTTCCACGATGGTAAAAAATTCACCGCAGACGATGTTGTTTTTTCCTTAAGTAGAATTGTAGCAGAAAAAAGCGTTAACGCCCAAAAAGTTCTTTATCAACCTATAAAAGCCATTCATAAATTAGGAACTCACAGAGTTTTGATAGAATTAAAGTTTCCTTACAGAAATTTTCTTTATTATTTGGCTTGGGGAGATGCCGTGGTTGTCAACTCTAAAAACTATAAACAAAATAAAATTCACCCCATTGGAACTGGTCCTTTTCAATTTAAAAAATGGATACGTGGCAATAGAGTAGAACTCAAAAAAAACACGAAATACTGGGCTAAAAAACCAGCACTAGAGAAGGTTTCGTTTTTCTTCATCGCAGACCCCGCTAATTCTTTTTATTCACTCTTAAGCGGAAATATAGATGCTTATGCAAATTTCCCTTCCCCTGAAAATATTACTTTATTACAAAAAGACAAACGGTTTAAAATAGTAATTGGTAATACAGAAGGAGAAACTCTGCTCGCTATGAATAATAAAAAAAGTCCTTTAAACAATATAAAAGTAAGGCACGCCATTCAGTATGCAGTCAATCGTAAAGAAATCATTCACGGGGCTATGTTTGGTTATGCTACTCCCATCGGCAGCCATTTTTCTCCCAACCACAAAGACTATTTGGATTTGAGCAATCACTACTCATTTAACATAAAAAAAGCAAAATCTTTGCTAGAACAGGCTGGTTATCCAAACGGCTTTCAAGCTACTTTAAAATTACCGCCTCCAAGTTATGCTAGACGGAGCGGAGAAATTTTGGTGCAACAATTAAGTAAAATTGGTATCCGCTTAAAAATAGTGCCAGTAGAGTGGGCGCAGTGGTTACAGGATGTTTTTAGAAACAAGGAGTATGATTTTACAATTATAGCCCATACAGAGCCTTACGATTTTAATATTTACGCTAGAGAAAATTATTATTTTAACTACCAAAATAATCATTTCGATGCTTTAGTGGAAGAATTAAAACAAACTTTTTCTACGAAAAAAAGAAAAATTCTACACCACCTAATAATGCGAAAACTCACAGACGACTCTGTCAATGTGTTTTTATTTCAAAGACCTAAACTAGGTGTTTGGAAAAAAAATGTTAAAGGCTTGTGGGAGAATAGCCCCATCCAAGCTAATGTGCTACGCGATGTTGTTATTCAATGAAATTGATAATAATATTGAAATACTGAGGAAGGCAAACATTAAGCAACCGAAGAAGAACTTAATAGAATAGACCTTTGAATTTGCCAAATAGAACAAAACTAGCTGTGACGGCTAGCCAAATGGTTAGAACAGGTGCAAAAAAAATTTTTAGCTCGTAGGAATACTGAAGAGTATTTCTTCACAAATGACAAGAGTTAAAAAAAATTTTCACCGCTGCATAGGCTAAACAGAATGCAAATTAAAAGTCTATAGAATAAAAGGTTAATGCGACAAAATTTCAGTGCTAGCTAGAGGGAATATTCCACTTGTAGCGAATTTTTAAACCGTTCAGTTTTGAAACTTTTTTTAGTGATTTGTCTCCTTTAAATCTTTCTTGTAATCTACCAACAACAATACCTTCAGCAACACCAACTTTTTCAGCAAATTTATAAATAGAATTTTTATCTAAAGAGAGATTTATAAGATCAGAATTATATTTTGGAGGAATTAATTGCTCTCTTGCAAAGATATCTGCTTCTTCCTCTTCTTTATTACTGATGTTTTCTATTTCAAGGAAAAACATTTTTTTAGCATGTAAAAGTAAATGAGCTATTTCATGGAAAAAAGAAACCCAAAGATGATCGTTAGTTTTATAGCGTAAACTTAGCATCAAAAGAGCTTTATCTTGAGAAAGCCAGCGAGTAGCTCCACTAACAGGGCACCCGCTAGGATGAGGTAAAAATACAACAGCCACTCCGCAGTCAGCACAGTCTTTTGTAAGTTTAGGGATAAAAATTGATGGTACTGTTTCATTGGTTAGGTTTCTTAGTTTAGGCAACAATTGGGTAAGTTTTTTTTTATTAAAAGGCTCGCATTTTATTTTTGAAGCCATTATTTCACCCTGCCTAATCCAAGTGCTAACAGCTTCTGGTTTTTTTTCAAATTCTTTAGAAGCTTTAAAAGCTGCTAAAGGTTTTAAATAAATTTTTTTCCATTCCACGTTTGAAGAAACTCCAAAAAATGCTAAACAGGCTTGTAATTGTTCTTTCTTTTCCTTTAATTTAGGAATCCAGCCAAATTTCACCATCTGTTTGATGGGAAATTTTTTAAGCCATTCCTTCTGTTGCTCTAATTCCTTTTTTTGTTTTTGACGAGATAAGTTTGCGCGATAAAAAGATTCTAATTTAAGCCAAAAATGAATAGAGGAACCTAATACTTTTACTAAGTTCAAAGCAATATCTTCTGTGATAACAGTTTTTCCTTTAAGAAGATGCTCTACATTATTTTTCGTAAATCCCATTCGCTTTGCAAATTCTTCTATTGTCCATTGATTTTTCTTTAATACTTCTTTGATATTTTCACCGGGAGGACAAGCCCAATCAGGTTCAAATTCTTTTTCAATCATAATGACTACCTATATATATAATTGACCTTAGAATTTGCGTTATGTGACGGCTAGGCAAGGCGAAAAAAAATTTTAGCTCGTAGGAATACTGAAGTATTTCAAGAGTTAAAATTTTTTTTCAACGATGCATAGGCTAAACAGAACGCAAATTCAAAAGTCTATATAATTTTTATTTTTATTACTCCATCCCACGTCATTCCACCATCGTTCTTCTTTGGAATAGCACCATCTGGCACAAAAAGCACTCTGCTTCCTTTATCCAAATCCACAGAATATTCTCCTTTTCTGTTGCCTTTTAATTCATGAGGATCTCCAAATCGTAATCCTTCTTTTCCTTCTACATTTTTTCTAGCATCCAATTCAAACAAGCGTACCTGCAACAAAGAAGCACGATGTTTGCCGAGTTTTTTCTGTGCTACTTTTTCTTCTTCACAGATTTTTCTTAGTTTTTCATTTTTAAAAGAAATTTTCAAGACTTCAAAGCATTAAAGTAGGCAAAAATTGTTCACAAGTAAAAATTGTTCACAAGTCTAGAGTATATTAAAAAAATAAAATTTTAGCAAAAAAAAAAATACTCAACGCTAAAAACTTTTTCTAAGACAAGCTGGAACATAGAGCCGCTAGCTCCCATCAGCAGAGTTTAAGAAGAGATTAACTCAATTTTGTAAAAAATTCAATTTGCTTTTTTTATTGCAAAGTTGAACTTTTTTAAAACCAATACAAAAAACTCTTTGTTTTTTACAAAATTAGACTAAAATAGAATTCAAAATGATAAAAAACCTTTTAATTTTTAATAGTGAATTTTTTGTATTGGAAATTTTTTAAAGAATCACAGATTTATTCTCTTCCTTTGGTATTTTTTGGAGTAATGTTTGTTTTGGGTCTTTGCTACCAATTCTCTCTGCTTTATGTTTTTGCTTATCCTTTAACGGCTAGGAGTATTCAAGCCTTTTTGTTAGGTTTGTGCCGACACGCACAGCTATCGGCTATTTTTAGTCTTTTCCCGCTTGTTTTATTTTTTCTAAAATTGAAATGGCAGAAAATTTTTATTCAAGTTTTAGCGACTGCCTATTTTATTTTTCTTTATATTGACTGGAGATATAGTTTGCAGTTCGGCACACATATACCCTTTTCGGCAATGCAATATTTAGGCATCAAAGAAACACAGCAAAGCATGATAGATGAACTTTTAAAGCTAGATTTTTTCTTTTTTGTTATCCTCCCGAGTCTGTTTTTGTTTGTTTGGTTGAGATTTTATAAATCTCGTTTTTCTACATTTGTTTGGCGGAGAAAACTACGATTGGTAGCTCAAACTTTTTTTTTGATTTTACTTATAGGCTCTATTCCCGCTAGTTATGCAAATAGCTACTTGGGAAAATCCAAACAAGATATTTTGACTACAAACTCTGTGCTTTATTTTTTAAAATCTAAGGATGTTATTTTAAACCAAGTTTCAGAAAAACCTAGCGAAGAATTAAAAACAATCCAAAAGTATTTGGGTGATATTTCTGGGAGTGGTTTTTTAGATTTTGATTATCCTTTGGTAAGAAAATTTACAGGTAGTAGCTGTAGTCAAGATAAGAAAAATGTTTTAGGCGAGTCTTTGTGTAATCTTTATACAAAGCCGAATATTATTTTTGTGATGTTAGAATCTTTTCGGGCTGAGGATGTTGGTGTTTATGGTGGAAAGCTCCCTTTAACACCAAATTTTGATAAATTAGCAACCCAAGGTATTTTATTTCGCAATTTTTTTGCCAATGGATTTCAGACAAAACACGGAGAAGTGGCTAGCCTTTGCTCAATGATGCCAAACTATGGCAGGGCAGCTTTAGCGGGCTACCACAAAAACAATTATCTTTGCCTATCACAGGTTTTAGAAAAAATAGGCTATCAAACTTCTTTTTTTCACAATGGAGATTTGGCTTTTGATAATCAATATCCTTTTTTACAAAAAAATCATTTTCAAATAATTTTTGATAAATTTTCTTTTCCTAAAAATACAGAAAAACTAGGTTGGGGCTATTCCGATGAAGCTCTTTTTACACATTGGATAAAAGAGTTAGATAAAGCAAAAGAGCCTTTTTTTACAGTAGGGCTAACCTTGACTAGTCACCATCCTTACGATGTACCAGAAGACTATAGACTTGCCTTAAAAAAGCTCAACCTTGGTGAAAGCAATCAAGCAAAATTTTTTGAATCCTTGTTTTATTTGGATGCTCAGCTGGGTCAATTTATGCAAACAATTCAGCAAAAAAAATGGTATAAAAATACGTTAGTTTTTGTTTTTGCTGATACTTCCCATTATATTAAACCCCAAGAACAACCACAGAATTTTTATGAAACTGTTGTTTTGCACAGTCAAATTCCGCTTTTGATTTTAGGAGATAAACTGCAAGCAAAAGAAATAAAAACCTATGCCAGTCAATTAGATTTAGCTCCGACAGTAGCGGAGCTTTTGGGTTTGTCTTTGAATTCTCCTTGGGTAGGGGTTTCCTTGTTAAAACCACAAAATTTATCTTTTGCTTATACCAACAGACCATTTGGTTATTGGGCAAGTTTAGCAGCAGCGGGAAGTTTGATTCTTTTAGAAGATAAAACTGTATTGGTTCATGGTGAACTACCTGCAAAAAAAGAAGCTGATTTAATATCCTTTTCTAGTAGTTGGATTGTGAGCCAGAGGTGGCTGTTGCAGAACAACCGTATTTGGAATAATAGATTCTTAAAACACTAGGCTATCTCATAATGTCAATGCACTAGTTTTGCTGTTTTAGAAAGTTTCTATCCTTTAGAAACTTTTTCCGAGACAAGCTGGAACATGGAGGCGAATGCGATTTTTATCAGCAGAGATAACAATCAATACTAGAATTGTGGCAGCGTAAGGTAGCATAGACATTAAAGCGGGAGAAATACCAACGCCTAGTCCTTGCAAATAGAATTGGGCTAGGAGTATTCCTCCAAATAGGTAGGAGCCCAGCATTAGATTGTAGGGTTTCCAAGTAGAAAAAACTACTAAAGCTAAAGCAATCCAACCTCTACCTGCAGTAATTTCTTCTGCCCAATGGGGAGTGTAAATCAAGGACATATAGGCACCTCCAATGCCCGCCATAGCAGCTCCAAAAGCTATTGCAAGACTGCGAACCATTTTTACAGAATAACCCATATTGTAGGCTGTGGTGTGGTTTTCCCCTACTGCTTTAAGGATCAGTCCCGCTCTTGTTTTATGCAAGAAAAAATGTACGAGAAAAACAGCTATAATAGAAAAATAAACTAAAATATCGTGATTAAATAAAAATTTACCGAATAAAGGGATTTTGTGAAGCAGTGGGATAGGAATAGAAGGTATTTTGTTTATAGTGATACCTACATAAGGCTTTCCGAGTAAAGAACTCAATCCAATTCCAAAAATTGTCATTGCTAGCCCTGTTGCTATTTGATTGGTTTTAAGAAATTGGGTTAGAAACATAAAAATACCAGCAACTATTACAGATGCTATTGCTGCTGTAGGAATTCCAAGTAGGCTGATACCTGTAATGCTAGCAGTCGCAAAACCAGCAACTGCTCCTATTAACATAAGTCCCTCTAATCCCAAATTGATGACTCCTGCTTTTTCTACAACTAACTCCCCTAGAGCAGCTAACAAAATAGGGGTAGCTGCTATTAACATTGAGGATAAAAAAATTCCTATAAAATCCATTATTTTTTAATATTTTAGGTTATCTGAAATTCATACCAAACTATTTAAAATAAATTTTTGAATTTGCTTGTCTAGTTTAGCCAAACCAAGTTTATTGCTTTCACTCCATACAGGCTTTAGTAAAAGAGCCACTGGCTCTTTTACATTTATTTTTGGGATTATGCAAGTTTTGTAGTGCCCTGATCCCATTATTGTGGCACTACGCCATTAAAAAAAATTTTTAACTCTTGAAATACTTGAGTATTCCTGCGAGCTAAAAATTTTTTTTGCACCTGTTCTAACCATTTGGCTAGCCCCAATAGTTAAATAAGCATCAGCGAAATTCAAAGCTCTAAGTTACCACTTCCTCAATATTTTTTTCAACCGCAACAAGAAGCCGACTTTTATAAATATCCTTACACATTTTGCATAATCCTCCGAGCTATTTTATAATCCATTCTACGTCTATATTTACCGTCTTTTCTTAATCCTTTAAAAGGAGTCAGAAATACATCTTGTGTCTTATACCTGAAATCACTAATAAGATAATTAAGCTTCGCAATAGTATCGCTACTAGCTTCTATACCTCTTACCCTAGTTATGCTCCTAGAAGAATGAGTTATATCGTAGTTTTCTAACTCACTACCCAAACAAAATTTTATGGATGCTTCAGTAGTATTGTCTATTGCTATAAAACCTAACTCCCCTCTTTCATCATTAAAAACTACATTTCTACTTCCAGTATCGGTAGGTAAATATTTTCTTTTTAAATACTTGTTAAAGCCTATCAAAGAATCGTTCTCATAAATCAAAAAATCGTCCGAAATTTTATCACTAAACAAAGCTAAACATACTGGATTGTCTGTATCATAAAATAATTTTTTTGTAATAACGCTCACTAAATCTAATCTATCTAAAAATAATCTTGCTTGTAAAAACGATGCTGGTATAAGAGCCGCTACAAAATTACAATTTGCAAGACACAAAGCTAAACAATGTTTGTATAAATCGTCAAAACTAGTATCAGGAAAAGGTAGATCTAGTCTTCTTGCTCTACTTTTATAGAGCCAAGGCGGGTTTGTGACACAAAAATTGTGTCCTAAAGGAAAATTTTTTATTGTATCTTTGATAACAACTTTTTTATTTTTTGGAAATAAATCATACGAAAAATAATGTTCTGCATAATCCACAGATCTCAGCATATCTATAATAGAATTGGCTCCTGCAAATGGCTCTAAAACAACCTCTTTTGCCAATTTATTTTCTTCTACCCATTCTTTGAAAAAATCAAATTCAAAGGGATTAAACAATTCAGTATAGTAGATACCTAATTCTTTTTTCATTATTTTATTAGATCGGATTCTAAAGAGGTTTATTTTTTAAACTTTATGAGTAATCGGTTTTCATAAAAGTAATCACAAGTAAGTAAAAAAAACAACACCGAGCCTTGAAAAATTCCAGTCACAGCTTTAGGAAAACCCAATTCAATCTGCGCAATTTCTCCTCCTAGGTAAGAGCTTGCCATAAGAATACCAGCAAAAAAAATCCCTACAGGGTGTAGTCTTCCTAAGAAGGCAACAATAATTGCAGTATAGCCATAACCAGTAGTAAAGGTGGCATTGATTTGCCCTACAGCTCCATTTACTTCCATCATACCTGCTAATCCAGCAAATCCGCCTCCAAGTAGCATAGAAACCCATAGTAGTTTTTTAGGATTAAAACCGGCATAAACTGTGGCATTGGGAGAAAAGCCAATGACTTGCACTTGAAATCCAAGCAAGGTGCGTTGTAAAACTAGCCAAATCCCAAGTAAAACCAGTGGAGTCACCAAAACTCCTATATGCAATCTTGTTCCTTCTAAAAAAATAGGCAACAAAGCAGCAGAATGAAAAAGTTTAGATTCAGGAAAATTAAAACCTTCGGGGTCTTTGAATATACCTTGCACAAGATAGGCTAACAGTAAAAGTGCGATGTAGTTGAGCATTAAACTAGAAAGTATCTCATTAACATTGAAACGAGATTTAAAAAACGCTGGCACCCCAGCCCAAAACATACCAGCCAAAATGGCAAATAACCAAATAGCAGGCATTAACCAAACGCCTGTTTTGTCAAAAAAATATAGCGATACTGCAGAAGAACCGATAGCTCCAAGGATAAATTGACCTTCACCTCCTATATTCCATACACCCGCCCGAAACCCAATAGAAAGCCCTAATGCAATAAGTATAAGAGGGATAGATTTGATGGCAAGCTCCCCTAAATTATAAAGCGAGCCAAAAGGTTTGAAGAAAAAAGCTTGTAAAGATTGAAGAACAGGGTAACCCAAAAAATGAAATGTAATAAGACCCAACAGAACAGAAAGTAGTAGGGCTAATATAGGAGCAAAATAAAGCCAGAATTGAGATTTTTGTTGTCTTGCTTCTAGGTGTAAGGAAATCATAGAAAAATTTATTTTATGAAAATAAAATAGACCTTTGAATTTGCATTCTGTTTAGCCAAAACAAGCTTATTGCTTTCACTCTATACAAGCTTTAGCAAAAGAGCCAGTGGCTCTTTTGCAGTCTATATTGTGTTAGCTTTAAGTTTTGTAGTGTTTTTTACTACGCCATTAAAAATTTAAAAAAATGCTCACATACTATCGTGTATGCTCCGCTTTTTTGTAAATTTTATGCCTTGCCTAGCCGTCACATCAGCAAAATTCAAAAGGTCTATAAAATTATTAGAGGCTTATAGATAAACTACTGTCCAAAAGTTTCTGCATTTTTGAGATAAATTTCTTCTTCGGCTGTGTTTTTTCGTCCTAGAACTTTATTTCGGTAAGGGTATCTACCAAATTCCTTAACTATTTTATAATGCTCTAGTGCATATTTCAAACTACCCTCAAAGAATTTATCTTTTTTCGCTAGTTCACCGAATTGCTTTAAAGATAAATCTTGGGATTCTAGTTCTTCGGAATGCATTAAAGGCATATAGAAAAAGAGTTGTTGAAAAGCAGTGAGAGTTGTATCTTGCCCTTTTTCTATCCCTTCTTTGCTGTTTTTTAGAGCAATAGAATCATAAGCAAAAGCTTTTTTTGTTTTACGATAGATATTGCGAGGAAATTGATCGCAAAGAATAATCAAAGCCAATCTTTGTAAGGGACATTTTTTCCACTCGGTAAGTTTGCCTTGCTCTACTAAAAATAGCAAAGATTCAAATTGCTCTTGAATAAGTTTATCAAATTTTGGACTAGATTTATACCAAATATTTATTTGTTTTTTACTAGGCGTAGTATCTGTTCCAAACCAAAAATTGAGAATATCTTTTGTTGTTTTCATTAGACTAAGTGGTGATACGCTTGAAAGCAAACTTCTACATCCAAACAAAAAACATATTTATTTCTTTTTTTATGGATATGTGTAAATAGTCCACTTAGGACGCCTTTGGGTAATTTTTTTTTTGTTTTTTCATCTAAAGGAAAAGCCTGTTCTTCTTCAAGGTTAACCTCTTCTACTTTCTGGTTAGTAAATAAACCAAAAGAAGTATTACGAGAAGTATAGTCTTTAACTAGCAAAACTCCTTTATTAGAAAATTGAATATTTTCTTGATCAAAATAAAAGTCCAAATGTATTAAAAATCCTTTTTTATTAGAAGATATCTTTTTGTAGCTCCAAATAGCAGTAGCATTATCATTGTTTTTCAAAATCAAGTTTGCAAGATTGGTCCTCTCGTTTAAAGTGCTTTTTTTCACAGCAATGTAGAATCGTTTTTGAGTGATGATGTAATAGTTGCTTTGCATAATGTTAGAGATCTTTTTAATGTCTAGCTAAATATATTGCTAAGTACTATCTAGGACTAGTAAAATATAAATATAACTTGTCTGTAGTCCGCTGTCAATCTAAAAAAAACACACAAATCTAAAAAAAAACAGAAATTTCCACTCTTATTTCTATAAATTTTGATATATCTTCCGTGCAAGTGTATTCGTGGAAAAACAGCTATGAAAACTCCCGCTGCTATTCGTGTTGCCACGGCAGTGAAAGAAAAATGTGATGTGTTTTTTAAAAACGACAAACAGATAAAACTCCCGAAAAATTTAGAAAGAGTTTTATTTTTAGATTACCAATGAAGCTAATCTTTAACTAAATTTTTCCAATAGCTTGAGTGTAACTCACAACTCCTTTGGTAATACCTTGTGAAATTTTTTGTAGATACCTACTACGAGAAAGCAGCATTCTTTCATTTTTATTGGTCACAAAACCTGTTTCTATTAAAATACTCGGCATTTGCGAGCCCACTAGCACCAGAAAAGGCGCCTTTTTCACACCTAAATCCCTAGGAGAATAGTTTTCCTTTAATTTTTGGATAATATTTTTTTGCACTAATTCGGCTAATTTTTTAGATTCTGGAACTTTGGTTTGATTGATTAAATCATTAAGAATTGCTTGTAGATCGCTGATATTTTTCAGACTGCTACTATTTTCTCTAGCGGCGAGGTTTAAAGCAGTTTGATTCTTCGTCAAACTCAAATAATAAGTCTCTATACCTCTCACTTTGGTGTTTTTTAGTGCATTACAATGCAGACTGATAAAAAGATCTCCTTTCTTAGAGTTCGCAAAGGCTGTTCTTTTTTCCAAAGAAATAAATCTATCTGTATCTCTTGTTAAAAGAATATTTATTTTTGGTAAGGCTTTTTGCAATTCTTTTTTCAACATTAACGCCAACCTTAAAACGATTTTTTTTTCATAATACTGGTTACCACCTACTGCTCCAGGGTCTTTCCCTCCGTGTCCTGGGTCTATAATAATTCTTTTTACTTTTAGACCAAATGCTTCTGCTAGATTGACATTGGAAGATTTATTGTTGTCTTGTTTGAGTTCATTTAAAATCGCGTTCAACTGGGATGAATCACTATCACCTAAAATATCTATGATAATTTTATGCTCCTTACCTAAGTTTGTAGCAAAAACTTTTGTTTCAGTGAGAGTGTAAAGATCTATTACAAGACGGGTAGTTTGGGGGTTAAATTGAGCTATGCGAAGTTTTCTGATAATACCATTACTACTGACTATTTTTTTTTTAAATTCTTTGGGTAGAATGGTATTCTGTATATCTATGTAGAAGCGAGGTGGTTTTTTTTGTTTTTGATTTTTTTCTAGTGCTTGATAGGTATAATCTGCTTTTTTGTCTAAAGTAAGAATCACTCTCGTCCAACTAGCTGTAGTAAAATAATCTAAATCTTTGATTTGAGCTGAATGAGAGTTTAGAGTCGTTTTTGCTGTTTTTGTTTTTGCTGTCTTTGTTTTTGCTGTCTTTGTTTTTGGGGGTGGAGGAGGAATTTTTTCTTTTGCAATAGCCAATAAGGCTATTTTGGCATCTTTAATGAGTAGACTTTTGGGGTGTTTTTTTATCAATTTCTGAAAATAGACTCTTGCTTTTTGTGAATTATTTTGAAGAAGGTAGTTTTCTCCTATCCGAAAAACCGCATCATCTGCTAAGTAATTTTTTGGGTATTGATCTATGATTTTTTGAAAATAGCGAGTGCTGTGGTCTAGATTTTCTTTTTTTTTGTTCCAACGGTAAAGAGAAGTATAAAGATTTCCTATATTGTAAAGTGATTTTGGAGCATAAATGGTCTGTGGATGGTTTTTATAAATTTTTTCAAACTGAACGATGGTATTTTTCCAGTTATGTTCGTATTTGCGAAATTCACCTACTTCATAAAGTAGGTGATAGTTTTTACTAGCTTCTTTATATTGGGAAATATAACTTTGAGAAGTATCTGCTCGGGCAAAATCCCCCAATCCCAACAAACCAGTGCCAAAAAAACAAAAAAAAATGGTATAGATAAGAACAAATTTTTTTTCAATCATAGATGATTTTTTTAGCTATTTATTTTTTTTAGGCGCTGTAAAACATTCAAAGCCTCTATCGGAGTGGTGGTTTCAAGATCTAAATCTGTCAAAATTTTTCTGATTTCACCCTCTGGAGCAATTATCCCTTCTGGAGATTTTTTTTGTATCACAGAAGTTGCTACCATAGAAATTTGTTTAGATTGAGGATCAATATTTTTTTCCAATTCTTTGAGTATCTCAGTGGCTCTTTGCAGCACAGTAGGAGGCAATCCTGCAATATGGGCTACCTCTACCCCGTAGCTTTTATTAGAAGAACCTTTTTTAATTTTCCTTAAAAATACTACCCTATCTTCCTTATTTTGGGTAAGTAGGTACATATTGATAATTCCCTTAAAATTTCTATCTAACTTTACCAACTCGTGATAGTGGGTGGCAAAGAGAGTCATAATTTTTTTTTCGTGCAGAAATTCTAAAATAGCCCAAGCAATACTTATGCCGTCATAAGTGCTAGTTCCTCGTCCTATTTCGTCTAAAATAACAAAACTTTTTTTATCGCTATAACGCAAAATAGTAGCAGCTTCATTCATTTCCACCATAAAGGTGCTTTCCCCTTTTAAAATATTATCGGAAGCTCCTACTCTTGTAAATATTTGTTTGAAAATAGATAGTTTTGCCTTTTTAGCAGGTACAAAACATCCTATTTGAGCCATCACTAGAATCAAAGCAGTTTGTCTCATATAGGTAGATTTGCCACCCATATTAGGACCCGTAATAATAGAAATATATTTATCTTCTTGATTTAAAGATAAATCATTGGCGACGAAAGGTTCGTTTTCTTGGACAGTTTCAATCAAAGGGTGTCTAGCCTCTACTAACTCAATTTTTTGGCTCTCTTCTATAGGGAAAAAACTAGGTTTATTATAACTTTTTTGTGCTGAAACAGAGGCTAATGATTGTAGACAATCCAAACCTGCTATCAATTTTGCTACTTTTTGCAAACGATTAATATTCGCACAAAATTTTTCCCTAATTTCCAATAATAATTTTTCTTCCAGTATTATAATTTCTTCATCAGCACCCAGTATTTTTTCTTCTAATTCTTTGAGTTCTGCTGTCACAAATCTTTCACTGTGAGTAAGAGTCTGACGACGGATATAGTCTTGTGGAATATTTTCAAGATTGTTATTAGAAATTTCAATGAAAAAACCAAACAGTCTATTAAAACGAATTTTCAGGGTTGGAATAGAGCTACGAATTTTTTCTTTTTTTTCTAACTGTTGCACTAAATGTTTATTATTCAAAACTAAATCTCGCCATTCGTCCAGCTTGGCGTGATATCCTTTTTTTATGTAACCCCCTTCTTTTCTATTATTTGTAGGATTCTCTGCAATGGAATTTGTTAAGAGAAATAAAAGATCTTTTAAGTCGTCCCACTCCAGATAAATTTTTTTCAGTAGTGGATTAGAAAATTCTTTAAGGAATTTTTTTAGCTCCTTTAGATGGACTAGACTCTGTCTGATTTTAGCAAAATCGCTAACCCAAAAATGGTTTAAGAAAATACGAGAAGAGAGCCTTTCTATATCAAAAATATTTTTAAAGACCTCTTTGCAACCATTTCTATTCTCTGTTTTTTCTATAAGCTCTGCTACTGCCTCTTGTCTATCTGTTATTTTATCTAGCCCCAATAAGGGCTCGCTGATCCATACCCGCAACATTCTAGCACCCATTGCGGTATTCGTCTGATTGAGTAATCCAAACAAACTTTCTATTTTGCCAGATTGATCCAATACTTTAGAATGATTGATATTTTCCATACTAAACAAATCCAAATGCTTCAAAGTAGATTCGTCTAATAGCATCTTATTTTTATTTTCAAGCCACTGAATAGAGCGGATAGCTACATCCTCTTGTACTTGGACTTCCCGAAGATAAAACAAGATAGCTCCTAGTGAGCTAACAACAGCTGGTTTTTTATTTAGTCCTAAAGAACCTAAGAATTTTAGATCTAGTTTTTTAAAAATTTCTTCTTTACAACTTTCAAAGTCAAAAAATTTTTCTGAAAAAAGATGGAAATTTTTTGTTGTTTCAAACCAAGTAAAAGAACGCATTATTTTTTTAAACATTTCTAAAAATAATTCATCTTTTGCCCTCACAAAGTCTGGAAATAGAATTTCACTAGGTTTTTTAAGGTCTAATGAATTAACAAAAGCATCTAAATTGGAGGAATGAAAACTCTCTATAAAAAATTCTCCCGTAGAAAAATCGCAATAGCTCAAACCTATATTGTATTCTCGGCTTTCCTCTTTTTCTCGGCAAATACCTATACTCGCTAGATAATTGTTTTTAGAAGATTGCAGGTAATCTTCGTTCAATACAGTACTAGGTGTGACGATACGCACCACCTTTCTTTTGACAATTTCTTTTGTTTTATCGGCATCTTCTACTTGGCGGCAAAGAGCTACCCTATGACCAGCCCGTACTAATTTGTGGATATAATGCTCTGCAGAATGCAGTGGCAGACCACACATAGGTAGGGCATTAGGTTTGTTCTTATTCCTAGTAGTCAGTTGAATATTGAGAATTTTAGAAGCAACTATAGCATCTTCTGCGAACATTTCGTAAAAATCTCCTAATTGAAACATTAGGATCTTGTCAAAATGCTCTTTTTTTAAATTATGATACTGTATTTCTACAGGTGTTTGCTTTTTTATTTGTGGTGGAAATTGTAGCATCAATGAGTTATATTTTAGAAAATACTAATAAGAAATGTCAGTCAAACTATATTCCATTTTAAAAAATTTTCAAACCAAAAAAACAGGGTTCACTCTCTACCCTTTGGTTTTAATTATGATTGTCACCAGTGTATCTTTCAGCTATTTTACCCCTTTTTATGCTAAACAAAGATTAGAGAAAGTCGCCGAAGAAATCATTAGCCAAACGAACTATTTAAGACTTAGAGCTTTGATAGATCAAACTAGGTATTCTATGCAATTTGAAAATATAGCTGACAAAGTAAATTTGAAAATTGAACGACACACCCCTTACAGTCTTAATTTATTAGCCTACAACCCTAATTTTTCTTATACAATTAATAGCACAGGTAAGGTTTTTTTTTATCCTAATGGAAGAGTCAGCCCCAGAACCATTTCCATAAAATCAGGAGAACATATAAGAAAAATCACTATCTCCTTTGAAGGAAGGATAAGACTACAGTGAGTTGAATTATAGGGTAAATAAATAAATTCTTGACAAGTAAAGGAAAGTTTTATTAAAATAAATTTTCACAACCCAAATTCATTTAAAATGAAAAAACAAACAAAACCTAAAACCTCCAAAGCTTCATACTCGCGGTAGAAAATTTATAGATTATCCATAAGGGTACTATCAGCGAAGCGAGAATCAAAAAAGCTGTTAAAGCAGTTATCTGGAGCTAGAACTAATAAATAGTGAAAGGAATCTACAATAGAAATATTTTCATCAATTGCCCTATTGGCTGAAAGCAGTAAGTCAAAAATAATAAGAATAATTTTTATCAGAGACAGATTTTTTAACAAAGAAACCTCTTAAGCAAAGGTCTCTAAAACTATGAAAATTTTTATTAAAAAAAAATTCCATAATGGAAAAAAACTACCTGCCTTTAGCGTTTTAGAAGTAATGTTCGCAGGCATTATTTTTTTAATAATGCTTTTTTTTGTCAATCAATTTCTTTCACAAATTTTAAACAATCCTAGTTTTCAAGTAGATAGCGAGGAAGTTTTTAAAAAAATACAAAATTTTTCAGGCTATCCCGACCCATCCGCTACTCCAGTAGATGCAAGAGTAGATTTGTTATATAAATTTAGCAGAAATAGCTGCCACACCAATGATTCTGATTGGGATTGTCAACAAGTAGAGCTCAAGCTACCCAGTAATACACCCGGTGATACACCCAGTGATAAAAGCGTTTTTTGGTATTTATATATAAAAAGATGATGCAAAAAAAAAACAGCTTCTCTTTATTAGACAGTGATAAAAGCGTTTTTTGGTATTTATATATAAAAAGATGATGCAAAAAAAAAACAGCTTCTCTTTATTAGATTTTGCAGTAGCAATGGTGATTTTTAGTATATTATTAGCTGCTTTTTTGCCCCGTTGGGGAGATTATAACCGCTGGCTCAGTAGATTGAAAACCCAGTTTGGTTTTGAAGAACAGTATTTGGTTTTCCGCATTCAACTAGAAGAAGATTTTTATAACGCACTACTACACCAAACCTATTTGATAGACAATTTTAGCGACAATTTTCAGATGGAAAACTGGACGATTAACTATAGCACGGGTAGGTTAGAAAAAAGGCTTGCCATCTATCAATTTCACTCAGATGACAAAAACATAAGACGCAAAACATCCACCCTAGGCTCTCCACAACCTGTTTTAGAAGGAGTAGAATTATTTCAATACCACGTATTTAGAGACCTTGATAGAATTTGTTTAAGACTAGAATTAAAAAGTATTTTAGAAGACATGAAGAGGATAGATTCTCTCTGCAGAAATTTATAATATAAACCTTTGAATTAGCGCTCTGTTTAGCCTAAACAAGCTTATTGCTTGACGTTTTTTATGGGCTATTTAACAGCCAAAGGGCTGTTTCACAGTTCATTCTTGCTTAATGCAAGGTTTATAGTGTTCTTTGTTACGCCATTGAAAAAATTTTAAAAAATAAAAAAAACAAGTATTAAATAAAAAAAACTTGCTAAAATAATTTTTTTCAATCATTCTTTCTCTCTTAGAAGCCTATTTTGGCTTTTTTTTAACTTAAATAGACCTTTGAATTTCGCTGATGTGACGGCTAGCCAAATGGTTAGAACAGGTGCAAAAAAAATTTTTAGCTCGCAGGAATACTCAAGTATTTCAAGAGTTAAAAATTTTTTTTAATGGCGTAGTGTTAAACACTACAAAACTTAACGTTCAGCAAGAGTGAAATGTGAAACAGCCAGTGGCTGTTTCACAAATAGCCTGTCTGAAGTTTTAAGCAATGAGCTTTGTTTTGGCTAAACAGAATGCAAATTCAAAAGTCTATTAAACAACAAATAATTATGAAAAATACACTATTAAGGAGACTTGGTTGTTTAGGCTGTATTTTTACAGCTATTCTTTTATTCTCACACTTTGGCAGTTTGCAAGCCCAAGAAGCAGCAAAAAACCAAAGCAGAAAAACAGGTTGGTTTGCAGGTAGTAGCTACAGGTTGTCTCCCGTAGAATTAGAAATAACTCAAGGCACTAGAGAAGTTACTTTTACGGATACAAAAGTGGATACTAGAACTGAGGAAACGGTTGATGTCGCTATTAAACCTAATAATATTAGCACCAGATATGAAATAGAAATTGCTTCTAGTAGTGATATAAAAAAAACTTCAAATGCGGCATTAACTGACGACGATAACGATTACTTTAAAGAACTAGGGGAGAAATACTGTAGGACTGGAGCTATTTCGGGGTTTGCACCACCAACGAACCCTGGTGTGACAGCAGATCCTTATCCAGACGAAAAGTGGATAGGAAGGACTGGAGGACTCAATCAAATAAGCGCGCAGTTAGGTTGTGCAATACCTGAGGTTACTTCTGGGAATTTTAGTACTTATTTTCCAAATACTACTCCCAATAGCCTTCCCCCTACCACTTACAGTTCTTCCTCTAGTAGGATTATCAACAACTCAACGGGAGCTGATATTCAGGCTACCAGCAATAAAATTGGAGGGCAAAATATCTATTTTGGCTACAACTTTGAAAAATTCAGAGTAACTTTCAGCGACTCTCGTTGGAATTCTGGAGCAGCAAAGATCCAATCTCAAATGGTTTTTGCTGATTGGTTTTTACCCCGTAATCTTTACGCTGGATTCGGTATAGCCAGAAGCCATTTAGCTACATCTTTTGGCTCGGATTCTTCCATCAAACCAGTGATTACCTTTGGTAAACGCAGAAGAATATCCCAGAGATTGACTGTAGAAATTGGTTTTTTATACCAGCAGGTGGAACTCAGTGTGTCCAACAACAGCAATAACAAACCAAACAATATATCCTTGGGAACACCGTCTGTAGGGGCAGAAATAGCAGGAGAACAACGAACAAACACAACTAGCAGAACTGGTACATTACCTGATACATTACAAAATACAGAAATCAGAACAAAGCATGTAGAAGCACACCAAGCGGTAATTGATAATAATTGTGTTGGGATTACTGGTAATTGTCCTGATAATCCTGCTAAAGAAATTTTTATTGTCCCTCTTGGTGAGACTGTATTTAAAAGGGTTGGAAACGTAGGCCCAGAGATTGGCTTTAAAGCCACTAGAATTGTAACTATTACAGGAGAACAGGCAGAGTTCATAACAACCACTACAACGCAAGAGTTCAAAACAACCACAACCACAGAAGGAACTGCAACGCAAACGCAAAACGAAGCAAAAGTTACGATTCCTTCCACAGTCTTTATCAATATCCATCTCTCTTTTTAGTGCATAGCTTATAAGCAGTAGGATTTTTGTAAAGATTTGGGGACTTGTTTTTCTAGCGCTGTAGGTTGAAAAAAACACAAAAAAATTAAAATAAATTTTAATAGACCTTATGAATTTGCGCTCTGTTTAGCCTAAACAAGCTTATTGCTTGACGCTTTTTATGGGCTATTTAACAGCCAAAGGGCAGTTTCACAGTTCATTCTTGCTTAACGCAAGGTTTGTAGTGTTCTTTGTTACGCCATTGAAAAAATTTTAAAAAATAAAAAAAACAAGTATTAAATAAAAAAAAACTTGCTAAAATAATTTTTTTCAACCATTCTTTCTCTCTTAGGAGCCTATTTTGGCTTTTTTTTAACTTAAATAGACCTTTGAATTTCGCTGATGTGACGGCTAGCCAAATGGTTAGAACAGGTGCAAAAAAAATTTTTAGCTCGCAGGAATACTCAAGTATTTCAAGAGTTAAAAATTTTTTTTAATGGCGTAGTGCTAAACACTACAAAACTTAACGTTCAGCAAGAGTGAAATGTGAAACAGCCAGTGGCTGTTTCACAAATAGCCTGTCTGAAGTTTTAAGCAATGAGCTTTGTTTTGGCTAAACAGAATGCAAATTCAAAAGTCTATTAAACAACAAATAATTATGAAAAATACATTATTATTATTATTATTAAGGAGACTTGGTTGTTTAGGCTGTATTTTTACAGCTATTCTTTTATTCTCACAGTTTGGCAGTTTGCAAGCCCAAGAAGCAGCAAAAAACCAAAGCAGAAAAACAGGTTGGTTTGCAGGTAGTAGCTACAGGTTGTCTCCCGTAGAATTAGAAATAACTCAAGGCACTAGAGAAGTTACTTTTACGGATACAAAAGTGGATACTAGAACAGAATCCGATATTGAAGAAACCGTTGATGTCACTATAACTGACCCTGATAATGTTCGCACCAGATATGAAATAGAAGTAACCAATGATGCGGTAACAGGACTTTCAAGCAATGATGAGGATAATATCCGTTACCTTCAAAAAGTAGCGGAAAGAATCTGTAGGGAAGGAAAGGGCTTTGGCCAGCCTGTGACAGCAGATCCTTATCCAGACGAAAAGTGGGCCACTCAGACTGGAGGCAGTGATGTAATTATCTCTTCTGGAGGTTGTTTCAAACTTAAAGAAGTTACTTCTGGAAATTTTATTACTCATTCTAGTTTTTCCACTACCACTAACAGTTCTTCCTCTAGTAGGATTATCAACAACTCAACGGGAGCTGATATTCAGGGTACCAGCAATAAAATTGGAGGGCAAAATATCTATTTTGGCTACAACTTTGAAAAATTCAGAGTAACTTTCAGCGACTCTCGTTGGAATTCTGGAGCAGCAAAGATCCAATCTCAAATGGTTTTTGCTGATTGGTTTTTACCCCGTAATCTTTACGCTGGATTCGGTATAGCCAGAAGCCATTTAGCTACATCTTTTGGCTCGGATTCTTCCATCAAACCAGTGATTACCTTTGGTAAACGCAGAAGACTATCCCAGAGATTGACTGTAGAAATTGGTTTTTTATACCAGCAGGTGGAACTCAGTGTATCCAACAACAGCAATAACAAACCAAACAATATATCCTTGGGAACACCGTCTGTAGGTCCAGAAATAGTAGGAGAAAAAAAAGGACCAGTTTCATCAAGCAGAACTGATACATCACAAATAGAAATCAGGACAACATTTGCGGATGGATACCGAGAAGCGCTTGCTGAATGCGTTGATCAAGTAACTTATCCTCGCTCAAATTGTCCTGATGATGGAACACGCATAGAACTTGCTATTAATTCTTTTCCCGGCGGGAACATGCTCTCAGGGGAATTTAAAATCAGACCCGTTAGAATTGTAACTATTACAGGAGAACAGGCAGAGTTCATAACAAACACTGCAAGAAAGCAAGAATTCAAAACAACCACAACCACAGAAGGAACTGCAACGCAGGAGCAAAACGAAGCAAAAGTTACGATTCCTTCCACAGTCTTTATCAATATCCATCTCTCTTTTTAGTGCATAGCTTATAAGCAGTAGGATTTTTGTAAAGATTTGGTCTGTCTAAAATACAAAATTGCAGAGGATGTTTTTTTTTCTTCTTTACCTGCAGGGGACACATTTTTATCTACCGATAAAAAAATGTCCCCTGCAATATTTTTGTTTTTTTTTCTGAAACCTGCAGAGGACTTTTTTTTTGCCCAAAATGGTTAAATAAGCAAAAAATCTGTCCCCGTCAAAATACAAAAAAAACTTGACTTTAATAATAAAAAATAGTAATTCTCTCTATAAAATCTATCAAATACGATCAATGAAAAACTTACAAAAAATTTCTATCCTATTAAAAGCGGTGTTTTTTGTTTTTTTGGCTTTTATTATTTCTTGTAACGGGCAAATAGAGCAAACAGAGCTTACCCATCCCATCCCTTTAGAAACATTATCTTATCCTAAAGATTCTCAAACTATGCAAGTTTTTGAAGAAGCAGAACCTATAAAACAATACTTTCCCATAAAAAATGGTAATGAAAAATGGAAAGTAGCCTACCTAGAAGGAGGACCCTATATTGAATACAGAAACTATCTTACAGCTATTATTGAGGGTTTAATGGAAATCGGCTGGATGGAAAAAGAACTAATTCCTGAGTTTGAAGAAGATAGCAATGGAGAGAGTAGCACTAAGTTGTGGAATTGGTTAGCTACAAAATCAAAATCAAAATATATCTCTTTTGTGAAAAATGGACATTATAGCTCGGATTGGGACGATAGCATCAGGGTGAAAACGCAAACACAAATGATTCAGAGACTTAAAAATACTAAAGATATTGATTTGGTTATTGCAGCCGGCACTTGGGCAGGAAAAGATTTAGCAAACAATAAACACAAAATTCCAGCGATTGTTGTTAGCACAAGCGCCCCTGTAGAAGCGGGTATTATAAAAAGTCCAGAAGATTCAGGTTTTAACCACATTTTAGCTCAAGTGGACCCTTTAAAATGGCAACAGCAACTCAACTTATTTTATAATGTTGTTGAGTTTAAAAAACTAGGAGTTGCTTATGAAAACACCCAAAATGGTAAGAGCTACGCTGCCCTAGATTCTGTTTTGAGAGTTGCTAAGGAAAAAGGATTTCAAGTAAAAAAATGCACCGCACCTAGCGATATACCCAATGTAGAGCTGGCTTATAGAAAACTTTTGCAATGCCATAAAAAATTAGCAAGAGAAGTGGATGCTATGTTTATTACAGATCACGGTGGCTTTAGTGGGAAGGCTGGCATCAAGCCTTTACTAGAACCTTTTGTAAAAGCAAAAATTCCCACTTTATCTCAGTTAGGTTATGACCATGTGAGGCAGGGTGTTTTACTAGGGATTGGCAGCACAGATTATAACTCTTTTGGTATTTATTACGCACAAGTAATACAAAGAATTTTTAATGGAGAAAAACCTCGCAACATCTCCCAAATTTTTATTTCTCCCGTAGTTATTGCCATCAACCTCGCAGTCGCTAAAGAATTAGGTTTTGAACTTACTGCTGGTATACTAGGGGCAGCGGATGCTATTTTTACAGAGGTAGAGTAATTAGGCATTCTGAGACTATTGAATTAGACATTCTAGTTCAGCTATACTGCGTTGCTCAAGTTTTTTATTCCTCAAAATACTCTCTGTATTCCTCTTGGGTAAAAAACTTTCACGCCTTGTCTAGCTTTCCTATAATGCTAAAGTTCAACAAATGTTAAAAAATAAGGTCTCGTTCTAGTTCAGCTATGCAGCGTTGCTCAAGTTTTTTATTCTTCAAAATATTCTCTTCCTCAAAATACTTTTCTTTTGCATAAAATAAATGAAGACTACTTGCGTTGAAAACCTACCAGACCTTACAAACAAAAAAGTTTTTTTAAGACTAGACTTAAATTTTCCTTTAGATAACAAAGGTATTGTTTCTGATACTACTCGTCTACAAAAAGCCTTACCTACTTTAAAATATCTTTTTCAAAAAAAAGCCAAAGTTGCTATCTTTTCCCATTTAGGCAGACCAAAAAATGCAGCAGACAAACACCTCTCTTTAGAGCCTATCAGTGAAATTTTAACGGAGCAGCTAAAACGGAAAGTCATTTTTGTAAAAAAGCTTGAAGAATTAAATGATGCTATAACCAACCTTTCTCCATCAGAAATTCTTCTTATGGAAAACCTTCGTTTTTTTGCTGCAGAAAAAAAAAATGATTCTTTGTTTTGTGAAAATTTGGCGAGTTCTTTTGATTATTTTGTGAATGATTCTTTTGGCACCGCTCATAGAAAAGAGGCTTCTAATTATGGATTACCTCAGTATTTTAACACCCCTGTTTATGGGTTTTTGATTCAAAAAGAATTAGAGAAGTTAAGTAAATTAATCCATAATCCCCCCAAACCTTTTGTGGCAATTTTTGGAGGTGCTAAATTGAAAGATAAAATTGCAATTTTAGAAAATCTAGCTCCCAAGATGGATAGCATTCTTGTGGGAGGAGGTATGGCTTATACATTTTTAAAAGTTCAAGGTAAAGAAATAGGCAATTCACTTTTAGACAAAGAGCATCTAAAATCTGCAGAAATTCTTTTGAAAAAATATGCAGCTAAAATTTTTCTTCCCCAAGATCATTTAGTAGTAGACAAACTAGAAACCAATGCTTGCTATTCTAAGATGGAAGAAATTCTAAAAAATAAAATAGCAGTAGATATTGGAGAAAAAACTGTTCGGGTTTATCAACAACAAATTGCAAAAGCAAAATGTATTTTTTGGAATGGGCCTATGGGAGTTTTAGAAATAGCTCCTTTTGAGAAAGGGACGCATCAAATCACCCGTGCTATAGCTAATAGCTCTGCTTTTAGTGTTATTGCAGGAGGAGATTCTATCCTATCTGTGAATAAGTTGGACTTAGAAGAAAAAATAAGTCATATTTCTACAGGAGGAGGGGCTGCAATGAAATTTTTGGAAGGAGAAGAGTTACCTGCGATTGCTGTATTGAAAAAATATTAGACCTTTGAATTTGCGTTCTGTTTAGCCTATGCATTGTTTAAAATTCACAAAAAATGCTCACATACTATCGTGTATGCTCCACTTTTTTGTAAATTTTTGCCTAGCCTAGCCGTCACATAACACAAATTCAAAAGTCTAATAGATAAAAAAACTTATATCATAGTCAACTGAAAAATGAAAAAAATTTATATCATAGCTAACTGGAAGATGAATCTCACTCTTGCAGAAAACCAAAAATTAGCCCAAAACTTAAAACAAAACTATCAACCTGTAAAAAAAATAGAGCTAGTTTTAGCACCACAATTTCCAGCCTTGCCAGTTTTATCAGAAATTTTAAAAGACTCAACCATCGCACTAGCGGCTCAGAATTCTGGTTTTGAAACGAAAGGAGCCTATACAGGAGAGATTTCGCCTATTTTATTGAAAGAGTTGGGTTGTCGTTATTGCATTATAGGGCATTCGGAAAGAAGGCATATTTTTAAAGAAACTGTTGAGATGATAGCCAAAAAATTTTTTGTTCTGTGTAGTTTGGATATTATACCTATTTTTTGTGTCGGAGAAACCCTTGAAGAAAGAGAGCAGAATCAACTGCAAACTGTGATTAAAGAACAACTACAGCCTATTTTAGAAAAATCAGAAACTTTAGGAAATACACCGCTCATTATTGCTTATGAACCTGTTTGGGCAATAGGCACTGGACTGACTGCAGACAAGGAGCAAATAGCAGAAGTTCTTTCTTTTATTTATAACCATTTGGTAGGAAAATTTGAAACGAATACAACAGCTATTCTTTATGGAGGAAGTGTAAAGCCAACGAATGCTGCAGAAATTTTGAGTATAGATCATGTTGATGGTTTGCTGGTAGGAGGAGCTTCTCTTATTGTGGAAGATTTTCTTGCTATTATAGAATGTATAAAATGAATAAAAAAGTAGATTTTTTGGTGATCGGAGGTGGTTCTGGAGGCGTGAGAGCAGCTCGTTTGTCCGCTTCTTTTGGAGCTAAAGTTCTTTTAATAGAAAAAAATCAATTAGGAGGCACTTGCGTTAATGTAGGCTGTGTTCCCAAAAAACTTTTTGTTTATGCCTCTGATTTTGTCCATCAATTTAAAGTAGCTCAAGGCTATGGCTGGGAGGTGCAAAGCCAGTTAAACTGGCAAAAATTTATCGCAAACAAAAACAAAGAAATTGCAAGATTAAATTCTATCTATCAAAAATTGCTAGAGGAAAGTGGTGTAGAAATTGTTTTTGGAGAAGCAAAACTCTTAGGTGAAAATACGGTTCAAGTAGGTGAGCAAACATACCAAGCAGACAAAATTCTTTTAGCTACAGGAAGCAAACCTTTTTTACCAGAAATAGAAGGAATAGAACACGCCAATATTTCTGACGATATGTTTTTTTTACCAGAACTACCTAAAAGAGCTACAGTGGTGGGCGCTGGATACATCGCAATAGAATTTGCGGGTATTTTTAATTCTTTGGGTATTGAAACAATCCTTATCCATAGAAATGAGAATTTGTTGAAAGCATTTGATAGAGAAACTGTAGATCATCTAGCCTCTGAAATGAAAAAAAAAGGCATCACTTTTGAACTTAGCCGTCAAATTAAAAAAATTCAAAAATTGGATAAATCTTTGCGGTTACAACTAGACAATGAAAAAGGGCAGTTAGATAAAGAGATAGAAACCGATTTATTGCTATACGCCATTGGTAGAAAACCTAATTTAGATAATTTATCTTTAAAAAAAATTGGCATCGCATTAGCAAAAAATGGAGGTATTAGCGTAAATTTATTTTTTCAAACTACTAATCCGAATATCTATGCCATAGGAGATATTATCAATCATATTAACTTGACCCCCGTAGCTATCAAACAAGCTGTTGTTGTAGCAAACCATTTATTCAATAACTCTTCTATGGAATTAAACTATAAACATCTACCTACTGCAGTCTTTAGTCAACCTAATTTAGCAACAGTGGGGCTCAACGAAGAAGAGGCTAAAAAACAAGGAGAAGTAGAAATTTTTAAGGCAACACTCACACCTATGAAATATAGTTTGACAGATATCAAAGAAAAGGCTTTTTTAAAATTGATAGTAGCTAAATCTAATCAAAAAATTATAGGAGCCCACATGGTAGGAGCAGATGCTGGAGAAATAATGCAAATTCTAGCTGTAGCTATTAGGGCTGGAGCCACTAAAATGGATTTTGATAATACTATAGGAGTGCATCCTAGTTTAGCAGAAGAGTGGGTTACTTTATAACTCAAAAATCTCTCTAACAGAGCATAGCCTCTGTTTCAACACAAAAAAGAACGCTATTGCTACCAATAATTAATAATCAACTTATTACTATACCTAGCGTCTATTTTTTTCACTCTATTCCAGTCTTTTTGTAGGCGAACAAAAAGCAAAGATAAGGTTTTAATTTTTAACTCAAAAAAAACATGTCCTAAAGATATAGATATTTTTTCTTTATCTTTCGGAACTCTCCATAGGAGATTCAGAGGGCTTTCAATTTCAATCTCAATCGGATGGTTTTTAGGAAAAATTTCTTCAGGAAAATCTCCTTGCTCTTTTTTTATAATTTCAAGAAGCTTTAGTGCTTTTTGAACTTCTCTTAAAGCTAAAACATCTTTGATTTTTAAGTATTGGTTATCTCTATAGAAAGATTCTGAGAAACGAATTATAGGTAAATAAGGATTGTTAAATGAAGAAACAGGAAAAGGGAAATGTTCCGCATCCAAAAAAAAAATTTTCACCCCTGTTTGGAGATAAGCCAAAGGCTCTTTTTTAGAAGCAGATACATGAATAAAATAAGGCAGGAATTTTTTAAGTTGGATTTTTGTTGTGGGGTTTTTGAGTTTTTCTTCTAATTCTTGAGTATCTAAAAATAGAATAGACTTTTTTTCTAATGCTAGTTTTTTTAAGGTGGATTGTTTATCTATCGGATACCCCAAAAAATTCACTTCCTTTACTGATAAAAAAAGATTCCAAGTATAGCCGAAAACAACGACCAGATTGAAAATAAGAAAAATTAAAATAGAAAAAAATTTTATAAGCAACCAAAGTTTTTTTTTCAAAGAAAGAGGTTGGGAAGTCATAAAAATAAAGTGGCTTAAACTCTCCTATCTTAAAAAAACTACTTCAGATAAATCTTTCAGGTAAACCTCAAAACTACCGTAGCTTACAGTTCCCTCAACAAAAGTATCTCTCGCTATTTCTAATTTTAGCTTTTTACCGCCTAGTAGCTGGACTTCTAAGAAAAATCTGTCGCTTTGCGTCGGAAAGGATTTCAAAGCATCAATTTTTGAAAAAGGAATTGTTATCTTTAATTTACCAAGCATACCTTCCAAATAGAGCTGTTTATTCATACTCACCTTTTCTGCTTTAAGAGAAATGCCTTTATTGTCTAAAATTCGCACACGATAGTTTTTTATAGGCACAAAATTGCTTTGAGTGGTATTTTCTGAATCTCCTAACGCCCAAAGATTAATCTCTAAAAAAGTAAAAGAAAAGACAAAGAAAAAAGTAAAAAAGAGGGTTGTTTTTTTCATTATTTAAAACTTTTGGGTTTGTGAATTAAAAGACCTTTGAAATTTTCAATACCATCATATAGAATAGAGAAAATTATAAAAAAATCAATAGATAATAATCTCTCTGATGCTAAAAAATAACAATCTTAAAAATCAAAAATTAGTTATTTACCAAGCCAAAAATGGAGCAATAGAATTGCAACCAGACAGCAGCAAAGAAACAATTTGGGCAAGTCAAAAGCAAATTGCAGGTGTTTTTGATGTAAATTCTCAAGCTATCACCAAACATATTAAAAATATTTATCAAGAAAATGAATTATTAGAAAATTCAACTTGTTCCAAATTGGAACAAGTTCATAAAGAAGGGAATAGACCTGTAAAAAGAACAATAAAACTCTATAACTTAGATGCAATTATTTCTATAGGTTATAGAGTAAATTCAAAAAAAGCTACCAAATTTAGAATCTGGGCTACAAAAACTTTGAGAGGGCATCTTCTTCAAGGCTATAGCCTCAATGAAAAAAGGCTTTCTCAAGTAACAAGCACATTTCAGCAGTTACAACAGACTGTTGGTGTTTTGGCAGAAAAAGAAAAATTAATACCTCAAGATTTAATTCAAGAAGTAATAGGCTTATTTCGTGCTTATAGCAAGTCTTTATTTTTATTAGACTCTTTTGATAGCAAGAAACTTCCAGCAGTTAAACCAAAAAAAGTGGGCTATCAACTGACTTATGAAGAAGCAGGGAAAGAGCTTTATGAAGGGGTTGCTACGAAAGCTGCTAATTTGTTATACCTCATAATTAAGGATCATCCTTTTTTAGATGGCAATAAACGAAGTGCTATTTTTTTGTTTGTTTATTTTTTACAAAAAAATAATTTTTTATATCGTAAAAATCAGCAAGTAAAAATAAACGATAATGCTTTGATTGCTTTAGCTTTATTAGTAGCAATTTCTGATGCTAAAGATAAAGATTTGATGATTAAACTTATAGAAAATCTACTTTCTTAAAAAAATGTCTGTTTTAGAAGCATTATTGTTGGGATTGGTACAGGGTATAACAGAGTTTTTTCCTATTAGTAGCAGCGGGCATCTTTTGATAATGTCTCGTTGGTTTGAAATACCTGCATCACAAAATTTACTCGTGATTTTGAGTTTGCATTTGGCTACTTGTATGAGTATTTTTTTGGTTTTTTACAAAGATATTGTTTTTTTAGTAAGGGAAGTTTTTCAATTTCGTTATAACACAGGCACTCGGTTTTTTTTGAAAATATTGCTAGCTGCAGTTCCTATAATTTTGGTTGGTTTGTTTTTTGAAGAACATATCTCGCTTCTTTTCGCAGAGAGTAGTGTTATAGTAGCTGCAATGCTTTTCGTAACTGCTTTGCTGCTTTTGTGGAGTCATCTAAAAACAACCAAAATAGATAAGAATCAAAAAGAGATAGGCTATATAGGAGCTCTTGCAATCGGAGTAGCACAATGTTTAGCAATTTTACCCGGTCTTTCTCGCTCTGGTGCTACTATTTCTATAGGAATTATTTTAGGTTGTAATAAAAAAGAAGTTACGCGTTTTTCCTTTCTTATTTTGCTACTTCCAGTATTGGGGGCTTCTTCGCTTAAATTTTTTGAGTATTTTACAGAGACTGATTCTACAGCAATTTTCATTTCTCCATTGGTCTTATCTGTTAGTTTTTTTAGCGCTTTTGTTTCTGGTTATTTTTGCTGCAAGTTGATGCGTTATGCTGTACTTCATTCTAAAATTATCTACTTTGCCATTTACTGTTTTTTAATATCTTTTATTCTTTTTTTATCTATTTGACTTTTATATAATTTTGTTTTATCTTTCTGTATAAAATACACCTTAAATTATAATTTCCTTGGAAGAAACCTGTTTGATTTTTAAAGACGGTAGTGAATTTTCTGGCAAAGCATTTGGCTATCTAAAATCTGTTTCAGGCGAAATAGTTTTTAATACTGGGATGGTAGGTTATCCAGAAACTATGACCGATCCATCTTATGCGGGACAAATCGTAGTTTTAACTTACCCCCTTATTGGTAATTATGGCATCCCCAATCAGCAAATAGAAAAAAATCTTTTGAAATATTTTGAATCACGCAAAACTTTTTTAAAAGCTATTGTTATTAGTAGTCTTCCAAGACATCACCATTGGGCTGCAGAAGTTTCTTTACAAGATTGGATGAAATCTAATAAAGTAGTTGGAATTCAAGGAATAGATACCCGGATGCTTACCAAAAAACTAAGACAACAAGGCAGTCAGCTTGCCCAAATTTGTTTCCAGAAAAAAAAAATTGCTTTTTTTGACCCCAATAAAACCAATCTAGTCTCCGAAGTCAGCATTTCAGAACCTGTTTTTTTTTCTGGAGGTGATAAAAAAATTCTCTTGCTAGATACGGGCTGCAAACACAACATTATACGCTCTTTATTAAAAAGAAATTTGAGCGTTGATTGGGTGCCGTGGGATTATGATTTTACCAAAAAAGATTATGACGGTTTAATGCTAGGTAATGGACCGGGAAACCCAGAACATTTAGGATTAATCATTGAAAGAGTTCGTGAATATTTTAAAAAAAATAAACCTGTTTTTGGTATATGTTTAGGGCATCAAATTATCGCTAAAGCCGCAGGTGCTAAAACCTATAAAATGGCTTTTGGACATCGTTCTTACAATCAGCCGTGTGTAGAAATCAAAGCAAAAAAAATGACAAAAAAATGTTTGATTACCTCTCAAAACCATGGCTTTGCAGTAGCTAAAAAAACAATTCCTAAGGACTGGCAAGAATGGTTTGTCAACGTTAATGACGGTAGTAATGAAGGCATAAAACACAACAAACTCCCTTTTCAATCTGTCCAATTCCACCCCGAAGCTACCCCAGGTCCCACTGATAGTGATTATCTTTTTGATATTTTTAAGAACCAGGTCCATCAAGCCGTATGAATTTCAAAAAACAAAGTAGGAAAAATTCAATCACACAACAATTAGTGGAGAAAAAAAATATAGGACAAAAAAAAATCAACAAAGTTTTAATTATAGGTAGTGCTGCTCTTAAAATAGGCGAAGCTGGAGAATTTGATTATTCAGGGAGTCAAGCCATTAAAGCCCTCAAAGATGAAAATATAAAAACAGTCCTTATCAATCCCAATATAGCTACAATTCAAACTTCTGCAGATTTGGCAGATAAATTATATTTGCTACCTATTCAGCCCAATATTATAGAAGAAATCATTAAAAAAGAAAAAAAACCTATCAATGGAAAGAGTTGCCCTATTGATGGCATATTGCTTTCTTTTGGGGGACAAACTGCTCTTAATTGTGGGCTTACTTTGGAAGAACAGGGTATCTTAAAAAAACACAATATAGAAGTATTAGGTACTTCTCCCGATACTATCCGAATTACCGAAGACAGAAAACTTTTTAACCAACAACTAGCAAAAATTCAGGTAAAATTCACTCGCAGTCACGCTGTAGGTTCTGTAGATAAGGCTTTAAAAGCAGCAGAAAAAATAGGTTACCCAGTAATGGTTCGTATTGCTTTTGCTTTAGGTGGATTAGGCTCAGGGGTTTGTAGAAATTCTACAGAGTTAAAAAAACTCACCTCAGATGCTTTTCACTATACCCATCAAGTTTTAATAGAAGAATATTTGCAAGGTTGGAAAGAAGTAGAATACGAAGTTGTGCGTGATAGCTACGACAACTGTATTACTGTTTGTAATATGGAAAATTTAGACCCACTAGGAATTCATACGGGAGAATCTATTGTGATTGCTCCTAGTCAAACTCTTTCCAATCAAGAGTATTTTTATTTGAGAGAAATTGCGATTAAATGTATTCGTCATTTAAAAGTTATCGGTGAGTGTAATATTCAATACGCTCTACATCCTAAAACAGGTGACTATAGAATAATTGAAGTAAACGCCCGTCTATCGCGTAGCTCGGCTTTAGCGTCTAAAGCTACTGGTTATCCTTTAGCCTATATCGCTGCAAAACTCTCTTTGGGTTACGCTCTTACTGAAATTGAAAATTCGGTTACAAAAAAAACTCAAGCCTGCTTTGAACCTTCTTTAGACTATGTAGTTGTCAAGATGCCTCGGTGGGATTTAAAAAAATTCCAAAATGTTACTAAAAAAATCGGTTCTAGTATGAAATCAGTCGGTGAAGTTATGGCAATTTCTCGCTCATTCAAAGAATCTTTGCAAAAGGCTATTCGTATGTTGGATTTGGGATTTTCTGGTTTTATAGAAGAAAAAACTGTGTCTCTTTGTGCTAGCAAAGCAAAAATTATAGAAGAATTAAAAAACCCTACCGACGAAAGAATTTATGTATTAGCTCAAGCCTTATTAAAAGGGATGACTGTAGAAGAAATTCACCGTTATAGTTTTATTGATAAGTGGTTTTTATATCAATTAGAAGAGCTCGTAGAAACCTATCAAAAAATCAAAAAAATTGTGTTTTCTAAACTCAAGAAAGAAGAATTACAAGAATTTAAAGATAGTGGGTTTTCTGATTTTCAAATAGCTCAAGCCCTGAAAATAGAAAAAAAAGCAATAACAGAAAAAAAATTGCGAGATTTTCGCTATAAAAACAAAATTCACCCTTCAGTCAAACAAATAGATACTCTCGCAGGAGAATACCCCGCTCAGACTAATTATCTTTACTTGACCTATAACGCAAATGAAGACGATATAGAATCTACTTCTAAAAAAGCTATTATTACACTAGGTTCTGGATGTTACCGTATTGGTAGTTCTGTAGAATTTGATTGGTGCTGTGTCAATGCAGTCAAACAGGTGACAAAATCTGGTTACTGCTCCGTTTTAATTAATTTTAATCCTGAGACTGTTTCTACAGACTACGATCTAGCCGATAGACTTTATTTTGACGAAATTAGTTTAGAAACTGTTTTAGAAATTTACCGCAAAGAACAAGCGGATGGCATTATTGTTTCTATGGGAGGGCAAACTGCTAATAACCTCGTTTTATCGCTAGAAAAGGCAAAGGTTAAAATACTCGGCACTCCAGCTACACAAATTGACCGAGCTGAAGATAGGCATAAATTTTCTTCTATGCTAGATAAATTACAAATAAAACAACCTCAATGGACAGAAGTGCAATCAAATAAATCTGCACTTCAATTTGCAAGAAAAGTGGGGTATCCAGTATTGGTTAGACCTTCCTATGTACTCAGTGGGGCTGCGATGGGTGTGGCTACTTCTGATAAAGATTTAGGTAAATTTTTAGATAAAACTACTCTTATTTCTCCTGATTATCCAGTAGTGATTTCTCAATTTTTAGAAGAATCTAAAGAAATAGAATTTGATGCCGTAGCTTGCAAAGGAGAAATCATTGTTTTTGCTATCTCTGAACATGTAGAAAACGCTGGCGTGCATTCAGGGGATGCTACTTTAGTTTTACCACCGCAGAGGCTTTATATTGAAACTCTCAAACAAGTAGAAACCGTAGCCAAGCAAATTGCAGCCAATTTACAGGTGAGCGGGCCTTTCAATATCCAGTTTTTAGCTAAGGAAAATAAAATTCTTGTTATAGAGTGCAATTTAAGAGCTAGTCGCAGTTTTCCTTTTGTCTCTAAGGTAACCAAAATTAATTTTATTGACCTAGCTACCCGTGTTATTTTAGGGGAAAAATTAAAAAAACTTGCAAATCCTTATCTCTCCCTAGATTATGTAGGAATTAAAGCATCACAATTTTCTTTTACACGCCTTTCAGGTGCTGACCCCACTTTAGGCGTGGAAATGGCATCTACAGGAGAAGTAGGTTGTCTTGGAGAAAACTTTTATGAGGCTTTACTGAAATCTCTGGCATCCGTTGGTATGAAATTAAATTTAAAAAAAATACTTCTTTCTAGTGGACCCGAAAAAAAAAAACACAATCTTTTAGCTAGCTGTAAAAAATTGCAATCCATAGGAGTAAAGATTTACGCCACTTGGGGTACACAAAAATTTTTACACAAATATGGTGTAAAAGCTACTTCAATCTCTTGGCCCGATAGAAATAAAAACCACAATGTTTTAACACTTATAGAGAAAGAAAAACTAGATTTAATCGTGAATATCCCTAAATCTTTTCAAGAAAAAGAAATCACAAACGATTACAAAATTCGTAGAAAAGCCGTAGATTCTGCCGTGCCTTTAATCACTAATGGGGAGCTTTTTATTCGCTATGTGGAAACGTTAGAATCTTATCAAAACCAAAAATGGAAATACAAATCTTGGAATGAATACTAGAGGCATTAGGAAACTATTAAAAGATATAAAAAGAAAACATTTGCTTAGGAATCTTTCCAGAAAAGTATTCCTAAATCATATCAATTCGTTGCTATTTTTAGCTGTTTTAGCAGGTATAGCAACGGGTTTTTTATCTGTTCTTTTCCGTAGTATGTTGGAGCATAGTGGAGATTTTGTGAAAATTGTAACTATTTGGTTACAGACAAATATCCATAATTATAGCGTTGCTATAATTCCAATAGCGGGAGCTATTATTCTTGTGATTTTAATGAGGATATTTCCTTTTGTTGTTGGTGGTTATAGTATGCCCAACTTCCTTAAAGCCGTTCATTTACAAGGGGGACTTATTAAAACAAGGGAAATTTTTGCTAAAATGATAACTACTACTATCACGATTACTAGCGGAGGTTCGGTTGGAGTAGAAGGACCTATAGCTCAGATCGGAGGAGCAGCAGGTTCTAAAATAGGACGGATTTTTTCTATGTCTACCAATCGTTTAAAGGTGTTGATTGCTTGTGGTTCGGCGTCTGCAATTGCAGCTCAATTCAATGCACCTTTGGCTGGAGTTTTATTTGCTCAAGAAGTGATTATGTTAGGCAATTTTGGATTGGAATCTTTTGGCGCTATTGTTATTGCTTGCGGTGTGGCTACTGCTATTTCAAGGTCTTACTATTCCGATGTAGCTCTTTTTGAGGTTTTGAATTACCAACTACAATTTTCTGATTTTTTACTCGTCTGTGTGTTGGGAGTATTACTGGGTTTGTTAAGTTGTGTTTTTATTCGTATATTTTATTCTACAGCGAGCGTATTTCAAAAGATGACTATTTCTCCATTATCCAAACCTATTGTCGGAGCAGCTATTGTTGGTTGCTTGGGATTACTGTCTGCCGGAATTTTAGGAGAAGGATACGATGTTATCCGTTCCACTTTGCATTTTAACAATTTTACCATAGGTGCTTTGATTTTGTTGTTTGTGCTGAAAATTATAGCAACTTCGGTGACTATTGGCTCTGGTAATGTAGGTGGAATTTTTGGACCTTCTTTATTTATTGGAGCTGTTTTTGGCGCACTTTTTGGATTACTAATCCATACTTTTACTAGTTTACAAATACAAACTTGGTTTTTTGCTTTGGTAGGGATGGGAGCCTTTTTAGCAGCTACTACTCACGCTCCGCTTACTTCTATTTTCTTACTTTTTGAATTAACAGGGGATTTTGAAGTTATCGTGCCCGCAATGTTTGCTTCTATTATAGGAACCTCTCTAACCAAGACGATAATGAAAGAATCCATAGATACTATGCAATTAGCACAAGAAGGGATTCATTTAGAAGAAGGCAGAGAGGTAAATATCTTGCAATCTATTGAAACCAACCAAGTGATGCATAAAGATTTCACTTATTTGCACGAAAGCGATAGTTTTGCTACTCTATTGAAATTGATGCCAAAACATAAAAAACATTACTATCCTATTTTCAATGATAAAAATAAATTTACTGGAATTGTAACTTTTCAAATTATTCAAGAGATTATTTTAAGAGAAGAATTAAAAGACTTACTCGTTATGAAAGATATTATGTCAACAAGTTTAACTACACTGAACAGTAAAGATAATCTTTCTGATGCTTTGCATATTTTTAGCATTAAAGATTTAGAAGTTTTGCCTGTTGTGCATAAAAAAGATAAAAACCAAATTGTAGGAATGCTCTATCAGAGAGATATTATTGATAAGTATAATAGTGCTTTAGCTACACACAATTTTAAAAAAGAATGAAAAAAAAATTAAAACACCTTTTATGGATTAAACTGTTATTTGTCTATCTATTATTTTTCTCTGCTTCTCTACTAGCGACAGAAACTACTGAAAGAGTTGAATTAATAAAAGCAAAAAACGACCACCGTGATTATCGCTATATTGAATTAAAAAATGGTATCACAGCTGTTCTGATTTCTGATCCTAGTGCACAAAAAGCAGCTGCTGCCATAGATGTAGGTGTAGGAAGTTTTGATAACCCTTTGGGAAGAGAAGGAATAGCTCATTTCTTAGAGCATGTTCTTTTTTTAGGAAATAAAAAATATCCTGATACAAAAGGATTTAGTGATTTTTTAAATCAACACGGAGGATATAACAATGCTTATACAAGTAGTAAAAATACAAATTATCATTTTACAGTCAATTCTGCTTACCTAGAAGAAGCCTTAGATCGGTTATCACAATTTTTTATTAGCCCTCTTTTTAGTGAGAAATATATTCAAAAAGAAACCAACGCTGTCCATTCCGAACATCAGAAAAATCTGCAATCGGAGTTTTTGCGTAGTTATTCTGTAATTAAATCCCTTGCAAATCCCAGACATCCTTTCGCTAACTTTAGTACGGGTAACAAAAATACTCTTTCTAAAATTCCCAACTTAAGAAAAGAAGTCATTTCCTTTTACCAGAAAAACTATAGTCCAAACCTCATCAAGATTGCTGTTTTGGGCAAAGAGCCTTTAGATAAATTAGAAAAGATGTTGCGAGAAAAATTTCAACCTATTAAAAAACGAGTCCATAAAATAAGACGTTCTTCCACAAAAGCATTTCATACAAGCGATGTTCCGTTTTCTATTCAAATTCAATCATTAAAAAAAATACGTCAACTTAATCTGCTTTTTGAAATAGATTCTACTCGCCCTTATTTTGCTCAAAAACCAGTTTATTATATTTCCAATTTACTAGGACACGAAGGCAAAGGAAGTCTGTTTTCTTATCTTAAAAAAAAACAATGGGTGATTTCTTTAAGTGCAGGGCACTGGTCAGAACTAATAAAAACAGATATTTTTTCTGTGCGTATGGAACTAACCCCAGAGGGAGAAAAAAATATTTCTAGCATAGTTAAAACATTTTTTAATTATTTACATTTGATGGAAAAAGAAGCCATTGCTGATTGGCGCTTTGATGAAATGAAAAAAATCTCAGATTTAAATTTTCATCATCAAGATTTACCTACACCTCTAGCCTTAGTGCAAAAATTATCTTCAAACCAACATTACTACAAACCAAAAAATCTCATTAACGCAGCTTGGTATTTTGATGAATTTCAACCTCAAACTATTCAAAAATTTTTAAAGCAAATAAACCCCAATCGTTTGATTTTAGTTTATAATTCTCCTCAAAATATTGCTGATGCTAAAACAGAAAAATGGTATAAAACTAAATACCGCACTCGTTCCATTTCCACTAAGGAAATAAGTGATTGGAAAAATTATGAAAAAAATCCCTTTATTTTACCTTTAGCCAATGATTTTCTGCCTACAGAAAATCCCACTTTTTATAGCTCAGAAAAAAAAAGATACAAGCAACCTATTTCTAAAATTCCTACAAGAAAAGGATACCAAGTCCATTATGTAGAAAATAACCAATTTCAAGTTCCTAAGGTGAAAGTTTTTTTAGATTTAGACATTCCCAAAGCCTACTCCGATCCTAAAAACGCAATGCTTGCCAAAATTTTTACTTGGTTAATCAAAGATTCTTTAAACGAATCTTTATACCCTGCAAACCTTGTAGATTATTTTTTTCAAATACGGGCTACAGCAGAAGGTTTTCAACTCATTTTTGAAGGCTACCCCGAAAAAATAGAATTGTTTGTTGACACAATCCTACATTCCATAACCAAAACATCTTTTTCTAAAGATCGTTTTGCCATTGCTAAACAAAAGATAACAGAAGAAAGACAGAACTTAGAATTTGCACCTTCTTACAGGATTGCTTTATATGAATTTTTTCAATTAACACAAAAACCTTTATGGCACAACCAAGAATACCTAGAAATTTTAGAACAAATAGACTTTGGCGAAATTAAATCTTTTAGAAAAAAGATTTTCCGTAGTATGCAGATCAATCTTTTTGCTTTTGGAAATCTGAATCAAGAGCTTGTTTCACAACTTTTCCAAGTAACAAAAAAACAAATTTCTTTTCGCCAAATTGCCGAGGTAGCTCCTAAAAAAATTCTTAATATTGCAGCTGGAGAAAAATATTTTTTACAAAAATCAGTAAAAGATGTCAATTTTTCCATTGTTTTAGCCTACCAACATCCTAATAGAGATTTGGCTACTAATGTTAGAATGAATTTATTAGAAACTATAATAAAAGATGATTTTTACGATTTTATTCGCACAAATGAACAACTAGGTTACATAGTTTGGTCAAACTATTCTGGAGTATTAGATACCAATGCTTTTATGTTCATAGTGCAATCTCCCAATGCCAAACCTGAACTTTTGCGAGAAAAAATAGAAGGCTTTTTAAGTTCTTTTCAAAAGACGATCCAAAAATTATCCCACAAAGAATTTCAAAAGCTTATTCAATCTTTAAAAGAAATTTACGATTTAAAACCAGATAATTTTAGGGCAACAGGAAATTTTTATTATTCTGCAGTTCAAAATAAAGACTACAATTTGCAACTAAAAGCAGAACTGAAAAGTAAATTGGCTGAAGTGAGTTTGGAAGATTTTAAGCAGTTTTATGAAGATTTATTTTTAAACGACGAAACAACAAGAAAATTTTTAGTTCAAACTGTAAGAGCAAATAGTCAAACCGATAAACCCGCTCCACACTTTACTCCTATAGAAAATAGAAAAAAATTCAAAGAAGAAGCTACTTTCTCTCCTATAATAAAAGAAGAAATTTTTTTATTCCCTTAGGAGACCTTTGCCCGAAAAGTTTGAATTAGCGTTCTGTTTAGCCTATTCAAAGTTAAAAAAAAATTTTAACTCTTGCCATTTGTGAAGAAACGCTCTCCAGTATTCCTGCAAGCTAATTTTTTTTTGCACCTGTTATAACCATTTGGCTAGCCGTCACAGCTGGTTTTGTCCTATTCGGCAAATTCAAAGGTCTCCCTAGCTACTCTTTGATGATAATATTCTCCTCGTTTTCTTTTTGTCTGAGATTTTTTCCTGTAATTTCAATCAAGTGACACATCTCTGTTATCCTAGAAAAAGTAGACAAAGAAATTCTATGTTGTAGATTGTTCGTTATGGGATACCCTTCTGTTGTTTCTTTTTTTTTCGTTCCCTTCGTTTTTAAATCGTAGCTTGTAGTAAAGATAGTTCTTTTTTTTGCGTTGTATCTTTGGTTGATAATTTTGTCAATAATACTAATTTCCCATTCGCTATTCTTTCCTTTTCCTAGTTCATCTAGAATCAAAATAGGAATTCTTGCCATTTCTTCTAAAAGTTCTGCTTCTGATTCTTGTTTTCCGTAGCGTGCTTTTATGCGGTTTAATAATTCAGGAAATTCAATAAAAAAACAGGCTTCTTGTTTTTCTAAAATCAACTCTTTAGTTAAAGCACACGCGAGAGTTGTTTTGCCGCAACCTATCTCTCCTGAAAACAATAATCCATCTTTTTTATCTGGTTTTTTCACAAAGGCTATGGCTTTCTTATAAGCAGCAGCTAATGAGGAATTAGAATTGTCTATGTGTAACGAAACCTCTCCAAAACGAGCTGGAATTTGGGCTTGATTAAAAAGAGATATTTTCTTTTGTAGTGGCAGACAAATAGGACAAATAGACAAAATTTCTCTTTTTTCTTTGTCTTCTTTTTTTTGGTAGCCTTTTCCAAAACACACAGGGCATTTATGAAAACAACTAGGACAGGGAATTAGTTTTGCGTAAAAACCTATTCCTACTGTATCTTCTAGTTTATAGCTTTTAGAATTGCATTCTTGACAGTGTTCGTTTTTTAAGTGTTCTGTTTTCATTATATTTCTACCTCTAAAGGCAATAAATGTTTCTTTTTTTGATTACAACTTTTGCAGCTAGGAATTACATTTCTTTTAATAGATTTACCTCCTCTACTCAAACTGATTTTGTGATCCATAGTGAGCTCTTTTGGATGAAAATTTTCTTTACAGTAATAACACTGATTTTTGGCAAGCTGATTTTTCCACCAAGCAGTTTTTTTTAAGCATTGTGCTTTTTTTCTCTCGTTAATAATTACAGTAGGTTCTATTCTAGCTATATTATAGATGCTTTCTTGAAAATCTTGCTTGCCAGTTTCATTTTTGCCAGTTTTATTTTTGCCAGTCCATTTTTGCCAGTCCATTTTTGCCAGTTGCCTTTATTTTTCATTTAAAGGTCTCGGTTTAAGATTTCAGTTTATTGGGAAGATTTCTTTTTTATCTTTTTAAAAAGAGTAGGGCTATCCCATTTTGCCTCTGCTTTTCCTTGCAAGCTACCAAGTTGTAACTTTAAAATTTCCGTTGGTTTTTCAGAACTTCTAACTGCTGTTACTAGATAGAGATCTGTCCAATTGTCGTAATAATAAAAATTTTTTTCTAAAAAAAAGGAGTAAATATCTTTTTTCTTCAACTTTTTTACTTCTGTTTTGTAGTACTCTCCCTCAGGGTTATCTTTTACGAAAAATTTCCAGTGAGAATCAGGGTTTTGCAATTCTGAACGAGATTTTTGAAAGGAGATAAAAACAAAAAAGCTATAAAGGTTATTATGTTCCTGTTGGTGCTGTTTCAAAAGCTCTTTTTTGTCTTCGTAGTAAGAATCTGTATAATTTTCTATAAAAAGCTTTCTTAATTCCCAATCAAAATAAAGAGCATCCATAATGACTACTCTTCTGTAGTCTTTGTAAAAGTTCGCGGTACGTGTTTTATCTATTATAAGATTTTTGATTACATCATTTTTTGGCTTTATTAAGCTACGGTTTCTAGCTGTGGAGCAAGAAACAAAACCGCTCAAAAGAAGCATTAAAATAAGCAATGTTTTAGTGTAAGAAATCTCTTTCATTTCATCAGGTAGAAAATTTTTTTCAACTCTTTTACTCTTATAAAATAACAACTGATAAAATAAGTCAAGCAAGAAATAAGCAGACTTGCAAAGAAATGAAAATATACATTTGTAGTTTGCCAGAAACTAAACCAATAGAGAACAAGAATCAGCAAAGCCAAAGGTAGTAACTGTTTTAAAAAATTAAAGAAAAAATCCAAATGAAAAGCTGATTTCAGTTTTTTGGGAAGAAAAAACAGATTGAGTAGAAATAAAAAAGCTTGACTCACAGAACTAGATAAGGCAATTCCAGCGTGCCCTATAAGAGGAGCACTATACCAACACAAAATCGCATTGACGAGCATTGCCCCGAAAGCAAGATAGGCTGTTCTTTTAAAAAACTGCATACTGTGCATACTAGCTGTCAATATTCTATTCCAAGAAATAAAAAAAAGTCCCGGGGCGTGAAACAAAAGGGCTTTAAATGTAAGCTCTAGCGAGTTTTGATTAAATTCTCCTCTTAAAAAAAGAATTTGGATAATATCTTTCCCTGTAAAAATCAAGCCGACTGTAATGGGTAAAGTGATAAAACTAGTCAACAATAAGGTAGTTTTTAATTTTTTTTGTGCTTGAATGAAATTTTTCTTGACAATCAAAGAAGATAGTTGTGGTAAAAGCACAGTAGTAATAGATACAACCAAAACCCCTAAAACTAACTCTAGTAGACGGTTAGATAAGGTCAAGGAAGTGATAGCCCCTGTGTAAAGGGATGATGCAATAAAATAGCTAATTACAATATTGATTTGATAAATACCTGCGCTAAAAAATCCAGGTAACATCTTTCGGAAAACATCTCGCACTGTCTCATCTTTAAAAGTAAATTTTCTCCAGAATTTGTAGCCTTGTTTGTGGATAAAAATATGCGAAAAAGAAAGTTGCACTACTCCTCCTAAAAGGACGCCTAAAGCCAATCCTAAAACGGCGTTCTGAATACTGTCTCCTAAAAACAATCCTAAAACAACAATAGCTATATTGAGTAAAACGGGACTAAAAGCAGAAGGGATAAAAACAGAATGATAGTTTAAAATTCCTTGATAGATAGCAGTCAGCGAGATAAGTAAAATATAAAAAAACATTACTCGGGTCAGAAAAATACTCTGCTCCAATACCAAACCCTCAAAACCTGCTGCCAAAAAATTGCCGATAATCCAAGGAGCAGCTGTTATAAACAATACGCAAAAAAGTAGTAATAAAAAAAAAAGAGTCCAAAAAAAATTTCTGGCGAATTCCTTTGCCCGCAATTCTCCTTTTTCCTTGTAAATTTTTGTAAAGTTTGGAATAAAAGTTGTCAGCATTGCTCCTTCTGCAGTAAAACGGCGAAAAAGATTTGGTACTGCATAAGCCAAATAAAAGGCATCACTGTAAAGTGTAGTTCCTAGTAGACTGGTAATTACAATTTCTCGAAGCAAACCAAAAATTCTACTTAAAAAAGTAATAGCTCCTACTCCAAAAACTTTTTTTAATAATAGTGACTGATTATCTTGTTGATTGTTTTTTTGTTTCTCTTTCATATAATAGTATTATTACATAGTATAGACTTTTGAATTTGCATTATGTTTAGCCAAAGCAAGCTTATTGCTTTTACGCCAATACAAGCTTTAAGTTTTGTAGTGCCTGGTCACATTATTGTGGCACTACGATATTCCAGCGAGCTAAAAATTTTTTTCGCACCTGTTCTAACCATTTGGCTAGCCCCAATAGTGGGGTAAGCATCAGCGAAATTCAAAGGTCTATAGTAATGGTATTAAAAAACAATTTTTAAAAAATATGGATAAAAATACAATAAATTTGGAATCTACAATAACCTGTCCTAAATGCGATTTTCAAACAAAAGAAATTATGCCTACTGGTAGCTGCCAGTGTTTTTATCAATGTCAAAATTGCGGGGAACTACTGCAATCTCAAAAAGGAGATTGTTGCGTTTTTTGTTCTTATGGTAGTGTAGTCTGCCCTCCTATTCAAAAAGGTAATAGTTGCTGTTAGTGAATTTAGAAAATGATCTTAATATGCTGAAAAAATCGCAAAATCTTAACATATAAACCTTGATATGTTAAAAAAATCGCAAAATCTTAACATATAAACCTTGATATGTTAAAAAAATCGCAAAATCTTAACATATAAACCTTGATATGTTAAAAAAATCGCAAAATCTTAACATATAAACCTTGATATGTTAAAAAAATCGCAAAATCTTAACATATAAACCTTGATATGTTAAAAAAATCGCAAAATCTTAACATATAAACCTTGATATGTTAAAGAAATCGCAAAATCTTAACATATAAACCTTGATATGTTAAAAAAATCGCAAAATCTTAACATATAAACCTTGATATGTTAAAGAAATCACAAAATCTTAACATATAAACCTTGATATGTTAAAAAAATCGCAAAATCTTAACATATAAACCTTGATATGTTAAAAAAATCGCAAAATCTTAACATATAAACCTTGATATGTTAAAAAAATCGCAAAATCTTAACATATCAGCTATGATGTGTTAAAGAAATCGCAAAATCTTAACATATCAGCTATGATGTGTTAAAGAAATCGCAAAATCTTAACATATCACTTCTTATGGCAATGCAAAAACTTCCCTTTAAAAATATAGAAATAGAAAATATTTCTCTTTTACGGTTCGCAGCACAAGTGCAAGGAGATTTAGGTCAAGTCAACGGTCTTGCTAAAAGCATTCCCAATCAAGATATTCTTTTGTCTCTTTTACCAATACAAGAAGCACAGTTTAGCTCAGAAATTGAAAATATTGTAACCACTAGCGATGATCTGTATAAAGCACAGATAACAAAAAAAAAATATTCTCCTAATATTAAAGAAGTGCAAAACTATGTTCAAGCATTGAGAAAAGGATTTGATATTGTAAAAAAAGATAAATTATTGTCGAATAGGACTATTTGCAAAATACAAGAGACTCTAACAGGCAATAACGCAGGTTTTAGAACTCAAGCAGGCACCCACTTAAAAAATGATTCAGGAGAAATAGTCTATACACCGCCTCAAAATGGTAAAGAAATAACAAACTTAATGAAAAATTTAGAGGTTTTTATCAATGATAACTCCATTAGCAAAATGAACCCTTTAATAAAAATGGCATTGATTCACCACCAGTTTGAAAGTATCCACCCTTTTTACGATGGTAATGGAAGAACAGGTAGGATTATCAATATTTTATATCTACATCTGCAAGGATTATCAGATTTACCTATTCTTTATTTAAGCGGTTATATTATTGAGAATAAGGATAACTATTATAAATTGTTACAAAATACTAGAGAAAAAAATACTTGGGAGCAATGGATTCATTTTATGCTAATGGGCATTGGTATAACTGCTTTAGAAACAGTTTTTTTAATCAATCAAATATACGCTCTAATGCTAGAATTTAAAACAACCATTAGAAAACAATACGCAAAAATATACAGTCAAGATTTGATTAATACACTCTTTAAATACCCTTATACAAAAATAGATTTTGTCAGCAAAGAGCTTATGCTGACTAGACAAACTGCTTCAAGATATCTGCATAACCTATATAAAATCGGATTATTGGAAAAAACAATTGTGGGGAGAGATTCTTATTTTATCAACAAAAAACTCATCCACACCTTTATCAATGCTAAAAAAAAATTTTACGATCCTATGCAAAAAAATTCTGCTAACTAACTGTTGTTGATTTTTTGTTGTAAATTTTTTAGATTTTTTGCTACTGATTGTTTTTTATTGAACACAGCGGAGCCTGCAACTACAATGTCTGCTCCTGTTTTAACAACCTGCTCTATATTCTCTGCTTTTACTCCTCCGTCCACTTCTATAGGAATTTTTATTTTTTGCTGCTCCATCATTGTTTGGATTTGTCCTATTTTTGCGAGACATTCGGGGAGTAAAGTTTGCCCACCAAAACCCGGATTGACAGTCATCACTACAATAAAATCTAGTTCTGCAAAAAAAGGTTCTAATTTTTCTACCTTAGTCGGAGGTGAGATTGCCAAACCGCAGCGAACATTTTTTGTCTTTATAGTTCTTAATAATTGCAAGCATTTTTCTTCTTCTGGTAAAGCTTCCCAGTGAAAACTTAACCAATCTGCTCCTGCTTGTATAAAATCAGCAACGTATTTTTGGGGATTTTCTATCATCAAATGCACATCAAAAGGGATGGAAAAATCAGGGCGGATAGAACGAATCAAATCTGCTCCAAAAGTCAGGTTAGGTACAAAATTACCGTCCATCACATCCAAATGAAGGATATCCAATCCAGCAGACACCGCCTCTTTAATCTGCGCTGATAAACAACCAAAATTTGCCGTTAAAATAGAGGCTGCTAATTGTTTCATTTTTTTTTTTGAGAAATAGTTTTATTATTAATTTAAAAGTATCATATTGAGATAAGATTGCAAATGAACTATTAGACAAAAACATATACAATAGACTTTTGAATTTGCCAAATAGGACAAAACTAACTGTTTAGCCAAAGCAAGCTTATTGCTTTTACGCCAATACAGGCTTTAGCAAAAGAGCCAAATGGTCATACCAGTGGCTCTTTTGCAGTCTATATTGTGTTAGCTTTAAGTTTTGTAGTGCCTGGTCTCATTATTGTGGCACTACGCCATTAAAAAAAATTTTTAACTCTTGCCATTTGTGAAGAAATGCTCTTCAGTATTCCCGCGAGCTAAAAATTTTTTTCGCACCTGTTCTAACCATTTGGCTAGCCGTCACAGCTAGTTTTGTCCTATTTGGCAAATTCAAAGGTCTACAATATAAAGAAAAAATTGGACTAGAAAAGTTATTTATAGCACTTTGACTAAAACCTTTGGTTTAAGAACATTAGAGAACATTTATGCAAACATCATTCATTACCAACCAAAAAAACAATACCCTTAAAAAGAGAATTGAAACTCTTACTAAAGACAGTTCATTTTTTGATTGTCTTGTAGGTTATTTTTATTCCAGTGGTTTTAGTGCCCTCTACCCATCTCTACAACCTATAGAAAAAATTAGAATTTTAATTGGCATTAACACCGATCAGAAAATTATAGAAAATACAGAACAAGCCAAAGAGCAATCTCAACTTCCTCTTTCACACGCCGAAACCGAACAAGAATTTGCAAACCTCGTTCAAAAAGAAATGGAAGAATCAGAGGACAGTAGCTCTGTTGAAGAAGGAGTAAAAAAATTTATAGAGTGGATTGAAAACAAAAAACTGGAAATAAGAGTTTATCCGTCACGGAATATTCACGCCAAACTTTATATTATGACCTTTAAGAAAGGCGATAGAAATAAAGGCTGCGTTATTACTGGTTCTAGCAATTTAACTAAGAATGGCTTGGAAGATAACCTTGAATTTAATGTAGAGTTAAGAGACGATAGCGATTATGATTTTGCAGAAAACAAATTTGCTGAACTATGGAAAGATGGAGTAGATGTTAATGAAAAATATATTCAAACAATTCAGAACAAAACTTTTTTTAAAGAAATCACACCTTATCATCTATACCTAAAATTTCTTTACGAATATTTTCAAGATGAGTTAAGCATTAGCGGTAAAATAACTAACCAGTATAGCCCGCATGGATTTAAAGAGTATGAATACCAAACACAAGCTGTACAGAACGCCAAAAAAATCTTGCTTGCTTATGGTGGTGTTTTCATTTCCGATGTTGTAGGACTAGGCAAAACTTATATTTCGGCAATGCTTGCAAACCAACTGGACGGAAGGACTCTTGTAATTGCTCCACCCGTTTTAATAGAAGAATCCAACCGCGGTTCTTGGCGTAATATTTTTTCCGATTTTAAGATTGCAGCTGATTTTGAATCACTGGGAAAATTGGATAATTTAATTAACAGAGGAGTTGATAAATATACCAATATTATTATTGATGAGGCTCATCGCTTTCGCACAGAAACCAACACTACTTACGAAAAATTAGCAATAATATGTCGTGGTAAAAAACTCATTCTAGTAACTGCTACACCTTATAATAATAGCCCGCAAGATATTTTAAGTCTTTTAAAATTATTCCAAAAAACCAAAAAAAGCACCATTCCCAATGTTGCTGATTTGGAATCTTTTTTTGGTGATTTAGAAAAAGAGCTGAAAAAAATAGATAAAAATAAAAATTATGCTGAATACCTAAAGCAGGTGAAAAATAATGCTCGTGAGATACGCAACCAAATATTGAAGCATTTGATGGTCAGACGCACCCGCAAAGAAATCAAAGAATATTTTTATAAAAATACAGACCCAGCAAAATCTGGACTTAAATTTCCAGAAGTCAAACCTCCGCAAGCTTTATTTTATGAACTCAATGAAGAAGAAAATAATATTTTTGATAGAACGATTGAGCTGATTACCAAAAATTTAAAATACGCACGTTATACCCCGTTGCTCTATCATGAAAATAAAATTTCTCAAGACGAACAGTCCCAAAAAAATATGGGACGATTTATGAAAATTTTGCTAATCAAAAGATTGGAAAGTAGTTTTTATGCTTTTAAGAAATCAGTAACAAGATTCTTAAATTCTTATAAAAATTTTATAGAAACACTAGACAGTGGTTTTGTTTATCTAAGTAAAAACTATACTAATAAAATATTTGAATTTTTAGACAATGACGATGACGAGGCAGTTGAGCAATTAATTCAAGAAAGCAAGGCACAAAAATATGTAAGCGAAGAGTTTAACGATGATTTTAAAAAAGATTTGGAATCAGACTTAAATATTTTAAAAAAAATTCAAACACTTTGGCAGCAGGTAGACCGTGACCCAAAATTGCTAAAATTTTTAAACGAACTATCCAATAATGTGATCTTAAAAGACAAACACCTTATTATCTTTACCGAATCCAAAGAAACCGCCCAATACTTATTTGAGAATATCAACAAAAAAATAGGCAAAGTACTTTTATTCACTGGTGCTTCCAATGACTCTATCCGTAAAGAAGTGCTTGCCAATTTTGATGCAAATGCTCGGGATAAAAAACAAAATCACCGCATTCTTATTTCCACTGAAGTTTTATCAGAAGGAGTCAATTTGCACCGAGCTAATGTGGTAATAAACTACGATATTCCTTGGAATCCAACGAGAATGATGCAAAGAGTAGGTAGGATCAATCGTATAGATACATCTTTTGAAGAGATTTATATTTTTAATTTTTTTCCCACCAAACAATCTAACGAGCAAATCAACCTCAAAAAAATAGCAGAGACTAAAATTCATTCTTTTTTAACTCTACTTGGCGGAGATGCACATTTATTAACCGAAGGTGAACCAATAGGTTCTCACGAATTATTTGACCGTTTAACCTCAAAAAAAATAGTAGAAGAAGACGAAGAAGAAAGTGAATTAAAATATCTAGCCGTTATCCGTGAAATTCAAGAAAAAGACAGCGAGCTTTTTAAAAAAATAAAACAACTACCTAAAAAAGCCCGCAGTTCAAAACAAACCAAAGATTCTATTGCTACACTTGTCACTTATTTTAGAAAAGGAAAATTGCAAAAATTTTTTCAATCGTCTTTACAAAAAGCAGAAGAATTGGATTTTATTGCTGCTGCTAAATTATTAGAAAGCAACCCCAATCAAAAAACACAAAATGAGCCTAAAGAAATATACGAATTTTTAGGTAACAACAAACAAGCCTTTAAAGAAGCCACTACAGAAGCAAGTTCTATTAGCTCCAAGAAACGAAGAAGTAATAGAGATTTGAGTATTATGAAAATTTTGAAAGCAACCAGAAAAAATAACGAACAGCTTACTGACACACAAGAAAAATATCTTGAAAAAATGATTACCCAATTAAAAGAAGGAGGTCTACCCGAACAAACAAAAAAAAATATTTCAACTGCTCTAAAAGAACTCAAAGAAGAGAAAAAGAATCCGCTTAAAGTATTAGCAATTCTACAAAACAAAATTTCTGATAAACTACTGCAAAACCACTATGTTGAACAAAGCTTTTTAGTATCTGGAAAAAGAGAGGTTATCCTTTCTCTATACTTAAGTAAATAAATTATGAAAAAAAAAGAATCTCAATCTATAGAATACAAGCAGTCGTGGCGAAATGATACGCTAAAATCTATTTCTGCTTTTGCAAATAGCAAAGGAGGAGTGGTTTATATCGGTATAGACGACCGCGGCAAGCCTACAAAACTTCTTAATCCCAGAAAACTACTTGAAGATATTCCCAATACAACGCGTAATAAACTTGGAATCATTCCTTCTGTTGAATTAGAAAATTTAAAAAACAATGAAATCATCAAAATCACCATTAAACAAAACACAGTTCCAATATCTTATGAAGGTAAATACTACCGCAGAAGTGGTAGCACAGTGCAAGAATTACAAGGCAAAGAACTAGCCGAATTTCTTTTAGAAAAAACAGGGAGAACATGGGATGATATTACTGATAAGAAAATCAAGATTAGCGACATAGATACATCTACTTTAGAAAAATTCAAGCAAGATTCTAGAGACAGACTGCCATCTATTACGAAAAATAAAAATATAAAAACTATCTTACAAAAATTACACCTTTTAGACGGTAAAGATTTTAAGCGAGCAACTATTCTTCTCTTTGGTAAAGATCCACAATCATTTTTTCAGCAATCTTTTGTTAAAATTGGTAAATTTCTTTCACGAACAGAAACTCAAACGACAGATATTGTACAAGGTAATCTATTCCAACAACTAGAAAATGTGCTTGAAATACTTCGCACCAAATATCTAATAAGCAATATTGAATACGAAGATATCCACCGTCGTGATATTCTTGAATATCCTTATGAAGCACTGCGAGAAGCTATAATTAACGCTTTGATTCATCGTGATTATTCAATCACATCACAAATTCAAATTAAGGTATATCCTGATAAACTAATAATTATGAACGAAGGAAAACTACCGCAAGGAATTTCCGTGTCTAAATTAAAAACTGAACACATTTCTAAACCTAGAAATCAACTGCTAGCAATGATTTTTTATTATGCTGGTTATTTTGAAGGGTGGGGGCAAGGAACACTAAAAATTATTGAAGAATGCACAAAAAAAGGACTACCTGAACCAGATTTTATAGAGCAAAAAGGAGTTATGCAGATAGTTTTTCATAAAGATAGATGGAACAAAAAAAGCCTGCAGAAACTAGGATTGAACAAACGACAAATTAAAGTTGTACTCTATGTGAAAGAGCACGGGGAAATTATCAACCAAAAGTATCAAGAAATTTTTAAAGTATCTGAGCGAACTGCAACGCGTGATCTAACAAATTTATGTGATATGATGATTTTGCAACAAATAGGAACAACAGGAAAAGGAACCAAGTATGTTTTAGTAAGTGATAATAAAGACGCCATAAAGACGCCATAATGCAATATTCTTAAAGACGCCACAAAGACGCCATAATGATATTCTTAAAGACGCCACAAAGACGCCATAATGATATTCTTAAAGACGCCACAAAGACGCCATAATGCAATATTCTTAAAGACGCCACAAAGACGCCATAATGCAATATTCTTAAAGACGCCACAAAGACGCCATAATGCAATATTCTTAAAGACGCCACAAAGACGCCATAATGCAATATTCTTAAAGACGCCACAAAGACGCCATAATGCAATATTCTTAAAGACGCCACAAAGACGCCATAATGTATATTCTTAAAGACGCCACAAAGACGCCATAATGATATTCTTAAAGACGCCACAAAGACGCCATAATGATATTCTTAAAGACGCCACAAAGACGCCATAATGTATATTCTTAAAGACGCCACAAAGACGCCATAATGTATATTCTTAAAGACGCCACAAAGACGCCATAATGTATATTCTTAAAGACGCCACAAAGACGCCATAATGATATTCTTAAAGACGCCACAAAGACGCCATAATGCAATATTCTTAAAGACGCCACAAAGACGCCATAATGATATTCTTAAAGACGCCACAAAGACGCCATAATGATATTCTTAAAGACGCCACAAAGACGCCATAATGCAATATTCTTAAAGACGCCACAAAGACGCCATAATGTATATTCTTAAAGACGCCACAAAGACGCCATAATGATATTCTTAAAGACGCCACAAAGACGCCATAATGATATTCTTAAAGACGCCACAAAGACGCCATAATGCAATATTCTTAAAGACGCCACAAAGACGCCATAATGTATATTCTTAAAGACGCCACAAAGACGCCATAATGCAATATTCTTAAAGACGCCACAAAGACGCCATAATGTATATTCTTAAAGACGCCACAAAGACGCCATAATGATATTCTTAAAGACGCCACAAAGACGCCATAATGTATATTCTTAAAGACGCCACAAAGACGCCATAATGATATTCTTAAAGACGCCATAAAGACGCCATAATGATATTCTTAAAGACGCCACAAAGACGCCATAATGCAATATTCTTAAAGTCGCCACAAAGACGCCATAATGATATTCTTAAAGACGCCACAAAGACGCCATAATGTATATTCTTAAAGACGCCACAAAGACGCCATAATGTATATTCTTAAAGACGCCACAAAGACGCCATAATGATATTCTTAAAGACGCCACAAGACGCCATAATGGTATTCTTAAAGACGCCACAAAGACGCCATAATGCAATATTCTTAAAGACGCCACAAAGACGCCACAAAGACGCCATAATGATATTCTTAAAGACGCCACAAAGACGCCACAAAGACGCCATAATGATATTCTTAAAGACGCCACAAAGACGCCATAATGATATTCTTAAAGACGCCACAAAGACGCCATAATGATATTCTTAAAGTCGCCATAAAGACGCCATAATGATATTCTTAAAGACGCCACAAAGACGCCATAATGTATATTCTTAAAGACGCCACAAAGACGCCATAATGATATTCTTAAAGACGCCACAAAGACGCCATAATGACGCCATATAAATAAAATAATATGAATACAGAACAAGCAGAAAGAATGCTCCAACAAACTTTTGAGTGTGCTTTTAACAAAGAGCAATTCAAAAGATTCATTAGAGAATTACTCAATAAATTTGATGAAAAAAATATTCAAAAAGAATCTTTCAATCAAATAGAAAAGGAATACTTTCAATCTTTAGAGCAAATCGGAGAATTTAAAGATACGGAAAAAAATGAAATTGACATTCTCATTGTCACCTTAAAAGAAGATAAATCCTTAGAAAGAACTCGCACAGCACAGCGAAATTTAATTATCAATCGTTTAAAAAACAGTTGGAAAGAAGCAGCGCTGGTAGCCTTTGTTTCTCATAATCTTAAAGATTGGAGATTGTCACTAGTCAAGCTAGAGTATACAAAAAAAGGCGAAGTAAAAAAAGATATTAGCTCTGCTATTCGGTGGTCGTTTCTCTTAGGTGAAAACAAAAAAAGTCGCACCGCCAAGGACAGATTCTCTGAATGGATAAGCAAGACAGAAAAAAGCCCAACCCTCCAAGATCTAGAAAAAGCCTTTGCAGTAGAGCCATTAAACAAAGAATTTTATGAAAAACTTTTGCGTTGGTATGAAAAAGCACAAAAACAAGTAATTTTTCCTAACGATGAAAAAACAACTAAAACAGAAGAGCATAAAAAAACATCCCTCATTCGCCTACTGACTCGCCTATTATTTGTTTGGTTTTTAAAAGAAAAAAAGCTTGTGCAGGCTGATTTATTTAACAAAAAAAAACTAGAAAAAATCATTAAATGGAAAGAATCCAGCAGTTTTTACAAAGCCATTTTACAAAATTTATTCTTTGTAACACTGAACCAAGAAATTGAAAATCGTGAATTTAGAAACAAAGAAAACTATCAAGGTATCAATAAAGATTACGGTAACCAATACTATTACCGCTATCATTCTTTAGTTTTAGCTGAAGCCGACTGGAAAAACTTATTTAGCAAAACCCCTTTCCTCAATGGCGGATTGTTTCAATGTTTGGATAGAAAATTGAGCAAAGATAATCCAGACAAAAAAAAACTTATAGACGAGCGAAATAAAGATACCCGTAAAGAGAAAATAATGCTCCGCATAGACGGATTTTCTGATAAAACAGATAATGTTTTACAATTTCCTAATGATTTATTTTTTAACGAAGACGAAACAGGATTGATTGATTTATTCAACAGGTATCAATTCACAGTAGAAGAATCCACCCCTTTAGATATAGATGTAGCCCTAGAGCCAGAGCTTTTAGGTAAAGTTTTAGAAAACCTACTCGCTAGCTACAACCCAGAAACTTCCGAACAAACCCGAAAAACTACGGGCAGTTTTTATACCCCCAGAGAAATTGTAAGCTATATGGTGGACGAAAGCCTAAAACAGTATTTTAGTCAAAAAACAGAACTGAAAGATTTACAAATAAACGATTTATTCAACGAGAAAGAATCTGATTTTAGCGATAATCAAAAAAAAGAAATCATTCGCAGTATTGATACCTTAAAAATAATAGACCCAGCAGTAGGTAGCGGAGCTTTTACGATGGGAATTTTACAACGGCTAATTTCTATCCTAAACAAAATAGACCCTAAAAATATTTACTACAAAAAACAACAAACCGAAAAAGCAGAAAAAATGTCAGATGACCAAAGCAAACGAGCTTCCTTAGAAATCATCAATCAAGTTTTTTCTCAAGAAAAACAATACAACGCCTACGGTAAAAAATTATTCTTAATTGAAAACTGCATTTACGGTGTAGACATACAACCCATCGCTATTCAGATTTGCAAACTACGTTTTTTCATTAGCCTAGCTATTGAACAAGAAGCGACTGAAGATAAAGAAAACAATTATGGCATTCGCTCCTTACCCAATTTAGAAACCAAGTTTATTGTAGCAAATAGCCTTTTGGGACTAACAGATAAGACTCAACCCTCTCAGATTGCAGGTCACGAATTAGTAGAGTTAAAAGCAAAGTTAAAAACAGTAAGACTCAATTATTTCACTGCTAAAACACAAGCAAAAAAATCAAAACTCCGTCAAAAAGATAAAAAAATTAGAAAAGAAATGGGAAAATTTTTAAAGAATGGATTAAGCAACGATGCTATTGAAAAAATTGCTAACTGGGATCTATACAACCAAAACACAGTTGCCGATTGGTTTGAACCCGAATGGCAGTTTGGCGTAGCAGATGGCTTTGATATTGTGCTAGGCAACCCTCCTTATGGATTTAGGAATGTTTTGACACCTAAAGAAAAAAAATATTTTAGAACTGTAGAAAAAATTGAATTTAGTAGTGGTGATAGTGCCGAGTTATTTTGTAAAAAATGCTTTGATAAATTACTAAAAAACAATGGGATTCTTACTTTTATCATTCCAAAAAAATCATTATATGGGGACGCATGGACAGGATATAGAAAAGATTATTGGAACAAATACAATTTAAAATACCTTATTGATACCAGCAAATCTTTTGAAAATGTTTTATTAGAAATGAATATTTTCGGTTTAGAAAAAACATATAAAAAAGGTTTAGTTAAATGTGGTTATTTAAACAAAAATAATACAATAAACATATTCAGTATAAGTGATAAGAGTGAAATATTCATGCAAAACAATACAGCTCAGATTTATAAATTATCAATAACAAAATCATTTTGGGATAAAATTCAAAAATCAAAGAGTAATGAATCTCTTGTTTTAGGTAAATTAGGTTTAGCTATTGGAACTGATTTTTTTTCAGACAAACAAACCAAATATAAGTTATTAAAAGGGATTGATATTTCTCAATGGAAAATCAAAAAAAATAGATGGTTAAAAAACACATCAAAACTAAATTGGAATAACGCTAAAAAATTTTTAGTCCCAAAAGTTATTTCTCAAGTGCTAATTGCTCATATAGAAAACCCAATTCCACATATAAAAATAACTGCTTGCTATGATGATGAAGGAATCATTATAACAAACACCTTAATGTCTTTTGATTTAGATAAAAGGCTATCGCCTCTATTTTGGTTAGCTTTTTTAAATTCATCATTTGTGAGTTGGTATGCTTATAATTTTATTTATGCAAGAGCTGTTAGAACAATGCATTTTTATAATTTTTATATTCAACAAATTCCAATACCTAAATCAATAATTACACATCCAAAAGAACAAGAGCCTTTTATTGCCCTAGTAGATAAAATTTTGCAACAAAAAACAAAAGACAATACTGCAAACACCACCGAACTCCAAAAACAAATAGACTGCCTAGTCTATAAGCTATACAATCTCACCGCTGAGGAGATTAGAATTATAGAAAAAAATTAAGCAAACCAGTATGTCAAAAAAGCCACAGACTGTAAAAGTATTAGAGGAGTTAGGGAGGGTGCAATTATCTCCTTCGTTTTTTATGCGTGATTTTTTGTATTCAGAAATTTCACAAATTGAAAGAATCCCCAATATTCCCAATAACCCAGATTTAGCGATTAAAGTTGGTAAAAAATTATGTGTAGAAGTTTTAGAGCCTATCCAAAATCAGCTAGGAAAAATCAGCATTCGTTCTGCTTATAGATCTCCAGAAGTCAACGCAAAAGGTGCGGAAAAGAATAATCAATACAACTGCTCCCGTAATGAAAATAGCTACGCTCATCATATTTGGGATGTTCCCGACAAAGACGGCGAAGGGGCTGTTGCTTGTATCGTAGTAAATTCTTTTCTGCCTTACTATGAAAAAACTAAACATTGGCAAGCCTTAGCTTGGTGGATTCACGATAATATTACAGCCTATTCCTCAATGTATTTTTTTCCTAAATTGTGTGCTTTGAATATTGGTTGGCACTCAACACAGAAAAAATGGATTAAAAGTTATATCAAACCAAAAGGCTGTTTGACAAAACCTAGTATGGCTAATTTTTCAAGTAACCATAAAATGGAGTATAGTGCGTTTATTCAATCTATCACATAAACATCATAAAATCTCTCTCCTTAAAAACATCTCTCAAATAGCTTTTTGACAAACCCTTTCCTTTTTTGATAAAATTTCTTTTAAAGAGTAGTATTTCCATTTAAACAAATAGAAAAAATTATGGGACATGTTTTTGTAGATTTGGAACTGAATAATCCAAAACAAGAAACCTTACAACCTATAAAAGTAAAAGCATTAGCGGACATAGCACCGCAAACACCACCAAGCTACAAAAACAAATAGACAACCTAATTTATAAGCTATACAATCTCACAAAAGAAGAAATCACCACCATTGAAAACAATGGTTAAATATTATAGACTTACTTTATACTGATAAAAATTAATCTATAAATCTATGGCACTACTTAACAAAACAATCAATGGTTACAAGTTTGTTTCTTTTATCAACCAAGGTGGATTTGGAGCAGTGTATAAAACGGAAAAAGGTAACAACAATTATGCTATTAAAGTATTCCACGAAGAATATATTTTAAGAGAATTTAAAAAACATGGAGAAAATAATAGATTGCAAAGAGAAATAGATATTATGAAGTCTGTTTCTCATAAATATCTTATAAAATATGTTGATGACTTTGTGAATCAAGATGAAACAGGAAAAAATTATTTTCTTGTTATGGAATTTATTAATGGAACGAATCTAAAAGAAATTTTGCAAAAAAATGAAAAATTATCAGAAACAGAAAGTATAAAAATTTTCAAACAAATCTTATAAGGATTGCAGTATTTACATAATATCAGGGGAGAAAATGTTGATGTAGGAATTATTCATAGAGATTTAAAACCCGAAAATATTTTAATACAAGAAAATGGAGAGATTAAAATAATTGATTTTGGAATTTCTAAAGTCATTGATTTTACTTCTTTAACAAGCACAGGCGAAATTTTTGGAACAGGTCCATATATGTCGCCAGAGCAAATTACTGATAGTAAAAATATTGATAAAAGGAGTGATTTATATACAGCTGGGGTGGTTTTATACGAAATGCTTACAGGCTATTATCCTTATGATTTTCAATACCAACCAGAACTTATTGAAAAAATAAAAAATGACCATCCTATTCCTCCCAGAAGAAGAGAAATTTCAATAAGTAATAAGATTGAAAACTTGATTTTGCAACTACTAGAAAAAAATCCATATCAAAGATTCGCACAAGTTTCGGAAATATTAGAAGTGATAGATCTTACTACAGGTATTATTGAAGTAAAAAAATACGATTTATCACCTAATTTTTATCTAAGACTTTACAATGATAAAAGTGTATTAGAAGATTTCACAAAAAAAGATAAAAGTTTTGGAAATGTTATTTTTCCTGCAAATTTAGAAAATGTTCCAGCATGTAAAGGCTTACTTAAAAACATCCAAGAGAATGATAATATAAATATTATTGTAGACCCGGCAACTGTTAGATTAGCATACCCTGCTTATACAGAAACTAAAGGAATGTTAAAACTTCCTTATACTCCTCAAAATAATGAAGTAATTACTCCTGAACACTTGAATAGTTTTTTGGCTCAAAAAAAATATGTAAAACAAGTTTTAGATACACAAATAGAACTTGGTGCCAATATTTTATTAACCCCATTTCATTATACACATAATTCTTCTCAGACTTATGGACCTGATAGAAACGCTGCTGCAGAGTGGTTTGATTTAGATTGTAAATTGACGGAAGAAAGTATTGATTATAAAAATGCAAATCACCCTAATAAAAAAATTTATATGGGGGTTTGTATTAAAGCTGATTCTTTAAATGATAAAAAATCTAAAAGATATTTATTAAATACTTTTTCTGCTTTTAACACAGATGGTTTTTTAATATATGCAGACTGTATTGACAATAAAACCAGTGAAATAACTCTTTTTCATTATATTGATTTTCTTATAAAATTACAAAAATATACTCAAAAACCAGTGATTGCAGGGAGAATTAATGCTGGATTAGGACTTGGTCTACTTTCTTTTGGTATTGCTGGTTTTACATCAGGGACAGCAAGATTTGAAAGTTTTTATGAAGATTTATATAAAGAAAGCACACCTTCTTATAATATGTATGTTAGATATTACTTCCCTGAATTATTAACTACTATTTCTATCTTAAGAAAAACCCCAACTAAGTTTGAACTAATTACTCAAGTTATTAAAACTTGTAATTGTCATTATTGCAAAGGGAACGATCAGCCTGCTATTATTACAGATCACAATGCAAAACTTCATTTTTTAGAAGTTATATCAAATGAAATAAATAGTATCAGAAAAAACCCCAAAGAAAAAATGAAAAAAGAATACTTATCAAAAATTGATTTTGCTATTGAAAACTATAATAAATTAAAAAGAGCCTTCAAAATAGAGGAGTATTCTTTTCTATATGGATGGAAAAATATTTTTACTAAATTAAATGAAAAATATCATGTTTAGATATGAAAAAGAAATGATCCCTGTGTTAAGGGAACATTTATCTGAGAAATACAAGACAGAGAATTTTATCGAAGAATTTAATAGTGGGAACGGTATTGCTGATTTAGTTTTTACAATTGAAAAAATAAAAGATAATCAAAAGCATCTTTTAGATTATGAACTTATCTATATTGTCTTTAAATATTTGAACAGAAAAAATAAAAAAATTGAAGCAAGAAAATTATTTACAGAAACTTTTTTAACAAAAAAACAAGTTGAAAATTTAATATGTTATCTTCTTGAAAATAATATTTTAAAATCTATTGACAAAGAAAATTTCTATGTGAAAAAGAAATATACACCTCCCATTAAAAAAATTATTTCAATCGAAGCTAAGCTATATAATTGGAAAAAAGGATTTTACCAAGCTCTAAGATACAAGGCTTATTCTCATAAAAGTTATTTAGCAATTAGTGAAGAATTTGCTCACAGGGTAGATAAAAATTTATTAACAAAACACAATATTGGTTTAATTACTGTTTCACCAGAAAAAATCGATTTCCCTGTTAAAAATAAAGACACAGTTCCTTTATATCCCGTAGCTCAGGCTTATTTATCAGAAAGCATGGCGTCTGTTTTAAGTACAGTATAATTTAAAATCTATATTTTTTAAGGGAAATAAATTGTTCTCTTTCAAAAGTATCTTTGACTTTAATTCATTAAAACTTTTTCACTCAATAGTGGTTTTGACAAAAAACTCTCTCCTTAAAAACCTCTCTCAAATAGCTTTTTTATAAAAAACTTGCTCTTTGTTATTTTGAACCAGAAACAATATAGTTTTTTAAAACAAAATATTTCTAATTTTATATCAACAATAAAAACAGAATTTACGGCTATGATTAAAAAAGATGGCGATTGGTGGATTGGTTGGATAGAAGAAATACCTGGGGCTAATGCACAAGAAAAAACCAAAGAAGATTTGATTATTAGCCTAAAAGAAGCAGCTAAGGATATTCAAAAACTTAAAAAATAAAAAAACTTCTGCATTTTAAAAAAATTCTCTCCTTAAAAATTTCTCTCAAGTAGCTTTTTGACAAAAAATTTGCTCTTTGTTATTCTGCATTAAGAATAATAAAATTTTTCATACCTCAAAATTTTCATACCCAATGATACAGATAGAATTTGATAATAAGCAGCTGGAGTTAGCTCAAGAATGCTCTGTAGCAGATTTGATAAAGGAGCAACCGAATAGGCATACAGTTCTTGGTGCTTTAATTAACGGAGAGTCCAAAGATTTATCTGCGGTGGTTCAAAATAACGACAAAGTAACCTTGCTGAAATTTGAAAACCCTGAAGGGCAGTATATGTTTTGGCATACTTCGGCTCATGTTTTGGCTCAAGCGATTTTAAGACTTTACCCTGAGGCTCAGCCTACAATAGGTCCTCCTATTGAGGAGGGGTTTTATTACGATTTTTCAAACTTGGATTTTGCAGAGGGAGATTTTGAAAAGTTAGAGCAAGAAATTGCAAAGATTCTTAAAGAAAATTATTCTACTAACCGCATAGAATACAAAAATAAAGAGGAGGCTTTGGCGGTTTTTGAAAAAAACTCTTTCAAAAAAGAATTGATAGAAGAGTTTGCAGAAAATTTAAGTGCTTATCGGCAAGGGGAGTTTGTAGATCTTTGCAAGGGTCCCCATATTCCAAATTTGAGTCTTATCAAGGCTTTCAAAATTTTAAAAACATCGGGATCTTATTGGAGGGGGGATGCAAAAAACCCACAGCTGACAAGGATTTACGCTATTTCTTACCCCGATAAAAAACTACTCAAAAACTATCTTTTTCGTTTGCAAGAAGCTCAAAAAAGAGACCATCGTATTTTGGGAAAAAGATTACAATTATTTTCTTTTCATAAAGAAGCCCCTGGGATGCCCTTGTTTCAGCCTAAAGGAATCGTTCTTTGGGATAGAATTATGGATTTTTGGAAAAGTTGCCACAAAGATACCTATCTAGAAATTAAAACTCCGATTATGCTTAACCGTGATTTATGGGTGACTTCAGGGCATTGGGAAAATTACAGAGAAAATATGTATCTTACCAATATAGACGAGATGGAATACGCCATTAAGCCTATGAATTGCCCTGGCTGTCTGCTTTATTACAATAACCAGCAGTATTCTTACAGACAACTTCCTTTACGGATTGCTGAACTAGGTTTAGTGCATCGTCACGAATTAAAAGGAGCTTTGGGAGGGCTTTTTCGGGTGCGTGCTTTTCACCAAGACGACGCACATATTTTTATGAAACAAGAAGATATTAAGGAAGAAATATTGGGAGTGTTGAAATTGTCTGAAAAAATTTATTCTTGTTTTGGTTTGGATTTTCACTTGGAACTTTCTACTCGTCCTAAAAAATCTATCGGCACAGACGAACAGTGGGAAGTTACCACTCAAGGTTTAAGGCTGGCTTTAGAAAAAGGAGCATACAAATTTGTTGTCAACGAAGGAGATGGAGCTTTTTACGGTCCTAAAATTGATATGCACATCAAAGACGCTTTGGGTAGAACTTGGCAGTGTGGCACTATTCAACTGGATATGACTTTGCCCGAAAGGTTTGATTTGGGCTATATCAATCAAGCTGGGGATAAAACCCGTCCGATTATGATTCACCGCACAATTATGGGCTCTATTGAGAGATTCACTGGAGTTTTGATTGAGCATTTTTCGGGTAGGTTTCCTTTTTGGATGTCGCCTTCACAAGTAAAAATTTTAACTGTTGCAGACAGGCACTTAGATTTTGCTAAAAAAACCCAAGAAAAACTATTGCCTGAGAATTGGGTAGTAGAAATTGATGATAATACAGAATCTATAGGAAAAAAAGTCCGTCAAGCACAAATAGAGCAGTGGAATTATATTTTAGTGATTGGAGATAAAGAAATAGAGAGTGATTCTTTTAATATCCGTACCCGCAAAAATAAACAGATTACAGATTTAAGTTTGCAAGATTTTATTCAAAAATTAAAAGAAGAAGAAAGTACTCGTAGCCTCACTGATTTGTTTTGAGTAGCTTTGTTTTTCTTTTTATGTTAGTAATTACTTTATCCTTCTTCAATGAAAATTTACAAATTTAGGTAATGAAAAAATTATTAGTTATACTTGGAATATTGCTGACAATTGGGTGCAGTCCACAAATTCCATCTCCTGAATCTTTGAACAAACAAATTGCTAATTTTCAATTACCAAAGTTACCCGAAGAAGGTAAAGCAATTGTATATATTGTGAGACCTGCAAGAGTTTGGGGTGGAGTGATTAGATTTAGAGTTTATGTGGATTTATTAACAGAGAAATATAAGGTAGGTTCTACAGTTGGTGGTCAGTATATTTACTTTAGTATTCAGCCAGGTAAACACCTAATTTTTTCAAAAGCAGAAAACACTTCTTCTATAAATGTTGATATAATTGCAGGAGACATAATTTTTTTCAAGCAAGAAGTAAATCCTGGTGGTTTTTATGCTCGCAATTCTTTAGTAAGAATACCAGAAATTGAAGGAAAATATTATATAAAAAAACTAAATCAAGGCAGGATTTTATTCAAAAATTAAAAGAAGAAGAAAGTACCCGTAGCCTCATTTCTTTGTTCTGATTGGCTTTGTTTTGATAATGAAAGGATTTTTAACAATTTGTAATAATGGGGTTATATTTTAGTTTTACCAGTAGGAATAAATACCATCAAAAAATTACTATGGAAGCTAGAAAATCAGATCTTGTGCAGGTAAAAAATATTCGCACAAATAGATATATAAAAATTGATAGGTCTATTGGTAAAATTGTCGCCCATAAAAGAACAGAAGGAGCTTATAAAAACATTCCTTTAGCTCAAAAAAAATAGTGGTTATTTAAAAAGATCATATTTAATTACAGGAAAATTGGAGTTGAAGCAAAAAACCAAAAAATTATTAAAAGAAGTTGGTCTCGAAAAACGAGCAAAAAATTCTGTTGAATTATTAGCAGCTCAATTCTGATGGATTTTTTTTTGAAATGGGGTATACCTTTGAATTTCGCTGATGTGACGGCTAGCCAAATGGTTAGAACAGGTGCGAAAAAAATTTTCTATTTTTCTACAAAATCAGTTACAGCACCTAAAGACGCAGAGGTTACTTGTTTGGTATATTTTGCCAATACTCCTTTTTTTGGAACCTTATCTAATGGAGTCCAATTCGTTTTTCTTTTTTTTAATTCTTCTTCTGCTATTTCTAGTGAAATTTTACTTTTTTCTATGTCTATGACAATACTGTCGCCTTCTTCTATAAAAGCTATCAATCCTCCGCTATAGGCTTCGGGGCTAATATGCCCTACAACAAAGCCGTGACTGCCTCCAGAAAATCTTCCGTCTGTAATCAAGGCTACATCTTTACCCAATCCTTTACCTATAATAGCTGAAGTAGGCGAGAGCATTTCCCTCATTCCAGGTCCTCCTTTAGGTCCTTCGTAGCGAATAACAATTACATCTTTTTTTTGAATTTTATCTCCTAAAATAGCTTTTAAAGCCATTTCTTCAGAATTAAAAACTCTTGCTTTGCCTTCAAAATAGTTCCCTTCTTTACCACTAATTTTAGCAACCGCTCCTTCTGTTGCTAAATTTCCATAGAGAATTTTTAAATGGCTATCTTTTTTAATAGGCATTTCAAAAGGAGCTATAATAGTTTGTTTTTCGGGGTAAAGTTTTATGTTTTCTAAATTTTCTGCGATTGTTTTTCCTGTAACAGTCAAACAATTTCCATTTAGCAAACCTTTACTTAAAAGCATTTTCATTAAAGGGCAAACTCCACCAATTTCAATTAATTCTGACATTAAATATTTCCCGCTCGGTTTTACATCAGCAAGTACGGGAATATCTTTTCCAATGCGGGTAAAATCGTCTAGCTCTAGCTTTACCCCGACAGAATAAGCAATAGCTAATAGATGCAAAACAACATTGGTAGAACCACCACACGCAATAGTGATGATAATTGCGTTCTCAAAGGCTTTTTTAGTAAGAATATCAGAGGGTTTAATATCTTTTTCTATGAGTTGCTTAATCGCCATTCCAGCCCTTTGACAATCACTTGTTTTTTCTACAGATTCGGCTTCTTGCGAGGAACTATTGGTAAGGCTCAAACCCAAAGATTCAATGGCTGTTGCCATACTATTAGCAGTATACATCCCTCCACAAGAACCAGCCCCCGGTATTGCTTTTTTTTCTACTTCTCGTAGTTCTTCTTCACTAATTTCTTTTTGAGAGTATTTTCCTACAGCTTCAAAAACACTTACAATATCTGTTCTGTCAGCACCAGGGCGAATACTTCCTCCGTAGATAAAAATAGAGGGGCGATTAAGTCTTGCCATAGCCATCACACACCCCGGCATATTCTTATCGCAGCCTCCAATAGTTATTAATCCATCAAACCCTTGTGCTCCAGCCACTGTTTCAATAGAATCGGCAATAACTTCTCTGGAAACTAAAGAATAACGCATACCGCTAGTTCCCATAGAAATACCATCGGATACTGTAATTGTATTGAAGGGAACAGCTTTACAATTTGAACCTTCAATTCCTTTTTGGGCTTCTTTTGCTAAACGGTCTATGTGCATATTGCAGGGGGTAACCATACTCCAAGTGGAGGCTATACCTACAACCGATTTTTTAAAATCTTCGTCTCGAAAGCCGACGGCTCGGAGCATTGAACGAGATGGGGCTTTATCGTAACCGTCTACTATTTCGCTAGAGTATTTTCTTTGTGTCATTTTTTTCTATTGTTTGATTTTTGTTGTTTCAATTATTTAGAGGATCTTTTAAATGCTCTAAAATTATAGGCAAATTATAGTGTTTTACTAGAGCCTGGGTTCTTTGAAAATTTCTATTAGTTTTGCTTCTTTTGTAAAGAATAATTTTTGCTTTTTTCTTTGATAAATATCCATAAGTAAGGGCTTGAAAAATATTGTCTTTGTAGTTTGAGTTATCGTAGCCCATTTCAATGGCGTAGGTTTCTGTTTCGCAATCAGATTTTAAAAATTTAGCATACTTTGGGGCGTTTTTATCATTATGAAAGTCATATCTTACTTCTTGTATGCCTCCAATTTTATCGCAGTAAATTTTATTTGCTTCTTTTTCACCTTTTTTCCTTTTTTTTAATCCACTGATTTTTTTTTCTTGTTTGAATTTTTTAAAACTACTTATTTGTTTTTCATGTGTTTGTTTTTTCTTTTTGAATTTTCTTTTTTCAAATTCTAATGGAGGCAGCATTACCTCTAAAGCTATGGGAAGTTTATAAAAAATTATCACTTCTTTCAATCTTTTGAATTGATTGCTTTTTTTTCCTCTCTTTGAATAAAGAATAATTTTTGGCTTTTTCTTCGTCAGATAAGAGCCTCGTAGTGCGAAATAAAGCGCATTTGTATAACCTACTTCTCTAGTCACCTCTATAGCATAAATATTTGTTATGCAGTCTACTTTTACCTTTTTACTTCCTAAAAAATAATATTTTTTTTCAAATTTTCCATTCAATCTGTGGCATATAATTTCATTTGCTTCTCTTAAACTCCCTCTTTTCTTTTGCTCTGCTAAAATAAACTCACTAAACAAACCCAGTAAAAACAAGCCGGCTATACTTTTTGTAAAATAGGGAGCTATAGTCATTAAGTTTTGGTTGCTATGTATTCTATCAAGTCTGCAATCCGATTAGAATAGCCCCATTCGTTATCATACCACGAAACGAGTTTATGAAAATTGTTGTTTAGGGCAATTCCAGCGTTAGCATCAAAAATGGAAGATCTGGGGTCACGGTTGAAATCTGTGGAAACCACCATTTCTTCGGTATATCCTAAAATTCCTTTTAGATAAGTATCAGCAGCATTTTTGATACAGGCTTTAATTTCTTCATAAGAAGTGGATTTTTCAATTCTCACAGTTAAATCCACTACAGAAACATTCGCTGTCGGAATACGAAAAGACATACCTGTCAATTTCCCGTTGAGTTCTGGAATTACTTTACCTACTGCTTTGGCTGCTCCTGTAGCACTTGGAATTATATTTTGCAGACTTCCCCTGCCCCCTCGCCAGTCTTTTTTAGAAACTCCGTCTACTGTTTTTTGAGTAGCAGTCACTGCGTGGACTGTTGTCATCAAACCTTCTAAAATAGTAAAATTATCGTGAATGATTTTCGCTAGTGGAGCAAGACAGTTTGTAGTGCAAGAGGCGTTAGATAAAACCCGAATACTAGGATCATAATTTTCGTGATTAACTCCCATTACAAACATAGGAGCATCGCTAGAAGGAGCAGAAATAATTACTTTAGAAGCTCCCCCCTTTAAGTGTAATTCAGCTTTTTCTTTTTGTGTAAATAGCCCTGTGCTTTCCACAACAATATCTACCCCAGTATTTTTCCAAGGAATTTGACTAGGATCTGTCTGTGAAGAAACAGAAATTTTTTCTCCGTCTACTATTAAGTGTTGATTATCAGAGATAATTTTTTTTTCAAAAATTCCGTGTGTGGAATCGTAGCGTAACATATAAGCCATATATTCACTTTCTATAAGATCGTTGATAGCAACAACCTTACAATCTTTTCTTTGGGATAAAGCTCTAAAAACATTTCTCCCTATTCTACCAAATCCATTAATGCCAATTTTTATCATTTTTTTATTTAAAATAGTTTAAAGATTTTTATACAAAATCTAATTAAAATTTAATTTAAAATAAATTTTAATTTTATGCAAATTTATTGTTTACTTTAAAAAAAAAAAAGTTTATAATTAAAAGTTTATAATTGAAAGTTTATTTATTATATTTGTATGAAAAAAATATCTATTAGCTTTTTGTGGGTTGTTTTTTTAATTCAGACACTCATACCGTTTTCAAATACACGGGCTGCAGAACTACCTAAAAATATAAAATGGCAGACGGCTTCGCATGAACCTTTTCTTTCTTCTAATAAAGCAAAAAAAGGGGGAACTTATCGTAATTATATTTCAAGCTATCCTAGCACCTTCCGTTTATATGGACCCAATAGCAATACTGGAGGTTTTGTGGGTTATAATAGGGCTTATTCTTTTTGGAGCCTAGTTACCAGACATCCTAATACTTCTAAATTTCTTCCAGAATTAGCAACTCATTGGTATCTGGCAAAGGATCAAAAAACTGCTTATTTTAAGTTAAATCAAAAGGCTCTTTGGTCCGACGGTGAAAAAATTATTGCAGATGATTATCTTTTTAATTTTGAATTTTTAAAATCTAAATTTATTCAGGCTCCTTTTTACAATCAATACATCAGAGAAAATATAGCTTCTGTAGAAAAAATAGACGATTATACCATCAAAGTTGTTAGTGTTAAACCAAGTTGGAGATTGTTAGAGATAGTCAATCTCACCCCTACCCCTCGGCATGCAACAAAATTAGATAAAGACTGGGTAAAAAGAACTCAGTGGCAATCTATTGTTGTGCCGGGACCTTATGTTTTGAAAAAATTTAAAAAAAATCAATTTATAGAGTTTCATCGTATTAAAAATTGGTGGGGGAAAAACGAACCAGAATATAAAAACAAGTTCAACTTTAATGTGTTACGATTGGATGTTATTCGCAACGAAGCTATAGCCTACGAAGTATTTAAAAAAGGTAAGTTAAGTGTATTTTCCCCCACAGAAGTTCAATGGACTAAGGAAACGAATACAGCTGCAATCAAAAAAGGTAACATTTTAAAACATAAATATCCTATAGATGTTTGGACTGGAATTAGAGGAATTATGTTTAATACTCAAGATAAAATTTGGTCAAATGTTGTTTTAAGACAAGCTCTGGCTTATACGATTGATTTTGAACAGATCAATAAAAATCAACTCTACAGCTTAAATCAAAGGAAAAATAATTTTTTTGATGTGGACCCTCCTTATAAACTAAAAAGAAAAACATACGGGTTTAATTTACAGAAAAGCAATCAAATTCTAGAGCAAGCAGGATGGAAAAGGTCTAATAAAGATGGTGGTATCCGCTACAAGGACGGGAAAAAACTAACTTTAAGAGTTTTCTATGGAAGTAGTAGGCATAATCCTTACCTTGGTACTATAAAGAATAACGCCTTGAAAGCAGGTATCAATTTAGAATTAGTTCTACAGGATGGTGCAGCTTTTTTTCAATCTTTAGAATCTGGAAACTATCAGGCTGTAGTGTTATTTTTCGGTGGAGGTAGATATCCGTCTCCTCGTCAATTTTTGCATACAGAAAACAAAAAATCTGGTACAAATAATATTTTTCTTTTTGGTAATGAAAAACTAGATCAACTGATTGATATTTATGAATTTGATCTCAAAGAAAAGAAAAGAATTGTTGCTATCCAAGAAATTGAAAAAATTGCCCACGAAAATGTTTTGCTGATTCATTTTTGGGAAAGGCCTTTTGAGCTTTTCTTACGCCATAAGCAAATTCAAGCTCCTCCTTCTTTAGGAACGAAAAGAGGGATTGATTACGACCTTTTGTGGTATGCAAAGTAAAACCCACTCCTCTAAAATGGAAAAGTGGGTAAAATAGGCTTTTATAAAACCTATAAACCTTTGAATTTCGCTGATACTTCCCACTATTGGGGCTAGCCAAATGGTTAGAACAGGTGCAAAAAAAATTTTTGGGTCGCTGGAATATCGTAACGCCACAACAATGGGATCAAGGGCACTACAAAAATCGCATAATCCAAAAAAGAAATGTAAAAGAGCCAGTGGCTCTTTTACTAACCCTTATGAAACAGATAGCAAAAGAAAAGTATTTCAAGGGACAAAATTTTTTTTAATTAATGGCGTAGTGCCACAATAATGGGATCAAGGCACTATAAACCTTACATTAAGCAAGAATAAACTGTGAAACAGCCCTTTGGCTGTTTCACAAATAGCCCATAAAAAACGTCAAGCAATAAGCTTGCTTTGGCTAAACTTTGGTAAGCAAATTCAAAAGTCTAACCTATTTAGTAGCAACTTTATGAATTAGTGTTATCTAATTCAAAGCACTTTTTAGTTTAGAGGAGGCTTTAAATTTAGGTACCATTGCTGCTGGTATCTTAATTTTTTCTCCTGTCTTAGGATTTCTTCCTTCTCTTGCTAGTCTTTTTTTAGATGTAAAACTACCAAAACCCACTAAAGTAATGGATTGACCTTTTTTGAGACCTGCAATTATATTTTCTACTACAGAATCTAAAGCTTTTTCTGCTACGCTTTTGCTAATATCAGCATCGCTAGCAATGCTAGATACTAATTCAGCTTTTGTTAAATTCATAATCGTATATTTAGTTTATTATTGAAATTAAAACACAGATTGGTTACTATTTAGCCAAAAATTGGCTAGATATAAACCATAAATAAGAATCAAAAAGTCTCTTATAGACCTTTGAATTTCGCTGATGCTTAACTATCGGGGCTAACCAAATGGTTAGAACAGGTGCGAAAAAAATTTTTAGCTCGCTGGAATATCGTAGTGCCACAACAACGAGAGCAGGGAACTACAAAAATCGCATAATCCAAAAAAGAAATGTAAAAGAGCCAGTGGCTCTTTTACTATAACCCTTATGAAATAGATAGCAAAAGAAAAATATTTCAAGAGTTAAAAATTTTCTTCAACGCTGCATAGTCTAAACAGAATGCAAATTCAAAAATCTATCTTATTTACAAGACTTTAACTCAATTTATACTAATTTTTTAAAAATAACAAGTGATTTTTCAAATATTTAATAAAACAGGCGCATTTTTTTTACTAAAAATCTCTACTTTGGGTAAAATTGGAGTATTATTATGCGAATCCATTCTTGCCTTATTTGTTCCTCCTTTTCGTTTTAAAATTTTTATTAAACAACTAGAATTTATCGGTAACCGTTCTTTATCCATTGTTTTATTTACGGCAATGTTTACAGGAATGGTTTTATCTTTGCAAATGTATGAAGCTCTAAGAAAATTTCAATCGGAAAGCCTAGTAGGAGGTATTGTTGCTCTTTCTCTTACCAAAGAACTGGCACCTGTACTTACTGCTTTAATGGTCACTTCCAGAGCAGGCTCAGCTATAGCTGCTGAAATTGGTAGCATGAGAGTCACCGAGCAAATAGATGCCTTAGAGGCTATGGCAGTCAATTCGGTGCAATATCTTATTACTCCTAGGATTTTTGCAGGTTTTATTATGTTACCTATATTGACTATCATCGCAGATGTTGTGGGCGTTATAGGTGGTTATTTGATAGCAGTCTTGTTGTTGAATCTGGATGCAGGTTTGTATTTTAGTAAAATTATTGATTTAGTTGATATTGCTGATATTCTAGGTGGCTTACTGAAAGCATCTGTTTTTGGTATTTTACTCACTTTTATTGGTAGTTATTTTGGCTATACTGCCTCAGGAGGAGCTCAGGGGGTAGGAAATGCCACGACGAAAGCTGTTGTATCTTCTGCCGTGGCGATATTAGCTACAGATTATATTATTACTTCTTTTTTAATTAGAATTTAATAGATTGCGATATAGTATGATATTTTTTGATTACTTTCAGATTCTTTGGACAGATTTAGTGGACCTTGTGATACTATTTCTGTTAATTTATAATATCATTCTTCTCCTACAAGGAACCCGTTCTGTTCAAATATTAATAGGTTTTATAGCTCTGATTGCGCTTTTTTATGCTGCTAAATTTTTAGAGTTAAATTCCACTTTATGGATACTAAAAAACTTTTTCCAATATATTGTTATTATTATTATTATTATTTTTCAAACGGACATCCGCAACACCCTAGCCAAATTCGGAAGAACGAGAATTTTAAAAAAAAACAGAAAAATCAACCTTATAGATATTATCCGTATTACCAGAACGCTGGAGATTGCACAACAAACGAATACGGGAATGATAATCGTTTTTGAGCAACAAATAGGCTTGGGAGAATATATTAAGACAGGCGTAAATATCCACGGAGCAATTTCTAGTCCATTATTATTGAGTATTTTTAACACAAAATCTCCCATGCACGACGGTGCAGTTATTATAGATACTAATTTTTCTATAGCTGCTGCTAGTTGCATTTTGCCGCTTACCTCTAGAATTGATTTGCGTGCAAAATATGGTACTAGGCATAGAGCTGCTATTGGTTTATCTGAGATTTGCGATGCCTTGATTTTTGTTGTTAGTGAAGAAAGTGCTCAAATCACTCTTTTTCATGGAGAAAAGATAATAGAAAATTTAAATACCAATAAAGTAGAAGATATATTGAAAAATCATCTCTTGAAAAAATAATGCAAAAAAAATTTATTTTTCCAAAAATAAAAAAAATATTAGGCTGGAGACTGCTATCTAGCTTTTTTATAAAAAACTTTCCACAAAAAATAGCTGCGGTTATTTTAGCCATAGTCATTTGGGTGTTTGTTGGCAACCAAAACCCTTTAGATACTACAGAATATCAAATTTCGGTACCTATTTCTTATACTAATATTCCTAAAGATTTAGCTGTAGTTAGTCCATTAGTAGAAAATGTAAATTTTAGAGTAACTGCTCAAAAACAAGACCGTTCTTCTATAAAGCCATCTAATTTTCAAGTCATTGTGGACTTGCAAAAAATCCAAGAAGGAGAGAATGAAATTTTACTTACATCTTCTCTTATTCAAAGTGATGTTAATTACAACCTTATTGCTCTTCTTCCCAATCGACTCAATATTGTAACAGAGCCTACAGTGGAAAAAATAGTTCCCATTCGGATTACACTTGTAGATAATTTAGGAGATAATACAGTGATTATAGAAATTCAAAAAACGCCTAATTTTGTTTCTATTAAAGGAGCTAGATCAATCGTAAAAAACCTAGAATACATAGAGACATTGCCTGTAGAAATTGCCAATGATAGAATAAGTTCTGAAAATTCGTATGAATTTGTTGTTAGTCTACAACCTCCTCCTAATGTTATTCTTTTAGAGACGATTGAAAATGTTTCAGGCACTATTTTTTTGGGAGCAGAGGTAGGTAATTTATTGGTAGAAAATGTTCCAGTATTTACGGCAGGAGGCTCCTTTGAGACCCGTATTAATCCAAAAATAATCAATCTTTTATTATCAGGAGCAAAACCTATTCTTCAAAAAATCAACAAAAAAAACATTAAAGCCTATATCCGTTTAAGTAATTATAAACCCGGTAAATACGTAATTAAAGATTTTGATTTAAATTTGTCTTCAGAGATTCTTATTAAAAGAGCTTGGCCTCCCATAGATGTATGGATTTTAGAAAATAAAAAAAAACAACCTTAAGCGTTGAATATGCCTCAAAATTTGTCGTGGAAAGATATAGACGCAGTTTGTGTGTTGTCTCCTAATGACCCAGAAAGAAAAAAACAGTTCTTAAACTTAAAAAAAACTCTGCCTCAATTAAAGACATTTCCTGCGATTATGGGAAGCAATTTAACCCATAAAGATATACAGTCTTTACTAGCGAAAAAAATTCTAGATAAAGGGAGTATTTCTTTTACTCACAGTGGAGAAATAGGATGTTATTTATCTCACCTACAAATTTTAAAGAACTTTGTTTTGTCTCAAAAAAAATACTGTTTAATATTTGAAGACGATATGCGTTTAGAAAAAAATTTCACGAAACACCTCAAAGAAGCACTACTAGAATGTCCTGAAAATTGGGATTTCCTTTATCTTTGGGCATGGCCCATACAAAAGAAATCATGTACCTTCATAAAAAGTAAAAAGTATATTCTTAAAGCTACTAGGATCGGAGGATCTTGTGCTTATGTGGTAAATCAAAAGGGAGCAAAAAAAATTGTAAATAACATTCAACCTATGAGAGCAAAGGTTATAGATAGACACTTTGGCGATTTAGTAAATCAAAATAAGTTACAAGCTTTTATCACAAAAAAAGTAATCACTGAAAATTTAGGGGTGCGTCAAGGATCCAAATTGCCCACTACTATTCATAACACTAGTTATTTGCAATTTTTTCCTCTAAAACAATTCATTTTTTGCTTTTTTTACTTAGGTTATTTCTTTTTATTTTGTATTCCAATAAAAGTTGTTTTTAACTACTGGCTACCATTAAGTAACTATGCTTTAAAAAGATTTGATTTTTTTGCTTTTTTTTTAATGCAAACCAAATCTAAAATAAAAAAAATTTTTGTCTTTTTAAAAAAAAAATAATTTTACGCCAATAAATATTACATCGCAATTCAAATTTCCTATGAAAGATATAGATGCAGTTTGTATAGTAACTCCAAACAACCGAGAAAGAAAAAAACAATTCTTAAAATTAAAAAAAACTCTGCCTCAATTAAAGGCATTTCCAGCGATTATAGGAAATGCTTTAACCCACAAAAACATCAATTCTCTGCTTGAAAAAAAAATATTAGATAGATGGAGTGTTTTTTTTTCTCGCAGTGGAGAAATAGGATGTTATTTATCTCACTTACAAATTTTACAAGATTTTTCAAATTCCAAGCAGAGATATAAATTAATATTAGAAGACGATATGCGTTTAGAAAAAAATTTCACGAAACACCTCAAAGAGGCACTACTAGAATGCCCTGAAAATTGGGATTTCCTTTATCTCTATGCTAACCCCATACAAATGAAACTATCTACTACTATAAAAGGCAAAATGCATATTCTTAAAGCCCCAAGGCTTTGGGGAACTTGCGCTTATGTGGTGAGTCAAAAAGGAGTCAAGAAAATTATAAATAATATTCAGCCTATGAGAGCAAATCCTATAGACGAACACTTTGGAGATCTAGTAGATCAAAAAAAATTGAAAGCTTTTGTAACAAAAAAAACAATTACTAAACATTTAGAATATCTTTATAGGAATGCTAGTAATCAATTTTCTAGCACTATCCACAATACAGAAAATTTAATGTTTTCATCTATCAGACAGGAACTCTTTATTTTTTTATATCTATGTTATTTTTTTTCGCTTTGTATTCCTATAAAAATTATTTCAAATTATTGGTTGCCATCTAGCGAATTTGGATTAAAAAGGTTTCCTCTTCTTTTTTTAACAAAAATAAAATCTAAAATAAAAGATTGTTTCAAGTTTCCTCTTCTTTTTTTAAAAAAATAAAAGAATTTTTGAGAAAAAAATAACCTATGTTAAAAGAATTTAAATTTCCTGTACAAAAAATACCTGCAGTTTGCATAGTATCTCCAAACAACCCAGAGAGAAAAAAACAGTTTTTAAAACTAAAAAAAACTCTGCCTCAATTAAAAGCATTTCCAGCAATTATGGGAACAGCTTTAACCAAAAAAGATATTCCGTCTTTACTAACAAAAAAAATACTAGACAAACTAAGCATTTCTTTTTCTTTAAAGGGGGAAATTGGAGTTTATCTATCCCAGTTACAAATTTTAAAGAACTTTATCCAATCCAAACAAAAATACTGTTTAATATTTGAAGACGATATGCGGTTAGAAAAAAATTTTACGAATGATTTAAGAGATGCATTGCAAGAATGTCCAACAGATTTTGATTTTCTTTATCTTTACGCTGACCCCGAACAAAAAAAACTATCTACTACTATCAAGAACAAAAAATATATTCTCAAAGCCCCTAGACTTTGGTCTGCTTGTGCCTATGTAGTAAGCCAAAAAGGAGCAAAAAAAATTGCAAATAATATTCAACCTATGAGAGCAACTCCTATAGACGAACACTTTGGAAAATTAGTAACTCAAAATAAATTACAAGCCTTTGTAACTAAAAAAAAAATTACTAGCAACCTAGGAGATCTTTATCTAGGCAACACCAATCAATTAGCTACTACCATTCAAAATTCTAGTTATTTATCTATTTTTTTTCTATTCCAAATAGTTTTGCGTTTTTTTCATTTTTTTTATTTCTTTTTGTTTTGCATTCCTTCAAGAATTATTTTTTGTTATTGGCCTCCTTTGAGTAGCTATGGGATAAGGCGGTTTTCTCTTTGGAAAATTAAGGTTTTTCTAGATTCTTTTAAAAAAAATAAAACCTCTAAAATCTAGTTTTAATATAGTTTAAGATTCCAAAAATTTTGATATAAAACAACCGTCTTGTTACTTTTATAAAGATCATTTGACAGTAATTATAAAAAGATAGTTTATCTCCAGTAGAATCTTGTCCTAAAAGGATAGATGTTAATTTCATTTGTTGTTTTGTAATATTTTTTTCCTTAACCCATTGAGATTTAAGAGCAGAGCTAAAACCAGAAAAAACTTTTTTTTTATTTACACGGGGATATCCGTAAAAATCCTTAATAGAAAGAATCTGATCAACTATTTTCTTTATTTCTTTTAAAGTCTGTGACTCTAATTTTTTCCGACCTGAAAAAAAGGGTGTATTTTTAGTATCAATTGTAATCCCAAACTTTTTAAGATGATTTTTAACAATCAACAAATGTGCTTGTTTTTGTTTTTCCCTATTTGCTGTGCTATCTTGTTTATTATAAACACGATACCTATACAAAATTTCATCAATAGCAGCAAAAGAAAGAACGGAGCATCCGTTCACCCAATAATCATAATCCTCTGCAGATTCTAATTGCTCATTAAAAAACAATTTATTCGCTTTAATTTTTTTCATTTTCACCATACTGCCACCGGTTCCGAATGCACAATCAAACAAAAAAGTGGATTTAATTTGGAAATCAAGAAGAGCACTCTTAAGTATAAATTGACGGTCTCCAAAACAACCCAGATAACAACTTACTACATCTATATTGGGATTTTGTTTTAAATAATCTATTTGAGTTTGCAACCAGTGGGGCAAGCTGATATCATCGGCATCCATCCATGCTATAAATTCTGTTTTGCAGTTTTTGAGTAGAATATTGCGACATTTTGCTTGTTTTTGATTTTTTCCATTGGTAAGAACTTGTATTCTTTTATCTTTCTTTGCATAGTCTTTTATGATTTCTAAACTCTTATCTGTGGAAGCATCGTCTAAAATCAAAAATTCAAAATTTCTGTAAGTTTGTGTTAAAATACTACTAATACTTTCGTCTAAAAACTTTTCCGCATTATAGACTGGCATTAAAACTGTTAAAAGAGGAAAGTTTTTCATTTTAATAAAACTTTAATATAATTTCTAATACCAAAAATTTTAATATCAAACATCCGTCTTGTTGCTTTTAGAAAAATCATTTGACAGTAGTTATAAAAAGACAGTTTATAACTAGCAAACTCTTGTCTCAAAGGATTATCTGCTAATTGCAATTGTTGTTTTGTAATATTTTTTTCCTTAATCCATTGAGATGTAAGAGCAGTGTGGAATCCATAAAAAACTACTTTTTTATTTACACCAGGATATCCGTAAAAATCCTTAATAGAAAAAATCCGATCAACTATTTTCTTTATTTCTTTTAAAGTCTGTGATTCTGATTTATTCCAACCTAAAAAAAGGGGTATAATTTTAGTATCAATTGTAATCCCAAACTTTTTAAAATGATTTTTAACAATCAATAAATGTACTTGTTTTTGTTTTTCCCTATTTGCTACACTATCTTGTTTATTGTGAATATGATACTGGTACAATACTCTATCAATATTAGCAAAACGAACAAAAGGACAACAATCCACCCAATACTGAAAATCAGGTGCTGATTCTAAATTTTCATTATAAAAAATTTTATTTATTCTAATTTTTTCTATTTTTACCATACTGCACGGACTCACAACTGCACATCCGAATAAAAGATCAGATTTAATTTGGAGATCAAAAAGATTGTGCTTAATAAAACCTTTTCTGTCTCCAAAAATAGAACTGTATGCGCTAACTATATCTATATTGGGATTTTGGTTTAAAAAATCTATTTGTATTTGCAAACGTTCAGGTAGACTGATATCATCGGCATCCATCCAAGCAATAAATTCTGTTTTACAGTTTTTGAGTAAGATATTGCGGCATTTTGCTTCTCCTTGATTTTTTCTATTGGTAAGAACAGAGATTCTTTTATCTTTCTTTGCATAGTTTTTTATTATTTCTAAACTATTGTCTGTGGAAGCATCGTCTAAAATCAAAAATTCAAAATTTCTGTAAGTTTGTGTTAAAATACTACTAATACTTTCGTCTAAAAACTTTTCAGCGTTATAGACTGGCATTAAAACGGCAAGAGGATGGGTGTTTTTCATTTTAATAAAACTTTAATATAATTTCTAATACCAAAAATTTTAATATTAAACAGCCGTCTTGTTGCTTTTAGAAAGATCATTTGACAGTAGTTATAAAAAGACAGTTTATAACTAGAAAACTCTTGTCTCAAAGTATTATCTGCTAATTGCAATTGTTGTTTTGTAATATTTTTTTCCTTAATCCATTGAGATGTAAGAGCAGTGTGGAATCCAGAAAAAACTACTTTTTTATTTACACCAGGATATCCGTAAAAATCCTTAATAGAAAAAATCCGATCAACTATTTTCTTTGTTTCTTTTAAAGTCTGTGACTCTAATTTCTTCCGAACTGAAAAAAATGGTATATTTTTAGTATCAATTGTAATCCCAAACTTTTTAAAATGATTTTCAACAATCAATAAATGTACTTGTTTTTGTTTTTCCCTATTTGCTGTACTATCTTGTTTATTATGAATACGATACCGATACAATACTCTATTAATATTAGCAAAACGAACAAAAGGACAACAATCCACCCAATATTGAAAATCAGGTGCTGATTCTAAATTTTCATTATAAAAAATTTTATTTATTCTAATTTTTTCTATTTTTACCATACTGCACGGACCCACAACTGCACATTTGAATAAAAGAACAGATTTAATTTGGAGATCAAAAAGATTGTGCTTAATAAAACCTTTTCCGTCTCCAAAAATAGAACTATATGCGCTAACTATATCTATATTGGGATTTTGGTTTAAAAAATCCATTTGTACTTGCAAACGTTCAGTTAGACTGATATCATCAGCATCCATCCAAGCTATAAATTCTGTTTTACAGTTTTTGAGTAGAATATTGCGACATTTTGCTTCTCCTTGATTTTTTCTATTGGTAAGAACAGAGATTCTTTTATCTTTCTTTGCATAGTTTTTTATTATTTCTAAACTCTTATCTGTGGAAGCATCGTCTAAAATTAAGAATTTAAAATTAGAGTAGGTTTGATTTAAAATACTTATGATACTTTCGTCTAAAAACTTTTCAGCGTTATAGACTGGCATTAAAACTGTTAAAAGAAGAGTGTTTTTCATTGCAAAAATTTTTGAGTTACTTTTCCGTGTTAACCAAAGTTTATTTTCTCCTTTAAAATCATAACCCAAAAGATTTTTAAAAACCAAAATTTGAAATAACAAGCTAATTCCTTATACTAATTCAATAGTCTCTGTTTGTTTAATCCCCAAACAAAGAGAAAAAAGGATTTTCTAAAAGTGAAGTGAGATAATTCATAAAATGGGTAGCTTCTGCTCCATCTATGACTCTGTGGTCGTAGGAAAGGCTTAGCGGTAATATAAGGCGAGGAACGAGTTCTCCTTCTATGTATTTTGCTTCTAAACTACTTCTGGAGATTCCAAGAATTGCCACATCGGGCCAGTTGACGATAGGAGAAAAAAATTTTATTTTACCCAAACCTCCAAGACTAGAAACTGTAAAGCAACTACCTTGTATTTCTTCCGCACTCAGTTTTCTATCTCTTGCTTTTTGGGATAACTCGCCTACCTCTAAAGCAATTTGTAAAAGATTTTTTTTGTTCACATCTTTAAGAACAGGGACTAAAAGTCCATTTTCTGTATCTACTGCAAGTCCTAAGTGATAATATTTTTTTACAACAAGAGTTTGATTTTGGCTATCATAACTAGCATTGAAATTAGGAAATTTAATTAAGGTTTTGATAAGGGCTTTGAGTAAAATAATGGTGAAAGTCAGTTTGCCTCCTTCTTTTTCTACCGATTTTTTATATTTTTGACGCATCTTTTCTAAATCGGTAATGTCTATTTCGTTATGATTGGTTACTTGTGGTACGGCTTGCCAAGTAGCCGCCATATGTTGTGCAGTTATTTGTTTGATTTTGTTAAGATTAAAAATTTCTGTTTCTCCAAAGTTTGAAAAATCTGGTAATGCTCTTGTTGCACTAGACCTTTTTGATTGATTGATTTTTTTAGAATGGGATTTTACATCGTCTATACAAATTCTTCCCCTAGAAAGAGTTCCTTTTACTTGCCGTATGTCAATACCAATTTCCCGAGCAAAGCGACGCACAATAGGAGACGCTGGAACAAGAATATTTTTTTTTATAGGGCTAGATGCAGAACTAGTGGAGGTAGCAGTTTGGGGCGTTCTTGTGTTTTTTTTTTCTACTGGATCTTTTCCCGTAGACTTTGTTTCTATAGATTTTTTTGTTACAGGTTCTTCTTCTACAGGCTCTTTTTTAGGCGAAGCGGTCTCTTGGGAATAGGTAATAAGAGTTAAAATTTCTTGGCCTGTTTTGATTTTATCCCCTTCTTTGATTGCAATAGATTCTACTTTTCCTGCAAAATCGGATGGAATTTCTATTGTAGATTTATCGGTTTCTAACTCTATTAAAATTGCTCCTTTTTCAATACCATCTCCTTTCTTGACAGCAATTTTTAAAATATTTGCTTCTTCTATACCTTCCCCTAAATCCTTTAAAACTACAGATTGTGTTTTTTTAGCCGTAGCTTTAGCGGATGGTTTGGTTTCTTTTTGTTCGGGTTCTTTGGGGGATGGAGCAAGAGTATCCTGTTTTTCAGTCGTAGATTTTTTTATTTCTGGTTCTTCTTTAGAGGCTGGTTTTTGTTCAACACTACTTTCTTCTAAAATAGCAACAACCATCCCTTGCTCTATACTATCTCCTACTTTTACTAATACTTCTTTGACTATTCCACAATCAGGCGAGGGTATCTCTAAAGTAGCCTTGTCTGTTTCTAGTTCTAAAATAATATCGTCTTTTTGAATTTCTTTACCTTTTTCTAAATGAACGGTTATTAGGGTAGATTCAGAGATATTTTCACCTAAGTTGGGAACTTTTAGCTCTATCATTTTTTGGAAATTATTTAGTCATTGGGTTGATTTTATCTTTCTTGAGATTGAGTTTTTTTACAATTTCTGTGTGTTTCGTTTTATCTATTTTTTTTTGTTTTAGCAGTGTATTTGCAGCGGCTAGAACAATGTAGCATTCTGAAACTTCAAAATGATCTCTTAAATTATTTCTAGTTTCACTCAATCCAAAGCCATCGGTGCCTAAAGAAACCATTTCTAAAGGCATCCAACGATGGACTGCATCCGATAATACTTTCATATAATCAGAAACACAGACAACAATGCCTTTTTCTTTTTCAAAAAGTTGGGTTAGATAGGGTTTTTCTTCTGTATCTTTAGTGTCTAGTAAATTTTTTCTATCCGCTTCTAAACCATCTTTTCTAAGCTCTGTCCAGCTAGTAACATTCCAAATATCTACTGAAATACCGTATGAATTAAGAATTTTTTGTGCAGGTAGACAGCATTGGTGTAAAATAGTTCCGCTAGATAATAGATGCACCTTCAAATCTTTTGCTTTTTGTTGGGGTGTTTCCTTTTGTTTGTGGAGTGGATAAATTCCTTTTATTATACCTTCTTCGCAACCTTCTGGCATAGGCGGCATTTCAATATTTTCATTTTCTAAAGTTAGGTAGTAAAACTCATCTTTTTGTTGATTATACATTCTATCCAACCCTTCCTTAATGATAACAGCTATATCGTAAGCGTAAGTCGGATCATAGCTTTTTATATTGGGAATTGTACTTGCTAAAACATGACTATGTCCGTCTTGGTGTTGCAAACCTTCCCCGTTGAGAGTAGTTCTTCCAGCAGTGCCACCAAGCATAAATCCTTTGACCATCATATCACCCGCTGCCCAAGCTAAATCTCCTATTCTCTGAAATCCAAACATAGAGTAATACACAAAGAAAGGAATCATCGGCACACCATAATTAGCATAAGCACTGCCCACTGCGTTAAAAGAGCTCATAGCCCCAGCTTCATTGATGCCTTCTTCCAGCATTTGTCCGTCTTTGGCTTCTTTGTAATAAAGCAGACTGTCTTTATCTACAGGCTCGTAAAGCTGTCCGACAGAGGCATAAATTCCAATAGAGCTAAAAAGAGTCTCCATACCAAAAGTTCTCGCTTCGTCTGGAACTATAGGAACTATGTATTTTCCTATTCCTTTGTCTTTGAGTAGTTTTGTAAGCACCCTAACAAAAGCTACAGTAGAAGAAACTTCTCTCCCTTTACTGCCTGCATAAAATTCTTCAAAAAGTTTTACGTCCAGTTCCAAAGGAGGAAAATTAACTTTTCTTTGCGGTATAAATCCGCCTAGTTTTTTTCTTTGCTGTAACAAATACTGCATTTCTGCAGAATCTTCGGCTGGTTTATAAAAAGGCAAATCGTTGATTTTTTCTTGGGAAATGGGAATATCAAACCGAATACAGAATTTTTTTAATTCCGTCTCAGCTAGTTTTTTTTGTTGATGGGTTACATTTCGTCCTTGCATAGTCTCCCCCATACCATAACCTTTAACGGAATGGGCTAAAATCACAGAAGGTGTATCTTTATCATCTACTGCATTTTTGTAAGCTGCATACATTTTATTAGGGTCGTGTCCGCCTCTGTTGAGTTTTGTTAAATCATCATTGGTTAGATGTTTGACCATCTCTAGCAGTTCGGGGTATTTTCCAAAAAAATGCTTGCGGATATAAGCTCCCGATTCCACAGAGTATTTTTGAAAAGTCCCGTCTGGTTCCTCAGACATTCTTTGTATTAAAAGAGCAGCGTCTGGGTGCGCTAGCAAAGAATCCCATTTGCCACCCCAAATTACTTTAATCACATTCCATTTTGCTCCTTGAAAAATTCCCGCTAACTCTTGGATAATTTTTCCATTACCTCTAACAGGCCCATCCAATCGTTGCAAATTACAATTAATTACAAAAATTAAATTCCCTAAATTTCCCCGCTCTGCCAAACGAATCGCAGATAAAGTTTCTGGTTCATCGGTTTCTCCATCACCAATAAAAGCCCAAACATTACAATCATTTTTAGGGATTAGTCCTCTATTTTGTAAATACCTCATAAATCTTGCTTGGTAAATTGCCATCACAGGACCCAAACCCATAGACACAGTCGGAAACTGCCAAAAATTTCTCATTAAACGCGGATGCGGATAAGAAGACAATCCTCCTTCTTCTGCTAACTCTCTACGGAAATTTTTAAGGTGATTCTCATTAAAAGTGCCTTCTAAAAAAGAACGAGCATAAATACCGGGAGAAGAATGTCCTTTAAAAAAAATCAAATCACCTGGAGAATTTTCTGTAGGGGCTTTAAAAAAATGGTTAAATCCTACTTCTAACATAGTAGCTTCCGATGCAAAAGTAGAAATATGCCCACCTACATCTGCATCACCGCGGTTCGCTTTGACAACCATAGCCATAGCATTCCACCGCACGAGATTTTTTATTTTTCGCTCCAGATCTCTATTACCGGGATACTTCGGTTGTTCTTGCAGAGGAATAGTATTTGTATAGGGTGTATTGAGTTTGTAAGGACTACGAATATTTTGTTGATAGGCGTGAATATCTAAATTTTCCAGCAATTTTTTTGCTCTTTCTATACCATCTGTTTCAATAATATAATCTAAGGAATCTTGCCATTCTTTAAATTCCTCATCAATAAGTTTTGTGGTTTCTTCGCTCATAGTTTTAGATAGTTAGATATTTTTATAAAAAAAATTTGTGGGATGATTTGTTATATTTATTTTAATTTCCATTTCTTTGTTAGTGGATCTCTTTGTACTTTATCCTTTGCTTCCAATTCCCGAAACAAAGCAACAACCCAATATTGTTGATGAGATGATGTTGCATTCTTCTTTTCACCCCAATCAAAACCACACATTCTAAAAATTTCAGCTAGGTTTAATCCCTGTTGATCAGATTTACAATTTTCATTTTTTTGCATGAAATCCAATACAAGAGATTTTGACAAATCTTTTATTTCATTACCTCTTGTTTCATATTCAGTCATGTTTTTTCTTTTTTTCTGTGGTTTAACAAATTGTATACTATAATTTACAAAAATTTTCACACACAACAAAATTTATTTTAATTCTAAAACTTTCAATGAAGTTTTTGCAACATTAAACACAATGGGTAACATTTCTTTAATTGTCCAACTTGTTGCCTTGGTAAATATTGATGCTGCTTGTAGCATTATTGTTTTATTATCAGAAATAATAAAAATATTTTCACAACAATTTTTATTTATTGGCATACTGTAATTGGCAGCAGTTATTCTATCAATCCTATTCAATGATCCAACATTGTGTCGCAATTTTACAATACGACCATCTGGTCTTGAAACAGATTTGACTTTAGTAAGAAAGTTTGAACCTTGTAAAAATAAAACATAAGGAAAATACTTCTCATTAATCATAATATTTCTGATTTCATTTATGTTTTTGTGTGACCGCTCAATAGCATTTCCAGCCACCATAATATCTTCATCATTATTTTTACCTACTAAAATACCTTTTTTAATATTTTCAATATCCTTTCCTTGATGTTTTGCTTCTGACACAAGGACAATTCTCCACTGATTATTTTTATCTTTAACTTCTATAATCCCTCCATCTGGTTTAATAGCGGCGTTATTGACAAAGATTGTGACACCTAAACGTTTGTCTATAGTATTTAGCTTCTTATTAATTTCATTCTTTTCAATTTTGTTTCGATAGCGGAACTCCAAGAGTGGAAATTCATTTTTAAGTGATTCAAGAATCAATTTTGATAAATTTTTTACTGAAATGTCATGCAATTGTGCCGAAATGCCAAAAATTCCTATAGTGCCTTTACTTTGTACGTGCTGTTTACTCAGTCTATCTGTCTGTTTTTTTCCCATATGATTTGGTTAACTCATGCAAATAACTAGTTTTTTAATCATGCAACGTTTTTATTTTTAAAAGTTGATTTAGAAATTTCACTCATAGCAGTATCCATGTCTATATTCTTTAAAATAGTATATGGCTTGATTAATAGGTTATTAATCTGTAATAAATGAAATTGGAAATATTCATTTAGCATTGGATTGTTATCTACTAATAATGAATTCCTTCCTTCTTCGATGCAAACACGCCCTGTTGTTCCAGAGCCCGCAAAAAAATCTAAAACTGTAGCTCCAGGATATGATAATCCACGGACAAATCTACGAATTATTTCAACGGGTTTTTGCGTCGGATGTCCAACCCTTTCCTTAGAGTTACCATTCAATCTACTTATCTCCCATACATTCGTAGGATTTTTTCCCTTATCCACGCTTTCAGGATTTAAACGCTTATCTTTTTTATATAATTTTTTGGTTACCTCATCATATGGATTTCTTACTGAATCTAAGTCAAAATAATATTTTTTTGTTTTTGATAACCAAATTGCCTCTTCATGTCTATTCGCAAAGAATCGGTGCGCACTCATACCATTTTTGTAATACCAAATTATCAAATTCACAAACCGAAGATCTGTTGAGTGTCTAGTATAGTAAAGTATTTCTAATAGGTCACCTTTTTTAAGGTCTTGATATTGAAACCCACCAAATATTACACAATTACCAGAATTTGACAATATACGATATATTTCGTCCAGCCATGTTTTAGCCCATTCAAGATAGTTTTCAAAAGTATCCCAATAGTCTAAGTCTAAGTTATAAGGAGGGTCAATTAATATTAATTGAATGGAGGCGTCAGGTATACGCTTTAAAGATTTTACAGCATCCTTGATAAATAACGCATGAACAGTTTTTTCAATTTTGTGTGATGACGTGTCTATGGCGGCACTATGACTAATTCCACATTTTTTTTGATTGTTTATTGTAATGTGACCTTTATTGAAGTGAGATTTATTTGGCATTGTTGTAGATTTTTTTATCAGTTTTGGTTCATATTATCTAACATTCAAATTCAGCAATAGCATATTGCTACCCGCTAAAATGATTTTTAGTTATTTGGACTTACTGAAATTTTTTGAATTAGACATTATAGGAAAACTAGGCAAGACGCGAAAGTTTTTTATTACGAGGAATATCGTAGTGCCACAATAATGGGACCAGGCACTACAAAACTTGCATAATGCAAAAAATAAATGTAAAAGAGCCAGCGGCTCTTTTACTATATTCTTTACTTTATCTTATGCAATAAGACAAGTATTTTGAGAAATAAAAAACTTGAGCAACGCTGCATAGGCTAAACAGAATGCAAATTCAAAGATTTTATTTTTTTATACAGCGCCAAGGAACTATAGAACCCACACCAAATAAGGCGATAGTAATCATCAACCACCAGCCTAGCCACGGGATACTAGCTATAAGCACAGTGCTTATAACACTCATTACTGATACAATCGCAATATTCAGTGTAGTTACAGGAATGTTTCCTCGTAATTTTTGCCAAATATAACAAATGATAAAATAATTTCCCAACAAATAGCCTACACAACACAGGATAACAGTAGCTAATATTGAGAGTAGGGAAATTGGAATTCCAATCACAGTGATAGCGCTGACAAGAATGCTACCTACTAATACAGATAGTGATAAAAATCCGTAGCCTAAACTAGCCCAGATGTTAGACATTCCTCGTTCATAAGAATTTATTATTTTTTTGCGGAAAAACATGGCAATAGCAAAAATTATTAGTGCTGTAAAAAATAGTTTGAAAATTTTTGAAAGCCAAGGTCTTCCTCTATGTTCCTTAAATTCGTGATCTATTTCTTTCCAGCTTTTATAATTAATACGTTCAACAGAAATAACAGAATTTGGAATATTAAAGTTTTCTTTGCTGTCGGTGTATAGAGTTAAGGAGCCTTGAATGCGGGCATCAGGAGAAAAATTTAATTCTTTCACTGCTAATGCCACACTACCAGAAATATTGCCTTTTATTTCTAGGTTGCTAGCAGCTACTAATAGGTCTCCGCCTATATTACCACTAATTTGAACATTATCACCAGCTACCCTTAGATCGCTCCCAACAGGGCTTGAAACAAATATATTTTCCCCAGCCAGATTGGCATCGCCTAATATTGCTCCCCGCAAAGATATTATTTGCCCAGCCGCGTATAGATTTTGTCCAATACTGTTTTCAATAATTATATTTTTGGCGGCTAAATAAGCACTACCAGTAATACTATTATTGATAGAGATTGATTTAGCAGCAGCAAATACATCATCAATGTCAGAACTTTTAACATTCACAGTATCTCCAGCCACATAGGTATCATTTCCTATTACCACTAATTTTTTCTCAGCATAAATGCTGTTGGTTGTTAGCGCCAACACTAATAAAACAAATATTTTTTTTAACATAAGAATTTTCTAGTTAGTTGTTAAAGGGAAGTTTTTGAAATATAGCTTCCTCTTATAATTAGAGCATTGTAGCAGTAAAGCCAAAAAATCACAACTAATCAATGTTGAAACATCATAATTAGCCATTTCTTTAGCCAAAATAAAAAAATCTATGGTTTATAGTTCTTATCGCAAAATCCCGTCTCTTTTCTGTATTGCTAAAAATTCGTCCATAGGTTTATCTCCTTTTCTACGATTACAACTGCTACATAATAATTGTAAATTTTCTATGTTATCTCTACCGCCTTTTGATTGTGGGTGTATATGGTCTATTTCAAAATTTCTGTAAGGAAACTGTAAATTACACCCTTTACAAACTCCTTCTTGATCTCCAAATAACCATTTTTTATCATCAATAGTAACTTTTTCTGTTTTCTGGTCTGTTCTTACTTGAATATAATTGTGTAATACTGGTTTTTCCTCTGCTATTAGTCCTAACCATTCTTTTTTTATGTCCTCTTTTTTAAAAATATCATCAAAAGCTGGGTTTTTATCAATACCGAGTTTTTTTTTATTTTCCTCTCCTATAGGAGTAACAAATTTTTTGTTTTTATTGAAAGGTGGGTCTAGGTAAATAAGGTCAATGGAATTGCTATTTATTCCTCGCATTATTTCTAGGTTGTCGTTAGTAAATACAGTCCTATTTTTTATGTTTGCTTGTAGCATTTTATTACTTTGAGACCTTTGAATTTGCCAAATAGGACAAAACTAGCTGTGACGGCTAGCCAAATGGTTAAAACAGGTGCAAAAAAAATTTTTAGCTCGCTGGAATACTGAAGAGCATTTCTTCACAAATGGCAAGAGTTAAAAAAATTTTTCAACGCTGCATAGACTAAACAGAATGCAAATTCAAAAGTCTATTTGTTTTTTTATAAAACAATCTACTGCCCCTAAATTAATAGGAAAAACTTTTTTAAGCAACCTTTGAATTATTGATTGACAATGTGAATAGCCTCTCCCAGTGCTGCTGCTGCTGCTTCCAAATGGGCTTCGCTGAAAGAGGGGTGCGCCTGTATTGTCAAAGCTAAATCTTCTAAAGTGGCTCCCATTTCTACGGCTAAAACAGATTGTCCGATAAGTTCTGATGCTAGATTGGCTACGATTACCGCTCCGATTACACGGTGGCTTTCTTTGCAGGCTATGTATTTTAGATAGCCTTGCGATTCGTTCACAGTGGCGCTTCTACCAAGTGCTGCTAAAGGAAATTTCCCAGTGATTGTTTCGATGTTGTTTTGAGCCGCTGTTTCTTCGTCCATACCTACACTGGCAATTTCTGGCTTGGTATAGACTACATTAGGAATTACCTTTATATCTTGACGTGATACTTTTTTTCCTGCAATTATTTCTGCTACCCTTATAGCTTCCGCACTGGCTTTATGAGCGAGCATAGGCCCATCTACCAAATCTCCAATAGCATAAATATTAGGGACTGTTGTTTGAAATTGGTCGTTGATTACAATTTTTCCTTTTTCGTTTTGAATACCCAATTTGTCTACATTGAGCATTTTAGTATTGGGTTTTCTACCAACAGCTAGAGCTAAAATTTCTGTGGTTAAAATATCTTTTTTGGTATCTTTTTCTATCTCTAAATGGACTTTATTGTTTTTTATTTCGCAACTCAGTGCCTTAGTCATAGTAAAAAATTTCACTCCTTGAGATTTCATTTTTTTTTCTACAATCGCACTAGCTTCTTTTTCAAAAGGTACTAAAATTCTTGTCTCCATTTCTACAATGCTCACTTCTGCACCCAAAGCTGCATAAATCCCTCCTAACTCGCAACCTATAATACCCCCGCCTAAAATAGCAATGGAGCTGGGTATTTTCTCTAAGGCGAGCAAATCGCTAGAATCCAGAATCATTTTGTGATCCAGAGGAAACTGCGGTAATTCTATTACTGATGAACCAGTCGCCAAAATAATATTTTCAAATTGAATTTCTTCCTCTTTTTTATCTTCGGTTTTTACCTTCACTAAATTTTTATCCAACAACTCTCCTGTACCATAAAGTATTTTGACTTGATTTTTTTTCAAAAGAAACTCTACCCCTTGAGTGATTTTATGCACTAGCTTGTCTTTCCATTCTATAGTTTTTTGCCAATCTATATTGGGAGACGTTACAGAAATGCCAATTTTAGGAAATTCTTTACTGATTTTTTGGTATTCTGCAGCAGCGTGAATGAGTGCTTTGGAGGGAATACAGCCAACATTGAGACAAGTTCCACCCATACGGGATTTTTCTACAATGAGGCATTCTTGTTTGAGCTGTCCTAGTCTGATTGCCGCACAATAACCCGCAGGTCCACCTCCTAGCACTAAATTTTTTATTTTCTGCATCTTTTTAACTTTTTTTTAAAAGCATACTTCTTTCTACTCTTTCTGTCAATCCTATTTTAAGATTATTATAGACCTTTGAATTTCGCTGATGCTTACCTACTATTGGGGCTAGCCAAATGGTTAGAACAGGTGCGAAAAATTTTTTTAGCTTGTAGGAATACTGAAGAGCATTTCTTCACAACTGGCAATAGTTAAAAAAAATTTTCAACGCTGCATAGGCTAAACAGCTAGTTTTGTCCTATTTGGCAAATTCAAAATTCTATCAAATTAAGCTTTTTTTCAAAGATTTATCTAGTCGAAACGCTAAAATTCCCTATTTTTTAAAAAATTCTCTAATAAAGGTTTATTTTTTTTTAAAAAAAGACTATTTTAAAGTCGTGCTAGTAATTGCTAGCTAAATTTAATTAAAATACAATCAAATATGTTGAAAAGAAAATCACTTATTAGATCATTATTGGTTATTAGCTTATCTTTGTTTACTTGTTTGACAGCATTTGCTGAGACATTAAAGATAGGTTTTGTAGGAGTAACGAGCGGTCCAGCAGCTGCTTGGGGAGCTTCCAATGTTAGATCTATGCAAGTTCGTGCTGATTGGCTAAATGAAACTGGTGGAGTTACTATTGGAGGTAAGAAATACAAACTTCAAATTGTCACATTTGACGATCAAAAAGATCCCAAACGGGCTATTGCTGGTATGGAAAAAATGGCACAACAGGGGATTCATTATGTTGTAGGTCCGAATGTTGATGATGGTGCTGCGGCAGTTCGTCCTGTAGCAGAAAAGAATGGTATTGTTTATTTCCCTTATGCTTTTCCAAAAGCACTTTATCAAAAACCAGCATCTAATGCGGTATTGGGTATGGTGGCAAATTATCAATCCGCTCCAGCAATTTACAAGTATCTTAAAACAAAGAAAGGTGTAAAAACTATTGCGTTTATTGCTGCGAATGAATCGGATCCTTTAAGCCAAAGAGATGGTGGTGTAGCTACTGCGAAAGCCTTAGGATTGAAAATTCTATCCTCTAGGAATACATATCAGAACGACACAAGGGACTTTGTGCCTATAGTCTTGCCTGTTATTAAAAACAAACCAGATCTATTGGTGTTATCTGGTGTCGCTCCAGCAAATGCTCCTTTGTTAATTCGCGCTGCGCGTGAATTAGGTTTTAAAGGATATATTTCTACAGAAACAGCACAGGATTCTAAAATCTTGCAAGAAGGTGCAGGGAAACTTGCTAATGGCTTTATTTCTGTAGGGGGGGCTTCTACTCCTAAAATTCGTTCTTCAGTAATGAAAGAATTCATCAAACGCTATACTAAAAAATATGGCCAATACGATGATGAATCTAATACTAAAGTTTATGCTTTAGAATATATTCTAGAAACACTGAAAGCGAATCCTAAAGCAATTAATGATGTAGAGGAATTCAAAAAAACTATGAATACTTTGAATGCAAGAAATCCATTTGTGAAAAGTAAGAAGGCTAAGCTAACTTATGTGGGTTCAACTTCTTTTGGTCAAAAACGCCAAATCTCAGTTCCACTAGTCGTGAATGAATTCAAAAATGGTAAATTCCAAACACTATTCGTTGCTTCTGTAGACTAATTCCAAAAGGAAATTAGTGTATAGGTGAGAACACTACCTAGTTTATGCTAGGTAGTGTTCTTGTTAACTTTTCTTCTACATTCAAGTAATGGAACAGATTATTTTAAATGGATTAATACAAGGGTCTCAATATGCTTTATTGGCGGTTGGGCTAACTCTGATTTTCGGGTTGATGAATGTATTGAATTTTGCTCACGGACAAATGTTTGTTTTGGGGGCTTTCGTTTGTTATGTTGTTTATGGTCAATGGGGGTTTCCTTTTTGGTTGGCTTTAATATGTTCGGCAATCACAGTGGGTATTGTAGGAGCAATTTTTGAACGGTTTTTTTTTCGCACTGTGCTGAAAAGATCGGTGAGAGCAGAAAGTTCTATGCTACTGGCGGCGGGGACTGCTTTTTTATTAGATGCTATTATTTTATTAGTATTTAGTGATAAACAAAGAGGAGTTCCGAAAATTGTTGAAGGAATATATGTCAATGAAATTTTAGATATTTACATAGCCTATGATCGGTTAGTGATAGGGCTATATGCAGTTATTTTAATTTTTGTTTTTATTGCTTTTATGCGTTGGACAAAACCAGGTAGAGCTATGCGTGCTTTAGCACAAGACAAAATGGCGTCTCATTTGATGGGGGTTAATGTTGATTTTTACAGTATGGTGGGATTTGCGCTAGGAGCCGCTTTTGCTGGATTAGGTGGAGGTTTATTAGTAGCTTTAACGGGAGTAAATTCTGGAATCGGTACTGGTTTATCTATCAAAGCATTTTTAATGGTTATGATAGGAGGTGCGGGTGTGATCCAAGGTGCTATTATAGGTGGTTTTATTTTAGGAATGTTAGAATCTGTAGGTTTATCTTTTCTCGCACAATACGGTTATGGAGATTTCACTCACTTAATTATTTTTGTTTTGTTAATGATTTTTTTAAGCATTAGACCCCATGGTTTAATGGGTAAACCGTGGGGATAGGGGTATGAATAAAAAATTATTATACTTATTCATAGGTCTCTTTATTATTTTAATTGTAATACCAGTTATTTTAACTCTATTAAACCGCAACGATTGGTTTTATGCGATAACTTCTGTTGCTCTATTAAGTATTGCTAGCGCTGGTGTTTGGTTAACTTTTTATATTGGCCGCATCAATATCGGTCAAGGAGCATTTTGTCTTTTAGGAGGATATGTTACTGCAATTTTAGTAACTAAATATGGTCTGAATTTTTGGTTCACTATCCCAATATCTGGTCTCGTTTGTGTTGTCTTTAGTATATTTGTAGGATTACCGATATTGCGTCTAAAAGGAGTTTATTTTGCTATGATTACTTTAGTATTAACTGAGGTAATGCGTTTGTTTACTCTTGTAGTGCCTATTACTAATGGAGCCAGAGGGATTATTAGTATCCCTTTACCACAAAAGCTGTCTATATTCGGAATAACAGTCATTCCTGATTTTTCCACTATTGAACATATAAAGGTCGCATTTTACTATCTTGCTACAATCATAATGATAATTACTTTTTTTGGAGTTTATCGTTTGGTGCATTCAAGACTAGGGCATTTATGTCGTTCTCTACAGCAAAACGAAGAACTTGCTTCTTCTATTGGAGTAAATGTTGCTTATTTACGAATCATTATTTACGCCATATCATCTTTTTTAGGAAGTATTACAGGCTCTGTCTTTGTAGTTCTTACTCAATCTATTTATCCATCTAGTTTTGCAATAACAGATTCTGTAAATTTTATACTTTACTGTTTTTTAGGAGGATTAGGAAGTGTGTTAGGTCCTATAGTAGGTACTTTTGTATTGTATTTTGGTTGGGACTTGTTATTTAAAATTGGCAAATGGCAGTTATTAGTTTATTCATCTATTCTAGTTTTATTAATGGTCTTTTTACCGAATGGATTGATGAGTATAAAATTCAAAAGAAATAACCAATGAACCCTATACTTGTAGTAGATAAAGTCACAAAAAAATTTAGTGGTTTGACTGCTGTCAATCAAGTGAGTTTTTCTGTAAATGAAGGACAAATTCTTTCTATTATTGGACCTAATGGAGCTGGCAAATCTACTCTATTTAAACTAATCTCTTCTTTCTTAAAGCCTACTTCTGGGGTAATTACTTTGGAAGGGAAAACTGTATCTGGATTACAACCCCATAAAGTCGCTAAAATGGGAATAATAAGAACATTCCAAGAAACTACGATTTTTAGTTCTATGACTGTTCGTGATAATGTTATTATTTCACACCATCTACAATCTAAGGCTAGCCTGTTGGGGTTTTTTTTGAATAGCAAAACAGCCAAAGTAGATAATGAAAAATTTGGAAAATCTGCAGATAAAATTTTATCCTTTTTAGGATTGTCTCATATTAGTAATCAGCTAGCTAGTGGTCTACCTCATGGATATTTACAAGCGCTGGGGATTGCGATAGGTTTGGCTGTCAATCCTAAAATTTTATTACTAGACGAACCTTTTACAGGTATGAATCAAGATGAAACTATGAAAGCAGTGGAAATGATACGCCAAATTAGAAAAAGCGGGGTTACCATTTTATTAGTAGAACACGATATGCATGCAGTAATGAATATTTCAGAACACATTATAGTTATTAATTTTGGGCAAAAAATTGCGGAAGGAACGCCTAAAGAAATTCAAAACAATCCCAAAGTAATTGAGGCTTATCTTGGAGTTAAAGATGACGAAATAGGTTTATAATGAAACATTTACTAGATTTTTCAAAAGTTGATTTATACTACAATCAAGTGCACGCTGTGCGTCAAGTATCTCTTCACATTGATGAAGGAGAAACGGTTGCCTTAATTGGCGCAAATGGAGCGGGTAAATCATCTGTGTTGCGTGCAATCACTGGGATTGAAAGAATACGATCGGGTGATATCAGCTACAACAATGTTTCTATTATTAGAGATAAGCCTTGTGATTTAGTCTCTAAAGGTATTGTAATGGTACCAGAAGGGAGGAGAATTTTTCCCTATATGAGTGTTAAAGACAATCTACTCATGGGGGCTTTTAGTCGCAAGGATAAGCAGGGCGTTAAAGACGATTTAGAAAAAATTTTAAATAAATTCCCAATATTGCGGGAACGGTACGGACAGCAAGCTAGCACTATGAGTGGAGGCGAACAACAAATGATGGTAATCGGAAGAGCTTTAATGTCAAGACCAAAATTATTGCTTATGGACGAACCTTCTTTAGGTATAGCTCCAAAATTAGTTCAAGATATTGCACGATCCATTATTGCTATTAACAAAGAAGACGACGTATCTGTTATTTTAGTAGAGCAAAATTCACAACTAGCTTTAAAAATATCCCATAGAACTTATGTGATGGTGACAGGCAAGATAGCAATGAAAGGTAAATCTTCCGATTTATTAAACGATGATCGCATTCGCAAAATCTACCTCGGTGGAAGTTTAGAAACATAATACTTACCAAATAAGAATATGAAAATTGCAATCATCAATCCGAATTCTACTTCTGCGATGACAGAAAAATGTCGGCTTGTAGCAGAAAAATATAAACAAACTAATACTGAAATTTTTGCTAGCAACCCTCAAGATTCTCCCGCATCTATAGAAGGACACTTTGATAAAGTTATGAGTCTTCCTTGCCTTATTAATGAAGTGGAAAAGGCTAAACAATGGGGTGCGGATGGCTATTTGATTGCTTGCTTTGATGATCCTGGATTAGCAGCAATCCGAGAATTAGTTATAGGACCTGTAATAGGTATTTGCGAAGCAGCTATGCATGCAGCATCCATTGTCGCCTATTCTTTTTCTGTAATTACAACTCTACCGCGTTCTGTTCCTATTATAGAAGAATTAGCCTATCGCTATGGTATGAATAAATTCGTTAAAAAAATAAGATCTGCTAACATTCCAGTATTAGCATTAGAAGATCCAAATTCAGGAGCCAGAAAAATGGTGAAGGCAGAAATTCTAAAAGCTATTCAAGAAGATCAATGCGAAGCAATCATCTTAGGTTGTGCAGGCATGGCTGATTTGGCTTTAGCCTTGAGTGAAGAATGTAAAATTCCTGTTATTGACGGTGTTTTAGTTGGATTCAAACTTTGCGAAGCTTTAGTGGGTGCTAATATAAAAACTAGTAAAATTAATGCTTATAGTTTTCCTAGAAAAAAATAATTTCTGCTCTTGAGCCTTAAGAAAAAACTTGGGCAAAAATTAGAGTTCTACATGTGTTTCGGTTTGTTGGTAACACTCCACTGTATCGCCTGCTTTAAAGTTTTTATAGCCTTGAATATTTAAACCGCATTCGTTGCCTTCCTCTACTACTTTGGCATCGTTTTTAAAGTGTTTTAGGGATGTGAGTTTGTTTTGGTGAATGACTACATTATCACGAATAATTTTTAATATAGAATCTTTGATAATTTTTCCGCTCTCTACTTGACAACCTGCAATTTGCCCTACTTTTTTTACATAAAATGTTTCCAATACTTTGGCTTGACCCTGTAGAGTTTCTTCAACAATGGGGGTCAGCATTCCAGAAAGCATTGCTCTGACACTATCTAGTAATTCGTAAATCACATCAAAGGTTTGGATAAGAACTTTTTCGCTATCGGCTAACTTTTTAGCTACATTTTCTGCTCGGACATTGAAACCTACAATAGTAGCTTTTGTAGTAACAGCTAGGTTGACATCAGATAGATTGATAGCTCCCACTCCTACAAGGATAATTTTTGTTTGCACTTGCTCGTTTTTTATTTTTTCTATTAAATGCCGAACTGCTTCAATAGAGCCATGCACATCTACTTTTAGTAACAAAATCAATTCTTTAACTCCTGTTTGGTTTTGGAAAAAATCTTCTTCGCTAGCTACAGTTTTTTTCATTATTCTTTGCTGTTCTTCAAAAATGATTTTTTCAGCTACTGTTTTTGCCAATTTTTCATCTATTACCTGAAAAGAAGTGCCAGCAGGAGCAATCTGGGATAGGCCCATCATTTCTACGGGTAGAGAAGGAGTGACTAGTTTTAGTTTTTGGTCGTTTTCATCGTTTAGGGTTCGGACTTTACCGTGATACTTGCCGACTAAAATATAATCTCCTATTTTTAAAGTACCACTTTGAACTAATAGGGAGACGAGGTTGCCTTTGTTTTTATCTACTTTAGATTCTATAACTACACCCTTGGCTGGGGAGTCAAAATTTGTTTTTAGATTCATATTACTGGCGTGAAGCACAATTAATTCTAGTAACTCATTAATTCCTTCTTTGGTTTGGGAAGAAACAGGCAACATAGTTATTTTTCCTCCATATTCTTCAGCAATTAAATTATATTGCATCAAATCTTCCATAATTTTTTTAGGATTAAATTCGGGCTTGTCGCATTTCGTAATGGCTACGATGATGGCAACTTTCGCAGCTTGAGCGTGTTGAATTGCTTCTATAGTTTGAGGTTTAATACCATCGTCTACAGCAACCACTAAAATTACTATATCAGTTATATTAGAACCTCTAGCACGCATTGCACTAAAAGCTTCGTGCCCCGGTGTATCTAAAAAGGTAATATTACTGCCTGTTACTTCTACATTGTAAGCCCCTATGTGCTGAGTGATATTTCCTTTTTCCTTGACGGCTATATTGGAATTGCGAATACAATCTAAAAGCGAAGTTTTTCCGTGATCTACATGCCCCATAATGGTCACCACAGGAGGACGGGTTTGTAAATTTTCTGTGCTACTTTTTTGTGTAAGTAAATCGGTTATAGATTTAGTTTTTTTAAGGACTAACTCTATTCCTAGCTCTTCGGCGATAAGTTGAGCAGCTTCTGGTTCTATTAAAGAATCTTTATCTTCCTTTTGATTGAGTTGTTTTAAAATTTTAGAAATATTTTTCACTTTTTTACCTATAACACTGGCTAATTGCACAGCAGTTAAAGAGGAAGTAATAGTAATTTCTTTTTTACGCGGGTTGAAAATATGTTTTTCTTTTTTCTTTTGTTTGAATTTCTTTTTTTTAAAAGAAGGAACGAAAGCAGGTTTTTTGCTAGGACTATCTTTAGTTTCTGTAAGTGTTTCTGTTTCGTCTTTTTCTGGGATGCTTTCTAATTCGGATTCTTCTGCGATAATATCTAAATAATTTGCCTTATTGGAGAATTCGTCTTTTCCTAGTCTGTCTTTTTTTTGTTTATCTTTTTTTATAGGGATAGCATCGTCTTCAAAATTTTCTTCTTTAGTTGCAGTTTTCTTGTTTAAAAAATGAGGCGTTGAAGGAGTGGTTTTTTGAGGAGGTTTTTCTGTAGTTGTTTTTTTATCGGGTTCTTTAAATTCAGGTTGTTCTAAGTCTGGAGAAACTTCTTTTGGCTTTATGGGTTTTGGGGGGTTTTTATCGGCTTTTTTTCGTAATGTGGCTTTTGGGGGAGTATTTTTGCGGTATTCTCGGACAGCCACCTCCATAGTCATCTCTTCAGATAAATTAATAGTAGTAGCGGAGGAAAGATTTTCCTTTCTTAAGACTTTTTCTGCCAGTTTGATTAGCTCTGGAATCTTAATATGAAGTTTTTTAGCTAATTCTTGAATATCCATTATTTGCTTTAAAAAATGTGAGATTACGGTTTATTAAACTCCGCTTTTTATAGAAGAATCTTCTGTATGATTTTTTGGAGAGGTTTCTGCTACATCGGAGTGGGCTGTAACAGATTCTGTTTCATTGGAAGCAGATATCTCTTCTTTTGAAGTTTCTGCTACGTCTTTTGCTGTTTTGTCTTTTGCTGTTTCGTCTTTCTTAGGGATTGTTTCTGCTACTGTTTCTTCTGTTTCGTCTTTTTTAGGGATTGTTTCTGCTACTGTTTCTTCTGTTTCGTCTTTTTTAGGGATTGTTTCTGCTACTGTTTCTTCTGTTTCGTCTTTTTCGGGGATTGTTTCTGCTACCTCTTTTACTGTTTCGTCTTTTGCTGGGATTGTTTCTGCTACCTCTTTTGCTGTTTCGTCTTTTACTGTTTCGTCTTTTTTAGGGATTGTTTCTGTTTCGTCTTTTGCTGGGATTGTCTCTGCTGCTGTTTCGTCTTTTTTAGGGATTGTTTCTGCTACCTCTTTTACTGTTTCGTCTTTTTCGGGGATTGTTTCTGCTACCTCTTTTACTGTTTCGTCTTTTTCGGGGATTGTTTCTGCTACCTCTTTTACTGTTTCGTCTTTTGCTGTTTCGTCTTTTTTAGGGATTGTTTCTGTTTCTTCTTTTTTAAGGGTTATTTCTGCTACTTTTTTTTCTGTCACCTCTTTTGCTGTTTTGTCTTTTACTGTTTCGTCTTTTTTGGGGGTTGTTTCTGCTACTCCTTTTTGAGGATCATCTTTACTAAAAAGGCGCACTTCTGGAATATCTTCTGTGTCTTCCGATTCTTCTGACTTGGATTTAGCGTCTTCTAATGTGCGGATATTTAATTCAAATTGAGTTAATTTCGAGGCTAATCTGACATTTTGCCCTCTTTTCCCAATGGCTAAAGCGAGATTTTGGTCGTCTATAAAAACATTAGCTGTATTATTTTCTGTATCTAGGTCTATATGATCTATTTCAGCGGGAACTAATGAATCCGTTATAAATTGTTTTAAATCACTTGACCATTTAACGACATCAATTCTTTCTCCATTGAGTTCATTGACGACAGTTTGAATTCTCTCTCCTCCTCTTCCGACACAAGAACCTACAGGATCTACATCAGGATTGTTAGTTTTTACTGCTATCTTTGCTCTTTTACCGGGATCTCTAGCCACGGCTAATACTTCTATTGTTTTATCATCAACTTCCGGAATTTCTAGTTCAAGGAGTTTCATCAAAAAATCAGGATGAGTCCTTGAAAGTTTTAAAAATTTTTTCTTTGAATCCTTTTCGTCTATCTCTTTAAGCAAAGCCTTAACAGCATCACCTGATGACAACTTTTCAAAAGGTATTGCATCTCTGGGATCTAAAATAGCGCTTACATTTTTTTTGAGATGGATAACGCTACGGTTTTTATTAACCTGTCCAACTGTCCCATGAACAATTTTACCGATTTGACTAGTATATTTTTCTATAAGTAGAGAGTTTTCTAGCTCACTGATTTTTTGAAAAAAACCTTGTCTCGCAGTCTGAGCGATGATATTGCTATAATCTGATTCTTCTATTTCATAGCTAATTTCATCGTCTAACTGGGCTTCTGGATCTATTTCTCTTGCTTGGCTCAGAGATATTTCGTTATTTTCATCAGTTATTTCTTTGGTGACAGTTTTGTAGTAATATAAACGTATATTATCTGAAATTTCATCAAATTGGGCTTCTATATTAGAATGCTGGGGATATTTTTTTTTTGCGGCATCTACAATAGTTTTTTCTATTGTTTGCACAATCAAATCTTTATCAATGTCTTTATCAAGACTGATTTCGGATATTGCTGAAGTGAGTGAAAGATCTTTCATGATTATTTTACAAAAACTTTGTTTAATTTAAAGAATATCTTCTATAAAAATCCATTGTAATATTAAAAAAATTAAAAAGCAAGTTTTTTAATCTACTTGAGAAGTAAAGATTTTTTGTAGTAGTTTTAGATTGATTTCGTGAGATGATTTATGTCCATAATAGCTCCCTATTATATGAAATTCGCTCAAGTAGAGATCTCCTATAGCATCTAAAATTTTGTGCTTTACAAATTCATCGTTGAACCGTAGATTTTCTTTGTTGAGCATTCCTCCATTTTTTGCTAATACTATTGCATTTTTGTGATTAGCACCCTTAATTAATCCCGCTGCTCTCAATTCTACTATGTTTTTTTCAAATCCAAAAGTGCGACTAGGGGCAATTTTTTTTTCATAAGTATCTTCGGTGAGAGTAAACGAAAAAAATTGTTTTTTAATCAGTGGGTGAGCAAATTCTATGAAAAAACGAAAATTTTGCTCTTTAGATGGCGAAAAACTAGCATAATTTTTTTCATCTCCTACTTTAATAACAGAGGTAGGAGTGAAAATTTTTCTTGTTTTTTGCAGAGTTTTTGTTTTACATTTTTTTAAAAAATGAACCCAATCTAAAGCACTGCCATCTAAAATAGGTAATTCTGCAGAGTTGATTTCAATACGTAAGCTATCTATTTTTAAGGCATTGAGTGCCGACATAAAGTGCTCTAATGTTTTGATTTCTATGCCTTCTTTTTCTAGACAAGTAGAGAGTAGACTCTGTTTGTAGTACTGCCAAGAAGCAGGGACTTCTCGGTTGTCTAAATCTGTGCGGCAGAAAACAATTTTTCCACTATCACAGGGCAAAACGCGCAACAAGCATAATTGACCTGAATGCAACCCTATACCTTGAATTTTGTTCTCGCATTCAATAGTTGTTTGGAATGTTTCTACTAATTGCGAGTCCATCTAAAAAAATTCAAACCTTTTTTTATTTCAATAGTTTCTTTTAAGACATCAAATTTATGATAGTTTTTATCGTAAAAATCTATCTCAATCGGATATTCTCCTTCTTCTAATTTCAGATTCAAAAGATAGATAGAGTTGGGAAGATTTACCCAATGGCGTGTATCTGCTTTTGTTTTTGTGGAACTTGAGAGAATAGCTGCTCCTATTCCTATTATTAGAGCGGCAGCTAATGCATCGTCGTTGCTGGAATGAAAAGAAATTTCTTTTGCTATTTCTAAAGAAACATCAGAAACAACTTTTGTTGTATCCTTGAAAATAACTTTATTTTTTGCAATGGCGTCTATAGGTCTACCTCCTCTACTAATAGCTTGCCAATAAACATCTCCAATAGGAAAAGTTACAATCTCTTTACTATTTGATTCACTGTTTAAAATGCGAATTTTTAAAAAATAAATTTTATCTATACCTTTTTTGTAGCTTAAATATTCGCCTCTTTTTCCTACATTAATTTTACGAGGAGCATCCCCTGTTTCTATAACAAAAATACTATTTCCAAATTGAAATTTTTTTTTTAAGAAATTTTTTTTCAATTCTTTGAATTTTTTAAGATTAGCTTGGGAAAGTTGATTGCTATCTAAATGATGTTGCGCTAGAGCTTGTAAAAAATAGGCAGTGGCAAAATCAGCACGATACTGCTCTTCTTCTGCAAAAGCATCTTGCAGAATAGATTGCGCAAAAGAGGCTTGTGCGTTGCCGTAGTCTTTTTCCTTCAAAAAGAGTAGCCCTAGATAATAAAACAGCATACTCCTTTCGTGAGGCTCTCCTTTAAAAGATTTGATACCTTCTTCATACCAAAATTGACGCACTTTTTTACTTTCTTCTGGTTTATTCCATACCCGATTGATTTCTTGGGCAACAAACAAAAAATTTTCTTTAGATTTTTGATATTCTTTTTTATCTAAAAAATATTTTCCTTCAATCATCTTGTTTAATAAAATTCTTTCTCCTTTTTGAGGATTACTAGCAGCACAGGATAAAAAAGCAAGACTGCAAATAACTAGAGAATAGTTTTGTAGGTTTTTCATACAGAAATGAAATCTTTAGACTTTTGAATTTGCGTTCTGTTTAGCCTATGCAGCGTTAAAAAAAAATTTTAACTCTTGAAATACTTCAGTATTCCAGCGAGCTAAAAATTTTTTTTGCCTTGCCTAGCCGTCACATAACACAAATTCAAAGGTCTAATCTTTTTATTTGAATCAACGATAGATGGAATCATCAGCTCCGATTTTTTTAAAATCATAGATACTAGCCCAAACTAGAGAACCTGTTTTAAGATCTAAAAATTCTATAGCAAATTGGAAATAGTTTGATTTCACACCTGTTTCATTGGACACTTTACTAATAGAAGAAATCCTAGCTACTACTCTGTAGTCTGCTTCTATAAGATCTATATCTTTGCCTGATGTTTCTGCTTCTTTGATTAAAACTTTAAGATTAGCACGGGTGACAAAATTAATTTTACCTTTGGTTTTTTGCAATAAATTCACTCTCATCTTATCTGCAAGCAGATTGGTGTTAATAATTTGTGAAGATTCGTTGATAAAATATTCTCCCTCCAAAATAACAACGGGTGATTTTTTACTTTGTATGTAAAAATCGGATGAGAGTAAATCGGAAACCATTTTTTGAGAAATTTGCTCTATATTGTTAGATTCTACGCCTAAACCTGAAAAATAAGTTGCTTCGTTCGTGGATACTTCTCTAACTGCTAGGGCGTTAGGCTGCTGCGTGCAGGAAAAAAACAGAGGAAATAAAAGAATGGCAAAGTAAATTTTCACACAGCAGCCACCAATTTTGTTCAAGTAACTTTTATTTAGGCAAATCGTTGATTTCTTCATAATATTCTTCAAGATAAAATTTGTATTTTTTTTTATTACCCATTTCATAGTGTAATTTACCAAGTAGGTCGGCATAAGTAAAGACTTTTTTGTCTTTATCTTTGTTTTTTTGAGCAATCCTATAATATTTTTCTAATAAATCCACAAAACCTTCATCTATTTTTTCTTTTTGTCTAAAAAGCAATTTATTTTGTAGTGCAACATTAAACAAAGTGGAAATTAACAGTTTGTAAGGGTAGTAGAGGCAATTTTCCTCAAAATTTATTTTTTCTAAAAATTTTTTTAACTCTACAATCCGTTGGAATTTACTACATAAAGTAATATAGATAGCATAAATTTTGTAGTAACGGGTAATGTCTATTGTAGAGAGTTCTATTTTGCTGCACAAGACTGCTAAAGCTGTTTTTTCATCGCCTTGTTTATAACACTGGTAAGCTTTGATGTAACTGTTTTCTAGCTCACACTTACCGTGCTTTTGCGATGCGCTATAGAAAGGAAAATGCTCTAGTAAAGATTTAAGAGTATTTGTGTCGTCTAATCCTATCAATAGAAAAGCAACATCACTGATATTTTGAAAAGAGCTAGTTTTTTCTTTTAAAAGTTCTATAACTGGAGCTAAAAAAACTCTCGCTTTTTGATGATTTTCTTTTATTAAAAAATAATTTGCTAAAATAAGATGATTATAAAAGAGAAGCTCCCACTCTTCTTTTATTTCTAAAAATTCGTTTATTTCTTGTAATTTTACTACAGATTCAGAATTTTTTTGATAAAATAGGCTTTCTTGATAAAAACTACAAAGCCAAAGCAGAGTTCTTTTCTCAGAAAAATGGGCTATTTTTTCAAAAATTTTATAGTAAAAAATTTTTTTGCTATCCCATTTAAGAAAAGCAAAAATATCTTTTAGATACTGGTAGGAGATGTTTTTATCTTCTATTTCTAAAATATCGTCTAAATTAGAAAAAATATAATAAGAGAAAGTAGATTGATACATTTCAAAAGTTTCTTTTTTTGTAAAAAATTTTAGTAAAAAAGTTCTGGTATGTTGGAGCTTTTTTTGTTCAAAAAAAGCATATTTTGTGAGCAAGAAACAAAATCCAGATTCTAAAGATATTTGTTTTTGGTCTAAGCTTTTTTCTAATAAATGACAGTGGTAAAGTTTTTCTAAATAGCTATCTAAATCTTTTATACCTAAAAGATCTTCTAAAAACTTAACTGGTATAAAAGAAGTAAAAAGATAGCAAATCAATAAAATTTGTTGTGCTAAAGGAGATAGTTGCTGTGGTAAATTATCAATAATTTGTTTCCAAACCGATTCTTCTTGACTAATATCTGAAGATTGCCCTAAAGATTGCCATAAATTTTTAGCGCTCAAATTTTTAGCCAAATAGACTAGTTTAACCAGACGGTAAGAAAGAGCGAGAGAATTGAGTTGTGCGTTGGAAGGTAAAGATTTTTGGATAGCTTTTCTAGTGGGGTAATCAAAAAAATTTAAAACTTCATCCCAATTTAAAGAGTTAAGAGCAAATATTCTGTTTAGCTTATACGGGGTTTCTCGGAAACTAGGTTCTTTCTTTTCGTGAACTACTATTATGATTTTAAATTCTTTTTTTTTTGATAGCCATTTTATAAAAGAAGGAGAAAGATCTCCGGACAACAAAAAAATAAAGAGCAGATTTTTCATTTGTGGTTCTAATTTTTCTTCTAATCGGTAAATTGTATCCCAAATAGAAAAATTCATTTTTGTAGGGAATAGTAAATTTTTTGCTTGCTCAATATATTTTTCTAAAGAATTGTTTTTGTTACTGTTTTGGGTTTGGTTTGCCGAATATTTTAGATTGTCTCCCCTAATACTTATTTGAATATACTGGTAGTCTTGGTAGTATTCCATTGCAAAACGATGAAGATAATTACCTGCGTTTTGCAAAAGATCGTCTTGAATCCATAAAATATTTTCTGCCAGATTATTCTTGCTACCAGAAAACAAGTTCACGATTTTTTCTTTTAAGTTTAGTAGTGTTTGAGTATTTCCATAAAACTTTCTTAAATACCAAAATTTCTGCCTAGAAAAATATTTTTTGTTCATTAGACTATTTTGTTGATAATCTATGATGGCATTTGCTTTTTGAGGAGCAATAAATTTGTCATTTTCCCAAAATTGAATCCAGAGCCAATCCCAACTATAACTTAAAGTCTGGGACATTTGTTTTAGTGCGTGGAGATGAGAAGCAAAAATATTTTTTCCTTGAGCAATTTGCACAATCAAACAAGACATATAGGTGCGAATATTTTTTCTATGAATAGAGCCAGAAAAGTTGATGAGAGAAGGTATTCCCAAATCAAAAAATTTTTCTAGCAAAACGCAGTGGCTACCATCTTTTAAATCTTTAATTTGTTTGAAATTCACTACTAAAAGCTCTAACCCTTTTTCTATGGCATCTATAAAAGGAAAATCCAGTATATTTTTTTGAACTCTGTCTTCGTTTTTAGAGAAGAAAAGCATTTGAGTTATATCTAAAAATCCTTGTAGAAAAAGATAACGTGGATTGGTTTTGAAAATAAAACGAAAATTTTCTAAAGTTCCATTTAAAAAAATATTCCACTGAATATTTTCTTGTAGATTGAATTTATTTTCTATGAACCAGTCGTGTGGAGAATAATAAAACTCAAAAGAAGGAGTTTGATGGTTTGTTTCAAAATTTGGTGAGAGAAAATGATTGTGGGAGCTAAAGAATTGCCAATTCGCGATTTGTTTAGCTGATGGATAGCGCATCTTAGCTTTTCCTGAATGGATTCTTTTTACTCCGCCTTCTAAGGCTAACCAGTTGTTTCCGTTGTGTAGTAATTCCCAAGCTATGTTTTCCCAAAGTAGAAAATCAATTTTTAACTCTAGACTTTGGGAAATATCAAAAGCAATATTCAATCGGGGAGGTAAAATGCAACAAAAAAGTGATTTACCATAGTTTTTTAATATTTGGAGGACTTCTTTTCTATCTTCGTTTTTACTCTTTACTTGCAAATAAGGGGAATCTTTAAGCCAAAAAAGAGTTTGGCGAGCAATCCTGTTTTGCGCATCACTGGGAGGTATAAAGTGAGTTTTTATACCCATTTTTGGTATTTCTAGCTGCTCCTCTGTGATTAAAATTTTTAAGCCCATCAAGACTTTTCAAAAAAAAAGGTTAAGAGAGCTTAGTTTTATCACGAAAATAGGGTTGCAGTATTTGTCTTGCGGTAGCCGCAGCATACCTCCCAGCTTTCCCATTTTCCAACAAAATCACAATAGAAATTTGAGGATCATGTACAGGAGCAAAACCAGCAAACCAAGCGTGGTCTTCCAGTTCAGGATTTAATTCGCCTTTCTCTTCTATGATTTTGCGACGGGTTTTGTAGCTAATTACTTGAGTAGTCCCAGTTTTTCCTCCCATGGGAAAGATAGAATTAGCAGCAGCTCTACTTGTACCTGTTTGACTAGAAACCGATTGACTCATTCCTTCTATAATTAGATTTAAATTTTTAGGATCAAACCCCAAATGCTCTGTTTTTAATTTGGTTTTTATTGTTTTTTCTTTTTGTTTTATGTAATTTAGTATTCTGGGTTGGACAATGTTTCCTCCATTTACAAGAGCATTAACATAAGTAAGTAATTGTATGGGTGTAACTGCAATGTAAGATTGCCCTATACTGACTCCGATAGTTTCTCCCAAGAACCATCTCGATTTCTTATTTTTCTCTTTCCATTTTTTATTAGGTATAAGCCCTTTTTTTTCATTCGGTATATCAATACCTGATATTTTTCCAAGCTGTAATTTTGTAGCATATTCATAAATTTTCTCTACGCCTAGTTTTAATCCAAGTTGATAAAAGAAAGTATTACAAGATGCAGCTATAGCCTCTACTAGATTGATTTTACCATGGCCGCTTTTTTTCCAACAATAATAGAGTTTACTATTTAATTTGTAATGTCCGTTACAAGTGTAGGTAAATTCTTCATCAATCAAACCTTCTTCTAATGCAGCAATTGCTACAACCATCTTAAAAGTAGAACCTGGGGAATAAAGTCCTTGCACACAGCGGTTATTTAAAAAACCCTGTTTGTTATTCGTAAGGTTTAACCATTCTTTTTTACTTAAAAAAGAAGAAAATCTATTGGGATTAAAGGTAGGGTTGCTACACATAGCAATGACTTTTCCATTTTTAGGGTTCATTACAATCACTGCTCCTTTGCGTTGTTGTAAAACAGAATAAATATGCATTTGCAAATCTAAATCTAGGTTTAGATGAAGATCATCCCCCGCTACTGGAGTTTTTACATATTGAGAATCAGTAATTTTACCCGCACTATTATTTTCTATTCTCAAACCTCCATCAGTACCCAAAAGCTGTGCATTGTAATATTTTTCCACTCCAGAACTACCAATAAAACTAGCAGATTTCACTTGGGTGGCTTTTATTTTTTTTAAATTTTTCAGGTCAATTTGATTCATATAACCCAATACATGAACCAAAAAGTTTTCATGGGTATAGTGTCTTATTTGACTAATATCAATAGATACACCGGGAAATTCTTCTCTATAGGTTTCTACAAGAACTACTTGCTTCCAAGTTAAATTGTTATAAATTTTAACAGATGCAAAGCGGTTTTTTTTTTTGTTGACTGTAAAATTGGCTAGTAATGAGCGGTAAGGAATACCTAGTGTGGATGATATTTTTTGAAATATTTTACGAGTATTTTTTTGATTATTATCAATAATGACTAGATCATAAGAAATAAGGTTTTTCGCTAGTAGCGATTCTTTTTTATCGTAGATTAAACCGCGTACTCCACTAATAGGGATCAAATGAATGCGATTTTCTTTAGAAAGTTTTTTGTATTTATTTCCATTGGTTAGCTGTAGGTTCCACAGTCTAACCCCTAATACAATAAAAGCAGCACCTAAAGAGCCTTTAATAATAAATTCTCTTCTATCTAAAATACGTTTTTCTTGCTTGTTTATAGTGCTCATTTGAAAAAAGGATTTTTGATTTTATTATGGACTAAATGAATTTTAATAGACTTTTGAATTTTAATTTCAGCGATAGTTTTTTCTAATCTAGGTAAAAAAATTTTCTTTCTAGTTTTCTAATTATAAGAAATACGAGTAATAGTAATGCAGTTGTTGGTACGACTTCTACCCACAAAGAGCTGGTGAAGAAAGTAAAAAGATGGTTTTCAGCGATAAAAAGATAATTTATAAATATCCATAAAAAGTGCATTCCACAAAAAACAATAAATCCGGCGAGTATATGCTGCCAAAAATTTTCTTTTTCTAATATAAAAAAATAAGGCACATAGTAAGAAAAAAAAAAGACTACGGCGTAACTACCAAGCAATGAAAAACTTAAATAATCGTAGGTTAACCCTAAAAAGGCTAAGAACAAAGAATCATAAAATCCTCTAAAAAAAACAGCTAAGCAGTAGGCTAGAGCGAAAAAAAAACTAAATTTAAGGGTTGAAAAATAGCTGTCAAAAAAGGCTTGGAATATTATTGCTACTAACCAAAGGATTACAAAAAAGACGAATTTTTTCATAATTCTTCTTGAAATAGAGGTAGGCTTTCGTTTTGCACCGCTTTTAGCACAACAAATACATATTCTATTCTAGAAAAATTCACATAGGGCTCTATATCCGCTTCTAATGAATAGTAGTATTTGTTTTCTTTAAAATTTTTCACTGTTCCTACTGGAAATTCTTTAGGAAAAATACCCGCCAACCCAGAGGTTACTATCTCATCTCCTTTTTGAATATCACTTTTTAAGAAAACAAATTTTAAACTTAATAAATTTTTACCCTCTCCTTGTAAAATACCTCTATCTCTGGTTCTTTTTAGGATTACCGGAATATTAGATTTTTTACTTGTGATAAGCTGTACATAAGAAGTAGTATTTTGCACAGTTAAAATTTTTCCTATTATTCCCAAAGAGTTAATAACAGCTTGGTTTTTTAATATTCCATGTTTTCTGCCTTTATTGATAACAAAATAATTAGTGTAATTATCGGATACACTTCCGATAATTTCAGCTAATTTTTTTTGGTCTTCGTTTTTTTTGTCAAATTGAAAAGCTTCTCTTAAATTTTGATTTTCAACTGCAATACTTTTGTAGTTGAGAATTTTCAATCTATTTTCTTCCAGTTTTTTTTTTATTCTATCGTTTTCTTTTTTTAAATCTATCAGTATAAAATAGCGTCTGGAGAAAGAAACAAAAACTTGTTTGATATTATTAGAGAGGTTTCTAGCAGGGAGCGCAATGGATAAAACAATTCTTCCTAGCACGAAATCATTTCCTTTTTTGTTTTTGTTAATTTGTATAAAAACAATAGCAAGAAGCAAGAAAGATATGAATAGGATATTTTTTTTTTTTTTTCTAAGGTAAGCAAACATTGAATCAATTACCAAAATTTTTAAATTAGACAAACACAGTAGTTAAACAAGTCTATCTACTCTAAAAATTTCTATTTAAAATACTTTTTCCACTGGTCTAGATTATTCAATATATAGCCTACCCCTAAAGCAACACAAGATAACGGATCCTCTGCGTAGATTATGGGAAGTCTTGTTCTTTCTCTCAATAAAATATCTAAATTCCTTAACAAAGAACCGCCACCTGAAAGCACAATGCCTCTATCTACAATATCTGCAGCCAATTCTGGGGGAGTGTCTTCTAAAGCATTTTTTGTTGCTTGAATAATCAATTCACAGATATCCGACAAAGATTCCATTACTTCTTGGTTCGTCAAGCTAATAATTCTAGGTATTCCAGTTAGTAAATCTCTTCCTTTAACAGCCTTAGTATTGCTTTCTGCTTCCACATCATTAAAAGCACAACCTATATCTATTTTAATTTGCTCTGCCGTTTTTTCGCCTATCAATAGATTGTATTTTTTTTTAACATATTGGATAATATTTTCATCCATTGTATCCCCACCTATTTTACTAGAATGACTATAAACCACTCCACCCATAGAGATGACAGCAATTTCTGTAGTTCCTCCTCCAATATCTATAATCATATTACCGTTGGGCTCCGAAATGGGTAGACCAGCTCCGACAGCTGCGGCCATAGACTCATCAATTAAGTAGACTTCACCAGAGCCAGCAAATTCTGCAGCTTCTCTAACAGCTCTTTTTTCTACCTGAGTTATTCCAGCGGGAATACCTATAACCAATCTAGGTTTTAGTTTGAAAAAAGAAGTTTCTTTTTGGACGCGTTTAATAAAATATTTCATCATTTCAGCAGTAACATCAAAATTTGCAATCACACCATCTTTTACTGGACGGATAGCTTGGATATTACCAGGTGTTCTACCTAACATATTTTTTGCTTCACTACCCACAGCAACTACTTTGGGTTTTCCTGTAGATGTTTGCATCACTGCAACTACTGAAGGTTCACGAATGGCTACACCTTTGTTGGGTAAAAAAACAAGAGTATTGGCAGTTCCAAGATCAATTGCCATATCACAACGGATAAATTTTGTTGCTTTTTGAAACATTTTATTTAGTTCAAAGATTTAAATTTGTTTTAAGATTGATTTTTCTAAATATATTAAATCTTTCTTCATTTTCAATCCTCCTCCAAATCCAGTTAGGTTTGAATTTGAACCTATTATACGATGACAAGGATATACAATAGGGATGGGATTACTACGCATCACAGCACCTACAGCTCTAGCATATTTCGCAGATAAACCAGCTTGAATAGCCAGATCTTTGTAGGAAATAGTCGCAGCATAGGCTACCTTATACAGACTCTCCAATACTTTTTTTTGAAAAGCAGTCTTACTGATTTCGGTTTTCAATGAAAATTTTTTTATCTTTCCTTTAAAATAAAGTTCTAGTTGTTTTTTAGCAAGCAATAATATTTCTGTTTCTTTTTTAGGAAGAGTGAGATTTTTTGGTTTTCCTTTCAGGTAAATATTACAAAGTTTATCTTCTGTAGCCAGTAGACAAAGTTTACCTATAGGAGTTTCTAATTCATCAAAATATAAAGCACGCGTCATTTTTTATCTACAAAATGGGAGATTAAATTTGTACCTAACTCGCCATCTTGAAAACGAAGACTAGCTAGTATTCTTTTTTCAAGAGGTATAGAGGTTTTAACACCCTCTATTAAAAATTCATCTAGTGCTTGCCTCATTTTTTGAATTGCTTGCGGACGATTGGCAGCGTGGACAATGACTTTGGCGATTAAGGAATCGTAAAAAACGGGAATGGTATAGCCTTGATAGACAAAAGAATCAATTCTGACACCAAAGCCACCCGGTGAATGATAACTTTCAATTTTTCCTGGAGATGGAACAAAAGTATTGGGGTCTTCAGCGTTAATACGACATTCTAAAGCGTGTCCTTTAAAAGAAATTTCTTCTTGTTTAAAACTTAAAGGCTCTCCTGAAGCAATTCTAATTTGCTCTTGCACTAAATCTACACCGCTCACTTCTTCTGTTACAGGGTGTTCTACTTGCAACCTTGTATTCATTTCAATAAAATAAAAGTTTTGTTTTTTATCCACAATAAATTCCATAGTTCCTAAAGAAAGATAACCTATTTTTTTTACCAAATTTAAAGAAACGGTCTGCATTTTTTCTAACGTTTCTTGTCTTAAAAAAGGAGCTGGAGACTCTTCAATGATTTTTTGATTTCTTCTCTGGCAAGAGCAGTCTCTAGACCCCAAATGAGCTATATTACCGTGAGAATCTCCTAAAACTTGAATTTCTACATGGCGCGGATTTTCAATAAATTTTTCAATAAAAACCTCGTCATTTCCAAAGCTAACTTGAGCTTCAGACCTCGCTATCTCATAAGATTTATTCAAACTTCCTTTAGAATAGACAACTCTCATTCCTCTACCTCCGCCTCCGGCGGTTGCTTTGATCATTACGGGAAAACCAATATCTTCTACTATTTTATAAGCATCTTGGATGGTTGGCACTCCTTCGGTGCTACCTTCTACTACCGGCACTTTTGCATTTCTAGCCATAATTCTAGATTGTATCTTATCCCCCATGATCTTTATGTGCTCTGTTTTAGGACCTATAAAAACTATGTTAGAAGTGTTGCATTTATCTACAAAATCTGCTCTTTCCGATAAAAAACCATAACCCGGATGAATAGCTTCGGCTCCAGATATTTCTGCCGCTGCAATAATAGATGGAATTCTTAGATAGCTTTCACTAGCAGGTGCGTCACCTATACAGATAGATTCGTCTGCCAGTTTTGTATGCAGACTATCTACGTCAGCAGTAGAATGGATTGCCACACTAGAAATTCCTAAAATTTTGCAAGCCCTAATAATGCGAATTGCTATTTCTCCGCGGTTTGCTATGAGTATTTTTTTAAACACAGTTAAGGCTTTCTAATTCTAAAAATTCTACTTTTATACTCCACAAAATGAGCATTTTCTATATAAATTTTCTCTATTGTGCCATCTACCTCTGCTTCAATGATATTCATGATTTTCATTGCTTCCACAATACAAAGAGGATCTCCTTTTTTTACTTTAGAACCTACTTTCACAAAAGGTTCTTCATCTGGATTAGAAGATTGATAAAAAGTTCCTACTAAGGGGGATTCCACATGAAATATATTAGGATCCTCTTTTGTCTCTTTAGTCTGAAGTGTATTGCTAGGCTCTTGTTTGGTTTTTGTAGCACTATTTTCATCTATTTCGGCATCTCTTTTGGCATCAGTTTGGGCATGGGGCTGACTACGGGGAGTGAATTGATTAGGGATAGCTTCAAAAGCAGGAGCTTTCTTGAGCTCAATTTTATTTTCACCTTCCTTATAGCTAATTTCGTGCAGGTTGGAATCTACCAAAATTTTTATTAACTCTTTAATCTGTTCAAATTTCATTTTTTTGTTTTTGAAAGTATGAAACCATTACAAAACTTCTAGTGCAATGTTTCCAGAAAATTTTAAATTAGTCTTCACAAGGAAATATAGACCTTTGAATTTGCGTTATGTGACGGCTAGGCAAGACAAAAAAAAATTTTAGCTCGCAGGAATACTCAAGTATTTCAAGAGTTAAAAATTTTTTTTAATGGCGTAGCAAAAAACACTACAAACCTTGCATACTCCAAAAAAGAAATGAAAAAGTTCCAAAAGGCACTTTTTCTATAGCCCATAAATAATTTCAAGCAATAAGCTTGTTTTGGCTAAACAGAATGCAAATTCAAAAGTCTATAATAAAAGCTATTACTAAAAAAGTCAATACCAAAATTAAAAAATACCTATGAAATGGAAAAAAAATAATACATCCTCGTTTTAATTTAGCAGTAACAGAGCCTTTATTCACAAATGGTAAGAGTTAAAAAAAAATTTTAACACTGCTTTGGCTAAACAGAATGCAAATTCAAAAGTTTCTTTAATTTTTGAACGCGCTGCGAAACATCTGTCCCTTGCCATTCTTGGTTAGTAGAGGTTCTCTTTAAACTCACCCAAATTGGTTTATCCTTCAAATTGCTATTCATCCATTGAAGAATTTTTTTCGGTATGGAGATGCCCGCCTCCCCCTTTTCCAAGATATTCAAATCTATTTCTAAAGAAATTTTTGCATTTATTTTTTTTTTCTTCAGGTATTGAACTTTTTTTACAATATCTTTAAAAGTAGTATTCTGTGAAATTTCCAAAAAACAGACATCCATAATCTCCAATTTATCCAGCTGCAGCAAAAAGAAAAGCGCATTACTATAAATATGGATTTGTGTTTTTTTTTTGATTCCGCGACTGCAGAAAGCAAGAGATTGCACAGTTTGTTCTAAAAAATCGCTTTTTAATTGCACTGCACCTTTTGATTGTAAATTTTTCCAATATAAACTTTTCCAGTATAAACTTTTCCAATATGATTTTTTCCAATATGATTTTTTCCAATATAAATTTTTCCAGTATAAACTTTTCCAAAAGAAATTTTTCCAATATGAATTTTCCCAATATAAATTTTCCCAATATAAACTCTCCCAATATAAATTTTCTAGGGGAGGGATGTCCCATTGTATAAAAGAAATATTTGCTTTTTCTAGGTTTAATAGGGTTTTATGAACTGCCAAGCTAATTTCCTCAAGAAGTGCTGTAAAAGTTTTATCTTTTCTTAAAAAGGACTGATATAGAACTGTATTAGGCATTGTTAAAAGAACTTTAAAATTTTTTGAAGAATATTTTTTTTCATTAGCAAATTTAATGGGTTCACAACAGAAAAAAGGGTTATCTGGTGTTTTTACATCATCGTATAAAATTGGAGGTTTATAGCAGGTTAGTCCAAAAGATTGCACCCATCCATTTTTTGTAATTGCAAAGCCCGATAAAAATTCGCAAAAACTATCTAGTCTGCTATAAAACCCTGCTTCTCCTAAGGGGATTAAATTTAGTCCCAATCGTGATTGTAAGGAATCTATAGATTGTTTTTCTGGAATTGTTTCTGTAACTAGAGATAAAGAGGTTGAAGTTGTCAGTGGGTTTTGCGGTAAACCGTCTAATAACTGTTTCTTTGCTCTTATTTGAGTGGCGGTTTTTCTGATTTTTAACTGGTTTACTATTTTGTCTTCATTTAAATTTTTTTGAAAAAATAATTTATTAAAAGCGGAGGTCTTTAAAGTTGAGGTTTTTAAAGTTACTGGTGCAACCGTATTTGTAACAGATTTAAAACTTGAATAAGAATCTATTTCTGTTTGGATTACTTTCGCTCCTTTATTTAAACCTTTCGTTAATAAAGCTACTTCTTCAATTTTTTGTTTAGCAAAAGCTAGTTTGTGTTGAATTTTTTTCATTGCAGGAGAAGAAAAATCCTCTAAATTTTTATCGTAAGGCACAAAAAGTAAGGAGCTATTAGGAGCAACCTGAATTTTTTCTAAACCGAATTTACGAGCGGCTTTTTCTAAGTACTTTAAAGAATGAGCGAGATTGTTTTTCCAAATATTTGTAGCATCTACTACTCCTAAAGAAATGGACGAATAGGATTCTAAATTTTTAGAAAGTATAAAATCCAGTTGTTTTGCATCTGCTACCAGATCTAAATGAATAGTGGAAAAAGGTAATCCGTCCAAAGCAGCCCAATTTTGACAAATACTACCAAAATAACTGATCAAAGCAGTGTGTAAATCACTGTGGGATAATAGGTGCTTATAAGCTTTATAAAAAATCTGTTGCTGCTCTTGAGTAAGATTTAGTGTTAAACAGGGTTCGTGAAAATAAACTCGCTCTGCTCCGCGGTTTTTCAACTTTTCTAATAAACTCTCATAACATCTTAAAAGTTTATAAATTAGAGAGAGCCTGTTAAAATTTCCCTCTCCAAGCATTAAAAAGGAAAAAGGTCCTAAAATAGAAGGAATTGTTTCTATTCCACAAGATTTAGCTTCTAAATATTCTAATACAGGTTTTTGAGTAGATAAAGAAAATTGCTGTCTTCTTGTGAACTCTGGAACGACATATTGATATTTTGTATCAAAAAACGTTTTTGTTTTTAAAGGAGCAATGATTTTATCACGAACAGTAGTTTGATTTATGGGGTATCCCACCATTTCAAAGTAGGTCTCAAAATCTACCAGTTTTTTTCTATTCCAATGAAATCTTTTAGGAACGACCCCGAAAAGAGCTGCCGTATCTAAAACAAAATCAAAATAAGAAAAATCATTAGAAGGGATGTGGTCTATACCAGCATTTTTTTGGACGATCCATTTTTTTTGGCGAATTTTTCTGACAAAAATTTCTAGTGTTTCTTGGAGAATTTTACCAGTTACAAAACCCTGGATGGTGCGAGTAAGTTCTAAGTTCGCTCCTATGTTGGGAAAGCCTAAGCTACTAGAGGTTGCCATTTTGTCTTTTTAAAAAAAATCTCACCAATCTTAAAAAGCTACTCACTGCAAAACTAAACAGAATAATAAAAAAAAACAGACTTGGTAACCAACGAGGAATATTTAAATCTCCTTCAAAATAATTTTGAAAATCCCATTGATAAAGCAAATTATTCCAAGCAGAAATTGCAATAAAAATACTAATCAACAAGACTGTGAACATAGAAAATAAATCTATTTTTCTCTTTGTTTTTTGAGAAAATTTATCAAAAAAAAAGTTAATTCTAATATGTTCGGAGTGCAAACCTATTAAAGGAAAAAAAATTGTCAGAGCAATAAAAATTTCTGCAATTTGTATGTAATCAGGGATGGAGGATAAAAAAAAATTACGCAGAAATACCTGCACACCAATCAACAGTGTAATGACGAGTAGGCAAGCAGCAGCAAAATTTAAAAAAAAATGAGAACTTTTCATTAACGTTTTGTTTAACTCCCAATAGACTAATTATACCGCCAATAGACTAACCTAATAGATTATACCGCCAATAGACTAAACAAGCAGACTTGTCTAATTACAAAGTGCTCCTTATTTTTGCCAAGGATAACCCTTATTTTTTTTGATTTTTTGGTATTTTTTAATAAGTTTTTGGTATTCACGGAGTAGTTTTTCTCCCTCGTTTCCGTTCTTAGATTTCCAAGTTTCAATTTCGTTTTTTCCAGCCTTAAGAAGTTTTTTCTTATCTTTTCTCTTTAACGAAACCACTTTCACTTGATGACCATCTATACCATCTATCAATTTTTGACGAATGCTTTCTCTATTTTCAATCATAGCTTTTGCAAAATCGTCAATAAATTCTAAACTCACCTTCTTAATCAAATTTTGGTGCTTGGGGCTTAGTTTTTGTAAAAAATCTTGATTGATAACAATTCCAAAACTCATATTCTGTCCCCAGTTGAGTTCTAACAGATTTTTGGCAACCTCGTATTGCTTATAGGCTTCAATGGAATAGTAGTAATTCTGGTTACAATCCACTAAACCTGTTTGCAAGGCTTGATAAACTGCTGGCTGCGAAAGTTTTTGGACACTAGCTCCTAGGCTAGAAAAAACCCTTCCATAAGGACCACTCGCTCTAATTTTTGTTTTTTGTAGTTCTTGTATAGAAGACACTTTTTTTTTGCATATTAACTGAATAGGTCCCGTAGTATAATTAGAAAGATAAACTACATTGGAGTTTTCAAATTGTTTTTGCATAGCAGCAGAATTTTGCACCAGTTGAGAAAGAGCCCGCATACCTACCCATTCATCCGCCCATTCGTTAGAATGAGAAACAGGTAAATCTCCCAAAGTATAAAGACTCAATTCCTTAGGGGTTAAAAATCCGACAACAGAGCCCATATCCGCTGCGCCGTCGCCTACTCCTTTTAAGATAGATCTTATTTTCAACAAAGAACCTCCCCAAAAAAACTGAATTTGGAGTTCTTTATTGCTTGCTTTTTCTAATTTTTTAGCAAATTGTTGTAAGGCTTGTGCCCTCAGACCACGGTTCGGAGAAAATTCTGCAAAGCGAATTGTTTTTGCATAGCTAATGTTAATACAAAAAATAAAAATCAGTAGGGGAAGTGTTTTTTTAAACATATTTTTGAAACTATAGTGAGAGTTTTGAATTAGTGTTATGACGTTTTTGTTTTAAACTTCAGACAGATTATCGCCAAAGTACTTATCTGCACTTTGGTGGTTCGTACCTGTTCTAACCATTTGGCTTAACGCTAGATTTTTTTTTTTTGCTTTTACGAAAAGCAAAAAAAATTACCTTTTTGAGAGGATAATTGAAAAAAAATCTAAAAAAAAATAAATAAAATTTATCTCCCATAAACTGAACATTACTGCTAACTCGCAGTTTTTAAAAGTTGCAGTATAGTTACAACCAACCCACCAACTGCTAACTGGACTGACACACCCCAAAATAACAAAGTGTTTTTGTTTTTTTCTGCTTCTGTTCTCATCATTTCTATTTTTAAATCGGTATCGCTTTTGTTTTTTGCTGCTTCTGTTCTCATCTTTTCTATTTTCAAATCGGTAGCGCTTTTGTTTTTTGCTATAGTTTTTTCTAGGTCGCTTTTGGTTTTTATTATTTCCTTCTCAATATCTTTCAGTTTTATGTCTGTATCGCTTTTGTTGTCTGAAATGATGGCTTCCAATCTCCAGATATCCCCTTTGTCCGTAGGAAGAGTGGTATCCAAACCCGCTTCTGCAGCACTAGAAGCCAAAGCTTTTGGGACCAGTTCTACAAACTCTCCAATAGCAATCTCTGCGCTCTTTTTTTCTGCACCTAGTCCAATCAAAAGATCGTAGATTTTAGTAGAAGTAAATTTTTGTGCTGTAGTTGTTCTTAACATTTTACTTTTATAAGGTTTTTATTTTGGTTATTTTATTTGGTTGTTTTATTTTAGCAAATTGTCCTATTAAAGTCAAGTTCTAAAAAATAAAAAGATTATGGGGCAGAATTAAAAAAATGTCCACTGCAATTTTGTTTTTTAGGTGTTTTTGCGGGAACGTTATTTTTTGCTTATTCAACCATTTTGGGTAAAAATGTGTCCCCGTTCTTAAGAAGATGTTTGGGGAAATGCGGGGCGTTATTTTTTATTTTATGTAGGTCTGTAGAGACGCTCTATACGAGCGTCTCATAAATTCAGAACTTTTATTAAAATAGTTTTTTTTGTGGTTTATGCACATCATATAAGACGCCCGTGTAGGGCGTCTCTACATGTTATGCTTTGCAACATCCATTGTAGGTTTTTTTTTGTTAAAAGCGCCAAAGCAGGGAAATGCTGACGACTACGGGGGCTTTGATTTCGGCTTCTATCTTCTGCGCTGCTGGAGTTGTGACTTCTTGTATTTCCACATCTCGGCTGCGGAATTGGGTTACTTCTATTCTTGAATCCCTCACACCTGTGCTATAGTTGAATCCGTATCTGGTGTTGTCAAATTCCACAAGGCCATCTCCTCCTCCAACCGTTGCTGAATCGCCTCTTTCAGTCTGTGTTTCGCTAAAAGTTCTGCCAGTGGGAATCGGAGCAGAAACTGTACGGCTTATAGAAATACCCGAGATATACTTCGTCAAGCTAATATTAAAGAATAGGTTGGGAGTTAAGTTCTCCTTATAGCCTACCGTTAACACGGGACTAGTAGCCGAAGCGCTAGTAGAGCCATTGGTAAGCTTCATACTCGCTAGACCGCCTCCTGCAAAAAACTCCTCGTGAAAAAAATACTCCGCCATCACCACTGTATTGACGAGCTCGTTAGCTCCACCTTTGCCAGTGAAGTGAGTCAAGGAGGCTCTCCATTTTTCTCCTCGCCAGCCGACTTGCAGACCAACACCTTTGAGTGAGTCGCTCTCTGTGCTGGTGACGGGGGGTTTTGAAGGCGTATCTGGAGTCGCTATCTCATAGGCAGAAAAATTAATAGGGGTTCTTCCAGAGGAAAAGTATCTATAACAATGGGCTTTTTCTCTATCTAAATATCCTGAATGAAAGATTTCACCATCAGTATCAAAGCTAGTTACAGTAGCATCCCCAGAATCAATACTAGCTTCAGGTGGTTTTGCACCAAAATCAAAGGAATCAAGTCCGTTTGATTCAAAAGAGGCAAGTCCGTTTGATTCATTAAAAAATTCAAGTCCGTTTGATCCAAAAAAGGATTCTCCATTTAAATCAACAGATGTTTCGCCTCTTTCACAGTTTGCTGATACTAAAGCTCTGATTACAGTTGATGTTGCTCCTGTTGGACCTCCAGGCCAGTAAGTATTCCCACCGGTTGCGTCTATTCCAGTTTTGTCGTTTGAATATTTGATTCTATAGACAGTAGCAGAGCTTGTGCTAGTTTTTGTGGTATCTACTCCGAAACCTTGTAGATAAACAATACCAGCAAAAAATCCCTGTTTTGTGCTAGCGCTGCTCTGTGCTTGCAGATTACCTACAAATAGCAAACTCAACAAAACCGCACCTAGCAATACAACGCCATTCCATTGGAATCCAGCCCGTTGGTTAGCCCGTTGAAAACCAGCCTGAGCTACTTTTGTCTCACAATTTTTAAGAGCGTTTTTTAACGCCATTTTTGATACTTCTTGCATAATAATATTTAATAAAGATTAGAAGAGATTAAAATTAGAAATATAACTGAAAAAAAATTAAAAGCAAACAAAAAAAACATAACTTTTTATCTTTTTTTAAAATTTTCCTAGTTTAGCCAAAATGTAACAGAAAAAAAATTTAAAAGCAAATAAAAAAAAAGAATTCTTTATTTTTTTTAAATTTAAATAGCCTTTTGAATTTCGCTGATGCTTTAGATATCTCAGTTATCGGCAACTATTGGGGCTAGCCAAATGGTTGGATAAACAAAAATGTCCCTTGCATAAATTTCAGTTTTTTTTGTTAAAAAATGAATTGGAAAGTTCCCAATTATTAAATTTTTCCTTGGTTAAGTTTTTTAGAAAAAAGATTTCCTACAACTGCGCCTAAAATAGCACTACAAATATTACTAGCTAACATTTTATTGATATTGAGATAAGAAGCAACAAAGGGAAATAATATTGAGATTGTAGAAATACAAAATATAAAGATCACAAAGCAATAAATAAAAATACCTGCATTAGTTAAAAAAGTACTTTCTTTTCCTTTATTGTAATTTGCTGTCTTTTTAAGAAAATTTTTATCGTAATCTTTAAGTTTTAGACCGATCTTATTTGATTTTTTTTTGAACTTAAAGATTTTCATTGAATCGTTATCATTTCTTCCTTGAAATATTTTTTAATAGTATCTGTTCCAATATTAATATTCTTTTTTGTTTCATTATAAAACGAATCCCAAGGGCTACCTTTATCGTGAACTATCCCGATTAAATCAGTAAGAGATATTTCTCCATATTCTTCTTTTACTGCTTTTAATACTTGTAATGCGTCAGTATCTGTGCTTTCTATTTCTGGAAAAAATATTTCATTGGTTACAGGGTCTTGAATAGAGGACATCTCTTTCACTCCTCCATAACCATATTTTTTAAATTCGTGATAAATTGAAGGGATTACAGGACCAAACCTCCAAGCCTGTATATCTTCATTAAACAATTTTCTACCATCAAGAGCAACTGCTACCCCAAAAGATAGATAAACTAATTTGTTCAATCTTATATTATCTACATATCTTAGGTTATCAATAAAATAGTTTGCAAGATGTGTTGCAGTATAGATTGGTCTGTTTTTAACTACGCTGTCATCTTTTTTAGTTTTCATTTTTCTATCTCGTTAATTATTTGTAAGTTAAGTCTTTTATTTTTAACAGATTGTTATAAATTGTCAACCCTGTAAAAATAATATAGACCTTTGAATTTGTTTTTTGTCTTTAAAGTGTATAATTACTATTAATAATACTTGTTTTTTGTCTTTAAATCTATAATTCCCAATAAAAAACCAAAATTTTTATGAAAATAGCTAGTTTTTGTATTTTAGGCAGGCCTAATGTAGGTAAATCTACCTTTTTTAATTGTCTTAGCAGAAAAAAAACTATTACCAAAGACGAGGCTGGGGTAACTAGAGATTGCAATAAAACCCTGGTGGAGTATCAAGATTATTTTTTCTTTTTGGTTGATACTGGCGGGCTGGTGCTGGAAACACAAACTTCTATGCAGCTGAAAATCAAAAAACAAATTGATAAAATTCTAGTAGAAAGCGATGCTATTTTTTTTCTTGTGGATGCTAGGGAAGGATGGCACTTTGAAGATCAAAAAATACTCTCTTTTCTTCGCAAAACAAACAAAAAATACTTCTTACTCATCAACAAAATAGATACTCCCAAACAAGAAAATTTAATAGCGCAATTTTATGCTACTGGAATCAAAGATCTTTACCCTATTTCTGCAGAACACAATCTTGGGATAGGGGATTTTTTTGAAAATTTATCAAAAAAATTCACAATACAAATCCCTCCTGTAAAAATACGCTCAGATGAATTAGTCGTCAGTATTATGGGAAAAACCAATGTTGGTAAATCTTCTTTAATCAATCTATGGCTGGGCGAAGAAAAAATGATTGTGGAAGATAAAGCTCATACTACTAGAAATTCTGTGAGTTTTGAATTAATCCATAAAAATAAAAACATGCTGCTAATGGATACCGCTGGCATCGCCAAAAAAAATAAAATCGCTGGTCAAAACAAAGGGCAATCGCTAGAAAGATTGACTGTGGTTTCTGCCTTGCAAACTTTGAAGTGGGCTAAGGTTGTGGTTTTGGTTGTGGATGCGAGTTCGCAAATTAGCGAACAAGATTTAAAATTAGCAGCACTTGTTTTAAGTAAAAATAAATCTCTTATATTAGTATTGAATAAACAGGATTTAATAGAAAAAACTTTTTTTCTAGGAGAAAAAAAAATGAAAAAATCAGAGATGGAGCACAAAATCGGAAGCTATATTCAAAAATCTTATCCTTATCTGGATTTTTGTCCTCTGATTTTTAGTAGTGCTAAAACTAAAAAAAATGTTTTTTCTATCTTAGATAAAGCGATCGGGGTGGCTTATGATAGAGATAAAAAAATACCTACCGCAAGTTTGAACCAGATTGTAGAAAGAATACAAACTAGAAATATTGCTCCTGCGCGTTTGAAAAAAAGATTGAAAATTTTTTACGCTACTCAAATTAAATGGGGACCTCCCATTTTTTGTTTTTTCGTGAACGATAAAAAATTACTTACTGCGAGTTATGAAAGATTTGTGCTCCATCAGTTTAGGCATTATTTTGGGTTTGAGGGGACTTCTATTAGGTTTTTTTGGAAAAATAAATAAGTTTCTTAGGCATTCTATTGATCCAACTATTGGGGCTATACAACGTTAAAAGGTTTATTTTGGTTGTTGTTTTTTAGAATAAAAACCTTCTTTTTCTGCTTCTGTTTTTACAGATTGTTCCTTTTTTTGCCTAAGTTCTATAATATATTTTTCTATTTTCTTAAGCACTTTTGCATTGTTTGCTATACCTTTTGCATTGCTTGCTATACCTTTTGCATTGTCTGCTATACCTTTTGCATTGTTTGCTATACCTTCTGCATTGTTTGCTATACCTTTTGCGTTGTTTGCTATACCTTTTGCATTGTCTTCTATAATCAGATTGATTTTAATCTGGTTGGTATTAATCTCAGTCTGGGTGCTTTGAAAATCGTTTTTATTATCTACCCAATCAAAAACAACCCACACCCCACCAATAAGAAGACTTAAAAAAACTGTTATTCCTGTAAGGATTCCTACAACAATTCCTGCTTTTTGCAATTTTCCTGTTTTTATTTTTTCCATAATAACCTTTATTTTGTTATTCTTTAGTTATTGACTATAATTATACCAATTAAAAATAAATGTCAAGGTTTATTTTGGTTATTGTTTTTTAGAATAAAAATCCTCTTTTTCTGCTTCTGTTTTTACAGATTGTTCCTTTTTTTGCCTAAGTTCTATAATATATTTTTCTATTTTCTTAAGCACTTTTGCATTGCTTGCTATACCTTTTGCATTATCTTCTATAATCAGATTGATTTTAATCTGGTTGGCATTAATCTCAGTCTGGGTGCTTTGAAAATCGTTTTTATTATCTACCCAATCAAAAACAACCCACACCCCACCAATAAGAAGACTTAAAAAAACTGTTATTCCTGTAAGGATTCCTACAACAATTCCTGTTTTTTGCAATTTTCCTGTTTTTATTTTTTCCATAATAACCTTTATTTTGTTGTTCTTTAGTTATTGACTATAATTATACCAATTAAAAATAAATGTCAAGGTTTATTTTGGTTATTGGCTATTAGAATAAAAATCTTCTTTTTCTGCTTCTGTTTTTACAGATTGTTCCTTTTTTTGCCTACGGACCTCTTTTGCGGCATTTAACGGGGGTTTTATGCCGTGTAATTTGTATAAAAAAGCTGTCCTATCTTTTATAGCCTTTGTCAATGCTCTAGTTTCCGCACTATCTTTTTCTAATTTCTTAAACAATTTTGCGTTATCTTCAAGCCATTCTTTATTGTTTTTTACAATCAGATTAACATCAGTCTGGGTGCTTTGAAAATCGTTTTTATTATCTACCCAATCAAAAACAACCCACACCCCACCAATAAGAAGACTTAAAAAAACTGTTATTCCTGTAAGGATTCCTACAACAATTCCTGTTTTTTGCAATTTTCCTGTTTTTATTTTTTCCATAATAACCTTTATTTTGTTATTCTTTAGTTATTGACTATAATCATACCAATTAAAAATAAATGTCAAGGTTTATTTTGGTTATTGTTTTTTAGAATAAAAATCCTCTTTTTCTGCTTCTGTTTTCACAGATTGTTTCTTTTTTTGCCTAAGTTCTATAATATATTTTTCTATTTTCTTAAGCACTTTTGCATTGTCTGCTATACCTTTTGCATTGTTTGCTATACCTTTTGCATTGTCTGCTATAATCAGATTGATTTTAATCTGGTTGGTATTAATCTCAGTCTGCTCTTTTTCAAAATTTTTTCTATCATTAACCCAAAATCCAGCAAAAAAACCAATAGACAAAATTGCCATTATAACTGCTATCGCTCCAGCATTTTTTCCTAAAAAACCCATAATAACCTTTATTTTGTTATTCTTTAGTTATTGACTATAATTATACCAATTAAAAATAAATGTCTAGGTTTATTTTGTTTTATATTTACTATTAAGGGTTTTTAAGTATACAATCCTTAAAATAAAAAGTAACCTCACTATCTAACATTATGTATTTATCAGGAGAAACCTCACTTTTTGGCATCATAGGCGAGCCTATTCAACATTCTTTTTCTCCAGCTATGCAGACGGTGGCTTTTCAAAAGTGTAACTGTAACGCAGTTTATCTTCCTTTTGCAGTAAAAAAAGAAAAGCTTGCTCAGGTTATACCTGCACTAGAAACTTTGAATGTGTCAGGCATCAATGTTACCGCTCCTTACAAGAATGCAATTATCCCTTATCTGACGGAAATCAGCGAAGAGGCAAAAATATTACAATCTGTCAATACTGTGTATCGTGAAAAAGAAAAATGGATAGGTTGTAACACCGATGGAGTTGGTTTTATCAAAGGGCTTACAGAAATAGATTTTTCACCTATTGGTAAATCCATTCAAGTTATAGGCGCTGGAGGATCTGCTCAGTCTATTATCTATAATCTAGCCAAAAATAAAGCTAAAAAAATATACATTTATAACCGTACCTATAATAAAGTTTTACAAATAATTCAAAATTATAGCGGATTATTTCCTAATGTAGAATTTGTAGGAGAAAACTGTAACCAAAATGTAGATTTGCTTGTTAATACAACATCTATTGGTGCGGATGGCTCCTCTATGTCAGTACCTTTGGAGTTGATTCAAAAAGCTAAAGTGGTCGTAGATATTATTTACCACTTGGAAACTCCTCTCTTAAAAAAAGCAAAACAGTTAGAAAAAATAACACTGGGAGGCTTGCCTATGCTTCTTTATCAAGGAGCTTTATCTTTTACAATATGGACAAAACACGAAGCTCCCTTGGAGGTTATGAGAAATTGTTTGCAACAGCTTATAGCGAGCCCTTCACCTTAGCTAACGCCTATGCAAAGGTCTCACTTAAAAAGAACTTTCTGGTTCCTGACTTTCTGCTCCCTTCTTGAATTTGCGGATAAGCCTACTAATTACACCTTTACGGCTTCTGCGGATAGGTTTTTTGATCTTGTTATAAGCTTTATTAATAGCTTTGTGAATACTTTCAAATCTGTCTTCTGTAGCTTGGTAGGTTTCTTTACCTCCAGAAAGAAAAAGATGCACTACACTTTTGTGTTTGATTGTAGATAAATGTACTTTCAACTGAAAATTTTTATTAAATTTTTCTAGTCTAGCAAATTTTTTATCAATATATCTTTTTAGAGCGGGTGTAAGCTCCATTTTTTTAGCAGAAATTTCTATTTTCATTTTCTTTTCTTTTTTTTGTTTTTTTGATTCTCTTTCATTTGTTTTTTAAACATTTGTACTTTTTTAGCGTGAGTGGAGGTTTTTGTTGGCACCTCTTGAGGTATTCCTACGCTAACTTTATTAATCACTCTTTGCTGAGCAATACTGATGATATTGCTCGTCAACCAATAAAGCACAAGGCTGGCTGGAAAATTTAAAAAGAAGAAAGTCATCATTACTGGTAGCCATTTTAGTATTTTTTGCTGCGTAGCATCCATAGTCGCTGAGGTGGGCGTTAGCTTTTGTTGTAAATACATAGAAAAACCCATTAATACGGGCAAAACATAGATAAAATCTGATTGAGATAAATCGGTTATCCAAAAAATAAAAGGGCTATGTCTTAACTCTATCGCTGGAATCAAAGCGGAATAGAGTGCTATAAAAATAGGAATTTGTAAGATTAAGGGCAGACAGCCTCCCATGGGGTTGACCTTGTGTCTTTTATATACTTCCATCATTTCCTTATTGATTTTTTCTTTATTACCTTCGTGTTTTTTTCTTAGAGCTTGAATTTTTGGAGTAAGCAGGGAGAGTCTTCTCATAGATTTCATTCCTTTATAGGTCAGTGGAAATAAAATCAAACGCACCAGAATTGTTAAAAAGATAATGGCTACTCCCCAGTTAGGAATAAATTTATAAAACCAACGCAAAGCAATTAGCATAGGTTGTCCTAGAAAATCAAAGGTTAAATCTAGGCTCTTCTCTAAATTTTTACTAAAAAGACTCATCTGCTTTTTTTCTTTGGGTCCTATAAATATTTCAAAAGAGTTCTGCCATCTTTCGTTGGGTAGCAGGCTGTTTTTTTCGGATTTCAACTCTAAAAAAGGCACTAAAACTTCCTTTCGGTTGAAAATAGATTTTTCTGTGTTGAGCTCTGCAACCCAGCCTTCTCTTTTTTTAATTACTTGAATAAAATAACTATCCATAACACCAGCCCAATCATAATTGACAAAATGGTTGTGTTTGGCAACATCGCCTCCGTCGTAAATTTTTAATTTGTTATCTCTAAAGATAACCGCCCGAGTGGGTCTTGCTTGATAGTGGCTTTCATTAGGTTCTGCTCCAGCTCCTACAATAAAACTAGGTTGTATGTTTAGAGATTTTTCGGAAGGGTTAAAGACATTGATGTCTATTTTTATTAGGTATGTATTAGGGTCAAATGAAACCATCTTTTCTATCAATAAACCCTCTAAACTTGTAGCCTTAAATAAAAGGGTTTGTTTTTTTTTGAGATTGATCTGTTCTTGATTGGTTTCAAAAAATAAAGTCTCTTGTGGATGCAAGGAAAAGTTCCATGCGGATGATTTTTTTTGCCAAGGGTTATAAGTCATATCTATTTTTCTGTTGGGCTCGTACTCTTGTTTTATTGTTCGTCTCCCTAAAATAGTATTCCAGATAGTTTTTACAATGTTGATTCTTGGTTTAGAGCTAAAATCATAGTTTGGTAAAATAAAGGATATTAAAGCACCTCCGTCAGTAGAAATTTTTGCTTGGTAAAGGCGACTATTTATTTCTACAGTTTTTGCTTCTTTGATTGCTGCTGTTTGAAGAAGTATTTCGGTTTCTGATTTTTTTTCTACACTATTGGGTAATGTTTCTGATTGGGGTTGGCTCGGTTCTACTGATGTAAATTTTTCTTGGGTGGCAGATTTCTGCTCTACTATTTGAGTTTTTTTATTCTGCGTAGGAAAAATAAAGTAGTAACCAATAATGATTGTGGCAGATACAAGAAAAGCAATTAAAACATTTTTATCCATTTTTTTTTGTAATGATTAAGATTAGCAATCTTTTAAAACTAGTTGCGTTTTTTTTGTCTGAGACTGTCTGTTTTTCTCGGTAGAGGGTCAAAACCTCCTTTACTGAGAGCATTGCAACGCAAAATTCGTAAAATTGCATAAAAAATACCGTAAAAACCATAACTTTTTATCGCTTGCAGACTGTATTGGGAACAGGAAGGATAAAACCTACAGCTAGGCTGAAAAAAAGGAGAGATTGATTTTTGATAAAGATAAATCAAAAAAATCACAGGAAATAAAAGTATTTTTTCTGATTTTTTAAAGATGTTTTTCATTCACGAAGGAAATAAAGTTATCAATAGCTTGGTTGATGCTCTGTTGTTTTATATTTAATTGCTTTGTGTCTTTCTGTTTGCTATTTTGCTGGTTTGTACTTTTCTGGTTTGTACTTTTATGGCAATTATTTTTTAAGTTTTTTTTTTCTAAATAAATAATGGCGCAGCAAATTTTTAGCCTAATTAAATCAGAATGTCTCACAACTTCTCTAATTTGCCTTTTCACACGATTACGAAAAACTGCATTTCCCGATTTTTTAGATGCTCCAATTAAAATTTTTGTATTCTTGGAAGCTAAAAACCGAAAAGCCAAAGGAAAAAAAAACTTTCGCTCACCTTTTTTAAAAAGCTCTTGAATCGTTTTATATCCCTTTAAACTTATCTGTCTGGGAAATGAAAATTGCATATTTTGGTAGCAATTTACTGATTAGATGTTTTTTGAAGAATCAGGCACTCAAAACTTTTCTGCCTTTCCGTCTTCTTGCGTTGATAACGTTCACTCCATTTGGACTACTCATACGCTGACGAAATCCATGTTTCATCTTTCTTCTCCTGTTATTAGGCTGAAATGTTCTCTTCATTATTTCTTAATAATTTATCAAAGACTAAAAACAACATCTTAAAGTTAATTTATTTTTTTGTCAACACTAATGATACAAGTTTTATTGAAAAATGAAAAATATATAAAAAACTACTTTTTTAGTTTAGTATAAACAAACAATAATGAAGAGAAAAATAAATAAAATTCGGGCTTATTACAAATTTTCTATAGAGACGAGAAATAGAAAGAAATTTTTAGAACTGCTTAAAAATAAATCTACAAGCCTAGAATAGATTCATATACCTTTATGAATTATCAACTATACAATGAAGATTTTTTGCAAGGCGTCAAAAAAATTAAAGACAATTCCATAGATTTGATTGTTACAGACCCTCCCTATTGTTTAGGCAAAGATTATGGAAATGATTCTGATAAAAAATCTGCTACAGAATTTTTGGATTGGACAGAGAAATGGTTACAATTAGTAATTCCTAAACTCAAAGAAACGGGTAGTTTTTATATTTTCACATCTTGGCAATATTCTCCTGAAATTTTTAGTTTCTTAAAAAAACATCTAACAATGCTCAATGAGATTATCTGGGATAGAAGAGTCCCTAGTATGGGAGGTTCTACAAGAAAATTTTCATCTGTTCACGATAATATTGGTTTATTTGTAAAGTCCCAAAATTATTATTTTGATTTGGATTCTGTGCGTATAGCCTACGACCCAGAAACTAAAAAAGCTAGGACTAGATCTATATTTGTCGGAAAAAAATGGTTAGAAATGGGGTATAATCCTAAAGACTTGTGGTCTATAGCTAGATTGCACCGCATTCACAAAGAAAGAAAAGAGCACCCAACTCAAAAACCATTGGAGCTAATAGAAAGAATGATAAAAGCCAGTAGCCCCGAAGAAAGCCTTGTTTTGGATCCATTTGCAGGGTCTGGAACGACAGTAGAGGCTTGTTTGAAAAACAACCGCTCTTGCATAGCCTTTGAAATAAATCCTGATTATTGCAAAATTATAGAGCAAAGAGTTTCAAAAATTCAAATCCAAGAAAAATTATTTGCTTGAAAATTGTGGGAAATTTTAATCTGTCTTGGTTTAAAAAATTTGTTTTGACAATCTAGTATAGATTAGGTTAATGTTGCCTCTTAATAAAACTAATCTAATAGAATTTTGAATTTGCCAAATAGGACAAAACTAACTGTTTAGCCAAAACAAGCTTATTGCTTTTACGCCAATACAAGCTTTAGCAAAAGAGCCGAATGGTCATACCAGTGGCTCTTTTGCAGTCTATATTGTGTTAGCTTTAAGTTTTGTAATGCCCTGATCCCATTATTGTGGCACTACGCCATTGAAAAAAAATTTTAACTCTTGCCATTTGTGAAGAAATGCTCTTCAGTATTCCAGCGAGCTAAAAATTTTTTTCGCACCTGTTCTAACTATTTGGCTAGCCCCAATAGTTAAATAAGTATACCGCAAATTCAAAGGCTATCTAATTTATAATGATAAAAACTTCTAAAATATTTTTGGGTATTAAATTACTAATACTTTCTTTGTCAGTTGGACTTGTTGTTTCTTGTAGTTTTGAAAATGTGCGTCGCCTTCCAAAGACAGAAAAATTCATCCCTTTTGAAGAAATCATAGTCAATGCTCCCGAACTTACTTGGGATCAAAAGGTTCATCCTTTTATAGGGGCTACTCCTATTGATATTAATGGAGATGGAATAATGGAAATTTTTGTTGGGGGAGGTAACGGACAAAAAGATGTGCTGCTTTCTTACAAAAAAAACGAGTTAGTCAATATCATTGAAGGCACTCAATTATCCGATACACAGGCAACACACGGGGTGAATTCTATAGATTTAGACAACGACGGTGATACAGATTTATTGATAGTGCGTAATAATGGTGTTTTCTTATATCTCAATGACAATGGAGTCTTTTCAAAAAAACAAATTCCATTGATAAACGCTCCTAGTAATTCTACTCCGTTTAATGTCGCAGTGGGTGATATAGATAAAGATGGGGACGGCGATTTATATATTAGTTTTTTTGTTGATTTTAAGAATTTTAAATCAGCTACTTACAATGTTTCAGAACACGCTAAAACTAACCTACTATTGTTAAACAATGGTGATTTAACCTTTTCTGACATCACCAAATATTCAAAAACTGCATCTTTACAAAATACTTTTTTATCAAGTTTTATAGATTTAGACGGTGATGGTTGGTTGGATTTAGTGGTATCACAAAATACGGGGCAGGTAGAAATATTTCGCAATTTACGCAATAATACCTTTGATTCCGTAGGAGTAAAAACTGGCTGGGGTTTTTGGATGGGTTTGGCAGCTGGCGATATAGATAAAGACGGAGATCAGGATTTGTTTTTTACTAATTCAGGTAATTCTGTGCCAAATTTTTTATTGGAATGGGTGGGAGATGGTAGAGATGATCAGCCTCGCAATTACGGATGGATATTATTGCGTAATGATGGAAATTTTGATTTCCAAAATATTACCAGTGAGTATGAATTGGACGATTATGGATTCGCTTGGGGGGCAGTTTTTGAAGACTTAACTCTCAACGGAGAATTAGAATTATTGGTAGCTCAAAATTATATTAAGTGGCCTCTCCATAAGTTGAGTAAACTATCAAGTAAATCTTTTGTATTATCAGAAAAAACTTTTTATCACGTTCGTGGACTAGGTTTAGAAAATTATAATTTCGCACAATCCCCTCTGATAGTGGATATCAACAATGATGGTAAGCCTGATGTTTTTTGGTTGAATATGAAAGGAGAGCAATATGCGTTTATTAACCGCACTGAAAATAATTTTTTAACTTTAGTATTTCCAGATACTGTCTCGTCTATTGGTGCTAAGGCATACATCACGACTGTTGAAGGCAAGAGTTATGTACGAGAGGTGCATAATAATACAGGCTTTTCCACCGACCAATTGTCTGCACTGACTTTTGGTTTGGGTAAAAAAACGAAAGTAAACCAAGTTGTGATTGAGTGGCAAGATGGGACAAAAAAAACAATCAATAACCCTTCCATTAACAAGGTTATTTACATAAATCGCTAGCTTCTCCAGACGGACAATTCCATAAAAACAGACGAAGTAGTAACCAATAATAAGCCAACGAACTCTTGGCGATACTATCTCCATAGATAAAGACATAGTTTGCTCTGTGTGTTCGGATACTCACAATTTTTCCGTTTTGCACTTGGTAGGTAACCTTACCAATATCAGATACAGCCTTTTTTTCATTGATTAAACCATGCCATCTTGCGTATATGGTTATGCTGTCCTTTTGGATTTTTGTTTCTTCTATTTTCACAGTAAGTTCCGCTATTTTTTTATCAGCGTTGTAGTGTAGAAATTGAACCCACTTATACCATATTTTTTTTCCGTTTCCTGCTTCCTTACCATCCATATAGGTGGTCAGATTTTCATCCAATAAAATTTCTGCTTCTTGCAACGGTAATTCTCTAGAGAGAACTCGCAACAAACGATGCACAATTGCTAGTGAAGAGTTGGGGTTTGAATTTTCAATAATTTTTTCAGTAGTAAGTTTTTTAGCGACGCTCGTAGATTGTAGATTAAAAGTAAATAGTAAAAAAAAAATCAGTATAAATTTCATAGCTAAACTATAGTTTTAGGATTAAAAGGGCAAAAATAAGAGATAGAACATTGATAACAAAGAGGTTTTCTGGCTTTACATGTATATCTTCCGTGTAAAATTAACCAATGGTGAGCTTTTGTTTTTGCCCATTCTGGAACTACTTTTAAAAGCTCTTTTTCTGTTTTTTCTGGGGTTTTTGTTTGCACTAAACCTAATCTATTAGAAACCCGAAAAACATGCGTATCTACAGGAATAGTAGCTACTGAATGAGCTACATTCAAAACTACTGCTGCTGTTTTGACTCCCACACCCGGTAATTTTTCTAATTCTTCTCTTGTTTTTGGAATTTTTCCTTTGTAGTCCTTCGTTAAAATTTGACAGGTTTTGTAGATGTTTTTTGCTTTTGTGTTGTAAAGTCCTATAGTTTGAATGAGATTTTTGATTTTTGCAATACCGAGTTTTTGCATAGCATCTGGATGAGGTGCTGCTTGAAATAGCAAAGGAGTAGCTTTATTGACAGAAACATCAGTTGTGTGTGCGCTAAGCATAACTGCAATTAAAAGCTCAAAATGGTTGCGGTAGTTTAGTTCTGTTGTCGGGTTTGGATTTTGTTTAAAAAAAGATTGAAAAATTTTTTCTACTTTTGTATTGGCTGTTTTTATTGGTTTTATTTCCTCGTTTTTTTTAGCTGTTTTGTTTTTGATGGTTTTTTTTTGCATTAAGTGGTTTGTGATAGACAAGCATCTAAAATACTTGTCGCTTTTATAGACTTTTGAATTTGCATTCTGTTTAGCCAAAGCAGCGTTGAAAAAAAAATTTAACTCTTGCCTTTTGTGAAGAAATGCTGCTCCAAGTATTCCTGCGAGCTAATTTTTTTTTTCGCCTTGCCTAGCCGTCACATAACGCAAATTCAAAGGTCTATTTTATAAGCAGTTTTTCTGGAGCTTCTTCAATAAATTGAATATTATGAGTCTTATAGTCAATAGATTTGATTTGCTCTACCATTACAAAACCTGCGACAGAACATGTTTTGGGAATTGGAATATGAAAAGGAATATTACGGTTTGTATTGGTTATTGGGCATAAAATCACTAACTTTGTTAATTGATTATAGGATAATTTTGCCAAATTTTACCGTCTAGCTTTCCTCCATTCGCTTTTTTACTTCTCTTTTTGTTATCCTCTCCCCAAGTTCCCCATTGCTTAAAGAAAAAAGCTACTTTTTGTTTTTCGCACTGTTCTTTGATATTTATCACCCATTCTTTTTTCATAGGTCGTGCTTTAGCTCCAGATTCTCCACCTACAATAGCCCAGTGAATACCGTTAAAATCTACTTCCCCTAAATCTTCTAGCAAAGGCTCAATAGACAAAAACCTGATTTCTGCATCTATTTTTTTTAATACTTCTATACGAGGCAAGCCTTGTTTTATGTTTTCTACTGTTACTCCAAGCCAAATATTTTTTGGTAATTTTTTATTTTGACAATACTCATGCATTCTCTCTTGTCTTTTTGTCAAAATCTGATATTTATGTTGCGGCGTTTTTTCTATCACTTCCATAATTTTATCCAAATAACCAAAAGAGATTTTTTTGTGAAAAAGATCACTCATAGAATTCACAAAGTAGGTGGTTGGTGTTTTTCTATGTAACGGTTGTTCTAATCTGTCAGGCATCAAGGTCAACCTAAACCCATTCTCGTAGCCTTTTGTTCCTATAGCTTGCAAACGATTTGCCATAGTCTCAGCGTAGCAATGCTTACAGCCTGCACTCACTTTAGTGCAACCAACCGCTGGATTCCAAGAATGCTCTGTCCACTCTATCTGTGATTTGCTACTCATTTTTTAATTTTATTTGGACATAACGCTTTCCGCTATTTTCACAGCAATTGTTGCTCCTTTTGGATTTCCTGCTGCAAAACACAATAAAAAAATAGGATTATTTTTTGAATTATACAAAAGAAGCGGTTCTTTGACTACCCCAGCAAAAATACCATTCAATCTTTGAATGTAATATTTTGCTATTTTAGTAAAGTCTGCTATTTTTTTAGTTTCTTGATTATATTCTTTAAATAAACTTGGTTTGCTTTCAGTTTCATAAAATTCATTAGACCATTCGTTTGTTCCAAATGTTTTATCCAAGACATTAGACCAACTTAGAGGAATTTGTCCTCGTTCTTTCATTAACATACGCATACTACCTCCAAGTGAAAAAAGAACCCACAAATCTATTGCTTGTGTTTTGGCAATTGCTTCTACAGTTTCCCATTCTACATCCATTCCAAAAGGATCCAAAAAAACAACTGCACGATGTTTTTCCCATTTTTTTTCATTACATAGGTCTTGCAAAGTTTTATTTGCTTCTTCGTTTTTAATGGTTACTTTTTCTTTTAAATGAGGAAACTCATTATCTACCATTTTTTCTAATTCTAATGTTTTTTTTTTATCTTGCTCTATAAAAATATATTTATCAAATAGAGGATCAGTTTCTAATGCTATTTTAACAGAACCTTTGAGATATTCTTTTGCGTCTCTATCTTCTGTTAATTCAAACAATCTATGTTGATTTTTAAGAAAATTTTGTTTTTTTATATTTAAATTACCAGTGCCAGCAAATGCGTCAATATAGCCTAATTTGAAAGGTTGGTTTTTTAAAGCAGTGGTATAAGCTGATAAGTATTTTTTTAATACTTCTAATTTTTTAAAAGTCCAATCTCCTCCAAAATATTCTTGAGGTGGCTCTTTAATTATATTATTCATTTTTAAATGGTGTTTTTTTCTGTGAGGATGATTTCATCGCCAGCGATGTTGCGGATTTTTATTTTAAATTTATTTGTGTTTAGCAAGTATTCTGTTTTTATTTTTTCTTTGGGTGTGGCTTTTTCTTCTAGTTTGAGATTGCTTTGCCAGTGCTCGCCGAGGCTGGTATCTATTTGCACTGCTTCAATCAATTCTAAACCTGTGCTACTTAAAGAAACTGGGTTATCTCTCAGACTTTTTAAGTTGTATTCGTCCAGTTTATTTTTGAGATAGGGGCTAGAGTATCGCTGGATTTCTAGCAGATATTCGTTTCCCTTTTGGGAGAGTTCCAAAGTGGCGTTATCTTTTGTAAAAAAAGAATCTTTTTTTTCTGCAAGCAACTCATCTAGGGCAAGTAGTTTTATTTTTATTTCGCTTCTTTCAGCGGCTTTTTTGGTAATGTGATTTTGGTTAATCTCTAAATCTTTATGACTGTAGAGTAAAATCACTTCGTTTGCTTGGTCGTTATCTTCTAAAATAGTGATTTCTTCCAAAAGCAGATCTAAAATTCCCACGGTCAGTCTTTCTTGAATACCAATGAATTTTATGGGTTTGTAACTATTGCCATCTAAAACTAAACCTCCATCCCAAAATTCGCTTAAATCTAATTTTTGACGGGTTTTAAAACCTTCTAAGAGACTAAAAACTTTTTCTTTGGTTTGTATTGGGTTGCGAAATAGTTGCACTCCGTCTTGAATTTTAAGAATGTCAAAATCAGATTTGCTTTTTTGAACGAGACGGTCTCTGGTAGTCTGTAATGCGTTTAGCCCTACATCGCAGGCTATAAATTTGCGGTTTAAGTCGTTGGCTACTTTGGCTGTAGTGCCACTACCAGAAAAAAAATCAGCAACTAGCATTCCCTCGTCTGACGACGCCTTGATAATCCTCTCTAGCAGTTTTTCTGGTTTTTGGGTGGGGTAGTTTGTTTTTTCTTTTGTATTAGCAGTTAACCCTAGTGATTGTATATCTGTCCATACATCTTGAATTTTATTTTTTTTATAAAAATAATCACCTTGTTTTTTTACAAAATATTTAATTCTAACATTCCCATTTTTTGTTTTTTCAATACGCCCTTCATTTTCTAGTTTTGAAATATTTTTTTCTGAATAATCTCCTTTTGGTAAAGTATAAAAAAATCTTCCTTTTGAATCTTGTTTAAATCTTTTTTCACCTTCATTTTTAGTTATTTTTTCCTCATAATAAAGTTCTTTTATAAATAGACTATCTACACTTTTTGCATATCTAAATATAGTTTCGTGTTTTTGAGAGAATTTATAAGGACTAGGAGAGCCTGGTCCATCGTATTTCCATATTACTTCATTCACAAAATTTTCCTCGCCAAAAACTTCGTCCAGCATCACCTTGACATAGTGACCTATGTGCCAGTCCAAATGAACATAGATGCTAGCCGTTTCGCTCATCACTTCACGGATAGCGAGTAGCCTTTCGTAAAGCCAGTTTAGATAATCTTCCTTTTGCCAAATATCACCGTATAGAATTTCTTCACCAATAGAATTTTCCTTTTCTAAAGCAGTTTCTCCTCCGTTTCTGAGATAAATCTTTTTCGCATAATCCGCTCCGCTCGCAAAAGGCGGGTCAATATAGACTAGATCAATTTTTATATTTTTGGATTTGAGATAGGCACAGCTTGAGAGACAATCCCCTTGAATAAGCATATTTTGAAAATCACTATTATTTTGTGCGTTTTGATTGGTTTGGTTTTTTACTTGTCCTTCTTTTACTAGTAATCCTTGTTTTTCTAGTTGGTATGCTTTTTCTAGGCTCTCTTCTTTTACTGGTAGGTTTTGTTTATCTAGTGTTAGTTTTTGTTTTTCAGTAGCCCGCACTTCCTCTACTTTCTCCACTTCAAAAAGCTCCATCTTGGCAGCTGGGAAAAGCCTACCTTGAAAATTGAGTAAAGCTTGCCCTCTCGCTGGCTGCAACTCATAAAATCTTTTCTTGCTACTCATTTGTTATTCTTCTGTAATTAAAAAACAATTTTTTCTCTTTCCCAAAATTCTTTGAGATGAATACATTCTACTCCTTCTAATTCACAAACATTCGGCATTTTAGGATTCTTAATGCCGCTTTGTAATATTTTATTTGTTTGGTTTTCTGTTTTTTTTTCAATGGTTACCAATATTAAATTTTCTTTTTTGGCAGTAGCGATAATAAAGGCATCGTTTTTCTTTTTGGCTTTTTGATAATATTTATTAATTATAGTATCGGATTCTGCAACAGGAACTTGTGTAAATAATTTTTCTTCTATAGCTTGTTGAAACCAAGCAAATAAATCATCGTCTTGACGACTCAATTCTTCTACGACAACATCATTAAAATATATTTCAGGGTGATTAAAATATATTTCTGGGTATTCTTTACGAAAAAATTTCCAAACTTTAGGAAAATTTTCTTTAGAATATAGTATATTCAAACCTTCTATCCAAAAGCTTGTATCAAAGAAATATTTATGCTCTGTATTCATACAATTTTTATTAGGCTATCAAAGTCATGCATTTTTATCCTTAAAAAATACAAGGCTTTAGAAAGGGTGATTTCATCATAAGCGTAAGCATCATAAATGGTACGGATATAGTTTCTACCCATTCGGTTTCTTAATGGATAAGGATATTTAGGTTTGTCTGCAGTATGGGTGTTTTTTTTTTGTGGTTCGTTGGATTCTGGTCTTCTTTCTTTTATTTCTTTAAAAATCCTCCATTCTTTTTTGTATTCTTTTTTGAGTTGATTGTAGCATTCTTGAGAGATTTTTTCTGCTTTTATTAGTCTAGTAGCAAAATGGATTTTACTTATATTGAAATTTTTACTAGCTTCTTTAATCTCCGCTTCGCTCCAGTTGGTTATATTTTGGCAATACTGCTGAAAAATCTCTTTAGGCAGTAAAACTTCACTTGCAAAGTCGTTACATTGTTTTTCTATATTATTTTTCTCTTGGGACAAGAAAAAAGTGTCTTTTCCTCCTACGGCTAAATGATATAGTTCGTGTAAAAGAGTAAATACTTTAGAATGTTGCGCTTGTTGATGGTTGATAATGATTGCTTTATGTCTACATTCACTAGCAGTTAGACAAATGCCATTGATAGATTCGTCTAATTGATTGTTTGATTTAGTTTGAAAAATTAAAAGATTGGGAAAAAAGTTTTCTAGTGTTTTTAATAAAACACCAAACTTTTGATTTGTTTTATTTTGGTTTTGATAGTCTATAACATCGCTTACTTTTTTTAATAGCTCTTTAGGGTTATGAAAAAAAAGAGGCGTAGTGTCATTAAAAGCTTCAAAATTAGCAATATAGTTACCTGCTGTTAATACTTCTCTTTTTAGGTTGTAATTGTTAGCAATTTTTAATTCTTCTAGTTGGTTTTCTCGGATTCTAAAATCACTAATAAAATCTTTTCTATTAAATTCTTTTAAAAGAAAATCACCTGTATCGCAACAGTATTCTTCTGCTATTTTTGCTAACTCTTTATAGGTGATTTCTACTTCGTTTCCAAAGAATGATAGTTGCTTTTCCCAAATATCCAATTTTTTATAGCCTAAAATTTTAGCAGCTTCTTCTAAAGTAAGTCCTAAATATTCTCTGCTTTTTTTTAGTGCTAGTGGGTTGATTTTCATTGTTTCTTTATTAAATAATCAAAAATTTTTTAGTATTTCTAAAAGTTTTGTTCTGTGTTTGCTGAAATCGTTTTTTCCGTCTTCGTCTGTAAAGCAGTGATATTGAAATTTTTTATTGTAGTTTAAAAAGGTTTCTTTGACAAATTTTTCTTTGGCTTTAAAAGAGTTATCTTCGTAAATTTTTCCTTTGGTCTCTAGGATAAGCACTTTTTCTATTTCAGCATTTCTTGTTTTGTTTTGGTATTTTTTGCCTGTTTTTCTTTTAAGAATTAAAAAATCGGGAGTATAGTTTCCTCTGGGGGTTTGTATCCAAAAAGACTGTAAATCTTTGTCTTTATAACCGTTATAATAGACTTCGTATTTTTTTAGGGCTTCGTATTTTAGCATTTCTTCAAGAGCGTTTTGTTCAAGGCTAGAATCCATTTTATAAGGACTATAGTTGTAGCTGATGTCTTGCGGGTCAGCTCCATTGTTTTCAAAAAAATCTTCTTCCATATATTCGGGGTGATTTTTATAGCCTCTATTTCCTTCAAAATTAGCTTTTTCTATTTTGGGCATAAATTTATGAGGAACTCCAGCCCCAGAATAAAAAGGAATAAAAGGTTCTGCAATGTCCCATTGTAAAAGTTGAATTTCTGTGTTTTCGCTAATTTCTTTTTTCTCGTAGCTTATTTCGTTTAAAAAATAACCAGCAATATGGGAAATAATATCGCTTAGTTTCAATATAGGATGCTTTTCTATCCATCCCATTTCTGCGATTATTTTATTGTGGACTTGCTTTATTTCTTTTTCGTAATTTTGGCAGAGATTCGTCTCATTGAGACCTTCTTGCCAATAGAGAGATTTTGCGAGTGCATAAATAAAGTCAATATAAGTAAAATAAAAATCGTGGGTGAGATTGTCTTTTTTTTCATGGTTTATTGTTTCTCTAATTAGACTACTTTCTCCTATTTTTGCTGTTTGGGTTTGGTAATTGGTTGGAAATTTTATTTTTATTGTTTGCATGGAAAAATTTTGGAGTGCTTGTTTGGGTTGTGCTTCTTTTTTACAAATAATTTTATAAGTTGCTTTTACTTGGTTGTATTTCAGAGTTCCTAGTCTGGGTTTTCTTAATTGCACTTGGATACTATTTTCTTTGCTTGGCACAAGATCTGTTATCTTGAGTCTGTAATTATCTCTTAGTTCTTGGTCTAGAGTTCGGTAATTGTCTGGGGAAAGATAGACAAGTGCTTTTTCTTTTTTAGCGTCCTCTACTTCTCTTAAACAACGGCAGCAGGCTTGTATCACAAAAATTTTCGTTGTTTCTCTACGAGGCAAAACAACAGCTGTGAGACTTTTGCAATCCCAACCTTCTTTGCCTACTGCGACCAACAAGATTACTCTTTTTTGAGAGTGAGGTTGGTCTAGGTTATGAAAAACAGCAAGATTTTCTTTAGGGAGTTTGTAGGCTTTTTCTTTAGCTGCAGAGTAGTAGCAAAAAATTTCTGCTTCTTTTTCAAGACGGTTTTTTTGATACCATTCTTTTACAAGAGGTAAAAAAACTTCGTTGAGTTTTTCAATGGTAGGGCAGTAAAAAGCAATTTTACTTTTTGTTCCGTTGGTATATTCAAAGTCGTAATTTTTAAAAAAATCACTTAGGGCTTGATGCACAAAATCTTTGTCTGCTGTATCTTTGCTTTTGATATCAGGGATTTTTAAAAAATCGCCTATGCCAAGATTTAAGGGGTAGTTATAAACTGTATCTTGGATTTGGTTGAGCCGTATTTTCTCTTCATTGATGATAAGACTGCTTTTGATATAGGGCGTGCCAGAAAGTCCAATAACGTTATTGATATTTTGGTACTGGTTGAGAGTGTCTACTGCTTGCCGTAGTTTTTTTTCACTGTTGCCAGTGCTATTATAACTATGATGCACTTCGTCTAATACTACTCCTAGCTGAGGAATTTTTGAAAGTGCGGTGCGTAATTCATTGGAATTTGTAATTTCTGCCTCTTCTTTTTGGGGAAATTTTTGAAAGCCTAGTTTTTGTTTTTTACTATCTTCATTATATTTTTCTAAAACTACTTTTTCGGCATTGGTAATAAAAACCAAACCAAAATTTTCGCTTTGAGTTAAACGATTGACTTTTTCTAGGTTGGGATTGTTGCCTTGTAGTTTGTCCTTTCTTTTGGAGCTCAGACTATCCAAAACTTCAATTTTTATATGTTGTTTGATTTTTTTGGCTGCTGTTTCTGGTAAAATCCAATAAGGGTCAAAATCTTTAATCGTTTTTAAAGATGGTAAAATCGCAGTCTTACTCGCATGGGGAGCTAGCACTACAAAATTGTGCGCAAATCTTTTATCTTTTTTAGCAAAAATACTCGCAAAGTATAAATCAAGGTAAATAAAACAAGCTATGAGAAAGGTTTTACCCGCTCCCATAGGAAGACTATAAAGATAATTGGGGTAAGAAAAATTGTGCAGCAATTCATCAAGAAAATTTTCCCATTTGTTGCCTTCTTCTTTTTTGCTCCTTAAATCTCTGGCTAGGTTTTTTAATGAATTGTCTTCAAAAAATTGATTGAGAAATTGTTGGGTAAAGTTATTTCTAAAAATATGAGAATAGTCATAATTTTCAGCAATTTCTTTGTCATAAAGTAAGCCTTGTCTAACAATAGCGGATAGTTTTTGATTTTGCCCTATAAATTTAATCCACAAATAATTTCTAATAGCTTCTTTTTGTGGGATGCGGAGTTTGTTTTGCTTATCAATGGTTTGGAATAAATTACCAATAATAGACTGAGAAAATTCTTTTTCTGCAAATAACCAAATAGATGCTTTGTGAGAAATAAGGTTATAGATTGTATTTTTTTCTGCCATAAAAACTAATTTTCTTTTGTTAAGTGCCAACCATCTTCTGCAGGACAAGAATATACGTTTAATTTTTTTCTTTCTTCTTTATAAATTATATAGACCTTTGAATTTGCGTTATGTGACGGCTAGGCAAGGCGAAAAATTTTTTTAGCTCGTAGGAATACTGAAGTATTTCAAGAGTTAAAAAAATTTTTCAACGCTGCATAGGCTAAACAGAATGCAAATTCAAAAGTCTATTATATCCGCTCTACGCTGAGCATCTTCTTTTGATAAATAAGAATCTTTATAATTTCCATCTCTACCTGTACAGAAACGACATTTTTTGCTTGGTGTTTGTCTATCTTTAAGACCCAAGTGCCATAGAAAGCATTTAGAACACTGATAAGGCGTTAGATTTCTTTGGTAATTTTCATTAGCATATTCTGCTGCTTCTTCTGCTTCTATTTCTGTATCATACTCTGTAAGTGGTTCTTTTGATTGTTTTCCAAAGCAAGTCTCACTTTTCTGATTCATAGTTTTTTTAAGTGAAGGATTGTGTTTTTTCGGAGATGTTGGTGTAGTATTTTATTTTGCCGATTTTTTGGGCAATTTTTTCAAAACATTCTGCTTTGTTTTCTGCTTGCTGTAACATTTCAAAATCTTGGTTGAGTTCTTTGGTGAGGTTTTGTTGTTCTTTTTTGAGTTCTTCTATTAGCTCTTTTTCTTCGGTAAGGGCATTGGGTTGTTCTAGTTTTTCTCTGATTTCTAGCATTTCTAGTAAAAAATCTTGTGGTTGGGTGAAATCTTTTTCTGCGGGTGTTTTATAAATTAAACCGCAAAGGTAAATGGCTCTTTGGAATGGATTGGAGAGAGTATCTTTGGCGTGTTTTAGAATTGCGGAGTATTTTAGACTGATTTTTTTTTGAGTTTCTTTTGCTGTAGCAAATAAATCAGGATGCAGTTGCAATATCCAATTTTCAAAGGAGAGTTCTAGCTTTACTTTATCTAAAGAGTATTTTTTAGGTAGATTAAAAAGAGAAAAGTGGTCGGGAATTTCTACCTTTTCTCTGAGATTTCCATCTTCTGCAAAGAAGATATTTTCATCCATTGTTTAGGCAAAGGTGGTCTGCTTGGGCGTGAACGAAGTTCCGCAACCACAAGCGGCATTTGCCTTGGGATTGTCAAATTTAAAGCCTCTTTCCATTAGGGAAGTTTTAAAATCTACTTCTGTTCCGTCTATGTAAAGTAGGCTTTTTCTATCTACAATAATTTTAAGATATTTGGATTCAAAAACCCTGTCAAACTTATCGGGAGTTTTTTGCTCAAAATCAAAATAGTAAGTAAATCCAGCGCAACCTCCTCCTTTGATTCCTAATCGTACAGGAATATCTTCTGTGAGGGAGTTTTCTTGCATTATTCTGCGAATTTCTTTTGCTGCATTTTCGGTTAAGACAATCATTGCTTATTTTTTATCTTGGAATTTCACAGTTGGCAGTAAAAGTACAATACGTGCCTGCTATTATAGACTTTTGAATTTGCCAAATAGGACAAAACCAGCTGTTTAGCCTATGCAGCGTTGAAAAAAATTTTTAACTCTTGCCATTTGTGAAGAAATGCTCTTGAGTATTCCTACGAGCTAAAAATTTTTTTCGCACCTGTTCTAACCATCTGGCTAGCCCCAATAGTGGGGTAAGCATCAGCGAAATTCAAAGGTCTATATTATTTTAACTTGCCTCAAAACTCTAGTTTGCTACCTGTTTGCCTTTGTAATCTTTGATTGCTGCTTTGATTGCATCTTCTGCTAAAACAGAGCAATGAATTTTTACAGGAGGCAAAGCTAATTCTTCAGAAATATCAGAATTAGTAATAGCATAAGCTTCATCTAGTGTTTTTCCTTTAATCCATTCTGTAGCAAGACTAGAGCTAGCAATAGCACTACCACAACCAAAGGTTTTAAATTTGGCGTCTACAATAGTACCTTTTTCTACTTGCACCTGAAGTTTCATAACATCGCCGCATTCTGGTGCTCCAACAATACCAGTGCCTACAGAATTATTTCCTTTTTCTAAGGAACCTACATTTTTAGGATTTTTATAATGATCCAATACTTTTTCATCATACATAGTATGTTTTAAGTTGAGGTTAATAAAAAATTTTAAAATTAATTTTGTTTTTCTGCATCTTTTAGTTCTTCTAACGACATCTCACAATACTTACTAAACCTATTTGTAGTAGCTTTTGTTTAAAATTTAGCTTTATAATAAATCTCCTGTAAAAATAAAATATCATTTTCAATAAAAACTATTATCCTCATTCTATCACTACATTTTAGGTCAAATGATCTCAATTTCTTATAAACATAAAATATTCTTTTATTACAATCTGTGTCTGCACATTCTTCAAAATATTCTTTTTGTTCCCTTAATAAAAGCGTATCTAATATTACTTCTTTAAATTTGTCTATATCTTTCTTTAAATTTCTAAATCTTTTTAACTTTTTGGAATAATCTGTTACAAATTCTTCTAATTCTATAATTTTTTTAATATATTCTGTTTTTAACATTGAAATTAATTTAAGAAACAGAATATCTTTTCAGTCTATAAAAAACTAATTCAGGGTCTAAATTTTCATTATTTTTGGCTAATCTATAAGGTGTATCTTCGTGTGAATACTCGCTAACTTGAGTAGCAGTCATTCCTGAGCACTTTTTAATTGCATTATCTATCTGTTCAATTTCTTCTTGAGGAAGAAAATTAGGTTTTTTAAGTGAAAAAAATTTTTCTTTAAAACCTATACCCCATTGTATTTTTTCAGAGTTTATTGTTTTTTCATTTTTTAACTCCTTAACTATTTCATCAAAGTTTCTAGGAGCTGGACCTTTATCTAACCTAGAATAAGTTTCATTTGTAATTAACCTATTGTTTTTTTCATAAAAGTCAAAATCTGAAAAATATAATATTTTCCAAAGATGTGTTTTATAAACTTTGTCTTGCTTAGTTTGATGAATAATATAATGCAAAACATCTTTAAATTTCTTTCTATTAAATTTAGTCATTTCTATTCTATCTAATAAGTTCTTTATAGATTAATATTTTTCCCTTAACTGCTTTATACAATAAGGCTATAAATTTTAATGCCCAGACCATTCAATAGTAGATAGGTCTATCCCTTCTTTTACCATTTCATAAAGAGGCGACATTTCTCTTAAACGAGTAGCCACACTTACCATTTTTTCAATCACTCTGTCAATTTCTTCTTCGGTTGTGAAACGACCTATACTAAAACGGATAGAAGAATGCGCTGCTTCGTCTCCTACTCCCAACGCTCTAAGAACATAAGAAGGCTCTAGTGAAGCAGAAGTGCAAGCAGAACCAGAAGAAACGGCTATATCTTCTATTCCCATCATTAAACTTTCCCCTTCAATATAGCAAAAACTCAAATTTAAAATACCGGGAAGGCGGTTTTCTGGGTGTCCGTTGAGAGTAAGATAATCTATTTTATCAGTTAAGCCCTTATGAAGCCTTTCACGCAAAGCTGTGATTTTTACCATAGATTCTGACAGAGTATTTTTGCAAATTTCACAAGCTTTCCCCAAACCTATAATTCCCGTTACATTCATAGTTCCAGAACGCATGCCTCTTTCGTGTCCTCCGCCGTGCACTATTGGACTCAACCTTACTCTAGGATTTCTACGACGAACATACAAAGCACCTACTCCTTTGGGTCCATAAATTTTATGTCCAGATAAAGAAAGCAGGTCTATATTCATTTCTTCTACATCTATCGGAATTTTACCGACAGCTTGTGTTGCGTCTGTATGAAAAAATACATTTTTTTCACGAGCAATTTTTCCAATTTCTTCAATAGGGTGTAAAACACCAATTTCATTATTGGCAGCCATTAAAGAAATTAAAACAGTTTTATCGGTAATAGCTTTTTTCAATTCTTCTAAATCAATCATGCCATCCTTATCTACTTCTAAAAAAGTAACATCAAAACCTTTTGTTTCAAGGTAGTGGACGGGGTCTAAAACAGCCTTGTGTTCTGTAAGACAAGTAATAATATGATTGCCTCTTTCTCGATACATCTCTGTAATCCCTAAAAGAGCCATATTATTAGATTCGGTAGAACCGCTGGTAAAAATAATTTCTTTAGCTGTTGCTCCAATTAAATTTGCAACCTGCTTTCTTGCATTTTCTACCGCTTCTTCTGCTTCCCATCCGTAGCTATGGTTTCTACTCGCTGCATTACCAAAAACATTTGTAAAATAAGGCAACATTACTTCCAATACATTCGGATCTACTGGAGTAGTAGCCGAATAGTCTAAATAAATTCTCTCTTTTTTATCTAACATAGTTTTCTATAGGTTAATTCACTATAAGTATTACAATTTTTTTGTTTGTTGTCAAGTTTTTAAATATCCTTGATTTTTAAACTTTAACATTATAGGAAATCCAGACAGGGTGCGAAAATTTTTTTATGCCTAACCTAGCCGTTACACAACACTTTAACCTCCATTAGGAGACGATTTTGAGAAGTTGCCGACTGTGAATTAGTGCAAAAAATTATAAAAATCAGAAACATTTTTAAAGCTATTTACCTGTAAAGAGCCTATTTCAGAAGGTTTTTGAGACATTTTTCCTAAAAAAGCTTGCTTAAAACCACATCTTTCTGTTTCTTTGAGTCTATCTTTCCAATTTCCATTAAGGCTGATTTGCCCTGTTAAAGCAACTTCACCTAAAAAAATACTATAAGCAGGTAATGGTTGATTGGTATGGCTACTAATGATGGTAGCTAGAGCAGCCAAGCTAATTAACGGTTCGTTGCAGCGGTATCCTCCCGCAATATTGAGATAAACATCGTTTTGGCTCAATTCTACACCTAAAAATTTATCCAATACTGCTAAAAGCAAAAGCAATTTGCTCCTATCCAAGCCTACTGATGTTTTTAAAGAAGCAGGGTGGGTGTGCTTGCCCACGAGAGCTTGAATTTCTATCAGAAGAGTGCGGTTGCCTTGCATCATAGGAAAAAAAGCAGTCCCGCTAATAGATTCTTCGGCAAGATTAGACATTAAAACCTTATTGGGTTGTGAAATTTCTGCTAAACCTTTTGCTGTCATTTTAAAAAGCCCAGTTTCAAAGGTAGAACCAAAGCGGTTTTTTGCAGCTCTGAGAGTTTTGAGTCCGTAGTTATTTTCTTCCTCTAGGTAAAGTACATAATCTACCATATGTTCTAAAATTTTAGGTCCTGCAAGATTACCTTCTTTAGTAATATGTCCTACAAGCAAAAAAGTAGCGGGGTTTTGCTTGGAGTAGTGCAAAATTTTCATAGTGCATTCCCTAACCTGCGTCTGATTCCCAGCGGAACTAGGATTTTCACCTGTGCTAATAGTCTGAATAGAGTCAATTACAATGAAATCTGGTTTTAACTGGGTAACAGTAGTCAAGATATTTTCTAAGCTATTTTCTATGATGATAAAAATATCTTCCTGCGGTATTTCAAGCCTTTGAGCTCGTAGTTTAATTTGACTTGCCGATTCCTCTCCTGAAACATAAAGTACTTTTTTCTTGATTTTTGTAAGTCTGCCTAAAATTTGTAAAATCAAGGTAGATTTTCCAATACCGGGAGCACCCCCCAATAAACCAATAGATTGATAAACAAAACCTTTACCCAATACTCTATCTAGTTCATAAACTCCTGTTTGCCATATATCTTTTTCTTCTGTTTCGGCGATAGCTGCAAGATTTTTTGTTTCTGAGATGGTAGTGGTTTGAGATAATTCTTCATTAAGCTGTTCTATACTGTCCCAACTGGAACATTGTTCGCACTTACCTTGCCATTTACTAAAAAGCGCAGCACAGTTTTTACAACGAAAAGAAAACTTTTTTTTTGACAATGTGATTTTAAGGTTTCTAGCTGTTTTTATTTTACAACAAATAAATGAAATTGCAGTAATTTAATGTTCGTTTGTTTTTTAAAAAAAAAAATTGTAAAATTTCACATAAAACTCCCTACAATTTACTAGTGCTTGATAATAAAGAACCAAAAACAATCCTCTTTTTAGAGAAAAAATATATTTTGGTTACAACCGATAGCCATTTTCAAAATTCTTGGCAAGAAATGAAACATTTTTGCAAACTACTAGCCAGCCTACCTGCCAAAGATTACCACCTTGTCCTACTTGGAGATTTATTTCACTGTTGGACAGATCTTGCTAAAACTCTTTTTTCAGAACAAAAAAAACTATTACAATACTTGGTAGATTTTAGAAAAAAAGGAGGAGCTGTGCATTTTTTAATGGGCAATAGAGATATTTTTTTTAGTAAAAAACAAACTCTTCGCTTTGATTTTGGCAAGCCTTTTGATTCTGTTAGTCGGCATTTTTTAGTTTTTGAAACAAAGGATGAAAAAAAAATTTTCTTTGAACATGGAGATTTGATTAACCAACAAGACAAAAATCATCTTTTATGGCGGAAATTTATCCGTAGTTATTTTGTAAAAATCTGTTTTTGTCTTATCCCTAGTTGCTGGATTAAAAAATTTATCTTTTATGCAGAAAAAAAGTTAAAAAATCAAAATAAGAAGCACAAGAAACTTTTTCCCAAAGAAGCGTGGCTTAAATTTTTATCCCAAAAATCTGCCTACCAACTTTGCGTTGTCGGTCATTTTCATCCTAAAAAAACTCTCTTTGAAAAACACAAATTCAAAAAGACTACTATTGAAGCTATTATTTTGAAGGCTTGGATGGATGAACCTGTTTATCTTGTGATAGATCAAAGATTAAAGGCTGTAGTAAAACTAACGGGCTAATCTTTTTTTAGTTTGATTACCTGTTAGTTCTGTATAAGTCTCTAATAGAACTTCCAACATTTTGGGATAGTAGATAACACTCTCGTGGCTCATCAAAGCGATTTGTAACAAATTTCTCTCTTTCAAATACTTACTGCGGTAGTGTAATAAAAATCCTTTGTGTTCCATAGCCATTCCCAAAACCATAGAATCTAAAGATGGGTGCAAGCTAAAGGTTACCATCACTGCACCATCTTTCACCTTAAATAATTGGAAGGGAAGTTTTTCTATAGCTCTTTCAATAGATTGGTAGGCTGTTTTTATTTTTTGTAATCTATTTTCTAAATCTAACTCATCTAAAGAAGTAACCAAAGCTTGCAGTAAGTTGGAACTACCACTAAAAGGAATGCCTCCACACCTATGGTAGTTATAAAGATTAAGATAAACCGCAATAGTTTTTTGAGGTTTCTCTAATAGGTGATTATAAGTAACAATAGCGAGTCCTGTATAAGCAGACAGACCCTTACCAGAAACTAAGGAAGCAAGGTAAATTTGAGAATAATCTACAGGAGCATTAGCAACAACGCTAATACCATCTACACAAACCTTGATTTTCTTTCTTTTGGTTGTGTTTCTTTGGGCAATGGATAAAATTTTGTTTAAATCGTTGAGTATACCAATAGATGTTTCCAAATGCACAAACCAAATCCACTCTATTTCAGGATTTTGAAAAATATGCTTTTCAATCATTTCATAATCCATATTTTTTCCAAAATCAAAAGCTAGCAAATCATAATCTAACCCGACTCCCACCACACTTTCTACAAGCCTATTTCCAAATTCTCCATTGCTTAAAATCAATCCTTTTGTATCCAACTGTTTGAGTTGTCCTGCAATAACATCGTTTGCTAAAGTTCCAGTTCCCATAAAAACTTCTGAAAACTTTGCTTTTGTTATCTGTTGAATTTGCCATTTAAGCCTACCTAAAAAAAGTTTATAGTCCAAACCTCTGTGGCTAATTGCTGGAAAAGTAAAACTTTTGCAGACTTTTTCTGTTTGACTTACGGGACCCGGCAAAAAATTCAATATTTTCGTTTTTGCCTCTTTGGTATCTTGAAAAAATCTAGCCACTTTATAACCATAGTTTTCTGAGGTAAGACACATAGGTTGATAGAGGGCTTCTTTTTTCCCTACTACAGGACCAAAACAGGTAAAACCAATTTTTTGATAAAAATCTTTTTTTGATAAAAGAGCCGAAATGACAATAACGTCGTGTCTTTTTTTCCAAACCCAATCTCTTACCATTTGAAACATTTGGATTACGATACTACCAGCTCGGTTACTCGGTTGAATAGAAAGCAAGCGAATTTCTGTAAGGGATACATCCTCTGGAAAATAAGCATCAAGATCACTTAGTTTATTATCTAGCGAAAAGGGTCGTTTGTCTCTTGTAGATATCATCGCTAACAACTCTTTTCCTTTAAGACAGATAAAATATGTATTTTCCTTGTGAAACTTATCTACTAGAACTTGAGATTTATTCTTAGGATGTTGTTTAACTTCTTCTACAAATGTTTGATAATTCAATTTTGAAATAAGCTCGAATTCCCACTCAAATTCGGCTATCTTATAAGTATATGTAAAGGACACTATTGGTTTTTCGTTAGGTTGGTTCGGTGACGCAAAAGTACCACGCCAGTAGGCAAGAGAAGTATTAGTCTTTCTATTGCCGGGTTTTCTAGAAAATATAAGATGTTTATAACACAGCCAGAAATAAATAGCAAGAGGGCTTTTTTATCAACCAATTTTCCAAAAATGAGTAAAATTAGTCCAACAAGAAATATATAAGGTGCTAAAAAAAAAACAAATCCTGCATAAATACTCACACCTTTTCCTCCTTTAAATCGCAGTTGTGGAGGATAAGAATGCCCTAAAATACAAAAAAAAAAACCAATCAGACTCACTTCCGCTAAACCCAAACCCATATTTGTATCATAGAGAAAAGGCAGCCAATACGGCAACCAGTATAAACAGGCACCTTTAAGAAAATCTATACAAAATATCAACACAAAACCTAGTTTTCCATAGATTCTGCCTACATTTCTAGCCCCAGCTGTTCCTGAATGGACTGTACGAATATCTTTTTTCCCCAACAACCTCACAAAGTAATAGGAGCTATTCAAAGCACCTAGTAGATAAGAAAATATAAAAAACAAACCTGTAGTTACCATATATTATTGTGAGATCTTTGAATTAGTTGTTGTATTCGTCGTTTAATCTATTGGGGTTATGCAGCGGTGTTTCAAGTTTTTTATTTCTCAAAATACTTGAGACTGTTTCGCAAGACGATATTTTAGTTCTTTTATCACCAGTCTAACCACTGGGGGTAAAAAATTTTTGTGCCTTGTCTAGCTTTCCTAGCCATCTTTGTCCTATTTGGCTAATTCAACAGTCTCTTGGGTTTTTTACTTTTAAAGAGTGGATAAGAAAAAGTTGTATTTCTTCTAGTAAAATAGAAAGTTTTTCCTCCCATTTTTTATGTCCTCTCAAATAAAGAGAAGTTTTATCTTCTGTGCCTGAATTTCTAATAAAAACAGCCGCTTGGGTAGATTCTTGTTGTTGAATAGTCCAATAGTGCAAGTCAGGTTGATTCGCAAAATTTTCTTTTTTAATCTTTAAAGACGCAAGGTTTAGTTTTTGAAATTGCTTTATTACAAAATGATGCAACGACAACGAAAATTCCTTATTGTGCAACATTTTTTTATTGACTTCATATATGGCTAAATTTTTTAAAATTCCAATAGGATATTGATTTTGTAGTTTCTGAAAAAATTCTTTTGTAGGAGTATTGCCACAAGTTGAAAAAATACTAGGCAGACTTTTTAGAGCAGTCAAAATACCATTCCCTGTAAAAAACAATCGCTTTCTTTTGAAAATAGTAACCTTAGAAGTATTTTCGCCTCCTTTCCTAATTTTTATATAGGTAGGAAAAATAAAATGGCCCGAGTCCTCGTAGCCCAACTGAAAAGCATCTCCCATTTCGTTCGCTTTTTGCAGTAGCCATCTATCTCCTATAGGTGAAATGGTTTGTCGCCAACCTTGATTTTCTGCAAAAATTTTTATTTGTAAATCACTTTCTATCGTATTATAAAAATTCACTGTTTTCCCTTTTTTTTCTAAATCACACAAAAAGTGAATTGCTAAACTATCGCCTGTTAGTATTTGAATTTTTTTAGCATAAGTATCGTATTCCGCTCGCATAAATCTATCTCCATCACCATCAAAAATAAATCCTGTAAGAAATAGCTCCCCCTTATCTACTTTTATATTATTCTCTGCTTCTGCAAACATTTTTATAAATAACTGATGATTAGCAAAAACTCCCCCTACATTAATATCATTCACTAAAATTTCTTTTCTTCCTTCTAAATCAGTTACTCCGCAGTGATGGTTGATTCTACCTTTAGTATTTAAAAAAACAATTTTATGAAATTTAAAAAACTTAAAAACTTTTTCTACTGTTTCAGTAACTGCTCCATTTGCACAATCCACCATTAAAATAGTCTTAGAAAAAATTTTATCTTTTTTCATCTGCTTGCAGAGATTACGAGTAAATTGCCTGATTGCTTTATCTTTCAAACTTTTCTGAGGTTTAGAAAAAAGTTTTTTTCTGTGAGGCAAATCAGGAAGAGGGTAAGGTAGTTCTTGGAGGAGTTGGCTAAACTTTGCTTCTTGCTCGGGTAGCATTTTCATAGCTTTTTGTGGTAAAAAAATTTTGATTCCATTTTGATTATCTGGATTGTGCGAAGCAGTAAGCATCAAGGCTCCAGATCTACCTCGTTTCACAAGATAAAAAGCCAACGCAGGAGTAGGCACTATATCTAAAAATCTCAGGCTCATACCTGCTTTTTGAATACCATTTAAACAGGCTTGAGTATAATAAAAATCTGTATCCCTTGTATCTCTGCCTACCATAATAAAATCTCCGTATCGGGCTAGCTTTTCTTTCAGAAGATATTTACAAAAACCATAAGCGTAAAGTTCAAAAAATTCTGGTATAAGAATATTTTTTTCCAAAAAAATTTTAATCGGGTCCCTTTTTCCTATCTCACCTGCTGAAAGTGGTACTCGTTCAATATAACCTCTAACTCCATCTGTGCCTTGTAGTATTTTAACCATTCTGTATTTCATAGACTTTTGAATTCGCCTTGTCTAGCCGTCACATCAGCGAAATTCAAAGGTCTAGTCTATTTCATTTAGTTTATGTTCCAAAAATATAATCAACATCCCTCTCTTCCAATATAACTTAACAGGTGTTTTTTTTACTCTATTAGAAATACTAACACAACCTCCAAAGTCTAAGTTTTCACCTAATAGCTCGTATTCTAAACCTTCGCTAGACAATTTTTCTACCCTACCAAATAAAGGAAAAAAAGAAATACGACTTCCTGTTTTTGCTGTTATTACTTTTTCCTTGAACGCTAACTCTATAGATTCACTTGGAGTCCAAAAGCAGATTTTTTGAAAATCTGTATAATATAACTTTAATATACTAATATTAAAAAGTAAATGGTCTACACGCGAGCCTACCAAACCTAAAACGTTCACTTCTTCCACTAATTTTTTTTTAAGATAATTTAAAGTTTTTTGAAAATCTGTAGTGTCTTGATTGTATTCTTGCACAATCCTATTTTTTTTTATATTCTCTGGAAGTTGCTCTTTATCAAGAGAATCCATATCTCCTATAACGAAATCTGGAGTGAATCCAGCATCAGAAACAAAATGAAAGCTTCCATCAGTGCAAATGCAAACATCACTTTTATTCCAAAAATAGGCTAGTAACTGACGAGAAACTGGATAACCATTTAAAATTACTAGCGCTTTTTTCATCTTTTTATTATACAAAAATTATTGCATTATGTCTGTTTCAGAGGCAATATTTTATAGACTATCGTATTTGCATTCTGTTTAGCCAAAACAAACGTTGAAAAAAATTTTTAACTCTTAAAATATCGTAGTGAAAAATACTACAAAATTTGCATAATCCAAAAAAGAAATGTAAAAGAGCCAGTGGCTCTTTTACTATAACCCTTATTTTGTGTTAAGCAGTAAGAGAGCATTCCCGCGAGCTAAAATTTTTTTTCGCAGCTGTTCTAACCATTTGGCTAGCCCCAATAATAAAATAAGCATCAGCGAAATTCAAAGGTCTTATTGACTATAAACTTACTAAAAATGTACACATATCACCCCCAAAAAATAGTCGTAGATAGCGAAGTTTTAGAACTCCCTTTCACAAACAAAGTATTATCAAAATTTCCAAAAATTCAACCCAGAGTTGTTAATCGCCAAGAATACCAAAAAGAAATATTAAATTCCACACCTACACTGAGTAAAGGGAAAAAAACACTTTACCTCAAAAGATTTTTAGGCAGCCCAGTAAAACTTTGCCCCGGTTTTTCTATAAATGCTGTTTGTTGTAACTACTACACTTTGGACTTTATAGAAAACTGTCCTTTGGAATGTAGTTATTGTATCCTGCAAGCAATACACAACCAACCCAATATTATATTACACGCCAATATAGAAGAAATTTTACAAAATATAGCTCTTGTAATTAGCAAAAGGCCTCAAATGCAATTTTCTATAGGTACAGGAGAGCATTCCGATAGTTTAGCTCTGGACTCTATCTTTGAATTGAACCCTGTATTAGTAGATTTTTTCTCACAATTTTCTAATGCTCGTCTAGAATTAAAAACAAAAACCGATGCCATTGAGCCCTTGCTGACTTTAAACCATAAAGGCAACACCGTTGTTTCTTGGTCTCTTAATACAGAATATATCAGCCGCAAAGAAGAACACAAGACAGCAAGCGCAAAAAATAGAATTCTAGCTGCAAAAAAATTAGCAGCAGTGGGTTATCCAGTAGGTTTTCATTTTGACCCTCTTATCTATTATGAAAATTGGCAAAAAGGCTACAGTCAAATTATAGATTTCTTAGCAGAAAAAATAAACCAAGAAAAAATAGCTTGGATTAGTATCGGTACTTTAAGGTATATTCCAAAGCTAAAAAAAATTGCCGAAGAAAGATTTCCAAAAATGGATTTGTTTTGTTCTGAATTTGCTCCCACTGCCGATGGAAAAATGAAATATATTCGCCCCATCCGAGAAACACTCTGTGGATTTGTATCTGACTTGCTGAAACAAAAATTTCCTAAAGTGCCTCGCTATCTTTGTATGGAGCAAGGTCATATTTGGGAAAAAACAATGGATTATTTACCAAAAAATCCGCACCAGATGGAACAGAAAATTCGTTCGCGTGTTTTTTAGTTATTTCTTTTTTTTGATTTATGCTTTTTAAAATTTACATAGATGAATCAGGAGATGAACCTCCAGAAATAATTTTTTCTAATAGAAAACAGTTGAAATTAAATAATTTTATAAATTATTTAAATCATTTAAAAAATTTAGAAAAAAAAAGTTCAATTCAGTGGGATTTTTTAAAAATAGATTCTAATCATATCAATTCAGCATCAGCCAATCAATTGGTGGGATTGCAATTTGCAGATTGTTTTGCAACTGCATTTAGAAATTATGGATTTGAGATCAATAGTTTTGGAGCAGTTGAAACTAGCTACGTTCAAATTTTAAAACCGCTTGTTTATCATCAAAATAATAACTACAAATCTAATGGGCTTAAAATTTTAGGAAATACAACAAAATGTTGCGAAGAAACAAAGAATTTATTGAAATTTTACAATATTGAAGTGTAAAGTATAGAGAAAAGAGAGGAGGGCTAGTCCCTAGAGTGAGTTTCCTGCCCACTAAAGACAGGCTGCGTCCCTTCAGACGCCACACTTTAGCCTAGCGCATACTAACCCAGTTAACAATATGGATACTTTTTTATATTTTGTCAAGTTTAGTATTCTAATTTTTTTTTCCTAAAAACTCAAGTGCAGGGAGAGGCTGATGACGAGTGGTGCTTTGAGCTCGGCATCTGTTTCTGTGGTTGTGGTTGTCTGAGTTTTTGATTCTTCTGCTGGAGTTAGGATTTTGTTTATATATACAGTTCTGCTGCGGACTTGAGTCACTGGTGTTCTATAATCATTAATGAATACTCCAGAATCATTTACAAAGTATCTTGCGTGAATATATATCCCTGCAGTAGATATGCCCCTGATACCAAACACTGCTGAATCACCGCTTGCAGTCTGTGTTTCTTGAAAAGAGCGTAACACCATGGGAGTAGTATTAGCATTAGCAGTAGTAGTATTATTAGTAGTAACACTGTTTTTTAGAGAAACTCCCGAAATATACTTCGTCAAGCCAAAATTAAGCGATAGGTTGGGGGTTAATTTCTGCTTATAGCCGACTTGAAGCACGGGACTAGTAGCAGAGGCGCTGGTTGAACCGTTGGCAGAATTGGTAAGCTTCATACTCGCTAGACCGCCTCCTACAAAAAGACCCTTGTTGACAAAATAATCCGCCATAACTAGCGTATTGGCGAGCTCGTTAGCTCCCCCCTTGCCAGTAAAGTGAGTCAAGGAGGCTCTCCATTTTTCCCACCTAAAGCCGAATTGCAGACCAATACCAGAAAGTTGATCGCTCTTGCTACTAGGGATTGCTGTTGGATCCGCAGGTACAGAAGTTGGAGTTGGATCTGAATCTGGAGTCGCAATCTGATATTCTTTAATTTTCATTCTGTCGGAGGAAAGATCTCCGAAAAAGTAAGTGAAACAATAATTAGTGTCTCGTCCATTATTTCCTACTCCCGTAGGAAATCTATTGTCTATCGTGGGTCCGTCACCTGTGGTGGTCACAATAGTTCCTTGACCTTTACTCGTGCCTGCATCAAAAGACTCCAGATAGAAAGAGGAATACTCATAAGTTATACCATCCGCTGTAACCGATGTGACTCCTGTTTCACAACTCTCTTTAAAAAGAGTTCCTATTCCGTTATAATGAAAACTACCACTAATCTGATTATTATAAAAATAGTTATCTACAGATGCTTCTATTCTAGAGTTTGTTGCTCCATAGCCGCTATTGCCACGATCTACATCAATTCTATAGCCTGTAGTAGAGTCTGTGATGGTTGTGCTATTTGTGGTGACAAGTGTTGTGGTATCTACTTTAAAACCATTCAGATAGACAAAACCAGCGAAAAATCCCTGCTTGCTGCTACCATTCGCCTGTGCTTGCAGCTTGCTGCCTCCAAAAGTAAAGGCGCTTCCTATAAGAAGAGCGGGAACAAGAATAGCTACCAAAACGAAATGAGCCAAAGTAAAACGAGCCAAAACGAAACGAGCCAGCGAAAAAGCGAAAGTTTTCCTTAAAACTTGGGAATTTATGTTTTTCATAATCGTGTAAATAATTAAATTTAGGTTAAATAACAAAACTTCATAAAGAATTGCAGAAAAAAACAATTTAGTCAATATATTTTTTTGGCTATTGACATCTTTTTATTTTTACTGCTCATTCTTTATAAAGAAGAATTGCAGAAAAAAAAATTCTTGTCAATATTCTATTGGCTATTAGCAGTTTTTTTATTTTTTCTGCTTATTTTTTATAGAAGAATCCTTTTTTGTCAAGCTAGCACTAAGTTTATTTTGGAAAATTATACGCTTTAAAAAACAAACAAAGCTTAAAAACTATATTTTTCTGTTGAAAAACAAAGCAATTTAAGATAATTTGAGAACTTTGCCAACTAAAAATTAGAACGCTAATTCAAAGGTCTACCTAATTCTCTGAGTTTAAAAAATTTCTGTTTTTTACCACAGCCTAAAATAAACCTTGAGTTTTATTGTAATTTTTTATAAAGTTGGAGTTTTTAAAGTTCTATAAAGACATAAAGATATAATGATAAAAAAAATAATCGTGGCGGCAAAATGGGATGCTGAGGCTAGTGTTTGGATTGCCACCAGTAAAGACTTGCCTGAACTAATTACTGAAGCATCAAACCCTACTGAATTGGAGAAAAAACTAAAAATTATGATACCAGAAATATTGGAAATGAGAGAAGAAGATGAAAAACTATCTAATCTCACTTGTAATTTTGTGGCAAATAGGGCTAGAGACGTTAATATTCCTATTGAACTACTTCTACAAAAATCAATCTTCGCAAAAATCACTGCAACAATTTAATATCGGAGTTAAAGTATAAATAATGGATGGCTACTCCAAAAAATTAAAAAAAATACTGATGATATACTAAAAAGATTTGGAATAAAATATAAATTTTAACCTATTGAGCTCTCCACAAACAAACCTTTTTTCCTTTACTTTAGCGAATTTTTTTTATAAAACTATGGATAATTCTTGGATTTTAGAAGCCAACCGATTACAGCAAGAAAATCACGATTTTGTGATTGTAACTATTGCACAAACCAATGGTTCTACTCCTAGAAACGAGGGGAGTAAAATGCTAGTTACAGAAAAAGGGCAGTTTAAATCTATCGGAGGGGGTAAACTAGAATTAGAAGCTACTAAACTAGCGAGAGAAATGTTACAAACCAAAGACAGTGCGAGTAATCTAAAAACTATCTCGCTAGGGGCTAGCTTAGGACAATGCTGTGGTGGGCAAATAACCTTATTTTTAGAAAAATGTTCGTCAGAAATCATCCATATAGCTCTTTTCGGTGGAGGACATGTAGGACAAGCGTTATTACTGATTTTAGAACAACTTCCCTACAAAATAACCCTTGTAGAATCAAGAAAAGAATTTTCTCAAGAAACTTCTAAAAAAAAAACTATTATTTTAAGCGAACATCCTGCTGACGAAGTAGAAAATTTTTTACCCAAAACCTATTACTTAATTATGACCCATAGCCATGCGCAAGACCTTGCTATTTGTGAAGCCATAATAAAAAGAAAAGATTTTGCTTATCTAGGAATTATAGGATCCAAAAAAAAATCCTTGCGCTTCCAAAACCATCTTTTGAAAAAAGGATACCCTGAATCCTTGATTAAAAAAATTTTTTGTCCTATAGGATTAACTATAAGAAATAACAAACAACCAATGGAAATTGCTGTTTCTATTGCAGCTCAATTGATTGAAACAATATAAAATATCACTCGGCAAATGAAACAAAAAACAGCCCTCATTACTGGAATAACAGGACAAGATGGTTCTTATCTGGCAGATTTTTTATTAACAAAAAATTATAAAGTGCACGGTATGATCCGCAGAAGTTCTACCATCAATAATTGGAGAATTGAGCATTTATTTTTAGATAAAAAAATATACAATTCACAATTATTTTTACACTATGGAGATGTGACCGACGCTATTTCCTTGCAAAATTTAATAAAAAAAACACTCCCTGATGAAATTTACAGCCTAGCAGCGCAAAGCCATGTAAAAATATCTTTTGAAATCCCAGAAATTACCGCCCAAATTGATGCAATCTCCACTCTGAAAATACTAGAGATTGTCCGTAGTTTAGGATTGAAAACAAAAATTTATCAAGCCTCTACTTCTGAACTCTACGGAAAACAAATCACTCAGAAAGCTCAAAGCGAAACAACCGCTTTTCATCCTTACAGTCCTTATGCGATAGCCAAACTTTATAGCTATTGGATTATTAAAAACTATCGTGAAGCCTACAATTTATTTACTTGCAACGGAATACTTTTCAATCACGAAAGCGAAAGAAGAGGATTTAACTTTGTAAGCAGAAAAATCACTATTGGACTTTCCAATATCAAATTGGGTTTGCAAAATTGTTTAGTATTAGGCAACTTAGAAGCCAAGAGAGATTGGGGCTACGCACCTGAATATGTGGAAGCAATGTGGTTGATGTTGCAACAAGAAAAAGCAGACGATTTTGTAATTGCTACAGGAGAAACTCATACTGTGCGGGAATTTATTGAAGTTTGCAGCAAAAAGCTAGAGATAGATTTAGAATGGCAGGGAAAAGGCATCCATGAAATCGGAATAGATAAAAAAACAGGAAAAACGATTGTCAAGATAGACGCCAAATATTTCCGCCCCACAGAGGTCAATTTTCTTTTAGGAGACCCAAGCAAAGCCGAAAAAGAACTCGGATGGAAAGCAACAACTACATTCCATACTTTAGCTAGTAAACTTATACAGCACGACTATAATTTAGCTAAAACGCAACAGGGAAAAATTTTGTATTAAAAAATACTTAAGAGACTTTTGAATTAGTCTACGGGAATAGTGAAAATTTTCTTTAAAGGTGTTTCTTTAAAAAATAGAAACTTTTCATACGGCATAAAAAATTCTTTATTCCTACAAAAAACACTAAATTACATGGCTGGAAATATCTGTTATTTCATTTCCATCGGTTAACTTTTTTTCATAGTGTTTGGTTTATTTATTTTTTTTCATAAATTTGGCGATCTGTTTGTTTGCTTCAATACCTTCTTCGGTATCTAGCAACTCTCTTTTAATTATATCATTTTTAATAATTTCACTAATCTCATCTGTTTTAATTTTCATATTATTTTTTAGTTTATTTAGATGAAATTTTACCACTTTAGCAATCGGTTCAGTTTGTAATAAAGCTCCTATAGTGTAGCGATTCATAAATTTTTTTATTTCAGCATATTCACTAATAAGGTCTTTGCTAACTCCTTTTCTACACAGTAAAAATAACTCTTCCTGTTCTTCTTTTTTTTTAGGATTTATTGCTTCAAAATTAAAACTAAAAAGCTCTTTGCTAGTAATTTTGTTTTTTAAAGTAACACAATGAACTTGCCAATCTATTCCGTTAGTTAATACTACCCATTTTATACCTTCATCTGCTGCATAATGAATAGCTTGTTTTAAGTGTATATCTTTCAATTGGATTCCTATTGCCTTAACTTCAATGAGATAGTCAATTTTTTTATTTGTCTTTATGGCAAGATCACAATATGTTCCTTTAATTTCATATTCTCTTGTGATTTCTGAATATTTATCAAATCCAAAGATTTCTTCTAGCATATCAGCAACAATAGCTACAGTATCTGCTTCGTTAATATCTGATTCTTTTGCTTTAACTAATATTTTTTGAAATCTTGGCACTTTAGAAATTAATCTTTGTGCAACTGCTGATGGAATTTTACTCATTTTATTTTTATTGAAAAGTTAGAATTAAAACGATGGATTTTTATAGAAATAGTAGCAAGAATAATAAACCTCAGTCAACAGAGGATCAATCTACAGGAAAATAAATTGTAGAGACACCTGTAAGGCATCTCTACAAAGGAGCAGGAAATGATTTGTATTTGCGAAACGAAGGTTTTTAGAGCAAATTTTTACAAATTCACTCAAAAGTTCCTTTTTAGGAGGTAGTCCAGCCACAGGTTCTCCTACGGCTACCTTGTTACGACTTCACCCCAGTTATCAATACCAGCTTAGAGACATGCCTCCTTACGGTTAGCTCAGCCTCTTCTGCCAATATCAACTTCCATGGTGTGACGGGCGGTGTGTACAAGACCCGGGAACGTATTCACCGCGGCGTTCTGATCCGCGATTACTAGCGATTCCGACTTCATGCAGTCGAGTTGCAGACTGCAATCCGAACTGAGATGATTTTTAAGGGATTGGTTCCACCTTGCGATTTCACGACCCATTGTAATCACCATTGTAGCACGTGTGTAGCCCTGGATATAAAGGCCATGCTGACTTGACATCATCCCCACCTTCCTCCGGTTTAACACCGGCAGTCTCTCTAGAGTCCCCAGCTTAACCTGATGGTAACTAAAGATAGGGGTTGCGCTCGTTGCGGGACTTAACCCAACATCTCACGACACGAGCTGACGACAGCCATGCAGCACCTGTCACCTTGTTTCCGAAGAAAACACTTTATCTCTAAAGTTGTCAAGGGATTTCAAACCCAGGTAAGGTTTTTCGCGTTGCATCGAATTAAACCACATGCTCCACCGCTTGTGCGGGTCCCCGTCAATTCCTTTGAGTTTTAGTCTTGCGACCGTACTCCCCAGGCGGAGTATTCAACGCGTTAGCTGCACCACTTGAAGTTGACCTCCAAACGGCTGATACTCATCGTTTACGGCGTGGACTACCAGGGTATCTAATCCTGTTTGCTACCCACGCTTTCGCCTCTCAGCGTCAGAAAAGATCCAGTAAGCCGCCTTCGCCACTGATGTTCCTCTTGATATCTATGAATTCCACCTCTACACCAAGAATTCCGCTTACCCCTATCTTTCTCTAGTTTTCCAGTTCAAAGAGCAGTTCCGAGGTTGAGCCTCGGGTTTTCACCATTTGCTTAAAAAACCGCCTACATGCGCTTTACGCCCAGTAAATCCGAACAACGCTCGCACCCTTCGTATTACCGCGGCTGCTGGCACGAAGTTAGCCGGTGCTTATTCATAAGGTACCGTCATTATCTTCCCCTATAAAAGGATTTTACGACCCTAGAGCCTTCTTCATCCACGCGGTATTGCTGTGTCAGGCTTTCGCCCATTGCACAAGATTCCTCACTGCTGCCTCCCGTAGGAGTCTGGACCGTGTCTCAGTTCCAGTGTGGCGGGTCATCCTCTCAGACCCACTAGACATCGTAGCCTTGGTAGGCATTTACCCTACCAACTAGCTAATGTCACGTAGACCCATCTTCAAAGCGACCGAAGCCTTTTAAACCCACACCACTAGGTATAGGTTGTTATTCGGTATTAGCTTCCCTTTCGGAAAGTTATTCCAAACTTAAAGGTAGGTTGTCTACGCATAACTCACCCGTGCGCCACTCTACTTAGTCCCGAAAGACTTTTCGCGTTCGACTTGCATGTGTAAAGCATACCGCCAGCGTTTGTTCTGAGCCAGGATCAAACTCTCAAGTTGATTTATTTTTTGTGTTCCGCACAAATCATTTCCTGCAATGTCTAAGATCTTCTGTGATGCGCTCAAAAGAGCTAGAAGCAGACGAAAATACCCTATTTTTTAGAAAATAAAGATATAGATCCTGAATTCGTCAGTATGAATTTCTAGTTTATAACTATTTTTGTAAAATAGTCAAGTGTTTTTTTTATTTTTTTATAAAAAAAATTTTTTTTTTATAAAATCTCTAAAGAAATATTTATTTTTTATAAAGTAATCTGTCCTGTGAGCCCACAAAAAATCTCTTGTTCGTTAATCACCCCAAGTAACTTTTTGTCGCTGATTACTAAAACGGGAGCATCCGTTTTATAGCGAATTTCTACTATTTTTTTCATATCTAATTCACTATCTACCATTACAACGTCGCCTTTCTGCAATTTTTGGTTTTGAAACAAGACTAACTTCGCAGTAGAAGAACTTTCCACTTTTTTAGGAAATTTATATTCGTCTAAGAACAGTTTCCAATTTTTTCTTGAATCTAAAGTAATACTACCATTTTTCGGCAGAGAGGAAAAAGATTTCATCAAAATACTAGCATAAAGAGCATTGACGGCGTTGATATTATTTACAAAACTTTTAACATAAGAATTTTCAGGAGTAAAAATAATTTCTTGAGCTGTGCCTGCTTGCACAATTTCTCCCATATTCATAATCACAATTTTATCCCCTATCCGCACAGCTTCGTCTAGGTCGTGGCTAACAAAGACAATTGTTTTTTTAAGTTTTTTTTGTAGGTTGTTCAATTCTCCTTGTAGATTGTGCCTAATCAGAGGATCCAATGCCGAAAAAGGTTCGTCCATCAACAAAATTTTTGCTTCTGTTGCCAAAGCTCTTGCTAAACCAACCCTTTGCTGCATCCCTCCAGATAGTTCTTGGATTCTTTTTTCACCCCAATCACCTAATCCCACTAGTTTCAATTTTTCTTGCACAGTTTGAGTGATAAAACTCTTTTTTTTTTTTTGTAAGTCTAACCCAAAAGCAACATTATCTTGAACGTTAAGCCATTTTAGAAGAGCAAAACTCTGAAAAACAAAAGAAATACTATTCATTCTTAAATTAGTTAGCTGCTTTTTGGTGCAGGAGGTAATATCTACCCATTCTTGCTTTTCAAAAATCTCTATAGTTCCAGCAGTGGGTTTATTCAATCCATTGAGGCAACGCAGCAAGGTAGATTTTCCAGAACCTGATAATCCCATTACAACACATGTTTTTCCTTCTTCAAAATTTATGGAAATATCACGCAAGCCGACATTATTGTTATATTTATTTCTAATTTCTTCGTTAGATACTCCTTTTCTAAGTAACGGAATAATGCTTTGAGGTTTTTTTCCAAATACTAAATCCAAATTTTTTGCTTTAATAATATCCATTAATTTTGTTCTGGTTGGTGTTTCAGAAATCTATCTAATAAAATGGCGAGCAATACAATAGAAAATCCTGCTTCAAATCCTTGCTCAATATTTACTGAGTTTAAGGCACGCACAACAGGTTTTCCAAGCCCATCTGCTCCTACCAAAGCAGAAATTACAACCATAGATAAGGAAAGCAAAATAGTTTGAGTAATCCCTAAAAGAATGGAAGGCATAGCGTAGGGGATTTCAATTTTGCGAAGTAACTCCCAACGATTAGCACCAAAACTTTCTCCTGCATCTACAAGTTCTTTGGGAACATTATGAACGCCTAAGTAGGTCAAACGAACTATCGCTGGAATTGCAAAAATTACAGTAGAAACCAAACCAGGCACAACACCTAGTCCGAATAAAATCAAAGCGGGTATCAGATAAACAAAGGTGGGAATAGTCTGCATCATATCCATAATGGGTCTGATCACACTATAGAATATAGTTTTTTTAGCAGCTAAAATTCCTATCGGAGTCCCAAAAAAAACACAGGTTACAGTGGAAACTATTACTAGTGCAAGTGTTTCCATCGCTTCTTCCCAATAACCTTGATTGAGAATCAAAAAAAGACAAGAGGCAGCCAGTAGTGTTACTTTTATATTTCTATGAACAAAATAAAACAGAGCAGATACAAACAAAATCAGTAGATATGGAGATGGGAAATTGAGTAAAAACACAAATCCCAAAATTAAACTCTCCATACTAATAGAGAATATATCAAATAACCACCCTACTTTATCATTTAAAAAATCAACAAAGATGTTGCACCATTTGCCGAGTGGTATTTTATAACTCACAGTTTATCTAATTATTTAGTCCTTTGAATTTGCCAAATAGCACAAAACTAGCTGTGACGAGCTAGCCAAATGGTTAGAACAGGTGCGAAAATTTTTTTTAGCTCGCTGGAATGCTGAAGAGCATTTCTTCACAAATGGCAAGAGTTAAAAAAAATTTTCACCTCTGCATAGGCTAAACAGAATGCAAATTCAAAAGTCTATTATCTTTTTTTAATGTAGGTGGTAACAGCTTTCAAACCGTCTTTTCCTTTGACTGTTTTGACTCCTTTCAACCACTGTTTCAAGACAGATAAATTGCCCTTGAGATACTCCACAGCCGCTGCTTCAGGGTCTGCTTTCTGGTTGATAATTTTATCCATTACTATACCTTCCATATCTAAAGTGAAAACAAGATTTTTAAGCAATTTACCTACATTGGGACATTTTTTTGTATAGCCTGTAGAAACATTGGTATGCACTGTAGCTGCACCAAAATCTGCTCCAAAATGATCGTCACCATCTTTTAAATAGGTTATATTGTATTTTACATTCATTGGGTGAGGTGCCCAAGCTAAAAAAACAATATCTTTTTTTTTTTTAGAAAACCTACTTACTTGTGCTAGCATACCCTGTTCGCTAGATTCCTTGACTTTAAACCCTTTCAAAGCGAAATTATCGTTTTTAATCATATCCAAAATAATACGATTACCATCATTACCCGGTTCAATTCCATAGATATTCCCGTTTAAACTTTTTTTGAATTTGGAAATATCCTTAAAAGAATTCAAGCCTTTTTTGAAAGTATAATTCAAAGTAGCTAGGGTATATTTCGCACCAGTCAGGTTTGTTTTTATACTTTCCACTGTTTTGTTATTCAAATAAGGTCTAATATCATTTTCCATCGTAGGCATCCAATTGCCTAAAAACACATCAATATCCTTATTAGACAGGGAAGTGTAGGTCACTGGAACTGAAAGTAATTTTACATCTGTCTCGTAACCTAATCCTTTTAACACAACAGTAGATAAAGCAGTGGTAGCTGTAATATCCGTCCACCCAACATCCGAAAATCTTACTTTACTGCATGTTTTTGCATAAAGTAAGGAAGTTTGACTTAACAAAAAAAGCAAAATCAAACCTTTGATTATTTTTTTCATATTTATTTTATAGATCTTTGAATTTGCCAAATAGCACAAAACTAGCTGTGACTGCTAGCCAAATGGCTAGAACAGGTGCGAAAAAATTTTTTAGCTCGTAGGAATACTGAAGTATTTCAAGAGTTAAAAAATTTTTTCAACGCTGCATAGGCTAAACAGAATGCAAATTCAAAATTCTATTTTATTAAAATTAAGAAGACCATTGAATTAGTGTTATGCGATAGCTAGCCAAATGGTTATAAAAGTGCAAAAAAAAAATTAGCTCGCTGAAATATCGTAGTGCCACAATAACGAGACAGGGACACTACAAAATTTGCATAATTTCCAAAAAGAAATGTAAAAGAGCCAAAAGGCACTTTTACTATAGCCCTTATGAAATAGATCGCAACAAGAGAGAGCATTTCTTCACAAATTGCAAGAGTTAAAAAAAATTTTTAACTCTTGCTTTGGCTAAACAGAACGTTAATTCAAAGGTCTCTAAGATTTTTGAATGAATGCGAAGTCTAGCAAAGCAAAAAATTTTTAAACGATGCCTAGACTAAATTGCTTTACATTCAAAAGTCTCATGGTTAATTACCACAAGGAACCAGCAGAGATGGTTAAATCTTGCATAGTTACACCTATAGCATTTTTACGACATAAAAAAAGCGTCATTTCTGCAATTTCTTCAGGTTCTATCAAACGTTTTTGAGGATTGCTCTGTTTGGCATCTTCAATATATTCTTGACCTTGCCTTTTTTCTTGTTTTTCTGCAATATCTGTCATCCAATCACGACCAAAATTCGTATTCGTCCAACCTGGGCTAATAGAATTACAAGATACATTATGCAAAGCACCTTCTAACGCTACACATCGGGACAACCCCACTACTCCTGCCTTAGAAGCACAGTAGACACCTGAAGTTTCTGCACCTACAGAAGCTGCTGTAGAAGCAATATTGATAATCCTACCCCATTTTTGCTCTATCATCCAAGGTAAAATTCTTTTGATGGTTCGGTAGCAACCATTCAAATTGACATCTATAACTTTATTCCAAAGGGCATCGCTGTGGTCTACAATTTTGGATTCTGCGGTAATTCCTGCAGCATTAGCTAGAATATGCACCGTGCCAAATCTATCTTTCGCAGCCTGACAAAAATTTTCCACTGAATCATTGTCTGTTACATCTAGATTCATAGCTAAGCATTCTACTCCCAAATTTTCAATAGATTTTTGAACCTGCTCTTTTTCTTTTTCTGTAGGCAGATAAGAAACTTCTCCTTCAGTTTTTTTCACTCCCGTGCTCATCAAGGAACCAATAGTGATATTAGCTCCTGCCTTTGCTAGTTTGGTAGCTATTGCTCTACCCATTCCAGAAAAACCACCTGTAATTACAGCAATTTTTCCTTGCAAAAATTTTTCACTCATATTTCTATTTTTTGTTTAATTTTTATTTATAGGGGCAATCTACATCGCCCATTTCTACATACACGCTTTTTAGCTGTGTATAATGCTGGACGGCTACCAAAGAATTTTCTCTACCCAATCCAGAATGTTTTACACCTCCAAAAGGCATTTCAATTGGAGTTAAATTGTAGTTATTGATCCAACAAACACCTGCTTCTAACCCTGCAGAGATCCTGTGGGCTCTCTGAATATTTTTAGTAAAAATTCCTGAAGATAGACCATACGGAGTATTATTGGCTCTTTTTAAAACGCCTTGCTCATCCTCATCGTCAAATTCTAGCACCGACATCACAGGTCCAAAAATTTCTTCTTTAGTAATTACAAAATCGTCTTTACAATCGGAAAAAACAGTTGGTTCTACAAAAAAACCTTTTTCGCAGTTTTGAGGAAAAACTCTTTTTCCTCCAATTAGCAAGTTAGCTCCTTCTTTTTTGCCTTGCTCTATATAAGATAATACTTTTTCTAAATGCTCCTCTGAAATCAAAGCACCTACCTGTGTGTCCGGGTGCATAGGATCCCCAATTTTCATTCTAGCAGTTCGTTCTAACAGGGCAGCAATAAATTTTTCCTTGATAGATTTTGCTACAAACACCCTTGTAGCATTAGAGCAGACCTCTCCCTGGGTATAAAAATTTGCCATCATCGCCCCAGAAACTGCGTTGTTTAAATCTGCATCAGCAAAAATCATCAAGGGCGATTTTCCACCTAACTCCATTGTAGTATGCTTCATAGTATCGGCAATATCTGCTAAAATTTTCTTGCCAGTTTCTACTTCTCCGGTAAAAGAAACTTTTTGAATTCCCTCGTGCTTGGTTATTAGCCTGCCTGTAGTTTCATCTCCCTGCACCAAATTAAAAACACCTTTGGGAACTCCCGCTTCACAGTAAATTTCAGCAAGTTTATAAGTAGTAAGAGGCGTTAATTCCGAAGGTTTGAAAATCATAGTATTACCACAAGCCAAAGCAGGAGCGGATTTCCAACAAGCAATTTGAATAGGGTAATTCCAAGCACCAATTCCAGCACAAACTCCTAATGGTTCTCTTCTTGTATAGACAAAAGAATCACCCAAATCAAAGTGATCTCCATGAATAGTAGGCGCAATTCCTGCAAAATAATCTATTGCATCAGCACCAGATAATACATCAACGGCTGCGGCTTCTTGGATAGGTTTTCCTGTATCCAATACCTCCAAATTGGCAATTTCTCGGTTTTGCCGACGCAAAAGTTGGGCTGCTTTTTTGAGGATAACTGCTCTTTCTGTGCCTGTCATTTTAGACCAAACTGCAAAACCCTGCCTAGCAGAATCTACCGCCAAATCTATATCTTCTTTGCCTGCCACTTGCACATTACAAATTACTTCATTTTTAGCAGGATTGATTGTAGTAAAAACCCTTTCTTTATGATATGCGTCTTTGTTTTCTCCGTGTATAAACAGTTTTTTTTCATCCATTGTTCTTGCTTTTAAAAATCAACCCCAATTCCTTTAAAACCTGCACATTATCTCATAAAGCTATAGTTTAAACTTATAGTAGTCAAGAGTTTTTTTATTTTCCTATGAAAAAAAAATTATTGACAAATTATTACTTTTAATTTAGATAATTACTATTATCTATCTACTCAAAATAAAAAAATGAAGAAAAAAACTAAAATATGGATAGCTTCCGTAGTTGGTGTGGGTTTAATTTTAGTTATTGTGCTTGCAATAGCTCCTCTCTTTTTTGGCAAAACTCTCAACGAAGGTTTCAGTGCTGGTGATAGTTCTTTGAAATTTTCCGGCAAGTTTGAAAAAATAGACTATAATGTGGAAGGGAGTTTTAAAGTTTATAATCAAAACGGAAAAAAAATTTTAAGGATTGAAAATTTAGATATTGCCAATGGACCTGATGTATACTTGGTTTTATCTAACAAAAAACCTTCCTTTGGCAATAGCGAATACGAAATTGTTGAAAAACTAAAAGCAAATAAAGGAAGTTTTAATGTAGAGCTAAACGAAAATATTGATTTTTCTCAGTATAAATATTTGCTGATTCATTGCAAAGCCTTTTCTCACACTTTCGCTGGAGCAGAAATAGCTACTATCTCTCTCTAAATCGCATTAAAATTTGCTATAGCTTTCCTAAGCTATTTGTATTGTTTATAAATTCTTAAACTTTTTACAATAAGCTATAAAAAACTATTGGGAATTGTTTTAAATACTAAAACTGTAATCAAAAAAAACATGGCACTAATAAATATTAAAACAGATTTTTCTGCTGTACCTATTGGAAGGTACCCAGTAGATAGTGATGTTAGCGGAGAAAAATTCAGAAAAGAACTCCTTAAACCTAAATTAAACAAATTAGGTGATGGAGAAAAATTACGTATAGATCTTAATGGTGTGGCTGGATATGGTTCTTCTTTTCTGGAAGAAGCTTTTGGAGGTCTTGTCCGTGCTGAAGGTTTCAGTGGTCAAGATTTACACGACAAACTGGAAATTTTAGCTGATGAAGTTTATGAAATGTATTCAGAGTTAATTTGGGAATACATAGATGATGCTGATGCTGCTTAATTTAATATTGTCTATATTAATTAAATATTTTAAATATGCCATTATTTTCTATACTACTCCCTATAATTATCTCTGCTCTAGTTTCATACTTTTTCAATCATCGTCTAAATCATATTTTCACCAAAAAGCACAACCAACAAAAAGACGCCGATTACTTTATTAAACAATTAGAAGAATTAAACTCTTTTTGTTATGAATACTGGTATGAAAGCCAGTCCAAACATAAAAATTTGCTCGCTTATAGAATAATTTTTAGAATTCTACTTCTTAAAATTTTATTGGAAGATTTTAACAGAAAATATAAGCTCAAAAAATCTAATAAAGAAAGTTACCAAAAAATCCGAGAGCAAATACTCAATTTACAAAAAATAGCTTCTAGCAGAAATTTTAAAAATGATAAAAAAGATGTAAAGAATTATTTTGATATATTAGCAAATATTAATTATCTGCATAAAAAAATACTAGAATCCTTTTAGTAGCATTATAAGTGGCATATCAAAGTTTGCTATAACTTCGCCAGAAGTTAGGAACAAATAAAATAATCACAGTAAAAAGTTCTAGTCTTCCCATAAGCATATTTATAGATAAAATTATTTTAGAAAAAGTGCTTAAATCGGCAAAGGTATTTGAGGGTCCTACTTCTCCAAAACCTGGTCCTACGTTGCTGATACAAGAAAGCACACTAGTTATAGTAGTTACAAAGTCTTCAGTTTCAAGAGATACCAAAAAAATAGAAGCTGTGAGTATTAAAAGATGAATAAACAAAAAAGAAATTACTTTAGAAATAATTTCTTCGTCTAAATGTTGTTTGTTTATTTTGATATTCATCACAAGTCTAGGATGCACCAAACGAGCAAGTTCTCGATAGATATATTTTACTAAGACAAAAATCCGAATTGCTTTCACGCCTCCACTCGTGCTCGCAGAACAACCTCCCATAATTATCAAAAACATTAAAAATAATTGCGGGGAGAGGGGCCATAATCCATAATCTGTGACAGTAAAACCTGAAGTGGTTATTAAGGATACAATACTAAAAATGGCACTGCGAAAAGTAAATCCTTGTTGATCTTCTTGACTAAAAGTTAAAAAAATGAAAATTGTGAATACAATAAAAATAATAAAAAAAAATAATAATTCACTGTCTAGGTAAGGTTTTAAAGATTTTCTAGTGAGTACATTGTAGTGAAGTGTGTAGTTTATACTAGAAAAAAGCATAAAAAAAATCATTATTCCTTCAATCAATGAGCTATTAAAAAAAGCAATGCTGTTATTTTTTGTGCTAAAACCAGCAGTGGATATAGTCGTAAAAGCGTGATTGAGACTATCAAACCAATCCATTCCTGCAAAAAATAAAGCAATAAAAAGTAGTAGCGTTAAAACTAAGTAAAAACTCCACAAAAATTTTGAGGTCTGGCGAATAGTAGGAGTCAGCTTTTGTGCGGAAAGTCCGGGAGATTCTGCTTGATAAATATTGAGGCTGGTATTTGTAAAATGGAGATAGGGAATGATAGCGACAACTAAAACTATAATTCCCATGCCGCCAACCCACTGTGTAGTGCTTCTCCAAAGTAAAATGGCAGGAGGCAATGATTCAATATCTTTAAAAATTGTAGCTCCAGTGGTCGTAAAGCCGCTGGTAGATTCAAAAAATGCATCTATAAAATCTATAGGTAAAGCAATAAAATAAGGTAAAGATCCAAAAAAGGCACAGAGCAACCAACTTAAAGTAACTAAAATACAACCATCAAAAAAACTTATTCTTTTTTGATAATTCGGGAAAAAAAATAAACCCAATCCAGCAAGGAAGGAAGAAAAAATAGCCACGCCGAAGGCTTCAATATCTAAAATGGAAGGTAGTGTTTTGAATAGGCTGAGTAGAAAGGAAAAAAGCATAGCACCTGAAAGCACCATCAATATAAATCCTAATGGTTTAATTAAGGCTGAAAATTTTTTCATCTATAAATTGGGTTTTATTTTCTGTAATACCTTGTTTCTATCTTTTTTATTAACACTAACAATAATTTTATCTCTCAAATGGAATTTGTAAGCACTGGTATTAAAAATTATTTTTTTATTTCTATAAACTGCTTCTAAAACAATACTATCTTCATCAAGATTTAGGCTACCTATAACTTCTTTGAAAGGATAACCTTGTAGACCGGGGTAATCTATAACCAATTCTAACATTTCCATAGAAGTGTTCTGAATATTATAATATTTTAAAATTTTTTTGCTATAAATAAAATGTCCCAAAAAACGAGCGGTCAATACATGCGAGCATACAGAGCGAATATCTTTTTCAGAAAAAAAATTCAGTATAGCTTGATAAGATGGTTCTTCTACCAAACAAATCAACTGTTTTAAGGGCTGATCGTAAACCAAAAAACAAGAACTAACATTACTAGCGACATCTTTATTGACCGCAACAAAAATATCAGCGTGTTCTATATTTTCATCTAATAATCCTTGTTTGTCTAAAGAAGAGAGATTGAGAACCATAATATCATCAAATTTTTCTGCTAGCCAACGACATCTTTCTATATCAGGTTCCACAATTTTCACATGAAAATTAAAACTAGAGTCATTTAAAATTTTCGCTAAGTTATACCCGTCTTCGCCTCCACCAGCAATTACAATATTGCTTTTTTCATCTCTATAATACCCCAATATTTTTCTTAGCTGCCTTAAATTTCTTTTAGAACAGAAAAAATACACAACATCTCCTTTTTGCAAAATATCCGTAGTTTTAACTCTGCAAAACTGACCTTCTCTTTGGATGCCAACGGGAACAATAGAGTTTTCTCGGAGTTTTTTAGAAATAGAATTGATTGATTGGTTGCAAATTTTACAAAAATCAAGAATATTAAACCCTATCATACTTAAACTGTTATCAAAAAACCAAAATTGTTCTATAGAATTAGGAGTTTCTATATGTCTTGTGATTTCTCTTGCAAGTAGTTCAGATGGATTAACAATAAAATATTTGCCTAATTCTGTTTCTAGACTTTCCTGAGCTTCTTCTAGTTTTAAGTGTTGGTTGCGACAAACAATATGGGGTACCTTGTATTCTGAAACGGTTTTACAAGCAATAAGATTGGTTTCATCAGAGGCTGTGACTGCAAAAAAAAGTTCTGTATTTTTAAAAAAAGATTGATTGAATAATTCAGAGTGGTTAAAATCCTCTTGAATCGTTGTAATCAATTGTTTGTTTTTAAAAAGCTCCAAAGCCTGCGCAGATTTATCAATTAGGGTGACTTTGAGACATTCTCTTTCACAAAACTCCATAAAATGAGAGCCCACATTACCAGCTCCTAAAACTACAATTTTCATAGTTATTCTATTTTTTGAGAATTAAATTGAACCAGTTTTTATTTGAGTTGCCATTCTTTTATTTTTTTTTCCATAGAAATTATAAACTACTACTTTTTTTAAAAAATAAAAAATCAAAAAAGATTGGGGGTAAGTAAAACGAGAATTTTAGATGAAACCTTTGAATTAGGCTGCATCGTTGCCAATGGCTTCTACAGGACAAGACTCGTAGGCTTCTTGGCAAGCATTTTCTTCTTCTAGGTTGGTAGGTTGTTTGTAGACAATATCGTGGTCTTGGGCAAGACTATGGCAAAAATTTTGAGGAGAAATTTCGGAGCACAAACCACAATCTATACAGTCATGATCCACATAGTATTTTCCAGCAACATTATCTTCGTAGCGGTTTTGGTTTGACATAATTCAAACTCCTTATTGTTTGATATTTACTAATTGCTGGCGAGTTTGTGAACGGTGAATTTTATTTTTTAATTTTTCTTGGATTACGATTTCAACTTTTTCTGTTTCTATAGCTACCATTTTTTTCAATGCGTTTTTTTCTGCCAATTTAGCTCTTTCTAAATCTACTTTTTCTTCGCAAAGTTTTACAGCAATGGAAACTTTATCCGATTTTACTTGAACAAATCCATGATGCACCGCAAAACAACTTTTTTCTCCTTGATTTTGAATACAAAGTACTCCAGAGCGGATAATACTTAAAAGATTAGCATGCCCTGTAAGTATACCTATTTCTCCAGCTAGTGTGGAAATAACTACTTCCTCTGCCTCTTTTTTGAGTAGTTTTTTCTGTGGAGTTATTAATTCTACTTTTAACATACGCTATATTATTTTTTGGATAATTTTTTTTTCATTTTTCTGTCATTACTCTAATCCTATTCTCCCTAGATAATTACAAAATCTTTGAGATAATAATTCACGATGCAAAGTAACTAGGGTCGCAACATATCTTTGAGCTTGATCTAAAATAAAATTTTTTTCAAATGTATAATAACGTTTAAAATCAATTACTAATGCTTTTAATTTTAAATTTTCTCCAAAGTAATGAAATCTAGCAAGTTCATTATCTTTTAATAATTTTTTTTTTGTATTCCCTTGAATAGGACTCATGGTATTTCCCTCTATATAACTTCCGTCTATAACGAATTCACATTCATACATAGGCAATAACATAATACTTGGTAAATTAAAATTATTTAAGGAATGCTCAATATCACACGATTGTGAAATAATAATAGATTTTGACAGAGTTAATCTTTTTTCATCAGATAAGTCTATTTCTAATTCTTTCAATATTGTTCCTTGTGTTATTTTTTTATTTACATCATATTCATACATAATAAATATAATTATCCCATTTTTCTATCGTATTTAGATTTTGGAAGTATAGTAGGATTTGTTGGAAAAAATGTAGCAAAAATTTCATTTCTACAATTAGTCGTGGTTTTATCAATAAAATAAATAAAATTATAACGCTCTATTTCCTCTTTTTTTGCCTCTACAGGCTCTCTTCTTATATTATACCTGTTATACTCATTCTCGTTAAGTCTCCAAAGGTCTAAATCTTTACCTACTAATTTATTCATATTTTTTTATTTTTAAGTTTGCAATTCTTTCTTTAAAGAACTTGTAATGCTTTTAAAGAAAAGTGATTCAATTATCTCATGCATAGCATCTAATTTCTTATCAACTTCATTTTCATTCACATTCAAACAAACAGCATCATAATCTAAAAGAAAATTTTCTTTTTCTAGTGGTGATGGATAATTTTCATTATAATTTCCAAATAAAAAAGTAGTATCAATACTATTATCATCATTTCGATAACTGAGTCTATTTAAGTTTATAGATTTTTGAAACATTGAAGATTTACGATTTTTTGATATAAAATCAAAAAACTTATTATTAGATAGTAAATATTCGTGGACACATTTTTTCAAATTGCCTTTTAGTATATTTATATATCTAAAGCCTATTCTACTAACATACTTGAATGAAGGTTCTTTTTTTAAAATTTTTAATGCTTCTAAAAACCGTGTTTTTAAGTTTTCATACCCTATATACTTCTTAAATTCAAAAAAACAAAACACATCACTAACACCAAAATTATTATTTTTATTATCAAAATATTTATAAACAGGAAAATTTCTTTGGTCAAGTATTCTCCTATTATTCAAAAAAACTTCCTTAGTCTCTGTGTTTTGTTCTACTATGTTTTTTTCTGGGTATTTTTTATGAAAAGTCTCTTCAAATTCTTTATGAGTAAATCTCTTAATCTGCTCAAAATCAATTTTTAAAATAACTGAATCTAAATAATGTTGGTTAGTAGATAAATTCACTGTGGTTTATATTTTTTAAGTTAATTTTATTAGTGAGCTTTGAATTAGTATTATGTGACGGCTAGGCAAGGCGTGAAAGTTTTTTATGACGCAGGAATACAAAAAGTATTTTGAGGAATAAAAAACTTGAACAACGCTGCATAGTCTAAACATAGTGTTCGTTCATTTTTTTTAACGCCGTATAGGCAAACTAGAATGTCTAATTATTCATTTTTTTGGCGTTTTCAATCACCTCTTCAATAGTACCCACTAGGTAAAAAGCCTGCTCTGGTATATGATCGTGAGTTCCAGCCAAAATTTCTTTAAAACCTTTAATAGTATCCTTGATATCTACATAGGCACCGTCTTTTCCAGTAAACTGAGAAGCTACATAAAAAGGTTGAGAAAAAAACCGTTGGATTTTTCTTGCTCTTTGAACGATATTTTTTTGCTCATCAGACAATTCATCCATTCCTAAAATCGCAATAATATCCTGTAAATCATAGTATTGCTGCAAAACTTCTTGGACTGCACGAGCGGTATTATAATGCTCTTCTCCCAAAATAGCAGGGTCTAGTATTCTTGAATTAGAATCTAAAGGGTCTACTGCGGGATAAATCCCAAGTTCTGCAATGGAACGAGAAAGTACTGTGGTTGCGTCTAAATGAGAAAAGGTTGTTGCAGGAGCGGGATCTGTCAAATCATCCGCTGGAACATAAACCGCCTGCACAGAAGTAATAGAGCCTTTATTAGTAGAAGTAATTCTTTCTTGAAGGTTCCCCATCTCGTTCGCCAGAGTAGGTTGGTAGCCTACCGCAGAAGGAATTCTACCTAGCAAAGCAGAAACTTCAGATCCCGCCTGAGTAAAACGAAAAATGTTATCAATAAACATCAAAACATCCTTGTTCTGCACATCGCGAAAATATTCCGCCATTGTCAAACCAGAAAGCCCTACTCTCAAGCGGGCACCTGGTGGTTCGTTCATTTGTCCATAAACCAAAGCTGTTTTGTCTAAAACGCCCGATTCTTTCATTTCGTTCCAAAGATCGTTGCCTTCTCTTGTTCTTTCTCCTACCCCTGCAAATACAGAATAACCTCCGTGCTGTTTGGCGATATTATTGATAAGCTCCATAATCACAACCGTCTTACCTACTCCAGCGCCTCCAAAAAGACCGATTTTTCCACCTTTGGCGTAAGGGCAGATTAAGTCTATAACCTTAATTCCAGTCACAAGCATTCCAGTTTCTGTTTCTTGATCTTCAAAGCGAGGGGGTTCTCTGTGAATAGACCATTTTTCTTTTGTTACAATGTCTCCCGCTTCGTCCACGGGGTCTCCTGTAACATTTAAAATTCTACCCAACACTTCATCACCGACTGGCACTTGGATCGGATTGCCAGTATCTAAAGCTTCCATACCTCTAACTAAACCATCGGTAGCGTTCATAGCCACTGTTCGCACAGTATTTTCACCGAGGTGTTGCTGCACTTCTGTGACTAGTTTTATTTTTTCATTGTCTAGCTCGTAATCAACGGTGATAGCATCGTATATTTTAGGCAACTTGCCCACTTCAAATTCAATATCTACTACGGGTCCGATTACTTGTATTATCTTTCCTTTATTCATTGTTTGTTGTGTTTTATTTTGAAAAAATTATATGATTAATTCGCTTTAACAGTGTCAATCAAAAACTTATAAAATTCTTCTGCTTTATCGTAATACTCTTTTTGAAGAAATGAAAATGGAAAACTTTTATTTTCTACAACATCAGGACTTACAGTAGGGCTGTAATTCTCACTTGTTACTTTTGTGGCTTCTCTTTTCATTTCTAGTTTGGCTAAAATACTTGCCATTTCTTCTCTATCTTTTTTTTCTAAAGCAGATATTTTTTTTCCAAATTCACTTTTAACATAAATTTCTCCATCCGTGTCGGGACTAATAGCTTTTAATTCATTTAGCAGATTTTCTAATTTTTTTAATTTTTTGTTGTATTCAATAGAATAGTCTCTTAAAAAAACTTTTAATACCATCAAAATTTCACTGAAGCTCAGACTCTCTTGAAAGGCTACCTGTTTGATTTTAATGAGTTCTTTTTGCTCTAGTGTTTTTATAAAATTTTCTTGCAGTATATGATAAAAAGCATCCTGTTGTATATCGTAATCATTGGTATAAGGAAATCTCATATAGTTTATTAATTTCTTTTTATTATTTTCAAAAACAACATCCGCTTGAATTTTTTTTGAAATTTTTTCACCCTCATCGGATAACTGCAAAGGTGATTGGGATTTTAACAAACCTTTTTCTTTAAGAACAACTACTAGAGAAGTCAATTCTCTCGCTATTTCAGAGATTGTCGTAATGGTCGCTTCAAATTTTTCATTTATTCTATCAAATTTTCTATCTACAGCATCAAATTTTCTATTAAAGGTAGCATTGTTCTCTTCAAATTTTCTATTAAAGGTAGCATTGTTCTCTTCAAATTTTCTATTAAAGGTAGCATTGTTCTCTTCAAATTTTTTATAAAACATTAGTTTTATAGAAAGTAGCAAGATAATAGCTAAAAGTATAAAAATAACACTATCCCCTGTTATACCTGTAATCTGCAAAAAGTTAATTATGTTTTGCATATTTTAAAAATTCCTAATTGATAGATTCTGCTCCAGAAATAATTTCTGTTAGCTCTGTTGTAATGTTTGCTTGTCTCGCTCTGTTGTATTGGATTTGCAATTTGCTAATTAAATCATTAGCGTTATTCGTGGCAGAATCCATAACCCGCATCCTAGAAGCATGCTCGCAAGCAAAATTATCCAAAAGACAAAGATAGCAAAGGTTTTCAAGGTAGGTCGGGATGAGCTGTTCACAGACTTCTTTAGTGGAGGGTTCAAAAATAAAATCTGCTAATTCTGTGTTTTCGTCCTTCTTTTTATTTACAATTTGCTCTGACTCTGTTCTTTCTGTATTTGGTTTTTCTGGTTCTGTTGGGAGTGCTAAAGGTAGCAATTTTTGAATACAAGGCTCTTGTGTAATAGCAGATTTGAAATAATTAAAAGCAAGGTAAATTGCTTTGTATTCTCCGTTTAAAAAATCTCTGATCAGACTTTGGGCTGATTTTGGCACCTCTTGTTTGAGAATATTTTCTTTTAATCTATAATGCCCGTTTTGAATAGAAAAATCTTTGCTCTGAAAAAAATCTTTCCCTTTTTTTCCGATGATGAATAATTCCGGGTTAAGCTGTTTTTCGCTCATAAAACTCTCCAATTTTTTGCACAAACTAGAATTTAAAGCACCGCAAAGTCCTCTATCCGAAGTATAGAGTAAAATTGCTACTTTTTGATCCGCTTGTTCTGTTTCTTCCTTTTCTAAAAAGACCTCTAAATGCTCAACTGCTTTTTGTTGTAAAGATAAAACCATTTCTTTAAGGGCTTGGTTATAATACCTACTATTTTCTATGTCTAGTCTAGCACGGTGCAATTTAGACGCAGAAATCATAGTCATAGCTCTCGTGATCTTCTGTGTGTTTTGAACGGAAACTATTCTTTTACGAATTTCTTTAAGGTTTGCCATTGTTAGTTTTTTACTGTATTTATCCCCAAAGCCGTTTGATCTGCAGCCGAATAGATTTGTCTGCAATTCTAGTAAATCTATACCTTTGTTTATAAAGAATAGGTACAGCTACATTGTTAATAGTTACTCTAATACCTAATGTGTTTGTACTGTAACTAAATTTTTTTTTATCAGCACTAGTAAAGTCTTTATTCATAATAGTAATATCCTGCGGTGTTGCCTCTGCTCTTCCAATATGTTTAATTTGATAACCATCCGCTATAGCAATCAAATCTCCTTCTTGGACACTACTAAAGTTTCTTGTACTTCTATAAGCAAAAACAATTTCATACTTTAAAAAAACATCCATAATAGAAAACTTTTTGTTTCCTTGAGAATGCCAATTTGAACCTACTTTCCAAATTTCCATAGTTTTTATATTAAATTAAGCTATTGAACTGGTTAAAATCTTTTTAGGAAAAACTAAAGCTATTTCCTCATTCAAAGGTAATAAAAGCTACAATGCCAATAATAGTAGCCCAAGTATGAATCCAACCTATGTTTCTATTTTTGGTAGAATTTAATAATTTTTTATCACTTTTACCTATTTTTATTTTTTTTAGGTGTGGAGGATTCATTTAAGCCAATACTTCCTTTTTAAAATATTCTTTTATTACTTCAGCATCAATTTCAATATTTATTTTTCCTTCTTCATAGAATTTATCCCAAGGAGTGCCCGTATCGTGTGTTCTATCTATTAACTCTCCCGTAGGCATATCACCATATTCTTCCTTGATAACCTTTAGAGTTTCAAATGCTTCTTCATCGTCCTCATCTATCATAGGATAAATGAGCTTATCTTTGACTGGGTTATGAATATAAGAAAGCTCTTTAATTTTGCCGTAGCTATATTTTTTAAACTCGTGGTAGATAGAAGGAATCACGGGACCCAAACGCCAAGCCTGTATAGGCTCTTTAAACAAAATTCTATTGTAATAAGCGTAAGCCACTCCAAAAGCAAGATAGACAAATTTATTGAGTCTAATATTATCTACATAATCTAAATTATCTATAAAGTAATTCGCCAGATGTGCTGGAGTATAATATTTGTTTTCTTTTTTTTTAGTCATTTTTCAAAATTTAAGTTTCTCCATAATTTAAGAAATTATTAAAGGTAAAATCTTTTTAGGAAAAACTAAAGCTATTCCATAAGATAAGGCAATAAAAAACACAAAGAAACAATGTTTAGTATGAAATACATTATATTTTTTTTTAATTCTGCCGAGAGAAAAATTTATTTTAATAAGTGGTAAATAACATATTAGAAAAAGCCACTGATACCAATATAAAAATCTATAACTACTAGCCAAAATAAAAAAAGCTAAACTAACAAGAATAATTATTTTTTGATATAATTTTGCTTTTTTTTCTCCTAATCTAATAGCAATAGTTTTTCGTCCTCCTTTCTTATCAGACTTTATATCGCGAATATTGTTTAAATTGATTGCTGAGACAGCTAAAGTTCCTATAGCGATAGATTCTAAAAATAAAAAGTGATTGTAATTTAAGGTCAATAAAAAATAGCTTCCAATCACACCAACGGGTCCCTCAAAAATAAATATAGAAATATCTCCCAATCCAGTTTTACTATGAGGAGTTATTCCTAAACTATATTTTAGAGCTGCCCATAAGCAAAGCAATCCAATCAAAAACCATAGCCAGAAATAAAAAGATGTTATACTCTTAAAAGAAAAAAATAAAAGGACTACGCTTAGAAATATACAAAAAATTACTGCTGCAATGATTATAGTTTTTATTGCTTTAGCAGAAATTTTTCCTGATCCAAATATTCTTTCAGGTCCTATTCTATTTTTACCATCTATTCCTCTTATACCATCTCCGTAATCATTCGCCACAGATGCTACAAATTCTAAACAGGCGGCTGTTAGCAAAAGCAAAATACTCAGTTTCCAAGAAAAAAATCCATCCTCAAGGGCTAAAAAAATGCCTATTACAATAGAAGAAATAATTGTTAATATAAATTGAACTCTAATTAACTTCAAATAAACTAATTTTTTACTTAAGTTAATAATTTTAAATTTTTTTATTTCTAAAAACACACAATTTAGCTGGCTTTTTTTTGCTGGTTTTACCTAACTGGATTTTTCTTCGTTTGTTTGTTCTGTTTCCATTTTCTCAGGAAAAAATATTTGATTAAAAGATTCTATAGCCATCATCAAATTCTTTTCTAATTCGTCCGATATTTTTCCTTCACTGGCTAATTGCTCTAAGTATTGAGAATTTTCATTTTGAAAAAATAGATGCAATTCTTTTTCGTACCTTTCTACATCGCTCAATTCACATTTATCTAAAAAGCCTTTAGTCGCTGCAAAAATAGAAAGTACTTGTTTTTCCATAGACAAAGTTTGATATTGCTTTTGTTTCAGCACTTCTACCAATTTTTCTCCGCGTTGCAGTTGTTTTTGGGTTGCTTCGTCCAAATCAGAACCAAATTGAGAAAACGCAGCTTTTTCTCTGTATTGAGCTAGTTCTAAACGCAAAGTTCCCGATACCTGTTTCATTGCTTTGGCTTGGGCTGCTCCTCCCACTCGCGATACAGAAATACCTACATTGATCGCAGGACGAATCCCACTATTAAAAAGATCAGTTTCTAAAAATATTTGTCCATCGGTAATAGAAATCACATTGGTAGGAATATAAGCCGACACATCTCCAGCCTGAGTTTCTATAATAGGAAGTGCAGTCAAAGAACCTAAACCATATTTTTCGTTAAATTTACAGGCTCTTTCTAGTAATCGCGAATGAATATAAAATACATCTCCAGGGTAAGCTTCTCTACCGGGAGGACGCCGTAGTAAAAGAGATAGTTGACGATAGGCTACCGCTTGCTTAGAAAGATCATCGTAAATACAAAGAACATGCTTGCCGTTGTCTCTAAAATATTCTCCCATAGAAACTCCAGAAAAAGGAGCAATAAATTGTAACGGAGCAGGTTCTGACGCGGTGGCACTAACAATAATTGTATAATCCATAGCGTCCTCTGCTTGTAGTTTTTGCACAATTTGAGCAACGGTAGATTTTCTTTGTCCAATAGCCACATAAACACAAATCACATCTTTTCCTTTTTGATTGATAATTGTATCAATAGCTACAGCTGTTTTTCCAGTCTGTCTATCCCCAATGATAAGCTCTCTTTGTCCTCTACCTATGGGCACCATAGAATCAATCGCCTTTAAGCCAGTCATCATAGATTCGTGAACGGATTTTCTCGTCACAATACCGGGAGCTACGACTTCTATTTTTCTAGTGTCTGTTGTTTGAACAGCACCTTTGCCATCAATGGGTTGTCCTAGTGCATCTACGGTTCTCCCTAAAAGAGCTTCTCCACAAGGAATTTCAGCAATTCTACCTGTTCTTTTCACTACATCTCCTTCTTTAATATTCACTCCTAACCCAAAAATAACAATACCCACATTTCTTTCTTCAAGGTTTAGCACCATACCTTTAGTGCCTTCAGAAAATTCTACAAGCTCTCCTGCCATAACCTCATCTAGCCCATAAGCTCTAGCAATTCCATCGCCAACACTCAAAACAGTGCCTACTTCTTTAACTTCCGCTTCTGTATCAAAATTAGCAATTTGCTCTCTAATGATGGAGCTTATTTCTTCGGGTGATATTTTCATATTTATATTTTTTTTGTATTCAGTTGGATTTTGTTTAAAAAATTTCTAATACTGCCGTCTACTAAAAAACTTTTGATTTGAGCAATAAATCCTCCCAGTATTTCTCTATCCATAATTTCTTCTAGTTTTACTTTGCATTGAAAAGAATTTTCTAGTTGTTTTATAATTTCTTCCTTTTTGTAAGTATCTAAACTTTCTACAGTAGTGATTTTAACCACCAAACTTTTATTATACTGGTAATACAACTCACCGAATACTTTCAATATTTCTTTAAAAATTATAAATCTATTTCTAAGAACTAAAAATTTTAAAAAATTATAAACATTCTTGTCTAAATTCTGAGAAGAAAAAACTTTCTCCACCAACCGTAACTTATCTTTAGAAGCTACCCGTTGGCTTTCCAAAACCTCCTTCAAATCGGCAGAGTTTTCTAAAATAACATTCACTTCTTTTAATTGCCCGAAATAGCAATCTATAGAGTTTGTTTCTTTAGCTAAAGAAAAAATACTTTTTGCATAACGCAAAGCTAGGGTGTAAGAAATCATAACCAGTTTTTTTGTTTTAGACTACCTAAAAAACTAGAAAAATACTTATCTTCGTTCACTCCAATCGTCTTATCTTTGAGCTGTGTTTCAAATTTTTTTAAGGATAAATCTAAAATTTTCTTATAGAGTATATTTTTAGCATCTCTATATTCTTGGAGCATAACTATTTCGTTATTTTCCTCTAGTTTTTTAATAAGTTTTTTTGTATCTAAAAACATATTGTCTTTTTCTTGCTCTACTTCTTTGTAGTATTTTTTTTGTCTTATTTCCAGTTTTTCCTCCGTCTGCTGTAGTTTTTGTTTTAATTCTGTTAATTCTTGACTAATTTTTTTCTTTTCATCCAAAGTAGAAAAAAATGATTTATACTCTCCTTGAGCTATAGCTTTCAGAGCTGCTACAATTTTTTTTTTGAAAAAAAACCAAAGAAGCCCAAAAAAAATGAAAAAGTTGATGGATTTGAGTAATAAATCCGTCCAGTTCGCCCCTTCTGCTCCATGTGCGCTTTCTGCAGCAAAAACAGAAAAACTAGTAATAGAAAAAACTAGCAATAGAAAAAACAAACTGCTTAATAGTAGTGAAAATATTCGTTTCATTATATTATCTTTATATTATAGACCTTTTGAATTTGCGTTATGTGACGGCTAGCCAAATGGTTAGGCAGGTGCGAAAATTTGTAAAACAGCGGAGCATACACGCTAGTATGTGAGCATTTTTTACAAATTTTCAACGCTGCATAGGCTAAACAGAATGCAAATTCAAAGGTCTATGCTATTTTATTTTTTAAATCTTCCACCATACCATCCACTAAACTCTCTGTATTTTCTTCTATATTACGAAGATCTGCTTGGTATTCTTGGCGGGTTATTTTATTTTTTTCTTCTAGTTTTTGTTTGCTCTCATTTATCATCTCGTCTAGCTCCTGTTTCTTGTTTCTTAACTGATGAGCTCGGTGAGCAGACAATTCTTGAACCGATTCTTCTTGAATCCTCCAAATAGTTGAATCTACCTTATCTTTTTCATTTTTAAGCTGAACTATTTCTGCTTCAAAACTTCCTTTGTTATTTTCTCTATTAATAATAGTGCGTAAGACTGGCTTAAATAGTAAAAAATGTAGTGAAATCACCAATAGAGAAAAGACTACTAAGACAAAAAGAGCATTTGTCCACTCCAAGTGGAGCAAGCCAAAATTAAATATTGTATATTTTTCCATTTATAAATTTTTTAATTAGAAGTGTTCTTTGTCATAATTCATACAGGAATTTCTATTTAAAGCGAAGCACGAAGCGGATATAAATAGCATTCGTGGATTTCACCTTGATTACACGATTCTCTGTATTGGTGGTTGTGCTTCGCACATTGGCTCTTCTAGTTTCCGTTATTGTTTGGGTTCGGGTAACCTCTATCCTATTGTCTGGTTGATTATCCCCAGTAAGGCGGCTATCTGGGTTGTTGATTCCAACTACCAAAGAATCTTCTCTCTTTGTATCAGTATTCGTAGCTTCATCAGATACTATTTCATAGGTTGGTGTTGGTGTTGAGACTACAACATTTTTTTCTACTGAAAGAGAGCTTCCAGACCAAAGAGCACCTGCTTGCACGGAAAGGTTTTTGGTTATGGAGTAGTCGTAACCAAACTGTACCGCTGGAGCTGTTTTGGACGCTGAACCTAAGTCAGTATCCAAAGTCAAATTAGCCAAACCAGCGCCTACAGAAAACCCGTAGGGCAGAAAATAATTCGCAACCGCAATTACAGAGTTGAGCCTGTTGTTTCCTTCTGTTAAAGCGTAGTACTGCAAAGAGACTCCCCATTTTTCCAAGTTGTAACCAAACAGGATTCCGTAACCACCTAGCGAATCAGTCCGAGAAATATTGGGACTAGAACTAGTAGAACCAGCAACAGGTTTAGTGCTAGTGGAGTCTAATATGTCACCAATACTACCAAAATCTAGCTCAGTAAATCTGTTTTTACATAAATTATTTCTTTCTACTGTAGAAATGCCATTAAACGAACTTAATGTTCCACGAGTTGCATCTAAAGACAAGAATGTTACAGCTCCACCCTCACCCACACTTTGCTCGCAGGCGGTTTTAGCAGCTGTAATTCCCTCATTCTGTAACGCTTCGCCTCTCCCATTTGGGGTACTTGTCCAATTTTCCTGTCCCTCAACAGGAATGTAATTTTGAAAATTAGAAATACCATCTAGCGTAGTATCAAATATTGCACCTGTATAGCTATTGCTCACTGCTGTGATTTCAAGATCTGCAGATACCTCCATTTTTGTTGTTGTTCTCCTAATATTGCTAGTTTCTGTCGTTATCTCAAAACCCGAAACAAAAGGACTAACCCCCACAAACCAACCCAGCTGTCTTGCTTGTTTTCCTTCTTGGGCTTTTAAACTACCCACCCCTGCATAGAAAAATAAAAATGCCGCTGTAAATATAAGGGGCAAAACAACCGATTTCAATACAACCAATCTCAATACAAACGACTTCAAAACAAACAGGTTCAATTTAATATTTATAGATTTCATAATATAATTTATTATTTTAAGATTAAAAAACAAAACTTTATAAAGGATAGCTAAAAACAAATAAAAAAACAAATAAAAAAACCAAATGCATTGCTGGGGACATTTTTTTTGCTCCAAATGGTTGACTAAGCAACCATTTTGGGTGAAAATGTGTCCCCGAAAAAACCCCTTCTTCTTTAAGAACGGGGACACATTTTTTGCCCAAAATGGTTGAATAAGCAAAAAAAATGTCCCCTGCAGGTTTGGAAAAAAAAACATCCCCTGCAGGTTTGGAAAAAAAAACATCTCCTACAGGTTTGGAAAAAAAAACATCCCCTGCAGGTTTGGAAAAAAAAATGTCCCCTGCAGGTTTGGAAAAAAAAACATCCCCTACAGGTTTGGAAAAAAAAACATCCCCTGCAGGTTTGGAAAAAAAGAACATCTCCTACAGGTTTTTTAATTATTGTCCAACCTTAATCAAGTAATAATCTTTTTTTCCTTTCCTTATAAAAATAAAATTTTCAGAAATTTTATCTTCTGGTGATATTTTTTTTTCTACAGTATCTATTCTTTTATTGTTGACATAAATTCCTCCTGATTCTATCAATTTCCGAGCCCTGCCTTTAGATTCTACAGCTTGAATTTCTACTAAAGCCTCTACAATGCACCAGCCAAGTTTTAATTTATCCGAAGAAATTTCAAACGAAGCAACATCTTCAAAAATCTCGGAAACCATTTCGTCGCTTAACCTGCCAGTAGTAGAACCAGCAGCTTTTCCATAAAAAATTTTACTTGCTTTTTTTACTTTTTCTAACTCTTCTTTACCGTGCAAAGCTAAAACTACATTTTCTGCGAGTATTTGCTGGGCTTCTCGGTGGTGGGGGTTTTCACTGTGAGATTTTTCTAAATCTTGAATTTTTTCTAAAGGGTAATCACTCAGCTTTTTCAATAAAGAAATAACTTCTTTGTCTTCACTACGGATGAGATATTGATACATTTGAAAAGGAGAAGTTTTTTTAGCATCTAACCACAGGGCTCCTTTCTCGCTCTTGCCAATTTTACTACCATCACTTTTTAGCAATAAAGGCATAGTCAAGCCGTAAGCCTGTTTAGAAAGAATTCTACGAATAAGATCAATCCCCGCTACAATGTTGCCCCATTGATCCGAACCTCCTATTTGTAAGGAGCAACCATAATTTTTAAAAAGATAGTAAAAATCATAAGCCTGTAGCAACATATAGCTAAATTCTGTATAGGTAATCCCTTCACCTGTTAATCTTCTTTTTATGGATTCCTTAGCAAGCATGTTGCTGACAGCAAAAAATTTTCCGTAATCCCTTAAAAAATTGAGATAACTAAAATTTTTCATCCAATCAAAATTATTGACGATTTGGGCTTTATTTTTAGATTGAAAATCTAAGAAAATTTCTAACTGGGGTTTGGTTTTGGAAATATTAAATTCTAATTCTTCTGTGCTTAACAGCTTTCGTTCTTTATCTTTCCCAGATGGATCTCCTATGCTTCCTGTAGAACCTCCAATCACAGCTAGCGGAGAATGCCCTGCTTTTTGTAGCAAAGCCATCAACCTAAAAACAGCCAGTTGTCCTAAATGAAAGCTATCCGAAGAAGGATCAAAGCCTACATAAAAACAAATTTGCTTTTCGTTTAAGATGGTTTCTAGCTGAGGGTGAGTTGTAGCATCTAGATAGCCTCTAGCACTAATTTCCGAAAATGGATTCATTGAGTTTCTAAAACAATAATTTGAAAAACCTTGTTGTTTTTAAAGACAATTTTCCTATCTTCATAATTCCACTCTGTGATATCATTCGCAGAGTTTTTCTCTGCTGGCTCTTCTAATACTAATATTACATGTTCGGGACTGTAGCCGATTTCCACCACACCTGCTAGAATTTTATCTCGTATTTGACGCGGAACTTGAGGGGTATCTACAATTTGCTGATTCTTTGCATCTAGCCATTTTAAAGATTTATTCGCTCTATAAACAATTCTACTACGAGGTGCCCATATTTTCTCTGGAAAATCTATATTATAATTGACTTCGTACCAATTAAGAAAAGGAACGTCTTGTGCTGGAAAGAACTTCCCCGTGGCTTTTAAAAACTCAACAGATACTTCGTGATAGCCCAAAAAATCCTCTTGTTTTACAGGGATTTTTTTAAAAAATTTTACTTTTTTTTCTGCTGTATTTTCTAAATCAACATAAACAAAACCAGTCCCTGTTTCTTTTTTACGAATAGTATTTTTTTCTACTAAAAAAAATATACGGTTGTTGGAATCTATAAAAATATCTAAAACCTTAAAACTACTATAGGTTGGAACATAGTATTTTTTGCTTTGCAAGTCTGGAGACGCATAAAAATAGCTATTTCTGGTAGTAATTACAGAGCCCAGAGCAAAAATAGATCCAATAGATAAAAAAAATAAAAGAGCACTAAAAAGAAGTTTTTTCATAGTAAAATAGATCAAAATTTATATCCACTATAACCGAATAATAACAATAAAACAAGTACTTTATTTGCTGAGATTTTAATTTTATGTTAACTTTAAAAAGTGTAAATAAATTTTTCCGTATTTCTTCAAGCAAATAGGAGTGATATTTTTATGTGTGAATAGGCAGTTTAAGTCTTTATCTTTTTCTATCACTAAAAAGCTCGGGTAGGCTTTTTCTTTTTGGAGTCTATCTAACCAGACCTGTTCTAAATCCATAAGAAAAGGAGCGTCTATAAAAAAAACTTTGGGAGTTTTTTTTTTGTTTAGATTGAATTTTTGAAAGGAGGAAAAATTATCTCCAAAATAAAGTTCAAAATCCAATGTTTCGGGTAATCGTGTTAGTTTTTTTTTTAAACTAGAAAATACGGCTGGATTGCTTTCAAAAAAAAAACTTTTTTTAAAGCCACGATTTAAAGCCTCTATACCTACAGCCCCTGTTCCAGCGAAAAGGTCAAAAAAACTATAGTCAGCAAAAGAAATCCTAGAATACAAAACATCAAAGATACTATTTCTAATACGGCTTTTTGTGGGACGCAGTCCTTTTTCTTGGATTACTTTGAATTTGAAATTTCTTAAAATACCTGCATCAATTTTCATTTCTTAACAAAGGATATTTCCGATCAATTTCTGCTTTGATTTCGTCCCAAGTAGGACTATAAGTGCCAAGTTTTTTAATCGCAACAGCAGCTGCCAGATTAGCCAAATTACCAGTCATTTCTATAGACTGCTTTCCTCCTAAAATTATGGCAACAATGGAAGTAACCAAATCTCCTGCACCTGTAACATCAAAAACACTTTCTTGCTGAACTGAAAAAAATTGATATTCTTTCGGATTTTGATAAATTAACAGTCCTTCTTTATCCAAACTTAACACAATGGTATCTATTGCAGTTTTCTTTTGGATGAAAGCTGCTGCTTTGAGGTAATCTGTCTGTGATCGCAATTTAGCTTTACAAAAAATTTCTGCTTCTACTCTATTGGGTTTGATGCAGTGTGCTCTTTTATAGATAGAAAAATCTACAGTTTTTGCAGGATCTACAACCACGAACAAATTATTTTTCCTTGCTTCGGCAATCAATTTAGTAACTAGTGTCGGGTTACAACTACCTTTTAGATAATCAGAGATTATCAATATCTGAAAATTTTTAAGGTTTAAGTTAGCCCAAAAATGAGCCGATTTTTTTTTGTCTAGGACAAATCTTTTTTCATAATCCAGTCTTAAAAGCTGTTGTCTTCTTGTTGAAATTCTGCATTTGACAACTGTTTGATAGTTTTCTAAAGCATGAAAATTAGAGATATTTACTTTTTGCTGTTTTAAAATACCAAGTAGTTTTTCTCCTGCTTCATCTTTACCATAAATTCCCATAGGAGTAGCTTGACAGCCTAGTCTTAGTAAATTCATAAGACAACAACCTGCACCGCCCAGCTGGAATTGTTCTTCTTCTGTTTGTAAAATAGGAATAGGCGCTTCGGGTGAAATTCTTGTCACGTTGCCCCAAATATAATGGTCCAACATAAAATCTCCGAAAACTAAAACTTTAAAAGGTTTGAAATTTTCGATAAATTGCCGAAGTATTAATCTGCAGTCTTTTTTATTCATTTTTTGATTTACGGAAAAAGAAGGTTCTTCACCCACAATCCTTTTTTTTTAATAAAACGAACTCTATCGTGTAGCCTAAAATTCTCTGCCTGCCAAAATTCTATCATACTAGGAACGATGCTAATACCTCTCCAATCTTTTGGTAAAGGAATTTTTTTTAGTTGTGAAAATTTTTTCTCATAGTAATTATAATTTTCTAATAGTCCTTCTCGGGTTTTCAATTCTTTGCTTTGCTGAGATGCCCAAGCACCTATTTGGCTTTCTTTAGCTCTAGTAGAAAAATAAATTTCTGTTTGTTTTCGGGACAAAAAACTGCGCCTACCTTCTATTCTAATTTGTCTGTTCAATTTATCCCAATAGACAAGTATAGCGGCGTAAGGGTTTTTTTTGAGTTGTTTTCCTTTAAGACTTTGTAAATTGGTATAAAAAACAAATCCTTCTTTTTTGCTGAATTTTTTTAAAAGTACTACTCTTGAAGAAACCTTTCCTTTCTCATCAGCAGTAGAAAGACTTACCGCATTGTAATCATTCAAACCGCACTTTTGCGCGTCTGAAAACCACTTTTTTACTCCTAGCCAAGGATCTTGAATAGTTTCTAATATTTTTGATGATTTCATCTATTTCCAATTTTTTAGAGACCTTTTGAATTAGACATTATACCTTGTTTAATTCAAAGATCTCTTTGTAATTGTAATTTTATCAATCTTAATTCCATTTCCAATTTTTTTAAATTTCGTTTAATAATTTCCAAGTCTTTTACATTTTTTTCTCTATCTGTATTTAAATCATCTATTTGCTGGCTAAGTAACAAAAGACTTCTTTTGAGTTGTTTAGAAAGATTTTCTATTTGTTTGTTTTGTTTTTCTTGAATCTCTAATTTTATTACTCTTTTTTCTAGAGCTCTAATTCTACCTATTTGAGATTCAGCAGAAGCACAAGAAAGTAGAGATAGCGGAAGTAGTAAGATAAAAAGATTTTTATTGCTAAAAAATTTCATTTTTTTTAAGGGACGATATATTTTATAGACCTTTGAATTTGCCAAATAGCACAAAACTAGCTGTGACGGCTAGCCAAATAGTTAGAAAACTGTAAAAAAAAAATTTAGCTCGCAGGAATATCGTAGTGCCACAATAATGGAACCAGGGCACTACAAAACTTGCATAATTCTCAAAAAGAAATTCAAAAGTGCCAACTTTTTTGGTGTAGATTTATTGTTGTCTACCAGCAAGAGTGCCACTGGCACTCTTGCACAAAAACCTTATTATATTTCAATTTTTCATACATTTGGTTGTTTTGAACTTTTACTATAGCCCTTATGAAATAGATAGCAAAAGAAAAGTATTTCAAGAGTTAAATTTTTTTTAAAACACTGCATAGGCTGAACAGAATGTAAATTTAAAGGTCTATTTTAGATATTTCCATTGAAAATTATAAGCCCAATCAGGATTAGTTTCTTTAAGTCCTTTTGGCGAAGAAGTCAAACGTCTTGCGTATTCTCCATCTACTGTCATCACATAAAGTTTCGCTTCTCCGCTGATTTTAGAACTAAAAACAATCAACCTATCGTCTGGTGACCAGCTAGGTTCTTCTGAAGATTTTTTACTAAACGTCAGTTGCCTTAAAACTTCTCCTTGAATATTCATTAAAAAAATTTGAAAAACACCACTTTTTAAACCTGCGTAGACAATATAATTCCCGTCGTTACTCCATTTGGGATCTGTATTATATTTCCCCATAAAAGATAACCTTTTTTGTTCTCCTGTTTTTAAATTCATATAATAAATTTGAACCGTTCCTGAACGGTTAGAAACAAACAGTAAATCTTCTCCGTTGGGAGCTAAAGAAGGACTTGTATCTATGGAAGAAAAATTGGTTAATCTTTGCTTAATATTGCCTTTTACAGAAAAAAGATAAATGTCGGAGTTTCCTCTTTTAGAAAAAGTAGCAACCAAATCACCGTTTTTTTTATTCCAACTGCCTCCTGTAGCAATACCTTCATTAGAAGAAATTAAAGTCTTCAACTGTTTTTTTATCAAATCTAAAAAAAATATCCTAGTCCCTACAGAGCCGCTAGCTGTATAGATAAAACCTCTTTCATTAGGCGTCCAACGAGGTAAAACATTATATTCTAAATTGGAAATAATAATTTTTTTTCGTATATGGTGAGTATCTGTAATAATAATTCTTTTAGGATGATTACTCTTTTGTTCTGAATAAATAATTGCGCTCCCTAATGTCCCTTTTTTTTGCGAAATTTTATAGATAATACGCTGCACAAAATCAATAATATTATTTTCTAACTTTTCATTACTACGGCTATTTTTAAAGAAACCTTGCAATAAAAGCTTATCATCTTGTGTGAAAATTTTAACTACAATAGCATCTTGGGTTTGGTTATTTGGGGTTTGGTTATTTGGGGCTTGGTTATTTTGGGGTGGGTTATTTTGGGCTTGGTTATTTTGGGCTTGATTATCAAAAGCAATTTTTTTTGCTATAATAAATTTAAGACTAGCTTGTTTCTCTTTTTTTTTAGACGAAAAAACTCCGCTCCATTCTAAATTTTTTTTTAAAGTAGCAAGCACAAGTCTAGTATTGTAGATAGCCGTGCCTTCCCACTTAGAATGAATCTGTATTCTCTGATATAAAGATCCTTTGATATCTATGTAATCATTTTTTTCTTGTGCTAAAAGTGATCCTACACAAAAAAAACTGCCTATAAAAAATTGTAGTATTTTTTTACTCATTGTCATAGTATCCGCCCTCCTTGAAAACGAAAAACAAAAACAAATTCTTTCACCCTATACTCATTCGGAATTACAGGAAACGGGTGGGAATTTTTGATAGCTTCTAGAGCCGACAAATCAAAGGCAGACAACCGAGAATTTCGCACAATTTTGACATCATCCAATGCACCCGTTTTGAGTATTTTAGCTTGAATAATTACTTGCAGTTTTTTATCGCTAAAAGAGCTTTTCCAGTTATTTTGAATGATAGCTTCAATCAATTTTTTATACTCATTATTTTGTTGAGTAGAATCTACTGCTGAGGCTTCTGTCTTAACAGTTAGATTTTGGGTTGTAGTTTTTTTATTATTATTTGTAATGTTAGGCGAGCTCGGTTGATTGAGCTGGATGTTTTTTAAATCAGGTTCTTGAACAACATCCAACCCTTCTTGAACTTCCCTCAATAAATCTTCGTCTGCTTCAAGGTTAAGTTGTTTCAGACTCCTTGCCAAATTATTATCAAAATTGCTTGTAGAAGACGACTTAGAAGACGACTGCAGAGTTTTTTGTTTTGATTTTGTCTGATTTGATTTTGCATTGCTCGTTTGAGTTTTTGAGGATTTTTGAAAATAAACTTTGGTCTTAATAGGCTGAACGGGAATATAGGAAGTAGAATAATAAAGTGATATTGCCAATGCAAGCAATAGATGGCAGGTAAAGGATGCGAATAGAAATCTAGAAAATTTTAAATTATTCATCTTATTATTTAAAACAGAGAATATTGAATTAGAAAGACTTTTGAAGTTTAGCACTCTAGGAATGCTAGACAAGGCAAAAAATAGAGCCGAACTAGAATACCTAATTCAACATTGAAACCTTTGAATTAGTGTTATGTGACGGCTAGGCAAGGCGTAAATTTGTAAAAAAGCGGAGCATACACGCTAGTATGTGAGTATTTTTTACAAATTTTTAATGGCGTAGTGCCACAATAATGTGATCAGGGCACTACAAAACCTAAAGCTAACACAATATAGACTGCAAAAGCTCCAGTGGAGCTTTTGCTAAAGCCTGTATAGGGTGAAAGCAATAAGCTTGCTTTGGCTAAACAGAACGCTAATTCAAAGGTCTCACAGTCTCTTAGAGTTCTTCTACCAATAGCCCTATATCTTGGAAACCTAAATTTCGGATTTGTGCCATTAACTTAACCACTGCACCATAACTTAGTCTGCGATCTGCTTGAATAAAAACCTGCTTGCCGCCCTTTTTTTGGTATTTTATCAGCTCAGCCTTGAGAAAAGTAAAATTTTTTCTTTGCTTGAGGTAATAAATTCTGTTCTGAGAATCTAAGCTCACAATAAATTCTCGTTTTGGAGTGGTAACCGTTTTTTGAAACTTTTCTTTGGGTAAAGAAATCTGTATATCCTTAGTGATTACTGGGGCTGTAATCATAAAAATAATGAGTAAAATTAATAAAACATCTACAAAAGGAGTGACATTGATGTCACCTATATCTTTATCTATATCTATTTTTTGAGAAATAAATTTCATTTATTTGTTTTTAAAATATTTACTATCTCAAGGGTTATTATTTCTAAATCTTCTACTAAATTGCGCAATTTGCTATTGTAGTAATTATAAAAAATTAAGGCGGGAATAGCGACAAAAATACCCAAAGCAGTAGCGATTAGCGCTTCGGAGAGTCCTGGAGCGACTACGGCAAGACTGGTAGCTTTTTGAAGAGATATTTCTCTGAAAGTATTGGTGACTCCTACCACAGTGCCTAGCAAACCTATAAAAGGAGCAGCAGAACTGCAAATTGCTAAAAAAGAAAGTCCTATTCTGTATTTTTTTTGAATCTGAACTAGCTGTATAGACGCAATTCTTTGAAAAATCCCCAATTCTTCCTCTCCTAAGCTTTGGAAAGTTCTTTGTTTGTGATTATCAAACTCCAACAGGCAACGACTAAGCAAGGGAAAATAAATTTTTTTTTCGCTTATTTCTAATATCTGGTGAAGTTGTGAAATATCTTTTTTTTTTTGTAGGAATTTCTTAAAAGAAGCTACTTGATAACCAACTCCAATGTATTGGAAAAATTTGAGCAGTATTACGCTCCAAGAAAAAACAGAAAGAAAAAAAAGGAGGATAAAAATAAATCGAGCAAAAATTCCCGCTTGTGCAAAGAGAGGTAAGAAAAAAAGTATATCGGACATAAAGTCAAAAGTCTCGAGATCTTTGCATTAATGCAATTTGGCAGCTAGGCAAGGCGCAAAAGTTTTTTATTTTGCTACGAATACTGAAGTATTTTGAGAAATAAAAAACTTGAATAACGACGCATAGGCTAAATAGAACACTAATGCAAAGGTTTCGTCTCGTTTTGCTAAAAATTTTTGGGTATAAAATACAGAAAAAGCACTAGCTTCTGTAGTCAAAACAGAAGCTAATGCAATAAATCCCTGATATTTTAAATCTGGTATTTTAAATCTGGTATTTTAAATCTGGTATTTTGAATTCTGATATTTTGAATCAGGCATTATATTTGTGTCTATACCTGATTCAAAAAATCTCTCTCCAAATTACTACTGACCTGCTTGAGTCTCTGCTCTACGATTTTTACTCCAACAGGATTCTCTAGATTGATTACAAGCAGGTCTTTCTTCTCCATAAGAAAGAGTTCTTATATTTTGACTAGGAACGCCTTGCAGAATTAAATAATTCTTTACCACTAAGGCTCTTCTTTCTCCTAGTGCTAGGTTATATTCATTAGAACCTCTCTCATCTGCATGTCCCGCTATAACAACTTTTATAGAAGATAGATCGTCAGTAGAATTAACAAAGTTATCTAAAACGGCTTTGTCTTCTTCTTTTAAAATTGCTTTATCATAATCAAAAAGCGCATTTTTAAGAGATATTGTTTCCGCTAATTCTTCTACTTCTTCTACTTCTTCTACTACTTCTTCTTCCTCTTCTTCTTCAATAGAATCTACAACAGATAAACTAACACCGCTATAAACTTCATTAGTTCCTTCTGTTACAGCTGAATTTCTAAGGAATAAAAACAACCTTTCTTCTCCTGTGAATTCTGTCTCTTCTAAAGAGGCAATAGAACCCGATTCAAATCCTTCAGTAGAAGTAGAACCCACTGAATCTCTATCACTTTCAGCATCCTTTCCATAATAGACTACTAAATCTGTCACATTGCTAATAGAATCCTCAAGATTTAGATTTACTTCTCCTGCTACTTTTCCTTTATCAGGATCTTTATCAGAGAAGGTAAAACCATTTTGAACATCTTCTAGGATTTTACCTGTTAGAGGTGTAGGAATTTGAGCCCCACAACTCGCAAACAAAAGTAAAATCGCTACAAGAGTCAAAAGTACGATATTTTTTTGCATATAGTTTTTAGAAACCACCGTATTGGCTAATCATTTCAATGAAACTGTTTCTCCTTCCAAAGTGTCATATAGAACTTTGAATTTGCCAAATAGGACAAAACTAGCTGTTTAGCCAAACCAAGCTTATTACTTAACGTTTTTTATAGGCTATTTGTAAAAGAGCCAGTGGCTCAATAACTATAACCCTTATTTTGTGTTAAGCAGTAAGGGAGTATTCCAGCGAGCTAAAAAATTTTTAGCACCTGTTCTAACCATTTGGCTAGCCGTCACATAATACAAATTCAAAGTTCTATCAGTAAATAACACTACAAAACTTTTTCCAATTGCCATGCAAAGCCAATACAGTGATTTTCTAATTGGTTAAAAAAAACAAAAACTTATTTAAGTCTAAACAAAAAATATTAAAAAAACAATAAAATATTATTTTTTTTTTTTGCAATAAAAAATTCTTGACAAATAATTAGATAAAATTTATAATAAATTCAAAATCTTAATTACATAATACCATGTTATCCTTTTTTTTCAGACTCATTACCAAGATGATTTTTTATAGTTTTATGACTATCTGCTCTATTTTTTTACCTCTTTATTACTTAGAGAAAAAAAACGAGCAAAAAACCCTAAAAAACTTGAAAAAAGTAGGAAAGAAAGAAGAGAAAGAAATATCCTAGGTTACAATCTCTCTATTATTGTATGATTTCGAGATATTTGAATCACAAAATAGGATAATATTTTCCTCCCGCTTCTTCACGCAACGCTCCTTTCAATTCTAAAGATGTAATATGCTGCATTGTTTCTTGTAGTGAAATTTTCAAAAAAGTATTGATTTCTTCTGTAGAGGCTGGTTGTTTGTTGAGAAATTCCAATATTTCCAGTTCCTTTCCTTCAAAAATTTCTTTTTTCTTATAAATTTTAGAAGTTGTAGATGTTAAAATATCAGGCAGAAATTTTTGCAGGGCAAAGTTTTCTAAAATATCCTCTGCAGAGCTAAGCAATCTAGCTCCTTGCTTGATTAAGCTATTACAGCCTTGATAAGAAACTGAATCTACAGTGCCTGGTAGAGCAAAAACTTCTCTGTTTTCCTTTATTGCAGAATGGGCTGTGATTAAAGCTCCACTCTTTAAAGCGGCTTCCATCACCACAACGGCAGAAGATAAACCACTAATAATTCTATTTCTTTGGGGAAAATGATACGGTTTTGGCTCTGCTAAACTCGTGAATTCAGAAATTATAGCTCCTCCTTGAGCAATAATTTTTTGCGCTAAATCAGTATGAGCTTTAGGATAAATATTCCCCAAACCAGAACCTAAAACAGCTATGGTCTTTAAACCAAAATCTAAAGCAGATTGATGAGCAATAGCATCTATTCCATAAGCTAGACCACTAACAATAACTATTTTATTATATCTTTCGCTTAAAGCCCGAATAATTTTTCTTGTTTGATTTTTCCCGTAATTAGAAAATTTACGAGAACCTACAAAAGCCACAAAAAAACACTCATCATCTGGAATTTCTCCGTGATAAAAAAGCAGCGATGGCGGACTATAGATTTCTTTGAGAAGTAATGGATAATGACTCTGGAATACGGAAATAAGCTGAATATTGCGCTTTTCTATCTGTTGAATTTCTTTTTCTAAGAGATCTTGAATGGCTTTATCTTTTAAATTGCTAATGCTCTCTTTATTCAATCCTAAATCGTAAAATATTTCATCTTTGTAAGATTCAATTTTTTCTAAATTTAAGCCTCTTTTTAAGATAGCAGCTATTTTTTTCTCGCCTAAACCTGATACTAGACAAAGTTTCAGTAGATTGTAGTTTTGATTTTTTTCTACCACTAGATTCAGAGAGACTATAGATTAAAGACGACGAAGTAAATTTTGCGCTTGTTTGGCAGCTTGAGAATCTGGATAGTATCTAATAACCAACTGATAATAACCTTTACTATAGCTAGGATTTTTTTTCTCTTGAATTTTCCCTAATCTCAATAGAGCATCAGCAGTTTTTCCTCCTTTTTCAGTGCTTAAAAAACTATAATTTTGAAGTAAATAGGCTAAATACTGTTGTGCTTTATCTTCTTTTTTTGTTCTCAAATAAGACATAGCAATCCAAAAAACAGCATTATCTGCCTCGTTGGCATTGGGGTAAAATGCTATAAATTTACTAAATTCTCTAATGGCTTGGTCGTATTTTCCTTGTGAATATAAAAGATAAGTAGTTTTGTATTTTTTCTTTGCTACAGAGATCTGTTTGGAGCGGATAGGGTCTACAGGTGAGCTATAAAACAAGCTAGGTTTTATTTTTTGAACGTCAAGCAGTTTTATATTGTTTTCTAAAAAATCACTCTTTGCATTATTATTAGAAGAACGGAGTTTTAAATCTTCGTCTTTTTTATTTTTGCCTATCTGAAAAGGAAGGTCTTGATTTTTCAAACGGAATTCTTTTTCTAGCTCTCTATTGAGAGATTGAATAATAATTTTTTCTTCTCTCTGTGTTTGTTTTGTTTTTTGATTAGATTGATAGATTTGTTGTAAAGCAATAATTTTTTCTTCTTTTGCTTCCAATGATTTTTCCAGTTCTTTTATTCTTTGCTCTAAAAAGCGAATATGCTCATTCGCTACTACTTGCTCAAATGCAGGATCTACGGGGACACTTGGGACAGAATTATTTCCTGAAGTAGCTATAGAACAGCTCCCAATAGTAATAACAAATATAAAAAAAAAATATTTCATTATTTTAAATATTTTCTAGTTCTTCTACTTTAGCAGTTAAGTTGAATATTTTATAGATAAGAATCAGTTTTTCTATAGCTTTTTCTTTTTCAGAAAAATCAGTAAAATTTTTTAGTAAATACTCATACCTTAAAATAGCAGAGAAATAAAGTTTCCTATCATAATACCACTCCGCTACTTGATATTCGTGTTCTGCAAGTAAATTATGTGCTATTTTATAAAATTCTGTAGCATCTTTTAGATAGACACTATTATTGTGAAGTAATAACAAACGATAGTAATCGTCTACAATATCATTCAAAAAAGAATGGGCTTTGTCTGATTGAGCTTTATCTTTAAAAAAATTTTTCTCATTTTTTCTTAAAGCAACAATCATCAAACGAATCAAAGCATAAGGAACATAGTATCCTCCTTCTTGCTGAATATAATAATCGTAATAGATAGAACTTTGGTTTAAACCACTAGTAGATCCTATATCTAAGTGAGAATCTGCTAAAGCAAGATTGCTCAAAGGAACATATTTTGAGTTAGAAAAATCTTTATTGATTCTTTGAAAATTCAAGATGGCTTTTTGTTTTTTTTCATCGTAATAAGCAACCATTCCTTCTTGATAAACACCTACATGACTGGTATAAACTACCGTTTGGGTGCAACCAAAAAAGGAAAAAAAAAGTAGCGTAAAAACAAGGGTATAAATTATTATCCGAAACATTGTAATTAAAGTGTTTAAATATCTTTGATTTCAGGCATTCTAGCCCAGTAGTAATATAGACTTTTTAATTTGCATTCTGTTTAGCCCATGCAGCGTTGAAAAAAAAATTTTTAGCTCGCAGGAATATCAATGAAAAACACTGTAAAGCCCAAGTAAATTTGTAAGTAAATTTGTAAGACTAAACAGTGTCACCATAATAAAACATATTTCCAGAAATCTCAACCAACGAGGAATAAAAAAAATTTAACGATTGCTTTGGCTAAACTTTGGTAAGCAAATTCAAAGGTCTCATATTATTGAAGTAGCCCTTACCAATTCAACGGTCTCATATTATTGAAGTAGTCCTTACCAATTCAACGGGGTGGATTTTCAAACTTTCTCAAAAGTAGTAAAAAAAACATCCCGTAGGCAAGCAAAAAAAAATAAACAAAAAAAATATTATAATTTAGCAAAAAGCCACTGCCAAGAGCCCCTACAAAATGTCCAAAAAATTGGAATGTTTGAAAAAAACCACTAGCCGTTCCCTTATTTTCTTTACTACTTAAACGGGTAACTAAAGAAGGAAAAATAGGTTCAAAGATACTAAACCCAATAAAAAAAAGCACTAGCCCTGCTACAATAAACCAAAAATTAAGCTGGTAAATGCCAAAAATTGCCAAAATAAAAGAAGACATCAAAAAACCCACCCCTAATAAAATACCTCTATCAAATTTATTTTTACTCTCTACATAAAAAGTAACAGGAAACATAAATAAAAAACTCATTGCCAACATCAAAAGATAAATTTTCCATAATTCTTCTTTAGGAAAACCTAGATAGTTAAATAAAAAAATTTGACTAATAAACAGAACACTAGAAAGCCCCATTCCACTAAAAAAAGAGCCGAAGTAGATAATTCTTAATTGCCTGTTTTTTAAACAACTTTGTAAAGAAGTCTTAAAAGCTATATTTTTTTTAGGACGAGTATTTGTATCTTGGATAAACAAAATCACTACTCCTAAAGAAATAAAACTTAAAACAGCAATTAGCTGAAAAAAATGATGAATATTCCACCAAATAGAAAGAATCGGAGCTAAAACAAAAGCTAAACAAAAAGCAATACCAATACTCATCCCTAAGAAAGCACTAGCTCTAGCCCTCACAGAATCTCTTGTTTTATCCGCAAGCAGCGCAAAAATGACTGATGCCATTGCACCCATTCCTTGAATAAAACGCGCAAGAATAATCCAATAAATGTTATTCGCATAGCTGGCAAGCAGACTACCTAAAAAAAATAAAATTAATGCCCCAACAAGAACTTTTTTTCTGCCCCAAACATCCGAAAAATAGCCTGCTGGAAGCTGACATAATCCTTGCGTTAGACCATAAATTCCAAAAGCTAAGGCTACTAAAAAAAAATTCGCATAATCTACCTCCTGCGCCAATATATTAAAGACTGGAAGGATAAAAAAAATAGAAAACATCCTGAAAAACAAAACCAGACCCAGCAAACAAACTGCGATTATTTCAGTTTTTTGTAAAGCAATAAACTTTTTCATAAAAAAATTTTAAAACCTCAAGTTATTTTCTAGTAATCCAGTGTGAAAAAACGCTAATAAGAATAAAAAAGCTGGTGTAAAAATGGATAGGATTCCAAATATCTACATAATCGGCGTCGTAAAAAAAAAGTACTGCTCCACTGATTAAAACAACCCCTATTAAGAATAAATGAATCAAACCACTGTAGGCTGTTTTTTTTTGATTTTTTTTAGCAAAACTCTCTTTATGAATTTTGAGATGCTCTATACTATACAAAATAAAAAATACAGCAGCAAAAAAACCTAATACAGTATGAAAAATTTTTACAAAATAGCCCCATTCTAAAAAATAGCTTCCCCAAAAATACAGTGCACTCCCGCTCACAAGCAGAAGTAAGAAAATAGCTTGCAATAAAAAATACATGAGACTTTTGAATTTGCATTCTGTTTAGCCAAAACAAACGTTGAAAATGCAGCGTTGAAAAAAATTTTAACGGTTGCTTTGGCTGAACAGAACGCTAAATTTCACTACTAGCAAAGGTCTCTTTTAATCTAACAGAGATAAAGAGTGAATTTTTACTCCCCAACAGGCAAGTCTATCTAGCCATTGTACTGCTTTTTGGGGGTTGCTTGTAGCTAGTTGAACTCCAGCGGCGGTTTCATTTTTAAGAATACTACAAACAGAACAAGCCACAGTTCCCGATACTGTTTTTGCCATAGCGCTCTCTTTGTTATCACCTAATAAATCTAAAAGGTATGCCTTATGCCAAACTTTCTGTTCCTTTTCAAAGGCAGCCAAAGAGACATAAAGCAATACCCTGTCGTAGTCTTTTTCTTGGTCGCCAGTTTGGTAGGAATATTGAGTAGCCAATTTATTCGCCAATTTTTCTAAATTTTCTTCAGAGCCTTTTTCTAATGTTTGAAATACTTCTCGCCAAGCGGTTTTCCAACCTTTTAGACGCAAAGTTCCACGTACGAATTTTTCTATCTGCCAGTGTTTTGGAAATTGATAAATATCTACATAAGGTAGACTATCTCTATTCGGGTAGCATTCTAGCTCTTCCTCTTTGATCTTATAATTTTTTACTGCCAACCAAGGGGCTGGAGTTTTTACAATTTTGCTGTCCTCTATATGCTGAGCTGGAGACTTTAAAGCTCGCAAAACCCCTGCAGGTGCCCAGCTAAATTTATAACAAAAATCATTCGGCACTGCTGGAAAGCCCCCGCAAAAAGATTCAAATTTTACAGATATATTTGCTGCTTCCGTTTCTCGCAAACAATTTTTTACTAAAATATGTGAAAAAAGATGGTCTATACCAGGGTCTAACCCTGTTTCTAGTTGCACCACTAAACCTTTTTTTGCAGCAGAGTAAGCCGCTTGGCTCGTTTCAGGGTTTAAATAACTACTGCTTACAAAATGGGCTTCTTTTAAATTACAAATTTCCGCTCCTTCTGCTTGGTAATGGCTAGGTATCATAGACACCAGAATATCTCCTCGCTTCAGAGATTGTTTTAAATTTTCAGAAGTATATTGACGAATCTCTACTCTATTTTGTAATCCTAATTTTACAAGCAATTTTTCTGCACTTTCTAGATTTCTATTCCAAAAAATACATTCCTTGCTTCTTTTGACTATATCGTTCAAACCACTTCCAGTAGATAAACCAGCCCCAATCCAATGGACTGTGCCGTTTGCGGGGATAAGATTTTGTTTCATAGATTATTTAAAAAATGGGATTTACATCTCTGCCAAATTTTACCTTCTAATTTTAAAATCAAAGGAGTCAAGTTTTGAGAAAAATCTAAACTGGATTCCTTAGGTAGTAATGAAGGCAAATTATCTAATGCAATGAGTTCTAATTTATCTTTAACAGAAAAAAGAGGTTTTTGCCAAGTCGTCAATGTTTTATAAATTGGTAGTAAATTATTAGTAGAGCCCACATCACAGGTAACATCACAAATAAGATTTAAGTTTTTAGGTGTTTCCAAATCTGCCAGAGTTAAAAAAGGCTCGCTGCTCTGTTCGTGGGGATGCCCTACACAAACACAATGAATAAGTATATCTTGTTCTAAAATTTTCTTTTTGTGCAAAACTTGGGTTTCTTCTTTATCCCATAAAAGCAGTTCTGAAGAAATATTTTTAAGAGCATCCTTTGCTCCCCTACCAGACCTACCTTTAGCGCCTGTAATCAAAATTCTAGGTTTTACTGTGGGCTCTAATACCAGTGATGCTAATTCTTGAATTTGTTTTTGAATAGTCTCTTTGTTGGTAGGATGAAGATTTCTTGTTTCAAGTTTGCTTGTTTCAAGTTTGCTGTGGCTAGGTATCTTTGCTTGGAGACGCAACCAATGTATCAAAGCAAGAGTAGCTCCTGCATAACCAGCCCAGTAACCAAAAGCAACCAAACGAATCCCGTTTTCAGAGGTTAAATATTCCAAATCAAAAAGACTGCCCTTACCTCTTTTAAACCGTGAGAGTAAATTTTGTGAACCTTTTTGTCCTTTGAAACAATGAGCGAAAAATATATGCTGTCCTGTAAGCTCAGTAGGCTCTGTTGGTAATTCTTTTAATCCTAAAATCCAAGTATTTTTAGAGGGAGACAAATGAATCCATTCGGCTGCTTTTGTCAATTCGCAACCTACAACTTTGTAAGCTTCGTCTTTAAAACAACGGTTAGAAGAACTCTCTACCAAAACCTGATAACCAGCCTCTAATAATTTTTTTGCATCTTCTGGAACAAGCGGAGTGCGGTATTCATCTGCTTTTGTCTCTGCTCGTAAATAAATTGTCTTCTGGTAAATTGTTTTTGGGGGCAAGTGGTTGTTTTTGGTATCTCCCATTAGTTTTAGCGCTCAAGAATAGGCTGAAATTTAGCAGAAAAAAAAGCTATCGTTTCTAGTAAAACTAAAAACAATAGCTTGTGTTTCTTTTGAGAAATGGAAAAACAGTCTTTATTTTGATCTTTTGCTAAACTTGTATTTAAAGCAATAAGCCTGTTTTTCCGAACTAGAACGCTAATTCAGAGGTCTCTTTCTTATTTTAATCAACTCCTTCTACCACCTAAAATAATAAGCAGGTGAATAAATAATTGTAAGATATCTATATAAAGCGAAAGAGCTCCCGCTATGTATTCGTCTGTATTATATCTCCTTATGATATTGGAGGTATCGTAAAGTATAAATCCAGAGAATAAGAAAACTCCAATCCAAGCCATAAAGTATTGCAAATCAAAACTTTTGAAAAGAAATACATTCAACAGACCACCCACAATCATTAGAACAAGGCCTACCCATAAAATTCCTCCCAAAAAAGAAAAGTCTTTTTTAGAAATAAAAACATAAGCCGTTAAACCGCAAAAAGCAACACCAGTCAATAATGCCGCTTGAGCAGCTACTGGTTTATAAACATAGATTAGTGGAGATACCGTAATGCCCGACAAAATAGTAAAAGTAAAAAGCAGTATCAAACCTAATGTCGCTGCTTTTCTTTTCCAAAGACACAAAATAAGTACCCCTAATTCAGCAATATAGAAAACCCAATAGTTCTGAGACACTGTGATTAAAAAACCCTCGTTGCTCAGAGTATAAACAGAGGCTAATATTCCTGACAGCAAACTCAAACCCAATAGGCCATAAACCTTTTTAATAAACGCCATCCTATCCGAAACTTCTGCCTGAACTACTGGGATAGCTAGGCTTTTTTTAGTCAATGTACTCATAATTTTTTTAGAAAAGTTAAGAATTGTTGCTTTAAAGCAACAATTCATTGGTTATAAAAACTATAGTTTAATATAAAAACAAATAATTAACAACTATAAGTTGGTGCGAAAACTTAGCATATACCTTCCCAACTTAAAAGCCGTTCCATTCCTGATTCTTTTCTTTCTTATATTTCCTCCTCCAAGACCTTCAAGGTTTCTTAAAGAAGAAGTATGGATTCTAACTCTTGTTTTAAATTTCTTGCCTTTTTTGATTAAAATCAGTTCGTCGTAGGTAGAGAGATTGGGTAAAACCAAAAAAGCATCTGGCCTAGCAGAAATAACATACTTACCCGGTAACAGATTGCTTAGTTCCATCTTGCTTTTTTCTGTTTTTCCAGTAGATTCCTCCAATCTAGAATTATCATACCAGTAAGTCAATTCTATAAGGGGTTTGAATAGTTGATACCTAATACACCTGTATAATATAAAAATTACTATGGCTAATCCAATAAACAAAAGCACAAAATAGACAATAGGTAATTGAGCGAACTTTTCAAAAAAGGTAAGGGCTATCACATTGACTTGTATATCTTTAGAAAACAATGGACTCCCCGCATCCTGTGGTAGGGCTAAAGAAAATACAACATCATAGATTTTACCTGCTTCTGTTTCGGGAATAAAGTAGGGCACTACAAAACTATTGGCTCCTTCTTGCAATTGGACATTGAACTTTGCGCTACTTTCTAATTGGAAATTCTTTTTCTTTTTTTCATCAATCTGTTGTTTGAATATAGGATTGTCTGCTTCTGCTTTAAAAACAAATTTTTTGCCTGCTAATCTATCATTTGCTGAAATTTGCACTTTAAAAGACTCATTCTTACGGTCTGCAATAAATTTAAAATCTAGAGGAAGTTGTAACGCTACTCCTTTGAGTGTAAAATCATCGTCCAGTAAAGCCAAACTTTTCTGAACAATGAGGGGATTGTTAATATCTACAATTTTTACACTAACTTGAGGAAATACCTGTTTGATAAGTGTTTCTTGTGCTGTATTTTCTGTTAAAGCACGGATGTAAAAAACACGTGCTGCGCCTTGGAATCTATCTAGATCAATAGGCGTTTTTGTTGGGGGGTCGTCTAACCCGTCGGATAAGATAAATATATGTCGTGCGTAAGATTCTTCTCTGCTAATCTCTTGCACTAATTTTTTTAGCATTGCAGCAGTAAAGGTCCACCCTCCAGAAGAACGATAGCTTTTTACTTTTTCAAATAGCCCTTCAATATCTTCTTGACTCCTGTCTACTCTTTTTAAAACTCTTGTACTGAAAGTAAGTATACTTACAATATCATCTGCTTTTTTTCGGCTCAACACTTCTTTGGCTATGGCTTGTATAGGCTCTACCATCTGGTTTTCAGCAACACTGCCACTGGTATCCAATAACAAGATGATGTGCTTGGGTTTTCCAGAATTTTGCGCTAGGGCTGGTAAAAATCCACCTAAAAATAATACAAGGCAAAGTGATACGATAAATTTATTGAGTTTCATAGTTATTTAAATAGTTAATAGTTAATAGGAATAACACAAGGTTTAAGTTTTTTTACACTTTTTAAAAAATTTTTGCAAGTTTTTTTACACTTTTTAAAAAGTTTTTATAACTTTTTTTACACTTTTAAAAAAATTTTACACTTTTTAAAAAATTTTTACAACTTTTTCTTATTTTTTTGTCTAAAATTCTCTTTATTTACAGAAATATATTTTTCAAAAAATTTTTGCAATGCTTTTTTTTGCTCTTCGTTCATATACTCAAAATTTATTCCCCTATCAGTTACTTCCCAAAATTTTTTGTTTTTCACTCCTAAAAGTTGATTTTTCAACCCTGTAATAGAATGATAGGTTTCTTGTTCTTCAAAAACTTGGACTATCTTCTGTATTAAATTGGTATCCGCCTTATGAGAAAACAGATAAGCCGCAAGAATCAACTGCGCTTTTCTGACTCCAGCCTTTGCTATAGGGTGGCTTTGGTTGCTAAAAACATCGTCAAAATTTAAAAACATTTCTAGCAATTTTTCAAAATTTTTTACTTTCCTTTCAAAAGGTTTCTTGAGCAGAAATCCAATATCATAAGCAGAAATCATCAATATAAACCAAATTCCACTATCATAAGCAATTTTACCGTAATATTTAAAGTAAAAAATAATCCTTTCTGCTAAATCTTCCTTGTGATTATCAAAAAGCGCTTCCGCTACTAGACGATATTGATAAAACAGATTGAAAATAACTCTTTGATTTTTTTCGTTTAAGGCAAGCCGCAAAAAAGTATTGAAATACTCTATTGTTAAATGAATGCTTTCTTCCTGCTTATTTATTATAGAGGCTACTCCTATTTTCCGTGTGTTGTAGGTTATAGCGCTGGTTGTATCCGCCATAGTGCGGAAAGAGGTTTTAAAAATCCCCTCCATATTCATAAAAATCATACTATCCAGCCAAATCTTTTTTTCTAAAATTTCATTATAGAATTCTTCTGATATATTGATGAAAAAATCAGCAGGAACTACAAACCAACTCGGGGGCAGTTCGGATTTAATACTTTGGTAGTTAATTAAAAGGTCGCGTAGTCTATTCACAGAGATTAGGGACATATTTCTATCTTCTTGGCTAGTGGAGTTTAACGCAGTATCCGAAAGTTGTTCTATAACATTTACCATTTCATTTTGTTTTTTTTCAATATAGGTTTGTTTAGATTTTTTGTGGACTTGACGAAATATTTTCACGGATTTTTTCTGTATTCCAGCCATAATGTTTTCTGGAGATAAAAAATTAAAAACATAACTAAAGTAGGGTAATAATAATCCTATTTGAATAGAGGTAGAAAAAACTGCAAAAAATGCAGCATAAATGGGAACAAATTGATTCTTGATAGAATAAGTAATAAATATAGTAAAAAGGAGATTAAAAACCATAAAGAAAAAAAAGAGGCGATTCACATGATTTTCTAAAAACAAATCCGCTAGTTTAGGGGTATATTTTTGGGCTGCTAGCTGAACAACGATCGCGACCACTGTCAAAACTATACCTAAAATAGCAACATTCAATTCAATAAAATTAGAAATGGAGTTGTAGATATTGTGGGAATCTGTGAAGAAAGTTGCCTTAAAGCTAAAACCAGCAGAAAAAAGGCTCAATACCAAATAAATAAGATAACTCCCCAAAACCAATAAAATCAGCGGAAGTATCCAACCTTGGAATAAGTGTTTTATGAGACTCATTTGATTAGAGCCTTTCCATTTTTTTAGATTTTTTATCATTTTTTAGTTCCTATTTTTTTCATCAAATTTTGCCTTTCCATTTCTTCGTGGACATATTTTTTAATTTTTTTATCATCAAATATTTCTGCCAATAGTCTTTGCCTTTTTCTAATATCTAGCAATCTTTGATCGACATGGGTTTGATGTTGGGTTGTTAAGTTTTCTGCTTGATCTTGGATTATCTGCTCTAATAGCTCATTTTCCATAATTAAAGAATACAAAATATCGCTCCTTTTTTTAGATTCTCCAAAATTTAAAAGCCCCATTCCTGATAGTTTTCTTCTGTAATCTTCTAATCTTTTTTCGTTTCTCTTGGAGTTATCCTCTAAATTTTGATTTTTCTGTAATAGAGAGTTTTTATCTTCGTCCCACATTTTTTTGTTTTCTCTTTGGAAGATATTTTTCTCTTTCTCTAGCTCTTTGAATTGTTTTTTTGCTTTTTTTCTAGTAAAACTAGAACCTAGTCCCCAACCTAGTCTCAAGGAAACTAACAATACTAGGACAAAAAAACTATAAAAAACAGCCTTATTTTCTACTAATTTTATAATAAAGTCGTGCATAGTTAAGTGAATTTAAATAAAAAACAGAGACCTTTGCTAAACATTCTAAGACTATTGAACTTTAGCATTATAGGAAAGCTAGACAAGGCGCGAAAATTTTTTACCCAAGAGGAATACTGAAGTATTTTGAGTGATAAAAAATTTGAGCAACGCAGTATAGCTGAACTAGAATGTCTAATTCAATAGTCTCATTTTAGTTTGAAAATCTCGTGTTTTAGATTAAAAAAAGAGTACTACCCGATTATATAAAAAATAGCAAAAATGTTCAAACTTCACTCATATATTTTTAAATTTTTTTTCACCATTTTTTTAGCAGCGCTTTTTTCCATTATTACTCTAGTCGCTCTTTCTGATTTTATTTTTAATTATAAACCTTCCGTCCATAGTTTTAGCTGGTTAATAGAAAATATTATCCGCTCCAGTATTTTTTCTCTGGAACTCAGTATTCCTCTATCTTTTATAGCTGCTTTTTGTTTTTTTAGCATCAAATTTAGTAAAAGTTTTGAATTAAATGCTGCTAGAGTTTTAGGTATTAGTCGCCAGAAGTTAATCCGACCCATCTTTTATTTTAGTGTTTTTTGTGGATTTTTGCTTTATTGCAATCAAAGTTTTTTTGCTCCTCTATGGAATGCTGATCTACTAAAAAACTATTACAATTTCACTCAAAATTGGTTAATTAGTGGAGATAAAATTATCTACTCCAAAACCCAGCCACAAAAAGACATTTTTATTTTTTCTCAAAAAAAAAAAGAACTCAAAATAGAAAAATACAACAGCCAAAAACTAGAAAAAACCTATCTCATCCAAGGAGATTCTATTCAAAGCCATCCCAGTTCTCCAGAAACGCAAACAACAGTACCCCAATTCAATTTTAGCAACGAAAATAACTTTTTTTATTTGAATTTTTCAGAATTATCGCCCCTAGCTTTTGGTAAGCAAAAAAACCCTGTTTTCCAATATATTTTTTTTCAAAAAATAGCTGACATACTTTCTATTTTTTTTATTTTATTGATTTTATTAGGCAAGCAACCGCACCCTAGAAATCTCAATTTAGAATTAAATACTGTCACCCAAGCCTGTATTGCAGTTTTATTTTTATTTACAAATCAGCTAGGTTTTTTTATGTTTGAAGCAGGGGTAGCTAGTGCATTTTTTGCTGCTTTTGGTAATTATTTTTTTTGGACTATTTTTTTAATCGCTCGTAGTACGAGCTATCAACTTCGTCGCACATGAACTTTAAAAAAACAAATTCTAGAATAGCAGCTATCAAAATATACTATCAAAAACAAAGACTAGGCAATTCTCAGCTAGGAGAGACAATTATAAACCAAAAAATGATAAAAAATCTCACTCAAGAAGAACAAACATACACACAAGAAATGCTTACTTTTCAACAAGAAAATAAAAACTATATAGACAAACTTATTCAAAAACACTTAAAACACTGGAAACAAAATCGCCTACTCACAGTTATCAATAGTATTTTAAGTTTAGCCATTACAGAAAAATTGCTACACCCCAAACTTGCAAAAAATATTATTATCAACGAATTTCTGGAAATTACTAGAACACTGAGCGAAGAAAAATCAGTCGCTTTTTGTAATGGAATTTTAAGTAGTGTATTTGCTGAAATAGAAACCAATAGAAACCAATAGAAACCAATAGAAACCAATAGAAACCAATAGAAACCAATAGAAACCAATAGAAACCAATAAAAAAAAATAAAAGTGGCTCTATCTTATCTACTATCCATAGCCCCCATGGCAGGCTACACCAACAGCCAATACCGTCAGAAGCTGAGACTAATCACAAAAAAAACACTACTTTTCACTGAAATGGTAACAAGTCACGCTATTCTTAGGGGAGACATGCATAGATTTTTGAATTTTCAGCAATGCGAAAAACCAGTAGTTTTTCAAATCGCCGGCAACGAACCACAAGCACTCACAGAATGCGCCAGCGCTATTGAAGATTACGGCTACGACGGCATCAACCTCAATATAGGCTGCCCTAGTCCCAAAGTACTAAAAGGAGATTTTGGAGTTTGTTTGATGGGAAAGCCAGAACTCGTTGCCGAATCTATCTATCAAATGAAAAAAAAAACTTCCCTTCCCATCAGCGTAAAAACAAGATTAGGTTTTGATAATAATGATTCCCCTGAATTTTTAGAAAAATTTATTCGCCACTGTGCAGCTGCAGGTTGCGGAGTTTTTTTTATTCACGCAAGAAAAGCTTTACTCAACCTCAAACCACGCCAAAACAGAAGCATACCTCCTTTGCAATACGACAGTGCTAAAGAAGTAAAAAAAAAATTCCCCAAGTTAAAAATTATTATCAACGGAGGCATAACCTCTTTAGAACAAGCAAAAACTCTTTTACAAGATTTTGATGGAGCTATGATTGGAAGAACTGCTTGTAAAAACCCATCCCTATTCCAAACAGCCGATAGTTACTTTTTCCAAGAAAAAGACCCCTCACCAACCCAGCAATAAACCTTTGAATATAAAAACTTATGGTGCAATCTTTACAGAAAGTTTTATTAAAGAACTTGGTGAACTATAAAAATTTTAGACCTTTGAATTTCGCTGATGCTTATTTAACTATGGGGCTAAGCAAGGAGAGTTATAAAAATTTTAGACCTTTGAATTTCGCTGATGCTTATTTAACTATGGGGCTAAGCAAGGGAAGTTATAAAAATTTTAGACCTTTGAATTCCGCTGCTGCTTATTTAACTATGGGGATAAGCAAGGGGAATTATAAAAATTTTAGACCTTTGAATTTCGCTGATGCTTATTTAACTATGGGGATAAGCAAGGGGAATTATAAAAATTTTAGACCTTTGAATTTCGCTGATGCTTATTTAACTATGGGGATAAGCAAGGGGAATTATAAAAATTTGATTAAAGCTAGAAGTAACCCCGATACTACTAAATAAGTTACTGTTATCCACTTAATCAAACTATTTTTGTTTTTTTCTGCTTCTGTGCGAAGTTTTTCTATTTTCAGGTTGGTAGTGTTTTGATTTTCCGATATAATTGTTTCTAGGTCTCTTTTAATGACTAACTCCAAAATCTTTAAATCTTTTTTTGTAGCCTCTTTAATGCCTAATTCCAAAATCTTTAAATCTTTTTTTGTAGCCTCTTTAATGACTAACTCCAAAATCTTTAAATCTTTTTTTGTAGCCTCTTTAATGCCTAACTCCAAAATCTTTAAATCTTTTTTTGTAGCTGCATCATTGGGATTGTTTAAATCTAGAGTATTCTCAGTCGCAAAATCTAAAGTATGAATAAACTTTTTCTCAAAAATTTCTGTAATCTCCTCTGCTTTTTTTTGATTCGCACCTAGACTGAGGAAAAAATCCATTATTTTAGCATAGGTTTCTGTGTGCTTTTTATTTGAAGATAACATTCTATTTTATAGACAAAGTAGTAATACTATGAAATTAAAGAAAATCTATTCCTTTTTTCTTATAAAGTCAATTTCTAAAGATGCTACCCTGATTTTTGAAAAAATGAGACCTTAAAAGTTAAAAAACACATATTCGCATCGTTTCACTTTTTCTTGACTGGGTGTTATAATAAAAACATTCTTAAACTAAAAAAATCAAATGAAAAAACAACCCCCAGTAGAACCAATAGTAAAACCCCCAGTAGAACCAATAGTAGAACCCCCAGTAAAGCCAATAGTAGAGCCAATAATAAAGCAAAAGAGCAAACAGGATAAGCTAATAGAAGTCTTTCAAAAACACTTTCCGCAAGCATTGCAAGAAACCGAAAACGGTTATTTGGTAGATAAAGAGCAGCTGCAAAGAGCATTAGAGCCAAAAAACTGCAAAGTAACAGACGAGGCATTGGAGTTACGCTGGGTAGGAAAAAAAGAGGCTTACCATTCTGGTTATAGTCTTGGCGCTAAAATAATCCAGCCCCTAAAAAACCAAAGCAAAGATTTTGAAAACACGGGCAATGTTTTAATCAAAGGAGATAATTTAGACGCCTTAAAACTGCTACAAAATAATTATTTTGAGCGAGTGAAAATGATCTATATTGACCCACCCTACAATACCCAAAACGACGGTTTTATCTACCGCGATAATTTTAGCCAAACCCAAGAGCAAATTTTGGAAGAGCTAGGCTACAGCAAAGAGGACAAAGAATACATCAAAAACATAGCGGGAGCAAAAACCCATAGCGGTTGGCTCAGTTTTATCTATCCGCGTCTGCTTTTGGCAAGAGAGTTACTTCGGGACGATGGAGTGATTTTTATTAGCATAGACGACAACGAGCAAGCAAACCTAAAACTACTCTGCGACGAAGTTTTTGGAGAAATGAATTTTGTTGCTTTAATTATTGTAAAGTCAAACCCTGGAGGTAGAGATTATGGCGGAATAGCTGTTACTCACGAATATGTTCTTGTTTATAGAAAAACTGATATTACAGAATTAAATTTGATTGAAGATAAGAATAAAAAATTTGATTTTCAAGACAATATAAGTCCTTTTGTTGTTAGAGAATTAAGAAATCGGAATGTCAAATTCAATATAGATAACAGACCAAATTTACATTATCCATTTTATGTAAATCTCAATAAACAGGACAAGAACGGATTATTTGAAATTTCATTAGAAAAACAAAAAGATTGGGTAGAAGTATTCCCTTTAGAATCTCAAGGAATTAAAACTGTTTGGAGATGGGGTAAAGAAAAAGTATTAAAAAATATTAATATAGAAGTTAAAGCAAAAAAGAAACAAGATGGAAAATTTCAAATTGTAGAAAAATATAGAAGCAATTTTAAAAGAGAAAGGTCTATTTTTGATGAAAAAAATGTTAGAAATGAAGCGGGTACTTTATCTATAAAAGAGATTTTTGTAGAAAAAAACCCTTTTGGCTACCCTAAAAGTATTTTTTTGATTCAAAGATTGATAAATCTAGGTGCTGATAAAAACGATATTATCCTAGATTTTTTTGCTGGTAGCGGAACGACTGGAGACGCAGTGATGCGGCTCAACGCCGAAGACGGAGGCAATCGCAGGTTTGTTTTAGTGCAACAAGCAGAAGCCATAGACAAAAAGAAAAATAAAGAAGCTTATGAATTTGTGCAAAACGAACTCAAAAAAGAGCCGACTATTTTTGAAATTGCAGCCGAAAGACTCCGCAGAGCTGGAGCTAAAATTGAAAAAGAACAAAAAGAAAAACCACCAGAACTACAACAAAACAACCCCCAAAAACTAGATACAGGTTTTAGAATATTTGAACTAACAGAAGACAGCAAAAATAAAATTTACCCCGTAAAAAAATCCACACAAACCCAACTAATAGGTAATTTGCCGAAAAATACTATCTGTAGCGATGAGACAATACTTTACAATATGCTACTAGGAGCTGGCTTTTCCTTAGACCAGAAAATAAATTGCCTCATCAAAGACGCCTGCTACCTAGTCAAAGAGCATCTTTTTATTTTGCAAGAATTTGACTTGGATAAAAAGAACGAAAAAAGCAAAAAAAACGAAGCCATCCTTGAAAAAGCTGAAGCAGAATACGCCCACATTTACAACTGCAATATTACCGACGACGAATTTACCTACAACCTCACAAAATTCATCAAAAGAGAAAAAATCACACTAAAAGAGCCCCTATGAAAAAAGAAATATTAAACTGCTGTCAAAAAATCAAAAAAAGGTTTTTTAAACATAGATTTTGGACATTAGTAATCAGTGGAATTTTAGGAATAATATTTTTTTTCTTATTTTTATGGGCTTATGATTATCTTTCTTGTTATTTTATTGCATTAGAAAATATAAGCAATTTAAGAATTAGAGCAAATTTATCAATAGTATTTTTAGCACTTTTTGTTTCTCTTGTTTTATGGTTTTTTAGAACTCACGATACAAAAGAACAGCTAGACAAGACACAAACGAATATAGAACAGCAAGATTTCCACGATGCTTTGAGTATGTTAGCCGATGACAAACTTATCTCCCAAGAAATAGCCGTGCAAAGACTCATCAAAATTTCCGAAAGCAATCCAGAATACGACGAAACCATCAAACTTGCCTTCATCAAAAGAATGAAAGCCACCTACAAAGAAGCCGATGAAGCTTTAGCCAAAGCGGAAGTATCAAAATATGAAAGTGTAGAAGCAAAAGAAAAATTAAAACAAGAAAAATCTTATACAACAATAGAAGCAGCAGAAAAAGCAAAAATAGAAACAGCAGAGGTGATAATAAAAGCACTCAAAAAAGTAGAAAGAAGAACCTACGCTCAGCATATTTTTCGTTGGTTTATCGAAAAATATAAAAATAAGGAGTTAGATTTAAAAAATTTAGATCTTAGAAATCAAGATTTTATTGTAATGGATAGAAAAAAAAAGACATATATAACTGATTTTAAGGATAAAGAAGGAAATGCTTTTGAATTAGATTGTGTGAATTTAGCAGGAGCAAATTTAACAAATGCAGATTTAAGTGGAGCAAATTTAAAAGAGGAAAATTTAATAGGAGTAAATTTAACAAATGCAAATTTAAGTGGAACAATTTTAACAAGAGCAAAATTAACCAATGCATATTTAAGTAAAGCGATTTTAACAAAAGCAAATTTAAGTGGAGCAGATTTAAGTGAAGCAGATTTAACAGGAGCAGATTTAACAAATGCATATTTAAATGGAGCAGATTTAAGTGAAGCAGATTTAACAGGAGCAGATTTAACAAATGCATATTTAAATGGAGCAGATTTAAGAGAAGCATATTTAAGAGAAGCAAATTTAACAAATGCATATTTAAGTGAAGCATATTTAAATGGAGCAGATTTAACAAATGCATATTTAAGTGAAGCAAATTTAACAAATGCATATTTAAGAGGAGCAAATTTATCAAGAGCAGATTTAGAAGAGGCAAATTTATCTTATGTTAGCTTGCAGATAGCTAAGAATCTCACTTATAAACAACTAACTTGGGTAAAAAGTTTATACGAAACGGAAGGATTAGAAACTGTATTGAAACCAGAAGAACTCAATAGATTAAAAAAAGAAAAACCAGAATTATTTGAACCACTAGAAAAATGAAAAATTATTTTAATTCTTAAAATGAAACTAAAATTTTAAAAACTACCACTCCAAACCAAAGTAGTAGCTGGTATTATTTCAGGTTTTATTATTATTAAATTTATAGTAGTATCATTGAAAACAAATTATCTTAAAATAAAATGTACTATCGTAGAAAAATTTTATTGAGTATTTTAGAGAAATCTAAAAACCAAACCCTTACTAAATTGCGTCTGCAAAAAATTTTGTTTTTGTTTTCCAAAAAACAGACTATTCCTGTGTTTGATTTTGTACCCCACAAGCAAGGTTGCTTTTCTTTTCAAGCGACTAAAGATTTATCTGTTTTAGAGACGCATTACCAACAAATAGAAAATCACAACAAAAAATGGAGACTCAAAGAAAATCACAATTATTTTACTGAACTAAACCCAGAGGACAAAAAGAATTTAAACCTAAACATAAAAAACAAAAATGGAAACCCTACCAATTATTATTCCTGAATTAGAAATTGACCCTGAGGAAGGCTTTGAAAAAAATGATCTTTTTAAATTCAAAGAATTTGGAAGTAAATTAGCAAATCTTATTCTTGGTTGTGGAGGCAATATTACCATCGGACTAGAAGGTGAATGGGGAACTGGAAAAACTACCTTTATAAAAATGTGGCAAGGGCATATTAAAAATCATTTTGAAAATTCTATGCAAAGCATCTATTTTAATGCTTTTGCTAATGATTATCAAAAAGATCTATTTTTAGCTTTAGTATCTCAAATATACAATTTGATTGAAGATAAAGATAAAACTATTAAAGAAAATTTTACAAAACATACAAAAAAAATTGCTCTAGCAATGGCAAAAGGTTCTTTGAAATTAGGTGTTAATGTTTTATCCGCTGGAATTATTAAAGGTGATGAAATATCAAAAATAGTATCTGATGAAGTTAATAAGTTTGTTGATGATAACTTAAAAAGTGTAAAAAACAATGCAAATTTAATAGAAGATTTTAAAACTAATTTAGAAAAATGGATTGAAAACCAAAAAAATCCTGTTGTCTTTATTATTGATGAACTAGACAGATGCCGACCAGATTTTGCCTTAGAGCTAATTGAAAAAATCAAACATTTTTTTTCTGTGAAAGGTTTAGTTTTTCTTTTGGTGGTAAATAAAGAGCAATTAGAATCCTCTATTGAGCACAAATACGGAGTAAAAGATGCGTCAACCTACTTACAAAAATTCATCCATTTTTGGCAAAAATTACCTAAAAAAACAATTGATAGAACGAGATTTTATGGAAATGACTATGAAAATATACTTGATTATATAGCTGTTTATAGAAATCAATTTACTAATTTTTCTGGTGTATTTTTCCTATTACAAAAACTAGCAGAGAATTTTAAAATAACAATCAGACAATTTCAAAGAATATACACATATTTAGCTTTTATCAATAATATATTAGTAAAGAAAAGACCATATATACCTCTATCTGGGACAGCTCCAAATATAATTACTTTTGTTTGTTATGCAAAGGTGTGTGATTCTGATATTTTGGAAGATATTGTAAATAATCGTAATAAAACAAAAGTTTTAGAAAAAATAAAAAAATTTAAAAAAATTGAATCACATATAGACGATTTTCATATAAAAACTAAAACTCATGAAATGAAAGTTATTTATAATCTATATAGTTTAATTAAATATGAAATATCTACAAAAGAAGAGAGAGAGAAACAAAAAGATGAAAACTTGACTTTTAAAAATCTTATAGAAGATCAGTTTAAATTTGAAAGAGATAATCTAACAAAATTTTATTACGATTGTATTCATTTTTTTTAATAGAATTTATATTTACTACTAAAAACAATGAAACTTAAGTTTGAAAAGCTACCCCACCAAACAAAAGCTGTAGAAAATATTTTGTCTGTTTTTGAGGATTGTGAGTTTAAAGAGCCAGATTCTAAAACAGAAATGGGGCTACAGACTAGAGCAAACCCCCGCCTAAATTTTGAAACACGCAATTTTGAAACACGCAATTTTGAAACAAGCAATTTTGAAACAAGCAATTTTGAAACAAGCAATTTTGGAACAAGCAATTTTGAAACAAGCAATTTTGGAGCACGTAAATTTGAAACAAGCAATTTTGAAACACGCAATTTTAGAAGACTCCGAAAAAACATAGAAAGCATCCGCAAGGAAAACGAGCTAGCAAATTATGGTGTAGTCAAAGTAGAAAAAAACGAGCCTCTAAACTTGGACATTTTGATGGAGACTGGCACGGGCAAAACCTTTACTTTCATTGATACGATTTACCGCCTAAACCAAAATTTTGGCTTGGCAAAATTTATCGTGCTGGTGCCTTCTAACGCTATCCGCGCAGGCACTGTAAAAAATTTAGAAATCACCAAAGAATACTTCCAAAATCACTACCACAAACAACTTTCAGTTTTGGATTATGCTGCAGGCACAATTTCAGGTTTTATCTTAAATTCCAACAAAAAAATTAGCGTCCTAATTGCTACTTTTGCGTCTTTTAATAGAATCACAAACAATATCCACAAGAAAAAATTGGAGCAGGGTCTTTTGGATAATTCCAAAAGCTACATAGAAGCGATTGCTAAAATTAAGCCCGTGATTATTATTGACGAACCGCACCGTGCTGGAGGAGAGCAAACGCAAAAGTTCTTACCGCGTTTTTCAGCACAGATTATTTTTCGCTTTGGGGCTACCTACAAAAAAAATAGTAAGGGAGGAGATTATTGCAATTTAATTTATGCCTTAGACAGTGCGACTGCGTTTAGGGAAAACTTGGTAAAATCTATTACGGTGCATAGTCTGGGCTTGCAAAATAGGCTAGAAAGCTATTTACAATATAAAAGTAAAACGGGAACAAGTGGAAATTATCGGGCTACTTTGGAATACACTGACGGAGCTAAAAAACAGACAGCAGAAATAACAGCGGGAAAAAATCTAGCAGATACATTTGGTAAACCAGAGTTGCAAGGCTATATCGTAGAAAAAATTACTAGCAAAGAAATTATTTTTGATAATAATTTTGAACTTCTTTTTGGAGTTTCGGAATCCTGTAGCGAATTGAAAAAGGTGGTGCAAAAAGGAATGTTAAAACAGGCAATAGATTTGCATTTTGCAAAGGAGCAGACTTTGTTTTTGCAAAATATTAAAGCCTTGTCTTTGTTTTTTATTGATAGGGTGGACGATTATTTGGGAACGGGCAAAGAGCTGGGTGAATTGGCACAGGATTTTGAGCGGCTTTATCAGACAAAAAAAGAAGAGCTTTTGCAGCAAAAAAATTTGAACGAGGATTACCGAGCCTATCTTTTGCGGCAGACGAGGGTGCATAACGGTTATTTTTCTAGGTCTAATAAAGAAAAAGACAACCAAGCAACGATTGATCTTATTTTAAGAGAAAAGGAAAAACTGCTGAGTTTTGAAACTCCTTTGCGTTTTATTTTTTCTAAGTGGGCTTTGCAAGAGGGTTGGGATAATCCGAATATTTTCACACTTACAAAACTAGCTCCTAGTGCGTCTCATATTTCCAAATTGCAACAAATTGGACGAGGTCTGCGGTTAGCGGTGACGCAAACAGGGGATAGAATTACTAAAGAAGAAAAGAATTTTGAAACAGTCAATTTATTGGATGTAGTGGTAGCCCAAGACGAGGGCGATTTTGTCAGAGGCATCCAAGAGAATATTAGCGAAAATAGTTTGTTGAAAATCAGCGGTTTTACCAATAGAGATTTGATGGATGCTGGAATTTTTAGCAATCAAAGAGAAGCGAATAAAGAAATAGAACTTTTGGAAAGTTTGGGATTTTTGCAAGTGGACGACAATTATTCTTGCGAGCTAGTTTTAAGCAAGGACGAGTTTGAGAAAAAAAAAACAGAAATAGCGAATGAAAAATTTCTCGCACACTTAGAAGCTATTTACAGAACTAGGGACAGGGTAAAAATAAGTGGCAGAGAAAGGCGAAAGGTAAAAATCAACAAGCAAAATTTTGCTAAATTTAAGCAGCTTTGGGAAAATCTCAATAGCAAAGCAGTTTGTCGCTACACAATAGATTCTCAAAAATTACAGCAAAATATTATCTCTGCTATCAATCAAGATAAGCAAATTAAAAAAATGGAATTAGTGAACACAACAACCACAAAAGCAGAGGAAGTGCGAGAGACAGAGGAAACTTCAACAACACTAGGGAATATTCAAGGCGAGGATATAAACGTTCAAGATTTTTTTCATCGTATGTGCCAAAATACCCTGCTCAGCCTAAAAACTTTACTGTTTGTGATGGAAAATATTGACCTAGAAAAATACCGTTCTGTGCAAAGCAATCCTCGGTTTGCTTTACACAAAATAAGCGAAATTTGTATTGCAGAGACGCATAAACTTATGGTGCAAGGCATAGGTTTTGAGATTGTAGAGACGCAAATCAAAAATACTTCCTTGACCGACGACAAGGGCGAGCCTATGGGAGAAATAGATCTCAGTCAACTTGGCGAAGAGGGTTATAAATTAAAAACCGAAGCGGCTAGCAGAAAATCTATTTTTGAAAACTGGATAGGCACGGATAGTAAAATTGAAAAAACAACAGCAGAAGAAAGTAACAAAACAGAAATTGAAGTTTTTGCTAAATTGCCAAAAATTGGCATTGAGACTCCCATTGGAAAATACACCCCCGATTTTGCTTTTGTAGTGCGAGGCAATCAAGGTAAAATGCTTTACCTTGTGATAGAAACCAAAGGCTACGATAGCAAAGAAGAAATACCGCAGCTAGAACAAGACAAAATTTCTGTTGGAGAAAAATTCTGCGAGGCGTTAAGAGAAAAAAACAAATACTTAAACATTCATTTTAAGACAAAAATCAATAGAGAAAAACTTGGTGATATTATCAGCGAAATTCAAAAATCTACTATAGACCTTTGAATTTGCCAAATAGGACAAAACCAGCTGTGACGAGCTAGCCAAATGGTTAGAACAGGTGCAAAAAAAATTTCCCAAGTTAAAAATTATTATCAATGGATGAATTTACTCCTGCCAAGCAAAAAGCTAAAAAATACATACTCGCATCGTTTCACTTTTTATTGAATGGGGTTATAATAAAAACATTATTAAACTAAAAAAAAAATGAAAAAAGAAAACTGGCTTAAAAAAACCACTTCTAAAATCAAAGAAAAATACCAAGCATTTTTAGAAAATAAAAAGAATCATCAAACTTTTCAAAATTCTAAAACTAGTCAAGAAATTACGGATTTTTGGTTTAGAGTGATAACATTTGCTTTATTAATATTTGTTGTCGCTTTATTTTTTTTATCTTTTAGCGATAAATTTTGTTTAAATGAAAAAATAGAAGAAGTTTTAACTTGGATCGTAGCTGTGGGGATAATTGTTATTCCTATAATTCTATTACATATTTTGACTTATCCTGTTTTTTTAAAGATAACAGACAAAATAGAAATAGAAAAAAGATCACAAAAATACAAAAGAAACTTTTGTGTTTCAGTTGTTTTTTTTTGTGTCATATTTTTCCTAATAGCAGAATGCTATAAGGATATTTTTTTTATAATTTTTTCTTGTACTTTATTAGTTACATTGCTTTTAACTATTTTAGTTTTTCCACAACTACTTAAAAAATGGTTTTTTAGATATAGGTTTTTATTTTTAGTAATAGGGGCTGTATCTGGTGTAGGTCTGCTTTTGATTTTTATGGAATATGAAATTCTACCTACATTGCTCTCTTCTTTTGACAACGAAAATAACAATACAAGCAGTAATATATATACAAGATTTATAGCTAGTTTTTTAACAATCATTTTAAGTGTTACTGTTCTTTTATTTTTATGGATTTTTAGGACTCACGATACAAGAGAGCAACTAGACAAGGCACAAACGAATATAGAACAGCAGGATTTTCACGATGCTTTGAGTATGCTAGCCGATGATAAACTTGTCTCCCAAGAAATAGCCGTGCAAAGATTGATTGATATTTCTAAAACTACCAAAGCATACGACGAAACCATCAAACTTGCCTTCATCAAAAGAATGAAAGCTCCTTATAAAGAGGCTGATAATATGATAAAAACAATTAAAGAAATAAAAGTAAGTAATAAAATGAAAAGTGTAAAAGCAAGTATGCTTTTAGAAGAACCACAACCAGAAGAAATATTTGAATTATTAAAAAACGTAACAAGACGTAGCTACGCCCAACATATTTTTCTTTGGCTTGGAGAAAGATATAAAAAAAACGAACTGGATTTAGAAAAATTAGATCTTAGAAATCAAGATTTTATTGTGATGGTTAGAAAAAAAGAGACATATATAACTGATTTCAAGGATAAAGAAGGAAATGTTTTTGAATTAGATTGTGTGAATTTAGCAGGAGCAAATTTAAGTGGAGCAAATTTGAGTGGAGCAAACTTAAAAGAGAAAAATTTAATAGGGGCAAATTTAACAAATGTAAATTTAAGTGGAGCAATTTTAACAGAGGCAAATTTAAGTGGAGCAAATTTAACAAAAGCAAATTTGGTGGGAGAAGATTTATCAGGAGCAAATTTAAGTGGAGCAGATTTAAGAAATGCAAATTTAACAAGATCAATTTTAACAAGAGCAGATTTATCAAGAGCAATTTTAATAGGAGCAGATTTATCAGGAGCAGATTTAACTTATACAGATTTAACAAATGCAAATTTAAGAGGAGCAGATTTAAGTGGAGCAGATTTAAGTGGAGCAGATTTAATAAATGCAAATTTAAGAACAGCAAATTTAGCAGGAGCAGATTTAGCAGAGGCAAATTTATCTTATGTTGGCTTGGAGATAGCTGAGAATCTCACTTATGAGCAATTAGCTTCGGCAAAAAGTTTGCATCAAACTAGTGGAATACCTGAAAAAATAAAAATATTGTTAGAAAAATTAAAACCAGAACTGCTTAAACCACTAAAAAAATATAGAGAGAGACCTTTGAATTAGTGTTATATTTTGGCTAGACTTTGGTAAAATCTAGCTAAACTAGGAAAAGGTCTCATTATCTTTTGCTTGACATCAATGTTATATTTTGGCTAGATTAGGTAAAATCTAGCTAAACTAGGAAAATATTTCTTTAAAAAACCCTTGCATTAAGTTATATTTTGGCTAGACTTTGGTAAAATCTAGCTAAACTAGGAAAAGATCTCATTATCTTTTGCTTGACTTCAATGTTATATTTTGGCTAGACTTTGGTAAAATATAGCTAGACTAGGAAAATATTTCTTTAAAAAACCCTTGCATTAAGTTATATTTTGGCTAAACTTTGGTAAAAACTAGGTAAGTCTAGCTAAACTAGGAAAATTTTTAAAAAAAATAAAGAATTCTTTTTTTTTATTTGCTTTTAATTTTTTTTCAGTTATATTTCTAATTTTAATCTCTTCTAATCTTTATTAAATATTATTATGCAAGAAGTATCAAAAATGGCGTTAAAAAACGCTCTTAAAAATTGTGAGACAAAAGTAGCCCAATTTAATCAATGGGCTAATAAATGGGCTGGCTTCAAATGGAATGGCGTTGTATTGCTAGGTGCGGTTTTGTTGAGTTTGCTATTTGTAGGTAATCTGCAAGCACAGAGCAGCGCTAGCACAAAACAGGGATTTTTTGCTGGTATTGTTTATCTACAAGGATTCGGAGTAGATACCACAAAAACTAGTACAAGCTCTACTACTGGCTATGAAATCACTGGCTATGGAGAGGAAACCACTGGAATAGAAATTACTGAAATAAGATTGTCTCGCAGTCCAGAAGTAAGGGCTGGAATAAGCGCTTTAATGACTGCAACCTGTCAAGAAGGCAAAGCGTCTGTTGATTCAAAGGGAACAGACTATTATTTTATTTCTAATAATTTCCACTCCTTTACTGAAGGCACAAAGTTGTCTAATTATGGAAATAACATCTTTCCAGTTCCCAGATATAATGGTAAAGACGAAAATACATCCGCTTGTTTTAACTATTTTTTCGGTGATCTTTCCTCCGACAGAACCACTATTAGTTTTTCTGAGTATGAGATAGCAACTCCAGATTCACTTTCAAAATCCCCCCTCCCCAGCACAGAGAGCGACGCGATCAACGGTGTCGGTCTGCAAGTCGGTTGGCGAGGTGAAAAATGGAGAGCCTCTCTTACTCACTTTACTGGCAAAGGTGGAGCTAACGAGCTCGTCAATACAGTAGTGATGGCGGAGTATTTTTTTCACGAGGAGTTTTTTGCAGGAGGCGGTCTAGCGAGTATGAAACTTACCAATGGCTCTACTAGCGCCTCGGCTACTAGCCCCGTGTTAACGGTAGGCTATAAGGAGAACTTAACTCCCAACCTATTCTTTAATATTAGCTTGACAAAGTATATCTCGGGTATTTCTCTGAGCCGTTCTACTAATTCAGCTCAGATTCCTACTGGCAGAACTTTTAGCGAAACACAGTCAGGAGAAGGTGGTGATTCACTTACGATAGGAGCGGATATTTGCAATTCTCCGTCGTGCACCTCTACCACCATTAATTTTCAGGAGAACTACGTTACACCAACTTTGGATCACAGAATACAAGCAACCCAAGTCCGCACAAGAGATGTGGAAATACAAGAAGTTGAAACTCCAGCAGCGCAGAAGATAGAAGCCGAAATCAAAGCCCCCGTAGTCGTCAGCATCTCCTTGCTGTGGCGCTTTTAACAAAAAAAAAACCTACAATGGATGTTGTGCAGCATAACATGTAGAGACGCCCTACACGGGCGTCTTATATGATGTGCATAAACCACAAAAAAAACTATTTTAATAAAAGTTCTGAATTTATGAGACGCTCGTATAGAGCGTCTCTACAGACCTACATAAAATAAAAAATAACGCCCCGCATTTCCCCAAACATCTTCTTAAGAACGGGGACACATTTTTACCCAAAATGGTTGAATAAGCAAAAAATAACGTTCCCGCAAAAACACCTCCCCCGCCCCACCAAAACCCACCAAAAAAACAAAATTGTAGAGGACATTTTTTTAATTCTGCCCTATAATCTTTTTATTTTTTAGAACTTGACTTTAATAGGACAATTTGCTAAAATAAAACAACCAAAATAAAAACTTTTAAAAAATAAAATGTTAAGAACAACTACAGCACAAAAATTTACTTCTACTAAAATCTACGATCTTTTGATTGGACTAGGTGCAGAAAAAAAGAGCGCAGAGATTGCTATTGGAGAGTTTGTAGAACTGGTCCCAAAAGCTTTGGCTTCTAGTGCTGCAGAAGCGGGTTTGGATACCACTCTTCCTACGGACAAAGGAGATATCTGGAGATTGGAATCCATCATTTCAGACAACAAGAACGATACAGACATAAAACTGAAAGAAATTGAGGGAAAAATAATAGAAAGCAAAAGCGACCTAGAAAAAACTATAGCAAAAATCGAAAGCAACCTAAAAGAAACTATAGCAAAAATCGAAAGCAACCTAAAAGAAACTATAGCAAAAAACAAAAGCGATACCGACCTGAAATTTAAGGATATAGATTTAAAAATATCAGAAAGTAGAGTTCAGATAATCAAATGGGTTATTGCGACTACTCTAACCAGTACGGGTATATTGATTGTTATAATATTTGGATTGTTGCAATTCTTAAAAGTGGTAGCATAAACATAAAATACCTCCCCGTCAAAACCCACCTAAAAACTGCATCCCCGCCAAAAACACCTCCCCCGCCCCGCCAAAACCCACCTAAAAACCAAAATTGCAGGGGACATTTTTTTTGCTCCAAATGGTTGACTAAGCAACCATTTTGGGTAAAAATGCGTACCCGCCAAAACCACCTAAAAAAACAAAATTGCAGGGGACATTTTTTTTGCTCCAAATGGTTGACTAAGCAACCATTTTGGGTAAAAATGCGTACCCGCCAAAACCACCTAAAAAAACAAAATTGCAGGGGACATTTTTTTAATTTTGCCCTATAATCTTTTTATTTTTTAGAACTTGACTTTAATAGGACAATTTGCTAAAATAAAACAACCAAAATAAAAACTTTTAAAAAATAAAATGTTAAGAAAAATAAAATGTTAAGAAAAATAAAATGTTAAGAAAAATAAAATGTTAAGAAAAATAAAATGTTAAGAAAAATAAAATGTTAAGAACAACTACAGCACAAAAATTCACTTCTACTAAAATCTACGATCTTTTGATTGGACTAGGTGCAGAAAAAAAGAGCGCAGAGATTGCTGCGAGCTAAAAATTTTTTTCGCACCTGTTCTAACCATTTGGCTAGCACGTCACAGCTAGTTTTGTCCTATTCGGCAAATTCAAAACCATCCATAAAAAAAACTAAAATTTGAAAAAGCTACAACCACCCAAGAAAAATTTGCATTAGCAATATTACGGTGTGTTACTGATAGTTTGACAAATTTTAAGAATTAAAGATAAAATCATAAAAATTAAGTTTTTTTTTATGAGAAAATTAAAAAAATATGAAACCAGAATATCTCAAAGCCTACCAGTTTGAAGTTAAAAATTTAGGCGGTATTAAAGAAGGCAGATTTCAAGTTAAACCCCTAACCATTTTTTGCGGACCCAACAATAGCGGAAAAACTTGGACTACTTACTCCTTGTATTGTGCGCTTAGCGCTGGACACATTCCTCACGAAGTAGTGAGACTTGTTAGAAAGATAAAAACTGAAGAATCTAATATAACTATAAAAGGATGGCTAAAAGATTCTGGTGGTAAATTTCTTAAAGAAGTAAATAGTAATATGAACCGTTTACTTCCAGATTTATTTAGAGGTAATAAAGAAAATTTTACGAAAACTGAATTTAATAGAATCATTGATCATACTCAATTCACAAATCTAGTGATAAACAATTTTTCTAAACAAAATACTCAGGACATTGAATACATCACTCCTTATAATATACATGAAATTTATGGAAAATTATTAGGACAAAATTTTTCCACTAATATTTTTTTAATGCCAGCCGAGCGTAATGGCTTACATTTGTTTTATAAGGAATTGAGTAACAGACGGTCAACTTTACTACACCACGCTTCTAAAAAAAACATAGATATTCATGAATTGCTAAAGGATGTAATAGAATCCCGTTATGCTAAACCTATTGCAGACTATATTGATTGGTTAAATGAGCTATCTGAAAACAAAAAAGCAAGTGGAAATTTCCATACTATTGCAACAAAAATCCTAAAAGAAATAGCCCAAGGTAAATATAGAGTAGGTTCTTTAAACAACGAAATTTTTTTTAACCCCTACCAGAAAAAAAGAGATGGAAAACCCATAGTGGAGATGGGGCTACACATGGCTGCATCCACTGTAAAAAGTATGTTTGGCTTATGGTTTTTTTTGGAATACCAAGCAAAAAAAGGAGATATTTTGATGATAGACGAGCCAGAATTAAATATGCACCCTACAAATCAAAGAGCCATTGCAAGAATACTATCCCAACTAGTCAATCAAGGAATCTATGTTGTTGTTAGCACTCATAGTGATTATTTTGTGAGAGAAATCAATTCACTTATTATGCTTTCTGATAAAAACGCATTGCCTTTATTAAAAAAACACAAATACCAAAAAGAAGAAGTATTAACACCTGATCAGGTAGGAGCCTATTTGTTTGACAATCAAACAATTAAGCCTTTTGAAATAACCAAAGAAGACGGCATTTGTGCCACAACACTAGACATTGTGATTAAAGAACATAACAAAACAAATAATGATATTTACTACAGCTTACAAGAAATAAAAGAAGAACAGAATGCAAAACAATAGTTTGGTATCCCTGTTCACTGAAACAATCCACAAAGACTTCCACCTTAAAAGAGACAATCGTTTTTGGATATTAGAAGACGAAGATAACAAGGAGCAATTAAGTTTTAGAGCTATCAATAGCCAATGTTTAGCTTTTTCCTTAGATGAAGTTAACATTAAAAAAAATCCATTTCCTTTCTTTTCTGAAAATCCTCCAGTTGATGTAAGTAAAATCTGCGATGCTATAATTATTATGGAATACAAGCAAAAAACATTTATTTTGGCGGTAGAGAAAAAAAGTGCTCACAAAAACGATTGCACAAAACAACTCAACAACGCTAAGTATTTTTGTGATTGGCTGATTTTACTTTTTCAAAAATACAAACACCACAGCAAAAAAAAAGAACTTATTTTTTGTAAGCTCCTTTGCTGGAAACCTAGAAAAATTCCTTCTAAAGAGCCAACCATCCATTATGATACAGATTACGGTTGCTATAAATCCAAAGATAAATTTTTTAATTGTTCTTGTGAGGTTCAAAATAAGTCTGATATTTCATTACTAGAGTTAGCAAAAACTATCAAAAAAGATAACATTCAATAAATTTTCAATCGCTCGGAGTTTGCTAATCCTAATGCTCGTAAGATTTTTAAGCAGGTCTCCAAAGTAATATTGGTATAGACTTTTGAATTAGTGTTATATTTTGGCTAGACTTTGGTAAAATCTAGCTAAACTAGGAATTTGAATTAGTGTTATATTTTGGCTAGACTAAACGAAGTCTAGCTAAACTAGGAATTTGAATTAGTGTTATATTTTGGCTAAGCTAGATAAAGTCTAGCTAAACTAATAATTTGAATTAATGTTATGTTTTGACTAAACTTTGGTAAAATCTAGCTAAACTAATAATTTGAATTAGTGTTATGTTTTGGCTAAACTTTGGTAAAATCTAGCTAAACTAATAATTTGAATTAATGTTATACTTTAGCTAAACTAAACGAAGTCTAGCTAAACTAGGAATTTGAATTAATGTTATGTTTTGGCTAAACTAAACGAAGTCTAGCTAAACTAGGCAATATCTCTTTAAATTTTAATCTAAACTAAAAAAAATCATGAAAGGAGTATCAAAAAAGACGCTAAAAACGTCTCTTAAAAATTATAAGACAAAAGCAGCTCAAGCTGGTTTTCAATGGGCTAATCAATGGGCTGGTTTTCAATGGAATGCTGTTGTATTGCTAGGTGCGATTTTGTTGAGTTCTCTATTTGTAGGAAAGGGTCTACAGGCGCAGGATAGCCAGACAAGTAAAATTGGCAAAGGTAGCTGGTTTATTGGGGTTACTCCCTATGTACTGGGTCTTTCGGAGTCAAAAACTTCTGCTCGCATAGCAAGCGCTACTCCTACAGGTGTCACAGTAGATAGTGATGAATTTAGCTTCACTGCTGTAGCTCCTAGTGATATAGAACTTGGTGAGGAGGGTGCTCAAGCCAAAGCACAAGAAGTAGCCAAAAATATTTGTAAGACTGGCTTTGCTATACCCGCAACTAACAATACAGACGCTACCAATACTGGTTTTAATGATTTTCAATTCGCTCTAGAAAATGGAACCTATAATAACAGTGTCTACGCATATAATGATTCCACACACTGTAGAGATCACTTTACTACGCTTTTAGCCAATGCCACCCAAGCTGTGACCTTCAAATTGCCAGAAACTTCAAAACCAGCGACAGCAAAATGGAGCGGAGCAGGGTTGCACTTCGGCTGGCAGTTTCCCGAAGGAAATAGAGTAGGATTGCAGATACACAACTGGAAAGGAGGGGATAGCGAAATAAGTAGCCAGATTGCGATGTATGATTATTTTTTCTCCAAAGGCTTTTATGCAGGAGTAGGAGCTGGAACTCTCCAACTCAAAGCACTAGGCAAAACACAAAGTCAAACAGCCCCAGCCGTGAATCTGGGTTGGCAGTATTCTATTAAAGAGAATTTCAAGTTGGAATTAGGCTACCTTCTTTTGAACGCTGAGGTGAGTATTAAAAAAGAAACCAGAGCAACAAGAAATCTATTTGCCCGCGTAGAAGTGCCACCACAAGTTGTATATGTGGGATTCAGACTAACAGGGCATTATGGTTCGCATTGTAACCCCGTAATGATGTGTTCTTTAAATGGTTTTGGGACGAAAGTTACTGGTGAACTGCCCCCTCGGGAAATATCACAAGAACACGAAATAATGGAAATCCAAGAAGTAACCGTCTCCAAACCATCTGTGATATATATCCGCTTAAGCCTCAGCTTTTAGCATAAAATTCGTCTGGAGCTTCTTTTAGAGAACGCTTCTTTTAAGAACGTTTCTTTTAAGAACGTTTCTTTTAAAGCACTTTTTTAAGACCTGTAGGGGCACCCCAAATTGACTAAAAGAAGGAAGTGAACTTGCGGTTGCCCATCAAAAACAGCCTCCCCCACCCTACACAAACATTTTATTAAGAACTGGAACATTTTTTACTACGCCATTGAAAAATTTTTTTAACTCTTGAAATATCACACATATTCCAGCGAGCTAAAAAAATTTTTCGCACCTGTTCTAACCATTTGGCTAGCCGACACATAACGCAAATACAAAACTCTCACTAAAAATAAGACCTTGCCAGTAGTGAAATTTGTTGCGTTCTGTTTAACCAAAACAAGCTTATTGTTTTCACTCCAATACTGGCTGTGTCTACGGGCTTTAGCAAAAACTCCACAGCAAAAAAAAAAAAACTTATTAAGGAAAAACTCTAAAATTTTTAGATGGAATATTTGTCTTGAAAAGACTTTTCGTCTAAAATTTCTATTCCTAGTTCTTTTGCTTTTTTGAATTTAGAGGTATTTTGATCTTGTTTAATATCTCCGATCAATAGAATATTCGTTTTTGTGCTTACAGAAGAGGATACTTTAAAACCCTTATTTTCCAATTTTTCTTTCCACTCATCCCTAGGCAAAGAAAGACTACCCGTGATAACCACTGTGCCTAAAGTGTTTTTTACAAATTGATATTCTGCTTGAGATAAACCTATTTGCTTGAGTTTTACAAGCAAGGTTTGATTTTCTTTTAACCACCCGATTACAGAATTCATTACGATTTCTCCAAAATTTTCTAATTTTTCTATACTACTTTTCTCTAATGAAATAAACCCGTCTACCGTTTTTGTCGCTTGGGCTAGTTGTTTGGCGTAGCTTTCACCGATGTGCTGAATTCCGAGTGCATAAATAAATTTATCCAATGTTTTATTTTTGCTTTCTTCAATACTATAAAACAAATTCTGGATAGATTTTTCACCAAAACCTTCCATTTTTTTTAGTTCTTCTTTTTTTTGTATAAGAGCATAAATATCCGCTACTTGTCTTAGCCAACCTTTCTGATAAAAAAGCTTTAGAGTAGATTTTCCTAAAAACTCAATATCCATCGCCTTTCTGGAAACAAAATGCTCCAATTTTCCTAAAACAATCGCAGGACAATTTAAATTAATGCAAAAAAGATCTATTTTTGTATCGTCTTTTTTTAGCGGACTATTACAACTAGGACAATGAGTCGGCGGGATAAAAGCAATTTTATTTTTATTCGGCTGACTGACTCTAACTACCTTAGGGATAATATCGCCTCCTTTTTCTAAAACTAAAATATCTTCTTCACAAATGTTTAATTTTTGGATTTGGGTGTAGTTATGTAAAGAAGCTTTTTGCACTTGAGTGCCTAGTAGTTCTACTGGTTCTACCCAGGCTACAGGGGTGATGATACCTGTGCGTCCGATAGAGTTTTCAATTTTAAGCAATTTAGATTCTGCTTGCTCCGATTCAAATTTTAAAGCAATAGCCCACCTTGGTTGTTTGGCATCAGCTCCTAATACTTCTCTTTGAGCATTTTGATTGACTCTACAAACAATTCCATCAATCCCAAAAGGAAATCTATCTCTTTTTGCAAAAACTCTCTGATGGTACTCCCAAATTTCTTCTAATTTTTCGGTTAAGCAATAGTTTTTATTGGTTAAAAAACCTAGTTTTTGCAATTCTAGGATGTTTACTTGGTGATTTTGGCTAAAGGCACCTTCCAAAATATCGTAAATTAGAATTTCCAAACCTCTATCGCTAATATCAATCCCTTTCATCCGAATAGTGCCCACGGTGGCGTTACGAGGATTTTTATAGACGGTTTTATTTTCTTTTGCTCTTTTTTGATTGAAAATTTTGAAAGCGGTTTTTGGGAAAAAAATTTCTCCTCTAATTTCAAAATTTTTTTTATAACCTACAGATTTTGGAATAGACTCAATCAAACGAATATTTTGGGTTAAATCTTCCCCGACTACTCCGTCGCCTCTAGTAATGGCTCGTTGCAATTCTCCAGACTTATAAAAAATAGAAATCGCCATTCCATCTATTTTTAAATCACAAAAAAGCATAGGCGGGGTTGCTTTAATTTTTTTTTGGATAGTTTGATACCATTTTTCTAGCTCCTCTTGGGTGTATAGGTTTTTTAAACTGAGCATAGGAGATTGATGTTTCACTCTTTGAAAATGAGCCCCTAATCCATCGCTGATTTTATGGATAGGACTACTAGAAAGTTTTAAATGAGGGTATTGTTTTTCTAGCTCTATAAGCTGTTTTTCTAAAGCATCATAAGCTACATCTTTTAAACTGGAATCGCCACTTTGGTAGTATTTTTGAGAAGCTTCTTTGAGTTGTTGGGTTAATTTCTGAATAGTTATTTTTGCGGTTTTTTCGTCCATAATATGATATACTTTTGAATTTGCCAAATAGAACAAAACTAGCTGTGACGGCTAGCCAAATGGTTAGAACAGCTGCGAAAAAATTTTTTAGCTCGCTGGAATACTCAAGAGCATTTCTTCATAAATGGCAAGAGTTAAAAAATTTTTCAACTCAACATAGGCTAAACTTTGGTAAGCAAATTCAAAAGTCTATATGATTCAATTATAAGTCATTACTAGGCTGAAAATTTTCTAAACTTGTGAACAACACTCCTTTTTTTTCAAATTCTGGCAGTAGTATTTGCAGCACCTCGTAGGTAGATAAATAGGGGTGCCCGATAACTATAACATTACCCTTTTTAAATGAAATTTCTAAAGCCTTAATCAACTGCTTGGCAATAGCAAGCATTTCATTAGAATTATCCAAAAAAACATCTCTAGAAAAATAAGGCACTCCATATTTTTGTGACAGTTTTACAGCAATGCGACCCGATGAAGTTTTGCTATCTAAAAAAAACAACTTGTGTTTTTGTAAATATTGCATCAAAAGTTCCATTCCTTCTTCGTGTCTTGTAAATTTAGAACCCATGTGGTTATTGACACCAATAGAAAAAGGAGCACTCTCCAAAGATAAAACTAGTTTGTCTTTTATTTCTTTCCTACTATCAGAAACCATTAAAGTAATTTTTTCTATTTTTTGTTGTAAATTGTTGGGTTCCATTGGCAAATGAACTAAGATGGGTTTATTTTTTTGATGGAAACTGTTTGCTATCGCGGAGCTGTTGGGAAGATTAGGTAAAACAGCAAACGTAATAGGCTGTGTGATTTTTAAAAAAAGTTCAACTTTACTTTTGGAGTAGCCGAAATCATCTATAATAATAACCATTTTGGATTGTTTCTTAAAATGGACTTTTTCTAAAAGTTTTAAGATTTCTTCCCTTTGTGTGATCTTGTTTGTTGTTTCTAATTCCACCACTGCGGCTAGATTATTGTTGGTGGCTCTTTTACTTTGGAGACTGCTTAAAGGAGGTGTTTTTAAAAAAAAAAATTCATCAGAACTTCCCTCTAGTTTTGTAGAATTTTTTTCGCTATTTGTATGGATTGCAGAAAAGCTAGCTGTTTTTTGCTGACTATCTTTAGAAAATTGAAAAAGTAAAATAATAACTATAACTAAGATAGTGCAAACTGCACCAAAATAATAAAAAATATTTTCTTTTAAATTCTCTTTGGTAATCCTTTCGGTAAAAGATAAAAAATTGCGATAATTTTTTTTTCTTTTCTCCAAAAAATTTTTATTAAAAAATTTCATAAAATTCTTTAAGAAGTGAAATTTCATAAGCTTGGTTTGGCTAAACTTTGGTAAGCAAATTCAAAAGTCTATATTAGAATAGAGATACTACCACAAGAGTCTCATAATTGCTTTTAAAAATCAAAAAATTTTTGACTTTACACGAATTTTAGTTTGCAATATTTTTTATACTATGATAGCATTGATTGTAGATTTCTACTAATCTTTGTATTAAGAATGGAAAATTTTTTACTATCTATGCCTTCTCTTCAAAGCTCAATTTTTACAGAGTCTGTGGTTTTGCTCGCCGATGCAAATCTTTCCGATTCAAAGAACAATGAAGGCGATTTTGGAATTATTATCAACCAAAAGACAAATTTAGAACTGCACAAACTTTTAAGAGCACTCCAAATTGATTTTACTCCCCAAAAAGAGGTTCCTATTTTAATAGGAGGTCCCTTAAATTTAGATTTTATCTGGGTTTTGCATAATAAATATTGCAAGAACGAATATTCCGCCACTATTAGCAAAAATATTTATCTTAGTCCGATTATGGATTTTTGTGCGAAATTCAACGAAGTTAAAACCAAAAAAAAAGAGTTTTATCATATAGGTATAGGTTTTTCTAGTTGGGTGAAAAATCAACTCAATCAAGAAATAGAAGCAGATTCTTGGTGGAAAACAGAAATACCTATTTCTCAAATTTTGTCTCATCCTTTGGAAGAACGTTGGAATATGAGCATGAAACACTTGGGAGTCAATACCCAGACGTTACAAAACGGTTCTAGTTTTACAGGAGAAAAACCTCAATTTAATTAAATCTTTGAGCCTATTGCATAAAGATGCAAAATAACCACTTGCAATCATTTAAAATTTAGACTAGAATTATATAAAACCTTTATATAGTTCTAAACAGAACTCTAATGGAAAGGTGTCAGTATTTTTTGAGTGTTCTAAATAGACCTTTGAATTTCGCTGATGTGACGGCTAGCCAAATTGTTAGATCAGGTGCGAAAAAAATTTTTTTCAACGCTGCATAGGCTAAACAGAATACAAATTCAAAGGTCTATAAATTTTTAGGTCAGTGGCTCAATTGGTAGAGCATCGGTCTCCAAAACCGAGGGTTGGGGGTTCAAGTCCCTCCTGACCTGCATAGTTAATTTTTTGGACTAATTTTTTGGGCTAATTTTTTGGGCTAATTTTTTTGGGCTAATTTTTTTAAGCTAATTTTTTTAAGCTAATTTTTTTTAAATGTTTAAACGATTAAAACAATTTTTTGTAGATATTAAAGCTGAGTTCGTAAAAGTTTCTTGGCCCACAAAACAACAGACTTTTAGAAATACTTATATCGTAGTAATTTTTGTGATTATGATGTCTATATTTTTAGGAATACTGAATATTATTTTCAGTAGAGTTATTCAATTTTTATTTTAATTTATGTCAGAAGAAATAGTTGCAATGGCAACAAAACAGCAAACAACACCTGGGGTAGTACTACAGCCTCAAGAAGAGAATTTAGAAAAAAAAACTTCCCAAGAGTTAACAGAAAAAACCGGTGAAGAAGTAACAAAGGACACAAACAGTGCTGAAAAGGAAAACGGCGAAGAAGTAACAAAGGACACAAACAGTGCTGAAAAGGAAAACGGTGAAGAAGTAACAAAGGACACAAACAGTGCTGAAAAGGAAAACGGTGAAGAAGTAACAAAGGACACAAACAGTGCTGAAAAGGAAAACGGTGAAGAAGTAACAAAGGACACAAACAGTGCTGAAAAGGAAAACGGTGACGGAAAACAGGATACAGATTCAAAATGGTATATTTTGCAATCCTACGCCGGACAAGAAAAAAAAGCCCACGAACTAATTCTTTTTCATCTCCAGATGGAAAAATGTGAAAACTCAGTAGATGAAATTTTTATTCCATCGGAAGAAATCACGACTAAGGTAAGAGGAAAAGAAAGAAAGAATACATCTACTTATTTCCCGGGCTATATTTTGATTAAGATGAGGTTAACGGATGAAATATGGCACACTTTACAACAAATTCCCAAAATATCTGGATTTATCGGAAAATACAGAAATCAAAGACCCGAAGCTGTTCCAGAAATCCAAATCCAAAACATTAAAAAACAAATTCACGATGGGGTGAAGCAAACACAAGTTGATTCTACTTATCAAATTGGACAAAATGTTATAATTATTGAAGGACCTTTTAGTGAATTTGTAGGACACATAGACCAAATAAATACAGAAAAAAATTCTCTTGTTGTGTTAGTGAATATTTTTGGACGCTCCGTTCCTGTAGAAGTTACTTTTGATAAAATCAGAGTAAATCAATAACCTAAACTAAACTATGGCAAAATCAACTAAAGAAATTATCGGTTTTATTAAACTGCAAATTGCAGCAGGAGCAGCTAGTCCCGCTCCTCCGATAGGTCCCGCACTAGGGCAGAAAGGCGTAAATATTATGGAGTTCTGCAAGGCTTTTAATGCGGTTACTCAAAAAGATAAAGGCACTATTATTCCTGTAATTATTACAGTTTATAAAGATAAGAGCTTTACTTTTATCACAAAAACACCGCCTACAGCTGTGCTTATTAAGGAAAAAATTAAACTAGATAAAGGTTCTGGAGAGCCTAACCGTAACAAAGTAGGAACTTTGACTAAACAGCAAATTGAAGAAATTGCTACTATCAAAATGCCCGATTTGAATTGCTATGATCTCAAAGCAGCTTGTAAATTGGTGGGTGGGACTGCTAGAAGTATGGGCGTAGAGATACCTTCTAATATCTAACTTTTAATACAATGAAAAAATTCAATAAAAGAAAAAAAAACTGGCTAGAAAAAATTAAACAAGGAGAAAAGTATAGTCTGGGTAAGGCTATTGCACTTTTAAAAGAATTTTCAAATCTAAAGTTTGATCCTACCGTAGACCTTGTTTTTCGTTTAGGTATTGACCCCAGCAAAGGAGAGCAAGTAGTAAAAGGAAGTTGCTTACTTCCGCATGGAACTGGAAAAACAGTTAAAGTGCTGGTTTTTGCAAAAGGCGAGAAAGAAAAAGAGGCGCGCGAAGCAGGAGCCGATTTTGCTGGCAGTCAGGATTTGATAGAAAAAATCCAAGGTGGCTGGATAGAATTTGATAGAGTTGTTGCTACTCCTGATATGATGGCAGAAGTCAGTAAAATTGGAAAAATTTTAGGACCCAAAGGTTTAATGCCCAATCCTAAAATGGATACGGTTACAATGGATGTTTCTGGTGCTGTCAAAAGAATTAAAAAAGGACAGGTAGAATTTCGTAACGACAAGACTGCTAATATTCATACTGTGGTTGGTAAAATCAGTTTTACCGCTGAAAAATTAAAAGAAAATATTCTCAACGTAGTAGAAGCTGTGACAAAGTTAAAACCAGCTACTTCTAAAGGAATCTACTTACAAAAAATCTACCTTTCTAGCACTATAGGACCTGGTATTGAAATCAATCTCCAAGACTTAAATTAGTCAATTTTCAAAAATCTTTTTGTAAAGACTTCTCATTCAAAATTGAAAAAAAATGGCTACAATCCAAGAATTTCTTTTGAAGGATGTGCGTTGTTTTCAAGGAGAACAGCGTCTACAAATCCGTCCACTCACTCTTCTAGTCGGTAAAAACAGCACAGGAAAAAGCACAGTTCTGAGTTGCTTTCAAACCCTTTTTGAGTATTTTAAAAATAATCAATTAAATTTTAATTTAGAACCCTACAATATGGGCTCTTTTACCGATATTCTATGTAAAAAATCAAAAAACAAACAATTTACTTTAGGTTTTAAATTTGAAGAAAAAAACCAAACTATAGAATGGCAAGTCACCTTTACAGAAAAAGGTTTGGAACCAATTGCTTCTAAATTAGTTATTTTTTTTCCAGAGGGAGAAAAATTAGAAATAATTCCAGATGATAAACTCAAAGATGAGCCAGAGAATTTTGGAAATTATTTTTATGATTTTCAAGAAATCAAAAAAGATTATTATAGAATGTTTTTTTCGAAAAAAATATCTAATGTTGGTTTGATTTTATATAGTCTGAAATACATAGAAAGAGGTAATAAAAAAACGCCTCCACCGTTTTTAAAATTCCTCAAAAAAAACAAGAATATTCTCGAGAATATGTCTTTTAACTTCTTTGACAATAATATAAACATTGCTCCTGTTCGCTCTAAACCCAAACGCACCTACGACCCTTTAACACAAACTCAAGACCCTGAAGGTGCGGATGTTACTATGTATTTGGCAAACCTATCCCGATCCTATCTTAAAGAATGGAAAAGACTACAGGAAAAATTAAATGTTTTTGGTAAAGAAGCAGGTTTGTTTGATGTTATTAATATCAAAGAGAGTAAAGACCTTGGTAATGCTTTTCAAATACAATTCAAGACTAAAGGTATGCGAGCCAATATTATGGATGTAGGTTACGGAGTTAGTCAGCTATTACCTGTTTTGGTTAGAATTTTAAGTTTTAAAGGAAAATTTTTAATGCAACAGCCAGAAGTGCATCTGCACCCCCAAGGACAGGCTGCTTTTGCCTCTCTTTTAACCAATCTCGTCAAGGAAAATAAAAGTTTTTTGTTGGAAACCCATAGCGATTATATTATAGATAGGGTGCGACTAGAAATTCGTAAAAAAAATATATCTAATAAAGATGTTTCTTTGGTTTTTCACGAACCCCAAAAAGATGGAGTAAAAATAAACAACGTTACTTTTGACGACTACGCTAATTTTGAAAATCTGCCTGCAGCCTATCGTGATTTCTTTTTAGCAGAAACGAATAGTTTGCTAGGTTTTAACGAATAATTATGTGCCTAATTATAGATAATAACCGTTTAGGGGACTTTTTCAGAGAACCTATTGGTAAAAACAAAGACAGTCAACCTATTCATAATTGGCTTGAAAATAAACAAGGAAATTTGGTTGTTGGTAAAGGAGATAAATTTAGCGAAATACCAGAAAAGTTTAACAATGAGGCAAGAGGTATAAAAGGTGGAAAACGGTTAAACAGTTATTACAGTAGAGGAATAATAAGAAGCATACCTTTTGAAAAATGGAAACCAGAACTAAAAAACCTTGAAAATAAAAAATTAGCTTCTGATGACCCGCATATTTTAGCTTTGGCTATAGCGAGCAAAACAAAACTTCTTTACACCGCTGATAAAAATTTAATGAATGATTTTAAAAAAATTATCAAGCAAGGCAAAGTTTATTCCAATCAAAAAAATAAAGACTTACTTACAAGAGATACTTGTCCTTAAAAAATAAAGATTTACTTACAAAAGACACCTGTCCTTAAAAAATAAAGACTTACTTACAAAAGACACCTGTCCTTAAAAAATAACATTATCTTTTTTCACCACTTGTGCAAATATTCACTGAATTTTCTGCTGATTTGTGGAAAAAATTTTCTTCGCCCGAATTTTTATTCCAAAAAATATTTATCTATCCAACAGAAACTTTTTATGCGCTAGGCTGCAGGGCAGATTGCAGTAGTGCTATTGAAAAAATTTATCGTCTAAAAAAAAGAGAGATAGGTAAGCCTTTGCTTGTCTTGGTAGATAGTTGGTCTATGCTTAAAACATACGCTGCAATCCATATTTCCAGGTTAGAATCTATAGAGAGACTTTTAAGAATGGTAGGGGACGGGAATTGCACATTAGTTTTGCCAACAAAAAATTTACTTTCCGAACAACTCAATTTCACAGAACAAAATTTAGGTTTTAGGATTACAAGCCATCCACTAGCAAAGGAATTGATAGATGCCGTTCAAATGCCTTTAGTGGCTACAAGTGCCAATATTAGCGGACAACCCGCAGTCAAAAATTGGAAAGATTTACCTGTTTCTTTAAGGCAATCTGTAGATTTTATTTTGGATGGTAACGATACTTATGGGGGTAAGCCTTCCAGTCTTTGGGATCTTTCTTGTTATCCACAAATTTCTATTTTACGAGAAGGCAAATTTTCTACAAAATCTCTAAAAGAGCTGCTTTTTAAATACCATTTTCCTTTAAAAGTCAAATAATGTATACTATAGGTATAGATTTGGGAGGCACTAAAATAGAGGCTATTCTGGTAAAAAATAATACCAAAAAATTTTCAATAAGCAAGCCTATTTTAAGAAAAAGAATTCCTACCGAAAGTGAAAAAGGCTACGAATTTGTTGTGCAAAAAATAGCAAAACTCGTCTTTGAATTAAGTTCGGAAATCAATGAAAATTTTGCTGTTGGTATGGGAATTCCGGGTGTGGTAGATCCTATTACAAAAATAACTCAATGGTCTAATACAAAAAATTTTCAAGGAAAATCCATTCAAAAAGATCTAGCAAAAATCATAAAAAAACCTGTTTTTGTAGAAAACGATGCTAACTGCTTTGTTTTGAGTGAAGCCTCTTTTGGAGCAGCGAAAGATGCGGATTTAGTTTTGGGTATCATTATGGGGACAGGTATGGGAGGTGGAATCGTCTATCAAAAAAAAATTATTTCGGGGTATCAAGGCTACGCGGGAGAAATCGGACATATTAGCTTTGATGCAGAAAATGGAGAAAAATGCTGGTGCGGAAATTACGGTTGTCCTGAATCTTATCTTTCAGGGAGTGGCATGGAATATATGTTTTTTCAAAAATACCAACAAAAAAAATCGGTCCCAGAAATCTACGAACTTTATCTTTTCCAAGACAAAAATGCGGTGGAGTTTATGGAGTATTTTTTAGATATTTTTGGAAAGATAATAGCAAATTTAATCTATACTATTGCCCCGCATAAGATCGTGCTAGGTGGTGGGGTGTCTAATCTTCCTTTGCTTTATAAAGAAGGAGTGAAAAAAGTAGCCCAGAATATTCATAGTAGCACTACGATGCCCAAAATTGTAAAGAATAAATTAGGAGATTCAAGTGGGGTATTTGGAGCTGCTGCTTTAACACAATTTTAGAAAAAATGAATAAACTATTACTGCAAGCTATCAAAGGCAAAGAAACAAAAAAAATTCCAATCTGGTTTATGAGACAAGCAGGTAGATATTTACCCGAATACAGAGAAGTAAAGCAAAAGTTGGGAGGATTTTTAGAAATGGTGACTAACCCTGAAATTGCTGCAGAAATTTCTTTACAACCTTTGCGTCGTTTTGATTTGGATGCAGCGATTTTTTTCTGTGATATTTTAACCCCACTTATTCCCATGGGAATAAAAATAGATTTTTCTCCAGCACCCACTATTCAAAACCCTATAGAAAAAAAAAGTGATATTGAAAAACTAACACCTGTAGTGCCTGAAGAAAGTCTTAGCTATGTCAGAAAAACTTTGCAGATTATTAGTCAAGAATTATCTGCTGATAAATGTTTGATAGGATTTGGAGGTGCTCCTTTTACGCTTGCCTCTTATCTTTTTAAAAAAAAAGCAGCCGATTTTTCTAGCATCAAAAAATTTTGTTTTGGAGAGTCTAAAAACTACTTTCTTTTAATGGAAAAACTAGAGCGGCTAACAATAGATTATTTACAATACCAAATAGAATCTGGGGCTGAAATAATTCAAATTTTTGATAGCTGGGCTGGTTGTTTTCACTTGGATGATTACCGAAAATTTGTGCTGCCTTCCGTCAAAAAAACCATACAAGAATTAAAAACAAAATCTACAACGCCTATTATTTACTATCTCAATGGAGGAAGCCATTTAATAGAAGCTATACTAGAATCAGGAGCAGATGTAATAAGTATAGATCATAGAACCGATATTACAGCGACTTACATTTTCATACAACAAAGTGGCAAAAAAATTCTTTTACAAGGCAACCTAGACCCTTTTTATCTATTCGCCGAAGATATTATTTTAGAAAAAGAAATAAAAAAAACAGTGAAACGATTTGATAGCACTATTCAAAGGGGAAACTGGATTTTTAACCTCGCCCAAGGATTAGACAAAAACACACCTATATCTAAATTGGAACTAGCAATCCAAACTCTTAGAAATCTGTAAATGCTCCTATAAAAAGAGCTGTTTTTCATAGCAAAGTTTATTTTTAGGAATTGAATGTTTTTAAAAAAAAATAAAGCTCAAAAACTCTATTTTATCATTGAAAAACAAGGAATGCAGTGTCCTGAATAAGACATTTTGAAAAGCTACTATGGGGATGAAGTCTACTTGTCCTTTTTTGAAGGATAACCGAACTAATCTCTATTGATTGTTGATTATGTTGATTATGTTGATTATGTTGATTATGTTGGTTGTGTCGGTTGTGTTGGTTGTGTTGGTTATGTTGGTTATGGCAGTAATAGTGCCATTGTCAGTGGAAGATTCAACATTGAGGTTTAATATAGCAGCATCAATGGTAGCACCTTCTTGATTGATAAATGTCTCCGCTGTAATATCCAAACTAGAATCATTGAGATCTATCAATCCGTAGTTAACCAGTCTGTCAGTAGCTGTAAAACTAGAATCCCCTGTAAGATAAACATCCCCACCATCATAAGTGCCTGTATAACTATCTATTTCTGTATTAAGGAAAAAAATATTTTTTGCAGTGATCTCGAAAGTATCTGCGGTAATATCTCCTCGGTTATAAAAATCATCTGCTGCTGTTATGTTTAAAGTATCTGCAATAATATCTCCTCGGTTAGCAACATAAAAGCCTGTCGTATCGTCTGTTCTGGAGGAGTCATTATTTGCTGTAATATTCAAAATTCTAGCAGTAATCGTAGCTATATTTGTAACCTTGCCTCCAGCTGTGATATTTAAAGTATCTACATTAATATCCCCGCCGCCTAAATTTCTAAAATAATCATCTGCAGTTATATCTAAACTAACAGAAACAATAGATCCGTGGTTTTCAACTGTATTTCCAGCGGTGATTTCAAAATAGTTATTAGCAGTAATAGATCCGTGGTTGGCAAAGTTCCTTCCAGTCTCAATATCCAAAGTAGAAGTTGTGATGCTTCCCCCTGAAAAAACATCGTTTGTTGCTGTGATAGTCAAATAGGTAGTAGCGGTAATATTTCCTGAATTATGAATGCTATCTGTATCAATAGTTAAGATATGAGTATCAATGGTTGCCGCATTATGAATAAGACCTTCTGCTGTTATATTTAAAGTATCGGCACTAACCACTCCGCCAGTATTAGTAAAATTTCTTGTGGCAATATCAACATTTCCAGACACAACTAAACTATCGTTTGCATCCAAAGTAAAATCATTGTTTGCATCGTTGTTGCTAAAACCACCACCAACATTGAGATTGAAGTTGTTAGTATTAATAGTTCCTCTATCAGCAACATAGTCAAAATCACCCGCTACAGAAAGATTGAAAGTATCTGCACTAGCTACTCCTCCAGTATTAGAAAAACTTTTACTTGCTGTGCTACTCAATGTTGTATTCAAAGTAGTATTAGCACTAATAGTTCCAGTGTTAGTAAGATCCGTTGCTGTAATATCAAAGCTATTAGCATTTAGGATTCCGCTATTATTAAAACTATTTGCAATAACAGAAGCAGTTCCAGTCACATTAAGGCTATTATTTTCGCCCCAAATAAAATCATTGTTTGCATCGCTGTTAGTAAAATCACCGCCAACATTGAGATTGAAGCTGTTAGTATTAATAGTTCCATTGCGTGAAAAATTGCTAATATAATCAAAATCACCGCCTACAGAAAGATTGAATGTATTTGCACTAGCTACTCCAGTATTAGCAAAACTGTTATCTGCTGTGCTACTCAATGTTGTATTCAAAGTAGTATTAGCACTAATAGTTCCAGTGTTAGTAAGATCCGTTGCTGTAATATCAAAGCTATTAGCATTGATAGTTCCGTAGTTGTCAAAGTTATCTGCGACAATACTAGCACTCCCAGCTACAACTAAACTATCATTTACACCCCAAGTAAAATCATTGGCTGCATCGTTGTTGCTAAAATCACCGTCTACATTGAGATTGAAGCTGTTAGTATTAATAGTTCCTCTATTAGTATAATCAAGATCGCCCGCTACAGAAAGCTTGAAAGTATCTGCACTAGCCGATCCAATATTCGTAAAACTACCAGCTGCGCCAGTCAATGTGATATTCAAAACGGTAGCAACATTAATAACGCTATCAGAACTTTTAACATTTTTTATATTACTAAAGGATTCGTTTGCTGTAACATTAAAAGTATTAGCATTAATTATTGAACCACTATTATTGATGAAGCTATTTGCAATGACGTCAAAGCTACCCGCATTAACGCTAGAGGAACTGTTGTTAGAAAATTTATCTCCAGCCGTAACATTAAAGCTATCTGCATTAACGCTAGAGGAATTGCTGTTGTAAAAGTCATCTCCTGCTGTAACAGTAAAGCTATCCGCACTAATGCTAGAGAAATTTTGATTATAAAAATTTCTTTTTGCTGTGATATGAAAGCCTTTAGCACTAATACTAGAGAAATTTTGATTGATAAAATTATCTGCCGTAATACTCAAGGTATCAAGGACAACAATGTCCAATTTATTCATAAAATCACCGTTGGTAGTAATACCTAAATTATTAAAAGTAAAACCATCAAAAGAATCACTGTTATAAGTGAAACCATTGGTGAGTATGAAATTTAAATTATTTGAATCAACAGTTGCGGTATTGGTAATATTATTATCAAAGTCTGTCACTTTAACCGTCAAGGTGTCAGCATTGATAGTGCTTCTATTGATAAAATCATCTATTGCTGCAACACTAAAACTACCTGCGTTAATCGTTGCAGAGTATCCGTTGAAAAAGTCATCTGCTGCTGTAACACTAAAACTACCTGCATTAATCGTTGCGTAGTATCCGTTGAAGAAGTCTTCTCCTATTACTATAACATTAAAGCTATCAGCACTAATCGTTGCGCGGCTCTCGTTGTTAAAGCTACCTCTTACTGTGACATTGAAGCTATCTGCGTTAATCGTTGCATTAGCATAAGTGTTGATAAAGTCATCTGATGCTGTAACAGTAAAGCTACCCGCATTAATCGTTGCTTTATTATTGTAGACATTTCCTGCTATAACATTAAAGCTATCTGCGTTAATCGTTGCGTTATCTATGTTGATAAAGTCACCTGTCGCTATTGTTGTAACATTAAAGCTAACAGCATTAATCGTTGCGTTCTCTACGTTGATAAAGTCACCTGTCGCTATTGTTGCAACATTAAAGCTATCAGCATTAATCGTTGCGTTATCTATGTTGATAAAGTCACCGGTCGCTATTGTTGTAACATTAAAGTTATCAGCATTAATCGTTGCGTTAGCATATTGGTTGATAAAGTCACCTGTTGTTGTGACATTAAAGTTAACAGTAATAATTGTTGCTTCGTTGTGAAATTCATCTGTTTTAACACTAAAGTTATCAGCACTAATCGTTGCAGAATCTCTATTCCCAAAGATATAGCCACTTCCTGTTGTAACATTAAAGTTACCTACATCAATCCTTGAGTTTTCTAGATTAACAAAGGCACTTCCAGCGGTGACATTAAAGCTATCTGCGTTAATCGTTGAGTTTCCTAGATTAACAAAGGCACTTCCAGTGGTGACATTAAAGCTATCTGCAACAATGTCGGCTTCATTTATAAAATAACCGTCTATAGAAACTCCCAAATTATTAAAAGTAAAACCATCCAAAGAATCACTGCTATGGGTAAAACTATTGGTGAGTATAAGGTTTAAAGTATCTGAAACAACAGTTCCAGTATTGTTAATATCAATAGAAAAATCTATCACCTCAATCGTCAAGGTATCAGCATTAATCGTTGCTTCGTTGCGAAATTCACTTGTTTTAACACTAAAGTTATCAGCAATAATCGTTGCAGAATCTATATTCCCAAAGATCCAGCCACTTCCTGTTGTAACATTAAAGTTACCTACATCAATCCTTGAGTTTTCTAGATTAAGAAAACCATTTTCAGCGGTGACACTAAAGCTATCTGCGTTAATCCTTGAGTTTACTCGATTAACAAAGGTTCCTCCCGTGGTAACATTGAAGCTATCTGCAACAATGTCGGATTCATTTATAAAATGACCGTCTGTAGAAACTCCCAAATTATTAAAAGTAAAACCATTAAAAGAATCACTTGTATTGGTAAAACTATTGGTGAGTATAAGGTTTAAAGTATCTGAAACAACAGTTCCAGTATTGTTAATATCAATAGAAAAATCTATCACCTCAATCGTCAAGGTATCAGCATTAATCGTTGCTTCGTTGCGAAATTCACCTGTTTTAACACTAAAGTTATCAGCGATAATCGTTGCTGAATCTCTATTCCAAAAGATCCAGCCACTTCCTGTTGTAACATTAAAGCTACCTACATCAATCCTTGAGTTTTCTTGATTAACAAAGGCATTTTCAGCGGTGACGCTAAAGCTATCTGCATTAATCGTTGAGTTTTCTCGGTTAACAAAGGTTTTTCCCGTGGTGGCATTAAAGCTATCTGCGTTAATCGTTGAGGAAACTTGATTGTAAAAGTTAGTTCCAGTGGTAACATTCAAGCTATCTACATTAATCGTTGCAGAGTGGTTGATAAAGAAACTTTCTGCTGTAATATTAAGACTATTAGCAGAAATGTTTCCTTCATTTACAATACCATAATCAGCACTCCCTTCTGTAGCTAGTAGTTCAATAGAGTTTGCTTCTAAGTTGCGATTAGAAGAAATATATATTGGAAAATCACCAAGGGTTAAAAAACTGGAAGTAATAGTATTCGTTGTGTGGTTGTAGGTGCCATTTCCAGCTAAAACTCTTAAAGTATCGTTCGCTTTGACTTGTCCGACAATTTCGTGATAACGGGATGCCAGGTTTAACTCATCTGTTACAGCATCGTTGACAAATCCTATTCCTCCCACACGGAGCAATGCAGCATTGCTTATACTAAAACCATTCAAAGTATTCCCTGAAATATTAGCTGTGCCTGTAACTAGATCTACCTTGCTAGCATTGATAAAACCGCAACCAACACAGTCAATTCCATTAGGATTTGCTATAATTACTCCAGCTTTACTACCAAATATTTCTATTTTTCCGCCTAACTGACTAGTATTGCTTCCTGTTACTTGGAATAGTATGAGTTCTGCTTCTCTACCTGCTGTAATATTGGGATTGGCGCTTACTGCTGTAGAGCCTAGCTGGGCTCTGCCTCTAGCTGCGCTATTGTTTAAAATAGTTCCATTTGCATTAACATCAAAATCGGTCACTTGATTGTTAGAAAGCCCGTTTGCATAGGGTCTTACTATAGTATGGGTTGTTGTTTGAGCAAAAACAACATTGCTTTTAATAAAGGGGATACTCAAAACAAACAACAGTAATAAGGGTAGTAATTTTTTCATGGTTTTATAATGGTTGATTTTTAATAATATAGACTTTTGAATTTGCCAAATAGGACAAAACTAGCTGTTTAGCCTTGCCGTCGCATCAGCAAAATTCAAAAGTCTATAATAAAAAAAAGTAAGTTTGTATAGTTTAACAAAAACTAATTTATTTGTCAAGTATAAAACATCATTTTTAGCAAAAAAACTTTTTATGAGTAGATAAAACATAGCTTTAAGCAGAAAAGTTTTTTTAAAATAAATTTATTGTTACGTAAAAAATACAAATTTTAGCAAAAAAAACTTCTGAATCAAGTATAAAATACAATTTTTAGTGAAAAAAAAATTTTATAGCAAATAACCTCTGCAATGTTTAATTTCTCATTGAATTAGGTATTAATACGCCTTTTTGCTTTAAATTTCAAACTTATATATTGCAAAAGAGCCGCTGGTATAACCATTTGGCTCTTTTGCAGTTCGTTTTTGCTTAACGCTAAATTTTTACTCTTTTTGCTTTTCCGAAAGTAAAAAATACAATTTTAAGCAAAAAACCCCTGCAATGTTTAATTTCTCATTGAATTAGGCATTAATACGCCTTTTTGCTTTAAATTTCAAACATATTATTGCAAAAGAGCCAGTGGCTCTTTTGCAGTTCGTTTTTGCTTAACGCAAAATTTTTACTCTTTTTGTTTTTCCGAAAGTAAAAAATACAATTTTTAGTAAAAACTAATTTCTTTGTCAAGATTAAAAATACAATTTTAAGCAAAAAAACTTCCTTGTCAGGTAGTTTTTCCTTAAAAAATTCCAATTTGCACTTCGTCTTTGCTGTGTGTTGAATTCTTATTTAATGGCGTAGAAAAAGTGCTTTTTCTATAGCCTGTATGGAAAGTAGTTGGTATAAGCCAGCTTTTCCTTGATTTTAAGGATAAAACTAAACTAATCTATTGATTGTTGGTTGTGCTGGTTATGGCAGTAATAGTGCCATTGTCAGTGGAAGATTCAACATTGAGGTTTAACATACCATTTCTAATAATAGCACCTGAATGATTGATAAAGGTATCCGCAGAAATATCTAAATTAGAATCATTGAGATCTATCAATCCGTAGTTAACCAGTCTGTCAGTAGCTATAAAACTAGAATCCTCTGTAAGAGAAATATCTCCGCCATCATAAGTGCCTGTATAACTATCTATTTCTGTATTAAGGAAAAAAATATTTTTTGCAGTGATCTCGGAAGTATCTGCGTTAATATCTCCTCGGTTATAAAAATTATCTGCTGCTGTTATGTTGAAAGTATTTGCAGTAATATCTCCTCGGTTGGCAACATAAAATCCTGTCGTATCGTCTGTTCTGGATGAGTTATTATTTGCTGTAATATTCAAAGTTCCAGCAGTAATAGTAGCTATGTTTGTAACCTTACCTCCAGCTGTGATATTTAAAGTATCTACGCTAATATCCCCGCCGCTTAAATTTCTAAAATAATCCGCTGCAATTATATCTAAGCTACCAGAAACAATGGATCCGTGGTTTTGAACTGTATTTCCAGAGGTAATTTCAAAAGAGTTATTAGCAGTAATAGATCCGTGGTTGGCAAAGTTTCTTCCAGCATCAATATCCAAAGTAGAAGTCGTAATGCTTCCCCCTGAAAAAACATCGTTTGCTGCTGTGATAGTCAAATAGGTGGCGGTAATATTTCCTGGATTATGAATGCTATCTGTATCAATAGTCAAAGCATTAGTAGTAATAGTTCCAGCATTACGAATAAGACCCTCTGCTGTTATGTTGAAAGTATTTGCAGTAATATCTCCTCGGTTAGCAACATAAAAGCCTGTCGTATCGTCTGTTCTGGAGGAGTTATTATTTGCTGTAATATTCAAAGTTCCAGCAGTAATAGTAGCTATATTTGTCACCTTGCCTCCAGCTGTGATATTTAAAGTATCTACGCTAATATCCCCGCCGCTTAAATTTCTAAAATAATCCGCTGCAATTATATCTAAGCTACCAGAAACAATGGATCCGTGGTTTTCAAATGTATTTCCAGAGGTAATTTCAAAAGAGTTATTAGCAGTAATAGATCCGTGGTTGGCAAAGTTCCTTCCAGCATCAATATTCAAAGTAGAAGTTGTAATGCTTCCCTCTGAAAAAACATCGTTTGTTGCTGTGATAGTCAAAGAAGTATTAGCAGTAATATTTCCCGCATTATGAATGCTATCTGTATCAATAACTAAGGTATGAGTATCAATAGTTCCTTCATTGCGAATAAGAGCATCTGCTGTAACATTAAAGATATCAGCGTTAATCGTTGCGGAACTGTCATTGAAAAAGTTAGTTCCAGCTGTGACATTAAAGCTACCAGCATTAATTGTTGCGGAATTTTGATTGTAAAAGTCACTTCCTATTGTAGTATTAAAGCTATCTGCGCTAATCGTTGCCGAACTGTCATTGAAAAAGTTAGTTCCAGCTGTGACATTGAAGCTATCTGCGCTAATCGTTGCCGAATTTCTATTCCAAAAGGAATTTCCAGTTGTAACATTAAAAATATCAGCGTTAATCGTTGCGAAATATCTATTGTAAAAGGAATTTCCAATTGTAACATTAAAGCTATCTGTGTTAATCGTTGTGTAATTTTGATTGTAAAATCTATCTGCTGTAACATTAAAGCTATCTGCGTTAATCGTTGCTCTTTCATTATGAAATATATCTGTTATAACATTAAAGCTATCTGTGTTAATCGTTGCTCTTTGATTGTAAAAACTATTGAAATTGAATTGGGAACTTCCTATTGTAGCATTAAAGCTATCTGCGTTAATCGTTGCGACGTAATTGGAAAAGAGAAATCTAGCTGTGACATTAAAGCTACCTGCATTAATTGTTGCGTAATTTTGATTGTAAAATCTATCTGCTGTAACATTAAAGATATCTGCGTTAATCGTTGCATTATAATTATTAAAGCTATCTCTTATTGTAGCATTAAAGCTACCTGCATCAATTATTGCAGAATCGTAATTGAGAAAGTCAGTTCCAGACAAGAAGAAGCTATCTGCGTTAATCGTTGCGGAATTTAGATTGCGAAAGTCGGTTCCAGTTGTGACATTCAAGTTATTTACGGTAAGGTCGGCTTGATTAGTAAAACCACCGTCTGTATCAATACCTAAATTATTGAAGGTTAAACCGCTAAAAGAGCTTCTGCTACGGGTAAAATCATTGGTGAGTATAAGGTTTAAAGTATCTGCTGCAACAGTTGCATTATTTACAAAATCACTATCAAAATCTGTCACGGTAACCGTCAAGGCACCAGGCACAACAAGGTCAAAGTTATTTGTAAAAACACCTTCTGTAGAAACTCCTAAATTATTGAAAGTAAAGCCATTAAAAGAATCGCTTGTATTGGTAAAATCATTAGCGAGTATAAGGTTTAAAGTATCTGCAGCAACAGTTGCACTATTGTTAATATCAGCAACAAAGTCCGTTACTTCAATCGTCAAGGTATCAGTGCTAATTGTTCCGCCGTTGGTAAAACTTTCTGCTGTAACAAAAGCATTTCCTAAAACAGTAAGATTATCATTTGTAGCCAATACAAAATCATTGACAGTTTCATAGTAAAAGTCACCTGCTGTGACATTAAAGCTATCTGCACTAATCGTTGCGGAACTTTGATTGCTAAATTTCGTTCCAGTTGTGACATTGAAGCTATCTGTACTAATCGTCGCGTAATTTTGATTGATAAAGTCACCTACAGCCGTAACATTAAAGCTATTTACGGTAAGATCGGCTTCATTAATAAATCTGCCTTGTGTATCAACCCCTAAATTATTGAAAGTAAAGCCATTAAAAGAATCACTTGTATGGGTAAAATTATTGGTGAGTATAAAATTTAAAGTATCTGCTGAAACAGTTCCATTATTTTCAATATCAGCAACAAAGTCCGTTACTTCAATCGTCACATTATCTGCGTTAATTGTTGCGTAAATATGATTGCTAAAGCTACTAGCTATGACTTTGAAGCTATCCGCATCAATCGTTGCGTTGTAATTGGAAAAGGAAGTTCCAGTTGTAACATTGAAGCTATCCGCATCAATCGTTGCGGTGATATTCCAAAAGGAAGTTCCAGCTGTAACATTGAAGCTATCCGCGTTAATCGTTGCGGAACTTTGATTGTAAAAGTCACCTCCTATTGTAGCATTAAAGCTACCTGCATCAATTATTGCAGAAGTTTGATTGATAAAGTCGGTTCCAGTTGTGACATTGAAGCTATTAGCAATAATATCTCCGTGGTTGGTAAAGTTTCTTCCAGTCTCAATATCCAAAGTAGAAGTTGTAATGCTTCCCTCTGAAAAAACATCGTTTGTTGCTTTGATATTCAAAAAAGTATTAGCAGTAATATTTCCCGCATTATGAAAGCTTTTTCTGGATTCAATCGTCAAGGTATCGGTACTAATTGTTCCGCCGTTGGTAAAACTTTCTGCTGTAACAAAAGCATTTCCTAAAACAGTAAGATTATCATTTGTAGCCAATACAAAATCATTGACAGTTTCATAGTAAAACTCACCTGCTGTGACATTAAAGCTATCTGCATTAATCGTTGCGGAACTTTGATTGGAAAACATATCTGCTGTAACATTAAAGCTATTAGCAATAATATCCCCGTGGTTGGCAAAGTTTCTTCCAGTCTCAATATCCAAAGTAGAAGTTGTAATGCTTCCCTCTGAAAAAACATCTTTTGTTGCTTTGATATTCAAAAAAGTATTAGCGGTAATATTTCCCGCATTATGAAAGCTTTTTCTGGATTCAATAGTTAAGGTATGAGTATCAATAGTTCCAGCATTGCGAATAAGACCCCCTGCTGTAACATTAAAACTACCTGCATTGATCGTTGCGGTGTTGCGATTGGAAAAACTATCTCTTATTGTAGCCTTAAAGCTACCTGCATTAATTGTTGCGTAATTATTGTGGAAGTCACCTTCTATTGTAGCATTAAAGCTATCAGCACTAATCGTTGATTTATAATTAGAAAAGTAATCTGCCGTAACATTAAAACTATCCGCGTTAATCGTTGCGGTGTTGCGATTGGAAAAACCATCGGAATTGAATTGGGAACTTATTATTGTAACATTAAAGCTACCCGCGTTAATCGTTGCGAAGTTGTCATTGTAAAAGGCAGCCCCTACTGTAGCATTAAAGCTATCAGCACTAATCGTTGCGTTATAATTATTAAAGCTACCTCCTATTGTAGCATTAAAGCTACCTACATCAATTATTGAGAAACTTTGATTGCTAAATTTTGTTCCAGTTGTGACATTGAAGTTGTCCGCGTTAATCGTTGCGGAACTTTTATTGGTAAAGCCTTTTCTAGCCGTAACATTAAAGCTATCCGCGCTAATTGTTGCATTATATCTGTTACGAAAGTCACCTCCTGCTGTGACAGTAAAATTACCCGCAATAATATTTCCACCATCGTATCCTACATCGTCTAATTTAAATCCATTGCGAAAATCATTCTCAACATCAAAAATAGCACTATCGGTAATAGTAAAATCTGCTTGATTATAGAAATTTACCGCTGAAAAGAAAAGATTACGGCTTTCAATAGAAGCAGTCTCACCTAAACGAGCTTTTCCGCTCACTCGGATATTAAGATCACCAGAAATATCTATAGCCCCAGATTGAGTGTAATTACCTGATATTAGGTTTAATTCATTTAGTATAGCATCGCCCAAAAATCCGTCTCCGCTCACGGTAAGCTGAGATGCCGTGCTTTTACTATAATCAATAAAATTTTCTCCAAAAACATTGGCTGTGCCTGTGACTAGGTCTACCTTGCTAGCATTGATAAAACCGCAACCATTACAGGTGATTCCATTAGGATTTGCTATAATTACTCCAGCTTCACTACCAAATATTTCTATTTTTCCGCCTAACTCACTAGCAGTGCTTCCTGTTACTTGGAATAGGATAAGTTCTGCTTCGCTACCTGCTGTAATGTTGGGATTGGCGCTGACTGCTGTAGAGCCTAGCTGGGCTGTGCCTCCAGCTGCGCTATTGTTTAAAATAGCTCCATCTGCATTAACATCAAAATCGGTCACTTGATTGTTAGAAAGCCCGTTTGCATAGGGTGTTGCTATATCAATTGTTGCTTGAGCAAAAACAACATTGCTTTTAATAAAGGGGATACTCAGAGCAAAAAGCAACAAGAAAGGTAGTAATCTTTTCATAATTACACGAATAGGAAGGATAAAACTAAACTAATCTATTGATTGTTGGTTGTGTTGGTTGTGGCAGTAATAGTGCCATTGGCAGTGGAATATTCAACATTGAGATTTAACATACCATTTCTAATAATAGCACCTGAATGATTGATAAATGTCTCCGCTGTAATATCTAAATTAGAATCATTGAGATCTATCAATCCGTAGTTTTCTATTCTACCAGTTGTTGTAAAACTAGAATCGCCTGTAAGATAAACATCCCCACCATCATAATTAGCCACTGTATCTGTATTAAAGAAAAAAATATTTTTTGCAGTGATATTGAAAGTATCTGCGGTAATATCTCCTCTATTATAAAAATTATCTGCTGCTATTATGTTGAAAGTATTTGCAGTAATATCTCCTCGGTTAGCAACATAAAAGCCTGTCGTATCGTCTGTTCTGGAGGAGTTATTTTTTGCTGTAATATTCAAAGTTCCAGCAGTAATCGTAGCTATGTTTGTAACCTTACCTCCAGCTGTGATATTTAAAGTATCTGCACTAATATCCCCTCCGCTTAAGTTTCTAAAATAATCCGCTGCAATTATATCTAAGCTACCAGAAACAATGGATCCGTGGTTTTGAACTGTATTTCCAGAGGTAATTTCAAAAGAATTATTAGCAATAATATCTCCGTGGTTGGCAAAGTTTCTTCCAGCATCAATATTCAAAGTAGAAGTCGTAATGCTTCCCCCTGAAAAAACATCGTTTGCTGCTGTGATAGTCAAATAGGTATTAGCGGTAATATTTCCTGGATTATGAATGCTATCTGTATCAATAGTCAAAGCATTAGTAGTAATAGTTCCAGCATTGCGAATAAGACCCCCTGCTGTTATGTTGAAAGTATCTGCAATAATCGTTGCGGCGTTGAAGTTGTAAAAAAGACCTTCTATTGTAACATTAAAGCTATCAGCACTAATCGTTGCTTCGTTGTGAAATTCATCTGTTTTAACACTAAAGTTATCAGCGATAATCGTTGCAGAATCTATATTCCCAAAGATCCAGCCACTTCCTGTTGTGACATTAAAGCTACCTACATTAATCCTTGAGTTTTTTTGATTAATAAAGGCATTTCCAGTGGTGACATTAAAGCTATCTGCATTAATTGTTGCGGAACTTTGATTGTAAAAGTCATCTATTGTAGCATTAAAGCTATCAGCACTAATCGTTGCATTATCATTATTAAAGCTACCTCCTATTGTAGCATTAAAGCTACCTGCATCCAGCATTGCAGAAGTTAGATTGCTAAAGCTAGTTCTAGCTGTAACATTAAAGCTATCTGCGTTAATCATTGCGGAACTTTGATTGGAAAATCTATCTGCTGTAACATTAAAGCTATTAGCAATAATATCTCCGTGGTTGGCAAAGTTTCTTCCAGTCTCAATATCCAAAGTAGAAGTCGTAATGCTTCCCCCTGAAAAAACATCATTTGCTGCTGTGATAGTCAAATAGGTATTAGCGGTAATATTTCCTGGATTATGAATGCTATCTGCATCAATAGTCAAAGCATTAGTAGTAATAGTTCCAGAATTACGAATAAGACCCTCTGCTGTAACATTAAAACTATCCGCATTAATTGTTGCGGAATTATTGTAAAAGTCACTTCCTATTGTAGCATTAAAGCTATCAGCACTAATCGTTGCGGTGTAATTGGAAAAGTGAGTTCCAGTTGTAACATTGAAGCTACCTGCATTAATCGTTGCGGAACTTTGATTGATAAAGTCGGTTCCAGTTGTGACATTGAAGCTATTTGCGTTAATCGTTGCGGAATTTTGATTGATAAAGTCGGTTCCAGTTGTGACATTGAAGTTATTTACGGTAAGGTCGGCTTGATTAGCAAAACCACCGTCTGTATCAATACCTAAATTATTGAAGGTAAAGCCATTAAAAGAAGTGCTTGTATTAGTAAAATCATTGGCGAGTATAAAATTTAAAGTATCTGCTGAAACAGTTCCATCATTTTCAATATCAGCAGCAAAATCCGTTACTTCAATCGTTACATTATCTGCGTTAATCGTTCCGTAAATATGATTGCGAAAGCTACTAGCTATGACTTTGAAGCTATCTGCGTTAATCGTTGCGATATAATTGACAAAGTTAGTTCCAGTTGTAACATTGAAGCTATCCGCACTAATCGTTGCGTTGTTATTGGAAAAGTGAGTTCCAGTTGTAATATTGAAGCTATCCGCACTAATCGTTGCGTTGTTATTGGAAAAGTGAGTTCCAGTTGTAATATTGAAGCTATCCGCACTAATCGTTGCGTTGTTATTGGAAAAGTGAGTTCCAGTTGTAACATTGAAGCTATCCGCGTCAATCGTTGCGTTGGTATTCCAAAAGGAATTTCCAGTTGTAACATTAAAACTATCCGCATTAATCGTTACGGAATTATTGTAAAAGTTGCTTCCTATTGTAGCATTAAAGCTATCTGCGTTAATCGTTGCTCTGTAATTGTTAAAGTAAGTTCCAGTTGTGACATTGAAGCTATCTACAACAAGGTCAGCTTCATTAGTAAAACTACCTTCTGTATCAACTCCTAAATTATTGAAGGTAAAACCATTAAAAGAAGTGCTGCTATGGGTAAAATCATTGGTGAGTATAAAATTTAAAGTATCTGTAGAAACAGTTGCAAAATTGGTAATATCATCAACAAAGTCCGTTACTTCAATTGTCATGCTATCTGCGTTAATCGTTGCAGAAGTGTTGTTTTTAAAACTTTCTGCTGTAACATTTAAGTTGCCTACATTAATAGTTCCGTAGTTGTCAAAGTTATCTGCGACAACAGAAGCAGTTCCAGCTACAACTAAACTATCATTTACACCCCAAGTAAAATCGTTAGCCGCATCGTTGTTGCTAAAATCACCGTCTACATTGAGATTGAAACTGTTAGTATTAATAGTTCCTTTATCAGTATAATCAAGATCGCCCGCTACAGAAAGCTTGAAAGTATCTGCACTAGCCGATCCAATATTCGTAAAACTACCAGCTGCGCCAGTCAATGTGATATTCAAAACGGTAGCAACATTAATAACGCTATCAGAACTTTTAACATTTTTTATATTACTAAAGGATTCGTTTGCTGTAACATTAAAAGTATTAGCATTAATTATTGAACCACTATTATTGATGAAGCTATTTGCAATGACGTCAAAGCTACCCGCATTAACGCTAGAGGAACTGTTGTTAGAAAATTTATCTCCAGCCGTAACATTAAAGCTATCTGCATTAACGCTAGAGGAATTGCTGTTGTAAAAGTCATCTCCTGCTGTAACAGTAAAGCTATCCGCACTAATGCTAGAGAAATTTTGATTATAAAAATTTCTTTTTGCTGTGATATGAAAGCCTTTAGCACTAATACTAGAGAAATTTTGATTGATAAAATTATCTGCCGTAATACTCAAGGTATCAAGGACAACAATGTCCAATTTATTCATAAAATCACCGTTGGTAGTAATACCTAAATTATTAAAAGTAAAACCATCAAAAGAATCACTGTTATAAGTGAAACCATTGGTGAGTATGAAATTTAAATTATTTGAATCAACAGTTGCAGTATTGGTAATATTATTATCAAAGTCTGTCACTTTAACCGTCAAGGTGTCAGCATTGATAGTGCTTCTATTGATAAAATCATCTATTGCTGCAACACTAAAACTACCTGCGTTAATCGTTGCAGAGTATCCGTTGAAAAAGTCATCTGCTGCTGTAACACTAAAACTACCTGCATTAATCGTTGCGTAGTATCCGTTGAAGAAGTCTTCTCCTATTACTATAACATTAAAGCTATCAGCACTAATCGTTGCGCGGCTCTCGTTGTTAAAGCTACCTCTTACTGTGACATTAAAACTATCAACACTAATCGTTGCGTTAGCATATTGGTTGATAAAGTCATCTGATGCTGTAACATTAAAGCTATCAGCATTAATCGTTGCGTTACTATTGTAGACACCTCCTGCTATAACATTAAAGCTATCAGCATTAATCGTTGCGTTATATATGTTGATAAAGTCACCGGTCGCTATTGTTGCAACATTAAAGCTATCAACATTAATCGTTGCGTTATATATGTTGATAAAGTCGCCTGTCGCTATTGTTGTAACATTAAAGTTATCAGCATTAATCGTTGCGTTAGCATATTGGTTGATAAAGTCACCTGTTGTTGTGACATTAAAGTTAACAGTAATAATCGTTGCTTCGTTGTGAAATTCATCTGTTTTAACACTAAAGTTATCAGCGATAATCGTTGCAGAATCTCTATTCCCAAAGATCCAGCCACTTCCTGTTGTAACATTAAAGCTACCTACATTAATCCTTGAGTTTTCTAGATTAACAAAGGCACCTCCGGTGGTGACATTAAAGCTATCTGCAACAATGTCGGATTCATTTATAAAATGACCGTCTGTAGAAACTCCCAAATTATTAAAAGTAAAACCATCCAAAGAATCACTGCTATGAGTAAAACTATTGGTGAGTATAAGGTTTAAAGTATCTGAAACAACAGTTCCAGTATTGTTAATATCAATAGAAAAATCTATCACCTCAATCGTCAAGGTATCAGCATTAATCGTTGCTTCGTTGTGAAATTCATCTGTTTTAACACTAAAGTTATCAGCGATAATCGTTGCAGAATCTCTATTCCCAAAGATATAGCCACTTCCTGTTGTAACATTAAAGCTACCTACATTAATCCTTGAGTTTTTTTGATTAATAAAGGCATTTCCAGCGGTGACATTAAAGCTATCTGTGTTAATCGTTGCGGAATTATAATTGACAAAGCTATTTCCAGCTGTAACATTAAAGCTATCAGGAGCGTTTATCAATGAGGAAACTTGATTGTAAAAGTCAGTTCCAGTTGTGACATTGAAGCTATCCGCGTTAATCGTTGCGAATATTTGATTGGTAAAGTTAGTTCCAGTTATGGCATCAAGGCTACCAACGTTAATCGTTGCGGAACTGTGATTTAGGAAATAGCCCCCTGAATCTATCCTTAGTGTATCAGCAGATATGTTTCCTCCATCATTGTAAATACCATAAGAAGTTTCTGCGCTTAGTAGTTCAATGGAGTTTGCTTCTAGGTTGCTATTAGATGCTAAATCTATTGGTTTAGTGCTGAGATTTAAAAGAGAACTAGAAGTAATAGTATTCGTTGTGTGGTTGTAGGTACCATTTCCAGCTAAAACTCTTAAAGTATTGTTCGCTTTGACTTGTCCGCCAATTTCGTGATAACGGGATGCCAGGTTTAACTCATCTGTTACAGCATCGTTGACAAATCCTATTCCTCCCACACGGAGCAATGCTGCAGGGTTTATACTAAAACCATTCAAAGTATTCCCTGAAATATTGGCTGTGCCTGTAACTAGATCTACCTTGCTAGCATTGATAAAACCGCAACCAACACAGTCAATTCCATTAGGATTTGCTATAATTACTCCAGCTTTACTACCAAATATTTCTATTTTTCCGCCTAACTGACTAGTATTGCTTCCTGTTACTTGGAATAGTATGAGTTCTGCTTCTCTACCTGCTGTAATATTGGGATTGGCGCTTACTGCTGTAGAGCCTAGCTGGGCTCTGCCTCTAGCTGCGCTATTGTTTAAAATAGTTCCATTTGCATTAACATCAAAATCGGTCACTTGATTGTTAGAAAGCCCGTTTGCATAGGGTCTTACTATAGTATGGGTTGTTGTTTGAGCAAAAACAACATTGCTTTTAATAAAGGGGATACTCAAAACAAACAACAGTAATAAGGGTAGTAATTTTTTCATGGTTTTATAATGGTTGATTTTTAATAATATAGACTTTTGAATTTGCCAAATAGGACAAAACTAGCTGTTTAGCCTTGCCGTCGCATCAGCAAAATTCAAAAGTCTATAATAAAAAAAAGTAAGTTTGTATAGTTTAACAAAAACTAATTTATTTGTCAAGTATAAAACATCATTTTTAGCAAAAAAACTTTTTATGAGTAGATAAAACATAGCTTTAAGCAGAAAAGTTTTTTTAAAATAAATTTATTGTTACGTAAAAAATACAAATTTTAGCAAAAAAAACTTCTGAATCAAGTATAAAATACAATTTTTAGTGAAAAAAAAATTTTATAGCAAATAACCTCTGCAATGTTTAATTTCTCATTGAATTAGGTATTAATACGCCTTTTTGCTTTAAATTTCAAACTTATATATTGCAAAAGAGCCGCTGGTATAACCATTTGGCTCTTTTGCAGTTCGTTTTTGCTTAACGCTAAATTTTTACTCTTTTTGCTTTTCCGAAAGTAAAAAATACAATTTTTAGCAAAAAAAAAATTCTTTGTCAAGATTAAAAATATAATTTTTAGAAAATAACCTCTGCAATGTTTAATTTCTCATTGAATTAGGCATTAAAAATAAGGTAGCAGTGTCGCTTTTTTGCTTTAAATTTCAAACACATATTATTGCAAAAGAGCCGCTGGTATAACCATTTGGCTCTTTTGCAGTTCGTTTTTGCTTAACGCTAAATTTTTACTCTTTTTGCTTTTCCGAAATTAAAAAATACCATTTTTAGCAAAAAAACTTCCTTGTCAGGTAGTTTTTCCTTAAAAAATTCCAATTTGCACTTCGTCTTTGCTGTGTGTTGAATTTTTATTTAATGGCGTAGAAAAAGTGCTTTTTCTATAGCCTGTATGGAAAGTAGTTGGTATAAGCTAGCCTTTTCCTTGATTTTAAGGATAAAACTAAACTAATCTATTGATTGTTGGTTGTGCTGGTTATGGCAGTAATAGTGCCATTGTCAGTGGAAGATTCAACATTGAGGTTTAACATACCATTTCTAATAATAGCACCTGAATGATTGATAAAGGTATCCGCAGAAATATCTAAATTAGAATCATTGAGATCTATCAATCCGTAGTTAACCAGTCTGTCAGTAGCTATAAAACTAGAATCCTCTGTAAGAGAAATATCTCCGCCATCATAAGTGCCTCCAGAAGCATAAAAACTATCTATTTCTGTATTAAGGAAAAAAATATTTTTTGCAGTGATCTCGAAAGTATCTGCGGTAATATCTCCTCGGTTATAAAAATTATCTGCTGCTGTTATGTTGAAAGTATTTGCAGTAATATCTCCTCGGTTAGCAACATAAAAGCCTGTCGTATCGTCTGTTCTGGAGGAGTTATTATTTGCTGTAATATTCAAAGTTCCAGCAGTAATAGTAGCTATGTTTGTAACCTTGCCTCCAGCTGTGATATTTAAAGTATCTACGCTAATATCCCCGCCGCTTAAATTTCTAAAATAATCCGCTGCAATTATATCTAAGCTACCAGAAACAATGGATCCGTGGTTTTGAACTGTATTTCCAGCGGTAATTTCAAAAGAGTTATTAGCAATAATATCTCCGTGGTTGGCAAAGTTTCTTCCAGCATCAATATTCAAAGTAGAAGTTGTAATGCTTCCCTCTGAAAAAACATCGTTTGCTGCTGTGATAGTCAAATAGGTGGCGGTAATATTTCCTGGATTATGAATGCTATCTGTATCAATAGTCAAAGCATTAGTAGTAATAGTTCCAGCATTACGAATAAGACCCTTTGCTGTAACATTAAAACTATCCGCGTTAATCGTTGCGGAATTTTGATTGTAAAAGTCACTTCCTATTGTAGCATTAAAGCTATCTGCGTTAATCGTTGCTCTTTCATTGGAAAATCCACTTGCTGTAACATTAAAGCTATCAGCACTAATCGTTGCGAAACTTTGATTGTGAAACCAACTTCTTATTGTAGCATTAAAGCTATCTGTGTTAATCGTTGCGGATTTATTGTAAAAGTTACCTCCTATTGTAGCATTAAAACTATCAGCACTAATCGTTGCATTATCATTATTAAAGCTACCTCCTATTGTAGCATTAAAGCTACCTGCACTAATCGTTGCTCTTTGATTGCTAAATTTTGTTTCAGTTGTGACATTGAAGCTATCAGCGTTAATCGTTGCACCGACTTTATTGAGAAAGTTATTTCCAGTTGTAACATTGAAGCTACCTGCGTTAATCGTTGCGGTGTAATTGGAAAAGTGAGTTCCAGTTGTAACATTGAAGCTACCTGCGTTAATCGTTGCGGTGTAATTGGAAAAGTGAGTTCCAGTTGTGACCTTGAAGCTACCCGCGTTAATCGTTGCGGTGTTGTCATTGTAAAAGGCAGATCCTATTGTAGCATTAAAGCTATCAGCACTAATCGTCGCATTATCATTATTAAAGCTACCTCCTATTGTAGCATTAAAGCTACCTGCATCAATTATTGCAGAAGTTAGATTGCTAAATTTTGTTCCAGCTGTGACATTGAAACTAACAGCATTAATCGTTGCGGAACTTTGATTGGAAAATCTATCTGCTATAACATTAAAGCTATTAGCAATAATATCTCCTTGGTTGGCAAAGTTCCTTCCAGCATCAATATTCAAAGTAGAAGTCGTAATGCTTCCCTCTGAAAAAACATCGTTTGCTGCTGTGATAGTCAAAGAAGTATTAGCAGTAATATTTCCCGCATTATGAATGCTATCTGTATCAATAGTTAAGATATGAGTATCAATAGTTCCTTCATTGCGAATAAGAGCCTCTGCTGTAATATTGAAGATACCCGCGTTAATCGTTGTGTTATTCCAAAGGGAATTTCCAGCTGTAACATTAAAGTTATCAGCACTAAGGGAATTTCCAGTTGTAACATTAAAGCTATCAGCACTAATCGTTGCGGAACTGTCATTGAAAAAGTAACCTCCTATTGTAGCATTAAAGCTATCTGTGTTAATCGTTGCTCTTTGATTGGAAAATCTATCTGCTGTAACATTAAAGCTATCTGTGTTAATCGTTGTGTAATTTTGATTGTAAAATCTATCTGCTGTAACATTAAAGCTATCTGCGTTAATCGTTGCTCTTTCATTATGAAATATATCTGTTATAACATTAAAGCTATCTGTGTTAATCGTTGCTCTTTGATTGTAAAAACTATTGAAATTGAATTGGGAACTTCCTATTGTAGCATTAAAGCTATCTGCGTTAATCGTTGCGACGTAATTGGAAAAGAGAAATCTAGCTGTGACATTAAAGCTACCTGCATTAATTGTTGCGTAATTTTGATTGTAAAATCTATCTGCTGTAACATTAAAGATATCTGCGTTAATCGTTGCATTATAATTATTAAAGCTATCTCTTATTGTAGCATTAAAGCTACCTGCATCAATTATTGCAGAATCGTAATTGAGAAAGTCAGTTCCAGACAAGAAGAAGCTATCTGCGTTAATCGTTGCGGAATTTAGATTGCGAAAGTCGGTTCCAGTTGTGACATTCAAGTTATTTACGGTAAGGTCGGCTTGATTAGTAAAACCACCGTCTGTATCAATACCTAAATTATTGAAGGTTAAACCGCTAAAAGAGCTTCTGCTACGGGTAAAATCATTGGTGAGTATAAGGTTTAAAGTATCTGCTGCAACAGTTGCATTATTTACAAAATCACTATCAAAATCTGTCACGGTAACCGTCAAGGCACCAGGCACAACAAGGTCAAAGTTATTTGTAAAAACACCTTCTGTAGAAACTCCTAAATTATTGAAAGTAAAGCCATTAAAAGAATCGCTTGTATTGGTAAAATCATTAGCGAGTATAAGGTTTAAAGTATCTGCAGCAACAGTTGCACTATTGTTAATATCAGCAACAAAGTCCGTTACTTCAATCGTCAAGGTATCAGTGCTAATTGTTCCGCCGTTGGTAAAACTTTCTGCTGTAACAAAAGCATTTCCTAAAACAGTAAGATTATCATTTGTAGCCAATACAAAATCATTGACAGTTTCATAGTAAAAGTCACCTGCTGTGACATTAAAGCTATCTGCACTAATCGTTGCGGAACTTTGATTGCTAAATTTCGTTCCAGTTGTGACATTGAAGCTATCTGTACTAATCGTCGCGTAATTTTGATTGATAAAGTCACCTACAGCCGTAACATTAAAGCTATTTACGGTAAGATCGGCTTCATTAATAAATCTGCCTTGTGTATCAACCCCTAAATTATTGAAAGTAAAGCCATTAAAAGAATCACTTGTATGGGTAAAATTATTGGTGAGTATAAAATTTAAAGTATCTGCTGAAACAGTTCCATTATTTTCAATATCAGCAACAAAGTCCGTTACTTCAATCGTCACATTATCTGCGTTAATTGTTGCGTAAATATGATTGCTAAAGCTACTAGCTATGACTTTGAAGCTATCCGCATCAATCGTTGCGTTGTAATTGGAAAAGTGAGTTCCAGTTGTAACATTGAAGCTATCCGCATCAATCGTTGCGTTGTAATTGGAAAAGTGAGTTCCAGTTGTAACATTGAAGCTATCCGCATCAATCGTTGCGTTGTAATTGGAAAAGTGAGTTCCAGTTGTAACATTGAAGCTATCCGCATCAATCGTTGCGTTGTAATTGGAAAAGTGAGTTCCAGTTGTAACATTGAAGCTATCCGCGTCAATCGTTGCGTTGGTATTCCAAAAGGAATTTCCAGTTGTAACATTGAAGCTATCCGCGTTAATCGTTGCGGAACTGTCATTGAAAAAGTTAGTTCCAATTGTGACATTGAAAAAGTTAGTTCCAGTTGTGACATTGAAGCTATTAGCAATAATATCTCCGTGGTTGGTAAAGTTTCTTCCAGTCTCAATATCCAAAGTAGAAGTTGTAATGCTTCCCCCTGAAAAAACATCGTTTGCTGCTGTGATAGTCAAATAGGTATTAGCGGTAATATTTCCTGGATTATGAATGCTATCTGTATCAATAGTCAAAGCATTAGTAGTAATAGTTCCAGCATTACGAATAAGACCCTTTGCCGTAACATTAAAACTATCCGCGTTAATCGTTGCGGAATTTTGATTGTAAAAGTCACTTCCTATTGTAGCATTAAAGCTATCTGCGTTAATCGTTGCTCTTTCATTGGAAAATCCACTTGCTGTAACATTAAAGCTATCAGCACTAATCGTTGCGAAACTTTGATTGGAAAACATATCTGCTGTAACATTAAAGCTATTAGCAATAATATCCCCGTGGTTGGCAAAGTTTCTTCCAGTCTCAATATCCAAAGTAGAAGTTGTAATGCTTCCCTCTGAAAAAACATCTTTTGTTGCTTTGATATTCAAAAAAGTATTAGCGGTAATATTTCCCGCATTATGAAAGCTTTTTCTGGATTCAATAGTTAAGGTATGAGTATCAATAGTTCCAGCATTGCGAATAAGACCCCCTGCTGTAACATTAAAACTACCTGCATTAATCGTTGCGGTGTTGCGATTGGAAAAACTATCTCTTATTGTAGCCTTAAAGCTACCTGCATTGATTGTTGCGTAATTATTGTGAAAGTCACCTTCTATTGTAGCATTAAAGCTATCAGCACTAATCGTTGATTTATAATTAGAAAAGTAATCTGCCGTAACATTAAAACTATCCGCGTTAATCGTTGCGGAGTTGCGATTGGAAAAACCATCGGAATTGAATTGGGAACTTATTATTGTAACATTAAAGCTACCCGCGTTAATCGTTGCGAAGTTGTCATTGTAAAAGGCAGCCCCTACTGTAGCATTAAAGCTATCAGCACTAATCGTTGCGTTATAATTATTAAAGCTACCTCCTATTGTAGCATTAAAGCTACCTGCATCAATTATTGAGAAACTTTGATTGCTAAATTTTGTTCCAGTGGTGACATTGAAGTTGTCTGCGTTAATCGTTGCGGAACTTTTATTGGTAAAGCCTTTTCTAGCCGTAACATTAAAGCTATCCGCGCTAATTGTTGCGTTATATCTGTTACGAAAGTCGCCTCCTGCTGTGACAGTAAAATTACCCGCAATAATATTTCCACCATCGTATCCTATATCGTCTAATTTAAATCCATTGCGAAAATCATTCTCAACATCAAAAATAGCACTATCGGTAATAGTAAAATCTGCTTGATTATAGAAATTTACCGCTGAAAAGAAAAGATTACGGCTTTCAATAGAAGCAGTCTCTTCTAAACGAGCTTTTCCGCTCACTCGGATATTAAGATCACCAGAAATATCTATAGCCCCAGATTGAGTATAATTACCTGATATTAGGTTTAATTCATTTAGTACAGCATCGCCCAAAAATCCGTCTCCGCTCACAGTGAGCTGAGATGTCGTGCTTTTACTATAACCTATAAAATTTTCCCCAGAAACATTGGCTGTGCCTGTGACTAGGTCTACCTTGCTAGCATTGATAAAACCGCAACCATTACAGGTGATTCCATTAGGATTTGCTATAATTACTCCAGCTGTAGCGCCAAATATTTCTATTTTTCCGCCTAACTCACTAGCAGTGCTTCCTGTTACTTGGAATAGGATAAGTTCTGCTTCGCTACCTGCTGTAATATTGGGATTGGCGCTGACTGCTGTAGAGCCTAGCTGGGCTGTGCCTCCAGCTGCGCTATTGTTTAAAATAGCTCCATCTGCATTAACATCAAAATCGGCAACTTGATTGTTAGAAAGCCCGTTTGCATAGGGCGTTGCTATATCAATTGTTGCTTGAGCAAAAACAACATTGCTTTTAATAAAGGGGATACTCAGAGCAAAAAGCAACAAGAAAGGTAGTAATCTTTTCATAGTTTTACGATTAGGAAGGATAAAACCAAACTAATCTCTATTGATTGTTGGTTATGGCAGTAATAGTGCCATTGTCAGTGGAAGATTCAACATTGAGGTTTAATGTAGCAGCATCAATGGTAGCATCTTCTTGATTGATAAATGTCTCCGCTGTAATATCCAAACTAGAATCATTGAGATCTATCAATCCGTAGTTTTCTATTCTACCAGTTGCTGTAAAACTAGAATCCCCTGTAAGATAAACATCCCCACCATCATAAGTGCCTGTATAACTAGCTATTTCTGTATTAAGGAAAAAAATATTTTTTGCAGTGATCTCGAAAGTATCTGCGGTAATATCTCCTCGGTTATAAAAATTATCTGCTGCTGTTATGTTGAAAGTATTTGCCTGAACATCTCCTCGGTTAGCAACATAAAAGCCTGTCGTATCGTCTGTTCTGGAGGAGTCATTATTTGCTGTAATATTCAAAATTCTAGCAGTAATCGTAGCTATATTTGTAACCTTGCCTCCAGCTGTGATATTTAAAGTATCTACACTAATATCCCCGCCGCTTAAGTTTCTAAAATAATCCGCTGCAATTATATCTAAGCTACCAGAAACAATGGATCCGTGGTTTTCAACTGTATTTCCAGAGGTGATTTCAAAAGAGTTATCAGCAGTAATATCTCCGTGGTTGGCAAAGTTCCTTCCAGCATCAATATCCAAAGTAGAAGTTGTGATGCTTCCCCCTGAAAAAACATCGTTTGTTGCTGTGATAGTCAAATAGGTATTAGCGGTAATATTTCCTGGATTATGAATGCTATCTGTATCAATAGTCAAAGCATTAGTAGTAATAGTTCCAGCATTTTGAATAAGAGCCCCTGCTGTTATGTTGAAAGTATCTGCAATAATCGTTGCGGCGTTGAAGTTGTAAAAAAGACCTTCTATTGTAACATTAAAGCTATCAGCACTAATCGTTGCGGAATTATTGTAAAAGCTACTTCCTATTGTAGCATTAAAGCTACCTGCACTAATCGTTGCTCTTTCATTGTAAAATCTATCTGCTGTAACATTAAAGTTATCAGCAGTAATATCTCCGAGGTTGACAAAGTCCCTTCCAGTATCAATATTCAAAGTAGAAGTTGTGATGCTTCCCTCTGAAAAAACATCGTTTGTTGCTGTGATAGTCAAAGAAGTATTAGCAGTAATATTTCCCGTCTGAATAATATCTGTATCAATAGTCAAAGCATTAGTAGTAATAGTTCCATAAATTTGAATAAGAACTGCTGTAACATTAAAGCTATCAGCACTAATTGTTGAGTCATCCAAATTGAAAAATTTATCTGCTGTAGCATTAAAGCTATCTGCGCTAATCGTTGCGGAAATATAATTGTAAAATATATCTGCTGTAACATTAAAAATATCAGCGATAATCGTTGCGGAACTTTGATTGTAAAATCTATCTGCTGTAACATTAAAAATATCAGCGTTAATCATTGCGTGATTTTGATTGATAAAGTCACCTACAGCCGTAACATTAAAAATATCAGCGTTAATCGTTGAGGAACTGTCATTGAAAAAGTTAGTTCCAGCTGTGACATTGAAGTTATCTGCCTTAATCATTGCGTGATTTTGATTGATAAAGTCACCTACAGCCGTAACATTAAAGCTATTTACGGTAAGATCGGCTTCATTAATAAATCTGCCTTGTGTATCAACCCCTAAATTATTGAAGGTAAAACCATTAAGAGAAGTGCTTGTATTGGTAAAATCATTGGAGAGTATAAAATTTAAAGTATCTGTAGAAACAGTTCCATTATTTTCAATATCAGCAGCAAAATCCGTTACTTCAATCGTTACATTATCTGCGTTAATCGTTGCGTTACTTATATTGATAAAGTCACCTGTAACCGTAGCATTAAAGCTATCTGCATTAATTGTTGCGTTATATCTGTTACGAAAGTCACCTCCTGCTGTGACAGTAAAATTACCCGCAATAATATTTCCACCTTCGTATTCTACATTGTTTAATTTAAATCCATTGCGAAAATCGTTCTCAATATCAAAAATAGCACTATCGGTAATAGTAAAATCTGCTTGATTATAGAAATTTACCGCTGAAAAGAAAAGATTACGGCTTTCAATAGAAGCAGTCTCTTCTAAACGAGCTTTTCCGTATATTCGGATATTAAGATCACCCGCAACATTTATAGCCCCAGATTGAGTGTAATTACCTGATATTAGGTTTAATTCATTTAGTCTAGCATCGCCTAAAAATCCGTCTCCGCTCACAGTGAGCTGAGATGTCGTGCTTTTACTATAACCTATAAAAATTTCTCCAGAAATATTGGCAGTGCCTGTAACTAGGTCTACCTTACTAGCATTGATAAAACCGCAACCACTACAGGTGATTCCATTAGGATTGGCTATAATTACTCCAACTTCACTACCAAATACTTCTATTTTTCCGCCTAACTGACTATTAGTGAGTCCTGTTACTTGGAATAGGATAAGTTCTGCTTCTCTACCTGCTGTAATATTGGGATTGGCGCTGACTGCCGTAGAGCCTAGCTGGGCTGTGCCTCCAGCTGCACTATTGTTTAAAATAGTTCCATCTGCATTGACATCAAAATCGCTCACTTGGTTGTTAGAAATCCCGTTTGCATAGGGTGTTGCTATATCAATTGTTGCTTGAGCAAAAACAACATTGCTTTTAATAAAGGGGATACTCAAAACAAACAACAGTAACAAGGGTAGTAATCTTTTCATAGTTTTATAGTGGTTAATTTTTAATAATAAAAAAAAGTAAGTTTGTATAATTTAGCAAAAACTTACTTCTTTCAGATATGAAATATAGTTTTTAACAAAAAAAACTTCTTTCAGATATGAAATATAGTTTTTAGTAGAAAAATCATTTTTTGTCAATATTCTATGGGCTATTGGCAGCTTTTTTTCTGTAAAATTAGGAAAAATAGCTTTAAACTAGAAGTGACCTGATTTGGTCTTACTCAATCTGGGGTGGTTTTACTCAATCTGGGGTAGTTTTACTCAATCTGGGGTAGTTTTACTCAATCTGGGGTAGCATTATGTGAAAAAATGAAAAAATATAATTTTGATGTTGATAATGAAAAAATATAATAATGAAAAAATATAATTTTGATGTTGGTAATGAAAAAATATAGTAATGAAAAAATATAGTAATGAAAAAATATAATAATGAAAAAATATAATTTTGATGTTGTTGTGATTGGAGGAGGATTAGCTGGAGTTTGGACTCATTCTTTGCTTAAAAAAGCGGGGTATTCTTGCTGTCTTTTAGAAAAAAAATCCATAGGCGGAGAGCAAAGCCTACTTTCACAAGGAATTATCCATAAGGGTATGAAATATTTGCTGGGTAAATTTTTGCCCGACATTGCGGGTAATTTATGGCAAACTGCCGAGCTATGGGATGCTGCTTTGTCTGGAAAGGGAGAACTAAATTTGAGCGAAACGGAAATTTATACAGAAAAACAGCTAATTTGGCAATCGCAAGGTTTTCTTGCTTCTTTTTTCACAAAAGGCTCTCAAAAAATTTTTCAAAGCCAAGTCCAAAAATTGGCTCCGCTGGAATTGCCTTTTTGGTTAGACAAACAAAAAACTGCGTTTTGGGTCAAAGAAAAAGTTATCAATAGCCATTCTTTATTTCAAAATTTTTATAGTCAACAAAAAGAAGACTACTATGGAATAGATGCACTTAAAAAGATTCAAATTTTTAATAACTCCATTTCCTTAGAACTAGGAGGTGTTCTGCTAGAAGCACAAAAAATTATTCTAGCTGCTGGTAGGGGAAATATCGCACTAGCTGAAAAATTAAACATCAAGCAAAAAATACAGCTACGCCCCTTAAAAATGCTCGCTGTAAAATTTACCCCAGCAAAACAAAGAGTAGGAGGCGTCAAAAACAGCACTAATGCAGAAAATTTTAAAATCTACGGGCATTGCATAGGACAGAGTGCCAAACCGTTATTTAGCATTAGCACCCATTCCAGAAAAAGCCATTACGGAAAAAACAGCGAATTAGTCTATTATTTAGGAGGCAAAATAGCTGAAGACGGCGTAGGTGGAAGCAACGAAATGCTCGTAGCAAAAGCAAAAGAGCTAGTAGCGAAAAATACAAAGCTTAAATTGGAAGAGGCAGAATGGAGGTGTATAAAAGTAGACAGAGCGGAGCCAGAACAAAAAAAAGGCGGGCTACCAGACGCGGCTTTTGCCGAATGTTTTGATAAGGCAGTTCTTTGTTTTCCAGTGAAACTAGCCTTAGTGCCGCAGATGGCACTGGCTATAAAAAATCTATTGAAAAAAGAAAAAATACTGCCTCTTTACCCACAAAAAAAAATCCAAGAATTACCTCAAGCAAAACTAGGAGGTGCTTTTTGGGAGACTTTATTTTAGTTTTACCTTAAAAAATCCCAATTTGCACTCCCAGCTCCTGCTTGATCTTTTTATAGCTCGCAACTCTGTTAAAAGCGCCACAGCAGGGAAATGCTGACGACTACGGGGGCTTTGATTTCAGCTTCAATTTTCTCCGCTGCTGGAGTTTCAACTTCTTGTATTTCCACATCTCGGCTGCCGACTTGGGTTACTTCTATTCTAAGATCAGAGTCTACTATTCCATTTACGATGGTAGCGTGAAAAAGCGTGGCACTACTGCCAGCATTTATAAGGTTTGATGAGCCGATCGTTGCTGAATCACCTCTTTCAGTCTGTGTTTTTCTAATAAGAGGGGCGCCAGTGGGAATCGGAGCAGAAGCTGGAGTAGAACGGCTCAGAGAAACACCCGAGATATACTTTGTCAAGCTAATATTAAAGAATAGGTTGGGAGTTAAGTTCTCTTTATAGCCTACCGTTAACACGGGGCTAGTAGCCGAGGCGCTAGTTGAGCCATTGGTAAGCTTCATACTCGCTAGACCGCCTCCTGCAAAAAACTCCTCGTGAAAAAAATACTCCGCCATCACTACTGTATTGACGAGCTCATTAGTTCCACCCTTGCCAGTAAAGTGAGTCAGAGAGGCTCTCCATTTTTCTCCTCGCCAGCCGACTTGCAGACCGACACCGTTGAGTGCGTCGCTCTTTGTGCTGGGGAGGGAGGATTTTGAAAGCGTATCTGCAGTCACATCATAGGCAGAAAAATTAATAGCGGTTCTTTCATGGGAAAGATCCCCGTAAAAGTATCTATAACAATAGGATGTTTCTCCCTCTGTCAATCCTGTACGAAAGTTTCTACTAGGAATGTTAATGTTCAATCCTGTTACGGTAGCATCATTCAAAGGATCATTAAGATCAGCTATAGACGGTCTTGCACCAGCCGTGAAGGAAGAAAAAAAACCTTCCCTAAAAGAGTAAACTCCATCAGGCTGTGTAACAGTCGTTGCATCACGTTCGCAGTTTGCTTTCATTAAAGCTTTTATTCCAGCGGGTATGACACCAGAAATTTTAAAGTTTGTGTCTATTCTAGAGGTTGCGTCTCTATAGCCGCTGATTCTAAAGCCAGTAGCAGAGTTTGTGCTAGTTTTTGTGGTATCTACTCCGAATCCTTGTAGATAGACAATACCAGCAAAAAATCCCTGTTTTGTGCTAACGCTGCTCTGTGCTTGCAGATTACCTATAAATAGCAAACTCAACAAAACCGCACCTAGCAATAACGCCCCACGAAAACTCGCCCGTTGAAAACCAGCCTGGGCTACTTTTTTCTCACAATTTTTAAGAGGTGTTTTTAACGCTCTTTTTGTTATTCTTTCCATAATTTATGTCAATTTTAGGTTAATTAAATGAAATCAAATGAAATCAAATGAAATCAAATGAAATATAGCAGAAAAAAAATAAAAAAGCAAATAAAAAAAAATAATTCTTAATTTTTTTTAAATAAAAAAGTTTTATCCCGCTGGAATATGTGTAATATTTCAAGAGTTAAAATTTTTTTTTAACGCTGCATAGACAAAGTATAACAAGATTATTGAATTAGGCATTATACAAAGTCTAGGCAAGGCAAAAAAAAATTTTAGCTCGCAGGAATATGTGTGATATTTCAAGAGTTAAAATTTTTTTTTAACGCTGCATAGACAAAGTATAACAAGATTATTGAATTAGGCATTATACAAAGTCTAGGCAAGGCAAAAAAAAATTTTAGCTCGCTGGAATATGTGTGATATTTCAAGAGTTAAAATTTTTTTTTAACGCTGCATAGACAAAGTATAACAAGATTATTGAATTAGGCATTATACAAAGTCTAGGCAAGGCAAAAAAAAATTTTAGCTCGCAGGAATATGTGTGATATTTCAAGAGTTAAAATTTTTTTTTAACGCTGCATAGACAAAGTATAATGCCTAATTATTTGAAAAGATTATCAGGATCCTGCTCCAACTTAGGCTCTGTTTGAAACGGCACACCAGATTTCAATTTTTCCATAGCCGAAAGGAATTTTCTAACTTCTGCAACACTAAAATAAATAGTACCGCGAATATTGCTATTGTCTTTATCAATGGCGTTGATAATTAAGTTGACTTGCCCTGCTTTATTGGTGCTAAAAAACCTCAAACCCATTTGCCCTTTAGTATTGGCTATTCCTGTTTGCTTACAGCTATTATTGATATTTTTGCCGAAACAACCGAGGCTCCTTGTAGTATCTGCTTTGGCTCTTTTAGCAATTCCAGCCCATTCCACCGATTTGGCGAGTGCTTGTTTTAAAACTTCTTTATTTTCAGTGGTAGCATCCAAAGAGATAGTGACATCTCCTAATCTTGTGTTGATTCTGAGGAAAATAATTGTATCTTTACGGAGATTGTCGCCTATCCAAACCGTGAGATTTTTTTTGAACCATTGTTGCCACTGGGAGTCGTATTCGTGACCTGTAACCACTTCACCTATTCTATAGATAGTAAAAGAGCGGGTATTTGTAGTAGTAAATAGCCCAAAAAAGAAAGTTAACCCTAAGAATAGGGTAGTATGAAAAAATTTTGACATATTATATATAGGTAGTTGTCTTGCATAAATAACTTGAAAAAAATAAAATAGCAAGTCCAGTTCTAAATTTTTATAGACTTTTGCTAAAAAATAACCTAGACTGGATAAGCTAATGCAATAAGAGAGCTTTGAATTTAGCAATCAAAGTTTAGCCAAAACAAGTTTATTGCTTGAAATAGTGGCGTTGCTGGTAAAAACTCCAATGGCGCTTTTACACTCCTTTTTTGGAGTATGCAAGGTTTGTTTTTTTCACTATTTGGCAAATTCACTATCTCATCGAGGCTATAATAATTCATAATTAGTTTTTATACTACACAAATGCAAATCAGTCTTCAATATTTACCTTTTTTATTATTGAGTTTTTTGGGAATTTTTCTATGTTTGATTTTCCTGTTTATTGCTCGGTTTTTAGGACCTAAACTAGCTACTCGCACTAAAAAGCTTCCTTTTGAATCGGGTTTAGAGTCTCAGGGAATAGGCAAAAAAAATAAAATTACTATCAATTACTACTTGGTGGCAATGCTTTTTTTAACTTTTGATGTAGAAATTATTTTTTTATACCCTTGGGCAGCAAGTTTTAGAGAGTTAGGATGGTATGGTTTTGTGGTAGTTTTGATTTTTCTTAGTGTGTTGATTTTTGGGTTACTTTATGAATGGAAAAAAGGAGGATTAGAATGGGAATAGAAATGAACGATAGTTTTATCTCTACAAAATTGGATTCTATGATTAATTGGAGTCGCAAATACTCCTTATTTCAGTATCCGTTTATCACTTCTTGTTGTGGTATAGAATATATGTCTACTGCTTGCTCGCACTACGATATTGCAAGATTTGGAGCGGAAATTCCACGATTTTCACCGAGACAAGCTGATCTTTTGTTTGTTGTGGGCACAATTACTCACAAAATGGCACCTATATTAAAGAGGGTTTATGATCAAATGACAGAGCCTAAATGGGTTATTGCTTTTGGGGCTTGTGCTTCTTCGGGTGGTTTTTATCAGAATTACGCTACTTTACAAGGGATTGATAGAATTATTCCAGTAGATGTCTATATTGCAGGCTGTCCTCCGAGGCCCGAAGCGGTTTTAGACGGGTTATTAGAGTTGCAAAGAATGATTCAAGAAGAAGGGATTAAAGGTAGTAAAGGAATTAACCCCAGGGAAGTAGCTTTTGACAAAGAAACTGCCGACGACAGTTTAGACGGCGAAAAAGCAGCTGCCAGCGACAGTTTAGACGGCGAAAAAGAAGCAGCCAACGACAATTTAGATATTGAAAAAGCAGCAGCCAGCGACAGTTTAGCTGGCGAAAAAAAGCAAACAGTTTCTCTTTATAAATCTCACCCACAAACTTAGAAGTTATGCAAAAAAATTCCGAACAAAACGCTTCTGATTCTATTTTAATAAAAAAATTAAAAAAAATATTCTCTGGCTCAGCTTTATCTGGTTCAGCCTTATCTGGATCAATCCAAGAAATATCTGAACCACTAGGAGAAAGCTGCTTGCTTGTAGCAAACAAAAACTTATTTACTGTATTACAAGAACTAAAAAATAACCCCGAATTGCATTTTGAGCAAATGATGGACTTGACTGCAGTAGATTATCTCAATCACGAAAAGCCAAGTCGGTTTCAAATTGTTTATCATCTGCTTTCTTTACAACACCAGTTCCGCCTACGCGTGAAGTGTCATCTAGCAGATGGCGAAAAAGTAGAAAGCATCACTTCCCTTTGGTTAGCGGCAGATTGGTACGAAAGAGAGTGCTACGATATGTATGGCATAGTTTTTCAAGGACACCCTAATCTAAAAAGAATACTACTCTACGAAGAATTTGAAGGATATCCATTAAGAAAGGATTATTCTATTACCAAAGAGCAGCCTTTAATTCCAGTAAAACAAATAGTAGAAAGACAGCCCTACATGCAAAAGCTAGATCTATGAAAACAGTTAACACAGAAGAAGAAAAAGAATATCTGGAATTGGAGATGGGACCCTCTCACCCATCTATGCACGGTATTGTCAGGCTTAGTCTTAAATTGGAAGGAGAGAAAGTGAGGGATTTAGAAACCGAGATAGGTTATCTCCACAGAGGTTTTGAAAAACAGTGCGAAAATGCTCGCTATATCCAAATTTTTCCCTATACAGATAGACTCAATTACTGCTCCTCTATTATCAACAATGTTGGTTATTCCATAGCAGTAGAAAAATTATTTCAGATTCAACCAACCAAAAGAGCAGAATATGCTCGTGTTATTATGATGGAAGTAGCTCGTATTTCGGATCATCTCACCTGTTTGGGAGCTACTGGAATGGAATTGGGAGCTTTCACCTATTTTCTTTGGTATATCAAGGCAAGAGAATATTTATGGGAGTTAATAGAGAGTTTTACAGGAGCTCGGTTGACTACTAGTTGGTCTCGTTTTGGAGGTAACGCAAACGATTTTCCAGAAGGTTTTTTAGAAAAATTAGAAATAGCACTCCAAAAAGTAGAAGAAGTGTTAAATGAAGCGGATAAATTACTTAGCCAAAACAAAATTTTTGTAGATAGAGTAAAAAATATTGGAATTTTATCTAAAGAAAAAGCGATTTCTTTTGGATTTAGTGGACCTATGTTGAGAGCCTGCGGCGTAGCCCAAGATTTGAGAATAGCAGAAGGAGGCTATTCTATTTACCCAGAATTAGATTTTGATATTCCCGTAGGCGAGCAAGGAGATTGTTATGATAGGTATTTGGTAAGAATGGAAGAGATGCGGCAGTCTATTTCTATTATTCGGCAAGCGAGTCAAAAAATTCCCGAAGGAGATTTTCAGTTAAGAAATAGAAAAGCTAGCCTGCCAGAGAAAAAAGATGTCTATGGAAATATTGAAGGTTTGATTGACCATTTTAAGATTATTATGGACGGTCACTGTCCGCCAGCGGGGGAAACCTACAGCGTCGTGGAAGGAGCCAACGGTGAGTTGGGGTTTTATATAGTATCTGACGGTACAGGAACACCAGTAAAATGCCGCTGCAGACCTCCTTGTTTTAATTTTGTATCAGCTCTCAAGGAAATGTGTATTGGTAGTTTTTTATCCGATGTGGTAGCTATTTTTGGTTCTATTAATATGATAGGTGGAGAGCTAGACCGTTAGAATTTATGAATAAAAAAGAACTTGCAGCAAGAAGAATAGCACCGCACCACGATAGCAATAGAGAGCCTTACATGCGAGATAAGGCTCGTATTTTACACTCGGCTTTTTTTCGCAGACTACAATCCAAAAAACAAATTCACGATTTAGATATTAGTGATTTTGGCAGAACCCGATTGACCCATACTTTAGAAGTGGCTCAGATTGCTACTGGTATTAGAGAAATCCTCAAACAAGAAAAATCTACAGAAATTAAAGAATTATTGCCGAATATTTTTGGCATAGAAGCCTCTGCTTTAGCCCACGACCTAGGGCACCCTCCCAATGGACACGGAGGAGAAATTGCTTTAAACTATTTGATGCAAGAAAATGGAGGATTTGAAGGTAACGCTCAGAGCTTTAGAATTACTGCCACACTCGGAGAGTACGAATCAGGTTTTGGTTTAAATCTAACCAGAGCTACTATGTTGGGTCTATTAAAATACCCTGTTTTATACAGTAAAGTTGCGAATAATCAAAAAAATTCCACCCAAGAAGCGACAGGGAAATTTCCTAAATTTTCTAACTATATACCACCCAAATGTATTTTTGATAGCGAAAAAGAAATTTTGGATTGGATGTTAGAGCCTTTCATAAAAGAAGACAGAGAAAAATACTGCCAAATAGATAAAAAAACAGGCAAGGCAAAGCATTTTAATTTTTTTTCATCCATAGTAGATTTAGCAGACGATATAGCCTACGGGGTGCACGACCTAGAAGACGCCATTGCTTTAAAACTAGTTTCCATCAAAGATTTAGAGGAGCAAGAAAAGGAACTCTCTTTTGAAGGCTTGAAAATAGAATATCAGAAAATGACTCAAAATTTATTTTCTAGCAAAGATAGAAAAATGACTATCAGTAAAATTGTCAATCTTTTCATTTCCAACGTAAAGCTGGAAAAAAAACATCTTTTTGAATCTAATATTTTAGATTACAATGTTATTTTACCAGAAAATTTAAAAGTATCATTAAAAAATCTAAAAAACTTTATTGAAAAAAAAGTGATTTTAAGAAGAGAAAATCAATTGATGGAATTCAAATTGCAGAATATAATAGTAGAGCTGTTTCAGTGCCTTTGTTCAGATGCAGAAAGATTTTTGCCTGAGAAATATTGCGAAAGTATTCAAAAAAAAGAAGATTCTACCAAAAGAGTAGTTTGCGATTATATTGCGGGAATGACCGATAGATACTTGATTAAGCTTCATCGCACTTTATTTTCCCCAGAGTATGGCTCTATTTTTGATAAATTGTAAGAGAGCATTGTATTAGTGTTCTGTTTAGCATATTTGGCGTTACTTCAAAGGGATAGATAAGTCTCATAAGACAATATAATGAAAAAAATAATCCTATTTTCAGCTTTAATTTTTGGAGCTCAGTTTTTGAGCGTTCAAACGGCTTGGGCGATAAATTGTAGTATTAAATATACTGAAGGTTATTTTAATAAATCGGAGGTAAAGATGGCTTTAAGTGATATAGCAGGTGCTTTGTTTCAAGCAAAAATAGCCTTCCTTGATGAAAGCAAAAATAAAAAAAGCGAAAGATGCCATTTTGGTATGACTGTGATTGTTTTCCCGGATACTCTATCAGTCGTAATAAAATATGGAGAGAAGAATTATATTGGAGGCTCAAATAAACTTAGCATTACTGGTTTAAGAGAAGCAGTAATCAGAGCTTTTTATAAAGAAGATTCGTTTAAGGAAAAAATATGTAAATTTTTTGGAAAAAACTACAACCTTAATTGTCTTGTTTTTAAAAAATAAGAAATTGTGAAAAAAAACAATTTTAATGAAATTTCTAGTTCCTTCCAAGAAACACAGCACAAAATTTGTGACTGGATACAGGAAACTACAAACGAAGCCTACAAAGAAAATTTATGGAACTATGAAAAAGGAGAAGGTGGTGGCAGCACTAGGATTTTTTCAGGCGATGTTATTGAAAAAGGAGGAGTCAATTTTAGTAGCCTAGCAGGAGCATTAAATCCCAAACTAACCACTTGGCTAGCGGGAAAATTAAAAATTTCTCCAACCCTGAAAAGCGAAAAAAAAACATTCCCTTTTAAAGTCTGCGGAGTTTCTTTGGTAATCCACCCCTACAATCCTTTTGTGCCTACAGTGCATCTCAATATCCGTTATTTTGAATGTCAAAATACTTGGTGGTTTGGAGGAGGCATGGATTTAACGCCTTACTATCCTATTGACGAAGATATATTGCTTTTTCATAAAAGTTTAAAAAAAACTTGCGATGGCTTTGATAAAGACTATTATCCAAAATTCAAAAAAGCCTGTGATGAGTATTTTTATCTACCGCATCGCAAAGAAACTAGAGGAGTAGGAGGCATTTTTTTTGATTATTTAAAGGGTGAAGCAGAGCATTCCTATAAATTTAGCCTTGCTACAGCTTTGAGTTTTCAGCAAGCCTATTTGCCTATTTTGAAAAAAAGACACAAGACTCCTTTTCGGATGTTCAATCGCAGTTTTCAAGCCTACCGTAGAGGACGCTATGTGGAGTTCAATTTGCTTTATGATAGAGGAACTGCTTTTGGTTTAGAAAGTGGTGGTAGAGTGGAATCTATTTTGATGTCTCTGCCTCCAAAAGCAGAGTGGATTTACAATTTTCAACCCGAACAACAAAGCGAAGAAGCAGAATTGCAAAGCTATCTAAAACCTAGAGATTGGCTCTCTGAGTTATAACTTTCCCGAGCACGCAATGCTCTTATAATTTTCAAAATGACTACCTACTTCTGCAGTGCTGTGAGCATCCGAGCCATAGACCAAAGGAATCGCTAGTTTTTTACAGCTTTCTAAAAGTTCCATATAGAAATAGGGCATACCGCATTCTTTCTTTCTGTAACCTGCTACATTAAAATCAAGGCTGTAGCCCTGCCTCGCAACTGTTGGTAAAATTTTTTGCAAAATAAAAGAAATCCATTTTTTTCTTAAAGCATTCGTTGGTTTTAGTAGTTTGTTGTATTTCTCTATGAGTGCTAAATGACCTATGCGAATAGGCAACTGTGGATAATTTGAAAAATCCCACTTTTTACTCACCATTTTTTCTATAGTCTCCCAGTAAAGTCGCCAAATATTTTCTTTACCTTGCTGTATAAAACTAGACTCAAAAGATGTCCAACATTTATCTATCATTTTAAGATTTCCAGTCTTATCAGGAAGAAAGTGAAGCGATAGAATAATTTCGTCTAGTTGGTGCAGTTGGGTAGTTAAAAATTCTTGAGTAAAATCCTCGTAACCAACCAAATAATCTATTTCTAATCCTATAAGAATTTTTATTTTATCCTGATAAGTAGTTTTTAACTCTTTGAGTGACTTCCAATAATTTTCCAAATAGCGGTATTCTAGACTGGCATCTTGCGGAGTAGTTTTTAGCAAAAGGAGTTTGTCGGGTAAAGGAGCGTGTTCTGTAATAGAATAGTGAGTGAAACCAAGTTTTATTGCCTTTTCTATTCTATCTGCAGTTTTGTCTTTACTGCCGTGGGGACAAAAATCGCTGTGGGTGTGTCCATCCCAAAGTTTCATCATTTTTTTTTATGAAAAATTATACTTGAAAAATATTGTAATTATAGATATAATTTACTATATTGTAATTATTATACCAACCCAAAAAGGAGGACAAAATTAAAACCGAATTAGACTCACCTCAAAATTCTCTTTATACAGCAGATTCCATCGAACAATTAGAAGGGCTAGAAGCCGTTAGATTGAGACCTGGTATGTATATTGGAGGCATAGATTCCAAAGCCCTGCACCATTTAGTTTATGAAATTATAGATAATAGCATTGACGAAGCCCTTGCTGGTTTTTGCAACGAAATCAAGGTAATCCTTCATTCAGACAATAGTGTTTCTGTTTTTGATAACGGAAGAGGTATTCCTGTAGATATTCACGAAAAATCAAAAATTCCAGCAGTGCAGTTGGTAATGACTTCGTTGCACGCTGGTGGAAAATTTGATTCTTCTAGCTATAAAATTTCTGGAGGTTTAAATGGAGTAGGAGCTTCTGTTGTTAATGCTCTTAGCGAAAAACTCCATATAGAAATACACAGAGATGGTGGTTTATTCCGCCAAAGTTACGCTAAGGGTGTTCCTGTTAGTGAGTTAATCAAGCTTGAAGCAAGCAGTAAGACTGGCACTTATATTCATTTTTATCCCGATAGTAGTATCTTTGAAGAAATAGATTTTCGCTACGAGCAAATTCTAGGACGAGTGCGAGAATTGGCTTTTTTGAATAGAGGTTTGAAAATTTATATTAAAGACGAAAAATCTGGTAAAGAAAAAGATTTTTATTTTGAAGGAGGAATCAAAACCTTTGTAGAAGAAATTAATGCCCACAAAAATGTTCTTTTTCCTAAACCAATTTATATCGCAAAAGAATTGGATGGTATGTCTTTAGAGCTTTGCATGCAATATAACGATACCTATAATAGCCAGATTCTAAGCTATGCTAATAATATTCATACAGTAGAAGGCGGCACACACGATCAAGGCTTTCGGCAAGGACTCTTAAAAGTAATCACTCAATACGGCACGGAAAACAGAATTCTTAATTCGGAAGATAAGTTGATGCAAGAAGACATTAGAGAAGGTTTGATTGCTGTTATTAGTATAAAATTGACTTCGCCTCAATACGAATCCCAGAAAAAAATCAAACTCACCAATTCAGAAGTTAGGGGTTTTGTAGATAAATTGACCGTGCAATATACTCACATTTTTTTAGAAGAAAACCCTGATATCGCTAAAAAGATTTTAGCAAAAAACTTAGGCGCCCAACAGGCTAGAATTGCCGCTAAAAAAGCACGAGAACTTACTCGTAGAAAAAATACTCTGGAAAGCAATTCTTTACCCGGTAAACTGGCTGATTGCCAAGAAAGAGATCCCGCTAAAAGTGAAATTTTTCTGGTAGAGGGAGATTCCGCTGGAGGCTCTGCAAAATTAGGAAGAGATAGATATTTTCAGGCGATTTTACCTTTGAAAGGAAAAATTCTTAATGTAGAAAAAGCGAGATTTGATAAAATGCTTGGTAATGAGGAAATTCGTAATTTGGTGACAGCTTTAGGCACAAGCATAGGTAAGGAAGAATTCAATTTAGAAAAATTAAGGTATCATAGAGTAATTATAATGACAGATGCAGATGTAGACGGAAGCCATATTTTGACGCTTATTCTAACTTTTTTCTATCGCCAAATGGTAGAGCTTATTGAAGGGGGTTATCTTTATATGGCACAGCCTCCTCTTTACCGTATTAAAAAAGGCAAGCTGGAATATTATATCCAAAGCGACGAGGAATTATTATCCAAAGTCTTTGAACTCAATAAAAATACTTTTAGTTTGAAGGGTTTAGAGAAACCAGAATTTGATGCTTTTTTGGATAGACTATTAAAATTTTACGATAAGTTGAAAAAATTACAAACAAATTCTAGGTTAAATTTTTTATACAACCTTTGTCTGGAATATGAAATAAGAATTGAGCAAATAGATTTGACGAGCATTAGAGACTCTCTGCAGAAAATTCAAGAACTGGATAAAGAAAGTTTCACAAAATGTACTATCTCTCCCGAAGGAGACTCTATTCAACTGTTCCATAAAGGAAATATTTATTTTTTTGCTAAGAACAATTTAGAACAACTAGACTGTAAAAGGCTAGGCGAACTCGTTGGAGAATCTAGCGAGCTCAACAGTTACAAAAAAGAAGGATACTTTGTTTTTTTAAATTCCAAAGGTGAAGAATTTTTCTCAAAAACTATACTAGAACTCATAACCTTTATTTTAGACTCCACTAAAAAGAATTTTTACATTCAAAGATACAAAGGACTCGGAGAAATGAACCCCGACCAACTCTGGGAAACTACAATGAATCCAGAAAAAAGGACAATGATTAAAGTAACTATAGAAGATGCCGTAACAGCTGACAATATCTTTGATACTTTAATGGGAGACCAGGTAGAACCTAGAAAAAAATTCATCCAAGAAAAAGCACTGGAGGCTATGAACCTAGATATTTAGAATAAATCTAACACATAACACAATTCAAAGCTCTACTTTATAAAGATGTTTAGCGGAATAGTAGAATACCAAGCCCCATTACTAGATTCAAAGAAAACCGAGGCTGGAATAAAAATCTCTCTAAAATTTGATGAAAAAAGACTAGAAAATCTAGTAGAAGGAGCTAGTGTGGCGCTCAATGGAGTTTGTTTGACTGTGATAAAAATAGACGGGAATGTGGTTTTTTTTGATGTGATAGAAGAAAGCTTGGACAAAACCAACTTGGGTGATTTAAAACTAGGAGACTTGGTAAATATTGAAAGAGCCTTGAAATTTGGAGACGAAATAGGCGGGCATTTGCTTTCGGGTCATATTCTAAAAACAGCGTCTTTTTTAAGCTACGACAAAGAGAAAAAATACCATTTTTTTGAAATAGATGCAGAAATCTACCCTTATCTGAAACACAAAGGTTTTATTGCTTTAAACGGAGTCAGTCTGACTTTAAACGCAATATCCAAAAATTCCTTCGCGGTAAGTATTATTCCCTATACCTTAAAAAACACCAATCTCGCTAAAATTCAAATAGGAAATGCGGTTAATCTGGAGGTTGAATTACTCAAAAATCAGACATCCTAGTTCGGCTATGTGGCTTTTAAAAAAAATTCTTGCCTTGGCTAGCCGCCTTGGCTAGCCCCAATAGAAAGGTAAGCATCAGCGAAATTCAAAGGTCTATAATACCTAATTCAAAAGTCTCTTATAGGATTATTTTAAGCACTGCGATACAGTTTGGTCATCACAAACTCTTTATGGCCCAGTGTTTCGGCGCAAGTGTGTCTGCCATTTGCAACTCTAACAACATAATCAAAAAGTCTATCTCCAGCTTGATTGAGACTGATTTCCTTGCGAAGTAGATCTGAGACATCTACATCTATATGCTCGTGCATTGTTCTTGCAGTTCTAGGATTTGCTGTAATTTTAATAACGGGCATAATAGGATTGCCGATAACATTGCCTTGTCCTGTTGGAAAAAGATGCACGGCAAACCCAGCTGCTGCTTGAAGAGTGTTACATTCTGCGGCTGCCGAAGAGGTATCCATAAAATACAAGCCTTTTCCTTTGCTAGGAGCTTCTGCTGGCTCAAGCGCATCTACATATTGCAAATTTCCTATTTTTTGGATATTACCCATTGCCTTTTCTTCAATAGTAGTCAGTCCGCCTTCTATATTACCTTTGGTAGGTTGTGATTCGGATAAATCACTAGTTTTTTGTTCATCAATTAATCTTGCATAATCATCAAACATAGTTTGAAATTTTTCTGCTACTTGAGAGTTAATGGCTCTTGCCTTTACGATATCTTCTCCGCCTGTTAACTCGGTAGTTTCTCCAAAGCAAGAGGTGATTCCTAATTGAGTTGCTTTTTCTAAAAAATTACCTACGGTCGGACACGAGCCTAATCCTGAAGTAGTATCCGATTCGCCACACTTAGTTGCCACCCAAAGTTCAGAAAAATCACATTCTGTTTTCTGTAATTCTGTTGCCCATTGCACAAATTTTTGCACTTTGTAAGAAGCCGTTGCAGTAGTTTTTATATCTCCATTTTTTTCAATAGAAAAACCTGCCACCGGTTTGCCTGTTTTAGCAATAGCGTCCACAATTTTCTTCGTCCAACCTGGTTCAATTCCTACTACAATTGCAGCGGCAACATTAGGATTGGAGCCTGTGCCTATCATAGTGCGAAAGTGCAATTCTAAATCTGCACCAAATTGTAATCGTCCGTAACTATGAGGAAGTGCTAAAGTGCCTTCAACATTAGCTGCAATATTTTCTGCAGCTGCGTTAGAAATATCATCAACAGGTAGTATTATTACATGGTTGCGGATTCCGACCCTACCGTTTTCTCTTCTGTATCCAAAAAATTTTTTGTTCATAGTATTAAAAGTAATAAATGATAACGCTACCAGCGTTTAGTTTTCAAATTATGGGTGTGTAAATGAGCTCCAAAACTGACTTCTGCTACACACTTTCCTATATCTACTCCATATTTAATTACTGCATCACCAGATTTTAAATTTTGAAGTGCAACTTTATGTCCAATAGGAATATTGTGCAAAACTTGCACTGTAGAAACTTCATCAGTTTCCATATTCCAAACTTGACACTCGGTATTCTGCTGAATATCTTCCACAACAGCAACCGCACAAACATCTCCTTTATTGTGCGCTATAAAATGGGGAATTTTCATATTTAATTTTTTTTGTTTTAGTTAAAACTTAATTAAACTTTATTTTAAAAATTATTTCAATCCAATTACAAGATGGAAGTTAAGGATTTAAATCAAACACTTGGTCTGGAAAGTATTTTTTAAGACGAATATCTGCAGTTTTAGCGTGGCTTTCCATTCCTTCTAAACGCGAAATTCTAGCGGTAACAGGTGCAATTTTGTGAACAGCTTCTTTTGTCATTTTTTGCCAAGTGACTGTTTTTAAAAATTTACTTACAGAAAGTCCGCCTGTATATCTTGCTGCTTTTTTAGTAGGTAAAATATGATTGGTACCCGCACTTTTATCACCAAAAGCAACTGTCGTTTCTTCTCCTAAAAATAAGGATCCATAATTAGATAAATTTTCTAACCACCAATCTAGGTTTTTGCAGTGAACTTCTAAATGCTCTGAAGCGTAAGTATCAGAAATTTCAACGGCTTCCTCTTTATTATCTACTAAAATTATTTCTCCATAATCCTTCCAAGCTGCTTCTGCATTTTTACAATTTAACTCAGGCAACCCTGCTATAATACTAGGTATTTTTTCTACTACATTTTTTGCTAATGCTTCGCTAGTAGTAATAAGCCAAGCAGGAGAATTATAGCCGTGCTCTGCTTGCCCAACTAAATCATAGGCTATAATTTCTGCGTCTGCAGACTCATCAGCAATAATTAAAATTTCTGTAGGTCCCGCAAACATATCAATACCTACTGAACCATAAAGAATTTTTTTTGCCTCTGCTACAAATTGATTTCCGGGACCCACTAAAATATCAACTGGTTTATTGCCAAAATAGCCAAATGCCATAGATGCAACTGCCTGCACTCCGCCCATAGCTAAAATACTGTCAGCACCGCATAAATTTAAAGTGTAAAGCATAGCAGGGTGCATTCCCTCTTTACTTGGTAAAGAAGCACACACAATATTTTTTACTCCAGCAACTTTAGCCGTTGTTACGCTCATTATTGCGGATGCAATATGACAATACCTCCCTGCTGGAACGTAACAACCAGCACTTTGTACTGGAATCAACTTTTGTCCTGCTGTCAAACCAGTGACTAACTCCACAGAAGTTTCTCTTAAAGTTGCCTTTTGCTCTTCAGCAAACTTTTTCACTAGCTGCTGAGAAAACATAATATCTTCTTTCAGTTTTGTTGGAACTTTTTGAGCCTCAGCTTTTATTTCTTGCTCGCTAACAATAATTTTCCCGTGCCAATTATCTAGTTTTGCCGCATATTCTATAGCTTTTTGCTCTCCATTTTTTTCAATATCTTGCAAAATTTTCCCTACTATTTCTGTTACATTTTGAGAAGTTTCGGGGATGTTAGATTTTTTTAAATAACGCACCATAATATTTATATATTAATTGAGACTGTTGAATTAGACATTATAGGAAAGCTAGACAAGGCGCGAAAATTTTTTATTACAAGGAATACTGAAGTATTTTGAGTGATAAAAAATTTGAGCAACGCCGTATAGCTGAACTAGAATGTCTAATTCAATAGTCTCTAATTGACTAAAATTACTTTAGGTTTTAGTATTTTTTTTGCTAACAGATTAGAGAACTTTTCTTGTCCCTTGCTTAACGAACTTTCCTCAAACCAGTCTAGCTTACCAAAATATCCTTTTTCCATAGCTTCCACAGTTAGCAAAAAATTGTCTTTAGTATAAGTATATATTCCCAAAAAATCTATCTCTTGTAAAGTCATTTTCCGAATATCAAGCCCGTCTTTTGCTGTGGCTAAACCTATATGAGAAATTATCCCACCAGCTCTTGCATAAGCGCAAGCAGTTTCACGACTTTCTTTACTACCAAAAGCATCCACTACTATATCCATTGTTGCTTCTTCTGGTTTATCTTCGCTATTAGGATCAAAAGATAAAAAATCACCTATTTTTTTTAGTTCAACACGCCGCAAAGGATTCGGCTCTGCGATAAAAATCTCCTTAGCTCCAAAAAGCAAAGCACTCAAAGCTGCTGCTACGCCAATGGCACCTCCTCCTAAAATCAAAACTCTAGCTAGTGGGAGTTGTCTGAGTGTACTTGTTTTTTGTATGGTGCGATAACCACAGGCTAAAGGCTCTGCTAGCGCAGCTTGAGAAAAAGAAAGTTTGTCGCTAATAGGAATAAGATTTTCTTCTGGAATACAAAGATATTCTGCAAAAGCGCCTTGTCTTGGATTCATAGAAATAATGCTTCTTAGCTGACAAAGATTATCTCTGCCTTGATAACAAAATCTACAAGAACCACAAGTAACTAGCGGATTGATAGTAACTCGTTGTTTTTGTTTTTTTCCTTCTAAAACTATACCTGCTGCTTCGTGCCCTAAAATTAAAGGAGGAGTTCTTCTTTCGTCGTGCCCTAGATAAGCGTGCATATCTGAACCACAAATACCTACAGATTTAACTTGGATAAGTGCTTCGTTCTCTCCGACTATTGGATCGGGCCATTCTATGTAAGAGCATTTTTGCGTTTCTTGATAAACAAGTGCTTTCATTGATTAATTTGCTTTAAAAGCCCACAAAGAAAGTTGCGGGAAAAAAGCTATGAGTAAAACAACTATTAGCATAGCTAAAACATACGGAATGGCTCTATAAGCAATTTTTAGAACAGAAGTTCCCGTCAATCCAGAAATCACAAATAAATTTAAGCCAAAAGGAGGGGTAATAAAACCAACCCCTAGTGAAGTAACCATTAAAATACAAAAATGAATTTCATTCATCCCTATTTCTAGTGCAAGAGGAAATAAAATAGGTGATAAAATCACAATGTTGGGAGTAGTCTCCATAACTAAGCCTGCCATAATAAGCACAAAAATCATAATCAGTATAATAATAACGTGATTATCAGTGAAAGAAGTCAAAGATTGCACAATAGCTTGAGGAACTTGTAAAATGGCTAAAGTTTGTGCAAATGGCAAAGACATAGCAATAATAGGTAAAATTATACCAGTAACTTTAGCAGAGCTTATCAAAATTTTTGGAATATCAGATATCTTTACCTTTTTTTCTATAAACCCTATTACAAAAGTAATAACTACAGCTACTACTCCTGCTTCAGTCGGAGTGAAAATTCCAGAATAAATACCTCCCAAAATAATAACTGGCACACTCAAAGCATCAAGACCATTAATAACTGTTCTTAGCCATCGTCTAAAAGAAAATTTTTGCGCGTTATTTTCATAACGGTAAATAAAATTCATTATAAGATTTGTGATTAAAATAGAAAACATAACCATCAAACCAGGAACTACAGCAGCTAAAAAAAGTGTGGAAGCAGAAATACCTAAAATTAGACCAATAATAATATAAGCAATAGATGGCGGAATTAAAATACCTGTGCAAGCACCAGCAGCAACTAAAGCACAAGCATAGGGTTTGGGATAACCTTGCTTAACCAATCTATTAATCGTCATTCTCCCAACAGCTGTGGCTCCAGCCGCATCTGATCCTGAAATACAAGCAAAAAAACCACAGCCTAGCACAGTCGCAGTGCCGAAACCCGCTTTAAAACTTCCTACCGTAGCCTCGGCTATGTCAAGTAATTTGTCGGACAATTTAGTCCTAACTAAAACATCTCCTGTTAAAATAAATAAAGGAATGGCGAGTAACGCAAAAGCGTCTATACCGTCAAAAAGCGCTTCTCCTAATAAAGAAAGAGGTAAAGCCCCTGTCAACTGTAAGAGAGCTACAGAACCTAAACCAAGTGATACCCAAATAGGCACACCTAGTACGATTAAGACTATAATTCCTATCAATGGCAAGTAAAAATCCCAACCAAGATCTATTACTGCTTGTTGTAATAATAACATTAATTTTCGTCTTCAAATAATTTTGTTTTAGTGCGTGCTGGTTTGTTTTGGTAGAAGTTTTTACAATCACAAAAAATTGCTTGCAGAGTGCGAATAATAATCAGCAAGAATCCAAAAGGAACAGCACTATTAAAAATAGCCTTACTAATTCTTAACCCATGTGTCACAGACTGAAATTTTAAAGAAACAAGAACAGTTTCTAACGACCAATAAAAAGCGTAACAGGATAGTACTAGGGTTAAAATTCCACTCAATAAAAAAAATAAATTCTTGTATTTTTCCGAAAAAGAAAGAGTTAAAACATCTATGCAAATATGAGATCTGTCTCTAACGACAGCAGCAGTAGAGATCCAAACAAGGTAAATAAAAGCGTAACGTGCCACTTCTTCTCCCCAAATAGAAGAATAACTAAGCACAAAGCGGCGAAAGACTTCAATAAAAACTGATAAAACTAACAGAATGTAAAAAAACAACATTAGCCATCTTTCGCCATTTTGAGCAACAGTTTTAAGAAACTGTTTCATTCTAATTCTTAAGCATCGTGGACATAGTAGCGAGAAGCTGTTTTAGTTGCTTTCTCTAAACTACTAAATATTTTTGAAGAACCGGCTAGCTCTTTTTTAAATCCATCCCACTCTTTTCTTTGATAGCCCCCTGCTTTTACCCATTGATTTAACTCACGTTTATTCGGAGAATAAAAATTCACCCCAGATTTTTTCATTTCTGCAATAGCAAAGGCTCTAGCTGCTGGAACTTTAGATAAGTTTTGATGAAAAGTAAATTCACTTGCTTCCATCAAACCATTACGAGCTTGTCTCGAAAGAGCATCAAACCATTCTTTATTACAAGAATAGACTTGGCTATCTGGAACTGCTTGTGTAAAGGTTACCCAAGAAAGAATATCCTTAAAACCAAAAACATACAAAGCACCTGCTGCTGGATCCAAGGCATCAGCTACTCCTTGTTTAATAGCAGAAGGAGTTTCACCCCAAGCTACAGGAGTAGGATTAGAACCTATCAAACGGTAATATTGTTGTAGCATTTTAGAACCAGGTACACGAAATTTTACTCCTTTCAAATCAGAGGGAGTTTTCACGGGACCTTTCAGACCTTTTCTTACTGCTACCACACGAGGATCAATAACCACATACCAAAGAGGAACAAAACCTTTTGCTTCCACCTTTGGATTGACATTTTTTTTCCAAGCATCCGAAGTCACTAAATTGACAAATTTCTGATTAGCCCCACAAAAATAAGGCAGATTGATTAAATCTACTACAGGTGCAAAAGGAGCAAAGTTTGATAAAGAATGCTGAGCTGCTTGGATTGTACCCTGTTGTACCTTTTGAGCCAAAGCACCACCAGCCCCTAATTGTCCACCGGGAGCCAATTGAACATAAATTTCTCCGTTAGAAGAGTTTTGTATGTTTTCTTTAAAATCAAGTTGCATAATAGGATAGCTACGAGAAGCACCAAGGATATAAGCTGTCGCTATCGTCATTTTATAGCGAGCATTTTTTTTCCTGTTTTTTTCTTCTTTAGCTGTTTGAGCAACGGCTTTTTTAGAAAACAAATAATTTCCAGAAACAGCCAAAATAGCAGTAGTAGCCCCGTATTTACTTGCTGTCTTTAAGAACTCTCTCCGTCCAAGTCTTTTAAGACTTTCTTGCTTTTCGGCTACTTCTTGTGTATTTATTCCCATATTAATATTATTATTGAGGGTTAAAAATAGAAATCGCATAAAATTTATGAGATTTCATTTAAATAAGCGAGACTATTGAATCAGACTAGTCCAGACAAAATAGGCTTACCTCTTTCTCTCTATAGTCTTTAGCAAAAGTGAAATGCAAATTCAATGGTCTATAAACTATTTAAAAAGATTTTCAAACTGATTTAGATCTTTCTAAAATAATAACTCCAATTACAAAAAAAAGAGTTACCATGCACAAGCATATAAACTCACCAACATCACCCAAAAAACTCTCTCCAGCTCCACCTAAATTTTGATTGATTTTTCCATAAACTAAATTTATGAAAAATAAAGCAAAAAATAACGTAGAAATTATAAAGCTAAACTTGGATTTCATTGGTTAATAGACCTTTGAATTTGCGTTATGTGACGGCTAGCCAAATGGTTAGAACAGGTGCAAAAAAAATTTTTAGCTCGCAGGAATACTCAAGTATTTCAAGAGTTAAAAATTTTTTTTTAACGCTGCATAGTCTAAACAGAATGCAAATTCAAAAGTCTAGTTAATTTGATTGAAGCGACTTTAACAATAATACAAATTTCAATAATAGTCAAAAAAAAACTATTTCAATAAAATAATATTTTAGATTTTACCATTCCTAGCCATAATCCTACTTTTTTTTATGCAGTACTTTCTAGATGCTTGTTTTTTTCTTTGATAATATCCAAACGAGCAAAGAGGTCGTTACCTAGTTGTAGCATTAAGTCCAAAATATCTATAAATACCCAATTTTCTATGAGTAGGCTTTTTTCTTGCCTCCAAAAGTCCATCACTCGCATTGTGATTTTTTTGTTTGTGGGGGTAGTTCCTAGCCAATTGCCTCCACTATGAGTCGCTTTTAAGCTGGGCCAACCTGTGCTAACGGCGTATTTTCCTTCGGCAAAGCGTAGATCGTGGTTGCCTCCTTTACGGTCTGGAAATGCGGTTAAAAAAGGTTTTTGGTGATAATCTTGAAAACCAACAATACCCTGAGTGCTACCAATTCCAGCAGGTCCATACCACATCATTTCTGGATGCCAGTATTTTTTCAAATCCATTCCTCCAAAATCTTTACCATCAAAATTCATTAATCCTTTAAAAAGCATATCTTCTACAATTTGAAGGGTTTCTTGAGAAAGGGATTCGTCTTGTGGCTGCGTTACAATTCCATCTTGAGTTCGGGGTGAGGAAACGAGCATCTCAGAACCTAAATCTGGGGGTAAAACACGGTAACCTGCTTGTTTCATTAGATCTATTAAATCAATGATTAGAATAGCACGAACGATTTTCCCTTTTTTCAATTGGAAAGATTCGCCAAACCGTAAGTGGTTGATTTTTCCATTAGCGGGAATGCCCAAGTAATCTTTCTTAAAAATACCCACCATATAACCTGTAGTGCTAATCCATTCTTGGTTGTTACAATTTCCGCCAATAAGAATATCATTTCTTCTTTTTAAACCGCAGAAAGATTGATATAGGGGAAATAAGTATTTTTCCAAATAAGCGCTCGCTCCTTGTATTTGGTTTATTGGATGATAGGCATCCAATAGTATATTTTGCTGAAAGTTTTCTGCTACGGATTTTCTGATTTTTCCAAAATCTCCTGTATCTAGGGTTTGGAAGTGTTGAAACAGTATTGTTTTATTTTCGTTCATTTTATTCTTTTTTTGGTGTTATAATCAAATAGTAAAAAAGCAGATTCTTTTCCTTGAAAAAAAATCTGGCTGTTCATTTCTTGCTTAAAATCTTTGGAAGCCGAAGAATGAATAACAGTATCTTTGAGTTTCATAGCAACTAGGGTTTGATTGCCTAGCTTTTCTAAATTATAAATTTTACCATTAAATTGGGCTTTACTCTTGGAAGTAACTACAAGGTCTTCGGGACGTATTCCTAGATAAGCCTTTTGGTTTTTTATTTTTTTACTAATTTTTACTTTTACTCCTTCTGCTAAAAAGAATTGGTTTTGGATTTCCCCTGAAATTAGATTCATAGGTGGAGATCCAATAAAACCAGCTACAAATATATCTTGAGGTTTGTCGTATATTTCTTGTGGAGTTCCAAGCTGGACAATTTCTCCCTTGTTCATTATAGCTACTCTATCCGCCATTGTCATAGCTTCTATTTGGTCGTGGGTCACATAAACAGTCGTGATTTTTAAAATTTTTTGTAATCTTTTTATTTCAGAACGCATAATCACGCGTAATTTTGCGTCTAAATTAGAAAGAGGCTCATCCATCAAAAAACAGTTCGGTTGCCTTACAATAGCTCTTGCAAGAGCTACTCTTTGTTTTTGTCCGCCAGAAAGTTCTTTAGGTTTCCTGTGCAAAAAATCTTCTAACTCTACCATTTTAGCAGCTTGGATAATCTTTTCATTATGAAGATTTTTATCAATTTTACGAACTTTGAGAGGAAAACGAATATTGTCATAGACCGACAAATGGGCGTAAAGTCCATAATTTTGAAAAACCATTGCTACATCTCTTTCTCTGGGCTCTAGTCTGTTGACGATTTTATCTCCTATGATTATTTCTCCTTCATCGGGAGATTCTAATCCTGCTATAATTCGCATACTTGTTGTTTTTCCACAGCCAGAGGGACCCAAAAGAACCAAAAATTCTTTATCTTTGATTTCTAGGTTAATGTTTTTTACCCCGTAAAAATCTCCCCATTTTTTAGTTATCTTTTTAAAAATAATTTTTGCCATAGTTTTTTTTTGTCTCGTAAAAAATTAGCCTTTCACAGCACCCTGCACCAATCCAGATACAAGCTGCTTTTGAAAAATAAGAATGAGTATTAAAAGAGGAAATACAATAGATACTGCTCCTGTAATACCGTGCATCAGTTTGGTTAAATCATCGTCCGAAAAAATATAGTTGGCTAGAGCAGAAGTCATAGTAAGTTTGTCCGCGTTCATCAGTTGGCTAGAAATTAGATAATCGTTATAAGCCAAAAGAAAGGAAAAAAGCGCCGTTGTAATAACACCGGGCCACATAACAGGCATAATGGCTTTGCGAAAAGCTTGCAGATGAGTACAACCGTCTACTAAAGCAGCCTCGTCTAGTTCTCGGGGAATGTTGGCAAAAAAAGAACGCAGCATCCAGATAGTAAAGGGCTGGTTTATCGCAACCAAAACTAGAATTAAAGTGTCGTAACGATTCCAAATACCCAACGCAAAAAAAGCTGGTTTATACCCCGCCAAAAGAACTACATGGGGCATAGCCCGAAAAATTAAAGCTGTGATAAGCAACCAAAAACCAAAAGAGCCTTTATAGCGAGAAAGGGCATAACCTGCTAAACAGCCAATAGTCATAGAAATCACAACTGTGCCTAAAGTAATAATGGCGGAATTGATGGATTGCATCCAAAAGCTATCCACTATCCAAACTTTATGAAAATGTTCTAAAGTAAATTCAGCAAAGATTTTTGGAGGCTGTGCAAAAGCATCTACTGGTTTTCTAAAAGAAATTAGAACCATCCAAAAAAAAGGGAAAGCTGCCAAAAATACCCAAACCAAAAGAAAGCTGGAGTTGAGTGATTTTAAGGCAAAAGATTTTTTTTCTACCATTATGTCTCTTTAAAAGTTTTTCGTAAAATTGGAATCAGTAAAATCACAATTCCTACAGCATTTAACAAAGCGGAAGCTGCCGCTTTATGATAGTTATTTTTTTCGTTGAGTAAATCATAAGTTAGATATTGCAGAGAATTTGCGTACAAATTAGAACCAAAAACAAGCACAGGTTCAAATACACGGTAAGCATCCATTAAGTGAATCAAAGTAATGAAAAGAAAGAGAGGCATCAAATGAGGAAAGATAACATAACGTATCCGCTCCCAACGGTTAGCACCGTCCACAACGGCTGCTTCCATAGAATCTTGAGGCACTGTTTGTAGACCAGCATAAAACACAACAAAAGCAAAAGGAGAAACATGCCAAATTCCATAAAAAATAATCAGAGTACGGATGGTGAAAGCATCTTTGAGAAAGTAAATTTTTCCAAGTCCAAGTTGTTCTAAGATACTGGCTACAACGGCGTTATCCAAAAAAAGCCAATAAATGGATAAAGAACCCACTACAGGTGTAATAATAAATGGAAGTAAAGACGCAAAGATAAGGCTACCTTTTAATGCTTGAATAGAGCTATTGACTGCTAAAGCGAGCAGAAACCCAAGTATTAAAACAAAAGGGGTCGTTGCAAAAACATAAAGTAAAGTAAATTCTAAAGCTCGCCAAAAAGGAATATCTGTAATTGTAATATAAAATTCTTCTAGTTTTTCTGCAAAACTTAACTCTTCTACTGGATAGAAAGATTTGTGGAGTGCCTCTAAATCCAAAACTTCGCTTATATTTTTGCTACCAACATATTCCCATACTTCAATAGGATTACCTGCTTCATCTAATACAGGTTGGGCAATTACTTCTGTTTTTTCTTGCACTAATCCTCCAAGCAGGGGGCTTGAAAATTTTACTTCTGTGAGTTTGGTTTTTGTGTGGGAATTAAAAACAGAAAGGTAAAGTACTCCAACTAAAGGCAATGCTATAAGCGCAAACATTACAATTACAGAAGGCGATACAAAAAAAAGAAAAGTTTTAAGTTTCACATTTTTTTTTATATTTTTACGAGCCCCCATTGCACAACTAGTATGCAATGGGTCTCCAGTTTGTTATTTGATATAACCTTTATCTCTGGCAGCTTGTTCGTATTCAGCAACTGCATCTCTCAATGATTCTTGGGCGCTTTCTTTGTTAGAAAGATAATCCCCAATATTATTTCCAAGAGCCGTGTGAATTAGACTCATTTGTGGAGTCAAAGGGTAAGAAGGAGCTCCTTTTTTTAAAGAAGCTATTACGCCTTCAGCAAAACGAGTTGGTTTGTAGTTAGATCGCAACCAAACAGCCGTATCGTTATTTTCGGCTACAACAGATTCTTTTAAACCTTCCATCATAACTTGAAAAACAACATCTGCGTCGCCATCAGAATTTTTAGGAATAGCAAAAGCATCCCACCAAAGAGTAGTAGCAGATTTTTTTCCTTTTGCAGAAGGAGCCGCAGCAAAGGCTACTTTGCCAACGACCGTAGATTCTTTTTTATCGTCCATTTTTAATGCCCGACTCCCCCAAAGGTTAGCCATTGCAATTTTACCCTGTTGGAATTGCTGAGTAACCGCAGTGCTATCTAAAGACAGTGCGTTGGGAGACATAAAAGCTAACAAATCTTTCATTAAAGATAAGGTTTTTCTACCAGCACTAGAATTAAACTTTGCTCTACCTGTTTTAGGGTCAAAGAACTTTCCATTAAAACCCAAAAAGATATTGTTAAATTCTTGTGCCAAATTCCAGCCTGCTTTATAAGTCCCGCTCAAAGGAAACTCTATGGAAGATTCGTTCTTCAGTTTTTTAGCAGCAGCAAGTACATCTTTATAGCTTCTCGGCTCCTTGATTTTATTTTTTTTAAAGATATCTTTGCGATAAAACAAATGCTGTGCATTGGCTTGAAAAGCAATCGCTATAATATTATTGTCAAATTTAATTAACATACTGTCTTCAATTTTATATTTTTTGCGATACTTTTTAACAAGATCATTCAAAACTAGAAGTTGTCCTGCCGCTTGAGCTGGAGTAATGGTACTATTGCTAAACTGAATCAAATCGTAAGGAGATTTATTTGCAGATAAAGCGCTAGGTATTTCTGTTCTGTGATCTTTATTTAATTTATGGCTAACTTTCAAAGAAGAGCTATTGCATTCTTTAAAAGCCTTACTCAATACTTCCAATACTGGAAAAGAATTAGAAAGAATTTGTACTTCACCTGTTGCAGAAATATTGCACTTTGCAAAAGCTACACTAGGCAAGAAGAGTAAAATCAATAAAAACAAATTTATTTTGTTTAGAATATATTTTTTCATAATAATTATGATAAATTAAGGTTATAGACTTTTGAATTTGCTTGTCTAGTTTAGCCATTCGGCTAGCCCCAATAGTGGGGTAAGTAGCAGCGAAATTTAAAGGTCTAGGTTATAGACTTTTGAATTTGCTTGTCTAGTTTAGCCATTCGGCTAGCCCCAATAGTGGGGTAAGTAGTAGCGAAATTTAAAGGTCTAGGTTATTAAAAATAAAGCGTAAAAAGATTAGAAATTATCTCTTCTTTTTACAAAACATAGACTGTTGAATTAGGTATTCTAGTTCAACAATCTCATACATAGTTATTTCATAAGCACTTTAGATTATAGACCTTTGAATTTGCTTGTCAAAGTTTATCTTATGCTGTGCTAAAAAAAAATTTTGCACTTATTTCCCATTTGGCTAGCCCCAATAGTGGGGTAAGCAGCAGCGAAATTCAAAGGTCTAGATTATGTTTAAAATCAGGTTTATAGTTTGTAAAATCTTCCCACGCCTGCTCTAGTTTTTTAAAGTCAAATCCTTTCTTTCTTGCTGTTTTTAGAATAGGAGCTTCTTTTTCCATAACAGAAAGAACACATTGAGGCATTTTAGATAAATATTTTTTTTCTATAATCACTGCTCCGTGTCTATCTGCGTGAATTATATCGCGAGGAGAAACTCGCAAACCAAATACTTCCACTTCGCAATCTATTTTACTTACCCAAACATGAGCGTGAGAAGGTCCCAAAGAGCCCGCTAATACTTGAAAACAGGGGTCTAAAGTTCCTAAATCTCTCAAAACTCCATTAGTCAATACTCCTTTTATACCTAAATTTTTATGAATAGCAACATTAATCTCTCCCCAAAAAGCAGAAATAGGTATTGTGTCTTTATCTTCTATAACCAAAACCGAATTTTCTGCTGCATTTGCAATATAGCGGTAGTAATCCAAACGGAGTTTTTTTACTGCTTTATTGGTTAAGGGTGAAGGTTGTCTTCCTTGAATTTTTGCAGTGATTGCATAGCCTACAAAAGCCGACAAATTAGCATCAACACAAACAAGTGTACCTACCGTAAACCCGCTATTCATTCTTTTACCTACAGCAAGCTCTAGGGCGTTACAAATTGTAGGTGTATCATATTTTGCTAAAAATGCAAAAATTTCTTTTTCTTTCATACCTCACAAAAATAATTCAAAACTATTTTGTTAAATTTTGGTGAATTTTCCAAACAGCTAAGATGTCCAACTTTTTTTAATATTTCTAATTTTGAATTTCTTATCAACTGATGCATTTCTTGGTGTTGCATAACTGGACAAAGAGTATCATCTTCACCACACAAAATTAAAGTGGGACAATCACTATTTTGCAAAGTTTGACTGTAATCTTTTCTGTCTCTCAAAGCAATAGATTGTTTTTCAAATGTATTTTCTCCTAATTTCAAAGCCATTTGTGTCACTAAGGTATAAATTTTTTTTTTTTTCATATTGTTTTTTCCTAAACTAGGAGAAAGATATTGAGGTTTCATTTTTTCCACCACAAATTTTTTTAACCCCTCTTTTTTGACTTGTTCTATCTCTGCTTTTCGTTGGACTTTTCTTTTTGGCAATTCTTTTTGGTAGTTTGTATTTGCTAAAACTATAGCTTTCACTCTATTTCTTGCTTGTTTTAAAATCTCCATCAAAATAATTCCTCCCATAGAAAGTCCTAAACCAAAAAATTTTTCTGTAGGAATTTTTTTTAAAATTTCTTTAGCTATTTCTTGAATAGTTTGTTTTTCCAAAGCTTTTGCAGATGGATTCCAGATAAAAAAATTTTGTTGAAAATCTTTATTTTCCCATTGCTCTTGCCAGAGTCTTTCATCACACATCATACCCGGTATAAAGACTAGAGTTTCTCTCATCGTGATTCGTTAAAAAGTTTAACACCTTGACAAAGACTTTCTAGTTTTTTATAAGCTATCTCTCCGTAGACTGTTCCAAATCCTGCAAAAGTAGCAAACCCGCAATCGCTACCAGCTATTACCCTATCTACTCCCAAAATATCTACAAATTTTTCTACTCTTTGTTTGACCAGTCTTGGGTGCTCTATAAAGTTTGTAGTGCTATCAATCACACCCGGAATAACGATTAAATCTTCTGGAATTTGAAATTGTTGCCAAGTTTCCCATTCGTGAGCGTGTCTTGGATTGGAAGATTCTACTAAAAGATAGCCTACATTCATACGTAAAATAGAGGGCAGAATTTTTCTCAATTCTATATCACAATGGTGGGGACCTTCATAATTTCCCCAACAAACATGCAACCGAACTCTGTTTTTAGGAATGCCGTCTAAAGCAAAAGCAAGACAATTCAAATGCAATTCTAGTTTTTTTAAAAATTGCTCATCCGATAGGTCAGAATAAAGTATATGTCTTCCTAAAGCTAAATCAGGAGCATCAATTTGTAAAATCAAACCAGCATCTACTATAGCCCGATATTCACATTTCATAATTCTACTAAGTTCTTTCAAATACTCCTCAAAACTATCGTAACAACAGGCTGGTTGGAAAAGAGCAACAACACCAGGAGAAGCAGAATTCATAAAACCTTCTTTGTATCCGTGTTTTTTTAAAGCCTTTTGAAAACGAGAAATATCTTTTTGGCAAGGAAGAGTTTTATATTCTGTTAGTTTTGTTACGCACTGCGGTCTTTTATAAGTTGGAGTTCCACCACTAGCAGCAATTTTTTTTAAATAAAATGGAAACTGTTGTAGATCTGCTGGGGCTTTTCTAGGGCTATCTCCAGCAAAACCATCTACTCTCTCACTAATATAAGTAGCATAAGAAATTTTTGACATTTCTCCATCTGAAGGAATACTAATACCAATCTCTTTTTGTTTAGCGACAATTTCCATTACAGCTTTGTCAAAAGAAGCTTCTGCGGTTTCGTCTTTTGTTTTCGTTCCAGCTTCTATAGAAAATAATAATTCTGTTATTTCTTCATTACGGGGCAGACTGCCAACATGGGTGCTTTGAATCATTTTATTTTTTTTATAATCAAACTTACAAGAGGTTGCTGTTTTTACAAAAATACAGGCTTCTGGGGATTATCCCCACCTCGCACAACAAAAGAGTGAGACTTTTCAGAAGAAGATCGGAATATTCTTTCTTCATCTTTAGGAACACTAAACTGGTCTCCTGCATTTAAAACAACTTCTCCTTGTTCTAATTGAATTTGTAAAATTCCACTTTGTTGCAGAATTACTTCTTCTTCTTTTCTTATATGCTTTGCTATTTCACTACCGTTTTCCATAACAAGCTGTCTAAGATTAAACCCGTGTTGCCACCAACCAGAAATAGGACCCTTTGAGAATCCGTCATCGGTTACTTGAGGAGTAATAATAGCGCATTCCATTACACCCTTTGTTTTTAAAAGAGAAAATTCATTATTTAGCAAATCTTCAGCACGAGCAATACAGGATTTCATAGAGTCCATATCAGGAGTCTTTAAAGCAGCTATTTCTGCTTCTGTAGGAGGTTTTTCTTTTTCTGCGCCTTCAGGGATTGTCTCTCCTATTGTCGTATCAATAAGTTTACCTCCTTTTAAAAGAACCAATCCGTATTTTTCAGCTAACTCAAAAACCGAAGGAGCCCAAACTACTTTACCTGGTTTATTTCCTCCTAAAACTGCAAAAAGATAACTTGTAGCATCGCCTATATTCTCAAAACCACGAAACATTTTTGTAGGTAGTGAAATGGTATCTCCTTCGTTTAGATCCAAATAACCATCTTCGCGATTCGCTCCAAGAAAAAACCTCCATTTTCCATTATGAACAATAAAAACTTCTGCCGTATCGTGGCTATGTTGTGAATTCAAACAACCCGCGGGTTGTCTTGCTCCTCCGATATTGAATCCGTGAGGTAACGGAATATGCACATGTTGATTTGGATTTTCCGAAACTCCAGGCCCTATCACAGTAAAATTTTCTTTTTGGTTAGACCCTGGGGTGCGAGAATCTACAAAAGCATTTTTGCAGGGTATCAAATCTGCGTATTTTACTAGTCTGTCTTGATATGGATTTTTCATTTTTCAAATTGTTGAATTGGTTAATAATAGAGACCTTTGAATTTGGCAAATTCAAAAGTCTATAATAAATTGAGATAAATTTGTTCAAACACAGCCACTTCGTCTATCAAATGCCATTCACAAATGACTTTATCTTGATATAGATAGGCTTGAGAAATTCCTAAAATATAAATAGGAGCAAAACTAGGTGCTCCAAAATAACCACTTCCGGTATGTTGAGCACAAACCGACCAGCGAGCCGCCACTTTAGTGGGTAATCCTAGAATAGACTCTTCTGCCAAATGATCTATACTAAATTTGACACTACTAAAAGAACTCAGATAGCCAAAATAAAATTGATGTAGCATTTCGTGTCCGTATAGAGTGCGAGAATTGGGAACTTCACTGCGGACTGCTGCGACATATTTATTTGTAATTTCTGTTAATTTTCCTTTCCAAATGTTTTTTAAAGTTTGAACGTAATCACTCGCTTTACTACCATCCAGTAATAAATTTTCCTTGAAGTTTTCACACTTCATAAGGTGAAATTTTTTTACCTTGTTTTTATTTTTTAGAGCTAATTTTTTAGCATAATCTTTAAAATCTATACCCAATTGTGTAAGCAAACCGCTTAAATCTCTAATTAACCATTCTTCTATAACTTGAGCTTTTCTTATCAAACAATCCGCAATTCCTCTAATAACTACTCGCTTTCCATTGGCTTTTCCAAAAAGCCCATCCCCAGTTTTTTGCATTACATTCATAATACGATGAGAAGAATAAAGCTCATTGTTTTTCTCTTGTTTAGGTATTATATCTTCAGGCAATAATCTGCGATTAGGAAAAGCATTGAGCATTTCCAAAGTAGATAAAACTACATTTTCTACTCCTTCTTGGTAGTCATTAGGAAGGTGCATTTTTACATTTTGGCAATAATAACGGCGAATGCTATCTATATCTCTTTCTTCCCAAATGCGGTGTGTGATTTTTATAATAAAATCTTCCAAGTCTTTAAATTCAGAATCAAATCCTTCAGGAAGTTTAATACTCATTATATTTTTGCTGATAATAGATTAGACCTTTGAATCCGCTCCCAACGGTTAGCATAACACAAATTCAAAGGTCTATACTAAACGGTTGTTTTTAAAAAATATATTTCCTGCGCCCAATGATCAGAACAGTAAAAGTTTTTTATTGAGCTGTCCAACCCCCATCTACCATCAAAGCTGAACCTGTGATCAAAGAAGCAGCATCGGAAGCTAAAAACACTACTGGACCCACCAATTCTTCTATTTTTCCAATTCTTCCAAAAGCAATTTTTTGCTTTACTTCCTTTATAAAATTTTTATCTTCAAACATAGGTTTTGTCATTGGGGTTTCTATAAAAGTAGGGCAGACTGTATTGATACGAATATTGTATTTCCCCCACTCCCAAGCCATAGCTTTTGTAAAACCTTCTACTGCGTGTTTGGTGGCACAGTAGACACTTCGTAAGGGGGCTCCTACATGACCCATTTGTGAAGAAATATTGATAATAGAGCCCGCCTGTTTTTTTTGGATCAATTTTTTTGCTACAGTTCTTGCTATAAAAAAAGCAGATTTGAGATTTAAGTCCACTAAATAATCAAAAGTTTCTTCCTTCACATCCAAAACCATTGCTAGTTTATTTGTACCAGCATTATTTACTAAAATTTGAAAAGGCTCATTTTTTTCAATAAATTGCACTACCTTTTTCAAATCCATTACATCCAAAGTATTTATTTTAATAGGAAAACCCTTTTTTTCTGCATCCCTACTTAGTTTTTCTAAATCATTTTTCGTTCTAGCCACAGCGGTCACAGCCGCTCCAAAACTCGCCAAACCTAAAGCTAAAGAATAACCTATGCCACGGCTAGCACCTGTAACTAAGGCATTCTTCTTTGATAAAGAAAATAGAGAACTATACATTTTAAATTTATTCTTTGGTTTCTAACTAGATCTAGCATATTATCATAAAAACAACCAGAGAATAAGTCTATAGTTTCAAAAACTGGTTGTTTTACAACTAGATTTTAGTCTTTTTTTCTAGTATTATTCAAGATAATAATGACTTTTTAAGAGACTACTAAATTATCTAGACTTTTGAATTTGCCAAATAGGACAAAACTAGCTGTTTAGCCTATGCAGCGTTGAAAAAAATTTTGAAGCAGTTTTTTTCAACCTATTGAGAATTAAAAAGAAAATTTTAGAGCTCGTTCAAAAAGTTTTGACTTTTTTACTAGAATAGGTTAAAAATTCTCCTATAAGTAGGATTAGAGAGCTTTGTTAGCGTTCTGTTTAGCCAAAGGTCTCGGATTAGAAATCGTTTTTTAGAAATGTAGGGGGATTCTAAAAAATCTTAAACTTTATTATACAAAATAAAATTATGGGTTACATACTTATCGTTGGAGCTAAAGGAGATATAGCCAAAGCTTTAGCTAATAAATATGCTTCTAAAGGTTATAATCTTTATTTAGCGGCAATAAATTCCAAAGCACTGAAGAATTTTGCTGATAACCTTAGTCAGAATCACCAAATAAAAACCAAATGCTTAGATTTAAATATTTTGGATTATTATAAGCATTCAACATTTTATGCATCTCTTAGAGAAAAACCAGAAGGGGTGATTTGTGCTGTAGGCTACTTAGGTGAACAAAAAAAAAGCGAAGATGATATTGAAGAAACAATTAAAATTGTATCTACAAATTTTTTAGGTGTTGTCAATCTTTTCAATATTGTCGCTAAAGATTTTGAAAAAAGAAAACACGGGTTTATTGTCGGTATTAGCTCAGTAGCTGGGGAGAGGGGACGCAAAAAAAACTACATCTATGGCTCGGCTAAAGCAGCACTTACAGCTTACCTATCGGGACTTAGAAACAGACTCTTTTTTGCTAATGTTCAAGTACTCACAGTAAAACCCGGTTTTGTGAAAACAAAAATGACAGCTGAATTAAAAGGACCAAAAAGATTTGTAACTGACCCTGAAAAAGTAGCTGCAGCTATTTACAAGGCACAACAAAAACAAAAAAACATCCTATATACAAGTTGGGTTTGGAAATGGATTATGTGGGCGGTTAAAATGATTCCCGAAAGTAAATTCAAGAAAATGGATTTTTAAAATGATAGAAGTTAAAAATTTAGAAAAAAAATTTGGTGATTTTGTGGCTGTAGATAAAATCCATTTTTCCTTAAAATCTGGGGATATACTGGGTTTTCTAGGTCCCAATGGAGCAGGAAAATCAACAACTATGAAGATGCTTAGTGGCTATCTAACTCCAACAAGTGGCACAGCTTTAGTAAATAACAAAGATATTTGCAAACAACTAGAAGAAGTAAAAAAAATTATCGGTTACTTACCAGAAACAGTGCCTCTATACAAAGATATGACTGTTCGCGAATTTCTAAGATTTATAGCAAAAATCAGGCAGCTAATAAACACAGAGTCTAGAATCGATGAAATTCTTAAAATAACATCTTTAGAAGATGTGGCAGAACAAATCATAGGCACTTTGTCTAAAGGATACCGCCAAAGAGTAGGCTTTGCTCAAGCAATAATACACGACCCGCCTGTTTTAATTTTAGACGAGCCAACTGATGGATTAGATCCCAATCAAAAAAAAGAAGTGCGAGATATTATTCGGGGTTTAAGCAAAAACAAAGCAATCATTTTATCTACACATATTTTGGAAGAAATGGAAGCTGTTTGTAATCGTGTAATTATTATCAATGACGGAAAAATAGTGATGAATAGCACGCCTGAGAAATTGCTCCGACAATCTCCTTATTATAACAATATCCACATTTATTTTAAAAAATCCCCTCCAGCAGGTTTGCAAAAAAATATTGAAACTATTGTTGGCGTAAAAAAAATAACCGTTTTAAATGATAAAGAATTTAGAATCCAGCCACAAGAAAAAGAAAATTTGTTTTTTAGAATTATGACTCTTTTAAAAACAAAAAATATAGAAATAGATGGTATTTTTCAACATAGAGGGAAAGCCGAAGAAGTTTTTAGAGAACTGACTTTGAATCCAAAATAAAAATGAAACAAATATATTATATCACCAAACGAGAACTCACAGGCTATTTTTTTTCTCCAATAGCCTATGTCTTTATATGTATTTTTTTGCTCGCTAGTATGGCTTCTACCTTTTACCTAGGTAATTTTTTTGCGTCTAGTGAGGCGAGCCTTTCTATTTTTTTTCGTTTTCATCCTTGGCTCTATTTGTTTCTAATTCCAGCAGTCGGTATGCGGTTATGGGCAGAAGAAAGAAACACAGGAACATTAGAGCTTTTGCTTACTTTACCTATTCGCACCATAGATGCCGTTATTGGTAAATTTTTAGCAGGTTGGATTTTTATTGCTTTTTCTTTACTTCTTACTTTTCCGATTGTTTTGACAATAGCCTACCTAGGCAGCCCCGATTATGGACTTATGCTAACAGGATATCTAGGCAGTCTGCTACTCGCTGGTTGTTATCTAGTCGTTAGTTGCACAACCTCTGCAATGACACAAAATCAAGTGATCAGTTTCGTAATTAGTGCTATGATTAACTTTCTTTTACTTCTTTTGGGGTGGGGGGTTTTTCAAAAAACTATCACGGGTATATTTTCTACCTTTACCTCTGATTTGATAACTTTTATTAGTTATACCAACCATTATGAAACTATCAGTAAGGGCTTAATAGATAGCCGTAGTCTTGTCTATTTTTTTAGTTTTATCGGCTTTTGTCTTTATTTGAATGTGCTGATTCTTGAGAAAAAAAAATAAGTCGCAAGAAATTCAATCTATGCGCATAATCAAAAAACTTTTAGAAATTATAGCTCAGCTAAGAAGCAAGGACGGGTGTGCTTGGGATAGAAAACAAACACACGAGAGTCTTTTGCCTCATCTGGAAGAAGAAACTTGGGAGGTGATGGATGCTGTTAAAAAAAAACTTTATAAAAAAGAATTAAAAGAAGAACTAGCAGATGTTTTATTACTGGTTGTGATGCATTCTCAAATAGCCTCCGAAGTAAATAATTTTGATTTTTTTGAAGTGGTTGAATACCTCAACCAAAAACTTATTCGCAGACACCCCCATATTTTTAATAAAGATGCAGTTGCTAAAGACTTTGATATTGAAAAAGAATGGCATAATATCAAAGTAAAAGAGCAAGGAAAAAAATATCACCCATTAGAAAGAGTACCTGCGTCTAGTTCGGCAGCTTACCATTTTAAAAAACTCAAATCATTTGAGACAGAAAAGTTTGAAATCAATTTAGATGAATTAACAACACAAATCCAATTTTTAAAAAAAGAAACAGATAAAAAAAAAATTTCTTTGAGGATAGGAAAAATATTTTACGATTTGGCTTCTTTAAGCGAGCAAAAAGGATTGCCGTGGGAAGAGCTTTTTAAGGACTTCCTCAATAGTAAAAAAAACAAAATTCTCAAAAACTCCTAAACATAGCCTATTACCTGAGCCATTATCGGACAAGAGATCTTTTAAATTAGGAAAAAAGGATGGAATCTATTCTAGGCTCTGATATTTTTCAAGAAAGAACAGAAGTAGTTTTCAGGGCAGGATGATTTTTTGGTAGTGTTCAATACTTTTTAAACTTCTGCTAACTGGCAAATTTTTGTATAGTAAGTGAGTTTGAGACCTTTGAACAAATATATTTACCAACAATGGCTGTAATAGACTTTTGAATTTGCCAAATAGAACAAAACTAGCTGTGACGTCTAGCCAAATGGTTAGAACGGTTGCAAAAAAAAATTTTAGCTCGCTGGAATAGCGTAGTGCCACAATAATGTGACCAGGCACTACAAAAATAAGTGTATAGCACAAATGGAATGAAAAAGTGCCAAAAGGCACTTTTTCTATAGCCCATAAAAAGCGTCAAGCAATAAGCTTGGTTTGGCTAAACAAAACTCAAATTCAAAAGTCTATATAATGAGTGATAGAAAAACAGATTAAATTTATGAAAAACTGCTTTTTGATATAGTCTTAAAAAGAATCAGGGATAGAAGTGTCTAAGGTTATTTTTCCCAGCTTGCCACTGCGAAAATCCTTGAGTATTTTTTGATGTAAGTTTGTGAAATTCACCAAAGAAGTTTTTCTTCCAATTTCTGGCAATAGCTCTTGCCAATCTGTTTCTGTATAGATTGTCGTGCTATCCTTTTCTTTTTTAAAGGCATAAAAATCTAAAATAGCTTCCCGAAATTCTTTACATTTCAAAAAAAGATATTCCAAACTCAAAACGTTCAGTTCTTCATTTTCTTGAAGGCTATGGGCTGCATAAATTTTATAAACCTCTTCTTGATTTTCCATAGTAGGAAGTAATATACCGGGAGTATCTAATATTTCTAATTTGTTTGCTAAAACAACCCATTGGTTATGTCGGGTAATACCGGGTTTACTGCCAGTGTGGGTTTTATTTTTTCCTATCAAGCAGTTAATCAAAGTAGATTTTCCAGTATTAGGCAAACCGATTACTAAAATTCTAAGTGGAGGGGATTGGATGAAGCGTTTTTGGTAATAAAGTTGGATCTTTTTTTGCTGTTCTCCAATAAGACGAAAAACTTTTTTTATAGCATTCCTGTTTTTAAGACTCAAAAAAAGAGCAGATTTACCTTTTTTTTTGTAATAAGCACACCATTTTTGATTCCAATCAGGGTTTGATAAATCTTCTTTATTAAATAATAGGAGCGATTTTTTTTGTTCTAGCTCTGCTCTTAAAGGTAAATTTTCTGAGCTATAGGGAACTCTAGCGTCCCTGACCTCTAGGATTAAATCGGTTTTTTTCAAGTATGCTTTGATTTCAGAGACAGCGTTTTTTATATGTCCGCCATAGTTGTAAAATCTATTTCCCATTTTTAGCACAAAATTCTAAGATAACTTCTCTATCGGAAAAAGGAATTTTTTTATTTTTTATCGTTTGGAATTTTTCGTGTCCTTTACCAGCAACTAAAACTAAGTCTTCTTTTTTTGCTAATTTTAGTGCTAAAAAAATTGCTTTTTTTCTATTTTTTTCTAGATATAGATTTTTAAAATTTTTAGAAATCCCCTGCTGAATTTCTTTGATAATAGTCATCTCTAATTCATCTCTAGGGTTGTCGCTAGTTAAAACTATAGAATCACAAAAGTTTGCCGCAATTTTTCCCATTAACGGTCTTTTTCTTTTATCTCTATTGCCTCCACAGCCAAAAACACAAATAAGTTTCCTTTGTAGTCTTTTTTGAGGAAAAGTTTTTTTGATGGCTTGTAGTATATTTTGTAAAGCATCTGGAGTGTGGGCGTAGTCTACAAAAACATGTATGCCTGCTTTATTGGGAATTATTTCAAAACGCCCTGTGACCGTTGCTAAATTTTTTAATGCAGAGGTGATTTCTTTTGCTGAAAATCCTAGTAAATAGCAAGCACAAAAAGAGGCAAGTGCATTATAAATATTAAAAATCGCTGGTATTTTTAAATGAATGGTAGCTAAAAATTTTCCTTTACTGAAAATTTCAAAAGAGCTTTTGCCACCTACTAGGTTTAGAATTTTTGCAAAAAAATCAGCATCTGGATCTTTTATGCTATAGGTATGATTTTTGAGTTTAGCAGTATTGCTTGCTTGTATAAAATCTTTACTGTGAACATCATCTTTATTGATAAGAGTTTGTGCGATTTTTTTTTGGGAAGCTAAATTGATAAAATAATTTAGTTTAGAATTTTTATAGTTTTCCCAAGTTAAATGAAAATCTAGATGGTCTTGAGTAAGATTAGTGAAAATTATAATATCAAACTCTATCGCTGATACTCTTTTGTAGTAGTTACCATGGCTTGTGATTTCTATCACGAGATACTCAAGATGATCTTTTTTATCACTACCAAGAATTTGGTAAAGATCTAAGGCAAGTGGAGTGGTAAGACCTGTCTGCACATTTTTTTCTTTGTGCATTATACCTAAAGTGCCGACAACTGCGGTGTTTTTTTTCAAGCGATTTAAAATATCATCTATAAATTGGCTAGTAGTAGTTTTACCGTTGGTACCTGTGACTCCGATAATTTTAGTTTTATTAAAAGGATCTTGGAAAAACTTTTTTACAATGAGTGCCATCGCTAAGTGGGCATCACTGACTTGAATCCAAATAATATGTTTAGGAATTTTTAGTTTGGCTGATTTACTACTCAAGATACAAACAGCTCCTTTTTGGATGGCTTTTTGATAGTTGGGTAAAGGAGATGGAATTTTTGCTTCTATAAATTCTTCTTCTTCAATACAAAAAAATAAATTTTTTGTTCTGATTTTTCTATAATCCAAAGCTAGTCCGTGAATTTCTTGATCTTGAAAATTTACTTTTTTAACAATAATTTTTTGAATAGGTTGGAGTAAGCTGCTGATTTTCATAAAATTTTTCTTGGTAGACATAAGGTGGTTTTGTGAAACAGAGTCAGAAGAAAAAACTAACTAAACTAAAACATCTAATAGACCTCCTAGCAAAGGTCTCTAACTAATTTGGTGTAAAAATTGAGTAGCAAAAACAAAAACTAAAAGAAATCCCACCATATCTGTAATGGTCGTCAATAGAGGACCCGAAGCAATAGCTGGATCAATTTTAGCTGACTTCAACAGGATAGGAATAAGACTACCCAAACAAACTGCTATGACAGTGTTGCAAGCAAGAGCAGAGCCTACAACCAATCCTAGATAAATATTTTCTTTCCATAAAACAGCAATTAGTGCGATGATACAACCTAAAACTATTCCATTCATTATGCCTAATATAGATTCTTTGAAGAGCACTCTAAATATTTCTTTAGGCTGCAACCAGCCTAAAGCGAGTTCTCTTAAAGTGACGGCAACAGATTGATTGCCCGAACATCCACTCATATCAGATATTATGGGAAGAAATACAGCTAGAGTAATAGCTTGAGCGAGGGTGTCTTGATAAATAATAATTACACTTGCAGCCATAAAGTTCAGTAAAATATTTATACTGAGCCAAGAAAGTCTTTTAGCAGATCTTAGAGGAATAGGCATAGAATGAGTTTCTTCGCCTCCCATAATTCCTGTTAATTTCAAAAATTCTTGTTCGGTTTCTCTTTTTAGAAAATGCTCTATAGAATCTCTTTTGATTACTCCTAAAAGTTTGTTATTTGTATCTACCACAGGAAATGCAAGATAAGGATGAGCATTGAAATAATCTCTTACTTGCTCGGCATTATCGTCTATGGGAATGGTAACGATATTTTTATAAACAATGTTTATAAGTGGAGTATTTTTTGAAGAAAAAAATAGTTCTCTTAGAGGTATCACTCCTAATAATTTTTTTTGTTTATCTATAATATAGGTATATTGAACATCATATTTTTTATAAGTTTCTGCATTTTTTTCTAGGTCTATGCGAATATCGTTTGTTGTTTGGTGACTATAGTATTCTAAGTATTCTCTAACCATTAAACCACCTGCAGTATTATCTTCATATTTTATGAGTTCTTTTACTTCTGCCCTCATTACCGGGTCAAAGTATTGAATAATTTTATTTACTACTTTGGGGTCTAAGGCTCGGAAAGTATCTACTTGTATATCACTGGGGATATACTCTAAAATTTTTGCGGCTTTGCTTCGTTTTAATTTTAGAAGCACATAATCCATAAGGTGATTGTCTAACGCACTGTATAATAATTGTGCAGCTGTTTCTTCTGGAATTGTAGAAAACAGTTTGATTTTATTTTTATTTGAAAGGTAGCTAATAAAGCAGTGGAGATCTGGTGAGTCGCTCATTCCAATAAAATGAATGAGCTCTTTTACTTGATTAGTTTGTATAAAATCACGAAATTCCTCAAATTTCTTTTTTGAAAACTCCATTTGCTACTTTAGTGGGCAAATTTTAGCTTGTATTTTGGACAAAATGAATGTGATCTTTGAATTAGGTATTAGACAAAATCTATACTTCTTTTTGCCATTTGTGTTTTTATGAACTATATAGACCTTTGAATTTGCCAAATAGAACAAAACTAGCTGTGACGGCTAGCCAAATGGTTAGAACAGGTGCGAAAAAATTTTTAGCTCGTAGGAATATCGTAGTGCCATAATAATAGGATCAGGCACTACAAAACTTGCATAATCTAAAAAAGAAACACAAAAACTCCAGTGGAGCTTTTGCTATAACCCTTATGAAATAGATAGCAGTAAGAGAGAGCATTTCTTCACAAATGGCAAGAGTTAAAAAAAAATTTTAAAGACTATCCTCTCCACTATCTTCAAAACTATTATCATCTATTGTCAATTCTCTTAAAGCATTCGCTTCCTCTTGGGATTTAATTACTGGTTCAATATAGCCTTTACTTATTTCATAAACAGCACAAGAAACTGGTTTTAAGTTGTTTGTGTTCTCAAAAGCAACACTAGAATTTTCATATAAATCTATAGCTCTTTTTGTAGCTACCATAATTTTTTCAAAGAGACTGATATCCTTGTTTTTTTTGTAATCTTCTACAAAGTCTAAATAATTCATAATTAGTTTTTATATTAAATAACTTTTAAAATTTCCCTAACCAAACTTTCTAATCTCCTTCCTCTAAAATCTCTTAGAAGATTTTGAAGGTGAGCCTTAGCTTCCAATGTTCTACCCTGTAGCATCAAATTCTGAGCTATCTCAAATATAACATAATCCTCCAAAAAAACCAATTCAGCATTTACAAGAGTATCTACTGCCGATTGATAATCTCCTTGAATCTGATAAATATTTGCGATAGACAATGATACTAGCACACTAAAAGTGTTTTGCGAATCTTTAATTTGAAGGTCTATACTTTCTAACCATTCTTGAACTTTTTTATAATCTTTTTTTTTAATGTAGTAGTTAGCTAGATAATAGCGAGCTAAATCTCCTTGTTTATTTTTAGAATTTTTTACAATAAAAAGCTCCATCATAGAAACTGCTTCAGAATTACTTTCTTTTGCAAGAAGTATTTCTAATTTATAGAGTGCAGCTGTTCTTTTTTTTTCTTTTTCTTCTAAATAAACCTTAAAACCACTAAATAAAAGAATAGAAATAATTACTAGTCCACCAAACCAATAAAATAGCTTACGATTTTCAGATGTTATGTTTTTGATTCTCTGGAAAGGAGAAACAGGTTTATTCTCAGAATTAAGGGGAGTTTCTGGACTAGGTTTTTTAGGTGATTTATTCATTGTTTCTTATTAGATAATACTATTCTATACATATCTATTATTTTTGTCAAATAAAAAAGTGTGGGAATAGCTAAAAAAACATACTATTGAAAAATAGACGCTAATTTTGTACTAAATAATGGGCTCAATCTAGGAAACCCTGCAATACATTGACTGTGTTTATTCCAATTTCTTTTACAGCGTAGCCTCCTTCCATCACAAAGAGAGTAGGTATTTTTAAACGAGCTAAAGAATGACCATAAGTTAAAAAATCATCTTCGCTGAGTTTAAAAAAACTAATAGGGTCTTTTTCAAAGGTATCTGTGCCTAAAGAAACGATTAAAAAATCTGGTTTGTAGTTTTGAATTTTTTTGAAGGCTTGTTCTAAAGTTTGATTCCAAATACTAAAAGTAGTGTTTGGAGCCAGCGGATAATTGGCATTAAAACCTTCGCCTTGCTCTTTTCCGCATTCGTCGGCATAGCCTGAAAAATGTGGGAACGCCAGCCTCGGTTCTCCGTGAAGAGATAAAAAGAAAGCATCACTGCGTTCATAAAAAATATCCTGTGTGCCATTGCCATGATGAAAATCTACATCTAAAATAGCTACTTTAGACGCCCCTTTTTCTAAAAAACCCTGAGCTGCAATAGCTGCATTATTCAAAAAGCAGTAACCTCCGTAGAGGTCTTTGGCTGCGTGGTGTCCCGGTGGACGGCACAGAGCAAAGGCTACATTTGCTCCATCGGAAATTGTTTTTTGAGCAGATAAAGCAACCGCTGCGCTTACTTGAGCTGCTTCCCAAGTGCCAGCAGTGATAGTCGTATCTATAGCCATACAATAAAAACCAAGTTTTCCTTCTATATGTTCTGGCTCTTTTTGCCTCATCCTTCTTGCAGGGATAGCTGTAGGCAGGGCGCCTTCCGAGTAGCCTTCTTGTTGCCACAGCTTCCAAGCATTTTTAATAAAATGAATATAATCAAGACTGTGTACTTTTCCTACAATGGATAAATCTAATGGATCGGGTGCTGAAATATCTTGAAATCCTGTTTTTTTTAAAGAATCTAAAATAAAATCACACCTTTCAGGACACTCAAAGGGCTTTATAAATTTTCCACCTACTAGTTCTCCTTTAGGAAAGTGTTTTTTGTGTTCTTCACTATAGAATATTTTCATAATTAGATCTTAGAAAAAATTTGGTAAATAGGAATAGTTTTAGTGTTTTTTTAACAAGTATTATGTTGCTTTAGCTTATCTAATATAGTATTATGTTGCTTTAGCTTATCCAATATAGTATATGTTGCTTTAGCTTACCTGATATAGTATTATGTTGCTTTAGCTTATCCAATATAGTATTATGTTGCTTTAGCTTATCCAATATAGCATTATGTTGCTTTAGCTTATCTAATAGTATTATGTTGCTTTAGCTTATCCAATATAGCATTATGTTGCTTTAGCTTATCTAATATAGTATTATGTTGCTTTAGCTTACCCAATATAGTATTATGTTGCTTTAGCTATTAGGACTAGGATAGTTATTATTTATAGCTTTTTCAACAAATTATTTTAAAAATGAAAAATAAAAATTACAAACATTCTTCTAATCTACCTCTTTCTAAATACCCTTTTTTAAATGGTATGGGAAGTGTGCTTAATTTATCAGGTAACTCGGATTCTTTGGATTGGATTTTAGAAAGAAGTGATGGAGATGCAATTCGCTCTGATTGGGAAATGGTTGGAGACAGTTTGTGGGATGCACTTGATCAAGCCGAAATTATCTACAAAGACAAACACGTACATGGTAAAAAAGGGCAAAGGTAAGATTTCAAGGATTCCTCATAAAACAAGTTCACCATCAATAAGGCTACAGGCTTATAGTGGTCCTATTCCTCCTGCTAGTGAATTAGAAAAATATGAAACAGGATTACCAGGATCGGCTAACAGAATTATAAAAATGGCTGAAGATCAAAAAGATCACCGAATAGACATAGAAAAACAAGTTATTAATAGTCAAGTTAAAGATAAAAAAAGAGGGCAAATATTTGCTTTTTGTTTGGGTATTGCTGGAATATTAGCTTCTGTGATAATTGCTTATTTAGGTTATCCCGCATCAGCCGTGGTTTTTGGGTCTGGCACCATTGTAGCGTTAGTGACAGTTTTCCTTGTAGGACAAACGGGACAACAAAAGAATTCTGAAAACAAAAAATAACCAGTCGCAAAAATTTTCCTAATAGTAGCGAACATTCGGTAAGACGCAAAGTATTTCAAATAATAGGTTAGCAGCAACCAAAGAAGTATTTTTAGAAAGATCAAAAGGAGGGGAAACTTCCACTAAATCCGCACCAACAAAGTTTAAGTCTTTACAACCTCGTATAATCTCTAGAGCCTGATAGATAGTCAAACCTCCAATTTCGGCAGTACCTGTGCCAGGGGCAAAAGCAGGGTCTAAACTATCAATATCAAAACTTAAATAGACAGGATGATTGCCAATTTTTTGGCAAACTTTTTTCATAAGTGGGACTAAAGATTTATACCAGCATTCTTCTACAGGCACGACTTCTACTCCTTTTTTTTGTTGCCATTGAAATTCTTGCGGGCTGTAACCTGTGCCTCTAAGTCCGATTTGGAAGGCTTTATTACAATCTATCAAACTTTCCTCTATGGCTCTGCGGAAAGGAGTGCCGTGAGCAATTTTTTCTCCCATCATAGTATCGTTGACATCAGCGTGAGCGTCTATATGAATTAAAGCAATAGCTCCGTATTTTTTTTTGATAGCTTTTAGTATAGGGTAAGTGATGGTATGGTCGCCTCCAATGGATAGGGGAATAATGTTTTTGGTGAGAATTTTAGTAATATACTCTGAAATAATAGTGATGCTTTTTTGTAAATTGAAAGAATTGACGGGAATATCTCCTACATCGGCAACCTGTAGATTTTCAAAAGGAGCAGCACCTGTAGAAACATTGAAAGGTCGCATCATTCTGGATTCGTCTCTGATTTCGCGGGGAGCAAAACGGGCACCAGGGCGGTTAGAAGTGCCTATATCCAAAGGAACACCTACAAAAGCCACATCTAAATCGGAAACAATTTCAGACGAAGGCAACCGCATAAAATTAGTAGCTGCTGCGTAGCGAGGCATATCATTACCACTCAAAGGTTGGTTGTATTTTTTTTTAGGCATTTTGAAAGAATATTTTTAGATTGATTAAAATTTTGCCTTTAAAGGAATTTTTTTCCATTTTTTTGCTATTATTTCAAATTCTTGGTAGATAGTGCTACCTCCATATTTTCTTGATTCGTTAATAAAAAATTGAGCTGTATTCCAACTTCCCACAACTTTAGAATAAAATCTTTTTTTACATATATTTTCATCATAAATGTTTTCCAATATTCCAGTGCACATGTTTTCCAATAAATTGAGATAAGCAAACAGATTTCTTGCATGTTCAATTCTTTGATAAGCTATACCCTTTTTTCTTAATCTACTTATAGAAATTTGGCGATTGGCATAATCTTTAGCTAAAAGGGCTCCTTTTTTATCTTCATTTTGGATAAATCTTAGTATATCAACGCCTGTTTTTGATACTAGGTTGTTTTCTATTTGAGTGACAATTGCTAGTGTTATTTTTAATTTTTCTGTTTTTTTGTAGTAATAGACGCTAATCACTGCCGCAATGACGCCAATAACAAGGATACTAATTTCAGCTATTTTTAAGGTAACTAAAATATGAGAAACAGATTCCATAGTATTTAATTCAAAGATATCATCAAGTAATAACCAAAATATTAAAGTTTTAAAAACTAAGTTCTGGGTTGTTTTAAAAATTCTACGATTTTTTGGGGGACTTGGTGGGATATTTTTTTGGTAAGATTTTTTTTTGTTTCTGCAATTACTTCTGGGGATAAAGTTTTTTTTCGGACTTGGAAAAGTTTTTTTGCAAAATCTAAATCAAACTCTGGATGGTGTTGAAAGGAAATAGCTATATCTCCGTAAGCTAAAGCAGCGTTTTTACAAAAATCGGTGCTACCGATAACTTCGGCGTCTGAAGGCAGTTGAGTTACTTGGTCTCCATACCAAGCTAAAATATAATTTTCTTTGCTACCGCCTTTGAGGTTTAATTTTTCTACACCACATTTCATACCGCCTTTAAATTTTTCTACTTTGCCTCCCAATGCTTGTGCTAAAATTTGGTGCCCAAAGCAAATAGCAACGATGGGAATTTTTGTTTTATAGACATTTCTTATAAAATCCTCTAATGCTGGTATCCAGCTAAGTTTTTCGTAGGCACCATGCCTAGAGCCGGTAATTAGCCAAGCATCCATCTCGTCTGGCTTTTTGGGAAAAATAGAATCTAGGACAGCGTAAGTTTTAAATTGAAAATTTTGTCCTTTAAACAATCTCATAAAAAGATCGTTATAGTCGCCAAAGTTTTTTTGTAAGGCTTCAGGAGAGCGACCTGTTTGCAAAATACCTATTTTCATTTTTGAACCTTTTTTATTTTTGAGTTCTTCTCATTTGCCAGCTAGCAAGTACTACTCCAAGGGTTACTACTACAATAATTATAGTAGCTAAAGCGTTCACCTCTGGGCTAATACCTAGTCTGACTTTAGAAAAAACTACCATCGGCAGAGTGGAAGATGCAGGACCTGATACAAAACTAGCGATAACTAAATCATCTAAAGATAGCGTGAAAGATAACAACCAGCCAGAAATCAAGGCGGGCATAATTGTAGGCAGAGTTATATCAAAAAAAACTCTTATGGGTGTAGCTCCCAAATCTAAAGCTGCTTCTTCTATGGAAGAATCCATATCTATCAAACGGGATTGAATTACCACAGCCACAAAAGCCATAGAAAAAGTGGTGTGTGCGATAATGATAGTAGTTAAGCCCCTGCCAGCTGGCCATCCCAAAAGAGATTCCATACCTACAAATAGTAAAAGTAGCGATAAGCCTGTAATAATTTCGGGCATTACTAAAGGAGCAGTAATCATTCCAGTCAATAAAGGTTTGGCTCTAAATTTTCTAAATCTAACTAAAGCAATAGAGGCTAGAGTTCCTAAACAGATGGCTATGGAAGCACTAATGAAGGCTATTTTTAGACTCAGCCAAGCGGATTGCAAAATCTGTGGGTCTCTCAAAAGTTCTCCATACCATTTTGTAGAAAAACCTCCCCAAACTGTAACCAACTTAGATTCATTAAAGCTAAAAACAACCAGTAAAATGATAGGGATATAAAGAAAAGCGAAAACTAATAAAGCCGTAATGGGTAGGAAGTAATTTTTTTTAAGCATTTTTTTTGGTACCTGTTAAATTCCTTAAAAATATAATAGGAATTACTATTAAAATTAGCATTGCGATAGAAACAGCGGAGGCGACGGGCCAATCTCTATTAGAAAAAAATTCGCTCCAAATCACTTTGCCTATCATTAAATTATCTGCACCTCCCAAGAGTGCTGGGATAACGAACTCACCGATAGCAGGAATTAAGACTAAGGCGCTACCTGCTAAAATTCCGGGAAGAGAAAGTGGCAGTGTGATTTTCAAAAAAGTGACAATAGAATTAGCCCCCAAATCTTTAGACGCTTCCAAAAGAGAGTCGTCTAGTTTTACGAGGTTGGCGTAAAGAGGCAAAATCATAAATGGCAAATAGGCATAAACAATACCGATATAGACTGCTATGTCGGTGCGTAAAATAGTTAGCGGCTCTGATATAAGACCAATAGCAAGCAAGGCTTCGTTGAGATAACCCTTTGGTTTTAAGATTCCAATCCAAGCATAAACCCTTAACAAAAAAGAAGTCCAAAAGGGCAAAACTATAAGTAAAAGTAGAAAATTTCGTTTGATTTCACTTGAACGTGCAATGTAGTAAGCAAGTGGATAGCCCACCAAAAGACAAAGGATAGTAGAAAAAAAAGCAATTTTCAAAGAGGTTAGGTAAGATAAAAAATAGAGAGTATCTTCTAAAAGGTATTGGTAGTTGGAAAAATTCAAACTAATTTGTAAAACTCCTTCTTCATTGAAACTTGTTAAAGGGAGATAGGGAGGTTGTTGGATAACAGCTTCGGAAAAAGAAATTTTTGCAATAAAAGCAAAAGGAACAAGAAAAAATATTAAAAGCCATAAAGTAGGCACAGCAATCACCAATCCTTTTCCAGAAAGACCTAATTTAGCAAGCCCGATAAAACTCCACCTGACTGGTGGAAATTTCTTTATTTTATCAATCCAGCTCATTGTAGTTTTTACGATTGTAATATAATTCCAGCATTTTTCTCCCAACTAATATAAACCGTTTCATTCGCTAAAATAGGATTATCATCTAGATGGCGACTAGTATTAGATTGAGTGACTGTAACGAGTTTTCCTCCTTTCAATAAAATGCGGTAGATAGAAAGGTTACCAATATAAGCAATTTCAGAGACAACACCTTGGCTAACATTGATTTTTGATTGCGGGGCTTTACGGTTGAGCATCATTTTTTCTGGGCGCAAGGCAAACCAAAGTTTTTGATTAGGAACACAGCTAATGCCGTGAGATACATAGATATTGCAGCCTGCTTCTTTGGATTGTAGTTTTACATAATTTTCTTCGTCCTCTACTACTCTGGATTCAAAAATATTAATGGATCCTATAAAATCTGCTACATAGCGAGAATTAGGGTGCTCGTAAATGGTGTGGGCCGTTCCAATTTGACTTATCTCTCCATCTTTCATTATGGCGATCCTAGAAGACAAAGTCATGGCTTCTTCTTGGTCGTGAGTGACGACTACGAAGGTAATATTGAGTGTCTCTTGAATTTGAATAATTTCAAACTGAGTTTCTTCACGCAGTTTTTTATCTAAAGCTCCTAGTGGCTCGTCTAAGAGTAATAGTTTTGGTTTTTTTATCAAAGATCTGCCTAAAGCTACTCTCTGTTGTTGTCCTCCAGAAAGTTGATGAGGTTTTCTTTTAGCAAAAGATTCCATTTGAACAAGTTTGAGCATATCTGACACTCTATCTTGAATTTCGGTTTTTGGTAATCTGTCTCTTTTTAAGCCGTAAGCAATGTTTTTTTCTACGCTCATGTGAGGGAAAAGAGCGTAAGACTGAAACATCATATTGGTAGGTCTTTTATTTGGAGGTAAGCCCAACATATTTTGTCCGTCAATTTCAATAGAGCCAGCTGTAGGCTCTTCAAAACCTGCCAGCATTCTCAGAAGAGTTGTTTTACCGCACCCAGAGCCTCCCAGTAGACAAAAAAGCTCTCCTTCAAAAATATCTAGTGTGACATTATCTACTGCGGTGAAATCCCCGAATTTTTTGCTCACACCCTTGATTTGAATCAAAGGTGTGGCTGTGGAGTCTTCCCAAAGAGAATAGCCTTTTCTTTTTTTATCCATTGTTTAGATAAAATAAGATAGATTATTTACCGCTCTTCAACCTAGTCCAAGTGCGTGTCAGCAATCTATCATACTTTTTTGAATTTGTTGATGTTGCAAACAAATTCTTTTTTACAGCATCGGACGGATAGATAGACGGATCTTCTAATATTTCTGCCTCAATATATGGGGTAGAAGCAGAATTTCCGTTAGGATAAAATACATAATTTGTAATATCCGCTATAATTTTAGGCTCCATCAGAAAGTTAATGAACTTATGTGCATTATTAGGATGCGGAGCATCTTTTGGAATTGCTAGCACATCAAACCAAATCACAGTGCCTTCCTTTGGAATAACATAAGATACAGAAAACTTTTGTTCTGCTTCTGCTGCTCTATCAATCGCTATCAAAACATCACCACTCCATCCCATAGAAACACAAGAGTCACCATTTGCCAAATCGTTTATGTATTGTGATGAATTAAAGGAGCGAATATAAGGGCGAACTTTCTTTATTACTGCTTCTGCTTTTTTTAAATCTTTAGTTTTTTTGCTATCAGGATTCAAGCCTAAGTAAGCTAAAGCTGCAGGAATTACGTCTGTTGGTGAATCTAAAAAACTCACCCCACAATCTGCAAATTTAGAAACAACTTTGGGGTCAAAAAGCATAGCCCAGCTACCTACGGGAGCGTTTGGCATGCGTTTTTTGATAGCTTCTTCGTTATAACCAAAGCCTACTGTTCCCCACATATAAACGATAGAATATTTATTACCAGGATCATATACCGATACTCTTTTCGCAATAGCTTTATCCAGATTTTTGCTATTGGGTAAAGCAGATTTGTTCAGCTTTTGAAAAATCCCAGCTTTTATTTGTCTATCAATAAAACTAGCAGAAGGCACAACCACATCGTAGCCAGATGAACCAGCCAAAAGTTTTGCCTCCAAAATTTCATTACCATCAAACACATCGTAATTAACCTTAATGCCGGTTTTCTTTTCAAATTTAGCAACTGTATCCTCAGCGATATAATCCGACCAATTATAGACATTGAGAACTTTTTTTTCTGCAAAAGCCAGGTTGGCTGTAAAAAGCAAGCCAACTAGCAGTAATGCTTTTAAGTTTTTCATTTTCTTAAATAATTTAGGTTTTTAATTTGCGTTATGTGACGGCTAGCCAAATGGTTAGAACAGGTGCGAAAAAAATTTTTAGCTCGCAGGAATACTCAAGTATTTCAAGAGTTAAAAAATTTTTTCAACGCCGTATAGGCTAAACAGAACGCAAATTCAAAAGTCTAATTTAGGTTTTTAATCCAGTGTCATTGACACTGCAACCCTAAAGATAATTAATTTTTTCAATAATTGCAAATAATAAAATAGCTATTTTTAAAAAAAACACATTTAGACGGTTTAAAAGTAGTACTTGACAGCGGAAAGTATATATCTTAAAATTTTGAATTAGGCATTCTAGTTCGGCTATACTGCGTTGCTCAAGTTTTTTATTTCTCAAAATACTCCAGTATTCCTCTTGGGTAAAAAACTTTCGCTCCTTGTCTAGCTTTCCTATAATGCCTAATTCAAAGGTCTATAATCTTATAACCCAAAAATATATCCATCAATTATGTTTAAATCAATCGTTCAAAAATTCATTGTTAGTTTTTTACTGTTATTTCTTTTTTTTAGTGCCCAAATAATACCTAAAGCAATACCACAAGCACTAGCCCAAGAAATAACACCGTATAAAATAGATAAAAAAAACAGCTCTGTTGGTTTTACCGCCTGTTGCCACGCTTTTATCTCCAATGTTAATGGAGTTTTTAAAAAATATGAGGCTCAAGTTTCGGTAGATAAAGATCAAAAAATTCAATCTGTAAGCGCAGAAATACAAGCTGATTCTGTAGATACAGATAGCAGAAGAAGAGACAAACATCTAAGGAAGGATGATTTTTTTGATGTTAAAAATCACCCTAAAATTACTTTTGAAAGTAGTAAAATAGAATATTTAGGAGCAAACACCAATGGAACCAATGGACAAGGAGGCGAAATTTTAGCCACTGGAAACCTAACAATAAAAGCAATCACCAAAGAAATAGAATTAAAAGGAAAGGTTTTAGCTAGTAGTAAGGATAAAATAGTTTTAGAAGCAACGGCTATAATCAATAAAAATGATTTTGGGATAAGCTATTCCAAAATGAAAGATGTGGTTACTCTTATCATCAAAATCACCTTAAAACCTTGAATTTGCGTTCTGTTTAGCCAAAACAAGCTTATTGCTTTCACCCTATACAGGCTTTAGCAAAAGAGCCAGTGGCTCTTTTGCAGTCCTTTTTTGGAGTATGCAAGGTTTGTAGTGTTTTTTACTACGCCATTAAAAAAAATTTTTAACTCTTGAAATACTTCAGTATTCCTACGAGCTAAAAAATTTTTTCGCCTTGCCTAGCCGTCACATAACGCAAATTCAAAGGTCTATTTTATTTTGCTAAAAACCTTGAATTTGCGTTCTGTTTAGCACGCTAAATTCAAAGGTCTATTTTATTTTGCTAAAAACCTTGAATTTGCGTTCTGTTTAGCACGCTAAATTCAAAGGTCTATTTTATTTTGCTAAAAACCTTGAATTTGCGTTCTGTTTAGCACGCTAAATTCAAAAGTCTCAATATTGGGGTTGCTTTTTAACTAAAAATAGTTCAAACTTTGCCTATATTTAAGTTTATTGTTGGGGTTTTATAGCATTTTAGAAAAAATTCCCTCCAAAAACAACCAAAAACAAGCAAACTAAAAAAAAAATTTGACTATTTTTAGGTTTTTAGTTGTTCTTTTAAAACCAAAATAAAAAAAAAGATTGATTGTTTTTATTTTTTTAGTTATCCTTTATAAAGTTTTATAAAAATAAAACTGAATAATCAAAATTAACTAAAAAAAAGATTGATTGTTTTTATTTTTTTAGTTATCCTTTATAAAGTTTTATAAAAATAAAACTGAATAACCAAAATTAACTATAAAAAGACTATGGAATCTCAAAAAACTATGACGTCAAACAAATTAAACCAAAAAAAGACTATGGAATTTCAAAAAATTATAAAATCACAAGAAATTAGGCAAACAAAAGAAACTGTGAAATCAAGCAAAATAACCCTGGCAATTTTAGCTTCGCTTTCGTGCTTGCTTTTACTTTTTGCGGGAGTAAATAATCTGCAAGCCCAAGAAGCAAGACAGCAGGGTTGGTCTATTGGGGTTAGTCCCTTTTATCTGGGTGCTAAAATAAAAACCACCACAGAAAACACTACTCTTACAGAATACATCAGAAAAACTTCTATAACAACGACATTCAGTGCGAGTACCACCGATAATGTATCTTCGGGCGAAACTGCAGGTGCAGAAGGTTTGGCTAATGGTGGTGCTTTGAGTTACAGTTCCAATTACGACGCAATAGCAATCGCTGCTGTAGTGGATATTTGTGAAGATGGTAGCTATAGTGCTGGAGACTATACGAATTATCAGTTTGACGCTACTTCTAATCCAGCATCCTCTACAGCAACGACAGATGAAGCTGCCTGTTTCAACCACTTCCAAGGGATTGTAGCCTCTTTTAGTGAATTTTTAGCAGGAACAGTTGTAGATTCTTCTACTACATCTATTTCCATTAGCAACGAAAATACCAGTTTAGCAGGTAACGGATTGCAACTAGGCTACGACTTTGAAAAGTTTCGTGTTTCTTTTAGCCTACACCAATGGAGTGCGGGAGATAACAAGCTGGATAGTCAAATTGTACTAGTAGATTGGCACCTGCCCTACGGGCTCTATGCAGGAGCTGGTTTAGCCCAAGCCAAGCTAGAAACAAACGGAGGCTCGGATTCAAAAATAGCCCCCGCCGTTCATCTTGGCTATAAGCGAAATTTTAGCAAAAACTTTTCCATAGAAGCGGGACTGCTGTGGGTGGGGGCAAAGCTCTCTGTAAAACAGGTGCTTGCAGCACCAGAGCCAACAAGAACCTCAGTAGCACTACAGGCAGAGCCGAGTCCTATTCCCTCCTCTGTATTGGTAGGAGGTTTTATAAGTAATCCAACTAGCAATTTAGTCGGTCTTGGTTTTTTCGATGATAGAAATAGTGGATTCTTTTTTACTGATGAAGATAGAAGAATACTAGTAGAAGGAATAGTAACTCCAATTTACACTGAAGGACAACAGGAAACCCTAACTCCAAGAACTGTGCCTACAAAAACAACGATAGAAGTAGAAGCACCTGCTGCTCTATTTATTCGCTTCGTCTTACGCTTCAAGTAGAAGTAGAAACTCCCGCAAATCAAAGGCGGGAGTTTCTCTAGTCTGATCTTGGACTAAAACTGAGCCTCTTCTGTAGAGCCAGTCAAAGCAGTAACCGAAGATTTTCCCCCTTGAATGACTGTGGTTATATCGTCAAAATAGCCCGCTCCTACTTCCTGCTGATGCGCCACAAAAGTATAACCTTTTTCTATTGCCTCAAATTCTGGTTGTTGCACCATTTCTACATAGTGTTTCATTCCTTCGCCTTTTGCGTAGTGATAAGAAAGCTCAAACATACTGTGCCACATATTATGAATCCCAGCTAGAGTGATGAATTGATATTTATAACCCATATCGCACAATGATTGCTGAAATCCTGCTATGGTTTTATCGTCAAGATTTTTTTTCCAGTTAAAACTCGGAGAGCAGTTATAAGCCAAACCCTGATCGGGATACTTGGATTGAATCGCATTGGCAAATTTTTCAGCTTCTTTGAGATCTGGGGTAGCGGTTTCGCACCATAATAAATCTGCATAGGGAGCGTAAGCCAAACCTCGTGAAATTGCTTGATTTAGCCCCGCTTTGACTTTAAAAAATCCTTCCGCAGTGCGTTCTCCAGTAATAAATTCTTTGTCGTAATCGTCCACCTCAGAAGTTAGTAGGTTGGCAGCGTTAGCGTCTGTTCTCGCTAAAATAATAGTCGGCACTCCTAAAACATCGGAGGCTAAACGAGCAGCAATTAACTTTTGCACAGCGTCTTGTGTAGGCACTAACACCTTACCTCCCATGTGGCCACATTTTTTGACAGCGGAAAGCTGGTCTTCAAAATGCACTCCAGCAGCACCGCATTCTATCATATTTTTCATCAACTCGTAGGCGTTTAAAATACCACCAAAGCCTGCTTCGGCGTCTGCTACAATAGGGAGAAAATAATCAATGGCTTGCTCTGGTTTGATTTTTCCTTCGCAAATAGCCTTCCATTGAATTTCATCGGCTCGTTTGAAAGTATTGTTGATTCTACGAACAGCATTAGGAACTGAATTATAGGCATAAAGAGATTGATCGGGATACATCTGCTCTGAAGTGTTAGCATCGGCTGCCACTTGCCAACCTGAAAGATAAACAGATTCTAAACCGCCTTTTGCTTGTTGCATCGCCTGTCCCGCTGTGAGTGCTCCCATACAATTCACATAGCCTTTTTTAGAGGTGTTGCCATAAATCAGCTGCCAAAGTTTATTTGCTGCTTGCTTGGCTATGGTGTATTCAGGTTGAATACTACCTCTTAATCTAATCACATCTTTTGCACTGTAGGTGCGGGTTGCGTTTTTCCAGCGAGGATTTGTTTCCCAATCTTGCTGTAGTTTTTCGCTTTGTTGTTCAATCATATTTTTAAAGTAGTTGGTAGATAAATAAATTTAGACGATTTTTTTACTAATCACAAGAACAAGTTTTTGATATTCTAACCTATCTATTTTTCCTTGATCGAAATCCTGTTCTATTTCTTTTAACCGAATCTGTTTCGTTTGTGCTATTTCTTTTGCAAGCTCTTTTGCAGGCTCTTTTACTGGCTCTTTTGCAGAGATAGTTCCTACTTGAGATTCTTGTTTCTGTTTGTTTAAATTCAATTTCTCTGTAGGTTGCAAAAAAAGAGGCAAAATAATAACACTGAAAAAGGTAATAAATAATAATAGTAAAATAATAATAGAAAGCATCTTTATAAAACTTTGACAGGAATTGAACTCTATGCTAGACTAAAATTATGAAAAATACAAGACTAATTTTGAGAGCACCGAATCAAGCAAAAAAAGTTTTGCTCCATTCTTGCTGTGCTCCTTGTGCGGGTGAAGTGATGGAGGCTATAATCCATTCTGGTTTAGATTTAAAAGTTTTTTTTTATAATCCCAACATTCATCCTAAGGAAGAATACGAAATTCGCAAAAATGAAAATAAAAAATTTTGCGATAAATTACAAATTCCCTTTGTAGATGCAGACTACGATAAAGATAACTGGTTTCTTAGAGTCAAGGGATTGGAGTATGAGCTTGAAAGGGGATTCCGTTGCACTGTTTGTTTTGATATGAGATTTGAAAGAACAGCTCTTTATGCATCTGAAAATGATTATAAACTTTATTCTAGCTCTCTAGGAATTTCTCGTTGGAAGGATATGGAGCAAATTAATTATTCTGGTTTGCGTGCCGCTTTAAAATATCCAAATTTGTGCTATTGGACTTTTAATTGGCGAAAAAAAGGAGGTTCTGAGCGGATGATTCAAATCTCTAAAAGAGAAAATTTTTATCAACAGGAATATTGTGGCTGTGTTTATAGCTTAAGAGATACTAATAATTGGAGAAAAAAAAACCAAAAGGCAAGGGTTAAGCGCGGCGTGAAATTTTATGGCAAAATGGAATAAAGTTTGATTTATCTAAAATTTACAGTACAATGTATACAACATAGTTGAATTATGAATGTTTTAGAAATAGAAAAGCCTATTATTGAAATTTCCAAAAAAATTGAAGAGTTAGAAATTTTAAACAGGGAAGAGCCCAATGCGAATTTTGATGAAGAAATAACAAAACTTTACGAAAAGTTGAATAAATTAAAAGAAACTACTTATAGCAAGTTAGATGCTTGGCAAAAAACCACAATAGCCAGACATCCAATGAGATTTAGTATTTCAGATTTTGTGGAGAATGCGACTACAGATTTTTTGGAGTTGCACGGTGATAGGACTTTTGCTGATGATCTTTCTATTATAGGGGGGCTAGCAAAATTGGATAGTATTCCCGTGATGCTAGTAGGGCATCAAAAAGGTAGAAATACCAAAGAAAACTTGATCCGTAATTTTGGTATGCCCAGACCAGAAGGTTATCGTAAAGCATTGAGACTTATGAAGTTAGCAGAAAAATTCAGCTTACCTGTTATCAATTTTATTGATACACCGGGGGCTTTTCCCGGTATTGAAGCAGAAGAAAGAAACCAATCGGGAGCGATTGCTTTGAATCTGATGGAAATGGCTGGCTTAAAAACTCCACTGATTTCTGTTGTGTTGGGTGAAGGAGGTAGCGGAGGGGCTTTAGCCTTAGCCGTCACTGACGTGACTTTGATGATGGAGCATTCTATTTATTCGGTTATTTCCCCCGAGGGTTGTTCTTCTATTCTTTGGAAAACCACTGAAAAAACAAAGGATGCCGCTAAAAGTTTGCGTTATACTGCGCAAGATCTTTTAGATTTAGGAATTATTACTAAAATTATCCCTGAACCTAATGGAGGTACCCATTTGGATCACTTACAAACTTCACAAAATGTGAAAACAGCTATTTTGCAAAAATGTGAAAAGTTAGCAGAAAAAGATACTCCTAAGTTGGTAGAGGATAGGATTCAGCGGTTTAGAAAAATGGGGTTGCCTTATATACGTCAATCAAGCTAAAGCTATTAAAAATGAACATCACAGCACTAGGAATTGCAACTTTAAATAATAAGCAAGAATGCATAGAAGCTTTTTACAGCTGGATTTCAGTTAAAGAAGAAACCTACGAAAAAGTCACTAAAAAATACGGACAGAAGGGTAACTTTCAAATAAGGTTGGATAGCTTAACAGCAGATATAAAAAAATTAGAAAATCTATTAGAACCGAGCACTACTTTGCAAGCTTTGTTTGGCAACCAAACATTTGTTTTGGTAGGTATGGTAGAAGATAAACCTATTAAAACAGTGCTTGAAGCTTACCTTAAACTGCACCTTTTATCCAAAAGAATCTATAAACCAAATGAGCTGAATTTGGAAAATATTTTTCCTATTTTGCCTAATTTGTGTTGGACAAATCAAGGAGCAGTAGATGTTCGCGAAATTGAAGCCAAACAAATGCAGTACCGTTGCCGTGGAGAAATTTTGCATATAAAAAGCGTAGATAAATTTCCGCAAATGTTAGATTATATCTTGCCTTCAGATGTCAGAATTGCCAATTCAGCAAAAGTAAGATTGGGAGCATATCTGGGAAAAGGGACTACTGTGATGCACACTGGATTTGTTAATTTTAATGCTGGCACAGAAGGTCCCAATATGGTAGAAGGGAGAATTTCTGCTGGAATTTTTGTAGGTTCTGGAACCCACCTTGGAGGAAGCTGCTCCACTATGGGAACCCTATCTGGAGGAGGAAAAGCAGTTATTTCTATAGGAAGAAACTGTCTTATTGGAGCCAACGGAGGAGTAGGAATTGCACTCGGAGATAGGTGCGTTATAGAGTCTGGTTTGTATATCACTGCTGGTTCTAAAGTTGTTATTTTGGATAGCAGAAATCAACCTTTAAAAGAAGTTAAAGCAAAACAGCTTGCTCAAAAAGATGATTTGCTCTTTAGAAGAAACTCTCTTAGTGGTAAAATAGAATGTATAACTAGTAAAGGGGATTTTCAACTTAATGAAGATCTACATAAAAATTTAGCTTAGCACAGCGAAACTATTGTTTAAAAAAATGAATATATTAAAGAAAAAAAAAATCCTTTTTTTGGGTATTTTTTTGGTTGTTTTCAGCACTGTCGTTTTTTTTAATTGGAATCTCCAAAGTCAAGCAGAGAGTGAAGAATTTTATCCTGATTCGGATGAAATTTCTCAAGTTCTAAATCAATTACAATATTCCTATGTAGACCCAGAAAGGCTGGACGGATATAAGATCATGCGGAGTGTTTTAGAAAGGCTTGCTTTCAAAATACCTCCTGTAGTTCTCCATATTTCAGAAAAAGAAAAATTTAAATCCGCTGTAGTCCAAGTAGAAGAAGTTAAAAAAAAATTTAACTTTAAAAAATTAGAAAACTTAAAAAATGTTGATAAAGCTATCCAAGAAATTGTTATTTTTATTAAAAGAGAACTCAAGGAAAAAGACAGTCTAAAGGCTGTAGAATACCAAGCAATTCGCGGAATACTTTCCCCACTAGATCCACACACTGTCCTTTTTGTTCCCGAAGCCTATACTGAATTTCAAGCAGATACTAAAGGAATCTATAGCGGAGTAGGAATGTATATAGGTTTTAGAGGTAAACAAATAGTTGTTATCTCTCCCATTGTAGGTTCACCTGCTTTTAAAGCGGGCTTACAGGCACAGGATGAAATTTTGCAAATAGATGGTGAATCTACTTCTACTTTTACAGTGGGAAATGCCTCTCAAAAAATAAGAGGAGAAGTAGGCACAAAAGTAAAAATTCTAATCAACAGAAAGGGGTTTTCAAAACCCAAACAATTTATACTTACTCGCGAAAAAATTACTGTCAAAAGTGTGAATGCACTAGTTTTAAAAACTAAAAAAGGAAGAATCGGCTATATTAGTTTGTCTAGATTTCAACAAAATACAACAAAGCAATTAGAACAGGCTTTGAATAAAATCAACTATAGTTTTTCGGATTTTCAGGGAATTATTTTAGATTTAAGAAATAATCCGGGAGGCTTGTTAAGCCAAGCCATCAAGGTAAGTGATAAGTTTTTGAATAGAGGCGTTATTGTTTCTACTTCAGGAGCTAGAAATGAAAGCAAAAAAACCTATAATTCTCGCTGGTATAACACTGTTGCCCGTGTTCCGCTTGTTGTTTTAGTAAATAGTGGTTCTGCTTCTGCATCAGAAATTGTCTCTGCTGCTTTAAAACAAAACAATAGAGCACTAATTTTGGGAAAAACAACTTATGGCAAAGGCTCTGTACAACAACTTCATCCATTTAAAGACGGATCAGCAATTAAGATGACTATTTCAAAATACTTAACTCCTAATGATACTTCCATACAGTCCATAGGTGTTACTCCTCATATTGAGCTAAATCCTTTGGTTGTCAGCAAAAACTTAATACAAATTGTAGAAAATGATAAGTATGGTGCAAAAAGTCTACAGGGTGGTTTCACAAAATGGGGAGATGTTATAGATAAATCAGAAAAGAAACTTACCTTTCCTTTTGATAACAAATTTTCGCACTCCATTTTTAGTATTGCAGATGATAGAAAAGCCAATTCTGGTTTTGATATAGTGCAACTAAAAAAAGACTATCCTTTGTATCTAGCAGCTAAAATTCTGACAGCTTCCCATACAAAAAAAACTAATGAAAAACTAGAACTTAAGCAGTTACAAAAAAATGCCTACGAAATCATTGATATGGAAAAAGAAACACAAACAGAAAAATTATCTGAAAAACTAAACGATTTAAATATCAAGTGGACAAAGGGTGGTTCTACAAAAATTAAAACGAAAACCCATTTTTGGGTGGAGATAGCACAAGAAAATAAAAAACCCTGTTTAGTAAAGTCTTCTAACAAAGAAGTCACTGCAGGAGATGAGATTTATTTTTGTGCTGAAGTGGAGAATCTTTCTAGCCAAGAAAGTGCACAGCTACAAGCCATAATCACATCCAATATTGCAGATTTTAGTCAAAAGCAATTTGTTTTTGGCAATTTAAAACCACAAGAAAAAAAGATGTGGTATGTCCCTGTAACTATACACAATATTTTTTCAGAAACTGAAGTTTTTTTGAAATTGCATCTTTCCTTCGCAGAAGAAAAAGTAATTTCATCTCAAGAATTTTCTTTTCATATTAACGAAATCCCACAATCCTTTTTAGGCTATGAAATTCAGGCTTACAATGCAGAAGGTAAAAAAAAAGCTATAACGCCTTCTAGCAAAATCAAACTAGAATTAAATTTAAAAAATATTTCTAAAACTGATTCTGGCATTATAAGTATTTCTTTGAAAAATGGAGAAGGAAATAAGGTTTTACTTACAGAAGCAAAGGCTAGTATTCCAGTCTTAAAAAAAGGACAAAGCGAAAAAATACAATTTGAGTTTATTTTGCAAAAAGCTTTAAAAGACAAAAAAATAGACCTCTCTTTATCCATAAAAGATAACACCTATTTGTTTGGTGAAATAGAGCATAATTTTTCCATTGCTTATGAGGAAAAACAAATTTCAACCATTCAAAATTCTCCTTCTATCATTAGTGTTCAAGATTATCCCTTAGTTTCAAAAAAAAGATCTGTTGTGGTTGATTTTAATATAGAAGATGATACGGGGGTGGAAAGTGTTTTTATCATCCAAAATGGGAAGAAGATATTTTATAGAAGATTTGAAGAGCCACAGGTAAAAGATAAAGTAAGCCTGAAACTAGAAGATGGTCTCAATATAATCTCTATTTTGAGTAGAGATGATTTTGAGGTTGTTAGTAGGAAAAAAATTCTCATCCAAAAAAGATAATGCGTAAATTTTTTTTAATTTTTTTCTCTCTTCTTTTTCTTATCTCTGCTCAAGTCAAAAAATCACCTGCCAAAAATTTATTGGCAAAGGAGCTAATAGGAGATAAGACGGTTGTAGGTGAGATAAATGGCAAAGTAGTAAAATTAAAGGAACTCAGAGATTCAGAAATTCAAAAACTGATAGAAGAGCTTCATCAATTAATCCAAATCAAATTTCAAAATAAAGTAGTCACTGATTTAATTGGAGAAAAAAAAATTATCGTCTCAGAAAAAGAAATTAGAGCATTTTACGACAACAATGAACTATTCAAAAAAGGCACTTACAAAGATCTAAAACCTAGAATTTTTCAATACCTCAAAGATGTGAAGCAGGCTAAAAGACAAGAGGAGGCTTATAAAAGATTAGTAAAAAAAGGTAAAGTCAAGTTCTCTTTAGAAGAGCCTAGCAGACTACTGATAAAGATAGCCATAGAGACAGCCTTTGTACGAGGTAATAAAAAAGCGAAAGTAATGCTCTTGGAATTTTCTGATTATCAGTGTCCTTTCTGCAAAAAAAATCAGCCAGTCATCAATAGTCTGATAGCGAAATATAGCAAAAAAGTAGCTTTTGCTTATCGCCATTTTCCCCTTTCTTTTCATAAAGAAGCCGATGAAGCTGCGATTGCAGCGGAATGTGCTAGAGAGCAAGGTAAGTTCCTGCCACTGCATAATTTAATTTTTGCTAATACTTCAGCACTTCAATTCAGAGATTTAAAAAACTACGCGGTGATGATAGGTATAAAGAACAAAAATCAATTTAATTCTTGTTTGGATAAAAGAAAATATCAAGAACTAGTGGATAGAGATATAGAAATCGCTTTAAAAGCAGGAATATCTTCTACTCCTAGCTATATTATTGGTAGAGTTGTAGAAAATAAATTCTTAAAAGGAGAAATTGTCGTGGGTGCTGTTTCAGCAAAACAGTTAGAAATTGTGATTTTGAGATACTTGTAGCCTTTTATATTAAAAAATAGCTTATTAAAATGCTTGCAAAAAATTGCAAATAAATTTATATAATAGACCTTTGAATTGCGCTGATGCGACGGCTAGCCAAATGGTTTAAACAGGTGCAAAAAAAAAATTGGGTCGCAGGAATACTCAAGTATTTCAAGGGACAATTTTTTTTTTAACAGCGTAGTGCTAAACACTACAAAACTTAACGTTCAGCAAGAGTGAAATGTGAAACAGCCAGTGGCAGTTTCACAATAGCCTGTCTGAAGTTTTAAGCAATGAGCCTGTTTTGGCTAAACTAGATAAGCAAATTCAAAACTTTTCATAGATTTCTTCCTATGTATGGATGGTTAGGTGCAGAAGATCTAAGAAATTTAGAGGTGATAACGGTAAGTGGAGCGGTTTCTTCGCTGATTACAGTAACATTTGGAAAATTAAGAAAATGAGGAGGAAAAATTTTTTATAGCTATTTTTTTCGTATTTGTTTGTTTGTTTTTCTTTTTTCTTTGCCTACATCACTGAAGGCGGAAAAGTACACGAAAAACCTCACAATTTTTGTCACAGCAATACAAGAGGAAAATGTAGTCGCAATTTTCTTACAAATAAAAATTAAAAAAGGACAGCATATTTACTCTGCAAAAAAAACTTCTCCATCTATCAGCACTAAAGTGGAACTATTAGATAAAAATTGGCAGTTACAAGAGATTGAAGAATCTGCACCTATAAAAATTTATGATGAAGTTTTTCAGGATTTTATTTTTGTGCATCAAAATACAGTAGAATTTAAGATCAAAGCTCTCCAAAAAAACAATCAACTGATTCCAAAATTCATAGCAGGCAAGCTCATCTTTTCTATTTGCGATCAAAAAAGCTGTTCTCTTCCCCAAAGAAAAAATTTCAAGACAAAAGTTTTTTAAATTATTACATTTTTTAAGAATTGACTTACTGGATAAAAAATTATAAAATCAAATAAAAATATAAAATACTTACAATGACACCAGAAATCATAAAGGAAAAAATTATACAAAGCATTCCCGATGCAAATGTGGTTGTAGAAGACCTCGCAGGAGATCAAAAACACTTTGGAGTAGATGTGGTTTCCAGCGAATTTAAAGGAAAATCTACAATAGAACAGCACCAGATGATCTATAAGGCTCTAGGAGATGCCTTAAAAGAACAAATCCATGCTTTGCGAATAAAAACAACCTTCAATGAACACGAATAATGCAACATCACGCTGAAATTTTACTAGAAGACACAGTAGACGAAACAGAGGCTTTGAAAATAATCCAAGAGCAAATTAAAGAAAATCCTCTGCTAATCTATATGAAAGGCAATGCCTCTTTACCCCAGTGTGGCTTTAGTGCTCAAGTGATTGAGATTTTTAATCGGCTAGGAGCAAAATACAAAACTTTTAATATACTCAACCATTTTTTTATTAGAGAAAACATCAAAATTTTTTCTAATTGGCCCACCATTCCTCAAATCTATTATAAGGGAAAATTTCTCGGAGGTTGTGATATTATTATTGAAATGTATCAAAACGGAGAACTCGCCAAATTATTAGAGATAGAATAAAAAAGGAAGCAATCTAGCAGCTGTTTTATTAGATTTAAAAAATAATAAGAGAAAAATTTATGATGAAATTGTTATGCTTCTTGAAAGTGTCTTACCTGTTTTCGAAGATTTTGAATTAGAAGAAAGTTACGGTAAAATTTTTCTCCGCTGGAAAGGCAAAAAAACAGAAAAAACTTTTGGAGCTCATCTAACTTCCGATGGCACTTTAAGAGTGATAGCTTTAATTACTTTGCTTTGTATGCCACAGGATAGAATTTCTAATGTAGTGATTATAGACGAGCCCGAGTTGGGTTTGCATCCTTACGCTATTAGCTTAATTGCTACATTGATTAAAAGATTATCTCTAAACAAGCAGGTTATTTTGGCAACTCAATCCCCTCTATTGCTAGAAGAATTTGAAGCTGAAGATGTAATTGTAACGGAAATGAACGAACAAGGAGCTAGCCAATTTAAAAGATTAGACTACGACAATCACAAAAAATGGTTAGAAGATTTTACTATAGGTGAACTTTGGCAAAAAAATGTTTTTGGAGGAGTGCCTAAATGATGAGACTGGCTATTATTGTAGAAGGAGAAACAGAACTTGATTTTGTAAATAAAATTTTAATTCCATATTTTTCTAACCTTTGCTACTTGGATAAGCCGACTAGAAGAGTAATAAGTTCTCAAACTATTTCACCCGCTCCATATAAGCACCACTACGGGTATCTATTTTAATTTTATCTCCCTCGTTAATAAAGATAGGAACTTGAATGATAGCCCCAGTCTCTACAGTAGCTGGTTTCATTGCTTTAGACACTCTGTCTCCTTTTATGCCCGCTTCAGTAGAAATAATTTTTTGCTCGCTAAAATGAGGTAATTCTATTCCCACAGGTTGCTCTTTGTGGAGCATCACCTTTACTTCTATAGTTTCTATGAGCCATTTCCAGTCTTCACCAATCTGTTCTTTAGAAATGGATACTTGTGTAAAATCCTCTAAATCCATAAAAAGATAGTTCTCTTTATCTAGATAAAGAAACTGCATAGATTTTTCTGCAATATCGGAAGGTTTTATTTTTTCTCCAATTTTGCAAGTTTTATCTATAACCGCACCATTGAGTAGGTTTTTTAGTTTTAGCCTCGTAAAAGCTTGGCCTTTACCTGGTTTTACAAACTGAGTCCCTACAATAATATAAGGGATATTTTCTAATTCAATGCGCAGACCTTTTCTTAATTCACCGCTATCGTACATACAAGACTATTTTTGTTTAGATTTTTTTTGACTCTTTAAAGATTGGGGCTTTAATAATTGACTCAAATGTCCCAATAAAGAAGTGCTAACAACCATTCCCCAGATAACTGGGATACTAAACAGGGCACAAACCACCAAAAGAGCGATTACTGGCATTATGGCATCTATTATTTCTCTCATTGTTATGTTTTGAAAATTAAGTTCTATTTAGAGGATAGAATAATTGTTCGTTAATTTGCAAGAAAAAATTTGTTTTAAATTAGCTAGGTTTTTGAAAAAAGAATTATTTCAAAAAAAAAAAAACATTTTAAGTTATATTATATAAAAAAATAGAGTATCATAGCTAAATGTTTTTGAATTAATACGACTTCTAGACGATTTTTCTAGAGGCAGGTTAAGTCAAATATCTTATAGACCTTTGTATTAGTGAGACCTTTGAATTAGTGTTATGCTTACCTCACTATTGGGGCTAGCCAAATGGTCATACCAGTGGCTCTTTTGCTAAAGCCTGTATAGAGTAAAAGCAGTAAGCTTGCTTTGGCTAAACAGAACGTTAATTCAAAGGCCTCTTAGTGTTATGCTTACCTCACTATTGTGAGGCTAGCCAAATGGTTAGAAAAATGCAAAAAAAATTTCAGCTCGCTGGAATACTGGAGAGCATTTCTTCACAAATGGCAAGAGTTAAATTTTTTTTTTAACGATTGCTTTGGCTAAACAGAACGCTATTTCAAAGGTCTATCTTATTATTATTAACTTGAGACTGTTAGGTTAGACGTTATTAGGAAAGCCAGACAAGGCTAGATAAATTTTTTATTGCAAGAAATATCATATTAAAAAACACTCTATAATTTGCATTTAGCAAAAATAGAATGTAAAAGAGCCAGTGGTTCTTTTAATTCTTATGGAGCTATAACCCATATTTTACTCTAGCAATAAGCCTGTTTTGCCGAATTAGAATGTCTGCTTCAACAGCCTCTTTTCTTAAATTAAAAGGTTTCAATGAATAGTAAAACTAAAATTTTAGTATCTTTGGTGACTATATTAATACTATCAGGTATTACTCTTGGGGTTATGGCAAACACAGATGGTTTAGATACTTGGAAATCTGGTAAAAACCACAACCGCATCATAGATATTCAAAAAAAAGGTATTAAAGCTTCAAAAGGAAAGGTAGGAATTGCCTTTTATTCTAATTCCGCGTTTAAAATAACATCACCGAATGGTATTAGTATTATGGTGGATCCTTGGCGGAATGATCCATCGGGGGCTTGGGGATTATGGTATAGACTTGATTTTCCACAAGTAGAAGTAGATATTGGTATGTCAACGCATGCCCATTTTGACCACGATGCCATAGGTAGATTGGAAGCCCATATGCTCCTTGATAGGATGGCAGGCACATTCCAATTAGGCGATGTTAAAATAACTGGAATTGCTGATAAACACCAATGTGTCGCTCCAGGAATTGTGAGTTGGACAGATGCTGTAAAACAGTTTGAAGGTAGACAAAATGTTTGTCCTCCTACAAATTCTAGGCATTTTGATAACACCATGTATTTGATAGAGACAGGAGGTCTTAAACTATTGATGTGGGGAGACAATAGACCCAATCCACCTGCTAATGTGCTAAAAAAGGTTGGTCAAGTGGATGTAATCTTTGTACCTGTTGATGGTTCACGACATATTCTTGATTATAAGCAAGCAGATTCTGTGATTAAGCAAGTAGGTGCTAAAATCGCTATTCCGCATCACTATCTAGTGCCAGAAACTACTTTCTATACTTCAACTCTACAGCCTGCAACGGAATGGGTCAAAACGCATAAAAATACTATGCTAAAAAAACCATCTATAAGCATATCTCGTGGAGATTTAAAAGGTAAAAGTGGTTATGTCTACTACTTTGGTTCAAATAATATGGTTAAAAAATAACCAAGAGAGTCTTTTGAATTTACTTCACAAGTAGAGAGCTTTGAATTAGTGTTATGCTTACCTCACTATTGGGGCTAGCCAAATGGTTAGAAAAGTGCAAAAAAAAATTTTAGCTCGTAGGAATACTGAAGAGCATTTCTTCACAAATGGCAAGAGTTAAAAAAAAATTTAACGATTGCTTTGGCTAAACTAGATAAGCTAATTCAAAGGTCTCAAGTAGTAATCCAAAGTTCTCATAAAACACGGGGCGTAGCAACTACGCCTTGTATCCTCCTAGATTTTTGTAATGTTGCCATCAAGTTCTTCTCTTGAACATAAAAAATCATACCTTTTAGTGATTCGGTGGACGGTTTTTTTTACTGTTCTTACTAGCTTTTTTATATCCTCAGTAGTTCATGCTCATTTTAATCTTAATGTTAATATTCGTGTCTTTCATATATTTTATGAAAAAGAACAGACTCATTTGCTGATAAGGCTACCTATGGCGTATCTTGTTGCTGATAAATTAGGAGCAAAAACAAAAGACGGCAAACAGATACCAGCACCCTATACTACAAACACAATAGAGCAAGGAATATTGATGCATTATCTTGATATAAATGCATTAAGAGAAAATCCCAAAGGTTTAGCTGAAATTGTTGCAGATAATATTATTTTAAAAGCCAATGGTGAAATATTAAAATCAAAAATTGGCAGGTTGCGTGCTTACCCTGCAATTTTACAAGTGCCTTTTTCTAGTCTTAAAGAAGCCAAAACAGCAATTCAAGGGAATGTTTATCAAGCTGATTTTGAAGCAACTTATGTGGGAGATACTATTGTTGATGTAGAATTAATCTTTGATAGCAAACGAGCACTTTCAGACTATAGTCTACAAAGCACCCTCAATCCCAAACTAGACAAACAAGAACAAACTGCTAACCTTGTTATAGACCACAATGGTAAAAAACAACGGGTTTTTCGTATTAGAGGTCTCATGAATCAACCAGTTACGATTAACCGTTCAATGATGCGAGCTATATTTAGTTTTATAGTAGAAGGGTTTAAGCATATTCTGGAGGGCTACGACCATATTTTATTTATTGTATGCCTTATGTTGAGTATTACCAATCTATCTGCATTGTTTTGGCGAGTTAGTGGTTTTACTTTGGGCCATAGCATTACTTTGTCTATGGGATTTTTTGGGTATGTTCCTAAAGGTATTTGGTTTATATCTTTGATTGAAATGACTATTGCATTATCTATCATTTATGTAGCAGTGGTTGCTATAGTTAATAAAAAAACACTATCAACAACTTGGACCACCGCATTAATTGGGCTTTTACATGGTTTAGGATTTTCTTTTGTATTGCAAAAAATACTTAGCCTAGATTCTCCTAATATATGGCAGAGTTTGCTTGGATTCAATATTGGCATTGAAATAGGACAACTACTTATAGCACTAAGTGTATGGCTTATTGTTTATTTAGTGCTAAAAAAATTGCCTACTTACATTTATGCACTGCGGTTAATAGTTGCTTTACCCTGTATTACAATAGCTGCTTTTTGGGTTGGGCAAAGAACTACTACATTTATTGAAAATTTGATACAATAAAACTATGGGATCAGTATAACTAACGATTGCTTTGGCTAAACTAGATAAGCTAATTCAAAAGTCTAAATAACTATTTTCTGTAGCTGCGGACAAAACTACTATACCCTTTTTTGTTGATTGTTTGAGAGATTTGAGTAGCTTTGTTAGTGGAGTTGAAAGGACCTGTTAAAACATAAAATATTTCTGTATTGGGTTGATCTATAAAAATAGGAAGTGGGTAGAGGTCTTGTTTTAAACGGGTAGCCCCCTGTATAGCATGAGATTTCTTGTGATAGGCAATAATCTGAACAACCTTTTGCTTATAAGGAGCAATGCCTCGGGCATTATCATAATTTTTGGGATAAGAGATTATATCTAATTTCACTCTAGCGGTTCCCATATTAATAAAACCTAATTCTGTAGCTATTCTTTTGGAAACATCTACGATTCTACCTTTTTTATAAGGCCCTCTATCGTTGACTCGGGCATAAATTTTTTTGTTATTTTCTAAATTTGTGATTTTAATAATGCTACCCAGTGGTAGTATTTTATGGGCAACAGTATAAGCGTTTTGGTTGTAGATTTCTCCGTTTGCAGTTTTTTTATTGTGAAAATTCGGACCATACCAAGATGCTGTTCCATCCATCTGCTCTCTTGTTTTTTGCAAATTTCCTCCAGAGCTGGTTTTTTGCAAATTTCCTCCAGAGCTGGTTTTATGAGATTTTTCCCAAATCCAAGGTTGGCTCTTGCTTAAACTACTACAAGAAATAACAGCTAAAAAAACAGGCAAGTAAAATAAATATTTAATTTTTTTCATTTATAATCTATATTCAGTAATATGATGAAATCACACTTAAAACTAGGACAAGAACTACACGGATGGACTGTAGAAGCAGTAGATACAATTGAAAAAATTCACCGCTGTGTCTATCAGCTAAAATACAAAAAAAATGGAGCTTCTTTAGTGCATATAAGCAATAAAGGTAGCAATAAGGATACCAATAACGCCTTTGGAATTGGCTTTCTCACCTGCCCGCAAGACTCTTCAGGAGTTGCTCATATTTTAGAACACCTTGTGCTTTGCGGTTCTAAAAAATTTCCCGTCCGCGACCCTTTTTTTTCCATGCTCAAGAGGAGTTTAGCAAATTTCATGAATGCCCTTACAGCTAATGACTGGACTATGTATCCTTTTGCTTCTCAAAACCCTAAAGATTTTTATAATCTAATGGATGTCTATACAGATGCCGTTTTTTTTCCACTACTCAAAGAAGAAAGTTTTCGCCAAGAAGCTCATCGTTTAGAACAAGACAAAGAAAAAACAATCGCTCAAGGAGTAGTTTTTAATGAGATGAAGGGGGCTATGTCTAATCCAGTGGATATAATGTATCGCAGGACTTTAAAAAGTGTTTTTCCAAGTATTACCTATCATCACAATTCGGGAGGAGAGCCTTTGGATATTTTGGATTTGACTCTGGAACAACTGCGAGAATTTCATAAAATACACTACCATCCCAGCAACGCAAAATTTTTTTCCTACGGTTCTCTGCCACTGACAAAAACGCTAGCTTTTTTAGAAGAGAAGGTTTTAAAACACTGGGATGCACCTCTATCCCAAGAGATCAAGATAGACAAAGAAAGACGTTATAACAAACCGCAAACATTTCAATTTTCTTACCCTTTAAGTAAAAAAGAGTCAGATAAAGAAGCCTACCAAATCGCCTTAAACTGGCTTACTTGTCCGATCAAAGATTCTGATGAAGTATTGGCTTTGTCTCTACTATCATCCATTCTTTTAGGAAATCTAGCTTCTCCTCTACGTTATAAACTCATAGAATCTAACTATGGTAAGGACTTGGCAGATACTACAGGTTATGCCGAAGAATACAGCGAAACTGTTTTTTCCGTTGGTTTAAAAGGAGTAGCCAAGAAAAATTTACAAAAAGTGGAAAATTTGATTTTAGATACACTCAAAGAAATAGTTACCAAAAAAATAGATGTTTCTTTTATAGAATCTGCCATTCACCAAAAAGAAATCAGTATCAGAAAAATCAAAGAGCCCTACGGTCTTCATTTATTTCTTAATATTGTCGCAGCTTGGATGAACTCGGGCAATATTATAAAAACTTTAAATTTTGACGAGCAAATAGAAAAAATAAAAAACAGAGTGAAGAAAGAAAATTATTTTGAAAATCTGATTCAAAAATATTTGATTGATAATTTACACAGAGTAAGAGTAGAGATGCATCCAAGTAAAGATTATATGGAAAAACAGGAAAAAGAAATCAATCATAAAATCCAAAAAAAAGCTGCTGCTATCTTGAAACAAAAGGCAACCATCCCTCAAAAAGAAGATCTAAAAACTACCACAGAAAATATAGAATGTTTACCTAGTCTGGATCTAGATGAGATTATCATAAAAATCCCTCGTATAGCTAAAAAACAAAAAAAAGGAATAGACATATACCAACAACCAACGAACGGATTGGAGTATTGGAGTCTTCACCTTGAAAACCCCAAAGTCAATTTTGAAAATTTGTGGCAGTTTCCTTTAGTCTGCAGCATGCTCACCAAGATAGGAACAAAAAAGCACAGCTACGAAGAGTTTTCGGCTCTTATCAATCGCTATACTGGAGGTTTGAATTTTAGCAGCCTTTGTGTGGAGAGGCTAGATGGTGAAAATTATCATCAATTAGTCTGGGTTTCTGCAAAATCACTGAATAATAATAAAAAGAAAATGCAAGGGTTATTAGAAGAAGCTCTGTTGGAGTATAGCTTTTCTAATAGCAAAAGAATCCAACAATGGATTTCTGAGATCACACTAGCCAAAACAGAATCTGTAGCAGCGCAGGGACTTGTCTATGCTACTGGGCTAGCTAACCGTTATTTTTCTAAAACATTCAAACTGGAAGAAGATCAAGGGGGTATTCATTCTTTTAAAAAGTTTAAAAAATTCCAAAAATTTAAAAGTTCGGACTGGCAAGAGCTAGCTCAAAACTATCAAAAAAGTTGGCAAGAATTTTTAGAGCAGGCTACGATTTCTTTTTTTGTAGCAGGAGATCAAATTGCAGATACAGCCCCGATTTTTTCTGAGATGGCTAGAAAATTTCAATTTCCCATCAAAGAAAACTGGGATATCCATTCTAATCTTTTAGCAGAAAAATCACCCTCCCGACCCATCCGAGAAATTTGGCAAACCTCCAGCGTAGCAATATCCTATGTTGTCCGCTCTTACCCTACTGTGGATTATCAACACCCCGATAGCCCCAAACTTTTAGTGCTTTCCCGAATTTTACAAGGAGGCTTTATTCACCAAGAAATCCGCGAAAAAGGAGGAGCTTACGGAGGGCTAGTTTCCTTTCAAAAAACAAGTGGCATCTTTTCTTTTCTTTCCTACAGAGACCCTAGACTTTTAGAAACTTGGGAAGTTTATCAAAAAGCAATAGACTGGGTTTTGCAAGGAAATTTTAGCGAGCTCCAAGTCAAAGATGCGATTCTGCAAACCTTTGGTAATTTAGATAAACCTCTCCCCCCCGCTGGATTAGCTGCTAATGATTTTTTAAAGAAAAAACTAGGAGAAAGCCTCGAGATTTATGAAAACTATAGAAAAAAAATCAGAGCTATACAAAAGCAGGATTTAATCCAAGTGGCAGAAAAATGGCTTACCCAAAGTAACTACATTGATGTGGCAATTAGTAGTGAAGAGATTGTCAAAAACATCAAAAAATTGGACTCTGGTATTGCTCTCTATAATATTTAGTAGACTTTTGAATTAGACATTCTAGCCAAAATGAAATCGTATATACGATATGAATTCAAAAACAATATCAAAAAAATTACCAAAAAAATTATCAGAAAAATTATTAATCGCAATAGATGGTCCAGCAGGAGTCGGAAAAAGCACAGTAGCTCGCCTAATAGCCCAAAAATTGAATATTATTCATCTGGACTCGGGAGCTTTGTATCGCTCATTGACCTACTTGGGACTAAATAAAAGTATTCCACCGAAATTTATCCCTAAGTATCTCAAAAATAATTCTTCTATTTTTCAATTTTCCTACAAAAATAATGCTCAGCAAATTTTCATTAAAGGAGAATCTGCCGAACAGAAAATCCGTGATATTTCCATTACTCAAACTATAAAGATGTTTGCTGAATCCCCTGAATGCAGATCGTGGGTTAATTCTTTAATGCAAAAAATTTCAAAAACATACTCTTTAGTGGTAGATGGAAGAGATATAGGAACAGCTGTATTTCCAGAGGCAGATTTTAAGTTTTACTTAGATGCCTCTATTGAAATTCGTGCTCAAAGAAGGGCAATAGAGAAAAATATTTCTTTAGATGGTTCCGAATTTGAGTTTCTAAAAAAAGAAATTCAGACGCGAGATACAAACGATAAAAATAGAGTTTTAGCTCCTTTAGCGAAAGCAAAGGACGCTGTCTATTTGGATAGTTCTGAGATGGAACAGGAACAGGTAGTAAAATTTTTTTTGGATAAAATTCAAAACCCAAAATTATTGCATTAACATTCTGTTTAAAATTATGCTGTATTTTTTAAAAAATACTCCAAAGTAAAGATGAAAAAAAAATTAACTATCATTCTTGCAAATCCAAGAAGTTTTTGTGCAGGAGTAGTCCGCGCTATAGACATAGTAGAAAAAGCATTAGAAGTTTATGGAACGCCTATTTATAGCAAACACGAGATAGTTCATAACTCTTTTGTAGTGGAAAATTTACGAAAAAAAGGGGTTGTTTTTATTGAGGATTTAAACCAAGTTCCAGAAAAATCCGTAATCATTTTTTCTGCCCACGGAGTCTCTCCAGAAATTCGCAAAAAGGCAGAGCAAAGAAATTTAGAAATCATAGACGCCACCTGTCCTTTAGTGACAAAAGTTCACAAAGAAGCCCGAAGATACGCTCTCAGAGATTATGTGATTATTCTGGTAGGGCATCCAGAACATGTAGAAGTGATAGGCACCTTAGGACATGCTCCCAAGCAAACTATCGTGGTTAGCAACCTAGAGGAAATAAAAATGCTCAATATAGCAAAAAATAGAAAAATTGCTTATATTACTCAAACCACTCTTTCCCTAGACGATACCGCAGAAATTGTAGCCGCTCTAAGAAAAAAATATCCTCAATTAGAATGCCCGTCTAAAGATGATATTTGTTATGCTACCCAAAATCGCCAAAACGCCGTTAAAGAAATGTGCAAGCGAGTAGATTTATTGATAGTTATCGGCTCTAGTATTAGCTCCAATACTTTGAGACTAGTAGAAATAGCGAAAAAGAAAAATATGCAAGTGTATCGTATAGAATCCAAAGACGAAATCAATAAAGAATGGTTTCAAAACATATCTTCTGTAGGTATTACTGCTGGAGCGTCTGCTCCTGAAGTGCTAGTCCAAGAAATTATCCAAAAAATAAGCGAAATTCGCAATATCGTTCAAGAAAACCTAAACTATATTAAGGAAAACACCTATTTTATTGTGCCTCCAAAACTAGAGAAAAAACTAGCCGAAAAAAGAGCTTCTGCTTCTTAAAAAATGTATAAAATTTGCTTTAATATAAGATAAAGTTTATAATTATTATTTTATTTCAAACAGAAATCCAAAAATGAATACAAAAGCAAAAATCAAAAGCCTTAAAATAAAAAATTTCCGCGGTATCAAGGAATTTGAACTAAAAGATTTAGGCAAAATCAATATTTTTGTAGGCAGAAATAGCGTTGGTAAAAGCACTATTTTAGAATCTCTTTTTTTAATTACGGGATTAGGAGAAGCAGTAAATTTATACAGATTAGGAATTTTGAGAAAAGCACAGTTTAATAATTCTAGTGATTTTTCTATTCCTTTTTACGAACGGGATATTAACAATAAAATTAAAATAACCTTTGAAATAGAAAAAGAAAAAATCAATCTTGAAATAAACCCTATTTTTAACTCTCCACAGATTGGAGAAAAAAATATTGTAAAGATTCCTAATAACAATCAAACTGAAGAATTCTCTAACCAGCAGAAAATAAAAGGTTACGTATATTCCTTTCAAATCAATAAAAACAAATATTCTAGTATTTTTTGTGTAGATAATAATGGAGATTTAGTAGGGCAATCAGCAAAAAACTATAAACAAATTTATAGTAGTCAGATGTTTGCTGCAGAGATTAATACTGCAAGTATTCAAAAAATGATTCTTGATAACAAAAAACACGAACTCATTCAAGTGATGAAGAAAATCGTTCTTAATATTGAAACTATGGAAGATATTTCTGGAGTAATACATATTAATATAGGGGCAGGTAAAAAACTTATTCCTATTAACTATATGGGGGATGGTTTGATTAAAATTGTAAATATTTTTGCTGTGATTAATACAATGGAAAATAATTTTGTAATTATTGACGAGGTAGAAAATGGGTTGCACTACAAATCTCAAAAATTTCTTTGGCAAATTATAGCCGAGCAGTCTTTAGAAAAAAATGTGGATTGCTTTATTTCTAGCCATAGTAAAGAAATGATGCAAGAACTCAACAAATTTCTAAAAGAAGAAGAGAACGCAAAGTATAGAGACCTATTTAAAATTCACACTCTTTTTTTGAGTAAAAAGACAGGTATTTTAAAGTCCAGTTCTTATGATTACAAAAAATTTACAAGTTCTATAGACCGTGGGATTGAATTTAGAGGATTTCATTAGATGGATAGAATAACTATAGCTGTGGAAGGAGTAGCAGATAAAAAATTTCTAAAAGATTTTTGTAAGTTTTTGAAACTGGGTATAGCAGATGAAAATTTTTTTGTCATAGACACAAATGTTGTTAGTGGAAAAGATGATATTAAAGTTAGGGTCAAGCAAGATAAAGAAGCGGAAATAGAAACTTATTTTATAATAGATGCAAATAGTAGTAGAGAAAAGTTCTTAGAAACTTTAGCAGATTCTGGAATACAAAAAGAAAATATTTTTACTTTCCCTGATAACAAAAGTAATGGAAATTTAGAAGACTTGATTAGAAAAATCTGTGTAGATAAAAACAATTTTTTTGAATGTATGGATGATTTTAACAAATGTATTAGTGATAAGAAATTAAAACTTATAGACCCAAAAGCTGAAATCTATGCTTATGATTATGCTGTAGGTGGTGAGGGTAAAGAAGAATATAGAAAATACTATGACTCTAAAAACTATGATTTAAACCACCCTGCTTTAAACCCTCTCAAAAAATTTTTGCAAAGCAGATTTTCTTAAAGTAAATCGCTCTATGATAAAACAACTTCAAGCAGAAAATTTTAAGCTTTCTCTTTGGAAAGAAGAAAATAATCAAGCAGAATTTAAAAAAAAGGTTGAGTTTATTCTACAACAGGTTAGAGAGAAAGGAGATGAAGCACTATACCAACTCACGCGAGATATAGACAAGGTTTCTCTTAACAGTTTAAAAGTCCCGTTAGCACAAATTCAAGACTCTGCTAAACAATTATCCAAGAAACAGCGGTTAGCAATACAGCAAGCAGCCAAAAACATCCGTCACTACCACGAAAAAACAATGCCTCAAAGTTGGCGAGAGGAAACTTCAGAGCTTTATTGGGGGCAAATATTTTCTCCTATTTCTAAAGTAGGAATTTATATTCCGGGTGGGCTAGCTGGTTATATTTCCACAGTTTTGATGAACTGTATTCCAGCACAACTTGCAAGAGTAGAATCTATTCAAGTCGTTAGTCCCCCTACAAAATCTGGGTTGCCTCACAGTGTCGTTTTGGCGGCTTTAGATTTTTTAGGCATTAGCGAGGTTTTTGCTGTAGGAGGAGCTCAAGCTGTTGCTGCTTTAGCTTACGGCACGGAAAGTATAGCAAAAGTAGATCTAATCACAGGACCGGGAAACCACTTCGTAGCTGAAGCCAAAAGACAACTTTTTGGAACAGTGGGTATAGATTCTATTGCAGGTCCCAGCGAAATTGCCATTCTTTTAGACGAAAAAGATAATACTCCTTTGGAATGGATTGCAACGGATCTTGTAGCCCAAGCAGAACACGGGCATAATTCTAAAGCTCTTTTGGTCACTCACAATAGAGAAAAAGCAAAAAAAATAGCAGCTTGTGTGGATTCTTTGGTAGAAAAATCTCCAAAAAAAAATATACTCCAAGTGTCTATTAGTAAGTTTGGATTTATTATTACCACAAAAAACTTGAACGAGAGCATAAAAATTATAAACGAAGTAGCTGCAGAACATTTACAGATTTTTTCCACAAATAAAAGTATTTTAGCTAAAATCAAAAATGCTGGAGCTATTTTTTGGGGAAGCTATTCTCCGGTCGCGATGGGCGACTATGTGGCAGGAGCGAATCATACCCTACCGACAGGTACAACAGCGAGATTTTCTTCTCCCTTAAACGTGAGCAGTTTTATGAAAAGCTCCTCTTTTATAGAATACAAAAAAACAGGTTTTCAAAAACAAGCTTCATCAGCTTCTCTTTTAGCCGAGTTAGAAGGAGAAGTGGAACACGCAAATTCTATTTTTAGCAGGCTAAAAAAATGAAAATTCTCATCACAGGTGCTAGTGGCTTAATCGGTTCCGAATTAGTAGAAGAGCTTTATTTAAGCAGGCATGAAATTGTGGTGTTGACTAGAGATTTGGCTGTCGCTAAAAAAAAATTACCTTATCTTATAAAATTTCATCTTTGGAAAAAAGGTGCGCCTCCTCAAGAAGCACTGCAAGGCATACAAGGGGTGATTAATCTTATGGGAGAAAACATTGCAAAAAAAAGATGGACTAAAAGGCAGAAAAAAAAAATTTATGATTCTAGGGTTCAGAATACAAAAAGTTTAGTGCAAGCCTTAAAAGAGCAAAAACTAGATTTTTTTATCTCTGCATCTGCTATTGGTTATTATCCAAACTGTAGCTCTCAAAACTTGGTAGAAGAATCTGCTACGGGAAAAGGGTTTTTAGCAGAGGTTTGTAAAGCTTGGGAAAAAGAAGCCTTGCAAGCCAAAGCTAAAAAGATAGTTATTTTGCGGTTAGGAGCTGTTTTAAGTTCTAAAGGAGGCGTTTTAGCAAAATTGATTCCTATATTCCGCATGAATTTAGGAGGTAGTATAGGTTTAGGAAAAAGAGCTTTTAACTGGATTCATTTCAAAGATGTGGTTTATTTTCTTCGCCTCGCCGTTTCAGAAAAAAAATACAACGGCGTTTTTAATTTAGTAAGTCCCAATCCTGTTAGCAATAAAAAATTCACCAAAATTCTAGCGCAAACTTTACAAAGAACCGCTTTTTTTCCTATAGCTCCCATTTTTTTAAAAATGGTTTATGGAGAAATGTCTAGTTTGCTATTAAACGAGCAAAGAGTAATCCCTCAAAAACTTTTACAGTTACAACACCCTTTTTTGTATCCTGATATTAAGGATGCTCTTGCTAGTATTATAGACTTTTGAATTTGCCAAATTCAAAGCTCTATATTATTTAAAAACCTTGCGGTCTCAATTTTTCAAACATCCCGCAAAACTTAGTATCAGGATAGTTATTTTTTAGATAATCAAACCAAAGATTATGTAAATAATCGGAATCTTTTTGTGGCGACTTCAAAAGCAAATGATTTCTTAAATCCCTTCCTTTTTCTACTGTATAAGCACTGCTAGCAACCAAAAATTTTTTTTGATGCCTTTCAAATAAGCCTTTTATTTCAGGAATCGTATCTGCTTGCAGTAAGTATTTTTTTTCCAGACTGGATATTTTTACAAAATCGTAAGCGGACAATAAGACAAAAGCCCTTTTATTAAAATAAGGTAAAAGATAAAAAAGCTCTTTTCTTTGTATTGTATCTCCCGTAAAAAGAGAAAAAAATTGAAACCGAAGACGAGGTAAGATGCTATAATTAGCTCCTTTACCTTGCACTGCTTTGGCAAAGCTATACTCCAAACATCTTTTATAATCTGTTCCTCCTTTGTATCTCCAAAATGTGTTATGTTGTAAATATTTAGAAAATCCATCTTTCACCACAACTGTTTTTTTTTGAGTCCAGTGTGGGATAGCTGTGATTTTTTTATCTTTCAATGAAATATTCAATTCTAACCAACCAAAACCTTTACTCGCAGGAGTCGCTACGGGAATGTTTTGTATTCTTTCTAATGAAGGAGCAGTTTTTATAGAAGAACTTCGGCTAGCCAGAGACAAAGGAATTGTAGCAGAAATGAGTAAATCCCAATTTGGGAAATAGGTTACAACTTGCTCCAAATTAGGAATATTGTTACTAGGAGAAAAAAATCTACTTAAATGAAAAACACCTATAACAAAATCAGGTTTTTCTTTTTTTATATTCTTTTGGATTTGTTGGAGACTTTTTTTCCAATCCAAAAATCTCCAAGAAGACTTTGAGAACGAAGAATAACTCAATGAAAATTCAGGATAAGATAAAGCCGTAATAAAAATTTTTTTATTTGCCTTGTGAAAAATCTTGTAGTTTTGAATGGAAGGATGTTTGAGATTTGCAGAAATTAAATTTAATTTCTGTTTTGCTAAAATTTGATCTAAAATATCTAGGTTTCTTAAATCTAGGTTGCCTAAATTGATCAAATCGTAATTTAAGTTAAGAAAATTTTTTAAGAAGAGGTTTTTTTCTAGTGGTAATTGTTGGAAGGAATAAAAACTCCTCGCAGAACCATAGAAAAAATCTCCAGCGTCTAGCAAAAGAGCTTGTGGGTAAGTCTGTTTTTTTTGGTGAAGCTCTTTTATTAAAAAAGCTAATCCTCTTTTTTTTGATTGAGGATAAAAATCTTTACTATTCCACCAACCTTGTTGGTTAGCAGTAATAAATAATTTTAAATGAAAATTTGGTTCTGCCTTTATAGGAAAGACAATAAAAACAAATAAAAAAATGCACAGAACATTTTTCATTGTAAGGAGGTTTTTCTGGATTTGAAGAAAAAAAGATTTTAGTTAGGCTGTGGATATAGGTCTCTATCAGGACTCACTCTAGCCCCCTGATGTGAATTGTAATGGTTTTTGGTGGAGAGAGTGACAAATTCTGCTAAGATGTTTTAAGATCTGTGGGATGAAATTTAGTAGACTTTTACAATGCTTAATAACACCTAAACTCAAACTAGGAGCCACCCTCCAACCCTTAATAGGAGGATCGGATTAGGGTTGGAGAATGACAAAATCGCTTGTCCGCAGTAGCGGGAAAAAGAAATGGATTTTATAGACCTTAATTACTTACCTTCTTCTTTAGATCTCTTAACATTTCAATATTTTTCCTATCACCTGTAAATTCTTCTGCTATTTCCAATAATTTTTTGGATGTTGCGGGAGCTATATTAGGTGTTTCTTCGCCTATAGTCTGTTGTATAGCATTGACGATACTATTGAAAGCAAAACTCCTTGCTTGTTGTCTTAACTCAAAGAGTAGATTTAAGTGTTTGTCGCTAGTCACATTGATACCAGCTTGATTAATACTAGCAACTAGTTCTTGAGTTTGAGATGCTACAGAGCTAACATCATTCTCTTTTCTAATTTGTTGTAGTGTAGCTCTATGTTTATCAATAATAGCAGCAAAGGCTGATTGCTCTTTTTGATCTTCTTCAAAGAAGGGACTAAAAGAAATAGATTTTTCCTCTTGGCTAGCCAAAGAGTTATAGCTATTGCGATAAAAAAAGGTTATAAATAAATCCCTCTTACCAAACTTAGAGATTTGAGGTGCAAGATTTGTCAGCAATGGATTAAACCTCATCTTCAGTAAAGTTCTAGAAATATATCTTGCATCATTGACAATCTCAATATCCTTTAAATATTCGTGCTGAGTTGCTAAATCAAATTTTCCAGTAATTACCGTGTTGGGAATAGTTATGTAGAGCAAATAGCTCTTATATTTTTTTTGTTCTAAAATTTCTATACCAATCATTTCTTCTGTTAAAAGACTGTCTTGGTCTAGGGTTAATTGAATAGAAAATTGAGGGGTTCCTCCTAAATTCAAATCTAGATTGTGAAATTGGATATTTTCAATAGAATAAATTTTATCCATTACCCTTATTTCTGGATAGGTTCCAGCTAAAAGCCTTTGCTCTTCTAATAACCTATAAGCGTCGTAGTAAGTAATATAATCTCTTTCTCCGTTGTGAAGTTCTATGCTATAATGATAGGTGTGTCCTTGTATGTTCTTCCCAAAACGGCTTTCTATAGCGTAGGGTACAATGTTGATGGCTTTGATAGTGTGTAAGATACTCTGCCCTGCGAGAGGGTCGTCTCCGCTGTAATATTTAAGGTAGCTTTTTGCATTTAAAGCAACTTTACGGAATTCTTTTCTATCTAAAACAACAAAGCTGCTACTCTCTGAAAAAGGAAAAACTAAAACTTTATTATTTCTTAAAAAAATTTTTTCACCAACAGCTAATTTTTGAAGGTAGCTAATAAACAATTTGTATATTTTCCCAGTTTGAGAAATACCTTCAAGATAATATCGTTCGTTACCTACTTTTTTAATGTCTATCGCTACTAAAAAATCGTCTTCAATAGAAGCGTGCATTAAAACACTAGCTAGGTTTCTAGCATTCTGTATATCTGTATACTTTGGACTAGCTACCAATACAGATAGATTCAAACAGAATAAAACTACAATGATAATTTTTTTCATAATTTTTTTTAAAAACCTTTTGAATTTGTGTTATGCGACGGCAAGGCAAGGCAAAAAAATTTTAGCTCGCTGGAATACTGGAGTATTTCAAGAGTTAAAATTTTTTTTTAACAACGCATAGGCTAAACAGAACACAAATTCAAAGGTTTTTTTTATTCAATAATAAGAATTTCTACATCCACTTCCTTCTTTTTACTCTCACTTATAAAGGGTATAATTACATAAACATCTCTTAATAAATCAGATAGATAGATAGCGGATAGATAGTGATCGTTTTTGAAGTAAATCACATTTCTACCATAATTTTCCATCGGCATTTGAGTGATGCTCACCACATTAAGTTTCAAATCTAAAGATCTTTCAATACGGCTTTTTTTATTTTTCAAAAGAAGGCTAGATAGATTATAAGCTTTCTTTTTTGTAGCCCGATTATGTAAAATTGTTATATTTAGCCGTTCAGGTTTTTTATAAACTTTAGAAATTGTAATGCTGTCTCCAATAGGATTACTTTGTATGCTGTCATTTTCTACTATACTACTCGTAGCAGCTGTGTTTGTTGTAGCAGCTGTGTCTGTTATAGCAGGTGTTTCTATAATTTCTACAGATTCAGTCAAATTTAAATTGATGTTAACTTTCTTTTTCTTGATAACAACACTAGAAATTTCAATATTTTGGCTAGTAACCAGCTTTATACGAGTAGCTACTTCTTCTCCTAGTGATACCTCTGACAGTTCTATATTACTGATTTTTTCTGCGATGGAATTTTTTATTTTTTTGTTTTTGGCTTTTCCTAAAAAAGTTTTTTGTAGCTCAATAACAAAACCATCGGCTTCTTTTATCAGCAAAATAGCATCTTCTGTGAACGGCTTAAAAGAGCCACGTAAGTCTAAACAAACTCTCTTTTTAGAGGAATTTAAAGCAACTTTATTCAATGTAGAAGTAGGAACTTCTTGTGCCTTAAGCAATGAATCTGTGAAGAATAGGCTAAAACAGAAAATAGCAATAATGTAAGCCAAAGAGCGCTTTTTCATAGTATATAGATTTTTATTTATAAAAATATTAAAAACTACAAGGCAAGATGTGTGCCCAAGTTAGTCTTTAATTCTCTGTAGGAAAATTGAAACCTTGTGAATTAGACATTCTGATACTTCAACGCTGCATAGCGCTAAACTAGATAAGCAAATTCAAAAGTCTATAAAAGTTTTTATAGCTGGTTGTTTTATTTTGGCAAATTCTCTTTTTAAAGTCAAGCCCCCAAAAAAGAAAAAACCAAATAAAAAAACAAATGCATTGCAGGGGACATTTTTTTTGCTCCAAATGGTTGACTAAGCAACCATTTTTGGTAAAAATGTGTCCCCGTTCTTAAATAAGATGTATTTGTGGAATGCGGGGACACATTTTTTGCTGAATTAGACATTCTAGTTCGGCTATGCGGCGTTAAAAAAAAATTTTAACTCTTGAAATATTACATATATTCCAGCGAGCTAAAATTTTTTTTTTGTCTTGCCTAGACTTCCTATAATGCCTAATTTTATTTGTGGGACGGGTTTTTAAAAAACATCCCCTACAGATTTTTTAAAGCTCCCTTATGATAGGCATTTTCCAGAAGCTTCCTTAACGAAAGCGCCAGATGAAATTTATGCTAATGCTGGCTGGATTTTTGATTTCTGCAGTTTGGTGGTGCTCCCTGGTCACAGTCTTTTTAGTGCTTGTAGTCGTTGTTGCGTTCACTACACTGGGAATCGTCGCAGTAACCACTATTCTAGTATCATACCCTCCAAATCTATCTCTTTTTACCGCCTCATAGTTATTTTCGTGTACTCCACCTTCCCGCTGCAGACCAACAATGACTCTCCTTTGGATAGTAGCACCAGTAGTAGGTAGAGTAGAAGTCGTAGTCTTAGTCGTAGGAGTAATGATCTGGGTATCCTGCACCGCAAGATCCAGCCCTAGCCAAAATAAACCTACCTGAATCTGCAAGTTTTTTGTAACGGGATAATTGTAGGCAAAATGCAAGGCGGGTGCTGTGCCCGACGCCGAGCCAAAAGAAGTGCCTAGTTTCGCACTCGCTAAACCTCCTCCTACAGAAAAACCGTAGGGTAGAAAGTAACGGGCTAAAAGTACCTGGGCTTGCAGCTTGTCGTCCCCTGCGCTCCATTGGAGTTGGTTGAAAGACAAGGAGTATTTTTCAAAGTTAAAACCGAACGAGATTCCTGTTCCCTTGAGGTTTGAGGTTTCTTCTGAGGTTTTGTCTGGTAGTGGTGTTGTGTCGTCTGATAGTATGTTTTCCTCTGGATCAGAGGGAGATAAAACAAACTCAAAAAAATCTTTACAATCCGATGCACTAATATCAGTCGTTGTTGGCGTTGTATCTGCTAAGAGTTGCTTTAGACCAACTGTTAAGTCTGTCGCTTCATCGTAGCTAACCAAAGAGATGATATCTGGGGTATAATATCCTTGCACACCTCCTTGTATTCCCGAGCTATCTCCTTGCGTTATTTCACGGATCGTTCCATTCTCACACAATAATTCAGCATCTACTGTTGCAGTTTCTTTGAAATAATCTGGATCATTCGAACCAAACCTCGCTCTGTGTACGTCATCTGAAGCAAAGTTAGGCACAGTGGCGTGGTAGCTAGTAGCACCTACATCCTCAGTTACTAATTCGCTTACTTGCGTCCTTTCCTCACTTGTTATCCTGCTTGTTTTTTTGAGTTTTACATCCATCACAAAAGGACTAACACCAACAAACCAACCCTGCTGTCTTGCTTGTTCTCCTTCTTGGGCTTGCAGACTATTCGCCGCACCTACAAGAGAAAAGAGCAAACCCACGAAAAAGACAGCCTTAAACGAACCAGCAAACCTACCCATAACAGAACCTGCAAACCTACCCATAACAGAACCAGCACCCGATCCAGTAAAATTTTTACTATTCATTTTACCAGTAATATTACCAGTAATTTTATTTGTAATTTTATTTGACATTTTGTTTTTTAATTTAAATTAAACATTAAGAAAGAAAATATAGATCTAAAATCTATCTAAAAACCATCCAAAAACCATATAAGGTTTTTATAACTAGTTGTTTTATTTTGGCAAATTATCCTTTTAAAGTCAATACCCCCCAAAAAATAAAAAGATAAAGAGAAAAAACTAAATAAAAAAACCATATTATTTTTTCTCTATTTGAAATTTGTCCAACTTTAGCATTATTAGGAAGGCATGCCTCCTGAGAAGATACCAGCAAAAAAATATCCCCTCGCCAAAATACATTTTGCAGCTAAGCTAAACTTTTCTGCTACTTTATTAACTCAAAACTTTTAAAAGCTGCAATACTGCCACAACCAGCCCACCAACTGCTAGCTGTGTTGAAATTCCTATAATCAATAGAGCGTTTTTGTGTTTTTCTGCTTCTGTTCTCATTTTTTCTATTTTTAAGTCTGTATCGTTTTTGCTGTCTGTTATTGTTCTGTCTGTATCGTTTTTATTTTTTGTTATTGTTTTTTCTAGGTCGCTTTTGGTTTCTACGATTTTACTCTCAATATCTTTCAGTTTTAGGTTTGTTTCGTTTCTGTTGTCTGTTATTATTTTTTCCAGGTCGTTTCTGTTGTCTGTTATTATTTTTTCCAGGTCGTTTCTGTTGTCTGTTATTATTTTTTCTAGGTCGTTTCTGTTGTCTGTTATTATTTTTTCTAGGTCGTTTCTGTTGTCTGTTATTATTCTGTCTGTATCGTTTTTGTTGTCTGCTATTATTCTTATCAAGTCGGTTTTGTTATCTGAAATGATGGATTCCAATCTCCAGATATCCCCTTTATCCGTAGGAAGAGTGGTATCCAAACCCGTTTCTGTTGTACTAGAAGCCAAAGCTTTTGGGACCAGCTCTACAAACTCTCCAATAGCAATCTCTGCTCTCTTTTTTTCTGCACCTAGTCCAATCAAAAGATCGTAGATTTTGGTAGAAGTGAATTTTTGTGCTGTAGCTGTTCTTAACATTTTATTTTTATAAGGTTTTTATAACTAGTTGTTTTATTTTGGCAAATTCTCTTTTTAAAGTCAAGCCCCCAAAAAAGAAAAAACCAAATAAAAAAACAAATGTATTGCAGGGGACATTTTTTTTGCTCCAAATGGTTGACTAAGCAACCATTTTGAAAAAAAAACATCCCTTACAGGTTTTTTGCTCTTAACGAAAGCGCCAGATGAAATTTATGCTAATGGTGGCGGGATTTTTGATTTCTGCGGCTCGGTGGCGTCGCCCTCCGCTCACAGTCTTTGTAGTAGTGGTAGTCGTTGTTGTGCTCACTCCACTGGGAATCGTCGCAGTAACCACTATTCTAGTATCGTAGGAAGTTCTAGGATTATCTATTTCTATCGCAAAATAGTTATTTCCGTCATCACCACCTGACCGCTGCAGACCGAGGATGGCTCTCCTTTGTAAAGTAGGAGCAGTAGTAGTTAGAGCAGAAGTAGTAGTCGTAGGAGCAGCACTAATGATCTGGGTATCCTGCACCGCAAGATCCAGCCCTAGCCAAAATAAACCTACCTGGATCTGCAAGTTTTTTGTAACGGGATAATTGTAGGCAAAATGCAAGGCGGGGGCTGTGCCCGATGCCGAACCAAAAGAAGTGTTTAGCTTTGCGCTCGCTAAACCCCCTCCTACAGAAAGACCGTAGGGTAGAAAGTAACGGGCTAAAAGCACTTGGGCTTGCAGCTTGTCGTCTCCTGCGCTCCATTGGAGTTGGTTAAAAGACAAGGAGTATTTTTCAAAGTTAAAACCGACCGAGATTCCTGTTCCCTTGAGGTTTGAGGTTTCTTCTGTGATTTCTTCTGGTAGTGGTGTTGTGTCGTCTGAGACTGTGCGTGGCATTGAATTAGAAGAAGATAAACCAGACTCAAAAAAAGCTTTACAAAGAGGGGCTGCTGCAGCTTGACCCGTTGCTCCAGTGTCAATGGTTGTTGGCGTTGTATCTATTAAGAGTTGGCTTAGACCACTTGTTAAGTCTGTTGTTTCGTCGTAGCTCCTCAAATAGATGCTATCTGGATCAAAGGTTGAGCCATCTACTACATCTCCTTCCGTTATTATGGGTATTGCACCGTTCTGACACAAGGATATAGCGTCTGCTGTTGCAGCATTAGCAACTGCTAGGCGGTTGTGTGCGGCACTCCCAAACCTCCCTGTGTGTATGTTATCTAAATAAAAATTAGGCACAGTGGCGTCGTAGATAGTAGCAGCTACATTCTCAGTTACTAATTCGCTTACTTGTGTCCTTTCCTCACTTGTTATCCTGCTTGTTTTTTTGAGTTTTACATCCATCACAAAAGGACTAACCCCCACAAACCAACCCTGCTCTCTCTCCTGTGCCTGTAAATTTCCTACCCCTGCTACAAGAGAAAAAAGCAAACCTACGAAAAACACACCCATAAACGAGCCAGCACCCGATCCAGTAAAATTTTTACCAGTAATTTTACCTGTAATATTACCAGTAATTTTATTTGTAATTTTATTTGACATTTTATTTTTTAATTTAAATTAAACATAAGAAAATATAGATCTAAAATCTATCTAAAAACCTTATAATATTATAATTCTCCTTTGAAGTCAATACTAAAAAAGATATTTTCACCTTAAAAATATTCAAATTCTACCTAAAAACATCATAGCAATCAAACTTATTTTGGCAAATTCTATCTAAAAACCTTATAATAATCAAATTTATTTTGGCAAATTCTCTTTTTAAAGTCAATACCCCAAAAAAGAAAAACCCAAATAAAAAAACAAGTGCATTGCAGGGGACATTTTTTTACAAAGTAAAAATGTGTCCCCGTTCTTAAATAAGATGTTTTGGTGGAATGCGGGGACACATTTTTTTCCCAAAATGGTTGAATAAGCAAAAAAAATGTCCTCCAGGTTGGGGGAAAAAAAATATCCCCTCGCCAAAATACATTTTGCAGCTAAGCTAAACTTTTCTGCTACTTTATTAACTCAAAACTTTTAAAAGCTGTAATACAGCCACAACCAGCCCACCAACTGCTAGCTGTGTTGAAATTCCTATAATCAATAGAGCGTTTTTGTGTTTTTCTGCTTCTGTTCTCATTCTTTCTATTTTTAAGTCTGTATCGTTTTTGCTGTCTGTTATTGTTCTGTCTGTATCGTTTTTATTTTTTGTTATTGTTTTTTCTAGGTCGCTTTTGCTTTCTACGATTTTACTCTCAATATCTTTCAGTTTTAAGTCTGTAGCGTTATTGCTGTCTACGATTTTACTCTCGATATCTTTCAGTTTTAAGTCTGTAGCGTTACTGCTGTCTACGATTTTACTCTCAATATCTTTCAGTTTTAAGTCTGTAGCGTTATTGCTGTCTACGATTTTACTCTCAATATCTCTCAGTTTTAGGTTTGTTTCGTTTTTGTTGTCTGTTATTATTTTTTCTAGGTCGTTTCTGTTGTCTATTATACTTTTTTCTAGTTCGTTTCTGTTTTTTGTTATTATTTTTTCTAGGTCGTTTCTGTTGTCTGTTATTATTTTTTCCAGGTCGTTTCTGTTGTCTGTTATTATTTTTTCCAGGTCGTTTCTGTTGTCTGTTATTATTCTGTCTGTATCGTTTTTGTTGTCTGCTATTATTCTTATCAAGTCGGTTTTGTTATCTGAAATGATGGATTCCAATCTCCAGATATCCCCTTTATCCGTAGGAAGAGTGGTATCCAAACCCGTTTCTGTTGTACTAGAAGCCAAAGCTTTTGGGACCAGCTCTACAAACTCTCCAATAGCAATCTCTGCTCTCTTTTTTTCTGCACCTAGTCCAATCAAAAGATCGTAGATTTTGGTAGAAGTGAATTTTTGTGCTGTAGCTGTTCTTAACATTTTATTTTTAAATAGTTTCTATAGTTGGTTGTTTTATTTTACTGTCTTATTTTAGCAAATGTTCCTTTAAAGTCAAGTCCCCCAAAAAATAAAAAGATAAAGAGAAAAAACTAAATAAAAAAACCATACTATTTTTTCTCTATTTGAAATTTGTCCAACTTTAGCATTATTAGAAAGGCACGCCTCCTGAGAAGATACCAGCAAAAAAATATCCCCTCGCCAAAATACATTTTGCAGCTAAGCTAAACTTTTCTGCTACTTTATTAACTCAAAACTTTTAAAAGCTGTAATACAGCCACAACCAGCCCACCAACTGCTAGCTGTGTTGAAATTCCTATAATCAATAAAGCGTTTTTGTGTTTTTCTGCTTCTGTTCTCATTTTTTCTATTTTTAAGTCTGTAGCGTTATTGCTGTCTACGATTTTACTCTCAATATCTTTCAGTTTTAAGTCTGTAGCGTTATTGCTGTCTACGATTTTACTCTCAATATCTTTCAGTTTTAGGTTTGTTTCATTTTTGTTGTCTGTTATTATTTTTTCTAGGTCGCTTCTGTTTTTTGTTATTATTTTTTCTAGGTCGTTTCTGTTTTTTGTTATTATTTTTTCTAGGTCGTTTCTGTTGTCTGTTATTATTTTTTCTAGGTCGTTTCTGTTGTCTGTTATTATTTTTTCCAGGTCGTTTCTGTTGTCTGTTATTATTTTTTCCAGGTCGTTTCTGTTGTCTGTTATTATTCTGTCTGTATCGTTTTTGTTGTCTGCTATTATTCTTATCAAGTCGGTTTTGTTATCTGAAATGATGGATTCCAATCTCCAGATATCCCCTTTGTCCGTAGGAAGAGTGGTATCCAAACCCGTTTCTGCTGCACTAGAAGCCAAAGCTTTTGGGACCAGCTCTACAAACTCTCCAATAGCAATCTCTGCTCTCTTTTTTTCTGCACCTAGTCCAATCAAAAGATCGTAGATTTTGGTAGAAGTGAATTTTTGTGCTGTAGTTGTTCTTAACATTTTATTTTTATAAGGTTTTTTGAATTTGCGTTCTGTTTAGCCAAAACAAGCTTATTGCTTGACTCTTTTTATGGGCTATTTGTGAAACAGCCAAAGGGCTGTTTCACAGTTCATTCTTGCTTAATGCAAGGTCTATAGTATTTTTTACTACGCCATTAAAAAAAATTTTTAACTCTTGAAATACTCTCTTATTGCTATCTATTTCATAAGGGTTATAGCAAAAGCTCCACTGGAGCTTTTGCATTTTATTTATACAGGATATTAAATTTTGTAGAATTTTTGTTCTACGATATTCCAGCGAGCTAAAAATTTTTTTCGCCTTGCCTAGCCGTCACATAACGCAAATTCAAATATCTATAAAAGTTTCTATAGTTGGTTGTCTTATTTTAGCAAATGTTCCTTTAAAGTCAAGTCCCCAAAAAATAAAAAGGCAACCAAAAGATAGACAAAAAGGTGAAAATAAAAACAAAAAGAGAAAAATCACAAAAAACTAAATAAATAAACTACCTTATTTAGATTTTTGAATTTGCCAAATAGAACAAAACTAAATGTGACGGCAGATCGTCTTTTTGCTTTTTAGTTTTATAGCAGGCTTTTGCTGAAAAAATCAATAATAGTTTTATTAAAAGAATTTTGTTTTTCAAGATGGGCATTGTGATAACAGTTTTCAAATATAATAAATTTTGAATTATGGATTTTTTGGTGAAGTTTTTGTAGACGATGGGGAGCGTAGGTTCTATCTTTTGCAGCAGCTATAATTAAAGTATCATTATTGATTTTATTTATTTGCTCGTCAAGATCAAAGGATTTCATTGCTTCAAGGGCATTGATAATATTTTTTATAGAAATTTCACCACCGCACTCTAGGCAATTTTTAAAATATTTGTCTTTATCTCCTTTCTGAAACCAAGTTTTACAACAGTTGTATCTTGTTGCTGCAATACCATTTTTTATAAACTTTTCTTTAGTCTTATCAAAACTTTCAAATCTTTCTGGTAGATTGCCTGAAGAATTTGTAGCGTAGAGTATTAATTTTTTGATTTTATGAGAATCTAGTAGTGCCATTTGCAAAGCAACCATACCTCCCATTGAATGTCCTAAAAGATGGTAACGGGATATTTTTAGTTGCTTAATCGTTTGAATGACCTGTAAAGCTATTTCATAGATACTGTTGGGTGTTGTTACTAAATTGCTCTTCGCAAAACCTGGTAAATCAATGGTGATGATATTGATAGATTTTGACAGTATAGATTTTGATAGTGTTTTGATATTGGGAGCGAATAAATCTCCTCCACATAAAAAGCCATGTAGCATAATCAAGGCAATGCCATCTTGTGCCTTATATTTACACGTATATTTTTTATAGGCTAGCATTGAAAATTTTTAAGAGTAGGGGCGGGTATAGCTCGTACTTTGGTCTAGGATTGGGCTGATTTAAATTTTTGGTAGACTTCTTCAGTCGTTTTTGCAGGATCAATAAAACTATCTAGATAACCCGAAATTGCTTGGGCTCCGCCCGTATGTAAGAATACTATTACTTGATTTTTTTCAAAATAATTTTTCCGTACTAAATCTATTAAACCCGCAAAACCTTTTCCTGAATAAACTGGATCTAGTAAAATACCTTCTGATTTTGCTAAAATCTCAATGGCTTCTATTGTGCTTGGGGTGGGAAATCCATACCCTTCTCCAATATAATCACAATTGATAACAATATCATCTGCAATGATTTTTTGTTCAATCTGGAGATGTTGTGCCGTCTCTATAGCACATTTTAAAACTTTATCTTGTTGGGCTTGATAAGGAGCATTAACACCTATACCTAAAACTGGAATTTTTGCGTTCATAGCCTTAATACCAGTCACTAGACCTGCTTGTGTTCCCGCAGAACCAGTAGCATGCACAATCATATCTATTTTCAACCCTAACCTATTTGCTTGATTGACTAATTCAAAAGCAGCCTGTGCGTAACCTAGTGCGCCTATAGCATTGGAACCTCCTCCAGGGATAACATAAGCATTTTGTTTGTTATCCATTTTTAATTTTTTTGCTAATGCTTCCATTTCTTTTTGCATATCTGTGCCTTTGGGGTATTTTTCCATAGTTGCACCAAATAGATAATCCAGCAAAACATTCCCATTGAGTAAGTGGTTTCTTTCTTCTATTTTGGTGCGATTTTCAAATAAAACATAGCACTTTAGGTTATATCTTGCAGCAATAGCGGCTGTTTGCTTGACATGATTGGATTGAATAGCCCCTTGTGTAATGATAGTATCTGCTTTTTTTTGCAGCGCATCTGCTATAAGAAATTCTAGTTTTCTAGTTTTATTGCCGCCACCAGCCAGTCCTGTGCAATCGTCCCGCTTGATCCATACTTGTGGTCCTGCCATTTTTTTGGAAAAATGTTCTAGTTTTTCAAGCGGAGTTGGTAAGTGGGCAAAAAATAACCTCGGGTATTTTGAAAAGTGCATATTAAGTTCTAGGTTTTTCTCTTTTTGGGTCTATAAATGGTATTGGTGTTGTCTTGCATTTTAAGCGTTTTTGAAAACCATCCAATTTACCTATTTCTAGTTTATTATTTTCTTGGCAAAGACTTTTCTCAATTCTTGTTAAGGCAATAGTTTTCCCTAATTGATGGGATCGGGTAGCACTTGTTATAACGCCTACTTGCTTTCTATCAAGATAAACAGTATCACCATGCATAGGAACTTCATTTCCTTCCAAAATAAGCCCGTATAAATTGTATCTTTGATTGTTTTGTTGTTTTTCAATGGCGAGCTTTCCAATAAAGTTTTCTTTCTTGCAATCAACGGCAAAACTCAAGTTTGCTTCTGCGGGTAAAACAGTGCCTCCAAAATCGTAACCAGCAACCATTAAACCAGCCTCAATTCTAATAGAATTGAGCGCACTCGTTCCCATTGGAGTCAAGCCTTGTGTTTTTCCAGCCTTCATTAAAATATCCCAAATTTGAACTGCATCTTTTTGTGCACAAAAAATTTCATAGCCTAACTCTCCTGTAAAACCTGTACGAGATAAGAAAAAAGGAATACCTTGGTTATCGTAAAAACGACCAATCAAACTACCGAACCATTTTAGATTTTTAAAACTTGGTTGATTGGGTAGCGTGTAAATAATATCTTTTAAAAGATTATAACTATTAGGTCCTTGAATAGCAAGATTACAAAGTTGTTTCGACATATTACGAATCCACGCATTCAAATTTTTTTCTTGGGCTACTTTTTTTAATTGATAAGCAGACTCATCACTACCACAACACCATCTCAATAGGTTATCCGACAAGCGAAATAAGGTACCATCATCAATAATGGAACCAAATTCATTACACAGCAATGCATAAATGGCTCTATTAGAAGATAGTTTCTTTACATTACGGGTAATACATAAATCAAGCAGTTCTTCGGCATCTTCTCCATAAATATCAAGAATACGAAGATTGGACATATCTTGAATAATAGCAGCGTTTTTACAAGCCCAATACTCTTCTGCTGCACCTGTGCCTTCATAATGAGAAACATTCCAATAAGGAGCTGCTGCGGTAAATTGTTTTGTTAACCGACTTGTTCTTGGATAAAATGGACTTTCTTTTGACATTTGTAAAATAGATTGTGGGTATGGACGATAGCCAATAGATTTTTTAGGTTGTGATAAACTTGAATAGATACGCACTAAAACATCTGTAGGGTTCCATCCGTTAATAGGATCAATATCATCAGGACAAGCTGTGCTGACGCAAACTAAATCAGTAAGTGCTTTCAGTAAAACATAATCACCCGCTCTTGACCAAGCAGTATCGGATTGCAATTGATTGTTTGTGGGTAATATCCATGTATTAAAGAAAAAATTAATGGCGGGCCAACCTTTCTTAGGCGCAATACTATAATCCAAAAAAACATTAGATATATTATCTGAGCAATTCACATGTCCCGGAAAACCTCTATCTTCATAACCTTTCGCAGTACATGCAAATCCAAAAGTATCATGACGACCTACAGTATCTTGGACGACCTCAAGTAGTGGCACAAAATCTTGATCAAAAAATTTACTGAATAATCCCGGCATTGGATAAGCTCCTCTAACTAACGAGCGAGTGACTGTTGAATCGATGTATCTTTCTTTTCCTTGATCCAATGAATGCGCATTCACTGCCATAAAATCAGAGCATTGCTGTCCTGCAAAATCAATAATTTGAATGCATTCACCTTTTTTAATTTCATAAGCTTTTGCTGTAGCGCGATTGACTAAAAATTCATCTTTGACTTGTCCTATGTAATCGGGTAAAGGAGGTAAGGAATGCTCTTCTTTTTGTACTTTTACTTTATAGCAACATAAATCTTCTCCTAAAATCACGGATTCAAGATTAGAAATTGGAAATAAAAGAATAAGCAACAAATAATCGGTTGCCTGCAAAACAATCATTGGATTTTGTGTATTATCATTAAGCACTAAATCTACTTTAATAAATTCTAGTTGCTCAAAATCCACCGATCTTGCTTTTAATTTTTCTTTAATTTCATTCAAATGATAAGAATCAGTTTTTGGCTGGATCAGTCTACTCTTTTTCAATCCTAAAGATTGTAGACAAGAAATATTTTGATTGGATAAAGTAGCTAGATAAAAACCAGATAAAGAAGAAAAGCTCTCTATGGATTCAGAACTAATCTGGATTAAGTCCCCTTTTTGAATTGTAATAGCAAGCGCATTGCCAGAAAAGGTTTCGTAATTTTGTTGATCGGATATTTGATAATGCCCTGGATAAAGAGCCGAATTCACATTAAGCCCACCAAATTTTGGAACGTTTATAATTTCCTGTAATTGTGGTGATGGTTGTATCATATTTGCAGTATTAAATAAAATTCAAAGACAACTATAAAACCCTAAAGTCTCTCACTATTTTCTTCTACCACGCATTACACTATTCAAAATGAGTGCGCAAAATAATATAGAGAATCCAGCTAAAATTCCTTGACCAACAGAAGCATATTGTAAGGCTTCTAAGATATCTTCACCAAGACCTTTCGCACCAATTAACGAAGCTACAACAACCATTGCTAAACTGAGCATCACGGTCTGATTGATTCCTGCTAGTATTGATGGTGCTGCTAAAGGAAGATCTACTTTTCTTAATAAATACCATTTTGATGCTCCGTATGAAATGGCTGCTTCTCTAACAGAATCAGGCACTCCTTGTATCCCCAACACTGTCAAGCGGACAACTGGTGTGCCGCCAAATATCATTGTAATTACAACGGCTGCTGGTTTGCCCGTACTAAAAAAAGCAATGACAGGAATCATAAAAACAAAGGATGGCATTGTCTGCATAAAATCCATAATGGGCCTAATAATAGCGTAAAATCTTGGTCTTCTAGCACAATAAACGCCTAGTGGAATACCCAACGAAATACTAATACAGGCTGCTGTACCAAGAAGAGCAAGCGTTGTCATTGCTTTTTCCCAAAAACCAAATAAACCAATGTAAAGTAAAAATATTGAAGTGAAAATTGCAGATTTTTTACCAGCTGTCAAGGCTACCAATAAAATGATAAAACTGGCAATTACAATCCATGGTGTTCCCACAAAAACCAGTTCTAACCAATCCAAAACTACGCGAATAGCAAACCGAATGGAATCAAATAAAATTTCACCATAAAGTGTTGTAGCATCAAAAAAATTTTTAATAGCTTCTGTTCCAGTTAAACGAATATTTGCATCAGTAGGAAATTGAGCAAACCATTTAACTTGATCGGGAAAACTATAGTGAATAGAACAAGCGATATAAACAGTGATCGCAAAAATAAGACTAGTGATAAGTCTTGAAAATAAAATGGAGTGAGCCAATGTTCTATCAGAAAGCCAATTAGAAAATTGTTTCTCAAGTTGCATATTTGCCGTCAAACCCGCAATGCCTTTAATAAGCAACATTAATAGAAAACCAAAAACAGCTACCCAGATTGCTGAATCTTCAATTTGCTGTGCTTCTGCACGTATAGAACCAATGGAATTTTCTAGCGCTTCAATTGCTCTTTTAAAAACTGCAATATTGTCAGCGTTGCTTTCTATAGCTTCTTGAAGTTGTGTTCTACGCAATTCAAGGGTGAACTCAATGGCTTTGATTTGTTCTCTCGCACCGGCTGCAATATCTCCAAAAATACCCCGTGTAATTTGAACAAAAGCAAAAGTTTCTAGGATAATAAAAACAAGACACCAATTCCAAATTCCTCGCATACCAAACCAAATGGGTCCCAATAAAGCAGCAAATAAATTAAAACTCCAAACAAATTTGGAAGTCGCATTGATACGTTGAAACTGTGTTGCGTAGTATTCGCTATTTTTACCAACAAACTTTTTTAGTAATTTATTTTGTTCTTTTTGGTACATTGTCTTTGCAGTAGGTCTCATTTGGCGTTTTGGCAAAAAAATTATTTGAATTGTTCTTTAGGAATATTACTAACAAAATCAGCAACATATTTATCCGCAGGTTTTAAAATAATATCGCGTGGCTTTCCAATCTGTATGATTTTACCATCTCGCATAATAGCAATACGGTCACCAATTTTTATAGCTTCATCAAGGTCGTGTGTGATAAATAAAGTGGTTTTTTTCATTTTAGCTGAAATCTCCATAAATTGATCTTGAAGTTGTCTACGAATAAGAGGATCCAAAGCACTAAAAGGTTCATCCATTAATAAAATATCAGTATCTGATACTAAAGCTCTAGCTAATCCAACCCGCTGTTGCATTCCACCTGAAAGTTCTTGAATAAATTTATTACCCCACCCATTGAGATTAACCATTTCCAGTGTTTTTTCCGCAATTTCTATACGTTTACTTTTATTGACGCCACGAATCTCTAGCGGTAGAGCAACATTATCATAAATAGAACGATGAGGCATTAAAGCGAAATTTTGAAAAACCATAGAAATGGTTTGATTTCTAAAATGTTGTATTTTTTTGTCTGAAATTGAAAGAATATCTTCATCATTAACATAAATTTTTCCAAAGGTAGGTTCTAATAGACGATTGATGTGTCTGACAAGAGTTGATTTGCCGCTACCAGATAAACCCATAATACAAAAAATTTCTCCTTTCTCAACTTTGAAACTAACATCTTCAACTCCAACAACGCAGTTATATTTTTCTAGGACTTTCTTTTTTTGTATTTTATTTTTTTGAATATCATCAAATGCTTCTCGCCATCTTTCTCCAAAAATTTTCCAAACTTTTTCAGCCCTTACAGAATAAATGGGTTTTTGTTTTTTTGACATAATCATAACAGACGAGTGCTGTTTAATTTTGGGTAGAGTCTACAAATGCAAATTTTGGGTAGCGTTCACAGATGTAAATGTAAATGTAAATTGTGGGTAGAGTTTAATGTGTTTATAATAAACCATTAAACTCTACTGAAAAGATTAATTATAAACCCAACCAACTATCAACACGTTTAGAATTCTTACGAACCCATTCTGCAATTACTTCTTCTGCTTTCTTGCCTTTGGAAGTTTGATATACCCATCCACCAACATCATCTGAAGTCAATTTGATATTTGCTACAAGTTTCGCTATTCCGGGAGATCTTTTTTTAAGTGATTTTGAATAAGCAATTTGCACTTTTTTAACAGCATCAGCCGAGCTAACTTTAGAGAGTTTATACCAATCAGGACTTTCTGCTGGTTGAACCACTTTATATTTTGCTGGGTTGTGTTTTGGTTCTGACAAACGAACAACGTCGTATAAAAACCAAATAGAATGAGGAGAATAACAATAAAAAGCAAATCCTTGTTTCTTTTTGATAGACTCGCCAACTTTTGCAACCATTACGCTTTGTTCAGCCCGAATAGGCTCTATAAAAGGTAGTAGACCATAATCTCTAACTTTTATTTCATTGACATTAGCAGATGCCCAGCCTGGTGCACCAATCCAGATTTCACCTTTGCCGTTACCGTCAGAATCCATCTTCTTTGCAATCTCTGGCCTTGCCAAATCAAAAATAGAAGTGACTTTATTTTTTTTGGAGAACGTTTTAGTCACACAAAAACTCTGTACTCCTTTATAAGAATTTTTGCTTAAAACAACTGTTTTTCTACTATCAACATACTTTTTTGTAAAAGTTTCTTGATTAGGTAACCATACATCAGGATGGATATCAATTGCTCCTTTTCCTTGATCCATAGCTTGAAAAATAGTCGCATTTGTTCCTGGGGCAAATTCAGCTTGACCCCCTAATTTTTTAGTAACAACTTCGTGAATCAAATGTGCAATGGCTTGAGCCCCTGCCCAACTTGGAACACCAATACTCACTTTTTCTACTGCTTGTATTGGAATAGTAAATAGGCATAAATATGCTATTACTAAATACTTCGATATAATACGTTTCATTTTAATCTCTTGAGAAAATTATAAATTAAAAAAAAGCAATATAAATTTTTAAAATCTATAAAGCTAAGATTGCTAGACCTTTGAATTTCGCTGCTGTGGAGGCTAGGCAAATGGTTAGAAAAGTGCAAAAAAAATTTTAACGCTGCAAAATTCCAACACTGCATAGTCTAAACAAAATGCAAAATCAAAAATCTAGGTTCCAGTATAAAATTTTTTAATATATATGTCAATAGCTTTTTTGAGAATAATATACAGAAAAATAAAAAAGCTAGTAAATACAAAGAAAATACCCTGTTACCGTTTATAAGAACTTTAACTAAAAACAACCTAGCACCAATAATAAGAGAGACCTTTTGAATTAGTGTTATGTTTATTTAAACTAGGCAAGGCAAAATGTGTAACCAAGTTAGTATCTATCTTTTTTCATCAAAACACAGCAAATTACCCATTAAATTAAAATATTCAAGATATTTTTAAAGAAAATCAAATTATTTCCCTTGACTTTTTTAATAAACTATAATAAAAAATACAACGATTGGGAATATTGAGTTCAATCTAATACTATAGACTTTTGAATTTGCGTTCTGTTTAGCCTATGCAGCGTTAAAATTTTTTTGCCTTGCCTAGCCGTCACATAACGCAAATTCAAAGGTCTATACAATTTAGGTTGTTATTTTTCCCCGTTTTATCTTTAATTTAAACAAAAATAGGAGATACATTATGCATAAAGAATATTGGAAAAAAACAAGAGGCTTAATGCTATTTATTTTAGCGTTATGGTTTTTCTTTAGTTTTTTTATCCATTTTTTTGTTGATTCCCTTAATAATATAACATTTATTGGCTTTCCGCTTGGGTTTTACTTTGCGTCCCAAGGATCTTTGATAGCCTTTGTTATTATTATTTTTTACTACGCAAAAAAACAAAACAAAATTGACCAAAAATTCGGGGTCAGTGAAGATAACTAACAGGAGGCAATATGAAAAAAAATAAAGATTTTACCCAAAATTTAGGTAAAATATATTCCATCTATACAGGTGGGTTTTTAGGGTTTGTAGCTGTTTTAGCTGTTTTGGAGCAGCTAGGAGTACCTAATCAATACATAGGCTACGCTTTTATATTCCTTACTATTGGGGTATATGCGGCTATTGGGATTCTTGCAAGAACCTCCCATATTCCAGAGTATTATGTAGCTGGTAGAAAAGTTCCTCCCGTCTTTAACGGTATGGCAACAGGAGCAGATTGGATGTCTGGAGCTTCTTTTGTCGGTATGGCTGGGAGTTTGTTTGTCTTAGGCTACGATGGCTTTTCTTTTGTGCTTGGCTGGACAGGTGGTTATATTTTAGTAGCTATCTTGCTTGCCCCTTATTTGAGAAAATTTGGCGCCTACACTGTGCCAGACTTTTTAGGAGAAAGATACGGTGGAAACACAGCTCGGATTACAGGTATTGTGGTGCTTTTTTTCTGTTCTTTTACCTATGTGACAGCACAGATTTACGCTACAGGGATTATTTCTACAAGATTTTTAGGAATTCCGTTTGAAATTGCTGTATTCATTGGTTTGTGTGGTATTTTAGTTTGCTCTATGCTTGGAGGTATGCGGGCTGTAACTTGGACTCAAGTCGCCCAGTATATCATATTAATCATAGCTTACTTGATTCCTGTAGTTATTCTATCTGTCAAAGTGACAGGCGTGCCTATACCCCAGTTGATGTATGGAACAGCGGTAGAACAAATTACAGCTCTAGAAGGCACTTTGGGTATTGTCCAAGCTCACGCAACGCCTTTTACAAATTATGATCCTAAAAATTACTTCTTGTTGATTTTCTGTTTAATGGCTGGAACTGCGTCTTTACCTCATGTACTGATGCGTTTTTTTACTACACCTAGTGTAAAAGCAGCGAGAGTATCTGTAGCTTGGTCTTTGTTTTTTATTTTCTTGCTTTACTTCACTGCTCCCGCTTATGCAGCTTTTGCTAAATTAGAAATCTATTCTAATGTATTGGGTCAGGAAATCACATCTTTACCGAGTTGGGTTAAGAGTTGGTCTGAAGTAGCAGGTTTATTAAAAATTAACGACCTGAACGGTGACGGTATCTTGCAATTTAAGGAATTGACTATCAACCGAGATATTATTGTATTAGCAACCCCTGAAATTGCTGGGCTACCTTATGTAGTTGCTGGTTTGGTTGCTGCTGGTGGTTTGGCAGCAGCTCTTTCTACAGCTGATGGGCTACTTTTGGCTATTGCAAACGCTTTGAGTCACGACATCTATTACAAGATGATCAACCCACGAGCGAATGCCAAAGCCAGATTACTCGCAGCTCGTATTGTCTTAATTGGAGTAGCTATTTTAGCAGCCGCTCTAGCAAGCACAAAACCGGCAGACATACTCTCGATGGTTGCTATGGCATTCTCCATAGCAGCAAGCGGATTGTTTGCTCCCTTGGTATTGGGAATATGGTGGAAACGAGCGAACAAGGAAGGGGCAGTTCTAGGTATGATTAGTGGATTTGTAGTTTGTATGTATTATATTATTTCAACCCACCAAACTTTTGGTATTCAAAACGAATTGTGGTTTGGAGTAAATACAATATCTGCTGGAAGCTTTGGTATACCTGTTTCTTTTGCTGTAATGATTATTGTGAGTTTGCTTACAAAAGCTCCAGAAGCAGAAGTGCAACAGATGGTAGAAGAATTAAGAATTCCAGCAGGTGAAACTGTTATAAAGGAACAACACTAATTCGTTATAAAGGCTGGAGTGATTTTTTAAATCATTCCAGTTTTTATCTACCTCTATGAAAAATTTTGATCTTAGTTACTGGCTAGATTATCCTACACTAACCGTCCCCAATTTTATTTTAGCTATAATCATTTGGACATTTTTTGGAAGATTTATATTAGATCTAGCCATTCCATCCTATGCAAATAACTATATTAGTAACTTTTTCCACAAACTAACGAATCCCTTTATTCGTATATTCCGCCCCATCACACCAAGTTTTTTACACCCTCTGTTTGTATTGCTCTATATACCCTTTTTGTTGTTTGTATTGCGAATCTTAAATTTTATTATACACTTCCAACTAGGAGTAAAGCTTCTTTCAGACGATCATTAAAAATCCTTTCTTTTTAAATTCTTTTCTTTTTTTATAGGGCATAACTAAAGAGACCTTTGAATTAGTGTTAAACGATGCCTAAAAAGGCTAAAGCCACCAAAACAGAACGCAAATTCAAAAGTCTATAGTCAATAGATTTTTTGGGGAATAATATACAGAAAAATAAAAAAGCTAGTAAATACAAGAAAAACACTTTGTATATTTTCCAAATTGGGCTATATTGTCTCTTTTAGAAACCTTTGAATTAGGCATTCTAGTTCGGCTATACTGCGGTGTTCCAAGTTTTTTATTTCTTAAAATACTCCAGTATTACTCTTGGGTAAAAAACTTTTGCTCCTTGTCTAGCTTTCCTATAATGCTAAAGTTCAAAGATCTCTTGTTATTAACAACCGAAATATTAATATGAAAATTCAAAATATTGATACAAGTCTTTATAACGAAGACTTGGCACCTACTAGTCCAGAAAAAAGGACTTGGGGTTGGTTTGAGATATTCAATGTCTGGTCTAATGATATTCAAAGTCTTTTTGGATATACCTTGGCAGCATCATTGTTTTTAGCTTATGGATTGAACGGATGGGCAGTTTTTGCTGCCATTATTATAGCTGGTTTCTTTGTAATGTGGTTGGTCAATCTATCCGGCAGACCAAGTGTGAAATATGGAATTCCTTATCCCGTTTTTGCCCGTGCAAGTATGGGAGTTAGAGGAGCTAATTTTCCAGCGATGATACGAGCTGTTGTAGCTGTTTTTTGGTATGGAGCTCAGACTTATTTTGCTTCAACTGCAATAGATTTGTTGATCAGAGCTGTTTTTGGTGGAAGCACAGAGCCAGTATTTTTAGGGTTGAGTGCAACAGGATGCATAGCTTTCTTATTGGTTTGGCTATTTCAAATCTATCTGTTTTGGAATGGTGTAGAATGGATTAAGAAATTCCTTAATTTTGCGGGGCCTGCAGTCTACGTAGTTATGATTGCTTTACTCGTCTTTGTCTGGGTAAAATCAGAAGGAAATTTATTATCAGAAGTGGGTAGCATTTTTAGAGGATCAGGTAACTATGATGGAGGTTCTTTTGCAGCTTTTGTCGCTATTTTAGGCACTATGATTGCCTATTTTGCGGCTGTTGTTATTAACTTTGGTGATTTTTCTAGATTTGTTAAAAATGAACAACAGATGAAAAAAGGTAATCTACTAGGACTTCCTTTAAATATTGCAATATTTTCTTTTATTGCTTTGTTTTTAACAGCAGGGACTGTAGTTCTTTTTGGCGAACAAATTACCAATCCATCAGACATTGTTGCTAAGGTAGATAATATAGTTCTAACAATCGTCGCAGCATTGACTTTCTTTGCTGCTACTGTAGGGATTAATCTGGTAGCAAACTTTATCCCACCAGCGTACGATTTAGCGAATTTAATGCCAAGTAAAATCAATTTTAGAGTAGGTGGTATGATTGCTTCTATTGCAGCGCTCATTATTGGTGGCTTATGGGTAGCTGTGATTAGCAAAATTGGTATATTTAATTTTGTGAATACCTTAGGGGCAATTCTAGCTCCTGCTTATGGTATTATGATTGTTGACTACTATAAGCTAAAAAACCAGAATTTGGATATACAACAGTTATTTTCTGGTGATAAAAATGGTGCTTACTACTACAATGGCGGTTGGAACATAAGAGCTATTGTTACTTTTGTTGTCGCTGGTATATTTTCTGTAGCTTCTGTATGGGCTCCACAGCTTAGCTCCCTTTCTGGGTTTGCGTGGGTTATTGGGGCGGTCTTAGGTGCTGCTATATATTTTGTGATGGCTAAAAGATAGTCTCCAAAAAAAAAGCAGGTTGTTCTATCTAGAACAACCTGCCCTTTTTCTTTAAGTTGGTAAAAACTAACCAAAGTTTATCCCATAGCCATCTTTTCTTGGCACAATCCCTTGTGTAAGGAAACAACCATTAACAGCAGGATAATCGCAAATGGAAAACCAGCTGCAATAGAACTTGATCGTAACGCTCCTAATCCTCCACTAACCAAAAGCACTGCAGCTACTACACCTTCCGCACTAGCCCAAAATACTTTTTGAATAACTGGTGGATGAAGATTTCCGCCTGAAGTAATGGTATCTACTACCAAAGAACCAGAATCCGAAGAAGTTACAAAAAAGGTAACAATGACAATCACCATCAAAAATGAAGTGATTTCAGCAAATGGAAGTGTAGATAACAATTCAAACATAGCTGTAGCTACATTATTTTTTACTGCATCTATAATTCCTCCTCCGCTATGAAGCTCTGTGTATAAAGCTGTTCCTCCGAAAACGGTCAACCAAATAGAACTTACAAAAGTAGGCACAAATAAAACTCCACCTACAAATTGACGAATCGTTCTACCTTTGGAAATACGAGCAATAAACATCCCTACAAATGGAGACCAGGCTATCCACCAAGCCCAATAAAAAACAGTCCATTCGTGTTGCCAACCTGCTTCTACAGGTCCATAGGATTCTGTCCAAGTAGATAAAGCAATAAGATTCGTCAAATAAGTACCTATATTTTGACCTAAAGAATCAACTAAGAATAGAGTAGGCCCAACTATAAACACAAAAACTACAAGCATAAGTGCTAAATAGACATTGAATTGACTGAGCAGTTTCACCCCCTTTTTAAGTCCAGTAACTACAGAGATTATGGCAATACCAGTGATAATGGCTATTAAGATAACCTGTACTGCCACACTACTCTCAGCTATGCCAAAAAGCTTTGTTAAGCCCGCATTGACTTGTTGTGCTCCTAATCCTAATGAAGTAGCTAATCCAAAAATAGTGGCAAAAACCGCTATAATATCAATTAGATGTCCCCAAAATCCGTAAATTTTATCTCCAATTAGTGGATAAAAAGCAGATCTTGGAGTTAGAGGCAAACCTTTATTGAAGCAAAAGAAAGCTAATGCTAAACCAATAATAGCGTAAATTGCCCAAGCGTGAAAACCCCAGTGAAAAATAGTCACTGCCATCGCTACTTGTGCTGAGGCTCCTGTACTTCCTTCCACACCAAAAAGGCTAGGAGGTCCAATAAAATGCCACATAGGCTCTCCTACACTCCAAAACACAAGACCTATTCCCATACCAGCACTAAATAACATCGCAAACCAAGCTGTAGTGGAAAATTCAGGTTCCGCATTCTTTCCGCCAAGGCGGATAGAACCGAATTTACTGAAGAACAGATAACCTGTATATACCAAGAAGATATTCGCGGCGGCTATAAAAAACCAGCCCATTCCAGCTGATAAACTGCTTAGAATACCTCCAGAAACACCAGCAAGACTTTTATTTGCTATAACACCCCAAAGGACAAAAGCAGTAGTTACTACTGCCGACACCCAAAAAACAGTGGGTTGTATAGACAATCCACCTGATTTTGTTGTTTTTAGTTCCATAATTCATTTTTTTTTTAATTAAAATAAAAGAAACTTAAATAAAGTTTCTAAAAAACAGAGTCACTATATACTAAATTCTTTAAAAAAGCAAATTTAGGTGAAAAAAGTTCGCATTTTTGACTAAATCTCTTAAATTTCCAAAACTTTGCTAAAGATAAAGTGTATTTTTGGAATAAAAAATTTTATTTTGAACTTTAAATTAGTGTTTTGTTTGGCAATACGCAGTGTTTTCAAAAAATTTTTATTTTACTTTTTTACTTTTTTAAGCTACTGTTTTATAACCAAAAAGGTTGTATTAGCCTTTAAACTATAAAAAATCCTAAAGAAATAATTATGAAAAAAAACAAACAGCAAGAAAGATTTAATCAAAAAAACAACCCTTTTAGTTCACCAAAAGCATGTTCTGATTGCCATCAAAGAGTTGCGATTGGTGAGAAATTTAAAAAGAGAAATATTTTTTTACTCATACTAGGAATCCCTCTTATCTACATCCCTTTCTTCTTAGGTTCGTGGATTGCTTTATACTTTATTGGAATAACTTGCTACGGCCACTTGAAATTAATGGGAGCTAGCAACAGTCTTAAGAAACTGAAAGATTTTATGCCAGACTCTCAGTCTCATCGTTATAGCTACAAAACACAAATCACCACAGGAGTTTGGTGTTCTTTGAAACGTTCTAAATTATTTTGGCTATTCAATTGCACTTGGTATTGCCCTATAAGTGTTGCCTTATTAGAATGGTGTAGTTATCTAGTAAAAGTTGTAGAAGTATGGTGGTGTCCATTCCATCACAGTAAAAAAGAAACTTATGTTCCTATTTCTCAATCATTTTGGCATTTGAATAAAAAAAATACAGACAAGATGCATCCAGAAGATAGAAATAATCCTATATTTGTAGATACAACAAAAGAGTTAGAGTAAACCTTTTGAATCAGTTTATTCCATTCAAAGCCATTGCATTGGTACTATGTGATGGTAGGCAATAGTCTCACTTTTCTAAAATAGCAGTCAATCTTGCTTTTTCTCTGCGGGCTCTTTCTTGGATTCTTTCATTAGCGGGGTGAAAGTGAATTTTATCAAAGCTGATTTTTTTTTCGTGCAGACGGAAAAGTAGCTCGTTCATAAAAGACTGTGCAATAATCCTCATATCTTTACATTCAATAGTTATTTCTGTATCCGATGACGTAATTTCTTTAGCAACCAATTCTTCTGCTAGACTACGGCCTGATAAAAATCTACCAATTTTGTGTAACTGTAAAGTTTTCATTTTTTGATATTTCAAATAATTATTTCTTTTATCTATATTTTTTAAAAATCCTTTTGTCAAATTCTAAAAAACTATTTTTACCAAAGAGCCTAAAAAATTATAGCTTAGAGGGTAGGTTTTTACTCCTGTTTTTGTGACTTCTAGCCTTGTATCTCCACTGATAATTTTCAAACTTCTGCCTCCTTGAATATACTCCACAACAGTCGCAATTCCCAAACCTCTTCTATTTTCTCCATTTCCGTTCAGACAGCTTTCTAATTCTTTGATAGAATCTTTGAGTATTTGTTCGTTATTTCTTCCTTTTAGTTGCCCTGTCCTTTGGTAAGAAGTGTAAAAACCTTCTCCCAAATCACAAACAGCCACAATTATTTTTTCTTGTAAAATCTGTGCGTGAACATAACCTTTTCCTGTATTTTCTTTTTTCCCAGAATGAAAATAAATATTGTCTGCTATTTCTCCTATAGAATCAGAAATATCTGTAATGATATTCCAAGGGCAGTCAGAAAAAAAAAGACTACAATACTCTTCTAGCTGAAAGTTATGATCGTTTTCTACAAAATAAAGCGGAAAAAATTTCTCACTATGCTCTGCTGCATATTTTTCTGCTATATCTCCAAAAAGTCCCATTCTCTCCGCATAACTTTTAGCACCTGGATTTTCTGGGGGCATGATTTTTACTTGCACTTCATTTTCATTACAAAGCATAAAAAAGCACTTCAGCAAAACCAAATCTGCACTATACAAAAAATTTATTTGACTCAAATTCAAAGTCAATGCTTTTAAACTTCCTTCTTTGATTTCTTTTGTTGCCTTTGCAATAGAACTATAATCACCAGAATTATACTCTAGTATTTTTTTCATGGTCTATAATATCTTTCTAGTCTTTTGTTAGCGATATTTGTATAGTCTGCAGAAATTTCTGAGCCAACCCAATTTCTTTCTAAAAGCGAGGATACCTTAGCGGTAGTGCCACTACCCATAAAAGGATCATAAACTAAATCTCCTTCTGCAGACCAAGTTTTAATTTGGTCTCTTGCTAGTTGTTCGGGAAATATAGCAGGATGCTCGTAAGCAATTTTATCTTTTGTAGAAATTCCTCCACCTACAGAGTAAAAAAACACATTGCCAACTTTTTTTTGTTTTGTTCTTTCTATTTTTTTGTAGTTAAGGTTGCCTTCTTTACCTCTATTTTTCATATTAGCCAATCCATTGTATTTGGTGTTTTCTACAATAGGATTGAAGGTTTTAGGGCTTCCTTTAGAAAAAGCGAACATATACTCAAAATGCTGGTGATACCTATGCCCAGCAGTTGGCATAGGGTTGTTTTTGTAGTAAATCATCGTATCGTGGATATTAAAGCCTGCTTGTTGAAAAAATAAAGCTTGTTTGAAAGAAGTGCCCGATTCACTGCCGTTATCCGTTTTGTCTCCTACGACCCAAATTACAACGCCTCCTTTTTTTAGAATGCGAAATAATTCTTTAACAATAGTTTCAAAAGCCAATTTATAGCCGTTGTAATTTCTTAAATCATCGTAAGGCGGAGAAGTCAGAACTAAATCTACAAAATTGTCTGGCATCTTTTTCATAGTCACCAGACAATCTTCGTTGTAGATTCTTGTAATCTCCATTTTTTTGAGAGTAAATGCAGCCTATCAATTAGGATTTGATTTTCTCCATTTTAGGATCATAAAGCGGAGACAAGGTAGGAGTAGCCTTAAAATCTTCGTTCAAAATATTGATTTTATAATCTGCGTTCATTACATACTCTTTGTTCACCATTCCATTATTGTTGTGTATATAACCCAATCCGATGGATTTTTTGAGCAGCGGAGAATACTGTCCTGAAGTCATGTGACCTACTTTTTCACCGTTTCTGTAAATCGGTTCGTAGTGATAAAGTAAGGCATTCGGGTCTTCAATTTGAAAGGTTATCAAACGACGCGTTACTCCTTCTGTTTTTTGGCGAGTAAGTTTTTCTTTGCCCAAAAAATCTATTTCTTTTTTTGTATGCACACAAAAACCAACCCCAGCTTCTACGGGAGTCTCTCCAGCACTTACATCGTGCCCCCAATGAATATAGCTTTTTTCCAACCGTAAGGAATTCATTGCGTGATAACCTGCAGAAGTTAAACCCAAAGATTTTCCTTCTTTAATCAGAGTATCAAAAGCAGCTAAAGTGTATTCCATAGGCAAATAAACCTCCCATCCCAATTCTCCGACAAAAGTGATACGGGTAGCTCTAGCCCTAGCGTAGCCAAAATCAATCATCTGAGAGGTAGCAAAAGGAAAAGCTTCATTAGAAAAATCGGCATTACTCATTTTTTGCATTAGCTCTCTAGAACGAGGTCCCATAATACCAAGCACAGAATAGCCTGAAGTAATATCCGCCGCCGTCACATTCAAATCCAAATCTGCAATTTTTCTTTGGATATAAAGAAAATCGTGCACCTGTGAAGTAGCTGTGGTAATCACCCAAAATTCTTGGGCTCCTAAACGGGTAATGGTAATATCTCCTTCAATTCCTCCGAAATCGTTAAGTAGTTGTGTATAGACCACTTTGCCTACTGGCACATCTACCCGACTGCTACAAATTTTATCCAAAAATTGCACCGCATCTTTTCCTTGCACCAAATATTTTGCAAAGGAAGTTTGGTCAAAAACAGTAACTTTTTCTCTTGTAGCCAGATGCTCTTTATTGGCATACTCAAACCAGTTTTGCTCGCCAAAACTATATTTGTATTCTTTTTTTATAGACGCTGGAGCGAACCAGTTTGCCCTTTCCCAGCCTGAAGTTTCTCCAAAACAAGCCCCCCTTTCTTTCAATCTGTCGTGCAAGGGAGTTGTTCGCAAAGGACGAGCCGATTCCAACTGCAAATAAGGAAAAGCAATATCGTATAAAAGTCCCAAAATTTCGCGAGATCTATCGTAGAGAAATTTACGATTCGCAGTATGACGAGGAGCACGGGTTAAATCTACATCGTGAGCATCAAATCTACGCGTTAGATTTCCTTCCAAAACCCACTCTGTAATAATTTTTGCAGCACCGCCAGAAGATTGAATACCACGAGAATTAAACCCAGCGGTTGTAAAAAGTCCACGCAACTGGGGTAATTCCCCGATGAGATAATTGTTATCGTAGGTGAAACTCTCGGGCCCATTCAAAAATGTTTCAATTTTTACATCTTTTACTGCGGGTATTCGTAGTTTGACTAACTTCAAAACCTCGTCCAAATGATCCCAGTCTTCTTCTAACCTACCAAATTCAAAATCTTCTGGAATACCGTCCATTCCCCAAGGTTTAGCATTTCTTTCAAAAAAACCACACATCAACCCCCGATTCTCTTGTTTTAGGTCGCCTTCGTGCCAGCGAGTTCCCACAATGGGGCGGGCATAGCAACGAGCGTCAAAATCGCGAAATAAAGGAAGCATAGGTCCCAATCCAGCTATATTATCGGTTAGCACATAATAATGTTCGCAAGCGTGCAAAGGCACATTCAAATCATACCTACTTAAATTATTTTGGGACACCAAATCTCTAGTCCAAATTCCAGTAGTTACAATTACTTTTTCTGCCATAATACTACCCTGCTCTGTTTCTACCCCGATCACCCTGCCGTTTTTTTCTAATATTTTATTGACGCAAATATTTTCAAAAACTTTTACACCGTATTTTTGAGCACCCTTAGCAAGAGCAATCGTTCCCTGTTCAGGACATATTAGAGCATCTTTAGGAACAAAAATAGCTCCGACTAAATCGCTATCCTCGACAAGAGGCATAATTTTTTTCGCCTCTGCGATGGATACTTCATAAGCCTCCACAGCAAAAGATTTCGCTAAAGAAAGTGCCATTTTAAATTGCAAATATCTTTCCTTATTAGCTGTTACCCACAGACTCCCCGTGCGTTTGAAATTCACCGAATGCCCCGAATCTGCTTCAATATTTTCAAACATAGAAGTAGTATCCTTTGCCATTTGAATCATACTCTCCGATGCTCTCATCTCGCTCAAAATTCCAGCTGCGTGCCAAGAAGTGCCGCAAGCTAGTTTTTTTCTCTCCAAAAGCACAACATCTTTTACGCCAGCTTTTGCCAAGTGATAAGCTGCAGCACAACCAATCACACCACCACCAATAATCACAACCTTTGCTTCTTTAGGTATTGTTTCCATAGTTTTTTAGTTTTTATAATCTAAGATTTGGTCTTAAATTTTATTTTTTTTAATAAATTTTCTAATTCATTACTTGATAAGTCCTTATACTTTTTATATAAATCTTTTGTATTTTTAGACGCATTTGAATGATTATTAATACCAGCAACAGATTTGTAATTACCTACTTTTGCACTTATGTTTTCAGCGCTTAAACTTGTTGAAAGTGCCATTTCTCTACAATACTCCATTTGCTTGCCTCTCGGAAAGCTTTTTAATTGAAGTTTTTTGAATATGATTAAACAACAAATTTCGTTCTCATTATTCCAGCCTGAAGAGTCTCTATAATATCTTTTAGAATCATTCATTATATTTCTTTTCTATTTTTAAATTTATCTCGGATTATTTTTTTTATTTTTATAAAATATTTTTTTATCTTTAAAAATATAAACGCCAGAATAGCGATTACAATTACAACAACCATAACAATTACAAATACTTCTATAATATCTCTCCATTGCGTTCCATTTTTCCAATTTGTAATATATGGTTTTTCATTCCCATAATAATGTTTCCATTTTCCATCTTTTTTTCCATTTTTGTAATTTCCAATACTGTTAAGTTTATCATTTTCATCATATTCTTTCCACTCTCCCTCTTCATTTCCGTTTTTATAATTTCCAACCCATTTTAATTTACCATTCTTATAATAGCCTTTCCATTCTCCCTCTGCACTCCCATTTATATAATTTCCAATTGAACGTATTTCTCCATTTTCATGATACCATTTATATTCTCTCACTCGTTTTCCATTTTTGTAATTTCTAATCTGTTCTAGACTTCCATTTTCATAATAGCCTTTCCACTCTCCCTCTGCACTCCCATTTTTATAATTTCTAACCCATTTTAATTTACCACTCTTATAATAGCTTTTCCATTCTCCCTCTGCACTCCCATTTTTATAATTCCCAATCTCTTCTAGTTTTCCGTTGTCATAATAAAACTTCCATTCTCCCTCTGCACTCCCATTTTTATAATTCCCAATCTTTTTTAATTTTCCATTTGTGTAATAATTTTTCCATCCTCCCTCTTGCTTGCCATTTTTGAAAATTCCAATCGTTTTTAGTTTTCCATTTCCGTAGTATTCTTTATGCAGACAGGACAAACGATTCTCTAACGCAAAATTAATTCCTTCATTATCAATAGAAGGCATCTCTTTAGGACAATCTTTAGCAAAAGCAGTAAAAGTAAATAGTAATCCTATTGCTAATAACACTACTTTTTTATTCATTTTATTTTTTTGTCAATTAAGTTCAAATTTTAACAATCTATTTTGCAACTAAACTTTTAAAATTTTCATAGAGCATTTGGCAGTTTGCGTTCATATCTCCCATACAATTTTTAGCTTGCTTGTCCAATTCAGGCAAAGCTTGTTCTCCGAGGGTGTCTATCAATGCTTGTCTGTATTCGGGAACTTTCCCCCAATCTTGCACGGTGCTTTCCTTGACTTCAATATGGTATTGGATGGCGTAAGCATTTCGTTTGTAGCGAAAAGCTTGGTATTTAGTCGTTGGCGAAGAAGCTAAAACAGCCACCTGCGGATTTTCTTCCAAACCCTGCACTTCGTAAGAATGCCACTGCACCGCTTTCATTGTTTTGGGAAAACCATTAAATATTGGATCATCTAGGCTTGCTGGTTGTAGCTGGATATCCAACACACCTATTTCAGGGGGATTGGATTTCACCACCTTGCCTCCCAAAACATCCCCCAGCAACTGAGCCCCTAGACAAAATCCCAAAAATGGTTTTTCCAAGTTTAAGACAAATTCTTTGATTTTTGCTTTTTCTTCAACCAGCCAAGGATATTCTTTTTCCATCCAAGTATCCATCGGACCACCCATACAGAGCATCGCATCAAACTCTTCTAAATTGTCTGGGATTTTTTCAGCCGCATCCAATTCAATAGTAGTAAGTTCACACTGATCCTGCTCCATCAAAATTTTGATATAGCCAGGGTCTTCAATAGGAATATGCTGCAAGATTAGTATTTTCACAATTATTTTTTTGTAAAATTTATTTCACACCTGTTCTAACCATTTGGCTAGCCGTCACAGCTAGTTTTGTCTCATTTGGCAAATTCAAAAGTCTATTATTTTTCTTTTGCTAGATACCAAGATAATAATGCCAAAAGACTAAGAACAGCGTGAATTATTATGCCAAAAAGTTGCTGGTCTTCCGGAATACCCATACCGAGGGTCGCAATCAAAATTGCCTCAGGCACATGCCACACGAGCAGTAATAAAGTCAACAATCTCCGTTCCTGCACACGAAACTTGAGCGAAGCAAAAAGCACAGTGCTATGGAATAAAGAACCCAACATCCCCATCATTCCCAGAGTGCTGATAGGAAGAGTGGTATCTTCAAATACAGTAACTGCAGCCCAACCACCTGCGAGCAACTGCACAACCGCTATAAATACTAAAATTAATTTAGAAACCATAAGAACCTTTAATTTATATGTTAATATTTGAGAACTTTGAATTAGTATTATGTAACAGTTTTGTTTTAAACTTCAGACAGATTATTGTCAAAGTGCTTATCTGCACTTTGGCAGTTCATTTTTTAGCAACGCTAAACCGAACGCAAATTCAAAGGTCTCTATTTGTTTTATAAAACCTATAAGAATTTAATTTCTTAATCGTTTTAAAAGCTATAATACCTCTTAACGTTATTGTCAAGCTAAAAAATTCCTCTATAAAATCCGTCCTCTATTGGAAAACAAAAACTGCTCGGAATAGAAATTTTTACTTTGGTGTATGAAATTTTGAAGTTGTTAAATATTTTCAAGTGTAAAAACAATTTTCAGATCATTGAGTTTTTTTTGTTTTTTTGGATTTGTTTTAGTTTTTCCCAATTTTTTTCTGCGATGGCTTGGTTCTCTTCGTTGTCTTCTAATATTCCAGTAATAATATCTTCGGGTATTGTATAGTCTGGTTCTTTATCTTTATTTCTATATATAATTTTTTGTATTTTTTGATGCCAATCAGTAGATAAATATTTTTTGGCAGCTTCTATACTAGCTATAGTTTTTTCATCTAGCTTGCCTGAAAATAGCATATTCTCTAGTTCTGTGTTTTTACCAATACGGTGTACGAATTTTTGGAAACTTTCTTTAGCGTAGGCTCCTTGACATTGTACGGTATAAAAACTTGCTCCTTGATATTGTGTCTGAGAAAAATCTGTTCCTTGACATTTTGTATGAAAAAAACTTGCTCCTTGACATTTTGTATGAAAAAAACTTGCTCCTTGACATTGTGTATGAAAAAAACTTGCTCCTTGACATTGTGCTTGATCAAAATATGCTCCTTGGCATTGTGCGTAAATAAAGTTTGCTCCTTGACACTGTGCTTCAGTAAAATATACTTCTTGACATTGTGCTTTAGTAAAAATTGCTCCTTGACATTGTGCCTGATAAAAATATGCTTCTTGACATTGTGCAAAACGGAAATCTGCATTTTGGCATTGTGCTTTAAAAAAAATTGCTGTGACTAGATAGGCATGCGCAAAATTGGCGGTTGGAAATTTTTCGTTTTGGGCAAAATCTTGGCAATAGATCCCAGTATTTCCATTTGTATCTCTGACGAGTAGGTCAATCGTAGTTTGGATTTCGTTGGAAGGTCTGTTTTTGTGGTTTTTTTGATAATCTTGCTCGTTAGTTTTGGAGCGGATATGCGAGCAAAGAATCTGGGCGACTTCTTTACGGTATTTTTCTTCTTCCAAAGCTAAATGGTAGAGCGAATAAATTGCTCCAGTGCGGGCAGAAGTTTCATTGCTTCCCAATAGATTGACCGCAGTTGTAAATCTTTCATCGGTTCGCTGTTCTATTTGCAAATCAATCTGAGCCTGTTGATTTTCTAATCGTCTTAAAAAAAATCTCAAACCGATAGCTGCAACTAATCCGCTGCTAATAATGGGAAAGTCTAGTTTTAGTTTTTCTTTAATAAATTCAATAAGACAAAAAATACTAATATTTGCTTCTGGGGCAATGAAAAAGTAAATCCAAAACACTATAATCACAACTAAAGAAAAAATTATTATAGTAAGCAAAAACCCGATAACTACATCTATTATATATTTAGATTTTTCTAGTATAGCTTTACGACCTTTCCAAGGTATTTGTAATAGTTGTTTTAGGTTTAAAAATATTTTTTTCATATTCAAATTTCCGAAAGAACTTTTTCTATTTTTGCTTGCATTAGCTCTATTAGCCGTTGGTTAGCTGCGATGATTTCGGTTTCTTTTTCAACCTCAGCTACAAGCTTTTTTTGGACAGCAAGGGGAGGGAGTGAGATTTTTATTTTTGAAAATTCAGAAATCCAATATCTCTTGTGTTCCGAATGTCTAAACTTTATTGTTTTCATTATTTCAAATAAATATCTTGGAACTACTTTTGTTTTATCAATATGTAAAATTTTCATTGCTGATGATTTTATCTTAAAAGGGAAATCAACAAATTTAATGGCGGTTGTAAAATCATCAAAAATAATAACTGGCAACTTCTTTGCTGGCATTATCCCTTTTATTTCATTTGTATATCCTAAAATAAAAGTTTTACCTGCAGTTAAAACAGGAGTCTTAAAACTATTATCATAATTAACAGATTCAACAATGTATTTTGTCGGTTGTTCGTATTCACAAACATCCCCCAATTCTACCCACTTGATATTTTCTAGTTTGCTAAGTTCTTTTCCAAAATAGCCTCTTTCTTGTTCTAGGTTTTTGATGATTTCTTGGGCGTGATTTATGGCATTTTGTTTTGTTTCAATTTGTGCTACAATATCTTTTTGCACTTCTAGCGGTGGAAGTGGGATTTTGATTTTTTTGAGAGTTTGAATAGGAACAAAATTAAAAGAAGTTTTTCCGCTTAAACGAATAAGTTCTTGTTCAAAATTTCTTGAAAGATGGAATAGAAAATATTGGTTCAATTTTTCTTTGTATTCATCTCTTATAACCAACCCATTAAATTGTTGATTGGTAGTAACTTCAATTTCAGTAATTGCATACTCACCAACAGAAGCTGCACAACAAAGCAAAATTGTTTTTGGTGGCAATAATTTTACACTTGTTTTTTCAAAAGCTTTCTGAGTAATTGTTTGTGTGGTTGTTTTAATTATTCTCCCTTGATTTCTTATATCATCAATTGTAAACCATGGTATCTTTCCATTCTCCCAATAGCTTTTATTACTTCTAAGTGGAGTTGAACCATTATAAATTTCACAAACATCCCCCAGCTCCACCAGTTGCCATTTTTGGTTTTTGTAAATTTTTGCTTCTCTATAACGTTCTCCTATTAAATTATAATCTCCGTTTTCAGCAATTTTTTCTTTCTTTACCCAAAGAGCAAGCTCGCTTTTTCGTTTTTTGCTTTTTTTCCAATCGCTTAAAATTTCTAGGGCTTCGGGTAAGTCGTTTTGCTCTATTTCTCTGCGTTGCGCCCCAAGGTCAAAGCCGTCGTTTGCCACTTTGACAAATAAAATTTCATTGGTGTTTTTTGCAATCTGATTATCAAAAAATAAAATGCTAGTTTTTACTCCCGAATAAGGTTTAAATACTCCAGCGGGTAGGCTGACTACTGCAAAAAGTCCATCTTCTACTAAATTTTCGCGTAACTCTTTGTAGGCTTTATCGCTTTTGAAAACAATCCCTTCTGGCACAATAATTCCAGCGTGTCCTTTGAGACTTAGGTGTTCTATAATGTAATCTACAAAAAGCACTTCGGAACGGTTGGCTTGCACAGAAAATTTTTTGTGTGGTTCAATTCCTCCCTTAGGAGTCATAAAAGGAGGATTCGCTAGAATTACATCAAAATTTTCTCCCCAGCGTTTGTCGTCGGAAAGTGTATCGTAGCTATGGATAAGTGGATTGGAAAAACCGTGCAGATACATATTTACAAGAGCAAGTTTTATCATACTGTCGTCAATATCGTAGCCGACAATTTTTTGAGATAGCTTTTTTTTTTCTTCAGGGGTAAGTGGATTTTTCTCATTTTCTTTTATGATATGTTTATATGCGGAGATTAAAAAACCTGCGGTACCACAAGCAGGGTCCAATATACTTTCATTTTTCTTAGGTGCTATGGCTTCTACAATAAAATCAATAATGTGTCTGGGAGTGCGGAATTGTCCTGCGTCTCCTTGCGAGCCTAGAATAGAAAGTAGATACTCAAAAGCATCGCCTAAATTTTCGCTATTTTCATAAGAAAATTCGTTGATTTCTTTTAAGAAAAGTGAAAGTACGCGATGGTCGTTATAAGGCAAATAAGCATCTTTAAAAATATCACGAAATAGCTGAGGAATTTTTTTATTTTTAGACATATTTTCTGTAGCTTGTCTGTATAAATCTAGTTTTTCTAATCCTGTAAGTTGTTTGCTCATTAGTTTTGTCCAAGAATATTTTGCATAATCTCCAGTAAAATATTGTGCTTCCATGTCTACTGCAATATTTTGATTATCCATATCATCCATAAATTTATAAATCAGAGCGTTGGTGATTTGGTCTACTTGTGAAATAGGGTTGGGGATTTTGCCGACTAGGATTTGCCTAGCAGAATCAATTTTTTTTTTTGTTGTTTGATCAAGCATAATTTGGTTATTTGATATAGGCGTTTAAAGAAATATAATCTTTTACATACATAGGAATAATATCACGCCAGCTGTTGAGAGCTTCGTATTCTGAAAAAGTAAAACCAGCATAATCTCTTGGAAATCTTTTTTGGTTTATTTCTGTTCTAAAATATTCATCTGCTACATAGGCTTTAATAAAGTTTTTGATATGCTGAATATATTTACTTTCAGGTTTATTAATAGAAATGAATTTTTCGCATTCTTCTTCTAGTTTTTCGTCTTTAGTTTTAAAATTGGTAATCAAACCAAAAATTTTTTCTAAAACTTCACGCCAAGAAAGACGGCGGTCAAGGTTTTCAGTTTTGCGGAGTTTTTCAAGGGTTAAAAAAAGTTCTGGTTTGTTTTCGTATTTTTCTCGCATTATTTTTTCTACTTCATCCCATTTCTCGTTTTCTACTGCAAATTTTATTTGTTCGTCTTTTTGCAATGTTTCGCTTGCCTTTTCAAAAAGTTTGCGGTCTATTTTCATTCCAGCAGCACCAATAGCAGTTTCGGAGTGTGTTTTGATTTTATCAGGGTGAAATGTTTCAAACTCATCAATGCTTATACCTATTTGCATCTCTCCTTGTTTTCCTTTTTGCTGGATTGGTAAATCTAAAACTTCATCATAATCAAATTTTTCTTCAAAATATTCACAGTTCGCAAAAAAATCAAAAAGTTTAAATTTAGTCTTTTCGTGTTTGTGTTTTTCTCCATTTTTATCAGTGTATTCAAAAATAAATTTTCTAGTGCCTCTACCTTTGATTTGGATAAAGTCTGTCGGTGAAAAAATTGGACGCATAAAAGCAAGGTTTAAAATATCTTCACAATCATAGCCTGTTGTCATCATTCCTACAGTAACGCATACCCTTGTTTTGCTAGATTTATAATTTTCTAAAAATTTTGTTTTTCCATTAAGGTTGTTATTTGCAAATTTACTTGTAAATTTTCCAGCGTCTTCAATATTGGAAGTAACTTGTACCGCAAAATCAGAATTGTATTTTTTGGGGTAAAGTTGATGCGCTATTTTGTTCAAACTTTCTGTAATTTTGGAGGCGTGTTTTTGGCTGACACAAAAAATAATACTTTTGCCAATTTCATCACTTAGTGGGTCTTTCAGAGCGTTATCTAAAAATGTTTTACAAAAAACAGAATTAGTTTTTTCAGAAAAGAATTTTTTTTCAAAATCTCTTTGATAAAAAATTTGTTCTGTTTTTTCACAGTCTAGATTTTCTAACATCACTTCATAACCTTTTTCAGAAAGAAGTTTAGTTGTGATTTCTGTGCGGGCATCGGAGACAATAGGATTGATTAAAAATTTGTCTTGGACTCCAGCAAGTAGGCTATATCTAAAAGTTGGTTCACCATCGTTACAACCAAAGGTTGTGTAAGTATCCAAAAGTTGCCTCCGCTCCCAAGCTCTTGGATCTTTTTCGGACAATTCTTGCGGATTCACATTTTTAAGGTAATCTTTGGGAGTAGCGGTAAGTCCGAGTTTGTAACCAATAAAATACTCAAAAAGAGCCCTTGAATTTCCGTTAATGGCACGGTGAGATTCGTCTGCTATAACCAAATCAAAATCTGTTGGAGAGAAGAATCTTTTGTATTTGTTTTGTGCTATGAGGCTTTGCACAGTAGAAATAACAATTTCCGCTTTTTTCCAGTCATCACGGTTTTTTTTATAAATCAAAGTATGAAAGTCACTACTTAAATATTGCCTGAAATTTTTTTCAGCTTGCATTTCTAATTCTAAACGGTCAACTAAAAATAAAATTCTCTTAGCATTTCCTGTTCGCAAAAAAAGTTTAATAATAGCAGCAGAAATAAGAGTTTTTCCTGTTCCTGTTGCCATTTCAAAAAGGAATTTATCTTTTCCTTTTTCAGCAGATTCTTGCAAAGAGTGAATAGACTTAAGTTGATAGGGTCGTAAAATTTTCAAACCTTTATCCCATAAATATTTTTCCCTTGTTGTTTCGTTTTTAAATTGAGGGTCATCTTTGAAATTTGGATTTTGCGAAAGTGCAATGTAATCATTATCTATTTTTTCATCTGCAAGCCGCTTATTATTAGGGCTAAAATCAAGTCGGTGTAATAAAGATTCTTGTGTTGGAAATTTTGTAATAATTTCAGGATTGCCTCTTTCTAAATCCCAAAAATAATGAAGATTGCCATTTGATAAAATAACAAACCGAGCATTTTCCGTTCTAGCATATTTTCGGGCTTGTTCTTTCCCGTCTAGCGGATCTTTTTCTTCTTTTTTTGCTTCTAAAATAACAAATGGAAAACCATTGTTATCTAAAAGTAAAAAATCAATATAGCCATCTTTAGTTGTTTCAAAATCCTCACCAAAAGCATCAATGTCTTTTTGAGTGATTTTTATATTGGATTCAAGTTGGATATTTGCCTTTTCTTCTTTAGTATCAAAAAATTGCCAGCCTGCTTCTTCAAGTAGCTTGTTTATTTTTATTCTTGCTTTTGCTTCTTTTGTGTTTGCCATAATTGGGTTTAAGAATTTTCTTATTCTGTATCAGATACTAAAGTAAAATTTTAAGTTTGTAAAAACACCGAATTCAACTTACTTTATACTATAGATTTTTTGAATTTGCTTATCTAGTTTAGCCCCAATAGTGGGTAAGCATCAGCGAAATTCAAAGGTCTACTATTTTTTTGATTTGTTTTTCAAAATCAGAATCAATTTTTTGGGTTTTATTAAAGTCCTCATATTCAATAAAAGCTTTTTGTTCTGCTTGTTTATGAGAAATTTTTCTTTGGTGTGTAAAATTTTGAAGTTGTTAAATTCTAAAAATTTATTCAAAGATTCAGCTAAATTTTCCATAGAAAATTCTCTTCTTTATTCAATTTGATTTTCAATATAATCAAAATAAACTGAAATTGTTCTTTCTAAATTTTTGATTTCTTTTTCGTTTAGATAATTTTTTGCAACGATAGTATCCGATTTTAAAACTCTACCTTTGGGTGAATTTTTTCAAGTTAAGAGTCCCATTTTTTCTGCTTGATTTGCTGTTAATTTTGGAAGTTTAGGCAACGGAAATTTCCAGTGAAGTTGTGAATATTTCCTTACTTAAACAATGTTGTTTTTCTTCATAAGTTAATGTTTCTAAATAAAGTTCTACGGCTTCTTTAATATTTAGCAACACTTCATCGAGAGAATCACCTTGTGTTTGGCAACACTTCATTTCAGGACAAAATGCGTAATATCCATACTTATCCTTTTCTATTACTATATTGGCTTTCATGTTTTTTAGTTTGAAATAGACTAATACCAAATTTTAATAAAAAACACACTATAATTGATAAAATTTTCAATCTAAAAAACTTCTTAAAATAACTTGACAATTTAAGCTAAAAATGAAAAATATAATTTTTATGTTTATTGAATATTTAAGTCTATGAAAGAAAAACTGACTTGTATTTAAAAAATCTTCTTATAAAATTTTGAATGAGCCCGACTGTTTTTAGAAAAAAAAACTATAGATTTTTTTTCTTTTCTAGATAATAAAAAAGAATGCATATTCATATTCATTCACCTGATGGAGAAGCAAAATTTTGGCTACTTCCAAACATTGAATTGGCTAAAAATCATGGTTTTACAGAGAAACAATTAAGAGAAATAAAATTTATCCTTAAACAACATTATGATGAAATCAAACATAGCTGGGAAAAATATTTCAGAAATTGAAATAACAAATATTTCTACTCACGGATTTTGGTTGTTTTGTAGAGACGAAGAATTTTTTATGCCCTATAAAAAATTTCCGTTTTTTAAAGAAGCACCGTTAAAGAAAATTTTAAATTTTCAAGAAATTTCTCCGAATCATTTTTATTGGCCCGACTTAGATGTTGATTTAGGAATGGAAATAATTCAAAACCCTGATAGATTTCCTTTAATAGCCAAATAAATAGCTTTCTCTGGCTATAGTCCACTGAATTTGATTATTTAGAGACCTTTGAATTTGCTTATCTAGTAGCCTATGCAGAGTTTAAAAAAATAACTTGTCAAGTTATATTATTGGTTGTAGCTTTTATAGTAAGAGGTTCTTTTTAAGCTTTTTAATCTTTCATACAAAAAACAATTCTTAGACAGATTGATTTTTCTTGTTTTCTTGGATTTGTTTTAGTTTCTCCCAATTTCTTTCTGCGATGGCTTGGTTCTCTTCATTTTGAGTTTTTCTTGTTTTCTTGGATTTGTTTTAGTTTCTCCCAATTTCTTTCTGCGATGGCTTGGTTCTCTTCGTTGTCTTCTAATATTCCAGTGATAATGTCTTTGGGTGTTGTATAGTCTGCTGCTTTATCTTTATTTTCTTCTATAATTTTTTGCATTTTTTGATGCCAATCAGTAGATAAATATTTTTTGGCAGCTTCTATACTTTCTATAGCTTTTTCATCTAGCTTGCCTGAAAACAGCATATTCTCTAGTTCTGTTTTTTTACCAATACGGTCTTTGAAATTTTGGAAACTCTCTCCAGTGTAGGCTCCTTGACATTGTGCCCGAAAAAAAAATGCTTTTTGGCATTGTGCTTTATGAAAATCTGCTCCTTGACATTGTGCTTTATGAAAATCTGCTCCTTGACATTGTGCTCCAGTGAAATTTGCATCTTGACATTGTGCCATTTTAAAATCTGCTCCTTGACATTGTGCGTCCGTAAAGTTTGCTCCTTGACATTGTGCAAAACTAAAATCTGCTCCTTGACATTGTGCTTGTCCAAAATCTGCTTCTTGGCATTGTGAATGATAAAATTTTGCTCCTTGACATTGTGTTTCAATAAAAATTGCTCTTTGACATTGTGCTTCAGTGAAATCTGCTCCTTGGCATTGTGCCCGAGAAAAAACAGCTCTTCGCATCCGTCCGTGCTTAAAATCTGCTCCTTGACATTGTGCTTCAATGAAATTTGCTCCTTGGCATTGTGCTTGAGTAAAAGATACTTCTTGACATTGTGCTTGATCAAAATGTGCTCCTTGACATTGTGCGTACTTAAAATCTGCTCCTTGACATTGTGTTTCAATAAAAATTGCTCCTTGACATTGTGCTATAAAAAAATTAGCTCCTTGACATTGTGCCAGTTTAAAATCTGCTCCTTGACATTGTGCATTCATAAAGTTTGCTCTTTGACATTGTGCTTCAGTAAAATCTGCTTCTTGACATTGTGCTTGAGTAAAAATTGCTCCTTTGCATTGTGCCGTACGAAAAATAGTCTTCACTAGATAAGCGTAGGCAAAATTGGCTTTTGGAAATTTTTCGTTTTGGGCAAAATCGTGGCAATAGATTCCAGTATTTCCGTTTTTATTTCTGACAAGCAAATCAATCGTAGTTTGGATTTCGTTGGAAGGTCTGTCTTTGTGGTTTTTTTGATATTCTTGCTCGTTAGTTTTGGAGCGGACATGCGAGCAGAGAATCTGAGCGACTTCTTTACGGTATTTTTCTTCTTCCAAAGCTAAATGGTAGAGCGAATAAATAGCCCCAGTGCGAGCAGAAGTTTCATTGCTTCCCAATAGATTGACCGCAGTTGTAAATCTTTCATCGGTTCGCTGTTCTATTTGCAAAACAATCTGCTTTTGTTGTAACGCAATTTGTTTGTCCTGCTTTTTTAATCTTTGATAAAAAAGATATAAACCAATAATAGCAATTACTCCACTAACAACACTGGTAATTGTGATTTTCATTTCTGTATCAATTAAACCACACCAAAAAAGCAAAAAAACACCTCCTATAATGATAATCCCACCCAAAACAACAGCAAAAATTTTCAATAATTTCATAGTTAAATTTCCGAAATATTATTTTATCGTTATAAATGGCAAAAAATATCTGATATTTTTTCCTTCAATAGTGGTATGTCGGAAATCCCGACTAACTGAATTTTCTTTTAACTCACCTTCTGTAAAAATATTTTTTAAATGCTTGGTTATAGTGCTTCTCCCTTTGGCAAAAAGTTCTGCTATTTTTTTTTGGGTTAGCCATATATTTTCATCGTGCAAAAACGCCTCAATTTTCACATCACCGTTCGGTGCTGTGTAGAGCAGAAATTCTGTTAATTCATCTCTCGTAGTTATTTTTTTAGTCATAGTGGGTTGAAAAAAAAATTCTTATTTCTGTATAAATACTAAAACAAAATTTTAAGTTTGTAAAAACACCAAATTCAACTTACGCTCAAATTACTTTATACTATAGTATCAAAAATCAATTAAATTTTTTAAAATTGAAATATAACCAATGAATAAAACCAATTTACAGCAAACAGATACCATCGTAGGCATGGCTACTGCTGTTGGAAAAGCGGGCGTTAATGTTATTCGTATGAGTGGAATCACTGCCCTCAGTAACATCCAAAAAATTTTTTATTCTTCTAAAAATAGCCCAATAAAATCGCACCAGATAGAGTCGCACCAAATAGAGTCACACCAAATAAAACCGCACCAAATAAAATCACACCAAATAAAACCGCACCAGATAAAACCGCACCAAATAAAACCACACCAAATAAAACCACACCAAATAAAATCACACAGGTTTTATCACGGATGGATAAAACACCAAGGGGAATGGATAGACGAAGTATTAGTGGTATTTATGAAAGCTCCTCGTAGCTATACAAAAGAAGATGTTGTAGAAATTCATAGCCATGGCAATATTTTAATCGCAAACAGAATGTTGAAAATTTTACTTTCCTTAGGAGTAAAATTAGCAGAAAGGGGAGAATTTACTAAAAGAGCTTTTCTAAACGGAAGGATAGATTTGACAAAAGCAGAAGCCATAGGGCAGCTCGTTCAAGCGAAAAGTCTGGCGTCTTTATCCCAAGCTGTGAATCAACTGCAAGGCAAACTATTTGATAAAATTAGCTCTTTTAGAGAAAAAATTGCTTGGGTTTTGTCGCTCATTAATGCGCAGATTGACTTTATAGAAGAGGATGTTTTTTTTACCCATTTAAAGCAGGTTGAAAAAGATTTACAGAAAATCAACAAAGAATTAATTACTTTAATAGATACTGCTGAGCAGGGAAAAATAATCCAAGAAGGAGTGCGATTAGTTTTATTAGGGGCGGTAAATGTTGGCAAAAGTAGTCTAATGAATGCTTTGCTAAAAGAGGAGCGTTCTATTGTCACTTCCACCGCTGGAACTACAAGGGATTTTATAGAAGAAAGTATTTCAATTCAAAATATTCTTTTTTATCTTACAGATACCGCTGGTATTCGCACAGCAAACTCGCTTATAGAAAAATTAGGCATTGAAAGAAGCTACCAAATAGCACAAAAAGCGGATGCCATCCTGTGGGTCGTGGATTCTAGCAAACCTGATTTTTCTATAAATTTTCAAAAACTACCAGCTAATATTCCTATTTTATTGGTTTGTAATAAAACCGATTTACGAAAAATAGATAAAGCAGAAATTCCCAAAGAATATCAAATTTTTCCCTGTGTGTCAGTTTCTGCACTGCAAAAAAATAATTGCCAAAAAAACACCATCCCAAAACTAGAAACTGCCATTTATCAGTTGATCTTTGACAAAGACTTTTCTCACCAGTCTTTGATGCTTACCAATCAAAGACAAAAACAAGCAGCTATTGAAACTCAAAAATCCATTCATTCTGCTTTACAAATATTAAAAAAAAAAGCTAGCGAAGAAATAATTGCAGAGGATTTAAAAAATGCTTTGTATAGTCTGGGGCTCATTGTGGGAGAAACTACAACCGAAGATCTGTTAGATAATATTTTTTCTAATTTTTGTATTGGAAAATAAATTTTTGTATATTGCAGTTTGTTTTAAAACCTAGTTTGCTTATTTTAGATGGCAGTTAATCTGCTCTCTCCAAAAACAAGCTAACTCTTTTTGTTGTTGGCTGATTTTTTTTTGAGAGTGAGAATTTTTTTGTCCAATTTTTTTGGAGAGGGGAAACATTAAAGAACGAGACAAACTAAAAAGACATCTTTTTAAATCTATTTTAGAAGCAGCAAAGTCTTCTATTTTTCCAGACTGAGCCCCTAAACCCGGCACCAGGTAAAGCGGTTTTTCTGCTTCTGGTAAATCACTCAAAGAAGTCAATCGCAGAAAATTTTGTAAATCATTATCTGTTGGTTTATAAGTAGCTCCCAAAACAAACCCGTCTACTTTTGCTTCCATTGCTATTTTTACTCGGTATTCATAAAGTTTTATTCCTTTAGAATTGGTAAAACTCATTTCTGTTTTAAATTCAGGGTTGCTCATCAACCCCATAGTAAAAACCGCAAGTTTTTTTCTGTGTGCTAGCTCTATGGATTGTTGCGAATTTCCCGCATAAGCAGCAATAGTGATAGCATCTGCTCCGAGTATTTGAGCGTAGTGCATCCAAGCATCGTTTGTAGAGCCTATATCGGAATACTTGGCGTCCAGCAAAAATAGCAATTCTTTTTTTTTGCATAATTTGGCTAATTCGGACAAAGCTTCTCCGTCTGTTTTATCTTGCCAATAGGCTAGGTTGATTTTTATACCTACACAAAAATCTGCGACTGCCTCTATAAAATCTAAACTGAATTGCAATTTTTTTTCTCTATTGGGATAGTTATTATTGGGGTGGTTATTATTGGGATAGTTATTGGGACTGCCTTCGTTCCCGCTCATTTCCTTTGTTGCTGTATCTACTCCAGCTAGTAGCAAAGAATTTTTTGCCTTAGATAGTTCGTGAAATTTTTGCTTAAAATTCATTTTTTTTTTTTGTGAGAATTTTAAACAAAGCCATCCTGACATAAAGTCCATTTTTTACCTGTTCAAAGTATTTGGCTCTAGGATCTAGGTCTATTTCTGGACTAATTTCATCTACTCTCGGCAAGGGGTGTAGTATGATAGCTTTGGATTTTAGAAGTTTTATATTTTGAGAGTTCAGAATAATTTTACCTTTAGCCTGTTCGTATTCCTCTGGATTGTGAAATCTTTCTTTTTGGATTCGGGTAATATAACAAATATCTGTTTCTGCTAATACTTCTTCTATTTCTTCTGTTTCAAAAAAAGAGATTTTCTTTTGCTTTAAATCAGCTTTTATGGAGGGACTGATTTTAGAGTTTGGCGGGCTAACAAAAAAAAATTTATTCCCTGAAAACTTACTCAGCAAATGAATTAAAGAATTGCAAGTTCGTCCCCGTAATAAATCTCCTACAATGGTAATATTGAGGCCCGACAAAGAAGAGAAATAAGATTCTATGGTGTAGGTATCTAGCAAAGTTTGAGTGGGGTGGTAAGCACGTCCCGAACCTGCGTTGATGATGGGGACAGCGGATCCTTTTGTGATTTTATCAATATCATCCTCGTAGTGCCGTAAAATAATAAAATCAGCGTAATGAGAAATCACCCGTATGGTATCCTCTAAAGTTTCTCCCTTAGTCGCCGAAGAAAATTGACTAGCATTTTCTGTAGTAATACAACTACCGCCAAGTTTAATCATAGCGCTTTCAAAAGACATCCTAGTTCTAGTAGAGGCTTCATAAAATAGCATAGCTGCTATTTTTCCTCGCAGGTCGTCTTTGAAAGCAAGGGGCTCTTTTTTGATTCTTTCCGTCAAATCAAAAAGCTCTTTTAAAAAATCCACCCCGAATTGATGGGATTTTATTATATGTTGGTAGGGACTTATTTCGTTATCCATAAATCAAATCTCGTATAAGTTTAGGACCTTGATAGATAAATCCAGTATAAATTTGAAATTCACGGATAGCAAAGAGTTTTTTATATTCCAAAATTTGATTGCGACTAGATATTCCACCGCAAGCTATAATTTTCCAGTTTTTATGTGAGTATTTTTCTTGTATTATATTCCACAAATTTTGAATAAGTTTGTAAGATAAAGGAGCAAGCAATTCACCACTCAGACCTCCTTTATAACACGGGTGTGCTTGGTAAGAGTGCTGCCTACTACTATTGCCAGCCACAAAACCAGTCAATGGATAACTCGCGGAGGATGACGAGGCACAAATTTCTAAAAACAGAATTAAATCTTTTTTTTCTAGATCAGGGGATAGTTTAAAGTATATTTCTTTTCTCCATTTTTTGCTAAATACAGCTTTTATGATCTCTGCTAATTCTCTGGAGGTATTTTTTGAATTTAGGTTAGGACAAGAAATGTTAATTTCCCACCTGTCTCCAAAGTCTTTTAAAACATTCATTGCTTCTAAAATAGAAGTAGATTGGTTTGTTGCTTGCGGATGACTTGCTATACTGATAGTGACAGGCGAAGAATATGAAATTTTCATTCTTTTCAAATTTTCTGCTATCTGTTTCACTCCTACATTAGGTAAGCCCAACCAATTCAGCGTAGAAAGATGCTCTCTTAGTCTCAAAGCTCTAAATTTTGTAGGGTTTCCCAAACAAGGACCCGCAGTTATGCTACCTACGACTATTCTATCAAAACCAAGATAGCGAAAAAAACGACTAGGAATATTAGCGTCTTTATTCCAACCAGCAGCATTGGAAATTACAAAATCTTTTTTATCTAAACTCTTATCGTAAAGCAAAAATTTTGTTAGCTTTAAAGTATCTAAAAGACGGGTCGTAGAAACCATAGATTGATGCGAGTTTTCTATATCTTCTTCTTTAAGAAAATGCACATCTCTCCACAATGGATAGATAAAATTTTCTAAAATGCGTCTAGCTAGTTTCATAAGGTGGTTCTTGCATATCTCTTTTCATAAGGTAATTTTTTAGGCATACCTTTTTTCCCATTGTTGAGAATGCTGAATTAGGCAAAAATTTGTAAAAAAGCGGGTATCTTTGACAATAGAGTAATTTATTTTTAATAGGTTGTCACTACAAATTTTTAGCTGTATTTGTGAGACGACGAGGCAGTTTTTCAGCAATTCTGCTTTTTGGTTGTTTTTGCGGGGACACATTTTTTGCTTATTTAACCATTTTGGGCAAAAAAAATGTCCCCTGCAGTTTTGTAGTGTTTTTTACTACGATTAAAAACTCAAGTGGAGGGAGAGGCTGATTACGAGGGGTGCTTTGAGCTCGGCGTCGGTCTCTGTGGTTGTGGTTGTCTGAGTTTCTGTGGCTCCTGCTGGAATCTGGATTTTATTTATATATACAGTTCTGCTGTGGACTTGGGTTACTTGCGATCTATGATCGCGTAGAAAAGTTCCGAAGTCTTCTTTGTAGTATGCTCTGACATTAGGGCTAATACGTACCCCTATCAATACTGAATCGCCGGGTTCGGTCTGTGTTTCTTCAAAAGGGCGTAACACACTGGGAGTAGTAGTATTATTATTAGTAGTAGTATTATTAGTAGTAACACTACTTTTTAGAGAAACCCCCGAGATATACTTCGTCAAGCCAAAATTAAGCGACAGGTTGGAGGTTAAGTTTTTCTTATAGCCGACTCTAAGCGCTGGGCTTGTGGCAGAGCCGCTGGCAGAGCCATTGGTAAGCTTCATACTCGCTAGACCGCCACCTACAAAAAAATCCTCGTTAAAAAAATAATCCGCCATAACTACTGTATTGGCGAGTTCGTTAGCTCCCCCCTTGCCAGTAAAGTGCGTCAAGGAGGCTCTCCATTTTTCCCCTCGCCAGCCGAATTGCAGACCAATACCAGAAAGTTTATTGCTCTTGCTACTAGTGTTTGTTCTTGGAGCCGCAGGTACAGAAGTTAGAGTTGGATCTGAATCTGGAGTCGCAATCTGATAGTTTGGAATAGTGGTTCTATCGGAGGAAAGATCACCGAAAAAGTAAGTTAAACAATAACTAGTATCTTGTCCATTATTTCCTGTTCCAGAAGGAAATTTACTAACCATCGTGCCAGGTCCAGCCCCTGTGGTGGTCACACTAGTCCCTTCACCTTTACTTGTACCTTCATCAAAGGAGTGCAAGGAAGTACGGTCTAAAGTGTAAGCTATACCATCCGTTGTAACAGTTGTGGCTCCTGTTTTACAATTTGCTTTCAAAAGAGCTTCTATTCCATTACTACGAACAACACCACTAATCGGAGCATCAAAAACCTCATCTGCGTTTACTGTTATCTCTGATGTGATTGCTCCATAGCCGTTATTGCCACTACTTCTATCGATTCTATAGCCTGTAGTAGTAGCGTCAGTATAGGTTGTGCTATTTGTGGTGACAAGTTTTGTGGTATCTACTTTAAAACCATTTAAATAGACAAAACCCGCGAAAAATCCCGATTTTGTATTATTTTGAACCGCTTGTGCCTGCAGATTGCTGCCTCCAAAAGTAAAGGCGCTTCCTATAAGAAGAGCGGGAATAAGAATAGCTGCCAAAACAAAACGAACCAAAGTAAAACGAGCCAAAACGAAACGAACGTGCGAAAAAGCGAAAGTTTTCCTTAAAACTTGGGAATTTATGTTTTTCATAATTATTTGTAATGAAAAAGTTAGTGTTAAAATAAAAATTAACAGAAAAAAATAATTTTGTCAATATATTTTTTTGGCTATTGGCAGTTTTTTTTTCTGACTATTTCTTATAAAGAATAATTACAGAAAAACACTTTATTGTCAATAGTATTTAGTGGCTATTGGCAGTTTTTTTCTCTTTCTAGCTATTTTTTATTAGAATCACAGAAAAACACTTTATTGTCAATATTCTATTGGCTATTGGCAGTTTATTTTTCTATTTTAATTGTTTTTAGATGGTGATTTTTTTTGGCATTTCTTTAGTATCAAAACAATTTCCATTCACAACAGTCATTAAATTTTTACCGTATAAATTTTTGCGGTGCAAAAAACCTGAGTGGTATTCTTTGTCTTGTAGGTTTTGAGACATTTTTTTTTCATTTAATATGCAAGCCTTTGAGGTATCAAAAACCCTAAAATTTGCCATATTCCCAGTTTTGATAGAGCCTACAGGGTAGGCAAAATTAAAGTATTTTTTCATAAATTTTAAAATATGCTCCTGTGGATTATAACTTGCCAATCTATCTACTTCTAAAAGATCAAAATTCCAGCGAGATATTAACTGTTGTAGTAAAACACCGTAAATTTCTAAACAACGGGTGCCGGGGGAACTAGGTAGTCCGTTTTTCCATTGTTTTGCTTGTTTGGAATGCGGGGCGTGATCTGAGCCTATCCAAATATTTTCTTGGTTTGCTGTTTTTTTAAGCTGCTCTATCAGATATTGTTGCTCTTTTTTAGGGGTATGGGCGGGTCTGCGGTAGTTAAGAAAGCGAGCTTCATCTGTTTTATCTTCTTGACAGGTAACTAAGTAATCTAAACCAATTTCTATTTCTAAATTTACTTTTCCTCTTTTTTGAAAATCTAAGGCTTGTCGTAGAGCCGAACCAGAAGGAATGTGCATTGGAATTAGACTGGCGAGATGGTGTTTTTCTGCCATCCGAAAAACCATTTCTTGTTCTTCTAGCACTAAGGAATGATGAAAATAATCGTCGTGTAACAAAGCTGGATTTTTTCCTTTGTAGCTTTTAGCAAATTCTGCCAAACTTATTTCTGCTGGAGCTCTGTCGTTATGAAAACGAATAGCAGCTTTAGAATGCAATTTATAAATTTTTTCTCTGCTAGCAAAAGAAATATTTTCTGCACCAAAGGTAGTGCCAAAATCTTTGACGCACTGCCCAGCTATTGGTGCTTCTTGGGGATGAGCGTAGTGCCAAAGATGAATATAAATGGGATGTTTAATGGAATCTAAAAGGTGGCTTTGATATTGCTGAGTTGTTTTTTCCCATATTTTTTCGTCTGCTGCTGGGAATGCTGTATTACTCATCGCCCCCACTAACCAAACTCCTCCTTTCAAAGCGGCTAAAATTCCTTGTTTAACTCCATAGTTTTTTCTCTCAAGCCAAATAGCTTGCACTAGATCTTGGTGTTTTTTTTTGACGATACCTTTCTGGTAATACTCTTCCCACTCCGAATAGGTTGGAATATAGCTTTCTCTAAAATGCACATGCGGGTCTGCAATGGCTGGAGCAATATCTATTTCTTTTAAATCTAAATCGCAGGCACCCTCGTAGGGCAACAGTTCTAAAGGCTCACCACTAGCAAAACGAATCCTAGCTGGCACGACTTCGTTTACAAAATGGATTTTTTTACTTTTGAGAATAGTCATACTATTTGCTATTATTTGCTATTATTTGCTATTATTTATATTAGGGTATAGTATAGCTATAATATCTTATTTTTGTAGAATTTCTTTAAAATTTAGTTCTAGTGTTAAACTACAAAACGGGGTGTAGCACAGTCTGGTTAGCGCACCTGCTTTGGGAGCAGGGAGTCGGAGGTTCGAATCCTCTCACCCCGATAGTAGAAATGGTTGGATAGATTAATTAAATTAGATAGATTACTAGGCAAACATTGGGTTTAATAAAAAAAGCACCTGTAGCTCAGCTGGATAGAGCAACTGACTTCTAATCAGTAGGTCAGAGGTTCAAATCCTCTCAGGTGCGCTTTGTTTCCTAATAATGTTTAGTTTACGGCGGACGTAGCTCAGTTGGTAGAGCGCTGGATTGTGATTCCAGTGGTCGCGAGTTCAAGCCTCGTCGTTCGCCCGTTTGAGCGCCTGTAGCTCAGCTGGATAGAGCAGTGGACTTCGAATCCAAAGGTCACAGGTTCGAATCCTGTCAGGCGCGCGATTTTTTGTACAATGCGAGAGTGGCGGAACTAGGTAGACGCGCTAGATTTAGGATCTAGTATCTTCGGATGTGGGGGTTCGATTCCCTCCTCTCGCACCATAATTTTGAGATTATTTTGACAAGGATAACAAAGTTTAATAGCATAAAACACTCAATTTGTTTTTCACTTAAAAGAAAAAGACATTCCTATCCGCGTTGTTAAACAAACAATAAAACATTTAGGGATTTCTGAAAAAGAATTTTTTAAAAACCTAACATAGTCAAACAAAGTTTTATTGACAACTCAATTTCGCTCTTAAAAGCAAAAAATTTAAAAAAAAATTAGAATGAAATCAGAAATCATATCCACAAAGGGCTTAAAAAGAGAGCTCAAAGTTATAGTTCCTGCGTCTGTTGTTAAAGAAACCTCAGACAAATTGTATCAAAACTTGAAAAATAAGGTGTCTATTAAAGGTTTTCGTAAAGGTAAATATCCAAAATCTTTACTGGAAAAAAGATTTTCGGAAAATATTCAGCAAGAAATGAAACAAGAAATTGTGCCAGAATATCTCACCCAAGCGTTACAAGAACATAAATTGAGAGCGGTGACCCAACCTAAAATAGATGCTAAAGAAGTATTAAAAAATCAGTCTTTTGAATTTATGGCTTCGTTTGAAATTTTCCCAGAGTTTCCGATTCCAGATTTTAAAAAAAAAATCCAATTGAAAACAGCAAATATAAAAATACCACCTCAAGAAATAAAAAATTACGCCAATCTTATCAGTTTGCAAAATACTCAATACGAAGAAAAAATAAGGAAAGTTAAGGATAAAGACCAAGTCAATATTCAGCTTCATTTTCAAAAAATAGGAAAAAATAAAGAAGATAAAAAAGTGCATATTTTCTATTATGTGGGCTCTAATGAAATATCTGAGGAACTAGATAAGGCTTTAATTGGGATGAAAAAAGAAGAGAAAAAAGAATTGAAACTGAAGGTGTCTCCTCATACTCTTTCCAGAGATATTGCAGGAAAAGAAATTCAATTGGAAGTTATGCTGCTAGCTGTTGCAGAGCCATTGTCGGTTGTAAAAGACGAGAAATTTTATCAAAAAATAAACCCTGCACTAAAAAACGCAGCAGAGTTAATGAAGTTTAGTGAAAATTCTTTAAAGATTGCGAGAGAAAAAGATTTAGTAATTCAAGAACAAGAGTTTATAAGATCTCAACTTTTAAACCTTATGGATTTTGCAGTCCCAGAAGAATCTCTTCAAGATAAGATAGAAGCTATAGAACAACAAAAAGCGCAAAATAATAAAACCGCAGATTCACCTAATGATGAAACAGATCCAGATAAGACAGAACCAGATAAGATAGAGCCAAATAAAACAGAGCCAAATAAAACAGAACCAGATAAGACAGAGCCAGATAAGACAGAGCCAGATAAGACAGAGCCAGATAAGATAGAGCCAGATAAGACAGAGCCAAATAAGACAGAACCAGATAAAAAAAAACCTGCAGAACCAAATAAGACAGAACCAGATAAGATAGAGCCAAATAAGACAGAGCCAAATAAGACAGAACCAGAAAAATCTCAAAAGACAAAGCAAGAAGCGTTAGATAGTTTGAGGTATCAATTTTTGATGGCTAAAATAATAGAAGAAAAAAAAATTCAGGTAAGCAACGAAGAAATGGACGAAGGCATAAGGCAAATGGCTAAATCTTACGGGATAACCTCTGCTCAACTCATGCAAGATGAGTATGGCAAGAAGTTATCAAATATACTTCGCAATCAGCTAGAAGAAAATAAAGTTTTAGATTTTATTAGAAAAGAAGCCACACGAGTCTAATGAATATACCCTATGTAATAGAGCAAAACAACCGTGGTGAAAGAGCCTATGATATTTATTCGCGTCTTTTAAAGGATAGGATCCTTTTTTTAGGTAGTGATTTAAATTCTTACACTGCGAATCTCATCGTAGCACAAATGCTTTATTTAGAAGCAGACAATCCCGAAGCAGATATTAGTTTTTATATCAATTCTATGGGAGGGCATATTGCAGACGGGCTAGCGATCTACGATACTATGCAATACATAGAATCCCCTGTGCAGACGATTTGTATAGGTAGGGCTTATAATATAGCAGCTTTATTGTTGGCGAGCGGTCAAAAAGGTAAAAGAATTGCTTTAAAAAATGCACAAATCCTACTGCACCAACCACTTGGAGATCTGCGTGGGCAAGCGTCCGATATACAGATACAAACCCAAGAGGTGCTTCGTATTAAAGAATCTTTTTCTACAGTTCTAGCACAGCATATTGGAAAAAAAATTACTGAAATCAATAAGGATTTAGACAGAGAATTTTATTTGAGTAGCAAAGATGCCTTATCTTATGGTGTTGTGGATAGAGTGATGGAAAAGCGATTTATTAAAAATAAATGATAAAAAAAAAAACAATGCACACAAAAAACATACTAAAATCGCAGAGAAAATGCTCCTTTTGTGAAAGACAAGAGACAGAAGTAAAGAAAATGATAGCAGGCACGGATGCCTATATCTGTAACGAGTGCGTTAAGTATTGTAGTGATATTTTATACGAGAAAAAACAAACCAAAAATTTCGCACTGTTAAAGCCCAAAGAAATTTATCAGAAACTCAACGACTACGTAATCGGACAAAAGGAGACCAAAAAAACATTAGCAGTAGCAGTTTATAATCATTTTAAAAAAATTATGCATAATAAAACAGATGTAGAGCTACAAAAATCCAATGTGCTTTTGATGGGTCCTACGGGCAGTGGTAAAACTCTTCTAGTGCAGACTTTAGCAAATATTTTGAATGTCCCTTTTGCCATCGCCGATGCGACAACTCTTACAGAGGCTGGTTATGTTGGTGAAGATGTAGAAAACATTCTCGTTAAACTTTATCAAAAAGCAGATTGCAACGTAGAAAAAGCAGCTAAAGGGATTATCTACATAGATGAGATAGATAAAATCGCTCGCAAAAGCGAAAATATGTCCATTACCCGTGATGTCAGCGGCGAGGGAGTGCAGCAAGCATTACTCAAAATTATTGAAGGCACTAGTGCTAATATTCCTCCTCAAGGAGGAAGAAAACATCCCAATCAAGATTTTATCACTATAGACACAACCAATATTTTATTTATCCTAGGAGGGGCTTTTGTGGGGTTAGAAGAAATCATTAGCCACAGAGTGGGAGAAAAAAAAATCGGTTTTATCAAAAATCTTAAAAAAGAGAACAAAAAGCAAGAACTATTCAAGCAGGTAGAATACGGGGATTTAGTCAGGTATGGTTTAATTCCAGAATTTGTAGGCAGGCTAGCAACAGTGAGCGTTTTGGATAGTTTGAGCGAGACAGATCTAGCCCATGTTTTAACAGAGCCTAAAAACTCTGTTGTCAAGCAGTACCAAAAATTACTAGAACTAGACGGGGTAGAATTAGAATTTGAACCTGTAGCGATTAAGGAAATAGCCAAAAGTGCTCTTAAGAAAGGAGTAGGAGCAAGAGGCTTAAAAGCCATTATGGAAAAAATGATGCTAGAATTGATGTTTGTAGCACCTTCCAGTAAAAAAATCCAAAAGATTCTCATCACAAAAGACTGCATTCAAAAGGAGAGCATACCTGAAATACTACCAGCCACAAGAAAAAGAAAATCGTAAAATTCACGCCTTGCAAAGAATAGAAAGTTTATGTAAAGCAGTAAAGGGTAAAAAATTAACCTACAAACAACTTATACAATAAAATATGAGTAGCGCCTGGGCTGGTTTGCAAAATAATATAGGGATAACAGAAATTCCACATTATGCAATCAATAAAACAATTCCAGAAGATACTTTTTTTACAGAAAAGAAAGTAGCTTATTCTTGTTTTAATAAATTTAAAGATATTTGTAAGAAAAATAAAATAAAATTAAAGGATTATTATTTTATAGAGCCTAGCGTCGGGGATGGTTGTTTTTATGATTTACTTCCCAAAAATAAAAAAATAGGAATAGATATAAAAACTAGAAAAGATTATTTTCTAAAAACCGATTTTCTCAAATGGTATCCCGCAAAAGAAAAAAAATATATTGTAATAGGCAATCCACCTTTTGGGGTGAGAGGAGCATTAGCTCTTGCCTTTATCAAAAGAGCATTCCTTTTTGCTGATATTGTCGCATTTATATTACCTATGTCTTTTTATAGCAATGGTAAGGGTAGCAATATGAAAAGAGTTGAAAATGCTTTTTTATTACACAACGAAAAGCTGAATAGTAATTCTTTTTATCTGCCAAATACCAATAAAAATATAGGAGTAAATACCGTTTTTCAGATTTGGAAAAAAGGCAAAAAGAAAAATGTTTTTACTGATTACGATGTTAGTGATTTTGTAGATATTTTTACAGTTTGCTCTTCTCCTGCAAGACTTTGTGGATTACATAGAATAGGCAAGTATGATTGCTATATTGCGTCTTCTTTTTATAAAGATAAAATAAAAATAGTTAAAACTTTTGAGGAAGTAAATTATGGTTCTGGTTATGGTATTATTATCAAAAAAGAAAAAGGAAAAATTAAGAAAATTTTAGAAAATACAGATTGGGTTAAATACTGTTCTGATGCTACAAACCATTGCAAGCATATAAGAATGTTTCATATTAGAAAATGCCTATTTAATAATGGAATAGGTATAAAGTTATGAATGACAATATTGCAGAAAAATTACTTCTCAATCTTTTAGAAAAGAGTGTTTTTGTTATCAATCAAAAGTGGTTGGATTCAAAATTTTTTATTATGAAGCAAATATCTAATACTGAAAAAGGAGATATTGCAGAGGATTTTTTAGCAGACGCATTAAAGCAAAATTGGCTATAAAAAAATAGAAATAAAGAAAGGTAGACTGGGGCAATGGGATGTTTCTTTAGATAAAAAAAGTGTTTTTTGAAGTAAAAACTGCTACTCAAGATACTAATAATAATTTTCAATTTAATGGAATTAGATACGATACAAATTATACTCATTTATTTTGTTTAGGAATATCTCCAGATAATATTTATTATTTGATAGTAGAAAAAGAGGCTTTGGGGAAAGATAATCATAAGATGGTATCTATGGCAAAAGGCTCAAATGCTTCTTTTAAACTAACAAAAACCATAGAGAATTTAAATTCTTTTAGTAAATTTAGCGACAATATTGAAAAGATCTTATTTGGATTAAGAATAGATAATTGGAACTATAAAAATGAAAAAAAGCAAAACCATTTTTTCCAAAGAAAAAAATGTCGTCCTGCAACGCAAGATAGCCCAAACTAAACAAGCTAATTCAAAGCTCTTACAATAAATTGTGTGCATATTTCTACTGCCTGTAAATTTGCTTGTCGCATAGCTTCTTTTTGGGAAGTTGGAATTTTAGCTAGCACATGGGATAGAACTTGAGATTTTTCTGTGGGTCTGCCTATGCCGATGGTAATTCTAGAAAATTCTTTGCTGGATAGTTTTTGAATAATATCCTGCATTCCTCTATGTCCAGCGTCTCCGCCATTTTTCTTGTAACGCACTTTGCCTACGGGTAAATCTAAACTATCACAGAGCACCAAAAAATTGGAAAGGGGGATTTTATAATAGCGAAGGCAACTGCTGACAGCATCTCCGCTACGATTCATATAGGTCTGAGGATACAAAAGACAGCAGTCTTTATCTTGGTAGCTACCTTTAAAAAATAGGGAGTGAAATCTTTTTTTGCTTGCTGTGAAATCTAGCTTGTCTCTTAAAATATCCAAAGCAGCAAATCCTATGTTGTGGTAGGTGTTGTGATATTTATTAGTTGGATTGCCTAAGCCAACTATTAGTTTCATTATTTTTTAGAATCTTTACTATCCTTTCTATCTTCTTTCGCTTCAGGCTCTTTTTGTTTGACTGCTTCTACTTTGCTAGCATTTGCTTCTTCTGCAACTACAGCTGGTTCTTCTGCAACATCCTCGGCAATTCCAGATGTTGTAACAAGGGTAAAGTTTCTACCTGTTACTACTGGTTTGACTCCTTCGGGATAATTGACATCTAAAACATGGATACTAGAGCCAAACTCTAAATTTGTTGTATCCACTTCAATATAATCGGGAATATCTTTTGCTTTGCAAGCGATAGGCACGCTATGGCGAATAATTTGAATGATTCCTCCTAGTTCTACTACTTGAGAATCACCTACAAGACGAATAGGTATCTCTAAATGCAATAGTGTATTGTCCGTTACTTCCAAAAAATCTACATGGATAAATTGTTTTTTAATGTTGGAGTATTGATAGTCTTGAACTATAGCTCTTTTCTTTTCTAATTTTCCTTCTTTATCAATTTCTATATTTATAATCTTTGTTTTTCCTCCACTCATTAAAAAGAAAGAATCAATGGCAGAACGAGTGCCACAAACGGGGATATTTTCTTGCCCTCCGTAGATAATGGCGGGATATTTCCCAACGGCCTGTAGTTTTCGGTTAGCTTCTTTGCCAATTTGAGTTCTGTAGTTCAGTTTGAGTTCCATAGGTTGCTAGAATTATTTTGTTTATTACTATATAGTTAGTATAGTGATTTTAGTAAAAACAGTCAAGCCTTACTTAAATTACATACATAAAAATCCAAAACAAGCTTATTGCTTTCATTCTATACAGGCTTTAGCAAAAGAGCCACTGGCTCTTTTATATTTCTTTTTGGGATTATGCAAGTTTTGTGGCGACTGATTCCATTATTGTGGCACTACAAAACTTGACGTTCTAGCCAAGAATAAAATGCGAAACAGCCGCTGGCAGTTTCATAAATAGCTTGTCCAAAGTTTTTGTGCACTACGCTTGTTTTAGTTTTCTTATAATGCTAAAGTTTAACAGAACTCTAACTGTGCAATGATTTTATAAAAAAGTCAAGCCCTACTCCTACAATGAAACTTTATTTTATTTTATTTTTTCTTTTTTTCGTGGCTTTTCCTATAACTATAGTAAAAAGCCAGTCTATAAAACCTACTCTATTTTTTAAGGGTTACGATTATTCTGCAAAAGAAAAAGAAATTCTTGAAACTTTTGATAGTTATAAAAAAGATTATTCCAAAGCCTTGAGATTTCTTTTAACGGAAAAAAAACATTTTTCTAATGAATTGCTTTTTCATAGATTTCATGCAGAAATTTTGTTCTTGCAAGGAAAAGAAAGAGAGCTTCTAAATTATTTGACTGCTCTTATAGAAAATGCTGAGCTTTCAAAAGATAACCAAGCTAACCCGCAAAAACGTATTTCCCAATATGTAGCTTTAAGGGGTATTTTTCTTTACAGATTAAATTACAAAAATTCTGCTTCCCAAGATTTGTATAAAGCTTACAACTTCAAATATACAAATTTAGAATTTTTACTTTATTTTCATAGCCTACTAAAAGAAAGGAGGGCAGATAAAAATTTTATTTATACTGTTATTACAAAAGCTCTGGAAAAGGATATAAAAAACGATAAACTTTGGTTTGAAAAAGCCAAACTAGAATCCCAAGAAAAGAAACCCGAGGAAGCCTATACATCTTTACGGGAAGCTCTTTCTTTAAGAGAAGATCCATTTTATTTTGAACTTGCATTGACTTTAGATAAAATCTATAACCCGTATATTTACACCTCTAATGTGATAAATATCATAGAAAAATACCCACGAATTTTTATTTTTCAAGTGAGGTACTATCAACTCGCTAAAAAAAACAATTATTTAATAGAGTTCACAAAATTTCTAAAACAGAGAATTCAAAAACTTCCCCCGACTAATAGTGAGAATTTAGCGAATTTTTATTATTTACTAGCCCAAGCCCAAGGAGATTTAAAACAAAAAGAAGCAGCAATAGAGAACTATCAAAAAGGGTTAGCTGTTTTTTCTAATCCTTTAGCCGAAGTTCGTTTAGCACGTCTTTTATGGGAGCTGGGTAGAAAGAAAGAATCGGTGTTGTATCTTGTAGAAGCAGCATCTAAAAATTATTCTGATCTTTTTATTTACCGCAGCCTCGCACAGCATTATTCTAATTCAGGTTTATATTTAACCGCAGAGCAGTATATTTTACAGGGATTAGAAATCAACCCTCAAGACGCTTCTTTGTTGTTTGAATATGCGCTGATCTCAGAAAAAATAGGACACTATGACGAAGCTATTAAAGCGGTAAAAGAGTTATTGAAAATAAAAAGAGATACTAGGTTTTTAAATCATTTAGGAAGGCTTTTGACATTGACGGAAGACTATTCACAAGCAGATCAATATCTAAGAGAATCTTTAAAAATAAAAGAGAACACCACTGCTCGCTATTACCTAGCTCTCAATGATTATTATCAACAAAATTTTTCAAAGTCTCTCCAGCATTTAAAAATGATTATAGGGAGTAAGAATGCTTTCTCTGAAATCTATACACTCGCAGCAGCTGCAAATTTTAACCAAAAAAAATTTGAAAAAGCACTTGATTATATTGATGAACTACAAAAATACAGCGAAAAAACTAATATCCAAAACTTCAGTATTTTAGCTAAAAAAATAAAAATAGAATCCTTGCTTCATTTAGGGAAATGGGATTTAGCTGCTGAAACTATTGAACTCTATAATAAAGGAGATTCATTTAATTTTTATTATAAACGGCAAATGATTTTTCTACTTTTTTTAAAAGGTGATAGAAAAGTAGAAGACGCGATAGAAGAATATTTAGACAACTTTCAACCTGATATTAGAATGATTGAGATTTTGTACTATCTCAAAAAAGGCAAAAATTATCTTTGGAACTTTCTTGATGAAGAAGATGCGGTTCTTTATGAAAAAAAGATTTTTAATCAATTCTTGGCAGATATAGATAGGCTAGATGATTCCACTTTGTTCAATAATGACACTCTATCTAATAATGGGACTTTTTCAAAATATGCTTGGGCAATAGAGCAAGAAGCAACGACAGACTTGCTCCAAAAAGCACCCAGTGATACTTTTTGGCGTAATTATATTTCAGGGTTAGAGGCTTTTAGAAATAGAGACTACGAAAAATCTTTCTTATTGCTAAACTCTGCGCTTGAAAAAGAAAAGGCTCCTTGGGGTTACTTTTTATTGGGGATGCTGTTTGAAAGACAAAAAAATTATTCTAATTCTGCCGATTCTTATAAAAAATTTCTTTCTGCTTACCCCAATAATGGAACTGTTTTAGAAAGGTTAGCTGTAGTTTATGATTTAGACGAACAGTCTGATTTATCTGAGAAAATTTATCATAGAATTTTACAACGGAACCCGAACAACGCTACTGCTCTTAACAATCTTTCTTGGCTTTATCTAACTAAGAAACAAAGTCCAGAAAACCAAAAAAAGGCTTTAAAATTAGCTAAAAAAGCTGTTACGATTCGTAAAGTTTCAGCTCATCTAGATACACTCGCAGAAGCATATTTTCAAAATAAACAATATAAAAAGGCAATAAAATTTATAGAGCAAGCTGTAGCACTGGATAGGAATAATTTGGATCACTTTAAATTACAAAGAAATAAGTTTTTAGAAAAGATAGTAAAGTCTAAATAAAATTTGTATTTTTTTATTTTTTCTATTAAAATTCAAATTTGTTTGATTTTAGGTTTTAACTATTTAAATAGATGAAAAAAGAAAAAAATAATTTCAAAAAAAGGATATTAAAAATATGGAAAGGATATTCTTTTTTTATTTTATTAGCTGCAACTTTTGTTGTGCTTCTTACCGTCGGCATAGCTGAAAAATTTTATCGAGAAACAGGGAGTTTTTCTAAGAAAGAACATACTTCCAATAAAATTGCTTTAATTTCTATTAAGGGAGTAATATTATCATCGGAAGATTTAGTAGAATATTTGGATGAGATAGAAAAAAACGATGAGATTGTAGGTCTTATTTTAAGAATTAATAGCCCAGGTGGAGCTGTAGCTCCAGTTCAAGAAATTTATGAAAAACTTTTAAGAATTAGAGAAACAAAAACTATCTATAGTTCGATTTCTAGCTTGGCTGCTTCCGGTGGCTATTACATTGCTTCTGCGAGTGATAAAATATTCGCTAATAAAGGCTCCATTGTAGGTAGCATCGGAGTTATTTTTCAATACTTTCGTTACGATGGGTTAATGCAAAAAATTGGAGTATCAGCGGTAGTGATTAAATCGGGTGAGCATAAAGATATCTTTAGCTCTTACAGGGCTATGAGCGAAGAGGAGAGAGAAATTATTCAAGATTTAGTGGATGAATCCCACCAGCAGTTTGTATCTGATGTGTCTCAAGGTAGAGGAGTAGCTTATGAAGACGTTGCTTCTGTGGCTGATGGTAGAATTTTTTCGGGTAAAAAAGCCAAGCAGTACGGTTTAATTGATAAAATAGGAGATTTAGACGCTGCTATTGAAGGTATCAAAAAAAGTTTAAATCTTGATGCTATAGAAATTGTTCATCCTCCTCAGAAATGGATAGATAAATATTTTGATGGTTTTGTTAACTCTTCATTTTTTCAGACTCTACAAATGTCTTTACTCCCTAGAGGACTTGTTGCCATCTCTCCTCTCTAAAAATGGAATCTATTGTAAATAAAAACGGAACACGCACAGTATCATCTTTTAAAAGATACAGATGTTCTGAAATCAGTGAAAAAAATTTAAATCAAGCAATTGTTTTACAGGGTTGGGTTAACCGTCGTCGCGATCACGGCAATGTGATTTTCATAGATTTGCGAGATGTATCTGGGATGATTCAAATAGTTTTTGATCTTGAAGTGGACAAAAAATCTCATAAAATTGCAGAAACCATTCGTCCCGAATATGTGCTGCAAATTAAAGGGGTTCTCAAAAACAGAAATGAGGAGAGTGTGAATCCTCAAATGAAAACAGGAAAATGGGAACTTTTTGTTAATCAAGTAGAAATACTCAATACTAGCAAAACTCCACCTTTTTTCATTAACGAAGAAGGAGAGGTTGGCGAAAAAATTTTATTGCAGTATAGGTATTTAGATTTACGAAGACCCCAACTCCAAAAAAATCTTATACTTCGCTCTCAAGCCAATTCTCTTGTTCGCAATTTTTTAGTAAAAGAAAATTTTTTAGAAATAGAAACCCCCATCCTTACCCGTTCTACTCCTGAAGGAGCTAGAGATTTTATTGTTCCCTCACGGTTACAATCTGGAAATTTTTATGCTTTACCACAATCTCCACAACTTTTTAAACAGGCTTTAATGATAAGCGGTTTAGATAGATACTATCAAATTAGCCGTTGTTTTAGAGACGAAGACCTACGCCAGAATCGTCAACCAGAATTTTCTCAGATTGATTTGGAGTTGTCTTTTAGCAGTAGAGAAACCATTTTTGAAATTGTAGAGCAAATAATTTCTTTGCTTTGGAAAGAATTACTTGGTATCAATCTCCCGCTGCCTTTTCCTATCATAGACTACGCGGAAGCTATGCAAAAATATGGTAGCGATAAACCTGATATCCGCATTGGGATGGAATTAAAAGAAATCACCGATATTGTGAAAAATTCTGAATTCCAAGTTTTTACAAAATCCATAGAGCAAGGAGGAATTGTTAAGGCGATTTGTGTTACAGCTGGTGCAGATTTTAGTAGAGGAGAATTAGATGTTTTGACAAAAATCGCAATAGAAAACAAAGCAAAGGGTATGGCTTGGGTAAAACTTGTAGCTGAAGGCTGGCAATCTCCAATAGCAAAATTTTTTAGTGAAAAACAACAAAACCAAATTGTAGCAACCCTGCAAGCCAAGCAAGGAGATTTGATTCTTTTTGCTGCGGATAGAGTGAGCATAGTAAATAATGTCTTATCTGTTTTAAGGCAAGACATTGCGGCAAAAAAAAATCTTACCAAGAAAGATGATTTTCAATTTTGCTGGATTGTAGATTTTCCTCTTTTTGAATATTCTGAAGAAGAAAAAAGATTAACCAGCGTGCATCATCCTTTTACTCTACCCTACCTAAAAGATTGGGAAAAATATCACAAAGAAGAACCTCTTAAAATCAAATCTCTCACCTATGATTTAGTCCTCAATGGCGAAGAACTTGGTGGAGGCGGAATGCGGATTCATAAAAAAGAATTACAACAACTTGTTTTTGAAAAATTGGGGATTGGAGAAGAAGCTAAAGAAAAATTTGCATTTTTGCTAGAGGCTTTAGAATATGGAGCACCTCCGCACGGTGGAATAGCCTTAGGTATGGATAGAATTATGATGTACTTGGCGAAAACTCAATCTATCAGAGATGTAATTGCTTTTCCAAAAACGCAAAACGCTTCTTGCTTAATGACAGAAGCTCCTGCAGAAATATCTAAAAAACAACTTCAAGAGCTTTCTATTGGCGTAAAAGAACTTTAAAATTTTTTTAAATAGATGAACCTGAAAAATAAATTTTTGAACCATCCTGAAAAATTGCAGGATTTAGAAATAGAGTTAAAAGTAGAAATCGCCTCTAAACAAATTCCTTTGAAAGATATATTAAATTTAAAAGAGGGAGGTGTTTTTATTTTTGATGAAAATTTATCTGAACCTCTAAGCATTATCATTCAAGACAAAAAAATAGCAGAAGCTACCTTAGTTCAAATTAACGATGGTTACGGAGTAAAGATAACCAAAATCCTGGAACCCTTATATTAACGTTCTGTTTAGCCTACGCGGCAATTTTTTTTATTGTATCAACGGACATCAAAATTTTTTTATTGCTTCCTTGTTCCTATCCATTCACACGAGAACGCACAGTACTAGCAAAATCTGCTTGGAATTGTTTTTTTACTGGAGTAGGAGAATGGGAGGTTCCTAGTCTGATTTATGCCATCATTAACAACGCTAATTTTCACGATAAGGAAGGCATGCTCCCTCCATACCCATATTACAGTTTAACTTTAATTTTTGATTCCTTTGGGATAAAGAAATTTGACAACAATATAACCCATTCCTACAATCTGCAAGAAATTTTCTACTACTATAACAAAAACTAAAGAATAATATAGACCTTTGAATTTGCGTTATGTGACGGCTAGGCAAGGCGAAAAAAATTTTTAGCTCGCAGGAATACTAAAGTATTTCAAGAGTTAAAAATTTCTTTCAACGCTGCATAGGCTAAACAGAATGCAAATTCAAAAGTCTATAATATCCGTTGAAATCAAACCACTTCAACCCTATTCCAAAAACTATAGTTGTATTGACGGCAATAAGGGTAGAAATCCAAGCAATAATAGCCCAAGACCACCATTTTCTTAATTTAAAAAAATCTTTTTTGCCTTTTAGTTCTACAACCTGTTCATCTACATCTTGTTTGGATGGTTTTATTTCTTCAGGATTTTTTGCTTCTTTTTCTAGTTTATCAACTTTCTTATTACTAATTTGCCGAGATGCTTGATTAGACGCCATATTCAAAACGCATTCTATGATTTACAGTTGGCTCAGATACTCTAAATAGGGTTGCCAATTCTGCAATGGAAGCAATTTTGTAAAATTGTTTTAGCATAAATTTAGGCACTAACAAATTTGCTGCAAAATAATCTGCTTCTTGCTCTATAGGTTCTTTTTCTTTACTAGGTTGCATAATAGCTTCTCTTGGCAAAACCGTATAACCAGCAGAATTTAGTTCTTTTTTATGGAGTTTCCAATGCCCTAGTTCGTGAGCAATGGTAAAAACTTGCCGCGGTAAAAATTCTTCTTTGTTGATATAAATTGCATTTTTTTTATCAATAAAAAAACCAGAATATTTTTTTGATTCACCAGTAAATTCAGCAAAATAAACCCTTATTCCAAAAGCATTGGCTATTGCGATTGGATCCACTGGAGGTTCTTCGTACCCAAAACTCTCCAATATTTCTAATGCAGATTTTCTTGCTGTATCGTAATCAGGCTGTGTGTTTGTTGTCATAATAAATTTTTATATGATTGACTATGTTTTAATAGTAAAGATATTTTACAATTTTTTCAAGTATTTTTCCAACCTATTTGTCAAAAAGGACGAAACACCTCTATCTTAAAAAATAATTCTAAAAGATTTTCTGAGGTTATCTGATGAGTGTTTTCTTCACCAATATTTTTCTTTCCAATAGTTTGTGTGGTATTTTCAGTGAGATCAAAATCTTCAGGGTTTAATAACAACTTACCCGAAAAAATATAAGCATTTTCAAAGGATCTCGTGCTAGCTATTTTCTTTTTGTTGAGTTTTAAGATTACTTTTCGCACATTGTCTTTAATATTCAATTCACATGTAACCCAAGAAACCGCACTTAAATTTTCTACTTTTTTACTTTCCAAAGTGATTTTTTCGTATTTTTGAGTATCAAAAAAATTTTCTTTGACTAGTAAATCTGTGTTTTTATATTGGCTGGCTATACTTGTAGTATCAATCTTTATGTTCAAAAATTCTATTTCTTGAGAGCTACCAAGGGCTATATCTACCTCAAAATTTGTAAAAGTGCCTTTTATTTTTTCTTTAGCTGTTTTTCTAGTTTGAGGTAAGTGATAAAACTGAAAATCAATTTGACTAGCCTTAGAGTTTAGCTGGTAGCTATCGGCTAAAGCAGAAGAAGTGAAAAAAAAAAGACAGAAAAATATAAAAAAGCTAAGGCGCATGATTGGATTGTTGATTGCCCGATACTCCGCCTACGGCAAAAATTTTAGGTAACTGTGAAATAAAAAAAGCAACTAACATACCTAGCATAATAAAAATAGCAGCATAAAATAATTCCATAGTGAGCGAAGGAAAAATATTACTTTCTATTACAGTTTCTTTTACTAAACTTGTTTCTTTCCAGGGCCAAATTTTTCTCAGAGAACCAAAAGTCAAACCGCCTAAAAAAGCTAAAACAGTTTTTTCCCATTTTTTCATTATCCAGCCAACAACGTGAACAAAGCAAAGCAATCCTACAATCATTCCAGAATAAAAAAGCAATAAAATAATAGTATTGTTGATGATGAAAGGATTTTTTACACTAGTAATAATTAGGCTATATTTTCCCAAAATAACCAAAATAAAAGCGCCACTGATTCCCGGCAATAGTAGTGCGATAACGGCAATTGTGCCACACAAAAAAATAAACCAGTATGCTGTAGAAGTTTTTATGGGAATGAGACCTAATAAAAAATACCCCACTAAAATACCTATTACGGTAAAAAAAAGGAAAAAAAAATTGTAAGGAATCTTTTTTAAAAATAGTAAAGTAGAAAGAAAAATCAATCCTAAAAAAAATGACCAGCAATAAATAGGATAGTTATTCAGTGCGTAATGGATCAAATTGGCAACTAAAATCAAAGCCAATACTATTCCTGATCCTAGAGGTATAAAAAAGTTCCACTCCACTTTACTAAAAGCAGTCTTAAAACGAGCGGTTAAAATAAATTTTAAAAAACTGAAATTAAATACCTTTAACGAATGAATCAGGCGGCTATAAATTCCAGATATTAGAGCAATAGTACCTCCAGAAACACCGGGAATGGGGTCTGCAGAGCCGATAAGAAAACCAACAATTAACAGCTTAAAAAACTTTTTCCAAAAAGAGCGCTTCATTTTTATTTTAAAAGTTTGACGAGTTTTAGAGATAGCTTTTCTGAATTTTCAACACAATCGGAAATTCCTACGCCGTAGTAAGAATTATTGTGAAAATGCAAAGGGTATTGTTCGCTAAAATTCTCTATTGCCTTTAAGATAGAAAGATGTTCCATTTGGTATTGTGGGATTGCTTTTTCATAGCGGATGATTTTAGAGTAATTAAAAGGTTTATCAATATTCGCAAAACGAGAGAGACTATGGGTTACAGATTTAAGAATTTTTTTATCTTCCCAAGAAATCAAATCAGGGTTACGATAACCTCCAGCATAAGCCTGCACTAAAAAACTTTCCTTGTTGCAACGATAATCTGGGAAAATATTACAAGGAAAATGGGCTCCAAGAAAATCTTTGCTAATATGAGCTGGCACTAATAAACCAAAACCTTTTAAAGACTTTGGAATGGCGTTTTTTTCAAAACCCAAAGCACAAACGACAAGAGGGACATAAGAAATTTTTTTAAGTTTTTTTGCGATGGGCGTTTTCTTAAGAACCTGGGCAGCACTATAGGCAGGAATGGAAAGAATAACTCTATCAAAAGCAAGACTCTTTCCATCTTGAAAAACACAAATTGTTTTTTCTCTATCCAAAGATTGATTGCTTTTTTTTTGTGGCAGTATAATTTCTTTGAGTTTCATTTCAACCTCTATTCTATCTCCTAGATATTTAAACATAGATTCTGTGAGATGTTTCATTCCGTGTTTCAGGCTAAGCACTCCTGGTTGTGATTTTTTTTTTCGCAATCCTCTTAATAAAGAGCCGTAAAATTTTTCGTATTTTATAAATTCTGGAAAACAGGCTTTAATAGAAAGTTGACTTAAATCTCCAGCGTAAATACCACTAATCACGGGATCTATTAGGTTACAAAAAAAATTTAGTCCTACTTGTCTTATAAAAAATTCTTTTATACTTTCGTCTTTTTTAGGTTTTTTTTTCTGCAGTTTGAGTAGATTTTTAAAAAGATAAATTTTATCTCTGGTATTTAGAGAAAACAAAAAAAAATTCAAAAGATTTGCACCAATCTTGTTTAGGCGATTGTTGTAATAGATGTATCTTAAATTTGTTTCTGGAGTAGATAGAATAATATCTTTATCTAGTCCTAAAAAAAGACAAAGTCTGTGAATAGATAGTTTTTTATTGGTAAAAAAGGCGGCGGCACTTTCTACCAAATAATCCTTTTCTAAACTCGTATCTATAACACCACCGCAATCAGCACTCGCTTCAAAAATGGAAATTTGTTTTTTAGGGAAATGATTTTTGACTAACCACGAACCCAGAGATAAGCCTGAAATTCCTGCTCCTATTATAGCTATTTTCATTATTTTAAAAACCTTTGCATTAGCGTTTTATCTAGCCTATGCTACGTTGCTCAAATTTTTTATTCCTCAAAATACTCTTATTGCTGAACGCACAATAAGGGTTATAAAAACTCCAGTAGAGCTTTTGCATTGCTTTTTTTGCCTTATTTAGACCACATAACGCAAGTTTTGTAAGCAGCCTGCTCCCATTATTGTGGCGCTACGATATTCCTCGTCATAAAAAACTCTCGCACCTTGCCTAGCAGTCACAGCTAGTTTTGTTCTATTTGGCTAACGCAAAGTTTTTTTAGATTGAATGGGTAAAATTTTGGAAAAAATAAATTCCGCTGCTAAAAAATAACCTTGCATACCACAACCCACAATCACTCCTTGGGCTATAGCAGAAAGATAGGATTTGTGTCTAAAATCTTCTCGGGCATAGATATTAGAAATATGCACTTCCACAAAGGGAATTTGTGTTGCCTTTAAAACATCTACTAGAGCTACAGAAGTATGTCCGTATGCGGCGGGGTTGATTAAAGCAAAATCTGCGTCTTTATTTTGTTGTAAAAAATCTACAAGTGCTCCTTCGCTATTGGATTGAAAATCTAGCAGAGCTATTTTTTTTTCGGCAAATTTTTTATGAAGAGCTTGCACGAGGTTTGTTAAAGATTCATCCCCGTAAATATCAGTTTCTCTGGTGCCTAGAAGATTTAGGTTTGGCCCATTGATGAGTAAAACTTTTTTATTCATTTGTAAATATGTAGTTTAGAAAAATAGCAGCAGCAGAAGCTACATTGAGAGAATCTAAACCACCTGAACCTGTAATTTTCCACAAAAAATCACATTTTTTCTGGTTTAGTTTCTGCATTCCTTTTTGCTCATTCCCTAAAATCAATAAACAATTTTGAGGTACTTCGCAATGAGAAAAATCTTTGCCTTGTAGAGCTGTTCCCACAATCCAAAAACCTTCTTGCTTCAGCTTTTCTATCAAAGAGTTTAGATTATTTACGATACAAAAATCAATTCTTTCCATAGCTCCTGATGAAATTTTAGAAATAGTAGGTGAAGGGCTAGGGCTACGGTGCCGATTAAGGAATATATTTTTTACACCAAAATAAAGACAACTCCTTAAAATAGAGCCTATATTTTGGGTGTCCTGTAAGTGATCTAGAGCTACCCAAATATTTTTTTTTTGCTGTATTTCTTGTTTTTCTCCCTCTTTTTTGTCTGGTGGTGTGTTCAGTGTTTTACCCAAAGGTTTGTTTTGCTGTTTTATGGGAGCTAATAATTCTTCTAAAGAAAATTTAGGTAAAGTTCCACATTCCAAGACGAGTTGTTGATGATGCTCCCTACCACAAAGAGAAGTGAGAGCACTATCGGTTAAGTATTGATGAGGGATTTTTTTGTTTTGCAAAAAATTTAAAACGTCTTTCTCTTTTGTAGAATTTTTTATTTTTTCACCCAAATAGAGCGTGTAAAATTTTCTACGGTTGGCTTTTAAAGATTCTAAAACAGGATGTAATCCATAAAGATAATCACGGTTAGTGCCTTTTGATAGAGAGGATTTCATAAATATATAACTGATTTTAAGGATAGGGAAGTTTTAAGCAATAAGCTTGTTTTGGCTAAACAGAATGCAAATTCAAAGCTCTAGAGTGATTCATAAAAACCCTTCTCTTGCATCCAAGAATCACTATAAAGTTTATTAACATAACGAGTTCCAGAATCACAAAGCACGGCTAAAATTTTTTTTTTATGGACAAGTTGCTTGCTGAATTTCATTGCTCCAAAAAGACACATCCCAGAAGAGCCTCCAGCATAAATTCCCTCTGAACGAAGCAATTTTTTTGCAGTCAAAAAACCATCTTTGTCGCTGACTTCAACCCAAGAGTCAATCAGTGAATAATCAAAATTTTTAGGGATAAAATCAGCCCCTACTCCTTCTAAAAGATAGGGTTGTGCCTCTATCATTTTTCCCGTTTCAGCGTTCGTTTTTAAGATGGAGCCCACAGCATCTACAGCGACAGTTTGGATTTGTTTTCCCATTTTTTCTTTGAGGTATTTAGAAGCGCCTGTTACCATCCCTCCAGTTCCTGCTGGAAAAAAAACTATATCTAATTCACCTTGTGTCTGTTCGTGAATTTCGGGTCCTGTTGTGTGGTAGTGAGCTTCTCTATTAAGAAGGTTGTTATATTGATCAATAAGATAAGAATTTTCTGTTTCAGCTGCTATTTTTTTTGCTACTGAATAGTAAGATTTTGGATCTTCGGGGGAAACATCAGCAGGACAAATAATAACTTCAGCTCCAAAATTTCTAAGCAGATCAATTTTATCGGGAGACTGTTTGTCACTAATAGTAAAAATACATTTAAATCTATTGACCGCAGCCCAAATCGCAATACCTATACCTGTATTGCCTGAAGTACATTCTACAATAGTGCCTCCTTTTTTTAGCTTACCTGTTTTTAATGCCTCGTCCAAAATATACTTTGCTATTTTATCTTTGTAAGAGCCACCGGGGTTTAAGTATTCTAACTTTACATAAAAATCGTGGATAGAATCTTTTGTGATATTTTGTAGTTTTACAATAGGAGTATTCCCGATTGCATCTAAGATGGTTTTGTTTTTCAAAATTTTAGCTTTTAGTTTTTAGCTTTTATTATTAATAGATTAGCATAGAAAGAAAATTCTGTCTAATAAAAAAAGGGAATTTTACCATTGAAAGCTAGAAAATTTCTACTCCAAGCAGCCAATCTATACAACTTTGGAAGTATCAATGCGGGCACTGTAGATATACGAACAGTGCAATGAATTCAAAATAACAATGCTACAATTAGTGCAAACAATTTATCTATTGTAGCTCACGATTTATACAACCTAAACAAGGCAAACATTAATGGAAGCACTTTAGACATCGCAAGAGTTAAAATTTTTTTTTAACGATGTTTTGGCTAAACAGAACGCTGATTCAAAGGTCTCTATCTAATTTAGAAGTTTATTTTGTTTAATAACATTTTGAGCTAGTGTTAAATAAGATTCTTCTAGTGCAGAAAATTCACACAAATTTTTCTTATTTGGGCTTGCCTTATTTGGGCTTGTCTTATTTGGTCTTATTTCGGAGCTCGTTTTATTTAGGCTCATTAGGGGCACTCCTTTATCTCCACTTTGGCGTATTCTCAAGTCCAGAGGTATTTTTCCTAAAAAAGACATTTCTAAGTTTTTGCTTTCTTCTTGTGCTCCACCGGTCCCAAAAATAGCTGTCTCTTCTCCGCATTTAGGACATATAAAGCTGCTCATATTTTCTACAATACCCATTATGGGAATATCTACTTTTTCAAACATCACCATCGCTCTGCGTGCATCTATTAAAGCCAAATCCTGAGGTGTGCTGACAATGACAGCTGCACGCACCTTCAGAATTTGAGAAATAGAAATTTGCACATCTCCTGTGCCGGGGGGTAAATCAATAATCATAAAATCTCCGCCTCCCCAAAGAGTGTCTCTGATCATTTGATGAATGGCTTGGTGTACCATGGGTCCCCTCCAAACAATAGAATCTCCTTCTTTTACGAGGTTTCCTATAGAAATAAATTCTATACCAAATTTTTCTAAAGGTGCCAGTTTTTCTTGATGAGTCGTAAGACGTATATTTCTTGTGCCTGTCATCATAGGGATAGAGGGACCGTAGATATCTGCGTCAAAAAGAGCTGTGGAATATCCCAGTTTGTGCAAAGCCAAAGCTAAATTGAGAGCTACTGTAGATTTTCCAACGCCTCCTTTCCCGCTAGCAACCACTATAATATTTTTATAATTTTGAAGCAAACTTGTATTTTGCGGATTTGCCTGCGCTGGAATTGTTCTATTGGCGCGTGATTTTGTTTGTGCTTCTTCTGAGCTTACACTCTTGCTAAAGCGAGTATCTTCTATTTCTTCTAGCTCTAGTAGAGCCGAGCTGATTTTTTTTTGTAAATCTTTTTGTTGTTCGGAATCTAACAGTTTAGAATTATTAAGTTCGGTAGAGAAAAGAAGTTGAATATAAGCAATTTTTTCCTTAACTTCTATGCTGTGAATTATATTCGTCTCTAATAATTTTTTGCTACCTGCTTTTATAGAGGTAAATTTTTTCCTAATTTTTTCTTCTAATGGATCCATTTTTTTCAAAATTCTTTACAAGATTAATTTTATCTTTTCCTAACATTTAGTAAAATCCCAATAGCTGCTAAAATAGTAATAGTAGAAGATCCACCATAACTCATAAAGGGAAGTGGTAAACCAACGACTGGGAATAACCCCATAACCATTCCCATATTGATAATACCTTGACTAGCTAAAATTATAGCCACACCTACAGTGATTACGATTTTTCGTCTATCACTAAATCTACCAATTTCTTTTAAAATCCAAAAAATCAAAAAACCGTAACTACCAACAACCAGAATGGAGCCTAAAAATCCCCACTCTTCACTGAAGACAGAAAAAATAAAGTCTGTATGCCGTGCTGGTAAGAAATTGAGTTGTGCTTGCTTGCCTTCTAAAAAACCCTTTCCAAAAAATTTTCCACTACCAATGGCGATTTTGGATTGGATAATATGGTATCCCGTTCCTAGAGGATCTTTTTGTGGATCTAGTAAAATTAAAATTCTATTCTTTTGATAATCCTTTAAAATAAAAAACCAAATCGCTGGAATAGCAGGCGTGAACATAACAATACTCACAATTATCCATTTAAAACTAATTCCAGAAAAAAATATTAAAGTTCCTGTTATAATCAAAAGAATGATAGCTGTTCCTAAATCTGGTTGAACTAAAACCAGAAGGAAAGGCACTAAAGTAATGAAAATAGGAAATAATACACTGGATAGTTTAGTATTACCTAATCTCCTAGAATCGTGATAATAACGGGCGAGTATTAAGACAATAGCAAGTTTAGCAAATTCTGACGGTTGTATATTAAATCCCGGCGCAGAAATCCAACGATTGACACTGGCATCCGTTGAACTACCAACATAAAGAACATAGATTAAGGCGCAAATCAACAAAAAATAAAAAGCCCACGCCCAGCGGACAAGTAGCTTGTAGTCTAATAAAGTAAAAAAAATCATTGCCCCCAAACCTATACCAAGCCATAAAAACTGTTTAACAAAATAGTTATTTTCCGATTGGTAGGATAAAGATGCAGAATAGATAGAAATCAGCCCTATAGTACAAAGAAAGAGGACAAGGCAAACCAAAACCCAATCTATATCTGGAGAAAATTTTATGCGAAACATATTTTAGTCTTTTTGAGACTTTTGAATTCGGTATTCTAATTCAAAGGTGTCTTCTGTTATTTGTAGCAAATCTTATAAAATTTTGCAAAAAGTTATACCTTTATGTATTTTTTCTTGTGAATAGCGATTCATAGGTAATTTATTCCTATTAAAACTAGGTAAATTTTTCCTAATATGTAAAAAATTCCTATCTGTGTTTTTTGTTAAGTTATTGTAATAACAGGACAATTATAACTTGGCACAGGCTTTGCCATATAGTATGTATGTCCGCGTAGGACTTTTTTAATATTAATCTTAAACTAAAAAATAATCATGTTATTACAATTATATAATGAAACCTATAAACCAAATTTCTTTCGTCCCTTTTTTATGGATTGGGACAATGCAAAAGAAATCACGGATTTTGTTGAACAGGATAAACAATACATTTTCCGTATGGATTTACCAGGTTTTAAAAAGGAGGATGTGAAAGTGGAAGTCAAGGATCATACTCTTAGTATAGAGGCGAGTAGAAGCCAAGAATACGATGAAAGTAAAGATAAAATTTATCGTAAGGAAAGAAGAGCCTTGAAAAGAAGTGAATTCTACCGAATACCTGGGAATGTTATAGAAAACAAAATTCAGGCAAAGGTAGAGGATGGTGTCTTGAATGTTTATCTTCCCAAAAAAGAAGAAAGCAAACCTAAATTAATCTCAATCAATTAAAAAAATGAAACAGATAGAAAAAGAAAATTTCCAAACTCTAATTCCTCTAACGGATATAGTAGATACGGGAGAGCAACTAGAGTTTTTTGTGGAAATGCCGGGTGTGAAAAAAGAAAACACTCGTGTAGAACTTGAACAAAGCTCTTTAAAAATTAAAGGCACAACAAAAACAGAGGAAGAGGGAGACGAAAAAACTCCCATAGGTGGCTACAAGCAATTTTCCCGTGTTTTTAATCTTGCAAGAGACTATCAAGACACTAAGAAAATAGATGCTCGTATAGAAGATGGTGTTTTAAAGCTGCAAATCAAAAAAGCAGAAGAGCATTTACCGCAGAAAATTGTGGTGCACTAAGTTTTCAGCCCGAAGATTGGAGAGTCTCGCTATAAGTATAGTGAGACTTTTTAATAAGCCTATGAAACTAGCCCCAATAGTGGGGTAAGCTATGGGGGAAATCTTCGGTTACTGCTTTGACTGGCTCTACAGAAGAGGCTCGGTTTTAGTGCAAGAACAGACTAGAGAAACTCCCGCCTTTGATTTGCGGGAGTTTTTACTTCTACTTGAAGAGATAGACGAAGCGAATAAAAAGGGCAGCAGGTGCTTCTACTTCTATCGTTGTTTTTGTAGGCACAGTTCTTGAGGTTTCCTGTCCTCCAGTGTAATTTGGAGTTACTGTTCTTTTTACTAGTATTCTTCTATCTTCATTACTCGAGCCGAAATTGTTCTTTCTATCATCTAAAAAATAAAGTAATCCAAGAGTACCAGTTGGAGTATTAATACCACCTCCTACCAATGCAGAGTCGGTAATAGGAGGCGGTAGCGGCTCTGCTGAGCTTGTTGTTGGCACTGGTGCTGCAGCGCTTTGTTTTACAGAGAGTTTTGCCCCCACCCAGAGCAGTCCTGCTTCTATGGAAAAGTTTTTGCTAAAATTCCGCTTATAGCCAAAATGAACGGCGGGGGCTATTTTTGAATCCGAGCCTAGCGGAGTTTCTAGCTTGGCTTGGGCTAAACCTGCTCCTGCATAAAGCCCGTAGGGCAGGTGCCAATCTACTAGTACAATTTGACTGTTCATTTTATCGTCTCCCGCACTCCATTGGTGCAGGCTAAAAGAAACACGAAACTTTTCAAAGTCGTAGCCTAGTTGCAATCCGTTACCTGCTAAACTGGTATTTTCGTTGCTAACGGAAACAGATGTACTAGAAGAATCTACAAATGTTCCTGTTATAGATGAACTAAAAGAGGCTGCAAGCCCTTGGAAGTAGTTGAAACAAGCATTTTTATTTCCATTGACTGTAGAGGAAACTGGATTAGAAGTAGCGTCAAAATTACGAGCAAAATAGGTCCCAGCACCACTATAGCTACCATCTTCACAAATATCCACTACAGCAGTTATTGCTGTTGCATCGTAATTGGAACTGTAACTACGCCTAATACCATCATCGAAACCCTCTGCACCTGGCGTTGCGTCCAAAGATACATTATTGGGGATACTCGCACTGAAATCTATACTCGTAGAATCCAATGTTCTTTCGCCAGTAGTCACTACTTCTCTAAGGGTGGTGTTTTCTGTAGTGGTTTTTATTTTAGCGCCTAGATAAAAGGGACTAACCCCGATAGACCAACCTTGCTGTCTTGCTTCTTGGGCTTGCAGATTATTTACTCCCGCAAAAAGTAAAAACAAGCACGAAAGCGAAGCTAAAATTGCCAGTGTTATTTTGTTTAATTTCATAGTTTCTTTTGTTTGCCTAATTTCTTTTGTTTCCATAGTTTCTTGTGATTTTATAGTCTTTTTGTAGTTAATTTTGGTTATTCAGTTTTATTTTTATAAAACTTTATAAAGAATAACTAAAAAAATAAAAATAGTCAATCTTTTTTTTAGTTAATTTAGATTATTCAGTTTTATTTTTATAAAACTTTACAAAGGATAACTAAAAACCTAAAAATAGTCAATCTTTTTTTTTTTAGTTTGCTTGTTTTTGGTTGTTTTTGGTTTATTGGGGGGGGGGGATTTTTTCTAAAATGCTATAAAATCCCCGAACAAACTTAATATAGGCAAAGTGAGAACTATTCTTATTCAAAAAGCAACCTCTACTTTAAAAAATAATTTTAAAACTTATTGATTTTTAAAGGAGAATTTTTGTATTATAAACCTTTGAATTCGTGTTATGTGCTCTAAATAAGGCAAATTCAAAAGTCTATATAATATTTAATTCAAAAATCTATTCACTTCTTAAAATAATAAATGATAAACGATTCCTTACTACCTCATTTCCCGAAAAACTTAGGAGATATCTTTGCAAAAAGTTGGATTACCTACAAAGCTCTCTGGTTTGTTTTTTTTGGTTTTATATTTGTATTTCATGCTCCAGCTGCTTTACTATTTTTAATCTTTAAAAAACCAGAAAATTTGCCATTTATTATCCATTTCACAGATTTTTCTCGCTTTTATATTTCAAAAATGGGTGATGCTTTCGCTTGTTTTTTGTTACCTTTGTTTTTAAAAAATCAGCTTCCCAGTTTTCACCAGCTCCTAAAAACTTTTTTCAGTAAATACTTCGCAAAACTTTCTTTAGTTGTGCTATTACTTTATTTTTTGAAAACACAGTTTTTAATTTCTGGAGCTTCTTCTACTTTAACTATATTTCTTTTAGGGATAGGGTTGACTTGTGCCTATTTTTTTCTTTTTGTGACTTTTTTTGTTGTTATAGATACAGGGAATAATTTTTTTGAGTATTTTAAAGCAAGTTTTCTACTATGCCAGCTGCATGTTAAAAAAATTCTATTTTATTTTCTTACTGCTTTTATTTTTGTGAAAGCTATTGGTTTTTTCCTATTGATGATATTTGTTTCTCAAACTACAAATCTCTTAGTTCCAAATTCCGATGATATTGAAAAACTGCTAGATAATCTACTCAAAGTTATGCTCTCTACAGAGTTTTATCTAGTAAATAGTTTCTTGCATATTTTGCTACAACCTTTTCTTTCTATCTTTTTGTGTATATTGTTTTATAGTTTGCTAGCTCGCAATACAGCAGACTACTCAAAAGCTTTGCATTAGCGTTCTGTTTAATCTATGCAAAGCTCTTGCATTGGTAGACAAATCTCCTTATCTAAAAATTTAGTGAAAGAAACAACAACAGATACAGACTCTTTAATTCAAGAATTACGCGAAGAATTAACAGAGCTTTCTTATAAAGTTCAAGAGTTAGAAAGTACTAAGGTAAGTAAAGAAATTCTTTATCAAGAATTAGAGCATAATCACTCTATTATCAATGATCTTCGTAGTCAGTATGAAAAACAAAATGTAGAATACAAAGAAAATATTTCTATTGCCTCTAAAATGGTTCAAAAAATACAGGAACCTATCTCTCAAGTTTCTCAAAATCTACAAAACTTAAAAGAGCAAACCCAAGAAAAGCAAATTCAAGAGTCTCTTAACAGTTGTTTGGATACTTTAGAAAAGTTGATGAACCAATGTAACGAATCTAGTGCTTATTTTAGTTCTCTACTTGACGATAAGCAGTATCCCTTACAAGATTGTTTTGCGCTGGATATTTTTAAAAATTGTTTTAATCACCCATTATATCCTTTGTGCGAATTTCAAATAGAAGAAAAAATAAAGCAAAAAATCATTTTACGACTCACCCTACTTCAAAACATTTCACAAAAATTTTTTTCTTTTCTACAAAAAACAGCTCAACCACAATCTGCTATTTGTATTTCCATCAAAGAAATCACTCCAGAATCTTCTCTTAACAACCTTTTAAATTTAAACATTAAAATACATTTTTGTACAAAAAAAGATTTTTTTTGGCTAAACAACTGGCAGGATTCTCTTAGTATTGGAGAAGATAACGAGGACAAACTTCCCCTGGAATGGTGTCTTTGGAAAAAAGAGTTAATGTCTAATAAAGGAGATTTTTTTATAGAAGAAAAAAACCAAAAAATAAATGGGATTAGTATTATGGTTCCTTTTACCTACTCTAATACCTAATTCAAAGGTATCCTGATTTTTCTCTCCTGAATATTTTCTGTAAATATCTATTTTCTCTTAAAATATCCCCAATGATTGGCAAGAATATTGCTCTATCATAAAGATATTATTAAACACAACTATATAAAAAAAAAATTAGACACAAGTGAAAAAAAACATTCCACTATTTTACAGCATCCTAATTAGTTTAATTGTTCTGATTGGTGGTAGTTTTGCCAATTACCAAATATTGCAAGAAAAAAAATTAGCTATAAAAGAAGAAGTTCAAACTAGAACTAAAAGTATTTTTTATGCATTGGAAGACTCCATCAAAAACGAAGATCTACAAGCAATAGATTCTAAAATGAAGAGCTTGAAAAATGAAACTAGACAGAGTAAAGATCTGTTGCGAGTATCTGTTATTCTCTTACCTCAATTCTACTACTATAGCTCCACGCAAACGAAGCTGGTAGGAACGAATGTTCCAAACAACCTTAAAAAACTTTTTCAAAACAGCCAAAACTCCAATACCACTCAAAGAATATCCAACGAAGACGGTTCAGAGGTAACCTTTCAATCTGTAATCAATACAAAATCTGTATTGAATAATCAAACATGGGTTATAAATACAGTTTTTAGTGTAGCTCCTTTTGATAAAAAGCTAGCCGACTTGCAATTTATGCTCATTTTAATACAGATAGTAATTTTAGCAACCACCTTTTCTGCTGTTTATGTCTTGTGTTCCATCTTGTCTCGTAATCTACATTTATTAAGTTATGCACTAGGCAATATTTTGAACAATAAATCGGAAATCAAACTAGCAAATTCTTTTGTAGAAATCAGCAAAGTTCGTGAAAAATTAGAAAGAATTACCCGAATTTTTACGCAACAAAAAACAACTATCCAAAAACTAGAAGCAGAAATCCAAAATCCACTGAAACAAGGATCAATAGAAAGTAATACTTTAGAAAAACAAAATTATCTTTGTATTTTGATGCGAATAGATTACCTCGCCTTTAAAAATACAGATACAGTTTTGAATTTAAAAGATTTTTTATTAGACATTTTTTATTTGATTGTCAAACACACTCAAGAAGTGAGAGTTAAAATCCTACAGTTTAGCAATCAGTTTTTATTGGTTCTAGATTCTGAAAGCTCTTTTAGTAAGGCGCTTCAAGCTATCAAAACAATCCAAAAAAAGATTCAAACAAGCTCATCAACCTACAAAAAATTTGGCGTTGCCGACTGCAATATCTACTTAGCAGCACACTATGGATCTGTAAAAATATCTAGTTTTGGAGAACAAAATACACAATATGAACTAACCTATGGGGATGCTATCAACATTTTAAATTCTATTTTGGCTAAAACGCAAAGTGGAGAAATTTTGATTACAGAATCCGTATTTTCAGAGTTAGAGGGGGAAAAAAAGAAAGAATTTTTAGATATTAATCTTGATGTTTCTTTTCTAGGAAAAATGTACAAACTCTTGTTATGGGGTAAAAGAAAACCTAATACAGATATTGTAAAAACTGAAAAATACGCTGAAAGAGAAAAAGAAGCCATAAAAGAAACTAAAAAAGACCTTTCCATAGGCAATATGTTAGAAGAAACACTTACAAGATAAATTAAGACCTTTCTTAACAATCTTTCTTGGCTTTGAATTTCACTGATGCTTACCTCACTATTGGGGCTAGCCAAATGGTTAGAAAAGTGCGAAAAAAAAATTTCCGCCTTGCCTAGCCGTCACAGCTGGTTTTGTCCTATTTGCCAAATTCAAAGGTCTATAATGCCTAATTCAAAGGTCTCACCCTGCGTTGATACCTAATTTCAAAACCCTCCAATCTGATTCTAAAAAAACCTTTCATTTTTTGCTATTTTTTATTTTTGCATACTACATCATATTATGGTAAAAGAAGTAGAATATTAATAACAAACCTATCCTATAAAAATGAGTATATTAGTTAATCAAAATACAAAAATTATAGTGCAAGGCCTAACAGGCTCTCAAGGCACACTACACGCTAAACTTTGTCGGGAATACTTTAATACCAAAATTGTTGGAGGAGTTACACCGGGCAAAGGCGGACAAGTCCACGAAAGTTTTCCTATTTTTGATTCTGTCCAAGAAGCAAAAAAAAAAACTTACGCAGACTGTTCTTTAATTTTTGTGCCTGCTGGGTTCACAGCGGATGCTATTTTAGAAGCAATAGAAGCACAAATATCCTTAATAGTAGTAATTACCGAGGGCATTCCCATTTTAGATATGGTAACAGTCAATCAAGCATTAAAGCAGAGTAAGAGTAGAATGATAGGTCCCAATTGTCCTGGTGTCATTACTCCAGAAGAATGTAAAATAGGCATCATGCCGGGAGATATACATAAAAAAGGATCTGTGGGAGTGGTATCTCGCTCTGGTACCCTTACATACGAAGCTGTCCATCAACTCACATGTTTAAACATAGGACAATCTACCTGTGTAGGTATAGGAGGAGATCCTATTCAAGGCACTAGTTTTAAAGATACTCTGGCTCTTTTTGAAGAAGATGGGGACACAACAGGTATTGTAATGATAGGAGAAATTGGAGGAAGTGCAGAAGAAGAAGCAGCAGAATTTGCTCAAAGCAATCTTTCCAAACCTATAGTTGCCTTTATTGCGGGGCAGAGTGCACCTGCTGGTAAAAGAATGGGGCACGCTGGAGCTATTATTTCTGGAGGTAAAGGCACAGCTGAAGAAAAAAAAAAAACTCTCCAAAGATGTGGCATAGCCACGGCAGATACTCCCGCAGATATCGGGAGTTTAGCTAAACAGATTTTTAAACTCTAGGCTCTTAAAATTTCAGAACAGCTAAATCATAAAGTGAAATTTGAAGCAATCGCTGCTATGTCTCAAAACAGAGTCATTGGAAAGGACGGCAAAATTCCTTGGCACATCCCAGAGGATTTTAAGCTTTTCAAAGAAATCACTCTCGGGCATAGAGTGATTATGGGCAGAAAAACTTTTGAATCCTTAAACAAAAAATCGCTAGCTTTCCGAGAAAATATTGTAATCTCACGCCAAAAAAACCCTGCTAATTGGGAAGAACAATCTGGCTTTTCTTTTTATCAAAATATCACTAGTTTAATACAGAATTTAGAACAACAGATCCTAAAATCGGCAAGTTTAGGTGAAAAGAAAAAAAAAAATTTTATTATAGGGGGGCAGGAAATATTTCAAGTCTTTTTACCTATAATTCAAACAATTCATCTCTCTGTCGTGCAAAAGAAATTTGATGGAGATACCTACCTACCTGTTTTTGAAGAAGATTTTAAACTTGTAGAAAACAAGCCCCAAAAAGCCAATATTCCGTTTTTATTCCAAATCTGGGAGAGAAAAAATTAGAATAACTACTTAAGTATTAAAAGAGAGCTCGCGGCGGAGACAAAACACGAGCCCCCGCGAGTTTTTCTATCTCTAAAGAATCGGGATCTTCCCAATTCACTACCAACTTCACCAGATTACGAGACTTGGTTTCATAATAAATGAACTTGTTTTTTCTTCCGTATAAATAAAGATCTCTCGTTACTCGCACATCTTGAGTGCAATAGTCTGCAATTTGCTGTAACTTCTTTTCATCTCTTGTTTGTGTGTATTCTTTATACCACTTCAGAGCATCCAATCCATCTGCTGATTTACTAGTTTGCAAGGTCGCCCTAGCTACACCGTCTAATCGTAAGCGAAACCCAAGTTCTCTTTTAATACGGAGTAGGATATCTAAATTTTTTTGTTTCAACAAACAGCTTAATATCTCTTTACTTTCTTCAGGAGACTTCCCATAACCGCTTAAAACTTTATAGTCAAAATAGGCATGATTAAAGCCTACTACAGTAAACCCGCAGGTAAGATGCTTAAAAAGATCCTCAAACTGATTTTCGTAGTAGGTAAAAAAACTGTTTTTTTCAGAATCCCAAACAACAGCGACAGAATAAAGCATATTTTGTATATTCCCCCACCCCCCTACTTCATCGGCAGATCTTTGAGTCTCTAAATCAAAAACTAAAAAAGGATTCACTAAATTCCAGCCCTTCTACTAAAACCTGTTTTCTGAATATTAGAACCTCCGAATTGACTTCCTACCACTGTGCTTTCTCTTGAATCTTTGGTTTTCAAACAAAAAACATTCCCAGCATAGTCATCGTTGTATATTCTGATAGGTTCTGAATAGGTTGCTACCACAGGAACTCCATTTTTACCGATACTCTCGTATCTTTGCACATCTCTAGGGTCATAATCACCGCGGATTGTGCGGTGGGCTAATGGTTTCATAGTTATAATTTTAATGTTGAGTTTAAATTAAAAATTGTAGACCATTGCATAGTTTTCCTATAATCTAATTCAATAGTCTAGTATCAGGTTTCAGATAATTTTATACAAATCTTCTACCTGACTCTCTGCAAAGTTTAACTTATTTTGTAAAAAAAGCAATATTTTTTTAAATTCATTACTGTTTTTTGTTTTAAAACAGAAATTTAACTCCTTTTTTTCAAAATCTGAAGCATAATTGAGTTTAATTTGAGGAATCAATTTTAAGTTTAAAATTTTTTCTTTGCGTTGTTGTTGAATTTTATGAGCTATTGGATTGCTAAGAGCAAAAAGCACTCTACACCAATTGTCGTATCTTTTTTGGGGAGAGTATTCTGGTAGTTGTGCGGGTGCTTCAATCAAATCCAACAATTCTAAAAAAGACACTTTTTTTACTCTTTTCAAAGCGACAAGAAAACCCAAAATTTGTTTCCACTCATTAGCATTAAAACGGACGGATGCGAATTTTTGTTGCAGCTTTTCTATTGCTTTATTATCTAAAACTCGGAAAACTTTATAAGTCTGAAGAGACCATTTTTCTGCAGGTAAAAATTTTTGCAAAATTTGTTTTCGCTCCCCCATTTCCAAAACTAGTTTGAAAAGATTGATATTAGAAAAGATAGGCTTAAAATCCAATCTATGCCACAACTCTATTTCAGAAATTTTCAAGAATTTTGCGAAAATTTTGATATTTTCAGCTAACTCAAAAAGATTGAGTTTTTGACATTTGTTAAAAAGTTTTGTTAGCCACAACTCTTCTAGAGAAAAAGAAGAAAACACTAAAAAAGGATAGTCATTCTCTTTTTCCAAAAACCGCCATCTTTGATAACCATCTAGCAAATAGTATTTTTCTTCAAATTCCAAACACTTCAAGGGCTCTAAAAAAAAATTTACTCCTTTTTTTTGGAAAACAGCTGTTTTTGGACTGACTTTGTCTGAGTTTGAGCTGGCTTTGTCTGGATTTGAAGAAAAAGCAAAAAAATCCCAGCAGAGAATTTTTTTGGGTTGCAGATGCAGTATTTTCATTTTTTATTGCTAGAAAAAAAAACAAGCAAATTAAGCCTCAAAAACCAAAATAGTAAAGAAAACAGAAACTTACCAACAAAAACTCGGCTAGTTAGTTGGTATCTAAAACTTTCAAAAAAAGAAATATGAATATTTTTTCTATATTTCAAAGGTAAGCATAATTTTACACGATAAAAAACTCCAATATAGGGGGTTTGCTCAAAAGAAAGCAAAAGCTCCAGTTTTTGGATTTTAAAAGAAAATACAATTTTTTTGATTAAACCTAGAATATTATTTATAAAAGTTTTTTTAAGCTTTTTTTTATAGGAACGGAAAAATGCGGAGCCTTTTTTTTTGCCCTTAGAATTTACAGTAGAACTCACGGCAGGCAAAGCTACAGATTCGTTTTTTACAGATTTTTTTTTAAAAAATAGCTGGAAAATTTTTTCTAGAAATTTTTGGATGGTGGTGATTTTTTTTTTTTTGAAAAAATTTGTCTCAAAAGAAAGATGTTTATGGCTTAATATTCCCTTAAAAAAAGACAGATTAAATATCAATAGCTTTATTTCTGTTTGCGAAAAATTTCCTTGCCACAGTATTTTGAGAGGTAGAAAAAAAAACACAAGAAATAAAAAAAATAGTAAAGCAAAAATAATTGGTAGTAGCACAGTAACTATTACGAAAGAGCTATTCTGATTTTTTCTTTTTTATAACCTTCTCCACGAAAGAATAGGTTCTTTCTAAAAAGTTAGGTATTTTTTCCAATAGATTTTCTATATTACCTGAAGTAATAGATTGAATGCTTACAATATCTTTTTGAATCACAATAAAAGCGATAGGCGTTAAAACCACACCACCTCCACCAGCAGAGTTACTATGGTTTTTTGTGTCCCCAAAACCAAAACCAACTTTTACCGAATGTACAGGGATAATTGTTATTTCTTGCACCTTCATTGGCTCCCCGAAAATAGTTTCTGATTTTACAAAATCTTTCAGTTGTGGAATAAAATTATTGAGATATTCTCTTATTTTTGTAGCTTGATCTTCCATAAGTATAAATAGGTTTTAAGGTTTCAAATTCCCTCTAATTATAATTAAAAATAAAATTTTATGCAAATCAACCTCAGCGGACTGCACATTATAGTAAAAGGTAGAGTGCAAGGAGTGTGTTTTCGGTATTATACCGCACAAAGAGCCTACCAATTAGGACTTACAGGCACTGTCAAAAATCTCTACGACGGTTCTGTAGAGATTTTTGCTTTTGGAGACTCTTTAAAATTGGAAACATTCAAGAAATGGTGTCATAAAGGACCCAGAGACGCCTTTGTTAAACAATTAGAATGCAAGACGGTCGCTTTTGAAGAAATAAAAGGTTTTGAAACTATTGGGTAAATCACCCTGAGAGCGTTTTTTACAAAATATAGCGACTCAAATCGTCGTTCTCGTAAATATCTTTGAGTTGCTTGTTGACATAATCTACGGTGATTTTGACTCGATTTCCTTTCATATCGGGGGCGTTAAAACTCACTTCTTCTAGCAATTTTTCAATGACGGTATGCAACCTTCTAGCTCCTATATTGATTGTTTTTTCATTGACTTGAAACGCAATATCTGCCAAAAGATCTATCGCATCTGCATTAAATTGTAGCTTGACTTTTTCAGTATCCAATAGAGCTATAGATTGCTTGATTAAGGAATTGGAAGGCTCTTTTAAAATACGAATTAGATCTTTTTTACTCAGAGAATCTAGCTCTACACGCACGGGAAAACGACCTTGAAATTCAGGTATAATATCCGATGGTTTGCTAAAATGAAAAGCTCCTGCTGCAATAAAGAGAATAAAATCAGTTTTGACAGTGCCATATTTTGTGCGTACTGAAGTTCCTTCTACAATAGGCAGTAAATCTCTTTGCACCCCCTCTCCAGAAATATCTCCCTTATGATGCTCTTCCTTGCCTACAATCTTATCTATCTCATCAATGAAAACTATCCCTGCTTCCTCTACTCTTTCTATGGCTTGCTTATTAATATTTTCTTGATCTATAAGTTTTTCGGCTTCTTCTTGTTGAAAGTGTTTTATGGCGTCTTTAACTTTAAATTTTTTGCTTTTCTTTTTTTTAGGAAATAAATTAGCAAAATTATCTCGTAAAGAATCTAACTCTTCTCCCATAGCAGGCATAAATTCTACTGATACAAAATTTGTGCTCTGTTCTCTTATTTCTATTTCAATCAAACGTTCATCCAGACTGCCTGATACTATTTTTTGATAAAATTTTTCTCTCAACTGGTTTTGTTCTTCTCCTGGTTGTTGATTTTGGGAAGCAGTATCCTTTTTTTCTACTTCTCCGATACTGGCTTCTTTTTGGCTGGCTTCTTTTTGGCTGGCTTCTTTTTTGGGGGCATCTACTTGCTTGCTTACCACTTTTTTTGCCTCTGTCTGCTTAATATCTGTTTGTTTTGTAAATGTGTCTTTAATATCCGATTGTTCAATGCCCGGCAACATACATTCTACTACTCTATGGAAGGCTTGCTCTTCGGCAGCAGCTTGTACTTGATTTAATTTCTCTTTTCTGACTAGATTTATAGAAATTTCGGTTATATCTCGTATAATAGATTCTACATCTCTACCTACATACCCTACTTCTGTAAATTTAGAAGCCTCTACTTTGATAAAAGGAGCTTTGATTAACTTAGCCACTCTTCTAGCTATCTCTGTTTTTCCTACTCCTGTGGGCCCTATCATCAAAATATTTCTCGGTGTGATTTCTTCTCTTAGTTCTGTCTTAACCTGTTGTCGTCGCCAACGATTTCTCAAAACAATCGCCAAAGACTTTTTTGCTTGTTCTTGCCCTATAATATATTTATCCAAAAAAGCAATGACCTGTTTAGGGGTTAGCTCTTCTATATTGATTGATTGCATAGTTGTTTTTAAATTTTTGAATTAGACATTCTATAATGCCTAATTCGGTAGTCTTCATTAGTGTAGGCAAGGTTTCTTTTAGGATTGATTAAAGTTCTAATATATTAAACTGCCTATTAGTATAAATACAAATATCAGCTGCGATTTCCATAGATTTTAAAGCAACATCTTTGGCACTAAGTTTAGTATTGTTCATCAAGGCTTTCGCAGCAGAAATAGCAAACATACCTCCAGAGCCTATTGCCATCACTCCATCTTCTGGTTCTATTACATCGCCAGTTCCTGAAAGAATAAAAGAATGCTCTTTATCTGCAACGCAGAGCATCGCTTCTAATCTCCGCAACATTTTATCAGAGCGCCATTCCTTTGCCATATCTACAGCTGCTTTAGTAAGATTGCCTTGACACTCTTCTAGTTTTCCTTCAAACCTCTCAAAAAGAGTGAACGCATCTGCAGTAGCTCCCGCAAATCCAGCTAGGACTTTATTATGATAGGCTTTTTTTACTTTTTTAGCATTGCTTTTCATTATAGTATTTCCTAAAGTAACCTGTCCGTCTCCTATCATCACAACGGATTTGTCTTTTCTTACAGCCAGTATAGTAGTTGCTTCCATATTTGTTGGACTATTTGCGTTCATAAATATTCTGCCTTAAATTTTAAAAAAATTTTGAGCCACATAGCTAGAATTAGTAATATCAGCTCCTGCTTTTTGCATTTCAGCGAGAGCTTTTTCTTCATCTATTGAATCAAGGTTGACAGCACGGCAACCATCACTGATAACACAAACTTGAAAAGCATCTTGAAGAGCATCTAAAACACTAAATTTTACGCAGTAATCGGTAGCCAAGCCTAAAACAAACAGGCTACAGACAGATTCTTCTTTTAGCCACTCAGAAAGTCCCGTAGAAAATTTGCGATTCATATCATAAAAGGAACTATAGCTATCTACATTCTTATGGTAGCCTTTTTGGAAAGTTTTTGCTATCTTTTTTTGATTTAAGTCACCCCTCAGTTCTGCACCAAAACTGTTTTGAACACAGTGATCTTGCCAAAGAACCTGCTGGGTTCCTTCCAAATCAATCACATCACCTACCTTTTTACCAGAATGCTGACTTGCAAAAGATAAATGATTCCTAGGATGCCAATCTTGACTAGCAACCACAAGTTCAAAATGTTCCATCATTTGATTAGCTACAGGCACAACCATTTCGCCGTCTTTTACTGCTAAATTTCCATTGATACAAAAATCATTTTGAATATCAACCAATAAGAGTGCATTCATTTTTTGGTTTTTTCAAAGAGATTTTAATAGCATTAAGTAGACTTTATAGTTCGGCAGGTCTGTCCCAATATGAAAGATAGAAAAAAGACTAGATTGAAACTTAAACTTCACTAAAAACCTCAAATCCAACCTTTTTAAAAATTATACAGATAGCTACTAAATTGTCAACACAAAAAAAACTGTATTAAATATCCCGAGAAATTGCATTTTAAATTGAATCAAAAAAGCCTCCAAAAACATTTTGGAGGCTTTTTGATTTAGAATTATAAAGACAGATATTGGAAAAAATTATTTTTACTTTAAACTAAAATTTTTCCGGATAACTCAGTATAAAAAACAATATTGAATACAATGACAACCTAATATATGATGCAGTTATTCAAGCTAAATGTCCCAAAAATGTAGCCGAAAAAGCAATCCTAAAGAATCTTTTAAAATTAAGTCAATAGCTATAAACAAAAACCCCAAAGACTAAAGATAAAAATCTTTAGTCTTTGGGGCTTTTAAAAAATCAGAGGTGAGAAAATTATTTTTTAAATTTCTTTAATAGGAGTTTTAAAAAAACAACCCATAAACCAAAAAAAACAGTAAAAATAATTTCAATTTTTTTCATATCTTCAATTTATTTTCACCAAATCTTTCTTATAATTTTGAATACGAGGATCACTAATAAGTAAAACGTGTAATTCTCTGGTTTCAGAATTATAACTACTACTAGATTTATCTAATCCAGCATTTATTGCATTATTTTTACCAAAAGTCCACATCGCACCGGTTAAAGGATCTACAATTAACCAACCAAGAAAACCTCCAAAAAATATATTCCCAACAATATACCACCCACCGTTTAAATGGGCTTCTAATCTAATTGTTTGTTCCATATAACCATCAGCAGTAAATACAAAATCATATTTTCCTGCTTTAAAATAACCACCACTTCTGCTGGGTTTCACAGTTGCTGGAGTAGAGCCTGAGAAAACAATATTGTTGTTCTTATTTATATCAAGAATCTTAAAACTAGCTTTTGGCGTAGAAGAAACAGATATATTTTCAGCACCACCATCAACTACAGATGCACATCCACTAAAAGCAAATATAGCAGATAAAAACAATACAAGTTTAATAATTTTCATAATTATTTATAAATTTAAGGTTAATATTAATAGGTTTTATCTAACTAAAACTAATTTTTTAATCAATTTCACTTAGATAGAACCTATAAAAAACAAGAGTGTAGTGTTTTTTTTTAAAAAAGTCAATAATCTTTTTTAGATTGATATAAAATTTTTAAAAAAAAATAAAGAAATTTCTCTAAATCATCCAAAAAAATAGATTTTTGAAATTTATTGCTTGACTTTCTAGGTGTTTTATTTTAAGAGTATGTTTTTTAACATATTAATATGCTACTATCTATATTACTATTTAACCTTATCTAAAATAAATTATGAAAAAGATAATTGTATTGGTAGTGTGCGGCTTCCTATTTTTGAGTGGGAATAGCCTTTTTGCTCAAATTAATTTTGATGATTGTTTTGAAATAGAAAGACTCAAAGCAAAATCGGATGGTTTAGGTTCTGTAGAGTCAGCTGATCAAGCGAGTAAAGTTTGTAAGTTAAAGTTAGGAATCGAAAGCCAAGTAAATACAGCACAAACTCCTTCTGTTCAAAATAATACTATAAATAAAACAGGGGGTTTTATTGGTATTTCTCCTCTTCATTCTGGTACATATACATCAGTAATCGAATCTACATATTCTTATACTTATGAATCTGCATATAGTTCATATAGTTCCGCCAGGACATCTAGTTCGACATCTACTAAAATTTTTGATAGCGGATTGGGATTAAAAGTGGGTTATAATTCTTCAAACTCGAGAATTTCCTATAATAATTACACTTGGAATATTGATGATGCTAAAATAAAAAACTCGCTTATTATATATGATTATGTAGCCGATTCTGGGTTTTATTATGGAGTTGGTATTGGAAACGGAACTGTAGAAGCTGGTAGTTTTTCAGAATCTGGAATTGCTTTTGGCTTTAACCTAGGTTATGATTTTAATATTGACGAATCATTTCAGATAGGTCTAGGTTATTTGATATCTAGTTTCGGCTATACTTTAGAGAATTCAACTAGGTATTCAACTTCTAAATCTGATGTTAATATTACGACAGCTACTTTATTTTTAGCTTTAACCTATCGTTTCTAAAATAGTTTTTTATTCAATTTAAAGCCTCCAAAAATTTTTGGAGGCTTTTTTATTTGGGATTATAAAAACAAACATAGAAAAAAAAATAGATTTTTATTTTGCTGAATTTTTAAAAAAAAATAAAAAATTTTGTCTAAATTATCCAAAAAAATAGATTTTTAAAATTTATTACTTGACTTTCTAGGTGTTTTATTTTAAGAGTATGTTTTTTAGCATATTAATTATGCTACTATCTGTATTACTATTTAACCTTATCTAAAATAAATTATGAAAAAGATAATTGTATCGGTAGTGTGCGGCTTCCTATTTTTGAGTGGGAATAGCCTTTTTGCTCAAAGTAATTTTGATGATTGTTTTGAGATTGAAAGACTCAAAGCAAAGTCGGATGGTTTAGGTGCTGTAGAAGCGGCTGAACAAGCGAGTAAAGTTTGTAAAGCAAAGTTAGGCGGAACTCAAAACCAAGGAAATATCACAAAAACCTCTACTTCTCAAGCTAATACCAAAAAAGATGGTGGTTTTTTTGTTGGAGTAATGCCTTATTTTTCTGGGAGTCTGAGAGTGGCTAATGAAGAAAAACCTAGAGATACAAGTATTAATTGTGTAGATTGTTCTAAAAGTTCAGCTACCGAAAATACAGATTCTGGATTTGGCTATAGAGTAGGATTGCAAAGAAACAAACATCAGATAGGTCTAGAATCTTATACATGGAAAGTTGAAAGTTTAGAAGTTTCCAATCTACTCATTGGATATGATTATGTATATTCTTCTGGTTTTCTTGTTGGTATAGGACTTGGAAATGGACAGGTGAAAAATGGAGAAAGCGGTGTTGCTTTTAAGTTTGGATTTGGATATCAAGGAAATATTACGGATATATTTAGATATTCTATAAATTATCAATATTCATCCTTTTCTTATGATGTAGGTTCACGAACAACTACCTTATGTCAAGTAAGCTATCCTTATAGTTGTCGTGATGTTACTTTAGATGAAGAGGTAACTATAGGAATTAGTGGTTTTAGCGTTAATTTAATAGCAACTTTTTAATGAGAATTATAAGAGCCTCCAAAAAATTTTGGAGGCTTTTTTGTTTAGAATTATAAAGACAGACATTGAAAAAAGTTATTTTCACTTTAAACTAACTCTTTTTAAAGATAACTCTTTTCCAAGATAACTTAGTATAAAAATTAAAATAAGTACAATGATAGCCGAAGTCTATGACGCATTCATTCAAGCTAAGTGTCCTAAAGAAGTAGCTGAAAAAGCAGCTATTGCATTAAGTACAGAGACTAAAAGAGAATCAGATACAATAAGAATAGATATTCAACGAATAGAACTTAAAGTAGATAAACTGGATAAAGAACTAGCTGTTTTAAAATGGATGGTAGGTGGAATAGGAGCAGTGTGTGTTACAATTTTAGTAAAACTGCTAATAGGATAGACTTTTGAATTTGCCAAATAGGACAAAACTAGCTGTTTAGCCAAAACAAGCTTATTGCTTGACGCTTTTTATGGACTATTTGTGAAACTGCCAAAGGGCTGTTTCACAGTTCATTCTTGCTTAATGCAAGGTTTATAGTGCCCTGATCCCATTATTGTGGCACTACGCCATTAAAAAAAAATTTTAACTCTTGAAATACTTGAGTATTCCTGCGAGCTAAAAAATTTTTTTGCACCTGTTCTAACCATTTGGCTAGCCGTCACATCAGCGAAATTCAAAGGTCTATAGGATAGCGTATCTTAAATTTTTTTCAAAGACTGTTTGGTTTTTAACATTAGCTAATTTAGTCCATTAAGGAGCATCATCTACCCAGCGTCCTTCTTCCTTAATTAGTTCAATCAATTTTTCTACAGCTTGCGTTTCAGGAACGCTGCGTTGGATTCTTTTGTGTCCTAGATACAAATCTACTTTCCCAGTAGCAGAGCCTACATAACCAAAATCTGCATCAGCCATCTCGCCTGGTCCATTAACCATACAACCCATCACTCCTATTTTTACTCCTTTCAAGTGATCCGTTTTTTCTTTCACTTTTTCCGTTACCTCTTGCAGGTTGAAAAGAGTCCTGCCGCAAGAAGGGCAAGCAATATACTCTGTTCGTGAAATTTTTGTTTTAGTAGCCTGCAAAAGATAAGAAATTCTTGTGAGTTGTGTGGCTGTAGTTTCAGAGTGCAGTAATAAAAAATCCAATAAACCTTCTCCCAATAAACAAGCAAATTCTATCTCTAAAGAGAAATCCACAGAAGTATTTTTTGCAGGCAGAAAAACTCCAGCGGGTAGAGATAATTTTTTATGTTGCTGATAAATATAACGAATATCTCGCACAGGATTATCAAAATCAAAAAGAATAGCAGCATAGTCTTTTGGGTTGGAAAATTTTTGGTTGGCATCTTGCCAAACAAAAAGAGGCTTATCTTCATTTTCTAAAAAAAACTGCCCTTTTTTAATTTGGTAGTTAAAATCTACTTCAAAAAAATCTTTTTTAGGAATTTTCAAATCCTGCGGTATTCCTACTTTTACATTGCTCGCAGCTGCTAAACGGAGTTTTTTATTGTTTAGAGTAAGAGGTGTATTTTCTACACGGTAGCTCTCCAGTTTTGCCTGATAAAATTTAACTGGGTAAAATTTGACTGGATAAAATTTTACTTGATTGCCGGTCTGCCCGCTAGGCAGACCAGTGGCTGGTTTTTTCTGTTTGTTTTTTTTGTAATCTTCAAAATAGTTCAAAAATTTTCGGGCAAATAGAATTTCATTCACACTATCTTCGGTCAGAGAAACCCGAATCGTATCTCCTAATCCGTCTAAAAGTAGTGGGGCAATACCGACAATACTCTTGCTTCTACCAGCGGTATTATCTCCAGCCTCGGTTACTCCCAAATGCAGAGGTAGAGGTAAATTTTTTGGCAGTCTTTGACAAAACAGGCGGTAAGCCTTCTGGACTACAAGGGGATTAGAAGATTTTAGGGAGACGATTATATTTTCAAAACTTGCCTCTTGAAAAAGAGACACTGCTTCTAGTGCCGATTCTACCATACCTAAAGGAGAATCTCCATAAGCTTGTAGCATTCTGGAAGACAAAGAGCCTTGATTGACACCTATTCTTAAAGCTAAATTTTTTTGTTTCAGTTTTTGAGATAATGGGGCAATTCTTGCGCGAAACCTTTCTTTTCCTTCTTGCATATCAAAAGCAAGTTGTGAGCGAGCCGAAGAATTTTTAGCTCTATCGGAAAAATTACCGGGGTTGATGCGAATTTTTTCAAAAAATTCGCAAGCATCTAACGCAAGATGAGGAGCAAAATGAATATCTGCTATTAAAGGTACCGCAATACCTTCTTCTTCCATTAAACGGCGAATTTCAGGCATCCCTTCTAAATCTCTTTTAGCTGGAATTGCCAAACGAATAAGCTGGCAACCGACAGCGATAAGTTGCTTCATTTCTTTAAGACAAGCTTCAGGCTGAAAAGTATGAGAGGTAAGCATAGACTGTAGCACTATAGGGTGCTTGCTGCCGACGGCAAGTGAGCCTATTTTTACAGTGGTTGTTTGTCTTCTCTTATATTCAAGAGGATAGGAAATTAGAATATTAGACACGGTAGGATGTTTTTTTGTTGGTTTTTTTCTATTGGGAGAAGGAGGTCTATTGAACGATTTTTCTTCTAAATAGATAAAAAGCCAAACCTATAGTTATCAAAGGCAAAGTCAAAATCCACCAAGCCGAAATACTTCCTACTAAGGCGGAGGTTTCCAGTTGAGACACTCCTAAATAATAAGCAGTATAAATTACCATAAATTTAAGATAGATAAAGCGGCTAGGAAATCTTGGATGAAAAAAACCTAAGAATACCCCCATTAAAGGCAGACTGAGATTGTGCAAACTGCGACTAATTAAAATAAGAGAACGAATAAAATAATAACGTCTATCTTCTAAATCACCACTAGCCGATTTTTTGAAAAAACCAGATCTTTGGATTAATTCCCAAAGAGTAAGTTGAGTATATCCTTTATCTTCTGCTTTTTTCTTTAGAACCCGATTGCTGATATTTTCTAACTGGATGGATTTTCCCAAAGAAATAGGATAATTCAATTCTTTAAAATGAACGATTTGTTTATCTTTTTCTCCCTTCTGCGGCAAGGTGACAATTCTACCATCCTTCAAAAAAAAAGAAATAATATTATTAGAAATAGAGCTTTGAAACTCTCCTTCTGCAGCAGAAATAATACTCCCTTGTAAAGGATCATTGCGATTCATCAATAACAAATTGTAGAGTTTATCTTCCTCTTTTTTTTTAAAATAGAAAACAAAATCTCCTATGGGATTGAGTTGATTTTCTAAAAATTTAAAATTACCTTGGTGAATAATCTTTGCTTTCAATTTTTCACTTTGATCAAAAAAAACTGGACGAATCCAAGCTAGGATTAAAAATCCAATAGCAAATAATGCCAATCCAAACCGAAACACTGTTTTAAAAATAAGATTGGCAGAGATGCCCTGAACTATAATTGCGATTAACTCAAAGTTTTTAGACAACCTGCTTAAAGCTATAATTACTGCTAAAGTGCCACAAAAACTAAAAAGACTCTCTAGGTGAAACGGTAGAGAAAAAAATACGAGTTTGAGTAACGAGCCTAGCGATATTTCAAAAAACTTAAAATAGCTCAAAAATCCTATGGTTTGATTGATAAGCAAAAAAAATACAAACAAGGATAGGATAAGAGGTAAGGTAAATTCTATTCTAGATAAAATATAACTTTCTAATTTACTAGTTCTTATCATGTTATGCTATAGGGCTGGTTGTTTGAGCCAAACTTGAAATTTACGAATTTTCTTACCGTTCAGAACAGCTTCGACGTCTCCTAGGTATTCCCATTTTTGTGGGAAAATTTTTTTTATTTTTTCTACATCATCCAAGGCGTAGTCTCGAATAAAAACTAAAGCTCTAGAATGAGTAATTTGCTCTTTGGAGACCAATTCTCGTTCTTCTCTTTGAGTCACATAATAATCAGGGTAACCCGAAAGATAAAAAGCTAAAGCACCTCCTGTTTGGTAGTGTTTGGTAATGATATATTCTGGTAAAGATTTTGCGTTTTCGTGTAATAAGTTTTCTGATTGTAATGCTACCATCCGCCAGCCATTGGCATCATTAAATCTTTCGGCTAATCTTTCAGAAACAAAAGAAAATTGATATTTTTGAAAGAGCAAGAAAAAAACCATCATCAAAAAGAGAACAAGATGTGATAAACTAATGCAAGCAATGGGGAGAAAAAATTTTGACTTTTGAAGTAAATAATAAAAGTAACTTGCAAGAAAAATATAGAGTGAAATATAGGCACCATTGAGCCAGTTAGGATCTGCTAGTTTTCCTTGCAAGGAACTATAACTGAAAAAGAAAATTGGCACAAGACTATGCACTAATAAAAACCGAAATTTACTCTTTTCAAATAACTCTTTAAAACGACCCCTCAATAAAAAATACCACACAGGCAAAGACAGAAAAAGAGAATAAAAAAGTAGATGGCTAATTTGTAACTGTAATAAATTATTCCAATTCCATCTTTGCTCAAAGCCTTTCTCTAAAACAAACCGAAAAGAAACCCAATCTCTTTGATAATTCCAATAAAGGATAGAGCTAAAAGTTAAAATTGCAATCAATCCAGCTCCCCAAAGATAAGGATTTCCAAAAAGTGGTCGGTATTTTTTATCCCAAAGTAGCCAGAAAAAAAACGCAATACAAAAAAGCACTATAATATATTTAGACATAGCTCCCAAGCCTACAAAAACTCCTAATAATAACAACCATTTTTTATTTTGGGTGTTAATATATTTCCCCACTGTCCAGAGACATAAAAACCAAAAAAAATTATACGGCTGTTCAATAGTCCAAAACTGGCTTAAAACAGAGTAGTAAAAAGTGCTGTGTAAAATAAGTAAAAAAAGTAAAGCCGATTGCCGATTTAAAAATTCTTTTGCTGCTAGATAAGCAGCAAATAAAACCAGCATAGAACTTAATACCCCTCCTAACTTAATGGCAAGGATATCACTGGGGATAAAAAAACTCATAGCCTTCATCCAGTAGACAATCATAGGAGGATTGCTTACATAACCCAGATCAAGATGTTGAGACCACCCCCAGTGATCTAAAGAATCTGGGTGAATATTATTCAATAAAGATACAGAAAACCAAATAATAAAATAGCTAATAAAAAAAATGATGAGCCAACGATGAGTTTGTAGATTTGAAAACATTTGATAAAAAAAATAAATACCAATACAATAGACTTTTGAATTTGCTTGTCTAGTTTAGCCTATGCAGCGTTGAAAAAATTTTTTAACTCTTGCCATTTGTGAAGAAATGCTCTTCAGTATTCCTACGAGCTAAAAAATTTTTCGCACCTGTTCTAACCATTTGGCTAGCCGTCACATCAGCGAAATTCAAAGGTCTATACAAGTCTAGATTGATTTTAATGCTTTTGACAAGAAGGACAATAATAGGTACTCCTCTGTCTTTGTTTTATTTTTTGGATGGTGGCATAGCAACGAAAACAAGGAGCATCTTTTTTGCCATAGACTTTCAAAAAATTTTGAAATTCCCCCATTTTATTATCTACTCTGCGATAATCCGAAATACTTGTGCCGTTTTTTTCTATGGCAAGCTGCAAAATAGAGACGATGCTTTGCAAAATTTTTTTTGCTTCTTTTTTGCTTATTTCGTTGCAAAATTTTAAAGGATTTACTTTACAGTTAAAAAGAATCTCACTTGCATAAATATTGCCAATTCCAGCTATTTGGCTTTGATCTAGTAAAAAATCCTTTATAGAAAATTTTTTTTGTTTTAATTTGCAGTAAAGATATTCTTCTGTCCACCCAGAATCTAAAGCATCTAAACCTAATTTTTTTTGTTTTGCTATAGAAGTATCTTTTTCTAAGAGTTCCATAGTTCCAAAACAACGAACATCATTATAGACAAGACAAGTTTCATCTGGAAATTCAAAAAACACCCTATCGTGAAAAGCAGGCTCTTTTTGTGCGGGATAGATAAATTTTCCACTCATTCTCAAATGCACAACCCAAAGGTATGGATTTTCTAGCTCAAAAATAATATATTTTCCATAACGAGAAACTTTTTGGATTTTTTTTTGAAGCAAAATTTGAGAAAATTTTTTTTGCGAAAGTTGTAAAATATTTTTTCTTAAAACCCTTATTTTAGATATTTTTTTACCGCTAATCTTTTTATCTAAACTGCGAACAATAGATTCTACTTCTGGTAATTCTGGCATGAGATAAAGAAAATTAAGGTAAAGGAATAGTCTTATTTGTTTTGTGTTTTTTGAGATAATTCTCTAATAGACGGATTAGCAAAGACAAACTAATAGTAATTGTTAAATAAAGAAAAGCGACAATATTATAGGTTTCAAAAAAAAGAAAACTAGAAGCAGAATAAACCTTACCCAATTGTGTAATATCCTGTACTCCTAGTGCTGAAACTAACGCGGAATCCTTTACCATAGCTACAAAATCATTCCCTAAAGGAGGCAATACATTGCGGAAGGCTTGTGGAAAAATAATTAACCTCATCGTCTGTCTGCGAGTTAACCCCAAAGATTGACCTGCCTCGCTTTGCCCTTTTGCAATAGATTCAATTCCAGCTCTAAAGATTTCAGCAATAAAAGCACTATAACCAATGCTTAAAGCTAAAATGGCTCTCAAGGTAAAGTTAATACTTCTAACACTAAAAGGTGTCAATAATTCCAAACGGACAAAAGGAATAATGAACCAGTTGAGTAGACGAACAAGTTCCGGAGCACCAACAAAAGCAATGTAATAAAGCAGCACCAACATAGGAATGCCGCGAATGATTTCTACATAAAAAGTAGAAATTTGATACAAAAATAGATTTTTAGAAATTCTACAAAAAGAAACCAGTAATCCTACTAGAAAAGCAAAGCTAAAAGATAGAACAGCCACATAAAGTGTAACTCCTACTCCGCTAAAAATAGCAAAAAAAATCTGCTGGTAATCCCCGTCCTTGGCTACTCCCCAGAGCAATAAAACACAAACCAATAGAATAAAGAGTAACCAATAGGGGAAAGGAGAAAAATGCAAAAAATCCTTTTTACTTGTTCTTGTAGTCAAAGAACCATTTTTTGTTTAGTTTATCAATAAAGCCATCTTTTTTCATAGAAGCCAAAGCTTCATTGAAAAACTTTACTAAATCAGAATTTGGAGGAAAGATAAAACCCAAGTGTTCTGTTCCTAAAGCACCTCCTATATTTTTAAAACTACCGGGATTTGCTCCAATATAACCTTTGCTAGAAATGGCATCCATCAAGGTCATATCTATATCTCCAGCTTTTAAAGCTTGCACAACAGCACCAAAATTTTCAAATAATTTGATACGTTTATTTTTTTCATTTCCATCCAAGACATTATAAACAGCTACATAAAAATTGGTTGTTCCAGCTTGAGCACCAATGAGTAATTTTTTATCAGCTTTAAATTCAGCTGAGTTAGAAAATCTATTTTCATTCTTCCGCACTAGCATAAACTGCTGTGATACAAGGTAAGGAGCAGAAAAAGCTACTTGTTTTTTTCTTTCCTCTGTAATTGTTATTCCATCCATACCTACATCAAATTGCCCATTGCGAACTGCAGAAATCATAGTGTCCCAGCTAGTTATTTTCCATTTTACTTTAAGATTCAACCGTCTTGCAATTTCATTTACAGCATCGTATTCCCAGCCAATTCCTTTTCCTGTTTTTGGATCCACAAAATTCAGTGGAGTGTAAGCATTTTCTGTTACAGCTACAATTTCTCTTCCCTTTAAATTAGGAAGATTAGCATAGATAGAAGCTGTAAAGACGCAAAAAACACTAAAGAAAACAAGAATATTTTTCATATATTTCATGATTTTTTTAATAAAGTTGTTAAAATAATAAAAACTGAAATTATTACACAATTTTGTCGTACAATAATTTCAAACTTGATAGACCTTTGAACTTCGCTGATGTGACGGCTAGCCAAATGGCTAGAACAGGTGCAAAAAAAATTTTTAGCTCGCAGGAATACTCAAGTATTTCAAGAGTTAAAAATTTTTTTTAATGGCGTAGTGCCACAATAATGGGATCAGGGCACTATAAACCTTGCATTAAGCAAGAATGAACTGTGAAACAGCCCTTTGGCTGTTTCACAAATAGTCCATAAAAAGCGTCAAGCAATAAGCTTGTTTTGGCTAAACAGCTAGTTTTGTCCTATTTGGCAAATTCAAAAGTCTATTTGATTATAAAAAAATAAACAAATTATAGCAACAAAAATTTATAGCATAAAATGAATAGTCTAGATTTAAAAACCTACAACTACAACCTACCTGAAGAACTAATTGCTCTAAAACCGACACAACCTAGAGACAATGCAAGAATGCTTGTTTTTGATATTTTAAAAAATAAAATAGAACACCACCAAGTAAAAGATTTACCTCAGTTTTTGCCCAAAAATTCTATTTTAGTTCTCAACGAAAGTAAAGTTTTACCAGCGCGACTTGTTGGACATAGATTTTCAAAAAACAAAAAAACGGGAGCTTATCTGGAAATTTTACTGATTCTACAAAAAAAAACAGAAAACATTTGGCAGTGCAAATTGCTCAATTCTAGAAAAGTGCAGCTAGAAGAAATTTTTGAGCTTTGTGAGGGAAAACTTCAAGCACAGCTAAAACAAAAAAATGAAGACGGGAGTTGTGATTTACAATTTTTTTACGATGGGAATTTTTTTGAGCTAATCCAAAAGTATGGTTTACCTCCGCTACCTCCTTACATTAGAAAAAGAAGAACCGAAAACTTTCCCAATCTAGAAGATAGAAAAAACTATCAGACTGTGTTTGCTAAAAATTATGGTTCTATTGCAGCCCCTACCGCTGGACTCCATTTTACAGACAACCTACTTAAAAAAATTGCAGAAAAAATCCCAATAGAAAAAATTACTCTCCATGTGGGACTAGGAACTTTTGAGCCTTTACAAAATTGTAATATAGCAAAAAACAAACTGCACAAGGAATTTTACAGCCTCAAAAAAGAAACCTTACAAAAAATAAAACAGGCTTTAAAAGAGAGAAAAAAAATCATCACAGTAGGCACTACCACTGTCCGTTGTTTAGAAAGTCTATTTTCTACCCAAGAAAACCCCGTAAAAACCACACAAAATTTATCCGGACAGACAAATATTTTTATTTATCCACCTTATGAATTTCAAGCAACTAGCGCAATGTTGACTAATTTTCACCTTCCAGAATCCTCCTTAATGTTACTCATAGCCGCCTTTTGTGGATTAGACAATTTACACCGCCTTTACCAAGAAGCCATTGCAAAAAAATACCGCTTTTATAGCTATGGAGATTGTATGCTGCTACTCAAATAAAATTATCTTTTTAGGTGATATATTCTTTGTTTGAATTTAAAAGAAAAAAAGAATAACCTGATAAAAACTCCTAACTACCCAATGTTTGACAGCCTTGTAGACGGTTTTAAACTGGCGAGCAAGAAAAAAAAGAGAAAATTTCGTCTGCTAGTTGTTTCCCAAATAGTAATTCAATACCGTTAAACGATGTTGTTCGTAAAAATGAATTTCACAGCTACAGGCACTGCCTATAAATTTTTTACCCATCACACGGCAAAAACTCCCACTTTAATTTTTATTCACGGTGTTGGTCTCAAAGGAGATGTCTGGCAACCCCAAGTAGAATACTTTTCTAAAGAATATCAGATAATTACCTACGACCTACTCGGGCACGGAGAAAGTCCCTTGCCCTCCAAAAAAACAAACGAAAAATTATCGTTAAACGATTATGTAGAACAATTAAGTTCACTTGTGAAACACCTTCATCTTTCCTCATTTTTTTTTGTAGGACATTCTATGGGAAGCATTATTAGTATGGCTTTTGCTTTAAAATATCCTAATAAAGTAAATGCTTTTATATCCATGAATATGGTTTTTAATCGTAGTGCACAAGCAGCAAAAATTGCTTTAGAGAGAGCCAAAAAAATTTTAGATTATGGTCACCAATCCATTATTAAAGAAACTTTAAACCGCTGGTTCCCGATTCCAAAAAATACTTGCGATAGACAAAAAATCGCTAAAATAAAAACTTGGCTTGAAAATACACCTCAAAAAGGGTACGCTGAAACTTATCTTTTATTTGCGAGTTCAGATAAAACTTTTCTTACTCAATTTTCTAAACTGAGTATGCCCGTTTTATATCTAACAGGAGATAAGGACCTCCATTCTACTACAGCAATGTCTCGAGAGATGGCTAAACTAACACCGAATGGAAAGAGTATTGCTATTGCAGACGAAGCCCATATGATGGCTTATATTTCAGCAGATAAAGTAAATCCAATATTGGAGAAGTTTTTCATTGCACCAGGTGGTGATTATTTCGGTGGCGATTGTTGATTATTGGCATAGAATGCTAATATGAAAATTAAACAAAGTCGCTCAATCAGGCAAGCAAGATGAATAAAAATCAAAATTTCAGACAAGCTCTCGGCTCTTTTCCTACAGGTGTCACTGTTGTGACGGCTATGAATAAGCAAAACAAACCCGTAGGGTTCACTGCAAATTCTTTTACTTCGGTTTCTTTAGATCCTTATTTAATACTTATTTGTATCGGAAAAAATTCATCTAATATACAGATTTTTGAGGAAGCAGAATATTTTGCGGTAAGTGTGCTTTCACAAGAGCAGCGTGAAATATCTATAACTTTTGCTAACCCTGTAGAAAACAGATTCGCTAAAGTTCATTGGCAAACAAAAACAACAGGCAGTCCAGTAATTAAAGATGCGGTAGCTTGGTTTGACTGTAAAAAAAGTCAATTAGTGGATGCTGGAGACCATATTATCCTTATCGGAGAAGTAGTACAATTTGAATCTAACAAAAATGCTCCCTTAGTTTTTTTACGAGGCAATTATGTCAACCCAGACCTTGGGCAAAAAGTAATGAAAGCTATAGAAGACAACTCTGCTAAAATTCTTGTGGGAGCATTGATTGAGTGTGACAATCAAATCTTTTTAACCGAACAAGACACACAAGGTTTTTTAGAATTTCCAACAACTTCAAAATTTGGATCAGTAGAAGAAAATGGAAGCCTTTTGAATAAGTTAAAACAAATTGGAATTAGTGTGAAGGATTATTATCTATTTTCGGTTTTTGAAAGCGTAAATGATGGAATCAATTTTATCTATTATCGCATCCATCTTGACAAAAAACCCGAAATTACACAAGGTAAGTTTTACCCTTTTGAGGAAATACCTTTTGAACGTTTCTTTTACGATTGGAGCAAAACAATGTTAAAACGCTATATTAGTGAACGAAAATCGGATTCGTTTGGAATTTATGTTGGTAAAGAGAGTGAGGGAAAAATAGCAGAAATAAAATGATGGAATTTTCTATACTTATACACATGGAGCGGATTGACAAAAACCAATGCCAAAAACAGCTCTATAATGAATATATTGAACTCTGCCTTTTAGCAGAAAAAGCCGGCTTTAGTACTATATGGACTGGAGAACATCACGGTATGAATTTTACCATAGCTCCCAATCCTTTTATCAATTTAGCAGCCCTATCTGGGTGCACAAAATCCATTAAACTAGGAACAGCAACAATTGTAGCCCCCTTTTGGCACCCCGTAAAATTAGCAGAAGAAACTGCAATGGCAGATATTATTACACAAGGAAGATTGCAACTTGGCATTGCTAGAGGAGCCTACTCTTTTGAATACGACAGAGTAGCAGATGGGATTGACCCTTTTAGTGCAGGAGAGGCACTGCGAGAAATCATACCAGCAATAAAATCACTTTGGATTGGTGATTACGAACACAAAGGCAAACGTTGGGCTTTTCCCAAAACCACTAGCTCACCCAAACCATTCCAAGAACCACACCCGCCTATTTGGGTTGCAGCCAGAGACCAAAACTCCCACGACTTTGCAATCTCCAATGGTTGCAATGTGCAAGTCACTCCACTCTGGCAAGGAGACGAAGAAGTAGCTACCTTGATAGAAAAATTTCACAACGCCTGCAAAGACACCAAAAACAAAGCTCATCTCCAAAAAATCAAACCTAAGATAATGCTACTACGACATACTTTTATAGCTGAGACAGAAACAGAGATAAAACAAGGAGCCAAAGATATTTCTCGATTTTATTGTTATTTCGGAGCTTGGTTTAAAAACGAAAGGCCCATAAGTCAAGGTTTAATCAAAATGCTCACTGAAGCAGAAATGTCTAAAATGGAAATTTACTCTCCTGAAAACATGCGAAAAAACAGTATTATAGGCACACCAGAAGAAGCCATCCAAAGACTAAAAATCTGCGAAGAATTGGGCTACGATGAATATTGCTGTTGGGTTGATAGTAGTATGGATTTTAAAACCAAAAAAAAATCTCTAGAACTATTCATTGAAAAAGTTATGCCCGCCTTTGCTTAAAAAATAATGAGACCTTTGAATTAGTGAAAATTAGCCAATAAAAATCAACCAGTAAAAATCAACCAGTAAAAATCAACCAGTAAAAATCAACCAGTAAAAATCAACCAGTAAAAATCAACCAGTAAAAATCAACCAGTAAAAATCAACCAGTAAAATTTAAAGTGAAAATCAAAATTTTTGAATTGAAAGAAGAAGATAGAGAACAGTGGGAAACTCTTTACTGTGGTTATGCGAAGTTTTATCAAACTCCAATGAATAAAGAAATTCTGGATAAAGTTTGGTCTTGGATTCACAACAAGGAAAAGAAATTTTACGCCCTGATAGCCAAAGATGAGACAGGCAAGGCTTTAGGAATTATGCACTATAGAGAAATGCCGTCTCCTTTGAGAGGTCAAAGTGTAGGTTTTTTAGACGATTTATTCGTTCATCCAGACTACAGAGGGAAATCCGTAGTGAACGAGTTATTTACAGCTTTACGACAAACCGCTAAAAATAAAAACTGGAAATTTATACGCTGGATAACCGCAGACAATAACTATAGAGGTAGAGCCGTCTACGACAGATTAGCCGAAAGGACAGGCTGGATAACCTACGAAATGAAGATCTAGACTTTTGAATTTGCTTGTCTAGTTTAGCCAAAGCAGCGTTGAAAAATTTTTTAACTCTTGCCATTTGTGAAGAAATGCTCTTCAGTATTCCTACGAGCTAAAAAAATTTTTCGCACCTGTTCTAACCATTTGGCTAGCCGTCACAGCTAGTTTTGTCCTATTTGGCAAATTCAAAAGTCTACTCTATAGAAAAAACACTAAAAAATATCTAGCCACTTTTAAACTAGTTATTCCTTAAAAGGAAAAAAAATCTGTATCATTATTTGTATCGCTAGTTTCTCTGGAAATACTAGAATTTTCTGGAAACTTTTCTTCTTTTGTTCGTTTTCAGAAACTTAATTTTAGTTTTTTGATTTCATTCATTTTTTCAATTTTCATTTTTAAATATTCCATAGGTCTATCCCCTTTTACCCTATTGCAACTTCCGCATAAAAGCTGATAATTTTCAAAATAATCTCCACCACCTCTAGATTTAGGCACTATATGGTCTTGTTCTAAATTTCTTTTTTCAAAAGCAACAAAGCAACCGTTACATTTTCCTTTTTGATTTTTAAATAAAATATCTTTTATGTTTTTTGTAGGCTTTTCTTTTTTTATATCGCTTCTTTGAGGTATATCATTTCTTTGCACAAAATCTGTAAATAATCCGCTATCACTTTCTAGTCTTTGCATAACTAAATCTACAGATTTTTCTGCTATATCAATCCCAATCCATTTGCGCTCTAATTGTTGTGCCGCTACCATAGTCGTAGCACAGCCGCAAAAAGGGTCAAATACCACCTCTCCTTTATTACTACTTGCTTTGATTATTCTGTGTAATAGTTTCAAAGGTTTTTGGGTAGGATAACCAGTATCCTCACTTCTAGTGAGAAATATATCGTCCCACAAATTACCAACAGGAACGCCGTTATAATCTTTTAAATATTTACGTCTTTCTAATTTTCCGTTTTCTTTAATCACAATATTTCCTTTTTCGTATTCTTCTTGTAGTCTTTTTTTACTTAATCTCCAGCCAGATGGGTGTGGATTTTCAAACCCTTTCCAAGTATAACAAAGATTGGGTCTAGCTCCCATTTTGGGAGTACAAAATATATGGCTGTTATCTAATCGGTAGCGTTCCCCGTTTCTATCCATCAAAGAGAATTGCTCTTGAATTTCTTCTGGTAACAATTCTCTGGTATTTCTAAATACATTTTGCTCTTCTCCTTTTTTGTAATGAAAAATATTATCGGTGGTAACTCCCCAAGTTTTTGCTTGAAATTGACTCCCTTTTTGGAGGGAGCTATGTCTTTTCCAAATAATCATTCCTAATACTTTATCTTTTCCAAACACTTTATCTAAAATTATCTTTAGGTAGTGACTAGCTGTAGGGTCGCAGTGAAGATAAAAACTACCTGTAGATCTTAAAATTCGGTGCATCTCTATTATCCTCTGCGCCATATAGACTAAGTAAGACATCATTGATTCTCCGTGTATTTCACCTACAGAAGCAATAAAATTAGCCATAAATGGATAGTTATTGAATAGTTTCTCAAGGTGAAATTTATCTACATCGTTCCATTTCCACATATCTTTAAAAGCAGAACCAGCCGCCTTGCTTCCTACTGGCGCTTCATACATTCTTTTGGAATTAAAAGGAGGGTCTAGGTATATCAGGTCTACACTTTCGCTATTCATTCCTTGCAAAATATAGAGATTATCTCCAGTAAATAAAGTATTAAGTTTTATATTTAGTGGAGAATTCATTATTTTCTTGGATTTTTTAGAATATCTTGATTGCAGCAGCTATATTCTATTTCAATCAAAAACTCGCCAAATAGCTAAAATGGAAAAGAATCTGTATTAGTATCTTTATTGCCAGAACTTTCTAAATTTTCTGGTGCTGAATCTTGTTTTTCTCTAATTTCTGTAGGTTGTTTTTCTTGTAAAGAAGAACCAGTTTGTTTGTTTGTGCCACTAGGATTTTGTGTAGACAAGTTTTCTGTATAGTCTTTTTCTTCCCAGTTACCATCTTTTTCTGTCAATATACGAACCCTTTTATCTGCGGCTTCTAGAGTTTTTTGGCAGTCTTTGCTTAAAACAATTCCAGCCTCAAATTCCTTAAGAGCTTTTTCTAAAGGAAGGTCTCCTTGACTTAGATTTTGGTTTATTTTTTCTAATTCTTGTAATTTTTCTTCAAAAGTTTTTTCCATATTATTTTATTAGTTAAAAAAGTTGATTCTCTACCAAATCAGCTAAAGTCTCCCTCTTGCGAATCAATTTCGCTTCCCCTTTTAAGTCTATTAAAACTTCCGCGGGGCGTAGCATAGAATTATAATTACTTGCCATAGTAAAACCATAGGCTCCTGTATCCAAAATTGCAAGAATATCTCCAATTTTTGTATTTTGGGGCAAGTTTCTATCTTTCCCCAAAATATCACCTGATTCACAAATATTTCCAGTAATGGTGAATTTTTTTGTCTGCTTTGACTTATTGGAACTGTGGACGATTTTATGGTAAGCTCCATAAAATTCAGGACGGAGTAGAAAATTAAAACCCAAATCGGTACCTAAAAAATCTATACCTTGATTGTTTTTGATAGATCTCACTCTAGCCAAACAACAGCCAGCGTGCCCTATAATATATCTACCTGGTTGGATGCCAAAATTCACCTTTTCCCTACCCTTTTTTTCTTGCCATTTTTCAAGCATTTCTGTGAATTTTTTTGAGTATTTTTCTATGGGAAAATCTTTTTCACTTTCTTTATAAGCAATCCCAAAACCACCGCCAAAATCAATATATTCTATACTAGGATAGCATTCCGCAATTTTTAAAAGTAGTGCTGCCGCTTCTTGGAAAGGCGTGCTTTCTAAAAACAAAGAGCCTATATGAGCGCTGATACCTATAATTTTTTTCTTTTTTTTAGCAGCAAGTTCAAAAGCCTCTGAAATTTGAGGTAAATCTATACCAAACTTTACCTTTCCAGCGGTAATCACTCTTTGGTGATGTCCTTCTCCTTTGGTAGGGTTGATGCGAATGCAAGCATTATCCCCCTCTAGTGCAAAGTATTTTTCTAGCTGACAAAGAGAATCCAAACAAACAAAAAATTGATTTTTGACTAACCATTCCAAGTCTTCGGTCGCAATATTATTACCACTAAAAAGGATTTCTTTTATCCTCCATCCTGCAAGCTGTGCTAACTTTAATTCAGCAAGGCTAATCACTTCTGCAAATATATCTTCAGAGCGAATAATTTTTAATAAAGCAATGTTGGAATTTGCCTTGACAGCGTAGTGAATTTGAAAATTTTTAAGAGTACAGAGTTGTTTGATTTTTTGGCAACTTTTCCTTAAAATTTTCTCACTATAAACATACAAGGGAGATGAAAATTTATCTACTAGCTCTGTGGGGGAATATTTACCAAACATAGTGGGTCTCATTTTTTAGGCTTATTTTTTAGTATCGTCTATGCTTTGTAAAAAATGCCAATTTAATAATTTTTGAAAAGCTTGCTGTTTTTGATAAATTTCTAGTAAAGGATTTTCTTCTGCTGAACCTCGCGTATCTGACTGAACCCGTTTCATTTTACCTGCTGGTTGGTTTATCCATTGATAATAAACAGGATTTTGTTGTAATAAAACAGCTCCTTCTGTAGACATCACAAAAGCACTATTGAAAGCAAAATCTTTTTTATCTGTTTTAGATAAAAGATTGTTTCCACTCGCCAAATATTTTGCATTAGGGAATATATTACTAAATATTGTAGGAAAAATATCTCTATGAGAACCTATTCTTTGCTTATCAAAAGTAACATTTTTTTTATATAATTTTGGTAAATAAAGATAAAAAGGAACTGCAAACTTATAAAAAATGTTTTCTTCATAAACGTTGTAGTTGAACATATCTCTTGTATTATGATCTCCTGTTCCAGCAATCACAACATTATTTTTTAAAAGACTATCCTGTTTTACCTCAGAAATAAACTTCCCGAAAGTTTCGCTGGTGTATTGATAGGTTGTAAATATTTGTTGCCGTTTTTTATGAGACAATAGAATTTTTTGCATGGATTTAGGTGTTTTTTTCAGTGGATAGGGTTGGTAATTTGAAGGAAAAACATAAGGCACATGGTTGGTTGTAGTTAAGAAAAAAACAAACAAAGGCTTAGATGTTTTTTTAATTCTTTGTAAAATATAATCGTAGACTGTTTCTTCATAACCTCCATAAAAATTTGATTCTGCATCAGGATAAATTTTTTTAAAATCATTCCAGCCTAAAATTTCATCAAATCCTAAGGAAACAAGCAAGTTGCCCATTTTATGCCAATCTTTTTTTCCGCTGGTTACAAAAATAGTTTTATAACCTTGTTTTTTAAAAACATTAGGAATGGATGAATCCAGTGAAGTTTTGTGATATTTAGATGCAGTGATATCCAATCCTAAAAAATTGGCGAGTAAAAACTGCATAGAAGCGTGAGTTCCTTGTGTAATAGAAAGAAAATTTTTGAAAAAAAAATCTTCTTTCGTATGAGAATCTAAACTTCCTAATAAATTAAACTGCTCGTTATCGTGAAATTTTAATAGATGTCTACCCCAACCTTCCATCAAAACAAATATCGTATGCGGATTTTGACTAAAAACAGTATTTTCTGTTTTTTTGTATATTTTCTCTTTTAGACTACTCTGGGAAACTTCAATATTAGGGTAGAGTGTTTTAAAGGATTCTGTTGCTTCTTTTGTTTTTATCTCAGTTAAAGTAGAAAGATTTTTATGATCTTTATAAGCCACATAAAGAGCAATAATACCGTTAGTAACAGAGCTATTGAGTAAGTTGTTATCTGTTATTTCTGCATCTCTGATAAAAGAATAAATAGTATGCGGGTTGAGAGAACTCCTTGCAGAAATAAAAATCAAAAAGAATACAGCTAGGGTATAAATCATTTTTGAATACCACCTTCTCAAATGCAACTGAGGTGGATTCCATCGTAACAGTAATTTATGAATACAAAATAAAGCAATAATTCCAAAAATCAAAAGAAAAATTAAAAGAGGGAGGGAAAATTCTCCATTCAGATATTGGTATAAATCTCCAAAATTTTCGTTTTGTGCCTCAAAAATAAAAGCATCAATTTTACCTTGAAAAGGTCGGTAATAAAAAAAATTTATAAAGCTGATAATAAAACTTACAACAAAAGACAACAAGCCGATATAAGGTAAAAAACGGGCTAACAATAGAACTGGTTTTTGCCACGGAAGTAACCAAAATATAATACCTAAAAAAAAAAAAGGAATAATGAAAATCGTGAATAATTTTAAACTTCCTCTCACTCCCCCAAGGAGTGCTTGAATGAAACTGTTTAGCTCAATGGAATGAAAATTACCGTATTTAATAATAATTGCTATTTGAAATAACAACATCATTATAACGCTAACAAATACATAGAGAAATAAGTAAGAAACAACTCTATGCCAATAATCAAAACTTTTTAAACTGCCCATTCTTAAGGTAAAATTTTATTCTCTACAATAGCATTAAAATAGGTTTGAAAAAAAGCCAAAAAATTTTCCCTTTGTTTTTGGTGTGCTGTTTTTGCGAGCGGATTATGCACTTCCTGCAAAGTTTGAAAGTCTATCACTTTCAACAACTCTTTTTGATTGAAAATATAAATGTATTCTTCTGTAATCCAATAGTCCAAGTCAGAAGAAATCAAACTAAAATTAGAAATGCCTTTTTCTGCTAATAAATTTTTTCCAGCAGATGCAAAAGGCTGATTGTTTTTCAAAAGAGCTAAGATAGTAGGGGTGAGATCTATATGCGAACCTATTTTGTAAGATACGCCCTTAGGCACTAAGCCTGAAGGTGAAAAAATCAGTAAAGGAATATTGAAATCTTTCTTAAAATTAGAAGTAATTCCTCTGCTATGGTCTGCCGTAATAATAAAAATTGTATTTTCATACCAATCTGTTTTTTTTGCTTTTTTAAAAAATTCACCTAAAGCCCAATCTGAGTATCGTAGAGAATTGAGATATTCAAAATCAGCAGTATCTTTTTTGAAATAATGAAACCTTTCTTCTGGAACATTGTAAGGATCGTGCGAACTCAAAGAAAAAAAAAGTCCATAAAAAGGATATTTTAATTTATCTAATTCTCCAGAAAAAAGTTCTAATGCCTCATGATCCCAAAGTCCCCAAGTACCGTCGTATTCTGCATTGGGAAAATCACTTAAAGAGAAAATTTTTTGGTAACCAGCAATTCCAGCCATATTATGTAAATTAAAACTACCTTCTTTACCCCCGTGGAAAAAAATAGTTTCATACATTTCTTTTTTTAATGGTTGAGCTAAAGAAGACATTTTATTGCTTATAAACGGGCTGTCATAGATAGGCACTGTTTCGCTATTAGGAAGAGAAAAAAAAACACTAGTCATACTCTGAATGGAGCGTCTGCCAGAAGAATAAAAATTTTTAAAGAGCAAACCTTCTTTACTCAGACGATTAAAGTTAGGTGTAGTTTCTGAATTGCCTCCGCTTACAGTAGAAATAAATCTCCCACCCCATGTTTCCATTATTAATAAAACAATGTTGGGAGATATTTTTCTTTTTTCTGCCTCTGAAAAATTAAATTTACGGTAAAACGGAGCATTTTTGTCTAAAAAAACTTCTTGTGGAGAAACCAGTGGAGAAACCAGTGGAGAAACCAGTGGAGAAACCAGTAGTTTTTGCGTTTTTTTGATGGCTATTTCTCTAGGTAGCCAGTCTTTTGGTTTTGCCAAAATAGTTTTTGCAGATAAGTATTTCAAAAAAGTAAAAGGAGCACTCAAAGCTAAATTCCCTAAATTTTGACTCCCATAAATAAAAGAATGGGATATATTCAGCGGTTTCAGTTGCCACCCACCTCTTGCAAACAAGACAATAAGAAAAAAAATAAAGAATCTTAAAACAACCTCTTTTAGCAAAAGCAACCAGCTAAAAGATTTTAGCTGGGCAGTTTTTTTTACCAAAGACGAATTTACCAAAGATTCTTTTACCAGTGAACGATAAAAACGAAACCAAAGATAAGTGATAAAAAAAAAGAAAAAAAGTATGGAAAATATGATGAACCAATAGCTTTGCCAACCTGCACTAACAATAGTGAAAAAATCAGAAAAGAGAAAAAAAAATTCAAAGGAAACATGCCTTCCTGTTTCTCCAAAATAAGCAAGATCGGATAGCTGTAAAGCAAAAAAGAATAGGTTAAAAGGGAGAGTGAACATTGCTAACAGTTTCACAATACCCATTTGCCAGCGAGGGAGAGAGAGTAGAACTAAACAATAGAATAAACCATGAACTAAAAAGACAACAGCAAAATCAAATCTCAGTCCATAAAGCAGAGCCCAGATAATTTGGATAAAAGCATATTGTGCTTGATACTCTTGAAAGTAATAAAAGAAAAAAATAAGCCTTCCTAAAAAAAGCAGTCCTAGAGGAAGTCCAAAATAAAAAAGAGTAAGTTTGGTTAAAACTTTATTTTTTTCAAAAAAACTGAAATTTAAAATAGGCATTATTTTTTGAGATAATATTGTCGTTTTTTTTCTGGTAATTTTTCTATAGCGTAGCGTAGCATTGTGCGTGGCATTTCTTGTATGTGCTTGTCTAAAAACCGCTCTAAATCTTCCAATTTGACCTTGCCTACTTCTCGTAACATCCATCCGCTTGCTTTATGGATTAAATCTTCTTTATCTTTCAGTAGTATTTTGGCAAGAGTCAAAGTATCTTTTGTGTCCTTTTGTTTGATATAATAAAAAGTGGAAATTATGGCTATCCGTCGCTCCCAAAGAGAAGCAGAAACTACAAGTTGATAAAGTAGGTCTCTTTTTTTATCCATCAGATAAATACCTATAATTTTATGAGCACTAGAATCTACCAAATCCCAGTTGTTGACATACCTGATATATTTTAGATAAAACTGGTAAATTTTATGCTGTTGATTTTTATCGCCACTACGAGAACTACTTTCAAACTGTAAAACAAGAATAAACAGAGCCAATAATCTTTCTTCGTGAATTTTGGAGCAGAGTAAGCCTTTTAATATTGTAAAATCAGCATTTTTCCATTTTTTAGAAATTTCACGAATTTCAGGCACTGTTAATCCTAAAAAAACATCCCCTTCGGAGTATTCTCCTTTTGCGGTTTTAAAAAATCTTTGGGAATGTATTGCCCTTTTAGAGTCTTTTTTTTGATGCAATTCTTTAAGGATTATGTTAAGCATTTTGAGGTTTCGAGATTTCTTTTTATATAGACTTTTGAATTAGCGTTCTGTTTAGCCAAAGCAAGCTTATTGCTTGAAACTATTTATGGGCTATAGAAAAAGTGCCTTTTGGCACTTTTTCATTTCTTTTTTGTATTACGCAAGGTTTGTAGTGTTTTTTGCTACGCCATTAAAAAAAAATTTTAACTCTTGAAATATTACATATATTCCAGCGAGCTAAAATTTTTTTTCGCCTTGCCTAGCCGTCACATAACGCTAATTCAAAGGTCTATTATACACGAAAATGATAAACTATTTTTTAAAAAACCTCAAAAAAAGGTTTGCCCAATAGTTTTCCCAATGATTCATAAAATAATTCACATAGATATGGACGCTTTTTATGCCTCTATTGAGCAAAGAGATTTCCCTCAATATAGAGACAAACCTCTAGTTGTAGGTGGCGATCCAAATGGCAGAGGAGTAGTGGCGACCTGCAGTTATGAAGCTAGAAAATACGGTATTCATTCTGCGATGCCTTCTTATAGAGCCTACCGACTTTGTCCGCAAGCAATATTTGTAAAACCTCGTTTTGCAGCCTACAAAGAAGCCTCTCAAAAAATTAGAGAAATTTTTTATCAATACACTTCCTTAGTAGAGCCGCTTTCTTTAGACGAAGCCTACTTGGATGTGACAGATTCTAAGAAATGTTTTGGATCGGCTACTTTAATTGCAAAAGAAATTAAAAGAAAAATTTTTGAACAGGTTCAAATCACCGCCTCTGCTGGAGTTTCTTATAATAAATTTTTAGCCAAAATAGCCAGCGACATTCAAAAACCCAATGGACTCACCATTGTCCTGCCCCAAAAGGGAGAAGAGTTTGTGAAAAAATTAAAAATTCGTCAATTTTATGGTGTTGGCAAAGCAACAGAAAAAAAAATGCACCGCTTAAACATTTATACAGGAGCAGATTTAAAAAAGTGGAGCATCACAGAACTAAAAAAGCATTTTGGAAAATTTAGCAACTACCTCTATTCTGCTGCAAGAGCTATCGACAACCGCTCCGTAAAAACTTTTAGGCAGAGAAAATCTGTAGGAAAAGAAACAACCTTTCTCAAAGATATTTCTAAAAAAGAAGAGGCTTTAATTGTTTTAGAAAAACTGACTGTGCAAATTTTGGACTTTATGCAGCAAAAAAAATTTACTGCAAAAACTTTAACTTTAAAGATGAAATATACAGATTTTCGCTCCATTACCCGTAGTCAAACTCAAAAAGAAGGTTATCAAAATTTACCTGAACTGCTAGAAACACTGGAAGTTTTACTAGCAAAAACAGATTTCGGAAAGAGAAAAATTAGACTGTTAGGGGTTAGTTTGACTAACCTAGTAGACCTTTGATTATTAAGAAAAATCTGTAAAAAACAAATAAACTGCCAATAGCCAAAAAAATACTATTGACAAGAAATTTTTTTTCTATAATTATTCTTTATAAGAAATAGTCAGAAAAAATAAAAAACTGCCAATAGCCAAAAAAATACTATTGACAAGATTTTTTTTTTCTGCAATTCTTTATGAAGTTTTGTTATTTAACCTAAATTCTAATTATCTACACGATTATGAAAAACATAAATTCTCAAGTTTTAAGGAAAACTTTTGCGGCTCGTTTTATTTTGGCTCGTTTTATTTTGGCTCGTTTTACTCTGGTTCGTTTCGTTTTGGCAGCTATTCTTATTCCCGCTCTTCTTATAGGAAGTGCCTTTACTTTTGGAGGCAGCAAGCTGCAAGCCCAAGCGGTTCAAAGCAGCAGCAAGCTGGGATTTTTCGTTGGCATTGCCTATCTGAGTGGTTTTAAAGTGGATACCACAACACGTGTCACCACAAATAGCACAACCATCACAGACGCTATTACTACAGGCTATAGAATTGATGTAGATCGTGGCAATGGCGGCTATGGAGCGGCAAGCTATAGAATAGAAGCAACTAGTGGACATCCTGGCTGGGATGCTACAACAGCAACTGGAATCAGAGCTTTAGTATCAGCAAATTGTGAAAGCAGTAAAACATCTGTTAATTCAAATGGAGAATACTTTTTTTCACAAGATACTTTTATTTCCTTTGATTCTGGTGCAAAACCGTCTTTAGCTGATATTCTCAGTCCTACGAATGATGCTACCGTAACTTTCCTAGACCGTAGATTTCCTAGTACAAACTTTCGTTCAGGATTGGCAACGACAGATGATCCTTCTTTAGGAGTAATACAAGAAACATCCCATTGTTATAGCTACTTTTCCCAAAAGACTAAAGATTTTAATTCTTCTACTTATGAGGTGACTCCAGATTCGCCTTCAAATCCAACATCTGTACCTGCGGATCCAATTGAAACCACTAGTAGCAAGAGTGATCAACTATCAGGTATTGGTCTGCAATTCGGTTTTAGGTGGGAAAAATGGAGAGCCTCCTTGACGCACTTTACTGGCAAAGGTGGAGCTAACGAACTCGCCAATACACTAGTTATGGCGGATTATTTTGTAAACAAGGGTCTTTTTGTAGGAGGCGGTCTAGCGAGCATGAAGCTTACCAGCGGCTCTGCCAATGGTTATACCAGCGGCTCTGCCACAAGTCCAGCGCTTAGAGTCGGCTATAAGCAGAAATTAACCCCCAACCTATCGCTTAATTTTGGCTTGACGAAGTATATCTCGGGGGTTTCTCTAAAAAGTAGTGTTACTACTACTACTACTACTACTCCTCCTACTACTCCTACTAATACTACTCCCATTATGTTACGCTCTTTTCAAAAAACACAGACTGGTGGTGATTCAGCAACAATTGGGATGTTAGATGTGGTTGGGAATGGGAGTTCTAATGTGTTTAGATATTTCACTGGTGGTAATACAGTTGATGATGGAAGAGTAGAAGTAACTCAATTCCACAGCAGAACTGTATATATAAAAGAAATACAGATTCCAGCAGGATCAGAAACTCAGACAACCACAACCACCGAAACAGATGCCGAACTCAAAGCACCCCTCGTCATCAGCATCTCCTTCCACTTGACTTTTTAAGAAAACAGAAAAAATAAAAAACTGCCAACAACCAATAGTTTGCTATTATTGTTTTTTTCTGTTAAGCTTTATGAAGTTTTGTTATTTAACCTAAATTTAATTATTTACACGATTATGAAAAACATAAATTCCCAAGTTTTAAGGAAAACTTTCGCTTTTTCGCTGGTTCGTTTTATTTTGGTTCGTTTAGTTTTGGCTCGTTTCGTTTTGGCAGCTATTCTTATTCCCGCTCTTCTTATAGGAAGTGCCTTTACTTTTGGAGGCAGCAAGCTGCAAGCCCAAGCGAATGGTAGCCCAAATGGTCAGAGCAGCAAGCAGGGATTTTTCGCTGGTATTGTCTATCTAAATGGTTTTAAGGTAGATAGCAGCACTAAAACCACTAGCGTCACTAATGCTAATATTAGTATTGTTGGTGATGCCACGACATCCTATACCCTGATAGGTTATTCAGCTATCACCACTGGCATAGAAGCAAAAGCTGCTTCTTTCTTTGATTCTAGTCCTTTGAAAGCTGGACTAGAAGCTCTTATAGCAAAAAACTGTGAAACAGGAGCAGCAACTGCTGATGCCGGTGGAACCTATTCTTTTTTGAATCCCTACATACAGACCTTTGATGAAGGCTCAAGAGATTTTGTAGGTGACTCCGCCACTTCTATAACTAATAACTGGCCTCTTAATACATGTTTAGAACACTTTTCTTCTAATGGTTTAACCGATGCTTCTTTTGATGATTATGAAGTAACCGCAGATGATATAATAGTGCATGGTTCAATATCAACAACATCAACAACACCAACAGACACATCAACAACTAGCAAGAGTGATAAACTATCAGGTATTGGTCTGCAATTCGGCTTTAGGTGGGAAAAATGGAGAGCCTCTCTGACTCACTTTACTGGCAAGGGTGGAGCTAACAAGCTCTCCAATACACTAGTTATGGCGGATTACTTTTTTAACGAGGATTTTTTTGTAGGAGGCGGTCTAGCGAGTATGAAGCTTACCAATTCTGCCAATGGTTCTACTAGCGAATCTGCCATTAGCCCAGCTATCCAAATCGGCTATAAAAAGAAATTAACCTCCAACCTGTCGCTTAATTTTGGATTGACGAAGTATATCTCGGGGGTTTCTCTAAAAAGTAGCACTGCTCCGACAACTACTCCCTATACTCCCGATCCCATTTTCAATCCTGCCAATACTACAAGAAACACCTTGACCCATGAGCAGGGTCCAATAAAAGGAGGATCAGTAGTGATGGGTACCGTGAATGTTAATACCAATGGCAACTCATTCAACTCAGTGGTTGTCTCGGGAGTTGGCGATTTAAGAACAGAAGCAACCCAATTTGGAAGCAGAACCGTTACTGTAGAAGAAACTATTGAGACTGGCACTACAACCACAACAGAAGGAACAATAGAAACAACCACAGAGACCGCTGCCGAGCTCAAAGCACCCCTCGTCATCAGCATCTCCTTCCACTTGACTTTTTAAGAAAACAGAAAAAATAAAAAACTGCCAACAACCAATAGTTTGCTATTATTGTTTTTTTCTGCAATTATTCTTTATAAAGGATAAGCAGAAAAAATAAAAAGATGCCAATAGCCAACAAAATACTATTGACAAGAATTTTTTTTTCTGCAACTTCTTTATGAAGTTTTGTTATTTAACCTAAATTTAATTATTTACACGATTATGAAAAACATAAATTCCCAAGTTTTAAGGAAAACTTTCGCTTTTTCGCTGGTTCGTTTTATTTTGGTTCGTTTAGTTTTGGCTCGTTTCGTTTTGGCAGCTATTCTTATTCCCGCTCTTCTTATAGGAAGTGCCTTTACTTTTGGAGGCAGCAATCTGCAAGCCCAAGCGGTTCAAAATAATACAAAATCGGGATTTTTCGCTGGGTTTGTCTATCTGAGTGGCTTTAAAGTAGACACCACAAAACTTGTCACCACAAACAGCACAACCATCACAGACTCTATTACTACAGGCTATAGAATTACTGGCTATGGAGACGCAACCTCTAGCATAGTCGCAACCAGCGGGCGTTCTGACTGGGATGCTGCGACAGCAACTGGAGCCAGAACTTTAGTATCAGCAAATTGTAAAGATGGTAAAACAACAACTGTTAATTTAGTAAATGTATCATACTCCTTTGAAGCACGTATTTTTGATTCCTTTGATTCTGGTGCAAAACCGTCTACAATTGATTCTGTAACTACAAGAGATCCTAGTAATGACCGATTTCTTTCAGGATTGTCAGAAGGAGAAACATCCCATTGTTATAGCTACTTTTTCGGTGATCTTTCCTCCGATAGAAGCTCTATTCCAAACTATCAGATTGCGACTCCAGATTCAGCTCCGACTCCAACTTCTGTACATGCGGATCCAAGAACAACCACTAGTAGCAAGAGCGATAAACTCTCAGGTATTGGTCTGCAATTCGGCTTTAGGTGGGAAAAATGGAGAGCCTCCTTGACTCACTATACTGGCAAAGGTGGAGCTAACGAGCTCGCCAATACACTAGTTATGGCGGATTATTTTGTAAACAAGGGTCTTTTTGTAGGAGGCGGTCTAGCGAGTATGACGCTCCAAAATAGTTTAACCAGTGGCTCTGCCACAAGTCCAGTGCTTAGAGTCGGCTATAAGCAGAACTTAACCTCCAACCTATCGCTTAATTTTGGCTTGAAGAAGTATATTTCGGGGGTTTCTCTAAAAAGTAGTGTTACTACTACTACTACTCCTACTACTACTAATACTACTCCCATTGTGTTACGCTCTTTTGAAAAAACACAGACTGCACGCGGTGATTCAGCAACAATTGGAATCAGAAATGTGTCGATTGATAGTGATACCATTGATCTTCGATTCCTTAATAATGTTGATAACAGAATAGAAGTAACTCAATTCCACAGCAGAACTGTAAATATAGACGAAATCCAGATTCCAGCAGGAGCCACAGAAACTCAGACAGAAACAACCACCGAAACCGATGCCGAACTCAAAGCACCACTCGTCATCAGCATCTCCTTCCATTTGACTTTTTAAGAAAAAAAAAACTGCAGGGAATTTTATAGCATAACATGTAGAGACGCCCTACAGGGCGTCTTATACGATGTGCATAAACCACAAAAAGCTGTTTTTAATAAACGTTCTAAATTTATGAGACGCCCATATAGGACGTCTCTACAGACCTACATAAAATAAAAAATACCTCCCCGCAATGCATTTGATTTTTTTTTTGAAACCTGTAGGGGATGTTTTTTTTGGTAGGTTCGCTCCTACTTTATTTACCAAAGTTAATAACCAAAACAAATTCTTTTTTTTTAAAAGAACGTTGCTTTAATTGAGCGAAATTTCCTGAAAATAACTCTTCGTCTTTTTTTGTTAGATTCATAGCCAAAAACAGTTCTGTTTTGGGACTTAAAATTTGATACAAATCTGCTAAAAGAAATTTTAGTCTGTAGGGAGTGTCGTAAAGCACAAGAGGGCAGTTTAATTTTTTAAACCCAAGAATTTGTTTTTTTCTTAAAACTGAATTCCTATTCAAAAAACCTCCAAAATGAAAAGATTTCATTTCAAAAGGAACCAAAGAAAGAGCTACGCTAAGAGAGCAAGCACCGGGCAAACTGCTCGTAGGTATTTTGTTTTGATAACAAAGTCTTAAAAGAGAGCTTCCAGGATCTAAAAACACAGGAGTTCCAGCATCGCTAATAAGAGCGGCTGTTTGTTTTTTATTTAATTTTTTTAAAATTTCTGTTGTCGCTTCAATTTCGTTGTGCTCGTTTAATTCCAATAATTCTTTTTCTATTTTCCATTGTTTGAGTAGTTTGCTTCCTTTTTTAAATTCCTCACAAATTACAAAATCTACTTGGTTTAAAATCTGTATGGCTCTTTGACTAATATCTGCCGCATTACCTATGGGGGTGGCTAGAATGAAAAGCACGTTTTTTTTTTGGATTAGTTTTGTGGGGCTCTTTTTGAAGGCTTGTTTTGTGGTTGCCTTCTAGGAGTTCTGTTTTGTGAGGCTCTTTTAGAATATGTATTTTGTGGAGTTCTGCTAGAAGATGTGCTTCGTGGAGTTCTGCTAGAATATGTAGCTCGCGGAGTTCTGCTAGGAGATGTTGCTCGCTGAGCTCCGCTAGAAGATGTAGCTCGCGGAGTTCTGCTAGAAGATGTGCTTCGTGGAGTTTCGCTAGAATATGTGCTTGGTGTTCTTCTAGGAGTTCTGCTAGAAGATGTGCTTTGTGGGGCTCTTTTAGAATATGTGCTTTGTGGGGCTCTGCTAGAATATGTGCTTCGTGGAGCTCCGCTAGAAGATGTAGCTCGCTGAGCTCCGCTAGAAGATGTGTTCCGTGGAGTTGCACTAGAAGATGTGCTTCGTGGAGTTCTGCTAGAAGATGTAGCTCGCGGAGTTCTGCTAGAAGATGTGCTTTGTGGGGCTCTGCTAGAAGAAGTGCTTGGTGTTCTTCTGGGAGTTCCGCTAGAAGATGTGCTTCGTGGAGTTCTGCTAGAATATGTGCTTGGTGTTCTTCTAGGAGTTCTGCTAGAAGATGTGCTTCGTGGTGCTCTTTTAGAAGATGTGCTTCGTGGAGTTCTGCTAGAAGATGTGCTTTGTGGAGTTCTGCTAGAAGATGTAGCTTGCGGAATTCTGCTAGAAGATGTTGCTCGCGGAATTCTGCTAGAAGATGTGCTTCGTGGAGTTCTGCTAGAATATGTAGCTCGCTGAGCTCCGCTAGAAGATGTGCTTCGTGGAGTTCTGCTAGAAGATGTTGCTCGCGGAGTCCTGCTAGAAGATGTGCTTCGTGGAGTTTCGCTAGAATATGTGCTTGGTGTTCTTCTAGGAGTTCTGCTAGAAGATGTGCTTTGTGGTGCTCTTTTAGAATATGTATTTTGTGGAGTTCTGCTAGAAGATGTGCTTTGTGGTGCTCTTTTAGAATATGTATTTTGTGGAGTTCTGCTAGAAGATGTGCTTTGTGGTGCTCTTTTAGAATATGTATTTTGTGGAGTTCTGCTAGAAGATGTGCTTCGTGGAGTTCTGCTAGAAGATGTTGCTCGCGGAGTCCTGCTAGAAGATGTGCTTGGTGTTCTTCTGGGAGTTCTGCTAGAAGATGTAGCTCGCTGAGCTCCGCTAGAAAATGTAGCTCGCGTAGTTCTGCTAGAAGATGTAGTTTGTGATATTTCTTTTGAAGGTTTGTTTTGTAATAGCTTTTTAATCTCCTCTTCTTTTAAAAGTCTATATTCTCCAGATTTTAAATCTGCAAGATGGATACTACCTATTTGAAACCTTTTAATTTTTAAAACTCGGATTTTTAGATGGCCGAACATTTTTCTGATTTGTTGGTTTAGTCCTTGATACAGTTCCACCTTAGCCCAGCTTTTTTGGTTTTGTTCTCGTAAAGGGCGAACTTTTGCTTGATAAATTTTTCCCGCGATATACATACTTTTATTGAGAATTTTTAATTCTTTTTCGTCCAGTACTTTTTCAATCTTTACTAGATAAGATTTTTTAAATTTGTATTTGGGGTGGCTGATTTGTTGAGAAAAATCTCCGTTGTTGGTGATAAAAATCAACCCTTCCGAATCGTAGTCTAGTCTGCCTACTGGAAATAGCGGGCAGTTTATTTTGGGGAAGTATTTTACAATAGTTTCTCTGTCTTTTTCGTCTTTGAGAGTCGTAATACAACTTTTAGGTTTATTGAGAATATAAACCAGACGAGGAAATTTTGAAGGAGTTAGTTTTTTCCCTTTGAAACAAACACTGTCTTTTTCTGGGTCTATTTTTATTCCTAGTTCCGTTTTTATTTTCCCATTGATTTGAACTAGCCCGTCTAAAATAAATTTTTCTGAATTTCTTCTGGATGCTACTCCACACTGTGCTAAAAATTTTTGTAGTCTTATATTTTCCATATTTACTCCGTCACAGGCAACATCCTACCCAAATCTCTTCCGCCTAAAAGGTGCAGATGGATATGAAAAACCTCTTGTCTACCGTGCTTATTGCAGTTAATAATCAAACGATAACCATCTTCTGCAATCCCTTTGTCTTTGGCAATTTGAGCGGCGATTCGGACAACTCTACCCATCGCAAGGTCGTGCTTTTCTGTCAGCTCATTGGTGGTAGCTAAGGGTTCGTTGGGCACAACAAGAATATGCACTGGGGTTTGAGGGTTAATATCTTGGAACGCGGTTACTAGCTCATCCTGATAAACAATTTCCGCTGGAATTTCTTTTTTAATGATTTTTTCAAAGAGTGTTGTTTCCATTTTATTTTTTGAATTTAGGTTTATTTAAAAACTATTTTACTAAACTATTTTCTCACCCATAACAAGTATTTCATAATTTTCTAAACTATTTTGCCAGTTTTTATTGCTATTCATTGAAGCCATTATATTTTTTTTATATTCTATCTTTATGTTTTCTTTTATATCCAAATATTTATTTAATATTCGCTTGAGATTCTCAATAGAAGTTCTACCATTTGTATTATAAGAGAATAAAATATATTTAGCATTAGTATTTTTTATTAGCTTTTCTATTGCTATATCTGAATTATACCTGCCGTTTGTTTTTCTAAAATCTTCAAAAGGATTGATATTATTGTGGTCTTTAGTGTCAGTTCTTCTGTTGCATTTGCCAAATACTTGAGGCTTATCGTTTCTACTTATGGTTTCCCAAATATGATAATAGCATTGATACCTTACACGGGAGGCTGGCATTTTATCATTAGCGGATCCGTAAGGGGGATCGTAATAGACTAAATCGTGATATTTCTTACTTATTTCAAAAACATTTTTTTGCTCTATTTTATGGGCTAGATTATGAGGATTAAAAAATTTCGGCATAACTAATTCCATTGTTTTATAAGAGCGTTTAGACCACTCCCTGAGATAGGAAGATTGGTGTCCCAAAGTGCTATCTACTTTGTCTAATGCTAGTATTAAACTGGTGATTAAAATACTTTTTTCTATTTTACTTAGTTTAATATTTTGCAAAAATTCTAAAATACCATCTAATTTTTTTGTATTATGAATTTGAAAAGGCTTTTTAGTATCGTATATTTCTCCGCCATAGTTTTGAGAATACCAGCCTGAACCTGAATCAATACTGGGAGCATCAATACTATTTAGCTCTTTGATTATATTTTTTATTCTAGTGGTTTCTTTCCCTAATAAAAAGCAAGTTGCCAATTCTTTGCTATAAGAAGCTAAATCATTCGCCGTGACGCTATAACCATTATTGGAAAGAAATTGAGAAACTCTGCAACTACCAGAAAATCCGTCTAGCACTGTTTTTATATCTGTATATTCACCTATTATTTCATTGATGTAAGAAATAATTTTTTTCTTTGAGCCAATATATTTGATGCTATCTGTAGCAAGAGAGCTGGGAAATTTTAGTTTTGCTTTACTTTCTTTTTTTAAGGAAGGAAACGTATCATACTGAAAAAAATTACTTGATTGTAGCATAATTGTTAAAGAACAGCTTGACTAAATTTTGAATATAAACTAAAGTTAAAACTAAAGAAACAAATTTATGGCTGATAATAATATTTACTTAGAAAAGATTAAAGATTATCCGCTAATTACTACTTACCAAAATCCAATCCCTGAAAGTTGGGACAATTTATTTTTAAAAAAACAACCACTTGTGATAGATATAGGTTGCGGCTCTGGAAAATTTATTTTAGCTGAGGCTTTGAGAAAACCAAATTTTAACTATATTGGTATAGAAACCCGTTATAAGAGATTGGTAAAGGCAGCTAGAAAACTGGAGAGTAATTTGCTAGATAATGTGAAACTTTTGCAAAGAAGAATTGGTTTGTTAAGCGAAATATTTTTGGAAAATTCACTAAAAAAAATTTATATTAATTTTCCAGATCCTTGGCAAAAAAAAAAACAACAAAAACATCGTTTGCTAAACTGCCGTTTTTTTGAAGATATTCATAAACTGCTACAAGAAAATGGTATTTGTAGTTTAAAAACCGATCACATAGAGTATTTTAAGTTTGTCAACAATTCTATGGAGAAAACAGGTGCTTTTGAAATACTAGAATACAGTGAGGATTTACAAAATTCTGAATATGAAAGAAACAACCTAGTAACAGAATTTGAAATGCTTTTTCGTAAAAAAGAAACACCTATCCATTACCTTAAATTAAGCAAAAAATGACAAAAGAAGATAAAAAACACTTTGAGAAAGCTATGTATCAACTAGATGGTGCCTTTGAAAAAGCAAAAGAAAAAGAATTAAAACTAGAAACACCTGCTAAAAGGACAGACCAACAGACACAAATAAAACCAAAACCAATAGAACTAAAGCCAACAGAACCAAAACCAACAGAACTAAAACCAGCAGAACTAAAACCGGCAGAACTAAAACCAATAAAACCAGAGCCAGCAGAACCAAAACCAATAAAACTAGAGCCAGCAGAACCAAAACCAGCAGAACCAAAACCAATAAAACTAGAGCCAGCAGAACCAAAACCAATAAAACTAGAGCCAGCAGAACCAAAACCAGTCAGCCCAAATACAATCAAACTGAGTGAAAAACAACCAAACCTTGAAATCAAAAAAATTCCTCACCAAGTAACCCCGAATCCCATCTCTCACAAAGAGACACACAAAAAAGAAAAAGCTCCTTTTGATAATAGTTTTGATGAAGCAGTAGAAAAACTAGCAAAGAAGAAACAACAGACATGCTCTAATGCACAGGTAACAGGACTGCAGAAAACAGAGCCACAAAGAGAAGTAGAAGTTGTGCCCCGTGGTGATATAGCCAGTAATTCTATAGGTGATAAAAAAGTGTGGCAAGAGACTTTAGAAAATTCACTTTACCTTGCTTTGAATAAAATTTTACAAAAGCCGTCTCCTTTTGCCGAAGTAGATCATTTAGAAACCACTTTACCAGAAGAATTTTATCAAGATAGCGAAATGGTTCTTAAAAACAGAACTGGTTTAAAGGAAAAATTATCTCAGTTCTCCGATATAAAGCTAGATTTTTATGTCCAGTTGGGAGAGATGGATATTACCTTAGGAGATCTTTTAGATTTTAAGGAAGGATCCATCTTGGAAACAGAAATTGCTTCTTCTACTCCATTAAACTGTTATGCTAATAAAAAACTTTTAGGACGAGGAAAACTTGTTTTTGAGGGTTATACCGCCGGCTTTAAGTTGCAAAATTTTTTTAACCAGTAAAATGCCCAGTTATCACATAACTCTAATTCAAAGATCTCAATAAAAAATGAAAGAAGAAGAAAAAAAAAACTCCGTAAAAGTAGAAGATAAAGAACAAGTGAATTCTTCAAAACCAGAGCATTCGCAAAAATCAGAGCATTCGCAAAAATCAGAGCATTCGCAAAAATCAGAAAATTACGAAACACTTTTACCTGCTAAACCGAGTTATCCTAACCAATTAGGTCTTATAGTGGTTTATTACAGACCCCTTTTCCCGCATATGGTTCTCCCTTTGTTGGTCCAAAAGAAAATTTTTAAATTAGCTTTGAATTATGCACAAAAGCACCACAGAAATTTTATTCTGATTTCTTTATCTCATGCAGAGTCAGAAAAAGAAATAGACGATAAAAAAATCTGTAAAGTTGGAGTTTTGGCAAGAATTGTAAAAGTAATTGAGAACCCCAATAATAATAAAGAAGTGCAGGTTATTTTTGAAATTGTAGGCAGAACTAAAATTGTCACTTTTTTGCATAAGAAGCCTTTTCTTCTTGCTGAAGTGGAGCATTTAGAAATTCCTTCTTTCCGTAGTAACGATACCATCAGGGCTTACTGTCGTGAAATTTTGAATAATGTGCGTGAGCTGATCAAAATGTATCCCGCTATTAAAGAAGAACTCAACCAATATCTTATAGAAGATATTAGTATCAACGACGCCAATAAATTAGCTGATTTTACGGCTTCTATTCTAACCTCTAAAAAGAAAGACTTACAAGAAGTTTTAGAAACGTTCAATGTTTTAGAAAGATTAAAGATAGTACTTTTGTTGGTAAAGAAAGAATTAGATTTAGGCAGATTGCAAGCGAAAATTTCCAAACAAATAGAAAAAAGAATCTCAAAAAGTCAAAGAGATTTTTTTTTACTAGAACAACTCAAAGAAATTAAAAAAGAACTGGGGTTAACAAAAGACGGTAAAAAACAAGCAGCGGACAAACTTATGGAAAGAGCTGCTAACCTAAAATTTTCTCCTGAAGCACAAAAGGTCTTTGATGAAGAAATGCGGAAAATTCGTCTTTTGGATAATCACGCTGCAGAATTTACAGTTACCAGAAATTATTTGGATTGGATAACCGCTTTACCTTGGGGGGTTTTTGCAAAAGAGCCTCTAAATTTAAAAGAAGCAAAAAAAATACTAGAAACAGAGCACTATGGATTAGAAGATATTAAACAACGTATTTTAGAGTTTATTGCGGTGACAAAACTCGCCAAAAAAGACGCTAGCTCGGTGCTTTGTTTTGTAGGTCCTCCAGGTGTCGGTAAAACTTCTGTCGGTAAATCTATTGCCCGTGCTCTCAAAAGACCTTTTTATAGATTTTCTGTTGGTGGTATGCGAGATGAAGCGGAAATTAAAGGGCATCGTAGAACCTATATTGGAGCTATGCCGGGCAAATTTATTCAGACTCTAAAACAGACCAAAGTTGCCAATCCAGTGATCATGCTAGACGAAGTAGATAAGATGGGCACTAGCTATCAAGGAGACCCTGCGAGCGCTCTTTTAGAAGTGTTTGATCAAGAACAAAACCATTCTTTTGTAGATCATTATCTAGATATCCCTTTTGATCTATCTAAAGTGCTTTTTATAGCTACAGCCAATCATCTAGATAATATTTCTCCAGTGTTGCTAGACAGGATGGAAATTTTAAGGCTTTCAGGATATATTTCTTCGGAAAAACTGCACATTGCTCGCCGCTATATTATCCCTAAGCAAAGAAAACGACACGGATTAAAAAGCACTCAACTCGGTTTTACCGATGGTGCCATAACTAAAATTGTTGAAGGTTATGCTAGAGAATCAGGTGTGCGTCATCTGGAAAAACTGATTCAAAAAATCTGTCGTCAAGTAGCTTTTGAAGTCTTATCTTCTAGGCAAAAGAAAAAATTCAAAGTTATGATTAATTTACAACGTGTAGAAAAATATTTAAAAAAACCCTTGTTTTTAGATGATTCTATTCAAAATTCCAGTAATTCAGGTATAGTCAATGGGTTAGCATGGACGAGCATGGGAGGAGATGTGCTATCCATAGAAGCTGTTGCTATGGAAACTGCAACAAAAGGTTTCAAACAAACAGGACAACTAGGAGGAGTAATGATAGAATCCTCAGAAATTGCTTATAGCTATGTATCAGCCAACCTAAAAAAATTTAAAGGAAAAAAGGAATTTTTTGATAATCATTTTATCCACCTCCATGTTCCAGCGGGAGCCACTCCAAAAGATGGTCCTTCTGCTGGCATTACGATGGCAAGCGCTCTTATCTCCTTAATGCTTGCCAAACCTGTAGATAAGGCAATCGGAATGACGGGAGAACTTACTTTAAGTGGTAGCGTTTTGGCTATTGGAGGCTTGAAAGAAAAAATTATTGCCTCTAAAAGAAACGGGTTAGAAAAAATTATTGTGCCTTTTGCTAATAAAAAGGATTATGAAGAATTACCCAAACATCTTAAAACAGGTTTAAAGGTCTACTTCGCCCAAAATTATAAGGAGGTTTTTAGACGAGTTTTTTGATTTTTAGACAATATCTATAGAATTAGAAAAAGTTGCAGTTTTTTTAAAAAAAAACTATTATAGACCTTTGAATTTCGCTGATGTGACGGCTAGCCAAATGGTTAGAACAGGTGCAAAAAAAATTTTTAGCTCGCTGGAATGTGTGAGTATTTCAAGAGTTAAAAATTTTTCAATGCCGTAGTGCAATACATCACAAAACTTAAAGCTAACACAAGATAGACTGCAAAAGAGCCACTGGCTCTTTTGCTAAAGCCTGTATAGGGTGAAAGCAATAAGCTTGCTTTGGCTAAACAGCTAGTTTTGTCCTATTTGGCAAATTCAAAAGTCTATAGTATTTAGTATATTTTATAACTTACATCACTAGAAATGGATTTAGGTTCAGATGTCAATTTTTCTGGAATAGGCAGATCAGAATTAGAAGATTTAAGAGGAGATACCATAATCAAAGTTGTCGGAGTAGGCGGAGCTGGAGGAAGTGTTGTCCGCCGTATGATAGAAAGCGGTATTGATACAGTGGACTACGCTGTAGTCAATACAGATAAGATGGTATTAGATAGTAATCCAGCCCCTATTAAAATTACGATAGGAAAAAAGCTAACTCGCGGACTTGGAGCTGGAATGAGACCAGAAATAGGTAGAGAAGCAGCTATTGAAGACTTAGATGATTTACGCACTTGTCTAGAAGGTGCTCACATGGTTTTTATAGCCGCTGGTATGGGAGGAGGAACAGGAACGGGAGCTGCTCCCGTTTTAGCAGAAATAGCGAAAGAATTGAATATTCTTACAGTAGCAATAGTTAGCACACCCTTTGAATTTGAAGGAGGAAAAAGAATGAATTTAGCCGTAGCAGGCATAGAAGAATTGAAGAAACATATTGATACTTTGATGATTGTTCCCAATGAAAAACTACTTGAAATAGCAACTCCCAATATGGGCATGAAACAAGCTTTCACTATGGCAGACGATGTTCTACGAGACGCAATCCGCGGAGTATCTAATTTAATCAATGGGGAGGCAGATATCAACCTAGATTTTATGGATGTCAAAACTGTGATGAAAGATAAAGGACGAGCATTTATCGGTATAGGAATCGCCAAAGGACAAAATAGAGGAGAAGAAGCAGCTATCAAGGCGATGGAAAGTCCGGTATTAAATAGTTATTCTGTGCAAAACGCATCAGGAATTATCGTTTATATTGAAGGGGACCCCGAATTCCCAATGCAAGAAGTAAAAAAATCGGCAGAATCAATTCAACAAAAAGCAGGAGAAAATGCAGATGTGATTTTTGGATATAAGGAAAATCAGAAATTTAAAAGCGAAGTGCGAATTACTATTATCGTAGCGGGTTTTGAAGGAGATTTAATCCAATCCAAAAAAATAGATTCAAGAAAACCGATTAAAGTGGAGGATATATTCAATAAATACGAGCAACAAAACCTACAAAGCTCTTCTGAGAAAACAGAAAAAGAAAGTCTTCTGATACTAGACGATGAATTTTCGGTAAATCCAGTGGTAGATAAGCCTCATATACCTACCGATTACCAGTCGCTAGATAAAAAAGAAGAAACAGATACCGATATTCCTACTTTTATCCGTAAACAGGATTCTACTCGCTATCAAGATGAAGATGAATGAAAGAGACCCTAATTTAATGAGGAAATATTTACTTTTTTATCTAATATATTATCTTGTTTGAGAATATTGCTTTTAAATATTAACTAACTATATTTAAGTAAAAATGAATAAAATACCAGCCATAATGTTTGATACAAGTGGTGATTTTTAAGGAAAGATTTACAGAAAGGTAATATGGAAAGTAACTCTATTTTATTAGAAAATATTGTAGGAAATATTGTTTTAATAATAGGTTCTATTATTGCTTTTTCCAGTGTCTTTTTTTATAGAAAAACAGAAAAATTAAAGGCAACCCTTGAAATGATTTATAAAATCACAAGTTCTGAATTTTTTAAGAGTGGTGAAGAAGTCTTGTTATTTATAAAAGAAGACGCAGGAGTTATTGCAGATGATTATATAAATTATAAAAAATCAATAAAGGAAAAAGGCAAGAAAGTTAAACCGTCTAAAAGAGTTAAAATTGCAATAGAGCTTAAAGCATATTTGAATCTGTTTGAAGGTTTGTGTGTCGGAATGAATAGTAAAATCTATAATGAAAAATCCTGCAAAAAAGCTCTTTATAGCAAATTTGTGAATAATTGGAAGAAATCAGAAAGCTTCATAAGAGTAATAAGAAAAATGGAGAAGTCTCCTACTTTATGGCAATAATTTGAAAAAATAGTGAGAAAATGGGACGACAAGCCCCCTCTAACATATCAATATAAAGCAAAAATAGGAAAAAACTAAACAATATGTATCAAGTAATTATTAACAATCTCTTTTTCAATATAGCGATGGTGTTTTTCTCTATCGTTTTGCTTTGGAAAGGAGCCGAATGGCTAGTAGATTCTGCCAGCAAATTAGCACAAAAATTGGGAGTTTCTGATTTGATAATCGGTTTAACTATTGTAGCTATTGGCACCTCTGCTCCCGAATTTGCTGTATCTGTAAGTGCCGCATTAGAAGGAAATCCTGAAATTGCTGTTGGCAATGTTTTTGGTTCTAATATATTCAATCTAGGTTTTATTTTGGGACTGGGGGTATTATTTAAAAACTTCAAGATTACACGAGATACAGTTTATAGAGATGGTAGTTTTCTATTTTGCATGGTTCTCTTGATTTATTTTTTAATGTTCGGCTTTGATTTCAAAATTTTATCAGGCGGTTATTTGTCTCCTATTGCTTCTGTCTTTTTGATTGTTTTACTTGTCGGTTATATTTTTTTTCTTTACATGCAAAAGTCCGATATAAATAATGATATTCCTAGCGGAAATTTTAGAATAAAAGATTTTTTATGGCTCATAATAGGTATTTCTTCTGTGATTGTTGGTGGGCATTTTTTAGTAGAGAATGCAGTAAAAATCGGAATACATGCAGGACTAGATATTTGGATTATTGGAATAACCATCGTCGCTGCTGGCACTTCTTCCCCTGAATTGGTGACTACTTTGGTCTCCATTATTAAGAAAAAATACAATATGGCAATTGGCAATCTTATCGGTAGTGATCTGTTTAATATGTTGGGAGTTATTGGAGTAGCTGGTGTTGTAGGTAAAGGAATACAAATTCCAGCAGTTGCCCATATAAGCCTCATTATCCTGGCAGTCAATCTTATGGTTATAGTATTTTTTTTGAGAAGTTCTTGGAAACTGGTGCGTTGGGAAGGTGTTGTATTGATTTTGATTAGTCTGGTGCGGTATTATATTGATTTTATTGTAGTCAGTCGTTAAGTGAGAGCTTTGAATTTCGCTGCTGTGACGGCTAGCCCCAATAGTGGGATAAGCATACCGCAAATTCAAAACTCTCAAGTGTATTTATTCCATTTTTTTCTTTAAGGATGTTTTTTTCACTAGTGCCTTTTGTTTTAGGCTCAATTAGCGCTTCTTTTCTACTTTGTATAGGGGACAGACTTTTGCAAAAGCAAAGTCTCTTTACTAGATCTCAATGTTCTAATTGCAAAACAAAACTCCCTTTCTATACCCTCATTCCCTTATTAAGTTATCTATTTTTACTCGGCAAGTGTCACTCCTGTAAAAAAAACATAGGATTACGCTATCCTTTGTCTGAAATCATTTATGGAGGTTTGTTTATTTTTATATGGCAAAAGGTGGGTTTTGTTTGGGATAGTCCATTTTTTCTGGTTTGTTGGAGCCTACTTTTTTTTATAGCCTTTTTAGATTGGCAGGTGCAGTGGTTTTATAGCTTTCTATTGGTACTAGTTTTTTTAGTTCATTCTCTTTATTTGTTTTTTCACCCCGAGCTGCTTTTCAATGCTTTTTTAGGTCTAACTATAGGAGCTGGTTTTTTTTATTTTATTGGTTTTTTTTATCAATTTTTATTTTCTAGGGAAGGTATAGGTGGCGGAGATATTAGTCTGCTTGGTATTTTGGGTTATTTTTTAGGAGTGCAATCCCTACTGCCTACGCTCCTCTATGGCTCTCTAGGGGGTCTGTTGGTAGGTCTAGGATTTTTGATAAAATACAAAAAAAATACTCCTTTTCCTTTCGTGCCTACTTTGGTATTGGGTGCTTTTCTTCATTGGTATATGCCTTCGTTGTATTTAGAAATCATTGAGAAACTGTTGAATTAGGCATTCTAGTTCGGCTATGCAGCGTTAAAAAATGAAATTTTTAACTCTTGCCATTTGTGAAGAAATTCTCTTCAGTATTCCAGCGAGCTAAAATTTTTTTTCGCACCTGTTCTAGCCATTTGGCTAGCCGTCACAGCTAGTTTTGTTCTATTTGGCAAATTCAAAGGTCTACAAAAACTGGTTGTTTTATAACTAGATTTTAGTCTTTTTTCTAGTATTTCCAAGAGAATAATGGCTTTTTTAGGGACGACTATTTAATAGGCGATTTTACTGCCAATAATAATTTTATCGTTTAACGAAGTAATGTGATAATTCTTGGCTACTAATAGATCTACAGTGGTGCTGTACCTTTTTGCTATATCCCAGAGTGTATCTCCTCTGCGAACAATATGAATTCCTGGGTTGCCTTTTTTGGAATTGGCTTTTTGATTAGGCTTGGTAAAAGTTATAGGAATGATAACCTTCTGACGAGGTTTCAAGTATTTCTTAGCAGATAAACCATAATTGCTAGCGTAGAGATTTTTTAAAGAGGTGTTATATTTTCTAGAAATACTCCACAAGGAATCTCCTTTAACTACACGGTGGGTGATAAAAGTACTCTCAATATCTGGTTTTAAACTGTTAAGTTGCTTTTGGGTAATAACGCTTTTTTCAGGCACTTTTAAAATAAATCTCTTGTGACTGTTTTTACTAAACGGAGTTGTACTGTATTTCAGCGACGGGTTTAATTGCTTGAGTTCTGCCACACTGATTTTTGTTTTTTTACTAATCTGTTTGAAGGATACATTGGGTTTAACACGCACTTTTTTGTAACGATGCCAATCTTTTAGTTCACTGGGGGCAGGAAAATCGTAGTATTCTAAATTGTTAAAAATATGCACTACTGCTAAAAAGGCGGGAACATAACCTCTTGTCTCCCTTGGCAGTTTCAAAGACCAATAATCTGTGGGTTTGCCTGCTTTTTTGTTTTTTGCTATGGCATGATTGACTCTTCCTAAACCACTATTGTAAGCAGCTAAAACTAAACTCCAATCGTTATACCTTTTGTAGAGATCTTTTAAAAATCTAGCAGCTGCGTGTGTTTGTACCTCAGGGTCTAATCTATCATCGTACCACCAACTATACCTCATCCCGTATAATCTTCCAGTACTACCAATAAACTGCCATAAACCTACAGCACTTGCTCTAGAAACAGCTTTATAATTAAAGTTAGATTCTACCATCGCAAGATAAAAAAGATCGTGAGGTAATCCATATTCAGCAAAAATTCTCTGCACCATTTTATAATATTTGGGAGCGCGACCTAAACCTATTAAAAATGCTTTTCTTTTTTTTTGTGTATAAAGACGAATAAAAATATCTACTTTTTTTTGATTAACACCTATTTGAATATCATTATGCGGTTTGAGTGGGTGTGTTTTTTGATTTTCAGACGAACCTACCATTGGGCGAATAATGTCTTGAGGAGAAATAGGGTCAAAAAAATCTACAGAATTAAGATTTTCGTCATCTCCTGATTCTACAAGATTTTCATTCCCCTCTTCTATAAAGCCGTCTTTATTATAAATACTACGAGTGAAAACTTCGTCTTCATATCTAGCTGGAAATTTTGAGTCTTCCAAAATAGAATAGGCAGACACAACAGAATAATGAGCAGCGTAATGCGATATTTGTTCTAAATTTCTACTTTCTCCCACAAAAGCAAAAGTGCAAAGAAAAAAAAGGACACAAAAATATTTCATCATAAAGGAAAAATAAAAAAAATTACTTGGAAAAACCATTATCCAATAATTAGAGAGCTTTGAATTTGCCAAATAGAACAAAACTAGCTGTGACGCCTAGCCAAATGGTTAGAACAGGTGCAAAAAAAAAAATCTTTGGCTAAACAGAACGCTAATTCAAAGGTCTCAATTAGATTACAAGGAAGCAAAGTTTATACCTAGTCGGTTTAAAAATAAGAAAAAATTCACCGCACAATTATTTTGGGATCACTAAATTTTTTCTAAACTTCTATCGTGATGTAAGGAAATTAAAATATCTATAAAAGTAGTTCTTAATTTTCTTAATTGGATAATGTTAATATTTGATGCATCTAGTTGCCCGCTATCTATAATATGTTGGAATACTTGACCCACTGTTTTGGTGACATTGATTTTATTGGGTTTTTTAAGAGAACGTACAGATACTTCAGAGTTATCAGCTAACATAACAATAGCTGTTTCAAGGTCCCTAGGAGGAGACATAGGATATTGAAAATAGGTTTCAGAAATTTTTTTATCGGAGTTTTCCTTCAGAGCTTTTTCATAAAAAAATCGGACTGTGGCATTGCCGTGGTGATTGGTAATAATATCTACCATTCTTTTGCCTAGTTTGAATTTTTTTGCCATTTGAATACCATATATCACATGGTTGATGATTTTTTTAGCCGATTCTTTTGGAGAAATTTTTTCGTGCATTGAAGGAATCAAATCTTTTTGATTTTCATTAAAATATTGAGGCTCTATGGCTTTGCCTATATCGTGATAATAAGCCCCTATTTTTGCTAGTAGCAGGTTAGCTCCTATTTTTTGAGCTCCTGATTCTGCCAAGCTACCCACAATAATAGCGTGCTGATAGGTACCGGGAGCTCTATTTTGTAGATATTTTAATAATGGATGATTCAAGTTAGAAAGTTCCAACAATTTAAGTTGCGTACTTACTCCAAAAATTTGTTCAAGAATCGGTAGTAAAATTACACTAAAAAATGTTGCTAAAATCCCCCCCATAAAAGCGGATATCACAGATGCTAATAAATCGGGGGGTAAGCCTTTTGAAGAGAGGATTTCTACAAAAAAAAGAATACCTGTATTGGCAATGGCTACAATAAATCCCTTTTTGAAAAGATCAAAACGAGTATGTAAAGAGGTTAAAGTCAAACAGGCAATACTAGAACTAAGCCAACAAAAAATAAAAAAATAAAGATTTTCTTCCAAATAAAGAGTAATACATAATGCACTCAAAAACACATTGGGAATATTTATCCTAAAATTTGTTAAGGCACCGCAAAGCATCACACTTAATACCACTGGGAGTGCATAAATATAGCTAGAAAGAGAAAAGAATTGATATTGGGTAGCGAGCAATTCAAAAATTTCTTTTACTGAATAGATGATAATGAGGTTGACAGCCAAAGAAATAAGTAAAATCACAAAATTTTCATAAAAAACTGTTGTAAATCCACGATACAATTTTAAAGATACAAAAACAATAATAATGACTAGCAGTAACACTGCTCCTATAGATAAGGTGTAAAGAACTCCTTTGCCTTGGTTGATAGCAGAAAAATAGCCTGCAATTAAATTTGCCTCTTCTACGGTTATGGATTTACCTTTTTCAGCTAAAATTTCTCCTTTTTTAATATTCCTAAATACGGTGCTACCTTCGTTAATCACTTCTTTTCTATGATATTCCAATTTTTGTTTATTCTCAAAACTAGTAGCTATAAGTAATTTTGATGTTAAAATTAAAGCAAAACGTTTGAGTTGTGGAGAGCTATTTTCAGGGGATATTTCTTCAATATACTTGTTCAAGGTATCTTCAGCTTCTTCTAAGTCAATAAATTGCGTTTGACTTGGATTGGCTAAAAAATTATTCGTTTCTAAATTAAATACTTGAATGTTTTTATTTTTATTATTGTTTTTTAAAATTTCTTTGGAAGAAAGAATATAAGATCTATCAAAAAATCGCAATAAATCTACAATTCTATTTTTTAAAAGACTGTAATCCGACAACTCTTGTAGGAAAAACACAACTTCTTGATCAAATTCAAGGTCTAGGTCTTGAAATAGCACTCCTAAATTATTTTCTTGATTGTTTTTAAAATTTGTTTCAAAATCTTTATCTTTCTTTTTTAATTCTACTAGATTGAGACGAATATTTTCTTTCTTTGTCACAGAGATTTCTTCTTGGGATTTTAAATTTTGAAGCTTTTGTTCTCCAGAAAGTAGTTGATGTCTGCTCTGTTCATCAATGAGTTTTAAAGATGCGAGATACTTTTTTATGATTCTCTGTTCTCTTTTTACAAGCACGAGGGTGGCTGTGTTTTCTACATAGTCTTGAGTAAGTTTGAGTTTTTCTTCTACAAAAAGCCTTCTCTGATCTAAAAGCTCTTGGTTTCTTTTAGAAAACTTATCAAAGGCTGTATTAATATTTTCAATTAATCTTTGATAAGCAAGAGGATCGTAATCTAAAAAAATCCCTAATTTACTAAGACTGCTGCCTATTTTAAAATTGGTAGCATCTTTATCTTTTACCAAAATATCATAATCAGATACGATATCCTGAGTGATAAGAGTGCCCTCCTTAGGAGTTGTGTTTAAGAAATTGAATTTAGGAATAAGGATAAATATTATGAGAAAAACGCAAAAAATAGAGATGAATTTACTAATGAAAATCCTTTTATTCTCCTTTTCTTGTGAATCTGAATTCAACTCATCAAGCTCTAATAAGTTGAGAGTTTTATTTCCAATTTGGACCTGTTCCATAACCTTATTATAAATTTTGGTAAGCTAAATTTTTAAAAGCTAAATTTTGGTAAGAGACTATTGAATTAGGCATTATGGGAAGTACTTCAAGAGTTAAAAATTTTTTTCAATGCCGTAGTAAAAAACACTACAAAACTTAAAGTTAACACAATATAGACTGCAAAAGAGCCAAATGGTTATACCAGAGGCTCTTTTGCTAAAGCCTGTATAGGGTGAAAGCAATAAGCTTGTTTGGCTAAACAGAATGCAAATTCAAAAGTCTATAGAATGTCTAATTCAACAGTCTCTGGTAGACTTTCAAACCTTGCTTCAAGGCTGCCACACTTATTTTTTCATTTTTTTGGTGCGCCTCCTTAGGATCACCAGGACCCAAGTTTAGAGCATCTATCCCTTCTAAGCCTAATCTAGCAATATCAGTCCAAGCCTGTTTAGGTTGTAATGATAGAGCAAATTGTTCTTGAATGCTACTCACAATTTCATTTTTTTTAATTATCTTTCCCGCTGGCGAATGAGTAATGATAGATAACTCATCTACCTTATCTTTGAGATATTTGTGTAAAATTGCTTCTGCTTGTAAAGGCTCTTTGTCGGGAGCGTAGCGATAATTTAAAGTAAAAATAATTTCACTGGGTATTATGTTTGCTAGCTTGCCTCCTTTCACCGTAGTAGCAGAAAGAACTTCATAAAAATCTATTCCCGCCAAAGATACTTTTTCAGGTTGCTTTTTTTCTAAAAATTGTAACAATTTCCACGCTTTATGGATTGCATTTTTTCCTTCCCAAGGGCGAGCAATATGACCGCTTTTTCCTAAAATACTCGCTTCCGCTGTAATTGAACCTACACATCCTAGTTGAATTTGGTTGTCCGTCGGCTCTAATACAAAAGCTAGTTTCGCAAGTTTTAATTTTTCGCTCAATCCATTTTTATCAGCAAAAACAGCATTCAACCCGTTTTGTTTGTAATCGCCTTCTTCTCCGTCGTAAAAAATAAATTGATAATTGTAGGCTAAATTTTCTTTAATTTCAATTTCAGCCATCAACTGCATCATAATAGCCAAACCTCCTTTCATATCACTAGCTCCACAGCCATAGATAAAATCACCCTTTTGTCCGATCTCCCGTTCCTGCTGATTTTGGACTGTATCCAAATGCCCATAAAAAGCTAAAGTAATCTTTGTATTTTCTATAGGCTTTGAAAAATAACAAACCGTATTCCCTTTTTCAATAGCTTGGAACCTCTGAAAAGAAGAAAAATAGTCTTTAACATAAAACTTAATTTCTTGCTCGTTGCCAGTTTCACTAGGAATTTTAAGTAGTTGAATTAAAGTATTTTCTATATTCATAAAGTTAACCTCTAACAACTAGAGTTCCCACCCCTACTCTACTGAAAAGCTCTCCTATAATAGGATGTTTATGTTTTCCACTCACAATATAAACTTTATTCACATTTCCTTTAAAACATTCCATCATAGCTTCAATTTTAGGAAGCATGCCTCCAGTAATCCTCCCTTTTGTTATTAACTTTTGAACTCCAATGTGAGTAATAGTAGAAATCAGTTCATCTCCATCCATTAAACCCTCTACATCTGTCAAAAATAAAACTCTTGTAGCTCCAACGCTAATGGCAATGGCAGCTGCTACATTGTCTGCATTGATATTGTAAGTTTGATTGTCTTCTCCGATACCTATAGGTGAGATGACTGGAACATAATCACTCGTTAACAAAAATTCTAGCATCTTTGTGTTGATTTTTACAATTTCTCCTACAAAACCAATATCTTGCCCTTTGTGATATTTTTTTTTGGCTATGATTGTTTTGCCATCCTTTCCGCTTAAACCAACAGCTGCAATTCCAAAATTGTTTAGACGCCCAACAATATTTTTATTGACCTTTCCAGACAAAACCATCTCTGTTAATTTCAAAGTTTCTTCATCTGTTACCCTTTGTCCATCTACAAATTTTGTTTCTATTCCTCTGAGTTTTGTTTCTTCTGTAATACTAGGACCACCACCGTGCACTATGATAGGTTTCACACCCGATTTTTGTAGAATAGATATATCATCTAAAATATTGCTCTCAAAACTATCGGTTTTGAAAGTAGAACCTCCATATTTGATCACAATAATTTGGTTATAAAATTGATGCATAATTTTTTGCACCTCAGCAACCAGTTGAGTTCTTTCTTTAAGTTCAATTCTATCTAAAATATTATCAGCACTTCTTTGTTGAAATTTCATTATTTTTTGTTGTTGCTATGATTAACTTCGTAACAAAAGCTTAAATTTTCTTACAACTGACCTCAAAAACTTAGATCTTCGTAGACTGGCCCTAATAATTTTTTTAAAAAATATAAATTTTAAAGCTCGTTTGATACGCCTGCGTCCACCTGTGGTTTTTGAGAACGGTGCTGGAGAACCAAGTTTTATTCGCTCTACAATCTGCTCTATCCTCTCTAATATTGCTTCAGGAGATATTTCAAATAATTTAGAATCTGGCAATACTGGAGGTTGTTTAATATACTCTTGATAAAGTGCAGGATTATTTTCAATCTCAATGATCCGTTTTATCACATCATCAAAATTTTTGTAATCGTGGACGTTAATCATAGACTTAGGATTGAAATACTCACCAATTCTTGGATGTCCCCAATAGATAGGGATACTGCCAGCCATCAGTGCCTGTGGTAATTTTTCAGCCATAAAGTGAGGTTGACTTGTATTTTCAAAACAAATAGTAAAGCGGTAGTGTTTTAAGAATTGTAGTTTATTTTGATCTCTGGTGAGTTTTGGATTATCTGGCGAAGACATATTGTTTAATACTATTCCAGGGCAATCCACATTTTTAAACTGCATCAGTTGTTGGCAAAACCGAACACGAGTTAAGGGGCCTGCCCATCTTTGGAAAAAGTTACAAAACCGCTCTTTAGGGTGAGTTTTTAGTTTATCACAATAATTTGATTTATTATACAACCATTCTTGAAAATGTTCTTCAATTACAAAATAGTAGAAATGAAAATTTGTATTATCTGTGGGTAAACCGCTAAAATAATAGTCACATAAACTATGAGCCTGATCTGGAGGTTCTAGGTTTATCAAACATTTCATACAATCATAGCGGAGGTGGTGAGCAATTGGATAGTAACTTACAGAACAAAACAATAAGTCAGGATTTTGGCTATATTCCAAATCGTATTTGGTTCTTAATAAATCAAAAAATCCGGGTAAATACCCCCATTTTGTTTCCTCCCAAAAATCTACTAAAGCAATTTTTAGTTTTTCTTTAAGCATTAGTTTATTTAGACCTTTGAATTTGCCTAATAGAACAAAACTAGCTGTGACGGCTAGGCAAGGCTCTCTCTCTTGATTTTGTATAACCTACCGAAGGAATTTTTTGTCTCCCAAAGCATCACTCGCTACACTAAAAAAATGAATATCCCGATTCTTGTTGTATAATTTGTGGTTTTGTCCAAAAATAGACTGGCGAGGGAGAGAATTGAACTCCCGACACAGGGATTTTCAGTCCCTTGCTCTACCGACTGAGCTACCTCGCCTGAATTGAAATTATAAAAGACTAATCTTTAAAAGACAATCTAAAAAATTAAGAAAATCTATTTTAAAAAAAAATTAATTTTTTTCTTGCTTTTTTTTTATTTTTATACTAGTAATCTATTCTATAGACCTTTGAATTTGCATTATGTGGGCTAGGCAAGGCGAAAAAATTTTTTAGCTCGCTAGAATACTGAAGAACATTCTTCACAAATGGCAAGAGTTAAAAAATTTTTTCAATGCCGTAGGCTAAACAGAACGCAAATTCAAAAGTCTATTTTATTCATTTAAACCTAAACCATACATTAAAATGAAATTAAAAATAAGCGTATTATTAGCGACTTTTAGTCTGCTTTTTACGTCCACTGCATTTTCTGCAGATATTAAGATAGGAATTGCGGGACCTTTAACTGGAGCCTATGCTGCTTTTGGCGAGCAGTTGACAAGAGGAGCCCAAAAGGCTGTTGATGATATTAACGCCAAAGGCGGTATCAAAGGTAAGAAAATTGTGTTGATTCAAGGAGACGATCAATGCGATCCAAAACAAGCGATCAATGTAGCTAACAAATTAGTAGATCAAGATAAAGTTGTTGCTATAATTGGACACTTTTGTTCTTCCAGTACTATCCCAGCCTCTGAAGTTTATGACGAAGCTGGTATTTTGCAAATTACTCCAGCATCTACAAACCCTAAGGTAACGGATAGAGGACTACCCAATATCTTTAGAACCTGCGGTAGAGACGATCAACAAGGACAAGTAGCTGGAAAATTTATAGCAAAAACACTCAAAGCAAAAAGAGTAGCTGTAATTCACGATAAAGATACCTACGGACAGGGTTTAGCAGATGCTACAAAATCCTATCTCAATAAGAATGGAATCAAAGAAGTTCTCTACGAAGGTTTGACTCGCGGTGAGAAAGACTTCAACGCTCTAGCTACAAAGATCAAAGGAGCAAGAGCAGACCTTGTCTATTTTGGAGGTTTGCACGCAGAAGCTGGAGTATTGGTCAAACAACTCCGAGAGCAAGGATGGGACGGTCCTTTTGTTTCTGGAGATGGTATTGCATCCGCTGAGTTTGTAGATGTAGTTGGAGGAAAAAAAAATACTAGGAATGTATTCCTTACTTTTTTAAAAGACCCTGCTTCAGACAAGAAAAACAGAAAGATTATAGCATCATTCCAAACAGATGGTTATGATCCGGAAGGTTTTACTCTTTATGCTTACGCCGCAGTTCAAGTACTTGCTAAAGCAATTGCTAAAGTAGGAACCAATGGAGATAAACTATCTAAACATTTGAAATCTAAAGGATTCAATACAGTATTGGGTAGAATCAACTTTGATTCCAAAGGAGATCCTAAATCCTCTGCCTTTATTCCTTATAAATGGGGTAAAAACAAAACTGGTAAATTTACCTATATTGGTTACTAGAATCGGCTAAAAACTAGGGAGACTTTGTCCGTTTCCCTAGCCCTTTCACTAAATTTATGGATTTTTATATTATTGCTCAGCAGATAGTTAATGGATTAGCACTTGGGAGTATCTACGGTTTAATTGCTGTAGGCTATACTATGGTCTATGGTATTATAGGTATGATTAATTTTGCCCACGGTGATATTTATATGGTTTCTGCTTACCTAACTGCAATTAGTATCGCACTACTTGCGTTTCTAGGCATTACCATTCTTCCTTTAGTACTACTTTTGACGCTACTAGCAGCAGTTGTTCTCACTTCTGTTTATGGTTATGTAGTAGAAAGAGTAGCCTATAGACCTCTGCGTAAATCTACCAAATTATCCCAACTCATTTCTGCAATAGGTATGTCTTTGGTTTTACAAAATTTTGTACAACTTAGTCAAGGTGCTAGGAGCAAAGGTGTTCCTCCTTTAGTAGAAGGTCATATTCGTGTAGGAGATGTAGAAAATTTTACACAGATCACCTATATTCAATTAGTAATTATCGTAGCCGCTGTTGCGGGTATGATTATCTTGAGTTATATCATTAACAAAACCAAGCTAGGAAGAGAATGTAGAGCAACTCAACAAGACGCAGCCATTGCTAGAGTTTTTGGAATCAATGTAGATAGAGCTGTAGCTATAACCTTTATTATTGGATCCTTTATGGCTGGTTTGGCTGGTTTTTTGGTAACTCTCAATTATGGTTCTTTTGATTTTTACATAGGTTTTATTATAGGAATCAAGGCTTTTACAGCAGCGGTGCTTGGCGGAATTGGTTCGTTGCCCGGCGCCATTTTGGGAGGCGTTGTATTGGGCATGAGCGAATCCTTATTTGCAGGATTTGTCAATACAGATTACAAAGATGTTTTTGCTTTTTTTATTTTGGTGACAGTTATGGTTTTTAAGCCTACTGGGTTTTTGGGTAAACCAGAAGTAGAAAAAGTCTAATATAATTAAGAGTGCAAAAAAACAAAATAGATTTCGTCCACTGTTTTAAAGACGCCTTTCTTGCGGGACTACTTGCTTTACTCATTTTCATACCCATTCGCGGTATGTTACTAGATGGTTGGGAGCTAAAATTTCAATTTTTTTATCCTCTTCTTTTCAGCGGCATTATTTTTTGTGCTCGCCTCCTACTCAATATAAGCTACCAGATAAAATTTGTAGCCAATATTTTAAAAAAAGTATTTAGTCAAAAAATCTTGGGAGTTGTAGTGGAAAGTGAAAAGAAGAAATACACAAATACCGTAATCATAACTGTCCTTTTCGTTATAGCTCTGATTTTTCCTTTTGTAGCTTCTAAATATTGGATTGCTGTAATGACACTTGCCTTTATCTACATACTACTAGGCTTGGGCTTGAACATAGTAGTAGGTATGGCTGGAATGCTAGATTTAGGCTTTGTCGCCTTTTACGCAGTAGGAGCTTACAGTCTAGGTCTGCTGCACCAATACCTAGAACTTGGTTTTTGGTCTATTATTCCTATTGCAATTATTATTTCCGGTTTTACAGGTGTTATTTTAGGATTTCCAGTACTTCGTATGCACGGCGATTATCTCGCTATTGTCACACTAGGTTTCGGAGAAATTATACGGCTAGTGCTCAATAACTGGCTTGAATTTACAGGAGGTCCCAATGGTTTGGCTACTCCTAGGATTAATCTTTTTGGGCTTGAATTTAAAAAACGATCAGAAAACAGTTTTTTTGATTATTTCGGTATTGAATTTGGAGATACAATACTCGGGATTTCTACCAGAAATTTTGGAGCTATTTTTCTCTATCTAGTGGCATTACTTTTTGTCATAATGGTTATTTTTTTCGTTGTCCGCTTAAGTAAAATGCCTTTAGGAAGAGCCTGGGAGGCGCTAAGAGAAGATCAAATTGCTTGTCAATCCTTAGGGTTAAATCATGTTACAGTAAAATTAACTGCCTTTTGTTTTGGAGCCTGTATTGGTGGTTTGGCAGGAGTCTTTTTTGGAGCTTTACAGGGTTTCATCAATCCCAGTTCTTTTAATTTTTTTGAATCGGCGCTCATTGTAGCAATCGTAGTCTTAGGGGGTTTGGGCTCCATACCGGGTGTTGTTGTAGCTGCAATTTTATTTACGGTACTACCAGAAATTTTTAGAGCTTTTTCTGACTTTAGAGTTCTAGTTTTTGGATTTATCATGGTAATTATGATGATTTGGAGACCTAAGGGGTTGTTGAGAGTAGTTCGCACTAGGTTTGCATATAAGAAACAAAATTGACAAAATGGCAGAAAATATTTTAACAATTAAAAATTTAGGTATTAACTTTGGAGGGATTGTAGCTTTAGATAAAGTAAGTTTTGATGTCCAAGAAGCCTCTATTACCTCTTTAATAGGACCCAATGGTGCGGGAAAAACAACTCTTTTTAATTGCCTTACTGGATTTTATAAAGCAACAACAGGGGAGTTGATTTTTGCTTCTAAAAATGGGGAAATGAATATTAAAAAAGTATTGGGAGAAAAGTTCACCAAACAGGATATTTACAATCCTTTTAGAATGTTAGAAAAATTAAGATACAAAATGTTTGGAGGGGTGCATGTGGTAGTCCGCGGTGGTTTGGCTAGAACTTTTCAAAATATCCGTCTTTTTAGAGGAATGACTGTGCTAGAAAACCTTTTGGTAGCCCAACATCATAGTTTGAATCTAAATTTAATTTCAGGAGTTATACAGACTGCTAACTATAAAAAAAAAGAACGAGCAGCTGTAGACAAAGCCTATCAGATTTTAGATATGCTGCACCTTACAAATGATGCCAATGCGATTTCTTCCTCTCTGCCTTATGGAAAAGAAAAAAAAGTAGAAATTGCAAGGTCTCTGTGTGGTGATAAACTAAAAGTAATTTGCTTAGATGAACCAGCCGCTGGATTAAACTCTGTGGAAACTGAAGAATTAAGCAAAACAATCCAAGACATTAGAGATAAACTAAAAATCACCATTTTTTTAATTGAACACGACATGTCCTTAGTAATGGATATTTCGGACTATGTAATCGTTTTAGATCACGGCAAAGTAATTGCGAAAGGAAAACCAAAAGTAATTCGTAATGATCCCAAGGTGATTGAGGCTTATTTGGGTAGTGAGGCCGTGCAAGAAAAACCAAAAAAAACAAAAAAATAGACCTTTGAATTTGCCAAATAGGACAAAAACAGCTGTGACGGCTAGCCAAATGGTTAGAACAGGTGCGAAAAAATTTTTAGCTTGTAAGAATACTCTCTTACTGCTTATCACAAAATAAGGGTTATAGTAAAAGAGCCACTGGCTCTTTTACATTTCTTTTTTGCCTTATTTAGACCACATAACGCAAGTTTTGTAGTACCTGCTCCCATTATTGTGGCACTACGATATTTTTCAAGAGTTAAAAATTTTTTATGGGAAATAGTACGAACAAATGTTGAACAAAATTAATAATAACCAAAATGGGAATTTGTAAATTTTGTAGAGAACCAGCAGGTTTTTTAAGTAGAGCTCATAAAAATTGTAAATACCAGTATAATGAAGCAAAAAGTGATATTATGTCTCTTTTTAAGGATATTGATTCTATTGATGCTAATTTGCAGTCTTTAGAAAAAAAAATTACCACAAAAGCAAAGTCTGGTTATATAGATAAAGATAAAAAAAAACAATTAATTATAGCAGGTTGGGAACAAGCTGTAGATAACGCATTCGCTGATAAAGTTCTTACAGAAGAAGAGGAATCAACATTAGCTAAATTACAAAATCACTTCTCTTTGTCTCAAGAAGAATTAGATAAAAGTGGTGCATACTCTAAATTGGTTAAAGGTGGAATATTGCGTGAAATTTTAAATGGAATCATACCAGAGAAACTAAAAATTAATGAATATATTCCTTTTAATCTACAGAAAACAGAAAAACTAGTTTGGATTTTTCAAGATGTTAATTATTATGAAGAAAAAACACGCACTCACTATGTTGGGGGTTCTAAAGGATTTAGTGTTAGAATTGCAAAAGGTCTATATTATAGATCTGGAGCATTTAAAGGTGAGCGAGTTCAAACTTCAGAGCGAATACATGCTGATACTGGGTTATTAGGTGTGACAAATAAGCATATTTATTTTTCAGGTGAAGAAAAAAGTTTTCGTATTAATTTTGATAAGATAGTTACATTTGAACCTTTTTCTGATGGTATTGGTATGCAAAGAGATACTCAAACATCAAAACCTCAGATATTTATAACAGATGATGGGTGGTTTACATATAATTTAATTACGAATCTTGCCCAGATGTAATGATTTTTTAAAAAATACCTAAATGAATAAAAAGAAAAATAAAGAAAAGGTAATACAACAACCAATACTAAGTATTTCTCATTTAAAAGTTTTTTATGGAGCTATTCAAGCTCTCAGAGGAGTGACAATAGAAATTAAGGAAGGAGAAATTGTTTGTTTGATTGGAGCTAATGGAGCGGGCAAAAGCACTCTTTTAATGAGTATTTTTGGAGATCCTAGAGCTGCTAGCGGTAAAATTCTTTTTAAAGGAGAAAATATCACCACAACAGCAAGCCATAAAATTATCCACAAAGGTATTTCTATTGCTCCAGAAGGTCGCCGTATTTTCTCTAAAATGTCTGTATCTGATAATCTTCTCATAGCAGTCTCTCCCAAAAGAGAAAAACACATACAACAAGATTTTGAAAAAATTTTCCACCTTTTCCCTATCCTAAAAAATAGAAGAAACCAGACTGCCGGCACTCTATCTGGCGGAGAACAGCAGATGTTATCTATTGGAAGAGCCTTGATGAGCGAGCCCGAACTTTTACTCTTAGACGAACCTAGCCTAGGTCTGGCTCCAAAACTAGTACAAAAAATTTTTGAAACTCTAGCAAATATTGCAAAAGAAGGAACAACTATATTTTTAGTAGAACAAAACGCCTATCACGCCTTGAAATTAGCAAATAGAGGCTATGTTATGGTAAATGGCGAGATTAAACTAGGTGGTTCTTCTAAAAAATTACTCAATAACCCTGAAATGAAAAAAGCCTACCTTGGGGGTTGATTTATTCAAAACCTTTACCACTAAAGTTTTGAACAAAAAACCAGCTATCATTATTACTTCTATTGCTGGTGCAGATAACTCTGTTTTGAAAACTTTTGCCGCACAGAGTCTAAAAAAAAATTACCACTTTATTGTCATTGGAGACAAAACAAGTCCCGCAAATTTTGCATTAGAAGGTTGCGATTACTACAACCTAGAACGACAAAAAAATTTAGAGTTCACTTTTCCTGCTATCTGTCCTACAAAAAGTTATGCCCGTAAAAACATAGCCTATCTCATTGCTGCAAAAAACCAAGCCCCATTTGTAATAGAAACAGATGATGATAATTTGCCACGCGATAGTTTTTGGACGCCACAAAAAAGAACCCAAAATGTGCCAACAATTACAAAAGCAAGTTGGGTCAATGTCTATCGTTATTATACTGAAAATAATATTTGGCCTAGAGGTTTTCCTTTGGAAAACATTCTAGAGCTCCCGCCAGTTTGGGATTCTCTGCTAACTCAAGAAATAGATTGCCCCATACAACAGGGTTTAGCGGATGATAATCCAGATGTAGATGCTATCTATCGCCTAGTATTACCACTACCGCAGCAATTCAAAAAAAATCGTAAAGTAGCCTTGACTAAAGGTAGCTGGTGCCCTTTTAACTCTCAAAATACCTGCTGGTATCCCGATGCCTATCCTTTAATGTATCTACCAACCACCTGCAATATGCGTTTGACGGATATATGGCGTAGTTTTGTGGCTCAAAGAATTTTGTGGGAAAACAATTTAGGACTACTCTTTTATGAACCTACTGTGTGGCAAGAAAGAAACGAACACAACCTGCTAAAAGATTTTAGCGATGAAATAATGGGCTATCTTCACAATTCTAAAATCTGCCAAGAATTAGAATCTCTCTCTTTAAAATCGGGCACTGAAAATTTTGCTGAAAATATGCAAATTTGCTATGAAACTTTCATAAAATCGGATTTACTAGAAAAAAAAGAATTAAATTTACTTGAAATTTGGCTAAATGATCTAAAATCGTAAAAAAGTAGAATTTTTGTTCTACGATATTGCTGCGAGTTAAAAAAAAATTTTTCGCACCTGTTATAACCATTTGGCTAGCCCCAATAGTGGGGTTAGCATCAGCGAAATTCAAAGGTCTATAAAGTTAAATCTATTTTAGAAAGTTAAATCAATCGTTCTCAATTTATGCAATTCATCTCTTGCATATATATTGTGCTTTGATTTGCTTGTTTTTTCAAATTCTATGCGATTTTATTTTATTTGCAATTAGGACAGGGATGTTTATAACTCTTTTTCCACAGGGTTTTTAGGGCATTTTCTAACCAATTTGTTGGAAAATTATTCAAAATAACCTTGTAAAGACTTATATCGCTCATTATTTACTCATTTTTAGTATAATTTATTACTTCATAATAGCCTTGTCCTATCAAGGAAAAACAGCCATTTTGTTAATTGTTGTATATTATTCTTTTAAAAATATTCCAAAAATCATTTTTTTTATGTTACTCTATTTACTGTTTGAAAATCAGGTTGAGAGAGAATGCCTGTTTTTGTAATGTAATATTAATTTTTCAACTTTTTAAAAATGGGATGGGGTAGTTTTAGAGCACCAAGAATTAGAATTAGTATACCAAAGATTAAAATACCTAGAATCAGTATACCTAAGGTTAAAACACCTTATTTAAGGGTACCAAGCCTACCCTCTCCAAATATTTCTACTAGATCTTTTAGTATTCCTAAAGTATCTGTTCCCGTTCCGCCTATATCAGACTTAAAAATTAGTGAGTTTTTTCAAAAACTTAAAATTAAAGAAATTTCAATTCCTAATTTTTTCCCAGGAATGGCTACTAAAATAAAAACTATTCCTATTAAATTTGATTTTCCGATAGATAAAATTGATGATCTTAAAAAAGCTATTATTCCTCCATATATCACAATACCTCTCAAAGGGATAAAAATCCCTAGCTACACGCGGTATATTTCTATTCCTCGTATTAGAATATCTTGTCCTAGAATTAGATATAAAAGTATAAGTGTTGGAATCCCTGATGCGTCAGTTTCTTTTCCTAGACTTAAAGTTAAATTACCAGGGTTTGAAATACCTATTAATGATATAAAAATCAAAACAAGCACCTTTCTACCTGATTTAAAAAGTATTTTTAAAAATGCTAGGGTTGGAATTGACACTTCTATTGGTTTCCCTGTGCCCAAGATTCAGATTAAAGTAGGCGATATCACCTTACCTATTCCACCTAAAACTGAGGAATCTGGCGACCTTTTCCCAGATGATATGATCAAATCTAATATAAAAAAAATAATAACTGGCATTTTTTCAAAAGTTTCAGTTCCTTTTCCTGGATTAAAAGCTAAAATCCCTGACATTAAAATTTCTATTCCTGATATTAAAGCTCCTATTCCCGATATTAAAATTCCTATTCCTGATATTAGAGTGAGTGTACCTAGTTTTAGTGTTTTAGGTCAGAGAATTAGTTTAGGTAGTGTGAGAGTGCCTATTCCAGATGTTAAAATTTCTATCCCAGATATTAAAATTTCTATCCCAGATACTAAAATTTCTATTCCCGGTATTAATATCCCAAAACAAGATATTAAAATACCTGATAAAATTCTTATGGGTGATTAAAAATATGATTGAAAGAATAAATATACTAAAGCATTTTAATTAAAAACTATAATATCAACCTTATTTAAAATAAACGAACAATGACTGACATTCTAAAACCATATAAAGAGATATTTGGAATAATAGGAGATATGTATACTTATGTGGGACGAATACTCGTTCAATGTTGGATTATTCTGTTATGGGATCATACAGAAAGAAGAGAAACAAAATCTATCCCAGAAAATATAAAAAACAACATAAAAGAAAAAATTAATGGTTTAAAGTGCGAATATATAGATAAGGGTACAAAAGAATGTACAAATCAAAGCGCACCGAACAATATGCCAGGCTGGGGATGGGACCCTGTTAAATACGACAAATCAAAAGAAATTTATGATGATCTTTTAAATATTTTAGATAGTGATTGTGTTTGTTATGCAAAAAGAGATGATGAAACTAATTTTAGAAAGGCTTTTGAGAAACTTTCTTTTACAAAAATTCTTATAGGTTTGGGCGCATTCTTCGGCGCTTGGTGGGTCATATTCATTTTCTTTCTTTTAGATATCATAATTAAAAATTACAAAGATAGTAATTCCATTACACTAGGACATCCCGCTCACACTTATTACTATATTTTATTTGCACCTAGTATTACGCCAGAAAAAGATGATGACAAGACTTTGGGACTGTGGGCACATGAGCTTGTTCATGTCCAGCAATATAAAAAAATAGGATTTGGATCATTTGCTTGGCGATATGCAAGAGAAATTTTTAAAGGGCATGATAATATAGAATTAGAAAAAGAAGCTAATAAAATTGCTTGTAGTTTAGGATACAAAAAATATTGTTAGATAGTATTTCACTAATTGAGAAATTTACTCTAACATATCCAAAAATTAAGAAGTTCTCTTATAGCGTTTTAATCAGTCTAAAAGAATAGTTATATCTCCAAATCAATCGTTCTCAATTTATGCAATTCATCTCGTAGTTTTGCTGCTTTTTCAAAATCTAGTTTTTTGGCAGCTTGGTGCATAGCTTTTTCTACAGACTGCATTTTTTTATAAAACTGTTTGCTATCCCCATAGTTTATACTTTTTTCTTTCACTAAAAATTCTTCTTTTTCTACTAAGGCTTGGTGTATCTTTTTTTGGATGGTTTGGGGAGTAATATTATATTTTTCATTATGTATCATTTGTGTTTTTCTTCTCCGATTTGTTTCTGCGATAGTTTTTTGCATAGACTTTGTGATGGAATCAGCATACATAATAGCCTTGCCTTCGGAGTTGCGTGAGACTCTACCACAAGTCTGCATCAAAGGACGGTAGGAACGCAAAAAACCTTCCTTATCGGCATCCAGTATTCCTACCAAACTTACCTCAGGTAAATCCAAACCTTCCCTTAAAAGATTTATTCCTATCAAAACATCTATTTCTCCTGTACGTAAATTTTTTAAAATAGCTGTTCTTTCAATAACTTTTATATCTGAGTGCATATAGCAAACTTTGATTTTTAGTTGGCTGTAATAATCACAAAGACTTTCAGCCATTTTTTTTGTTAGGGTAGTAATCAAAACCCGCTGTTTTTTTTCCACTCTCAGAAGTATTTCGTTATACATATCATCCACTTGATTTGCTGTAGGGCGGACTTCAATTGGAGGGTCTAGCAAACCAGTAGGGCGGATAATTTGCTCTGCCATTACAGAAGATTTTTCTATCTCATAATCTCCAGGGGTGGCAGAAACATAGATTCTCTGTTTGATGATTTCGTCAAACTCTTCAAATTTTAAAGGACGGTTATCCAAAGCAGAAGGCAGACGAAAACCAAATTCTACTAGATTTTTTTTGCGACTGTAATCTCCGTGATACATACCGTGAATTTGAGGTAGACTTACATGCGACTCATCCAAAAAAAGTAACGACTGTTGCGGAAAATAATCAATGAGTGTCGGCGGAGGATCTCCAGCCAGTCTGCGAGTCATAATTCTAGAATAATTTTCTACTCCGCTGCAGCTTCCGGTCTCATCCAGCATTTCTATATCGTGCTCGGTTCTTTGCTTCAATCTTTGGGCTTCTACTAGCCTATTTTGTTTTTTAAAATAATACAGTTGCTCGTCTAATTCGTCGCTTATCATCTGCAAAGTTTTCGGCATCATATTTTTTGGCTGCACATAATGGCTAGCTGGATAGATGGCACATTTGGTTAGTTTTTCTATAGTTTTAGAAGTGATGGGATCTATTTTTTTGATAGATTCTATAGTATCCTCAAAAAGTTCCAATCTAATAGCAACATCTTCATAAGCCAAATAAATATCAATTCTATCGCCTCTGATTCTAAAATTTCCGCGACTAAAATCTATATCCTTTCTTGAATATTGAATTTCTACAAGTTTCGCTACAATCTCTTTTCGGTTCATTTCTGCTCCTTGCATTAGATAGAGCATCATACCCGAGTAGGCTTCGGGTGAACCTAACCCATAAATACAAGAAACACTAGAGACTATAACTACATCTTCCCTTTCAAAAAGAGAACGTGTGGCTGACAAACGAAGTTTGTCCAAATCATCGTTGATGGAGGTATCTTTCTCAATATAAAGATCCTTCGTCGGCACATAGGCTTCAGGCTGGTAGTAATCGTAATAGCTTACAAAATACTCTACTGCATTGTTGGGGAAAAAATATTTTAATTCCTGATAAAGTTGTGCGGTTAAGGTTTTATTGTGCGTCATAATTAAAGTAGGACGACCCAATTTTTGAATAATATTTGCCATCGTAAAGGTTTTTCCAGAACCCGTCACTCCCAGTAAAAGTTGGCTAGTCTGTTTATCAGAGATTCCTTTACTGAGCCTGTCTATTACTTTTTGTTGGTCTATGGAAGGATTAAAATCGCTGTGAAGTTCAAATTTCATTTTTTTAAATAATTAACTCAAATTATTGCTTAATTTTAGGGTATTTTTCTATTTTTTTATAAAAACACTTGATTTGTACGGTTTTTTGTGGAAAATAAGGGCAACTTATTGCTATTTTATTTTTATAATGTATTATAAAAACACTTTATTATTTTATTTTTATAATATATTATAAAAACACTTTATTATTATATTTTTATAATGTATTATAAAAATATAATAAGGGAGATTTGTATAAAAATTAATTCTTACTTTAATAATAAAATGTTTAGAACAAATAATCAAACAGAAAAGAAGAATCAATCCGATAGAGAACTGGAACGAAAAATCGTTGCTAGATTTTCTCGCGGTAATATTCGTCTACAACAAGGGAAATATATTACTCAAGAAGACATTGATGAGGGATTTGAATATATTAAAAACAATCTTCTTCCTAAAGTTGAGAAAAGTTTAAATAATGGATAGAGAGCAGTTTATTGAAAATATTTATTTTTTAGCTAAAAAATAGTTTATAAAATCAAAATGAACGAAAAACAAAACTATTCTAATTTAGATAATTATTTTAAAGAAAAAGTCAGCATTGTTGCCTACCTTGTTAATAAATTTGCTAAACAAGGAGTAGAAACAATTAAAGTTCTAAAACTAGTATCTTTTTCTGACATACACGCTTTAAGAAAGTATGGGGCTTCTCTCACAAATGATAAATATGTTGCGTTAGCCAAAGGACCTGTTGCTTCTCAAATTCGTAATATTGTAGAACAAAATAAAAAATACTTAAAAGGAGAGAACGAATTAAAGTATGTAAAAGAGTTTTTAAAAATAAAGAAAGAAAAAAACTGTTACAAAGTTTTTCTCACCCAAAATAACAATTATTTAAAGTATTTGTCCAAAATAGACAAAGAAGTATTAGATGAAATTCACAGCAGATTCGGTCATTATAATGCAGATGAATTAATAGACTTAAGTCACGAATTTCGGGCTTGGAAAAAATACAATATAACTGGCAAGAAAGAAAGTCATGAGATAAAAATATCTGATTTTTTTATAAATGATGGATGCTTGAAAGTTGCTAAAAACCAATTAGAAGCAGCAAAAATTTTATATGAGTATTAAAATTAGAAATGTTTATAAGTATATTAGCCATCATTTAAAATCCAGTTTTTATAAAAAACATAAACGAAAGCATTGGATTCCTATTATTGCGAACTATGATGCGGGAGACAGAAAATTAATTGTTATAATTACAACATATAAATCAGCACTAGAAACGAATTGTAAAACTCTGAATGGAGAAAATTCTTATGTAGTTATAAGCCCTAGTGATTACGGTGAGTTGTCAGAAAAATCATTTACAGATTGTATAATTTATACAGAACTGAATAATCTTTTTAAGACGAAAGATAAAAAATCGGATATATCAGAGGAATTACTAAAACAGATTAAAGACGCCGCATCAGAAAACCAAAGAAATCCAGATTACCTTAAAATGGAGTTGATTTGACGAGTTGACTATAGGTTCACCCATCTAAAAATCTTGCCGTACTTTTTTCCAAAATTCATTCCAATCCTTGCCACTACTCAGCCAAACATTCTCAAAAGTAGGATTATTTTCGTTGTATCTTTGGAATTGCAACAGCCGAGCATTATTTAGCTTTAAGAATCTTTTGGAGGCTTGAGGATAAATTTTTAAAATTTCTTTTTTTGTGTTTTCAAAAAGCTGTTTCTTTAAGTTAGATTTTTGTTTTTCTGATGTGTCGTCTTGATAAATCATTTCTGCTTTTTTGTAAGTATCGTTCATTAGTTTAGAAAATAGACGGTGTTTTTTTTGTCTCTGTCTTTGTTCTAAAAGCAATTTTTCTCCTTCTTTTCCTTGTCTTCGCAAAAACTGTTCGCTCCCTATTTTTGCCACAAAACTTGCTAGCTGCTCGTTGAGTGTAGTTTCGTTTTTCAAATATAGCGTAGAATGGGTAGCTTCGTGGATAAGAGTATTGATAAGGTTATATTTACCGTAAAGCAGCATTGGGCTGACAACTGGATCGTCAAACCACCCAAGAGTAGAATAGGCTGGAACGGGAGAAATCCAAACCCCGTAGTTTTTTTGTTGTAACTTTTGGGCTTCTTTTTGGGCGTCTTCTAAAACAAAAAATCCTTTGTAATCCACCTTTCCTAGAATAGGAAACCACCATCTATAAGCCTCTAGTTTTAAAACAGGGCTAGCGCTCACAGCAAAGCTGATACTTTTTTTTTCTGTCTGGTAGTATTTCCTATAATTTCCTTTTGTTTTAAGTTTTAAAACTTCTTCGCTAAATTGCAATACTTCTTCTACCAAAGCGAGCAGTTCTTTTTTTTGTGGGTCTGTTTCTTCTGTTATAGCGGACTTTAAAGGGATAGTATTCCAAATGATTTTAAAATGGTGATAGGACTGTTTTGTTAGATAACAACCACTTAAAAAAAAGCTCAAAAAAAACACTAAAAATTTCATTTTGAGTTACCAATATAAAGAACGAACAAAAGCCAAATTTTCCTTGTTTTTTACTGGTATAAATCTATCCCGAGGCACTTGAATAATCTTTGCTTTTGCAAAATTAGAAACGGCAGAAACAATCGTATTTTCTAGTTGTAAAATATTTTGGGACTGTTTTTTTAGAGAGGTGGTTTCTTTCCAATTTGCAATGCAGTCTAGTTGCCACGAGTTAGAAAGTAGAGCTTTCTGTAAGGCTAAAAGATCAATCCAGAGGTTGTTGGTGTTGAAGACAGTGAGATTCAGTTTTTTTTGTTCATTGCGAGGAATTGTTTCTAGTTCTGCGGATTCTAAAAGTTTTATTTTTTTTTTGTAGAGCAAAAGAGAGCCTCCTTTAGAGTCTTGTTTTGTTTTTTTAACTGCTTCTATAAGAAAAGGGCAGTTTTGTTTTGCTATAAAATTCAAAATTTTCAAATCTAGTCTTGCGCCTAGGTTATCTATATTGGCTATAAAAATATATTTTTTTCCTTGATTTATAAAATTTTCTAATAAGCCAGATTGTTGAAATTTTAAAAAAAAATCTCCGTGTCCCGGTGGGTAGTAAGCCTGCTCTCCAAATTCTTTGCAATCCAAAGGAGCGAATGTTTTGCCCAATAAATCACCAGCTAAACCACCAGCTAAACCACCAGCTAAATCACCAGCTAAACTGTTTGTTAAATTGCTTATTAAACTATGGGAGGTAAGACGAGGGTAGCAATTTTGTTGAAAACTGTAAATTTTTAAATCTTTATATTTCTTAATAGCTTTGGTTGTAGCTTGGTGGGTGTGAAAACTATTCATCAAAACAAAGGGTATTTTTACTTTAAATTCTTCTTGAAAAGACTTTAGCTGTTCTACTGCCAGATCCAAAAAATTTTTTTTTTGTTTTATTATGACGCTAAATTTTGGAGCAGATAACCCTAGTGTTGTGCCTAAACCCCCGTTCAAACGGCAGACTACAATCTGCTTCAGCAACGGTTTCGCTTTTTCAGGCTGTTCTAATTTGCTATATTCTAGTGTTGGAGCTTCAGCAAATTCTTGACTGGTAAAATTATTACTGGCAGAATCGTTTTCTTGCAGAGATTTTAGATATTCTAGGTAAAGTTTTAAAAAACCCTCCCTATCTTTGATTTTACTGCCTTTTAATGCTGTTCTTAATTTTTCTACTTTTTTTTTTATGGTTTGCATGTCTACTTTCATATTTCCATGAGACTATTGAATTAGACATTCTAGTTCAGCTATACTGCGTTGCTCGAATTTTTTATTACTCAAAATACTTCAGTATTCCTCTTGGGTAAAAAATTTTCGCGCCTTGTCTAGCTTTCCTATAATGCTAAAGTTCAACAGTCTCTCCATCTATTAAAATTGGTTTTTAAGTTGAAAATCTAAACTAATCCCTCTATCTAATGTGCTGTTTTCTGGTTCAGTAGCAAGGATTACTTTTTCATACAGAGAAATTTTGGCTATTGTGCAACAATCATTATAAACAAACCCAAAAGTAATTTTGTCTATACCCTTGCCTATTACTTGAGATTTAAAAGGATAGCGTTTCTGATCTATCAAACTATTTCTTTCTAGCAAAAGAGAAGAAGACCAATATTTTCCCAAACTTTTTTTGATAGAAATAGTGAGTTCGTTTTTTTTGTGAAAGTCTTCGTTGTTAAAGTTGGTGTAGTCTCTAATATTCTTATGAAAAGAGGCTGTAAAACTGTTTCTATTTTTTGAATAACGGGCTTGGAAAAGATGCTCTAAATCTTTGCGAGCATGACTATCATAACGGGTAAAATAAGAAAAATGTAAATTTTTTGTCGCCAGCCATTTTGTCTTTAAATGAATAGGCATGATTGCTTTTTCTAAAGATAAAGCATTTTCTCTTTCTATAGGAGGGATGTAGCTACCGTTTCTACTTTCTATATCTTCTGTGGTATGGTTGGGGTCTAGGTCGTAGACTACAGAAAGTTCTAAAAAAAATTGTTTTTCTGTTTTTCGGTGTTTTTGAAAATCCCAAAGCAAAGAAAATTGGGCTATATTTTTTGCAAGTATTGTATCATGGGAATCAAAAAGAGTATCACCTTTCACCGCATAATAGTTGTCTTTTGTTGGATCAGCCAGTAGCTCTTTTGTATTTTGTTGTGGGATTTTTTGATAGCTAATTTTAGGCTGAAACCGCCATTTGCCTGTTTTATTGAACTTTTCAAAATTCAGTCCTGTATCTAAAACAAAACTAGGGTAGGTTTCTACAGAAAAATTTAGGTCTGTATCTGTAGAGGTGTCATTTGCTTGGTAATTTTTTCGAACAAACTCAAGGCTAGGATAAAAAAAAAAATAAGAATTTCCTAAAACCAATTGATTTTTTAAACGGGTAGTCAATCTTTCTCCAGTCCAACTTTTTCCGGTCCAACTTCCTAAAACAACTCCTTCTTGTCCGCTTAAAAAAGCATCATCTGACGCAAACATTTCCCATTGGCTTTGAAAATCTATTTCAAAATAAGGTGCAAAAAAATGAGATTGCTGAAAACTTGTTTTTAAATATTTTCTTTCACTAAAATCTGTATCCAAGCGAGAACCCGCAAGTTTGTTTTCTTTGGTTATAAAATCAAAATTTCTTTGTGTTTCCATCGTGATTTTACCACCTTTCCAATGATAACCTAGTTGGATGTTATCTTCTCTTGCTTGAGAAGAATTTAAAGGATAGGTCTTATCAGTAAAATAATTTTCTTTTACTTCGCTATCAGATTGCTTAGCGGATTCTATAAAAATATCTCCGTTTTTTAAAAAATGATTTCTATGAAAAAGGCTAGCAAAATATCTTTGCGGGAAAAATGCTTCCTCTCTAGGTTGGACGCTTTCCTTAAGATACCAAAATCTAAATTCTGTTTCTCTATTTTTCTTGCCAAGATTATGAAGTTCATTGTCTAACCCTAACCCTCTAGTTTGTAGATAATCTAAAGTCAAGGTGTAGTCTGTATGTGGAGATAGATTAAAAAAATATGGAATTTGTAGTCTCAAACCGTATTCATTTTCCGAATCTCCAGCTCTATAAGAAAAACTGGGAGGAAGAACGCCACTTTTTCTACCTAAAACAGTGGGCCAAGCAAAGATAGGAAAATAAAGGATGGGAATCTTTCTCAAATAAAAAAGACTATGCCTGCCAGATGCAAAATTATCTACCCTATAAGTAGTTTTTTGAAAAAAAATCTCCCAAGTTTTATTTGTTTTTTCGCTTACTTCTCCAGCTGTTTTTTCGTTTGTTTTTTCACCTATTTGGCAGCTAGTAAAAAATGCATTTTCTAACTCGTATACTGCGGTTTCTTTTTGCTGAATTTTAGAGGCTTGTATTTCTAGTTGATTTTTCACATCTTGAATCAGACCATTTTCTATTTTGAAAAAACCAGTTTTGGTGTCTGCTTCCATTTCTTCCGCCGTGATTTTTAAGGATTGATTTTGAATCTCTACAGCACCTTGGAGTAGTATTTTTTTTTGTTTTGGAAAGTGAAAAATTCGTTCAGCTTTCATATTCCAACTTCCAGCTTCTGTTTGTAAGTTAAGTTGGGCGTTTTTATAGACAATATTGTTATTTTTAAGAACAATTTCCCCAGCGAGTAATTTTAAAGAAACTTCGGCTTTAAGGGTAGGACAAAAAAAGAAGAGGTAAAAAAACAGCAAAAAACTTCTGTGAAAGAATTTCATTGGTGAGCTAGCTTGGCTACAAATTTAATCGCCGAAAGATTTTTTAAAGTTTTTTAAAATAACTTGAAACAAAGCTTCTCCTTTTTTTGTTTGTTTTTCTTGACTAGGAATATCAGAAAATTGATGAAAATTATCACCGAACCATACAAGTCGCCCAGCCTTCAAATCTATGACACTCAGTCTTAAATAAAGTAAATTTTCTTCTTCGCATTCTTCGCAAGCCCAAAATAAAATTTGAGGAACCAGCAAAACATCAAATTTAGTTTGTGTATAAAAAGCACTACTTAAATCTTTATTGATACGAAAAAAAAGCAAAAAGTCTTCTAAAAAAAAATCGGCTTGAGAAAGGAGCTCTAGTTTAATTTTAGAAGGCAGAGTTTCTTCTAAAATCAAGTTTTTGGCATCGGAAGTTTGAGTAAAAAAATTTGTCCTCCAAAATTTGCTGCTTTGTTGATTGAGCTGTTCTGAAAAATCTTGAATTTCTTTAAACTTTAAAAGCTCGGTTCTAATAAAAGGAGAAAAAACAAAAATTCTTTTTCCTTCTAAAAAATTTTTCTCTTTTTTGTATTTCAATGGTTTTATTTTTTCTAAACTTTTTGGACGAACATTTATGTCTAAATCTGCGACCCAAACTTGAGTGGAATTATTCACACAACCAAGTAAAAAAAATATTATAAGTAGGCTAGAAAGTAGTTTCATTGATTAGTGTTTTTCAAAATAGTTACAAACAGAACGGTAAATTTTCTTCACAGCCTCTCCTTTATAATAAGAATGAGAAATTTTTTCCAGTCTTGCGTGGTTTTTTTTATCCTCAATTATTTTTTCAATCATCGCAGTTAATTTTTCAGGACAAGCATTTTTTTCTTCTAATAAAAAACAGCCAGCATTTTTTTGCAGCTGCAATGCGTTTTGTCTCTGATGGTCTCCACTAGCATTAGGAATAGGAATAAGTATACCGATTCTTCCCGCTGCTATCATTTCAAAAACCCCCGCTCCTGAGCGACAGATAAACAAGTGAGTATTTTTATAAATTTCAACCATTTTGTCAAAAAATGTATTCAAATAACACTCCACACTACTTTGCTGATAAATTTTTTGAAGTCTTGGGTAGTCTAGCTTTCCTGATTGATGGACTATGCAAATTTTATTTTTGATAGATTCTAAAAAAGGCAGACTTTCTATAATGAGCGAATTGATGAAACTAGATCCTTGACTGCCTCCTAGCACTGTAATTTGAAATTTTTTATTTGCTCGGCTCTTATTAATATCTCTATTGTTTTTCCAGAGTGCGTGGATTTCATTTCTTATAGGGTTGCCTGTCACGACAGCATGTTTGAAAAATCCATTCTTATCAGGATAAACCAAAAAACTCAAAGCCGCATATTTTCCTAAAAAACGGTTAGTCATCCCAGGGTGAGCATTTTGTTCTTGAATAAAAAAAGTTTTTCTCAATATTAAACAGGCGAGCAAAAAAGGACCCGAAACATAGCCTCCCACTCCTATTACAAAATCAGGTTTCCAAATAAAGATGTAATAAAGTGACTTTAAAATAGCACAAGGAAGCAGGCACAAAGCAACTATTTTTTTAAAAACACCCACTCTATAAAGACCTAGCACTGGAAGAAAAAAAAGTGAAAAATCTGTTTTTGCTAAAACTTTTTTTTCTATGCCTCTGCTGGAACCAATAAATCTAATTCTGCAATGGGGGTGCATTTTATAAAAATACTCAGCAATAGAAATTCCCGGAAAAAGATGTCCGCCTGTTCCTCCGCCAGCGATGACGATGCTTTTGAGCTTGTGAGTTTTTTTTTTATTCAAGGTGCCTCTGCAGAATGTTACAAGGTTGCCTCTACAGAATGTCCTAAAAACTCAAATGGAAGGAGAGGCTGATGACGAGTGGTGCTTTTAGTTCGGCATCGGTTTCTGTAGTTGCGGTTGTCTGAGTTTCTGAGGCTCCTGCTGGAATCTGGATTTCGTTTATATATACAGTTCTGCTGCGGACTTGGGTCACTGGTGTTCTAAGATCATAATCAAACATTTGAGTACTAGGTAAAACAAAATAGCTTGCGGTAATAGATTGTTTGAAACCAAATTGTATTAGGGAAACACCAACCACTGCTGAATCGCCGCGGTCAGGAGTCTGCGTTTCTTCAAAAGAGCGTAACACAATGGGAGTAGTATTAACATTAGCAGTAGTAGTATTATTAGTAGTAACACTGTTTTTTAGAGAAACTCCCGAGATATACTTAGTCAAGCCAAAATTAAGCGATAGGTTGGGGGTTAATTTCTGCTTATAGCCGATCTGAATCGCGGGACTTGTGGCAGAGCCGCTGGCGGATCCATTGGTAAGCTTCATACTCGCTAGACCGCCTCCTACAAAAAGACCCTCGTTTACAAAATAATCCGCCATAACTAGCGTATTGGCGAGCTCGTTATCTCCACCTTTGCCAGTGAAGTGAGTCAAGGAGGCTCTCCATTTTTCCCACCTAAAGCCGAATTGCAGGCCAATACCAGAAAGTTTATCGCTCTTGCTACTAGTGATTGCTGTTGGATCCACAATTACAGCAGTTGGAGTTGGTTCTGAATCGTCAGATACCCCCTTATAAGCAGAAAGAGTAATAGAGGTTCTATCGGAGGAAAGATCACCGAAAAAGTAAGCGAAACAATAATTAGTGTCATCTCCATCATTTCTTATTCCCGTAGGAAATAGATTCTGATTACTGTGCACTATCGTGCCAGGTCCATCACTTGTGGTGGTCACACTAGTTCCTTCACCTTTACTTGTGCCTGCATCAAAAGAATCCAGAGCAACGGTGCCATAACTATAAGTTCTACCATCCGCTGTAACCGATGTGACTCCTGTTTCACAACTCTCTTTCAAAAGAGTTCCTACTCCGTTATAATGATAATTACCAATAAACGGGGTATTATAAAAAATGGCATCTACGTTGGCGACTATAGAAGTTGCGTCTGAAGAGCCAGTGATTCTATAGCCTGTTATAGCGTTTGCAGTGGTTGTGATATTTGTGGTGACCTTTTTTGTGCTATCCACTTTAAAACCACTTAGATAGACAAAACCAGCGAAAAATCCCTGCTTGCTGTTACCATTCGCTTGGGCTTGCAGATTACTGCCTCCAAAAGTAAAGGCACTTCCTATAAGAAGAGCGGGAACAAGAATAGCTGCCAAAAAGAAACGAACCAGAGTAAAACGAGCCAAAATAAAACGAGCCAAAACGAAACGAACAGCAAAAGTTTTCTTTAAAACTTGGGAATTTGTGTTTTTCATAATTATTTGTAATGAAAATGTTAGTATTAAATTAAAAATTAGCAGAAAAAAAAAATTTTGTCAAAAGTATTTAGTGCCTATTGGCATCTTTTTATTTTTTCTGACTATTTCTTATAAAGAATAATTATAAAAAAACACCTTCTTGTCAAGCTATTCTATTGGCTATTGGCAGTTTTTTTTCTGTTTCTAGCTATTTTTTATAAAAAATAATAAAACTTGTTTTTTTTGAAAAAATGTTGTATAGTTTAGACAAAATATAATTCAATAGTTTTACTAATGCAAAAACAAACACTTACTATGCAAAAACAAACTACCATCAATCCAAAAGAATTTCAAGCAATTGCTTTTCAAGTGCTAGAGTTTTTAAGAAAAGATAAAAGCACAGCCTCTGAGCTTTCAGCAGCTGCTACAAAAATGGATAAAAGCACAGCCTCTGAGCTTTCAGCAGCTGCTACAAAAATGGATAAAAACGCAGCCTCTAAGCTTTCAGCAGCTGCTACAAAAATGGATAAAAGCACAGCCTCTGAGCTTTCAGCAGCTGCTACAAAAATGGATAAAAACGCAGATCTTATAGAAAAAATGGGAGAATACAAAAGCGATACTGACTTTAAAATAGAGAAGCTTCGCACAGATCTTATAGAAAAAATAGAGAATATTCGCACAGATCTTATAGAAAAAATAGCAAATACTGACATAAAAATAGAGAGGATTCGCACAGATCTTATAGAAAAAATAGAGAATATTCGCACAGATCTTATAGAAAAAATAGCAAATACTGACATAAAAATAGAGAGGATTCGCTCAGATCTTATAGAAAAAATGGGAGAATACAAAAGCGATACTGACCTTAAAATAGCAAATATTGACCTTAAAATAGCAAATACTAGAACTGTTTTACTGCAATGGCTTTTCAGAGCGACTGTAACCAGTATTGGTTTATTATCAGCTATAATATTTGGCTTATTAAAATTTTTTGGTTAGCTTTGCCTAAACGTCACATAACGATAATGCAAAAATCTTATAGAAGACCACATTCTAAAACTCCAAATTGAAACTAGAATTTTTTATTGCTCTGCGTTATCTAAAAAGTCCTAAAAAATCCCGTTCTATTTCTTTTATTACAAATATTGCCGTGGTGGGAGTGACCATTGGAGTAGCGGCTTTAATTGTCGTTTTATCTGTAATGAATGGTTTTGAGCAGGATTTAAAAAAAGCTCTTATAGGAGCAAATGCTCATCTTACGCTATCTGCCTTTGCTAGTGGAGGAAAACAACAGATAGAAAATTCTCCACAAATTATAGAAGATATTCGGCAATTTACGACAGTAGAACATGTCTCTGCTTATAGCCTAGATCAAGCTTTGATAAGCTCCCGTGATGCCCCTAGTGGCGTTCTTTTGAAAGGGATAGATCCACAAATGGAGCTACAGGGAAACAAAATAGGTTCTTTGATTAGAAAAAATCTTTATAAGACAGAAATATCAGACAAAAAACAGACAAAAGCTTCGCAGGCAAAACACGAAAAAGAAGTAAAAGAAATTTTACAAAATTTGAAAGCACAGCCCAGAAAAATAGGAGATCCTACTGGAAATCTTGCTGGAAATTTTGTTGGGGAAACATTAGCTGGAATTGTTATCGGAACCGCTTTGGCGAAGAATTTGAATCTGGATTTAAACGACACTTTGACTATTTTGTCTTCTAAACAAAAAATATCTCCTTTTGGACAAATACCGCAGCGCAGAAAATTTATAGTAGTAGGTTTTTTTGAAAGTGGTTTGAGCGCTTACGATGAGATTTTTACTTTAATTGACCTCAAAGAAGCGCAAAAAACTTTTAGACTCAAAAATAATATCAGGGGTTATTCTATCTATTTGCACGATTTAGACGCTGTGAAAAAAACTCAAGATAAACTCATAAAAAAATTTCCTTTTCCCTATACTGTGACTAGTTGGATAGATGATAATTATAATCTTTTTGCAGTTTTAAAATTAGAGAAATTGGGTTTGGGAGTGATTTTATTTTTGATCACACTGGTTGCTTCTTTTAATATCATCAGCTCTTTGGTGATTGTGGTAAATGAAAAAGGCAAAGATATAGCGATTCTTAAAGCTATGGGGATGCGTAATTCTTCTATCCGCAATATATTTATAATACAGGGGTTTGTGATCGGTTTTTTAGGATCTCTAGTAGGCTCCCTGTTGGGGCTTTTCATTTGTTGGATTTTGGGAAGTTTTTCTGTTATTAAAATTCCACAAGGAGTTTATGTGACCGATAAAATACCTATATTAGTAGATGGGTTTCAAGTAGGATTGATTTTATTTCTTTCCTTGCTGGCTTGTTTTTTGGTGACTATTTTTCCTTCAAGAAAAGCGGCACAACTGAACCCTGTAGATGGACTTAGATATGAATAATATTTGTGAGTTGAAATCTGTCTTTAAATCTTACTGGGACGGAGCAGATAAAAAACTCAGTGTGTTAGAAAATATCAACTTAAAAATCAAAGAGCAAAGCCAGATGGTGATTACCGGCGAATCGGGTTCTGGGAAAAGCACTTTACTTTATCTTTTAGGAGGACTGGATACTGTAGATAGTGGTGAAATTTATTTTCACGATAGAAAAATAAATGGGACGAAACTTTGCCAGTGGAGAAGCCGATTTTTAGGGTTTGTTTTTCAATTCCACCACCTACTCCCTGATTTTAGTGCTTTGGAAAATATCTATTTAGCGGGGATGATTTCGCAATCCAATTCTGTAAAAATAAAACAACAGGCAAGAGAACTGCTGAATTTTATGAATTTAAGTCAAAGAGAAAATCATAGACCTTTTCAATTATCAGGAGGGGAACAACAAAGAGTAGCCATAGCTCGTGCTTTGATTAATTCCCCGCAGTTGATTTTAGCGGATGAACCGACCGGTAATTTAGATTTTAAAGCGAACGAGCAGGTTTTTGAATTGTTACAAAAGATCTGCAAAGAAAAAAAATCTTCTTTAGTGCTGGTTACTCATAATAGAGATTTGGTGCAAAAATTTTCTTTACGCTATAACCTTGCCAATGGGGAGCTTAAAAAAGCAAACACCTTCCCTCACAAAAATTAAAATTGTAAAAAAAAAACCACAATAAAAAAACTAAACTAAAAAAGCCCCAATAAAAAAGCCATGCGTAAATTTAAAATATCAGCCAAAAAACTAAACTAAAAAAGCCCCAATAAAAAAGCCATGCGTAAATTTAAAATATCAGCCAAAAAACTAAACTAAAAAAGCCACAATAAAAAAGCCATGCGTAAATTTAAAATATCAGCCAAATTGAAAATATCAGTTACTCTCTGTTTTTTTTTACTAACAAATAATTTTTTACTCGCTCAAGACTTTGAAAATATTAAAGGGGATATTACAGCCTTTAGTGTATCAGGTATAGAGTATTCTCCTAAGAGTAAAATCCTCTCTTTCATCAATCTCAACAAAGGCAGAGCTTTAAATACTATTTTAGTAGTAAATATAATTAAAGAGCTTTATGCATTGAATTTGTTTGAGGATATTCAGGTGAGGGCGGAATCTTTGGGAAAAAATCAAGTCAAACTCCATTTTGATTTTGTAGAAAAAGATAGAATTGATAGTATTAGCTTTCAAGGAAATAATAAACTCAGTGAAAATAAACTTATGGAAGCTATTCAAACAAGACAGTTTGATTTTATAGATGAAGTGCAAATTCAAATAGACATCAAGAGAATTGTTCAAGCCTATATTCAAGAAGGCTATAGTAAAGTAAAAGTTTTATATCGCTGGGAAAGAGAAAAAAACAAGATAGGGCTGGTTTTTCAAGTGCTAGAAAGTAGTAAAAGTTATCTTACCAAAATCAAAATCAAAGGCAGCAAACATTTTTTACCGATAGACTTGGAAAGAAAAATGCAGTCTTCCGAAATTGATTGTTTTTCGTGGGTTAATCAATCGGGTAGATTTGACGAGCAAAAAATCGGCGCTGATTTGCAAATTATTTCGCAGGCTTATTTTAAAGATGGTTTCATTGAGATAGAAATATCTAAACCTAAAATTGTTTTTATTATATCTCCAGAATTTACGACAGTAGAAGTTAGCTTTGATGTTAAGGAAGGAAAGCAATACTTTGTCAATAATATAGAAATAGAGTCTTTGGACGAAGACCAAGATTTACTTCTTCCTAAAGAAGAAATTTTTAAAAAAATAAACCTCAAAAAAGGAGATCCTTATAATATTCTTCAGCAAGGAAGTGATAGAAGTGTTGTCAATAGTATTTATCAAGATTTAGGCTATGCCTTTAGCGTAGTTCAAGTGAAAAGGAATATAGATAGCGAAAATCAACTTGTGGATTTGCTCTTTGAAGTTCAGAAAAGAGAAAAGGTCTACATCAACCGTATAGAGTTTTATGGAAATAGAGAAACAAAAGACGATATTCTTCGTAGAGAACTAACCATCTACGACGGAGAGCTATTCAATGGCAACAAAATTAGAACAAGTCTATCAAAAATCAGAAGACTAGGCTATTTCGTGCCTCAGGTTGGGGTGCGTTATTCCAGTCAACTTTCCGAGGCTGGAAACGAAGCGAACTATAATTTTCAACTCCAAGAGGCACAAACTGGCTCTATTTCTGGAGGCTTGAGCTATAGCACTTCCGCTGGATTGGGGGTAAATTTTTCTATAAGTAAAAGCAATTTTTTGGGGACAGGTAGAAGAATAGCTTTTAAGATTGATAAGCAAGAGAATACTAATTCTGGTAGTATTTCTTTTACCGAACCTTATTTTTTAGATAGCAAATGGAGAACTACAACCACCCTTTCTACATCTTTTGAAGATAAAGACGCTAATAATAGAGACTTTAATAGCAATACAGAAGGTTGGTCTCAGGGGTTTTCTTATCCTATATGGCCCAGATGGTCTTTAGGATTATCCTATAGTTTTTCTCAAACTAGATATTCTGATATTACAAAAGGAATCTCCATCAATAATACAGAAACTCATTCTATAACCAATAGCTGGAGTTACAGCACAGTTAACCACCCTCAATTTCCAACCGATGGAGCGTCTTCTACTTTGCGTTTAACAGAAGCTGGGGGAGCTTTGGGAGGCAATGCAAACTACAGGAGTGCTAGCTATACATTTAGATATTTTCAAACCTTGTTCGGACTACCGAGGGTGGTTTTCTATTATCGTTTTAGAGCTAGAAAATTATTTCAAAATACAGAAGCACTAATCCCCACGGGCTCTAGGTTCCTTTTAGGAGGTACAAATAGCATAAGAGGATTTGAAAATTCAGAAATACGAGGTCCTTCTAGTCCCGTAGAACAACCTGCAGAGTTTGCTGGGCGACCACTAACTATTGAAGATAGGAATTTTTATGATCAACATATCTACGGAAACGAAGAAATTTTAAATAATTTTGAGATACTTTTTCCACTAACAAGAGAAGGCTACAGTATTCGGGGAGTGATTTTTTACGACGCGGGCAATGTTTTTGCTGAAGATAGAGTCTACGATATCGTAGGAACAGAAAAAGATTATAGATATTTAAGACAATCTTATGGGGTGGGAGTTCGCATGATTACTCCGCTTGGAATACTAAAATTTGAACACGGCACTAAAATAAATCCTAAACCATCAGAAAGTCCTGGTAAATTTGAATTTACCATTGGCTCTTTATTCTAACAAGGTTTTGCATAAGAAAGATTATCTGAATTTTTCTCAAAAAATTCTTAAAACCCAATTAGAGAAGATTCGCCAGAATCATTTTATGAGTCCAAAAGCTTGGGAAGAATATTACCAGAAAAATAAAAAAATACTTTGCGACAAACCAGACCCACTTTTGATCTCGGAAATATTGCTACTTGGTAAGAAATTTCCCAACCATTTTTCTTCTGTTTTGGATTTGGGTTGTGGCGCAGCAGCGAATAGTCTCTTTTTAGCAAGACAGGGTTGGAAAGTTGTAGCAGTGGATACTTCAAAAACAGCAATTCAAAGACTGCAAAAACAAGCTAAACAAGAAAACCTACCTTTAACGGCTCAGCAAACAGACGCAGTAAATTTTTCAAGCGAAGAAGAATTTGACTGCGTTCTAATTTGCGATCTTCATTTAGCTTCATCCCAGAGGAAGAAAATATTTCAAAATAGCCTGAAACTTTTAAAAAAAAAAGGAGTGCTACTTTATTTTTCTTTAATAGAGTCTCCAAACGGGAATAGCGATATTTTTCCTTCCTTAGAAAGATTACTATTAGATTTTCCTAAAGAATTTAAAATAACGACCGCAGAGGAACTTACCCGATGTGTTTTTTTAGGACATAATCTACGAACAGGGCAAGAATCTTTGCCCCAATCTGTTTTAAAAGGTGAAGGTATAAAAATCAAAGCCCAGCTTTCTCTTTAAAAAATTTTACTATTTCTTTTTATTGAGGTATTTCTTATCATAGCCTTTTTTAAAAACTATATTCAATGCAAAATAAAAAACTTTTTTGGATTTTTGGGGGAGGGTTGATTTTAGCAGTATCCTATCTTTTATATTTATTATTTCCTTATGTGACTATTACGCATTCACTATCTCAATATAGGTATGCTGAAATAATTTTTATTATTATATTGGTTTTATGCTATAGTTTGATATTATTTAATTGGGTAAATAGACACTAAACTTTCACCTACAGAAGAAATAGTTCCCGAAGAAAAAGAGGGCAAAGAATATGAAGACTATAAAGATGAATTGTTGATTCTAAGAAAAGAATCTATAAAATCTTTTGAAAAATTGAGCAATGACTACCAAAAGGCACTAATGACTTTTGCAGGAGGTGCTATTGTTTTAGTAGTTACTTTTATGGCTAGTTTGATTCGTGCAAAAGTGCCTATTCAATTTAATGAGATTATTTTAAAATCTTTAATTTTCTTGACGATTAGTTTAACTACGATTCTAGGAGGAATTTTTTTAGGTTTAGAAGCTAGGCGTTACGAAACAGACCAAATTGATAAAAGCATTGCTTATTATGATGATAAATATTTAGCGCATTACGGAGGAAACTGGAATTTTTGGTCTGGAATAGCGCATATTACTTCGTTTTTTTCTTGTATTTTAGGAATTGTTTTGTTATGCTTTTTTATATACTTTAATATTAAAAATTGATTATGTCAGAAAAAAAAAGACATATTAGAACAAACTGGGCTGAAGGCGTGGTGCCTTCAAGAGTGCCGCCTAATAGAAAGCATAATTCTCCTGTTCGTTCTACATCTACAGCGAAAAAAGCTAGTACTCCAAACCCTAACAAGACACAGAGAGCAAGCTAGTCAAAATTTCTACCACTCTCCTATATTTTTCATAGAAATCCAAGGTTCTTGGGAGTTAAAGCGTCTCCTTGTTGTAGTAGTTCTATAGAAATGCCATCAGGAGATTTTTCCTAGTGATTTCGGAAATTTTCCATAACCAACCAATTTTAGAGAATTATATACAAAGTTAAATTTCAATCATTATTGAAATCATTATTGAAATGATTCCTGAAAATATTGCCACAAAATTTTAAAAACACAAAATTGAAATAACAGGCTAATTCCATAGACTAATTCAACAGTCTCTACTTGTCTTTAAGATACTGTCTCAAAGCAAATTTTTGAATTTTTCCAGTAGCTGTTTTGGGTATTTCGCAAAAAATAAAATTTTTCGGAATTTTAAAACCAGCAAGTTTTTCGCAACAAAATTTAGTCAACTCATCTTTACTAACTTGTTTATCTGGTTTTAATTCAACAAAAGCGCAAGGAACCTCTCCCCATTTTTCATCAGCTTGTGCCACTACCGCTGCGTGTAAAATAGCAGGATGGTTGTATAGGTGGGATTCTATTTCTACAGAAGAAATATTTTCTCCCCCTGAAATAATCACATCTTTAAGCCTATCTTTGACTTGAATATATTTATCTTTTTGCCAAGCAGCAATATCTCCACTATGAAACCAACCTTCTGCAAAAGCCTGTTTTGTAGTCTCACTGTCTTTGTAGTAGCCTTTCATAATCGTGTTGCCGCGAATTACAATTTCTCCAAGTGCATTGCTATCCGTTGGAATAAGTTTTCTTGTTTTTGTATCCATTAAACTTACTTCTTCTATCATAGGAAAAGATATGCCTTGCCAGCTTTTGATTTCTGCTTTTTCGTCTTCATTCAAATCATTCCACTTTTCTTTCCACAAACAATGGGTGATATGCCCGTAGGTTTCTGTTAATCCATAAACCTGCATTACATCAAACCCGAGTTTCGCCATTCCTCTCAAAATTGCTGGTGGCGGTGGCGCACCCGCAGTCATAGCTTTGACTTTTTGAGGGAAAGTGCGTTTTTCGGTTTCAGCTGCATTGACTAATAATCCTAACACAATAGGAGCCCCTCCAAAGTGGGTGATGCTATAATCAGCGGCTGCATCAAAAATTACTTTTGCCGATACTACACGGCTACAAATCAAAGTTCCCGCCATCAAACAAACGCTCCAAACGTGTCCCCAGCCATTACAATGAAACATTGGCACAGTATAAAGATAAACTGGATGCATGGGTAATTGCCACGCGGTCACGGTTCCTAAACTCATTAGGTAGGAGCCTCGGTGGTGATAAACCCCTCCTTTGGGTTTTCCAGAAGTGCCAGAAGTATAATTGAGCGACAAGGCTTGCCATTCATCTTTTGGCATCTGCCAATTATAATTAGGATCTCCTGTTGCTAAAAAACTTTCATAATCGGTATCTCCCCAGCTAGATGGATTTTCTACTTCTAAATCGTCTATACGAACGACAGGAAAATTAAGCCCGTGGTCTCCTGTTTCCATTTCTTGATTAGATAGGGCTATAGCTTCTTTTGCTAATTCTGCAAACTGAGAATCCACTAACAATAATTTACAATCGGAATGTTTGAGAATATAAGCCACTGTACTTTTATCTAGCCGCATGTTGATGGTATTGATAACAGCCCCACACATAGGAATACCAAAATGCGCTTCTACCATCGCTGGAGTATTGGGAGAAATTATAGAGACAGTGTCGCCTATTCCTATGCCTTTTTTATGAAGTGCAGAGGCAAGACGAACCGAGCGTTTATAAACTTCGCTCCAGCTATATTTTTTATCTTGATAAATAACCCCCACTTGAGAGCCAAAAATATTTGCCGTTCGGGTGAGAAAAGACAACGGAGATAAGGGCACATAATTAGCCCCTGTTTTTTCTAAAATCTGATAATTTTTTTGCGACATAGTTTGAAAAATTCTTAAAATTATTCCACTAGAAAAAACAAAAAAAGTCCAGTGGAAAATCACAAACAAATACAACTAAATCTCTTTTCTTTTAAGAAGAAGATTTTTACAATCACAAATCTATCTGTTTAATTGCAACAGCTAACCACAAACCAACCGCACAATACCTCTTTTATCTAGGGGTAATTCTCAACTGGAGAAGCAGAATATTATAAAAAATAACTGGTGTAGTCCCCTTTCATTTAGGGGTGATTCTCAACTAAATTAATTAAATCTACATAGCTTTTAGGGTGTAGTCCCCTTTCATTTAGGGGTAATTCTCAACATTATGAAATATACAAAAACTCAAGAAGTGGGTTGTAGTCCCCTTTAATTTAGGGGTAATTCTCAACTTTTACTTCATCATTTTTAACAACCTTAACGGTGTAGTCCCCTTTCATTTAGGGGTGATTCTCAACTTAGTTAAAACAATTCAAAATATCATTTCGGGGGTAGTCTCTTTCCATTTAGGGGTAATTCTTAACTCCATTCCTACTACTGCCTCTATAAATTTGGGTGTAGTCCCCTTCCATTTAGGGGTAATTCTCAACACGAAATAATTAATAGTCAAAACTTGGGTAGGTGTAGTCCCCTTTCATTTAGGGGTGATTCTCAACTAAATTAATTAAATCTACATAGCTTTTAGGGTGTAGTCCCCTTTCATTTAGGGGTAATTCTCAACCTTTTCATATTAGAATCAACATAAAATTCAGGTGTAGTCCCCTTTCATTTAGGGGTAATTCTCAAGTTTCTTTTTCTTATTTTTAATCTAAAATCAGGTGTAGTCCCCTTCCATTTAGGGGTAATTCTCAACTAAAAAAAAATCGTTGAAAAATAAAAATAGGTGTAGTCCCCTTCCATTTAGGGGTAATTCTCAACAAATCGGTAGAAGGCAGGGCGTTTTGTCTGGCGTAGTCCCCTTCCATTTAGGGGTAATTCTCAACATTGAGAATGGCTACAGCATAATAATGGGAGGTGTAGTCCTCTTCCATTTAGGTAATTCTCAACAATAACTACAAAACCATTGATTTTACTAGATAAAAACAGGTTTTTGCAAAAAATTTTTGCATTGTTTTTATCATTTCCCGCAAACCTTACGCTATTTTTTGAATAATTTAGCAACCGCATCTTTGTATTTCTCTGAATGCAGTTCTTCAATAATTTTGCGGTTTTTTGAGTTTCTATAATTTTTTTCTATTCTCTTACCTTTAAGGTGTTCTACCTTCTTCACTTCTAGGCTATCGCATAGCAACTCATTTTTTTCCATCTTAAAGTTAATTTTTAAGTTATCTTTTTTTAGTAATTCGGTAATGGATTTGGTAACAGAATTTTTAAGTTTTCTGTCGTACTGCGTTAATTTTCTAGCTTCGTTGAGTAACTTTGTTAGATTGATAAGGGCAGGTTTATTCAAAGAGTTAAAATGGGTAAAATCATTGCGTATTTTTCTATTGTTGCTAATAAAAAAAAAGTCATCAAGCTTGTTGTAGATGGCTTTATGAGTGTCTTTTATTTTATATAATGCTTTTATAATTTGCCCTTCTTGGACCAATTCTTTTATGTCTGATACTTTTATAATGTTCCCTTTTTTTGCAAATTTTTCAAAATCTTCGTTCTTTATTTCTAAACCTCTAAGTGTCAAAATACTTAACATAGCAAAATAGATATCACGTTCCCATAAATGCGAAAAATCGACAAGCCGACCTAAAATAGTTATCATCAACTGGTGGATTTGTTTTTGATGGTGCAAGTAGACACGGTTTTTTAAATGGCTGTAGTTTTCTGTTTTATTTGCCAGTTCTGCATAACGATCAAAATCTTCTTGTCTAATGGATTTGGAACGACTGAGTTTTTCGTGTAATCTTTTTTTCTCTTCTTGGATTTCAGCTATGCTATCTTTTTGTTTTTTTAGTTCCTCAATTTCATTGTCTTTGATTTTAGAATCAGCAAAAAGTTTTTTTAATTGTGCTAGATTGCCAAATTTTAATAATTCTCTCAAACCTCTAACTGGTATTAGTTGTTCGTCTAACTCATTGTTTTGTTTAAATAATCCGTTAAAAACTTCCTCATTTTCATAAAAGTCTTTTAATTCACTATCTTGCAAACTTGTTATATCAAGGGTGGCGTTGTGCATACTTAAATATAAATCAATCGCTTCCGCAATAGCACTAAGATCTGTTTTGCCCGTTAATATATGGTATTTTTTGATTTGTAAGGCTAGATGACTCACAAATTCTACTGGGATTAGATGAAGCGATATGTAGATGGCTGAGTTTTTGATTTCTGTTTTTAGAGGCAGTTGGCTTTCTTGGATTTGACAAGTTGCACCTTTTATAAGCCTCAATAAAAATTCCAATTCTTTTTCTTTTAAATAACACTTAAAAGCTAAAGCTAAAAAATCTTTTTTAAAATCTTCAATGAAATTGCTTTGTGCTTTTGTTCCTTCTACATTGCTAATGTAAGGATTGATTTTCACTTGAAAAAAGCTGGCTGTCTCTGCTGCTAGATAAGAAAAATAATCTAATAATTTTTCATCTGTTTTCAAATCACGCAACCTATCCATTCTGGCTTTGATTTCTTCGCCTTCTAAAGCATTTCTCCGATTCATCTTCTCAGCAGATTCTGTCGCTGTGTTTTTTGCTTCCTGTAAAAAGCTATTCAATAAATCTGTGTTTTGTTCTTCAAGCCACTGATGAAAACCTGATTCATATATTTGTTTTAAACAGACAAATTGACAAAGCAGAGTTTTATTTTCTTGTAGTGCTGTTTGATTCGCTGCTTTAATTATAGTTTTCCTTGGGTTTATATTATCTGCTCTTGTTAGCAATTTGCTGAATTTTGGTAAAAGAAAGGTGGTGGTTTTTTGTTGTATTTCTGCTAAAAATATATCTGCTTGTTCTTGATTAAGATGGGTTTCTATGTGTGCTGCTTTTAGTGATTCTATGAGTAATGCTCGTTGTTTTTCTAAATGCTTCTTTATGTATTGCTCTATCGCTGGTTTTATTTCTTGGTCGTCAATATTTGTGTCTGTTTTTAGCACATCGCTAACTGTATTAAAATGAAAACTGGCGTTGCGAATATCGGCAAGAGTACATCGTAAGCATTTTAGTATTGCATCACGATTTTCGTTGTATAAATTGTGGTTTTCTCCAAACAATAGATTAAATTGATCGTCAAAATACTTTTTGTCATCAATTTCAATTGTTCTAACATAAATATCTTTGCCTTGATAATCTGGAGCAGCTAATCTTCGTAAACTGCTATTAGCAATAGATAAAGCACCTAACCACTGCTTAATAAAAGATTCCTTTTGTTTGATTTCTGTTTGTTTTTCGCTCGTCCAACAATCACTGTTTGCTATTTTTTCTAAATCCTTTGTTCCTGCTAAAGCATCATTTTCTGCGGTATAATGAATAACCTTACCTAAACGAATTGCAAAAGAGATTATCCTGTTTCTTTCAATAGATAGAGCTAGGTTGTGTAAGCTATTTACATCTAGTTGGTAGGCTTTTTTTGGAGCAAATTTAGGGCGGGGTTGGTATGAATCCTCTTTAATTATACTTGGAGGAAATTTAGGGTAGTGTTGGTATAAAGCCTCTTTAATTATACAATGGTAAAGCCACTGCTTATGTTTTCGTGGTTTTCTGTTTGTAGTTCTTTTATTTTCACATCCTCGCTAAAAATCAATTTATAATGATCGTAAAGACATTTTATAGCATCTCTTCTTGAAAGATATTTTTTATTGTTCTCTTCCTTAATAAGGCAATTTACTAACTCTTCTAATTGATAAGCTGTCCTAATTTCTTCCCAATTTTTTTTCCAATTTTTTAATAAAATATTTTCTTTTAAGCTTTTAATATAGCTTTTCTCGTTGGCTGATAGAGATTGAAATAGACTGTCTACAACCTCAAATTTACGAGTATTGTTACTAATAGATTCGGCAAGATTATCAATCAAGCCTTTCTTATATTCTTTTTCTTCTAAGTAGATAGATAGCTTGTTTTCATATAAGTGTTGATAAACATTTTCTGCTAATTCATCCCAATCAATTTGATTTAATTCATTATTGCCAATGAATCTTTTATACCAGCGACCTTTTTCAATTCCTTGTTTGTTTTCTATTTTTTCTATTTTGTAAGGATGTACTTTTAATTTCCATTTTTTTAAAAAATCCTCATCTTGATTAAATTTTATCAAATCTTTGCTTTTCCATAATTTTATAAATGCTTCGCTTAAATTTTCTCTTGCCTCGTAAGTGTCTTCATTTAGAAATTTGCCTTTTTTAAAAGATCCGCTTTTATCGGGTTTTTTTATAATTTTATCTAATATTGAAGCCCATTGAGCGATAAAAAAAAATTTATCACTATGCACGAATTTTTCAATAGATTCTTTGTTGTTAGGTTTTTCTTTATTGTGTTCAATCTGCCGTTTTTTATTCTCAACAAAGCTTCTACCGTAAGGTTTAATCGTTTTCATAAGTTCTCTTTTTAGCCAATTCTATTAAAATTGAAATTTACTTGTTAGTTTAGCAGAATCTATAAAGAAGAGTCAACTTGTGTTGTTCTGCAACTCTTATTTAAGATATTGAAATTTACTTATTAGTTTAGCAGAATCTATAAAAAATAGTCAACTTGTGTTGTTCTGCAACTCTTATTTAAGATATCGAAATTTACTTGTTAGTTTAGCAGAATCTATAAAGAATAGTCAACTTGTGTTGTTCTGCAACTCTTATTTAATCTAAGGCTATCTATTTTGTAAAAGGAAGAGAGTATACCTTAGCTTGCCTATCTCTATCAGGTAGAATACTGCTAATTTTAAAACCGTGACTTTGCTTTTTTGTTAAAAATAGTAGATTTATTGCCAATCTTTCACTATTATAATCTTGACTATATTGCCAATCTTTCACTATTATAGTATTATAATCTTGACTATTATTGCCAATCTCTCACTATTATAATCTTGACTATATTGCCAATATAGTATTATAATTGCTTATATCTTATAAATAAGTAGTATTTAAAAAGCAAATTATCTAGTGTAATAAAACTATAATAGTTTGAAAGTTATACGTCAGTAGAAGTTGTAAAAACAATTCAAGCCTAAATTTATTTTTATAACTGAAGAATATCAAAGTTTCCATTTAATCCTTAAGTAAAACACTATGAACACACAAGAAAAAGAAAAACTTCTTTTAGAATATAAAGAAAGTTTAAAAAGAAAAATTGAATTAAGATCTAGCGAGTTAGTCCCTAATGGAACTGTGGAACACGCAGCAGTTTTAATATCTACGCTTTTTTCTTATGCAAAAGATAAAATAGAGATATTTACTGGAAAACTGAATCCGTTGGTATATACCAATGGACAAATTATGGATAGTGCAGAAGAAGTTTTGAAAAACAAGAAAGTTAAAATGGAAATACTAATTCAAGAAAAAGATGATTCATTACAAGAAAATAGTTTTTTGAATTTTTGTCAGAAAAACAAAAATTGTAAAATCAAAGAAGCAAGTGCAGAAGATAGAAGACGAATCAACCACTTTGTTGTTGTAGATAGTAAGGCTTTTCGCTTTGAGCCTGATAAAAACAGACCTTTAGCCGTAGGTTGTTTCTACCGCCCAGACTTTGCAAAACAACTTAACGATTTCTTTGCTGAAATGTTTCAAAGAGGAACGTCTTTAAAAGTGTAATAAAGACAGATTCTATGGAAGAGTTAAGTTATCTCATAAATTTTGCGTTATGCTTACCCCCACTATTGGGGCTAGCCATATGGTTAGAATAGGTGCGAAAAAAAAATTTAGCTCGTAGGAATGAGCGTAGAAGAAATTTCTTCACAAATGGCAAGAGTTAAAAAATTTTTTTTAATGGCGTAGTGCCACAATAATGGGATCAGGGCACTACAAACCCTGCATACTCCAAAAAAGGAGTGCAAAAGTGCCAAAAGGCACTTTTTCTATAGCCCACAAGTAGCCCATAAAAAGCGTCAAGCAAAAAGCTTGTTTTGGCTAAACAGCTAGTTTTGTCCTATTTGGCAAATTCAAAAGTCTATTATATTTTTGTTTAATGGTTCTCCGTATTTTATATCCGTTTTTACCTTTTTACCAATGATTTCATCGTAGTATTTTGGACTTAAACCATTTGCGGGTCGTCTAATGAAGATATTATTTTTTGATAAAACATCTCCAGCTTTTAAATCTTTATTAACCCAGATTGAAGGTCTAAAAATCATAGAATTTTCTTCTTTTTCTGACCTTTGATAAGATACGCTACCTTTTGCTTTATAAGCTTTTTTAGTTTCTTTCACTAAATTTTTTAGTTCTTCAGGCTCTATTGAAAAAGCTGAATCCACTCCACCATCACTACGTTTTAAGGTAAAGTGCTTTTCAATGACTGTAGCCCCATATCCTACGCTAGCAACGGCTACTCCAATACCTTGTGTATGATCGGAAAGTCCTACTTCGCAATCAAGAAATTTTTCTTGTAAATCTTTAATAGTAGTAAGATTTGCATCGCTAGCATCTGCGGGGTAATTGCTAGTGCATTTTAGTAAGGTGATATCGGCAGCTCCATTACTTTTTGCAGTATTATACGCTTCTTTGATTTCTGCTAAACTTGCCATACCAGTGGAAATGATCATTGGTTTTTTAGTTTGAGCTACTTTTTTAATAAGTGGTAAATGAATAATTTCAAAAGAGGCAATTTTATAGATAGGACAATGAATAGACTCTAAAAAATCAACCGCTGTTTCATCAAACGGACTTGAAAAAGCTATAATGCCTAACTCTTTTGCTTTTTGAAAAATAGTTTCTTGCCACTCCCAAGGAGTATAGGCTTTCTCATAAAGCTCATAAAGATTTTTGCCATCCCAAAGATTGTTTTCATCGTTAATTCTAAAGTATTCATTATCAACATTTAAAGTGATGGTATCCGCACGATAGGTTTGCAATTTTATAGCATCCGCTCCAGCCATTGCTGCAGCCTCCACTATATTTAAAGCACGTTCTAAACTTTTATTATGATTGCCCGACATCTCAGCTATTATGAAAGGAGGATTTAAATTTTTATCAAGAACTTGGGACATTTTAGATTTTTAGGTATGCACATATTTGTTTTTTATTTTTCATTATGAAAGCTACTTTTTTATAAAAATTTAGGGTCTAGACAATTCAAATTTATTTAAATTTTCTATAACAGTTAAAATTATCAATTTGCTATATTTAATTCTTCAAGAAAACTTCTTTTCTACAATTCTTTTAAATTTTTTTTTGTTATTTTTCCATATATTTACCATTAGACTCATTGAGATAACTTTAATAACTTTTTTTTTTATCTTTTTTTTGAAAATCTTTATTTTTTCAAAACCAAATTTATTATGTAAATTAATAACTTTCTCATTAAAACACATTACCTCACAATTTAATTTTACTAAATTCAATTGATTAAACGCATATTCAATACTCAAATATTCCATGCCAACCCCAATGCCAGTAGAAGAATAATTATTATCTCCTAAATAAAAAGCCCAACTGGCTGTTTTATCTATATAATCTATTTCTCTAAAACTTATTAATCCAACTACTTTTTTTTCAACAAAAACTAATAGATATTTTTTCGTTTTATCAGTTTTTATTTTATCAAACCATTTCTTTTGCTGTTCAGTTGAAATATAGTCATCGCTATACATATATTTAGCAACATGTTCAGAATTTCTCCAAACCCTAACTTGTTCTATATATTCTTCTGTTAATTCTGTAAGACTTACTTTCATAAAATATTCTTTATTAATTCTTTAAATTTAGAAGGAAAATCTAACATCTTAAAATTAAAATTATTACAAACTTCTATCAAACTAGCAGTGATTGTTTTCTGGGTTATATTTTGGCTATTCCCTAAATATTTTATCACTCCATAATTTTGCAAGGCTTGACATACTTTAGTTTGATTGTCAGCGAGTGAGATAACAATAGCGGGTAGGTTAAGATAGCATCTTTCCCATGTGGTAGAACCTCCCCCACCTATAGATAAATCTACCCCGTGCATAATTTTCGCCATACTTTCAATATAAGCTTGATATTCAAATCCATTTTCTTTACAGATATTTTTTATTTGCATTTGATACTTATTTTTAGCACCGATGACTAGAATATTAAATTTTATACTCAGTTTTTGTTCAGCCTCAAGAGAGGCATTGACGGCTTTCAAAGTTAAATTATCCGGGTCAATACCACCGAAAAAAATCAAAATATTTTTAACTTCTTTTCTTTTTCTTTTTTTTATTTGATAAAATTGCTCGCGCAAAATGGCATAGCTTGGTCCGAGAAATTTCTGACAATTTTGTGGAACTAAATTATCATAACTACTTTGATAATCATAATATAGGTTTTGATTTATAATTATATCACAATCTAGTTTTCTATTGGCGAGGTCATCAATCACAATAATTTCAGCAACATTCCCCCTAATACTCTTTTGCCAATTTTGGTTTATAGAATAATGGTCAATGATTAAAGTAATATTTTTGCCTAAACTTTCTAAAATTTCTTTTACTTGTTTTGCATCTTCTTTCCAATCTACTTCAAGCCAATCTTGGTATGAAAAAAATTTAGGAAATAAAATTTTTTTGCTGGGTTTAGGGAGTTGTTTGACTACAAAATTTTCTTTTTCAATCCTATCTATTATATTTCCTTCAAGGTCACGGCATATAAAAACTACTTCTGCTTTCTCTTTTCTTAATTTTTCAGCCAAAGTCAAACAGCGCATCACATGACCAGTAGCAATCTTAAACGAAGAATCTACCCGAAAAACTATTTTATTTTTAATTGTCGCAATCACTAGAATGAAATAGAGATATAACAGTTGCCTTTAGTTATTTTTATCAAAAAAAACATTCATAATTTTTACCACATAATTTTGTTCTTCTACTGTGAAGTCATAAAACATAGGCAAACTCATTGTCCTTTCATAATAGTCTTCAGCATTGGGAAAATCGCCTTTTTTAAAACCTAATTTTTGATAAAATGGCTGAGTGTGGATTGGAATATAATGCACATTTACTAAAATTTTATTTTGTCTTAAATGGTTGAATAATTTTTTGCGTAAATTTTGGTTATGCAAAGCAATCACATATAGATGAAAAGAGCTATATTGATTTGAATTTTGAAAAGGTAGATTTATTGGTAAGTTTTTTAGTAATTGATTGTATTTTTGTGCGATTTGATGTCTTTTTTTAATAAACAGATCTAATCTTTTGAGTTGTGAAGAACCGAGCGCAGCTTGAATATCTGTCATTCTATAATTGAAACCCAAATCAATCTGCTCGTAATACCAAGCATCTTTTTTGTTGCCCATCTGCTTTTTATCTCTAGTATTTCCGTGACTCCTCAATAAATTTAATTTGTGATCTATTTCTTTGTTGTTGGTTAAAGCTACCCCTCCCTCCGCAGTAGTAATAACTTTGACTGGATGGAAACTAAAAACTGTAATATCACTGAATTTACAAGAACCAATTTTATGATTTAGATAAGATCCGCCAACAGCGTGAGAGGCATCTTCAATAATCTTAAAACCATACTCATCAGATAGTGCTTTGATTTTTTCCATATCGCAGGATTGACCTGAAAAATGCACTACGATAACTATCTTTGGTAATTTTCTCTGTTTTTTAGCTATTTTAAGTTTTTCTTCTAAAAGAACTGGGCAGATATTGTAAGTTTTTTCATCAATATCTACAAAATCAATTTTAGCACCGCAGTATAAAGCACAGTTACTGGAAGCTACAAAACTGTTAGGAGAAGTCCATGCTATGTCGTTTTTCGTTAAACCTAGTGCAAGACAAGAAATATGTAAGGCAGAAGTTGCACTATTGACCGCTGTGCAGTATTTGGCTTTAGTATAATTTGTAAGTTTATTTTCAAAATTTTCAATTTCTGGACCTTGGGTAATAAAATCAGATTTGAGAACAGATATTACAGAGTTTATATCATCTTGATTGATATTTTGCTTTCCATAAGGTATAACGCGGGCAGTGTTTTTTTTCATATTCCAAGAATAAAGCTTTATAATTTTTAGGAATATTTATGGATAAAGTTTTTCATATCATCAATAGCTAACCAGTCATCGTTCAAATCGCTTCTATAAATAAAATTTTCTTTAACTAGCTTAGACTTTAAATCATCCTTGACCTCTGGTAAAATAACATAATATTTACCTATATCTATAGTGTTTCTAGCATCATCACCAGAAATCATCATTTCGTGCAATTTTTCACCTGCTCTAATACCGATAACTTTATGCTCCAAATTTGGAGCTATAACTTTGGCTATATCCGTGACCTTAACCGATGGAATTTTTTTTACAAATAATTCCTCCCCTTCCATTAGATCGCAAACCTCTATCACCATATCGACAGCCTGCTCTAGTTCTATCCAAAATCTTGTCATCCTTGTATCAGTGATTGGAATGTATTTAGCTTTATTTCTGACGCAATCCATAAAAAATGGAATAATAGAACCACGACTTGCTGAAACATTACCATATCTAACTACAGAAAAAAGAGTTTCTGAAAAACCTGAATAAGAGTTGGCGGCAATGAATAGTTTATCAGAACACAATTTTGTAGCCCCATATAGGTTTACAGGAGCGCAGGCTTTATCTGTGCTTAAGGCAACAACTTTTTTTACATTATTTTCTATAGCAGCAGTAACAATATTTTGTGCCCCTAAAATATTTGTATTAATAGCTTCAAATGGATTATATTCACAAAGAGGGACCTGCTTTAAGGCGGCAGCGTGAACAATTATATCAATTCCTTTAAACGCCATTCTTAATCTTTCTAAATCACGAACATCGCCAATGAAATATCTTATTTTTTCTTCGTCTTTAAATTCAAACATATTTTGAATTGTAAAATGTTTAAACTCATCTCTAGAAAAAATGACAATTTTCTTTAAATTAGGAAAATCTTTTAGTATTTTTTTCAAAAATGCTTTACCAAAAGAGCCTGTGCCACCTGTGATTAATACTGATTTTGCAGTGTTTAAATTCATTGAGTTGGATTAAAATTGTTAAATTTATTAATAGAACAAATAGTACAATAAAGATACAAAAGCAATAGCCTAGTATGCTAAAATCTTCTTTAGAACATTTAGAAACTACTATCAAAATAAACGAGAAATTCTAAACTCTTCTTTAGAACATTTAGAAACTACTATCAAAATAAACGAGAAATTCTAAACTCTTCTTTAGAACATTTAGAAACTACTATCAAAATAAACGAGAAATTCAAAAAATAATTTGACTTTTGAGCTTTTTTGTTTTATCTAGTGATATTTTAACTATTCTAGTATAAAAAAAAATTTGGAGCAAACACACAGAAAAAATGCCAAAAATAAACTACATAAAACTACAAAAATCTATTCATCGTCTGTTGGAACAATATGAAAACCATCTAGCTACAAAAGACGATTCTTCTTTAAAACAACTAGATAAAGATGCTATTCAAGAATCTGCGATTCAACGGTTTGAGGTGTGTTTTGATACAGCTTGGAAATCAATCAAAAAAGGGTTAGGAGAAAATATTGGCTTGCCTAAGAGTGAGATTCCGAGTGGTCCTAAGCCGCTTATTCGGTTGGCTTTTAAAAATGATTTAATTGTGAATATAGAAAGTTGGAACGAATATAACCAAGCTCGTATCAACACAAGCCATGATTATGCAGAAGAAAAAGCCCTTAGCACTATAAATGTAATATCTGATTTTATAAAAGATGCAATAGAACTTTACGAACAACTTAGCGATGAAAAATGGAAGTAAAAATTTCGACTTGGATGCAAAACAATTCAAATTGTTAAAAAATATTTTAAAAGAAAAAGTCCACTCTAAAACTGTTTGGGCTTATGGTTCTAGGGTGGATGGCACTTCTAATAAAAGATCAGATTTAGATTTAGTTGTTTTTGATATTACAACCAAAGAGTTTTTAGATTTAAAAGAAGTTTTAGAAGAAAGCGATTTACTTGTATCTGTGGATCTTTTCCAGTGGCAAAAAATCCCAGATTATTTTAGAATAAATATTAAGCAACAGTATCTTGTTATCCAACAATAAGACGAGGTTTTTTATTTTATCACTCAAAATTTGAGTGACCTGTTTTTTTACAAAGTAACTAGACCTTTGAATTTGCGTTATGTGACGGCTAGGCATCGTTAAAAATTTACAAAAAATACTCACAGAGTGTATGCTCCGCTTTTTTGTAAATTTTATGCCTTGCCTAGCCCCAATAGTTAAATAAGCATCAGCGAAATTAAAAAGTCTATAAAAAAAATATTTTCTGTATAAAATGCTTTTCTTTTTTATAAAAGTATTGTATTATTCAATAATAAATTCTTAAATTTCACATAAACAGAACAAAATGTCAGAACAGAAGAAAAATCAGCAGAAGAAAAAGGTATCTTCATCAGATAATCAAAAAAACGATCCTAAAGGGTATCCTCCAAAGAAAAATCCAAACAATCAGGCACCTCCTAAGAAAAACTATTCTATGTTATTCTTTTTGAGTTTAATACTGCTGGGTAGTTTCTTTTTTTATAATCTTTTCAATCAGACCAAACCGCAAGACCTTGTTATTTTTACCGATTTCACCAATCTAGTGGAATCTAGTGAAGTGGGTGAAGTGATTATTCAAGAAGAGCAAGCAAGATTCACCACCAACCAGAGCGAGAAAACTTTACGCACAATCATTCCTTTTTATTACAAAAAAGAATTAGGGAAGTATCTTTTTGAAAATGGAGTGAGATTTAAATATGCTGCTACTAGAGGGGGGAATCTATTTGTTAATATTTTAGCAACTTGGCTGCCGGTACTTTTGATTGTAGGAGTTTGGATTTTTATTTTTAAGCAAATGCAAGGAGGAAATAAACTCATTAATGTTGGACAGACGGCAATTACTGCGATTGATAGAAGTAAAATCACAACGACTTTTGAGGATGTGGTTGGAATTGAAGAAGCAAAAAACGAAGTATTAGATATAGTTCATTTTTTAAAGGATACCCAAAAATTTTTTGATATGGGTGGTAGGGTACCTACGGGTATTTTACTCTGTGGAAGTCCGGGCACAGGAAAAACGCTTTTAGCACGGGCAATAGCTGGAGAAGCTAATGCTAGTTTTTTTAGTGTTAGTGGTTCTAGTTTTGTAGAGATGTTTGTAGGTGTAGGTTCCAGTAGAGTCAGAGATTTGTTTAACAAAGCTAGAGCTAATAGACCATCTATTATATTTATAGATGAGATTGATGCTATTGGAAGGCAAAGAGGATCAGGGCTTGGCGGAGGAAACGATGAAAGAGAGCAAACCCTAAATCAATTACTCGTAGAAATGGATGGTTTTTCTAATCAAGAAGGTGTGATCGTGGTTGCAGCGACGAACAGACCCGATGTTTTAGACTCTGCTTTAACAAGACCAGGTCGTTTTGATCGTCAAGTGGTTGTGCCAATTCCAGATCTTGAAGGCAGAAAAAAAATACTCCAAGTTCATACTAAAGGGATCAAGGTAGCTAAAGATGTAAATTTAGACATAGTAGCCCAATCAACTACGGGAATGACGGGGGCGAGTCTTGCTAATCTTGCTAACGAAGCCGCTTTAATGGCTGGTAGGAGGAGAAAAAATTCTGTTGACCAAGAAGATTTTGAACTTGCTTTAGAGAAAATTATTATGGGACCTGCTAGAAAAAGTATGAAAATCACCGATGAAGAAAAGGAAATGACAGCTATACACGAAGCAGGTCATGCTTTAGTTGCTGTGGCAAACAAATATGAAAATATTCTGCACAAGGTAACAATTGTACCTCATTCTCAAGCGCTGGGAGTGACTTTGTTTTTACCCAAAGAAGATCAAGTTTATGTTACTCGCAAACATTTATTAAAAAGTTTAGAAATGATGATGGGAGGTAGAGCTGCAGAAGATGTGATTTACAAAAATTTTTCTACAGGTGCTAGCAATGATTTAGAAAGAGCCAGTCAACTTGCCTATCAAATGGTTTGCAACTGGGGAATGAGCAAAGATGTAGGACCCGTTTATCTAGCAGATGATAACGAGGATGTATTTTTGGGACAGCAGCTTTTTAAAAAGAAACTTATGGGACAAAAGACTGCGGTTATTGTAGATACAGAAGTTCAAAATATTTTAAATAAGGCTTATAAAAACACGACAGCCATCTTAAAGAAAAACATCAAAACCCTCCGTCAAGTAGCTAAAAAATTGGTAGAAAAAGAAACCATAGATGGTGGTTGGGTGGCAGATGCTTTTAAAAAGAATCAAACTGCTTAGTGTAATTGCTTAACTTCCCAAGGTCTTCTTAAAGTCAGCACTACTCTGAATGCCCCCCAAAATAAAACGAAAATGAACTAATCTTATTTTGGCAAAAACAACTCTTTAGATTTTTATGTAGATGGCTCTAGAAAAAAATATTATAAATACTGGCAAGTATTTTTGTTTACAAAATTTCGCTTGTTTAAAAGTGGTGGGTAAAGATGCTAAAGTTTTTTTGCAAAACTTAATAGCCAACGATATAGAGTTATTAGAAAAAAATAACAGCTTATCCTCTGTAATCACCAATACTTTAGGTAAAGTAAAATTTTTAGTTTTTATTCAAAAAACAGAACCAGAAAAAACAGAACCAGAAAAATTAGAGTTAGGATATTTTTTATTTTGTGAACCAGAAAATATCAAAAAATTACAAGATCATTTAGAATTTTTTCATATTATAGAGGAAGTCCGCTTTATCACTGAAAAATCCAGAGAATTATTTTATCTTTTATCTACTAATCCTGAGAATACTTTTCCGCTGCAAGCATTAGAAAAGCAATCACTAGAAAAGCAAGCCAATAGTCAATTAGCAAAAGAAGAAACTAACAATCATAAACCACCTCATTACAATATTTTTTTACAAGCACGTCATTACCTTTTATTGCAAGCAGACAAAGATGTTTTTATTCCATTTTTAGCAAAGCACAATATTACCCAAAGAATCGCTTCATCCGAATTAGAAAAATTAAGACCTATTTTTGCAATGAGTAAAGCGGGAGAAAATTTAGATTACGGTGAAAAAAATCTACCTCAGGAATGTGGCATGCATGATTTTATCAGTCTTACAAAAGGCTGTTTTGTAGGACAAGAGGGCATAGCTCGTCTACATTACAAAGGAAAAGTAATGCGAAGACTCTCGCAAATTATTTCTGAAAAACCACTAATGCAAGAAGATAAAATCACTAACAAAAAACAAATTTTAGGCAGAATTACTTCTGTCTCTGCTATATCTTACTTAGGTGATTTTTATTCTTTGGGCTACATTAAAACTATGTTTCAAGAAAAAAAAGACGCTCTTTTTAGTACAAATGGGATAGTTGTCAAAAAAATCATCCCGTTGTAAAAAAATTTTGAATCTGTTACCATAACAAACTATGAAAAAACCAGACTGGAATCCGCACTCTTGGAATACAAAAGCTTTTGCAAAAAAACAACAGCCCCAATGGAGCAACGAAGACAAACTCAAAAAAATCGTTCAGAAAATCAAAAAATTACCTCCGCTTGTTTTTGCGGGCGAAATTAGAAATCTCAAAAAACATTTGGTGCGAGTAGGTCGCGGGGAAGCTTTTTTATTACAAGGAGGCAGTTGTGCTGAATCCTTTGAAGATTGTACTGCAATTGGCGTTCGTGAAGATTTAAAAGTTTTATTGCAGATGGCTTTAATTCTTAGTTATACTGGTAGCAAGCAGGTTATCAAAGTTGGCAGAATAGCGGGACAATTTGCAAAACCGCGTTCCAAAGATACAGAAACTATAGACGGGATAGAGCTACCTTCTTACAGAGGAGATATGGTCAACCGATCGCAACACCAAGAACAATCCCGAATTCCCAATCCTGAAAATTTACTTCAAGCCTATTTTTATTCTGCATCAACCTTGAATCTTTTAAGAGCTTTTACCAAAGGAGGTTTTGCATCTTTGGAATGGATTGATCAATGGAATCAAAAATTTGTCAGAGCCACAAAGAAAGGAAAACTCTACAAAAACATAGCTGCTGAAATAGAAAAAGCGATACAATTTTTCTCTACAATAGGAATATCCTCCCCAGAAATGTACGAGGTAGAATATTTTACTTCTCACGAAGCTCTAATTTTGGAATACGAAGAGGCTTTAACTAGGCAAGACTCCCTTGCTACTTCTAAAGATTGGTATAACTGCAGTGCTCATTTTCTATGGATAGGTGATAGGACAAGAAATCTAGATAGTGCCCATTTAGAGCTTTTACGCGGAGTAGTCAATCCCATAGGTATCAAGGTAGGACCAAACCACGATGCGAAAGAAATTATTCAGCTGATAGAAAAACTCAATCCCTCCCAAGAAGAAGGAAAAATTGTTTTAATTACCCGCTTTGGACATAAAAACATCAAAACTTATTTAGCTCCTCTGATTCAAAAAGTTCTAAAAGCAGGACATCCGGTTGTTTGGAGTTGTGATCCTATGCACGGCAATACTTACTCAACAAAAAATCATAAAACTCGCAATTTTAAGGAAATTATGAAAGAAGTAGAAATTTTTTTTAAAATTCACCACGCAGAAGGAACGCACCCTGGAGGCATTCATGTAGAACTAACAGGACAAAATGTAACCGAATGCGTCGGAGGTCTAAATCGTATTAGAGAAAAAGATTTATACCAAAATTATCTTACACAATGCGACCCCCGTTTGAACGCAGAACAAGGAATAGAGATGGCATTTAGAATTGCGTCTTTTTTCAAAAAGTAATTTTCTGCATTAGATAATTTTTTATATTATAGACCTTTGAATTTGCCAAATAGGACAAAACTAGCTGTGACGGCTAGCCAAATGGTTAGAACAGGTGCGAAAAAAATTTTTAGCTCGCTGGAATACTGAAGAGCATTTCTTCACAAATGGCAAGAGTTAAAATTTTTTTTCAATGGCGTGGCAATAATGTGACCAGGGGCACTACAAAAATTAAAGCTAACACAATATAGACTGCAAAAGAGCCAAATGGTTATACCAGCGGCTCTTTTGCTAAAGCCTACATAGAGTGAAAGCAATAAGCTTGTTTTGGCTAAACAGAACGCAAATTCAAAGGTCTATAGAATTCTGGATTTAAAACCTAATACTTGGGTTATGCAAGAATTGTTTTTTACTTGACAAAAATAGAATTTTTTACTACCCTGAAAGGGTAACCAATTTTAATGGTTTTTTTTTAAATTCTACTGAAATAATATGAATAACATTAATATTACATTTTTTGATAAGGGCGGTGGTATGTAATTAGACATTAGTAAAAATGGATTTAACAGAAACGGTTCTTGTTTTTCAAACTTGCTTCATATTTCTAGGAGTGTGCATTGCTTTTTACGGAGTTTTAAGTCATCAATGTGGAAACAATTAGGTCCCCCTTCTCTAAAAAAAAAGAATCCCTTTTTCTAAATTCATCCAAAACTTAATCTTTATTTCTACTGTTTTATTTTGTGTTAATGCAGCGGGTAATTTTCTGCATTAGATAATTTTTTATATTATAGACCTTTGAATTTGCCAAATAGGACAAAACCAGCTGCGACGGCTAGCCAAATGGTTAGAACAGGTGCGAAAAAAATTTTTAGCTCGCAGCAATACTGAAGAGCATTTCTTCACAAATGGCAAGAGTTAAAATTTTTTTTCAATGGCGTAGTGCCACAATAATGTGACCAGGGGCACTACAAAACTTAAAGCTAACACAATATAGACTGCAAAAGAGCCAAATGGTTATACCAGCGGCTCTTTTGCTAAAGCCTACATAGGGTGAAAGCAATAAGCTTGCTTTGGCTAAACAGAACGCAAATTCAAAGGTCTCGTACTAATTTAAGAACTCGTCTTTTAAGTAAGCGCTCTAAAAAATGAACAAACTAATAAATTCTATAAAATCTTTATTCCTTAATAAAGATGTGATTGGTGAGATTAAAAAGTCAGGAAACAAAATTCAGGTTGTATTAAAAATTACTTTTAAAAAAGACAAGGATATTTTTATTTCCTATTGTCCAGCATTAGATTTAGCTGATTATGGAAAAACTTTAAAACTAGCAGAAAAGAATTTAAAAATAACCACAAAATTATTTTTAGATTCTTGTGTAAAAAGGAAAGTTTTAGAAGATGTTTTAAGGGATTGTGGATGGAAAAAGTATAAAAAAGTAGAGCCTAAAACATCTGACTTAAAAACAACAATACAAATACCTGTAAAATTCTATTCTTTGGCTTAATGGGTAGGCTACTACGATACAACCGCGTAAATTAGAAAAAGCTATATTAAAATGCGGGTTTATTTATGATAGGAGTAGTGCTTCTTCCCATAGAGTGTATGAGAAAAAGGGTATCAAAAGACCTTTGATTATACCTTTTCATTCATCAAGAGAAGTTCCAGAATTTATTGTCAAGCAAGCAATAAAAGTTTCAGGACTTTCCAAAAATGAATTTTTAAAATTACTTTAGATATAATTTTTTCTAGGTGATCTTTTCAAAAAGTAATTTTCTGCATTAGATAATTTTTTATATTATCTATTCCTATTCTCTCCTGTTTCATACTATCCCTTTCACGCACTGTAATTTTATTATCCTTTAAAGAATCAAAATCAAAGGTAATACAAAAAGGAGTGCCTATTTCATCTTGACGACGGTAACGTTTGCCAATACTGCCACTTTCATCGTGATCGCAAGCAAAATCAGCAACAAGACTATCAAAAATTTTCATACTCTCCTCACTTAATTTTTTACTTAAGGGCAATATAGCTACTTTGACAGGAGCGAGTTCTGGAATTAATTTTAAGACTGTTCTAGTTTCCGTTTCTAATTTTTCTTCTGTATAACCGTTGCAAAGCAATGCCAAAAATAATCTATCTACCCCTAAAGAAGGCTCAATGCAGTCGGGCAGGAATTTTTCTGCATCTTCTGTATAAAACAAATCTTTTCCCGAGTGCACTTGGTGTTGTGTTAAATCATAATTACCTCTATGAGCCAAACCCCAAAGTTCTGCCCAACCGAAAGGAAATTGAAATTCCAGATCACTGGTAGCCTTGCTATAATGAGAAAGTTCGTCTTTGGAATGCTCCCTCCATCGGAAAAGTTCCTTTTGAAAACCAATTTTTAAAAGCCAATTCTCACAGAAAGATTGCCAATTTTTAAATTCTTGCAAAGATTCATTGGAGTGGCAGAAATATTCCAATTCCATCTGTTCAAATTCTCGGGTACGAAAAATAAAATTACCGGGTGTGATTTCATTGCGAAAAGATTTTCCTATTTGAGCAATTCCGAAAGGTAATTTTTGGCGAGCAGTTGTTGCCGCATTTTTGAAATTGACGAAAATACCCTGAGCTGTTTCTGGTCTTAGATAGATGGTATCACTGCTATCTTTCGTTGCCCCTTGCTCTGTTTGAAACATTAGGTTAAACTGTCTAGTATGAGAAAAATTTCCTTTCACTCCACAATGCGGGCAAGCAGGATTTTTCTCTTGGATAAGTTTGTCTATTTGTCCCGATTCAGGTGAGTATTGTTCTAAAATTTTTTGTATATTCACACCTGATTTTTCAAGCAAGTGATCTGCTCTAAAACGGTATTTACAATTTTTACAATCTACCAGAGGGTCAGAAAAATTAGATAAATGTCCCGATGCTTCCCAAACTTTGGGATTCATTAAAACAGCACTATCCAAGCCTACAATATTTTTTTGTCTCTGCACAAAATCTTTCCACCATAAATTTTTGATATTGTTTTTCAGTTCCACTCCAATGGGACCGTAATCCCAGCTATTTGCTAAACCCCCATAGATTTCAGAGCCTTGAAACACAATACCCCTTTGTTTACACAAAGATACAATTTTTTCTATGTCTATCATAAAAGTCTAAAGTATAATTAAATGGATAGTCTTATACAGACAGGCTAACGAATAAAATTTTATTTTTCAATTTTTAAACTTTCTACTACTTTTATAGACCTTTGAATTTGCCAAATAGGACAAAACCAGCTGTGACGGCTAGCCAAATGGTTAGAACAGGTGCGAAAATTTGTGAAACAGCGGAGCATACACGCTAGTATGTGAGCATTTTTCACAAATTTTCAATGGCGTAGCAATAATGTGGCTAGGGGCACTACAAAACTTAAAGCTAACACAATATAGACTGCAAAAGCTCCAGTGGAGCTTTTGCTAAAGCTTGTATTGGCGTAAAAGCAATAAGCTTGTTTTGGCTAAACAGAATGCAAATACGACAGTCTATAAATTAATATTGGGATTATTTTTTTTTTGTTGTATAATACAAACGAACCATTACAAATAAAAATGTATAATATAGCGCTAGTTTTAGGCTCTTTTCATAAAAAAAAGATAAAGCAAATGTTGGCTTTTGCTACAGATGAGGCAAGAAAACGCTTGCTTAAAATTTCGGGTGAGCTGTGGGTGCCCGGTTCTATGGAAAAACCTTTAGCTGTTAAGAAATTTCTTTTAAAAAAAGAAATAGAAGCAGTTGCAGTATTGGGAATTATAGAAAAAGGAGATACAGCGCACGGTAGGACAATGGCAGCTGCGGTTTTGCCCGCCTTAATACAGTTACAATTAGAATTTTTAAAGCCAGTGGGTATAGGTATTTTAGGACCTGAAATAACAGAGCAGCAAATTGAGGTGAGATTAGAACCTTACGCTAGAAAATCTATTGCTGCAGTTTCTGAAATGTTAAAAAATTGCCCCTAAAAAATTATGAATAAAAAATTGTTTTTGCTGGAAAGTGATGAAAATTTAAGCGGGCAGTTAATTAGCTATCTCAAAAAAAATTTTGATGCTGATTTAGAAAATTTTGATTCTGCTGAAAATCTATTCAAAGCCAGTGTATCTCAACAACCAGAAGTTATTATTTTCGGCATTGATTCAAATTCTAAGAGGCTTTTTCCCAAACTAGCTTCTTTTAAGAATAGTTTTAACACCAAACTCATAGCAATAGTCTCCCAAAAAGAAAAAGGCTATATTCAATCTTTAGAAATCACACACCACATTCTCTACAAACCTTTTACTTTTAACGAACTAGACTACTGTTTGGTAAACTGTGCTATAGATAAAAAAAAAGAAGTAGACAATTCCGAGTTTAAAAACCAGATATTCCAAAAATTAGATATTGTAGAAAAAGATAATTTTGATTTTCAATACAAAAAAACTTTCAAAGACAGGGGTACTGTTAGGATGGAAGATGTTTGCCAAGAGCTTTATGACGATATTAATGTTTTAGATTCCAATGTAGAAAGCGAGTTTTCGCAGACATCAAATATTTTTAGTACTTCAAAAAATAAAAAGTACCAATTTTCTCCAGAAGTAAAACTGCAAGCTAAAAAAACAGACTTAAAAGAGGAACCTGCAAATATTTATAAGAACTATTTTAAAAAGTTAAGCATTTTATTAGCAGAAACTAAAAAAAAGGAAATTCCATCTCTCAAAGAAGAGAAAAATTTTGGAGATGAAATCGCAAGTATTAATTTAAGTCAAAAAAAATTTAATGAGCCTTCGCCTCAAAAAGAAGCAAGAAATACAGAAAAAAAAGCACCGCCAGTTCACGAGTTAAAGCAATCAAGAATTTTATCAACCCAAGACTTTAGTATGAAATTTTTAGACGACTAAAGATATGCGACTTTGCAGGGTAAAAAACCTTAAAATAATACTATTTAGACCTTTTGAATTTGCCAAATAGGACAAAACCAGCTGCGACGGCTAGCCAAATGGTTAGAACAGGTGCAAAAAAAAATTTTGGGTGCAAGAATACTCAAGTATTTCAAGGGACAAAATTTTTTTTAACGATGTATAGGCTAAACAGAACGCAAATTCAAAAGTCTATATTTTTTTTAGCAGTTTTTCTATTTGCATCCTGTTCTTCCAAAAAACCAGATGCTCTCATTTTCTATTTGAAAAAAATAGAACAACTAAAAGTAAAAGAATCTGTGACAGGTTACGATCAAAAAAGAAGAGAAAAACACGTGCGGTTTTTATGGGTTAGAGCAAGAGAATTTGGTTTTCCCTACGGGAAAAATGGAGTTTTACATATAATAGAAGAAACAAGGACAAAAGATGGAGGGCAAAAAAAAAATTTAATAGTTTTACTTACAAAAAACAGAAGGCTAGGTATTAGGCGAATAGATTATAAATTGAAAGATACTGCTTATGAAAAAAGCAGTCTTCAAAAAATACTAGAAAGTTCAAACTGGCGTGGTCTACAAACGAATTGCAGTTTTACAACAGAAAAAGAATGTAAAACTTACAGAGAGTGGATTAGTGTAGCTATGACTCCAGAATTGAGAGCCATCTTAAAAAAGACAGATAGACACACCACATTTAGACTTTATGGTGAAAAAAGATACTACGATTTTGATGCAAGATACGACTGGCTACCTTCTAAAGATTCTCCTCTAAAGCGCAAATTGAAAAAAAAAGAGAAAGACTTGGATGATTTTTTGAAAGAATTTCCTAATTGACTTAACTAAGTTTTTTCGGCTGGTTTTTTTGGCTAATTTTTTTCGGCTAATTTTTTTTGCCTGATTTTTTTCGGCTAATTTTTTTAGGCTGATTTTTTTCGCCTAATTTTTTTCCTAAAAATTGTAGGTGTGACCCCACATTGTGAAAAATAAACTGCCAATAGCCAATAGTATAGTTTGACAAAAAATGATTTTTCTGCAATTCTAAGCTGAAAATAGCTAGAAAAAGAAAAAAGGGGCGCCAATAGCCAATAAATAGCTTGACAAGAATTTTTTTTTATGTTAATTTTTATTTTAATGTTTGGTTTTTAATTTTAATCTCACCAATAAATAATTATGAAAAACACAAATTCCCAAGTTTTAAGGAAAACTTTTGCTGTTCGTTTTATTTTGGCTCGTTTTACTCTGGTTCGTTTCGTTTTGGCTCGTTTCGTTTTGGTAGCTATTCTTATTCCCGCCCTTCTTATAGGAAGTGCCTTTACTTTTGGAGGCAGCAAGCTGCAAGCCCAAGCGAATGGTAACAGCAAGCAGGGATTTTTCGTTGGTATTGTCTATCTAAATGGATTTAAAGTAGATAGCACAAAAACCACACAAACTACTACAAAAACTGCTACAGGCTATAGAATTAAAGGCTATTCAGCAGTCACATCGGAGATAAAAGCTGACGCTAGTACCTTTTTTTATGAAACTCCGCTTAGAGGTTCGTACCATTACAATGGAGTAGAAGCTCTTTTTAAAAAGAGTTGTGAAACAGGAGTCACAGCGGCTACAGCGGATGGTAAACCTTATCAATACGGTCTTCCTATTTCACTGGATTCTTTTGATGCAGGCACAAGTAGAGGTGAAGGAACTAGTGTGACTTCCACAGGTGATGGACCTGGCACAATAATGCAAAGTGGACGGACTACATTTCCTACGGGAGTTGGAAATAACGGACAAGACATTAATTATTGTTACAGTTATTTTTACGGTGATGCTTCCCAAGGTCGTAGCATTCCTACTTTTTCTGCTTACTCTAATGACAAAGTGACTGAAGATTCAGCGCCAGTTTCTCAGGTTACAAACTCCTCGTCCAGCAAAGGCGATAGCATCTCAGGTATTGGTCTGCAATTCAGCTTTAGGTGGGAAAAATGGAGAGCCTCTCTGACCCATTTTACTGGCTCTGGGGGAGCTAACGAGCTCACCAATACACTAGTTATGGCGGATTATTTTGTAAACGAGAATTTTTTTGTAGGAGGTGGTCTGGCGAGTATGAAGCTCCAAAATAGTTTAACCAGTGGCTCTGCCACAAGTCCCGCGATTCAGATCGGCTATAAAAAAAACTTAACCCCCAACCTATTCTTTAATCTTGGCTTGACGAAGTACATCTCTGGTGTTTCTCTAAGCCATACGACTTACACTGAGAATCAGACTGCTCCTGCTCCTACTCCTACTGGCATCACTTTTAAGCCAAAACAGATTGAAAAAGGTGATTCAGCAGTGGTTGGTGTTTCAAATTTAAAGTCTACTGGTGTACAGTTTAATGCCCATTACTATGTAGATGGAGTAACATTCCAACGTGATACTAGAACAAAAGTAACCCAAGTCTACAGCAGAACTGTAAATATAGAAGAAATGCGAATTCCAGTAGGAGCAACCGAAACAACCACCAAAACCGATGCCGAAATCAAAGCACCCCTCGTCATCAGCATCTCCTTCCACTTGAGTTTTTAAGAAAAAAAAACTGCAGGAACATTTTTGTAGAGACGCCCTACAGGGCGTCTTATATGATGTGCATAAACCACAAAAAGCTGTTTTTAATAAACGTTCTAAATTTATGAGACGCCCTACAGGGCGTCTTATACGATGTGCATAAACCACAAAAAGCTGTTTTTAATAAACGTTCTAAATTTATGAGACGCCCATATAGGACGTCTCTACAGACCTACATAAAATAAAAAATACCTCCCTGCAATGTATTTGTTTTTTTTATTTGCTTTTAAAGTGTTTTTATGTAATTATTTTTATAAAAAATAAGCAAAAAGAAAAAAACTGCCAATAGCCAAAAAAATACTATTGACAAGATTTTTTTTTCCTGTTAATTTTTATTTTAATACTAATTTTTTCATCACAAATAATTATGAAAAACATAAATTCCCAAGTTTTAAGGAAAACTTTCGCTTTTTCGCTGGTTCGTTTTACTTTGGTTCGTTTCGTTTTGGTGGCTATTCTTATTCCCGCTCTTCTTATAGGAAGTGCTTTTACTTTTGGAGGCAGTAATCTGCAAGCCCAAACGAATGGTAATAGCAAGCTGGGATTTTTCGTTGGCATTGTCTATCTAAATGGATTTAAAGTAGATAGCACAAAAACTACAAAAGCTATCACAAACACTGCTACAGGCTATAGAGTTAAAGACTATTCAGCAATCACATCGGAGATAATAGCAACTGCAGATGACTTTTATAATACTCAGAGCGGTGGGTATCATCATACTGGAATAGAAGCTCTTTTTGAAAAGAGTTGTAAAGAAAAAGGAGTCACAGAGGCTGCAGCGGATGGTAGAACTTACTTTTATGATATTGTTTATCTGGAATCTTTTGATGCAGGCACAAGTAAAGATGAAGGGACTAGTGTGACTACCACAGGTGATGGACCTGGCACAATATTGCACAGTGGACGGAATATATTTCCTACGGGAGTTGGAAATGACGAACAAGACACTAATTATTGTTACAGTTATTTTTACGGTGTTGCTTCCCAAGGTCGTAGCATTCCTACTTTTTCTGCTTACTCTAATGACAAAGTGACTGAAGATTCAGCGCCAGTTTCTCAGGTTACAAACTCCTCGTCCAGCAAAGGCGATAGCATCTCAGGTATTGGTCTGCAATTCAGCTTTAGGTGGGAAAAATGGAGAGCCTCTCTGACCCATTTTACTGGCTCTGGTGGGGCTAACGAGCTCGCCAATACGCTAGTAATGGCGGATTATTTTGTAAACGAGAATTTTTTTGTAGGAGGCGGTCTAGCGAGTATGAAGCTCCAAAATAGTTTAACCAGTGGCTCTGCCACAAGTCCCGCGATTCAGATCGGCTATAAGAAGAACTTAACCCCCAACCTATTCTTTAATTTTGGCTTGACGAAGTATATCTCGGGGGTTTCTCTAATCCATACGAATAAGACTGAGAATCAGACTGCTCCTATTCCCACTGGAATCACTTTTAAGCCAAAACAGACTAAAGAAGGTGATTCAGCAGTGGTTGGTGTTAGTAGAATAAAGTATGGTAGTGGTAGTCTTGAATATTTTAATGCCACTTACATCGTAGATGATGGGGATGGATCATTCAGAGGTGATTATAGAACACAAGTAACCCAAGTCCACAGCAGAACTGTAAATATAGAAGAAATGCGAATTCCAGTAGGAGCAACAGAAACAACCACCAAAAGCGATGCCGAACTCAAAGCACCCCTCGTCATCAGCATCTCCTTCCATTTGAGTTTTTAAGAAAAAAAACTGCAGGGAACATTTTTATAATAGCATAACATGTAGAGACGCCCTACAGGGCGTCTTATATGATGTGCATAAACCACAAAAAGCTGTTTTTAATAAACGTTCTAAATTTATGAGACGCCCATATAGGACGTCTCTACAGACCTACATAAAATAAAAAATGCCTCCCCGCCACGTATTTGTTTTTTTATTTGCTTTTAAAGTGTTTTTCTGTAATTATTTTTATAAAAAATAAGCAAAAAGAAAAAAACTGCCAATAGCCAATAAATAGCTTGACAAGAATTTTTTTTTCTGTTACTTTTATTTTAATGTTTGTTTTTTAATTTTAATCTCACCAATAAATAATTATGAAAAACACAAATTCCCAAGTTTTAAGGAAAACTTTTGCTGTTCGTTTTATTTTGGCTCGTTTTACTCTGGTTCGTTTTATTTTGGTTCGTTTCGTTTTGGCTCGTTTCGTTTTGGCGGCTATTCTTGTTCCCGCCCTTCTTATAGGAAGTGTCTTTACTTTTGGAGGCGGGAATCTGCAAGCCCAAGCGAATGGTAGCCCAAATGGTCAGAGTAGCAAGCAGGGATTTTTCGTTGGTATTGTCTATCTAAATGGTTTTAAGGTGGATAGCACAAAAACTGTCACGACCAAAAAAAACTCTATTACAAGATATAGAATTAAAGACTATTCAGCAATCACATCGGAGATAAAAGCTGACGCTAGTACCTATTTTGATATTACTGAGATTCCTTATAATAGTGGGTTACATCATTCCAATGGAATAGAAGCTCTTTTTAAAAAGAGTTGTGAAAAAATAGGAGTCACAGAGGCTCCAGCGGATGGTAAAACTTATCAATACCAGAATCCTTCACTGTATTCTTTTGATGCAGGCACAAGTATAGGTGAAGGAACTATTGTGACTTCCACAGGTGATGGACCTGGCACAATAGTGCACAGTGGACGGAATATATTTCCTACGGGAGTTGGAAATGACGGACGAGACACTAATTATTGTTACAGTTATTTTTACGGTGATGCTTCCGCAGCTCGTACCATTTTTGTTGATTCTAATTACTCTGAATACAAAGTGACTGAAGATTCAGCGCCAGTTTCTCAGGTTACAAACTCCTCGTCCAGCAAAGGCGATAGCATCTCAGGTATTGGTCTGCAATTTAGCTTTAGGTGGGAAAAATGGAGAGCCTCTCTGACCCATTTTACTGGCTCTGGGGGAGCTAACGAGCTCACCAATACACTAGTTATGGCGGATTATTTTGTAAACGAGAATTTTTTTGTAGGAGGTGGTCTGGCGAGTATGAAGCTCCAAAATAGCTCAACCAGTGGCTCTGCCACAAGTCCCGCGATTCAGATCGGCTATAAGAAGAACTTAACCCCCAACCTATTCTTTAATCTTGGCTTGACGAAGTATATCTCGGGAGTTTCTCTAAGCCATACGACTTACGCTAAGAATCAGACTGCTCCTACTCCTACTGGCATCACTTTTAAGCCAAAACAGACTAAAGAAGGCGATTCAGCAGTGGTTGGTGCTAGAATAAGGCATGGTGTGGGACAATCACAAGTTTTTAGTGCCCGTTACACTTTAGATAATAGAGTATTCCTACGTGATCATAGAACACGAGTAACCCAAGTCTACAGCAGAACTGTAAATATAGAAGAAATGCGAATTCCAATAGGAGCAACAGAAACAACCACCAAAAGCGACGCCGAAATCAAAGCACCCCTCGTCATCAGCATCTCCTTCCACTTGAGTTTTTAAGAAAAAAAAACTGCAGGGAACATTTTTATAATAGCATAACATGTAGAGACGCCCTACAGGGCGTCTTATATGATGTGCATAAACCACAAAAAGCTGTTTTTAATAAACGTTCTAAATTTATGAGACGCCCATATAGGACGTCTTATATGATGTGCATAAACCACAAAAAGCTGTTTTTAATAAACGTTCTAAATTTATGAGACGCCCATATAGGACGTCTTATATGATGTGCATAAACCACAAAAAGCTGTTTTTAATAAACGTTCTAAATTTATGAGACGCCCATATAGGACGTCTTATATGATGTGCATAAACCACAAAAAGCTGTTTTTAATAAACGTTCTAAATTTATGAGACGCCCATATAGGACGTCTCTACAGACCTACATAAAATAAAAAAAAAATAATGTTAAGAACAGCCCCAACACAAACAAAAATAGCCTCTAAAGACTACCAGATAATTGTAGCTCATGTTTTAAAAATTCTGCAAAAAAACAAAGAAGAACAAAAATTAAACTTAGATTTCTCCGCACCTGCAACTAAAGGTGACATAATAGAAAGTAGAAACGAATTGACAAAAATCATCACAAAGAACAGAAACGACCTAGAAAAAATCATCACAAAGAACAGAAACGACCTAGAAAAAACCATCACAGACAACAGAAACGAAACAAACCTGAAATTGAAAGATATTGAGAAGGAAATAGTAGAAATTAAAAGCAACCTTGAGTTAAAAATATCAGAAAGTAGAGTTCATATAATCAAATGGGTTGTTGCGACTAACTTAACCGGCATGGGTATATTGCTTGTTATAATATTTGGATTGGTGCAATTTTTAAAAGTGGCAACATAAGCATAAAATGCGTCTCCATCCCACAGAAAAAGTGTAAATTAGTTTGAAAACTCTACAGAAATAATTTTGATTTTTCTCTTTAACAAGGTCTTAAAGACTTGTACTAAAAATCAAACCGAACTTCATCCACTAACTCAGAGGCAATTTTACTATTTTCAGCAATTTTAGAAATACCTTTGAAATTCATTTTGAATTTTCCAAATTCTTTTTTTAGAAAATCAGCAGGCTCTACTCCCTTACGAACAGGAAATTCGTAATTGACAGCAGCATAAATTTTTTGAGCTTCTCTACTCAAAAAAAATTCCATCAGTTGAATCGCTTCTTTTTTATTAGGAGCATACTTCGTCAAAGCCATCCCAGAAATATTCATATGAGTCCCCAATCCTTTTTGATTTGGAGTAATAGGATAAACCGAAGCAGCCCATTTTTTTTGAATAGGATTTTTTTCATTCGTTGCCATAATCCCGAGATAATAAGAGTTACCTAAACTCAAATCACACTCTTCAGCATAAATAGCTTTTAGCTGAGCCCTATCGTTGCCTTGCGGTCTACGGGCAAAATTGCCTTTTACATTCTCTAGCCATTGTTTGGTTTTTTCTCTTCCTAGCTCTCCAATTAAAAACGCAAAAAGCCCTATATTATAGCGGTGCTTTCCAGAACGCATGCAGATTTGATTTTTCCATTTCGCATCTCCTAGATCCTCGTAGTTTTGAATGCTTCCTTTGGGAATATTTTTTTTGGAAGCAAAAATCACTCTTGCACGTAGAGATTGAGCAAACCAGAGATTTTGTGGGTGTCTCAGTGCCTTAGGCACATGCCTATTTAAAAAACGACTTCGTACAGGTTGTAGAAGATCTTTTTTTACCAATTCATTTAAACGGCTAACATCTACCGTGAGTACTAAATCTGCTGGACTTAAATCACCTTCTCCCGATAACCTTTCGCTTAAACCAGCCTTTAAAAACAGAGTTTTGGTTTGAATACCTGTTTTTTTCTCAAAAGCTTTCAATAAAGGCTTGAGTAAAAAAGGTTGTCTGTAAGTATAGATAACAACTTCACCTTTGGCGAAGAGAGGGTTTGCCAATGCTGTTAGCACTGCAACGAAAATCAGTGTTTTTTTCATTTTTTTTTAGTTCAGGTTAATACTAGGTAAAGCATAGTGAAACCAAAGTACTTTACCTGTTTATTATTTGCTGCCTGACTACCAAAAAAAAATAAATTTATGGTTGGCTGGGTGGCTGGATCATTTTGTAAGAATTAACTTATTATTCACGGTAAGCCTTAATTTATAGAACTCTTCACCGTGAGTAATAGTTAGTTCTCTACTATCGCACAAAAGCTTTTTAATATCAACAGTATTTTTATCAATACTCACATTGCGGTTTTTTCTTTCACAACAAGGACTTTTTCCAGTATTACACGGTTCTTTTTCTGCCATTGATTCTATAATAGATTGAGTTGAAATTCTAGCTTTGAGTCTTTCAAAAAGTCAAATATTTTTCATTTTTTTTTGCAAAAAATAGTTAAAAATATTTTAAAATGATTTATTTTTAGAAAGACTATTAAATTAGAATAGCTGATTCAAAGGTTTCAGATAATTTTTAATTAGAATAGCTGATTCAAAGGTTTCAGAGAATTTTTAATTTTTTGAACTTCTGTCTCTACAGAACCATCTTCCAATTCCAGCAAAAGAAAATTCTTGAGATGCACTTGAGAAATACTACGCACCACTACACCTTGGCTATCCACTATACGAGCGTAGCCTTGTTTTAAAGCATTGTGCGGATTGTATAGTTTTAATTCTTGATAGAGTCGCAAAAGTTTATTTTGTTTGTTTTGAAAATGAAAAAGTATATTTTCTTTCATTCTGTTTGTTTTTTCTAAAAGTTGTTTTTTATCTGTTGCAATTTTGTAAGCCAGAGGGATTTGCATTAAATTTTGGTGCAGCTGAGTTAAGTGATTTTTTTTTAAGGTAATTTGATTTTGCAAAATCAATTCTAAACGAGATTGTAATTCGTCTGTTTTTTGAATGGAGTTTTGGATAATAAAGATGGGGTTTTTAAGTTGAGCGAAAATTTTTTTAATGTAAAATTTTTTTAATTGCAGCTGGTTTTGGATAGATTGAATAAATTGTTTTTGAAAATTTTGGATTTTGAGTAGCAGATCATTTTTATCGGGAAAACTTGTTTCTGCAGCTTCTGAGGGAGTAGCTGATCTACGGTCTGCCACTAAATCGCAGATGGTAAAATCGCTTTGATGTCCTACAGCTGAAAGAATCGGTTTTTTGCAATGAAAAATTTTGCGGGATAAATTCTCATCGTTAAAACACCAAAGATCTTCCATAGAACCACCCCCTCTGGCTATCACGATTAAATCAATATCTGCTCTTTTTTCTAATTCTGTAATGGCTCTAATTAAAGAGGCTGCTGCTTGCTCTCCTTGGACTAAAGAATGGGCAACAAGAATTTTTATTTGCGGTGCTCTTCTCTGGGAAATACTCAATATATCTTGCAAAGCAGCTCCTGTAGCAGAAGTGATAACACCAATTTTTTTTGGATAGGAAGGTAGTGCTCTTTTATGCTTTAAATCAAATAAACCTTCCTCTTTGAGTTTTTTCTTTAGCTCTTCAAAACGAATTTGTAGCTCTCCCATACCAACAGGAAATAGTTGCTTGATAATGAGTTGATAGCTTCCCCTAGGCTCATAAACTCCAAGTCTGCCTATCGCAATGATTTCGTTGCCATTTTCTATTTTAAGAGGAAGACTCCGAGCGACTGCTCTAAACAAAACACAACTTATTTGCGCTTTTTCATCTTTGAGTTGAAAATAAGCATGCCCAGAGCTAGCAAAAGTAATCCCTGAAATTTCTCCTTGAATCCAAATATTGAGATACTTTTGCTCTATTAGGTTTTTTAATTCTAAAGTGATCTCAGAGACTTTGTAGATTTTTTCTGCTTTTTCCATAGTTTATAAGCCTGCTTTTTTCATAATTTATAAGCCTGCTTTTTTCATAATTTATAAGCCTGCTTTTTTCATAATTTATAAGCCTGCTTGAACTAATCGTTAATTTTTCTTTTTTTTATAAGTAGCCTTAATATGTCCCTTCCCCTTAAGAATATATTTATAAATCATCAATCCTTCCAAACCTACAGGTCCCCGAGCATGGAATTTATTGGTACTGACTCCTACTTCTGCTCCAAAGCCGTAGACTTCACCATCAGCAAACCTAGTAGACGCGTTATGATATACTCCAGCAGAATCCACCATCCACAAAAAATTTTCGGCAACTTCTTTATCTTCGGTTACAATACAATCGGTATGTTGTGAGCCGTAGTGATTGATATGGGAGATGGCTTCTTGTGGGCTAGCAACATCTTTTACAGCTATGACCAAATCGTTGTATTCACTACTCCAATCTTGCTCGGTTACCAATTTATAAGGTAATGAATTTTTTTGGGCTAAAGAAACAAGATTTTTCGTTAGCCTTAGTTCTACCCCTTTGTTTGCCAAATTTTCTAAAATTTTTAGCTGTAATGACTTTGCCAATTCTCGGTGCAAAAGAAGAGTTTCTGTGGCATTGCAAACGGCTGGGTATTGCGTTTTTCCATCTACGACAATAGAAATCGCTTTTTTGGCATCTGCCTTTTTATCTACATAGATATGGCAAATTCCATCGGCGTGTCCTAAAACAGGGATATTGGTGTTTTTGCGGATATTTTTAACAAGAGACTGACTACCCCTAGGTATAATGAGGTCAATTCCTTTTTTTTGGATTAAACTATGAACTTCTAATCTTGTTTGCAAAAGGAAAATAAGCCCCTCTAGTTGATACGATTTTAAGACTTCGTTTATAATTTCAAAGAGGATTAAATTGGTATGTTTAGCTTCTCTTCCTCCTTTCAGTAAAACAGCATTACCTGATTTTATAGCAAGCGAGCTAACCTGCACTAAAACTTCTGGGCGACTCTCAAAAATTACCAATAAAACACCAATAGGCACAGAATATCTTTCTAAAAATAAACCTTTCGCCAATCTACGGCTGTATTGTTTATTCTTAACAGGATCTTTGATTTTGCGAATGGTTTTTGGGTATTTTTTGAGTTGCTCTATTTTCTCCTCGTCCAAGCAAAGCCTCTGATACAAAGCTAAGGAAAGTTTTTTATTTTTTACTAACGATTTAGCAAGCTGTTGATCTATTTGATTAGCCTGCATGATTTCTTTTCTGCGCTGCTCTAGTTTAAGAAAAATATCCTTTAAAATTTGGTTGCGATATTTTGATTTTTTATTGCAAATCTCTAGAGATTTTTCTTGTGCTGTTTGAATTATGGCTTCAAAGCTATTCATATTTACTTCAAATAAATGAGAGAGACTGTACTGTCTGCTCTACTTGGACTAAAGAATCTAGATCTTTACCTATTGGGGGCTATACGGCGGTGTTCCAAGCATTTTATTCCTTAAAATGCCTGTCCTACTTGGATAAGACAAAGCAAGGGCTAATGCAGATACAAAAGCTTCGTAAAAATTATAAATTAAAATTTAGTGAGACCTTTGAATTAGTGGTTTCCTTTTCGTATTTGGCTTAGCTAATCTATTGGCTATTGGGGCTAGCCAAATAGTTAGAAAAGTGCAAAAAAAAAACCAGCTCGCTGGAATACTCTCTTACTGCTTGACACAAAATAAGGGTTATATAGACTGCAAAAGCTCCGCTGGAGCTTTTGCTAAAGCCTGTATTGGCGTAAAAGCAATAAACTTGGGCTAACAGAATGAAAATTCAAAAGTCTATCTAGTCTTGTCTAGCTCTCTTAATAATGCCTGATTCAACAGTCTCAATGAGAGAACTTACCGTTTGGAATATTGGAATTTGGCTCTGGCTCCTTTCTGACCGTATTTTTTTCTTTCTACCACTCTAGAATCTCTTGTTAAAAAACCTTCGCTGCGAAACTTAATTCGCCACTCAGGATTGAATTTTGAAAGAGCACGCGACAATCCGAGTTTTACTGCCCCCGCTTGACCAGACACACCACCACCTTTCACAAATGCCTTGACATTCATTTTTGCTTTAAATTTTACCAATTCCAAAGGCATAAGAGCAGTTTTAGTAAGACTGGCTAGAGTAAAATAATTTTTTAATTCTCTTTTATTAACAAAAAATTTTCCGTTACCTGTTTGAATATAAACACGAGCTAAAGCATTTTTTCTTCTTCCAATACTATGAAACTGTCCTACTTTTTTGGCGAGTTTATTTAGTTTCACCTGTTCTAATTGTTTGATTTTGTTTGCAAGCACCATCTGTTCGCGCTTCTCGGCTTGCTCTGGTGTCAATTCTACCTTTGCTTGCTGTTTCTTTGCCTGTTCTGGTTGTTTGGACTGTTTTAATTTTGCTTGATGTTTATTTGCTTGTTCTGGTTGTTTGGACTGTTCTAATTTTGTTTGCTGTTTATTTGCCTGTTCTGGTTGTTTGGGCTGTTCTAATTTTGCTTGCTGTTTCTTTGCCTGTTCTGGTTGTTTGGACTGTTTTAATCTTGCTTGATGTTTATTTGCCTGTTCTGGTTGTTTGGGTTGTTCTAATTTTGTTTGCTGTTTGGTTACTTGCTCTACTTTTTTGGGATCTTTTGCTTGCTCTACTTTTTCAGGCTCTTTTGCTTGCTCTACTTTTTCAGGCTCTTTTGCTTGCTCTACTTTTTTAGGCTCTTTTTCTTGCTCTTTTGCTTGCTTGGTTGCCTGCTCTACTTTTTCGGGCTCTTTTGCTTGATTAGTTGCTTGCTCTACTTTTTTGGGCTCTTTTGCCTGCTCTACTTTTTTGGGATCTTTTGGTTGCTTGGTTGCTTGCTCTACTTTTTCAGGCTCTTTTGCTTGATTAGTTGCTTGCTCTACTTTTTTGGGCTCTTTTGCTTGCTCTTTTGCTTGCTTAGTTACTTGCTCTACTTTTTCAGGCTCTTTTGCTTGATTAGTTGCTTGCTCTACTTTTTTGGGCTCTTTTGCTTGATTAGTTGCTTGCTCTACTTTTTTGGGCTCTTTTGCCTGCTCTACTTTTTCGGGCTCTTTTTCTTGCTCTTTTGCTTGCTCTACTTTTTCGGGCTCTTTTGCTTGCTCTTTTGCTTGCTCTACTTTTTCAGGCTCTTTTGCCTGCTCTACTTTTTTGGGCTCTTTTGCTTGCTCTTTTGCTTGCTTAGTTGCCTGCTCTACTTTTTCGGGCTCTTTTGCTTGCTGCTTGGTTGCTTGCTCTACTTTTTCAGGCTCTTTTGCTTGCTCTTTTGCTTGCTTAGTTGCTTGCTCTACTTTTTCGGGCTCTTTTGCTTGCTTGGTTGCCTGCTCTACTTTTTCAGGCTCTTTTGCTTGCTCTTTTGCTTGCTCTTTTTCTTGCTCTACTTTTTCGGGCTCTTTTTCTTGCTCTTTTGCTTGCTCTACTTTTTCGGGCTCTTTTGCTTGCTCTTTTGCTTGCTCTACTTTTTCAGGCTCTTTTGCCTGCTCTACTTTTTCTTGCTCTTTTGCTTGCTTAGTTGCCTGCTCTACTTTTTCTTGCTCTTTTGCTTGTTTGGTTGCCTGCTCTACTTTTTGGGGCTCTTTTGCTTGCTTAGTTGCTTGTTCTACTTTTTCAGGCTCTTTTGCTTGCTCTTTTGCTTGCTCTTTCGCTTGTTTGGTTGCTTGCTCTTTTGCTTGATTAGCTGCTTGCTGCTCTTTTTGGGAAGGTTCTGTTTTTTTTTGTTCTGACATTATTTTTTTAAGGATTAGATTTTTAAAGTTTCAGGTTTTTGAGACAGATGAGGGTGACTAGCTCCTGCATAAATTTTAAGTTTTTCTAAACTATGCCTGTTCAGAGCATTTTTTGGCATCATACCCTTCACTGCTTTATAAACCAATTCACAAGGTTTTTTTTCTAAAAGTTTATTTGCTTTGATGTTTTTAATACCACCAGGGTAGCCTGTATGCCAATAGTAGACTTTTTCTAGCATTTTGTTTCCGCTAAGGACAACTTTTTCTGCGTTAATTACAACGACAAAATCTCCACTATCTACATGCGCAGTAAATTGAGATTTATGTTTGCCACGCAAAGTATTGGCTATTTTGGTAGCTAATCTACCTAGTTTTTGATTTTCCGCATCCACAAGATACCATTTTCTCCAATGCGGATCGCTGGCTATCTCTTCATTTCTTAAAAAAGGAGTTTCTTTTCTGTTTTTCATTTTTGGTTAATGTTTTAGACAATCACTATTATTTACTTTTTTTTATTTTTTGTCAAGTTTAATTTTGTTTTTCTTAAGTAGTAAAAAATTTCTTTGTACTAAAATCGTTTTCGGATACAAGAAGCGGCTATTACAGAAGCAGGATTGTCTCCATGCAAACAAATAGTTTGTGCTTTAATGGGTATTACTTTTTTTTGATAATCTACGATGCTATGTTGCGTTTTTAGTTGTATTGCCCTTTCTACAATTTGTTCTGTTTCTTGAAACACTGCTTTTTTTTCTTTTCTGTCTAAAAGTTTTCCTTGATAATATTCTCTATCTGGAAAGGCTTCCCACAAAAGTTTTAAGCCGTATTTTTTGGCTTTTTTTTCAAAGTATAGGTTGTGCTTACTACTAAAAAAAATCCAAACCAGTTTAGAATTGTATTGAGCTATAGTTTCTGCAATTATCTGAAAAACAGCTTCGCTTATTAGTGCATCGTTGTAAAGAGCCCCGTGAGGTTTTACAAATTCTAATGGAATATGTTGTTTTTTACAGATTTTATCCAGTGAGCTAATTTGACATGTTAATTCTTTTTTTAGCTGCTTGAAAGATAATGTTTTTTTAAAAGAGAGGTGGCTTTTGCGGCCAAAATTTTTCGGATCTCTATAGCTAGGATGAGCTGCTATTTTGACTTTGTGAATTTTACAAAGAGATACTGCTTGATTCATACTTTTTTCGTCGCCGATATGTCCTCCGCAAGCAATGTTGGCTATATCTAGTAATGAAATAAAATCTGCAGAAGAGCTATTTTCTCCTGTATCTCCGTTGATGAGCATAGTTTTTAAAATTTAGGTCTTATATAGACCTTTGAATTTGCCAAATAGGACAAAACCAGCTGTGACGGCTAGCCAAATGGTTAGAACAGGTGCGAAAAAAAATTTTAGCTCTGCAGGTGCTGAAAGCTCAGAGGCTAAACAGAATGCAAATTCAAAAGTCTATATTATAACATTTCCCAAAAACACCTTGACAATAAACGAAAGTTGATTTATTTTAGACATTTTTAGAGATAAATGTAAAATATCTCTATTATTAACAATAAATTAAGAATAAATAAAATGAAAAATTCTATATGTTATATTTCCAATTCTTGGAAATATCTGCTTTTAAGAGTAACAAAATTGTTTGCTATAGTGGTTATAACTATAGCAGTAGTAATCCCAGTTTTATCAGCGCAAAATAAAAAATCTGTTAAAGTTGGTTTTGTTATATTTTTGTCTGGAGCTGCTGCTGGTCCTTTTGGAGTGCCGGCACGCAATGCTGCAGAGTTAATGGTTGAAGCTATCAATAAAGGATTGATTCCTCAACCTTATAATAAAAAAGGTCTCGCAGGGGTTCAAATTGCACCAATCTATGTAGACGAAAACAGCAAACAAAAAGTAACCGATTATAAGAAACTCGTTCAAAAAGACGCTGTGGATCTTGTTATTGGTTACACTTCATCTGGTAGTTGCAAGGCAATTGCACCTGTGGTGGAATCGTCCAAAAGATTGACAGTTTTCTTTGATTGTGGAACGCCACAAATCTTTGAAGATATTGTGACAAAACCAAAGTATTTATTTCGTGCTACGGCTCACGCAGCAATGGATAGTGTAGGAGCGGCGCGTTATTTAATAGCTACAGGTGCTAACGCATCTACTATAGCAGGTATCAATCAAAACTACGCTTGGGGTCAGGATTCTTGGCGCGATTTTTTGGCATCTATGGAAGTTTTAGCACCGGGAGTTAAAGTTGTAGACAAACAGTTTCCTAGAATTTTTGCGGGTCAATATGGGTCTGAAATCACCTCACTGTTGATAAAAAAACCAAAGATTATTCACTCTAGTTTCTGGGGAGGAGATATGGAAGCTCTTATTCTACAAGGAAGTGCACGTGGCATTTTTAAGCGAAGTAAGGTTGTTTTGACAACAGGTGAGAGTGCTCTTGACCGTCTCAGCACACAAATACCAAACGGAACGATTATTGGTGCTCGTGGTTTGCACGGCATTCTGGCACCTAAAAATGCACTCAACACTTGGTTTCGTAAAGCCTATTTTGATCGCTTTGGCAGTTGGCCCACTTATCCATCTTATCATATGGTTCAATCTATTTTGGCTGTAAAGGCTGCTGCTGATAAAGCTGGTAGTACAGAACAAAATGCAATTATAGCAGCATTGAAAGGATCCAAATTTGAAACACCAAGTGGTAGCGTTTCAATGGCAATTTCCAATGGTCACCAAGCAATTCAAGATACAGCTTACGGAACATACAAATACGACAAGAAAACTAGAAAACCGACTCTGAAAAAGATTCAGCAATTCAAAGCCGAATGTGTCAATCCACCAGCTGGAGTAAAAAGTGCTGATTGGGTTAAATCCAAATTTCAAGGAGCGAAGTGCAAATAATTATTTCAATATAGTGATATAGACTTTTGAATTTGCTTATCTAGTTTAGCCAAAACAAGCTTATTGCTTTTACGCCATTAAAAAAAAATTTCAACGCTGCATAGGCTAAACAGAATGCAAATTCAAAAGTCTATCTATTTTAGTTGCAATGGAAACAACAATCGCTGTAATTTTAGATGGACTTGGATTTTCTTCTTGGCTTTTTCTTGCATCCGTTGGAATGACTCTGATTTACGGTGTATTGAAAGTGCTGAATATTGCGCACGGTAGTTTTTATGCACTTGGGGCATACTCTGCAGCTTCGGCTGTTGGTATTTATTTATCAGGCGAAACAGCTGTGGTTGTATCCTATTTTATTTTAATCGCTGCAGCAATTATAGTCGGGGTTGTATTTGGATTGCTAATGGAACGCGGAGTTTTGCGTTTTATGTATGGGCGCGATGAAATACTAATGGTTCTTGTTACTTACGCTCTATTTCTAATACTAGAAGATTTCATAAAAGTTGTCTGGGGAGTTAGTCCTTACTTTGCGTTCCAACCTTACTCTTATTTGGGTTTTATAGAAATTTTCGGTATACCCTATCAAATTTATGATTTGGCACTAATTGGTGTAGCTATTGTTTGCGGTTTTGCTTTATGGTGGGGAATCAATTTGACAAGAATTGGCAAACTCCTGTTAGTGGTTATTCATGACCGTGAAATCAGTACTGCTATGGGTATTAATGTCAAATTTTTGTTTACGGTAACATTTGTTATTGGGGCTATTCTTGGAGCATTGGGAGGTGCTGTAACAGCACCTAAAATTTCTGTTGTTCCGGGAATTGGGGTTGAAATTGTTGTTTTAGCTTTTGCCGTAGTTGTCATTGGTGGAATGGGAAGTATAGGCGGAGCTATGGTTGGATCTATAATTGTCGGATTTGTTCGTGTTTTATCGGTTCATTTTTTTCCAGAAGTAGAACTTTTTGCAATTTATGTTGTTATGGTAATTGTGCTAGCCATTAAACCTTATGGGTTATTTGCCTTAGCTGAAGGTAGAAAAATATGATCCAAAAAAACAATGTAACAGAGAAAGTTCTACTTCTATCTTTACCCATCCTTATTGGTATAGGGTTTGTTATCCCAGAATGGATACAGTTTTTGATTCAGGTTTCCATGGCAAGCGGGCTTGTTGCCCTAGGGGTTATGATTCAAATGCGAGCTGGTTTGATTTCTTTCGGTCAAGGTTTTTATTTCTGTATTGGAGGCTATACAGCTGGTATGGCGGGACATTTCTTAGGTGTATCAGACGTTTTTATAGTTTTGGCATTAGGCTTCATTATTAGCATTGTTATTTCTTTTTTCTTTGGTTTTTTGTTAACTCGCTATCGTGATATATTCTTTGCTATGCTAACTCTGGCATTGTCTATGGTTTTATATGGACTTCTGATAAAAGCTCAAATTCTCGGTAGTACAGATGGATTCAATTTACCTTCTACCACTTTTTTAGGTTGGCAACCAGAAGGCAAACAATTGGGTAATGCAGTCTACGTACTCATCTGTATTTCAACTATTCTTATTGCCATACTGCTCAACCGTTATTTTAAATCGCCAATGGGCTATATAGGTGAGGCAATCCGAGAAAATGAACTACGACTGGAGTATTTGGGAACATCTGTGCGAAAGGCTATCCATATCAAATATATTATTGCAGCTGGAGTATCTGGATTGGGAGGCGTCTTTACTGCCATAGCGATTGGACATGTAGATCCAGAAATGACCTATTGGGCAACTTCAGGACAATTTGTTTTTGTTGTTTTATTGAGTGGAAGCGGGAATGTTATTGCTCCCTTAATGGGAACATTTATTGTTGAGATGGTGCGTATTTATGCAGTAGAAATTTCACCGAACACTTGGCAGATGATTCTTGGTTCTATAATGTTAGTGATAATTTTATTTTTACCAAAAGGTTTGTGGTCGTTGTTCAAACTGTCAAAAAAAGAAAATCGCTATGAATTATTTTCTGGAGACGAAAAATCTTGAAAAAACTTTTGGCGCAGTTGTTGCCGCTTCAGCAATAAACATCAAAATTCATTCGGGAGAAATTATTGGTGTTATTGGTGCTAATGGTGCGGGAAAAACAACCTTTGTCAATATGGTAACGGGCTATTTGACTCCAAGTAAAGGAAAAATTTTTTCTATGGGCAAAGATATTACTGGTATGGCAACGCGTAATATCACAAGATTGGGTATATCTCGTTCGTTCCAAATTCCACAACTCTTTTTGGACATGTCAGTACTAGATAACATAATTATTGCCTTATCTGTAGCTAAAGAACACAAACCTGTATTATTTCGTCCAGCCGTCACTTCTGCACTCATAAAAGAAGCAGTGGGTATATTAGAAAATTTTAATGTAGCTGATTATACTTCTCAGATGATAAATACGCTTCCACAAGGTGTCCGCAAACTGGTTGATATTGCCATGGCAACTGCATCAAAACCAAAACTCTTGTTTTTGGATGAACCTACAAGTGGCATCAGTAGCGAAGAAAAAATACAAATAATGGAAGTACTTATTACTGCCTTAAAAAGAAAAAAGACTACAATTTTATTTATTGAACACGATATGGAGATTGTTGAAAAATTTGCACCTCGGGTAATAGCTTTTTACGAAGGGAGAGTATTAGTTGACGGTAAAACAAAGAATGTTTTAGAAAATTCCAATGTACGAGAACATGTAATAGGTTCGGAATTCATTGTCAAAAAAAATTAGGCTATGATTAGAATAGAAAATTTGAATGTTGTCATTAAAAAAATACCTATCTTGCGTTCTGTAGCTCTACATATTCCAGTCGGTGCTACTGTTGGAATTATTGGTAGAAATGGCGCTGGAAAGACAACTTTAATGCGTTCCATAATGGGACTTATAAAAGCGGAGAAAGGAACTATCCAGTTTCAAGAATCGGATTTGTTAAATCGCACTGCACACAGCAGAGCATTTTTGGGAATTGGTTATATGCCAGAAGACAGACGCCTAGTTCCACATTTTACTGTAGAAGAAAATATTCTAGTCCCCCTCTGGGCTACTAAAAGAACAAAAGATACTTCTTGTCTGGAGTGGGTTTATAGTTTGATGCCCGAAATTTCCCGATATAAAAAAAGACAAGCATTATCTCTTAGCGGAGGACAACAAAAACTTGTAGCACTGGCAAGAGCGCTTGTATGCGGTTCAAAACTACTGTTACTTGACGAACCTTTTGAAGGAGTAGCCCCAGCACTAGCTCAACGGCTTATGGAGGTGGTTTCCAATCTTAAAAAGAAACAACTTTCTGTTTTTATCTCAGAATCAGGCTATACACATTTAAAAAATATGGTTGATAAAATATATTCTATTGAACGAGGCTTTATTAACGAAATATCTATATAAATTAACAAAACCAGAAAATAAATTATTTCTTTCAAAAACTATTTGTTCTGCAATAGCTTTTTTGATATTCAATAAAATCAATAGCTTGACTACTTTTTAAGGAGTGACTAGCTACTACCTGAAATAAAATTTTAAATAAAATGAGACCATTAGCGTGTCCTATATTCAAAGGATCTTTTGGTCTACTGGAAATAAGTTTTTAAGTAAAAACAGAATATGGGTGATTTTTATTTTAATACTGCAGGTTCCATCAAACAAAAATTCGGAGGAACTCGGCAATTAGGGGAGTTTATCTCTGATTTTTTAGGGAAAGATAGAACGGGTGAACAAATTTTGTTCGTCACAGATACTGGTATTTTAAAATTAGGATTGGCACAGCATGCCTTGGCTAGTCTTGAGAAAGTAGGATTTAAAACAACAATATTTAGCGAAATTGAATCAGATCCTTCTGTTACCACAGTGCTCAGTGCCCTAAAACGGGCAAAAAAAATCAAAGTTTCGGCAATTATTGGCTTTGGCGGTGGGAGCTCAATGGATGTTGCAAAACTTATTTCATTTTTAGCTATCTCAAATCAATGCCTTGATGATATTTATGGTGTCAATCAAATTAAAGGAAATCGTCTACCTCTCGTTTTAATTCCAACAACCGCTGGAACTGGTTCTGAAGTCACGCCAGTAGCTATCGTCACAACAAATAAAACAGAAAAAAAAGGAATAGTTTCTCCTGTTTTATTACCAGACCTTGCTATACTGGACGCCGAACTGACATTAGGATTACCACCTCGTATCACAGCAATGACAGGAATTGACGCTATAGTACACGCCATAGAAGCCTATACATCTACAAACCCAAACAACAATCCTATTTCTCAAATGATGGCTAAACAAGCACTTTGGCTGCTTAGTGCTAACATTACCGATGCTGTATTAGATGGAACAAACATTCAAACACGTTCAAATATGCTGCTAGGAGCAATGCTAGCTGGACAAGCATTTGCCAATTCACCAGTAGCTGCTGTCCATGCGCTTGCTTATCCTATTGGAAGTCTTTTTCATATTCCACACGGCTTGTCCAATTCTTTAGTATTGCCACATGTAATGCGTTTTAATGCAGAGCACTGTGCTGATCAATATCTACAACTTGCTCCTATAATTTTTCCTAATATGGATCTTTCAGGATCTACACAAAAAATCTGTACTAATTTTATAGAGCAAATAGAATCACTAATAAAGAAATTGGGTTTAGAAACCAAACTTAGCCAGGTAGACATCCAATCTAGTGAGATAGAAAAATTGGCAGAAGAGGCAATGAAACAAACTAGACTTCTTGTCAATAATCCAAGGCAGGTTGCTTATAAAGATGCTATGAACATCTACAATAACGCATTTTAAATTTGCGTTCTGTTTAGCCTATGCAGCGTTGAAAAAAAATTTTAACTCTTAAAATACTTCAGTATTCCTACGAGCTAAAATTTTTTTTCGCACCTGTTATAACCATTTGGCTAGCCGTCACAGCTAGTTTTGTCCTATTTGGCAAATTCAAAGGTCTATACAATAACGCATTTTAAATAAATTTTTTCAAACAATCTTATGTCTGGACATAGTAAATGGAGCACCATCAAACATAAAAAAGGTGCTTTAGATAAAAAAAGAGCTAAAATTTTTAGTAAAGTTATTAGGGAAATTTCAGCTGCCGTAAAACTAGGAGGGGGGCAACCAGAATCTAATCCCAGACTGAGACAGGCAGTAGCTCAAGCAAAATCCGTAAATATGCCTTCGGATACCATTCAAAAAGCTATTAAAAAAGCGAGTGGAGAGAGCAATACAGAGCATTTTGAGACGACTTTTTATGAAGGCTTGGCTCCCAGTAATGTAGCCGTGATTGTAAAGTGTTTAACGGATAATAAAAACCGCACAGTCGCTAGTATCCGCAGTATTTTTAGTAAAGGAGGTGGATCTATGGGAGATACAAATTCCGTCGGCTTTTTATTTAGAGAAGTTGGCTGTATTACTCTAGCAAAAGATCAAGTTACAGAGGAGGCTTTAGCAGATTTGGTGATAGATTCTGGTGGAGAAGATTATGCAGAAAAAGAAGAAACTTATGAAATTTATACAGATCCTAAAACTCTGCACCAAGTTTATTCCTACCTAGAAAATAAGTCAAAAAGTAAAATAGAAGTCAGCACTGCGACTTTGCAATTTATTTCACAAAGTCCCGCTTCTGTTGATGATCTCCACGTAGCCAATAAAATCCTAAACCTATTGGAAAATTTAGAAGACAACGACGACGTGCAAGAAATTTACACAAATTTTGAACCAAGTGTGAAAGTACAAGAACAACTAAACACAGATTAGGTGTCAAGACTCATTATGGGTATAGACCCAGGCTCATTGAAAACAGGTTATGGGCTTATTCTACAAGAAAATTCTAAATTTAAATTTTTATGTAGTGGCGTGATTGCTCCAAAAAAAAATACTTCTTTAGCAGAAAAATTAGAGTTTGTTTTTGAAAATATAGATTCTTTACTTAAGATACACAAGCCTGATGCTTTGGTGATAGAGAAAATTTTTACCTCAATAAATATACAGAGTGCACTGGTATTAGCCCATGTAAGAGGAGTGATTTTATTAAGTAGTCAGCTGCATAAAATCAAATATTTTGAATATACTCCAAAAGAAATAAAACAAGCAATTAGCGGACAGGGGAATGCCTCTAAAAACCAAGTATTGAAAATGATAGAACTTTACTTAAAACCAAAACATGTTTTGTCTTTAGACGAAGCAGATGCAGTAGCGGCAGCTGTTTGCTATGCTCATAAAATTAGGCTATGATTTCTTGGATAGAAGGAAAAATAATACAAAAAGGAGAAAATTCCTTGTTTGTTGCTACTCAAGGTTTAGGATTTGAAATTCTGCTTGGCAAAGAATTTCTAGAAAATTGTAAATTGAGACAAACTATCTCTCTTTTCGTTTTTAGTGTTTGCAAAGAAAAAGCATTTGAATTTTATGGCTTTGCTGCTTTTGAAGAAAGACAATTATTTGAGTTACTTATCAAAGTGAACGGTTTAGGTCCTAAGGCAGCTCAAAAAATTATTTCTTATTACAACTACGACCTAGTGTTGCTAGCTATTAGAAATCAGGATAATGCTTTTTTTGAAAAGGTTTCGGGGATAGGTAAAAAAACAGCAGTAAAAATTATTATTGATTTAGAAAAAAAAGTCACTAAACTAAAAGAAAGTCAGCAAGCAACACCGTTGAATCTCTCTTTAAGAGAAGATTTACTTTCTGCTTTGTTAAATTTAGGGTTTAAAGAAAAAGATATTTATACAGTTCTTTATAATTTAGATTTTAATAAATCAGATTTTAAAAGTCTTTTAAAGATATGTCTTCATAACCTTAGAAGGTGACAATGAGATCAACAGTAATGTTTAAAATATAACCACTTAAAAAATAGAGACTGTTGAATTAGGCATTATAGGAAAGCTAGACAAGGCGTGAAAATTTTTTATCCAAGAGGAATACTGAAGTATTTTGAGTGATAAAAAATTTGAGCAACGCAGTATAGCTGAACTAGAATGTCTAATTCAATAGTCTCAATAACTATGGCAGCATTAAATAAAGTACTACTAATCGGGCGTTTAGGAAGCGATCCTGAAAAAAAAATTACAAATTCTGGTAAATCTGTAATTAGCGTTAGTTTGGCTACCAGTTCTTTCTACAAAGATGAAATGGGGAATAAACAAGAAAGCACGGAATGGCACAGACTGGTTTTTTGGGGAAACCTAGCAGATAACCTGCATCAATATACAAAAAAAGGCTCTTTGCTCTTTGTGGAGGGTAGATTACAAACTAGAGAATGGACAAAAGACGATGTACGTCGCTTTACTACAGAAATTGTTGTATCAAATATGCAGTTTTTGGAGAAGAAGGACAGTAGCGCGGAGCCTTATTCTGGTGGTCAATACAGTGCAGCAGCAGCAACTCAAACTCAAACACCTGCAAATCCACCACAGCAAACACAATCCAAACCAGAGGATGATTTTGTTGAGGATGATATTCCTTTTTAGAGACCAAATAAATTAAACTGTTTAATTCTTATGGAAAATAATTTTATCTTTACTTCAGAATCTGTCACGGAAGGACATCCAGATAAGATCGCAGACCAAATCTCAGATCAAATACTAGACGAGTTTCTAAAAAAAGACCCTGATTCTAAAGTGGCATGCGAATGCTTAATCAAAAGTGGCTTAGTAGTCTTGGCGGGAGAAGTAACTTCTAAGGCTAGCATAGATTATTTGCAAGTAGTCAAAAACAAATTGCATTCCATAGGCTACACTGGAAAAGAATGGGGTTTTGACATAGACCAATGCGCTATTGTTGTCAATATCAATACTCAATCCCCTGATATAGCTTTGGGAGTAGAAAAAACTAAAAATAAACAACAAGGAGCTGGCGATCAAGGTTTGATGTTTGGCTATGCGACAAATGAAACCAAAGAGTTAATGCCTATGCCTATTTTTTTGGCGCATAGTCTTGCTAAAAGATTGGCTCTCGTTAGAAAAAATAAAATTTTACCTTATCTAGGTCCTGATGGAAAAACCCAAGTGAGCGTAGAATACGAAAATGGGAATGTAAAAAGAATAGATACTGTAGTCATTAGCTCACAGCACAAAGAAAATATTTCTTTATCTGAATTGGAAGATGCCTTAATTCAAGAGGTAGGCGAAAAAATAATTCCCAGCCATTTGATTGATAAAGAAACAAATTGGCATATCAACCCTACAGGAAAATTTGTTGTCGGAGGTCCTGAAGCAGACGCTGGATTGACGGGTAGAAAAATTATCGTGGATACTTATGGAGGTATGGGGAGGCACGGAGGTGGTGCTTTTTCTGGGAAAGACCCTTCCAAAGTGGATAGATCTTCTGCTTACGCTGCCCGCTATATTGCAAAAAATATTGTAGCTGCAGGATTGTTGGACGAATGCGAAGTACAGCTAGGTTACGCCATCGGTATCGCAGAACCTGTGTCTATCAATATCAACTCTTTCTCCCAAACCAGTAAAATAAATATGGAAAAAATTATCCAGTTTGTCCGCAAGAATTGTCCTCTAGCCCCCGAAGAGGTAATAAAATATTTCCAATTAAAAAATCCGATTTATGCCAAAACTGCAACCTACGGACACTTTGGAAGAAAAGAATTTTCTTGGGAAAAAACAGACCTAGCAGTAAAACTAAAAAAAGCCTTCCAAGGATTATAGTATAAAATGAATTTAAGCAAAGTAGACTCTAAAGCACAGGCAGTAAGGAAAACTACTAAAAGGTAGGCTGATGGTTGTAGTTTAGTAGGACATTTTGGTAGAAGGAAAAAAATAGACTAGACTTTTGAATTTGCCAAATAGGACAAAACCAGCTGTTTTGGCTAAACAAGCTTGACGCTTTTTATGGGCTATTTGTGAAACAGCCAAAGGGCTATTTCACAGTTCATTCTTGCTTAATGCAAGGTTTATAGTGTTTTTTACTACGCCATTAAAAAAAATTTTTAACTCTTGCCATTTGTGAAGAAATGCTCTTCAGTATTCCAGCGAGCTAAAAAAAATTTTTGCACCTGTTATAACCATTTGGCTAGCCGTCACATCAGCGAAATTCAAAGGTCTATAATATAGAAAAAGGAAGTATTTTGTGTACCGATAATGCAAGACATTATAAAAAAGTGCGAGGCTATCATCACTTGCTAGTCAATCATAGCGTAGGAGAATTTGTAAAAGGAACAGCAAACACGAATGGTATGTAGGCTGTTTTAAAACGAGGTTATAATGGGACTTTTCACCATTTCAGTAGAAAACACATTGACAGTTATGTAGACGAATTTACTTTTAGATTAAATGAATGTAGTGTTAAGATACCTACAATGGAACGAGTAGAAAATATGTGTAAAGTTTTGAAAGGAAAAAGACTTACTTATAAACAATTAACAAAATAGAAAAGATGATGAATAAAGAAAATGAGAGAAATCTATTTGCTAGGGCTAATGCTATATTGAAAGGTTGCGAAGATAAAGTAGGAACCATTACTAATTTAAAATTACAGAAACTTTTATACCTAAGTTATATAGAACATATTAGAATGGGTGGAAGTGAATTAGATTATTTAAAATTTGAAGCGTGGAAATACGGACCTGTTAATAGGGGAGCGTATGATATGTGTAAGAGTTATGGTTATTACCCAATAGAAACAACTATAGAATTTGAAAATGAAAGACCTTTATTGATTAATGATGATTCTATTACAAGAACATTAGAGAAATATGCAAATAAAAATGCTTTTTACCTAGTTAATGAAACTCACGATGATGCTTGGTTGGAAACTATAAAAGCAGGTGAAAATCAAGAGATTAAATACGAAAGAATAAAAAATCTAGTATTAAAAAAGGGGGTCTAGTTTGTCTCAAATAGTAAAAGTTGACAAAAAGTTAAAGAGTAAAAAAGTGTCTGAACAAGATAGATTTGTTACATTAAAATATATCTTATGGATGTTCATTGTTACTTGGATTATTTCAAACTATTTAAGCCATTTGGATTATTTTAATAATGAATATTTTCGTTATTTTACTAGTTCACTCTCCTTATTTATAACGACTATTATCGGTGTTATAATAGGTTCTAAAATTTAGTTTTTAAAAAGAAATGAAAAAATTACTAAGGTGATTTGTAAATAAAGTAAAAAATATGGATGAACAAAAATTATTACAAGACATAAAAAGTATTTTTGAAAAAAGATTTACTTCATTAGAGAGTTCATTCAATAAGAGATTTACCCATTAGAAAAAAGATTTACTTCATTAGAAACTACAGTAATTCTTTCAAAATAAATAAAATAGAAAAGGTAGGCTGATGGTTGTAGTTTGGTAGAACATTTTGGTAGAAGGAAAAAAATAGACTAGACTTTTGAATTTGCCAAATAGGACAAAACCAGCTGTTTTGGCTAGACTTTGGTAAAGTCTAGCTGAACTAGGAAAAGCTCTAGTCTCATTATGTTTTGTTTGACATCAATGCTATATTTGGCTAGGCTTTGGTAAAGTTTAGCTAAACTAGACACAACCTAGACAAACTAGGAGACAAACTAGGAAAATGTTTTTTATAAGCCTTTGAATTTCTTAGAAATTCAAAAGGCTATTTTAATTTAAACTTAGACCTTTGAATTTGCATTTTGTTTAGTCTAAACAGAACGCAAATTCAATAGTCTCAAACTAAAAAAAAATCATGCAAGGAATATCAAAAAGAGCGTTAAAAATGCCTCTTAAAAATTATAAGACAAAAGTAGCTCAATCTAATCAATGGGCTGGTTTTCAATGGGCTAGACAACGGGCTGGATTCCAATGGACATTACTGCTAGGTGTGGTTTTGTTGAGTTTTCAGTTTGTAGGAAAGGGTCTACAGGCGCAGGACAGCCAAACAAGTAAAATTGGTAAAGGTGGTTGGTTTATTGGGTTAACTCCCTATGCTTTGGGTCTTTCGGAGTCAAAGACTTCTGTTCGTATAACAGGTGTTACTCCTATAGGCGTCACAACAGATAGTGGGGCTGGATTTAGCTTTAAGGCTGTAGCTCCTAGTGATACAGACTTGGGTCTTGCTAATAGTCAAGTTCACGCACAAGCAGCAGCCGAAAGTCTTTGTAAGACTGGTTTTGCGAACGCAGACAGAAGCAATACTAATTTTGAACTTTCCCAATTCGCCCTAGCTGATGGAACAACTGATTTTACACGCTACTCAACACGTAGTTTCACACACTGTAGAGATCATTTTGCTGGGCTTTTTTCCGATGCTAGCCAAGAAGATGTACCATTCCAATCGCCAAAAGCCTCCCCAAAACCAGCGACAGCAAAATGGAGCGGTGCCGGCTTGCACTTCGGCTGGCAGTTTCCCGAGGGAGATAGAGTAGGATTGCAGATACACAACTGGAAAGGAGGGGATACCGAAATAAGTAGCCAGATTGCAATGTATGATTATTTTTTCTCCAAAGGCTTTTATGCGGGAGTAGGCGTTGGAACTCTGCAACTCAAAGCACTAGGAAAAACAGAAAGCCAAAGAGCAACAGCTGTGAATCTGGGTTGGCAGTATTCTATTAAGGAGAATCTCAAGTTGGAATTAGGCTACCTCCTTTTGAACGGTGAGGTAAGCGTTAAAAAAGAAACCAGAGCAACCAGAAATGTAGTGATTTCCAGAGCAGTAGTGGAAGCACAAGTTGTGTATGTGGGGTTTAACTATATCATAAATGGTTCTGCCCCATCCTGTAGCGGAGTTGGGTGTTCTTTACTGAACAATGGAGTAAGAGTTACTAGCGAGCCACTCACTCAGGAAATATCACAAGAACACGAAGTAATAGAAACCCAAGAAGTAACAGTCTCCAAACCATCTGTGATCTATATCCGCTTGAGCCTCAGCTTTTAAGAACCTGCAGGGGACATTTTTTTTGCTTTGCAAAAAATGTGTCCCCGTTCTTAAAGAAGAACCTTTTCGTCAAAGGAACTTCCGTCAAGGAAACTCCTTTTAAGAACGTTTCTTTTAAGCCCAAAAATAGTTTAAAAAGTTCAACTTGTTTTGGCTAGACTTTGGCAAGCCCCAATAGTGTGGTAAGCATCAATGAAATTCAAAGGTCTATAAAAGCATCTAAATTTTAACTTTTGGAAATAGTTTTGTGCCACTCCATTGTAGCATTCGTAATGGACTGTTCTAACCAATCTTTGAATCTTTTTATAGTATCCTCCTGTTTTTCTTTGTAATTGAATTGGAACAAGCTCTTTACAGCTTCTAATCCAGTATCAGGTGTATTATTTTCTTCTTGTTGAAAAACAAAAGCAGAAACCACCATAATCCCATCCGATGCGTATCCATAGGTATGAAAACTCAAAACAAAAGAAAATTTTGATTTTGTTTTTATGCTTAGTCTAACCCAAGATTTGTAATCATCTAAATTCGCGTAATAATCAAATTGATGGGCTATTTCTACAATTTGTTGCTTAAAATAATAATTTTTTTTGTTATCAAAATTCGCCTCTGCTACATAAGTATAAAATGAGGAAGATATTTTCTTTATTTTTTTATATAACTGTTTTTCAATTTTTTTAACTTCTTTTAAAGTTATTTGTTGTAATTCTTTCGCTGTAGCATAAACCTCTTTTAATTCATCGCGATGTTTTTGTTTTTGTTTTTCTAAATGCTTAATAGCAGAATCTAAAATTTCTTCTGTGAGGTTTGTTTGAATTTCTTTTTCAATATTGAGAGCAGATAAAAGTTCTTTTTTTTGAAGTTCAATAAAAAGCGCAACTAAAGTTGATAAATTTCCTTGGTCGGCTGATTCTAAAGACTCAATGTAGCGAGTTCTATCAGAATCTCTAATTACAAGTGGAAAAAAATGATTTTTAAGTAGAACTAAAGAAGCTAACGCTCTTGCCATCCTACCATTACCGTCTTGAAAGGGGTGAATTTGTGTAAAGCGATGGTGCAACCAAGCAGACAACACTTCAGGAGCAGTTTGTTTTTCCACTTCTTCTGTATACCAAAATAGTAATTGTTCTATTTCTTCTTGAACGAATTCTGGAGGACAGTAGTAGTGCATATCTCCGTTTCTTTTGGGGTTGTTAGGAAGTTTTTTATAATCTCCTTTTAAAAGGGCTATCTTTTGTTTTTTTCCATCTGCTGTAATGGCTTCAGTGTTTTCTTGATTTTTGGTAAATTCGCTATGAAGGCTACGGATAAAGTGTGAATCCAAAGGACGTTCTTCTTTGATAAAGTCAAAGAGACCATTTATTACGCTTTCGTGGTCTTGAATCATTGCATAAGCATTTTGACTCTTTTCTTGTCCCAAGCCACTTTTATTAGAGATAGCAGGCAGAGTGATACCCTCATTTATCAGTATTTCAGTTACCCCTCTATCCCACACATAAAGCCTTTCTACAATTCCAGTCTCAATAGCCCACTTTCTTTTTAGTTTAATTAGAAAATCTTGATAGTTTTTTGACTTTTCTATTTCTTTAAATTTTTTTTGCCAAACAACGCCTAAAGAGGCTAATTCTGTAGAGGCTAATTTTCTATCTTCATTTCTTAAAGGCAAGATTTTTTTGTAGTCCATTGCTGACCTTTAAGATTTTTTCAACCAAGAAAACATTTTCCGCAATTGTATTCCTACCTTTTCTATTGGATGTTCTGCATCTTTTTTTCGCATCGCTTTAAAATTATCTGCTCCGCTTTCGCATTCGGCTATCCACTGTTTTGCAAAACTACCGTCTTGGATTTTCGCTAAAATATTCTTCATAGCATTTCTTGCTTCTTGTCCTATAATTTCTCGAGAACGCAGCATACCACCATATTCAGCAGTCTCTGATACAGAATAATTCATTCCGCTAATACCGCCTTCGTACATCAAGTCTACTATCAGTTTTACTTCGTGTAGACATTCAAAATATGCAATATGGGCGGGGTATCCCGCTTCTACTAGAGTATCAAAACCCGCTCTAATCAATTCCGAAATACCTCCACAAAGCACTGCCTGTTCCCCAAAAAGATCGGTCTCGGTCTCGTCTTTAAAATTGGTTAAAATCACTCCCGCTCTAGCTCCTCCAATTCCTTTTGCCCAAGCCATAGCCGATTCAAAAGCCTTTCCTGAAACATTCTGATAAATGGCTATAAGGCACGGCACGCCTGAGCCTTCTTGGTAGGTTCGTCTTACAAGATGTCCAGGTCCCTTTGGAGCTATCATCACTACATCTATATTTTTAGGAGGAATTACCTGTTTGAAATGAATGCTAAAACCGTGTGCAACGCAGAGAGTATTTCCAGCCTCCAAATAAGGCGCAATCTCTTTGTTATAAATCTTTTTTTGGTGCTGATCTGGAGTTAGCATCATAATTATATCAGCCCACTTGGCAGCCGCTGCGGGTGTTTGTACTGTCAATCCTTCTTGGTCTGCTTTAACTCTACTAGCAGAATTCTCTCTTAACCCAACAACAACATTCATCCCACTATCTTTTAAATTAAGGGCGTGAGCGTGCCCTTGACTACCATAACCGATAACAGCAATTTTCTTATCCTGTATTAAGGATAAATCTGCATTGTCTTCATAATAAATTGTTAAATCTTCCATAGTATCTGTATTTTGAATTAGATGTTATAAAAAAGTCATAGGATAATGAAAAAATATTATAAAATCAATCCTAAATTACTTATACAAACTTAGGCTCTAGAAAACTTGCATAATCTCATTATTGTGGCACCACAAAACTTGCATAATCCCAAAAAGAAATGTAAAAAAACCAAATGGTCGTACCGGTGGCTCTTTTACTATAACCCTTATGAATAGATAGCAGTAAGAGAGCCTTTATTCACAAATGGTAAGAGTTAAAAAAAAAAAATCAACGCTGCATAGGCTAAACTAGATAAGCAAATACGACAGTCTATCAAATAAACACTTATGTTTTTCAACACACTTTATATTGTTATTTTTGCACTACTATTCCCCTTTTTTTTACTGAAAATTTGCATTTCTACCCATTTTAGGAAAATTTTTTTTTATAGACTAAGGGCTAGCTTCTCTGTCCCGCAAGTTTTTTCCTCTCATACTCTTTGTGATAAAAATTGGATTTGGATACACGCAGCTTCTGTAGGAGAAGTGGATTTAGTGAGGCTATTACAAGAAAAATGGCAAGCTCCTTATTTTATCACGACGAACACACTCGGTGGACTAACCCAAGCCAAAAAATTCAACCCTCATTCTTTTATAGCTCCCTTAGATTTTAGCTGGTCAATAAAAAACTGGTTCAAAAAAATAAAAATTAAAGGCTTGGTTTTGATAGAAGCTGAAATCTGGTATAATACTATTTCTCTTGCCGCCAAAAAATGCCCTGTAGCTTTAGTCAATGGTAGGGTGCAAAAAAAAGATGGGCTGAATCATTATGCAAACCGTATGCTATACCAAAAACTATTCACGCAATTTTCTCTAATATTAGCTTCCAATCAATCAAGCTACGATTTTTACTGTTCCCTAGGAAAAGACAAAAAGCAAAAAACAGAAAACAACAAACCAAAAATAGCCTACAGTGGCAATTTAAAATTTGCTTCTAGCTCCATTGGGCAAACCATTGGCAAACTTAACCTCTCCTCGCACCACCCCATAAAAACAGCCAGTAGAACAGCCAGTAGCACAGCCAGCAGAACAGCCAGTAGCACAGCCAGCAGCAAAAAAAAAAACTCCGCGACAAAAACAGGAGCCAAGTTATTTTTAGCAGCCTCTCTACAACCCGAAGAGCTTCCTATTATTTTGGATGCTTATTTTCTCGCCAAACAAAAAATTCCTTCTTTGTATTTGGCTTTGATTCCTAGGCACCTAGAAAAGACATCTCTTTTTTTAAAACAACTTCCTAAAAAAACACAGCTCATAACCAAACATCCTCTCAAAAGCTGTTTTTTTGAAAACTCGGCACAAAAAATTCTTTTTATTCCTCTACTAGGTGTGCTAAAAGATTGGTATGCGAATGCTGATAGTGTTTTTGTAGGAGGCTCTCTTTGTGCTAGAGGAGGACAAAATATTATAGAGCCTTTGAGTTTTGGAGTGCCTACCGCAACAGGTTATAATACCAAAAATTTTGAATTTGCGATGGAGCTATTTCTTCCAGTCGCTTCTATCTGCAAAGTAAATAATGCGGCTGAACTATCCGATTTTATTGTGCAGAGTCTCCAAAAACCAGCTTCGTTTCAAAAAGGATTAGCATTAGCACAAAAAATCATTACCGAGCAGAACTCTTCGCTTTCTTATACTGTAAAGGAATTGAAAGATATTTATAGAGACCTTTGCTGAATCTAGTCTATTTTTTAAGGAACGACTACCTAATAATTAAACTCAAAAATGGCAACAAAAATAAATACCATCTTAAACGCAGCTCGCATTCATTGCGAAAGAATAATCAAACCCAGTGTAAATAATTGGAATGATATGGCTAAGTGGCCCAGAGCGGCTTCTAATAAAGCGGCAGCTGCAGGTTTGACGGGTTTGTATTGTCCTAAAGAACTAGGAGGGCAAGGCTTATCTTTAGAAGAAGGAATTCAAGTTTATGAAGAATTAGGCAAAGGAGATGGGGCTTATGCTTTTGCCTTGTCTATGCATAATATTTGTAGCTATGCTATTTGTAATTTTGCGGGTGATACATTTAAAAAGAAATGGGCAAAAGATATTACTGCGGGTCGTAAGCTAGTTAATTTTGCTTTAACCGAACCGCAATCTGGTTCAGATCCTGCCGTAATGTTCACTAGAGCCAACTCTAATAAGGATAACAGTTTTACTATTAATGGCTCTAAGGCTTGGGTTTCTCTAGCAAACGAAGCCGATGTTTATCTAGTTGTTGCAAAAACTTCTGACAAAGCTGGTTATAAAGATATGGTAATGCTCGCAGTGCCCAAGGGAGCTAAGGGTTTAAGTTTTGGAACTTTATACAACACTCCTTCCTATCGTTTTTTACCTATGGCGGAAATGTATTTAGACAAAGTAGAAGTTCCAGCAGAGAATCTTATTTTACCAGCAGGCAAAGCCTTTAGTGGTGCATTGATGGCTATAGATATTGCCCGAGTTTCTATTGCCTCAGGTTGTTGTGGGCTTATCAGCTCTGCTCTAGATATTGCTTTGCGCTATACTAAAGATAGAAAAATGTTCGGCACTACAAATTTAAAACTAGACGGTATTCAATGGATGTTAGGAGAAGTAGCTACAGATTTAGAAATATCGCGTTTGCTTTATCGTAAAGCGGCTTCTGCGCTAGGTAGCGAAGAAGGAACTTTAACAGCAGCCTATGCCAAAAGATTTGTACCCGATGCGGCTTTAAGAGCAGTCAACACCTGTACTCAAGTATTAGGAGGAATGGGGCTTTTAAAAAATTATGGATTGGATAGACTCAGCCGTTTAGCACAAATGCTTAAAATTGTGGATGGAACAACAGAAATCCAAAGACTGATTATTGGTCGCGATTTGATGAAAAGAGCAGAAGCATTACCAACTATCTCTATTCCTAAAGGCTATGGCGAATAACTCAGCTGGTATTTCCTTTTCTGGTATTCCCTTTTCTGGTATTTCCTTTTCTGGTATTTCTTTTTCTAGGAGAACCCGTCTTACTCCTTTTAGTCAAAAAGTAGAAAATGCAGGAGCGAAAAGCTATACTATCTATAACCACATGCGCATCCCTACAGTTTTTCAGGGATTAGAAGAAGATTATCACCACCTAAAGAAATATGTTCAAGTATGGGATGTTTCTGCTCAAAGGCAAGTCCAGATTCAAGGAAAAGATGCTGCTGTCTTAGTGCAAAAAATGACTCCTCGCTCGCTGAAAAAAATGAAAGTAGGAAGGTGTTATTACGCACCTTTAATCAATAGTGAAGGAGGCATCATCAACGACCCAGTTGTTTTAAAAATAGCAGAAAATTGCTATTGGTTGTCTTTAGCAGATTCTGATATATTATTGTGGACAGCTGGTTTAGCAGAAGGGTTTGGAATGGATGTAAATCTATCTGAGCCTGCTATTTTCCCCTTAGCAGTGCAAGGACCCAAGGCAGAAGACTTAATGGCATCTGTTTTTGGAGAAGTTGTGCGAAAGATTGGTTTTTTTCGTTTTCAGCACTTACCCTTTCAGGATACTTCTTTTATTGTTGCCCGTTCAGGTTGGAGCAAGCAAGGAGGCTTTGAGATTTATCTTTCCGATTGGAAACTAGGAGAGACTCTATGGGACGTCCTTTTTGAAGCAGGTCAATCTATGAATGTGCGTGCAGGCTGTCCTAATCACATAGAAAGAATTGAAGGCGGGTTGTTATCTTACGGCAACGATATGAGTCCAGAAAACACGCCTTACGAATGCGGAATGGCTAAAATATGTGATGCCGAAACAATGCAATCCTGCATTGGAGGAAACGCCTTGCAAAAAAGAACTTTACAAAAACCCCAACAAGAAATTCGCGGTTTTTTCATTGAAGGAAAACCAGTGCCCAACTGCAGTTTTGCTTGGCAAGTTTTTGCTGAAAATAGACGAGTGGGACAAATCACCTCTGCGGTCTGGTCACCAGATTTCAAAAACAATATAGCAATCGGAATGATTCAAGATTCCCACTGGGAAAATGGAACTTGTGTTGTTGTCCGAGCCCCTGATGGAGATAGACAGGCTAAGGTTTGCTCCCTTCCTTTTGTAAAATAGATAGAACCCTTCTGCTTTTCCATTCTACTGCATTTTTAAATTTCCAAAAACTAGCTTCTTCACATCTTTCTTTATATAGACCTTTGAATTTCGCCAAATAAAACAAAACTAGCTAGAAACAGAAAAAAAGGGTGCCAATAGCCAATAGGATAGCTTGACAAGAAAATTTTTTTTTGCAATTATTCTTTATAAAGGATAAGCAGAAAAAATAAAAAACCGCCAATAGCCAAAAAAATATATTGACAAAATTGTTTTTTTATGTTAATTTTTATTTTAATACTAACTTTTAATTACAAATAATTATGAAAAACATAAATTCCCAAGTTTTAAGGAAAACTTTTGCTGTTCGTTTCGTTTTGGCTCGTTTTATTTTGGCTCGTTTTACTCTGGTTCGTTTTATTTTGGCTCGTTTTGTTTTGGCGGCTATTCTTGTTCCCGCTCTTCTTATAGGAAGTGCTTTTACTTTTGGAGGCAGCAATCTGCAAGCACAGGCGGTTCAGAGTAATACAAAATCGGGATTTTTCGCTGGTTTTGTCTATCTAAATGGTTTTAAAGTAGATAGCAGCACTAAAACCACTGGAGTCACTAATGCTATTACTACTATTACTGGTACCACCAGAACATCCTATGAGGTTGGTTCAGCTATCACTACTAGCATAGAAGCAGACGCTTCTTCTGTATTTAAGAATGCTCAGAAAGCTGGAATAGAAGCTCTTGTAGCGGCAAACTGTGAAACAGGAGCATCAAGCATTGTTGCAAACGATGGAACCTATGATATTCATATTCCAGACCAGATTGTTGCTCTGGGTTCTTTTGATGTAGGCACAAGAGCTGCTGTAGGTGCCACGCAAACTAACTTGAATGATGATGGCAATGTATGGACTTTGAATACATGTTCCGATTACTTTGATTCTAATGCTTTAACCGATGCTGATTTTGCTGATTATCAAGTGCCCGACGCTACTACAGTGCAGGGTTCAATAATATCAACAACAGATACAGACACCTTGACAACAACAACCAACAAGAGCGATAAACTCTCAGGCATTGGTCTGCAATTCGGCTGGCGAGGGGAAAAATGGAGAGCCTCCTTGACTCACTTTACTGGTAAAGGGGGAGCTAACGAGCTCGTCAATACAGTAGTTATGGCGGATTATTTTTTTAACGAGGATTTTTTTGTAGGAGGCGGTCTAGCGAGTATGAAGCTTACCAATTCTACCAATGGCTCTACCAGTGCATCTGCTATTAGCCCAGCTATCCAAATCGGCTATAAAAAGAAATTAACCTCCAACCTATCGCTTAATTTTGGCTTGAAGAAGTATATCTCGGGGGTTTCTCTAAAAAGCAGCACAACTCCGACAACTACTCCCTATACTCCCGACCCTATTTCAAATCCTACTGGCACTACAACAAACCCCTTGCCCCCTATTAAACAGAAGCCAATAGAAGGAAGGGAAAAATCAGTAATGATTGGCATTCAAATTTCAGATCCCGATAATGTCACTTTAAACTCTCTTTTTCTTAACTCTAATGTTGATTCTAGAATAGAAGCAACCCAATCTGGAAGCAGAACCGTTACTATAGAAGAAACTATTGAGACTGGCACTACAACCACAACAGAAGGAACAATAGAAACAACCACAGAGAGCGCTGCCGAGCTCAAAGCACCCCTCGTCATCAGCATCTCCTTCCATTTGAGTTTTTAAGAAAAAAAAACTGAGTCCTAGCCCCACATTAAGAAATTACTGGAGATATTAAGGGACATTTTTTTAGCAATTATTTCTGTAAATTGCAGAGGACACTCTTGATGAAAAACTGTACAGGGTTAAACTTATGGCAATCGCTTTGAGAAAAAGTTGTGCCACTGGTTGAATAAGCAAAAGATGGGTCCTCGTATTCCCGCCCACCTGTAATGAAAGGCTCCCAAAAACTGCCTGATTCAAAAATAGTCTTAGTTTGTTGCATCGTAGTCCATTTTATTAGATAGTCTTTAATTTGATTTCACGGCATCTTTGTAGTACAATTTTGCGGGTGATACTTTTTTGGAACCTAATATAAAATAAAACATTTTTTTATTTTAATCTTTGGTTTATTTTACTTGCTATTTTTTTTTATTTTTGCTAACTATATATACTATAGTCTTTAACACAATGAGCCCAGCAAATTATAATTGTTTAACGAAGCATATTTATAACAAAGTCTTTGAATCTTTTGAAAAATATGATCCTAATCTGGTAGAGGCTGATTATAACTTGGATAGTGTCAGCATCTGTTTTGGTGATGGCACTCGCTTTGTGGTCAATCGTCAACCGCCCGTAAAACAACTTTGGCTTGCTACGAAAAACAAGGGCTATCATTTTGATTATAACGAAAAAACAAAAGAATGGGTTTGTAATAAAACCCGAAGGAGTTTCACTGATGTTTTTAATGAAAGTGTTTCTCAAATGATCAAACAAACTTATAAAATTGAATTATGAAAAAAATAAAACTAGGGTTAGTGCTCGGTTTGTTGTTTATGAGTGCTTTTCCAGCAATAGCTGCTCAAGTGAACTTTGTAGTTGTTGATTTACAAACGGTGATTAATGGATCTAAAGCAGGCAAGGATTCTATTTCTCAGTTAAAAAAAAAGTTCCAAAATGATGAACAAAGTCTTAAAAGTCAAGAACAGAAAATACAAACTTTACAACGAGAATTACAGCAATCTTCTCTTTTAAGCCAAACTGCTAAAGTGAAAAAACAGGAAGAACTTTTTAGGATTCAACAAATTTATACTAGAAATAAAGAATTTTTTTTTCAGAAAGTGGGGCTAGAAGAAAAAAGGCTTAGAGATAAAATTTTAGGCGAGGTCAGAATTTTAATAGAAAAAATCAGTAAGAAAAAAAAATACGACTATGTATTGGAAAAAAATATTGAAAGGTTTATTTTGTTTAGTAAAAATAATATAAAAGATATTACTCAGGAAATCATTCGTGAGTATGATAAACAATAAAATAGACCTTTGAATTTGCGTTATGTGACGGCTAGGCAAGGCGAAAAAATTTTTTAGCTCGTAGGAATACTCAAGTATTTCAAGAGTTAAAAAATTTTTTCAATGGCGTAGTAAAAAACACTATAAACCTTGCATTAAGCAAGAATGAACTGTGAAACAGCCCTTTGGCTGTTTCACAAATAGTCCATAAAAAGCGTCAAGCAATAAGCTTGTTTTGGCTAAACAGAATGCAAATTCAAAAGTCTATAAAATTATGAATGTGCAAAAATACCTCCTACACAGATATCCCTTTTTACTTGTAGATTCTGTTCTGGAGAGGACAAAAACCCGCTGTGTTACTTTAAAAAATCTATCCTATAATGAAGAATTTTTTCAAGGTCATTTTCCGGGAGTTCCTATTATGCCGGGTGTTTTAATTATAGAAATTTTAGCACAAACCGCAGCTATTATGGGAGAACAAGAAGAAGGATGTATTCATATGATTGTCGGTGTAGAAAAATTTAAATTTCAACAACAGGTTGTGCCCGGTGATCAAATTATTTGTACGGCAAATTTGATAAAAAAAAAACTAAATTTATTTTTTGTGGATGGAATTCTGAAAGTAAGAAAACCTGATAGTACTGAAAAAATCTGTGCTTCGGGCACTATTAAGTGCGCTAAGGTTTTTAAGAAAGATTAAAAAGACTGGCATTTTGTTGTAGGTGCTTTAAATCCACTGTGCCGATGATAATACTAGAGACAGCAGTGTTTTTCAAAATAAAATTAATATTTTTCTTTAAGATTTCTTTTTTTTTTTCTTCATCTTTTGCAGTAGCTAGATAGCCACTTTGAAAAGCCTTTTTAATTAAAATTCCTTTTTTTTCTTTTTGAGCTAGCTCAATAATTTCCTTTTCCGCACGGTATCCTTGATTGTAGTGAATCATAGCTAAATCAGATTTTTTTAAAGCAGCTAAGCCTCCTTTGAGAGTTTTACTGGACATGCCGTAAGCTTTCAACAAGCCTTTTTCTTTGAGTTTTTTTAGACAAGTGAATGCCTCTGAAATTTTCTCTTCGTTTTTCCCATTGGAATGCAATAAGACTATATCCAAATAATCAGTTTGCAATTTTTTTAAACTTTGTAAAACACTTTTTTCAATAGCTGCTGCAGAAAAATTATAAATGGATTTTCCGCCTCTGAACTCCTCTCCTGCTTTAGTAGATAATACCCAATTTTTCCGCCACCCTTGTAATAACTTGCCAAGTCTTTCTTCGCTTGTACCATAAGCTGGAGCAGTATCTAAAAAATTGATTCCTAAGCTATGTGCTTTTTGGAGTAATTTTTTTAAATCTTTATCACTGGGTAAATCAAATTTATGAGGATATTTTACTTGTGTGTTTCTGCCGAATTTTACCGTTCCTAAACCCATTGTAGAAACAAAAATTTCACTGTTTCCAATTTGTCTTTTTTGCATTGGACTGCTTTAATAGAGCTGTTGTTATTTTTATATAAATAGTTTAGTACAAAGGTTGTATATATTCAATACAGATAAATCAAAAATGCACAAAACTGTTCCTCCTTATATTGATTTTGCGATAATTCCTCTAGCAAATATTCTGCTAGCATTCGTTGTTTCGGGATTGATTATTAGTTTTACTGGAGAGAATCCGATACAGGCACTGGCTATAATGCTGAAAGGAGCCTTTGGTTATAAAGAAGCTATCGGTTATACACTTTACTATACAACTAATTTTATATTTACAGGTTTGGCTGCTGCAGTTGCTTTTAGAGCAAGTCTTTTTAATATAGGCGCAGAAGGACAGGCTTATATTGGAGGTTTAGGTGTGGCTGTTGTTATGCTTGCACTAGATAGATTTTTACCATTTTATTTGTTGATTCCGCTTGGTATCCTGGGAGCTGCTCTTTTTGGCGCTTTGTGGGCTTTTATTCCAGCTTGGTTGCAAGCCTACAAAGGAAGTCATATTGTGATTACGACCATTATGTTTAATTTTATTGCTTCCGCTTTAATGGTCTATCTTTTAGTGCATGTCCTTATAGAGTCAGGACAACAGGCTCCTAAAACAAGAGCTTTTGTAGCAGAAGCGCAGATTCTGAATATCGGCACAGTATTAAATTTTTTTGGAATAAGTATAGGTAGCAATCCACTCAACCTATCTTTTGTTATAGCTTTACTTTTGGCTGGGGCGGTTTGGGTCTATATTTGGAAAACTCCTTGGGGTTATGAATTAAGAGTGTCTGGAAAAAGCGAAAAGGTATCTATTTATGCTGGAATTCCTTTCAAAAAAATGACAATCATCACTTTGATGATCTCTGGGGCTTTGGCTGGAATGATGGCAGTCAACGAGATTATGGGGGTACATAATAAATTGATTTTAGAATTTACTGCAGGTTATGGATTTACGGGAATAGCGGTCGCTCTAATGGGTAGAAATCATCCTTTGGGAGTGATTTTTGCGAGTCTTCTTTTTGGATTTTTATACCAAGGAGGAGCAGAACTTTCTTTTGAAAATTCTAATATCACTAAAGAAATTGTGCTCGTTATCCAAGGGCTTATTATTCTTTTTTCAGGAGCTTTGAGTTTTATGCTAAAACCCTATATTGAAAAAATTTACTTTTGGTTGAGCAGCTAAAAAAATTACTCTCTAATATTTTATACAACAATGCAAGAATTATTTTTTTTATTCGTTCAAGTTTTAGACGCCTCTATTAGATTGTCTGTACCTCTGATTTTAGCCTCTATTGCAGGATTGTTTGCAGAAAGGAGCGGTATCGTAGATATTGGACTGGAAGGAAAGATGCTCTCTGCCTGTTTTGTTGCTGCCGCTTTAGCCTCTTTGACTGGCTCTGTTTGGTTGGGTCTGTTGGCGGCTATTTTTATTTCTGTAGCGATAAGTATGTTGCACGGATTTGCCTGTATTACTCATAAAGGTGATCAGATTGTTAGCGGGCTAGCGATAAATTTGCTGGCATCTGGGCTGACTATTGTTATCTCTATTGCTGTTTTTAAGCAAGGAGGTTTTACTCCTAGTTTAGGAGATACTGCAAGATTTACTTCTATTGTTTTTCCTTTATCAGAAATTTTAAGCAATATTCCCATTTTGGGAGTGATTTATAAAGAGCTTATTTCAGGGCATAATATTTTAGTATATTTTGCTCTTGTAGTTCCTTTTTTAGCCCAGTTTATAGTTTTTAAAACTAGATTTGGTTTAAGATTGCGTGCAGTAGGTGAAAATCCTTACTCTGTAGATGCTGCCGGTATTTCGGTTTCCTTTCTCAGATATAGAGCCTTAATTTTTACAGGAATTTTAACAGGTATAGCGGGAGCCTATATTTCTACAGCTCAGAACGCGGGCTTTATTCGCGATATGACAGCAGGACAGGGCTATATTGCTTTAGCTGCTTTGATTTTTGGGAAATGGAAACCCTACAACGCACTCGGAGCCTGTTTCTTGTTTGGATTTTTGGATGCTCTTGCTATTCGTCTGCAAGGAATTAGCTTTTTTGGTATAGTAGAAATTCCACTACAACTCATCCAAGCTATACCTTATATTTTGACAGTGGTTTTACTAGCGGGATTTATTGGGAAAGCCATTCCTCCAAGGGCTATAGGACAGCCTTATATCAAATAGAGACTTTTGAATTAGCGTTCTGTTTAGCCAAAACAAGCTTATTGCTTTTACTCTATACAGGCTTTAGCAAAAGAGCCACTGGTTCTTTTGCAGTTTATATTGTGTCAGCTTTAAGTTTTGTAATGCATTGCACTACGCCATTAAAAAAAAAATTTCAACTCTTGCCATTTGTGAAGAAATGCTCTTCCGTATTGCTGCGAGCTAAAAATTTTTTTTGCACCTGTTCTAACCATTTGGCTAGCCGTCACAGCTAGTTTTGTTCTATTTGGCAAATTCAAAGGTCTCAAATAATCGGTTTTTCCTTAAAAACTTCCAATTTACTGCTCTCAGCTGTGGTGCTTAAAGCACAAATTGAAACTTTTTTTAAGGAAAAACACCAAAAAATTAAGCAAGTAGGTCTTTGAAATCGGGGAAAGAATTAGAAAATTCTTTTACTTTTGCTGCTATTTCTTTGAGCCTGCTTTCATTGTTGATGTTTTCTAATACTTGATGAATAAAATCGGCTACTTGTTCCATATCCTCCTCTTGCATCCCTCTCGAAGTCAGTGCTGGGGTTCCTAAACGAACTCCACTTGTTACCATTGGGCTTCTTTTTTCATTTGGAACTGTGTTTTTATTGGTTGTAATATAGCATCTATCCAAGGCTAAAGAAGCGTCGTTTCCTGTAATTTCTGTTTCGGATAAATCCATTAAAATCAAATGATTATCTGTTCCTCCAGAGACCAACTTCCATCCTTTGTCTACTAGGGACTGAGCTAAGGTGTCTGCATTTTTCACTACAGAATTCATGTAATCTTTAAAGCTAGGGTGGAGCGCTTCTTTAAAGGCTACAGCTTTGGCAGCAATAATATGGCAAAGGGGTCCTCCTTGAATACCGGGAAAAATTTTAGAATTTACCTTTTTTGCCATCTCTTCTGTGCATAAAATCATCCCTCCTCTTGGTCCTCGCAGTGTTTTATGCGTTGTTGTAGTCGTGAAGTGAGAGTGCGGAATAGAAGAAGGATGGTGTCCTGTAGCTATCAGTCCTGCAATGTGAGCAACATCACATAATAGATAAGCCCCTACTTCGTCAGCGACTGCTCGGAATTTTTGAAAATCTATTACACGCGGATAAGCACTAGCACCGGCAACAATGATTTTGGGCTTTTTTTCTTTTGCTACTTGCATAAGTTGGTCGTAGTCAATTAAATGGGTTTGTTTATCCACACTGTAAAAACAGCTGTTAAAAATAAAACCAGAAAAATTTACTTTGGAACCGTGAGTCAAATGTCCTCCGTTGGACAAATCCATTCCCAAAATACAGTCCCCTGCTTTCAAAATGCTAAAGTAGACCCCCATATTTGCTTGCGAGCCAGAATGAGGTTGCACATTGACGTGCTCTGCTTGAAACAGTTTTTTTGCTCTATCTATGGCTAACTGCTCGGTAATATCTACATTTTGGCAACCCTCGTAGTACCTTTTATTTGGATAGCCTTCGGCGTATTTATTCGTCATCACAGAAGCTGTAACTTCTTTGATCCTAGGAGAAACAATGTTTTCAGAAGCAATTAGTTCTAAATTATCTATTTGCCTCTGCTCCTCTTTTTTAATTGCATTATGCACTTCTGCATCTATTGTTTTTAAGTTTGTGTTGTCCATATTTTTATTTTTTGTTATTTAAAAAAATTACCAATTATTTCGGAAAAATAGTTTTTTTTCTTAAAATTCAATCATTTTTAAGACAGATTTACCCAGATCAGTATAAGCATTTCCAGCGTCTATAATATTGTATTTCACGCCAAAATTTTCATTTTTATCTTTTCTTTCCCATGTAGCACCTGCCCAACTATGATCTTCTTGTTTTAGTTCATATATAGGCTTTGAGTGTTTTTGTGAAACTGGGATTAAGGTATTAAAATCCTGTATTCCCATAAGGCGATAAGGAATATCATAGTCAACAGAATTTTCAAAAATTTTTTCGTCTATTATCATATCATTTTTCTTTAGCGAAGAGACTAACACATCACTTACAATATTTTTTATTTTACTCGCCCATTCTTGATAGGCTTTTGCCATTTTTTTTTGTCTATCTTCTCCTTCTTTAATACTTTGAGGAGTATAAATTCTATAGTTTTGAGATATGAAACCAAGCATTTTAGGATTATTTTCAGGCAACGAATCACTATCTCTTCCTCTAAAATTTTCTAGATTTTTCGACCATTTTGGTAGGAAATTACTTAGTGAATCAATAGCTTGGTAACAGTAAAAGTCTGGTGACGTGGGAATTATAAAAAAATCAGAACTCATAAGTATGCAATTATTGGTTGTAGAAACACTGGGACTTGTATCTATAATGACAATGTCTATTTTGTTTGAATCTGCTATTTGTCTGATAAGTTTATTGATAGAAGTAATAAGAGGTTTTAATAAGGGAATGGAATCACTACTCGTTAAAGCAGTTGCTAGTTGGGTGTCCATCTCTGCAAATCTTATATTTCCAGCAAGAATAAACAAATTTTCTTTTTTTGTTTTCGTAAAAGGTAAATGAGTATTCCTATAAGTAGGAGTTTCACTTGATAATGCAAAAATAGGAGCTAGACTATTAAAAATATCTGTATTTTGCTTGCTATCATAAAATTTAAACAGAGTATCGTGTTCTTCTATTCCAAGTGTCAATCCTGTCAAATTGCATTGAGGGTCAGCATCTACAAGCAAAACTTTTTTACCTAATTCAGCTAATTTCCATCCTAAATGAAAAGTTGTTGTTGTCTTACCTACCTCTCCTTTATTATTAAATAGTGATATAATTTTTGTCATTGTAGTTGTTGTCAACTTGTAGAAATTTTTTGAATTTATGTTTTAAGATATTAATTTTTTTTGTTTTCAGATTTTCTGTAATCTTTTGGAGTGCCTGCCTCCTTCAAAAGTAGTATGCAACCAAGTTTCTAAAATATCAACCGCTAATTCTGCTCCAAGCAGTCTTCCTCCTAAGGTTAGGACATTAGAATTATTATGCCTACGGGACATTTTTGCTGTATAGTGGTCGTGACACAAACAAGCTCTAATTCCAGAAAAACGATTCGCAGCAATAGTAACACCTAACCCACTACCGCAGATTAAAATTCCTTTATTTTCTTTATCTTTTAAAACTTCTGTAATTAGCAGTTTTGTTATGTCTGGGTAATCTATTTTTTCTTCACTCTTTGTTCCTAAATCTTGGAAAGCGATATTTTTTTGAGTTAAGTAATTTGTTAGCTGCTCTTTTAAAATAAAACCACCGTGGTCGCTAGCTAGGTATAAGTTCATTTTAATTGATTGATTTTTAAAAAAACTACATTAATTTATTGATTTTTATAAATACTGTATTATAATGGAATTTACAAGCAAATAAACAAAAATATACCATTAAAGTTCTACTATGAACAAATTACAATACCTAAAAGATTATAAACCTTCCTTATGGAAGATCCCATCTGTAAAACTAGATTTTTCAATTAAAACTAAAAATGTAGTTGTAACCAGCAAACTTGAAATTCAAAAGGAAGATAAAAATATAACCCAAATTGATTTGGATGGTAAAAATATTCAGTTTATATCTTTAAAAATTGATGGCAAAGAAGCATCCACTAAGAGTTACCGCGTAGATAAGAATGGACTGCATATTTTTGGTTTGAAGAAAAAAAAGCACCTTTTAACCATTAAAAATACGACTTTAGTCTATCAAAAAACAGAGCCTATGGGGCTTTACTCTTTTAACAGAGTTATTTATAGCCAATGCGAACCTGAGGGGTTTCGTAAAATTACTTACTTTATAGATAGACCAGAAATTCAATCTAAATTTCAATGTAAAATCAGAGCTTCTAAAAAAAAATATCCTTACTTACTCTCCAACGGCAATCTCATCCAAAAGAAAACAGTAAAGGATAATCACTGGGTGCTTTGGGAAGATAAAATACCTAAATCTTGCTATCTCTTTGCACTTGTAGCAGGTAAATTTCATTATCAAACATCTGAATATATAAACAAGAACAATAAAATCACCAAAATAGAGATGTTTGTGCCGATAAAATACAAAAACTACTGCGATTATGCCATAAATTCTTTAAAACAGGCTATGCAATTTGATGAAGAGGTTTTTAAATTAGAATACGATTTAGATACTTATAAAATTGTAGGAGTAGAAAATTTTAATCTAGGGGCTATGGAAAACAAAGGGCTGAATATTTTTAATATGCTTTACATTCTTGCTTCTCCAGAAATCACCACTGATGAAGATTACATTGAAATTGATAATATTATAGCTCACGAATATTTTCACAACTGGACGGGTAATAGAGTTGGCATTCAAAATTGGTTTAATCTTGCTTTAAAGGAAGGTTTAACTGTTTTTCGCGATCAAGAATATTCCGCTTATCGTTTTTCTAAACCCTTTCAAAGAATTAAAGATATTAGAAGATATAAAATCCAACAAGTAGAAGAAAACAAAGGACAGTTAGCCCACCCAGTACTTTTGGAATCCTACCTCAATGCAGACAATTCTTATAGCCCGAGTGTTTATCTTAAAGGAGCGGAAATTTTTAGAATGTTAATTGCTATAGCGGGAAAACCTCTTTTTAACGCTGGTTTTCAAAAATTTATCAAAGAATTCGATCAAAAAACATCTACTTTGGATCAGTTTATAGATTGTATGGAAAAAACTACCACTAGAAAACTGGAACAATTTAAAAGATGGTACAAAAAGGTGGAAATACCGCAGCTCAAAGTTCTAGAATACTATAATTTTGAGCAAAAAATTTATACTTTATTTTTCTTTCAAGTAGACCTGAAATTAACCCAAGAGAACAAAAAATACAATTGGAATATTTTCATAGATAAGATGAAAAAAAACCTTGCAAACTTGAAAGAAAATGACGGCATTACTGCCTATCAACTCCAACAATTCCCTTTAGTAAAAGAGCCACTACATATTCCTATAGAAATAGCCTTTTTGGATAGAAACAGCTCAGAGATGCTTTTTGTAGATATATCAAAAAACAAGCAGACCAAGATACTACAAATCAAAAGCTCTTACCAACAATTTAGCTTTTATGATGTTCCTCAAAAGCCTCTTCCTTCATTCAATAGAAATTTCACAACACCTGTAGAAATAGATTTTCCCTATTCCAGCAATGATTTTTCTGTTATTGCCAATACGGAGACTGACGAGTATTCCCGTTGGGAAGCTAGCAATAAAATTTTTATAGAAGTTATCCGTCAGCAGATAGACAGATACCTAGAAGATAAGGTGCTTTTTTTAAATGATGAGTTGGTTATTAATTTCCAAAAAAATATCACCAGTTCTTCTTTGGAACAACCTTTTGTCTATCATATTCTGCAATTACCCCGAGAAAAAGAGATCCTAAACAGCTTAAAAACAAAGAACACGGATGCTATTCACGTCGTCAGAAATTATATCGTCAATGCTCTTGCCCAAAAATTAGAAAATAATTTTTATACCCTTTATCAACAAAACGAATTGCAATTTGATTTTAGTTTAGAAAAAACAGAAATGTTTAAACGAATGATTCGCAATATAACGCTTTACTACATTGCAAGAACATCCGAAACAAACAAAGGGATTGATTTTGTCTATAAGCACTATCAAGAAAGTAAATGTTTAAGTGATACAATGGGAGCTTTGCAGTCTATTAACGACTTAGATTCTCCTAAAAGAGAAGAGTTGATCAAAGATGCTTTCAAAAAATACAAAAAAAATGAGATTTTACTTTGCAAATGGTTTTCTCTGCAAGCTACTTCTGCTCGTCTAAAAACATTAGATAAGATGGAAGAGCTTGTAAAAAATACGGCTTTTAATTTGAAAAAAAGTAATCTGGTTTATGCTTTATTGGTCTCTTTTGCTTTCAATAACCCCTATTGTTTTCATCATATTAGCGGTAGAGGATATAGTTTTATTACAAAATATATTATCAAACTAGACAATATCAATCCACCTTTAGCTTCTCGTTTGGCAACAGCTTTTTCTCAAAGCGGTAGTTTCGGTGCCATTCGCAAAAATAAAATTCAAAAATCTTTAGAGCAGATTTTAGCAAAGAATAAGTTGTCTTCTAATTTATTAGAAGTTGCGCGAAAAATCTTTGAAGGATGATTTCTATGGAATTCACAAATTCATCACACCAAATAAGACTCAATGAAATTAAAGATGCTTCTAAAGCCAAAGAGACCAAAAGAGCTATTGAAAAACATTGGAGAAAATATCAAAAATGGGGCGAGCTAAAGAGACTGAATACATTTCCTTCTAGTAGTGAAACATTAGAAAAATACTTGCTCTTTTTGAAAGACGAAAATCGCAAAATAACTACTATAGAACAAGCTAAATGGGCTATTAATAGTAAACATAAATTTCATCACCTGCCAGAACCTGCCAATTCCGAAAATATTAGAGTTATTATAAAGGGTTTGAGGAGAATTTTAGGAATGAAAAAAAATAAAAAACAGGCTTTAACAATAGAGCATATCGCTAGTATCCAGTTTCCCGATAGTCTTATTGGTCTGAGAGATAAAGCCTTGCTTTTAATAGGTTTTGCCGGAGGTTTGAGAAGAACGGAATTGAGTAATCTAGACTGTAACGATTTGGAATGGGAAAATTTCGGGGTACGTCTTTATTTGAGAAAAAGCAAAACTAACCAAGAGGGAAGAGAGGAATTTATTAATATAATGTCTGCTAAAAACAAACAATGTTGCCCTGTAGAATTACTCAAGCAGTGGCTAGCCGAATCTAAAATTTTGCAGGGAGCTTTGTTTCTCAATATCAATAAAGCTGGTGTTCCGCAGAGTCGTATTTCTACTGTAACTATTGGAGAAAAAGTAAAATGGGCAGCTAAACAGTGCGGATTTGATAGTAGAAATTTTGGAGGACATTCGCTTCGTTCTGGTTGTGCAACTTATCTTTTAAAGAAAAAAATTGCTTTAAATATAGTCTCTAAACACTTGCGGCATAAAAGATTAGATACCACTTTACAGTACGATAGAAATACAACATCAGAAACTCTAAAAGGTGTCTACTAATTCTTACCCAAAGCCTACTTATTGGAAACAAGCTCTAAATGAGTTAAGCCAAAAAGATAAAATTTTAGCAAAAATTATAGCTAATAATTCCAAACAAAAATTGACGAGCAAAGGAGATGCTTTTTTGACTTTAGTTCGCTCTGTTGTAGGACAACAAATATCTATTCAAGCTGCAGCTTCTATTTGGCAAAAAATGGAATCTTCTGTATCAAAAGTCGCCTATAAAAATTTCTTGCGTCTTTCTTTAGAAAAAATGGCTTCTTTTGGACTTTCCAAACAAAAGGTGTCCTATATTCAAAATATAGCCGAGCATTTTCAAAAAAATAAAATCAATAATTCCTATTACTGGCAAGGAAGAGATTACAAAAATATTTTTGACGAGCTCGTGCAAATTAAAGGAATAGGTCCTTGGACAATAGAAATGTTTGCTATTTTTTATTTACTAGAACCAGATATTTTTCCGATAAAAGACTTAGGTATAATGCGGGCTATGAATAATCTCTATAATAAAGGAAAGCCTTTAGAAGTAGAACAAGTTTTAGCAATTTCAAAGAAATGGAAACCTTGGAGAACAGTGGCTTCTTTTTTTATGTGGAACTCTATTGATTCGGATATTGTGGATTATTAGAAATATTTGGAGAAAAAAGTATTTAATTTTCAAATTTTTTATTGTATAAAATAGGTATTTACTTTAATCAATCTCTTAAAATAATGAAAAAACAAAAAACAATATCGGATAAATGGCACGAATTAATAGATATTGAGGATACTTCTACGAGAAAAAATGACTGGAATACGGATTTTAAGATGCCGTCAGTAGAAAGGTATGTACGTTTGAAATCGGATAATCGCACCCATACGATAAAAGGAAAAGGATATGTTATATCGGATAACCGCACCTACATGCTAAAAGGAAAAGGACACGTCCAATCTGATAACCGCACTTATATAATAAAAGAAAAGGAATATGCCGAATCGGAATGATATACTAGATGAGATCAAAAAAGAAGAAAATCCTTTAAGCCCTTTAGATAGAGTAAGGATAAAGTATCTTCAAAAATTATCAAAATACACAAAAAGAAATATTATTACCTATTATTCTGGGTTCTTTAAGAATGTAGGCACTGCAGATATCTCTATCAATTATGAAGATAAAAATGGTTTTATGGCTGTTATTTATCAGATGGACAAAAAAAGAGGTTTAGACCTTATTTTGCATACACTGGGCGGTAATGTTGCTGCCACAGAATCGTTAGTGTATTATTTAAAAAGTATATTTGGTAATAATATTCGCGCTATTATTCCTCAAATTGCTATGTCGGCTGGAACAATGATTGCCTGTAGTTGCAAAAGTATTGTAATGGGTAAGCATTCTAACCTTGGCCCTATAGACCCACAGCTAAATGGAATACCAGTTGCAGGAGTAAAAAGAGAGTTTGAAAAAGCTTACAAAGAAATTAAAGAAGATCCTGTAAAGATAGAAGTGTGGCGTCCAATTTTAGAAAAATATTCTCCTACATTTTTAGAGCAATGCGGATTGGCTGTTGAGAGATCTAAGGTTTTTACTGAGGAAAGTCTAAAAGAAAATATGCTGGTAAATACTCCTGAAAAGGCTACTAATATTGTTAAAGAATTGTCTGATTTTGAAAAAAACAAAGCCCACGATAAACATTTTCATATAGATGATTGTCAAAAAATGGGACTAACAATTGAATCATTAGAAGAAAACAATGCATTACAAGATGCAGTTCTTTCTGTCCACCATTGCTATATGCACACCTTTAGCAATACAAATGCTGTAAAAATCATTGAAAACCAAGAAGGAAAATCATTTATAAAGACAATTTCTTAGCAATATTGTTTCTTTTTAAAACAAATCTTTAATCCTTTTTTTTCCACCAAAAAGTATTATCTTCAATCGGATCATAATATCTCCTTACTCCATAAAGATAAATGTAGGAGCCGTAGTGTTGGTCTGCTTCGTGGAATAGTCTATCTCCAATTAAAAGAATGCCTGTTAAGATACCTTCTTGCTGAATAGCTTGGTAGCCGTAGGCGGAGCCCGTCGGATAACTCAAACTTCGTGCACCATCTGCGGGGCTAATTACTCTGGAATAGAATAAAACTAAACTTCCAAAAACCGTTTTATTTATATTTGTCTCTAGGTAGCTTCTTTTTTTTATATTAGCTGGTTTGCGAAAAGGAGCTTTCATATTTGCCAAGGCAGAAGTAAGCGAAAAACATATCAAAACCAGAAAAATAAAAAATTTATTCATCAGATTCTCGAGCTGGAGGGAAAAAAATCATCACCTCGTTTTCTGCGAGGTAGAGTAATTTATTTTTGATTTCATACTCATAATAGGCTCCTTCATTTTTTAAGGCTTGCAGTTTATGAAATAATAATCTTTTGCCTAATTCTTGTTCTTTAATTTGGAGGTCTAGTTGCTCTTTTTTTTTTACTAGCTTGGCGTAACTAATTAAACCTTTATCTCCAAAAACTAGAAAAAACAAAATCAAACAGTACAAAAAAACTATAGCATAGCTGAATAACAAAAATCCTCTCATTGATTAAAGTGAAGTTTTGTAGGATCGGTTAAATCTATTTCTCTATAAAAGCAACTTTCTCTATTTTTGCCACTAGAATTTAAAGTATGGCAAATTCCGTGTTTGTTTTTTTTTACAAAAAAAAGTAGACTATTTTGTTCGCAGTTAACTTTAATTTTTGTGATTTGAAATTTATTACCAGAAGTAGCTCCTTTTACCCATAGCTCATTCCTAGTAGTGCTCCAAAGAGTTAAAATTTTTGTCGTTAAAGATTTAGCTAAGGCTTCTTGATTGATATAGGCTAAAAGTAAGACTTCTTTGCTGATTTCATCTTGCACAACAACGGGCAGTAAGTTATTTAATGGCAAGCTAGCTATTTTAGATAAATCCCATTTTTTACAATTCCATCTTTTAAAGTCTAGGGTGAGTTGTTTTGTTTTTTCAATATTTTGCATCATTATGAATATATTAGTTATCTCAGAAAATCAACTTCCTCGCTTTATAGAAGAATTTTTTGAACAAACCAAAGACAACACATTTACAGCTAGAGGTAGTATTCAATGTCAGTTTATATTAAATACAAAAAAAATTCAGCGGATATTCTTTTTTTATACCAGAGCTACCCAAAAAATAGAAAATGATATTATCCAAGTTATCAATAAAAAATCAATTCCTGTGGTTTTATTTCTTGAGACGCAAGAAGAAAACTTCTCTTTTCAAAAATCTAGTATTGCGCAACATTATTGTGATATTTTTCTAGACGAACCGCAAACCAAAATTTTAGATAAAATACTCTTTTTTCTCCAACCCATTACTGATACAGCAACTGATACGACAATGGTAAAAAAAACAAGCAATTATCTTTTTAAAAATTACTTTGCTAAATTTACCAAGAAAAAATTTGCTACTCAAAAAACTAATCCCCAGCTTCCTCTTGCTTCTTATCTGGAAGTTTCTAATGCCGAAAAAGAAGTATTGCTGAAAAACTTAAGCGAAACAAGCAAGAAAAAAATCAAAGACTTGTTTTAGTTGGTTTTTGTGATTAAATCTGTGTGAGATAATTTTAGACCTACAAGATTACTATCGGTTGGTATTACTTCACTACTAAAGTTATAAACTGTTTCTGCTATAATCGTTTCAAAAATAATTTTCTGCCCAGCATTGAGAACATAGTCTTCTTTTTCAATTTGTGGATAACTCACTAAAAAATAAGATTCGTAGTTTTCTATTACTTTTGTCTCAAAGGAAATATTATAAGAAGAATCAGGGATGGATGCTTTTAAAATACACCCGTTGTGTAGCTGTTGCGTTCTTACAAAGGATGCCTCAGGGTTGATGGTAGTAAATTGTAACTTGTGTCTGATTTGTGAAAGATCATTTTCTTCTGTGGTAGCAAGGTTTTCTTTTTTTGTATATTCGCCAAGTAGTTTTTCAAAGTAATTAATATTTTCAAAAAAAAGTTTAGGATTCTTCTCGTTAGCGATAATTTTGGTAATCAAGGGGGTAAAGCTTTCGTTAATACCGTGGGTTTTGACTAAATCAGATATTGTCTCTTTGTTTTTTGCCAATAAACCACCCAGTAAAGCAGATAAATTTTTTCTCAAAAAGAGTAAGTAGACGAACAACACAAAACACAAAAGGGCACCGCTGCTCCAAATATAGATCCGAGTTTCTTTTGTAAAATAAGACCAAAATTCTAAAGATACTAACCAATCCATAGGATCCGTAAATATTGGTTTTGTGTTTTCTAGCAGTTTTTGAAAAAATTCTTCTACTGAGAGATATATTTGTTTAATCATATTATTTTGTGAATTCAGTTAGTATATTTTCATCTTTTTTAAAATAAGTATCTTGCTCTTGGGATAAAAATTTTTCAGAAGAAGCAGTTTCATCGCTTAAGGTGTTTTTTAGAGCTTGTGCTATCTCAAACAAAATAGAGCATTCGTCTTTACCCGCAATGGGGAGTATAGCGGGATTGTTTTGTTGTACAATACCATGTTTATTTGTAAATGTCCCTTTTTTTTCTAAATGAGTCTGAGTGGGTATTACTAAATGAGCCTTGGTAGTCAAGATTGTTTCCAAGGAACTTAGATATAAAACAAAGGGTATAGCATTTAATAAATCTAAAAACCAGTCCTGTAGCATTCCATTTTCTAAAACCATCAGAAAATCAATCTTTTTTTTGCTTGTTTGCAGTTTTTTAAAATCGGGTTGATTGGCTATGTCTATTTTTTCTAGTCCTGCAGAATTAGGAGATCTGTCGTTCATAAAAAGCGTTTTAATAAATTTTTCATTTTTTTTATGAGGATGTTCTTTGGGTTTTTCTGGTATGTAAATTTCTGCTTTGTTTAAAAAATTATTACAAAAATCTTTGAGTGCTTGTATTTCTTCATTGGTAGATTGATTAGAAGCTATAACTACTATTCTGGAATCTGGTTTCAATTTTTGAATTTTTTCTTTGATAATTTCTACTGCTTTTTGCCAAGTGGTGGTTTCTTTTTTCCATAAATAATTTAGTTGTCTTTGTTGTTTGTTCACCAATTTATGAAAACTTAATCTGCCGTGATCACACATCCACCATTTATTAATTGCCATATTCTCCCTAGGCAAAAAACGATAAACCTGTCCTTTATAGTAAGAGATATTAATATTGCAACCTGTGGAACATCCTGCGCAAACAGAAGCTACTTTTTTCTCCAACCACACTCTATTCTTAAAACGAAAATCTTTTGTAGTAATAGCTCCTACTGGACAAATATCAGCTAAATTTCCTTGAAAATTATCAAACAACGGATGGTCAACGAAAGTGTCTACTGTAAGTTGGTAGTTTCTACCAAATACTCCTATTTCGTGAGTGCCGGTAATTTCTTGTGTGAAACGCACGCAGCGGGTACAGTGAATACAGCGGTTTCTTTCTAGTTGTAAAAAACTTCCTATATCTCGGAAACCATAAACCCTTTTTTCGTGATTTACTATAGATTTACCTGTGCCATACTTAAAGGAAAAATCCTGTAGCTCGCACTCTCCTGATTGATCACAAATAGCACAATCTAAAGGATGGTTGACGAGCAAAAACTCCATAATTGCGTGTCTCGCAGATTTCACTTTATCATTTTTTGTGACTATCTTCATCCCTTCCACTACAGCTGTAGAGCAAGCTGTTTGTAGTTTCGGTATAGCTTTTCCGTTACCTGCATCTACTACATCTACAAGACACATCCTACAGGTAGCTACTCTACTCATGGATTCGTGGGCGCAGTAATGCGGTATAAACTTTTTTTCTCTTAAAGCAGCTCTTAGAATATCATCTCCTTTTTGAAAGGGGATTTTTTTATTGTCTAGTATAAATTCTGCCATCTTTTTGTTTCTAAAATAAGACCGTTGCATAGGCTATAAAAACAAACCGCGCCTAAACCCAGCAAATTGCAATGGTCTTAAAATTATTTTAGCGGATTTTTATTTTTTATTCAAATAAACTTCAAATTCAGGGCGAAATTTTTCAATATAGGAGCAAACAGGCATAGCGCCAGCATCTCCTAACGCACAAAGTGTGTTGCCTATAATATTAGATGCAACTTTGTAGATGGCATCAATGCTATCCATTTCTGCTCTGCCTCTTATTAAATCTACCAGCATAATACGGATCCAATTCAAACCTTCACGGCAGGGAGTACATTGCCCACAAGATTCGTAATTGTAAAAGCAAACCAAACGGTGTAAAAATGCTACTAAATCTACATCTTCGTCTATTACTATAATACCGCAAGAACCCATCAAACTACCTGCTTTTTGTACAGAATCAAAATCATAGTTTATATTAATTTCACTGGCTTTGAGAATAGGCACTGAGGAGCCACCAGGGATAACTGCTTTGAGTTTTTTTCCGGCTAGCATACCTCCTGCTAAATCTTCAATAATAGATTTCAGATTTTCTCCCATTTTCACCTCATATACAGCGGGTTTTTTTACCTGTCCAGAAATACAAACTAATCTAGTTCCAGTATTATTAGGAGTACCATTTTCTTGGAATTTTTTTGCTCCAAATCTTATAATACTTGGAAGATTACAGAGAGTTTCCACATTATTAACACTAGTAGGGCAAGCATCAAAACCTTCTATAGCTGGAAATGGGGGTTTGATACGAGGCTCTCCTCTTTTACCTTCTAAAGAATCTAAAAGAGCGGTTTCTTCTCCACAAATATAAGCTCCTGCACCTGGGTGGATAGTAATTTCTACAGAAAATTTTTTTCCAAATGTTGTTTTTCCTAAGTATTTTTTTGCTTTGAGTTCATCCATTGCTTTGTATAGCCTTTCCATTGCTTCTACAAATTCTCCGCGCACATAGATATAGGTATGCCTGCAATTTACAGCATAACAACCAATCAATAAGCCTTCTAGCAAAAGATGAGGGTCTTTAAGCATCAATTCTCTGTCCTTACAGGTGCCGGGTTCTCCTTCATCAGCGTTGCAGATTAAATAATTGGCTTTTTTTGTGTTTTTTGCCATAAAACTCCACTTCAATCCAGTAGGAAAACCCGCCCCGCCTCTTCCTCTTAAACCAGATTCTTTAACTAAAGCTACAACTTCTTCGGGGCTCATACTCAAGGCTTTTTTAAGTCCTAGGTAGCCTCCGTTGTCTTCGTATTCTTGTAGGCTTCCAGTATAATTTTTCTTGCGGATATTAGAAAATAAAACTAAGGTTTCTTGTAACATCTTCAGTTTTTATTTAGAATTGGCGTCTATGATTTTATCTACTTTTTCAGTAGTTAAATTTTCTTGGTATTTATTATTGACTATCATTACAGGAGCAGCACTACAGGCACCTAAACATTCTACTGTCTCTAAAAAAAAATTGCTTGTTGGATTGTTTTCGTGGGCTTTCACTTCCAGTTTATTTTCTAAATGTTTCACAATTTCAGTGGCACCTTTTATCCAGCAACTTAAATTTGTACAAACAGAAATTTGATTTTTGGCTCTTTTTTTTTGGACGAACATACTATAAAAGCTCACTACTCCTTGGACATGGTTAAAGGATATTTCGCACATTTTTGCTATGTGATGCACAGCATCGGAATCTATTTCACCTTTCTCTTTTTGGACTAGGTGCAAAAGAGGAAGGAGTGCATACTGCTTTTTAGGGTATTTTTTAAACAATTTTTTAGCGGTATTTTTAAAGTCGGTAGAAAACATTATTTTTTTACAGTATGTCTATTTTATAGACCTTTGAATTTCGCTGATGCTTACCCCACTATTTGGCTAGCCAAATGGGAAATAAGTGCGAAAAAAATTTTTAGCTCGCTGGAATGTGTAAGTATTTCAAGAGTTAAAAAAAATTTTCAACACTGCATAGGCTAAACAGCTAGTTTTGTCCTATTTGGCAAATTCAAAAGTCTATTCTATTCTATTTATTTTACTTTAGCTATACTAGAGTGGATAAAAAAATTCAACCTATATTTTTCAATTTATGTCTTCCAAGCAACAAATAAAAAACCTGATAAATCGTTTTAAGACAAGTCGTTTCTTAATTCAAATCATATTAGATGGCTACGGCATAGGAAAAAAAGATTTCACCAATGCCATTTTTCAGGCAAAAACTCCTTATATGGATTATCTGCTTAAAAACTATGCCAATACAGAGCTTTTTACTCACGGAAAATTTGTTGGTTTGCCCGATGAAAACAGTTTGGGTAGTTCTGAGATAGGGCATAGCACCATAGGAGCTGGACGAGTCAATCTACAACTTCCTAGTTTAATTCAAAAAAAAATAGCAGATGGTAGTTTTGCGAAAGAGCCTACTCTTTTAGAACTTTTCAGAAAGGCAAAAAAAAACTCATTGCACCTTGTTGGCTTGTTATCCGATGGCAACATTCATAGCAATATTCACCATTTAGAAACAATTATACTAGAAGCGGAGAAAAATGGAGTTAGCCGTTGCTTCTTGCACGCTCTTTTAGACGGTAGAGATGTTGGTGTGCAGAGTGCTTTGGACTATACTGCAAGAATTCAAATGCTTTTTCAGAAAATTAAAAGTAGAAATCCTAGTTTTGAATATGCGTTTGCTTCTGCTGGTGGTAGAGAATATACAACAATGGATAGAGCCGAAAATTGGTACTTAGTGCAAAGAGGTTGGGATGCTCATGTTAGAGGAAAAGCAGAGTTTTGTTTTGATTCTGTAAAAGAAGGAATTGAGCATTTTCGTCAAAAAAACCCTCAAATTGTAGACCAAAACATTCCAGCTTTTAATATAAGAAATTTCCTCAATAACAAAACAGCTAAAAAAACGGTTGCGATGCAAGATGGAGATGCTGTTTTTTTTTTCAATTTCAGATCAGATAGAGCATCAGAATTTTGCTCTGCTTTAGAGGATAAGAATTTTTCAGAATTTCCTACTCCAGATAGACCTAATATCTATTTTGCTGCTATGTGTGTCTATAATCAAGATAAAAATACCCCTAAAAATAGAATAATAGAGCCATTTGCAAAAAAAAAAAATTTTGGAGAATGTTTAGTAGAAAAAAAAATTAAACAGTTTCGTTTAACAGAGACCCAAAAATATCCCCATGTAACTTTTTTTTATAATGGAGGCTATCGCAAGCCATTGGAGCAAAAATTAGAAACCTATCATTGTATTCAGTCTGATAATCCCGAACTTTTCTCCCAAATGCCTCAAATGAAAGCCAAAGAAATAACAAAACAGGCGATAAAGTTTATTAAGAGTAAAGAGTATTCTTTTGGTTTAATTAATTTTCCTAATCCTGATATGGTAGGACATACTGGAAATTTTCAAGCTACTAAAAAAGCCATAGAAATATTAGATGGATGCCTGCAAAAAATTTGTGAGGTGATAATCCAAAATAATGGAACAGCAATCATTACAGCGGACCATGGAAACGCTGATGAAATGATTATCCAAACTACTGATAAAAAAGTTCAACCCAGTACCAAACATTCATTGAATCCAGTGCCTTTTATCATTTTAGATAAAAACTATCAAAATCAATATCAACTACAAAAAAACAGCTCAAAAAATCCTTTAACGCTTGCAAGTATTGCTGCTACTAGCTTTCTTTTATTAGGAAAAGAGCCTCCTAAGACTATGGATATTGATTTATTTAAAAAAAATTTGTGAAAAATCAATTTTTTAATTCATTTTGCCCCGATTTTGCTTATAAGCCTATAGAGATTTACGAGATTGGAATAGAAGTTGAATCTTTGAAGTAGACATTCTAGTTCGGCTATGCTGCATTAAAATTTTTTTGCCTAGCCTAGCTTTTCTATAATGCCTAATTCAAAGGTTTCAATTTGTAGTGAAATAATTTATAAATACAATTTACTTGATATAAATTTATCTGATTTTTTACTTTAAATAAAAAAAGAGCCACAATGTCTACTAGAATTTTCTTATTGTTACTGTTGTTGACTTTTTATGCCTGTACTCGTTCTGATAGAATACAATACGAAGCTGTACAATCTGTCGGCACGGTGGAGAGTTATCAACAATTTTTACGCAACAACCCTAAAAGCCGTTTTGCAGACGAGGTGCAAGATAAGTTATACACACTTGCTTATAGAAAAACAGCAGAAATAAATACTGCTCAGGCTTATGATGATTATATTAGAAAATACCCAGAAAGCCCTCACCTAGAAGAGTTAATAAAGAAAAAGGAAGATTCTTTAATATCTGCGGTCTTTAAAGAAGTACAAGCAGAAAATACTTTGCAGGGCTATATTAATTTTGTCACCAAATATCCCGAACACGATCTTGCTAAAAAAGCCACAAAAAGTATTCTCAATAAACAAATTCAACTAAATGTAACGGATTCGGGAAGTACAAATAAACCTGCAAAATTATCGGAGTTACTTTTAGAGGATCTTGCGAAAATGACTCCAAAACAAATTGCCGAGTTAATAAAAAATATACAGCAAAAGGAACCTAAAGCAGCTACGAATCGTATTCCTGTTGCACGGTCACCTAGCGCGCAAGTTGGTGAATTGACCGCTCAAGCACCATTATTCTCTCCATCGCAATCAGGTTTTGTAGAAGAACCTACTACAGTGAGTCCAGACAAACAGAACGCACCTTTTTTAAGAAAGGCAGATTTACAAGAAACATCGCCTCAAATTCAAGCTAAAGCTCAAATTTCAGGTACAGAACCTCAAATTCAAGCTAAAGCTCAAATTTCAGGTACAGAACCTCAAATTCAAGCTAAAGCTCAAATTTCAGGTACAGAAGCTCAAATTTCAGGTACAGAACCTCAAATTTCAGGTACAACTTCTCCAGAGCAGCATAGTGATTTGATAGATGACACTCCTATTAGTTTTCGTTCTTCTAACACTCCCGATAAAGTGCTATACGGTAAGGCATTTGTGTCTTCGCGTGCTCCGAGGGTGATTCATAAAGAATTTTCTTTTTTTATCAAAGCTTTGCAGAAAACCTCTCAATATGTAAAAATTAAGGCTAGTTTTCATAATCTCAATGAATCAGAAAAAGAATTTTTCTTTTCTCGTATCAATCTAGTCAATAGTCAAGGCAGAAGGGTAAAACCAGTTTCTGTAAAAGGAGGAGGTTGGAAGGTGTCGGGTAGCGGAGTTAAGAGTAAAGCTTTTGGAAATGAGAGATCAGAATTTATAATTTTATTTCCTTCTTTAAATCTCTTTAGAAATAATAACTATAAACTTTATGTGACGGTCAATGATAAAAATTATCTCATCCAAATATAAGTCACGGATAATATGAAAGAAGAAAATAGCTTACAAAAAGCAATAGATTTGTGTCAGAAAGGAGAAAACTACTCTAAGAAAAATTCTTGCTCCATAGCACTACAATATTTTGATAAAGCAGAACCTATCTTACAAGCTCTTCAGAGCTTTGAATGGCTTGCTTTTTTAAAACACCAAAAATTTTTTTGTTTTCTAGCCTTAGAAAAAATGGAGGAAGCGCAAAGCAGTGCTCAAACAGCCATTGAAATGTATAAAAAAACAGGTAACGAGGAAAGTCTAATCTCTATCCTCATCAACTTTATAGATTTTTGGAACAAAAAAGATAATTTTCAACAGGCTCTTTTTTACGCTAAACTCACAGAAGCCATTGTAGAAAATAAAAACTATTCCTCCTCTGGCTTGCTTTATCAAAAGATTGCTCAACTCTACAAGAAACAAATGTTTTCTACAAAAAGCATTCGGTACTACACAAAAGCCATAGAAAAGTTTGCCACTCTAGATGATAATAACAAAGCTTTTTGTCTGTACGAACAAGCACTTGTTTTTAAAAATATTTTCCAATTTTCGCAAGCCTTAGATTGTTTGCGAAGTTCGTCAAAAATTTTTATAACCTTAAATAATATTTCCTACGCTCTCAAATCATTAGAGCAGATAAGAAAAATACTTTTATCACAGGGTGAGGTCAATAAAGCTAGAGAAATAGAAAATCAAATTGTTCGTTTGGGACAGAAAAACCTTTAAACCGATTTTATTTTTTGGAATCTAGCTCATACCTTTCTACTACTTCTTTCATCAAGTTGATATAGGCAGTGGCTGCAGCTGAGTGCATTTGATAAGAAAAGATAGGTTTCTTGAGTGCATTGGCTTCCACGATAGCATTATCAAAAGGAATAATCGTTTGAAACACAGAACTTCCTAAAGTCTCGTATATCTGTTCACAGACCCTGCGGTGAACCAAATTATTTTCTTTAAACATTGTGAACAACAGTCCCGCTAACTTTAATTCTTTATTTTTGATTTGGAGTTGCAAAGATTGAAAATAGGTCAAAAAACGAGAAAGAGAATCTACTGCCAGTTTTTCGCATTGCAATGGGAGAATAATATAATCAGAAGCATAAAGCACATTGATTACCAGACTATTTGTAGAAGCTGGAGCGTCTAGAATTACAAAATCATAGTTTCTCACTTTATTTTTCAGAGAACGTGTAAGGACGTCGTACTTATTACAAATTTGAAAAATAGCTTTTTCCTCAGAAGGATGGCGGATATTGGCACAAATTACATCTAGGTTGTTTTGTTCTCTCAATTTAGAAATCAATCTCTCTACGGGTAGATTGGTTTTCGTCAATAATTCCTTTGTTCCCATTTCTTTAGTGTCTTGGATGCCCAAACTGGTTCTTACAGAGCCTTGGGAATCAAAATCTATCAGAAGCACTTTATAGCCTCCAATAGCAAAAGCGTAAGCTAAATTGACAGCACTGACGGACTTGCCTACTCCTCCTTTTTGGCTTGCTAAGGAAATAATTTTTGTCATTTTCTTTTTAAAAAATTAACAGAAAAGAAATAGTTAAAGATTTTTTGAGGAAAAACTAATTGAGACCTTTGCATTAGTGCTATGCTTACCCCACTATTGAGGCTAGCCAAATGGTTAGAAAAGTGCAAAAAAAAAATTTAGCTCGCAGCAATATCGTAGTGCCATAATAATAGGAGCAGGGACACTACAAAACTTGCGGTATGTGTTCTAAATAAGGTAAAAACGCTAATACAAAGGTCTCTAATTAAAAATAAAAAAACAACCTATAATCGCTAGCACTGCTCCCAACCAAGCGTTGATATTGGGCATCTTTTTATCTATTAACCATAGCATAGGGAGAATAATAATGGGAGCAGTCGCTGCTAAAGTTGCTACAATTCCTGTGTTGCCACCGACTAAAGCGAAAACTAAAAGAGTCATTCCAACTACCATAGCCACAAAGCCGTTCAAAACTATTTGTACTAATAACCTAAAATTAAGCTTTTTCCAAGATTTAAAACGAGAACTCACTCTCACAAGGATTAAAGCTAAAGTTGCTATTCCTATACGCAAAGTGGAAACTAAAATAGGATCCCCATCTCCTGTTTGAAATATTGGTTTAAGCAGCAATACGCCTACTGCTTGACACAAGGCAGCAGCTAAACCTAGTCCTACAAACTGCAAAGTTTTATGCAAAGGAATTCTGGCGTCTGCGGTTTCGTATCGGCTAGAAATGGCTATAAAAACTCCAAAACAAATGAGAATAGAGCCCAGCAAAGATTTCCAACTCCAAATTTCACTATAAAAGAAAAATCCTAAAATAGCTGTGAAAGGAGCGTGAAAAGAAAAAAGTAGCTGAGTCCTGCGAGGACCCAAACGACGGAGGCAAGCAAATAAAAAACTATCACCAAAAAAAATTCCAATTAGTCCCGATAAAACAATTAAATCTATTTGTTGAAAACTAAAATTATGAAATTTACCGCTAAAAAAACAAAGAAGGGCTAAAATAGAGAAACTGAAAACCATCCTAATGCGGATAAAGGCAAATTCCCCAATTTCTTTCACGGGATAACGAGCCAGCATAGAAGCGCTAGCCCAACAAAAAGCTGCCCCCAAAGCAGCAAGGTAGTAGATGGAGGTCATTTAGTGATCAATTTCTCCTTTAAAAAGTTTATATTTGAGTGAGATTGTTTTTCTATAACCCTTAGCTCAATCTCTAAATACACCATAAAATTCTATCTGATTCATTAAATATTTTATTTCAAGTGGTTTTGCCCAGTTTCTATGAATCATTCTATGACAATTAGAGCAAATAGGGGTTAAATTTTTAATAGCTTGTTCTAAAGTTTTTTGAATATCTGTATCTTTATATTGGAATACTGGTTTCTTATGATGAATTTCAATAAATCCTTTACCAATTTTTTTCCCATAAAATTTTTCAAAATCAAATAAGCAACACTGACAAGAAATACGGTTGTTTTTTGTAAAAAAATTAATAGCGTAGTTTCTTAATTTTGTAGATCTTTCATATATTTCTCTTTGTGTGATTTTTTTTATTCCTTCTTGGATTACTATATTTTCATCAAAAGTTAGTTTCTTTCTTTCGCTATTTTTTTCTATATCTCTCAAATTTTTTTTAATATCTGAATATTGAAAATCATTTGTAAGTAGATAACTTAAAATTTCTTTATTATTTTCTAAATACTTGGTTCCTTTAGGAGTAATTGACACCTTACCCTCTTTTTGAGCATCATATTTTGCATAACCTAATTGCTCAAAAGTATTATGTGCTTTTAAGTTTCTTACTTTTTGAGAAAATTTATCATCCTGTCTCCCAGCTAATATAGCTAAATCTTCTCCATCTGGGTTCATTATTGAGCGTATTTTTTTAATCAACTGTGTAGTGGTTATTGAACCACCATTGCATTGCATTAAATATAGGGCTGGTAAAACTAATTCAATCTCGGATATTCTATCTAACATGTTGGTTTCTATAATTTTTACGATGTTCGTCTATCAAAGCTAATTTTCCTTGATTCTCAGAATACCAAAACATCCAACCGTTACAACTTTTTTCATCTTTTATGATTGCTCCTATTTTATGGATTGAGCCTTGACCTATTCCATTTTTTATATTGCCATCTGCTAAAATAACTGCGGAATCTTTTTTATTTTTTGTATAAATAGTCTGATTTTCTTGTATGTAATTAGCCTTTAATAATTGCTCCATACTTACACGAGTAACCTGTTTTTTTTCTGGTTCTGTGATTCTTAAATGCTGAAAATTTTCTGTTTTTATGGATAAGAGTCTTTTTTCTGCAATTTTCACATAGTTAGTTTCCTTTTCTATACCAATACTTTTTCTATGGAGTTTTTTAGCTACAGCGCAGGTGGTACCACTACCTAAAAATGGATCTAATACCAAATCACCCTCATTACTACTAGATAAAATTATTCTTTTTAATAGCTCTTCTGGTTTTTGGGTAGAGTGAGCCTTTTTGCCGTTTTTATCTTTGATTCTTTCGTTTCCTGTGCAAAGTGGTATTTGCCAAACAGAAGTCATTTGCTTGCCCCCGTTTAACTGTTTCATTACTTGATGATTAAAAGTATATTTTTTCTGGGTTTCTGATTTTTTAGCCCAAATCAAAGTTTCTGTTGCATTGGTAAATCTACACCCCCGAAAGTTTGGCATCGGGTTTGTTTTATACCACTGCACATCGTTTAAAATCCAAAAACCTAAATCCATCATAATTTTACCTACTCTAAAAATATTGTGATAAGAGCCAATTACCCAAATGGTAGCATCTTCGCTCATAACTCTACGACAAACCGTAAGCCATTCTTTAGTAAATTTATCGTATTCGCTAACCGATGAAAATTTATCCCAATGATCATCAACTCCATCTACTTTTGTTTGGTTGGGGCGATAAAGTTCTTGTTTGAGTTGTAAATTATAAGGGGGGTCGGCAAAGATAAGTTTTACTGTTTTTTCAGGCAGTTTTTTTAAAATATCAATACAGTCTCCGTTATAAATTCTATAATTAAAGCCAATAATGTCGTGCTTTGAAATGGTTATTTTTTTATCTCCTAGCATTTTATTTTTTCTAAATATTTGATACACTTTTTTATGTTGATAATTTAGTAGTTATCTTATTATAGTATTCATGGGTTTAATTTGTTATTGCTGATTATTTCTTAAATTTTTAACTCAAATTAAGCCTTTTTTAAAGACTTTTATAGCCTTTGATGAAATTCCAAAAAAAAAACAGTTATGTTCTGATGAGTGAAAGCGAAAAAAAGGAGCATGAAAGGAGTTTTAATTCTGTGGTTGTTAAAATTAGTCTAAAATAATTTTTTTCAAATTTTACCTGCTAAACCATAACATTTCTTTATTTTAAAAAAAGCTAAAATTCATAAAATGGCTACCAAACAAACAATTTCTATATCAGGTCTTAATAAATCATTTGGCTATCTTCAAGTTCTTGAAAATTTAAACCTTATTTTAGAATCAGGCAATTTTTATTTACTACAAGGTAGCAACGGGCAGGGTAAAAGCACTCTACTTAAAATTCTCGCTACTCTCTATACAGCTGATAGTGGAAAAATTAGATGGTGCGGTAAATCTATCCAAGATACTCGTGTAATGATTAGGCAAAACTACCGCTCGCAACTCTTTTTATTACCACACGAGACTGGACTCTACGAAGAATTCACACCTTTAGAAAATCTTACTTTTTTTAGCTCACTCTACCAAAAAAAAACAGAACAGAAAAAAATACTCTTTAAAAAAATCTTCCCAATTATCAAAGAATTAAAGCTGGAGTTGTTTTTAAATGTTCCAGTCAAAAATTTCAGTCAAGGAATGAAAAAAAAACTACTCCTTTGCTTAATGAATCTATTAAATCCCCAAATTATTCTTTTAGATGAACCTTATGCAGGACTAGACAGACAAGGAGTAGAATATTTGAATAGCTCCCTTTCCGATTACTTGAAAAAAGGAGCTATTATTTTAGTGGTGTCTCATCAAAAAGAATCCTGTGGCAACCTCTCCAATAAATTTCTCCGACTGCACAAAGGGAAAATTATATCTCAAAATAAAAATTAGTAATTAATTCTAAATTATTTTTCCTTGACTATTTTGCTGCTAAGTTTTATCCTATTATTTTATATTAATATAGACCTCTGAATTTTTCAAAAGTCTATAAAATAAACTTTTGAATTTGCGTTCTGTTTAGCCTATACAGCGTTGAAAAAAATTTTTAACTCTTGAAATACTTCAGTATTCCTGCGAGCTAAAAATTTTTTTTGCCTTGCCTAGCCGTCACATAACGCAAATTCAAAAGTCTATAAAATAAACTTCAAATTAAAAAACATGTTAGATTTAATTATAGGGACGCTTCACGCACTGCCACCTTCTGGAGGAGGCGGAGGCGATCAACCTTTTTGGGTGCAGCTTTTACCTTTGGGTTTAATTGTTGTGGTTTTTTATTTTTTGTTGATTCGTCCTCAACAAAGAAAAGCTAAACAACAAAGAGCGTTGATTGCGTCTTTAAAGAAAGGAAATAAGGTGATACTTACTGCTGGGATTTATGGAACTATCAAAAACATCAGCAAGGATGGAACGGAAATCAGCTTAGAAATTGCAGATAAGACTGTCATTCGGGTGAAACGAGAATTTGTATCTAATAAAATCAATTAAGCATAGCTCATAGAGTTTTGTATTTTTATGCAACTTCGCTATAAATTTGTAGTTATCCTATTGCTTTTTTTGGCAATTGTTTATGCTAATTATCCCAATGTCTGGGAATTGATTCCTGGTTTGCGTCAAGACAATACTGTTTTTTACAAAGAAAAAGAAAAGAATATACGACTAGCTCTAAAAAGTTTGCACGAGCTACAGCTTTTTTTAGTAGAAAAAGAAAAAGGACGTATCCAAGCAATAGGAACTAATGCTTCTTTTTTGCAAAGTCTTACTAAGCAACATTTAATTGGTGGTTTTTTTGAGAATTTTACAATTAAAGAAGAGGAAGGAAAAACCTACCTTTATCCGACGGATAGTAAAAAAAGTATATCAGAACTAGCGGAGCAGTTCAACCGTTTATCTCTCAATTCCAAAAAAATTGATAGCGTAGAATACCAAGTAGAAAAACAGCAATTATTTTTTTCACTCCAAAACAATCGGCTGCTTACCCCTATTTCTGAACCTGTTAAAACCTTTTTAGCAGATGAACTAGATTGGGTTTATGATGCCGCTTTAGGAGGTTATAGTTCCCGAAAGAAGAAGTCTGATTTGCTGATTAGTTTAGGATTGGATTTGCAAGGAGGTATTTATCTAGATTTAAGTCTTAATACAGAGGAGCTTTTTGAGAACCTGCTTAAAAATCTACGCGAAGATTTAAACTCCTATTTTTCTGAGAATAGTATCTTTGTTTTAGGTATACAGATTGTAGACAATCGTAATTTAGAAATCAGACTAGACCCATCTCAAGAAATAGATTGGCAAGGTGATAAGCTGAGTAGTTACCTAAATAATGTTAGTATCCAAGAACAAGGAGAAGGTGTTTTTTTGGCAACTTTAGGTGATGCAGAAGTCAGTAGAATTCAAAAAAGGACATTGGAACAGGTTATCAATACGCTCAATAATCGCATTGACCAGCTAGGAGTTAAAGAACCTTCTATTCAACAAAAAGGAGAGGATTCTGTGATTGTGCAGCTACCCGGACAAACGGATCCTGCGAGAGCAAGGAGGATTATTCAGCAAAGCGCTAAGCTGGAATTTCGTTTTGTTGTAGACAACTCTGACTCAGAAAATCCAGGAAATAATTTAGTATTAATTTCTGAGATAAAAGATGAAAAAACAGGAGAAATTTTAGGCACTAATCAGATTGTGGTAGAAGATAGAGTTGTGTTGGGTGGAGAGTTGATTCGGGAAGCAAGAGTATCTTTTTCACAGACTACTGGACTACCCTATGTGACTCTTGTTTTTAATTCTAAAGGAGCTAAGGTTTTTGGAGAAATTACAGCAAAAAACATTGGCCGTAGACTAGCTGTAATTTTAGATAACAAGGTGCAATCTTCTCCTACAATTCAAGAAGCAATTTATGGAGGGAATGCTCAAATTACGGGCTCTTTTACAAATAAAGAAGCTTCAGATTTAGCTTTAGTTTTAAGGTCTGGTTCTTTACCAGCATCGCTCATTATCAATCAAGAAAGAACTGTGGGAGCCTCTTTGGGAGAAGATTCTGTACGTGATAGTATGCTAGCGTTAGTTTTTGGATTTTTACTTATTATTTTATTGATTTTAGGCTACTACCGTATTTCAGGAGCTTTTTGTATTGTAGCTTTAGTTTTTAATATTCTTTTTATTTTTGCCGCCCTCTCTTATTTTGAAGCAACCTTAACTCTACCAGGCATGGCGGGAATTATTTTGACTGTGGGTATGGCAGTGGATGCGAATATTCTTATTTTTGAAAGAATCAAAGAAGAATTAAAAAAAGCTCATAATCTACAAACAGCCATTCAAAGAGGTTTTGAACTTTCCCGATGGACGATTCTTGATGCCAATATTACTACTCTTCTAGCGGCTGGAATTTTGTTTTATTTTGGAACAGGACCTATCAAAGGATTTTCGATAACTCTTTCCATAGGTATTCTTGCTAGTTTATTTACCAGTCTTTTTGTAACTCGTTTTCTTTTTGAAGTTTTTTATTTAAGAAATTTTAAAGCAAAGAAAGTTTCTATCTAATTCAACAGTTTCCTGATTTTTTAAGAAAATTATACATTATGCAAATATTTAGAGAAGAACCAAAAATTGATTTTATTAGATTTAGAGTACCTACAGCTATCTTTTCTGTGTTTATTATTCTTTTGGGAATAGCAGGTTTTTTTTTAAAAGGTGTAAATTTAGGGATAGATTTTCAAGGTGGGATTAACGCTCAAATACAATTTTCAGAAGAAGTTAATATTCGTCAACTTAGGACTTTGCTTGCTCCTAAATTAGGTTCAGAGTTTTCTGTTACCTATTTTGGTAATAGAGCTAACAATGAATTTTTGGTATCTATTTCCAGTGAAGGAGAAAAAAATTCTAAAAAATATGTTGGCAGTCTTATCAAAGATACTCTTATCAATAATTTTCCAACTGTAGAAGTTCGCAGAGTTGAATTAGTAGGACCTAAAGTAGGCTCTGAATTGCGACAAAAAGCGCTGCTTGCCATTCTCTGGGCTGTGATAGGAATTCTGATTTATATTACTATCCGCTTTGAATTTACCTATGCAGTAGGTGCTATTTTGGCTATTTTCCACGATGTTCTGATAATTGTATCTATTTTTATTTTACTTGGCAAAGAATTCAATCTTATTATTGTAGCGTCCTTACTTACCATTGTTGGTTATTCTTTAAACGATACTATTGTGATTTATGATCGTATCCGCGAGAAACAAAAGGAAGTAGAAAGAGATATAAAAGATCTTATCAATCTGGGAGTCAATCAATGCTTGTCTAGAACAATTTTAACTTCAGTTAGTACTTTATTGGTTGTTCTTACTCTTTATCTATTCGGAGGACAAATTTTAAACGATTTTGCTTTAAGTATTATTATAGGTTTAATAACGGGAACCTATTCTTCTGTTTTTATTGCAGGTAGTACTATATTTTATTTTAGAAGGAAAAAACTTTCCAATGAAAAGTAGTGTATTTTCAATCTATCAAGGAAGAACTTCAAAGATATATTCAAAAGATTTTTCCAGAAGTTGTAGTTTCTAATTCTTTTCGTTTACACAAACCTCCCCATTCAGAATTAGGGCATTTTGCTTATGGCTGTTTTCCAATAGCTAAAACTCTACAAAAAAAACCCGCCCAAATTGCAGAAAAACTCGCGAGCGAACAAAAAAAAAATTCCTTTCAGTGGATAGATTTTTTACAAAACGAGGCAGCTTATCTAAATATCTTTTTAAATTTTCAAAAATTAGGAGGAGCACTTTTAACAGAAATTCGTAATAATTCTGATTATACTAAAAACGAACTAGGTAAAGGGAAGCAGGTAATGGTTGAATTTTCATCGCCCAATACCAATAAACCGATGCATCTGGGACACGCCCGTAATAACGCTATAGGTTTTTCTTTAGCAAAAATCTTGGAATATTCTAGTTATGAAGTCATCAAAACCAATCTTATCAACGACAGAGGAATTCATATTTGCCAATCTATGCTCGCCTATCATCTTTGGGGAGAAAATAGCGAACCTAAAAAAGTAAAAAAAAAAGGAGATCATTTTGTAGGAGATTTTTATACTCTATTTCATAAAAAATATAAAGAAGATGCTTCATTAAAAGAAAAAACTCAAACTTGGCTACAAAAATGGGAACAAGGCGATGAAAAAATTTTGGCTCTTTGGCAAAAAATGAAAAATTGGGTAATGGAAGGTTTCCAAGAAACTTATCAGAGATGCGGAGTAAATTTTGATAGATTTTATTTTGAAAGTGAAACTTATCTTTTGGGAAAAAAAGAAGTTAAAACAGCCCTAAAAAAAAAAATCTGCGTTCAAAATACTGATGGTAGTATTACCATAGATCTGGAAAAAGAAAATTTAGGAACGAAAGTTTTGCTTCGTTCTGATGGAACAGGAGTCTACACTACCCAAGATATTGGCACAACAATTCAAAAGTTCAAAGACTATCCAAAACTTAAAAAATGTTTTTTTGTAGTTGGCAACGAGCAGTTACTCCATTTAAAAATCCTTTTTATGGTGCTAAAAGAATTTGGTTACGACTGGGCTGATTCTTGTCAACATATTAGCTACGGCATGATTCATTTGCCCGAGGGTAAGATGAAATCCAGAGAAGGCAAGGTAGTAGATTTAGACAATTTAATAGACGAAGTAGGAGAATTGGCTTTAGCTGAATTGAAAAAAAGAGAGCATCTCAGTCGCAGCCAAGAAGAATTAGAATATACAGCAGAAAAAGTGGCACTCGCTGCGATTAAGTATTTTATTTTACGAACAACAATTCATAAAGATTTTGTTTTTGATAAAAAACAATCCCTTTCTTTTGAAGGAGATACAGGTCCCTATTTACAATATAGCTATGCTAGAATCTGCTCTTTATTGAAAAAAGCAGGTTTGGCTACTGAAAAAGATTTGGCTAAAAAAGATTTGTTTGTTGGGCAGACAAAATGGAACGAAGAAGAAATACAACTTTTGCTCACCTTTTTGAGTTTTCCCAAAGCGATAGAAAAATCTTGTTTAGAGCTAAATCCTAGCTTAATAGCGGCGGCTACTTACGATATTTGCAGAAAATTCAATAAATTTTATTACGAAAATCCAGTATTAGAAGACAAAGAAAACAAAGAAAAAAGATTGCTATTGGTTTTTTGTACCCAAAAAATTTTGAAAAATGCTCTGGAGATACTGGGTATTTTTCCTTTAGAAAAAATGTGACCATCCATTATCTGTTGCGCCCAAAATTTTCAAAATAGCTAAAGATATTTGGTATTTTTCCTTTAGAAAAAATGTGACCATCCATTATCTGTTGCGTCCAAAATTTTCAAAATAGCTAAAGATATTTGGAATAGGGCAGAGATTTGATATAATTTTCCATAAAAGCAAAATCAGGAATTCTTTCTTTTTTTTCGTCCACAGTATAGGGCAAGTAAATTGTATTTAATTTCATTCTTTTCTGTGATCTTTTTCTACTAAAAGAGTACCTAAACATCTCAATATTTAAGATAGTGATAAAATATATTCCAAAATATTTATTGAGAGTAAAATTTTTAGGTTCTAGGATTTCTACATGATCAGAACCTACAAAATTTTTTTCTTGGTAAAAACATTTTCCCTCTGTAGCACTATCAAAGGTTATCACATTACCTTTTTCTGTAAATATATCCGAAGTCCCAGAAAAACCATTATTTTGATTTGAAGTGGTTATATAAAAATAATCTCCATCTTTGATTTGGTGTTGTGTAAAGCTCTTTTTTGAGCCTCTTATTTCAAATAAATCTTTAATTGCAAATTCTTCAAATTTTGTATTCTTAATATCTACATGGAAATTTTGAAAACTTTTGCTATCTATTCCATTTTTCAATAAAATCTCCATAAAAGACAATTCATCTATTTTTTTGTCTATTAATTTGAAACTGAATTTTATTTTAAATACTAAGTATTCTTTCAAATTCAAAGTAAAATTTTTTTTTTCTAGTTTTGAATAATCAGTTTTAGAATGGGCTTGAATAATCCATTCTTTGTTTTTTAGGATAGGTGTTTTAACAAAATGTAAATCATCCACAAATTTAGTAGGGTTTTTTAATTCGTTTAATAGACTAGTTTTGATATCTTGCCACTGGTTTAAAATATCTGTTCTTCCTTTTTGTTTAGAAAGGACATAACCATCTTCTTTCAAATCATAAAGTAAAACTTCTTTATTATTGTGTGGTAAATGAGTTTCAAAAACGGCTATAGCTGTATGTGTAGAAGCATTGGGTTGGAATATCTCACTCGGCATGTTGATAACATATTTTAGAGTATGTTTTTCTAAAATTTTATTTCTTTGAACATCCTCTTTAAAATAAGTGGACAAAGGAGCAATAATAATCCCATAGCGACTGCAAGAATCTAAAAGTTTTTGCAAAAATTGTATTTCTTTTTTAGTTGGATTTTTGGTGTTGTCCTGTCCTCCGTAAGGAGGATTGATAAAACCAATAGTTGGTTTAATTTTTTTTAAAATTTTATCTGCTTCTTGATCAAAACAGTCTATATGATAAATTTGAGATTTTCCGTCTCCTCTAAAAAGCATATTAGAAATAGACAAGGAAAACATCGTTGGGTTTTTCTCAAATCCTAGGAGTTGATTTTCTTTCACTTTACTCTCTAATTCTTGTTTGTTGGGAATACTAGAATTTTCAAGTAACTCCAAAATTTTATGCATCCCAGCAACTAAAAAAGCACCTGTGCCGCAGCAAAGATCAAAAATAATATCATTTGCCTTGACGTCTATTAATTCGGTAAAAAGCTCCGTTATGTGTCTAGGCGTTAAGACAATTCCATTTTTCACATTGGTCATTCCTGCATACTTTAAAAATTCTTCATAAAATTTTCCGATAATATCATAATTGGTATTGGTTGAAAATAAAGGAAGAACATTGTCTTCTAATTCTATAAGTATTTTGTTTAAGAGATCTGTATTTGCAATATCCAAATCGTCTTTGATAGCGTAAGAAAACTGATTTTTTAGGATTTCAATTTTTTCATTTGCTATTCTTTCTACTTTTAAAACCAACTCTATCCTCAAAGGAATATTATGGATTATGGTCTCAGGAGACCAGCTAGAAAAGTTATGCTTAAAATCATTTTGTAGTTTTTCTTTTTCAAATAGGCAAATCATTAGAGAACTCAAAATAATCGGTCTTTTTTGGCTATCCATGTTTCTTAGTAACCGATTGATTTTACTAGATGATTCGGAAATTTTTGTTACAATTTCCTCTGTATCAATATTTTCAAATAAAGCTAAATAATCTTTTTCATTTAAGATATTGTTATTGTTGATATCCTGTATTTTTCCGTTTTCCTTTTTAACAATAAAAGATTGTATTAAGTGGTTATATTCAACTTCAATGTTTCCAGAAACTGCTAAGCCTAAAATTTTCCATTTTTCAAAATAGCTTTGTATTGTTTTTTCTTGTTTTTGGAGGTGTTCCTTTGTAAAAAAAGAAAGATAGTGCAGAATACCATCTACGGCGTAAATCGTAGGTTTATCTCTTTTTTCTGAATTATGATCTTTTATAGAATCCTTGTTTTCTATAAGAATGAGTAGTTTTTTATTCTCATTGACATAGATAAAATCGGGTTCACCTCTTTCCCTAGTGTTTTTTTTGCTCGCTTGACTTAAAATTTCGGCAATAAACCTATTGTTCGTTTTTTTTACTTCCCATTGATTAGAAAATTCTCTTTTTTCTTTAAGGAAATTAAACAAAACAATATCTTTTTGGCTTTCGTTTTTCACCATAATAAATTTTTTGTAAAAAATAGATAAAATTTAAATACTACCAGTTGCTAAAAATTTTATATTCTAATAAAAATTATAGCAAGCAGAATGTTCATCTAAAAATTTATTCACCTGTTACTAAATTAGAATAAATATTATGGTATAGGACATAATAAAAAAAATATTGCATAAAACCTTTTTTTATTTTAATTAGGCAAGAATTCACTTTATCTAAAAAAAATATTGAAAAAATTCACAGAAGACAAAAAATACACCTACAGTTTTTGGGTTGTTCTTTTTGCTGGTTTGGTTTGGAGTTTTGGTGCTGTTGTAGTAAAAAATATGGAAAATCCTCGTGATTTTTTGTGGGAATATCTTGTAATGCGAGGATTAAGCATTTCTTTTTTCTTGTTATTTTTTCTGTTACTTCGCAGAGGTACGAAAATTTTTCATAGTTTTCAAAGAATACAAAAATCTTCTTTTATAGGTGCTGCTTGTTTGAGTATTGCTTTTATTGGGTTTATTGCATCCATCACCAGCACAACGGCAGCGGTTACTCTGTTTATGATAGCTGTGATGCCTTTTTTAGCTACTTTGTTAGGATTTGCGATTTTGCAAGAAAAACTCAAAACTACAACGATGGTTGCGATGTGTATTACTTTTTTAGGGGTTTTGGTGATGATAGGCAGCGAATTTCAAACAGGAACAGTAGGAGGGGCTCTTTTTGGATTACTTTCTTCTTTAGGATTTGCAGGCTATACTATCAGTCTACGGTGGAAACCAAAAACTCCAAAATTGGCAACAATAATTCTTTCAGGTTTTATTTGTGCTATTTTATCTTTTTTGGTGCTTTTGGTTTTAAAAGGTCATTTTGAATGGGTTGTAAAAAATATTCGCTTAAGTATACTGCACGGATGGATTATAGCTTTAGGGTTAATGTGTTTTAACTTAGGAGCCAAAAGATTACCGGCAGCAGAGGTAGGTCTACTATCTCTTACAGAAATTGCTTTTGGGATACTGTGGGTTTGGCTTCCTTTTTTTGGAATTCAAGAAACCAATAGTTTTAGCACCCTATTGGGAGGATTGATTATTGTGGGTGGCATTGTTTTTTATGCACTGGGTGCTAATAAAAAGATAATTATTAGATACCACAATTATAAATAAAAGAGACTATTGAATTAGACATTCTAGTTCAGCTATACTGCGTTGCTCAAATTTTTTATCACTCAAAATACTTCAGTATTCCTCTTGGTAAAAAATTTTTGCGCCTTGTCTAGCTTTCCTATAATGCCTGATTCAACAGTCTCTAAAAACCTTTAAAATGATAAAAATTCTTGTTCTAGACAACTACGATTCCTTCACCTACAACCTAGTCCATCTTGTCAAAGAATTAGGTTTTGGTGAAAACTTGGATGTCTGTCGCAACGATAAAATTGCTTTAGCAGAAGTTTCAAAATACAGTAAAATTTTAATTTCTCCGGGACCTGGATTGCCGAACGAATCAGGGATTATGATGGAATTGATTCAAAAATACGCTCCCCAAAAAAGTATTTTAGGGATCTGTTTGGGTCATCAAGGAATTTGTGAATCCTTTGGAGCCAAACTATTCAATATGAAAGAAGTAGTGCACGGTCAAAGCAAATTTACTGAAATTACGGATAAGGACGAGCTTTTATTTAAAGATCTGCCTACAAAATTCATGACAGGCAGGTATCATTCTTGGAGCGTTTTAGAAAATTCTATCCCTGAAAATTTACAGATTACAGCGAAAAGTGAAGATGGTATTGTAATGGGAGTAAGCCATAAAAAATTTTCTCTTAAAGGTTTGCAGTTTCATCCTGAATCCATTTTAACAGAGCACGGAAAAACGATTATTAACAATTGGTTGAACTTAACCGATTGAAACATTTGAATTAAAAATGAAAAAAATCCTCAATCACCTCTTCGCAGGACAAACACTTACAAAAAAAGAAGCAAAATCTATTTTGCTAGAAATAGGGCAGGGCAAACACAATAACTCGCAAATAACCTCCTTCTTAACTGTTTTTTGTGTCAGAAGTATTCAAGCAGAAGAATTGAACGGTTTTAAAGAGGCAATGCTAGAGCTTGCTTTATCAGTGGATTTGAAAGAATACCAAGCGATGGATATTGCGGGCACTGGTGGCGATGAAAAAAATTCTTTCAATATCTCTACCGCGTCTGCTTTCGTTATGGCTGGTAGCGGTATTTTTGTAACAAAGCACGGTAACTACGGAGGTTCTTCTAATTGTGGCTCTTCCAATCTGCTGGAATATTTCGGAGCCAAATTTTCTAACAAAGAAGAGGAATTAAAAAATATGCTAGATAAAGCAAGTTTTTGTATGCTACACGCTCCATTGTTTCACCCTGCTATGAAGTATGTAGCACCTATTAGAAAAGAATTACAGGTTCGCACTTTTTTTAATATGCTAGGTCCACTAATTAACCCAAGCGCTCCTAAAGTGCATTTTTTGGGGGTTTATAATTTAGAATTAGCGAGACTCTATTCTTATATATTTCAAGATTCTGGAATGGATTACGCCATAATCCATTCTCTAGATGGTTATGATGAGATCTCTTTAACCTCAGAGATAAAAATTTTTGATAAAAAAGGCGAAACTATCCTCAATCCCGCAGATTTTGGTTTTTCTACAGTGCAACAAAAAGAACTCGTAGGCGGTAATATAGAAGCTAGTGCAAAAATTTTCACAGCTATTCTGCAAAATGAGGCTACAGAAGTGCAAAAAAATGTTGTTTTAGCCAATGCTGGAATGGCTATCAAACTCTACAAAGGCAATATATCTTTAGCCGAAGGAATAGATATAGCAAAAGAATCCTTAGAGTCAGGTAAAGCTCTTACTTCTTTTAAGGCATTTGTTGATTAAAAGAGAAACAAAAGGAACGGGTGCTTTTTTTAGGGAATTTCTACAATTTCAAAAAAAAACAAATGCGTTGCGGGGAGGCATTTTTTTATTTTATGTAGGTCTGTAGAGACGTCCTATATGGGCGTCTCATAAATTTAGAACGTTTATTAAAAACAGCTTTTTGTGGTTTATGCACATCGTATAAGACGTCCTATATGGGCGTCTCATAAATTTAGAACGTTTATTAAAATATGTAGGTCTGTAGAGACGTCCTATATGGGCGTCTCATAAATTTAGAACGTTTATTAAAAACAGCTTTTTTGTGGTTTATGCACATCGTATGAGACGCCCTATATGGGCGTCTCATAAATTTAGAACGTTTATTAAAATATGTAGGTCTGTAGAGACGTCCTATATGGGCGTCTCATAAATTTAGAACGTTTATTAAAATATGTAGGTCTGTAGAGACGTCCTATATGGGCGTCTCATAAATTTAGAACGTTTATTAAAAACAGTTTTTTGTGGTTTATGCACATCGTATAAGACGCCCTGTAGGGCGTCTCTACATGTTATGCTATAAAATTCCCTGCAGTTTTTTTTTCTTAAAAACTCAAGTGGAGGGAGATGCTGATGACGAGTGGGGCTTTGAGCTCGGCATCGGTTTCGGTGGTTGTTTCTGTCTGAGTTTCTGATCCTGCTGGAATCTGGACTTTGTTTATATTTACAGTTCTGATGCGGACTTGGGTTACTTCTATTCTGTAATCCAAATTTGCGAACTCAATGAACTCGAATTTGGTGTTACCTCCGCCAGAAAATCTACTGGAACTTCCAATTGTTGCTGAATCTCTTGCAGTCTGTGTTTTGGTATCTTCGCCTATGGGAAAAAGATCAAGAGCAGGAGTCACATCCGTAACCGTAGCCGTAGTCGTATGGTTTAGAGAAACCCCCGAGATATACTTCGTCAATCCGAAATTAAGCGATAGGTTGGGAGTTAAGTTCTGCTTATAGCCGACTTGAATCACGGGACTAGTAGCAGAGGCGCTGGTTGAACCGTTGGCAGAATTGGTAAGCTTCATACTCGCTAGACCGCCTCCTACAAAAAGACCCTTGTTGACAAAATAATCCGCCATAACTAGCGTATTGGCGAGCTCGTTATCTCCCCCCTTGCCAGTGAAGTGAGTCAAGGAGGCTCTCCATTTTTCCCACCTAAAGCCGAATTGCAAGCCAATACCTGAGAGTTGATCGCTCTTGCTACTAGTGATTGCTGTTGGATCCTCAGGTACAGAAGTTGGAGTCGGAGCTGAATCTGGAGTCGCAATCTGATAGTTTGGAATAGAGCTTCTATCGGAGGAAAGATCACCGAAAAAGTAGCTATAACAATGGGATTTTTCCTCTGTTCCCTTTCCTGTAGGAAAGGGACCTAAAGCAGAATTTGATAAAGTTACAGTAGCATCATTCAAAGGATTATTAATATCAGTTGTAGACGGTTTCGCACCACGGTCAAAGGAAACAAAATTATTATTTTCGAAATAGTATGAATCAACACTTGTTGTTTTACCATCTTTACAGTTTGCCTCTACTAAAGCTCCGACTCCATTTGCTATTTCAGGAGACCAGGTAGGATTCCCACTGGTTACGACTATAGAAGTTGCGTCTGAAGAGCCAGTAATTCTATAGCCTGTAGTAATAGAGTCAGTGATGGTTGTGATATTTGTGGTGACAAGTGTTGTGGTATCCACTTTAAAACCATTCAGATAGACAATACCAACGAAAAATCCCAGCTTGCTGCTTCCATTCGCTTGGGCTTGCAGATTACTGCCTCCAAAAGTAAAGGCACTCCCTATAAGAAGAGCGGGAATAAGAATAGCTACCAAAACGAAACGAGCCAAAACGAAACGAGCCAAAATAAAACGAACAGCGAAAGTTTTCCTTAAAACTTGGGAATTTGTGTTTTTCATAATTATTTGTAATTAAAAGTTAGTATTAAAATAAAAATTAACATAAAAAAACAATAATAGCAAACTATTGGTTGTTGGCAGTTTTTTATAGACCTTTGAATTTGCGTTATGTGACGGCTAGGCAAGGCAAAAAAAAATTTTAGCTCGCAGGAATATATGTAATATTTCAAGAGTTAAAATTTTTTTTTAATGGCGTAGTAAAAAACACTATAAACCTTGCATTAAGCAAGAATGAACTGTGAAACAGCCCTTTGGCTGTTTCACAAATAGCCCACAAAAAGCGTCAAGCAATAAGCTTGTTTTGGCTAAACAGAACGCTAATTCAAAAGTTTTTTATTTTTTCTGCTTATTTTTATAAAATAGTTACATAAAAACACTTTAAAAGCAAATAAAAAAAAACAAATGCGTTGCGGGGAGGTATTTTTTATTTTATGTAGGTCTGTAGAGACGTCCTATATGGGCGTCTCATAAATTTAGAACGTTTATTAAAATATGTAGGTCTGTAGAGACGTCCTATATGGGCGTCTCTTAACGTTTATTAAAAACAGCTTTTTGTGGTTTATGCACATCGTATAAGACGCCCTATATGGGCGTCTCATAAATTTAGAACGTTTATTAAAAACAGCTTTTTGTGGTTTATGCACATCGTATAAGACGCCCTGTAGGGCGTCTCTACATGTTATGCTATTATAAAAATGTCCCCTGTAGTTTTGTTTTTTTGGCTGTTTTTGGCGGGGACTTTATTTTAGGGTATTTTTTTTAACGGCGTAGTGCCACAATAATGGAATCAGGGCACTACAAAACTTGCATAATCCAAAAAGTAGTGTAAAAGAGCCACTAGCTATTTTACTAAAGCTTGTATAAAGTGACAGTAAAAAGCTTGTTTTGGCTAAACAGCTTGTTTGGTCCTATTTGGCAAATTCAAATGTCTATAGTGTTTTAAAAACACAAACTGATATTAAAAAAGTGAATAACAAAAAATCTATTGTATCTTGGGCTCTTTACGATTGGGCAAATAGCGCTTTCACAACCACAGTTGTTTCTGGTTTTTTTCCTCTTTTTTTAAAATTTTATTGGGCTTCCGATTTGGATCCACAAGAAAGCACCTACTATCTAGGTTTGGGTAATAGTCTAGCCGCACTTGTGCTCTTTATTTTATCTCCTTTGCTAGGAGCCATTTCAGACAAAGGAGAAAATAAAAAAAAATTTCTCTTCTTTTTTGCTAGTTTGGGAATTATCACCTGCGCATGTTTGGCAAAAGTTCCGATGGGACACTGGCAGTGGGCGATGTTCTTTTATATTTTGGCGTTTATTGGTTTCGCAGGAGGAGATACTTTTTATAACGCCTTATTACTAAATATCACCAAACAAACAGACTATGTTTCTAGTTTGGGTTATGCTCTAGGCTACATAGGAGGCGGATTGCTCTTTGCAATCTGCGTTCTACTTTATCTCCAACCTACTTGGTTAGGATTGAGTAGTGGCACAGCTGGGATTCAGATTTCCTTTGTTGTTGTCTCTATTTGGTGGGCAATTTTTTCAATACCTATTTTCTTATTCGTTCGCGAAAAAAAAAAATCTCTAACCATTCCTTGGCGAACTAAAATTCAAACAGGCGTAGCTCAAGTTTTTCTCACTTTAAGAAAAATAAAAACACACAAACCTATCTTTTATTTTCTCATTGCCTATTGGTTTTATATTGATGGAGCCATAACTATAACAAAAATGGCAGTAGATTACGGAATAGCTTTGGGTTTTCCTGCTTCGTCTTTAATTATTGCTTTATTGCTAGTGCAATTTATTGCTTTCCCCGCCACTTTTATAAACTACAAAATAGGAAAAAAAATCGGAATAAAAAAAGCTATCTTGTGTTTTATTTTTGGGTATGTAGCTGTGACTTTTTTAGGAGTGTTGATGACTAAAGTTATTCACTTCTACCTTTTAGCCATAGCAGTAGGTTGTTTTCAAGGAGGCTTGTTTGCTTTAAGCCGTAGCTATTACGCCAGCTTAATTCCTAAAAAACAGTCTGGTGAATTTTACGGTTTTTATAGTATGTGGACTAAATTCGCTGCTTTGTTAGGTCCTCTTCTTGTGGGACTTGTAGCCAAATATAGCGGTAGTGCTAGAATTTCTATTTTATCTACTGTTATTCTTTTTTTTATTGGAGCTTTTTTGTTTGCTAAATTTGTAGACAACCCCTCACCAAAATAGCCCGAGAGCAGAATTGAACTGCCGACCTCTTCCTTACCAAGGAAACGCTCTACCACTGAGCTACACGGGCATCGTTGCTTTAATTAGTTTTCCCTTAAAAAATCCCAATTTTCACTCCAAACAGCTTGCGTTACTTAAAATTTTTTCTTGCTTTAAAAAAACTAGAAAAAAAGTCTCAGAAGGCGTCGTATTTTGTTTGCGAGAAAACGATATTCCGCTACCCGCGCAAAGTCACAGATATCCCCGCTTCTTATCTTTGATATGCGTTGGCGAAAGGATAAATTTGGGGAGAGAAGGATTCGAACCTACGAAGGCGATGCCGACAGATTTACAGTCTGTTCCCTTTGGCCACTTGGGTATCTCCCCTAATACTAAAAAAGCTGGCGATGGGACTTGAACCCGCAACCTGCTGATTACAAATCAGCTGCTCTACCAATTGAGCTACGCCAGCATTTTTATAAGCGATATTTAGTAAATATCATTTTTATTATCAAAAAACAATAGAAAATATTTACTTTTTGTCGTACAAGAATTTTTCTGTTTTGCATTATTTTTGCTTAATCAGTTATAACCATAATGGTGAAAATTTTTAAAAAAAAATAAACCTAAAATTATGAACCCTCAAATTTTTTCAGTTTCTGGTAAAGATATTCTCTACAATGCAAAACAGATTGCTATCACAAATTGTCACGAGAGACTTACAATCATTCATATTGCTTTAGCTATTTTTAGAAGCAAAGATTTTCAGCTTACAGAAATTTTTCAAAAACTGAAAGTAGATTTAGATTCTCTTAGAGCATGTTTGCGACAAGAGCTATCAAGTATTCCTCAAAAAAATATCCTACAAAAAATTATTTATTCTACAAGAACAGAAAAACTAGTAAATTTAGCTATTCAAAAAAGAGACGCAGATAAACATGTTTCAGCGAAGCATTTTCTACTTGCCGTTTGCGAACTTGCAGAAAACGGCTTAAAGGAGCTTTTGACAAAAAATAATCTTCAAGCAGAGACTATTACAGAGCTGTTAAAAGAAAAACAACCAAGTAGGATTACTGACAGTTTTAAGAATGGCAGTAAAGAAGAAAAATCTAACTCTTCTGAGAATAAAACAACTCCTAAAAAAGAAAATTTTATTCAAGATTATTGCATAGATTTAGTGAAAAAAGTTGATCAAGGCAAAATGGATCCTGTGATTGGCAGAGACGAAGAATTGAGAAATCTCATTCAAGTGCTTTTAAGAAGAAGAAAAAACAACCCGATGCTCATTGGGGAACCTGGCGTAGGAAAAACTGCATTAGTGGAAGCTTTGGCAAAAAGAATTTATGAAGGAGATGTTCCAGAACATTTACAGGATGTCCAACTTTTGGAATTAGATCTAAGCAAAATGCTTGCAGGCTCTAGATACAGAGGAGACTTTGAAAAAAGAATTAAAGGAGTAATAGAAGAAATAGTGTCCCTTAAAAAAGGGGCAGTTTTATTTATAGATGAATTACACACTCTGGTGGGGGCTGGTTCTACAGAGGGAGGTCTGGATGCTTCTAATATGTTTAAGCCTGCTTTAGCGAGAGGAGAACTTCATTGTATCGGAGCCACAACTCTAAAAGAATACAAAAAAAAAATAGAACCAGATTCTGCATTAACTAGGAGATTTCAAACCATAGTCATAAAAGAACCAGATAAACAAAACTGTGTTGGGATATTAAGAGGACTGAAAGAAAAATATGAATTGCACCATGGGGTCCGAATTCAAGATGCTGCTATTGTAGCTGCTAGCGAGCTTTCCGATAGATATGTCAATCATAGATTTTTACCCGATAAAGCTATAGATTTAATTGATGAAGCAGCGTCTAAAATGCGTATGGAAATAGATTCTATGCCGATAGAAATAGATTTACTAGATAGAAAAATTTTACAACTAGAAATTGAAAAAACAGCTTTAAAGAAAGAAAAAGATGATGCTTCTAAAAAAAGACTCCAAGAAATTGAAAATGAAATTTCTACTGGTCAAGAAAAAAGAGATACTTCCAAAAAACAGTGGCTAGAGGAAAAAAATGTTATAGAAAAAAATAGAAAAATAAAAGAAGAAATTGAAAAAAAAAAAAAAGAGGAACTAGACGCACAAAGACAAGGCAATTTGGAATTGGCTGCAGAAATAAGATACGGAGATTTGACTCAACTCCATAAAGAGCAACAAGAAATCAATCAAAAAATAGATAACTTCGGAGAAAAAAGATTCTTAAAAGAAGAGGTAGGTAGAGAGGAAGTTTGTGCGGTGCTTTCTAAATGGACAGGTATTCCTTTAGAAAAAATGTTGCTCTCCGAAAAAGAAAAACTTTTGAGTTTAGAACAACATTTACAAAAAAGAGTAGTCGGACAAGAAACCGCCATCAACGCTGTTTCTAACTCTGTGCGTAGAGCCAGAACCTACATAGATGACCCGCGCAAACCTTCTGGTTCCTTTTTCTTCTTTGGTCCTACAGGTGTCGGAAAAACAGAATTGGTAAAAGCTCTAGCAGATATTCTTTTTAAAGACGAACAAGTTATTATCCGCTTAGATATGTCAGAATATATGGAAAAACATACCATTTCTCGCTTAATAGGTGCTCCCCCCGGCTATGTGGGTTATGGTGAAGGAGGATTGCTTACAGAAGCTGTACACCGCAACCCTTATTCCATTGTACTTTTTGATGAAATTGAAAAGGGGCATCCTGAAGTTTTTAATATTTTGCTGCAAATTTTAGACGAAGGAACTCTAACAGACTCCAAAGGTTTAAAAGTGAGTTTTAAAAATACCCTTGTAATTCTTACCAGCAATTTTGGTAGCCATATATTTTTTGAAGAAAACAAAAGACTAACCCCAGCTATTGCTCGTGAAATTTTACTACAAAAATTCAAACCAGAATTGCTCAATCGGGTAGACGAGATTATCCCTTTTTATCCTTTGAGAAAAGATGATATATTAGAAATTATTGGGATTCATTTTCAAAATGTGCAGAAAAATTTACGCAATCAAAATATAGAAGTTAGCATTACTCAAGAAACTCTGCATTACTTAGTAGAAATTGGTTTTGATAAAGAATTCGGAGCTAGACCTTTACGCAGAATTGTACAAAAAGAATTATTAGATATTATTGCCTATAAAATAGTGGACGGCACTATCCAAGAAAACGATAAAATTGAAGTTCGCTATGCAAACAAACATTTAACTCTACACCGCGTTCGCTAATGAAACGCACAATTATCGTAGGAGACATTCATAGTTGTGCAGACGAGCTGATAGAGTTATTGGATAAAGTTAAATTCCAAAAAGAAAAAGAACGTTTGATTTTTATAGGAGATTTACTGGGAAAAGGTAGCAAACCGCTTGAGACTTTTCTGATTTATAAGCAAACAGAAGCAATCTGTATTATGGGCAATGCCGAATTAGCCTTTCTTAAGCATAGTAAAGATCCAAGTTTTTTAAAAGAATACATAGAGCCCACCAAAAAAGCTTTAGGCAAACACTACACAGATTTTATCAATCAAGCCTATTCATTTCCGCACTATCTAGAAGAAAAAGATTTTATCGCCGTTCACGCAGGATTACTGCCAAATAAAAAACCACAACATACGGATTTAGAAAAATTGGCGAAAATCAGAAAAGTAGCTGATCCCCAAAACCCTAAAAAACTAAAAAGCTGGTTTGATTTTTACAAAGGAAAAAAACTCATTGTTTTCGGGCACTGGGCAGCTTTGAATGGAATAGTAAGAGACAATGTGATTGGTTTAGATACAGGCTGTGTCTACGGGAAAAAGCTCACTGCCCTTGTTTTATCCAATGACACTCCACCAAAAAGAGAAATCGTATCCGTACAAGCAAAAAAACAATACTTGGCTATTGAGTAGTTTTTTTAAGTTTCTTGCTTTTCATTTTTAAAAATATAATGGTGTCGTGTGGGAGTATTTTTAATTAAATTAAAATGACAATCTTTATATTTGAATCTAAAAGACTTACCGAACACTTTACCAGCCTTAATAATATCACTTTTATAAATATCCTTTAATTCTCCGTTGGGAATACTAATAAGTGCTACTGATTCAATTTCTAAGGTTTCAGAGTTATAAACAACACTTAAAATATAGGTTAAACAAATTTTTTCTTCCTCTTGCCTTTGTTATAATGTGTAGGTAAATTTGAACTAAAAGCTTTACTTGGATAACTAGTTTGATTTTGTCCTATGGGTATACTATTTTTATAATCAGATGTATTTTCTATTTTACAGGTTTTTATGTCTATATGAATAAAAGCATTGTAAGTTTCAAATAATAAATCTGCTCCGATAGGAGTTGAGTTTGGTATACCTAATTGATTAAAAAGCCAAAAATAAATCCTTTCTGCTCCTCTAGAAAAATCTGAAGTTTGCTGCGCAGATTTTTTGAATATTTTTTCCCAATCATTCTTTATCTTATCGCTAGACTTTAAGCCCGCCAGCATTTTATCTATATCTTGTTTTAGAGTATAGATAATTGCCTTAAAATAATGATATTCCCATTTTTCTATACACTTTTTATCTAGGGGCATATGTCAATTTTATTTATTCTTTTTTGCATTATAGGAATAAAATCTTTTTGAATATCAATCAAAATAGATCTTTTATTTAATCTCTGATCTACAACTCCAGTAGTTCCGCTCCCTGCAAAGGGGTCTAAAACAATACCACTTGGAGGACAACAAGCTTTTATCGCTAGCTCTGGTATGCTTTCTGGAAATACTGCAAAATGATTATCATTACTTTTAGCTGTATTAGAAACAAATAAATCACTAGGGTTTTTTCCTTTTGGGTGGTGTTTAACTAATTGAAGTTCTTTATGTTCTGTGGTCAGCTCTTTGTCGTATTTATCACTAAATCTAAGTATTTTTTTTAACGCTATCCAATCTTCTTTTGAGGGATAAGAAAAACCAGCATCTAATCTAAACCAGTGCGATACTTTATACTTATATTCATTATAGCCTAATATATTAACTAAATCATTTTTTGTTAGATTGTTTTCTTTTAAACATTGATTGAAATAACTAACAAGATCTGTTTTAGAAACTTTTATTTTTCTTTTGATAGTATATTTATTTCCATTGATAGAAATTCTAGCACCAGGCGATTGCCCTAAATTTTTTGTTTCTCCAACAAATTTACCGTTATAATTTAATTTAGGAGCTTGTTCTTTTTGAGTGGTCTTATGTGGAATTCTAATAGAATCTAAATCAAAATAAATTTGTTTTTCCCAATCATTTTTAGAAAAAAAATAGATAAATTCGTAACTATTGGAAAATCTACTTTTAACTGGCGATGGCATTGCATTCGGTTTATGCCAAATAATTTGGTTTCTGATTAACCAACCCTGCTCTTGCATTCCAATTGCTACTCTTTGAGGAATCATTTGCAAACTTTGATTTGTATAACTATCCCCTATATTTAAAAAAAATGCCCCATCATCTTTCAAAACTCTTAAAAAATCATTAAAAATTAATACAAGTTTTTTAACATATTCTTCAGGTTTTTTTTCTGCTCCTATCTGCTCTCCATTATAGTAATCTTTTAAATTCCAATAAGGCGGGGAAGTGACTATAACAGAAATACTTTTATCAGGGATTTTTTTTATAGCCTTTGTTATATTATCAATAATTACCAAAGGAACAGTTGACGTGGGTAAGTTAATATATTCTCCTAATTTTAACTCTAAACCCATTTTTTGTTTAGGTAGAATATAATTATAACTGTTCTGTAATTGTCTTTTTTCGGCAACTTGAAACATTTTTTAATTGAAAAAATTTATTTGAATCAAAGGTCCTGTGGATAATGATTAGAGACTGAAAGAGTAAAACTAAATTTCAAAAAATACAATTTTTTTTATCCAATTTTATAAAAAAGAAATAGAAATTTATTAGATATTTTTGTTATAAAAGAGTTTTACCTATGTCTAAATATTTAAAAGTGATTTGGCTGTGTCTACGGGAAAAAGCTCACTGCCCTTGTTTTATCCGATGACACTCCACCAAAAAGAGAAATCGTATCCGTGACAGAGGAAAAGGATTAGCACAACTATTGCATTTAATACAAGAAAAAGGAGAAATGATCATTATAAGTAATAGAGACTATTGCAAATTTTCTTTTAAAAATGATAAACTTCAATCTGAAACCCATAGTAGTAGTATTCCCTTGAAAGGAACTTTAATACAGTGGAGATTGCCTTATAATCAATTAACTAAAAACAAATAAAAAAATGGAATTAAGTATAGCAAAAAATTTTTCCGATATACCTATTGGACGCTACGAAACAGATAGTGATTTTAGTGGAGAGCATTTTAGAGATAAATATCTAAAACCTAAACTAGAAGAACTTTCTAATGGGGAAAAATTAGTTGTAGATATTAGAGAAATAGAAGGTTATGGTTCTTCTTTTTTAGAAGAAGCTTTTGGTGGTCTTGTTCGCAAAGGTTATTTTAGTAGCGATCAATTACAAGAAAAACTAAAAATTAAAGACGATGAAATCTATGCAATCTATACTAGACTTATATGGAAATATATAAAAGAAGCAGGACACATCAAAAAGCAAAATAATGCTAGCAAATAGTGCTATTATTTCTGCTATTGTTGCAGTTATTATTTCTTTTATTCTTAATCTTGTGCAAATTCATTTTTTCACAAAAAAAGAAAATAAAAGAAAAGATTTAGAATATTTCTTTCAAAAATTAGAAGAATTAGATGTTTTTTGCTTTAAATATTGGCATAGAGGAGAAAAGGAAGATAAATTTTTGATTGCTACTAAAATAAAGTATAGAACTTTTTTGTTTTCCTCTTTACTCAAAAGTATTGAAAAAAAATATAGACTTAAAAACAGCACACCCATTTGGAATTCACTTGATAATCTTCTAGATTCTGCTACGAATGAAAGTTTCGAAGGAATCAAACATCAAAAAAATCCTAAAACCTACCAAAAGATCACAAAAATAATTAACGAATTACACAGAAATATTCTAGCATATATTTGGTGATTTTATCTTTTACTAATTTTTGGGGTCAAAATAAGCCTCATTCATCTCCAACACAACCGCCTCACTCATATCCGAATCTTCTTATCTACAAAGCTATCCTTGTAGGGATTTTACAGGGACTTTATTTTTTACCTTTCCCTAGTGCTTGGGCTTTCATTTCTTTTTTTTTATTCCTTTTGCATTGCTGGTTTTTGGTAGATTTATTTTTCCAATCTAAAAACCTTAAAAAATTATTATTTTTCAGCTACCTTTTTTTATTACCCTCTTGTGCTATCCGCTATGGCTGGATTTTTTCTAGTCTTTGGGCTTATGGAGACTACAGCCAACCCGTTTTATTTTTCTTTTATCTTTTAGGAGTTCATTGGATAGTATTTATTCATCTGGTTTGTTTTGGGGCAACATTTTTTATTCTCCGAAGAACCACCGCTCTATTTTTCAAAAAAAAAATCGCGACCTATTCTAAAATCACAATTTATATTATCAGCTATTTTGCTGCAAGACTCTTATTAGACATCTCTTATGTGCCTGGTGGAGAATGGGTAGAAAATCCTTTTTTAGGAAATTTATTAGCACCGTCTTTTTTAGTTTTAGGCTCGCATATTTTAGATAGTTGGGTTTATTTTCTGACTTTGGTGGTTCTTTTTAGCGTTCAAAAAAAAACGCTCCCTAAAGCATTTTTGCTAGCTATTTTTTTTATTGTTTTAGTTATAGCTGTCACAGGTTTTTTTTATAAAAACACCTCTGCTAGCCAGCAGCAAATAAAATTCGCACTGATTACAAAAAGATTTATCCATCCAAAAGAATTAGAAAATTTTATTAAAAAACAAAAAAATTCTTCTATAAACCTTTGGATAACCGCCGAAACTGCGGTAGATTTTTATCTGGAGACAGATAACTTTCTATCAAAATTGCATAGTATTTTACCTAAAAACCAAGTATGGGTGATCGGAGCGAAAAAAAAAGAATTGGGTGAAAATCAATTTTTTTATTATAACTCAGCTTATTTTATTGAAGCGAAAAATTTCACAAATAGACATTATAAAAAAGAGCTATTAGTGCCTTTTGCCGAATACATCCCCTCTTGGGCGAATTTTTTAAAAATAAATCCTTTAGTCAACTTGGGGCATCTATATCAATCCGCTCCAAAAAAAAATATTGGCTCTGTATTTCAATGGAAAGATAAAAACATTGCTCTAGGGATTTGTTTTGAAGAATATTTTGATAATTGGTATTTTTCAAAAAAACAGCCTGTAGCTATGTATATTTTTCTAAACAGTGAAACTTTTTTTAATAAATGGGGAAAGCATTTTTTAAAAAACACAGCAGCGAGCAAAGCCAAACAGTGGAATGCTCCTAGTTTAAGAACGACTTTTTCGGGTTATTCTGGTTTTTGGCAATCTGCAAAAGCAGGAAAGGCTTCACAGGAAAAAAATTTTCTTACTGGAGAAATTTTTTTAAATTCAAAAAGTAGTATTTTCCTTTCTTTTGGGAAAATCATTCATAGCTTAAATTTTTTATTTTTTGTATGTTTGCTATTACTAACTAAAGAAAAATGAATCAAGATATTTACCGAGCACTACTGCAGAAAAAAAAGAAGCTAGAGTCTACCACTTTGGAACAACTTTTTAAAAAAGATAAAAATAGAGAAGAAAAGTTTAGTTTTCAAAGAGACGGGTTGCTCTTTGATTTTTCAAAAAACTTGCTTGATTCGGAAGTTTTACAAATTTTTGAAAAACAAAGCCAAAAAATTCAACTCCAAGTATCCATTGAAAAAATGTTTTCGGGAGAAAAAATCAACCATACAGAAAATAATTCTGTTTTGCATATAGCCCTCAGAAAAAACCACCAGCAAAAAAACCACCAGCAAAAAAACCAGCAGCAGAAAAACTATTCCTTAACTCAAGACGAAACCTCCATAGATAAATTTGTGGCAGACGAGCTGCAAAAAATGAAATCCTTTTGCCAAAAACTACAAACAGGAGTCTTAAAAGGTAGCACTGGAAAAAAAATAAACACCCTAGTGCATATTGGTATAGGAGGCTCATTTTGGGGAATGAAAATGACTACTTTTGCTTTAAAATCATTCCAAACGAACAATATTAAATTTTTTTTTGCATCGCACTTATCAGGTAACGACTTGTCTTGCCTTAATGAATGCAACCCCGAACAAACTCTTTTTTTGATCTGCTCTAAAACATTTCAAACAGAAGAAACGATTTGCAACGCACTACTTGCTAAAGAATGGTTACAAAATTCTCTACAAGATAAGTTTATTTTTGCAAAGCACTTTGTGGCAATCACTGCCGAAACGAAAAAAGCCCTTGAGTTTGGTATGGCGGAGGAATCTATCTTTGCTATAAAAAGTTGGGTTGGCGGTAGGTTTTCTGTTTCTTCTGCTATGAATTTGATTTTAATGACAAAGGTTGGGTATCAGAATTTCAAGGAATTTTTAGCGGGAATGAATTTAGAAGATGAGGCGTTTTTAAAAACCCCATTTTTGCAAAACATTCCAATTCTGCTAGCTTGGATTGGAATCTGGTATAGAAATTTTTGGGATTTTCCCAGCCTCGCTATTTTACCCTACTCGCAAGAATTGAAACATTTGCCTAATTACTTGCAACAACTAGAAATGGAAAGTAATGGAAAATCCATCACTCGCAGTGGAGAGAAATTATCGCACCCTACCTCTCCAGTAATTTTCGGACAAATAGGTACAGATTTTCAGCATTCTTTCGTTCAGTTTTTATCCCAAGGCACAGGCTCAATCCCTTGCGATTTTATTGCTTTTGCTACGGCTTGCGGTGAAAATTCATTGACGAAAAAAGAAATGGCTTTGGAAAGACACCAAAGACTTATTTCCCATTTTTTTTCTCAGCAGCTGGCGTTGGCTTTTGGAACATCGGCATTTGGAACATCGGCATTTGAAACGGGCAATTCAGAAAAAGAAACTTTAGAAGAACCTTTTGCAAAATTTAAACAATTAGAAGGAAACCGCCCTAGCCAATGTCTTTTTTTTGATAGACTTACTCCTAAAAATCTAGGTCGCTTGATTGCAATTTACGAACACAAGGTTTTTGTGCAAGGACTTTTGTGGGATATTTTTTCTTTTGATCAGTGGGGAGTAGAACAAGGCAAACGGCTAGCTAAAAAAATACTACCTCATTTACAAAAAAAAGAAAAAATATCAGCGGACTACAGAATCAAAAAACAAGCAGATTTTTTCCAGCACCATTTTTTTGAAACCAAAAATAAGCCTTTCAAATTATGATTTTGGTGTTTGTGGAGGAAGAGGATTTTGTTGTAGCACAACCTGTTGCTTAGATTTTATCCATCTGTTTTGATCACTAATAATAAATTTAAAAACAGGAGTACTTTCAAACATTATTGTCATAATATGGTAGGCTTCTAAAACAGCTTCTTGTAAGTTTTGATTATCTTCTAAAGGAGACACTGTTAACCCCAATTCTTCTAATTTTTTTATACTAATCCTCTGCCCGTGCATATGGATTGTGCCAAATTTAGTTTTTTCTGCATTAAAGTATTTTGCAATATTTCCAATTTTCTCTTTTCTTTCCTTTTCTCCAACTTCTTTAAACATTCTTTTATTGAGCCAGCCCACAACCAAACTTTTACTATACTTTAAGGCTTTTTCTGCTTCTATAATGAGCGAAGGTCCCATTTGTTGTAAAATAGGAGCCCACAAATGTCCTAATTTGGTATTACTTTCAATATCTTTTTTTGCGTTTGCAAAACCTTCTTTGATTGCTCTAGCAGAATGATTTTTTCCTACTCCAATAAACTGAGGATCTATAGGTCCCAGTTGGCTCTGCTTACCTAGTATTAAAGAATCACTAGCCAAACTAATCATTGCACCACCTGACATTGCAAAATAAGGAACAATGACTGTTATATTCTCAAATTTAGAATGTAAATAGTCTACAATAGTTTCTACAGCATTAATATTTCCACCAGGTGTGTGAAGAATTAAAACAAGATTTTTGTTTTTTGACGAAGTACCCTTTTGAGGGTTATAGAGAGCATTCATAAATCCATTGACATCCTCTGAATCAATACTCACTTCTGGTATGTTTTTTTTCTGCAGAAAAGCTGAAGCATAAAAAATAACATCCGCATTTTTAAAATTTTCTAATATCTTGTTTAACTTTTTTTCTAAATTACCAAAAATCCATTTGGATTTATCTTTAGCTTGCTGAAAGTCGTTTAATAACTCACTCCACGATGCCATCTTTTAAAATTTTAGTTGTTGTTATTACAGGATAATCATAAGCACCTGCAGAATTTATTTCTTCTTTGTTTTGAGCAGTAGGGAGGTCATAAAGCCCGCTAACCTCTATGTATTCCTGATACTGCTTTTTTACTCTTTCTAGTGTTTTTAGATAATCCTCTTTAACATTATATTTTTTTTTCATTTTATTATTGTTGGTTAGTTAAGAATTAGCAAATAGGGTTCATTTTATCATAAAAAAAAAAATTATTACAATAAAAAAAAGCTAATTCAGTAAATATTTTAATAGCTCAAAAACCAAAATTCCAGCAACAACAGTGATTAAAAGATTTCTTGTAATTAAACCTATGAGTATAGTAATCACTCCCGCCCAAGTGTGAACGTCACTAAAATGCGGTAGCCATTTGCCATCGGCAAGTAAAATTTCCTTGAAAAACAAAGCAGAAATCACAACTGCTGGAACCTGTTTTAACCAAATTTTTGTTTTTTTAGATAACCTGACTTTTTCTGCAAAAATTAAAGGCAACACCCTAGGAACAATTGTCACTAGCATACAGCCGAGTATTAAAAGCAAAATTTCAATTCTTAAGCTCATCTTTTTTTTGTAAAACTCCTTCTAAAAACATACCCACAGTAGCCACTACAACCGTAGTAATTACAATATTCGCTGGATTAGGTAGAAGAACTTCTAAAGTAACCATCACAACAGCTGCTAAAATAATCACTGTAAATAATGGAAAAAGTTTTTTTGCATTGACGAACTGTATTGTCAGCAGACCAGCAAACATTGCTGCAAAACCAAATTCTACTCCAAAAATATTAGAGCTTTCTACACTGCTTCCAATCCAAGCTCCTGTTGTGTTTCCCAAAACCCAAGAAAGATAAGAGCTTATATTTAAACCAAACATCCAGTATGGCTTTTCTAAAGGAGATCTTAAAAGACTGGTAGCAAAGCTAAAAGTTTCATCTGTAAGTTGAGCTCCTATAAAAAATCTGGATTTTCTGGATAGTCTACGGACAAAAGGCAAGAGCGCCATAGAATAAAGAAAATGGCGTAGGTTGAGTAAAAAGATGGTAAATATCAAAACTGCAGCGGATCCTGTATAAAGCGGAGCAAAGACGAATTGTGCAGATCCTGCAAAAACAAGTAAGGATAATAGAGCAACTTCTAAAACAGATAAACCTGCATGAGAGGCCAATGCTCCTGCTGCAAATCCTATAAAAAAATACCCAAAAATAATGGGAAGAGCTGCGACTACTCCTTTAAAAAAAGATTTAAACACTTAAAGATTTCAAAAAAATAAAGCTATTTGCAAAATGAAATTTTTTGAATATTTTGATAGACTTAGTTCTCTTTTGATTCAGAAGGCAAGGGGACCTGGTTGTATTTGATGTATTTTTCTTTTTGCTTGCCTATAACATCTTCATCTAAGTTTTCATCCATTAGTAAATCTCGTACAAAATCAAACTGCGAGCGATGATTGTGAGTCATACTAATAACGCCCGTATCCATTCTAATCGCATCTTTGGGGCAGGCTTCTACACAAAGTCCACAAAAGATACATCGTAATTCGTCTATATTAAAAACTTTGGGATATTTTTCTACAGATTTATCAAAAATTTCTGCAGATTCAATATGAATACAATTAGCGGGGCAAACCGTCTCGCACATATAACAGGCAACGCATTTAATAAATCCATTTTCGTGTCTAGTCAATCGGTGTCTACCCCGCCAGCGAGGGGCTATTTCTCTTTTTTCTTCAGGATAATTAATAGTAACCGTTTTTTTAGAGCCAAACAAATTGGAGTCAGATAAATTTGCAAAAAAATGCCGTAAGGTCAGCTTTAGCCCTATAAAAATGTCTATAAGGTAAAATTTATGCCACCATTTTTCTTGGGGACGAACGTGGATTATTTTCATTTTTTTAAAGTAAACTAGACTCTTGAATTTCGCTGATGTGACGGCTAGCCAAATAGTTAGAACAGGTGCGAAAAAAAATTTTTAGCTCGCAGGAATATCGTAGTGCCATAATAATAGGATCAGGCACTACAAAACTTGCATAATTCCAAAAAGAAATGTAAAAGAGCCAGTGGCTCTTTTACTATAACCCTTATGAAATAGATAGCAGTAAGAGAGTATTTCAAGAGTTAAAAATTTTTTTCAACGCTGCATAGGCAAAACAGCTAGTTTTGTCCTATTTTGGCAAATTCAAAAGCCTAGTAAAATAATAAAAGCAGTTATAATAACATTCAACAAAGCCAGTGGAAGCATTTTTTTCCAACCCAAAGTCATAATTTGATCAAAACGAAATCTAGGCAGAGTCCACCGCAACATCAACTGCAACCAACAGAAAAAAAAAACTTTAGAAAAAAAAGTAAGAATTTGTAAAACACAAACAAGCCATACAGGAATCGGAATAAATAAGAGATTACCAAAATGAAAGCCATCTTGCAATAGCCAAGGCAGATGATAAGAGCCCAAAAATAGGGTGGTCATCAAACAACCAACCCCTACAACAGCTACATATTCTGCAAGAAAAAAAGAAGCAAATCTCATCCCCGAGTATTCTACAAAATAGCCTATAATTTCAGATTCTCCTTCTGGTGCATCAAAAGGGGCTCTTTTGGTTTCTGCAATCATTGCAATGAAAAAAAGAAAAAAGGCTAAAGGTTGTGTAAAAACACCCCATTGAGGAATCCAACCATAAAGCCAGTATTGATTCTGTCCAGCCACTATATCACTAATTCTCAAAGAATCGTGAACTAGAAAAATTCCAACCAAAGAAAGTCCCAAAAATATCTCATATGAAATAAATTGAGCGGAAGCACGTACAGAGCCTAATAAGCCGTACTTATTATCAGTAGACCAACCGCCGAAAACTGTGCCGTAGACTCCAAGCGAAGTAAAAGCAAATAAAGCAAGCATACCAACATTAACGTCTGTGACTTGAAAATAAAAATTTCCAATGGGAGCTGCTATTGGAATAAGAGCAAAAACAGAGAAGACTGAGATAAAACTAAAAAAAGGAGCTATTGAAAATAAAAATTTATTAGTTTTTTGAGTGACCGAATCTTCTTTAAACATCAATTTCACGGCATCCGCTATCACATGGAAAACTCCTTTGAATTTCAATTTCCCAATATTTGCGCGATTAGGACCCACTCTATCTTGGATTAAAGCACTCCATTTTCTTTCAAAATAAGTCAAAAGAGCGGCAAGAGGCATCGCAAATAAAAAAATAAGGACGATGATCTTAATCAAACTCAAAAGCCATCCTGTTTGCAATAATTCTACAGTATTCATAAGTATTTTCTTAGCTATACTTATACTAGCTTATAATTTTTTAAAAATAAACTATTTTTGGAATAGGTATTATGGTAGGATAAAAAAAAAATTAGTGCAAGCTCTACGAAAGATACTTATCTCAATTTTTTTGGTTGCGGGCTATATTTAAAAGCACTCCAACAAAAGCTAAAAAAAAAAATTAGTGCAAGCTCTACGAAAGATACTTATCTCAATTTTTTTGGTTGCGGGCTATATTTAAAAGCACTCCAACAAAAGCTAAAAAAACAACTAGTGAACTTCCTCCATAGCTAATGAAAGGCAAACCAATACCTTTAGTAGGCACCAAACCCAAAACTACGAGCAGGTTAATCACGGTCTGTAACATAATAAGAACAGTAATACCAAAAGCCAAGTTGCGTCCGAATGGTTGCTCGCATTTTTTAGCAATTTGAAAACCTGTATGCATCAGCCACAAAAATAAACCTGAGACTAGTAAAATTCCCCAGATACCTGTCTCCTCTGCTAAGACTGCAAAAATAAATTCTGTATGAGCTTGCGGTAAAAAATATTCTTTCTGTAAAGAATTCCCTAATCCTCTTCCTAAAATTCCGCCACCCCCATAAGCAATCAATGAATTGACTAGCTGGTATCCGCTTTCTAAACGATTTTCCCAAGGAGATAAAAACCCGAGAATCCTTTTCATACGGTAGGCATTTGTAAAAATGAGTATAGCTCCTAGCAAAGCGCCGCACAAAGAAACCGCTAATAAATAAATAAAACGAGCTCCAGCGATATAGCACATCAAAATAGTACATCCTAAAATCAGCACAAGAGAGCCAAAATCAGGTTGTAAAAGCAGTAGTACCGCAAAAAAGCTAAAAACGACGGAGATTGGCAGTAGACTATGAGAAAAAAACTGAAGTTCATTTTCTTTTCTAGCCAAAAAATCTGCCACCCAAACAATAAAGGCAAATTTAAAAATTTCTACTGGTTGGATACCTATAAAACCAATCCTAATCCACCTCCTAGCTCCATAAACCTCACTACCTATAGCTGGAAATAAAACCAATACTAGCAACAGAGCGGAGAAAAAAAGTAGCGGGTAAGCAAGTTTTTTCCAGAAAGAATGGCGAATAACCGAAATCATCATCATCAAAACAAAACCAAAACCAGCAAAAAGTAACTGCTGGAAAAAAAAACGGTACGGGTCTCCGAAATATCTTTCGGAATAAAAAATACTGGCAGAATAAACAAAAAGCAAACCCAAAAGAAGCAAAGAAGAAATAATACAAAGAATCCTTGTATAGTCACTCAAAAGGATTCTACTACTCCAAAAGTTTATTATTGCGTTCATTGGTTTTATTGTTTGATTTCTTAGATAAGCAAAAACAAGCCCAGTCCGTGTAAAATAGTTCTGCTTGTGTTTATTTTTCCGAGAATGTTGAATTAGGCAGTTTTTGGGTGCCTTTCATTACAGGTAGGCGGGAATGTGTGGACGCAGTTTTTTTTTCTTAAAAACTCAAGTGGAAGGAGATGCTGATGACGAGGGGTGCTTTGAGCTCGGCAGCGGTCTCGGTGGTTGTTTCTATTGTTCCTTCTGTGGTTGTGGTTGTAGTGCCAGTCTCAATAGTTTCCTCTACAGTAACGGTTCTGCTTCCAACTTGGGTTGCTTCTGTTCTCCTATCACTCGGTTTGTAGCTTATGTTTATGGTTTTAGTTCTATCAGAATTGTCAGAAGTAATATAGGTACCAAGCACTACGGTTACTCCTTTTATTTGCGGCTGTTCATAGGTCAAGGTGTTTCTTGTAGTCTCGGCAGGATTGAAAATATCCTCGGGGGTATAGGAAGCAGTCGTCGGAGCTGTGCTACTTTTTAGAGAAACCCCCGAGATATACTTCGTCAAGCCAAAATTAAGCGATAGGTTGGAGGTTAATTTCTGCTTATAGCCGACTTGCAACACTGGACTTGTGGCAGAGCCGCTAGCAGAACCATTGGTAAGCGTCATACTCGCTAGACCGCCTCCTACAAAAAAATCCTCGTTTACAAAATAATCCGCCATAACTACTGTATTGGCGAGCTCGTTAGCTCCCCCTTTGCCAGTAAAGTGCGTAAAGGAGGCTCTCCATTTTTCCCACCTAAAGCCAAATTGCAGACCAATACCAGAAAGTTTATCGCTCTTGTTGGTTGTTGGTGTTGTTGATACGTCTGTGTCTGTTGTTGTTGATATTATTGAACCCTGCACTGTATTATCTACAGGCAATGTATAATCAGCAAAAGAAGCCTCAGTAGGGGCAAAATCAGTAGACTCATCAAAGTATCTTGAACATATATTATTATCCCATCCAACACCTTCATTGTTATTGGGGCTATCTACCGAAGCTCTTGAGCCTACATCAAAGTAAATTATGTTGTTGCTGTTTTCTGAAAAAGAATAGGTTTTACCGTTTGCATTAATGGTTGTTGCTCCTGTTTCACAGTTTGCTGATATAAAAGCTTCTATTACAGCTTTCACATCAGGAGTAGCATTATAGACAGAAGCAGCTGTTGCTTTTATGCTAGTGGTGATAGCTGATTCAATAAATTCATAGGATGTTCTGGTAGCATCAAAAATATTAATATTAGCATTAGTGACTCTAGTGGTTTTGCTGCTGCTATCTACTTTAAAACCATTTAGATAGACAATACCAACGAAAAATCCCTGTTTGCTGCTCTGACCATTTGGGCTACCATTCGCTTGGGCTTGCAGATTGCTTTGACTTGCGTAAAAAAAGAAAAAAGCCGTTATAAATATTATAAGGGGCAGTATAAACAGTTTTAATACTTTCATAGTATTTTAGATAATTGAATTTAAGTAAAACTTCATAAAGATTAACAGAAAAAAACAATAATAGCAAACTATTGGTTGTTGGCAGTTTTTTTCTCTTTTACAGATTTTTCTTAAAAACTCAAGTGGAAGGAAATGCTGATGACGAGTGGTGCTTTGAGCTCGGCATCGGTCTCTGTGGTTGTTTCTATTGTTCCTTCTGTTGTGGTTGTAGTGCCAGTCTCAATAGTTTCTTCTATAGTAACGGTTCTGCTTCCAAATTGGGTTGCTTGGATTCTTTTATTGCCGAAGTTTAAGATTTCGATGTTATCATTAGGACCCTTAATTAAGGTACCAATCACTACTGATCCTCCTTCTTTTGGCTGTTCAGGGGTCAAGCTGTTACTTGCAGTACCACCAGGATTTGAAATAGGGTTGGGTCTATAGGAAGTAGTTGTCGGAGCTGTGCTACTTTTTAGAGAAACCCCCGAAATATACTTCGTCAAGCCAAAATTAAGCGATAGGTTGGAGGTTAAGTTTCGCTTATAGCCGATCTGAATCGCGGGACTTGTGGCAGAGGCGCTAGTAGAGCCATTGGTAAGCTTCATACTCGCTAGACCGCCTCCTACAAAAAAATCCTCGTTAAAAAAATAATCCGCCATTACCAATGTATTGGCGAGCTCGTTAGCTCCACCTTTGCCAGTGAAGTGCGTAAAGGAGGCTCTCCATTTTTCCCACCTAAAGCCGAATTGCAGACCAATACCAGAAATTTTATCGCTCTTGCTGGTTGTTGGTGTTGTTGATACGTCTGTGTCTGCTGTTGTTGATATTATCGAACCTTGCTCTGTATTACCTACAGGCAATTTATACTCAGCAAAATCATCAGCGGTTAAACTATTAGAAGAAAAGTGATTGAAACATGCCTTATTAGTCCAAACTAAGCCATTATTAAGTTGACTCAAGGTGCTACCTACCTGCTCTCTTGTGCCTACATCAAACGCATTCGGGTTAAGAATACTAAAAGAATAGATTCCATTGGCATCAGTGGTTGTTGCTCCTGTGTCACAGTTTGCTGCTATAAGAGCTTCTATTCCAGCTTTCCAATCAGGACTAGAATCATAGCGATTAGAAGGATAAAAATATACTTCGTAGCTATGGATGATATCTGAATAACCCATCAGATCATAGGATGTGCTGGTAGTGCCAGTAATATTAGTAGTAGAATCAGTGACTCTAGTGGTTTTAGTGCTACTATCCACCTTAAAACCACTTAGATAGACAAAACCAGCGAAAAATCCTTGTTTGCTGCTGCTTTGAACCGCTTGGGCTTGCAGCTTGCTGCCTCCAAAAGTAAAGGCACTTCCTATAAGAAGGGCGGGAATAAGAATAGCTACCAAAACGAAACGAACCAAAATAAAACGAACCAGAGTAAAACGAGCCAAAATAAAACGAACCGCGAAAGTTTTCCTTAAAACTTGGGAATTTATGTTTTTCATAATCGTGTAGATAATTAAATTTAGGTTAAATAACAAAACTTCATAAAGAATTGCAGAAAAAAAAAATCTTGTCAATATATTTTTTTGGCTATTGGCAGTTTTTTTCTATTTTACAAGTTTTTTTATATTAAAGTTACAGAAAAATCATTTTTTGTCAATATTCTATTGGCTATTGGCAGTTTTTTTGTTGTTTTTTGCTGTCCGATAACTACTCTTAAAATACGACTTGCTAAAAAAATCATTTAGATGTATCTACTACCTAGTAGAGGGTATTACCTCTATTTTTTAACCAAAACCTAAAAATAATTATGTATTTCCATAAATACTTTAAAAACCTTTCTTTTATTTTTTTGGCTTTAGTTGTTTTTGGAGTTTCAAGCTACTCTGGACAAACTTTTGCTAAAACAACAAAAGTTGGTTTTGTTTATGTCGGACCTATTGGTGATCACGGCTGGACTTATAGACACCATATAGGCTTACAAGCATTAGAAAAAAAATTTGGTAGTGAAGTAAAAACTACCTACATAGAAAAAGTTCCTGAAGGAGCAGATGCAGTTAGAGTTATTCGTAAACTAGCAGCAGATGGTAATGATATTATATTCACTACTTCCTTTGGGTTTATGAATCCCACGGCACAAATTGCTAAAATGTTTCCTAAGGTAAAGTTTGAGCATGCAACGGGGTATAAAACAGGGTCTAACTTTGCTACTTATAACTCTCGTTTTTATGAAGCTAGATACCTTACTGGTATTATTGCTGGGAAAATGACAAAGAGTAAAAAACTAGGATATGTGGCTTCTTTTCCTATTCCAGAGGTGATCCGTGGTATCAATTCGGCTATTTTGGGCGCTAGAAAAGTGAACCCAAAAGCAGAAATTCGTGTGATCTGGGTTAGCACATGGTACGACCCTGGTAAAGAATCAGACGCCACAAAGGCTTTGATCGACCAAGGAGTAGATGTGATTTTCCAACACACTGATAGTCCAGCACCTTGCCAAACAGCAGAGAAAAGAGGTGTTTTTTGCTTCGGACAAGCCTCTGATAATTCCGAGTTTGCTCCAAAAGCTCATTTGACAGCTATTATAGACGATTGGGGTCCCTACTATATTGAAAGAGTAACCGCACTCCGTGATGGATCTTGGAAAACTCAAAGTGTCTGGCTTGGCTTAAAAGAAAGGGCAGTTTATTTGTCTTCTTTCAACAAAAAGGTTCCAAGATCTGTGCGTTCTTTGGTTAAAAAAACACAAAAAAATATCATTAGTGGAAAGAATCATCCTTTCGCTGGTGTAATCAAAGACCAAACAGGAAAGGTGCTATACAAAAAAGGACAGGTGATCTCTGACAAAGAATTAGGTGGTATGAACTTTTATGTAGAGGGGGTTATTGGTAAATTACCTAAGTAGACTTTTGAATTTGCGTTCTGTTTAGCCAAAACAAGCTTATTGCTTGACGCTTTTTATGGGCTATTTGTGAAACAGCCAAAGGGCTGTTTCACAGTTCATTCTTGCTTAATGCAAGGTTTATAGTGTTTTTTACTACGCCAAGCTTAGCTAAAATTTTTTTTTGCCTTGCCTAGCCGACGCAAATTCAAATGTCTACTAAGTAACAATTGATCTTTGGCTCATCAAGTTTTGTTTTAGAAACATTGCTTGACGCTTTTTATGGGCTATTTGTGAAACAGCCAAAGGGCTGTTTCACAAATAGCCCATAAAAAGCGTCAAGCAATAAGCTTGTTTTGGCTAAACAGAACGCTAATTCAAAAGTCTAACCTATTTATGGAACAATATACTTACCTCTTTTATGGCACACAAACTTATGCCATAGAAAAAGCCATTCAAAAACAAATCCACGAAATTGAAAACAAACAAAGTGAAATGAAAAAAGGCACAGATGTACATAAATTTTCAGTGTCGGATTTTTTTAATGAAAACAATTCTTTTGCAACCTTTCAAGATTACTTTTTCACCCCTCCTTTTTCGGGTAATAGCCAAATTTTTTATATTAAAGAACTAGAAATACTGTGCAAACAAAAAAACTTACCCGTCTCATTTAAAAATTTAACAAGAGAACATATAACTCCCAATAAAAATAATATGGCTAAAAATAATCTGGCAATCAGTTTTATCTATTTTTTGACTCAAGCTCTTTTAAAAGAAAATATAAAAGAAAATAATAATTTTATTTTATTACAAGCAAACCTTAAAGACCTAAATGAATTCCCTCTGTTTTTTCAAAAAATTTTACAGGAAAAAGCAACCCGCCGTTATTATAAAACCTTTTCAAAAACAGAAGAACTAACCGCTTGGATAAAAAAAAAACTAGAGCTAGAAAAAATCCAGTTGTCTGGAGAACAGACCCAGCTACTTCTTTATTTTTGTGGAGATGATGTCTACAATCTTGATCGAGAAATAGAAAAACTAAGCCTACTTAAAAGAAAAATTGAAACAGAAGATATAACGAGGTTAGTTAGCCACTCTCAAAGCTATCAAATTTTTTCCTTGTTGCAAGATATTATAGCAAAAAATCAAAGCAAAGCTTTAGATGGGCTAAATTATTTTTTGATTAAATCTCCTAATAGAGACAATACACAAAGAATTTTTAGTCTTTTATCTGGTGAATTACAAAAACTATTAAAAGTGAAATGGCTATTAAATGAAGAATATAAAACAAATGAAATAGCAAACTTACTCAAATTACCAAACTGGCTGACGACAAAATTGGTAAGGATGGCAAAAAATTTAAAAACCCAAGAAATAGAAAATGCTTTGCTGTTTTTGCATTCTAATGACCTAGTTTTTAAGTATGCAGCTAAAAATTCCGAACACTTAATAACGCAGTTTTGTATTCAGTGGATGAAGGGATATTTTTTAAAAAGAGCTAAATAGGAAAAGTTACAAAAATATTACGAGAACTTTGAATTAGTGTTATGATGGCTAGGCAGGCATTTTTTTTAAAAACGATTGCTTGGCTAGACTTATTGACTTGGTAAGCTAATTCAAAGGTCTCTTTTATACAAAAAAATGAGTTTAGAACTAGGCATAGTAGGCTTACCCAATGTAGGCAAATCTACTTTATTCACGGCTGTAACTTCTTCTAAAGCTGCTGCAGAAAATTATCCTTTTTGTACGATTGAGCCCAACGTGGGATTAGTTCCGATACCGGATCAGCGATTAGACGAGCTTTGTTATATTTACAAACCTCAAAAAAGAATAGCAAATTATTTGAAATTAATAGATATTGCGGGTTTAGTCAAAGGGGCAGCTCAAGGAGAAGGGTTAGGAAATAAATTTTTGGACCATATTCAAAAAGTAGATGCCTATATCCATTTAGTGCGTTGCTTTGAAGACGACAGTATCACTCATGTTGAGGGTAAGATAGATCCAGAATCTGATGTTTTAGTAATTAAAACAGAGTTGATTTTATCGGATTTAGAAAGGTTGAAAAAAAGACAAGAAAAAATTAGCAAGCAAGCCAAAGCAGAAAAACAGACAGACAAATTGGATTTTTATGAAAAGATACTAGCGCATCTAGACGAAGGGCATTTTGTGCGGAATTTGAAATTGGATAAAGAAAGCGAAAAAATTTGGTTAAAAGAGTTGCAACTGATAACAGCAAAGCCTTTCTTTTATGTAGTCAATACAGCAGACAAACAAAGCGATCAAGAATTTAAAAATAAGCTGTCTTCCATTGCTAAAACCGATAAAGTATCTGTAGTAGAGGTCAACTGTGCCTTTGAAAGCGAGTTGGCGGGAATGTCTGAGGCAGAAAAGAAAGATTTTATACAAGATTTGGGTTTAGAAAAAAGTGGTTTGGAAAGAATAGTTCAAAAAGGTTTTGCTTTGCTCAACCTAATTAGTTTTTTTACTGCTGGAAGTAAAGAAGTTCGCGCTTGGAATATTTCACAGGGGATGTCTGCAGCAGAGGCTGCGGGGAAAATTCATACAGATATGCAAAGAGGTTTTATTCGGGCAGAAATTTTTAATTTTGAAGATTTAAAAAAATTTGGTAGTGAAGTAGAAATCAAAAAACAAGGTAAGTTAAGACTAGAAGGTAAAGATTATACTGTAGTGGATGGGGATATTCTACACATCCTATTTTCTGTGTAGACTGTTGCATTAGTTTAATGAAAAATATAGTTTGGCTTAACAGCCTAGAAAAATCAGCGGAAAAAGAATTTTTAGCCTGTTGTGCTTCTAAAGAGTGGGCAAAGTCTATGGTAGAAAAAATGCCTTTTGAAAATCTCAAACAACTTTTAAGAACAGCAGAAGAAGAATGGTTTATTTTAGCTGCTGCAGCTAAAATAGAAGCCTTTGCGTCCCACCCTCAAATAGGAGATGTTTCTGCTCTCAGAAAAAAATTTGCTACGAGCAATCAACAAAAACACGCAAAGTGGAGCGGAGAAGAGCAAGCACAGGTTTCCGATTTGGACGAAAAAATTTTACAAGAACTCGCAAGTTATAACAAAAAATACTTGCAAAAATTTGGATTTATTTTTATTGTTTGTGCTACAGAGCAAACGGCAGAAAATATATTGAAAAGTTTGAAAACTAGAATCCATAATTCTTATAAAAAAGAATTAGAAAATGCTAGTTTGGAGCAGAATAAGATTATACTTAATAGAATCCACAAAATGTTATAGACCTTTGAATTTGCATTCTGTTTAGCCTATGCAGCGTTGAAAAAAATTTTTAACTCTTGAAATACTTCAGTATTCCAGCGAGCTAAAAATTTTTTTCGCCTTGCCTAGCCGTCACATAACGCAAATTCAAAGGTCTATGTTATTATGAGAAGTCCTATTAGAATCCACAAGATGTTATTATGAGAAGTCCTATTAGAATCCACAAAATGTTATTATGAGAAGTCCTATCACAACCCATATACTAGATACAGCTATCGGAAAACCGGCGGCTGAAGTTTCTGTGATCTTATCGCAAAAAAAAGAAACAGGATGGGAAAAGTTATCTCAATCTATTACCAACAAAGACGGCAGAATAGAAGACCTATTGGCTACAGATCATTCTTTGGAAAAAGGAATCTATAAATTAGAATTTTTTACTCTCGCCTATTTTCAAAAAAATAATAGAGATTCGTTTTATCCCTCGGTTAGTATATGTTTTGAAGTAAACGACACAACGCAACACTACCATGTTCCTTTGTTGCTACAGGGGTTTGGTTATGCCACCTATAGAGGAAGCTAACTATGTTAATTGATTGGCAAGATTGGCTTAATTTAATTATTCGCTGGTTTCACATAGTTGCTGGAGTTGCTTGGATTGGAAGTTCATTTTATTTTATTTGGCTGGATTATAGCCTACACCCTCCTAAAGAAAAGGACGAACCAGAAAAAAATCAACAAGAGGCTGGAGTATTTGGAGAAGTTTGGTCAGTGCACGGTGGAGGTTTTTATCATGTACGAAAATTTCAAAACGCTCCTAAAAACCTCCCTGAAACTCTACATTGGTTTAAGTGGGAAGCCTACAGCACATGGATTAGTGGTTTTGCGTTATTCGTTTTAATCTATTACCTAAATTCTAAACTCTATCTCATTGACGCAGAAAAATTTGCTTTCACTCCGTTGCAATCTATTTTTGTTAGTTTAGGTTTTTTAGCTGGAGGTTGGTTAGTCTACGATACTTTATGCCGCTCTTTTATTGCTAGATTCCCTATTTTATTTTTTGGTATAGCTTTTTTTTTGATTTGTGTCTTGTCTTATAGCCTAACGCATTTTTTTAATTCTAAAGCTGCTTTTTTACACTACGGTGTTGTTTTAGGAAGCATTATGGTAGGTAATGTTTTCTTCGTTATTATTCCAAACCAAAAAAAAATAGTTGCCGCTCTAATAGCGGGCAAAACCCCAGATGAAAATTTAGGTAAAACAGGAAAGCAACGTTCTACGCACAATAATTATTTCACTCTGCCTGTTATTTTTACTATGATTAGCGGGCACTACCCATTGACTTTTGGACATCCTTACAATTGGGTTATTCTAGTTTTGATTACTTTTTTAAGTGCTTTTTTCAGGCATTATTTTAATTTAAAACATCAAGGAAAAAAATCTTTTTGGGTATTGATTACCTCTTTTATTTTTATTCTAATTGCTATATTTGTAACAGATTGGAGTAGAAAGTATTTCTTGAAAAAAGAAGTCCTAAAGACTGAGCAAGTAGAATTTGTAGAAGTCCAAAAAATTATTCAAGAAAGATGTAGCTCTTGCCATTCCGATAGACCTACTTTTACTGGAATTGCTGCTGCTCCTGCGGGTATAAGCTATGACAAACCAGAGAACATTTTGTTAAATGTAGAAAAAATATACCAACAGGTAGTAATCAGTAAAATTATGCCCTTAGGCAATATTACTCAAATGACTCAAGAAGAGAGAGGTATTATAGCGCAGTGGGCAACTAACTTAAATAAAAAATAAATATGGAAATCAAACAACTTCCCTCTAAAGAAGTGCTTAATTTTTTGAGTTCTACTGAGGAAAAACCCCGTACCCTTTTGGATGTTCGCACTCTTAATGAATGGGACAAAGTAGGCAGACCAGATGGAGAAAATCTACAAATGAAAACTTATTTTGTCTCAATTAAATTAGGCGAAGAGAGAAAGATGAATGAAAATTTCATAGAAGAAGTCGCAGCAAAAAAAATTCCCAAAGATAAAAGTGTGATGATTATCTGTCGTGGCGGAATTCGCTCTCAACTAGCAGCTCAGCTTTTGAGCAAGGCTGGTTATCAAAATTGTATCAATATCTCTGACGGTTTTGAAGGCAATCAAGATATTGGTGAGGGTTGGAAAAAGATTGGTCTGCCTTGCAAATAAAAGTTAAAATATAGTGCAAAAATCAAAATATAAAGTTAGCACCAATCTAGTCCGAGGAGGGACTAATCGCTCTCAATTTAAAGAAACATCGGAAGCTATTTTTTTCAATTCGGGATTTGTTTATGATACAGCAGAGCAGGCAGAAGCTATTTTTGCCGGAGAAGAGGCTGGGTTTCAGTATAGTCGTTATGCCAATCCAACCGTGGAAATGTTTGAAAACAGACTTTCCCTTTTGGAAGGATGCGAAAGCTGTTTTGCAACAGCTAGTGGTATGGCTGCGGTTTTTGGAGCTATAATGTGTCAACTGAAATCGGGAGATCATCTACTTTCTTCTGCTGCTTTGTTTGGTTCTTGTCGCTATATTATTACTTCTATTTTACCTAAATACGGTATTGAAACAACTCTTATAGATGGTAAAAATCTAGAGGAGTGGGAAAATGGGTTTCAGAAAAACACCAAACTTGTATTTTTTGAGACTCCTTCCAATCCTTGTTTAGAAATTATTGATATAGCAGCAGTTTGTGAACTTACAAAAAGCTATGGGGCGAAGGTTATTGCTGATAATATTTTTGCGTCCCCTATTTTGCAAAATACAATGAAATTCGGAGTAGATATTGTAGTTTATTCTGGCACCAAACACATAGATGGGCAGGGCAGAGCTATGGGAGGAGCAATTTTATCAACAGAAGAATTTAAAGAAGAAATCCTAAAACCCTATTTGAGACATACTGGTCCCTGTATGAGTCCGTTTAATGCATGGGTGCTTCTGAAAGGGTTAGAGACTTTGAAAATTAGAGTTATGGCTCAATCCGAATCCGCGTATCTATTAGCAAAATACTTCAGCCAAGTTCCTCAAATAGAAGAAGTTTATTATCCTTTTTTAGAAAGTAATCCACAATTAGATTTAGCAAAAAAACAACAAAAATCGGGTGGGACAGTGTTGAGTTTTAAAATAAAAGGCACAAAAAAAGATGCTTTCCGTTTTATGAATAGGTTGAAATTATTGGATATTTCTAATAATCTTGGAGATACCAAATCTTTGATTACTCATCCCACTACAACTACTCATAGAGTATTAGAAGAGCAGGAAAGAACAGCTTTAGGAATCACAGAAAACTTAATAAGAATCTCTGTAGGATTGGAAGATTTAGAAGACCTTATCTCAGATATAAACCAAGCCTTCTTGTAGAGAATTTCTATAATAGACTTTTGAATTTCGCTGATGCTTACCCCACTATTGGGGCTAGGCAAATGGCTAGAAAAGTGCGAAAAAAAAATTTAGCTCGCTGGAATACTCTCTTACTGCTTAATCAAAAAATAAAGGTTATAGTAAAAGAGCCACTGGTATGAGCCAAATGGTCATACCAGTGGCTCTTTTGCCAAAGCTTGTATTGGCGTGAAAGCAATAAGCTTGTTGGCTAAACTAGATGAGCAAATTCAAAAATCTATAATATTTAATTTAAAAAATTTCTAACACAACACTCTCCACTTTAGGAAAAAGTATATAATGAAAAAAAAAGAACTTAGCGACAAAGAAACAATAAAAAGATTATTGGCTACAGCAAAGCCTTACAAAGCATCCATTCTTGTTGCGGTTGTAATGATGATACTTTTTGCTTTAATCAACGCTGCTCCAGCTATTTTTGTAAAAAATATTATTGATTCTATTGAAGGAGGAACGAAAATACCTAATTATAAATTTTTCTTATTAGGTGCTGCTATTATTGGACTCTACTCTCTTAAAGGAGCTTTAGGTTTCGGTCAAGAAGTTTTACTTGGCACATTGGGCGCTAAAATAACCGCTACCATGAGAGGCACCCTTTATAAAAAAATACTCTATCTTCCTGCTTCTTATTTTGATAGAGAAAAAACTGGAGGTTTGCTTGTTCGTATCTTATCTGATATTGGACAGTTTCAAACTTTTATCCTCACTATCTTGAAATCTTGTCTGCTACTCGTGCCACAAATTTTAGTTTTGATTGGGGTAATGATTTATAGGAGTTGGGTACTTAGTTTGATGATACTCATTATTTTTCCTTTAATTACTATTTTTGTCAGGAAAGTTAGTATAAAAAGTGCTTTGGTTGGTAAGGCATCACAAAAACAAACTGATGTGATCTTAAATACTATTTTAGAAGCTTTGCGAAGTATCAGAGTAGTCAAAGCTTTTACAGCAGAAAAAAAAGAGTGGAAAAAATTTGGTAGGGACAATCAACGAATGTTTGAACTGAATAAGAAAATGAATAGAACCATATCCACTGCTACTCCAGCTGTAGAACTTATAAATTCTATTTTTATGGCGTCTATAATCGTAGTTGGAGGAATTCTTATCAATAGTTCTCTGATGACAAGCGGAGAGATGGCGTCTTTTATTTTAGCATCGGTTTTAGCCTACGCTCCTCTTAAAGCCCTTAGTGGCATTAACTTTACGATTCAACTTAGTTTAATCTCCTCTAAAAGAATTTTTGAAATTTTAGATGTTCCTAATCCTATTATAGAAAATGATCACAAAAAGAAAAGCCTTCCTCCGTTCAAAGATCAAATAGAAATATCTATTAAAAATTTTAATTATCAAGGAAAGAATAAAAAAATACTGCACAACATCAATCTTACTATCCCTAAAGGAAAAGTAGTGGCTTTAGTGGGAAAAACTGGTAGTGGCAAAACGACTTTAGTCAATCTTTTATCCCGATTGTATGATTTAAAAGAAGACTGGGGATTTGTGAAAATAGATGGTCACGATATAAGGAATGTGAAAATAGCAAGTTTAAGAAAACAGATTTCTACTGTCAGCCAAGATGCTATACTTTTTAACGATACGATTGAAAACAATGTAGCCTACGGACAAATAAAATATTCAAAAAAGAAATTGGAAAAAGTGGCCAAGCAGGCGCATATAGACGAATTTCTAAAAGCCATGCCTAAAGGGTATCAAGAAGTAGTAGGAGAATTTGGGGTTCGCCTTTCTGGAGGACAAAAGCAAAGAATTAATTTAGCAAGAGCTTTTATGAAAGAAGCACCTATTCTTATATTTGATGAACCAACCAGCTCTTTAGATAGCGAATCTGAACAAAAAATATTTTCCTTAATAGAGCCTTTAATTCAAAAAAGTACTACCATTATGATAGCCCATCGCTTATCCACTATTAAAAAAGCGGATACTATCTATGTCCTTAAAAATGGAACTATAATAGAAAGTGGTTCTCACGATGAACTTCTTAAAAAAAAGAAAGAGTATTATAAATTTTGCCAAATTCAAAAATAACTCTTGTCTCAGGTGATATTTCTGTTTAAAAGGGTTCTGCTTTCCTGAAATGTTTATTAACCTGAAATGTTTATTAGCCTGAAATGTTTAGCCTGAAATGTTTGGTGAGGCTATTGGTGTAAAATAAGATGTTGTCCGTGCTTTAGTAGTTTTTGTCCTTTAGCCAAAGACAATACACTTCTAGTGTGCATGAAATATACTTGCTTACCTGTACTTACTTCTTGTTGTTTGTATTCTCTTTCATCCCCGTGGATAGACCCCTTACCAGCATCAATAAATGTATGATCTGTTAAGGGATCTGGAATGTAATTTTTCAAAAAATCTTTTCTTTTTTCACTAAAAACTTTCATTTGATTCAGCTCTTTAATTTTGTTTTTACTAGCGTGATCTCCTGATACAAACAAAGTAGTATTTTCTGAAGAATCCGCTTTGGAAACAGACATCTTTATCCCAATCGCTGGAATGACATGCAAGGAGTGAAATACTTCTATTTGAACGCCAAATAGCTCAAATAGCTTATCAGGGTAAATAGGGTGGTAATTGAAATATTTTTTTGCTTCGTCGTAAGAGCATTGTAATGCTGCTACCGCTTTGAGTAAAATACAATGAAAAACAACAGGGATAGTGTAAATCTCTACGGGCTTATCTTCACAGATGATTTGTGCAATATCTAAATGATCTTCGTGAACATGAGAAATAAAAACAGCATCCATATCTTTTACACTCAAACCTAACTGCTTCAAATGGGTTTCTGTGTAGCCGGGGCAATCCCACAATACCCATTTCCCTTTCACGCGTATTAAATAACCATTTGCGGGAGCTAAAGGATCAAAGCCTTCACTAGCCCCCAAAACCCTTAAAGAAAAAATATCACTCTCTGGATCGCTTTCTTCTGAAAGTAACGGAGAATGATTGACGGGATAACAAGGTTCTTGAGGTTCAGCAAAATTAATATCACATACATAAGAATCTTTCCGATATTTGATATTGTATTTATTTTTATCAAAATGCTCTATTACAATACTATTTCTTGCTGCCATAGTTTCCCCAATTTCTACAGTTTCTCCTATATCCAATGGCAAAAACTGTATAAAATCTTCTATTTGCAAAATAGAATTGTCGTGCCTCTTTAGTGCAAAATACTCATTTTCTTTAATAATTTGCGCAAGTTCCTCTGTATCTATCTTTTCTGTCAACCCAAGCAATGAATCAATTTTTTCTATCTCTTCTCTTCTGATGCCTAGCAAAGTTACCCGAATAAGCTCTTTTAATAAGTTTAAGTAAGACTTAGGCGCAAAAAGCTTTAGTTTTATCCCTCTCGCCAAGCCTTTTTGCACGAAAAGAAAATGATAAATCAAAAACTCTACAGAAGCTTGGAAGGTAAAATGTTTCGCCAAAGTATCTGGGATAACTACAATAGATGGCAAAGCCTGTTTTTGAAATAAAAGAAATTTTAATACCTCTGCTGGGCATCCAAAGAGTACAGCATTAATAGAGGTAGTATAAAGTTTTGATCCTGGTAATATTTCTTTTTCTGAAAGAGAAGTCATAATAGAAAATAAAAATTACTAATGCTTATTGAGACCTTTGCCAATAGCGAAATCGGCATTCTAGTTCGGCTATGCAGAGTTTAAAAAAAATGCCCCTTGAAATACTCTTAATCTCTTGACGCAAAATAAAGTTTTATGATATTTTTGCGAGCTAAAAAAATTTTTCGCACTTTTCTAAACATTTGGCTAGCCGTCACAGCTGGTTTTGTCCTATTTGGCAAAATTCAAAAGTCTATAAGATAGAAAATCTACCCTAAATTTTGCTGTATAGCAAATAAATTTTACTATCTAGAATAGTTTTTTTTTAAATTAGGAAATTTTTAAAATCAAAATAACTAATAAAACTAATTAAGAAAATAACTATTCCGTAATAATCTCACAAAACCCAGAAAAAGAAAAAATTTTATCTATTTCTAAGTTTCTAGTCTTAATATTGCCTGCTAGTTCCCCATTGTGACTTAAATATACATTTTCTTTGGCTAAAACAGAGCCACTGGTTTTACCGCTAGAAATAAAATTTTTAGCAACAATATCAGCATCAATTTGAGCTTCTTCTCCTACTGTCACTGTGTTTTGGCTTTGAATTTTTCCTGTAACCTTGCCATCTATTCTAATATTTCCTTGAAATTCCATATTCCCATTTAAAATTAGGTTGCTAGAAATAAAACTAGCTAATTTAGATTTCATTGTGCATTCTTTATTAAAATTGACATAATCCGATGTAAATCTTGCTCGTTATAAAAATGAATAGAAACCAATCCACCTCTTTTTTTTTCAGAAATTTGAACATTTGTTTGCATAATATTTGTTAATTTTTCTTGATATTCTTCCATTTGAGATTGTGTAAAAAGTTTTTTATCGGATTGTGAATTTAAATTTTTTTTATTTGAATCAGGTCTTATTTGTTGTTTTTTGATTTCTATTTCTACCTCTCTGACAGAAAGTTGTTTTTCTAAAATCAGATTCTTAAAAAAAATTTGTGCTTCTGTTTGCCCTAAGGATAATAAGCATTTTGCGTGCCCCATTGTTAATTTTTCAGCAATAATATCGTCTATAATATCTTTAGGCAGTGTAAGTAATCTCAAAAGATTTGTAATGGTAGAGCGGTTTTTTCCTACTTTTCTAGCTAATTCATCGTGAGTCAAAGAATTTTCTTCTAGTAGACTATGATAACTCACAGCTTCTTCTATGGGATTCAAATCCTTTCTTTGAATGTTTTCAATCAAAGCCATTTCTCTAACCTCGTTTTCAGGAATATTGTAAACTATAGATTTAATTTTCTTCATGCCCGCCATCTTTGCTGCACGCCATCTTCTTTCTCCCGCAATAATTTCAAAACTATTCAGCCCCTTTGTTCTTAAAACAATAGGTTGAATCACTCCTTTACTTTGGATAGATTGCGCTAACTCTTCTAATCCTTTCAAGGAAAAGTTCTTTCTTGGCTGCTCTGGATTGTTTGTAATATTTTCTAACGGTACTTCCTGAATAAACTTTTTATTGATATCGCCTATATTGGAATCTAATTTCGGAAAAAGAGATTCAAATCCTTTTCCAAGTCCGTTTTTTTTTTTAGCCGTATTGTTTTTTATCACTTTTTATAAATTCTTTTGGTTTTTTGAAATAATTTCTTGAGCCAGTTTTTGATAGCTTAAACTTCCCTTGCTATCTTTAGCATATAACAATACAGGCTGACCGTGGGAAGGGGCTTCACTTAAGCGGACATTTCTAGGGATTATTGTATTTAGAACATAGTCATTAAAATATCCTCTAGCTTCGTCTATAACTTGCGAAGAAATATTATTCCTAATATCATACATCGTAGGTAAAATACCTTCTATACTTAAATCTAAATTTAATCCTTTTTTGATTCTGTCAATTGTTAAAAAAAGTTGAGCCATACCTTCCATTGCGTAAAATTCACATTGCAGCGGAATTAAAACACTATTGGCAGATGCTAGTGCATTCACTGTCAATAAGTTTAAAGAGGGAGGGCAGTCTATTAATAAAAAATCATAATTTAACTTATTTTTCAAAAATATTTCTTTTAATTTTAATTCCTTATTCTCCATTTCCGCTAATTCCATTTCTGCAGCGGCTAAATCTATATTTGCAGGAATAATAAATAAATTAGCAATAACAGTATCTTTAACCACAGCTTGGAACGACGCTCTCCCTGTAAGCAAATGATAACTGTTAACATCTAGATTTTTTTTATCAATTCCTAAACCGCTAGTACTATTACCTTGAGGATCTAAGTCTAAAAGCAAACTTCTTTTTCCCATACTAGAAATAGACGCTGCTAAATTAATACAGGTAGTAGTTTTACCTACTCCACCTTTTTGATTAGATATTGCTATGATTTTCACCATAATTTTTATCTTGTAGTTTTTACAAGTCGGTTTCTTAATGCTTTCAATTTTAATTCATATTGCTTTTGGTTGAGTAGATTATTATCTGCTAAACTCAACAACTTTTGATAAGCAAGGATAGAATTTTTTAAATCTCCTTGATTTTCATATATCTTAGCTAATTTACGGTAAATTTGTATTTGCAGTGATACATCTCTTATTTTTGAAACTGCTTCCTTATAAGCAATTTCTGCCAACTTTACTTTACCTTCTTGTTGATAAGATAAAGCCAAAAGACTATAAATATCTGATAAAATTTTTTCATCTTCATTATGGTTCTCAATCACTTTTTTAAGAGCAAAGCGAGCATTTTGCTGTTGGTTGATTTTAATATAACTTCTCGCTATTCCTAGGTAGGCTTTTAGTTCTTCTTGCAATGTAATATCTTCACTATTCAGGATATCCTGATAGGTATAAATAGAATTTTCTACATCCGATGAATCTCCTAATTCCTGTATTCTTGCTACATAAAAACTACTCTTAACAAAAAATTCAGAATCAGGAAACTGTTGAATCAAAACCTTGTAATAAGAAACAGCTTGATGAGGTTGTTTTAAATCAAACTGATAGATGGCACCTATCCAATAAAGAGAATCATCTGCCAATTTGTGTTTAGGATAAGTTTTTGTAAAAGCAATGAAATTCTGCAAAGCTTCTCCATACTGATCATTTTCCCAAGCCAAAATGGAAAGATTATAAATATCTTCTGCCTTTTTATTTTGACAACTCAAAAGCAAACTAACAAAACAAAACAATAAAATTTTTTTCATTTATTTTAAGATAGAGCTTTAAATTTCGCCAAATAAGACAAAACCAGCTTTGACTGCTAACCAAATGGTTAGAACAGGTGCAAATTTTTTTTTAGCTCGCAGCAATACTGAAGAGCATTTCTTCACAAATGGCAAGAGTTAAAAAAAAATTTTAACGCTGCATAAACAGCTAGTTTTGTCCTATTTGGCAAATTCAAAAGTCTATAAGATCTTTGGATTAGTGTTACCTTTAAATTTCAATAGGCAGTATTTTAGCAATAGAGACCACCTTTTCTCCTTCATTTAAGCGAATAATACGCACTCCTTTGGCTACTCTTAAGGTCTGTCTCACTTGAGAACTATCTATTCTAATAATTTTTCCGCTATTGGTGATCAGTAAAAATTCATCTTTAGGAGCCACTGCCACACTGTTGACAACCAAACCATCTTTTTCATTTACCCTAAGATTCAGCACTCCCTTATTATCTCTAGAACCAAGCCTATAGTTTTTTAAAAGACTCCTCTTACCCATACCATTTTCAGCAATAGTCAAAATTTCATTGTCTTCTTTTAAAGTTTCCAACCCTACTACCTGATCTCCAGTAATTCTAAAACGAATTCCTCTACAGCCTCTCGTCGCTCTACCTTGATTTCTTAAACTATCAGCAGGAAATTTTAAAGCCATTCCTTTCTTAGTACTAATAAAAATTAAATCTTCTTCAAAACAAAGTTTTGCACCAATCAATTTATCATCCTCGTCTATCACAATAGCCTTCGTTCCCTTCACTCTGAAGTTTTTATAAGCACTAATAGCAGTTTTTTTAATAACACCTTTCTGGGTTATCATAACCACGGAAGCAGGCAATTCAAAGCCAGATACAGGTAAAAAAGAAATAATGGTTTCATTTTCTGCCAAAGGCAAAAAGTTGATAATCATTCTTCCTTTACTGACTCTGGTAACCAACGGTAATTCAAAAACCCTCTTGGAATACACCTTACCCAAATTACTAAACATCAATACATAATCGTGTGTAGAAGCTACAAACATATGCTCAACAAAATCATCTTCTTTGGTAGTCATACCAATTTTTCCTTTGCCTCCTCTGTTCTGAGTGGAGTAGCTTATAGTTGCTATCCGTTTAATATAGCCTACATTACTCATAGTCACTACCATAGATTCCTTAGTAATCAAATCTGCATCCTCAAGGTCTGTTGGTTTATCTTGCCGAATAAGTGTTTTTCGTTCATCTGCATATTCAGTTTTAATTTCTTGCAATTCTTTTCTGATAAACTTTAAAATTTCTTCTGGATTAGCCAACAAATGCTCAAAATACTTAATTTTTTCTTTTAGCTCTCTATACTCTGTTTCAATTTTCCCTCTTTCTAAACCTGTCAATCTTTGCAATCTCATTTCTAAAATAGACTGAGATTGTGCATCGGATAATTGGTAAGTTGTTTTTAAAATTTGTTTTGCTTCTTCGGAGTTCAAAGAAGTTTTGATCTGCTCCACAATAGGGTCTATATTAGAAATTGCAATTCTCAAACCTTCCAAAATATGAATCCTTGCTTTTGATTTTTCTAGGTCAAATCTTGTTCTCCGATTTATAATTTCCACTCTATGGTCTAAAAAATAGGTCAGTATTTTTCTAAGACTCATAGTTTGAGGTTGTCCATCCGATACAGCCAAACAGTTAATACCGAAACTGGTTTGCATGGAGGTATGTTTATAAAGGTTATTCTCCACAATTTCAGGACTCACTCCCTTTTTAATTTTAATAAAAATTCTCATTCCTCGTCTATCAGACTCGTCTCTAAGATCTTGAATACCTTGAATCTTTTTCTCTTTTACTAGGTAAGATATTTTTTCTATCAATCTGGCTTTATTTACCATATAAGGCAATTCTGTAACAATGAGATTACAATCATCTTCTATTTGAGTCTTTGCTCTCACTTTTACTATCCCCTTACCTGTGGTATAAGCTTCTTTAATTCCTTGATTTCCTAAAATAATCCCCGCTGTTGGAAAATCAGGACCTTTTACCAACTCTAAAAGCTTCTCGTCCTTAGTCTCACCGCCTGCATCTATCATATAATCAAGCGCATCTACGATCTCTCCTAAATTATGAGGTGGAATATTTGTTGCCATTCCCACAGCAATACCGCTAGAGCCGTTGATCAGAAGTAATGGAAGGCGACTAGGCAAAACTGTTGGTTCTTGCAAAGAACCGTCGTAATTTGCTACAAAATCTACAGTTTTTTTCTCTATATCGGCGAGTAATTCTTGAGATATTTTTTGAAACCTGACTTCTGTATAACGCATAGCGGCTGGCATATCTCCATCCACAGAGCCAAAATTTCCTTGTCCATCAATCAAGGGATAACGCATGGAAAAATCTTGAGCCATACGCACAGCCGCTTCATAAACCGCAGTTTCGCCATGCGGATGATATTTCCCGATTACCTCTCCTACAATCCTTGCGGATTTCATATAGGGTCTGGAATGGGATAAATTTAACTGTTGCATTACATATAAAACCCTGCGGTGCACTGGTTTTAAGCCATCTCGCACATCAGGTAAGGCTCTACCTACAATAACGCTCATAGCGTATTCTAGGTAAGCAGAGGACATAGTTTGAGAAATATCTACACTGGTTTCTAAATTGGGCTTCAAATATTCTGACATAATGATTATTAAAAGTAAGGAGACCTTTTGAATTAGTGTTATGCTTACCCCACTTATGCTTACCCCCACTATTAGGGGGCTAGCCAAATGGTTAGAAAAGTGCAAAAAAAAATTTAGCTCGCAGCAATATCGTAGTGCCACAATAATGGGACCAGGGATATTCTATGATTTGCATTTAGCAAAAATGAAATGTAAAGCTAAAACCTGTATAGGTTAAAAGCAATAAACTCGTTTTGGCTAAACAGAACGCTAATTCAGTCTCATAAGGTTATAAAAAGTATAACTGACAAAAAAAATTTTATCAAACTTACCTTGTAGGAACAAAAAAAAGAAAAAATCGGATAAAATTTGGTTTTTTATATAAAAATTTGGTTTTTTTAAAAAAAATTTGGTTTTTTTAAAAAAAATTTGATTTTTTAAAAAAAAAAAGGTAAAATATGGCAAGTGCCTAAGTTTTTAGGCAAAAATTAATTATTGAAAGTTAAATTATGACTAAAACATTAAAGATTATAGTGCTTGTGATAGCAGTTATCGTTGTAGCTGTTGTTGCTATTTTTGTTTCAAAGAAAAAAGATACAGTAGCTGAAGGCTGTGGAAACATTGCAAATGTTAGTATTGCTAACATGAGTTGGGCTTCTGCTGAACTTTATGCTGAAATTGTTAAGCATATCGTAGAAGAAGGATATGGTTGTTCAACTAGCTTTTTAGCTGGGGATACTGTGCCTACTGGCGCTTCTATTCTTGCAAAAGGAACTCCTATGATTGCTCCTGAGCTTTGGATTGCGAGTGTACCTAAGGTAGGCGAAGAATTAGAAAAAGCTGAACCTAAAGTATTGAATGCTGGGAATCCTTTTGGTAACGGTGGTGTAGAAGGTTTCTGGGTACCTCAATATGTTGTAGACCAGCACGGTATCAAATCTGTGTATGATTTGAAAGAGAACTGGAAACTGTTCACCGAAAAATCTAGCCCTAATAAAGGGGTTTTTTATGGTTGTCCTCCGGGATGGGGTTGTGAAATTAGTGGCAGTAACCTATTTAAAGCATTGGGGTTAGCGGAAAATTTTATTTTAAGACCTGCTGGTTCAGGTGCCAATTTAAAAGCCGCCTTTGCTAAAAGATTTAAAGAGAAAAAACCTGTTGTAGGTTATTATTGGGATCCGACAGCTGTGACTGCGAAATATGATCTAGTTAAGCTAGAATTTCCAGCTCACGATCCAGAAAAATGGACGTGTATTGGAGACAAAGAGTGCCAAAATCCACAGGTAACCGATTATCCAACGGCTTTAGTTCTTACTGCTGTAGTTTATGAATTAAAAGAAGAAGCACCAGCAGTTTATGAATTTCTTCAAAAGATGAATGTGCCTAATAATGTAGTTGCTAGTATATTAGCTTGGCAAGATGAAAACAAAGCCAATGGGGAAGAAACAGCGGCCTATTTCCTTCAAAAAGAGGAAAGTATTTGGTCTGAATGGGTTCCCAAAAGCGTAATTGAAAAAGTAAAAGCTTCTCTTTAAGGTTTTTTATCTTTAAAACTTTAAGAGCATCCACTCAACCTTCCGCCAGTAAATGCTTATAGTAGGTTGGGTGGTTTTACACCTGTAAAATTGAAATTTTTTTTAAAACGATGTATAGGCTAAACAGAATGCAAATTCAAAAGTCTATTTAATAATAATTTACTAAAAAAACACTATGGCAAAAGATAATTTTCCTGAAATCATTGATACTAGAGGTTTTAGAGTTGCTATTGACGAAGGTTTTGATAAGGCGATTTTTGAATGGGGTATAGGAGACACCTTAGAAACATGGTCACTTCCTGTTTTACACACCATTACTGCGATGGAAGATTTTTTAAATTGGCTACCGTGGTGGATTGTATTATTTGTCATTACTTTTGTCACTTATAACGCTACCAAACAATGGACTTTTGAAGATTTAAAAAATCAAGAAAAAACACTAAACGAAAAACTGGTAATAGTAACCAAAAACTGGATACCGACTGCTATGGCGGGTGGAATGCTTTTTTTATGTGGTTTGGTAGGTTTATGGGAAGTCTCTATGCAAACCATAGCCTTGATGGTTACTGCAACGATTATGGCAATTATTATTGGGGTACCGTTGGGTATAGCCATGTCTAGATTCAATTTTGTACAAAAAATCATGCTGCCCGTATTGGATTTAATGCAAACTCTACCGATTTTTGTTTACCTTATTCCTTTTGTGATGATTTTTGGACCGGGTAAAGTACCGGCACTGCTTGCAACATTAGTTTTTGCCTTACCTCCTGTAATTCGGTTGACCGATTTAGGTATCAGGCATGTAGACGCAGAAATTATAGAAGCAGTTACTGCTTTTGGAGCAACACCTAGACAAAAATTATTTACCGCTCAATTACCTTTAGCATTACCGACTATTATGGCTGGCATCAATCAAACTACAATGCTTGCCTTGTCTATGGTCGTTATTGCTTCTATGATTGGGGCTGGTGGTTTAGGTTTTCAAGTGTTGCAAGCTGTGACGCGGCTAGAAATAGGCAGAGGATTATTGAGCGGCATAGCAATCGTTTTTTTGGCTATTATATTTGACAGAATAGCTCAATCCTACGGCAAGAAAATGCAACAACATCTATATCACACTAACGACTAAAAAAATGTTTAAACCAAAAAAAACACAAAAGAAGGAAGTAAAGTTACAAGTCAAAGAGGTCTATAAAATCTTTGGAGAAAAACCAAACATAGCTTTGAATCATGTCCTTAATGGCACTTCTAAAACAGATTTATTAGATAAATACCAACATACTCTTGGATTACAAAACATTAGCCTAGATATTTGTGAGGGTGAAGTTTTTGTCGTTATGGGTTTGTCTGGTTCTGGAAAATCTACTTTAATTCGCCATTTCAATCGCTTAATAGAGCCCACTTCGGGGCAAATTCTGGTGGATGATATAGATATTTTGCAACTGAATGAAAAAGAATTGCTAGATATGAGAAGACACAAGATGAGTATGGTTTTTCAAAGATTTGCTCTTTTGCCCCATAAAACTGTAATAGATAACGTCACTTACGGTTTGATAATAGGTGGAATGGATAAAAAATCTGCGATTGAGAAAGCAATGGAGCAAATAGAGATGGTAGGTTTAAAAGGCTATGAAGACCAATACCCTACACAGTGCTCAGGTGGCATGCAGCAAAGAGTAGGACTAGCAAGAGCTTTAGCTACAGATGCAGATACTTTGCTCATGGACGAGGCTTTTAGTGCTTTAGATCCTTTAATCAGAGGAGAAATGCAGGATCAACTTCTAACTTTACAAAAAGATTTACACAAGACTATTATATTTATTACCCACGATATGGACGAAGCAGTTAAAATAGGAGATAGAATTGCTATTCTAAACGATGGAGAACTCCGTCAATGTAATACTCCCAAAGAGATAATATCTAATCCAGCAGATTCTTATGTTGCTGAATTTGTAAAAAAGATAAAATTATAGTGATCTAGTCTTTACAAGAAAGTATCAATTCAATAATCTCTAATTTTTTTATAAATAAACCACTAAATATACAAATGGTTTCACAACAAGAAAAAAATGCTCTTTTTTCAGAGTACATAAAAAAGATGGAAGAAAAAGCTAGGACAGGATCTAGTGATATAATTCCTAATGGAACTATTGAGCATGCTTCTGTGTTGATTGCTTGTCTTTTTTCTTATGCAAAGAAAAAAATAAACATATTTACAGGTCACCTCAACCCAGAAGTTTATGCAAGTAATGAAGTTATGAAGAGTATAAAGAATGTTTTAAATAGAAAAATTAAGATGGAAGTATTAGTGCAGGATAGTATTCTTTTATCTGAAGAAAATAAATTTTTAAAATTTTTAAAAGATAAGGAAGAAATTTTTAAAATCAAAGAAATAGATCAAAAAGATAGAGTAAGAAAGAATCATTTTATTACTATAGATGATAGCGCTTTTCGTTTTGAACCAGATAAAAACAAACCTTTAGGATTAGGCTGTTTTAATAGCCCAGATTTTGTCACACAACTTAATGAAAGATTCGTTGAAATGTTTGGGCGTGGAAAAGAATTAATACCCGAATAAGAAGTGACTACCAATGGAGAATTTTTACTTATATTAATGGAGATTGCTTTTCTATTGAATCTGGCTGACAGAGTGTATGTTTTGCCTAAATGGGCAAAAGATACTCAGGAAAGATGTGCAGATATTCTGATAACATTCAAAGCAAAATTTTCTATTACTAAAGAAACTTTAAAAGAAGACGACTTACTTCAACCTGAAGGGGAAAAATTTTTAAGTTTGGTAGGGGATAGGTCAAGGTACAATTTTTTTTATTATTATGAATGGATTAAAAAGAACACTCCAAGTTTTATTATATTTTTGATAGTCCTTATTATAGGAGAGGTTCACTATAGTGTTTTTCAATGGGAAACCAATATCCTTTTTAATATTCTTTTTGTTTTTTGCCTTGTTCCTTTTATTTTTAAATTTATTGACTACTTGATGGATAAATGGTTTTTATTTGGAGGTCTGAGTAAAATAGAACGTTTAGCAACTATAATTGATAAGAAAACACAGGATATAGAAAAATTAGAAAATAATTCAAACGAGGATATCAAAAGAACATAAAAAAAAATTTTAACGATGTATAGGCTAAATAGAACGCAACTTCAAAAGTCTATATTAGATTAATCCATTTTCAAACTTATCTCAATGAAAATCAATCTCAAAGCCTTACTCATTGTCCTCACTCTTTTAACTACTCTCTATATTTTATTAGGGCAATTCAATTTTAATCAAAAAAACACTGAAATCTATTACGATAAATTCTTAAACGAGTTGCAAAAAGGAAATATCAGTAAAGTGCAGATCCGAGGAGATAAACTAGAAGGATTCTTTATTAATTCTCAAGAATTTTTTGTCTACTCACCTTTTGACGAAAGTCTAGTTGCCGAATTAAAAGCCAATAATGTAGCCATAGAGGTAAAAGAATTTCATAAAAAACCTTGGTATATTAATCTTTTCCTACATTGGGGACCTCTGTTATTTTTGATAGGAATTTGGATTTTTATATTTAGCAGAGGCTCTGGTGGAGGGAACATGATTTTTTCAATTGGAAAATCTAAAGCAAAAAAAGTCACAGAATCCACGAAAGTAGCATTCAAAGATGTAGCTGGTATAGAAGAGACAAAAGAAGAAGTAACAGAAATTGTAGAATTTTTAAAAAATCCTGAAAGATACGCAAAAGTAGGTAGTAAAATACCCAAAGGGGTGATTTTAGTAGGGCCTCCGGGTACGGGCAAAACTCTTTTAGCAAAAGCTATCGCTGGAGAAGCTCAAGTCCCTTTTTTTAGTATCGCAGGTTCAGAATTTGTGGAAATGTTTGTAGGAGTTGGTGCGTCTCGCGTCAGAGACCTTTTTCAACAAGCAAAAATGCACAAACCCTGTATTATTTTTATTGATGAAATTGACGCTGTGGGGCGCCAGAGAGGTTCCGGTTTGGGAAGTGGACACGACGAAAGAGAACAAACTTTAAATCAACTATTAAGCGAATTAGACGGTTTTGAAATCAATCGGGGAGTTATTGTAATTGCTGCTACTAATAGAATAGATATTTTAGATAAAGCTATTTTGCGACCAGGCCGTTTTGATAGGCACATATATATTCCTTTACCTGATATTGTTTCTAGAGAAGCCATTTTAGAAGTCCATGCTAAAAAAGTGAAAATGGCTAAAAATATTAATCTCAAAAACATAGCTAAAACAACACACGGGTTTAGTGGAGCTCAATTAGCTAACTTGATTAATGAAGCCGCACTACATTCCATTAAAAACAATGAAAAAGAAATCTGTCAAGAAAATTTGAATTTTGCGAGAGATAAAGTCGTTTTAGGTTTAGAGAGAAAATCTATGAAACTTACAATAGAAAATAAAAGAAATATTGCTTACCACGAAGCAGGGCATGCACTAGTAAGTTTTTATCTTAAACACGCACATCCTATACATAAAATTAGTATTATTCCGACGGGAATAGGACTAGGAGTAACTACCTTTTTACCAGATAGAGATTACTACACCTACGACAAAGAACAACTAGAAACAAATATAATTATTGCTATGGGAGGAAAAGCTTCCGAAGAAGTGGCTTTAGCCGAAGCTACTTCCAACGCAGAAGGAGATTTAAAACACGCTACTAAATTAGCCTACAATATGGTTTGTAAATGGGGGATGAGTTTTAAGATAGGAGCTTTGTCTGTAGATACTCAAAACGAAGGAGGTTTTATGGATTACTACAAATCCCATGCTGTATCAGACAAACTACGCAATGAAATAGATTCTGATGTAGCTTCCTTACTTAAAAACAGCTATGATAAAGCGAAAAAAATCATCACAAAGCACCGCAAAAAATTAGATACTCTGGCCAAAAAATTACTAGAAAAAGAAATTATTACTGGTATAGAGTTTAAAAAAATAATCCAATCTTCCTGATGTACAGTCTACTACGACTAATTCCCACGAAACTCCTCACTCAAACAGCTGGTTCTTTAGCTAGTAAAAAATTTCCCCCTCAACTACTACAAAAATTCATTCAACTTTATTGCAAAATCTATTCAGTCAACTTAAACGAATCCAAAGGAAAACTAGCGTCTTTTAGTACATTCAACGAATTTTTTACCCGAGATATAAACTTTGCCAAAAGAAAAATAGACCACACAGAAAATTCTATTATCTCCCCAGTAGATGGCACATTAATAGGTTTCAGTAAAATTCAAAAAAACAAGCTTTACTCAACAAAAGGAGTAGAATTTACTTTAGAAGAACTGGTAGGAACAAAAAACGCAAAAATCTTTAAAAACGGATACTGCATAACTATCTATCTCAGTCCAGCAGACCACCACCGCATTTATGCTCCCAGTGAAGGAGAAATTTACAATTTTAGCTATTTTTCTGGTGATCTTTGGCCCGTCAATGCACTAGGTTTAAAATTATTTCCAAAGCTTTTTTGCATTAACGAAAGACTTCTTTCTTTAATGAAAAACAATAAACACAAAACGACAATCGGCATTTTAAAAATAGGAGCAACCATTGTAGGTAAAATCAAAACAAAATATACTTCTATAAATCAGTATCACTCTAAAAAATCTAAAATAGATATTCCCTTTAAAAAAACTATCTCAGTAAAAAAAGCAGAAGCAATCGCACAGTTTGAATTAGGCAGCACAGTTATACTACTTTTTCAAGAAGAATCTTTTTTGCCTAGTAATTTAAAATTAGACTGCAAACTAAGAGTAGGGCAAAAAATAGGAGAATACAAAATCCTAATGAAAGGTAAAGAAAAGAGAACGCAAAAATCTTAGAGAATATACGGGGAAACTTTTGAAGTTTAGCATTTTAGTTTGACTATAAGGTGTTACTCAAAATTTTGAGGACTAATTTCAGGCAAAGCCAAAAGCAGTTTATGAATGCTTGCCACTTGCTTTTTGATAGATTCTAAATTTGTATTGCCGTCTATAATAAAATGAGCGAATTTTTTTGCCTCCTCTGGTTTTATCTGGTATTGCAGCCTTTTTTTCACACTCGCCTCACTAATTCGCTGTCTTTGGCTAACTGCTCTTCTCAAGTATGCTTTATTGAGCCTTTTGAGAATATTTTCAAAAGAAGTAATCATTAAAATAACATTCTGCATTTTAGAATAGACTCCAACTTCTATTAACAAAGGAGCGTCGTAAATTATTTTTACCTTTTCATTTTTTTTGTAAAGCATTTTTATTCTTTCCAGAGAAATTTTTTGTATTTCAGGGTGTGAAATAGCATTCATTTTTTTTACATTTTCTTTATTTTGAAAAACTACTTCTGCTAGAAGAGTAGGCTGAATTTTGCCTTGAACTAACACCTGCTCTCCAAAACTCGCAACTATTTTTTCTACTATTTCTTTTTTTTGTAAAATTTCTCTTGCAAGTAAATCAGCACTTATCACAGTATAACCCAGCTCTTTAAAAAAATTTGCTGCTGTGCTTTTCCCACTGCCTATATTTCCAGTTAAGCCTATTAATTTCATTGTAAATTTTAAAAATAACAGTTATAATTTTTAAGATTAAAAAATTTCTTGTCAAGTAAAAATTTATCTGTAGGTTAAAAAATTTCTTGTTAAGTAAAAATTTATCTGTAAAAGTAGAACTTTAGAACTTTAAGTTCTTAAAACAGACCTTTAAATTTCGCTGATGTGACGGCTAGCCAAATGGTTAGAACAGCAGAGTTAAAAAAAAATTTCAATGCCGTAGCAAAAAACACTACAAAACTTAAAGCTAACACAATATAAACTGCAAAAGAGCCACTGGCTCTTTTGCTAAAACTTGTATAGAGTGAAAGCAATAAGCTTGTTTTGGCTAAACAGAATGCAAACTCAAAAGTTTTTAAAACTATGATAATCACTCTAGTAGGCTTACAATGGGGAGACGAAGGCAAAGGAAAAATAGCAGACCTACTCTCACAGCACGCAGATTGGGCAATTCGTTTCCAAGGAGGTAACAATGCCGGTCATACCATAAAATACCAAGATAAAAAATTTGTTTTACACCATATTCCATCAGGAATATGCCAACCAAAATGCAAAACTTTGCTCGGAGGTGGAATGGTCATTGATCTACCAGATTTATGCAAAGAAATAGAAGAACTTCAAAAGCAAGGAATAAATTGCAAAAACAGAATATTTATAAGTGAAATAGCGCATCTGATCTTACCTACCCATAAAATCAAAGACAGAATATCAGAGCAAAAAAAAAATACCATTACCATAGGCACGACTGGAAAAGGGATAGGTCCCGCCTATGCAGATAAAGTCATTAGAAGAGGGATTCGTGTTTGCGATTTGAATGAAAACCAAGACTTTAAAAAAATGTTTTATCAAAAAATGAAACAGGATTTTGCAGAAATTTCTGCTAGCCACCAAAATGCTACAAGCAACATAAAACTCCCCTCTATAAAAAAATCTTACGAAGAGCTAATGGCAGCCTACCTAAAAATCAAAGAAAATATTTACGATTCCCACGAACTCCTCCACGTAAAAACGGCTAAAGACAAAAACATTTTATTAGAAGGTGCACAAGGCAGTCTGTTAGATATAGACTACGGCACCTACCCTTATGTTACTTCCTCTAGCACAGTAGCAGGTATGTCTGCCATAGGAAGCGGAGTAGGTCTCAGAAAGATTAACGCCATTTTTGGAATTTTCAAAGCCTATACCACAAGAGTAGGAGAAGGAGCCTTTCCTACAGAATTAAAAGATCAATACGGAAAATATTTGCAAACACAAGGAGGCGAAATTGGTTCTACCACGGGTAGGAGCCGTCGCTGTGGTTGGTTAGATCTGTGTTTGTTGAGAAAAACCATAGCCATCAACGACATTAGCCATTTAATTCTGATGAAACTAGATGTTTTAGACCAACTAGAGGAGATTAAAGTCTGTACAAGCTACAAGACAAAAGAAGGAAAAAAACTGCTTATGCCTCCCAATCGCATTCAAGATTGGAACAACCTTATTCCTCAATATAAATCCTTTAAAGGTTGGCAGTGCAAAACTAGTCAGACCAAATCTATTCCAAATTTGCCTCGTAATTGTCAGAGCTACATAAACTTTTTGCAAAAAAGTTTAAAATGCCCTATAATCATAACTTCTGTTTCTCCTAAAAGGGAAGACAACTTAATAAAAACAACATTCTTTTTTAAACAATCAACTAAAATTTTAAGAAAATGGCAAAAAAAGGCGACCGTATCCAAGTAAAGTTAAAAAGTACAGAAAGTCCACATCTTTACTATACAATAAAAAATAAAAAAAATGATGTGGAAAAACTAGAACTGAGTAAATACGATCCAGTTATTCGCAAGCATGTGCTATACAAGGAAAAAAAATAATACTTTGGTAGAAAAATATTGACAAGTTTAAAAAAATTAGTTACTTTTTTAGTTTGAATAACTTTAATTATTATTAATATAAATGACAACAATACAAGAAATAGCAAGTAAAGAAGTTAAAGCTAATTATACTTTCTTTAAAGAAAAACGAGCAGAATTAGAAAAAAACAATCTTGGTAAGTTTGTTCTTTTGCACAAAAAACAAATACAAGGTTATTTTGATACTGATAATGATGCTATGATTGTTGGCAGAAAAGATTATGGAGAAGGTAATTTTTCCGTGCAAGAAATAGGAGCAATTCCCGTTGATTTAGGTTATCAATCTTATGCCATCCTTTAGTACTAATTTATCACAGAACAAATTTATTGTAGATGTAAAGCTAAAAAGTACAGAAAGTCCACATCTTTACTATACAATAAAAAAAATGATGTGGAAAAACTAGAACTGAGTAAATACGATCCAGTTATTCGCAAGCATGTATTATACAAGGAAAAAAAATAATACTTTGGTAGAAAAATATTGACAAGTTTAAAAAAATTAGTTACTTTTTTAGTTTGAATAACTTTAATTATTATTAATATAATAGACCTTTGAATTAATGTTATATTTTGACTAAACTAGACACAACCTAGATAGGCTAGGGAAATGTTTCTTTAAATCTAAATTAAAAAAAATTATGGAAAGAGTATCAAAAAGGGCGTTAAATAGCTCTCTTAAAAATTGTGAGACAAAAGCAGCTCGATCTAACCAATGGGCTGGTTTTCAACGGGCTAATCAATGGGCTGGTTTTCAATGGGCTGGCTTCAAATGGAATGGCGTTGTATTGCTAGGTGCGGTTTTGTTGAGTTTGCTATTTGTAGGTAATCTGCAAGCACAGAGCAGCGCTAGCACGAAACAGGGATTTTTCGCTGGTATTGTTTATCTGCAAGGTTTCGGAGTAGATACCACAAAAACTAGCACAAACTCTGCTACTGTCTATAGAATCAAATATTCAAACGATATTACTGGAATAGAAGCAAATGGTGTATTCACTGGTTTAGTAGGATCTGGAACAGAAGCATTATTAAAGGCAAACTGCGAACGTGATGCAACAACTGTCACACAGACTGATGGAGATTACTCTTTAATATATGATGATTTGACTTCCTTCTCTCCTGGGCGAAGACTGACTATAGATGAAATTAATAATGGGGATGCTACTGTAATTTTAGCAGACAATAACGTTCCTAATAGAATATTTCATACAGGATTTGCAAATGGAGAAACATCCTATTGTTACAGATACTTTTCCTCTGGAAGAACCTCTATTATTCTTTCCGATCCTGATGTGACTGCAGATACACCTTCAAAACCCGTCACCAGCACAGAGAGCGACGCACTCAACGGTGTCGGTCTGCAAGTCGGCTGGCGAGGAGAAAAATGGAGAGCCTCTCTGACTCACTTTACTGGCAAAGGGGGAGCTAACGAGCTCGTCAATACAGTGGTAATGGCGGAGTATTTTTTTCACGAGGAGTTTTTTGCAGGAGGCGGTCTAGCGAGTATGAAGCTTACCAATGGCTCTACTAGCGCTTCGGCTACTAGCCCCGTGTTAACGGTAGGCTATAAAGAGAACTTAACTCCCAACCTATTCTTTAATATTAGCTTGACAAAGTATATTTCGGGTATTTCTCTGAGCCGTTCTATTAGTCCTACAGCTACTGTAAACAAAACTTTTACCCGCCCACCACAGACTAAAAACGGTGATTCAGCAACGATTGGCTTAGGATCTGTACAGACACCCTCATCATCTCTCCAAATCGTAGCAGATATTACTTCTGAAAATATACTTGTAACCGATAACAGAATAGAAGTAACCCAATTCCGCAGTAGAGATGTGGAAATACAAGAAGTCACAACTCCAGCAGCGCAGAAGATAGAAGCCGAAATCAAAGCCCCCGTAGTCGTCAGCATTTCCCTGCTTTGGCGCTTTTAACAGAGTTGTATAGGCACCGAATCACCCCTAAAAAGGAAGTGAACTCTCGGTGCCCCTCATAAAACCACCTCCACGTCAAAACCACTCAAAAACAAATAAAATACTCTTTTTTTATTTGCTTTTTTATTTTTTTGGGGCTTGACTTCACTAGAATAGTTTGCTAAAATAAAACAACCAAAATAAAAACTTTTAAAAAATAAAATGTTAAGAAAAATAAAATGTTAAGAACAACTACAGCACAAAAATTTACTTCTACTAAAATCTACGATCTTTTGATTGGACTAGGTGCAGAAAAAAAGAAAGCAGAGATTGCTATTGGAGAGTTTTTAGAACTGGTCCCAAAAGCTTTGGCTTCTAGTGCCGCAGAAACGGGTTTGGATGTCACTCTTCCTACGGATAAAGGGGATATCTGGAGATTGGAATCCATCATTTCAGAGAACAAAACCGACTTGATAAGAATAATAGCAGACAACAAAAACGATACAGATAGAATAATAACAGACAACAGAAACGACCTGATAAGAATAATAACAGACAACAAAAACGATACAGACTTAAAACTGAAAGATATTGAGAGTAAAATCGTAAAAACCAAAAGCGATACAGAAAAAATAATAACAAAAAACAGAAACGACCTAGAAAAAATAATAACAGACAACAGAAACGACTTGATAAGAATAATAACAGACAATAAAAATGATACAGACCTGAAATTTAAGGATATAGATTTAAAAATATCAGAAAGCAGAGTTAATATAATCAAATGGGTTATTGCGACTACTCTAACCAGTACGGGTATATTGATTGTTATAATATTTGGATTGTTGCAATTTTTAAAAGTAGTAGCATAGGTATAAAATGCCTCCCCGCTAAAACCCACCAAAAAAACAAAATTGCAGGGGACATTCTTTTAATTCTGCCCTATAATCTTTTTTATTTTTTAGGGCTTGACTTCACTAGAATAGTTTGCTAAAATAAAACAACTAAATAAAACAACCAAAATAAAAACTTTTAAAAAATAAAATGTTAAGAAAAATAAAATGTTAAGAACAACTAGAGCACAAAAATTCACTTCTACCAAGATCTACGATCTTTTGATTGGACTAGGTGCAGAAAAAAAGAAAGCAGAGATTGCTATTGGAGAGTTTGTAGAACTGAGACCAAAAGCTTTGGCTTCTAGTGCCGCAGAAACGGGTTTGGATACCACTCTTCCTACGGATAAAGGGGATATCTGGAGATTGGAATCCATCATTTCAGAGAACAAAACCGACTTGATAAGAATAATAGCAGACAACAGAAACGACCTAGAAAGAATAATAACAGACAACAAAAACGATACAGACTTAAAACTGAAAGATATTGAGAGTAAAATCGTAGAAACCAAAAACGATACAGAAAAAATAATAACAAAAAACAGAAACGACCTAGAAAAAATAATAACAGACAATAAAAATGATACAGACCTGAAATTTAAGGATATAGATTTAAAAATATCAGAAAGCAGAGTTAATATAATCAAATGGGTTATTGCGACTACTCTAACCAGTACGGGTATATTGATTGTTATAATATTTGGATTGTTGCAATTTTTAAAAGTAATAGCATAGGTATAAAATGCCTCCCCGCCAAAACCCACCAAAAAAACAAAATTGCAGGGGACATTCTTTTAATTCTGCCCTATAATCTTTTTTATTTTTTAGGGCTTGACTTCACTAGAATAGTTTGCTAAAATAAAACAACTAAATAAAACAACCAAAATAAAAACTTTTAAAAAATAAAATGTTAAGAAAAATAAAATGTTAAGAACAACTAGAGCACAAAAATTCACTTCTACCAAGATCTACGATCTTTTGATTGGACTAGGTGCAGAAAAAAAGAAAGCAGAGATTGCTATTGGAGAGTTTGTAGAACTGAGACCAAAAGCTTTGGCTTCTAGTGCCGCAGAAACGGGTTTGGATACCACTCTTCCTACAGATAAAGGGGATATCTGGAGATTGGAATCCATCATTTCAGAGAACAAAACCGACTTGATAAGAATAATAGCAGACAACAGAAACGACCTAGAAAGAATAATAACAGACAACAAAAACGATACAGACTTAAAACTGAAAGATATTGAGAGTAAAATCGTAGAAACCAAAAACGATACAGAAAAAATAATAACAAAAAACAGAAACGACCTAGAAAAAATAATAACAGACAATAAAAATGATACAGACCTGAAATTTAAGGATATAGATTTAAAAATATCAGAAAGCAGAGTTAATATAATCAAATGGGTTATTGCGACTACTCTAACCAGTACGGGTATATTGATTGTTATAATATTTGGATTGTTGCAATTTTTAAAAGTAATAGCATAGGTATAAAATGCCTCCCCGCCAAAACCAAATAAAAAAACAAAATTGCAGGGGACATTTTTTTACAAAGTAAAAATGTGTCCCCGCCAAAAACACCCAAAAAAACAAAATTGCAGGGAACATTTTTTTAATTCTGCTCTATAATCTTTTTATTTTTTTGGGTTTGACTTTAGTAGAATAGTTTGCTAAAATAAAACAACCAAAATAAAAACCTTTAAAAATAAAATGTTAAGAACAACTAGAGCACAAAAATTCACTTCTACCAAGATCTACGATCTTTTGATTGGACTAGGTGCAGAAAAAAAGAAAGCAGAGATTGCTATTGGAGAGTTTGTAGAACTGAGACCAAAAGCTTTGGCTTCTAGTGCCGCAGAAACGGGTTTGGATACCACTCTTCCTACGGATAAAGGGGATATCTGGAGATTGGAATCCATCATTTCAGAGAACAAAACCGACTTGATAAGAATAATAGCAGACAACAGAAACGACCTAGAAAGAATAATAACAGACAACAAAAACGATACAGACTTAAAACTGAAAGATATTGAGAGTAAAATCGTAGAAACCAAAAACGATACAGAAAAAATAATAACAAAAAACAGAAACGACCTAGAAAAAATAATAACAGACAACAGAAACGACCTAGAAAAAATAATAACAGACAACAAAACCGATACAGACTTAAAACTGAAAGATATTGAGAGTAAAATAGTAGAAATCAAAAGCGAACTAGAAAAAACTATAGCAAAAACCAAAAGCGACCTTGAGTTAAAAATATCAGAAAGTAGAGTTCATATAATCAAATGGGTTATTGCGACTACTCTAACCAGTACGGGTATATTGATTGTTATAATATTTGGATTGTTGCAATTTTTAAAAGTAGTAGCATAGGTATAAAATACCTCCCCGCTAAAACCCACCTAAAAACCGCATCCTGCCAAAACCACCTCCCGCCAAAAACATGTCCTCTATATTTTATAGACCTTTGAATTTCGCTGATGTGACGGCTAGCCAAATGGTTAGAACAGGTGCAAAAAAAATTTTTAGCTCGCAGGAATACTCAAGTGCATTTCTTCACAAATGGCAAGAGTTAAAAATTTTTTTTAATGCCGTAGCAAAAAACACTACAAAACTTAAAGCTAACACAATATAGACTGCAAAAGAGCCAGAGGCTCTTTTGCTAAAGCTTGTATTGGCGTAAAAGCAATAAGCTTGTTTTGGCTAAACAGAATGCAAATTCAAAAGTCTATTTTATTAGGGCATTTTATTCTGTAGGGCTGTCCTACATTTTTTCTAATAGTCTCTATCTAGTATAAAACTACTCAACTCTAACAATTTTTCTCTATAAATGTTATTGGGTAGGGTTTTTAGAAATTTTTTAGCCCGTAGAATGTATTTTGCTGCCTGTTGAATGCTGTAATCAAAAACTCCGAAATGTCGCATCTTCTCGGTCACAGCTTGGATTTGTTTTGTGGTAATTTGGGGACTTTCCAATAACTTTAATATTGCTTGTTTTTCTTGTCCTTCCGTCAGCTCCATCAATCTACAAAGAGGTAAAGTGATTTTCTTTTCTCTTAAATCTGTTCCCAGTTCTTTGCCTGTTTTTTTGCTAGAGTAATCCAAAACATCGTCCACAATTTGAAAAGCCATACCTATTTGCTCTCCACAGGTATAAATTTTTTGTATTGTTTGTTTTGGTTGGTTGGTAAGAATAGCTCCAGTCTGCATAGCAGCTGCCATTAGACAAGCGGTTTTGCATTTTATAATTTTTAAATACTTCACAATGGAAGCATTATCCCACTTATGAAGCAGTTGTAAAATTTCTCCTTCGCTCAAATGAACAGCTGTATTAGAAATTAACTTGATTAACTCAAAATTTCTTATTTCTACCAACTGACCAAAAGCCTTGGCGAGCAGATAATCGCCTACTAGAATAGAGGCTTTGTTTCCCCAAATAGTTTTTGCTGTTTTTTGTTTTCTGCGATAATCGGAATTATCAATCACATCGTCGTGCAATAGGCTGGTAGTATGAATATATTCCAAAATAGCGGACATTTCTCGCACATCTTTATTATACTCTCCAAAACACAAGGTGCTAAGTAGCATTAAAGCGGGACGGATTCTCTTACCTCCACTTTGAAACACATACTTGCCAACTTCGGCAATAAAAGAGTGGTCTTTTTTAAATCTTTGCTCTATGTAGCTTTCCATTTTTTTGAGCTCCGATTTTATGGGAAACAAAATTTCTTCAAAATTATTAGACATAAATACTAACTAGATTTTTTTTCTTATATTAACTAATCTACTTATAAAGTATAAGACAACCAAATTAAAAAAAAATGCAAAAAATTTATTATTTTTTAGGAAACCTGTTTTTAAAGTTTTGTATACTTTTTGCCAGAGTTCCCGGATTTTGGAGACTTTGGGCTTGGTTGTTTGGATTTTTTCTTTTAATATTTTCTTACCGTAAAAAAATCATTCAAAAAAATTTAGATATAGTATTTAAAAATAGTTTGAGTCGTCCGCAAAAAGAAAAAATCCGCCGCCGAATGTATTTTTTTTTTGGCTACGAAAGTGGATTCTTTCTCCGCTTATCCTGTAGCAACCCTCAAAAAATAAAACCCCTCATTGAAGTAGAGGGTAATGAAAGTTGTTTGAAAATTTGCAAACAAAAACAGGCTTTTATCCTTTTAAGCGCTCATACTTTTGGAATTTGGATATCCGCTATTTTTGCTACTTTTTTTAGAGAAATCGCTACTTATACTTATCACGGTCCCGATAAAGCAAGCAATCAGATTTATAAACTTTTCCAAGAAGTAGAAAAAAGATTCCCTTTGACTGTTATCTCACAAGGAAAAAACGATACTTTCAAAATGTTACGCTTTTTAAAGGCGGGACATTGTTTAAGTATTATAGGAGATTTAAACGCTTTTCAAAGCAATGTTTTTGTGCCTTTTTTTGGTAAAATGGCTTCTTTTGGAGAAGGTGCTTTCCGTTTGAGTTTAAGAAAAAACATACCGCTTATTTTTAGCTGGATAGAGGAAACTAAAGAAAAAAAACTAATACTCCATTTAAGAGAAATCTATAATCCCCAAAATAAGGAGCACAGCCAGAAGGAGAAAGGGTTGATAAAAAATCCTCCTAGCACAGAAGAGCTAATCAAACGATACAGCAATTTATTAGAAAAAGTTATTCTACAAAAACCCCATTGGTATTTTTGGAGCAACCGCAGATGGAAAACTAGACCTCCAGGAGATAACGAAAAGGTTTATTCTTGAAATTGCGGTAGTAATTGGTAGCGTGTAGATTTCAGCAAGCCTCTACGAACCAATGCTTTTTTATCAACTAAATCCTGTAGATCGCGAGTGGCAGTTGCCCGCGATGTTTTTGTAATCTGAATATAATTTTCTGCACTTAAGCCACCTTTAAAACCATCCAGTCCATCACAAAAAATTCTCTCCAAAACTTTTTCTTGTCTTAAATTAAGTTGGGATTTTAGACGAACATAAAATTTCGTTTTTTTAATCAAAAAATCTATCAATTTTTGCGAATGCTTTTGGGCTTCTAAAATAATTTTTGCAAAATAAACAAGCCACGGGGAGATTCGGTTTTTTTTATTACTGGAAGCTAACATACTGTAATAGTCTTTTCTTTTGAATCACTGTGGAAAGCGATATTAAAGTCGGTCTGTTAAACCATTGCGACAAAGCTTTTTCTACAAGAACGCGAGCAATACGACCATTGCCATCTTCAAAAGGGTGAATACTTACAAAGTAAAGATGCGTTATACCTGCAAATATTAATGGGGATAAAGGAGTTTTACCAATTTTATAACTCATAACATAGCCTTTTTTGAGTTATAAGTCAAATTTTATAACTCATAATATAGCTTTTTTTGAGCTATAAAATAGAAACAACTATTAAAAAATAAATTGAGCTTCCAATAAAATATCTTCTTTGTATGTTTTTATTTTTTGAATTTTTAGTTTGGGTTGTTGTTTTAGTTCGTCCAATTGAAGAACACCACACCAAGATTTTCCTTCCGCACCTATAAGAGATGGGGCTAAAAAAAGATAGAGTCTATCTGCTAGCTTTTCTTTTAAAAAAGAAGCAATCAATTCCGCTCCACCTTCTACCATTACCGAATAAACATTATGAGAGTATAAAAAATTTAATGCTTCTTTGCACGAGGGATAAATTTTTGGGGATCTACAGACAAAAAAACCTTGCTGTTCTAAACTTTTTAAATAAGCAGCAGATACTTTTTTGCCTGCAAAAAGAAATCTTTTAGAATGAGTATCCGATACAAAGTGGCTAGATTCATCTAGTTTACCGTGGGCTAAAAAAACGACTCTATGGGGTTGCCAGATAACGCCAGAACTAGTAGAGCCAGAACTAGTAGAGCCAGAATTAGTAGTGCCAAAATTAGTAGTGCCAAAATTAATAGTACCAGAATTTCTATTTGTTAATTTTGGATTATCTTTATTTAAGGTAGAATGTCCTACAGCAACAGCATCAAAATCGCTCCTTAAACTCTGTGCTTTTTTTCTTGCTTCTATGCCCGTAATCCACTGTGAAAGTCCATTAGCTAGAGCCAATTTACCATCTAAACTCATCGCTACTTTGAGTCCTACTAGGGCTCTTTTTTGGGTAATATTGACTAAATATTTTTGATTGAACCATTCGCACTCTTCTCGTAAAACGTCTACTTCAACCTGTATTCCATTATTTTTTAACTCCTTTATTCCTTTCCCAGAAACTTTAACGTGAGGGTCTGGCATGCCTATCACTACAGATTTTACTCCTTTTTGAATCAGCACTTGAGTGCAAGGTGGATTTGCTCCTTGATGACAACAGGGCTCTAGATTGACAAAAAGAATCGCATCCGATGGCACCTTATCCCATTTTTTAAGAGCTAATACTTCTGCGTGCTCTTTTCCAAAAGCCTTATGATAACCTTGAGATAGAATATCACCTTCTTTGGATACCAAAATAGCCCCCACCATAGGGTTAGATTTTACAAAACATTTTGCTTTTTCTGCTAACTCTAAACAGAGTCGCATTGTTTTTTCTGAAAATTTGTAAGTTTTTTTTTTCAAAATACAATCGGTTAAGTATAATTTTCATTATTTACGGTTTGGAATCTTTAATTCCATAGTCTTCAATTTCTTTGATGATATTCTTTAAGTTTGCTCTGACCCATTCGTGTTTATTTTCAAATTTATTATGTATAAATTTTTCTATTTCCCTAAAAAAAGGAGTTTCTAGTTTATATTCAAGTTTATAAGAGCGCTCAGGGTCTGATGTTTGATAAGAATTTAATCTAGCTTCTACATATTTAGCTATACCTACCTTGTATTCTCCTTCGTATTTTGGATTTGAAATAACATACACCCATTTTTTAAGTCTATAATCTTTGCCTATATCGGTTCTTACAGGCGCAACGATTGAAAAATTTACTTCTTTTTTAGGCTCTAGTAATTCAGGTTTTACTTCTTTTTTTAGTCTTTTTTTTACAAGATTGTAGGCTTCAATAGAAACATCAATTCCAATCCATTTTCTTTCTAATTGTTCGCATGCAACACAGGTCGTAGCGCATCCACAAAAAGGATCTAATACCAAATCATTTTTATTGCTACTAGCTTCTATTATTCTATGTAACAGTTTCGTTGGTTTTTGTGTTGGGTAACCTTGTATTTCTTCAGAATTTACTATTGTTTGAAAATTTGCTATATCGCTCCAAACATCAGTTATTGCTATCCCTTTAGATTCATCTAAATAAATACGCCTCTCTTTTGTGATTACTTTGTATTTTCTGCCATCTTCATCAAACTTACTAAATCGTTCTAATTGTTTTTCACCATAATCACGATAAGGTTTATTGAATTTAACATTTTTTGTTTTTGAGTAATACAAAATAACATCGTGCCCTCTCACATAATTCGGCACTAAAGATTTAAAACCAGCCGAAGCACTCATTGTCCAAGTTATATCCCTTCTAAAATTATTCTCACTAAAGATACAATCTAAAACAATTTTAAGATAATGACTCATTGTAGAGTCGCAATGCAAATACAGGCTACCTGTATCTTTCAAAATTCTGTGAATTTCTATAACCCTGATTGCCATATAGCACAAATAACAAAAATTGCTCTTGTGTCCGATATTTTTTATTCCATTTAGAAAATCATACAATTCGTCGTAGTCTTCTTTTATAGTTTCTAGCCATTCATCTTTTACATCTTCCTCTTTGAATATATCGCTAAACTTAGCTCCTTCAGCACTACTTCCCGTTGGAGCGTGATATTCTTTTTTTGTATTAAAAGGCGGGTCAAGGTAAATCAAGTCAACACACTCACTATTCATACCCTCTAAAACTTCTAAATTATCTTTACAGAATATGGTTCTGTTTTCTATATTACAATTTGCCATTATTTTTTCTGAAAATTTGTAAGTTTTTTTTTTCAAAATACAATCGGTTAAGTATAATTTTCATTATTTTGCATTAGATTTTTTTGCAATAATGAATGGTGTTTTTACTTTGTCAGCATCAGGTTGCCAATAATAATCAATGTCAAAACCACTACTTTCTATACTTTCCTTTAGTTCTTGAGCGGTAAAACATTTCACTAATGGCATCAATCTTAAAAACTTTCCTAAAGGAGCGATCCATTTGAAAAACTTTATGCTATCTTGGATACAGGCTGTACTGCTGACAAAAATACCGCCAGATTTGAGCAGTTTGTAAATTTTTGCAATTATTTTTTCCTTATTTTCTAATAGGTGTAAAAGACTCATACACAAAACAACATCAATAGTTTTCTCTGGAAGATCTATTTGATCAACATCTATACATTCAAAATTCACATTATTAATATTTTGATTTTTTGCTTTACCTTGAGCAATTCTAATCATATTTTGTGAAAAATCAGTTGCCCGTATATGTTTGACATACGGAGCATGAATAATAGCAGTACCACCAGTGCCGCAACCTATCTCAAGAACTTTCATGCTTGGATTCAAATATCCTCGGGTAATATTAATTTTTTTCTCATAAACAGTCAGATTACTAATAGGACTTTTTGAGTATTTCTCTGCAATCCTATTCCAAAAATTAGCATTTTGTTTCATTAGTTTTTAAATATCATTGAATTAAAATCAAACACACACATCTACTTTAACTTTTTAATTTTCACCAATCAATTATGAGTCTTCTTGTTGTTTTAGTTTTTGCCGTAGTATTTTTTTCTTTTCTTTTAAGATGCTTGCCAGAAAAGTATCGCTCGCTGTAAGTGGATGGCTGTACTCTTTGATAATGTCTATTTGTTCTAAAACACAATTGTCTTTATGAGGTTCTCCTTCTGTTTGCAGAATAATACCATAAAGCATTTTTGGAGTTTGCACTAAGGCGTGCCCTCTATTAAGATAGGCTTCTGCAAAACCGCCATCTATGTTAATAGCAAATCCGTCTCCACTAGAAATACTTTGTCCTTTTTTATGATCCCTTGGAATATGTCCATAAACAACATGGTCAATAAGAAATTCTTCTTTCATTCTTTTTTGGAAATGAGCTTGTTTGACATTTTCTTCCCAAAAAAGTTTTTTTTCTTTATGAAGTTCTTTGTCTTTTAAAAAATATCTTTCAAAGGTTTTCATAGCATCTTTACCAAAAAAAGGAGATTGAGGACCACACCATAAATAAAAAAAGAGACTGATATCTGCTTCTTTATTGGATTTGCCTGCTAAATAATTTTCACCCACAACGGAAATAGTTTTTTGAATGTAATCTAATAGGGCTTTGCCTTTAAACTGTAAAAAACTTTCAAACTCCCCTTTTTCATTAGAAGGAACAAGTGCATGAATACTCAGTATATTGTTGTAAATATGGTAGACACGCCCCTTTTCAAAAAAAATTTGGATACAGTGTTTGAGTTTTTCTTCGCTCAAAAATTGTTTTGTTAAATCTGCTACTATTTCTTTTTCTTGCTTGCTGAGTTCTTGAGGTTTATCAAAATTCAATGTGGGAAAGTGAGTGTCTCTTAAATTTTGTATATCTTTTTTTTGTAGCATTTGGCTCAACCCATCTAAGCAAAGTCTAGATTCCATTTTATATTCTGGGTGTCTGTTGATGGTTTCTTCTTCTAACTTGAATTGGATAATAGACAAGGCTTTTTCCATACTTCTAGAACTAGGATCTTTCGCTTTAAAATTGCCTGTAATTGTTTCAGCGGGATAAGTTTTTTGGGCAAATGTTTGCAACAAAGAATAATCAATACCCATTCTATCTAAAAAGGCTAGGTGATCGTAGCGACAGGTGATTCGCATAGCCTCCGCAATTAAAGATTGATTTCCAGCACAAGCCCCCATCCATAGAATATCGTGGTTTCCAAAAATAAGACTCATACTATTTTTGACAGAATTATTTTGTAAAATTCTAACAATTTTATCAGGTTGCGGACCCCTATCAAAAACATCACCCAAAACTATCAGATAATCCAAAAAAATTTCTAAAATCGTTTTACTCAAATGATAAACCAGTTTTTGATTAAACCATTCTTCTTCATACCAAATATGAGGGATTTTTTGATTAGCAACTAACCTTTGAATAGCTTCTGTGAAAATATTTTCTTCTGTAAAGGGGTTGATACGTTTGTTTTCTAATTTGTATTTGAGTATATCTACCAAACATTGCACAACATCTTGTGTATCCATACCTATGCTAGCATCATAGCTAAAAACTCTTTTTTGAATAGTATGGGTTATGTAGAGTAATTTTTTGTGGGGCAAAAAATGGGGTAAAGCCTCTCTACATGTTTGGTATAACATACCAAAACGCCCCTTGATGGTACGGGCGAATTTTTTTCCTTCACCGTGGAGATCCGATACCCAAAGAGTAGAAGGAATATAGCAATTGAGTTTGTATTCAATTTTTAGAATTTCTTCGCTTAAATTTTGTATTTCTTTTTTCATACTCCCGTTTCTTTCATTTCTTTCATTTTTGATAAAAAATTTTGCAATTTTTCTGCTTTAAAATCAGCAGCATCTTTATTATGCAACTTTTTGATTTGTGCTAGAGTTATGCCTAAATGATTTGCTAAATTCAACAGATTCGTATTTGGAACTTCTCCTATTTCTTCAGAAATTTTATTAACAATAGACTCACTTGTCTCCTCGCTTATATCATTCAAATTTTCTACAATTGTTTGTTGATTGCTTGATTGTATCAGTGGGGGTTCTGGTTTTTTTTTAGTAAAACCAGAGTTGCCATTAGCGTGATTTGTTTGGTTTAGAAAATTTTCTCTTTCTTGAGAAATTGCTGTAGTATCTTCTTCTATTTTAGAGAAAGCAATTTTTTTATTAGAAAGCTTGGGTGCTACTGAAGGTTTATAAGTGTGTAGTAAAGGATCTCTTAAAGGATTACTTAAAGGATTGCGATACAACCAGCTTGCTAACCAAACAGAAGTAATATTTGCTAACTGTATAGCAAAACGGACAAAGGAAATAAATAAAATATCTATCCACAAAGAAAAGGTAGACTGTTGACTAGTTTGCAATTTTTTCAATTCTTCTTTAATTTCATTTAACTTCCTAGTAGCTAAAACTGTATTTATTCTTTGCTCTTGTCCTATAAAAGTATCTATATTTTCTTGTTGATCTTCAATCTGCGATTCTAAAATTTGGAGTATTCCTATGCGATTTTTTTGTTCTTGAATTGTAGCTAATTTTTTTTGCACTGTATTTAAAGAAGCTCCACCCACTGTATTGATAAAAAGAAGAATCACCAAACCTTTGATGAGAATATTTGCAGGATGAAATTTTTTTTTTTCTCCTCTTTGAATAGCAGGCACCCAAACCGACGCCATAATAACCAAAAATACTTCGTTTAAAAAAGCAGAAATAAAACCAAAATTCTTGCTATCTGCTTCTGTATAAAACCTTTCAAAAAATTCACTAGACTCCAATACCATAAAACTAGAAGCAACTAAACAAACACAAACTAAAATGCTAATAAAAATTATCCGAAAAACTAGATTATAGTTTATTTGTGTAACCATTATTTTTTTTCCAGTTGCTGTAATCTTTTTTCTAACTCTGCTAATCTTTTTGACACAATAGTATTCCTTTGCCACTGCGTTTTTTTTATAGCAGGATTCCCAGCTAACTCAGAACCTGCAGGCACAGTTTTTCCGATATTCATCAAAGTGCTGGCAGGGTAAAAAGTAACATTATCCTCTATAAAATTATGCCCTAAAATACCAACTTGCCCGCCGCAATAGACATTTTCTCCTAGTTTCGCACTCCCAGCAATTCCTACCTGACCTGCTAAAAGATTATTTTTGCCTACCTTTACATTGTGAGCAATATGCACAAGGTTATCCAATTTTGACCCATCGCCTATGGTGGTATTTTCAATTGTTCCTCTATCTACTGTGCAGTTCGCTCCTATCTCTACATTATCTCCAATTTTCACTGCTCCAAAATGAGTAATTTTATGATGGGTTTTACCCATAGTCTCAAAACCAAAGCCATCGGAACCAATCACTGTTCCAGAATGAATAATTGCATTTTTACCAATAATAACTTTATCCATAATAGAGCAAGCGGGATAGATGATACAACCATTTCCTAGTTTAGCACCGTCTCCGATAAAGCTATTGGGGTAAAGCACACAGTTATCTCCCACTTCAGCTTTTTCTGCGATATGCACAAAAGGATAGATGGTTACTTCTTTCCCTATTTTAGCACTAGGATGAATTGTAGCTTGTGGACTAATGGTTTTAGGGTGAATTTTGGCGGGATGAAGTTTTTTAAGAATGGTATCAAAAGCAACTCTAGCATTTTTTACCAAGATAAAATGTTTATCTGATATATTTTTTGCTAGCTCATTTCCTACTAAAATAGCTTTTGCTGAACTTGTTTGAGCAATAGAAAGGTTTTTTGTATCGGATAAAAAAGTAATTTCATTGGCTTGTGCCTGCTCCAAACTATTACAGCCTACTATTTTAAAATTCTCATCTCCTACAACCTCTCCCCCAACAAAAGCTGATAGCTCTTTGAGAGTAAATTCCATTTTTGGATAAATCTAAATTCTGAGTTTAGTCTAGTCATTTAACTCTTTAAATGCAATAAATTGATTTTTTTGGAGACTAGGAGATTTGAACTCCTGACCTCAACACTGCCAGCGTTGCGCTCTACCAACTGAGCTAAGCCCCCCAATTTTTAAGTTAATATTTTCTTTAGTCTAATTTATTATTTTGTAATATAAATTAGTTGTATAATTGTGTCGGTAAATGTTTACCTATATACCCTATGTGAACTTTTTGATCTTTTTCTAAAAAATACATTCTGTTTCCGCTAGGCAAGTTAAAATGTTTTTCAAAAAACACCTTCTTTTCATCAATAGTAAATTCTCTCTTTCTTCTCAGGGCTGGGTTTTGACGGACAGATTGGCTTTCAGGTCTCCAATCATATTCTGTAATTGATTTTGCTTCTTTTTCAACTTTTCTTAATTTACTTATAAATTGGTCAAATATTTTTTCATCTAAATTTTGTATTTGCGCTTCTACCTCTGGACAAAAGACAACAATATTAGAAAAAAATTCTTTCCTTTTCTCCCAAAAATTTTTTTTAGTTATTCCAAGTATTTCTTCTTTTTCTAATTCTTCAAAGAAATCTTGGTGAGTCAATAAGTGTTCTTTTATTGATGCATGTCTTGTATCTATTTTCTTTTCTTTTGTATCAATTTCATTCTCCTCGTCTTTATAAAGAGAAATTTTTTTTAAACAAATACCAGCTCTATTCCAGCGCTCATTAGATTGAAAACTAATAGCTATTGTATCCCAAATATCACTGCAAGCTAATCCTCCTGTATTGGGATTTTCATCATAAAAATATTCACTTTCTAGTAGGTTATCTCTTTCTTCGCTTTCATCGTTTTTAATTAGAGGAAAGGTGTTATTAGTCAAAAAACTAGTAATTCTACTTTTAAATTCTCGTTCTTGCTGACCTAAAAAATCTCCAAAACTAATATTTTTTTGAATTTCATAATCTTTAAAGTTTTCATTTAATCTTAATGTTCCCAATCCTTTTTGTTGTGTTTCTTTTAGCAATCCAAAAAAGATAGAAAACTTTTGAGCTATCTGCTCGTTTTGAAAACTATCAGGAAACGGTAAAGACAATTCGTTAAAAACAGCAAAATTTGTCATTTTAATAGGTCGTTGAGCTTGTTATCCCATTCGTCAAAAAAACCTTGGGGCCAATCATCAATTCTACCATTTTCATCAATATTTAAGGGTTGGGCTATAGTTTCTAAACTCTCATATTTTTTATAAAAGTAGTAAATTTGGCTTTCTTCTGGTTTTAATAGACCTTTTTTTACGGCTACTCTGATGGCATTCAAAAAATGATCGCTATGAGATTCTACAATTATTTGCACTCCAGCATTGGCAGCAATAGCACAAAGTTCGGCTATTTTAGATTGTCCTGCTGGATGCAAGTGAGATTCAGGGTTTTCCAAAATCAACATTTCACCAGGGCTAGATTTTAAAATAGCTACAAGGATAGGCAAAACATAGGTGATACCAAAACCAACATTTTGAGGTATGTAATCACTTGTTCTATTTTCGCCATAAACATATTGATAGCTTAAAGAAGCAGATTGTAGCTTGTGATAAACAGTTGCAGATACTTCTATACCTTTACTAATTTCACTTAGCCAAGCAGAAACATTTTCTAGTAAATGTATTGTTTTACTAGCTGGATGTTTTAATTTTTCTATAGGTAGAGGTTTATGTCTATTTTTCGCTAGATAGTGTGGCGTATATTCTCCTCCTATACCTAATAAGTTTTTTCTAATATGTTTTTCAGAGAGCGGATAACTGATTTTAGGATTAATTCTATCTGTACTTATATAGTGAAAATATTTTTCATCTAAAAAAAATTCAATTAATTCTTTTACAGCATTTATCTTTTTTTTGTCCATTAAGAATTTTGGTTTAAAATTTTTATCCAGCTGAGTTATCATAAAAAAATTTTGAACATATAAACCAATACTAATAGGTTCGTTGTGCACCTCTTGGTATAAAACTTTTGTTTTATCTCCAAATGAAATATACTCGCCTTCTAAAATAAATTCTTGAAGTAGATGTTTTCTTGATTCTTCTTCATTCAATTCTTTAGAATTTTTTTGAAAACTTGAAAGAAACAAGTGATGATTGAGAAATCTTGTAATGATAACAGCGTTCTGCTTTAGCAAAAGTAGCGTTTGAATAACCGAAGATTTGCCACTACTGTTCACACCTGTTATTAGAGTAAGGTTGCTGAGTGCAATATCAATGCTTCTTAAACTTTTAAAATTTTCTATTTTTATTCTTTCAATTTTCATTCAATACCTCTTGAATTAATTCTCGCATTATTTTCAACCTAATATCTATCTTTTGTCTACCACTTGTACCTGATGTAATAGCATCTACAAAATCGCTACTTTCTTCTTGCAGTAGTTGTATGAATTTTTCTTTAAAACTTTCTTTTTTGTTTAAGAACTTATCTTTATCTTGATTTTCAATTTCACTAAAAGAAGTCGTTAAAGCATCAAATAAAGCCTGATTAAGTAAGTTAGGTTTTTCTTTATTGGCAATAGAACGGCTAAAATGGTGTTTTTCACCTAATACGGATTCAGAAAATTCTAAAGTTTCTAATAGTTTTTTTTTAAGAACATTCAATACATCTTTATTTTTGATAGAATCTAATTGCTCCATTGCTTCATCTAAAATTCTACCCATACTGTGAAATTCTTGATAGTCTTTAATAAGCTGGAAGGCGATAAATCTTAACGCCAATTCTCTATCCTGCATTCTTTTATTAGGAAATCCAACTATTCTTGTAAAGATTTGATCTTCACATACTTCTTTCAAAAATTTCACTCCTTCGCCTTCTTGATTAAGTGCTTGGCGTGTTTCCTGTGCGTTTAATGTTATCCCACCAGTATTGATACGGTTAAAAATAGAATATCTCACTTTCTTCGGAGTTTGTGCTTCCATTTGATAGATGATTAGTACTGTTTCGTCTATGGTTCTTTGAAATCTCCGCTCCAAATCATTATAGTTTTTTCCTTTTAAATCTATTAGAAATTCTAACCCAGTTAATTTTAGTGCTTTATCTACAAAAAATTTTTGAATGGTAGATATTCTTTGCAACCCGTCAATGATAGCCCACTTATCAGGATTACTCACATCAAAATAAAAAACAGGTAGTGGTAGTTTTAATAAAATAGATTCTATCAAACGACTCATTTGACGGTGACTCCATAAATCTTTATTTCTTTGATATTCAGGGGCAATGATTTTCTTATGCTTGATTCTATTAATTAAAGGAGGTAGAAGAATAGTGCTATTTGTGATTTTAATATCTTTTGTTGAAAAAGGATCAATAAGATCACCAACAGCGGTTTTTTCTTCTTCTGATTCTTCGTCTAGTTCTGTATCTATTTCTATTTCTTCTCTTTGCATTATTTCAAAATTTAGATAATTGTACCTTATAGTATACAAATTTTTATATTAAAAAGCAAAAATATTCAACAAGCTAAAAAACTAAAACTAGTGTGAGATTAGTCTATTTTAAAGATTTGAGTTTTTTCTAATGCAGGGTATTTCTGCTGAATTGTCTGTTTCACCTTTTTGGCTTCGTTGAGATTATAAGAGCCTACACGAACACGGTAATAGGTTTTGCCGTTAAGTTGGGTAGTAGAAATATAGGCTGGAAAAAAAGCATCTTTTAATTTCTTTTGCAGTTTTTCTGCTAGGGTTTTATTGCCGTAGGCTATCAGTTGAACTACATATTTATTTTCCGATAATAGGTTTGCATTTTGTTGAATATTTTCTTTATCAGTTTTAGAGGATACTTTCTTATCTTCTTTTTTTTCTGCTACTTTGTCTTCTTTTTTTTCTGCTACTTTGTCTTCTTTTTGAGAGAGGGATTTTTGCTTTGAAAGAAGACTTTCTGAGTCATCAATAAATTCCTTGACTTGAAGTTGTTGCTCTTTTAGCGGATTAGTCTCTATTCTTGTGCCAATTGGTTGATTCTTTCCTTGAATAAATCCTAAAAAAAAGATGGCGGAAAAAGAAACAAGGGAAAAAAAAATAAAAACAATAAATTCTTTCCAACCAAATTCTAGTTGAAATCTACTTTCTTCCATAGGACTATGTATATTTAGATTAAGTCAATGGTAAAACAAAGATTATGCCTAATTAAAAAGAAATATACTAATGTAAAAAATGTCTAATTCCCGTCTCTACCATCGCCATATTCTTTTTATCGCACAATTGAACGATAGAGGAATCCATTCTGGATCCTGCTGGTTGCACCAGATGGCTGATTTTGTAATAGTCTGCGGCTTCTACTATATCTGGGAAAGGGAAAAAAGCATCGGATATTAAAAGGACTCCTTGTAGTTGTTTGAGATACCAGTTTTCATAACTTTCTTGGGTTTGTAAATTTTTGTATTCTCGTTCAAGATTTTCTTGCATTTTTGGCACTGCAAGTTTTACTAGAGCATCAATACGGTTCGGTTGTCCGAAGCCTGCTCCTAAAAGTTGATAACAAGAAGGAGTGTATTCTCTTACTAGAGAAATTGCATTAGATTTAGAATTTTTACAACACATAATCCCAAAATGAACTAATGGATAAAGCGATTTTGGGAATTTTTTTTTTGTTTTGCAAATAAATTTTTTTTCTAATATATTATCTTTTTCTTGCTCTAAAACCACACCATCTAAAGAAAAAAGAGATCTTGCTGATTTTTTGTTTTGCCGCAAAAGTTGCTCAATTATTGGATATTTTAACAAAATCGCTTGACTGTGATTTTTTAAAAGTTCTAAAGCCTTAGGTTCATAATCGGGAGCTATAAGAATTTCAAAAAATTTCTTTTTTACTTTTTGAGGTAAATATTTTTCTACTTGCCAACTGAAATTATAGTGCAAAATTTCCGGGCTTACCAAAAATTTCGCAAAATCTAAATTTACTTTTTTGTTGTGGGCTATGATGGAACCAAAAGCAGAGACAGCATCTCCTTCCCATGCTTTTTGAATAGATTCTTGGGGTTGTTTGCCACTAGCTAACCCACAAGGGTTGTTGTGTTTGATAATACTGGTAAGATAGGGAGCAGATTTTTGGGTTACAAATCCTGTGATTACTCGGATAGCAGATTGGATATCTAGGTAGTTATTGTAAGAGAGTGCTTTGCCTTGCAAAACTTCTAGCTGGGCTAATCCTTTTTTTTTTGTGGAGGATAAAGAATAAAGCCAGCCTTTTTGGTGTGGATTTTCTCCGTAGCGTAGCTTTTTTTTATTTGTTAAAAAAATATACTTTTTCTTGTCTTTAGAAAGATAATTTGCAATTAACAGATCTAGATTTGCACATAGTTCAAAAGCCTTTGCCGCTAATTTTTTTCTCTCTGCGAGAGGTATCTCTTTTTTTTTCTGCCAAATTTGAGCTATTTTAGTATAGTCTGCAGAGTCGCAGATAGGTAGCACAAAAGGATAATTTTTAGCTGCAGCACGTAACATTGTAGGTCCTCCTATATCAATCCATTCTAGCATTTCTATGGGATGTTTTTTTGTTTTTAAGGCACTCTCAAAAGGATAAAAATTAACGACTACCATATCTATAACTTCTATCTTTAAACTGCGAACAGAAGCCTCATCTTCTTGGGAGCGGCGAGAGAGAATTGCAGCGTAAATTTTGGAGTGTAAAGTTTTAACTCTACCGTCTAAAATTTCTTCTGTCCTTGTAAATTGGGATACAGCTGTGCAGTTGATTCCAGCCTTTTCTAAATATTGCTTTGTCCCTGCTGTGCTAATAAAATCAAAATCTTGACTCATCTGCTTTGCAAAATCCAAGATACCTGTTTTGTTAGAAAGGCTTACCAGTGCTTTTTTTCTGGTAGTCGTTATTTGGGCAGTCGTTTTTCTGGTAGTCGTTATTTGGGCAGTCGTTTTTCTGGTAGTCGTTATTTGGGCAGTCGTTTTTCTGGCAGTCGTTTTTTGGGGGGACATTTAAGAATATCTTTGTAAAGCAACATGCTTTTTTCTTTTCTGGCTACTAAAAAATTCAGAAGTATTTCGTGCAACTAGCTCGTATAGATAGGCTTTTTTTCCTTCCTTTTTTCTTAAAATTCTACCCAATCTTTGCACCTGTTCTCGCACGGTGCTATTGCCAGAAAAAATAATAGCAATACTAGCCAAAGGAACATCTATTCCTTCGTTGAGAACGCGAGTGCTAATAAGGATATTCCATTTTCCGCTATGAAAATTTTCTAAAATTTTTTTTCTCTCACTGGTTTTAATTTCGTGCGTAATGGTAGGCAGTAGTAATTTGTTGCTTAAAAAATAGGCAGTCTTGTTGTCATTGGTGAAAATTAAAGTTCTTTCTTTTTTATGGCAGTAGAGGATTTTAATCAGCTCTATAAATTTATTTTCTGCAGTTAAAGCTGTTTGTTTTTGAATATCAAAACTCTTTAAAGCTTGTCTTCCTTTATGACTTCTGGAGCAGTGAAAAACAAAATCTTGCCAACTCTGGTTAAAGCCTACAACCCCTTTTTTAAAATCCAAGTATCTTTTTCTGTGCTCATCGTATTTTATTCTTTCTTTTGGATTCAGTTCTACATAAATGGTTTTGATTTTGTAATCAGAAAGAAAATTTCCCGATAGTTCTCTAATATCTTTTTCATAAACTATATCTCCTAAAATATCTCTCACTATTTCTAAACGATATTCTTCTTCATCGGGGGTTGCCGTTAATCCCAATCTATAAGGTGCAATATAGGATTTTGCCATTTGCGAGTAGCTTTCAGAACCTAGATGGTGGCATTCGTCAAATACAATTAAACAAAAAGCATTGCCCAATTTTTCGTGATAGATCCTAGCAGAGTCGTAAGTGGATACTGTGATTGCTTCTATTTCTTTACTACCCCCTCCTAGCATTCCTATTTTGCAAGATAAATATTGGGATAAATTTTTATGCCACTGAATGAGTAACTCTATAGTCGGCACAAGCACCAAAGTAGAGCGATTGATTCTTTCCATAATCATTGCAGCCAGAATGCTTTTACCAGAACCTGTAGGTAGGACAAGAACCCCCCTTTTTTTTTCGCTCCATTTTAGCATTGCTTCTTTTTGATAGCTGTAGCTTTCAAAAGGTAAGGTTAGTTTTAAAGACAATTTTTGGTAGGTTTTGATGTTATCTTTATAATCTAGATTTTTCTGTAGTGCTAAAATTAAATCCTTATAATAATAGCCGAAACAACGGTAAGATTGAGTTCTTAAATCGTAATTGAGCCAGCTAAACCGCTCTAAGAAAGGATGTTTTTCTTTTGTATGGATTAGAATATTTCCTTTTTCAAACTTGAGGTTTAATTTTTCCATTTATTTTTATTTTCACAATTCCAAGCATTCAATCTTTTTGATGATGTTTTACAATAGTCTTTAGAAATATCAATACCTAAGTAGCGTCTGTTATTTTTTTTTGCTACCACACAGGTAGTGCCAACTCCATTAAAAGGATCTAGTATTAAGTCATTCTTAAAACTAAACAATAAAATCACTCTCCTTGCCAATTCCTCAGGAAACATAGCAGGATGTCCGTATTCTTTCATTTTTCTTTCAGGGGCTATTGACCACTTCCCATAGACCCATTTTTTAAAATCATCTCCTAGTATATCTGCGTTTTCATTATTCCCTTCTTTTTTTAAATTCCCCTTACAAAATACCTCTACAAACTCCCAAGAATATTTTAAGTAAGGACTGCTAGGACTTTTCCAACTACCCCAAGCAGTGTATTTACAATTATAATTATTTTTTTCCCAAATAATTTCACCTTTCCATATTAAGCCCGCATCCATTAAATATTTACTTATTATATGATGTGCTGGAATATAGTCGGAATACAAAGGCTGAATATTTATCACTAACCTACCGCCATAATTTAGAACCCTTACACACTCTTTAAGAATGTTATGCAGAGTATCAAAATATTCTTTCCAATGTTTTGCATCTGTTGAATCGTTGGAATAGTCCAATCCAAAATTATAAGGGGGTGAGGTAAAGACTAAATCAATGCAATTGTCTGGAAGCATTTGCAATGTTTTAAGGCTATCTTCGCAAACAATTTGATTTTCGTATTTTTTAGGTAGAGGGTTATTTTCAACAGAAAAATCATGTCCATTGACATAAAAAAATTTTTCTCTGTTTTTTTCTTTTTGTTTTCTACCTATTACCTTTCTTTCTTTGTTTAAATCTTTATGCGATAGAAAAGGAATTCTGCTAGGAGTGATACTCATTTTTATAATTTTTTATTTCTCAAAATACTCCAGTATTCCTCTTGGGTAAAAAACTTTCGCTCCTTGTCTAGCTTTCCCATAATGCTAAAGTTCAAAGGTCTCTTTATGCGATGGAAAAGGGATTCTGCTAGGAGTGATACTCATTTTTATAGTTTTTTATTTTTGTTAGTAAAAATGGACAGACTAAAGTATCATTTTACAATTTTCTCGTTCAATTAAAACTAAATTCATTAATCTATTTTTGCAAAATATTTTTAAAAAGTATAGTCTTTAAAAGAGTCGTCTAAGGAAATCGCTTGTTTTTTTTAAAAGAAACAAGAGGAAAGTCCGAGCTGCACAGAGAAGGATGCTGGATAACTTCCAGTGAGAGTGATCTTAAGGAAAGTGCCACAGAAAATATACCGCCGATGGTTTTGTAAAAAACACAGGTAAGGGTGAAATGGTGGGGAGTTACTCTTAATGTAAGAGCCCACCGCAAAAATGGTGACATTTTTGGCAGGGTAAACCCCATCTGCAGCAAGTTCTAACATTTTGTGATAATGGTTTCTCGCTTAACAAAAGGGTTGAACGCAGGAGTTTAGGGGTAACTCTAAACCTAGATAAATGATTTCCCTCTATTAATTAGAGACAGAACTCGGCTTAACAGGCGACTCTTCTACCTTAAAATAGTTTTCAAATATAACTCCAATCCGTCTAAAAAAAGTTGCACTGCGATAATAATAAGCAACATACCCATCAGTTTTTCTAGGGCTTGCAGCCCGCTTTTGCCGAAAATTTTAACCAATAAAGGTGCAAATATTAATACCAAGCTAACTCCTAGCCAAGCAAGGAATAAGGCAACAGTCCATTCCCAAATAAGAGCAGGCTTAGAAGAACTAACCAGTAAAAGAAAAGCTACTGCTGAAGGACCCGCAATAAGAGGTGTTGCTAGAGGTACAATGAAAAGACCTTTTTCTTCCGAGTAATCTCCTAAAATGGGCTGATAAAAAATAACTTTTAAGGCGATTAAAAAAAGAATGATAGCTCCCGATAAACTAAAAGCTGCTGGGCTAAGTCCTAAAAAATTTAAAAATTGAGTGCCAGCATACAGAAAGGTTAACAAAATAAGAAGCGCAAAAATTAACTCACGGAATATAATTTTGCTTTGATTTTTAGGAGACTGTTTTTTGAGTATGGCGGTAAATATAGGCAGATTGCCTATAGGATCCATAATAAAAAAAAGCGTAGCAGTAGCTTGGAAAATTTCTTGCCAATCCATAGGTTAGATTTCTTTTTGGTTTATTTTTTGTAGCTTTTAATTTCTTTTACAATTTCTTTTAAATCTGCTTTTACCCATTCGTGATTGTTTTCAAATTTATTGTGTATATGCTTTTCAATCTGTCTAAAAAATGGAGTTTCAAAATTAAATTCCATTTTATATTCTCTATTAGGGTCTGAAGTTTGAAATTGGTTCAATCTTGCCTCCCAATCTTTAGCTACACCTACTTTATACTCATTAGGATAGCTAGGATTAGAAATAACATATACAAATTTTTTATCCGTAATGTCTTCGTTTCTGTCTGTCCTTTTCGGAGGTTCTGTAAAAAAACTAACTTCTTTTTCAGGGTCAAATAAATTCCTTTTTATTTCTTTTTTTAGTCTGGTTTTCACTAAATTATACGCTTCAATAGATACATCAATGCCTACCCATTTTCTATCTAGTTGTTCTGCTGATATACAAGTAGTGGCACAGCCGCAAAAAGGATCTAGCACTACATCTCCTTCGTTTGTACTTGCTTGTATAATTCTATGTATTAAAGCAATAGGTTTTTGTGTAGGGTAGCCTACATATTCCTTTGCATTGCCTTTGAGTGGTGGTATATATATCCAACTTTCTGGAAATTTGCCTTTACTATCTAATTTCACTTTTCCTGAAGCCACTTTAGAAGTATTAGCCGTATAGCCATCTCTACTTATACTTGACTTTGCATATTTTTGTCTGATTCTATCTGCTACAAAAGTCCATTGCTTCCCTTTAGAATACCAAAAAATTATATCGTGCACTCTGGAGAGTTGTTTTTGTTTAGGAGCTGATGGTCTGCTATAACACCAAATAATTTCATTTCTAAAATTTTTTTCCCCAAAGACAATATCTAAAAGTAGTTTAAGATAGTGACTCATTGTAGGGTCGCAGTGTAAATAACAACTTCCTGTGTTTTTAAGAATGCGGTATATTTCAATCAATCTAATCGCCATATAACATAAATAACAATAATTAGATTTATGTCCTATATTTTTTATTCCATTAAGAAAGTCAAATAGCTTTTCGTTATCTTCTTTAATAGTTTCTAGCCACTCATCTTTTATATCTTCCTCTTTAAAAATATCTTTAAAACTAGCGCCTTTTGAGCTGCTTTTTATAGGTGATGTGAAAACTTTATTTTTATTAAAGGGTGGGTCAAGGTAAATTAGGTCAATGGAGTTACTATCTATCCCTTGCATTATGTCTAGATTATCGCTACAAAAGATAGTCCTATTTTTTAAAGTAGATTGTAGCATTTGTTTTATTCTTTAAATAGTTTCAATTTTTAGCGAACAGGAAGACAGAATATTATTGAATAGACCTTTGAATTTGCTTATCTAGTTTAGCCAAAGCAAACGTTGAAAAAAATTTTTTCGCACCTGTTCTAACCATTTGGCTAGCCTTCGCAGCTGGTTTTGTCCTATTTGGCGAAATTCAAAGCTCTATTAAATTAAATTTTGTCTAATACTTACTGTATCAGCACTCAATTACATTCGTAGCCAATCCCCCTTTAGAAGTCTCCTTATACTGCGTTTTCATATCCTCCCCAGTGGCTTTCATAGTTTTGATAACCTTGTCTAAAGATACAATTCCTCTATCTTTTTGGTTCAAGGCGAGCAGACAAGCGTTGATAGCCTTAATGGTTCCCATTGTATTTCTTTCAATACAAGGGATTTGCACAAGCCCCATAATAGGATCGCAAGTAAGCCCCAAATTGTGTTCCATCCCAATTTCAGCTGCATTTTCTATTTGCTCCGCTGAACCATCTTGTAAAGCAGTAAGCCCTCCCGCAGCCATAGAGCAAGCAACTCCTATTTCTCCTTGACAACCCATTTCTGCTCCAGAAATAGAAGCGTTATTTTTATAGAGACTTCCGATAGCAGCTGAAGTTAGAAAATATTTTTTAAGATCCTCACTGCTCGGGTCACGGTAGAATTTTTGGAAATAGTGCAAAACAGCAGGTACAATTCCAGCAGCTCCATTAGTAGGGGCAGTGACTACATTAGAGCCAGCGGCATTTTCTTCATTGACAGCAAGCGCAAATAAGCTCGCCCACTGCATACCAGAATTTTGGTCTATCTTTTTGGTTGCGATAAGTTTTTTATAGAGCTCAACCGCTCTTCTTTTCACTTTTAAATTACCGGGCAAGACTCCTTCTGTGCTGCAGCCAGCCGACACACATTTTTTCATAGCCTGCCAAATTTTAGCTAAACCTTCGTTTATTTCTTGGTCGCTGCGAAAAACTCTTTCATTTTCCAAAATAATATCTGCGATGGAGCAGTTTTGCGTTTTAGAATATTGCAACAATTTTTCTGCACTCAAAAAAGGATAAGGCACTTCTCTTTCTTCGGCAGTATTTATGAGTTCGCCTTTTTCATTAAGCTGAGTATCTTCTACAACAAAACCTCCTCCTATGGAATAGTAGGTTTTCTCTAATAAAGTTTGAGTATTACCATCCAAAGCCTTAAAAACAACAGCATTGGAATGAAAAGGTTTTTGTTCGTCTTTGTAAATTAACTGCTCCCCTTCTTTTAAAGGAACTGTTTTTTCACCCAGCAATCTTAAAGTAGTATTCTTATAAATTTGCTCCACTCGGGATTCCATCTGAGTCGCTTCAATAGTTTCGGGATGCTCGCCTTCTAGCCCTAATAAAATTGCTTTATCCGTACCATGACCCTTGCCAGTATCAGATAAAGAGCCATAAAGTTCTATTTGGATAGAATGAGTTTGTTCCCAAACATTTTCCCTTACCAATTTGGCAAAAGACTGTGCCGCTTTCATAGGACCTACTGTATGAGAACTGGAAGGACCTATGCCTATGGAAAAAAGATCAAAAATACTTACAAACATAGTTTGTTTATTGTTGTGTGGCAAAATTTTACTTTGGTAACTAATAACTACATTCTACAATAATATCAACCACTCTGCAATGAGAAAGCTGAACGGAGTCCAAGAAAAAATAAAAAGATGCCAATAGCCAATAAATAGCTTGACAAAAAATGATTTTTTTGCGATTCTTCTATAAAGAATAAGCAGAAACACCAAAAACAAATAAAATTCTTTTTTTTATTTGCTTTTAAAGTGTTTTTCTGCAATTATTCTTTATAAAGAATGAGCAGAAAAAATAAAAAACTGCCAACAACCAATAGTTTGCTATTATTGTTTTTTTCTGCAATCCTTTATGAAGTTTTGTTATTTAACCTAATTTTAATTATTTACACGATTATGAAAAACATAAATTCCCAAGTTTTAAGGAAAACTTTCGCTGTTCGTTTTACTCTGGTTCGTTTCGTTTTGGCTCGTTTCGTTTTGGCGGCTATTCTTATTCCCGCTCTTCTTATAGGAAGTGCCTTTACTTTTGGAGGCAGCAAGCTGCAAGCCCAAGCGGTTCAAAGCAGTAGCAAGCAGGGATTTTTCGTTGGCATTGCCTATTTAAATGGTTTTAAGGTGGATAGCAGCACTAAAACCACTGGAGTCACTAATGCTAATATTGGATTACTAAGTACTACCAGAACATCCTATAATAATGTTTCCTATTCACCTATCACCACTAGCATAGAAGCATACGCTACTTCTGACTATGATGATAGTCCTGATGCGAAAGCTGGAATAGAAGCTCTTGTAGTAGCAAACTGTGAAACAGGAGCAACAAGCTTTGATGCAACCGATGGAACCTATAGGTTTTCAGACGTTAGTAGTAGCTTGATTACCTTTGATGTAGGCACAAGAGATGAGGTAGGAAACACAAGGAGTGATAATAGCGGAACTGGAACTGGAACTTGGACTTTTGATGTATGTCGTAATCACTTTTCTTCTAATGGTTTAACCGCTGATGATTTTGCTGATTATACATTGCCTGTAGGTAATACAGTGCAGGGTTCAATATCAACAACAGACACAGACGCATTGACATCAACAACAACCAACAAGAGCGATAAAATCTCAGGCATTGGTCTGCAATTCAGCTTTAGGTGGGAAAAATGGAGAGCCTCTCTGACCCATTTTACTGGCTCTGGGGGAGCTAACGAGCTCGCCAATACGCTAGTAATGGCGGATTATTTTGTCAACGAGGATTTTTTTGTAGGAGGCGGTCTAGCGAGTATGAAGCTTACCAATGGCTCTGCCAGCGGCTCTGCCACAAGTCCCGCGATTCAAGTCGGCTATAAGAAGAACTTAACCCCCAACCTATTCTTTAATTTTGGCTTGACGAAGTATATCTCGGGGGTTTCTCTAGAAAGTAGCACAGCTCCGACAACTACTCCCTATACTCCCGATCCCACTTTCAAGATTGACAGTACTACAACAAACAGCTTGACCCCTGAACAGACAAAAGAAGGAGGATCTGTACTGATTGGACTTGGTTTTGTTGTAAACCCCGATGGGGGGCTTCATAACATTAATATCCCTCCCAGTAAAAAACAAGATAGGAGAACAGAAGTAACCCAATCTGGAAGCAGAACTGTTACTTACAGAGAAACTATTGAGACTAGCACTACAACCACAACAACAGAAGGAACAACAGAAACAACCACCGAAACCGAAGCTGAACTCAAAGCACCCCTCGTCATCAGCATCTCCTTCCACTTGAGTTTTTAAGAAAAAAAACTGCAGGGAATTTTATAGCATAACATGTAGAGACGCCCTACAGGGCGTCTTATATGATGTGCATAAACCACAAAAAGCTGTTTTTAATAAACGTTCTAAATTTATGAGACGCCCATATAGGACGTCTCTACAGACCTACATAAAATAAAAAATACCTCCCCGCAACGCATTTGTTTTTTTTATTTGCTTTTAAAGTGTTTTTCTGTAATTATTTTTATAAAAAATAGCTAGAAACAGAAAAAAACTGCCAATAGCCACTAAATACTATTGACAAGAATTTTTTTTTAACGATTGCTTTGGCTAAACAGAACACAAATTCAAAATAGTTATGGACTACAAAACAATATACAAAGAATCCATCACACAAAAAGAGGAGTTTTGGAAGAAGCAAGCACAAAGGATTGTTTGGGATAAAGAGCCGACTCAAATTTTAGATGATTCTAATCCTCCTTTTTACCGTTGGTTTAAAGGCGGCAAATTGAACGCTTGCTATAATCTAGTAGATAGGCATGTGAAAGATGGTTACGGCGAGCAGATTGCCATGATTTACCACAGCGAAATGACAGGAGCTCGGGAAAAAATCAGCTACTTGGAATTGCAAAAACGGGTTTCTCTTTGTGCGGGGGTGATGAAGTCGCAGGGGTTAGTCAAAGGCGATAGGGCTTTGGTCTACATGCCGATGATTCCAGAGACGCTTGTGGCGATGCTTGCTTGTACTCGTTTAGGAGTCACCCATTCGGTAGTTTTTGGGGGTTTTGCAGCGACAGAGTTGGCTACTAGAATTAAGGACGCTGATCCTCGTTTGATAATCACTGCATCAGCTGGACTGGAGCCTAACAGAGTGGTTGTCTATCAAGAAATTATTGAAAAGGCACTAGATATTTGCGGTAAAAATTCTGTAGAAAAAATTTTAATAGTCCAAAGAGAAGCAGAACATTGGCAAGCAAAACCAGAACGTGATTTGTTTTGGAACGAGGCTATGAAAAATAGCACTCCAGCGGATTGTGTTTCTCTAGATTCGGAGCACCCGATTTACATACTTTACACTTCTGGCACTACTGGGAAACCTAAAGGGATTGTGCGAGATACGGCTGGACATTTGGTGGCTTTGAAATTTTCTATGGACAATCTTTATAATATTAAGCAAGGAGAAGTTTGGTGGTCTGCTTCTGATGTGGGTTGGATTGTAGGGCATTCTTACATTGTTTATGCTCCATTACTGCACCGCTGCACAACGGTGATTTTTGAAGGAAAACCTGTCGGCACTCCAGACGCCGCAGTTTTTTGGAAAGTTATCAACGACTACAAAGTAGTTTCTATGTTCACAGCTCCTACAGCTATTCGGGCTATCAAAAAAGAAGACCCTAAAGGAGAAATAGCTCAAAAATACCCAATGCAAGATTTTCGGGCACTTTTTTTAGCAGGAGAAAGATGCGATCCTGATACACTGAATTGGTCAAAAAATATTTTAAAGGTAGATATTATAGATAACTGGTGGCAAACAGAAACTGGATGGCCCATCTGTTGTAATCCTATGGGAATAGAGCAGATGTCGGTAAAAGAAGGTTCTTCTACATTTCCCGTGATGGGTTATGAAGTGCAAATATTAGACGATAAGGGGAGTGAAGTCGCTACTGGTAAAATGGGAAATATCTGTATAAAATTACCACTGCCTCCCGGAACTTTACTTACTCTTTGGAATAACGACGAAGGTTGTAAGGAAAGCTATTTTAAGAATTTTGCGGGATACTATCAAACTGGAGACGCGGGCTACTTTGACGAAGACGGCTATCTCTTTATTATGTCTCGCACCGATGATATTATCAATACTGCTGGACATAGGCTTTCTACAGGAGCGATAGAAGAAGTTTTAGCAAAACACCCTGATGTCGCTGAGTGTGCTGTGACGGGAGTTAAACATAGCCTCAAAGGAGAAATTCCTTTTGGTTTTTTGGTTTTAAAAAGCGGAGTCGTCAAAGCCACAAAAGAAATTATTAGCGAAGCTACTACAATGGTTCGGGAAACTATTGGACCTGTCGCAGCTTTTAAAGAATTATTGATAGTCCCCAAATTACCAAAAACTAGGTCGGGAAAAATTTTGCGGAAAATTTTAAGAGCGATTATCAATAAAGAAGAATATAGATTTCCTAGCACGATTGAAGATGTTAGTGTTTTAGATAATATAAAAGAACTATTCAAACCAAAAAACAATATGGATACACAAAAAGTGTCACCTTTTATGGGGTGGTTGATTGAAAAGGAAGTAGAAGAAAAATGCAGTTTTAAAGAAATTGCAGAATTGCCTGCTGAAGGCGTAACGATTAAAATTGCTTATAGCACAGTGAATTATAAAGATGCACTTGCACTTTCAAGCAAGGCTCCGATTGCAAGAAGTTTTCCTATGATACCAGGGATTGATCTCGCTGGAACGGTTGTCTCCGAAGGAAGTAGCGCATTTCCAAAAGGCACAGAAGTTTTTAGTAACGGCTGGGGCGTTGGAGAAAGCCACTGGGGAGGACTCGCTCAAATGGCCTGTTTGCCAGAAAATTATTTGCAAAAAATACCAAAAACTATAACAGCTAAAAATTGTATGGCGTTAGGCACTGCTGGTTATACCGCAATGCTTTGTGTTTTGGCTCTGCTAGATAATGGAGTCAAGCCTGATGGTGGCAAAGTTGCTATTACTGGAGCCACAGGCGGTGTGGGTAGTTTTGCGCTTTTATTTCTAGCAAAAATGGGTTATGAAATTATCGCTTTTACTGGTAAGGAAGATCAAATAGAAGCACTAAAAAAGCAGGGAGCAAGCTCTGTTTTGATGAGAAAAGATTTAGAAGAAAAAGCAAAACCCTTAGATAAAGCTGTTTGGAACGCAGCGATTGATACTGTGGGCGGGAATGTTTTATCAAATATCTTAGCAAAAACTAAAAACGAAGGCGTGGTTTCTATCTGCGGTCTAACAGGAGGGACGGGACTGCATACAACAGTGATGCCTTTTATTTTAAGAGGAGTTCGTTTGATAGGAATCAATTCTGTTACTCAAGCTATGAAAAACAGGGAACGAGCTTGGCAAAAAATTGCAGAGCTAGTTAGCTCAGCGGACTGCGAAAATAGAAGCGAATGCGTTGCTCTAAAAGACGCCCAAGAAAAAGCCGGAGAACTACTACAAGGTAAACTTTCCAAAAGAGTGATTGTAGATTGTCAACAATAAGTCTGCTATGTGTAGTTTGTAATTTATTTTTTTATTCCTTGATATTTCCTAATTATTAACCCACACTAGTTATTTAAAATAATCTTACAATCTCTGATGGACAAATTAAGCAAAGAGTATGATTTTTATAAGAAAAACAAACATATTCTACAAAAAAACTATGATAATAAGTATATTGCTTTAAAAAATGGTAAAGTAATAACTAGTGGTGATTCTAAACCGCAGGTCGTAGATTATATGCTGAAAAACAACCATAGATTAGGTGATTTTCTTGTTCATTTAGTCTCGGATACATCCGATTTGATTTACAGATACCACTCACGGGTGTGGTAATGAAAATTCAAATCTATTTTGAAGCAAGTCCAGAAGGAGGTTATACTTGTTTTGTGCCTTCGTTACCCGGGTGTATTTCAGAAGGCAATACCAAAGAAGAAGCTATTAGAAATATAAAAGAGGCAATAGATCTTTATCTGGAACCTGTTGAAACAGGTCGTCAGTTTCAATGATAAAAAAAAGTGATTATTGTAGCAAGTAAGATAATATAAACTTAATTAAACTAAATAAAAAAATGGCACTAACAGAAGAATTTGAAAAAACAGGGAACTGGCTATTCCGCTGGAGAAGTTATCTTCCTGTGGTTTTTATCGGTATACTTTTTCTAGCAGCAGATAAGTATGAATATTTTAGAAACAGTGAATATCTCAATAATTTTTGGCAAATATTTTGTCTAGGAGTGGGGTTTTTTGGCTTATTTATCCGTATGTTCACGATTTGTCAAACTCCAGAAGCCACTTCTGGTAGAAACACAAAAGAGCAGGTTGCAAACACTCTAAATACAACAGGCATTTACTCTGCCGTTAGAAATCCGCTTTACTTAGGAAATTTTTTTATGGGTATAGGAGCCGTCTTGGTATTTCATCAATGGGTGATAGCATTGATTTATGTGCTCTTTTTTTGGCTTTATTACGAACGTATCATTTTTGCAGAAGAATCCTATTTAAAGAAAAAATTTGGTAAGAGCTATATGGATTGGTCAAATAAAACCCCTGCTTTTATCCCTAGATTTCGTCAGTACAAAAAAGCAGAAGTGTCCTTTTCTCTTAAACGCATTTTAAGACAAGAATATAATAGTATGTTTGCCTTGATAATTGTGATGTTTGCTTTAGCAAGTTTTTAGTGAATGGTTTGTTGAAGGCGAACTGGATGCAAATTTAGAATGGATAGTATTATTAGCTAGTGGCTTTATTGTGTGGTTGGTCACAAGAACCCTCAGAAAATGCAAAGTTTTGGGATAAGATAAAAAAAATTTTCAGCAAACTTATGAAAATAACACGGCATTTTTTATTGCTGGTTGTCCTCTTAACTTACTGTTTTGGTAGCTTGCAGTTTTTTCTTGTGACTTCTGTTTTGGGGCAGACTTTAAAAATGCCTCAAGGTTTCAAAATTGAAACTTACGCAAAAATTCATGCTGCAAGACAGATGGCTTTAGCGGATAATGGAGTTGTTTTTGTAGGAACTGAAAATGGTAAAATTTATGCTTTAGTGAATAAGCCCAATCAAGATCTACAAAAAATACTAGTTTTTGAGGATTTTAAAATAGGAGCTGGCGTTGCTTTTGCGAACGGAGCTCTTTATGTGTCGGATAAAAATCGTATTTTTCGCTTTCCCAATATTCTTCAAAAATTAGGGCTTCAAAGATTAGGGCTTAAAAAATTAGGACAAAAATTAAGCCTTAAAAAATTAGGACAAAAATTAAGTCCAGAATTGGTTACAGATAAATTGCCGCGTAGTGCCTATCACGGAAAAAGGTACCTGAAATTTTCCCCGAAAAAAGAATTGTTTGTAGCCGTAGGAGCTCCTTGTAATGTCTGTTTAGAAAAAAATCCCGCTTACGCTAGCATTGTAAATTTAGACCATGAAACAGGAAACTTTGAAATTTATGCTAAAGGAATAAGAAATAGCGTAGGCTTTGCTTGGCATCCGCAAACAGAGGAGTTGTGGTTCACAGACAACGGTCGGGATTGGTTAGGAGACGATAATCCTCCCGACGAACTCAACCGTGCTTTTCGGAGTGGATTGCATTTTGGTTTTCCTTATGTGCACGGTGATAATCAACCAGATCCAAAGTTTTCCAAAAAACAACCCGCTGCAACCTATCAAAAACCAATGCAAAAATTAGGAGCCCATGTAGCTAGTTTGGGTATGATTTTTTATCAAGGCAAAATGTTTCCTAAAAAATATAGAGGGCAAATTTTGATTGCGGAGCACGGCTCTTGGAATAGAAGCAAAAAATCAGGATACCGCATCTCTTTGGTTCGTTTGAAAAAAAACGAAACAATGTCTTACGAGAGTTTTATTTCGGGATGGACAAAAAATGAAAATATCTACGGCAGACCTGTAGATTTACTGGAATTAGCGGATGGCTCTTTGCTTATTTCCGATGATACTTTTAGTAAAATTTATAGAGTTACTTACAGGTAAGAATGGATATTTATATCTATAATAGTTTAAGCAAAAAAAAAGAGCTTTTCATTCCCGCCTGTATTAAAAAAAAACAAAATACTGTCAATGTTTATGTTTGTGGAGTCACTGTCTACGATCTATGCCATCTAGGACACGCACGCGGAGCTATTAACTTTGATGTTCTAAAAAGATTTTTAACGGCTCTGGGTTATAAAGTTATATTTGTAAAAAACTATACAGATATTGACGATAAAATTATAGCCGCAGCACAGGAGCAAAAAATCCCTATCCGAGAATTGACAGAAAAAATGATTGCTGAGCACGACAAGGACATGGCGAGTCTTTTTGTGATGCCCGCAGATATAGCTCCCAAAGCTACAGAAAATGTAAGCGAAATGATTGCGATGATAGAAGATTTGGTAGCTAAAGGCTACGCCTATGAGAGCGGAGGAGATGTTTTTTTTCGTGTTTCTCGGTTTTCAGAATATGGAAAACTCAGCGGCAAAAAAATAAAAGACTTACAAGCTGGCTCTCGTGTAGAAATCAATCACTTAAAAGAAAATCCTTTAGATTTTGTGCTGTGGAAAGCGAGTAGAGAAAATGAGCCAGCGTGGGATTCTGTTTGGGGAAAGGGCAGACCAGGTTGGCATATTGAATGCTCTTGTATGTGCAAAAAATTTATTGCGGGGGAGTTGGATATACACGGAGGCGGAGCAGATCTTATTTTTCCTCACCACGAAAATGAAATAGCGCAGTCTGAAGCTTTATTTGCTGAAAGTCTATTTGCTGAAAATCCATCTAAAAAAAAATTAGCAAACTACTGGATGCACAACGGAATGATCCAGATTGATGGAAAAAAAATGTCTAAGTCTTTGGGAAATTTTGCAACCATCCGAGAATTGACAGAGAATTTTGAACCAGAAGTAATCCGTTTTTTTGTTTTACAATCACACTACCGACAAGAAGTTGTTTTTTCGTATGAAGCCTTAAAAACTGCACATACCACTTTGGACGCCTTATATTTTAGTTTGCTTGCTTTTTTTGAAGCTTATGAGAAAGATTTTGAGGCACTGCAAGATGCCTCAAAAAACACCATTGGGGATGTAGAAATTACAGAATTTTTGGAAGCACTCGCTGATGATTTAAACAGCTCTGTTGCCATTGCTAAACTTTTGGAATGGAGTAAGGAATTGAATTGTAGCTTAAAAAATAAACAAGGAAAAAACAAAGGCGAAGCAATAAATTGGGCAAAAAAAATCATCAAAGCATCTCGTATTTTGGGTTTGATCAATCGCCATCCGCAAAAATGGAAATTTGCTGGTTATAATCTAAAAGAAAAATCTTCCCAAAAAATTGAAATAAGTAAAACTGAAATAAACCAAGCAGAAATTGAAAAAAAAGTTGAAGCTAGGAATCAAGCAAGAAATGAAAAAAATTGGCAAGAAGCGGATAAAATCCGAAACGACCTAAAAGCCAGAGGAATAGAATTAAAAGACCAAGCAGGAAAAACTCATTGGTATCGCTCTTCCTAGTTAATGAACGAAGAACAATACACTACCGACCAACATAGCGGAGAAAGATTAGATGTTTTTTTGAGTAGCACTCCAAATATTACTTCTAGAAGCCAAGCACAAAAAATAATTGCAGCGGGATTGGTTTTTGTAAATCAAAAAAAAATTCTTTTCAAAGATTACAAATTACAAAAAAACGATGAGATTGTTTTTTCTCATTTACCAGCTCTCCAGTTAGAATCTGTAGCCCACCCTCTAGAAATACACTACGAAGACGAGAGCCTACTAGTCGTCTATAAACCAGCTGGCTTGATCGTTCATCCAGCTTCTTCGCACCAAAAAATTTCCTTAGTGCATTACCTATTAGCCCATACCAAAAACCTATCTAGCGGAAGTAACAATTTAAGAAAAGGTATAGTGCACCGTTTAGACAAGGATACTTCTGGGATTTTAGTGGTTGCTAAAAATGATTCAGTTCACGCCGATTTAGCGCAACAGTTCAAAGCCCATAGCATCACCCGTAAATACCTTTGTTTTAGTGTGGGCAAGCCAACATTAAAATCAGGAACGATTGATAAAAAAATCAGACGCCACCCTAAAAAAAGAACTATTTTTTGTGCCATAGACAAAGAAACAAACGATGGACTAGGAAAAAACGCCAAAACCGATTGGAAAATTCTGCAAACATTCCAAACTATACACTTACTAGAATGCAGACTACATACAGGCAAGACTCATCAAATTAGAGTGCATCTCTCGTCTATTGGAATGCCGCTTTTGGGAGATAAAACCTATGGCAAGCAAAAACCTAGTCTGCTACAAAATTTTAACGACACACAAAAAGAAGTCATCGCTTCTTTTTCAAGACAGGCTTTGCACGCAGTGGAGCTGGGTTTTCAGCACCCTGTCAGCAAAAAAGAATTATTCTTTTCCCGTCCTATGCCTCAAGATATGGAGGATTTGCTAAACTGCCTAAAGACTCATTGAATCATCCAAATAGGACAAACCAGCTAGGACAAACCAGCTAGGACAAACCAAATAGGACAAACCAGCTAGGACAAACCAGCTAGGACAAACCAGCTAGGAAAAGACGCAAAAATTTTTTATTTTTCTCAAAATACTAAAATTAGGGTTTGCTTTATAGTAAAAATAATCTATACTTTGTTTATTGTTGGGTGTTTTTATCTATAGCTTTTAGACGCAGAAAAGAAAAATAAAGATTTTTGGAGTATATCATCAAAAGAGCTAGAGGAATATAAGAAAAAAACTAATTATAAACCGTTAATATTTTAAATTATGGACGAACAAAAGTTATTACAAAATATAAAAAGTATTTTTGATAAGAGATTTGATGGAATAGATAATAAATTTGATAAAATAGATGCGAAATTTGATAAGATAGATAAGAGATTTGATGGAATAGATAAGAGATTTGATAAAGTAGATAAGAGATTTGATAAAGTAGATAAGAAATTTGATAAAGTAGATAAGAAATTTGATAAACTTTCAAATAGTTTAGGTTTTGAAACAGAAAGTAGGGCTAATGCTTTCTTAAATAAAGAAATAGAATGTAGACATAAAATAGGAAAAGAATTATTTGATTATTCTACAGGTAGTTATACAATATGGGACAACAACAAAAACAAAATAAAAACAGAAATAGATAATATACTTGTTAATGGTAAAAATATCGGAATAGTTGAAACTAAAACTCTTTTAGAACCTCATAAAGTTAAAACTTTTTTGTCTAAAAATTTAAAACACTTTTTAGCCTTACCTCCAATTAGAAAAAAAGGTAAAACAATTACTATTAAAGATAAAACTTATATTTTATTTTTTATGTGTAGGTTTATAACCAATGAAGATTATATAAAAGAAATGCTTAAAAAAAGTGGCAAGGAATTTTATATTTATCAGGAAGAGCCTTATAGAAAGTTTAAAATAATATAGACTTTGTTTAGTGCTGGGGTATTTTTATCTATAGCTTTTAGACACAGAAAAGAAAAATAGAGATATTTGGAATATATCACCAAAAGAGCTAGAGGAATATAAGAAAAAAACTAATTATAAACCGTTAATATTTAAAATTATGGACGAACAAAAGTTATTGCAAAATATAAAAAGTATTTTTGATAATAAATTTGATAAAATAGATAAGAGATTTGATAAAATAGATAAGAAATTTGATAAACTTTCAAATAGTTTAGGTTTTGAAACAGAAAGTAGGGCTAATGCTTTCTTAAATAAAGAAATAGAATGTAGACATAAAATAGGAAAAGAATTATTTGATTATTCTACAGGTAGTTATACAATATGGGACAACAACAAAAACAAAATAAAAACAGAAATAGATAATATACTTGTTAATGGTAAAAATATCGGAATAGTTGAAACTAAAACTCTTTTAGAACCTCATAAAGTTAAAACTTTTTTGTCTAAAAATTTAAAACACTTTTTAGCCTTACCTCCAATTAGAAAAAAAGGTAAAACAATTACTATTAAAGATAAAACTTATATTTTATTTTTTATGTGTAGGTTTATAACCAATGAAGATTATATAAAAGAAATGCTTAAAAAAAGCGGCAAGGAATTTTATATTTATCAGGAAGAGCCTTACAGAGAGTTTAAAATAATATAATGAAAAAAACAACCCAAATCAGCTGCAAAACAACAGTAGAAGTAGTAATCTACCACTGCTCTTTTTATTCGCTTTCGTTAAATTGTAAAAGCAAAATGTCCCATGCGGAATTTTACTAAATTGAGCCTCTTCTGTAGAGCCAGTCAAAGTAGCGACAGAAGATTTTCACCCTTGTATGGTAATTCTCTTGTATGGCTAATTCAACAAGTCAATGACTATTAAAAGACTAAATTCACTAAAAGTAGCAGCAGCAATAGGTCCCTATTCCCACGCTTCTGTCGTAGGTGAAACTATCTATCTATCGGGACAACTTGGGTTAGATCAAGAGGGCAATCTTGTTTCTGGAGGAATTGAAAGCGAAACCAAAAAAGTATTAAAAAATATTAAAGTACTGTTAGACGATTTCGGTAGCGATTTAAGTGCTGTAATTAAGACTACTATTTTTTTAAAAAATATGGAAGATTATCAAAAAGTAAATGAGATTTATAATTCCAGTTTTATAAAGTATAGACCCGCTAGAAGTTGTGTTGAGGTTAGTGCTTTACCCAAAGGAGCAAACATAGAAATAGAGGTTATTGCAAATGTATTCTAAAAAATATTTTTATATTAGATGGATTAGTGTCGCTATTGTTGTCGGAATAATAATACAAGGGGTTCTTTTTTTATTTCCTACCTTTCTCTTTGCAGCCACTGCGGAGCACAGTTTAACTTCTTTGGCTTTTCCCTTACCTTTGGATAGCTATAAAGACGAAGGGTTGTCTCTTTTAAAAATTCTTAAACATAGAATTCAAGTAGAACCTTTTAACCTTGTAGTTTCTCTTATTTTTCTTATGGCTATTATACACGCCTTTACAGCCAATAAAATCACTCAGTTCTCGCATTCTTTAGAGACTCGCCACCACGAGAAACAAAAAAAATTGAAACAAAAAGAAACCCCTAGTTTAGCCGCAGAATTTACTCATTTTTTTGGAGAAGTGGAGGCTGTTTTTGGTATTTGGCTAGTAGTATTACTTTTCTTTTTTCTTGGTTTTAAAGGTTGGCATGCTTTTGAAAGCTACATCAATAACGTGAAATATACAGAGGCAGTTTTTGTAGTTGTAATTATGGCTATGGCAGCTTCTCGTCCCATCCTGCTTTTAGCGTCTAATAATATCAAAATTATAGCTAATCTATTCGGTGGAACTACTGCTGCCTACTGGTTTTGTATATTATCCTTTCCTCCTTTGATTGGCTCTTTTATTACAGAGCCAGCGGCGATGACGATTGCAGCTCTTTTATTGGCAAAACAGTTTTATGAAAAAAAACCTTCTACTAGGTTTGCTTATGCTACCATCGGTTTACTTTTTGTCAATGTTTCTGTAGGAGGCACACTAACACATTTTGCAGCTCCGCCTGTTCTTATTGTAGCGAACGCCTGGGATTGGGGTATAGTTCATATGGCTAGCAATTTTGGTTGGAAAGCTGCTTTAGGAATTCTTACCGCTAATACAGTCTATTTTATTATTTTTCGCTCTGAATTTAAAAAAATGGAACCACACAAAGACTCCGATATTGCTGAAAAAATTCCGTTAGTTATTACAGCAGTGCATATTTTATTTATTGTGTGGACTGTGCTGACAGGTCACTACATTCCTTTATTTGTAGGAGGTTTCTTATTTTTTCTAGCCTTTGCGCAGGCGACTAGAGAATTTCAATCTAGAATCAACCTCAAACCGCCCCTTTTAGTCGGTTTTTTTCTGGCAGGACTAGTTACTCACGGAGGATTGCAGGCTTGGTGGATAGCTCCCGTTTTGAGTAGCTTATCAGAATTGCAACTTTTTTGGGGAGCTACTATTTTGACTGCCTTCAACGACAACGCAGCGATTACCTATCTCAGCTCTCTTGTGCCGAATTTTTCTGATAGTATGAAATACGCAGTAGTAGCAGGAGCCTTAACAGGTGGAGGACTGACTGTGATTGCCAATGCTCCAAATCCTGCTGGACAATCTATTTTGAGTAAATATTTTAAAAATGGAGTCTCACCTCTTGGATTAGTAGCTGGAGCATTAATACCTACTTTGATTATGGCTGCATTCTTTCTTCTTTTATAAAAATATTAAGGAAAAATTCTTTATTTTAACAAGAGAAAATCTTAGCTTGAGTTGTCTAGAACTTGCTTGAAGAGTTACTAAAATGGATTGGAGTATTAAAGCAAAACCTTTGAATTGCTAAAAACCCAAGTTCAGAGTAGCTCACCCTAAAATCATACGCTATGAATACCACCAAAAAACTGCAATACGATATCTTAAAAACACCGGTTAACAGAATGCTTTTTCTGATGGCCACACCCGTAAGTCTGGGTATGCTGTCAACATTTTTGTTTCAGGTAGTGGATACATTTTTTGTAGGTAGACTTGGATCAGCGGAACTCGCTGCACTTGCTTTTGCTTCCACCGTCGACTTTCTCTTGGTTGGCATTTTTGTAGGTATGTCCATTGGTGTTTCTTCTGTGATAGCAAAGGCTTCCGGTGAACACAATCACCAGAAAGTAAAGCAATTAGCAACCCTTTCTCTGCTCCTTACGTTTTTACTTTCCATTACACTCAGCGTAATCGGATATTTCACCATTGACATTGTATTTGGTGTTTTAGGCGCAGGCAGTAAAACACTTACGTTCATTAGAGAGTATATGCAAATCCTCTATATTTCTTTCCCACTCTTGATGATAGGGATCGTTGGTAGTGGAATCATAAGAGCAACTGGAGTCATTCGGCTTTCAGAAATTATATTTGGAATTGCAGGTGTCATTAATCTTGTTTTTGACTATTTACTCATTTTTGGTATTGGCCCCTTTCCCGAATTAGAGTTTAAGGGTGCGGCAATGGCATCGGCGCTGTCATTTACGTTTACGTTTATCGGCCTGATGTTCCTTATGTTCCAAAAAAAGCTTATCAGTATACGAGTAATTACTTCGTGGATAAAAAACATAACAGCATATCGAGAAATCTTGCGTCTAGCACTGCCCGCCATTGGTATGCAAATACTCGTGCCTGCAATCGGCATGTTTGTAATATTTTTATTGTCACGATTTGGAACAGAGATTGTGGCAGCTTATGGAGTTGCAGCTAGGATTGAGGCGTTAGCTCTAGTAGGAATCTTTGCTATAAGTATGTCAGTGACCCCGTTTATCGCCCAAAACTTTGGAGCAAAAGAGCATGATAGAATCGATGAGGCAATCGTTTTTGCAGGTAAGACATCAGTGTATCTAGGAATGCTCCTGTTTTTAGTATTAGCGATTTTTGGTTCGCATGTAGCTAAAATTTTCAGTGCAGATCTAGGTATCATACAACTGGTAAGTCTTTATTTTAAGATAGTAGCAATCTCGTATGGGCTATATGGCATAATGAACGTTACTTCAGCTATTTTCAACGGACTTCAGATGCCTCAACAATCTTTACAAATAGCGCTTGTTAAAACTTTCGTCTTTAGTGTGCCATTAATTATTATAGGCAGTTTCTTTAGTGCGGAGGTGATCTTCGTGGCACTCGCCGTTAGTAATATACTTGGCGGATTGTATGCTGGGGTATTGATGAAGAAATCTATGAGAAAGTGGAACAGACCTCTTGCTAAAGTTAATGTATTGCAGTCATACGTAAACGATATAAAACGAGTGTTAAGAATAAAATGATGCCGGCTACTTTTGCCTACAAAATAAAAATAACCCTTTTTAAGGATAGTCAAGTTTTGTAATATTTTGCACTACGGCATTGGAAAAGTTTTTGTCTCTGGAAATACTCTTATTGCTATTTAGTTGCATAAGGGTTATCGCCAAGATGCTTTCTAGCACTTTAGCTCTCTATTTTTAGAAAATGCAAGATTTATAGAATTTTTGTTCTATAATATTCCTGCGAGACAAAAATTTGTGAAAAATACTCACATACTAATCTTATTGCCTTAAATTATTTATGAGCTATAGTAAAATATCAAAATAACCAACTGTATGAAAAATCGAAATACGATAGAATTTTTGTGTAAGAGTGTCAGTGGCACTCTTGCAATAGACAATAATAAGTCTACACCAACAAAGCGGGCTCTTTTACAGCCCGCTTTTGATAAGACTAAATTTTTTGGAGTTTCGCTTTTGACGATATGCTCCGCAATTTCTGCGTATTTTTGCCTTGCCTAGACTTTGTCTAGTGCCTCAAAAAGGTCTTAAGATTAGTTCGGCAATGTATGAAAATAGAATTTTTTTTTTTAATTTTTGTGTTATAATGATTTAATTTTACAAAAAACTATAATGAAACAATTACAAATGGATGCCTCTACAGTAGAGCAGATGTACGCACTTTACCAAAAAGATCCTAACAGTTTAGACGCAAGTTGGCAAGGTTTTTTTAAAGGAGTAGAGTTTTCTCAGACTAGTTCGCTGGGTTCTGGATTATTGGGTTCGCAGTCTCAGTCTGGAGTTTTTATAAATCAGGAAATGAGTACTAATGGTAACGGCTTGAGCGATAAGGTTCGCAAGGAAACCAATATTTTTAATATAATTTTAGCCTACCGCAGCCGAGGACATCTCTTTGCAGATATTTCTCCTGTGCGAGAGAGAGAAAAATATACTCCGACCATTTCTTTAGATAAATTTCAGCTCAACGAAGAAGATTTAGATCTAACCTTTAATGCAGGAGCAGAGATAGGATTGGGCAAAGCTACTTTAAGACAAATCATTGAACATTTGGAAGTGACTTACTGCGGGACTATAGGTTCGGAATTTATGTATATTCGCAACCCTGATGCGATTGAATGGATTAGTAGTAGGATTGAAAAAAATAGAAATAAACCAAGTTTTTCTAAAAATAAAAAACTACGGATTTTGGATATTCTCAATAAAGCGGTAAGTTTTGAAAAATTTATGCACACTCGTTTTGTTGGGCAAAAAAGATTTTCTTTAGAAGGAAGCGAATCTATCATTCCAGCGCTAGATAGTATTATCAATGTAGGAGCTAAACTAGGAATTGAAGAATTTGTAATTGGTATGGCTCATAGAGGCCGTTTGAATATCTTGGCAAATATTATGGAAAAGGAAGCGGAAACTATTTTTTCTGAATTTTTTGGTAGGGCTTATGAAGGCGACCAATTTGGAGGAGATGTGAAATATCACATGGGATTTTCTTCGGATAAATATACTACTTTGGGAAAAAGAATTCATATGAGTATGCCTCCCAACCCTTCGCATTTGGAAGCAGTTAATCCAGTTGTAGAAGGTATTGTGGGAGCAAAAATTCGCGATAGATATAGTATGGATCATAGCAAAATTGCTCCTATTCTTATTCACGGAGATGCAGCTATTGCAGGGCAGGGAATCAATTATGAAGTATCACAAATGTCCGAATTAAAAGGCTATAAAACAGGCGGAACTATTCATTTGGTTCTAAACAATCAAATAGGTTTCACGACTGGTTATAAAGATGCTCGTAGCAGTACCTACTGCACTGATTTAGCAAAAGTAACTAAATCTCCAGTCTTTCATGTCAATGGAGACGATATTGAAGCAGTAGTGCATATTATCCGTTTGGCTTTGGAATTCAGACAAGAATTTTCCAGAGATATTTATATTGATATTATTAGTTACCGCAAACACGGACACAACGAAGGAGACGATCCTCGTTTTACACAACCCGACCTTTATAAAAAAATAAACCAACATCCCGATCCTCGCCAGATTTATATCAATCGGCTAATGAAAGATGGTTTTATTGAAGAAGGTTATTTAGAAAAAATTGACGGAGAGTTTTGCTCTCATTTAGACAAACAATTAGAAAAAGCGAAAAAAGAAGATCACGGACAACTTAATTCATTTTTTGCAGGGGACTGGAGAGGAATGAATTTGCCATTAAAAGAAGAAATTTATAGCTCGCCTGTGAGCGGAGTAGATGAAAAAAAATTAGAAGAAGTTGCTAAAGAAATCACCATTTTACCGAAAGAATGCAAGTTTTTTTATAAAGCGGAAAAAATCTACAATGCTAGATATAATTTGTTTTTTAAAGAAAAAAAGGTGGATTGGGCGTTAGGAGAGCAGCTAGCTTGGGCTACCCTTTTGGCAGAAGGTCATAATGTTCGTATCAGCGGACAAGATGTCCAAAGAGGAACTTTTGCCCACCGCCACGCTGTACTTTTATTGGAAAATTATGAAAATGAAACAGAATATATCCCACTAGAGAGTATTTGTAGCAATCAAGGCCGCTTTGAAATTATCAACTCCCTACTCTCTGAATACGGGGTACTAGGCTTTGAATATGGTTTCTCTATGGCATCCCCGAATACTCTTACCGTTTGGGAAGCACAGTTTGGTGATTTTCACAACGGGGCACAGACGATCATTGACCAATTTGTAGTTTCTGGGGAAAGTAAGTGGCAAAGAATGAATGGACTTGTGATCCAATTACCCCACGGTTATGAAGGACAGGGACCTGAACATTCTTCTGCGAGAATAGAGAGATTTTTGGATCTTTGTGCGGAAAATAATATTATAGTTGCCAACTGCACAACTCCTGCAAATTTTTTCCATTTTTTAAGACGGCAAATAGTGCGCAGTTTTCGTAAACCCGCAATTGTTTTTACTCCTAAAAGTATGCTACGGAATCCCGAATGTCAAAGCTCCATTTCTGAAATGATCGGTGAGACAAAGTTTCAAGAAATCATAGATGATACTATAGAGAATGTGGAACAGGTACGCAAAGTTTTGTTTTGCAGTGGAAAACTTTATTACGATTTGCTAGCTTACAAAAAGGAAAAAAATATAGAACATACAGCTATTGTGAGACTAGAACAGATTTACCCTTTGAGAACAGATATATTGCAAAAAATTAAGAACAAATATTCTAATGCAAAAACATTTCTTTGGGTGCAAGAAGAGCCTGCTAATATGGGAGCTTGGACTTTTATAAACACTCGGTTTCCTAAAGAATTTGAAATAGAATTAATTGCCAGAGAGGAAAGTAGTGTTACAGCTACTGGTTTTATTCAACAGCATTTGGAAGACCAAAAGCAGTTGGTAGAGGATTGTTTTGTTCCCATCAATATTTAAAAAAATGAAAAAAATAGTATTATTTAACAACAAAGGAGGCGTTGGCAAAACCACATTTTTATTTCATTTAGGATACGCATTAGAATCTTTAGGTAAAAAAATTTTTTTTGTGGATTTAGACCCTCAATGCAATCTAACTACCTACCTATTGACAGACTCTGAAATAGAAGAACAGATTAATGCAAAAGAAACTATTTACGATGGAGTATCTCCATTGATAGAAGGCACAGGAGATATAAGCGAATTAAAGCCATTCAAAAAAAAAGATAGAAATATTTGGTTGCTGTCTGGAGATATAAAATTGAGTCAATTTGAAGATATTTTAGCGTCTGCTTGGTTAGAATCAATGGCAGGACAACAAAGAGGATTTAGAATAATATCATCAATTTATAGAATAATAGACAAGATTTCTAGGGTTAAAGATATTGATTATATTCTTATAGATGTGGGTCCTAATCTTGGATCTTTAAATAAAACGACTCTTTTAGCTTGTGATAACTTCTTTATACCTGTAATTCCTGATTTATTTTCAATTAGAGGTTTAGAAAATATTGGAAAAATTTTTATTCAATGGATTACGCAATGGGAAAATATGAAAAGTAAGTTAGATTTAAACTTTTCAATTCAAGAAGGAAAACCAACATTCTCTGGCTACATAGACCAAAATTTTAATATTTATAGAGCAGATAAAACAAAAAGTTGGGAGTACTGGAGTAAAATAATTCCTGAAAAAATAGATAGTAATATAGTTAAACCTTTTAAAGAAAACTCTAAAGATTTAGTAATAGATTTAAACGGTGGTTTTAATTGTTTAGGAAAATTTAAAAATTACCACAGTTTAGCTCCTCTTTCACAGAAACTTTTAAAGCCTATTTTTGAACTCAAATACAACGATGAAGGAATGAATGCTGAATATAATAATGTTATAAAGCAATGCAAGGTAGAATTTAATGAAATTGCAGAAAAAGTAACCCAATTTTTAAATTAAAGTGTTTTATCAAACACTATATAAATACTTAAGATAATTATGGAACAAACTATTACAGCTCCCAGTCCGGGGGAATCTATTACAGAAGTCATTTTAAACTGGACCAAAAAGGACGGAGATTTTATCAAAAAGAATGAAGTTGTTGCAGAATTTGAATCCGAAAAAGCTTCCTTAGAAGTTGTAGCTGAACAGGATGGAATTTTAAAAATATCTGTAGAAGATGGTAAGGAATGCTTAGTGGGGCAAGAAGTAGGTAAGATAATGGAAGGAGAAAAAGCTAGCAGTGCCAACAATGAAGCCAGTAATAAAACCAGTAATGAAACCAGCAATGAAACCAGCAATAAAACCAGCAATGAAGCCAGTAATGCAACCAGTACTGAAGAGGAGAATGCAAAGCAACCAGAAACCAGCAAAACTAACACAACAGAGGGTGCCAATAAAGAAGAAATGGTAAAAGCAGAAAAACCTAGTCCACCTAAAATGGGTAAAAAATTAGAAGTTATTATTCCATCTTCTGGTGAATCTATTACGGAAGTAGAAGTTGGAAGCTGGTTTAAAAAGGATGGTGAGTTTGTAGTAAAAGATGAAGAACTTGTAGAAATTGAAAGTGAAAAGGCAAACTTGATAATCGGTGCCGATATGGCAGGTATTCTTTCCATAAAAATCGAGCAAGGAAAAACAGCTCGTGTAGGTGATATTGTAGCGGTTATTGTAGAAACCAGTGAGCTTCCAGCGGTTTCTCCTGATGTAGCAGATGTGCCATCCACTGGGGAGATAATAGAACCAAAAATTTCAAAGGAAGAAACTCCAAAAGAAGCAAGCCTAAAAGAGAAAACTCCAGCGGAAAAAACCAGCGAATCAGTAGCAGAACCAGCAATCTCTAAAACAACTCAAAGCTTTGCATCTCCTGCAGCTGCAAAGATGATGAAAGAAGAAAATATTATTTTAGAAAAAGGTAGTGGTAAGGGAGATAGAATCACAAAAGCCGATGTGCTAGAGGCAAAACAAGAACCTACCTCACTTGAGAAAGAAAATAAAAATGCCTTTCCGCCTGCTTTTTCCAAGGGGACAGAAGAAACAATTTTAGCTCACGAAAATTTGAGTGAAAGAAAATTGGAAGTAGATCTTTCACAGACTTATAGAGCAGATAGAAAAATAGAAAACAGAAAAATTAGTTTTATCCGTAAAAAAATTGCAGAAAAATTGCTTTTCGTGAAGCAAAATACAGCGATGTTGACTACCTTTAATGAATTGAATATGGGAGCTATTCAAAAGGTTCGTGCAGAGTATAAAAATTCTTTCCAAAAGGTCTACAACATCAAACTAGGTTTTTTATCTTTTTTTGTAAAAGCTAGCTGTTTGGCTTTGAAGGAATTGCCCGAAGTCAATTCACAATTAGATTTAGAAAAAGCAGAGCAGTCTATTCCCAATTATGTGGATATGGGAATAGCCGTTAGTAGTCCAAAAGGTTTAATGGTTCCTGTGATTAAGGATGCAGATAAAATGGGTCTAGCCCAGATTGAATTAGAAATTTCTCGTCTTGCAAGAAAAGCAAGAGAAGGTAAATTGAAAGTAGAAGAAATGACGGGAGGCACTTTTACCATTACGAACGGAGGGGTTTTTGGCTCTATGTTATCTACTCCTATTTTAAACCCACCTCAGAGTGCTATTTTGGGTATGCACAATATAGTGCAAAGAGCTGTCGTTATAGATGGCAAAATAGAAATAGCAGATATTATGTATCTTGCTTTGAGTTATGATCACCGAGTTATTGATGGCAAGGAAGCAGTGAGTTTTCTTGTAAGGACAAGGGATTATCTTGAGAATCCTGTGAGAATGTTATTGGAATTGTAAGAAGAAAATTTTTAGCTACTCGTAAGATAAGCTAGGTGATCTTTATTTTCTGGTTCTGCCGAATCATCACTGCTAGGTTTTTGACTTTTTTGATTATTCATTGCGTGAATAAATTGATAGCGAATTTTTCTACTAGTGTTTCTAGAACCATCTGGTTTGTAATTTATCTCGTCAAATTTTTTTAAAAGATTAGTTGGTTTTTGAAACATTTCTTTTTGAGAGGCTTGCTCTACTCCAAAGTTGCCAACTCTATCAATAGCATTAACTAATTCTTTCAGTTTTTTCTGATGTTTAAGGATTATTTTTTTGTCTAGTATTCTTAATTTTTCCGAACCAAATATTTGCAGCAAAAGTTTGAATAAACCGTCTTTGGCAAGCATATCTGGGTGTAACGATTGGATTATGTTCTCCAAAATGAGAGTATGTTTAGGAGTTAAAATCAACTGCAAACAAACTTGATCCGAATGCACTTGAGAGGAGTGAATTTGTAAAGGTTTTAGAGGCTCTTTTTCTAACATACAAATCAATTGATTGATTTCTTCTAAAAGATTCATAAAATTTTTAATAGAATTCAAACTAGACCTAGAATTTAGGTCTTTTTGAAAAAATACTTGAGTAGACTTTTTGTCTTGATTATTTTCTTGATAAGAAACAAATAGTCTAGAAAAAACCTCAAATTTATGGACGAATGAATCCCAAAGCAGCATCGCTTCCCCGACTTCTTTTAAAAAAAGTTGTGAAATATCAGAGGGAATAATTTTTTCTTTTTTATATTGAAAAAATTCCCAATGCTTTTGAACAATTTTATTTATAAGTTGACAGACCAAAGCAAGATCGTCAAATAGACCCAAGCTATTATTTTTTTTCTTAATCTCCTCTAGTTCAAAGTAGTTTTTTAAAAAACTATTTCTGATAGCTTCTAGTTTTTTTTCTTCACAAAAATCCACTTGAAAAACCTGCTCTTTTATTTCTTCAAAAAAGATATTTTTATCTTCTGCACTCGCATGCATAAAAACTTTTTCGTAGAGTTCTTCGTGGATTGTTAAATAAAATCGGAACTCTTTATCTAATAATTCAGAAGTTTTGATATACTGGTTGTAAGCGTCTTTGTATTCTTGCAGTAGTTGTTTGTGTTCCATAGTTTAGTTTAGTTTAGTTTAGTTTATCTTTTCTTTTTTCCTTTCATTATTTTTAAACTGGAATGGGAACCAATCCTTTCAAAAACGACTATTTTTTCTATTATCCTATACAATAAAACCAAATCAGGTTTTAGATGACAATTTCTATAAAATTTATTTTTTCCCATCGGATGATCTTTATATTTTTTAGGAATTTCTTTACAATTTTCAAGACAATCCAAAATTTCCTCAAATTCTGGAAGATGCTTATATCGTTTTATTGCAGTTTGAAATTGTTTTTTGAACTTATGAGATTCTTTAATTTCTCTTTTTTTCATTCTCGTTTAAATATTCCATAAATTCTGCTGCTGTCTTAAACACCCTAGGTTCAGGTTCAGAAAACATAGCAATCACAGTATCCATATTGGGTATGCCATCTCTAAAAACAGGGTAATAACTTTTAATTTTTTTTTTATCAATCTCAATATTTCTCTGTCCTTTTTTATAGTATTGATCCCAAGGGCTATCTTTTTTATGCATCTCATCTATTATTTTACGAGTAGACATTTCGGCATAAATTTCTATAACAGCATCTAATACCTCCTTAACATCTTTATCTTTTTTATCTATAAAAGGGATTTCTTTTTTACCATTTTTATCTAAAATATAGGATTGTTCCGCTATTTCTTTGTCTTTATACCTTTTAAATTCGTGGTAAATAGTAGGAATAACAGGACCTAAATCCCAAGCCTGTATAGGTTCTTTGAATATTTCTCTTTCTTTGTAGACATAAGCAAACGCATAAGCAATATAAACAAATTTGTTAAGACGCAAATTGTCTATTTTCTTCATATTCTTAATGAAATAATTCGCTATGCAAGAAGCACTGTAGATTTTATCCATTTTGAGTGTTAGTAATTAGCTAGTACGAAATTATAACAAAATCACATACTTTTAGCAAGAGCAATAAAAGCTTCTTGCGGCACATCTACCTTGCCAAATTGTTTCATCCTTTTCTTCCCTTTTTTTTGTTTTTCCCATAACTTTCTTTTTCTAGTAATATCTCCTCCGTAGCATTTTGCAGTCACATTTTTTTTCATAGCACTCACAGTTTCTCGCGCTATAATTTTACTACCTAAAGCAGCTTGTAAGGCTACTTCATACATCTGGCGAGGTATTAGCTCTTTTAGTTTTTGAGTTAAGTATCTCCCTCTAGTGTAAGCTTTATCTCTATGTACTATCAAAGAAAGAGCATCTATAGCTTGTCCGTTGAGTAAAATATCTAGTTTGACCATTTTAGATTGACGGTAGTTTAAAAAATCATAATCCAAAGAAGCATAACCTTTAGTGGCAGATTTTAGACTATCAAAAAAACCAACTACAATTTCACAAAGAGGAATTTCAAATTTTATACAAACCCTGCTTAAACCAATATAGCTAAAATCCGTTTGCAAACCTCGTTTTTCCACAGCCAGTTTAATTACAGAACCAGCGTATTCTTCTGGGGTGCAAATAGAAGCCAAAACAAAGGGCTCTTCAATAAAACGGATTTCTCCTAAAGGTGGCATTTGGGATGGATTTTCTAATTTTACGATCGTATTTTTTGTAGTATGTACCCGAATATTTGTTGTCGGAGAAGTCACTAGCAGGTTAAGTTTAAATTCCCTTTCTAGTCTTTCTTGGACAATTTCTAAATGAAGCAATCCCAAAAATCCGCAACGAAATCCATAACCTAAAGCCACTGATGTTTCTGGTTCGTATTGCAAGGAAGAATCATTTAATCTCAGCTTTGATAAAGAATCTTGCAATAGAGAAAAATCATCCGAATCCACAGGGTAAAGTCCACTAAAAACCATAGGTGTCAGAATTCTATAGCCGGGCAAAGGTTTTTCTGCTTTATTTTCAAAGCTGGTGAGAGTATCACCGATGCGGATATGATCTACATTTTTGATAGAGGCAGCCACAAAACCAACCTCTCCCGCTTGTAAAATTTGCACTTCTTTTTTCTGAGGACAAAATTTTCCTAATTGCACAACGGAGTATTCCTGTTTGGTTTCCATAAGAAAAATTTTTTCATTCATCTTGAGGCTACCTTCTTGAATACGCACTAAAGCAATCACTCCTAGATAAGCATCAAACCAAGAATCAAAAATCAAGGCTTGCAGTTTGCCCGCCACACTTCCTTTGGGAGGTGGGATAAATTCTACTATTGCTTCTAATACATCTTTTATTCCAGTATTTTTTTTTGCACTTGTGTAGATTAAATTTTTCGTCCCAATACCGATCACTTCTTGAATATCCTTTTTGATTCTTTCAGGGTCAGCCGAAGGTAAATCTATCTTGTTTAAAACAGGAATAATTTCCAAACCGTTATCTACAGCTATGTAGGCATTGGCAAGAGTTTGAGCTTCTATGCCTTGCGAGGCATCTACTAAAAGCAAAGCTCCTTCACAAGCCTGTATAGAGCGAGAAACTTCATAAGAAAAATCTACATGTCCGGGGGTATCAATAAAATTGATCTGGTAGGTTTTGCCATCATCAGCCTTATAATTAAGGCTAACGCTTTGGGCTTTAATCGTAATACCTCGTTCGCGCTCTATATTCATAGAATCCAGGTATTGATTGGTACTTTCTCTCTCGCTAATCGCCTCTGTAAATTCCATCAAACGGTCTGCCAGTGTTGATTTTCCGTGATCTATATGGGCAATAATACATAGGTTCCGAATGGAATCAAGATTTATCATAATCTAAGTAATTCGCTTCCCTTTTTTTAAACCTGTTTTTCCAGTTCGCATACTTTCCAATACAATTTTCTCTCCAAATTCTTGGATAATGCTATCTACTTTTTCTGTAGAACCAGAAACCTCTACCATCAAAACATCTTCTGAAAAATCCAACATTCTAGCTCCATAAAAATCTATAGTGTGGTTTATTTTTGACGCGTTCTTTTCGTTATAATCCAGTTTTAAAATTGCAAATTCACGAACAACAGAATCTTCTGGGTGGAGCTCGTTGGTTGTCAATACATGGATGATTTTTTGAGTCTGTTTTCTGACCTGCTCTAAAGTTTTATCATCGCCATAAAGCACAATAGTAAAACGGCTAATACCTTTTTTACTGGTATTACCCACTGTCAAACTATCAATATTAAAACCTCTCCTAGAAAACAGACTAGCAATCCTTACCAGAACCATAGGTTTATCTTCTACTTCTATAGAGAAGATGTGTTTTTGTTCCACTACTCGGTTGTAAATTTTATCTGCATAGATTTTATTACGGCGGGTCTAGCTGCAATCCTATCAATCCACTTTTCTACTTTAGGATATTTTTCAAAAGAAATTTCATAAAAACTAGGTTTTCTCATCCAAGGAAAAAGAGAAATATCCGCTATGGAATAATCCCCTGTAATATAACCCTCTTCGGAAAGACTATTTTCTACCACAGTATAAAGCCTATTCATTTCATCGCTGTAACGTTTTATGGCGTAAGGTATTTGCTCTTCTGCGTGCATAAAATGCCCCAGCTGCCCGAACATAGGACCCACACCCCCCATTTGAAACATAAGCCACTGGATTACATTATAGCGAGCTTTTATTTCTTTCGGTAAGAATTTTCCTGTCTTTTCAGCTAGATAGAGCAAAATAGCTCCAGATTCAAAGACAACCAAATCTCCATCTACCAAAGTAGGAATTCTCCCGTTAGGATTAAGTTTCACATAGTCTGGTTTTTTTTGAGTGCCATCCAAAGGCACTTTTACAAGTTCAAAATCAACCCCAATTTCCTCTAACATAATCAGAGGTTTGTAGCCGTTAGGCGTTGTCCATAAGTGTAGTTTCATTTTTTTTTTATTCTGGAAAGATTAAGTTTTTTCGAGTACAGCCTAAAAAGGCTATAATCTAAGTAGACTATAGTTTGTTTGTTTTAAATAAACAAGGGAGATTTTGTAAATAAAGAGAGAAGTTTTTGGAAACTTTTGGGTTAGTTTTTTGGAAAATATTTTAGCTGAAAGATAATCTATCAGAGATAGGCTAGACCTTTGCCTGACCAATAAAAAAAAATGTAGTGAAAAAACTAAGGAATTAAAATTTATTTATTAATCCAAATTATTTTTTGCAATGTATGAGGCTAATTAATTAAAAAACAAAATCAAAATTCAAACTCAACCCAGAAAAAGTCACAGTTTTTTGAACTTCTGTATAATAACTAATATCTGTTAAATCATATGTGAATTGTGTATGTAAATAATTTACTGAAAATTGAAAATAATTAGAAAAAGACCTGTAATAACCAATTTCCAAACCAAAAGTCGTACCACTCCCAGATTCATCAGTTAAAATCTCATTACTATTGGTTATGAAATTTTCACTATTTAATAATAATTCTCCTCTACCAAATCCCAAACCAAGAAGCAATCCAGAAGGCTTAGAGAAAAATTCATACATAAAGATTTGATTTTGAATACTCCCAAATTCAGTTTCCCATTTATAAACGGCTAAAGCCAATTGACCATTTTCAAACTGCCACCCTACTTTAAAACCAGAGCTAGAACTTATGGAATGAGTTTTTTTTTCTTCAAAACATCCAAAGCAAGTATTTTCTGAACCCGGGAGTTTTTCTGTTATTTCTATGTCAATATTTCCCCAAAAAAGAGGAGTTATTCCAATAAATAATCTATCTTTAGATTTCTTATTGGTATCATAAATTTTTTCTTTTTTTCTTCTTAATTTTTCTTCTTCTTCAAGTCGTTCTATTTCTAACTCTTTTTCTTTTATAAATTCTTTTTGTGTTAATTTTTTTTGTATTTTTAATTCTTTTTCTAGTTCTTTCTTATCTTTTGCTTGACTGCTGCAACTTTCTATTGCATCTTCTACCAATTGATTATAAGTAATTTCTTCATTTTCTGTTGATTGTATTCTTTCTTTTTTCATACAAAGATCAAAATCTTTTGCGATCTCGGTAGACCAACCTAACCTTGCTCTAACACCACAAATTTTTCTAGCAATTTCTCTAGATTCACTATTAGAAACTTCTTGTTTTTCTGCTTTTAATTTTTCCAGCTCCAAACAATCACTAATTTCATCTGCTAGTAGATTAGTTAAACTAAAAAGCAAACCTATAAAAAAGAAAATTATAATTTTTTTCACAATAACTTTTAGTTTTTAAGTATCTTTTTTTGTGTTTGATGAAATTGCAGTTCTAATAGTTTTTAGTTCAATATTTGTATTATATTGCTCTACCATTCCACCTAATATAAACAAATCCACAAAAGCACCCATTCCTAAAACTCCACCAGTCAATATCCAAATAATTCCTGTTCCGTATTTTCTTAGATAGAATCTATGCAACCCAAGCCATCCGAAAAAACCACACAACCATAAAACATAAGCCAATCCTTTACTTTTCATATTTGTTTTTTAGTTAAAGTTACTAAGAGTAGATAAAAATCTGCTTATACATAAAAAAAATTACGCTAAATCAAAGAAAAAATCAATCAATCTTTGCACTCCAAGACCACTGCTTTGCAAACTGTTAATTCAAAGGTTTATTTTATTATAAAATAATCTTTTTCTATTTTACAAATTTGAATAGAATAGGCATCGTACCATTTTTCTTTTCCTTTTTTCTGGGCTGAAAGATGCTCTAAATTTTCTTTCCATTTTTTGATAGCTGCAAGATCTTCCCAATAGCTAACCGTAATTCCTAAAGCTCCTTCTCTCACAGTAGAAAATCCCAAAAATCCTTCACTCTTTTTGACTAATTCCAGCATTCTGTCAGCTGTCTGCGAATAGCCTTTATTCTCTTTTGATAGAAAAGAGCGAAAAACCACCGCGTAACAACCTTCGCCTATTTTAGAAAAAATTTGTCTACTCATTGTTTTAATGATATACTAAAATAAAACAAAATACAAAACAAATGCTTTCAGAGACCTCTTTCTTTATGAAAACAATCAAAAAAGCATTCCTTTTTTACTCCCCTGCCAAAATCAACTTAAACTTGCATATTTTAGCAAAAAGAAAAGACGGTTACCACGAACTAGAAACAGACCTTGTTCCTATTGATTTTTGGGATAGCTTTGCACTGCTTCCAGCTACTCCCCCCCAAATAAACCAGAAAAACACAGACCAGAAAACCATAGACCAGAAAAACACAGACCAGAAAAAAATTCAAAAAAACTACAAACTTTCAGATAAAGAAGATTTAACCTGTAAAGCGATAGAGCTTTTAGAACAAACTTCAAAAACGAATTTTGGATTTCAACTGAAAGTAGAAAAAACCATTCCTTGCGGAGCTGGACTAGGAGGAGGAAGTAGCAACGCAGCAGCGGTACTTTTTGCTTTCAATCAAATATTTTCTCTAGGATTTGATTTAAAAAAACTAGCCCAACTAGGCAAACAACTAGGAGCCGATGTGCCTTTTTTTTTACACCAAAAACAACTGAGAATGGGAGGCATCGGAGAAAAAATAATACAAACTATAAATATTCCTAATTACCCTTTACTGCTCTTAATACCAGACTTTCAAAGCAATACGAAAGAAGCCTATCAAAACTACAAACCATCCAATAGTTCACCGCCACAAAAAACAGACTACCGCACTACTGGAATAAAAAAAATTTCTGTAAAAGACAACCACCTTTACCCCTCTGTATTAAAAACACAGCCTCTACTAAAAAACTATCTACAAATACTAAAATCCACTCAACCTCTCACCGTTCAAATGAGCGGCTCTGGAAGTAGCCTCTTTGCAGTCTACGAAACCTTAGAAAAAAGAGAAATAGCTTGGAATGAATTAAACCCTCTAAAAAAAGAACAGCAAAAAGAACAGCAAAACTTCACCCTCTACAAAACCCAAATTCTACCCACCTTTGATTTTTTCTTAAAAAATGTTTTTTGACAATCCAGCCAAAAAAATATACAATACAAAAAATCCCATCCTAAAAAACAATGAGTAAAGAAGCAGAAAGATATTTTAATAGTGGTTTGGAAAAAGCTAAACAAAAAAACCACACAGGAGCTATTGCAGATTTTGACAAAACCATAGAGTTAATAGACCTAATTATAGAACCAAATCTAAACAAAAATCTTGCAGCAACTTACAACAACCGAGGATTAGCAAAATATAATCTCAAACAATACAAAGAATCTATTGCAGATTTTGATAAAGTCATAGAATTAAACCCAAAAGATACAATAGCCTATGCTTACCGAGGTGATGCAAAAGCTGAACTCAAACAACACAAAGAAGCTATTGCAGATTACAACGAAGCCATAGAACTAAACCCCAAAGATGCAATAGCCTATACTTGCCGAGGCAACGTAAAAGCTGAACTCAAACAATACGATGAAGCTATCAAAGATTATAACCAAGCCATAGAACTAGACCCAAATAATGCTCCTGCCTACTACAACCTAGGTAACATAAAAGCTGAACTCAAGCAATACGACAAAGCTATCGCAGACTTTAACAAAGCCATAGAACTAAACCCAAAAGATGCTCCAGCCTACAACAACCGAGGAGTTGCAAAAGTTAAACTCAAACAATACGACGAAGCTATTGCAGACTACAACAAAACCATAGAATTAAACCCAAAAAATGCAAGCGCCTACTACAACCGAGGCAACGTAAAAGCTAAACTCAAACAACACAAAGAAGCTATCGCAGATTTTGACAAAGCCATAGAACTAAACCCAAATCTTGCAGAAGCCCACAACAACCGAGGCTCTGCAAAAGTTAAACTCAAACAATACTACGAAGCTATTGTAGACTACGACAAAGCCATAGAATTAAACCCGAAATATGAAAGCGCCTACACGAACCGGGGAATTGCAAAAGCTGAACTAAAACAATACAAAGAAGCTATCACAGACATTGACAAAGCCATAGAACTAAACCCAAAATATGCAGATGCCTACAACAACCGAGGAGTTGCAAAAGCTGAACTCAAACAATACGACAAAGCTATTGCAGACTACGACAAAGCTATAGAGCTAGACCCAAAATATGCACTTGCCTACACGAACCGAGGCATTGCAAAAGCTAAACTCAAGCAATACGACGAAGCTATTGCAGACTACAACAAAACCATAGAATTAAACCTAAAAGATGCAACTGCCTACTACAACCGAGGCAACGTAAAAGCTAAACTCAAACAATACAAGGAAGCTATTGCAGACTTTGACGAAGCCATAGAACTAAACCCAAACTATGCACATGCCTACAACAACCGAGGCATTGCAAAAAATGACCTCAAACAACACGAGGAAGCTATACAAGATTATAATAAAGCCATAGAACTAAACCCAAACTATGCACCTGCCTACTACAACCGAGGCAATGCGAAATTTGGCCTTAAACAATACAAAGAAGCTATCGCAGATTACGACAAAGCTATAGAACTAAACCCAAAGTATGCACTAGCCTACTACATCCGAGGATTGACTTACCAAGAATTAAAAGAAGCAGAAAAAGCAAAAAAAGATTTTCAAACAGCCAGCGAATTAGACCCAAAGTATGCACTAGCCTACTACATCCGAGGATTGACTTACCAAGAATTAAAAGAAGCAGAAAAAGCAAAAAAAGATTTTCAAACAGCCAGCGAATTAGACCCAAAATTTTCAAAACCCTCTGACAATAAAGATTTAAAATATATTCAACAATACATAAATACCATTGCCCCCTCTCAACCACAAGTTGATCCTATATTAGAGAACACTACATCTGGAACAACCTCCCCTAGTAAAATTATTGCAAAAATAAAACTAGAAGAACTAGGAGTCTTGCGAAAAACAGAATTTACGCTAGGAGATTTAACCATTATATGCGGCAAGAACAACACTGGCAAAACCTACGCTAGCTATAGCTTGTATGGATTTTTATTTTTTTGGAGAGAATTATTAAAAATTCAAATCCCCGATTCTGTAATCAAGGATCTTCAAACAAAAAGTGTATCCAGAATCAACATCAAAGAATATTTGGAAAAAAAAGACGCTATTCTTAAAGAGGCTTGCGCAGAATATTCCGCTCAAATCTCAAAAATATTTGCGGCTCATCCAAGCAAATTTCAAAAAGCAAAATTTTCAATAAATTTGAACAAACCCGAATTGCAAGTCATAGAGCAAACCAAAAAAGTTGGTTCTGAAGATATTTTTTCCTTATCAAATAAAAAAAATTCTGAGGAATTGGTTGTATCTTGGCTAGGGAATATACAAAAAAATGGCTTTCCAATGGAAGCTATAAAAAAAGACATAGAAGCTACCCTAGTCAGTATTATATTTACTTCAGCTTTTCCGAGAGCTTTTTTTATAAGCACAGAACGCACAGGAGCGGTGATTTTTCGCAAAGAGCTAATTTATACTCTAAACCAACTTATAAAAAAATTCGCTCAAGGAATCAGTATCAATTTAGACGAATTATTGCCGCATCTATCTCTCAACTATACTCTACCTGTAGAACGTGATATAGAATTTGCCCGAGAATTAGACACTGTAACCAAAAAAAATAGTTTTATTGCAGCTAGCCACCCAAAAATAATAACTGAATTTGAAAAAAACATTCTCGGAGGGAGTTTTATCATAGTTAATGATATAATCTATTTCCAACCCACTGGAACTACAACTAAACTTATGCTTAATGAATGCTCTAGTTCAGTGCGTTCTTTGTTGGATCTCAGTTTTTATCTAAAACACGAATCCCAAAAAGAAAATTTACTCATCGTAGACGAACCAGAATTAAACCTGCACCCAGAAAACCAAAGGAAAGTAGCCAGACTTTTTGCTCGCTTGATAAATATAGGTATTCAAGTTTTCATTACTACCCATAGCGACTATATTATCAAAGAGCTAAATACTCTAATAATGCTCAGCAAAAAAGAGGCTTACCTTAAAGACATTATGAAAAGAGAAGGATACAAATCCACAGAGCTAATTTTACCTGAACAACTAAAAGTTTATATTGCCGAAGAAAATTTAATAAAAGAAAATTCAACCGAAGAAAATTTAACAAGAGAAAATCAAAAAAGCAGTAAGAGTATAACCCTTACTGAAGCCGCAATAGATCAAGAATATGGAATAGAAGTTTCTAGTTTTGATACAACCATCAATAAAATGAACGAAATAGAAAACGCAATTATTTGGGGAGAAGATGAGTGATTTGAAAATATTAAAAGAGTTGATTCAAGCTAAAGCTACTGAACCACTTAGAGAAGAGTATCAACAATACAATGTTACACTTAAAGAGACAGAGGGAAAAAAATATTCTGTGATCATTAAAAATTTACCTAAGAATAGTATTGTTATAAAAGCAGAGAAATTCAAACCACCGAGTAGTATTTTTCAATCTACAAAAGGAGAATGTAGTAGAGCTGATTATGCTATTATTACTCAAAAAGACAACAAGAAATGGATTATTTTCATTGAAATGAAAGAGACAAAATTTAATGGTGTGACCCGTCAACTCAAAGGGGCTTTGTGTTTTATTTTGTATTGCAAAGAAATCGGAAAAGTTTTTTGGGAGAAAGAAAATTTTTTAGAAGGCTATAAGCATCGTTTTATTGGTATCACAAAAATAAACTCTAATAAGCAACCTACTAGAAACCCCACTTTTAAAACTCACTATAAACCCGAAGATTTTCGTAAAATCAAATGCGCAGAACACCTACATTTCAAAGAACTTGTATAGCCTAAAATCCACTCTTAATGTAACCCAATGGAATACATAAAATCCACACCCAATTCTTCCACCCCCAGATCTTCCACACCCAGAGAAGTATTAAATAAATCCTATCTTAAAAAAGGAGTAAGCAGAGAAAAAATAGAAAATTTCAAACGCAATGCAAAAGAGCTACTCCAAAATATCAACACCCAAGAATCAGAAGAGCATAACAAAAATCACATTTCAGATTTTCTAAAAAAAACCTACTACGAACCCCATTATTCTATCAACACTAAAAAAGCAACCGATTTAGTAATTCGCGAAGGGAAAAACAAGGACAGTGCTGTAGGAGTGATTATAGAAACCAAGCGACCCAGCAACGAGCGGGAGATGCCCCACAAAGACGGAGAGCAATACAATCTCAATGTGAAGGCTATGCACGAGCTAATGCTTTACTATATGCGAGAAAGAGAAAATAAACTTAACATAAAAAATCTGATTATAAGCGACGGCTACAAGTGGTTTATTTTTGACGCCGAAGTTTTTGAAAAAGTTTTTTATCAAAACAAAGATTTTCAAAAGCAATACCAAGATTTTAAAAACCAAAGATTGCCCGCCACAACAACAGAATTTTTTTACAAAGAAATAGCCCAAAAATTCATTCAAAATTCCCATCAAAAAATAGAATTCACCTACTTTGATTTAAGAGAATATAAAAAAACCCTAATAAAACCTATAGTAAAACCTATAGTGAAACCTATAGCAAAAAATATAGAGCAAGCAAAAGAAAACGAACAGTCTGAAATCATTGAACTCATCGCACTTTACAAAATTTTATCCCCGCAACATCTTTTAAAACTTCCCCTAAAAAACGATAGCAATTCGCTAGACAAAGGATTTTACAAAGAGCTGTTGCATATTATAGGACTGAACGAAATTAAAAGCGCTGGCAAAAAACTCATTCAAAGAAAACCAGAAAATCAAAGAGACGCTGGCTCTTTATTAGAAAACACGATTAACCAACTAGAAACAGGCAACAAACTCCAAAACCTTAAAGACCCTCATTACTTCGGAAACCCTAAAGGTTCAGAAATCCCAGAGCAACTATTTCAGGTAGCACTAGAGCTTTGTTTGACTTGGATTAACAGAATTTTATTTTTGAAACTTTTGGAATCCCAGCTTTTGAGCTATCACAAAAAAGACAAAACTTATGCTTTTCTAAACACAGAAAAAATTGCCAACTACGACAAACTCAACAGCCTATTTTTTGAAGTGCTAGCCAAAGAAAGCGAGCAAAGAAGCCCCGATTTAAAACGAGAATTTGGCAAAGTTCCTTATCTCAACAGCTCCCTTTTTGAACCCTCCCAGATAGAAATTCAAACCCTTTCTATCAGCAACCTAGACGACAACAAAACCATTCCTCTTTTTTCTGCCACTGTTTTAAAAGATGCAACAGGAAAAAAACAAAAAGAAAACCTACAAACTTTAGACTATTTTTTCCAATTTTTAGACGCTTACGATTTTAGTAGCGAAGGCAAGGAAGACATAAAAGAAGACGAAAAAACTCTCATTAGCGCATCTGTGCTAGGGCTCATTTTTGAAAAGATCAACGGCTACAAGGAAGGCTCATTTTTCACACCAGGTTTTATTACGATGTATATTGCCAAAGAGACGCTCCAAAAAGCAGTCATTACAAAATTCAACCAAGCCAAAAACTGGAGCTGCCAAAACTTAAACGAAATCCATAACAAAATCCACCATAGCCAAAAAACAGACTTCACCAAAGAAGCCAACCAGATATTTAATAGTTTAAGAATTTGCGACCCCGCAGTAGGCTCGGGGCATTTTTTGGTATCCGCCCTAAACGAGCTAATTGCCATAAAAAGCAAGCTAGGTATTTTGTGCGATCAAGATGGAAAAATACTCACGGACTACCAAGCAGAAGTTCAAGAAGACGAGCTATCTATCAGTAACAATCAAGGCACTATTTTCCAATACGAGCCCCAAAACAGAGAAAGCCAAAGAATCCAAAAAGCCCTTTTCTGCGAAAAACAAACCCTCATTGAAAATTGTCTTTTTGGTGTAGATATCAACCACAACTCCGTCAAAATTTGCCGCCTAAGACTTTGGATAGAACTGCTAAAAAACGCCTACTACAATATGGCAAGAGCGCTAGAAACCCTACCCAACATTGACATCAACATCAAATGCGGTAATTCGCTTACCAGCCGTTTTGAACTAAAAGACGAAATGGTAACAGAAGCAGCAAGCAAAAATATAGAAAGCTACCGTAAAACAGTCCAAGCCTATTACCACACCCGAAGCAAAGAAAAAAAACAAGAGATAGAAAAGCAAATTTCCACCATCAAAAAAAACTACGCTGACTCCATAAAACTGCTTTGGTCTGCAGAGAGAAAAAAACTATCCCGACTCCGAATGGCAAGAAACGAGAAACACAACAGCCAACTTTTTGATACAAAACTCACCAAAGAGCAAGTGCTACAACAAGCAAAAGCAATTCAAACATCAATGCAAAAAGAAACAAAACTAGAGCAAAAAATAACAGAAGCAGAAAGCAACAAAATTCACAAAAATGCTCTAGAATGGAGATTTGAATTTCCAGCTGTTTTAGACAACGAAGGCAACTTTGTAGGCTTTGACGCCATCATCGGAAACCCGCCCTACATCAGACAAGAAGCAATCAAAGAATTTAAGGCACTTTTTCAAAACAAATATCAAGTCTATAAAGGCACAGCAGATATTTTTACCTACTTTGTAGAACAAGGCTACAATCTATTAAAAGAAAATGGCACATTCCAATTTATCGTCTCCAATAAATTTGCAAGAGCAAACTACGGCGCAGCTTTAAGGAAGTTTTTACTCAAAAACACCCTCACCCACTTTATAGATTTTAGCGGGCTAGCCGTTTTTGACGAGGCAACTGTAGACGCCTGTATTTTGGGATTTCAAAAAAAACAATCTAGCGAAAACCAGCTACTCGTGGCGGATATACAAAAGAATAATTTCAAACCAGCGGACTTTGAAGAAATTTTGTCTAAAATTTCGCAAAATTTCTCACAAAAAAATCTCACAGAGCAGGCTTGGACTTTTGGCAGTCCGTTAGAAATAAAACTCAAAACAAAAATAGAAACAATCGGCACTCCACTCAAGGATTGGGATCTAAAAATAAACTATGGAATTAAGACAGGCTACAACGAGGCGTTTATTATTAACCAAGAAAAAAAAGACGAGCTAGTAAAAGCCGACCCAAAATCTGCAGAAATCATAAAACCCATTTTACGAGGTAGAGACATCAAAGCCTACGAGCATAATTGGGCTGGTTTGTATCTTATCAATAGCCACAACGGAGACAAAAAAAATTCAACTCCGCCCATCAACATTGACGACTACCCTGTAATCCGAGAACACTTGCATCGGTTTTACCCCGCACTAGAAAAACGCCAAGACCAAGGAGCAACACCTTATAACCTACGCGACTGTGCCTACTTAAAAGAACTTGAAAAAGAAAAAATTGTATATCCTGAAACTACTCAGCATGCTCATTTCTTTTATGATAAAGAAAAATTTTTTATAGAAAAAACAGGTTTTATAATGATTGTTAAAGATAGTCTAGAATATATTTGTGCTTTACTTAATTCTAATCTTATTACTTTTTATTTTAAAACTTTCGGTTCTGGTGCTATTTTAGGAAAATCTGGCTATCAATATAACAAACACGCATTTGAAAATTTACCCATCCCAAAAATCACAGCAAAAGAGCAACAGCCTTTTATAACCCTAGTAGATAAAATACTCCAAGCCAAAGCACAAAGAAAAGACACCACCGAACTACAAACCCAAATTGACAAACTCACCTACCAGCTATACAATCTCACAAAAGAAGAAATCACCACCATTGAAAATAAAAAACACCCCCAACCTAAAAAACAATGAGTAAAAAAACAGAAGCAATAAAATATTTTGATAGTGGCGTAGCAAAATATAAAAAAAGAGATTTTAGAGGAACTATCACAGATTTTACCAAAGCCATAGAACTAGACCCAAAAGACGCAAACGTCTACTACATCCGAGGACTTGTAAAAGCTATTCTCAAACAATACAAAGAAGCCATTGCAGATTTTGATAAAGCTATAGGATTAAACCCAAAAAATGCAGAAGTTTACTACAACCGAGGCAACGCAAAATATAAACTCAAACAATACAACGAATCCATTGCAGATTACGACAAATCCATAGATCTAGACCCAAAAGATGCACGCGCCTACATGAACCGAGGCATAGTAAAAGATGAACTCAAGCAATACGACGAAGCTATTAAGGATTACGATAAAGCCATAAAATTAGCCCCAAAAGACGCAAAAGCCTACTACATCCGAGGACTAGCAAAAATTAACCTCAAACAATACAAGGAAGCTATTGTAAATTTTGACAAAGCTATAGAGCTAGACCCAAAAGACACACTAGCCTACTACAACCGAGGCAACGCAAAAGCTGAACTCAAACAACACAAGGAAGCCATTGCAGACTACGACGAAGCCATAAAACTAAACCCAAAAAACGCAGAATCCTACAACAACCGAGGCAACGCAAAAGCTGAACTCAAACAACACAAAGAAGCTATTACAGACTACGACAAATCCATAGATCTAGACCCAAAAAATACAGAAGCTTACTACAACCGAGGACTTACTTACAGAGCATTGGGAGAGGAAGAAAAGGCTATTGCAGATTTTAAAAAAGCACAAGAACTAGACCCTACGCTAATTCCTAAAGAACAATTCAAAAAAATCACAGAGCGGACAGAACAAACACAAAATTTTCAAAAAACACTAGAGGACTTAAAAGAAACAATTAGCAAAGATGAAAAAAAATGGGGTAGGTGGTCTTTTGGATTGGTTGTTATAACAGCAGCAGTTTTTTTATTACCTTTTTTTGAAAGTTTTTTGTCAGAATGGTTAAACTTTAAAATACCTGAAAAATTTCTAGCGGGTTACTTTCTTTTTCCTTTCTTGTCTATCGTTAGTTTTACTGTGTTGCGAATTTATACCAATATTAAAAAACACAGACTAGAAACAGAAAACCGTTTGGCTATGGCGAAAATGTTAGCCCGCATAGAAAACAAAGATAAAATTGAACCTCACTACCAAGAGCATTTTATGCCAGAGCTAGCAAAAATAATTATCACCCCGCTTTACCCCGATAAAAGCAAAAAAACAGACGCCACAAACCTATCCAATATTATAAAAAACCTTCCCGAAAAATAAAAAAATAAATTATTTGATTTTTTTGCTTGCCTGTTTTTTTGCTTGTCTGTTTTTGCTTGCCTGTTTTTTGCGTGCCTGCTTTTTGCTTGCCTGTTTTTTGCTTGCCTGTTTTTTCTTGTTTTTTTTGCTTGCCTGTTTTTTGCTTACCTGTTTTTTTCTTACTTTTTTTTGCTTGCCTGTTTTTTTGCTTGTCTGTTTTTGCTTGCTTACTTTTTTTTGCTTGCCTGCACATTGAAAAAATTACTTTTTCTTGTTTTGCTGTTATTTCCAGTTGTAGGGTTGGCTCAGAATGTGGATGCAGAACATTATAGATAATTAAGTAAGGTGTTTTTTGAAAAACCATCCGTCCCAAAAATCACACCAAAAGAACAAAAACATTTCATTCAACTCGTAGATAAATCTCCCAGCCAAAGCAAAAGACAGCACCACAAAAACCCCAATAGACAACCCCCCAAACAAAACCAGCCAAACAAAACCAAATTGACAAACTCACCTACCAGCTATACAATCTCACAAAAGAAGAAATCGCCACCATTGAAAATAAAAAACAACCCCAACCTAAAAAAAAATGAGTAAAACAGAAGCAGAAAAATATTTTATTAGTGGCGTAGCAAAATTTGAGCAAAAAGATTATGAAGGAGCTATCACAGATTACGACAAAGCCATAGAACTAGACCCAAAAGACGCAAGCGTCTACAACAACCGAGGCACCGTAAAAGCTGAACTCAAACAATACGACGAAGCTATCAAAGACTGTAACAAAGCCATAGATCTAGACCCGAATCTTGCTGCAGCCTACAACAACCGAGGCAACGTAAAAGCTGAACTCAAACAATACAAAGAAGCTATTGCAGATTACGACGAAGCCATCAAACTAAACCCAAAAAACGCAAACGCCTATATTTACCGAGGCAACACAAAAGCTGATCTCAAACAATACGACGGAGCTATCGTAGACTACGATAAAGCCATAGAATTAAACCCAAATAATGCAACTGCCTATATAAACCGAGGCATCGCAAAAGCTGAACTCAACCAGCATACAGATGCTATAAAAAATTTTAACAAAGCCATAGAACTAGCCCCAAAAGATGCAAAAGCCTACAACAACCGAGGCAACGTAAAAGCTGAACTCAAACAATACAAAGAAGCTATTGCAGATTACGACGAAGCCATAAAACTAAACCCAAAAGATGCAACTGCCTACGACAACCGAGGACTAGCAAAATATGAACTCAAACAACACAAAAAAGCTATTAAAGATTTTACCAAAGCCATAGAGCTAGACCTAAAATATGCAGAAGCCTACACGAACCGAGGCAACGCAAAAGCTGGACTCAAACAACACAACGGAGCTATCGTAGACTACGATAAAGCCATAGAATTAAACCCAAAGGAAGCCAAAACCTACTACAACCGAGGCAACGCAAAATATGAACTCCCAGAATACGAGGAAGCTATCAAAGATTACGATAAAGCCATAGAGCTAGACCCCAAAAATATAGAAGCCTACTACAACCGAGGATTAGCAAAATATGAAGTAAATTTTTATGAGGAAGCTATATGGGATTACGATAAAGCCATAGAGCTAGACCCAAAAGATGCAACTGCCTACTACAACCGAGGACTAGCAAAATATGAACTCACAGAATACGTGGAAGCTATTGCAGATTTTGATAAAGCCATAGAGCTAGACCCAAATTTTGCAGCAGCCTACTACAACCGAGGCAACGCAAAATATGAACTCACAGAATACGTGGAAGCTATTGCAGATTTTGATAAAGCCATAGAATCAAACCCAAATTTTGCAGAAGCCCACTACAACCGAGGCAACGCAAAAGATGACCTCAAACAACACAAAGAAGCTATTGCAGATTTTAATACAGCTATAGAGCTAGACCCAAAAGATGAAAAAGCCTACTACAACCGAGGCAACACAAAAGCTGAACTCAAAAAATACAGGGAAGCTATTGCAGATTATGATAAAGCCATAGAGCTAGACCCAAAAGATGCACGCGCCTACATGAACCGAGGCATTGCAAAAGATGAACTCAAGCAATACAAGGAAGCTATCAAAGACTACGATAAAGCCATAGAGCTAGACCCAAAAGACGCAAAAGCCCACTACAACCGAGGACTAGCAAAAGATGACCTCAAACAATACAACGAAGCTATCAAAGACTACGATAAAGCCATAGAGCTAGACCCAAAATATGCACGCGCCTACATGAACCGAGGCATTGCAAAAGATGAACTTAAGCGATACGACGAAGCTATTAAGGATTACGACGAAACTATAGAACTAGACCCAAAAGATGCAAAAGCCTACTACAACCGAGGCTCCGCAAAAGATGACCTCAAACAATACAACGAAGCTATCAAAGACTACGATAAAGCCATAGAGCTAGACCCAAAATACGCAAACGCCTACTACAACCGAGGACTTACTTACAGAGAATTAGGCAACGAGGAAGAAGCACTAAAAAATTTTAAAAAAGCACAAGAACTGGACCCTACGCTAATTCCTAAAGAACAATTCAAAAAAATCACAGAGCGGACAGAACAAACACAAAATTTTCAAAAACATTAGAGGATTTAAGAGAGACAATTAGCAAAGATGAAAAAAACTGGGGTTGGTGGTCTTTGGTGGCTGTTGGTGCAGCTAGTGTTATTTTTATAGGTTTTTTTATAATTATATTCTTTGCAAAAGAATCTAAATCTTTTTTTCCTGCTTGCTTGACGTACTTTTTTTTTCTTTTTTTTCCATCATTAGTTTTACGGTGTTGAGAATTTATACCAACACCAGAAAACACAGACTATAAATAGAAAACCGTTTGGCTATGGCGAAAATGTCAGCCCGCATAGAAAACAAAGAGAAAATTGAACCTCACTACCAAGAGCATTTTCTTCCAGAGCTAGCAAAAATAATTATTACCCCGCTTTACCCCGAAAAAAACAAAAAAACAGACGCCACAAACCTATCCAATATTATAAAAAACCTTCCCGAAAAATAAAAAAATAAATTATTTGATTTTTTTGCTTGCCTGTTTTTTGCGTGCCTGTTTTTTGCTTGCCTGCACATTGAAAAAATTACTTTTTCTTGTTTTGCTGTTATTTCCAGTTGTAGGATTGGCTCAGAATGTGGATGCAGAACATTATAGATAATAGACCTTTGAATTTCGCTGATGTGACGGCTAGCCAAATGGTTAGAACAGGTGCGAAAAAAATTTTTAGCTCGTAGGAATACTGAAGAGCATCCGTCCCAAAAATCACACCAAAAGAACAAAAACTTTTCATTCAACTCGTAGATAAAAATCTACCAGCCAAAGCAAAAGACAGCACCACAAAAACCCCAATAGACAAACCACCCCAAACAAAACCAGCCAGATAAAACCAGCCAGATAAAACCAGTCAGATAAAACCAGCCAGATAAAAACAAATTGACAAACTCACCTACCAGCTATACAATCTCACAAAAGAAGAAATAAAAATCATAGAAAACCCAAAATGACAAAATTCGCACAGAGTTGTATAACATTAAGTAACAAAATTAAAGAGATGTAAATTATGCCAACTAATAGAGTTGTATATAAATATAATCTAAAAAAAGGTAATAAAATCGTTCATACTGGTATCACTAAAGATTTAGAACGTCGTGAGTATGAGCATCAGCGAGAGAGTGAAAAAAAAGTTCACATTAAACAGGTCGGCAACCGCACCACCCGTGAAGCTGCTCTGCAATGGGAAGCAGAACAAAGACAAAAAGGCAAACCTACTGGTCCATAAAAATAGGCTAAGCAGCTGGTTGCTACTTAGCCTAGCTATATTGCTATAGTCTTAAAGCCTGATGATACCAGAGCAAGAACATTGTTTTTATACATAATAAATTTTTTTTTTGTCAACAAATTATTTCACAACCCCCAACCTAAAAAACAATGAGTAAAGAAGCAGAAGCAGAAAAATATTTTGATAATGGTTCGGCAAAATATAAAAAAGGAGATTTAAAAGGAGCTATTGCAGATTTTAACAAAGCCATAGAACTAGACCCAAAAAACGCAAACACCTACAACAACCGAGGCAACGCAAAATATGAACTTAAACAATACGACGAAGCTATCAAAGATTACGACAAAGCCATAGAATTAAACCCAGATTTTGCATTAGCTTACTATAACCGAGGCGCCGCAAAATATGATCTTAAGCAATACGGCGAAGCTATTAAGGATTACGGCAAAGCCATAAAACTAAATCCAAAATTTGCAAAAGCCTACTATAGCCGAGGACTTGTAAAAGCTGTTCTCAAACAACACAAAGAAGCTATTGCAGATTACGACAAATCCATAGAGCTAGACCCAAAAGATGCACGCGCCTACATGAACCGAGGCAACGCAAAATATGAACTCACAGAATACATGGAAGCTATTGACGATTTTGACAAAGCCATAGGAATAAACCCAAAATATGCAAAAGCCTATTACAACCGAGGATTAGCAAAAGATGAAGTAAATCTTTATGAGGAAGCTATATGGGATTACGATGAAGTCATAAAACTAGATCCCAAAAATATAAAAGCCTATATGCACCGAGGCTATGCAAAAGAAAGCGGGAGAGAATTTGCAAATACTTTATATGAAGACTCTATAGAGGATTATACTTCAGTTTTAAAACTAGACCCAAAAAATGCAGAAGCCTACTACAACCTAGGCCGTGTTTACCGAGAATTAGGAAACGAAGAAAAAGCACTAAAAAATTTTAAAAAAGCACAAGAACTAGACCCTACTTTAATTTTCCAAGAAGAAACTAAAAAAGCCAAAAAAGAAGTCCGAGAAGAAATAAAAGAAGAAATCAAAGAGCAAGCAGAAGGAACTAGAAAAACTCAAGAATTTCAAAAAACACTAGAAGATCTAAAAAAAAAATTAATAATATCCGAGTATCTATGGCTAGGATTTTCTATACTTACAGTTGTGATAACTGCTATAATTTTTATATTGCCTTTTTTTGAAAATTCGTTGCCTGAATTTACAATACCTGAAAAATTTCTAGCGGGTTATTTTCTTTTTCCTTTCTTGTCTATCGTTAGTTTTACGGTGTTGAGAATTTATACCAACACCAGAAAACACAGACTAGAAACAGAAAACCGTTTGGCTATGGCGAAAATGTTAGCCCGCATAGAAAACAAAGATAAAATTGAACCTCACTACCAAGAGCATTTTCTTCCAGAGCTAGCAAAAATAATTATCAACCCGCTTTACCCTGAAAGAAGTAAAAAAACAGACGCCACAAACCTATCCAATATTATAAAAAACCTTTCCCAAAAATAAAAAAATAAATTCATACAATGGACAAAAAAAAAGTAGTCCTCTCAGGTATTAGACCTACTGGCAGTCTACATTTAGGAAATTACTTTGGAGCGATCGCTCAATTTTTAGAATTACAAAAAACGGGAGCAAACTGCTATTATTTTGTTGCTGATTTACACGCCTTAACAAGTATTCAAAAAAAAGAGCTTCTTCAAAAAAACACCCTAGAAGTCGTAAAAAGCTACATAGCTTGCGGTATAAATACAGAAAAAGCCTTGATCTACAAACAAAGTGATATCTTAGAAATTCCTTACCTTACTACTATTCTTTCTGCAATTACTCCAGAAGGATTACTGAGAAGATGCACAACCTTTAAAGACAAAGCCGCCAAAGAAGAAATCGTATCACTTGGACTTCTATCCTATCCTGTATTGATGGCTGCCGATATTTTGATTGTAAGCAGTAGCATAGTTCCAGTAGGAGAAGACCAACTACAGCACCTAGAAATTACCAGAGATATAGCCCAAAAATTCAACCATCTTTTTGGAGAAACCTTTATCATTCCTAAAGCCCAAGTAATGAAATCTATCCGTGTGCCTAGTCTGGACGGGAGCGGAAAAATGGGTAAATCCGATGGTAATAGCATTGGTCTACTAGATAGCGCTGAGACTATCTTAAAAAAAGTAATGTCGGCAAAAACAGATTTAGGTCCTGAAAAAGGTAAAGAAATGTCCGAGACTATGAAAAACTTCTATGCAATCTTAAAACTTTGTAGCAGTGAGGAAACTTACCAAGAATACCTAAACAAGTATAACAAAGGTGAGCAAAAATTTTACGCCCAAATGAAAAAAAAACTCGCAGAAGATATTATACAACTCACAGCTCCTATCAAAGAAAAATATTATTCTAGCGAATGCGCAGACGATAAAATCATCCAACTTTTGGCAGATAATGCAAAAAAAGTGCGTCAAGCAAGCAAAGATTTGCTTGCTAAAGTACAAGAAAAGGTAGGCGTTGTTTAAAAGTTATAATTTATGAAAGCCAATCTTAAAAAAATTCCATCTAGTGATACTACACTATCTCTCAACAAAATTGTTTGTGATGATGCAGTAGTTTCATTAAAAGAAATCCAAGAAGAAAATTTTTTTGATTTAGTTATTGCAGACCCTCCTTACAATATAGGAAAAGATTTTGGTAATACCAAAGACTACCGTGAGTTGCCAGATTATTTGCATTGGTGCGACGAATGGATTGCTGAATGTCTACGACTGGCGAAAGCGACAGCCCCAATCTTTATTTATGGATTTCCAGAAATTTTAGCCCATATAGCAGTGCGTTATCCTTTAGAAAAACAAAAATGGTTAGTTTGGCACTATACCAATAAAGCTGTTCCTTCTTTGAAATTTTGGCAAAGGAGCCACGAATCTATTCTTTGTATTTGGAAAGAAAAAAAACCGCAGTTAAGAGTAGACGCTATTCGAGAAAATTACACCGAATCTTTTCTTAAAAATGCAGCGGGTAAGGTGCGTAAAGAAACCTATTGTCGCTATAGCACTAAAGGAAAAAAAACGATTTACCAAGCCCATCCTAATGGGGCTTTGCCTAGGGATGTTTTGAAAATTCCCGCTTTGGCTGGAGGAGCTGGCTATTCTGAGAGATGGTTTTTTTGTAAAGACTGTAATCGTCTTTGTTTTCCTAATGAAACAGAATCTCACTTAACGCATAACACTATCAAGCACCCAACACAAAAACCAGCTAATCTGACAAAAAAACTTATCGCGTCAGCTACCGATTCCAAAGGATGCCTATTAGTTCCATTTGCTGGCTCTGGTTCTGAATGCGTAGTCGCTCAAGAAATGGAAGTCAATTTTTTTGCTACAGAAATCAATCCAGACTATGTATTACTAGCCAATAGTTGGTTGAAAAAAACAGAAAAGAAAACAGAAACTTTGTTTTAGAAAATTACTAAAAATGACTTCAAGAGAAAAATTTAACCAATTCTTACTTACTATTGATTTGGCTAGGTATAGAGAAAAATACAGGCATATAAAACTAGTTGAACTCAATTTACCAAAAAATATTCAAGCTATTTGCCACCTTTACCAAGAATATTGGAAAAGAAGAAAAAATTTTCCTTCTTTTGAAAAATTTTATGAGATTTACTCACAAGATTTGAGCAATGAGCTAGAAGCATTTAGAAAAAAGACTATGTTTAGTGTAGAAACATTTTATAGAGGTCTGCCCGCCAGAATCTATAGAACTTGGGCGTCATTACTAACACAAATTCAAGGGGGTTATGCTGCTGAAGAAATCTATGGAAATCAAAATGTAATAATGAGTGCTGAACTAGATTATCAAGGAATAGATATGAAATTCATTCATAAAAAAGAAGAAGTAAATATTCAAATCAAAAAAGAATCTATGAGTAAAGAAATCAGAGCACCTTGGCAACACATAAAGAAAAACAATAAAATTATCAATATCACTTATGAAATACCAATTAGTAGTCCTAAAAAAAAGAATGGAGAACCAAGAAAACCCTTTACTGATTGGCAAGAAAAATGGGATGGTAAATTAGAAAGACTTAATAATGGATTTATTATTTTCAAACCTCAAATGTTTTCTCCTGAATATATTACCATACCATAAAATTTCGAGAAACCTTTGATATTCTCTCTACAATATGAAATTCATTGATTCAGCAAAAGTATTTTTAAAATCTGGAGGTGGTGGCAATGGTTGTTTATCCTATTATTATAGAGGCAAAAAGAGATTGCCTTCTGGAGGAAACGGGGGTGTAGGAGGTAGCATCTATCTACAAGGCACTCCTAGTTTGAATAACCTGACTTACTTAAGATATCATCCTCATCAAAAGGCTGGAAATGGTTTGCACGGTAAAGGAAAAAATCAAAATGGAAGATCAGGAATAGATAAAATCATAGAAGTGCCACTTGGCACTTTATTATTAGACGAACAAACCACAGAGGAAATTTGCGAAACTCTAACTCCAGAAAAAATTCTTATTCTCAAAGGTAGCGATGGAGGCGTAGGCAACCAAAATTTTAAAACAGGAAAACCTATCAATGAAGAAATTCTGCAAGGAAAATCAGGCGTAGAAAAAACCTTTCTTTTAGAGTTGAAAATTATGGCAGATGTAGGTTTAGTAGGCTTACCTAATGCAGGAAAATCTACTTTTTTAAGTAAAATATCCAATCAAACTCCAAAAATCGCAGACTATCCCTTTACAACTCTTTTTCCTCAACTAGGAGTAGTTCGTTTAGCCGACTACAAAAGTTTTGTAGTAGCCGATATACCCGGCTTAATAGAAGGAGCTCACGATGGAAAAGGGCTAGGGTATAGATTCTTAAAACATATCCAACGCACCAAATTTTTATTTTTTTTAATAGACGGTAGTGATGAAAAGTTTTCCGTCAAACAAAGTTTTCTTTTACTTAAAAAAGAATTGGCTCTGTTTTCTGAAGCATTATTAAAAAAAAATTTTGTTGTTTTGCTAAACAAACAAGATAAAATCAAAAAATCTAGTATTTTAGAAAAAGAAAAAGAATATTTTCAAAAGAATAATATCAAGGTATATTGGATTTCAGGTTTGAATGGGTACGGGATTGAAGAATTTCTCAATGAGGTCAAAAAATGTCTGATATAACTGATTTAATAAAATTCAAAATAGGTGACAAAGATTTTAGTTTTAAACTAGAAGAAAACGAACAAACAAAAGAAAAAATTTTATCTATTATCAATCAAGTGGCTGATTTTACTCAAGTAGGCGAAAAAAAATTTTTAAACTCACACGACTACGCTTACATAATTTTTGCTTTAGCGGTTAATCTAGCAAGAAAAACAGAATCTCGCAGCACAGAAACGGAAAACAAACCAGAAAAATTAGAAAAAGAAGCAGAAATTGTAGCGGAAATAGAAAAACTTATTGCAAAAATTTCTAAATTAGCAGAACCTTCTTAAAGGTCTGCTTTGTTACTATCTAGATATTAAATAAAGAACTATAAAAGCGGTTCTTGTTTCCTGTGTGCATGCCTTACTTATTTTTTAAGTTTAGGAAGCCTGACGGTAATATACTGCTTTACCTTTTTTAAAAAAGGTCTTTGTATGACGAAGTGGACTCCTCCCAAAATGAAAAAAAAAAAAACTGCAGAAAATATAAAACACTGGGCAGAATCCCCTGATTTTAATTCCACCACAAGAGCAGAAATTCAAAAACTCCTCAAAAAAGAAGATAAAGAAGAACTAGAGAGCAGATTTTCTCAAGAATTGGATTTTGGAACAGGTGGAATCAGGGCAGTAATGGCGGCTGGCACAAATAGGATTAATCTTTATACTGTAAGAAAAATCAGCATTGGCTTTGCAAAATATGTCTTATCTCTCCCCCAGAACCAAAAAAACAAATCTATCGCCATTGCATACGACAATAGAGCCTTTTCTGTAGAATTTGCCAAAGAAGTAGCCAGAACATTTGCAAATTTCAAAATTCAAGTATGGCTCTTTAAAGAACTCGCCCCCACTCCCTTACTTTCTTTTGCAATCCGTTTTTTAAAAACAACCGCTGGAGTAGTTATTACCGCAAGCCATAATCCTCCTCAATACAACGGCTACAAAATTTATAACGAAAGCGGAGCTCAAGTTAGCTCCCCCGAAGACCTAGAAATTAAAAAATTTATAGATAGTGTAAAAGACTACACTTCTTTCAAACTAAAAAGTTTTGCTGAGCTACTAGAAAAAAAAAAAATACAATGGATGCCTCAAAAAGTAAGCGATGCCTATTTTCGACTTTTAGAAGAAATCTGCATTGGAGATAAAACAAAAAACTCCCACTTAAACCTAATCTATAGCCCTTTGTATGGAGCAGGCAAATTGTCTGTAACCCAGATTATGAAAAAAAGAAATTTTCAAAAATTTCACTTGTGCAAATCCCAAAGTTCTCCCGATACAAATTTCGGAGGATTGAAAAAACCTAACCCCGAAGAAAGAGAAACCTTCGGGGGAGCTATACTTGAGGCTATACCCGAAGACGAGTTAATTTTTGCTACTGATCCAGATGCAGATAGAATTGGTATTTTATGTAAAAAAGAAAATCAGTGGCACACAATCAATGGAAATCAAATAGGACAGCTTTTGCTTTATTATTATCTTAAAACCCTAAAAGAAAAAAACAAATTACCTAAAAAAGGAGTAGTGATTAGCACCGTAGTCACTTCCCCCCTACAAAAAAAAATAGCCGAGTCTTTTGGAATGAAAGTCTATGAAACTCTGACAGGTTTTAAAAATATAGCATCGGTTATGAGACAAATAGATCTTTCGGATTTAGGAGAAGTATTTGTTTTTGGCTGCGAAGAAAGTCATGGTTATCTATTAAGCTCGGAAATAAGAGACAAGGATGGAATAATGGCAGCAGTTTTTTTTGCAGAAATGACAGCCGAATTAAAAGCAGAAAACAAAACTCCCTTAGATTTACTAGAGGAAATTTATCAAAAATACGGCTACTGTAAAGATAGCTTGGCAGACTATTCTTTTGAAGGAATACAAGGAAAAAAAAAAATTATTGCCATTATGGAGCAATTCAAGAAATCATTTTTTAATGAAGGTATGCAAATCAGTAAAGCTATAGATTACAAAAATTCTTGTATTTTAGAGTCTAATATTTCAGCTAAGGGCAAAAACATCCTTATCAAAGACACGACACTACCCATAGCTCATATTTTTGCTTTTCACTTAAAAGAAGGCAGTAGGATCACCGCTCGCCCCTCTGGTACAGAGCCTAAAATTAAATTTTATCTCAACTTAACAGGACAAAATAAAGAGACTGTAAATAAATTAGAAACGGCTATTCTTAAAAAAATAGAGTTGTTGGTCCACTCCGTAAAATGAGGTTAGTAATACAAAGAGTAAGTCAAGCCAGTCTAACTGTAGAAGACAAATGCATCGCTAGAATCGGAGAAGGTTTATTAGTACTAGTAGGTTTTCACAAAGAAGATAAAGAAAGTATACTAGATAAAATGCTCCAAAAATTCGCTAATATTCATTATTTTGGAGACACACAAAATAAAACTGTAGCATCTATTTCCGATAAATCTGCAGAAATTTTATTAGTCTCCCAATTTACTCTTTTTGCCGATGTGAAAAAAGGCAGAAATCCAAGTTGGCATAAAGCAGCAAAACCGAAAGATGCAAAACTGCTTTATAATAACTTTTACAAAAAAGTAGCAACAGCTTTTCCTCAAAAAGTATCACAAGGTTTGTTTGGAGCCTATACAAAAATCCATCTGGTATGTGAAGGACCCCTAACTTTAATCTTGGATTCTCGAGAAATTTTTCCCTCGGTCTAAAAAAGCATTTCCCTCGGTCTAAAAAAGCATTTTCCTCGGTCTAAAAAAGCATTTCCCTCGGTCTAAAATTTTTTTTAAAAAGTTCTCTATTACAAAAGAAGCTGGAACATTGCAAACATAGATGAAAGAGTGATTGCCAAGCTGCCCGCAGTCATTGCAAAGACCCACTTGATAGTGTCTGTTTTAATAGTTGATATTTCTTTTTGCAAATTATTTTGCATTATTGCCATTTCTTTTTGGATACTTAACTCTAAAATCCTTAGATCTTTTTTTGTCGCTTCCTTATCTGGATTACTTAAATCCAAGCTTGTTTCTGATTTTTCTGCAAAACTTTGCACAGTTTTTAGAGATATAGCTTCCGCAGCGATTTTTGCTTTTTTTTTATCTGCACCAGCACTCAAAAGAGCAGATAGTATTTTTTTTGAAATATCCTCTCCATCTGTTATTCGTTGTTGTAGATTCATTAATTTATCTGTCGTTTATTCTCTTAAAGAATAATAAAAAAAAATAAAAAAAGCAATAAAAATCTATCAGAAAAAAACTAGCCACCTATCTGTTGCATATAAGTATCCGCCCCCACAAAAACTTTTTGTTTAGACTCCATAGCACCCAATAAAACTTTCTTTAGTTCTACTTTGTATTCTTGGGGTTCTGAGTTCAGCAAGTGCGTTATGGACTGATTGCGAGTATTGCTGAGACAACCATAAATTTTTCCATCCGAAGTAAGTCTCAATCTATTACAATTCTGACAGAAAGGAGCAGAATAATTAGGAATAATCCCAAAAAATCCTTTGCCTGCAATCTCAAATTTTTGAGCTACAGAATCTATCGGAGCATCGCTCTTTTGAAAGTGATATTTTTGAGAAATTTTTTCTAATAATTCATCCATAGAAATAAAAAAAGATTCAAAAACATTTTTAATATGCCCCATCTTCATCAGCTCAATATAGCGGCATTCTATATTTCTCGCCAAGCAAAAATCTAAAAGAGGTATAATGTGCTCCTCGTTTAAATTTTTCATAGGCACCATATTGATTTTAAGACGAAAGCCCATTTCCAATGCTTTATCTATAGCTGATAAAACCCGCTTCAATCCTTTTCTATGACTCATTTTTACAAAAATTTTCTCGTCCAAACTATCTAGGCTAATGTTTATTCTGCGAAATCCACTATCCCAAAGTGGAGACAAATATTTTTCCAGTAAAAAGGCATTGGTAGTAAGACTCTTGTCCTTGAGTGGTAATTTTTGAAGAAAATCTAAAAAATTTTCTAAATCTCTGTAAAGCAGAGGTTCTCCGCCTGTCAAACGAAGTTTTGTGATTCCAGCGGTTTTTACCAGAGCTTGAGTTAAGAAAAAAAGGTCTGCTGCGTTCAATTCATTTGGAAGTTTTTTTAAAGCTAGATTTTGAGGCACACAGTAGGTGCATTGAAAATTACAGGCTTGAGTGAGGCTCACTCTCAAAGAAGAAAAACTTCTACCAAACTCATCTTTGTATTTAATTGGATCCAAAATATCTACTCTAGTTTTTTTCGTTTTCCCTTTGCCGTAGTCGGAGAATAATTTTTTGCGAGATAATCCAAAATCACAGGTTCAAAATCTCCCAACTGCCACAAACCCTGTTCTTCTTGCATCCAGCGAATAGTCTCCACCCAGACTTTCCTAGTTAATCTGTTTTGAATGACTAGCCTTGAAGAATGACAACCTGTACAGTTAGCTCTCACAATTTCCCAACCTTTATCTATAACAAAACCTGTAGCTGTATCCTTTTTTTGTTCTTCTGCAAAGAGATAAAAAAAGGATGTCCAGAAAAAAAATAAAAAACAAAAAAACAAGTATAAAAAAATAGTATTTTTTTGCATCTTTTAAAAGAAGTAAGACTCAAGACTCAAAACTCAAAAGTTTTTTATGAATATTCGCACTCCGTCTTACCAAGCTAAAGTAAAATAGCTTGCTTTTTTGGTGTAGACTTTGTGTTTTTTTTGGGGCAAGAGCGCCAAAAGACACCCTTGCCATTAGATACTCACTAAACCTTCTCTAAACAGAACGCTAGTCTTTTAATTGGTGCGATTAAGAAACACGCACAGCAACCCTATGGGAAGAATTATTGAGATAGCCTTTAGGATTCCAACCAGGTAATACCATAGGCTGTGCAACTCCTGCATTATCTACAGCCCTAGCCCAAATTTCATAATATCCTTTTTGCGGAAATTTAAAACTAGAACTCCATTGTTGCCAAGCCAATCTATTTTTTGGTTTTTGGAGTTTTGCTTTTTGCCAAGTCTGGCCGAAATCCATAGAAACAAGCATCTTAGATACTTTTCTATCTCCCGCCCAAGCCTGTCCATTGAAGTTTAGTTTTTCACCCAAGCTGTGTTGAATACCAGACTTTGGATAAGTAATCAACGATTTTACGGGCATAGACTCAATAATGCACATATCTTTATTGTCCACTTTTGTGCCAGGAGCTACCGGAAAACAAGGTAGGCGATAAGCCTTTCCTGTCATTTTCGGTCCATCGTGCACCTTATCACGAATGGCAATTCGTTTCAACCATTTACCAGAAGTAGAACCGGGCCAACCTCCAAAAACTAACCTAAGAGGATAGCCATTCATTGGATGTAGTGGTTTACCGTTCATACCCCAAGCTACCATAGATTCATTTTCTAAAGCCTTGAGGATAGGCACTCCGCGAGAAATAGGTAATTTACCGGGTACACCACTAAGATGTCTATCCGCACCAAAATAAGCAATATAAACAGCATCGCTTTTCACACCAGAAGCTTTTAGAATGTCTTTTAGTCTGACTCCATTCCAAACAGGAGATCCCACAGCCCCTAAAGTCCACTGGTTGCCTTTGGCTGGAGGATCAAATTCGCTACGACCATTTCCTCCGCATTCTAAAGCAAGCTGCAAATCTACATTTTTGAACTTTGTTTTCAAATCTTGAATGCTATAACTTTGAGACTGCTCTGCAGATTCTCCATCTATGGTTAAAGACCATTTATCTGCAGCTGGATTCTTAGGTGGAATACCATTGTTGCGGATAAAAAGCCTTTCTACAGGAGTTATAGCATCGTTTAAAAGATGAGGAGGAGTCTCTGCATTCAAAGGTCTGTCGTTTAAAACAGTCAGTCCATCTTTGCCTTCTATCTTAAAATCACTCAAAGTATTAGCAAAAACCGCAGGTATAAGTCCAGCGGGCATAAACTGATGAAAAACAACATAGCCTCCGACTAAAGAAGACATTTTTCCTAATCCTTTAAAAAAACCACGCCGAGTTACCGGATTAGCAACCCTACCAAACACTTCCCAATCTGCTTGAATTGGGTCTTGTTGGACAAACTCGTGTAGTCCTTTTTCTTTTATACTTTTCATTTTATTCTCCTAATTGAGGTTTTTAACAAAAAAACATTTAAAAACTACAATAATTTTTAAAAAATAGCAATATTTTTAATAGGCTGTAAAAGAAAAATAGCAATATTTTTAAAAAAAGGGTTTTGTTTTTATTGAACTACTAGAAATCTTTGAATTAGTGTTATGTGACGCTAGACAGGTAAAAAAAAAGAGGCAATTCATCGCCTCTTTTTTTATTTTCTTAAAAAAGCACCTCCCCACCCTCCCCCAATAAAACCAACAGGCAAACCAACAGGCAAACCAATAGGCAAACTAATAGGCAAACTAACAGGCAGGAGTGTTTTTACTTCTACCTAAAGCGGTAAACGAAGCGAATAAAAAGGGAGGCTGGTGTTTCTACTTCTATCGTTGTTTTTGTAGGCACTGTTGTTATTGATGTTTCCGATAGTCCTCCACTGTAAGTTGCAGTTACTTTTCCTGTTACTAGTACTCTTCTATCTTCATCACTAAAGGTGGTGTGTTGGTTATTATTTCTATCGTCTAAAAAACCAAGTGAAGCAATATTGCTAATTGGCTTAAATATAATACCTCCCACCAATACAGAGGAGGACATAGGACTCGGCACTGCCGGTGCTACTGAGGTTCTTGTTGGCACTGGTGCCGCATTGGTCTGTTTTATAGAGAGTTTTGTCCCCACCCAGAGCAGTCCCGCTTCTATGGAAAAGTTTTTGCTAAAATTTCGCTTATAGCCAAAATGAACAACGGGGGCTATTTTTGAATCCGAGCCTAGCGAAGTTTCTAGCTTGGTTTGGGCTAAACCTGCTCCTGCATAAAGCCCGTAGAGTAGGAAGTAATCCAGCAGTACAATTTGACTGTTCAGTTTATCGTCTCCTGCACTCCATTGGTGTAGGCTCAAAGAAAGGCGAAACTTTTCAAAGTCGTAACCTAGTTGCAATCCATTACCGCTTAAACTGGTATTTTTGTTGCTAACGGAATGCGATAGAGCAGAACCTACAACTGTTCCTGTTAAAAATTCACTAAAAGAGGCTGCAAGCCTTTGGAAGTGGTTGAAACAGGAATAGATCTTTCCGTTTTTAGCGGGTGGCATTGAATTAGAAGTAGCGTCAAACTGGTGATTCCCGTAGCTCCTAACATCGGTTTTGCCATCATAGATACCATCTTCACAAATATCCACTACAGCAGCTATTGCCGTTGCGTCGTAATTGGAACTGTGCTTCAAAACACCCCTAGTGATAATAACCTCTGCGCCCGGTGTTGCGTCCAATGATACATTATTGGGGATACTCGTAGCAAATGTTATGCTCGTAGAATCCAATGTTCTGGTGTCTGTTACTATTTCTGTAAGAGTGGCGTTTTCTGTGGTGGTCTTTATTTTAGCACCTAGATAAAAGGGACTAACCCCGATAGACCAACCTTGTTGTCTTTCTTGTGCTTTTAGGCTACCCGTCCCTGCATAAAAAGAGAAGAGCAAGCACGAAAGCAAAGATAAAATTGCCAATGTTATTTTGTTTAATTTCATAATTTTTTGAGGTTTCATAATTTTTTATAGTTGATTTGGGTTTAAAAATAAAGGTAAATCCATCCTCCGCTCCCAAGGGAATAGTTAAAAAACATTTCTGTCAATAAAAAAAACAACTATTTCTTAACTTTGATTTTTTAAAAGCAAAATTCTCTTAATAATTAAGGTTACCTTACAAAAATTTTTTTGTAAAATAAACGCCTCTAAAAAAGGCTTTTACCCTTAGATTTTAAGTCTTCACAAGCCTGCATTACTCTTTGGGACATATTTTTTTCAGCTAACTTGAGGTAACTTCTGGGGTCGTAAAATTTTTTATTGCCCACTTCGTTATCAATTTTTAAAACTTTATCATAGTTTTTAAACATATGTTCTGCAATAGGACGGGTATAGGCGTATTGAGTATCAGTATCTACATTCATTTTGATAACACCATAATCTAGAGTTTCGTGAATTTCTACTTGAGAAGAACCAGAACCTCCGTGAAAAACTAAATCCATTTTTGCCGCCTCTCCATATTTTTGCAGGACCAATTCCTGTCCGCTTTTTAAAATTTTAGGACTGAGTTTTACATTACCGGGTTTATAAACTCCGTGAACATTGCCAAAGGTTGCTGCCAGAATATATCTGCCGTCTGTTATATCTTTCATTTCTTCATAAACATAAAGCATTTCTTCGGGCGAGGTGTATAACTTCTCCGCTGGAGTGTCTTCGTTATTGATACCGTCTTCTTCTCCACCCACAACTCCTATTTCTAATTCTAGCATCATCTCCAGTGAGGCTAGCTCAGAAAAATATTCTTTGGATAGTTTAATGTTTTCTTGCAAGGGCAACTCAGAGCCATCAAACATATGCGAGCTAAAAAGATTGGGCATTCCTTTACTTCTCCTTTCTTTTGTCCACTCCATTAAAGGACGCACAAAGCTATCCCATTTTTTCGGCACACAGTGGTCTGTATGCAGAATAATAAATACATTGTATTTTTCTGCTAATAAATGGATATGTTCAGCGATGGCTCTAGCTCCCCAAGCCATATCCTTTATCCCCAGACCTGATGCAAATTCTCCCGCCCCTGTAGAAAGCTGAATAAACCCATCGCTTTGGGCTTCTGCAAAACCCTGCATAGCAGCATTGGCTGTGAGCGCAGAGGAAACATTGATAGCAGGCAAAGCGTAATTTCTGGCTTTAGCGCTATCTAAAATCTTACAATACTGTTGATGATTGACTACTGGCATTGTTGTTAATTTGTTTGTTAGAATATAAAAAATTTAATACTAAATCCTATCTATATAAATTTCAACTAAACTACAAAACTTTTTTTAAATTTTTTTTTACAAAATTTTCTTTTTTTCCGCACAAGTGCTAAAGTTTGGAAAATGAGAAGTAGAATTTTTTTATAATTGTAAAAATTTAGTTTTCTCTTAGAATACTAGAGGTTCTAAAAATTAGAAAAACAACATTTTTTTATTATGGAAGATTTATTACAAATACAAGAGAGAGTTCAATTTGCTATTCGCAATGGAGAAAGCCACTACCGTGAGTTTAAGTCTGCTTTTCAAGGAGAAGAGGGCAAAAAAGTCCCTCGTCAATTAAAAGAGTTGTGTAGGGATATTGCAAAAACTCTGACAGCTTTTGGTAATGCAGATGGAGGTGAACTTTTTGTAGGTATAGAAGACAATGGAGAAATTTCTGGATTATCTTATAACAAAAAGCAAATAGATTATTTGGTTTTTAAGTCTTACAAAGAGTATATTCATAAAGATACCCCTCTTACTTTAAGAAAAGCTGTAGTTGTGGATTTTGAAGAAAAAAAAACAGCCTATTTTTCAGTAGCTAAAGGACGCAAGTATATCTATCAAACTTCAGAAGGAAAATGTTTTCAAAGAATAGATACAGATTCTATGCCTACATCTTTTCGTAGTATTCATTTTGAACAACTAGAAGCAAATTCTATAGCCTACGACAATCGGTTTTTTGAATTAGCTAAAATATCTGACCTTGAACATAATTTAGTAAAAAATGTTGCGAATAGTATTTTAGATATTCCAAAAATAGAAAAACTTTTGCAGTATTTAGAATTAGCAGAATTCAATGGAGAAAATTTGGTGTTGAGAAACGCTGCTTTGCTCCTCTTTGCAAAGAAAATTCGTAGATGGCATCCTCATTGTGAGATAAGAGTTTTTAAAGTAAAAGGTACAATAGAAGGGACTGGAAAAAATTTTAATGTAGAAGAACTGGCTGGAATAGAAGGCAATATTTTCACTCTATTAGAAGAGGGGTGGGGGAAAATTAAATCCTATCTGTTGGAAACTAAATTTTCCAAAGACGCTACTTTTAGAAAAAGAGTTATCTATCCTGAAGCAGCCTGTCAAGAAGCTATTTATAATGCTATTATTCACCGAGATTATAATATAGCAGGTAGAGGGATTGAGGTGAAAATTTTTGACGATAGGTTGGAAGTGATTAGCCCTGGCAATCTTCTCTCCACTTTAAAAATAGAAGATTTAGGCAAAGGAGCTCATCAAAGTAGAAATAGTTATGTTGGTAAAATTTTAAGAGAGTCGGGATACATCCGTAAAAAAGGAGAAGGGATTCAAAGAATGTTTGAGCAGATGGAAAATTCTGACTTACAACCGCCTAAATTTGCTTCTTTCAACAGCACTTTTGTGGTCACTCTTTTTAATAAGCAGGTCTATAGCGAAGCAGAAAAGGAATGGTTAGAAGAATTTACAGAATTAGAATTAAACAAAAAACAACAAGCGATAGTTAGATTGGGTCTAGATAGCCGTCCTTTAAGCACAAAAGAAATTAGAGAATTTGCTAAAATTGTAGATACTCATAAGTTTAATAAGCTCATACAAGGATTAGATAGACTAGGTGTGCTAGAAAGACTTATGATTCAATCAGACGCACATAGTTTTGCTAAAAAACAAAAAATAAACAAAAATGAGGTTAAAAGATTCAAAATTGTTCCTCCTAAAATCACTAAACTAGGCAAAGAAAAAAGAGTAAAATCTCAAGTAGAAAAAGCTATGATATAGACCTTTGAATTTCGCTGATGCTTATCCCACTATTGGGGCTAGCCAAATGGTTAGAACAGGTGTGAAAATTTTTTTTAGCTCGCTGGAATACTGAAGTATTTCAAGAGTTAAAAAAAATTTTCAACGCTGTATAGTCTAAACAGAATGCAAATTCAAAAGTCTATGATATATATTGCCAATTTGAGCGATAGGACTACAGAGCTAGATTTAAGAAAATTTTTTGAGAATTATGGAAAAGTAAAAAATATTACTATACCAAAAAATCAAGAAACAGAGCAAATGCGTGGTTTTGCTTATGTAGAGTTTGAAAAAGTGACAGTGGCAGAAATAGCGTTGCGAGATACGGGGCGCCCTTTCTTAAAAGATAGGAGAATTTTTGTCCAAAAATATAAATTTTAGAAATGAAAAAAGATTTTTCTAAAACTATAGGTTTATTCACTCCTTCGTCTGCTATAACTACCCAAGAATGGAAATTGTGTTTAGATTTTTTTAAAAAAAAAATTCGTGTAAAATATTCTCCTTTAATCACAGCAAAGAATGAATTTTTTGCGGGTACTCCAAAACAAAAGTTCGCTCAAATCAAGGAGATTTTGCCTACCAAACATCTTTTGGCAGTGCGTGGGGGGAGTAGTTCGGTGCATTTGCTGATTTTATTAGATAAAATAAATGAGAATAAAATCAAAGATAGTTGTTTTATCGGTTTTAGTGATGTTTCTATTTTGTTGAATTACGCAGCCGCAGTAGGCGGCATTGCTATCCATACGCATGTTGCTAATACACTACGGCAAGCTAGTTTTAAGGAGCAAAAACTTTTTTTTTCTCGCCTCCAAGGTGACTGGAGCGGAAATTTGGCAGGCGAAAATCAAAAACAGCTTATATGTCTTCAGTGCGGACAAGCAGAAGGAATTTTAATGGGAGGTAATTTGACTTCTTTAGTCAGTTTAGTGGGTAGCAAGTGGCAAGTGAATTTTGCTAATAAAATTCTTTTTTTAGAAGATACAAACGAAGCCTATTACTCTGTAGAAAGACTTTTTTCTCAACTTTACTACGCGGGAAGTTTGGCGAAAATCAAAGGATTGGTTTTAGGACATTTTTTGTATGCCTCCCAAAAAAAACAAGAACAAAAACAAAAAAAACTAAACCCTCAAAAAATTTTAGCATTGGTAAAAAATCTACTGCCTCCAAAAACACCTATTTTGGCAAATTTTCCAGCAGGACACGGATCGCAAAATGCACCGCTACCTATCGGAGCAGAAGTTTTCTTAGATGCTAAAAAAAAAGAATTTATTGCTATAGACAAAAAACTAAAATGTTAAAAACAGTTAAAATCAAGAAAAAAAAATATCACCTATTGGGCACAGCCCATATTTCACATCAAAGTGTAGATGAGGTTTCAAAATACGTCACAGAAATCAAACCTGATGCAGTCTGTATAGAGATTTGTGAGACGCGTTATAAAAATCTATCCGATGGTAACCGCTGGCGAGAAATGGATATTATCAAGGTTATCAAGGAAAAAAAAAGTGGACTCTTGCTGGCTAGTTTGTTACTTTCTGCTTTTCAAAGAAAAATGGGAAAACAACTCGGTATTCAACCAGGGGCAGAAATGATGAAGGCGGTAGAAATTTGTAAAGAAAAAAAAATCCCTTTCTTTTTAATAGACAGAGAAGTCAACATTACCATTCAAAGAACTTGGAATAGTCTCTCTTTTTGGGAAAAATCTAAACTAATGGGACAACTTTTCGCAAGCGTTATTTTTACTCCCAAAATAGACGAAGAGGAAATAGAAAAAATGAAAAAAAAAGACTTGCTGAACGGAATGATAGAAGAACTTGCTCGGAATTTTCCTAAAGTAAAACAGATTTTAATTGACGAGAGAGACCAATATCTTGCAGCAAAAATGGCTGGGGTGGAAGGGGAAAATATTTTAGCAGTTATTGGTATAGGACACCAAGCTGGGATGAAAAACACATTGAAAACTGGTGTAGAAAATGTTAACTTTAGCGAACTAGAAAGAATTCCGCCAAAAAAAAAATGGCTCGCAAAAATATTCCAATGGGGCGTTCCTCTTTTGATATTAGGAATTTTTATCTATGGTTTTTTAAACTTAGATAGCTCTACTAGTCTACAGTTAGTTTGGAGTTGGGTGCTTGTCAATAGTATCCCTGCTTTTTTTGGAGCTTGGATTGCCAACGGTCACTGGTGGACTAGGATTTGCGCCTTAGTGGTGGCTCCTTTTACTTCCATCAATCCAGCACTTGCTGCAGGCTGGGTTACTGGTTTTACAGAAGCCTTGATTCAAAAACCCAAAGTGCGAGATTTTGAAAATTTATCCGAAGAAGTTCTTACTTGGAAAGGTTTGCGAAACAACGCAGTTTCTAGAGTTTTGCTTGTTATTGCTTTAACCAATCTCGGAAGCTCTATTGGGACTTTTGTAGGTATTCCTCTTATTGCTTCTTTTCTTAACTAAAAATTGTAAATGATAACTATACCTATAGGTAGTGTAATTACGGCAACTGATAAAATTACAAATGAGGTGAGAACTAGAACGACCTTGTTTGAGTATAAAATACCAGAATCAAGGATTTTTCATATTTTTAATAGACTTTTTAATTTGCGTTATGTGACGGCTAGCCAAATGGTTAGAACAGGTGCGAAAAAAATTTTTAGCTCGTAGGAATACTGAAGTATTTCAAGAGTTAAAAATTTTTTTCAACGCTGCATAGGCTAAACAGAACGCAAATTCAAAGGTCTATTTTAATAGGAGTGAAATTACAATAAATCCATTGCCTGATTTTGGGAAAAGTATTATACAAGGAATGAACTTAGATTATTTACAAATCACACTAGTCAAACTAGTGGAAAATAAACAAAGTGAATAATAAATGAATCTAAAAATTTAAATGTTTCATAAAAACTTATCTAAACAAATTAGAATTATGCAATACAACCAAGAAATCAGTGAAGAATTAAATAGAATAGGAATGGAAAAGGATGCGGAAGGATTTCCCAAATCTATGGAAATTCTTCGTTACAGAAAACTTTATAAATTTAAAACTTTCAACGAGGAATCTATTGAAAATTTTAAAAATAATACTATTTGGGTCACTGCCCCTAGTAGTTTTAAAGACCCTTATGACACCTATATTTTTTCTAATACAGAAAGCTCTCAAAACAATATACAAAATTTTATAAAAAAGAATCTTTCTATTAAGAATGATTTAAATATTAAAAGTTCAGATTGGAAAAAGATATTAAAATGTAACTATTTATATGAAATTGAAGGGTTAAAAATAAAAAAAAAAGAAGAATTAGTTGAGTTTATAAAAAATTCATTACACGAAATTTTAGCTAGTCAAAGTAACAGTTTACGAATGCATTGTTTTAGCGATAACAATACCGAGACTATAATGTGGAATCATTACTCCGATTGGCATAAAGGTTTTTGTGTTGAATACGACGCAAAAAAGATAGCTCTAAAATTTTTAAACCACTTTTATCCTGTATTTTATCATTATATACCCTATATAACACAGTATGGTTCCGATTATAAGAAAAAATTTCTTCACAACTTATACAAAGGACTATACTGGGCTTACGAAGGAGAATGGAGATTTATACTACACCTAAAAAAAGATCCTGATACATATATTCGCTTGCCAAAAGAAGTTAAAACTTTGGAGGGTATTGATATAAAAGTAAAAGAAAAAACATTTAAAAAAGGAGGAATTGTAGAAGGATTTAAACCATCAGCAATTTATTTAGGTTCTAAAATCAGCCCACAAGGCGAACAAAGTCCTAATGAGCAAGAACTTAGATCTATTGCTAATAAAAAAAATATTCCCGTTTATAAAATGAAGATCTCACAAAGGAGTTTTGGAATGGAAATAGAGGAATAATCAAATAAAAATGATAGGGACTGTTAAACTTGTGAATGAAGGCTCTCTTACTACCTATCTATTTTAAGTATTCTTTCATAGAATCATCCATTGCCTCTAACCACTTAGTATGATGAGGGGGAGAATCCGAACCAGTCATTAGAGAAGGATAAGATTTATCACGATAAAGCATAATATCATCAGCCTTGTCATTTTTCCAGTTCACAAAAGTTTGGTTGACTCCTTTAACATCAAAACTAGGGTAATCTGTTTCATCAATCAGCATTTGCACATAGTCACCTTGAAAAGAAATCATAGCCTTAGCGTCTTCTAGTTGTTGTTCTTTTTCGTGCCATTTTTTGGTATGGGTTTGCATTTCGCTTAATGACGGAAGTTCTATTTTTCCTAAAATCACATCTCTCGAATACCAAGCCTGTGCATCAAACATATTAAAAGTATACCACTGGTCTTGCATTCCTAAATACATAAGTTGAGTATTTTTTTCCCAAACTACACCTTTATAAATATCAAGAGGATAAAGGATGTTTTTTGTTTTTAGTCTTAATTCGTCTGCTAAAAAAGGAAAATGATGTAAATAACCTGTGCAGAGTATAATCGCTTGCACATCTTTTGTGCTACCATCAGAAAAATAGGCTGTATTTCCATCTACTTTTTGCAGGGCTGGTTTTTCTTCCCAATTAGAGGGCCATTTAAAACCCATAGGTGCAGAGCGATAACAGCTAGTAATGGATTTTGCTCCATATTTATAGCATTGCGAACCAATATCTTCCGCAGAATAGCTACTACCAACGATTAATATATCTTGTCCTTTAAATTCTAGAGCATCACGAAAGTCGTGAGCGTGCAATATACGGCCCTTAAAAAAATCAAAACCTTCGTAAAAAGGCACATTTGGAATAGAAAAATGTCCACTAGCAACAACTAGGTAATCAAATTCCTCACTACTCATTATATCTTTTTTTAGATCTTGCACAGTGACTGTAAATTTTTTAGTGATCTCAGAAAAAGTAACATTTCTTACCGCAGTGCGAAAACGAATCTTATCTTTAACTCCTGCTTTTTTGACTCTTCCTTGGATATAATACCAAAGCACTTCCCTCGGTGGGTAGGATGCAATAGATTTTTTAAAATGCTCGTTAAAAGTATAATCAGCAAATTCTAAGCACTCTTTGGGACCATTAGACCATAGATAACGATACATACTGTTGTGTACCGGCTCTCCATATTCATCTAAACCTGTGCGCCAACTGTAGTTCCATAAACCACCCCAATCTTCTTGTTTTTCAAAACAGACAACATCAGGCACATCCATCCCTTTATTTTGTGCAGATTGAAAGGCTCTTAGTTGTGCCAAGCCGCTAGGACCTGCACCAATTATTGCTACTTTTTTATTCATTTTTATTCTATTCTTAATTTCAAGATTATTGCAGAGGCTACTTCCAGAGCCGCTAATTCAAAAGGTCTCTCCGCGTTTTAAAAAACAAAGGCTCTACAAAAGCAGAGCCTCCATATTTTATTTAAAAACAATCAAAACAATGGCGTTTAAACCACTATTTTTTTATATCCATCACTTCTCGTGTTTCCTTTCTTTCAACGCATGGTTGCCAAAAGTGCCAACCTAGCCAAAAAACAACAAGAAGTATAACCATCAATACTTCACTTCCAGCAAATGGGTAGATAGCATCTATTTTAGATATATCCCCAGTCCAACTTGTAATACCTGTACTCATTTTAATTTTAAAGTTTAAGTTATTATTTAGGTTTGTCTTTCAGCATCCATAACCAGTTCGGCTTCTTTTTCATAAGTATCCATCACTGCCGAATCTAATCCTTTTATTTCAACTTCTCTAGGAATACGCAAAGCTCCAAACATCTTAAGAATACTCGCTATTACAAGACCAGGTATAAAACCAAGTATAAAGAACATAATAACAGCACCTATGAATTGCCCGAATGGGTTAATAACAGCATTTACATAATCTGGATTTGCTGAAGCAGGATAACCCCAAAGCATAAAACCAGCAACTACAACTCCAATAAAACCGGCGTAACCGTGGACAGCTACTGCTCCTACAGCGTCGTCTATTTTAAATGTTTTTTCTACCCAGTAGTGCAATTTATAGATAACGGGAACTGTAAGTCCACCTATTAATAAAGCTTGGATAGGATGGTATAAATCATTACCAGCGGAAGCTGCAATGACACCTGCCAACCCGCCTGAATAGGTCCAAAAAGCATCTCCTTTAGAAACTATATAGCCTGCCATCAAACCACCTGATAGTGACATCAAAAGGTTAAATGTAATCGCAGATAGAGTTGTTGGAGTTAGATAGATATTTACTGCTGAGAACAAAACTCCATCTCCAGTTTGAACATCTAAGTAAGGCACATTACAAGCTGCATAAAACCCCCAAAAACCTGTAAAGATTAAAAATAAACCTACACTGACCAACCAAGGGTTTTGTGGGTTGATATTTCTTGGTTCTCCGCTAGAGGAAAATTTACCAATGCGAGCTCCTAAAGGAATCAAAATTCCTAAAGCAAAACCACCAGCAATAGCGTGAACTACACCAGAAGCGAAAGCATCGTGATAGCCTAATTTTTGGACCATCCAACCATCAGCACTCCAACCCCAAGCCGCACCTACAAGCCAAAAAACAGAGCCGATAGCAATGGCTAGTATCCAAAAAGCGGAAGATTTAATTCTTTCAATTACAGAACCAGAAACGATGGAAGCTGTAGTCCAAGAAAACAGCAAGAATGCCGCCCAAAAAACGCCTGTTATTCTATCAGTTATATTGGCTGCCATCACATTACTCCAAGGCAAAGCCCATCCAGCGTCTCCTACTCCTCCAGTAATTCCAGGTCCATTTTGTATGCCGAAATAGATCCACCAACCAAATAGGTAAAAGGTAACAGTGATTAGTGGTATCAACATTGTATTTTTCATCAGGGTGTGCATATGATTTTTTTTCCTAGAGGCTCCTACTTCGTACATACAAAAGCCTACATGGATTAAAAACATCAGAGGCACCGTGACCCAATAATAAAACTCGGTAAAAACAATACCGATAGTCGTTAATTCATTTTCCATAAGTATTCTCCTTGTTTTTAATATAGACCTTTAAATTTGCGTTATGCTTACCCCACTATTGGGGCTAGCCAAATGGTTATAAAAATGCGAAAAAAATTTTTAGCTCGCTAAAATATCGTAGTGCCACAATTCTAGGACCAGGCACTACAAAACTTGCATAATCCCAAAAAGAAATGTAAAAGAGCCTAATATAAAAGATCCAGTGGCTCTTTTACTATAACCCTTATGAAATAGATAGCAAAAGAAAAGTATTTCAAGAGTTAAAAATTTTTTTTCAACGCTGCTTTGGCTAAACAGAATGCGAATTCAAAAGTCTATATAGTATTAAATTATAAAATGAGACCTAATACTATATGAGACTATTGAATTAGACATTCTAGTTCAGCTATACTGCGTTGCTCAAATTTTTTATCACTCAAAATACTTCAGTATTCCTCTTGGGTAAAAAATTTTCGCGCCTTGTCTAGCTTTCCTATAATGCCTAATTCAACAATCTCTATATATCTTTGTATTGGCGTTATGTGATATTTAGCAGGGCAAAAAAATTTTCAACGAAGCACAGACTAAATAGAACGCCAATGCAATGGTCTTATTCAAAAGGTCTCTAAATTGCTTAAAACTGAGATCTGCATACCTTTAAAAAGGTAATTTAGCTCAATTCAAAGACAACGGACTTGATTTTAAGACAATTTTTTAAAATAGACAAGTTTATTTTAGCAATTTTTTAGTTTTTTTGAAATTTTGCAAAAAATTTGAAAATCTTATAATATGCTGAGACCTTTACCAAGTAAAATAGACCTTTGAACTTTATAGAATGCAAATTCAAAAATCTACTACATTTTATTGAAGAAATAAGCCTGTTTTTCCGACCTAGAATGCCTTATTTAAAAGTCTTTGGTTTTTTTTTACAAAATTAAAACAGACACATAAGGCAAAAAGGGATATTTTTACTATATTTTTCAAGAAAAAAGGTGTATTTTAAACTTTTTATTGTTTTTTAGGAAAAAAAATTATAAACTTATCTAGAAATAGAAATTAAATAATAAAATTATGTTTGAATTTAAAGAATTAGGCTACGCATACAATGCGCTAGAACCTTATATAGACGCTCAGACCATGGAAATACACCATTCTAAGCATCACAAGACTTATTACGATAAATTTTTAGCTTCTGTTGCAGGTACTCCTATGGAGAATTTGAATATTGAAGGAGTAATAGAGCAAGTAGATGAAAACACCTCTCCAGCGATAAGAAATAACGCCGGAGGTTATTTTAATCACAATCTTTTTTGGAATTGTATTGCTCCGAATGGAACTAAAGAGCCCAAAGGAAATCTAGCGGATGCTATTAATACTACTTTTGGCTCTTATGAAAAACTAAAGACTGCAATGAACGATGCGGGAGTAGCTCGGTTTGGTTCTGGTTTTGTTTGGTTAATTGTAAAAGACAATCAACTTCAGGTTATTTCTACTCCGAATCAAGATAACCCGTTAATGAAGGTGTCCAGTACTAGAGGAACGCCAATTATGGCTATTGATGTCTGGGAACACGCTTATTATCTAAAATATCAAAATAGAAGGCCAGATTATTTAGAAGCCATTTGGAATGTTGTGAACTGGAGTATTGCATCCGAACTTTTTTCTAAAATAGATTAAGAAATTAGGATTGGTAGTTAGTAAGTAATGATATTATTGCTTTTATAGACTTTTGAATTTGCATTCTGTTTAGAATATGCAGCGTTGAAAAAAATTTTTTACCCAAGAGGAATATCGTAGTGCCACAATAATGTGACCAGGCACTACAAAACTCGCACTATCCAAAAAAAGAAATATAAAAGAGCTAGCGGCTCTTTTACTATATCCCTTATTTTGCGTTAAGCAATAAGAGTATTTTGAGTGATAAAAAATTCGAGCAACTCAGTATAGCCCCAGTGGCTTAAATAAGTAGAATGCCTAGTTCAATAGTCTCTTTTAGGTATTTGTATGATTTATCCTTATTATAAACAAGAGGTGACAAAGTAAGGAACATAGAGAAGAGATTTTTTACAGATTAGATAGAAATTTTATACTACGTTCTGTTTTAACAGTTTTCTGAAAGACTGTTTTTTAGACTTTCCTCTTGTCTTTATACTTGCTTTCCTATACCATTCATTCAGCCTTCTTATAAAAAAGACCATTGCATTGGAGTTCTGTGACGGCTAGCCAAATGGTTATAACAGGTGCGAAAAAGTTTCCAACAAAGCATAAGCTAACAGAACTCCAATGCAATGGCATTAAGAGTGAAAAAATCCAATCTAGTTTATTGGAAATCTTTGCAGTAGACACAGTTCTAACTCAAAGACATCACTCTTTTACTAACCTTTAAAAAATAAGGCTCTTGAATTAGGCTTCGTTTAATTCAAAAGTCTCTAAAAATATTATGTCAAAATTCATGTTAATAAGCGTTGATTGGGAAATACGCATTGCATTTCTAAAAAACAATAAACTGGAAGATTACTATCACGAACAAAAAGGAATGGAGGAAGAAATAACCGGCAATATCTATACAGGTGTTGTAGAACAGGTTCACTCTTCTATTAATGCAGCTTTTGTAAATATAGGATTGGAAAAAAATGCTTTTTTAGCGCTAGATTCGGTAGATTATGCTATTCATCCTCCTTGTGTTAATGAAGGAGAAAAAATCACTATAGACTCCGTTTTAAAAGAAAAAGATGTGGTCTTAGTTCAAGTGCTAAAAGACGCAACAGATACAAAAGGAGCTTCTCTATCTACCTTTGTGAGTTTACCTGGTAGATATCTTGTTCTTTCTTCTAATATAGATTCGAATGGTATAAGTAAAAAAATTGTAGATACTAAAGAAAAAACTCGCTTGGTAAATTTCTTAGAAAAAAAGAACGGAAGCGACCATTCTGTTATTGTAAGAACAGCAGCTGTAGGGGTGCCTATGAAAGATATTGAAAGAGAGTATCGCTGGCTAAAAAAACAGTGGATGGAAGTTGTGCAGAAAAGTAAAGTAACAAAAAACCCTGCTCTGATAATATCCGAACAACCTCTTATTATACGCACTATGCGAGATCATTATCATTCAGATATAGACAAAATACTAGTTAATAAAGCCGACGCTTTTGAACTGGTTAAAGACTTCTTAAACCAGAACTATCCTGATAATATTTCTACTCTTCATTTTTATAATGACACAACACCTTTGTTTTATAATTTTAATATAGAGGCAGATGTCCAGCTTTTAGCGGAAAGAAAAATCCTTCTTCCTTGTGGAGGCTATATTGTTATTGATCAAACAGAGGCTCTAGTATCCATAGATGTCAATTCTGGTAGTGCTAGGAGTACGGATTCTGTTAGTAAGATACTTTTTGAAATCAATTTAGAAGCGGCAGAAGAGGCGGCAAGGCAAATTCGTTTAAGAAATCTTTCTGGGTTGCTTGTAATAGATTTTATTGATATGCAAAATCTGGTCTATAGGAAAAAGGTAGAAGAAGTTTTGGTTGAGGCTATGAAAAAAGACCGCTCTAAGCACACAATTATGCCTATATCAGAATTGGGACTTTTAGAGATTAGTAGACAGAAAATAGGAAAAAACCTTGCAACTTCTTCAATGGAAATCTGTTCCACTTGTAAAGGGAGAGGAAGCACTTTTTCTTTAATTACTCAAACCAACAAAATTTTGCGGCAAATACAAAATAAAGCGCAAACAGGAAATTTTGCTGGATTTTCTATCTACGGTTCTCCGGATTTAATCGGTTTTCTACAAAAAGAGAGTATTAGTTTATTAGAAGAAGTAGAAAAGCAATTTGATATTAAAATTGTTTTAGAAGCCGATAAACAATTTTTTCTTGCAGATGAAGCAGAAATTCATACAGAAGAAAGAGAAGGTGGAAAAAAATCTACTGTAGCATTGAAACCTTCTGTGCCTTCCGAAATTCTTGCGACTGTGATTCCAGAGAAGGTAAGTTCTGATAGAGGACTAGCGCCTCACTTTCTTTTTAAAGATGTAGATGTTTCTAATAAAAAAGATACCTTTAAAGATTTCCAAGAAAAAAGCAAAGGAGCAGAAGAAAAAGATTCTATTCATAATAAATATTTATGGAAGACTCCGTCCACTCAAGTTGGAAAAGAACTTCAAAAAGTAGAAAATACTAAACCTTCGCCCTCTAGATCTTCTTTATCGCAACCTCACAAAAAGAAATCTTTCTTTACTAAAAATGCTAATGACAGTTTTCCGCAAAATCGCAGTACATTTAGAAATAGAAGTACGCAAAGCGAACAACATTCTAACGATTTATCTTTTAGAAGTATTGTAAAAACAGAAGAAGCAAAAAACCAGAATCTGTGGAATAAATTTAAGGGGTTTTTTTCCTCTAAAGAGGGTAGCTCTACAAAAAACAAGAGCTATCGCAAACCTCAGAAAGATACAACTTCTAGTAGAAGAGTCGGTTATTCTAGCAGAAAAATCACCCCCAGTAGAGGTTTTAGTGAGAATACTAGAGACGGCAAATATAATGAAAGTAGTAGAGGCAGAACCTTTAGCGATACTTCTAGGGGAAGAGGCAGAACCTTTAGCGAAAATAAAGAGAGAACTTTTAGCGATACTTCTAGGGGAAGAGGCAGAACCTTTAGCGAAAATAAGGAGAGAACCTTTAGCGATGCTCCTAGGGGAAGAGGTAGAACTTTTAGCGATACTTCTAGGGGAAGAGGCAGAACTTTTAGCGATACTTCTAGGGGAAGAGCTAGCACCTTTAGCGAAAATAAAGAGAGAACCTTTAGCGATACTTCTAGGGGAAGAGGCAGAACCTTTAGCGAAAATAAGGAGAGAACCTTTAGCGATGCTCCTAGGGGAAGAGGCAGAACCTATAGTGGAAATAAGGAGAGAAATTTTAATAAGTAAGACTTAATAGACTTTTGAATTTGCCAAATAGGGCAAATTCAAAGGTCTACCTAATTTTTACCTGAAGCTCTTTTTTTCAAGAAAGGTAGATTTTCTGGGAGAGTGAAAAAAAGAATACGATTATTTGCTTTAATCACTGTTTCACCCTTAGGTATAATAACTTTTCCTTCTTGGTCTACCAAAACTCCTACCAAAGAATTTTCTGGAAAATCAATTTCTTTGAGAGTTTTGTTTTTCCAAGCGGATTCTTTAGTTATAGTTAAAGAAAGCACTTCCATTGATGTATTTGCAACGGTAGTGAAGTCAGGTGAATAGTCTCCATAATGGATAAATTGCTGTACTAGACGATTTACAATTATCCGTTCAGAAAGACTAACATCTATTTTCGCCATTTGGGCAACTGGCAGTAACTCGGATTTATGAACTATAGCAATAGTTTTTTTAGCTCCTAAAAATTTTGCTATCATACAGGCGTTGATGTTATAAAGTTCGTTATCAGATATGGCTATAAATAAAAAAATTTTAGCTACGTGAGCTTTTTTTTGAAATTCTAAGTCTAGAATGGGACCAACAATGATTTTCAAATTTTTTGAATTAGATATGTTTTTTTTAAAAGCTTCCTTTTCTTCTTGGTTATCGCAAATCACAGTTACTCTAAAATTTTCTCGCAATAAAGAACACACTAAAATGGAATTTAAAAGATTACTGCCATAGATAACCGCTGTTTTCTTATCGGTTGTTTTTACCTCAAAATGCTCTTTAAAAGATTGTAATTTTTCTTTAGGAAAAAGTACAAAAAGTTGATCGTTTTTTTGGATTTTCCAGTTCCCTCTTGGTATGTAAGAATTACCACCCCGACAAACACAACCTATCAAAAAAAAACTATCTTTGGGTATTTGGTGTAGAAATTTATCTACAAAGTTAGATTCCTCAGTGACAATCAAACCAAACATAACCACCTTGCCTTCTGCAAAAGAACTTATCTGAGTTGCCGAAGAAAATTTTGCGAGGTTGAGAACTTCATTACAAAGAACTTCTGTGATATTGATAATTTTTTCTATTCCCGATTTATTGTATTTTTTTACAAATTTCTTTTTTGTATAGATAGGAGAAGTGGTTACAGCTATGCTTTTTTTTGCTCCTATATTATGAGCCAAAATGCAAGAAATAAGATTGGTTTCTTCATCGGGAGTGCAGGCTATAAAAGCTTTTGTTTCTTTACGGATAGCTTCTTTGAGAACAGGTAAATCTACAATGCTGCCACAAAGAGTAGCTACATTGAATTGTTGATTGAGTTTTTGAATCTTACTATAATTATCATCAATTATGGTTACAGAATAATTATCTTCTAAGTTCTTTTTGCTTAATTCCTCAGCAATAAAGGTTCCCGTTTCTCCTGCTCCTCCTATAACAATATGCATAGTTCTATAACCCTATTGGGTGCATCCAGCCATAAATATCCTCTGAAATACCCTGTTGGATTTCGGTTAAGGTTTTGTGTATTTCCTGTAGTATAGGTGCGGATGAATTAAATTTATAGCTTTTTTTATCGCAGATAATCTCTTCTACAGGAGCCAAAACTGCTGCTGTGCCACAAGCTCCTATTTCTGCAAAATTGTCTATTTCCTTAAAAAAATCTATTGCTCTTTCTTCTGTCTGAAGACCTAACTTTTCCTTTGCAATATGCATCGCAGATTGTCTAGTAATACTCGGCAATATACTATTTGATTTCGGTGTAATCAATTTGCCCTCTTTTGTTAGAATTATTATATTAGTAGCACCTGATTCGTCTAGGTAGCGGTTGTGTTTAGAATCCAAATAAAGCACTTCGTTAGCTCCTTTTTTAGCTGCCTCTTTTCTTATCCATAGACCAGCCACATAATTTGCTCCTGCTTTAAAAGAGCCTATACCTTGAGGGGCTGCTCTATCAAAAGATTGAGCTAGGTAAAGTTTAATAGGTGTCGTTTTTCCAGCTGTAAAGTAAGGTCCTACAGGGGATCCAAAAACACGGAACTGATATTCTGGAGCAGGAGTCAAGCCTAGCATTTCACCTACGCCTATAAGTAAAGGACGAATATAAAAAGAAGCTCCAAATCCAAAAGGAGGCACCCAAGCTTGATTGGCTTGTACTGTTTTTTTGACTGCTTGTAAAAAAAACTCGGTTGCTACCACAGGCATTAAAAGTCTTTTGGCTGTTCTTTGCATTCTTTTAGCATTTTCTAAAGGACGAAAAAGTAATATCCGTTCATCTTCTGTGCAGTAGGCTTTTAATCCCTCAAAACACTGCTGCGCGTAATGCAAAGAACCAGAACCTTCGTGCAGATGTATTTCATTATCCTGTATGAGTTTGCCTTCGTTCCAATCTCCGTTTTTATAAGTAGCTAAAAAGCGGTAATCTGTTTTTCTATAATTAAAGGGTAGGTTAGCCCAATCTATATTTTTTTTTTTAATTGTTTTGTTGCTCATGTCTTTTACATTTCTTTTTTAGGATATCGCCAAGGTTTGTAGTGCCTAGTCGCATTATTGTGGCACTACGATATTCTTGGTATACCCAAATTTTTTTTCGCACCTGTTCTAACCATTTGGCTAGCCCCAATAGTGGGGGTAAGCATCGGCGGAAAAGAATTTTTATAACACTAATTCAAATATCTAATAATGTCTAATTCAAAGATCCCTTTGAGTTTAAATTGCGATGTATTTTCTCTTGAAAAAGAATACTATCTATTGTTTCCACCACCTTTTCCTTATTGTTATCACTTACAAAATAAAGCAGTTTGGCAAGCTGTTCTTCCAAAATCGCCCCTGGTAGCTGTTCTTCTTTTACCCTGTATATTTTCGGGTGCTGGGTTTTTTCCATAGTTTTAGGATCAATTAAATTTTCTTCTACAATTTTTTCTCCTTTTTTTAATCCCCCAATCTGAATAGCAATATCTTCTTCTGGAATATAACCGTGCAGGCGAATTAGATTATAAGCTAAGTCGTATATTTTTATAGGGCTACCCATATCCAAATGAAAAATATCATTAGTTCTAGATAAAGCACTCCCTTGAATCACTAAGGTTGCAGCCTCTGTTAAAGACATAAAATAGCGAACTGCATCTTTATGAGTAACTCGGATAGCTTTTTTTTTTTTTATTAATTCTTCAAAACGAGGAATAACAGAGCCGCTAGAATAAATCACATTACCAAAACGAACAATCGTAAAATTTTGTTTTTCTAAATTAAGAGCAGGGTTTTTCGCTAAAAAAAGCAGTGCCAATTCTGCGATTCTTTTACTTTTTCCCATAATACTTGTAGGGTTAATTGCTTTATCTGTGGAAATTAAAACAAATTTTTTGCCTTTGTATTCAAGAAATTTTTGTAACACCCGCATAGTACCAAAAACATTGACTAGAACCCCCTCCACTGGATTTTTCTCTACAATATTGACATGTTTGTAAGCTGCTGCGTGATAGAGTAAATCTATAGAATGATTAGAAAAAATATATTCCAGTTTCTTTAAGGATAAAATATCGCAGAGATAGGTTTGATAATTTTTAAAATTTTTATCCTTTAAAAAATTTTCTATAAGGTAAAGAGATTCTTCGTCGTTATCTATGAGAATAATAAATTTGGGATTGTAGGCTAAAATGGTTTGACAAATAGAGCGACCAATAGAGCCTCCAGCACCGGTAATGGCGATAACCTTATCACACACTCCTTTTTCCAATAGATGCTGCATGGGAGTAACTTCTTCTCTACCAATCAAATCTTCAATACTAAGATTTCGGATTTCTAAATTTTGTGGCTCTAGAGAGCTATAAAGAGAAGAGATAATTTTAATGGAAATAGGATAAGTTTTTAAACAATCAAAAAGTTCCATCAAGCGGTTTTTAGTAATAGAAGGAGTGGCAATTATGAGTTTTTCTACTTTATTCTTGGAAATTATTTTTTCTAGTTCAGAGGAACTGTAAATTTTTATCCCCGCTAAATTTTGTCCTTGTAAATTTTTATTATCGTCTATAAAAGCTATTATATTTTCTTGGTGGCTGATAAGTTGTAAAAGTTTTCCTCCAGTCTCGCCAGCCCCAAAAACAATAGTTTTGGATTCTTGTTTTTTTTTTGTGGATTGCTTTGCCTCACTTATCAAAGAATGAATAAAAAAACGCAATCCACAAATTAGAAAAAGAACGAGAAGATAATCAAAAACAATAATCAAACGAGGAAAATTGATAGAAAACAAAATTCTATAAAAAATGGTGCTTATAAAAATTATAGGTAAAGCACAGCTCAAGGCTTGACAAGTTTTTGTAATAACTATATTGAGAGAGTAGTATAAAATAGAACGGTAAATTCCAAATAGATACAGAAACAAAATCTGCACAAAAACCAAAGATAAGACTAGTCTCCAGTGAAGAATGAAACTATCTAAGGCGAGAAACAGTTCCAATCTTAAGAAAAACGCAAGAAATAACCCGAAAAAAAGAGTAAAAATATCTAAAAAGAAAAGAATCCACCTTTTTTGACTACGGCTGATTTTAGAATAGAGGTGGTTTATGAATTTAAGTCCCATATAGTGTAGACCTTTGAATTTTCGTTATGTGACGGCTAGCCAAATGGTTAGAACAGGTGCGAAAAAAAATTTTAGCTCGTAGGAATATCGTAGTGCCATAATAATAGGATCAGGCACTACAAAACTTGCATAATCTAAAAAAGAAATGCAAAAGCTCCAGTGGAGCTTTTACTATAACCCTTATGAAATAGATAGCAAAAGAAAAGTATTTCAAGAGTTAAAAATTTTTTTTAATGGCGTCTTGCAAAACACTACAAAATTTGCATAATCCAAAAAAGGACTGTAAAAGAGCCAGCGGCTCTTTTACTAAAGATTGTATAAAGTGACAGCAATAAGCTTGTTTTGGCTAAACAGAACGCAAATTCAAAAGTCTATAGTGTTTTAAGATTTATCTATGAATAACAATACACCAAAAAATCAAATTTTTATAGTTAGTTTAGCAAAAATACATCTTTATATAATTTTCACTATTTTTCTTTTTTTTAGTTTAGTATTTTTTTTTAGTGATTTAGATTTAAAAATTTCAGCAAAATTTTATCATTTTGAGACAAACAGCTGGGTAAACAATCAAAACTCTGCTATTCACTGGATATATGTATTCGGGCCCCTACCTCAGATTTTATTATTTAATTTTGCCTTTATCGGTTGGATTTTTTCTTATCTAAAATCACGGTGGGTGAGGTTTAGACGCCAGTACGGTTTTATAATACTCACAATTTTAGCATCGGAATTTTTTGTAGAAATTTTCAAACATACTTTTTCAAGACCCCGTCCTAGAAATATTGAACTTTTTGAGGGAAATTTTCCTTTTACTCCTCTTTGGGTAGTAGGAGAACAAGGTTTGAGTTTTCCTTCTAGCCACGTCAAAAGCGGTTTTATTTTTGTTATGTTGTTTTATTTGTTTTATCCAAAATACAAAAAGCCCGCCTTTATTAGCCTAGTTTTTAGTTTAGTGCTGGGTGGAATTTTGTCCTATACCCGAATACTACAAGGGGGACATTTTTTATCCGATTGTATTTTTTCATTTATTCTTTCCCATTTCATAGTTATTGTATTTGTTTTCTTATTTCTGGAGCAAAAAAAAAAAACAGCTGATTTTCAAGCTATTTTTTCAACACCAAAAAAACTTTTTCTTTATTTTCTAGTTTTTACGATTCCTATTGTTTTTTTAGTAGCTTATGTTATAGCATTTTTTTAATTTAGACAGCTGTATTACTTAGCTAGACTTTTACAAAAAGACGCTGCGACTAATTCAAAGGTTGCTAACAGTGTAAAGGTAGGCAATTTAAAGAGCTTTTATTTCTTAAATAAAAACTTAAAATGAAAAAAGATAAAACAAAATTTTACCTTACTCTCAGTACTATGGGGTTAGAAATGGGTTTGTCTTTGGTAGTTGGTTTTTTTCTAGGAAAATTTTTAGACGAAAAATTAGCAATTACTCCGTGGGGGAGTATTATGGGATTGCTTTTAGGATTGGTTGCTGCTTTTCGTTCTGTCTACCAAAAAATCCGCAAGCTACAAAAGTGGATGATAGAAGAAAATTTAGAAAATAAAAATCAAAAATGAAAAACAATCAGTTAAAATTATTTTGGGGATGCTTCTTACTCTTGTTTGTCTTTGGAGTGATTTTTTTAGCTACTCTTTTTCTTTTTGGAAAGAGCGAATATTTATTACTAGGAGCGATAGCTCAGGTAATGATTTTGGGTAACTTTTTTCTTTGGCGCTATTCTGCGAAATGGCAAAAACTACTCCGCCGACCGCTACTATTATTTTTTGTTTATCTACTAAAAATCATTCTTTTTATAGCTATACTAGCTGCCGCCTCCCATTTCTTTTAGCAGTTTTTTTGGTTTTATTTATGCTTTTTATTTTTTGGGGACTTGACTTTAAAAGAAGAATTTGCCAAAATAAGTTTGCCAAAATAAATTTGCCAAAATAAGTTTGATTGCTATGATGTTTTTAGGTAGAATTTGAATATTTTTAAGGTAAAAATCTCTTTTTTAGTATTGACTCTAAGGGAGAATCATAATATTATAAGGTTTTTAGATAGATTTTAGATCTATATTTTCTTTTTTCTGTGTTTAATTTAAATTGAAAAATAAAATGTTAAGAACAGCTACAGCACAAAAATTCACTTCTACCAAAATCTACGATCTTTTGATTGGACTAGGTGCAGAAAAAAAGAGAGCAGAGATTGCTATTGGAGAGTTTGTAGATTTGGTCCCAAAAGCTTTGGCTTCTAGTGCAGCAGAAACGGGTTTGGATACCACTCTTCCTACGGATAAAGGGGATATCTGGAGATTGGAATCCATCATTTCAGAGAACAAAAACGACTTGACAAGAATAATAACAGACAACAGAAACGACCTAGAAAAAATAATAACAGACAACAGAAACGACCTAGAAAAAATAATAACAAAAAACAGAAACGACCTAGAAAAAATAATAACAGACAACAGAAACGACCTAGAAAAAATAATAACAAAAAATAAAAATGATACAGACAGAACAATAACAGACAACAAAAACGATACAGACTTAAAAATAGAAAGAATGAGAACAGAAGCAGAAAAACACAAAAACGCTTTATTGATTATAGGAATTTCAACACAGCTAGCAGTTGGTGGGCTGGTTGTGGCTGTATTACAGCTTTTAAAAGTTTTGAGTTAATAAAGTAGCAGAAAAGTTTAGCTTAGCTGCAAAATGTATTTTGGTGAGGGGATATTTTTTTCCCCCTAACCTGAAGGGGACATTTTTTTTTCAATTATTTCTGTAGGGGCTGTTTTTTTTCCCAACCTGTAGGGGATGTTTTTTAAAAACCCGTCCCACAAATAAAATTAGGCATTATAGGAAGGCTAGGCAAGACAAAAAAAAAATTTTAGCTCGCTGGAATATATGTAATATTTCAAGAGTTAAAATTTTTTTTTAACGCCGCATAGCCGAACTAGAATGTCTAATTCAGCAAAAAATGTGTCCCCGCATTCCACAAATACATCTTATTTAAGAACGGGGACACATTTTTACTTTGTAAAAAAATGTCCCCTGCAATATTTTTGTTTTTTTATTGGTTTTATTGGTTTTTGAGTGTTGACTTTAAAGGAGCATTTGATTATTATGAAATTTTTAGATAGATTTTAGATCTATATTTTCTTTTTATCGTGTTTAATTTAAATTAAAAAACAAAATGTCAAATAAAATTATAGGTAAAATGCCAAATAAAATTATAGGTAAAATTACAGGTAAAAATTTTACTGGATCGGGTGCTGGTTCGTTTAAGGGTAGGTTTGCGGGCTCGGTTATGGGTAGGTTTGCGGGCTCGTTTATGGGTGTGTTTTTAGTAGGTTTGCTTTTTTCTCTTGTAGCAGGGGTAGGAAATTTACAGGCACAGGAGAGACAGCAGGGTTGGTTTGTGGGTGTTAGTCCTTTTGTGATGGATGTGAAGCTCAAAAAAACAAGCAGGATAAAAAAAACAAGCAGGATAACAGGTGAGGAAAGGACGCAAGGGCGCGAATTAGTAACTGAGGATGTAGGTGTTTTTGATGCGAATGCTATTAGCTACGACGCCACTGTGCCTAACTTTGATTTTAGTAACGTCTACAAACAACAATTTGGGGGTCCTAATGACAACCAAGCAGTTGTTATTATTGCAATGGATCATGCTATATCCTTGTGCCAGAGCGGTGTAATACCCACAATAGCTACCCCAGATACTGGTCACAGTAACTCACCTATCATATCTTTGAATAACTACGCCACAACGGACAACTTCACAGGTGATCTAGCTGATCTAAGGCAACTCTTACAAAATACACCAGCAACAACCATTGACACTGGAGCAGCAGCTCAAACTGCAGCAGCCCCTCTTTGTAAAACTTTTTTTAATTCTCCTTTAGATCCCTCTGATCCAGTGACAACCGTGCTCCCAGACATGATAAAAATACTACCAGAGGAAAGCATAGACTCAGACAATTCACCAAAACCCACAGACAAAACCACAGAAGAAACCTCAAACCTCAAGGGAACAGGAATCTCGTTCGGTTTTAACTTTGAAAAATACTCCGTGTCTTTTAACCAACTCCAATGGAGCGCAGGAGACGACAAACTGCAAGCCCAAGTGCTTTTAGCCCGTTACTTTCTACCCAACGGTCTTTCTGTAGGAGGTGGTTTAGCGAGCGCAAAGCTAGACACTTCTTTTGGCTCGGCGTCGGGCACAGCCCCCGCCTTGCATTTTGCCTACAATTATCCCGTTACAAAAAACTTGCAGATTCAGGTAGGTTTATTTTGGCTAGGGCTAGATCTTGCGGTAGCAGATACCCAGAGCACTAGTTCTGCTCCTATAACTACTACTTCTGCTCCTATAACTACTAGTTCTGGTCCTATAACTACTGCTCCTACTTTCCAAAGGAGAGCCATCGTTGGTCTGACGCGAGCCGTTGGAAACAACGCCAATAACTACCGGGCGAGATTCATTCCTTCTAGCAGCACTCCCTACGATACTAGAATAGTGGTTACTGCAACGATTCCCAGGGGAGTGAACAGAACAACGACTACCACTACTACAAAGACTGTCAGCACTACAAGGACTGAAAGCGAAACCCACCACCAAACTGCAGAAATCAAAAACCCCGCCACCCTTAGCATAAAATTCATCTGGCGCTTTCGTTAAGGAAGCTTCTGGAAAATGCCTATCATAAGGGAGCTTTAAAAAATCTGAAGGGGATGTTTTTTAAAAACCCGTCCCCGCATTCCACCAAAAAATCTTATTTAAGAACGGGGACACATTTTTACTTTGTAAAAAAATGTCCCCTGCAATGCATTTGTTTTTTTATTTGGTTTTTTCTTTTTTGGGGACTTGACTTTAAAAGAAGAATTTGCCAAAATAAAACAGCCAAATAAAACAACCAGCTATAAAAACTTTAAAAAAATAAAATGTTAAGAAATATAAAATGTTAAGAACAACTACAGCACAAAAATTCACTTCTACCAAAATCTACGATCTTTTGATTGGACTAGGTGCAGAAAAAAAGAGAGCAGAGATTGCTATTGGAGAGTTTGTAGATTTGGTCCCAAAAGCTTTGGCTTCTAGTGCAGCAGAAACGGGTTTGGATGTCACTCTTCCTACGGACAAAGGGGATATCTGGAGATTAGAATCCATCATTTCAGAGAACAAAAACGACTTGACAAGAATAATAACAGACAACAGAAACGACCTAGAAAAAAGTATAACAGACAACAGAAACGACCTAGAAAAAATAATAATAGACAACAGAAACGACCTGGAAAAAATAATAACAAAAAACAGAACCGACCTAGAAAAAATAATAACAAAAAACAGAAACGACCTAGAAAAAATAATAACAGACAACAAAAACGAAACAAACCTAAAACTGAAAGATATTGAGAGTAAAATCGTAGACAGCAATAACGCTACAGACTTAAAAATAGAAAGAATGAGAACAGAAGCAGAAAAACACAAAAACGCTCTATTGATTATAGGAATTTCAACACAGCTAGCAGTTGGTGGGCTGGTTGTGGCTGTATTACAGCTTTTAAAAGTTTTGAGTTAGAGTAAAAAGTTTAGCTTAGCTGCAAAATGTATTTTGGCGAGGGGATATTTTTTTGCTGGTATCTTCTCAGGATGCATGCCTTCCTAATAATGCTAAAGTTGGACAAATTTCAAATAGAGAAAAAATAATATGGTTTTTTTATTTAGTTTTTTGTGATTTTTCCCTTTTTATTTTCACCTTTTTGTTTTTATCTTTTTGGTTTTTGCGCGCTTGGGCAACCATTGGGCAACCATTCGGAAACCTGCGGGCCATACTCCCGAATCTCTCTGTGTTTGATTTGTAATCTGCTGCCTCTTAGTCACCTGATTTAGGCGCCTGATTTTGTCACCTGATTTAGTCTATGGGGGGAGTTAGTTTTTCTGCAATAAAGTTCTCTATTTTCAGCAAAGAAGCGTCTATTTTATAAACTCTTTGCTCTTTAGAAAAAAGCTGTTTTATGCTTGGTGGAAAAGAAATTTTCTTTTTTATGATTTTTTCTATAGGCTGATAATCCTTTACAGGATGGGCTGTAGCCAAGCAAATTGTTCTTTTAAGGTTTAATTTTTCTGCTACGCTCACCCCTACCGCAGTATGAGTATCTAATAAATAATTCTCTTTTTCGTAGTATTTTTTAATTGTAGTCTCCACTTCTTTTTGCGTTGCAAAACCGCTCAAAAAATCCATTTGTATTTTCTTTTTCTGCTCCAAATTCAGCTGGAAAGATTTTTTTTCTTGGAGTTGCTGCATAAAATCTAACAGCATTTTGCTATCTTGATTGCATAAGTAATACAAATATCTTTCAAAATTGCTAGCCTTTTGTATATCCATCGCTGGAGAAGAAGTTGCTATTGTTTTTTTTATAGAATAATTTCCTGTTTCTATGAGCCTAGTTAAAATATTATTTTCGTTTGTAGCTATGATAATTTTATCAATGGGTGCCCCCATTTTTTTAGCGAGGTAGCCTGCAAAGACACTCCCAAAGTTTCCAGTAGGAACGCAGAAATTAACCTTTTCTTTTGTAGTAAAATTTTTTTGAAATTGTAGAGCAGCATAAAAGTAATGTGTAATTTGAGCAAGAATCCTAGCCCAATTGATGGAATTGACAGCAGCTAGCGAGTATTTTTTTTTGAAGGCTAAATTTCCAAAAATTGCTTTAACTATATTTTGACAATCGTCAAAGTCTCCATTTACTTCTAAATTAAAAACATTTTTATCTGAGACTGTGCTCATTTGCATCTTTTGAATAGGACTGATCTTTTCCTTTGGAAAGAGCATAAAAATAGCAAGGTTTTTTTTAGCTCTAATACTATCAATAGCAGCACTGCCTGTATCTCCAGAAGTAGCTCCAAGGATGTTGAGCTGTTTTTTTTCTCGGGGTTTGTTTTGTTTTATTAGGATAAATTCAAAAAGATTTCCTAAAAACTGCATAGCGTAGTCTTTAAAGGAAAGGGTGGGACCATAAAAAAGTTCAAGGACACTGTGTTGCTCTAAATGGACTAATTTTAGAGGTGGTTTTGGAAAAGTAAGGTAGGATTTTTTGATTAAAGAGCGAACTTCTTCTTTTTTATATTCGGCACCTAAAAAAGGAATGAATAGTTCTAATGCCAAGTTAGGATAGCTAAGTTCTGATAGTTTCTCTAAGGAATCTTTAAAATCGGGAATTTGGCACGGGAGATACAATCCACCATCTGGAGCTAAACCTTCTATAACTACCTCAGAAAAGGATTTTAGCTTTGAGCGGTTAGGGGGTTTGTTTCTGGTACTGAAATAATTCATTAATGCCCACTAGAAGCGGAAAAAGTATAGTATTTACTAGCAGTAAGTTTGACTTTTTGATTTGTATGAAAACAATGATTTTTATCTGTTTTTACTTTAATAGTACAGCCGTCTTGCATTTTTACAAAAATATACTCTCTATCTCCCAAGTACTGAATGTGATTAATAATCCCATTATTGTTTGTTTCTTCTTTTTGTATAGCAATATCTTCTGGACGAATAATAATTCTTTCATTAGGCATTTGCTGTCTGTTGCCTTCTACAATAGATTGAAAACAACTACCTCTACCTTCATAACCCAAAATATTGGTCTCTCCCACAAAAGAAGCAACCCAATCAGAGGTAGGATTTTCATAGACATCCCTCGGAGAACCGTATTGTAAAATTCTGCCATCCTTCATTAAAAAAACTTTATCAGAGAAAGAAAAAGCCTCCGATTGATCGTGGGTAACTAAAATAGCTGTCACCTTTTGTTCTCTGAGTATCAAATAAATCATTTCGCGAAGTTGAATGCGTAATTTGGCATCCAAGCTAGAAAAAGATTCATCTAAAAGAATAATTTTAGGTTTAGGAGCCAAAGCTCGTCCGACGGCTACCCGTTGCTGCTCGCCCCCAGATAGTTTATAGGGCATCGTTTTTTCTTTTCCGCTGAGTTTTAACATAGTGATAATTTTATAAACCTCTGTTTGGTTTTTCTTCACTCCTCCTCGTAGACCAAAGGCAATATTTTCTTCTACTGATAAGTGCGGAAATAAGGCGTAGTCTTGGAAAACCATGCCTATATTTCTTTTTTCAGGGGCTAGGGTGAATTTTTTATCAGATACTAAATTGCTGTTAATGTAAATAGAGCCATCGTCTATATCTTCTAATCCTGCAATTAATTTTAAAATAGTGGTTTTACCACAACCTGAAGGACCTAAAATAGAAACAAACTCTTGCTCTTGGATTTTCATATTTACAGACGAGATAATATCCAAGCCACTGAAAGATTTGCTTACTCCTTGTAATTTTATTGCTATATTTTTTGACATAAACGGAATTTTTATTTATAAATAAAACTTTCAAACAGGTTCACAAGACTAGTTAAAGACTATCTCAAACATTATTTCATTTGTCAATAAAAAATTATGGGAGTTTTAAAAAAAGTTTTAATTTTAGGGAAGATTGCGGACGCGGGACTATCTTTACTTAAAAGAAAAAAAAAACTCCAAGTGATTCAACTTTTAAACGAAGCCGCAACAGATGAAAAACAAATTCTTTACCACTTGAAAAATTGCAATGCCCTATTGGTTAGAACTCAAAAAATCAAAGCAGAATGGTTAGAAGACGCAACAAAATTAGAAATTATCTCAAGACACGGCGTTGGATTAGATAATTTACCATTAGAGATAATCAAAAAAAAAAAAATTAGTTTAAAAACTGTAGGTGATGTCAATTCTATTGCCGTAGCAGAGCATATTATTTCTTTGATGCTTAGCTGTGCTAAAAAAACTTTTCAGTATTTTGAAGCTGCTAAAACTGGCAACTGGAGTATTCGCGATTCCGCACAAAGTTCGGAACTTTACGGAAAAAACCTACTTTTGCTAGGCTGCGGTAAAGTAGGCTCGCAAGTTTTAAAAAGATTGCAGGGTTTTGGGATGCATTTTTTTGTTTATGATCCTTATCTTTCCAAAAAACAAATAGTCAGTAATGAAACCAGCTATGAAGCTGAAAAAATAGTCCAACTAGACGTTGAAAATTTAGGAATAGCTGATTTTATTTTAATTTGTTGTCCCAAAACAGAAGAAACTAGAAATATGATAGACTCTAAACAACTAGCCCGTATAAAAAAAACTGCGATTCTTATCAATAGCGCCAGAGGTGGAATTGTAAATGAAGATGCTTTATTTTCTGCCTTGAAAGAAAAAAAAATAGCCTTTGCTGGACTAGATGTTTTTGCAGAAGAGCCTTTAAAAAAAACAAGTAAATTGTGGCAACTAGAAAATATTATTATCACCCCGCACTCTGCTTCTAAAACTAAAGAATGTATGCTGAGAACCTCTGTGCGAGCTGTGGAGAATATTATAGATTTTTTTGGCTGATTTTTAAAAAAATTGAATTTTTTGCTAAAATATTTTTTTTTGTATATTCTTTGCAGAGTTTTACTTGCGGTTTATGAAAAGTACGTCTACAATGCACCTAGCATATAAATTTTTACTTTAAATGGATATTACTGATTATTGTACACCTGAAAATATTTATCTAGATTTAAAGCCTTGTAACAAATACGAGTGTATTGATAGACTTTTTAATTATCTTAAAAAAGATTATTCTTCCTCAAAGATTGCCTCCATTAGAGAAAGTCTCATCCACAGAGAAAAAATGTCTTCTACAGCTATTGGCAATCATTTAGCTATTCCACACTGCCGAACAAATAAAGTTAGCAAACTCAATTTAAGAATTTTTCGTTCTACAAAACCCATCAATTTTGAAGCGCTAGACTCCGAGCCTGTGAGATTGTTTTTTTTACTGATATTTCCAGAGTCTGCGGGAACAGATCACTTGGTTTTACTCAGTAAAATTGCAAAAATTGGTAAAAACCCTGATTGGATGACGTTGTTTTTAAAATCTCCAACCCAAAAAGATTTTTATAAGGAATTAGAAAATTTTGATAACAGTCAGAAATAAAACTTTGTAAGAATATGAAACTAGCTATTTTTTTGAGTAGTATTTTTTCTTTAGCAGCTACTTTAGGTAGTCTTTATTTTAGTGAAGTTTTAGGTTTTATGCCCTGTAAACTTTGTTGGTTTCAAAGAATTTTAATGTATCCTTTATTTTTAATTTTTTTATTCCAGCTAATTCAAAAACAGTATTGTTTATTTCCCGGTATTATTTTTTCTACACTGGGTTGGTTTTTATCTGCCTATCATTTCGCTTTACAAAACGAGTGGCTGGGAAATCAAGAAATTTCTTGTTCAACCATTAGTTGCGGTATAAAATATGTAGAGTATTATGGATTTATAACTATTCCCTTACTGGCTTTTATAGCTTTTAGTTTAATCAGCTTTTCTCTTATTTTTGGAAAATTGTTCCAACAGAAAAGCAGCGCCTTTACTTCCTAGACGCAGTAACTATCGCCAAAGCCTGTATCCCCTTTCCTTTTCCAAATTCGCTTAAACCTTCACCCGAAGTAGCTGTAATCCCAACTGCAGAAATTGGTATTTTAACAATTTTGGCAACTGATTGTCGCATTTCTTTTATATGAGGAAGGAGTTTAGGTGTTTTACACTCTATACTAATGGCTATGTGGTCTATGTTCCAATCGGGCAAAAACTCTAAAGATTTTTGTAAATAAACTTTGCTATCTAAAATACCTTGTTTTAAACAAAGCTCGCAAGCAAGTTGCCCCAAAACAGGCACTCCACTAATGCTAGAAAAAGCATTGGTGATGGCGTGAAGCACTACATCTGCATCGCTATTGCCTTTTAAAGGTGGTACTCCTTTTATATTTAAACCTGCTAAAATAAATTTTTTTTGGTTATTGTCAAAATCAAAAATATGACTGTCTTGACCTAAACCTACTTTTATCATTTACTGTTTTTACTAAGCTAAAATTTTAAGATATTTTTGAATCGTATTTTTCCAACCCCACTTTAGAGACTCTGTCACAATAGCCTGTCCAATAGATACTTCTTTAAGGTTTTTGAGCCTTTTGATTTTTGGCAAGTTTTGTGAATTCAGATCGTGTCCAGCGTTTAAATCTATTCCTATTTCTGCTATTTTTTCGGAGGCTTGAACTAATTTTCCAAAATAAAATTCTTCTTTTTCACTTCCAAAATGCTGTGCATAAGGTCCTGTAAAAAGTTCTACTCTATCAGGAGCAATTTTTGTTAAAAGATCCCATTTAGAAAAATCTGCATCCATAAATAAACTCACTCTTATACCCAATGATTTTAATTCTAAAACTATATCTTTTAGGTAATTAGCATCTTTTTCTAAATCCCAGCCGTGATCAGAAGTTAGCTGTGTAGAAATATCTGGAACAAGGGTGCATTGTTGTGGTGATATTTTTCTCACTAGAGATATAAATCCTGGGTAGTTTTTTGTTGCTAAAGATTTTGGGTTGCCTTCTATATTGAATTCCACTTCTCTTATTTTAGCTTTAATTCTATAAACATCATCAGGAGTAATATGTCTTAAATCTGGTCTGGGGTGGACTGTAATGCCAGACACTCCGCATTCTATTGCAGAAAGAGCATACGCCAGAGGGTCTGGTTCTATACCTGCTCTTGCATTTCTAAGAAGTGCAATTTTATTGACGTTGATGCTTAGGGCTATCATAAAGATTAAGTGAGCAAAAAAAATCTAACCAAATTCAGCAAACACAGGACAATGATCCGAAGGTCTGCCACCCGCTCGTAAATCATAGTCAATTTCTGCGCTTTGGCAATTTTCCATTAGAGGTTTTGTGACCCAAATATGATCAATCCTTAAACCTCTTTTTGGATTATATTCAAACCCTCTGCTACGGTAATCAAACCAGCTAAATCTATCGCTAACATCAGGGTTCAATTCACGGTAAGTATCGTAAAAACCTAAATTTTTTAATCTTTGAATAAGCTCTCTTTCTTCGGGTAAAAAACTACACTTTCCCGTCTTTAACCATCGCAAACGATTTTCTTCGCCAATACCTATATCTTTATCTTCGGGAGAAATATTCAAATCCCCCATAACTAAAACTTTGCCTTTTTTAAGGTCATAGTTGTTTTCAAGGTCTTTTAGAAAATCTTCATAAAATTTCATTTTATAGGGGAATTTTCTCTCGTTGTCTCTATTTTCTCCTTGCGGAAAATAACCATTGCAGACTACCAATCCATCTTTGTGGGTAGTAATAATCATCCTTCTTTGGTTTATTTCTCCTTGTTTTTGTCCAGAAAAATCGTAATCTACAGATACTGATTCTTGTTTCACTAGGGTGGCTACTCCGTGATAGCTTTTCTGTCCGTTAATGTAGAGAATGTAACCTAGTTCCTCAAATTCTTGGCGAGGAAAAACATCGTTTGTTACTTTGATTTCTTGAAATCCAGCAATATCTGGCTGGTGTATTTTGAGGAATGAAATAATGTTCTCCATACGGGAGCGAACACTATTGATATTGAAACTCATTACTTTTAGCATTTTAAAAATCTAAAAATATTTTCTTGTTTGAAGAGTAAAGAAGGTTTATTTTTCTTTATAAATTTGGTTTAGCAATTTATCATAATAATTTTTACCTCTCCAAAACATAAGACTTTCACCTCCAAATCGTATTTTAGGTGGAATAGGAGCCTCTGGGATCTTATTTTTTGTTTTTTTACTTTGTTTAGAATTTATTAGTTTCATTTTTTTACTTGTTATTAGTAATTTTGAATTATTGTAAATTTTACATACAATATTTTATTTTCAAACATTAAAAATAAGTTTGCTTGATTCAAAATTATTATTTTTAATTGTCTCCATTGTCTGAATTTTTTTTAGGTTTAACACTTTCGTTATACTGTCTTATTCGAGGTTCAGGCACGTCTTTTTCTGGTTCTTTTTCTCTATTATCAGTCGGTTTTGTTTCTGGTTTTTTTTCCCTATTATCAGTCGGTTTTGTTTCTTCATTATCCATTGTTATATTTATATTAAGTTAATATTACTAGTTTTTATGAAATTATGAAATCATAAATTAATAAAACTAGCAAGATATTTATATAAAACAATTATTTTATCTTCCTTTATATAAAAATTATAAATAAAAGAAATTAATACTAATGCAGCAAAGCCAGTTCCACAGGCATTGGCTATAAGTAAATCTGTTGCTCTTTTTTCATTTACTTTTGCATTTTGAGTTGCTGCATTTGCGTATTGTTTATTTAAAAAATCAGTAAATTTTTGTTCATTAAAGCTACCAGATTCTTGTAATTTTATTTTATACTCTAATATTTCTTCTGAAAAAGCTGCGTAGCTATAGCAATTAAAAGTAAAACTTTTAGCTAGAAAATATATAGAACATATTAAAACACAGGTTAAGCAGAAAATAAATAAAATTTCTAAAGGTAATTGGTTTTCCTCAGAATGATCAAGTAATCTTAAAAGGATCGCAGACATAGGTATCAACAAAACAAATAAAAAATTTGCTCTTTGATATAATCTAAATTTTTCTTCTAGTTCAAAATAATAATTACTTTTCAAGGTGTCTAATAGTTTGCTGTCTACTAATTCTTGTGTGTTGTTTTGCATAAAATTAAAATAAAATTTTTACCTCTCCAAAACATAAGACTTTCACCTCCGAATCGTATTTTAGGTGGAATAGGAACCTTCTGGTTCTCATTTTTTGTTTTTTTACTTTGTTTAGAATTTATTAGTTTCATTCTTTCATCTTTCAAACTACAAAGTTTTAGTTCTCTGAATTCTTCTTACCAATCCTAAGAGTCAGTTTCTGCATCGTCTCTGGTAACACTTACTGAATCATCCTTAGTAACGCTTTCATATATATATTCTACCTTGAGAGAATCAGAATTTTGTGAAGATTCAGAGATTTCGTGTGCTCCACCGCTTGTTTCGTCACTAGTGTCTTTTGTTTCTTCGTTATTCATTGTTAAATATTAATATTATTAGTTTTTATACTAATCATAAACAAAAAATCACCCTTTATCCCTACCAAAACCTTCGCCCCAAGATTCTATTAAATCAAAATTTTTAATAGTATTTACGGTGGTATTTTTTTCGCTGGAAGTTTTTTTACCCAATAAAGAATGCTCAAGATTTTTAAAAATTTCTTGGGCTGTTTCTTCTGTTATTTCATCTTGTTGCTCTTGTGTTTCTTTTTCACTCATTACTTTTAGCATTTTAAAAATCTAAAAATAATTTAATTTTAGATGAAATAATTTGGTTTTAAGCTGCTTTTTCCTAATTTTCTGAACTCTTTTCAGTAACGCTCTCATTTACTGTAGTGGTTCTTCTATGTTTTTTTTTATCATCACTTTGAAAGTTAAAACCATCCCACTTGTCTGTTCCTAATTGAGATTTTTCATCACTTTGAAAGTTAAAACCATCCCACTTGTCTGTTCCTAATTGAGATTTTTCATCAGGTTCAAAATCACCCAGTAAATCCTCTTCACTAGAAGATTGTTTTTTTTTATCGTCCATTATTAAATTTATATTAAAGGTTGATATTTTTAGAAAATTATAAATTCAAAAAATTTATAAAAATCGTCATAAACAAGATTAAAATACCAGTTTTTGATAAAAGTGTAAATAAAAAAAACTAATAAAGTAATTGCAAAAAAAGCAACATTAAGATGCGCCCACCATAAATACCTAGATCTTTTACTGATAATTTCTTGATTATTAATAATAGCTTCTTGATATTCTAGAGCTAATTCTTTTACTATTTTTTCTTTATATTTATTATAGTATTGTAATAGCTTATCAGGAGATTCTAGATGAAAATAAAAACGAATCAAAATACTCATCAATAAGAAAATTACAGAAGAAAATAGAGAACCTGTTAAAAGAAATAGAAAGATAAATTCAAAAAATCTGGGAGTTTCATAAGTTTTGAATAATTGAAACAGAATAGCAAACATAGGTACCAACAAAACAAATAAAAAACTTGCCCTTTGAAAAAGCCTGAATTTTTCTCCTAAAAAAAAGTAATACTGTCTTCTTAGTGTGTCTAGGAACTCCTTTGCTGCAAATTCTCGTCTAGATATTTGTTTTTGCATAAAATTAAAATAAAACTTTTAAATTGCAGGTGCTGAAATTTGCGTTATTATTTAGAACTGAGAAGAGCTTTGTGGTGTTCTTGATTGAGTAGGAATATATTTTTGACACTAATTTCTTTAGGACAGGATGCTTCGCATTCTCCTTGATTGGTACAGCTGCCAAAGCCTAATTCATCCATTTTCTTTACCATCTTTAAAACTCTAGACTTTCGTTCTACCTGTCCTTGCGGTAAAAGAGCAAGGTGCGCTACTTTTGCTGCTGTAAAAAGCATAGCGGAGGCATTTTTACAACTGGCAACACAAGCCCCACACCCGATGCATTGAGCCGCATCCATAGATAATTCTGCTGTTCTATGTGTTATAGGTATGGCGTTTCCGTCTATAACTCCGCCAGTATTGACAGAAACAAATCCACCGACTTGTATAAGTTTATCAAAAGCACTTCTGTCTACAACCAAATCTTTAATGACGGGAAAACTTTTTGCTCTCCAAGGTTCAATAGTAATTGTGCTGCCTCCTTTAAAACTTCTCATGTGAAGCTGACAAGTGGTCGTGCCTTTTACAGGACCGTGAGCTTTGCCATTGATAAAAAGTCCACACATACCGCAAATTCCTTCTCTGCAATCGCTATCAAATGCGACGGCTTCTTTTCTTTCACTGACGAGTTTATTATTCAAAAAATCCAACATTTCCAAAAAAGACATATTTTCAGAAATATCGTCCAGCGTATGTTTTTCAAATTTTCCTTTTGTTTCTTTATTTTTCTGTCTCCAGATTTTTAAATTAATTTTCATTTTTACTTGTAGCTTCTTTGAGTTAATTCCACATTCTCAAATTCTAAATTTTCTTTATGCAGAGTAGGAGTTTTTCCTACACCTTTAAATTCCCAAGCTGCCACATAAGAATAATTTTTATCGTTGCGTAAAGCTTCATTAGTCTTTGTTTGGTATTCTTCGCGGAAATGTCCGCCGCACGATTCATTTCTGTCCAAGGCGTCCAAAACCATCGTTTGAGCAAACTCTAAATAGTCAGCAACTCTACCAGCCTTTTCTAATTCTTTATTCAAATCTTCTGATACGCCTACTACTTGTAATTCTTTCCAAAATCTTGTGCTCAGCTCTTTTATTTTTTTCTGGGATGTTTTTAAATTCTTAGCGTTTCTTGACATACCACAGTTATCCCAAAGTATTTTTCCCAGTTCTTTATGAAAATAATCTGTGGGGACACTTCCTTGAATTTGAAGTAACAGTTGGATTTTTTCTTTAACTTCTTTTTCTGCCTTATCAAAAGCGGGATGGCTTGTAGAAATTTCTTCGTCCCTAGGCTCATCAGCAAGATAACCTCCAATAGTATAGGGTAAAATAAAATATCCATCAGCCAAGCCTTGCATCAAAGCACTAGCTCCTAAACGGTTTGCTCCGTGGTCTGAAAAATTTGCTTCTCCTAAAACAAAGAGTCCGTCAATGGTGCTCATTAAATTGTAATCTACCCACAAACCTCCCATAGTATAGTGGATGGCAGGATAGATCCGCATTGGAGTATGGTAAGGGTTTTCATTTGTAATATGGTGATAAATATCAAAAAGATTGCCGTATTTTTCTTTGATTTGAGATATGCCTAGTCTTTTAATGGCGTCTTGAAAATCAAGATAAACTGCGAGCCCTGTATTTCCTACGCCCTTGCCTTCATCGCAAGCTTGTTTTGCGTTTCTGGAAGCCACATCCCTAGGTACTAGGTTACCAAAAGAAGGATACTTTCTTTCCAAATAATAATCTCTTTCATTTTCTGGGATTTGGTGAGGATCTCTAGTATCTTCCTTTTTTGCGGGAACCCAAACTCTACCGTCATTTCTCAAACTTTCGCTCATCAAGGTAAGTTTAGATTGATAATCCCCTGAAATAGGAATGCAAGTAGGATGAATCTGTGTGAAACAGGGATTAGCAAAAAAAGCTCCTTTCTTATGAGCTCTCCAGCTAGCTGTTACATTAGAGCCCACTGCGTTGGTAGATAGAAAAAATGCATTGCTGTAGCCTCCCGTCGCCAAACATACAGCACTAGCAGAAAATCTTTCTATTTCTCCGTTAAGAAGATTGCGACAAATAATTCCTTTTGCTTTTCCTTCAATCAATACCAGTTCTAACATTTCACGGCGATCGTACATCTTCACTTTTCCTAGTCCAATCTGCCGACTCAAAGCACTGTAGGCTCCCAATAAAAGTTGTTGCCCCGTTTGTCCTCTAGCGTAAAAAGTTCTGGAAACTTGAGCTCCACCAAAGGAGCGATTAGATAAATTTCCTCCATATTCTCTAGCAAAAGGAACGCCTTGAGCAACGCATTGATCTATAATGCTAGTGCTTACTTGTGCTAAACGATAAACATTTGCTTCTCGGGAGCGATAATCTCCACCTTTAATGGTGTCGTAAAAAAGACGAAAAACGCTGTCGCCATCGTTTTGGTAATTTTTAGCAGCGTTAATTCCTCCTTGGGCTGCTATGCTGTGGGCTCTGCGTGGACTATCTTGAAAACAAAAACACAAAACTTGGTAGCCTAATTCTGCTAAAGAAGCGGCAGCAGATGCTCCAGCCAAACCGCTACCAACAACAATCACTTTGTATTTCCGCTTGTTTGCTGGGTTGACCAATTTGAGATTAAACTTATGCTGATCCCATTTATCTTTGAGAGCTCCTGCTGGAACTTGAGATTTTAATTTAGGGTTGGTTTTAATTTTAGCCATAGGGATGTTTTAAAAAAATTTTTGTAATAGATAAAAATAAACAGGAAAACTACCAAAGCCTAGTGTGATAACTAAAGCAAATAAAGAGCTAATACGAGAAATATTTTTGTTTGTTTGAGAAATCAAACCAAGGGTATGAAAGGCACTTTTTAAAGCATGGTTTAAGTGTAGCCCTAAAAATATCATAGCAACCACATAAAGTGCAGAATACCAAAGATCTGCAAACCGAAGTAAGACTAAATCGTAGAGAGTATTTTCGGTTTGATTGTCCCAATTTCCAAATTTGAAAGTATAAATATGCAAAACCAAAAAAGATAAAATCAAAAGCCCACTAAGAGCCATATAGGTAGAATTAGTTTTTTGTTTGCCTTTTAGTAGTTGTTTGTTGTAGTTTTTTCCCTTAGCAATTCTATTTTTTCTTGTTAAACTCATAGCTGTCCAAACATGCACTAACAAAGCAAGAATAAGAATTGCTTCTGCTACATAAATCAAATCTGTGCTGGTAAATATATCAGAATAAGTATTAAATTCTTCTCTACCAACATAAAGCAAAAAATTACCACTTAAATGACTCACCAAAAAACCTACATAAAGCAATCCAGAAAGAGCCATCAAGATCTTTTGTCCAATAGAACTACGAAATAATAAAAGTATTTGCATAATAAATAATTCAAATCATTGTTTGATTTAACAAGTCTCTCAATAAAACTATAAAATAAAAAATAAAGCAAGTGCTAAATTAAAATTCTCATCAATTTTCTAAAAAATCTTGTTAGAGAAAAACAGCAAATAATTCCATTTAAACTGAATTTTGAAAAAAACTATAGATAGTTTTAGCATCTTTTTTTGTAAGAAAAGAAGCAGATTGTAGGGTTTCTAGGGAGCTATGTTTGATATTTTCTATATTTTTAAACTGCAGTAAAAGTTTTTTCCGTTTTATAGCGCCTATGCCATCTAGTGCTTGTAAAGGGGAAGATAAACTCTTTTTTGTTCTTTGCAGGCGATGAAATTGGATTGCAAAGCGGTGGGCTTCGTCGCGGATTTTTTTAAAAAAGAGTAAAACTTCAGCATTTTTAGGAAAATAAATAGGATTTTTTTGTTCTGGTTTTAAGAGGTATTCAAAATCTTGTTCTGAGTTTTGTTGTTTGGATTGATAATTTTCAGAAATAAAAGAATTTTTGAAACTGCCCGATCCAGTATTTTTACCCGATCTATCATATTTGGCACTTCTCCCTTTAGCAATAGCAATTAAATCCATTTTTTCTAAAGGCATTTTCATTTCTTTTGCAAGAGCATAAACGGCACCAAGTTGCCCTTTCCCTCCGTCTAATACTGTTAAATCAGGCAATGTTTGTTTTTTTTCTAGGTAATTATTCCAACGACGACTTAAAACTTCCCGCATACTCAAAACATCGTCTATACCTTCTACTGTTTTGATTTTGTATTTACGATAATCTTTTTTGCATAGTTGGTTGTTTTCCATAACTACCATAGACGCCACAGAATTTTTTCCTTGAATATTGGATATATCAAAACACTCCACTTTGTAAGGTATATTTTTTAGGCGGAGTTTTTGCTGTATTTTTTTTAAGATTTGTCTGTGATAAAGTTCTTGATTGAGATGAAGTTGCATGTTGTTTTCTGCATTTTCTAAACACATTTTCAACATTCTTTTTTTTTCTCCTTTTTGAGGAACAATAATTTTTATAGGGTGGTTTTTCTTTGCAAAGTATTCTTCCAATCCTTTGCCTAAAATAGATTGTGAAAGGCAATCTACAGATAAAATAATTTCGGAAGGCACAACGTTCTCTTTTCCTAGATAGAGTTTAGAAAAAATTGTCCTTAAAAGCTCTTCGTCGCTATAACGAGATGCATCTTGGATATAAAAAAAATCACTGCCTAATAGAATACCAGAGCGTACAAACAAAAGCTGAATACCTGCTTGATCTTCTTTTCTTAAAATAGAAATCAAATCTCTATGAATTTTTTTTTTAGAAAGAACAACTTGTTTTGCGCTTGTATTTTGAATGGTTAAAATTTGATCCTTTATTTCTGCGGCTTCTTCGTATTCAAAGTTTGTGGATTTTTGTTTCATTTCTTCTTGCAATTCCTTGATAATATTGCTGGAATTGCCTTTAAGAATATGGATGAGATGCAATACCATTTTACGATATTTTTTTGTATCTACTTGCCCATTGCAAGGAGCCCAGCATTTTCCCATTTGAAAGTTTAGACAAGGACGATAGGTTTTTGTGCCGTCTAATTTCATTTTGCTGGTGCGTAAAGGAAATTTTTTTCTTAAAGTTTCTATGATAAATTTTGCGTCCTTAGCGGAAGTGTAGGGACCAAAATAATGAGATTTTTTTTCTTGAATTTCTCTGGTGAGAGTCATTCTAGGGTATATTTCCGATGTAGAAATTTTAATGTAGGGATAACTTTTATCATCTCTAAGACGAACATTATATTTTGGTTTATTTTTCTTTATCATCTGATCTTCTAAAACCAAAGCATCCGATTCGCTTAAAGTAACGAGCCAATCTAAGTCTTCGCTTTTTCGCAGTAACTCATTTAATCTATTGTTGTTTTGAGGAGTAAAATAACTCTTGACTCTTTTTTGGATATTTTTTGCTTTGCCGATGTAGAGAATGCGGTTGTTTTTATCTTTGTAGTAATAAATTCCGATTGCTTGCGGTATCTTTGCTAATTTTTCTTTAATTTTAAGCTTGTTGTCTAAAAGAGTATTCATAAAGCAAAAAGATTTATTTCTGTAGATACCCCTCCTTCACAAACTGCACAAATGTCAAAAACATTGTAATAATAATAGGACCATAGAAAATACCTAATGCTCCAAAATAAGAAAGTCCTCCAATAATCCCAAGTAACAATAACAAGGAATCAATTTGCAATCTTTTGCCAATAAATTTCGGTTTATAAACATTTTCCACAACTAAAGAAATAATGTTACAGCCTGCAAAAACTACAATTGCCCCAACCCATTTACCTACTATCAATAGGTAGATAGTTGCAGGGATAAAAATAAAGGACATTCCAATGATAGGAATAAAAGCTAAAACAGACATAATCGCAGTCCATAAGACCACAGTTTCAATGCCGGCTATCCAAAAAAGAATTCCAGCTAATCCTCCCTGTAAAATTCCTCCTAATCCATTACAAACAAGAGTCACATAGTTCATTTGGTTAAACTTTCTAAAAGTTATATCTACTACACTATCGGGTAGAGGAATAATTTTACCTAAAAACTCACGGATATATTTCCCGTTTTTCAATAAAGAATAAGTAAATAAAAGCATGATAATAAACTGAAATAAAAATAAAAGAATATTACCAATCAAACCTTTTACAAGGGTATTAAGGGTATTGAAAATCGCACCAGCTGCGTTTTTAGCTGCGGTGATTAAAAAAGCTTCTAGCTCCAGGTAAGATTCTGCTATTCCTAGATAATCCAAAGCTTTCCTTGCATTAACAGGTATAATTCCATCGCCTTGATAAAATTCTTTTAAGATCTGACTACTATGAGAAATATTTTCTGCAGTAATGTATTGTGAAAAAACAAGGAGTTCTTGGCTTATTTGATAAACTAGATAAACAAAAGGTGCAAAAATTCCTAAGGTGACAGCTATACAAATAATAATACTAGTTATTTGTTCAGATAGCTTAAACTTCTCGTGCAACATATTCATCAACGGATGAAATATTCCCGCAATAATAAGTGCAAATATAATAGCGTGCTTAAAGGGCCAAGCAATCGCAAAGATTAGTATAGTAAAAACCAGAAATACGATAAATACAGCTAATTTATCTAGTTTCATTTTTTAGGTAGGTAGAGGTGGAGCTACATCTCTGTAGAGTGTTATTTTTTCTTGTTTGAGAGCTCTTTTCACACTAGATCTTTCCGCTACTCGCTCCATAAATCTAGCAAGGTTGGGGTATGCTTTAGTCGGTTTTTCTGCGAGATTGCCCCATCTTCCATAATTGAACAAACAAATATCACAAATTTGAATTTCGTCCCCATTAAGATAATTCCTATCTTTTAAAAAAACGTCCAAGTTGGTAAAATGCTCCTCTATTTCTTGATTGGTTTGTTTTTGGATAGCGGAAAAATATTGTTTGTCAGCGAAAAAATAGTAAGGACGAAACAGTCGGATAAAATTAGTATGCAAAGATCCTAGAAAAAAAGCCATCCATTCCATCACATCCGATTTTTTTATAATATTGCTGCGCGGAAAAAAATTAGTTTCGGGGTGAACATCTGCTAGATAGCTCACAATCGCTAAAGTTTCCGTGATAGTTTTGTCGTTATGCACCAAGACAGGAATTTTCCCTTTCCCATTAATTTTACGAAATTCTTCGCTGTGTTGTTCTTCTGCTCTTAAATTGACAATTTTAGCCTCGTAATCTGCCTGTAATTCTTCCAAATAAATATGGGGAATCAGCGAACAGGATTGCGGAAAATAATAAAGTTTAAACATAATTCAATAATTTTATTTAGATATAGACTTTTGAATTTGCCAAACAGGACAAAACTAGCTGTTTAGCCAAAACAAGCTTTAGTAAAAAAGCCAGTGGGACATACCAGTGGGACATACCAGTAGGACATACCAGTGGGACATACCAGTGGTTGGCTCTTTTGCTGACTTTTTGCCTAGAGCACACATAACGCAAATTTTGTAGTACCCCTGCTCCCATTATTGTGGCACTACTGGTTAAAAACTCAAGTGGAAGGAGATGCTGATGACGAGTGGTGCTTTGAGTTCGGCGTCGGTTTTGGTGGTTGTTTCTGTTGCTTCTACTGGAATTCGCATTTCTTCTATATTTACAGTTCTGCTGTGAACTTGGGTTACTTTTGTTCTAGTATCACGTTTGAATGTTCCAAAATCTACGAAGTAGAAGGCATCAATATTTTCAAATCTAGTACCATAATTTAAACTTTTAACACCAACCACTGCTGAATCACCATCTTTAGTCTGTTTTGGCTTAAAAGTGATACCAGTAGGAGTAGGAGCAGTCTGATTCTCAGCGTAAGTCGTATGGCTTAGAGAAACCCCCGAGATATACTTCGTCAAGCCAAAATTAAAGAATAGGTTGGGGGTCAAGTTTTTCTTATAGCCGATCTGAATTGCTGGACTTGTGGCAGAGCCGCTGGCAGAGCCGTTCGTCAAACTCATACTCGCTAGACCACCTCCTACAAAAAAATCCTTGTTTACAAAATAATCCGCCATTACCAATGTATTGGCGAGATCGTTATCTCCCCCAGAGCCAGTAAAATGGGTCAGAGAGGCTCTCCATTTTTCCCACCTAAAGCTAAATTGCAGACCAATGCCTGAGATGCTATCGCCTTTGCTGGACGAGGAGTTTGTAACCTGAGGAACTGGCGCTGAATCTTCAGTAACTTCGTCAGTAGAGTAAGCAGAAAAAGTAGGAATGCTACGACCTTGGGAAGCAACACCGTAAAAATAACTGTAACAATAATTAGGGTATTGTACATCGTTTCCCGTAGGAAACAGTCCATTTTGCACTCCATTTTGCACTATTGTGCCAGGTCCATCACCTGTGGTAGTTACACTAGTTCTTTCGCCTATACTTGTGCCTGCATCAAAAGAATCCATTGTTTTTTGCTTATAAGAGTAAGTTCTACCATCCACATCAACCGCTGTGACTCCTATTTGTTCACAACTCTTTTCAAAAAGAGTTTCTATTCCATTGTAATGGTACGAACCTGTAAGCTGATTTTCATAAAAAAAGGTACTAGCGTCAGCTTTTATCTCCGATGTAATTGCTGAATAGTCTTTAACTCTATAGCCTGTAACAGTGTTTGTGATAGCTTTTGTGGTTTTTGTGCTATCCACCTTAAAACCATTTAGATAGGCAATGCCAACGAAAAATCCCTGCTTGCTACTGCTTTGAACCGCTTGGGCTTGCAGATTGCTGCCTCCAAAAGTAAAAGCACTTCCTATAAGAAGAGCAGGAATAAGAATAGCCGCCAAAACGAAACGAGCCAGAGTAAAACGAACCAGCGAAAAAGCGAAAGTTTTCCTTAAAACTTGGGAATTTATGTTTTTCATAATAGTGTAAATAATTAAAATTAGGTTAAATAACAAAACTTCATAAAGAATTGCAGAAAAAAAAAATCTTGTCAATATATTTTATTGGCTATTGGCATCTTTTTATTTTTACTGCTCATTCTTTATAAAGAATAATTGCAAAAAAACACTTTAAAAGCAAATAAAAAAAAGAATTTTATTTGTTTTTGGTGTTTTTGGTGTTTCTGCTTATTCTTTATAGAATTGCAAAAAAATCATTTTTTGTCAAGCTATTTATTGGCTATTGGCATCTTTTTATTTTTTCTTGGCTCCGTTCAGCTTTCTTATTGACAAATATTGTAGAATGTAGTTATTATAGACCTTTGAATTAACGTTATGTAACGTTTTTGTTTTAAACTTCAGACAGATTATTGTCAAAGGTCTGTTTTTATTTTACCAAGAATTGATTTTTTTGTATACCATCTCATTTTTTTATTCCTTGCAAAAATTAAGCAGTAAGAACCCTTACTGCATCTTCTGTAATATATAAGGTGTGTTCAAATTGTGCAGACAGCTTCCCATCTACTGTCACAGCAGTCCAGTTGTCTTCTAGGATTTTCACATCCTTCACTCCTTCGTTAATCATCGGCTCAATGGTGAAAAACATACCCGGTAAAATAGTCTCTCCCCGCCCTGCTTTTCCAAAATGAGGCACTTCTAGTTTTTCGTGGAATTGATTGCCTATACCATGCCCAATAAACTGTTCCACTACAGAAAAACCATTTTTTTCAGCGTAAGTTTGAATGGCGCCACCTATATCTCCCATACGCCCGTAAGGTTTTGTTGCTCGGATGGCTTTTGCTAAACATTCTTCTGTGACCTGAATCAATTTTGCTGCTTTTTCAGAACAACTTTTTACTGGAAAAGTTTTACAAATATCTCCGAAATATCCGTTTAAAATGCAAGCAACATCTATAGAAATAATATCACCTTCTTTGATGGGCTCGTCGTTGGGGATGCCGTGACAAATCGTATGGTTTAGCGAGGTGCAAATAGATTTTGGAAAACCGTGATAATTTAAACTAGCAGGCAATCCTCCGCTATCTAAAATAAATTGATGCGCCAACTCATTGAGTCTATTTGTAGTCGTCTCTGGTTGAATAAATCCCTCTAGCATCTGTATTGTTTTTTTTGCTAAAATATTGGCTTGAACCATCCCTTCAACAAATTCTGCAGAGCGAGGAATTATAGCTTTTGCCAAAGATTTTTCTTGATCCAATTTTAGATGGCAGCGCTTGTATTTTTTCTGACTACCGCACCAACAGGGTTGATTGCGTCCTATTTGTTTCATTCGCTCAAAACTCGGATAAAATTCGGTTTTTCAATTATAAATTTTTTTTTCTCTAATAGCAGCAAAGTAGATAGTAGATCTTTTTCCTTCGCATGGTGAGTTAGGATAGCCAAATGCACAGAATTTTCCGTCTTTGGTTTTGTGCTGGCAGGTGGTTTTGTGCTGGCAGGTGGTTTTGTGCTGGCAGGTGGTTTTGTGCTGGTTGTTTTTTGGGAAGGTGTTTTTGGGGAAGGTGTTTTTTTGTTGTCTTGTAGCATAGATTTAATACTAATCGCATTTTGAGAAAAAAGGTGACTGATAGATTCTAAAACTCCTACTTCATCGTCCACTGTAAATTCCAAAAAATACTCAAAATAGGTTTCTTCTATCTTCGTAAATCCAGCCTCTACGAAGGGTTTTTGCTGGTTTTCGCCTAATGGTTCAACCTGCGATTCGACCAGCGGTTCGCCCAATGGTTCGCCTAATGATTCGCCCAGCGGTTTTTGGAGTAGCTGTATCATATCCGACACCATAGCCGATGCAGTTGGTTTGGCTCCAGCCCCCGCTCCGTAAAGCATAGAATTTCCGGCAAAATCACTTTTCAAAAAAATGGCATTGTCTGCGGATTCTACACTCGCTAAAAGATGTTTTTTTGGAACCAATGTCGGATGCACAGAAGCCTGAATTTTTTTCCCTACTTTTCTACTCATTGCGAGTAATTTGATTTTATAACCCATCTCTTTAGCGTAATGAAAACTGCTAGATTTTAATTTGTCAATCCCTTCAATATATAATTTAGAAAAATCAAAAATACTGCGATGGATAAGATTCATTATAATAATCAATTTATGAGCCGCATCTATACCGCCAATATCTAAACTAGGGTCGGCTTCAGCGTAGCCCAACTCTTTGGCTTCCGATAAAGCCGTTTGAAAATCTACATTATCTTTTTCCATTCTGCATAGAATAAAATTACAAGTGCCGTTCATAATTCCATAAACACTGCTTATCTGGTTAGCAGATAATCCATTTCGCAAAACATCTATGATTGGAATTGCCCCAGCAACAGCAGCCTCAAAACGAACTAAATCAGGGTTGGATAGCGGAAAAGCAATTTTATGCCACTTTTCAGCAAGCAAGGATTTATTTGCGGTAATTACTTTTTTCTTTTTTTTGAAAAAAGTTTGAATTATTTTTAAAGCGAGTGTTTGGTCTCCAGTAGCCTCAAAAATCAAATCTACGGTTTCATCTTGCAGTATAAAATCAGCATCCGAAGACAAGCCAATTTCTTTTAAATTGAGATTTCTTTTTTTTTTTGGATTAGAAACAACCGCCTTGACAACCTTTACTAAAAAACCTGTTTTCTCCTCAATGAGATTAGAATGTTTTTGTAGCAATTCCAGCGTCCCTCCGCCGACTGTGCCTAGCCCAAAAATTGCTACTTTTAATTCTCTTGAATTTTTTAAAACCATACCTAATTTTTTTGTTATAAATTTAGATGAGACCTATTCCAAACTATACAAGCAATAATAATATTTTCAAACAAGAAAAAAAGAATAATCTCGGTGATGAAAAAAAAGCTATTTAATAGATTTCTTTGAGGAGTTTTTTTAGTCCAGAATGGAGTTGCGAGACCGTGCTATCGGAACGATATAAGGCTCTGATTTTTTGTTGATTATCCAGCAAGTAAAGATAACCTGTATGGTTGATTTTGCGGCTAGAAGAATTATTTTCTGGTTTCGCCTTTTCTGGTTCTGCCTTTTCTGGTTCTGCCTTTTCTGGTTTCGCCTTTTCTGGTTCCGATTGAGCAAAAAAACCTCCATACAAAAATATTACTTCTCTCAATTCTTGTTCGTTTCCTTTTAGACCAATAAAATTTTTATCAAATTGTTTTAAGTATTGAGAAATTTTTTTTAAACTGTCTTTTGTATCTACACTAATAAATAAAAGTTGGATTTTTTTTTGCTGACTATTTTTTAGTTTTGAAATAGCTTTAGCTGCCACAGATAGAGTAATGGGGCAAATATCAGGACAAGAAGTGAATCCAAAATAAACCAAAACCAAAGAATCTTTGTACTCGCTAAGCTGTATTTTTTTTCCCAGTGTACTTTGTAGAGTAAAATCTCCTCCCAAATCACCGTAGTCTTTGAACTCAGGATAGTTAGCTTGATGAGCCAAACCATCTTCTACTGAAAATAAAAAAAACAACAAAAGAAGTTTATAAAATTTCATCTAAAATCACCGTAGTCTTTGAACTCAGGATAGTTAGCTTGATGAGCCAAACCATCCTCTACTGAAAATAAAAAAAACAACAAAAGAAGTTTATAAAATTTCATCTAAAATCAATTTCCATTTATCCAAATTTCAGAGGCAGCTAAATCTCTATCCTCGTCCCACACAACACCTCTACCAGTTTGACACACATACACAGCTTTAAAAAAAGCCTCGTTTTTGAGTAAATCAAAAGCCTCGTGTTTATCCAACAAAGGACGAAAATCATAAATCCTTGTTTGTCCACCCTCAAAACCCGCCTTTAGCTGGTGATTAGCTAATGCCTTAATAGTTTTTATTTTTGGAATTTTTAGTAAATTTATTTCTTCTATACTTTTATTTTTCTTTAAATTGAGCGCTTTCAAATTTTTTTATTGGGTTTTAATTTTTCTAATTCTGTAGACAAAGTGCCACTATCTAAACAATCATCAATAATTAAATTGAGACTTTTCCAGATAGGCTACTGATAGACTTTCTTTTGCTTGCTTTTTGGTATCGCCCATCCCATAAGCCCCAAAAATATCAGCAACTGCAGTATATCCACCGTCCTCAGCCTTAGTGATTTTTGTTTGAAAATCTACAGCAATATTTGCTTTCATAATGACTTTTTTATTTTATGTTACTTAGAATAATAATCTTAAAAAATTCTCATTTTTTTGTCAATAGAGCAATAGACTAATACAAAGGTCTCTATTCATATACCTTAAACTTTCTTGATAATGAAGTTTTTTATGATGTTGGAATAGGTTTTATTTGATTGTAATAATAATAGATTAAGTTTATTTAACACATTGTAGAGATTGGTTCAAAATTTTTTTATTGTATAAAATTTTTATAAAACACTCAATTAAAAATAAACAAAAGTGTCAAAACAAATAATAGCTGTCGTAGGGAATGCAAATATTGACAATGATATTGAAACACAAAAACTATCTTATGAATTAGGAAAATTAATAATTGATAATGGTTTTATTTTAGCAACAGGAGGCTTAGGGGGAGTCATGGAATTTGCTTCAAAAGGTGCAAGAAACTCTAAGCACTATACTGGAAATTCAATTCTTGGTATCTTACCTAATTATAATTCTGAAGAAGCAAATCAATATATTGATATAGCTATACCAACAGGTTTTGGTTTGGCAAGAAATTTAATGCTTATTAGCATGGCTAACGCTGTAATTGCAGTTGGAGGTGGTTCTGGAACTTTGAATGAAATTGCGAGTGCATGGCAAATGAACAAATTAGTTATTGGTTTGAAGGTTAAAGGTTGGAGTGAAAAACTTTGCGGGAAAGCCTTGGATCAAAGACGAGATGATTTTATTTTTTGTGCAATAAATGCCCAAGAAGCTATAAAAATTTTAAATCGTAAAATCTCTTATTATCAACAGAGAAAATTCTTAGGTATAAAAAAAATAAGAATTACAAAAGACAAGGCAGAAAAAATTCTCAAAAATTATTTTGTTATAAAAAACAAACTTTTATTTTCAGGAAAGGGGTCAGAAGGCTTTGTTTTTTCAGACAAAAATAATGTTTATAAACTTATTGACGAAACGCAGCAAAAATTAGAATTGTATTGGATGCTTTTATCTCTTTCAGAAACACTACAGTTAGAAAAAGAAATAAAGAATTTACCAAAATTTGAAGTATTTTTTTTAGATGATAATATTTTAATCAAATACAAATATCAAGATACAGAAGAATTTACAAAAAACAAACATATAGAAGTCAATAAATTTATTCAATTATTAAAAGAATTTTACAAAATAGGGTGGGTTCTTACTGATTTTAAACCGCAAAATTTGAGAATAACGAAAGAAGGTAATCTTTTTGTTATTGATATTGGAAAAAGCTTTTTACCTATTTCAAATTATTTGTTTGAAAGTATGTCTCGTATAGCGTTTGTAACTTATAAATTACAAGGAAAACTATCCGATCCACAAGACTTTAAAAAATACCTATCCCCTGTAAATGAAATTGCTAATTTTTCTTTGTTGGCAGAGTTTGGTTTTTCAGAAAAAGAGTTAAAACAAGAATTTGATGGTTTTTATAAAAAAGTCACAACTGTTACGAAAGAGGATGTTTTAAATCCAATAATAAAAACCATTTTTCAAAAACATATAAAAGTAAAAAATGTTTTTGACTATGGTTCAGGCTATGGAGATATTGCGAAACTTTTAAAAGAAATAGGTTTAGTGGTTACAGCCTATGAACCAGATAAAAAAATTGTCAAAGAATACAAAAAAAAATATTATCAAAATATTAATATTTTAGATTATATAAAAGTCCAAGAACTAATCAAAAACAAAACAAAATTTGATAGTCTGTTATGCTCTTTGGTTTTGTGCCACCCCTTAGCCAAAACTAAGCAGGAGAGATTAAAAGAAATTCATAAAATAATGGAAGATATAACTTTTCTGACGAAAAAGTATATTGTTATTGCAATTTGCAACCCACTGTATACCTATCAAACCTGCTCCAGATTGCAAAAACGAATTTTGCCTGCTGATTTTAATTACAAAAATGAAGTAGAATTTACTAAAAAAATTTATTCTTCAAACAGAGAAAGAGTTGATATTCATAGACCGCTATCATTTTATGAAAATCTTTTTGAAAAATATAACCTTGATATAATAAAAATTATTCAAACTAGCGATACAATGAGAACAAACAGTATAAAAAACTCTGATTTTATGGTTTTTGTACTTCAAACTAGAACTTAGTTTTTACCACCCAACTATAAATTGAAAACTCTTTTTTAACCAAGAAAATAACATTATGAATATTTTAGTTACAGGTAGTAAAGGATTTTTGGGAAAATACATTGTTAAAAAATTTGAAGTTGAAGGACATAAAGTTACCTCTTTTGATGTAGTAGATAGATTGGATATTCTCAATAAAAAGCATATAGAAGAAAAATTGCAAAATATTGATTTATGTATTCATGCCGCTGCTCAGGCCTGTGTGTATGAAGCAGAGAAAAATAAAAATAAGTGTAGAGAAATCAATGTAGAAGGAACAAGGAATGTTGCCCAAGCTTGTGACAAACTTGGGGTTAAATTAGTTTTTATTTCAACCGCTTGTATTTACGGTAATAATGGAGAGAAAGTTCAAAACGAAAATTCACCTTTAGATCCAACAGAAATTTATACAGAAACAAAAAAAGAAGGGGAAGATCTACTCCAAAAATACCCATCCTTAAAATACAAAATCGTTCGTCCAGCAACATTTTATGGTGTTGGAATGACAAAAAAATTAGCAATATATAAATTTGTAGATAACTGTAAAAACAATAAGACTATAGAAATTCATGGAACAGGAGAGCAAACCCGTTCTTATACGCAGGTGGAAGATACTGTAAATGGCATCTACCTTGTTTCTACTTTGTGGGCTTCGGATTCTATTTACAATATTGCAGGCGATGATTTGATTTCTGTCAACGAACTTATATCTCTTATTGCCTCTTTAATGCCTATAGAACCAAAAACAAAAACAGTTGATAATAGAACAGGACAAATTTGCCGTAGCAAAATTGCAAATGATAAATTGAAAGCATTGGGTTGGAAGCCGCAATACAATTTAAAAAAAGGTATTGCTAATTATATTGACCGAATTTCTAAAAAATAAAAATGTAACTTCCCGATAAAAATATTTTGTTATCCTGAGGGTAAAAATAACCCCGATATTTAAAAATATTGTAAAGAAGCAAACTATCAATTTTGCTTTGTTTATAAAAAATGAAAAGAATAATCAATTTTGTAAAGGGAGAAAAATAATATGAGTGAAAAGTTTAATACAGATCCTATTATTGTAGTTATTGCTACAAGTATGAAAAGGACAAATTTGTTATATGAACGTTCCTTGAAGTCTGTATATCAGCAAGAAAATATAAATCCACACCAAATTTATATCGTAGATGATAACGACACAGAGAAACTAAAAAATTCAGATGAATTTGGTAAAATTACAAGAATTGTTGAAACTTTAAAAAAAGAGCTATTACGACCAAAATTTGTAGAAAAAAAAAAAGAATTTCAAGGTATGAAATTTGATAATTTTTTTCATACAACTGTGATACAAAACATAAGAACAAAAGGCTATTCAGGCACTGGAGCTTGGAATTCAGCAGCTTTTAAAGCTATGCAGTATTCTGGTAGAAATTATTTTCTTGCGTTCCTTGATGACGACGATGAATGGAATAAAAATTACTTAAATACCCTTTATGCAACTGTAAAAAATCCAAAAAAAAAACTCATCAAAGAAAAAATAAAAGATGTTAAAAGCATAGCTGTAGTATCAGGTTTTTTGAGAAAAGAAAAAAAAAAGACAGAAGAAATCCAAGCAAACAAAAAAAATTTTACAAAAGAAGAATTTTTTATTAGCAATCCAGGGTTGCAAGGAAGCAATCTTTTTATTGGACTAAAAACATTTTGGAAGATTGGTGGGTTTGATGAAAGTTTAAAAAGTGCAACGGATAGAGATTTAGCAATTAGATTAATTGCATACGCAAAACTGAGACCTTCCAAAAAAATAGAATTTGTTGATAGAATTTTGGTTACACATTACGCTATTTCTGAAGACCGTGTAACTGCTAATCTAGAGAATAAAAAACAAGGTTTGGATGTTTTTTACCGTAAATATTGGCGTCAATTTCCAAAAGAACTACAGCAAAAATCATTAGCTCGAGCTAAACTACTATTTAACTATAATCTTGATCCTGAAATAAAAAGTATAGAGAAACCTCCTATCATAATACCTGCTGAAGAAAAAAAGAACGTAGATCCTTTTAATTTAATTATTGGTACAATTTCAGATAGTGCAAAAAATCTAACAGAATTATTCAAATCATTTTTTTGTCTTCATAAAGAATATGGGGAAATTATCAAAGACTATAGATTTTTAGTTTTAGAAAACACAAAGAACGAATACGAGATAAGACCAGTAATTCATTATTTTAAAGTTGAAAAAAAACTAAAAATTAAACTTATAGAAAATAAATCAGAAAAACTTACTATCGCAAAAAGCAGAACTTTTTTGCAAAAGGAAGTATACAAGAAAGGGGAAAAATTATTTGCTAAAAAATACATTTCTTGGATAGTAGATGATGATAATGCATTTCGATATGATACTCCCAATAAACAAGAAAAACCCAACTATTTTAAAATTATTGCAGAACAGTCTAAATGCAAAATAGACGCGATGTTTGGACTAATTTCGGATGCTCCACCTTTACCGTTTTTGAATACTTTAAGAACGCAACTCCTTGATTTTTATTATAACCTATCTTATTTTGCAAACTGTGATCCAGAAAAAAAATATGAGTTGTCTAGGTTACAACAAAACAACATCTCAAAAGAAGAATTTTATTACGACCTCTCCAGTAAAAATTTTCAGCACCTTGAATACCCAGATTATTGGCAATCAAAAGAAGAAAATAATTCTGAAGCTTTCAAAAAGTTTATTGTAGAAACGGCTTTACTATCCGATGGAGTTAATGTTTTTAGAAAAATTACTCACGAACCTGAAACAATTGGAAAAATCACTAGAGATTCTATCTATCGTGGTGGGAATACAATAATTTTCAACCCTGAATTACTGAAAACAGAAAACTATACCCAAAAACAAGAATACAATAGAAGAAGTGATTTTAATTGGGCAATTATCAACAAATATATATTTGGAAGAAAACTCAAAGAAATAATATTGCCCTTGCAACACAACAGAGAATTACAGCGAACATCACTAGTTACCAATAAAGATAAACTAGAGGCAGATATACAAGGATTGGTTTTTTATAGACTGCTGAAAGAAATTTTAAGCAAAGAAAATTGGCAAGAAAAAAAAGATCATAAAACAGAGTTAAAATTTTATAAAAAAATCAATAAAGAAACATTTACAAAAATAAAAATTAATACCCATAGAATAATATCGCTAACATACTCAATATTAGCTATTTTAAAGGATGTAAAGTTGTGGTGGTATAAGGCTAAATACCGAGAAAACATAAACCACCTTATTCAACAGAATATATTTACAATGGATGTATTGCAATTTGAATTAGGCAAGCGAAAACTTCAAATTTTTGTAGAAGATTTAGAAAAAAAGATAAAAAAAAATGAAACTGATATAAAGAGCATTGTTAAAGAAATAAAAACCATCAAAGACAATCTTTCTTTATAATTTTTATGGGCTGTAGGGAATTGATTTTTTTATAATCTGCGAGAAAGTTATCTATCTTTTTATAATCTGCGAGAAAGTTATCTATCTTTTTTTGTGAGGTGAGGCATAATGATAATATGCGAGATTTCATTGGCTAGAGGGAATTGATTTTTTTATAATCTGCGAGAAAGTTATCTATCTTTTTTTGTGAGGTGAGGCATAATGATAATATGCGAGATTTCATTGGCTGTGGCTAGGCTCCACGAGGTTTCTTTTTTTGCTGAATGTTTCCCACTCAATCTTGTAGTAAGCCAATTTTTTCTAATTCTTTTATCAATCAACTAGCACAAGCAATTCATTGTGGCTAGTGGTAGGTTCATCTTTTCTAGCCAAAATAGTAGCTAAATCTTGCAGATTTTCAAAATAGGATATTGGCAAAACTACAGATTTTTCATTGCCTTTCTCGTCAGTAATAAATTCAACTTCCATTTTTTATAAAAATTATATTTTTTTAATTTCTAAAAGCAACAATTCAATCAATTCTAAACAGTCTTCTTAATTGAAATATGATTTTGTGATTTCAATGGTTGCCATTCCTCTTTTTTTAACTCAAAAATATAGTTTTTTAGTATATGGCCAAAGCTCCTCTGTAAAATCTGTTTTTCTCCAAAGTTCTATCTCCGAATTTTTATCTTTTATTATTTTTTCTATCCACTCTTTATGTTCCAATAATTCTGTTGAATCGCATAAAGATACAATTTTTTCATAAAAATCTACTTTTTCTTGCAATAAAGGCTCTTTGCTACCTGAAAATACTTCTGCTTTTAATGTAGGTAAAAATCTTAAATTTTCAAAGTCATCAAAATTTTTATTGAGCTCTAAAAATTTTTTGTAAAAATTTATTCTACGCTCAGACTTAAATTCTGCAATAACAGAAAAAAGCAAAATCATAAAATCTTTATCAGTATTTTTTTTGCTAATTTCAGACAAAAGGAATTTATCTTGTCTTGTTAGTATTGTCTTATCAGTCTGAGATTCACGTGGATTAAAAAACACTGTATAGTAGGCAGAAGGGAGAGTTTTTTCTTTGTATTGAAAAACAACTTTTGTTATTCGCTGCATAATATTTAGATAATCTTTATGCAACCAAAAAGCTGAGTAGTTATGACTATCATCAGGGTAACTTATAAAATTTTTTTGAGAAAATTTGTTTGCTAAATATCGGTCTATAAAATTTGGATTACTGTCTGAAAGTTTTGAAAGAATTTTGACATCATAATCCGTATTTTGACCAATTCTATCAACTGCTAGATAAGCGTCTTCAAGTAATTTAGAATTAGCAGGAAACTCAGAAAATAACTTTTTATTTATTTCTGTAAAAGAATTAAAAACATTAGTTATTATATTAGCAAATCTTGGATCAACTTTTGCCCTCTCCACAATTTTTTGTATAACTTCAACAGTGACTCCTTTTTGGACAGCGTCATAGTTTAAAAGAAAATCTAAAAAAGAATCTAAGTATTCATAGTCTAAAATTTTATAACGTTTTAACAGAGCCTTTATTTGTTTTTGTTGAATATCATCTTTAGGAAGGCACTGGTAATAGTTAAAAATCCAATGTTTTTTTCTAGGAAAATTTGCGGTAGTGATAATATTTAGCGTTTCTTTTGCTCCGCAAGAAGCAATAAGGTTGTGTATTGTAGAACTCGCATTGAGTTCTAAATTTTTTTTTTTCAGATGATTTTTGATAACTTCACAAAATAATTTTTTGTCTCTTTTTGCTAGGGCTTCTAATACGATTAGAATACCATTATTGATCTGCTTTTTTGAGTTATCATAAATTTTTTGTAAATTAAAAAATTTATTGAATAATTCTTCATAATTTTTTTTAGAGTAAGATTTTGTTAAATCTGCTATTTTGTTATTTTTGTATTTTTTAAACCCATCGTAGTCTAATCCTAATTTGTTTTGTAGTGTGTAATTATTTCCCCAATTTTCATATAGCTCATAAGTTTTAGAATAAAATTGTTTTTTTAATTTTTCTTCAATTGGAATATCAAAACGCTCTAAGAAATGCAAATATTCTTGCACAATAACACAGTGATAAAAATTGGTAGAGTCTAGATTTTTTTTGAAAAAGTCTAATATAAATTTAGAGTCTTTTTTAGCAATATTGCTAGATAGCTTGTGTGCATTGAATGAAGAATAGCATAGTAATAATTTAAGAATGTGATTTTGAAAATATTTGATTTTATAAAAACTAAAAATGTTAGTCAAAATTTTCTCTCTCAGATCAAATAGTTGATTTGTTTCTTGTAGATTAAATCTTCTGAGAGTTGTTGTCCTATCTCTTTCAGAAATAGGGTCAAAACTTTCAAAATGAGTCTGTAAATAATACTCTGCTAAGGCAATGAATATTCTTGTGAAATATTTATTTTTTCCAGCTTTACAAAATTCTAGTATTTTATCAATTACAGTATTTTCTACTACATAATTCCACCTAATAGATTCGGGTATAAAACCGTAATTATCAGTCAAACAAGCTAAAATATGAGGTGTTTTAGAAGGTTGTTTTTTAGCGTATTGGAAAAAAAGATCCAAAGAGATTTTAAGTCTATCTTCATTTAATCTTTTAAAAGAGGGAAGAATAGTAATAAAATTATGCAAATTTAAATTAGGATTATTCTCATAAAAATCAACTCCAGAATCTTTTTTGAACGAAACTTTATCTATATTCAGTTTGTCGTTTGCAAGGGTGTCAATTTTTTTTTTTATAAAATTTAAGCTTTCTGTGGGTTTAGCTAAACAAAACATCTGCAATAATTGAAAAAATACTTCTTCATCTTTTTCTTGCATTTTTTCCCATACCTCATCAACAGCTGGTTGGATTACTGTTTTTATTTTAATGGTATTAAAAATATCCATTATGGGCTTGATGGCATCAACAAGATGGCTCTTAAAACATGGAAAAAAATCGCTAGTTAGAAGGGAAGAAAAATCAAGTTGTTTTTCTTTGAAAAATACAAGATAAAAAAGATAGGTGGCTAAAACTTGGTCGGATATTTTTACAATCTCATTTCCATACATATCAAAAATTTCTTTGTTATGTAGTTCTCTAGCTGTCCTCCAAAAATCTTCTGTAGCAATACCAAATATATCTTTTATAATTTGCATTACATCATTATTGTTCTTATCAACACTACGAAAAAAAACCACAATTCCAGCTACTTTTAAAACATTTTCTTTATCTAGTTCAATAAGATCCATTTTAATAGATTCAAAATATTTTTCGTATAGCTCCGAAACATCATTGATACTATTAAGTTGGTTTTTTTCTTCAGCAACCTTTGCAGCCATTACAGCTATGCGCAAATTTCCTTTTGCGATTTTTTTTATTCTCTCCAAATAAAAATAATTAGTAATTTCAAATTCTTTCTTTATAAATTCCTGAATTTCTGTATCTGTTAACCGAGCTAATTCTATTTTAGCAAAATCCTCAAAGTCTTGGCATTTTCTGCTAATTTGATTTAGTGCATAATCTCTAACTGTCACAATAATTTTAAAATTTTGGTCACTCCGCTTTTCTTGTAATAGTTGTAAAATAAATTGAAATCCACTGATACGGTTGGCGTCGTCAACAAAAATTAGATAATCTTTAGAATCTGAAAAATATCTCTTTATATCTTCATATAAACCAACATCTTTATTATAAATACAATAGGGTTTGTAGGATAAATTTTTTTCTATAAATTCTCTATAGCATTCAATCGCAATTCTTGTTTTTCCCACTCCAGCCTGTCCTGAAATAAGCACTAAATTTTTTTCTTGTATAGCTTGTATTATTTTTTTCTTTTCATCTTCTCTAAAATGGAAAGTAGTATTTAAGGTTGTAGAGATTCTTTTTTTTTCATTTAGCTCGATGAACCTATCTAGTGAAATAATCTGTCCTGTATCTATTTCTATATTAAGATAATCTTTGGTAATGTCTGGGTATCTCTTATACAAATCCAAGGAGATAGCAGACAAACCAAAAGATTTAAAATTCACTCCTACAGAACTACATTTTTCACTTAATTGATTTATTTCTCTAGCAGACAAGTCAGAATTATAACATAATACAATTTCTTCTATTTTTTTAATGGGTATACCTGTTTTAGATTCGTCCAAACATTTAGCTATATCCCCACTGAGTTTTTGAAAAACATTTTTTTCTTGAGCTGTATATTCTGCAAGAACATATTTCTTATTTGAGTGTTCAAAAAGTGCATCGGGAGTTCCTTTTCTAGTTTTATTGCTTCCAGCAACAGAACCTATAGCAGTTATTAATTTATATTCTTTTTTTGCCAAGTAAGAATTGGCTAATTTTTCAAACTCACCGCTTCCTAATTCAAGTAACTTATTTGCAATTTGATTGATTTTTGACATAATTTATTTTTTGGTGAGGTTTTGCATTCCGATGGTGTAGGTGTGGTATAGCCCGAATAGGAATTCTATGCGCTCTCTTTCGTTGGCGAATTTTTTCTTGGAATAGCAAGAATCCACAGCTCTATCTAGTGAGTTATGGGCTTTGACTAATTTTGCGGGCATTGTGTTCGGGTCGTATATATCGGCTAGCGAGTTGTCGGGAAATTCTTTGCGAGCGTCTAGCACTGCTTGGGCTAGCTGTTTGATTTTTTCTTTTTTGGCGTCGCTGACTTCTTGGGGAAAAGGGAAATTGTTATAGACAATTTTATTGGAATATCTGTAACGACTTTCCAATCTACCGCAGGTGTATTTCATCCAGACCATGTGCATTTCGCTAGTGATGATTCCAAAATGATAGAGGGTAGCGTTGGACACAATAGAGCAACTGTTATTAGCTATATAATTTTTTGAAAAAAGACTTATAGGAACATACTTTCTCCTTTCTGATGAGACAAGTGGAATGAGTAAAAAGCTGGAATTGGGCTGTCTAATTTCTCCAAATAGTGCGGGGTATTGTGCTAGTTCTTGTGTGGTTTTTCTGTTGCTAGCCAATCTATATTTTTTTACTGCTTCTATTCTTTGCAAAACCAAAGGCATAGTTTTTAATTCTTTGGGGTCTGCTTCCAGCAACCAGAGACACCATCTTTTTTCTGCGTTGAGATATTCTCTGCTACTCAATAAAGGTCTAAAATAATTTTTGGCTTGCGGCTCTTTTTTTACAAATTCCTTTTTTTCTTTGTCTGTAAATAAAAAATTTCCGTTATCGTTGGGCATACTCCCAAATTTAATTTCAGGAATATTGGAAATGGGTTTGCTTCTTTTGGTGATGAGAATGTTTTTGCCTTCCAAAAGATAGGGGTTGATATTTTTTACAGCTATCTCGTAGGGTTCGCCTTTGGGGTCTTCGTAGTCAAAGAGTCTTTTTTGTGTGGCGTCAAAAATAGCAAATCCTATAATGACTACATGCACATTAGCCTTGCCAGCGGCTTCGCTATCCCAAGCAAAAGTGCGGTGGGCAAAACCGATTTTGATTTTGTATTTGTGCAGCAATTCGTGCCACAAGATAGCTGTCTGCTCGCCTTGAGAAATGGAATTGGTAGAAACAAAACCGACTTTGATTTTTGTATTTTGAATGTAAGCTGCTGCTTTGAAATACCAAGCGGTGACATAATCCAAAACTCCAGCTCCCTTAATAGATTGACAAATCAAATCCATATCTGCATTTTGCTCTTTTGTGATAAAAGCTTTTCCAATAAAAGGCGGATTGCCTAAAATATAAGAAAGTTGCTCGGGCGGGATAATGGATTTCCAACAGAGTTGCAGGGCGTTTCCTTTGATGATTTCTGCTTTTTTTTTGAGTGGAATGCGGGCGAAGTATCCGCCAAAGGTTTTGGATAATTCTAGGTTCATAAGGTGATCCATTAGCCAAAGTCCTACCGTTGCAATTTCTGCGGGGTATTCTTCAATCTCTATTCCGTAAAAATTATCTACATCAATTTTAGAAAATCCAGCTATATCTAGTTGTCTAGTATTTTTGTTGGAGTTTTGAATTCTTAAAACTTCAATCTCTAGTTTTCTGATTTCTCTATAGGCTATAATCAAAAAATTACCGCAACCACAAGCAGGGTCTAAAAATTTTAGGCGGGCTAGTTTTAAATGAAATTCTGCTAGTTTTCGGGGGTTATTTTTTACTTTTTTAAATTCTTCTTTCAACTCATCTAAAAATAGCGGGTCAATGGTTTTTAAGATGTTTTTTTCGCTGGTGTAGTGCTCTCCTAAACTGCGTCTTTTTATTTTATCTGCTACCGATTGAAAAAGTGAGCCAAAAATAGCGGGGGAGATTTTGCTCCAATCAAAATTGCAACATTTCAATAGAGCAGAGCGCATACGGCTATTGAAAGCGGGAGTATTCATTTTTTTTTCAAATAACTCTCCATTGACATAGGGGAAATTAGCAATTTGCTCGTCTAGGTTGGTTTGTCTTTTGTTCTCTTCTTTGTTGAGTATTTCAAAAAGGTGTTGCAGCTGCGAGCCTAAATCAGAGCCGTCTTCTTGGGTTTTTTCTTCAATGAAAATTTTAAATTCGTCTCTACTAAAAATTTCAGTATTTTCTGCAAACAGACAAAAAAGAATCCGCACCAATAAAATATCTAGGTCTTTTTTTTGATAATTAGCCTCTGTCATTTCGTCGTAAAGTTCTCCCATCAATTCAGCGGCTTCTATGTTGACGGGGTCTTGGTCTTGGTATTCTCTTTCTTTATAGCCTGCTATAAAACCAAAAAGTTTTATATTTTTGGAAAAATCTTTAAGTTTGAACTTGTGTGTTCTGTCTTTTTCTGGGTTGGCTTTTTCTGGGTTGGCTTTTTCTGGGCTGGCTTTTTCTGGGTTGGCTTTTTCTGGGCTGTCTTTGTCTGAGTTGGCTTTGTCTGGGCTGTCTTTTTCTGGGTTGGCTTTTTCTAGGTCGTAAAGGTGTAGGTTTTCAAAATCGGAAATTAAAATGTAGCGAGGGTGTTCTTCTGGTTTTAAGGTTTGGCAATAGTCTAAGGCTTGGGCGTAGGCTTTTTCTAGGTCTTTCCCGCGAGACTTATGTTCTGCTAAAAGCACTCCTTTCCACAATAAATCTATACTGCCTGTGGTGTTTTTGAGTGTTTTAGCTGTTTTTTCAAAAGTAGCTACTCTTCTGCGGGATACACCGAAAATAGCAAAAAGTTCGTTATAAAAAGATTGAGCCTCTGAGCGTTCTTTTTCTGCATCCTTCCATTCATTTTGAAAACGAAAGGCTCTGTCTCTGATTTCATTCCAAGATAATGGCATTGTTTTAACTTAAAAACGATTTGTCTTTAATTTAAAGGCAAACTAAAGTTTTCCAACTTCTTCTAAAACTTTTCTAGCGATTCTGAAACACTCTACTCCTGAGGGCACTCCGCAATAAATGGCAATCGTGTGAATAATGGCTTTTATTTCTTCTTTGCTGACGCCATTGTTTAATGCACCTTTTAAGTGCAGTTCCCATTCGTGCATTTTTCCAAGTGCTGCAATCATCGTAAGGTTCATCATAGAACGGGTTTTCACATCAATCGTTTCATCTCCCCAACCAAAACCCCAGCACCACTGAGTCATTTGCTCTTGAAAATCCAGATTAAAATCGTCCGCTTTTTCCAAATTTTTATTTACATATTCCTCGCCTAAAGTAGCTTTGCGTTTTGCTAGCCCTAGTTTAAATAGTTCTTTATCCATAGTCATGTTATTGTTTTTATTAAAAAGTCCAAATTATCTCATTACGAATGGGTTTGCCATAGGTTTTGAGCTAGTATTAAACCACACAGTTTTTGTTCTGGTATAGTCATAGATAGCATCCATACCCGCCTCGCGACTACCACCGCTATTTTTAAATCCTCCAAAAGGGGCTATTGGAGATATAGCTCTATAGGTATTAACCCAGACAATGCCCGAGCGGATTTTTTCGCTTACGCGGTGCGCTCTTGCAAGATTTTCGGTAAATACTCCAGCAGCTAAACCAAAATCAGAATCGTTTGCCATTTTTATTGCTTCGTCTTCTGTTCCAAAAGAAACGGCACTAATTACTGGAGCAAAAAGCTCCGTTTTTATACTGGCAATAGATTGGTGAGGACAAGAGAGTAAAGTCGGTTCAAAATAATTACCTCCTTTTAAATCATCAGGCAAGTTGCTCGGTTGCTTGCCACCAAAAATTAGCTCGGCACCTTGTTTTATAGATTTTTGGATTATTTTTTCAGCACGTTCTAGCTGTAGTTTGGTTGCCAAAGGTCCTATTTGAGTTTTTGAATCTAGAGGGTCTCCGATAATAATTTTTTCTGCTCTCTGTTTTATTTCTTCCAGTATTTTTGGATAGATATTTTTTTGAATAAAAACACGAGAACCAGAAACACAGCTTTGTCCAGATGCTCCAAAATTACCGGCGATAATGCCATTGACTGCACCTTCGGGGTCACAATCCTCAAAAACAACTATGGGAGATTTGCCGCCTAATTCTAAACTAATATGAGCAAAATTTTCTGCTGTGTTTTTCACAATCTGCTTGGCAACTTCACAACCACCAGTAAAAGCCACTCTTGCGACTTTGGGGTGAGAAGTAAGCACTCTTCCGCAAGGCTCTCCAAATCCAGTGAGAATATTGACTACTCCTTTGGGAAAACCTACTTTATCTATCAACTCAGCCAGTTTAAAAAGGGGAGCAGGAGCCTGCTCCGATGCCTTAACTACAATTGTATTGCCAGCAGCTAAAGCAGGAGCAATTTTTGTAGCTGATAAAAAAAGCTGTGCGTTCCAAGGCACAATTGCAGCCACAACTCCGATAGGCTCTCTAGTCGTAAAAACTCTTAAATCAGGCTTGTCAATAGGCAACACTTCGCCTTGAATTTTATCCGCAAGCCCAGAGTAGTAATAATAGTAATCTGCAACATATCGCGATTGACTGCGAGTTTCTACTGCTAATTTTCCGCTATCTTTTGTTTCCAGATCGCCAAATTCTTCCGCATTATTAGCAATCAAATCTCCTAGACTGTGCAATAATTTTCCTCTCTGTGTCGCTGTGTAGTCTTTCCACTCTCCCTCAAAAAGAGCCTTGTGAGCAGATTCAATCGCTAGGTTGGTTTCCCACTCATTCGCCGCTGGAAATAACGCCCACGCCTTCCCATCCGCTGGATTGATAGATTCAAAATACTCACCTTTTCCATCGCTAAAATTTCCGTTGATGTAATGTTGAAATTTTTTCATTTTTCTGGATTTTTATTATTGGGCTAATTTTTAATTCTCATTTAATTTTTTCTGTGCTATCTCAAAATATTTTTCATCTAACTCAAAACCAATATATTTTCTGTCTAAATTTTTACAAGCCAAACAAGTTGTTCCGCTACCCATAAAAGGGTCTAAAATAACTTGGTTTTTATTAGAAAATATACTTACGATTCTCTCCATAATTGCTAAAGGTTTTTGTGTGGGATGGCTTATTCTTTCCTTGCTCCACGGGACTATTGGAGATATATCTGTCCATACATTGGATAAAGCTCTAAATTTATTACCATTTTTTTTTCCTATTGTTCCTCCTGTTTTCTTTAAAATTGTAGATGAGATTTTATTGTAAATATATTCATTTCCTTTAATATACCATAAAATATCTTCTCTAGTAGAAACAAGATTTGTTTTAGCTCCTCTTCCTTTAATTCTATCGTAGATAATCCAATTTTTAAGTTGAAAAAAATTGTCTAAGCAATTTATAGTTTTTACAACTTCGCTCCATCCTTGGAATACAATTAAATTCCCGTTTTTTTTCAATATCCTATTAAATTCTATTGCTAGAATTTTCCAATCTAAACTATTCTTAATGTCCCATAGATTGTTTTCAAAATTGATTTGATAGGGAGGATCTGTAGCTATTAAATCTATAGAATCATCCTTTATTTCTTTGATTAAATCAAAGCAATTGCCTAGTGTTATTTTATTATTAAAATTGACTGTATTTTTAGGCTGTATTGCTCTTTCTTCAAAAAGGCTGGGTTGTGTTAGCATCTTTTGTGAGGTTGTTAGATTCAAAGTAACATAAATTTTCTATTGTTGTAAAGTAGACCTTTGAATTTGCGTTATGTGACGGCTAGACAAGACAAAAAAAAATTTTGGGTCGCAGGAATACTCAAGTATTTCAAGGGACAAAATTTTTTTTAAATGGCGTAGTGCAAACCGCAGCAAAACTTGCATAATCCAAAAAAGGAGTGTAAAAGAGCCAGTGGCTCTTTTACTATAGCCTGCATATAGTGAAAGCAATAAGCTTGTTTTGGCTAAACAGAACGCAAATTCAAAAGTCTCATTTAGATTCAAAGTAACTTAAATTTTCTATTGTTGTAAAGTAGACCTTTGAATTTGCGTTATGTGACGGCTAGCCAAATGGTTAGAACAGGTGCAAAAAAAAATTTTGGGTCGCAGGAATACTCAAGTATTTCAAGAGTTAAAAATTTTTTTTAAATGGCGTAGTGCAAACCGCAGCAAAACTTGCATAATCCAAAAAAGGAGTGTAAAAGAGCCAGTGGCTCTTTTACTATAGCCTGCATATAGTGAAAGCAATAAGCTTGTTTTGGCTAAACAGAACGCAAATTCAAAAGTCTCATTTAGATTCAAAGTAACTTAAATTTTCTATTGTTGTAAAGTAGACCTTTGAATTTGCGTTATGTGACGGCTAGACAAGACAAAAAAAAATTTTGGGTCGCAGGAATACTCAAGTATTTCAAGGGACAAAATTTTTTTTTAACGCTGTATAGGCTAAACAGAACGCAAATTCAAAAGTCTAAAAGATTAAAGGCAACTGCGAGAATTAACTACAGGCGGGCTTAATTTTTCTAAAATATTTTTTTTTTTGTAAAGAAAAGTGCAGAAAGCAATCATAGCTCCATTGTCTGTGCAGTAGCGATGATCTGGATAAAAAAATGTGATGTTTTTTCTGTAACAGAACTGCTGAAAATTTTTTCTAATAAAGCTATTTCTAGCGACCCCTCCTACTATTGCAAAATTTTCTATGGGGTGGTTTTTAAGAATTTTTTGTAAATTCCAAAGTAAAGAGTTATAAGCAGCGTATTGAAAACTAGCGGCTAGTTGGGCTATTTTTTGCTGTTTCTTTTGTGGCATTTTTAAAAAACCTGCATAGTTTAGCAATACTTCTTTTTCTGCAAAAATACCCATTTTGATAGCTAGGTTTTTGGTGGCAGTTTTTAAACCTGAATAACTAAAATTATAATTAGGTTTCTTTTTGTTACCTGTTTTTTGGCTATCTGTTTTTTTGAAGGGAATGGGTAAATCCAAAATACTACCACTCCAAAGGCTAGCTATTTTTTCAATCAAAGGTCCTCCCGGATAGCAAAGCCCTAAAATTTTTGCTGTTTTATCAAAAGCTTCACCTAAGGCGTCGTCTTGTGTTTTTCCTAACAGATGGTAATCTCCTACTTCTTTGACTAAAACTGCCATACTGTGCCCTCCTGAAATTAAAAAGCAGAGATAAGGAAAAGAACACTTCCCTCCTTGATTTAGATTGCTATTATTTTTACTATCTATTAGAGCAGATAGCAGATGGGCTTCTAGGTGATCTACACCAACAACTTTTTTAGTCCAAGCCCAAGCTAGTGCATTTGTGAAACTACTGCCTATCAGTAGCGAACCTATAAGACCTGGCTTACAACTTACGCTCAGTATATCTATTTCTTTTAGAGTGATTTTTTTTTTTGTAAGAAATTCATCTATTAAGGGGGGAAGATTTTTTAAATGTCCCCTACTTGCTATTTCTGGAACAACTCCTCCGAACTTGCTGTGGAGTATTGTTTGAGATACAATTTTATTATAAATTACTTCTCCTGTTTGAGAATCCACTACTCCCAATCCACTGTCGTCGCATGTACTTTCTATTCCTAAAATATATTTCATTGATAATGTTATTTCTGTATAGTATACTAGACTTAAGCCAAACAATATGAGACCTTTGAATTAGCGTTCTGTTTAGCCAAAACAAGCTTATTGCTTTTACTATATGCAGGCTATAGTAAAAGAGCCACTGGCTCTTTTACACTCCTTTTTTGGGTTATGCAAGTTTTGTGGCGGTTTGCACTACGCCATTAAAAAAAATTTTAACTCTTGCCATTTGTGAAGAAATGCTCTCCAGTATTCCAGCGAGCTAAATTTTTTTTTTGCGCCTGTTCTAACCATTTGGCTAGCCCCAATAGTTAAATAAGTATAACACTAATTCAAAGTTCTCAATATGTAAATGAAAAAAAAACTTATCACTTCCGCTCTCCCCTATGTCAATAATGTGCCTCACTTAGGCAATATTATAGGCTCTGTTTTATCTGCAGATGTTTATGCTAGATACTGTCGCTTGCGGGGTTATGATACTCTTTATATTTGTGCAACAGACGAGTACGGCACAGCTACCGAAATGAAGGCTTTGGAATCGGGCACTACGCCACAAGAAATTTGCGATAAATATCACCAAATCCATAAAGATGTTTATCAGTTTTTTAATATTAGTTTTGATTATTTTGGTAGAACTCCCACTCCAGAACACACCGCTATTACCCAAAAAATTTTTTTAGAACTAGACGAAGCGGGGTATGTTTTTGAAGAAGAAAGCGAGCAAATCTACTGCGAAACAGATAAAATGTTTTTAGCAGATAGGTTTGTAAAAGGAACTTGTCCTTTGTGTCAATATACTCAAGCAAAAGGCGACCAGTGTGATAGTTGTGGTAAGTTATTAGATTTTAAAGATTTGATAGAGCCTAAATGTCAAATTTGCAGGCAAACTCCCACTTTAAAAAAAACAAAACATCTTTATCTGGATTTAAAAAAATTAGAAAATAAGTTGGCAGAATTTCATGGATCCAATTTAAAAAGAGACGATTTTTTGGTAAATAACGCCCGACAGGTTGTCTTGCAATTTTTAAATAGCGAAATCAAAGAAAACGCTAAAAAACAAGCGAAACCTATTTCTAGAGATTTGAAATGGGGGGTGCCAATTCCCGAATCAAAAACCTCAGGCAAAGACTACGAGGAAAAAGTTTTTTATGTTTGGTTTGATGCAGTTTTGGGGTATATTTCAGCGACTAAAAAACATCTCCCAGACCACTGGCAAAAGTGGTGGCAAAGTGAAGATACAGAGCTTTATCAATTTATGGCAAAAGATAATATCTATTTTCATAGTCTTTTATTGCCTGCTATGATGCTAGGTAGCAAAGAAAAATGGACTATGTTACACCATCTCAATAGCAGTGAGTATTTAAACTATGAAAACAGCAAATTTTCTAAATCACGGAAAATTGGTGTTTTTGGAGATGATGTGATTAAAATAGGTCTGCCAGCAGATTTATGGAGGTTTTATTTACTGTATAACCGTCCAGAAACATCAGACTCTGTTTTTGAATGGAAAAAGTTTTATAGTGAAGTCAATACTTATCTGGCAGATAATCTGGGCAACCTTTTGAATAGGGTCACTGTTTTTTTAGCTAAAAATTTTCAAAACAAAATTTGCATCACAGAAGATATAGAAAAAAAACAGTTGCCTCTTTTTCAAGAATGGGTATCTTATGTAGAAGATAAAGAAAAAGAAATTGGCGGGTTATTAGAAAAAGTAGAATTGAGAAAAGCTTTGCATCAAATTTTTATTTTAGCAAAAAATGGAAACAAACTTTTTCAAGATAAAGAGCCGTGGAAAAAAATAAAAAAAGATAAAGAGCAAGTAGTTTATTTACTTTATTTACTTATAGCTCTATTAAAAGATTTAGCAATATTATTATCACCTTTTATTCCAGAGCTAGCAGAAAAAATTTTAAAAATTTTGAATTTAGAAGCTGATTCTCAAGACGACAACCGACAAAAAAATTCAGGCAGATGGGAAAATTTAGGCAAGTGGGAAGATTTAGGCAGATGGGAAAATTTAGGCAGATGGGAAAATTTGAAAAATCATACACTAGGCAAAGGAGGTATTTTACTTTCAAAACTAGACCTTGAAGATGTACAGAAATTGAAAAAAAACTATGGAAGTTTTTAATAACACCCAAAATAAAAGTCTTTATTTTGTTTTAAACAGTTGATAGATTAACCAAATTATCCCCACTCCAGATCCGCACACCGCAAGAAAAACTTCACTTTTTAATGCTTTAAGTCCTAAATTTGGTAATATTATTTGTGCTAGAACTAATAAAAATAAAAAACCACATAGAAAAACAATCAACCCTTTTTTTAGACCAAAGTGCCTGCTTTTTTCTTTATCTTCTAAATCAATTATTTTGCTAATATTTTCTTTAAGAGTTTCGCTATCTAAATTACTATCTGACAATTGTTTTATAAAATTTTCCCACATAGTCTAAGCAGATACTACCACTTGCATAAATGCTTTATAATATTTTTTGATAATATTTTTATCTATTATTACATTTTTCCTTCCTGTATAAAAATAAGACCAAGGTGTTCCTTGCTGATGAGTCAGTTTTATCATTTCTACTCCATTGAGACTCTTATAGATCTTCCAGACTCCATCTAAAATCTTTAATGTTTTTTTTTCATCTGCATCTATTTTAGGAGATCTATGTTGTTCTTTACTCGTATTAGCCAATCTATCAATTTTTTTATTACCAAAATCTTTAAAATGATGATAAATAGAAGGTATTACAGGTCCTTTGTTCCAAGCTTCCACTTGTTCTGCAAATAAATCAAAATTATTTTCTGCCAAAGAAAACCCTAAAGAAATATAAACTATTTTGTTTAGTTTTAGATTATCTATATTTTTTTCTTTTTCTAAAAAAAAATTCGCTACACTAAAGGGTGTTTGTTGTTTTGGTTGATTCATTTTATTTTATAGACCTTTGAATTTGTGTTATGTGACGGCTAGGCAAATGGTTAGAACAGGTGCGAAAATTTGTGAAACAGCGGAGCATATCGTTTAAGCGAAATGCCAAAAAACCAAGTCTTACCGAAAAAGGAATGTAAAAAAGCCAGTGGCTTTTTTACAATACTTCTGTAAATAATTTTAAGCAATAAGACTAGTATGTGAGCATTTTTCACAAATTTTCAACGCTGCATAGGCTAAACAGAATGCAAATTCAAAAGTCTATTTTATAGATTGTCTATTGTAAGTTAAACTTTTAGCAGTTGTAGTTTTATGGTTCAGTTACATTAACTAATCCAAAAGAAAATTTACCTATTCTTCAACAAGAGTTATTCTATACTTTTTTTTAAAAAATACCAAGCTATTTTTTAAATGTGAATTAAAATTTTAGAACTTGCAATAAAAAAATATACTTTTGAGTAAAAATAAAGTAATTTGTAATAAAATACACAACAAATATTATGAACCCTATACTACTAGATTTAAGTTTTTTCTCAATTCGCTATTACGGTTTAATGTATGTAATAGCACTTTTTTTAGGTCTTTACCTCGCTAAAAAAGATTTAAAAAAAGCTAGTATTAATTATTCTCCCGCAGAATTTGAAAATATTGTTCTTTTTTCTTTTCTTTTCGGTATCCTAGGAGGAAGATTTTATTATGTATTTTTTAATTGGCAATACTATTTTAGCTCTGGTCTTCCTTGGTATACTCCTTTTGCGGTCTGGCAAGGAGGGTTGGCAATTCACGGAGGGATATTGGGGGCTCTTTTGGGGTGTTGGTTAGCAGCTAGAAAAAAAAATATTCCTTTTCTTTTTATTTGTGATTTGGCTGCTCCTTATCTTTTATTAGGACAAGCCTTTGGTAGATTTGGAAATTTTATGAATGGAGATGCCCACGGTGTTCCTACCGATTTAGCTTGGGGTATAGTTTTTCGTTATGGTCCTGCTAGCACAGAATTTCCAAACCAAGCGCTACACCCCGTCATGCTTTATGAACTTTTTTTAAATATTATAGGTTTTTTAATACTATTTTTTTTAAGAAAAAAGAGATATAGAGCGGGCTTTATTATTGGTTGTTATTTGATTTTTTACGGTATTATCCGCTCCATTGTCACTAATTTTAGAGCAGATGATCTTTACTTGGGAGCTATACGAGCACCTCATCTTTTCTCTATTATTAGCATTCTATTTGTTTGTATCTGGTTTTATAACAAGAAACTTTATCTTAAAGATAACTCTATCTCTATAGAATAAAGTTAAAACACAGATAGCAACAAAGTATGCCACACATTCCCGTTCTAAAAAAAGAAGTTCTTTCTTTTTTGCGAAAATCTGATTGCAACATTGCAGACCTAACAGCAGGGCTAGGCGGACATTCGTGCCTTTTTTTGCAAAAAAATCAGAATCTCAAACTTTTTCTGGTGGATAGAGATGCGGAGGCTCTGCGAGAGTGTCGTAAAAATTTACTTCCCAATATTACAAAAAAAGATAGCTTCCAAAAAAACACTACAGAAAAAAATGCACTGTTTTTTTTTGAAAATAATTTTTATTCACAGAGCGAGCATTGGAAAAAAGAGCAAAGAAAATTTGATTTTATATTTGCCGATTTGGGAGTTTCTTCTCTACAGCTAGATAACGCAGAAAGAGGTTTTTCTTTCTTAAAAGAAGGAGCGTTAGATATGAGAATGGATGTTGCACAAACCTTAGACGCCAAAAAAATTTTGCAAAGCTACGATGAAAAAAAACTAGCACAGATATTTAGAGATTATGGAGAAGAGAGATATGCAAAATACTTAGCTGAAAAAATTGTAAGAAGACGAGAAGAAAAGCCTTTTTTAACTACCACAGATCTGAGTTTTTTTACTGCCCAAAATATTAAGAGCAGGCAAAATATTAAGAGCAAGAAAAATACTAAGAGCAGGAAAAGTCCTAAAACAAAAATACATCCAGCAACTAAAATATTTCAAGCGATTAGAATTGAAGTCAATCAAGAATTGAAGCAATTAGAAGCTATGCTGTCTGTTGTTTTGGATTTACTCCAACCCAAAGCCAGATTGATTATTATTTCTTTTCATTCTCTAGAAGATAGAATAGTAAAACAAAAATTTAAAAGTTGGGCAGAACCCGCTTCTAAAACTCCCTTTCCTCTACCTGCCGTAGAAGAGAAACCTCTAGTTAGGCTCTTGTGTAAAAAACCGATAGTGCCTGAGTTCCAAGAAATACAAGCTAATCCTCGTTCTAGAAGCGCTAAGATGCGGGTAATAGAAAAAATTTAGAAATTCTAGCCTTCCTATAATGCCTGATTTTATTTGTGAGGCGGGGAGGCAGTTTTTTATTTTATGTAAGTCTGTAGAGACGTCCTATATGGGCGTCTCATAAATTTAGAACGTTTATTAAAAACAGCTTTTTGTGGTTTATGCACATCGTATAAGACGCCCTGTAGGGCGTCTCATAAATTTAGAACGTTTATTAAAATATGTAGGTCTGTAGAGACGTCCTATATGGGCGTCTCATAAATTTAGAACGTTTATTAAAAACAGCTTTTTGTGGTTTATGCACATCATATAAGACGCCCTGTAGGGCGTCTCTACATGTTATGCTATAAAATTCCCTGTAGTTTTTTTTTCTTAAAAACTCAAATGGAAGGAGATGCTGATGACGAGGGGTGCTTTGAGTTCGACATCGGTTTCTGTGGTTGTGGTTGTCTGAGTTCTTGTGGCTCCTGCTGGAGTTATGATTTCGTCTATATATACAGTTCTGCTGAGGACTTGGGTTGCTTGTATTCTTCTATCACCGAGCGCAGTGTGATATGTAGCAAATCGAATGTCATCTACAGAACCCGCCGCAATTATTACACCAAATGTTGCTGAATCGCGTGCAGTCTGCGTTTCTTCAAAAGAGCGTGCACTGGGAGTAGTAGCAGTAGCAGTAGCAGTATTATTAGTGACACTACTTTTTAGAGAAACCCCCGAAATATACTTCGTCAAGCCGAAATTAAGCGATAGGTTGGAGGTTAATTTCTGCTTATAGCCGACTCTAAGCGCTGGGCTTGTGGCAGAGCCGCTGGTTAAACTATTGGTAAGCTTCATACTCGCTAGACCGCCTCCTACAAAAAGACCCTTGTTTACAAAATAATCCGCCATAACTAGCGTATTGGCGAGCTCGTTAGCTCCCCCCTTGCCAGTAAAGTGTGTCAAGGAGGCTCTCCATTTTTCCCACCTAAAGCCGAATTGCAGACCAATACCAGAAAGTTGATCGCTCTTGCTACTAGTGATTGCTGTTGGATCCTCAGGTACAGAATTTGGAGTTGGAACTGAATCTGCAGTCGCTATCTTATAAGTAGAAGAATTAAAATCTTCAGTCTTTTGGAAAAAGTAGCTATAACAATGGGATGTTTCTCCAGTTACCCTTCCTGAACGAAAGTTTTTACTAGGAATAGTTTCGGAGTGAAAAGTTACAGTAGCATCATTCGTAGAACTGAGAATATCAGCTAAAGACGGTTTTGTACCAGAATTAAAAGAAAGAAAAGTATCTCCTACAAAAGCGTATTCTCCATTTGAATCAACAGATGTTTCACTTCTTTCACAGTTTGCCTCTGTTAAAGTTCTGATTCCAGTTGCTGTTGCATCAGCCCATATAGAATCCCCACCGGTTACGACTATTCTAGAGGTTGTCACTCCATAGCCTTTATTGCCAAGATCTTCATTGATTCTATAGCCTGTAGTAATAGCGTCTGTGATGGTTGTGATATTTGTGGTGACAGTTTTTGTGGTATCTACTTTAAAACCATTCAGATAGACAAAACCAGCGAAAAATCCCTGTTTGCTGTTACCATTCGCTTGGGCTTGCAGATTGCTGCCTCCAAAAGTAAAGGCACTTCCTATAAGAAGAGCGGGAATAAGAATAGCCGCCAAAACGAAACGAACCAAAGTAAAACGAACCAAAACGAAACGAGCCAGAGTAAAACGAACCAGCGAAAAAGCGAAAGTTTTCCTTAAAACTTGGGAATTTATGTTTTTCATAATCGTGTAGATAATTAGAATTTAGGTTAAATAACAAAACTTCATAAAGAATTGCAGAAAAAAAAAATCTTGTCAATGGCTTTATTTTATATTTAGTGGCTATTGGCAGTTTTTTTCTGTTTCTAGCTATTTTTTATTAGAATTGCAGAAAAAAATTTTCTTGTCAAGCTATTTTATTGGCTATTGGCAGTTTTTTTCTATTTTACAGATTTTTCTTAATAATCAAAGGTCTATATTCTATAGAATTTAGCAAGAAAAACAAAAAAACTAGTAATCTCCTCGCTCAATCGCTTACTTATGAGATTTGTTGAATTAGTTTCTAAAATGAGATAATAGTATAATAGACCTTTTGAAGGTAATCTTCAATAATAACATACTCCAGAAAAACTCAAATGGCAAAAAACATAACCCCGCAAATATCGTCAAAGCGAAATGCTAAAAAACTAAATTTTATAACAAAAAAATATGGCTATTGAAATATTAAAAAATCGTTGGGAACAAGATAGAGAATCTTTCAAAAATAAAGAAATAGGCGAACTACAGGATTTTATTAGAGAAATATTGCAGGAAAAAAAATTATTTAATTTAAGACAAGGTAATCTTTCCTCTGCAGATGAGCATAGAGAAAATGAATTTACCATTGAAACAGCAAAAAAAACTAGAAGGGCTGACTTTGTGATTTTTATCAAAGGAGTAGATATAGTAATTCCTGTAGAAGTTGAAAAGCACGGCAGTATTGAAAAAGGAGAAGAGCAACTTTTTCAATACCAAAGAGATTGGGATAAAAAATATGGAATTTTAACCGATGGCAATCAATGGAGGTTTTACCGTTCTAATATTCCCAGTAAACCTTTTTTTATACAAGATATATTCAATAACCCGCAAGATTTTATTACCTATTGGCAAAATTACATTAAACTTGAAAATTATTATCCAGAATGTTTTGCTCCATCAGATCAACTTTTCAATGCTGCTAAAATTGATCTCAATAAAAAAGAAAATAGAGAATTATTTTTTGATGATGTTACTAAAGTAATAAGAAACTTCAGAGGAAAGATGAAAGCCATTGGAGCTTTTGATACTCTACTAACCATAACAGAAAATGATAAACTTGCTGTGGAAACCTCTTACGCTTATCTCATTCAATTTATTTTGTATAAAGTTTTAGTGGATAATGATTATAAAAAATTCAAGGGTGAATACAATAAGATGGTTGGAAATATAAAAAAAGCATTGTTGGATAAAAGCTATTATTTGCTAATTAGCAATGAAATGAAAAATATTTCTGAGTATATTTCACAGAATATTTACAATCCTTTTTCCAAAGAACAAAAATCTATCAATGCTAAACTTATTGAAAATTTGAAAACTGAGCTATCCATTGATGACATTGCTCCTTGGTTAGATATAATCTTATTTATCAAAAAATATGATTTTTCAAGACTTAAAAATGAGATTTTTGGCTTTATCTATGAAAATTATCTAAAAGAATTATACCAAGATAAAAACAAAGGGCAGTATTTCACAGACCCTGCAGTAGTGAATTTTATGATTGAAGAAATCGGCTATACAAAAGACGAAATTAAAAAAAAAGTTGCAGAGAAAAAAATATCTATTATTGATGCGAGTTGTGGGGCGGGAACTTTTCTTTACAGCGCTGTGGATAGACTCATTGATAGCTTTGACGACGGCAGAAAAGATCAAGCTAAACATATAGAAGAACTAATTGATAAAAATATTTTCGGACTGGACATAGCAGAGTTTCCTTTATACTTAGCGGAGATGAATATTTTGATGAGAATGTTGCCATTAATCGTCAACAATAACTATGAAAATCCTATAAGCAATAAATTAAAAATTTTTAAAACTAAAGACAGCATTGCTGAGTTTTTGGAGACAGGTATTAATGCAACAGTGGAAGAAAAAATTAGTTTGTTTGAACACCTTGAAAAGACAGATTTGGGTTATCGTTCTTTTATGAGAAGCGATGAAGATTTAAAAGAAATGTTAGAATCTATGCAAGCAAACGGAATAAAACGGGGCAGGTTTGACTATGTAATAGGCAATCCACCTTATGTTGGTTATCTTGAATGTTGCAAACAAAAAATAGAATTTATCCAAAAAATTAAAGATAAAAAAGATGCCTCTATTACTTTAGGCAATGTCTACGGTATGAATTTACACTCTATACCAAACAATGGAAAAAAATATAGACCCAATCCTAATTTGTATGCTTTTTTTATTGCACTAGGGTTAGCTCTTTTAAAAGACAACGGAAAAATGGCGTACATTATACCGCAAACTATTCTTACCGCTGGAGATTTGGATGTTTTAAGATATCATCTTTCTAATTTAACAACCATTGAAAAAATTATAACCTTTGAAGGCAATATGTTTATAGGAAGAGGTTTAAAACAAAACAGACCAGTACCTACTTCGTCTTTGATTTTTGTTTTAAAAAAAAGCAAACCTAAAGAAAACCATAGAGTCCAAATTGTAAATTACAAACCCTACACAAAAAAACAAGGGACAGACTTTGCAGAATACATAAACTCAAAAAATAAAAGCACAAAAGAAATTTTACAAAATGAACTAATAGAAAATATTGCAAATTGGAATTTTATAAAACAAAGCAATCATTTTATAAATCTTATAAAAAAATATAACCAGCAAGAAAATATTAGTTATTATTATAACCATAAATTAGCTAATAGTTTATTCAAAAGTAATTTCTATTTTGATGGAGGCTATAATATAGATGAAAAACAAAGGTTAAAAACTAAAAGTTTTTACGAGTATCCAAGAGCTAATAATAATTTTTATAGTATTAAAGATAATGCGGGATATTGGGAAAATGTTAGAGATGATAAAGAACATAAAAATTATATCGGTTTATGTCAAGGCAATCAAGAATATTTATTTTTGGATTCTAAATACAAAGTGATATGGACTTATGCCAATTCAAAAAGATTTTTTTTTACTAACAAACCTTTGATTTGGGCTAGAAATCAATTCCGTGGTATAGGTAGTAATAATAAAGATGAAATTCTATATTTATTTGCCTTGTTAAATTCTTTGTTGAATGTTTTTATTTTGAAAAAATTCCTTATATCACAAAATGAGAAAGATTTTTTATTATCTTCACATTCAATAAAAAATTTCATAAAAATTCCTAAAATAACAGATGATAACAAAGAGGTAAAACAAGAAATTATAAAACAAACAGAAGCGCTTTTAGCTTTGGAAGATTTACAATTAAAAGATTTTGTTGACTTTACAATTAGCAAACAAAAGTTCAAACAGGTAGTAATAGAAAATGATAGTCTTATTTTAATAGACTCAGAAAACAAAAAATATCCTCAAAAAATAAACTCAGAAGTAGGATTTATTAGAGATTTGATTGAGGAGACCTATAACCAAAAATTTTTACCAGAAATTTTATTGCAAGATTTAAAATACATAGCTGCAATAGACAAACAAGAACAAGCATCAATCAAGGACTATATTGACGATTTGGTTTTTGCTTTATATTTTAATATACCCATCAAAAAAATTGGTATACAAGAGGCTAGCAATATAAAAACCCAGTGCCTTAAAAATCAATACTATCAATACATTCATTAAAAACAAAAAGTGGCAAAAAACATAACCCCGCAAGAAAAAAATTTTTCTCAGTGGTATCTAGACCTCATTTTTGCAGGAGAATTGGCAGACTATGCTCCTGTCAGAGGTTGTATGATAATCCGTCCTACTGGTTTTGAGATTTGGGAAAAAATGCAGGCAATTTTGGATAGAATGTTTAAAGAAACAGGACATCAAAACGCCTATTTTCCGCTCCTTATTCCGACAAGTTTTTTAAAAAAAGAAAGCCAACATGTAGAAGGTTTTTCTCCTGAGTTAGCCATAGTTACTCACGGAGGAGGAAACCAACTAGAAGAGCCACTTGCTGTACGTCCCACATCGGAAACCATTATCGGTCATACCTACGCTAAGTGGTTAAAAAGCTATCGTGATCTACCTATTCTTATTAATCAATGGTGCAATGTTTTGCGCTGGGAAATGAGAACCAGATTGTTTTTAAGAACCTCAGAATTTTTATGGCAAGAAGGGCATACAGCTCACGAGACAGAAAAAGAAGCTCAAGAAGAAACCTTAAAAATGCTCCAAGTCTACAAGACTTTTTTAGAAGAATACTGTGCTATTCCAGTGATTACTGGATTAAAACCAGAGCACGAAAAATTCCCCGGAGCACTAATGACCTATACACTGGAAGCTATGATGCAGGATAAAAAATTTTTGCAATCTGGAACTTCGCACAACCTAGGGCAGAATTTCGCGAAAGCCTTTGATATAAAATTTTTAAATCGTAGTAATAAAATGGAATGTGCATGGACTACCAGTTGGGGAGTGTCTACTCGTATGATAGGAGGAGTAATTATGGCACACGGAGATAACGATGGCTTGATACTCCCTCCCAAAATTGCCAGCACTCAAATCGTTCTGGTGCCTATTTTTCCTGTTCTTAAAGATGGGGGCGAATCTGAAAAAACACAAATTTTAGAATACAGTGATAAAATTTTTCAAAGGCTTACCCAGAAGTTTGATAGTTTGCTCATACAAACAGATAAACAGCATCATTTAAGAGCAAGCGATAGGTTTTTTTATTGGATTCAAAAGGGAGTGCCGTTAAGAATTGAAATAGGAATGAGAGAAGTAAGCCAAAAAAATGCTGTTCTAGTGCGACGAGATAACAGAGAAAAACTCGTAGCTACTTTAGATAATATCACCGAAGTAGCAGAGAAAAAACTCCAAGAAATACAAGAATCTCTGTACCAAAAAGCCTTAAAGTTTCAGCAGCAAAACACAGTTTTTTTAGAAAATTTTACTGCAATGCAAGATTTTTTTGAAAAACAAGGGGGAGCAGTAGAAGCCTACTGGGACGGAACAAAAGAAAGTGCTCACCTGATCCAAGAGAAAACCAAAGCCACTGTCCGCCTGATTTTAGAGGATAATATAAAGGAAAGAAAATGTATTTTTTCTAGAAAAACAGCCTTATTTAAGGTGATTTTTGGAGTAGCGTATTAGATTATTCTTCCTTTGTGTTTTTCTATCAGAAAAAAATGCTAAATTATTTTATAGACAGCAAAAGTGACCTGGAAAAGTTGCTGGATAAATTATTGGGAAGTTTTATTATACCCATATTCGCTAGTATTTTCTTTATCTTAAAAACACTGTAAAATTTCCCTTGCTATTTTTAAAATTTTAGAATATTTTATATTGTATAGACTTTTGAATTTGCATTCTATTTAGCCAAAACAAGCTTATTGCTTGACGCTTTTTATGGGCTATTTAGAATATTTTTAACCTATTTGAAAAACATTTATGTCCTCTATGAATTTAGAAATTTATGATGCTCTTATTCAATCTAAATTTCCAGAAAAACCAGCCCGCACAATAGCTGTGGTTTTAGAGAAAGAAACGAAGAAAGAAGCACGAGAAGTAAATATCAATCTAAGCAAAGAAATCCGAGAAGCAAAAAAAGAACTTAAAGCAGAAATCCAAGAAGTAAAAGCAGAACTCAGGGGAGAAATCCAAGGAGTAAAAACAGAACTTAAAGCAGAAATCCAAGAAGTAAAAGTAGAAATCCAAGGAGTAAGAGGAGATATTATAAAATTACAGAAAGAAATGCTGCTTGTTAAGTGGATGCTGGGATTGATTATTATAGCTGTGGTTATTCCTTTAGTAGAAAGATTATTTTAAGCTGAGAACTTTGAATTAGCATTCTGTCTTAGCCTAGCTTATTGCTTGACGCTTTTTATAGGCTATTTAGAATATTTTTAACCTATTTGTAAAACAATTATGTCCTCTATGAATTTAGAAATTTATGATGCTCTTATTCAATCTAAATTTCCAGAAAAACCAGCCCGCACAATAGCTGTAGTTTTAGAGAAAGAAACGAAGAAAGAAGCACGAGAAGTAAAGATCAATCTAAGCAAAGAAATCCGAGAAGCAAAAAAAGAACTTAAAGCAGAAATCCAAGGAGTAAAAACAGAACTCAGGGGAGAAATCCAAGGAGTAAAAGTAGAACTTAAAGCAGAAATCCAAGAAGTAAAATCAGAAATCCAAGAAGTAAAATCAGAAATCCAAGAAGTAAAAGCAGAACTCAGGGGAGAAATCCAAGAAGGAAGAGGAGATACTATAAAATTACAGAAAGAGATGCTGCTTGTTAAGTGGATGCTGGGATTGATTATTATAGCTGTGGTTATTCCTTTAGTAGAAAGATTATTTTAAGCTGAGAACTTTGAATTAGCATTCTGTTTAGCCAAAACTAGCTTATTGCTTGACGCTTTTTATGGGCTATTTAGAATATTTTTAACCTATTTGTAAAACAATTATGTCCTCTATGAATTTAGAAATTTATGATGCTCTTATTCAATCTAAATTTCCAGAAAAACCAGCCCGCACAATAGCTGTAGTTTTAGAGAAAGAAACGAAGAAAGAAGCACAAGAAGTAAAGATCAATCTAAGCAAAGAAATCCGAGAAGCAAAAAAAGAACTTAAAGCAGAAATCCAAGAAGTAAGAGGAGATACTATAAAATTACAGAAAGAGATGCTGCTTGTTAAGTGGATGCTGGGATTGATTATTATAGCTGTGGTTATTCCTTTAGTAGAAAGATTATTTTAAGCTGAGACCTTTGAATTAGCATTCTGTTTAGCCTAGCTTATTGCTTGACGCTTTTTATGGGCTATTTAGAATATTTTTAACCTATTTGTAAAACAGTTATGTCCTCTATGAATTTAGAAATTTATGATGCTCTTATTCAATCTAAATTTCCAGAAAAACCAGCCCGTACAATAGCTGTAGTTTTAGAGAAAGAAACGAAGAAAGAAGCACAAGAAGTAAATATCAATCTAAGTAAAGAAATCCGAGAAGCAAAAAAAGAACTTAAAGCAGAAATCCAAGGAGTAAAAACAGAACTTAAAGCAGAAATCCAAGAAGGAAGAGGAGATACTATAAAATTACAGAAAGAGATGCTGCTTGTTAAGTGGATGCTGGGATTGATTATTATAGCTGTAGTTATTCCTTTAGTAGAAAGATTATTTTAAGCTGAGACCTTTGAATTTGCGTTCTTTTTAGCCTAGCTTATTGCTTGACGCTTTTTATAGGCTATTTAGAATATTTTATTTGTATTTTTAGAAAATTTTAATTGTATTTTTAACCTATTTGTAAAACAATTATGTCCTCTATGAATTTAGAAATTTATGATGCTCTTATTCAATCTAAATTTCCAGAAAAACCAGCCCGCACAATAGCTGTAGTTTTAGAGAAAGAAACGAAGAAAGAAGCACAAGAAGTAAAGATCAATCTAAGCGAAGAAATCCGAGAAGTAAAAGCAGAAATCCGAGAAGCAAAAAAAGAACTTAAAGCAGAAATCCAAGAAGTAAGAGGAGAAATCCAAGAAGTAAAAACAGAACTCAGGGGAGAAATACAAGAAGTAAGAGGAGATACTATAAAATTACAGAAAGAGATGCTGCTTGTTAAGTGGATGCTGGGATTGATTATTATAGCTGTGGTTATTCCTTTAGTAGAAAGATTATTTTAAGCTGAGACCTTTGAATTAGCATTCTGTCTTAGCCTAGCTTATTGCTTGACGCTTTTTATGGGCTATTTAGAATATTTTATATTGTATAGACCTTTGAATTTCGCTGATGTGACGGCTAGCCAAATGGTTAGAACAGGTGCGAAAAAAATTTTTAGCTCGCAGGAATACTCAAGTATTTCAAGAGTTAAAAATTTTTTTTCAACGCTGTATAGGCTAAACAGAACGCAAATTCAAAAGTCTATTGTATTTTTAACCTATTTGTAAAACAATTATGTCCTCTATGAATTTAGAAATTTATGATGCTCTTATTCAATCTAAATTTCCAGAAAAACCAGCCCGCACAATAGCTGTAGTTTTAGAGAAAGAAACGAAGAAAGAAGCACAAGAAGTAAAGATCAATCTAAGCAAAGAAATCCGAGAAGCAAAAGCAGAAATCCGAGAAGCAAAAAAAGAACTTAAAGCAGAAATCCAAGAAGTAAGAGGAGAAATCCAAGAAGTAAAAACAGAACTCAGGGGAGAAATCCAAGAAGTAAAAACAGAACTTAAAGCAGAAATCCAAGAAGTAAAATTAGAAATCCAAGAAGGAAGAGGAGATACTATAAAATTACAGAAAGAAATGCTGCTTGTTAAGTGGATGCTGGGATTGATTATTATAGCTGTGGTTATTCCTTTAGTAGAAAGATTATTTTAAGCTGAGACCTTTGAATTTGCGTTCTGTTTAGCCAAAACAATCGTTGAAAAAATTTTTTTACTCGCGGGAATACTGGAGTATTTCAAGAGTTAAAAACTTTTTTTTTTAATGCGTAATGCCACAATAATGGGACCAGGCACTACAAAATTTGCATTAAGCAAGAATAAACTGTAAAATAGCCCTTTGGCTGTTTCACAAATAGCCCATAAAAAACGTCAAGCAATAAGCTAGGCTAAACAGAACACTAATGCAAAGGTCTCTTTTAATGTTCTAGGATTTGATTGAGGAACAGTTTTGTTCTATCCGATTTAGGTTTTTTGAAGAACAGTTCTGGTGTGTTTTTTTCTATAATTTCTCCTTCGTCCATAAAAAGCACACAATCTGCCACCTGTCGTGCAAAACCCATTTCGTGGGTTACACAAATCATAGTCATCCCTTCTTTTGCCAGCAAAACCATCGTATCCAAAACCTCTGCTACCATTTCAGGATCTAGTGCGGAAGTTGGTTCGTCAAATAGCATGATTTTTGGAGACATACATAAAGAACGTGCAATAGCTACTCTTTGTTGTTGCCCTCCCGAAAGTTGCCCCGGATATTTTAAAGCCTGTTCTGGAATACGAACTTTTTCCAAAAATTTCATAGCAATATCTTTAGCCTTTCCTTTGGGCATTTTTTTAACCCATATAGGACCTAAGGTACAGTTTTCCAAAACTGTGAGGTGAGGAAATAGATTGAATTGCTGAAAAACCATCCCTACTTCGGTGCGGATTTTTTCAATTTTCTTTAAATTGTCGTCTAAAACCATATTGTCTACAGTAATTTTCCCTTCTTGGTGTGGTTCTAGTGCATTAATGCACCTTATGAGTGTAGATTTACCAGAACCAGATGGTCCGCAGATTACTAATTTTTCTTGCGGTTTCACTGTTAAATTGATATTTTTTAAAACTTGAAAATCCTTACCAAACCATTTGTTGAGGTTTTCTATTTCTATGATGGATTCTTTATGTTCTTTCATAGTGTTTTATTGAAATTATAACTTACCTTGCGACTATTGAACTAGAACGCCTAATTCTACAGTCTAGACTTTTGAATTTGCCAAATAGGACAAAACTAGCTGTTTAGCCAAAACAAGCTTATTGCTTTCACTATATGCAGGCTATAGTAAAAGAGCCACTGGCTCTTTTACATTTCTTTTTGGAATTATGCAAGTTTTGTAGTGCCCTGATCACATTATTGTGGCACTACGCCATTGAAAAAAAATTTTTAACTCTTGCTCATTTGTGAAGAAATGCTCTTCAGTATTCCAGCGAGCTAAAAATTTTTTTCGCACCTGCTCTAACCATTTGGCTAGCCCCAATAGTGAGATAAGCATCAGCGAAATTCAAAGGTCTACAGTCTTATCTTTTCCTAGATATATTTAATTTTCTTTCTACTTTCTTACTATACAGCGACATTCCATAACAAAGGCAAAAGAAAACAAATGCTGTAAATACATATCCTGAAAAAGGCGTGGAAAAAGTTGCCCATTTAGGGTCTGAAATACCTGTTTGGACGGCTCCAAGAAAATCTGTTAAGGCAATAATCAAAACTAATGTTGTATCTTTAAATAAACCAATAAAAGTATTAACAATGCCCGGAATAACGATTGTTAAGGCTTGAGGTAATATAATGCGTTTCATTTTCAGAAAATAGCTCAGCCCTAAAGAATCGGCTCCTTCGTATTGTCCTTTCGAGATTCCTTGCAATCCTCCTCTAATCACTTCTGCCATATAGGCACTAGCAAACATCACATAACCTATTAAAGCTCTAGTGAGAACATCTATCTGCACATCACCTAAAAAAAGAGGAAGCATTACCGATGCCATAAAAAGTATTGTGATTAAAGGAACTCCTCTCCAAAATTCTATAAAAACAATACATATAGTTTTAACCAAAGGCAGCTCAGATCTCCTACCAAGAGCTAATAAAATACCAAAAGGTAAAGAAAAAATAATGCCTACTAGGCCTATGATAACAGTAAGTGTCAATCCTCCCCATAAACTGGTTGAAACAGCAGGAAAAATGTTAATTCCAAAAATTCTGCCTTTCAAAAAAATAAAAGCAATAATGGGAAATATAAACAGAGTAAATACAATAACGTATTTTTTAAAAGGTGTTTTATCTACTACTAGCCAAGCAATACACAAAACAAGAATTACCCCTAGAACATCTACTCTCCATCTTTGATCAATAGGATAAAATCCGTAGGCAAAAAAATTGAGTTTAGCCGCGACAAAGGGCCAACAGGCTCCTCCTATATTTTGACGGCATGCCTCTATTCCTCCCGACCAAACTGCATTAGTAATAGCCCAGGATGCTAAAGAGGGAACAATCAAATAAAACAGGTAGCCCACAAGCAATGTTAAGCAGGTATTGAAAGGAGAGGAAAAAAAATTTTGCTTCACCCAACTGATAGGGTCAAATTTTTCTTGTAAAGGTGTTTTCATTTTTATCTTTCTTGTAAAAGTTTCTTGGCATTATACCAATTTAAAAACACAGAAGTCAGTATGCTCAACAAAAGATAAATTGCCATAGTAATTCCAATGATTTCTAAGGCTTGTCCTGTTTGGTTAAGCACTGTGCCAGCAAAAACAGATACAATATCGGGATAGGCGATAGCAGCTGCCAAAGAAGAATTTTTAATAAGATTTAAGTGTTGGCTAATCAAAGGAGGGATAATGATTTTTAAAGCCTGAGGGACTAAAATTAATTTTATAGTTTTGCCTTTGCTTAAACCAATAGAATCAGCTGCTTCTGTTTGTCCTTGATTTATGGCTTGAATACCACTGCGAACTATCTCTGCAATAAAAGAAGCGGTGTAAATAGAGAGGGCAAGAAGAAGGCTAATAAATTCGGGGATAATTACAAGTCCACCTTCCAGTTCGTATTTTCCCATTTCTGCATGGCTGGTAGAAAGAGGGATTTCGCCTTGAAAAAGACTAGTCAAAGCCAGAACTAAAAGAGGTACTCCAAATAGAGTCAATACAGAGAGTCTGAAAACAGCAATTTCTTTGCCCGTTGTTTCTTTTAATTTGCTGCCGTATTTTTTAATCATAAAAACCGCTATAATAGCAACAAGAATACTAATCAAAAAATATCCAGCTCCTGCTTCTGGGATTATTTTGGGGAGATAAACTCCACGGTTGTTAATACTAAATGCAATTATATCTCCTTGTTGATAGAGACTTCTAGGACCAGGTAGGGGTTTTAAAACGGCGTGATACCAAAAAAATATTTGTAATAAAAGAGGAACATTTCTAAAAAGTTCTACATAAGCTGAAGCTAACTTTGCTATTAAAAAATTTTTGGATAATTTAGCTATACCTATGAAAAAGCCAAGAAATGTGGCTAGTAAAATGCCGATTGCAGCTACTAAAATAGTGTTTAGTGCGCCTACTACAAAAGCTCTCCCATAACTAAGGGCTGGATGATATTCAATTAAAGATTGTGCAATACTAAAACCGGCGGGTTGGCTTAAAAAACTAAATCCAGTAGAAATACCACGACTTCGGACAGCACTTAAAGTATTTTGGAAAATGAACCAAAAAAGAAGAACTAAGAGAAGCGCCAGTGTGATTTGGTAAAGGATTGCTCTAAATTTCTTATCGTATATTCTTTTCTGCAGGTTGGCTATCATGAGCGGATAAATTTAGAAAGATAGGTTAAAATAAAAAAATCCGCCTTTGTTAAACAAAAGCGGATCTTAAAAATAGATAACTATTTTATCTAATAGGGGGGGAGTATAAAATACCACCTTTATTCCATAGTCTATTGATACCACGGCTTAGTCCAATAGGATTGATATTTCTATCAAAGCTTTCTTGGTAATTTCCAACTTGGGAAATAATGTTGTAAGCCCAGTCTGGATTTAGCCCAATATTTTGAGATAAATCTCCACTTTGTCCAAGTAATCTCTGAATTTCAGGGTTTTCTGAATTGTCTCTTAGAGAAGCGACATTACTAGAATTGATACCAAGTTCTTCAGCTACAATCATAGCATTTAGAACCCATTTATTTAAGTTAAACCAGCCATCATCACCTTGTCTAACAGCAGGCCCTAAAGGCTCCTTAGAAATGGTATTTGGTAAAACCATATGTTCACTTGGATCAGCAAGTTTAGATTTTTGAGCAGCTAAAGCAGATCTATCAGTAGTATAAACATCACAACGACCTTTATCATAAGCAGCAACTACTTCATCTGCTTTTTCAAATGCAATGAGTTGATGCTTTAGTTTGTTAGAAGTGAAGTAATCTGTAGCATTTAACTCAGTAGTGGTTCCAGTATTTGTACAAACAGAAGCTCCACCAAGTTCCAATCCATCTTTCACACCTAAAGATTTACGAACCATAAAGCCCTGTCCATCGTAATAATTCACTCCTACAAAGTTAATACCTAAAGAAGTATCTCTATCAAAAGTCCAAGTAGTGTTTCTAGATAAAATATCTATCTCACCACTAGACAATGCTGTAAAACGCACTTTAGCTGAAAGAGGTTTGAACTCTACTTTAGAAGAGTCTCCCAAAACTGCTGCAGCTACTGCGCGACAAAAATCCACATCCAATCCAGTCCATTGACCCTGATCGTCAGCATTAGAAAAACCAGGTAGGCCCTGAGATACACCACATTGCAATATACCTCTACTTTGTACTTCTTTAAGTGTTTTACTTCCGCCTTCATCTTTAGATCCGCAAGAAGCAAGAAGACCTAAAACAGTCACCAATATCAATAATTTTCTTATCATTTTTTTAAAAAATTAAGGTTAATAATAGAAATTAACGACATCCTACACAAAAACAAATATTTTGTCAAGTATTTTTTTGAGAATAATAACAATAATAAAAAAAATATTATTTTTACCTTGATAATACAAGGTTTATATGGGATAAAGACCTTTGAATTAGCGTTCTGTTTAGCCTATGCAGCGCTAAAAAAAAAATTTAATTCTTGCCATTTGTGAAGAAATGCTCTTCAGTATTCCTACAAACTAAAATTTTTTTCGCACTTTTCTAACCATTTAGCTAGCCGTCACAGCTAGTTTTGTTCTATTTGGCAAATTCAAAGCTCTATTGGTTTTAATCTTTAGGTATTTAGAAAAAATTTTAAGAGGGTCTGCTCTTTTTTCAATTTTAACAATAAAAGTAAAAAAAGTTTTATTTGCTGATTTATTCTCCCTCCCGAGTCCGAGCCACAAGGCTCGGGCATCAATAGCCAATAATTCTCAAAAAGACACTTGACAAAACCGATCTTTTTTAGTATCATCATATTATGAATGACAAAATTAAAGAAAAACTAGCTAATTTAAGACAATGGTTTTTATTGTTAATACTAGCAGTTTTTGGTATTGCTGGATGGATTTTTACTAATGAAGTAATCACTATAAAAACTTATATTGCTTATATTAGTGGTTTGTTTTTTTTGGTGATGGCTTTAGTCTTTCAAATAAAAATTATAAAAAACATAAATAAAATTAAAAATGGAAATAATAATAATAGCTAGTTTACCTCTTGGTATCTTTTTACTTGGGCTTTATGTGGCTATAAAACTATAAGAAACTATTGAATTAGACATTCTAGTTCAGCTATACTGCGTTGCTCAAATTTTTTATCACTCAAAATACTTCAGTATTCCTCTTGGGTAAAAAATTTTTGCGCCTTGTCTAGCTTTCCTATAATGCTAAAGTTCAACAGTCTCTATAATGTTTATGCTTATACCATTTGGAATGGTTGCACTTCTTTTTGGATTTATAACTATTCATAGTTGTTTTTTTGATAACGACTAAATTTATTAAAGTTATTAAGGAGTTATAAATGTTTATACCTATTCCTTTTGGTATAATTGCTTTACTTTTAGGCTAGATGGTTTTTTATCCTTTAGACTAGTTTTTTTCCTTTCCCCTCCCAAATCCGAGCTACAAGGATCAGATAATTCTTTTTTTAAAAAAAATATCCCCTACAACGCCGCATAGACTAAACCAGATAAGCTATTGTTAAAGAGTATTCACAGATTCTTTGAGGCAAGCAATTTCTTAGTAGCCTTAACTCTAATAATAGCATCCTTTTTTTCTGGAGTATTTTCTTTAGTATTGGCAACGAATTGGTAGTGTTTTAATGCAAACTGCCAATTTTCCTGAGAACGATAAATTTTTCCTAGCCTATAGTGTATCAGTCGGTACCACTTATTTTCTATTGTAGTTAGCTCTGCTGTAGCTGTTAAAATTTGAATTGCTTTTGCTAGTTGATTTTGTACTATCTCAATTTCTGCTAAAAGATAATTTGCCTCAAAATAAAAATTCATTTCCCTTATAGATACTTGGTGGGTTAACTCTTTTTGTGATTTTTTTGCAATTTCTAAATTTTTCACCATTTCTAATAGCCGATTTTTAGCTTGAGCGGGTTGGTTATCTTGAAAATAATATTTTGCGATAGTTAGTTTAAGAGCAACTTGATTTTCTGGTGGAATGATTTCTAAAAGCTGTTCGTAAATCTTCGCTATTTTGGAATATTCTTTTTTGCTTTTGTGAATGAGAATTATTTTTTGTGCTAGTCTTATTTTCTGCGCTTTGTCCTGTACTAAATCAAAAGCGTTGTAGTAGCTCGCTTGAGGATCTTGCTCTAATTCCATTTGAGAGATAGCTAGAAATTCCCAATTTCTCCAGTCTTTGGGTGTTTGATCTTTAGTTGAAAAATATTTTTCCTGTTTTTGAGCGAACTTTTCCCATTCTTTAGCGTAATAATAATAAAGTAGGCTATTTTGCTCTATTTGTTTTTGCTCTGTTTCACTAAAAACCAAGTCAAAAATTTTAGTATCTTTTGCAAAAGATTGAAGCCTTTGAAAAAATTGCGAGTTCTCTTTTTCTTTTTTTAAGTTTCCCAGTGCTTGAGAAATAAAAGCTGAAGTGGACAGCGTTATTTCTTTGAAGTGAAAAGGTATTTTTTTAAAATAAGAAAAAGATTTTTGCCAATGGTTTAGATTAAGGTAACATTTTCCTGCAAAAAAATTTTCTTTCGCTTGCGTGATTTCATCCAATTTCAAAAAACTAAACTCGTTATCCACAAAAAGTTTCGCAACCAAATTACAATTTTTATTCTTTTGATAAAATTCTATAACCTGTAGGCTCAATTCCTGTTTATCTTTTAAATAATCTTGCAATTCTATTGCTTGGATAAAAATCTTTTCCGTTTGTGTTTTTGCGCTACGATATTTAGGCAGTTGCAATAGCTGGATATAGTTAAAAACAAGATTTTTGTTTTTAAAATACGCACCATTTTTTAAAAGTAGATTGTATTCTTCCAAAGATTCTGAATATTTTTTCTGGCTTGCATAAATATTTGCCAAGTAAAGACGACTATGGAAGATACTTTGCCAAGGATTATTAGATTTGTGTTTTGTAAGATAAATTTCTGCTTCTTTTCGCAATTTTTCTGTTACCTGTTCTGGATGCTGATTGAATTCAGAAAGAGAATTTTTGTATAGGGCTTCGCCTATAAAAAAATCTAAGTAAATCAATAAAGGCTTTTCTTTGAAATTTGTGGAATAAAGAGTAAAGAAAAAATACTTTTCTAAAGCAATTTGGGGCTTTTTATTTTTAAAATCTCGCTCTGCTAAAAACCGCACTAAAGCTAGTTTTTGTATGTTTTGTAGAGAATTTTTATCTAAAATTTTGATAAATTCTTTGAAAGAAATATTTTTTTTTTGTAGAAGTGATAAAAATTTTCTTTGGTTTTTACTAAAAAACTTTCGCGGAGTTTTTTGTAAAATTCGTCTGACTCTGTCTATATCACCTTGAAAAATGGCAATAAGTATTTGGTAATAGGATGCCTGTATTCTTATAGATTCGGATTCTTTGCTAGATTCAAAACTGTCTTTTTGAATAAATTCAAAAAAACTATTGCTTAAGTTTAGTTGGTGTAAAAAAAAATAATTTTTTGCTTGCGTAAAAAAAATATGCTCCTGATCTTTTGGGTTGAATAGATGGAGTGGAATTTTACTCAGACTTTTTTGGGATTCTTGATGTTTTTGAATTTTAAAAAAAGTATGTCCTTGAAAAAAAAAACTTTTTTTCAAAAGAAGGCTATGCTGGTAGTTTTTTTCTAACCAATCTATTTCTAACAAAACCAGACGGTAGAGTTTATCTTCGTAAAGTTTTTGAATAAGCTCTAAACTTTTTGTTTCCTGTAGACTAGGAATAGCAAACAAAGAAGAGCTAAAGAAAAAAATAAAAATGGATAGTATAAGTTTTCTCATATATTTTTTAAAACTCCCCCCTAGTTCCTAACTCAAAAATCGGAAGATAAACAGCCAAAAAAATTAAAAGAATAACACAAGAAGCAATCAAAATAATTACCGAATGCAAAATTCTCCCTATCCATTTTGTTTTAGATTCAAATTTTTGCTGCCAAAATTTATAGATATTTACAAAGCCCACTTCTAAGTCTCCCGATTTTTCTGCTATGTTTAAAAAAAGAGAAAATTCCTTCCAATAAAAATTTACTTTTTTACAGGCTTCACTAAAGGCTTCTCCTTTGTGAAGCGAGGCGATAATTTTTTGCAGTTTATTTTTATTTTCTTTTGCAAGCATACTGGAGACTATTCTTAAACTAGAATCCAAAGGCATGGCTTGACTCAACAAAATACTCATAGAGTAGGCGAACAAAAAGGGGTCTAGTAGATGCTGTCTTAACCTCGCTACAACATAATGCACTAGGTTTAAGGGATTGAGCCAGTGAATAGAACTGTACTTTTTCAATAACAATAGTATAACTAGAATACTGAGCATCGCTAGATAATTACTTCGCAAACCATCAGACAACCAAACAGCAATTTTAGTCAAAACAGGTAAATCAGTCCCATAAATACGATAAATTCCTTGAAACAAAGGAATGAGTGCAAAAAGCACTAACAAAACTAAAGCAAAGGTAAATCCTAAAACAAACAAAGGATAGTTGATAATTTCTTGCAATTTTTTCCTGCGTAGCTCCATTTTTTCGTAAAAATCTAAACAATCTTGTAAGCCTTTTTCTAGATTTCCTCCAGCCTGAGCGAGTCTAACCATAGAAAGAAAAAAAGCGGGGAAATTTTTGCTTAAAACTGCAAATGAATCTTTTAAACTCTCTCCCCTATGAAGTCTGTAATGTAGTAGACAGCAAATATATCGCAAAAGCGGACTTTTGAATTGTCCAAATAATTCGGCTAGTGCTTCTTGGAAAGAAATGCCTGTTCTTAAAAAAGAAAGCATACTTTGAATGAAAAAAATCAATTCTGTTGTGGAGATCTCTTTGTGGCGAACCGCAGCGGGAATGTTTTCTATTCTGGACTGTGCAATTCCTTGCTGATTTAAAAATTGCCTGATTTTTTTTTGATTATGGCTGAGCTGGTAACCAAATTCTCTTTTGTAAGAGTAAAGATTGATTCCTTGCCAAATATAAAATTTTTGAAACATTTTTTTGTTTTCTGATATTAGTTTCTTAATTTAAACGACGAATACCACAATCTAAATATATCCTTAAACTATGGAAAAACAAAGAAAAAGCATTTTTTGTGTGTTTTTTTTAAATGTATTATTTTTTTTCTTGACAGTTTATTTTAAAAAAGTTATAAAGGTCTTTTGTTTTATCCTAATTATAACTAATTTATTTTAAACTATGAAAAAATATATGATTTTCCTATTTGTTGTAGGAATTTTGACTGCTTGTGGCAGTAAAAAAGTTGAAGTTGATCCAGAACCAACAGGCGTTGGTTTAGAAGAATACCCAGCTTGGGTGATTGATCCAAAAATAGAAGGAGGCATTGCAGCAAGTGAGTGTATCCCTTGGTCTGGTAATCTTTCTATTGATAAAGCCCAAGTAACAGCTCAAGCAAGAGCTACCCTAGCCAAACAATTAGAGGTTCGTGTGTCTGTTTTAGATAAAACCTATATTGAAAGAACAGATGCAGCAGGAAAAACTGTTACTGGTAGTTCTTTTTCTTCTGTATCTAAACAGCTAACAGACCAACATTTGAGAGGCTCTCGTTTATCTAAAATATCTAATGTTCCTATAGACGGCGTAAGGAATCTTTGTGGTATGATTACTATAGATCCTAAGAGAACTGAAGAAATATTCCAAGAAATTTTGGATGCTTCTAACAGACCTGTGTCTGCTCAAGATAAGGATATTCTTTATCAAGAATTCAAAGCCTATAAGGCTCAACAAGATTTAGATAAAGCTCTTGAGCAAAACTAGATTGCCGGATTCTAACTAAATTGCGAAAAACAGTGAAAAAAGTATTTCTTTTTGTTGTTTTTGCCTTAGGTTGCGCTACTTTGAGTAGCGCACAAGACAATTGGGGAGAACGAAATAGCTCTTTAGGTAAAGTTTTAGAGAAATTGGTTAACATAGTAGATAGTTTATCTGGTATTGTAGCCGATAAAGATGCTGATAAAGATGCTGGTATTTTTGTGGGAACTTCTTATTCTAATGGCAGCATCTCTGTAGTAAAAGAATTAAGACCTAGAGACTCTAGTATTGAATGTGAAGAAGAATGCTCTAAAGAAACAACAAGAAAAAGTTTTGGAATAAAACCTAGTATAGGTTTTAGAATAGGCTGGCAGTTTGAGGATTACGTTGGCCAAGTAGCTTTGGCTTCTCACCAATGGCAGACTGAAATAGGTGAAGTGCAAAATCACATGCTAATCTATTATTTTATATATAATGGTTTCTTTGCAGGAGTAGGTCTTGGTTTAGTTAGGTTTGATTCTACAGCAGCAGGTAGTGATGGTTATCCATCAAGTAGTGCGGTTGTAGGGGGTCTTGAATTGGGCTACCAAGTAGCTTTGGGGGATTTGCAATTTTCTATTGGTGGTTATTTACACACTAGTTTAAGCCCGCATAGCGAAGAAACAGAAGAAAGCATATATTTATGCAATGATGGTTGCGAACACCATGAAGCAATGGTTGAAAGTTCCGTGGATTTTTTAGGGTTTTTCCTAAATTTAGAAATTGCTTTTTAATACTTATAATAAAATGAAAAATAAAGTCATAAACTCTATTTTTGCTGTTTTAGTAATATTTCTATTGATCAGCTGTGCTACAGTAGTTAAAAATTTTGACTCTTATCAAAATGCTGGAGCGTCTCGTTCTCCTAATGCTCCTTCTGGAGATGAAATCCAAACAAACCAAATAAAAATAGTACTTTACGGGATAGAAAACCAAAATGGTGGCAAAAAATCTAGTCTAAGCAGATTGCTATCCAGCAATATTCAAAAATTGCTTACACAAACCAATGTGAAAATTATAGATAGATCTGTCTTAGAAACATTCAGCGAAGAGGCTATTTTAGCTCAAACCAAGAGCGGAAATGAGGGAAGTTCCGCTGCCGCTGCCGCTGATTATGCCATCAAAGGAAATATTAGTGGCAACACTTCTTCTTCCTTTAAAGAAGGATACTATACCTACGAAGAAGGCTACACGCTAGAGGACGGCACAGAAGTGCCCGCCAAAGCAGTCTACCATTCTCCTGTTTGTAAATACAACGCAAGTATATCAGGACAATTTGAAATTTATAGACTTCCCGATTTAAAACAAACATTGGCAATACCTTTGCGAGGCAGTAGCTTTGTGAACAGAGATCAAAATGCACCTTGCAGCGACACAACCATCCAGAAAAGACTGCTAGCTGCTGCAGTAGACAGAGCTATCACTACCACACACCGCAGAAGAGTTCTAAACGAATTTGCAGCAAAAGGTTATGTTAAAGAGTTAAGAAAACATATAAAAAAAGACAAGTATATCGTTCATATAACTTTAGGAAGAAATCACGGAGTAAAGCAAGAGTCAAAAATAGACATCTTTAAAACTCTATTTGTTATAGATCAACTCTCACAAAAAGAGAAGATACAAAATAAAAAAATTGCTGAGGCAGTGATTTCTAATCTTGTAGAGAGTGATTCTGCTTGGGGTGTAATTAAAGATAAAGAACAGGCGAAAAAAATATCTATCGGAGATGTAGTGAAAGTTCGCTATTAATACTTAAAAAATTATGTTACAAAAATATTTCTATCTATGGATTACTATCCTTTTCTTACTATTTTATGGTTGTGGTAGTAAAGAAGTAGCGAAACCTGAAACTACTACCATTCCCGATTGGTATTTACAGCCTGCAAAATATATCCCCGCCAACTTACTCTATGGAGCTGGAACTGGTGCATCACCAGAAGGAGCGAAAAAAAGGGCTCTGCAAAATATGAGCTATAACCTGCAACTTCAAGTGCAAGCCTCTAGCACCAACCGTAGCCTTTCCAAAAGAGACGGAAGTAAAGTCACCACAAGTTCTTCTTTGACAGAAGAGATAAAATTACGATCCAAAAAAATAAACTTCCCCAATGTGCAAGATCGCAAAGTAGAACAGATTGGTAACCAATACTACGCTGTGCTAGTCACGGAGTATGCTGATTTGATTGCTGATAATAGAAAAAAATTAAGCAAAAACATTCCTCTGCTAGAAGATGCCTTACAAGAATTACCATCCCAAAGTGCTTTAGAAAAGGTCGTAATATTAACATCAGCTCAGGATTCTTTTCTCACAGCAAGTGATTCTTTAGAAAATTTAGAAATTCTAGCTTTAGTCTATAGAGCGTCTGGTATTAGCTCTGCCTATCTCAAAGGGCAGTTTGAGTTTTTGCGAAACTATTCTAAAAGAGAAAAAAATGCTAAAAGATCCATTATTTTTCAAGTTTCAGGCTCCAATCAATGGCAAACAGCAAAAAAAGTCGTTGCTACAAATTTACAAAAACAGGATTATAAGACTGGCGCCAATTATAATGCAATTATTAGAGTCAGCGGAACAGAAGAGCTAACCTCTCTTTTTGAGGGTAAAATAAAGCAGTCAAAAATTGCTTTGCTGATAGAATTGCAAGGGCTAGATAGAAGAATTTTTAAATCTAAATCCTTCTCTCTGAAAGCCACTTCGCTAAAATCTGCTGGTGAGGCTTCTAGAAAATCCCAAAATTCTTTGGCAGAAGAAATTCAAGAAGGAATTTTTAAAGTTCTAGGTTTATAGGGAACAACTATTTGGAAACAAGCAGATCTTGAAACTGGTTTTTCATTTCCTCTGCATAGCTTTTATAATCTTTTTTTTCCTTAATTAAATCAGACGATTGAACATCACTTATTTTTTTATCGGGAATCAAAACTTTAAACGAAGCAAAGTTTTTAACCTTGATAGACTCAAATCCTTCTCTTTGAAAGACAATAAAGTGAGTATTTTCTTTAAGATAAGAAACAGAGTTCCAACCATCTATTCTTTCAAAAGAATCGCTTCCTAATACAAGATAAAAATCTTTTTGGGAAAATTTCTGTTTGAGCAATCTGATAGATTCTGCTGTAAAAACCGCTTTTTTTTGGAAAAGTTCATAACCCCATAGGTGAAAAAATGTCTCTAGTTGACCTGCCTTATTATGACTTGCCTTATTGTGAAAGCCTTCCTTTTGAAAAACTTGCCTTAAAATAGACCATCTGATTTCTTTACTTAAATATTTTTTTTTTTCTTCTAATGGATTAGCGCAATTCGGAACAACTATCGCTTCATCTACTAAGTTGTTTTTTTTTAAGAATGCAAGCAATTCTAGATGTCCGTAATGAAGCGGATTAAAAGAACCACCAAAAAAGGCAACTTTTTTACTTTTCGGTTGTAGGTTAGGGTAGTTAATCCCTGTTTGCTCTAATTGTTTGTTTGTTTTTTTCAAGGGCACTACTTAAGAAAAATTAAGAATTTATTTCCTACAAAAGAAAAATGAAGCTCTGAATCACAAGCTCGTAAAACGCTCGGAAAAAGATTTGCCCATTCAATCAATGTCAGACTACTCTTATCCTCCAAACTTTCCCAAATACCAATATCTTCAAGTTTTTCTTTGTGTTGGATTCGGTATAAATCAAAATGGTGAATACAAATTTCTTCATTCCGATAGATATTAAAGTAAGAAAAAGTGGGGCTAGCTACTTCTTTTTTGAGCGGTGGACAAATTTTTTCTACAAGCCCTCGCACAAAAAAAGTTTTTCCTGAACCTAAATCGCCTATTAAACTTGCGTTTAATCCTCCTTTTTTTTGATATAACTCAAAAACTCTATTTAAAATTTTCTCCTCCATCATCTATTGATTTTTTATTTAATATGTTTCTAAAAGACAATAAAAGCAAGAATCTATTGTATACAAAAATAATTCTATAATTGGTATTATAAAAATAAAAAATATAGAATATAATCAAAAATAAAAAATATAGAATATAATCAAAAATGAAAAATATCTTTAATTATTTATGAAAAATATAGAAATGCAGCTAGTCCAAATAACCGAAGAAGCAGCTATTATTGCTGGTTCTAAACAAGGACTGGGAAACGCCAATCAAATTCTCCAGTCGGTTCGCACTTCTGTAGAAAATAGCCTTCTAAAAATGAACTTTGGCATCCACATTAAAAACGACAGATTTAAAGAACATCCTATTGTCACTCCCTTAAATTCCCATTATCACCAAAACAATAAAGTGCAATACGATTTAATACTTGCCGCTATTGAAGGACACAAAACCTGTGCTAGTGGCGGACAGAACTCCGCTGCTTTTATCGCTCTTTCTCAGAAAAATAGTTTTTTAGATTTACCCAACCTCTATATGTATAAAATTGCTGTTAGCTCCGATGCTTATGAAGTTGTAGATATTGAGCAATCGGTCACCAAAAATATCAAAAGAATTGCGCGGTTTAAAAAAAAATATATTGAAAATACAACCATCTGCGTTCTCAACCGAGATAGACACAATCTTTTGATTGCAGAAATAAGAAAATGTGGTGCTAGAATTTTGCTTATCCAAGACGGAGATATTTCTGGCTCTCTAGCCGCTGCTACCAATCAAGGAGTAGACATGCTTATAGGTTATGGAGGTACTCAAGAAGGAGTGCTCACAGCGGCTGCTATGAAATGTATAGGAGGTTATCTGCAATGCAAAATTTTTTATAAAAATGGTGCAGACAAAAAAAAGGCGGCTGAATATAAAATAAAAAATTTTGATAAAATTTACGAAATTGACGATCTAGTCTCTTCCAATGAAGTTATTTTTGCCTCCACTGGAATCACAGACGGCTTGATCTTAAAAGGAGTTCATTTTGAAAAAGAAGGAGCCTATACCTATTCTTGGCTCGCAAAAAGCAAACCCAAAATCACCCACAAAATAGAAACCAAGCATTTTTTTGATTATAAGCAGATATCTCAACCTATCTTATGAAAAAAATAGAAATAAAAAAATGGGGTTGTGTGGTATCTATCGGAACAGATATTTTAGAAAAATGCCGCTATGCTAATGATGCTTCAAAAAGTGAAGAATCTCTTTTTTTAGTAGCCGATGCAGAGGTTTATAAAATCTACAAAAAAAAAATAACAACAGTTTTTGGAAAAAGTTTTAAAAAACTACTCTTACCTGCGGGAGAAAAAACAAAACAAAATTTTTATCTTGAAAAAATTTATGATTTTTTGATAGAAGAAGGAGCCAATCGCAAATCTATTCTTATAGCTTTTGGTGGTGGAGTAATAGGAGATTTAGTGGGTTTTGCAGCGGCTACTTTTATGCGAGGTATTACTCTTGCCAGTATTCCTACAAGTTTAGTAGCACAGGTAGATAGTTGCATCGGAGGTAAAACTGGCATCAATCACGCAAAAGCAAAAAACATAATTGGATCTTTTAAACAACCCGCCCTAGTCTGTATAGATACATTATTTTTAGAAAGTTTATCGCAAAGAGATTGGATTTCAGGCTATGCAGAAATTGTTAAACACGCCTTAATTCAAGATAAAAAATTTTTTGAATTTCTGCAAAAGCATCCCTTGAAAGACTTGAAAGAAGATAACAAATTACTCTTAAAAACAATCACCCGCTCCTGTGAAATCAAACTAGCCGTAGTCAAAAAAGACGAAAAAGAGAAAGCCGAAATAACAGATCAAGTAACAGCTCAAACAAGAGCCATCTTAAACTTCGGGCATAGTCTTGCCCATTTAATAGAAACCTATACCAACTACAATAGCTATCTACACGGTGAAGCAGTTTTTGGAGGAATGGATTTTGCTCTTTGGTTTTCTCAAAAATATTCAGGACTCAAAAAAGAATCCTACCAAAAAATTCGCGAACTATTACAAGCACAAAATTTACAGCTAAACTTAAAAGGCATACAGAAAAACACTTTTTGTTCTATTTTAGCTAGAGATAAAAAAAATTTTGCAGAAGGGATTCAATTCATAGCTATCCCAGAAATTGGCGAGGTAAAAATTTGTAAAAATGTGCAGATTGATAGGCTTTGGGAAGATTTTTTAGCCTACTCCCAAGATAAAACTGCCTTAGTGCAAATCTAGTAACGCAATTCTAGCGATACCTGATTTTGTGATCAATTTAAAAATTTTAATCAGTAGAACTGTCATTGAAAATAGCAAAAAAACAGTTTTTCCTTAAAAAAAATTTCAATTTGTGCTTTCAGCAAGGCGCGAAAAATTTTTGTTCCGCAGGAAGAGAATGCATTTCTTCACAAATGGCAAGGGACAAAAATTTTAAGCAACGCAGCTGAGAGTGCAAATTGGGATTTTTTAAGGGAAAACTAAGTAAGGTTTTGCTTTTTCTTCTACCCTTTCTAGTAAATATTTTCGGCTATTCTCTCCTAAACGGATCAACTCTCTGGCTATAGAGGAGCTTGTAGAACAGTATTCGGGGCTTGCCAAAATACAAAAGGTCTCTATCTTATCGCATATACTGCGGTTGCCCATAGCCAACTCAAATTCAGAAGTAAAATCACCGTGGTTTCTAATGCCTCTTAAAATAAGATAGGTTTTTTTAGAAACAGCATAACGAACAATAGAGCCCGTCGTATGCTCTATTACAACATTCTTCCATTGGTAGTAATCTAGATAGTCCTGCATCATAGCGAGCCTTACTTCTTTGGGAAAAATAATTTTTTTTTCATAGCTTTCCGCTGCTACCCAGTAAATTTTATCAAATCTTTTATAGACTCTGTTAATTAAATCTGCGTGTCCGTAAGTAGGCGGACTGGAACTAGTGGGGTAAATAATATTCATAAATTTAGAAAAAAATTTTTACTAGATACATTTTACCAAAAAAACTATAATAGATAAAGTATAAAATAATATCTTATAAGTGGAAAAAATCACAATATTAGATTTCGGGGGCCAATACTGTCATTTAATCGCAAGAAGAATTAGGGAATTGGGAGTCTGTGCAGAAGTCGTGCCTGCAAATATTTCTTTTAGTGCCTTAAATAATCATTCTATTAAGGGAATTATCCTTTCTGGAGGAGCAAGTTCTGTCTTTGCAAAAAAGGCTCCTCAATTTGATAAAAAAATTTTAAGTCTTGCTGTGCCTATTTTGGGAATTTGCTACGGTCATCAACTTATAGCCAGTCTTGTAGGGGGTAAGGTTGCCTCTGGAAAATCAGCCGAATACGGTCTGACGGAATTAAATATTCAAAAAAACGAAGAAATTTTAAGCCGTTTGGGAAAATCCAAAAATGTATGGATGAATCATCAAGATATTATCACTAAACTTCCCAAAAATTTTAGCTCTCTTGCTAGCACTGAACACTCCAAATTTGCCGTATTTGAAAATAAAAAAAATAGTATTTTTGGGGTGCAGTTTCATCCCGAAGTAAGCCATACAGAACAGGGAACACAGATTTTGAAAAATTTTGCTCTCACTATTTGTAAGTGCAAAAAAAAATGGACATCTGATTTAGTGGTAGAAAATTTAATACAAGAGACAAAAGAGGTTATAGGTGCTAATAAGGCAATTATCGGTCTCTCTGGTGGTGTGGATTCTTCTGTAGCCGCTGCTCTGGCCAGCAAGGCTATTGGTAGACAACTAATAGCTGTCTATGTGGACACAGGCTTGATGCGTGATGGCGAAACAAAATTCATTCAAAAAACTTTTCTTAAAAAAAAACTAAATCTCAAAATCATCAAAGCGGGCAAGCAGTTTTTTGATGCACTAAAATGGATTAGCTCGCCTGAAAAAAAACGCAAAATAATAGGCAGACTTTTTGCGGATATTTTCTCTGGAATTGCAAAAAAAGAGAAGGCTGTTTTTCTCATTCAAGGCACTATCTATTCGGATAGAATTGAAAGTGGTGTAAGTAAGCACTCTTCAAAAATTAAATCGCATCACAATGTAGGCGGTTTGCCTAAAAATTTAAAAATGAAGTTATACGAGCCTTTAAAAGATTTGTATAAAGACGAAGTCAGAAATCTCGCTACTGCGCTAGATATTGCAAAAGAAATCACCTCACAGCAAGTTTTTCCGGGACCTGGTTTAGCTGTACGAATTATAGGAGAAGTAACGCCAGAGAGAGTAAAAATTGTCCGTCAGGCTAGTAGAATTATTGAAGAGGAACTCAAAAAAACAAAATTTTGGCAAAGCATTTGGATGAGTTTTGCAGTACTGCTCCCCATTAAAAGCGTAGGCATTCAAGGGGATAAAAGAAGCTATAAGTATCCAGTAGTTGTCAGAATTGTAGAATCCAATGACGCTATGACAGCCAATTTTTCTAAAATCCCTCACTCTATTCTTGAAAAAATTTCAACACGTATAACCAATGAAATTTTTAAGATCAATCGTGTGGTCTATGATATTACCAACAAACCACCTGGAACTATGGAATGGGAATAGTAGAGGCGAATCTATGTGTTCTCCCGTATGAAATAAAAAGCAATAATAGACCCAGCCCCTACTAATATTGTTTCAGTAAGGAACGCGGTTTAGAGAGATATGTTTCTATGGAATGCGCAAGCTCTTCTTTTGTGCATTTTTCTTTTAAAAATTCCGTAATTAGCAGTTCTAGGTTGGTATAAAAATTCACCATATCCAGATTGGGAGGTTCTGTTTTTTTTTCAATATAAAGGTTATCCAAAGTTGCTCGGCAGAATTGATCGGTATCTAGCCCTAATAAAGTTCCAATCGCCCAGTAGTCGTTAGGAAAGTCTATGGCGGTAGTATAAATTCCGTATTGCTTAAAAAATGTTTCTAAAGAATGTTTTTTTTCTAAGTCTAGCTTATTGATAGCAATAAAAAAGTTGATGGAGGCAGGATTTTTCTCAAACAGACTTTCTGTAACCACTTTTAAGGTATCACCCGTGTCTATAATCTCATCTATCAAAATAAGATGCTTGTTTTCTACCTTTTCTTTGCTACAGTTAAGATAAAAACGATTCTCTTTCTTTTTTTCACCGTCGTAGCTTTGCATACCGACAAACTCGCTAGAGACAAAGTGCAGTCTGCTAAAAACCTTGATGGTGCTTTCCAGATAAACTCCTCCTTTTAATATAGGTATAAAAACAAGATTACTAGAAATCACTTCTTCTCCAAAACGCGCTACCATCTGATTGAGGTGTTTTGCAAAAAAATACTCTAGTAAAAATTCTATTTCTCTTTTTTTCAGATAAAGCTGGAATTTTTTACCGTTTAGTTGGATTATATCAGGGTTTTGTAGATTCAATGAATTTAAAATATTGGTATTTTGTTCTTGAATCCTTTTTGTAACCCTATTTTTTAGAAAACTATGGAAAATCATAAAGTTTTATTTGATAAAACCGCACTACATTAGTATTATTATTAATGATTTTTACATACTTAACAGAAAAATAGCAACCAAAAATTCAAATGAATATTAAAATCAAAAAAAATTGGGAAATTAAAGAAAGTCAAGTCACAGATGAAAAAGCTTTTTTTTCTCGCAGAAGTATTGTTAAAGGGATGGCAGCCGCCACTATGGCGGGTTTTTTGGGACCTAACGTGTTATCTGCTGCACCGAGCCTTAAAAGGCTAAAAAAGACTCGCAATAGCAAATATATCCTTGGTAATATAACAGAAGAAAAACTTTTCACTTCTTACAATAATTTTTACGAATTTAGCTCAAACAAACAGTCTGTAAAAACTAACGCTAAAAATTTTCTGAATCGCCCTTGGTCGGTTAAAATAAGCGGACTAGTAAATAAACCTAAAACATTGAATATAGAAGATATTTTAAAAAAAATTCCTTTGGAAGAAAGAATTTACCGATTCCGCTGTGTAGAAACATGGTCTGCTGTTGTACCTTGGGTTGGATTTGAACTAAAAAAATTACTGGTTTTAGCAGAACCATCATCCAAAGCGAAGTATGTAAAGTTCTCCACTTTTTTTGACCCTAAAATTGCTAAAAATCAAAACAATAGTTTTTTTTACAAATGGCCCTATACCGAAGGTTTAAGACTAGACGAAGCAAGTAATGAATTGACTTTTATGGCGGTTGGACTCTATGGAAAAGAATTGCCCCCTCAAAACGGAGCGCCCATCCGTTTGGTTACTCCTTGGAAATACGGATTTAAGAGTATTAAGTCTATTGTGTCTATAGAACTTACAGAAAAACAACCAGCTACTCTTTGGAATCAAACCGCTCCTAACGAATACGGATTTTATGCAAATGTGAACCCTGAAGTGCCACATCCACGTTGGTCTCAAGCGCAAGACAAACCTTTAGGAAGCTGGCTCAAAAGAACTCCTACCATAAAGTTTAATGGATATGGCAATCAGGTAGCTAGCCTTTATAGAAGTATGGATTTAAGTAAATTTTATTAAAAAACCAAAACAAACTATCAAATCAAACAAAATAATACTGCTACTTTCTTTCTTGCTTTTACTTTTTACAGGAGCAGGGTTGGGTAGCCTAAAAGCCCAAGAAGGCAAACAAGCAGGTAAACAAGCAGGAAAACAAGCAACACAGAAAAAACAAGGTTGGTTTGTCTCAGTTAGTCCTTATTTTTTGGGTGCTAAAATCAAAACCACTACAAAAAACACCACTCTTACAGAAGTAGTAACAGAATACGTCCAAACATTAGCTACAGAAATAACATTCAGTGCAAGTACCACCGATGATTTAGATGCAACAAAGTCGGGCGCAGAGGGTTTTCAACATAATAAACCTCTCAGTTACAGTCTTAATTATGATAAAAGAGCAATAAGTGCTGTAGAGGATGTTTGTGAAGATGGTATCTACAGTGGTGTTGGAAACTATGTGGCTCGGCAGTTTGCTACAGCAACTTCTGATACGGGAGCCTCTACACGCAATACAGATAGATATGCCTGTTACGACTATTTCCGAGGGCTTGCAAACTCTTTCAGTGACCCTATCTTGATGGGAGTAACTATAGATTCTACTTCTCTATCGCATTCCGTCAGCAACGAAAATACCAATTTAACAGGCAACGGATTGCAACTCGGTTATAACTTTGAGAAATTCCGCGTCTCTTTGAATCTACACCAATGGAGTGCTGGAGATAGTAAGCTAGATAGTCAAATAATACTGGTAGATTACTTCCTACCCTACGGATTTTATGCAGGAGCTGGCTTAGCACAAACCAAGCTGGAATTCGCACAAGGCTCGGCTTCAGAAATAGCCCCCGCGGTCCATTTTGGCTATAGCCATAGTTTTAGTGGTAGCTTTTCTGTAGAAGCGGGACTGCTCTGGTTGGGGACAAACCTATCAATAGAGCAGACAGCTGTAGCACCAGTGCCAACAATAAAATCCATAGCACTGCCGCAAGCACCAAACCATATTCCTATTACCTCATCTGTATTGGTCGGAGGTGAAATATTGAATCCAAATAATAGCCTTTCTAGGCTCGGGTTTTTAGATAATAGCGATACTTCCATTACGGATTATTCTAATTACGATAGAAGAATACTAGTAGAGGGAACAGTAAATGCAACCTATGGTGAAGTGCAAAAAGAAAGCAAAACCTACAACAGAACTGTGCCTACAAAAACAACTGTAGAAGTAGAAAATCCTACTGCTCTTTTTATTCGCTTTGTTTTACGCTTTTACTAAAATAGAGCTTTGAATTTGGCAAATTCAAAGCTCTATAAGCTTGTTTTGGCTAAACAGCTAGTTTTGTCCTATTTGGCAAATTCAAAAGTCTATAAAAGTAGAAAACCTGTAGCAATGCTCGCCTTCAAAAAACATCAAAAATTTTTCTGTTTTTTTGATTGAGAAAAAAATTTGACTTTTTTTCGTAAAAGAGCTAGTTACGTTCCTATATGCGACTAATAATGGTCTCATAAATTTAACGATGCCTTTTGATATAGTTTAGAGATTTTAAAATTTTATTCACTAGGTTTCATAAAAAAATAATACAATGAAAAAAAAACACTTATTTTTTGGGATTCTATCTTGTGTGGTTGTATTTTTCCTTGCAATGTCTATCGCTTCTGCAAGTGATTGGGATGATATTGTGAAAAAAAGTAAAGGACAGACTGTTTATTGGAACGCTTGGGGCGGCGGAGCTACTTGGAATGCCTATATTGCTTGGGTAGGCAAAAGAGTCAAAGAAGAATACGACATAACACTCAAGCATGTGAAACTTAAAGATACCGCAGATGCAGTCTCCAGAGTTTTAGCAGAAAAATCAGCTGGTAAAAACCAAAAAGGATCTGTTGATATGATTTGGATCAACGGTGAGAATTTCACAACTATGAAGAAAAACGGCTTGCTGTACGGTCCCTTTTCAGAATCCTTACCCAATTACGCCAAAGTAGACTATAAAAACAAAGCCTCCATCGTAACCGATTTTGGTGTGCTTGTAGATGGGTATGAATCTCCTTGGGGATTTTCTCAATTTGTTTTTTATTACGATAGTGCAGTCGTCAAACGACCTCCTAAAACTATAAAGGCATTCTTAAAATATGCAAAGAAAAACAAAGGCAAAATCACTTTTCCAGCACCTCCTGATTTTATTGGCACAACCTTTTTGAAACATGTGCTGTATGAAACTATTGCTGATAAATCTCTGTTATCAAAGCCTGTTAGCGAAGCAGATTTTAAGAAACATACAAAAAAAATGTGGAAGTGGTTAGAAGACATCAAACCATACCTTTGGAGAGGAAGCAGAGCTTTCCCTAAAAATGATAGAGAATTGAGACAACTTCTTAATGATGGAGAAATTGATGTAGGTTTTTCTTTTGCTATAGGTTTTGCGGCTTCGCAAATTCTCAATGGTGATCTGCCAGAAACAGTGCGAACTTTTGTATTGAAAAACGGGACGATTAGTAACACTCACTTTGTGGCTATACCTTATAATTCTTCCAGTAAAGAAGCATCTCAGGTAGTAGCTAATTTTCTGATTTCTGTAGAAGCACAAGCAAGAAAATTGGATCCTAACCACATAGGAGACTACACTGTTTTAAATCCAAGAAAATTGAGTAGTGCGGAAAACAAGCTATTGAATGCTGTAGACATAGGAGAAGCGACTTTAAAACCAAACCAGTTAGGAAAGGCTTTATTGGAACCTCATACCAGTTGGGTCAAACCTTTGGAAACAGAATGGAAAGCAAGGTTCTTGCAATAGAAAATTCTTACGATAGACAAGAAGTTGGATTCACACTTTAAGACCTTTGAATAAATGTTACCCTCAAAGGTCTCTAGTGTTTTTTTAAGAGCTGCTCCATACATCTGTTTAACTCTACTTTTTATCCCCATTATAGCAGGAATAGTAGGTAGTCTGCTCCCTGCATTAGGTTATTTTCCCGCATTAGGCTCCACTGATTTTAGTTTTCAGTATTTTATAAAATTTTTAGAATCTCCCGCAATCCGAGCCTCCATTTTTCTAAGTATTTGGATTGGCATTACTGCTACTATTCTTTCTTTTTTTATCGCTTTTTTTATCCTAGTAGCCTTTTTTGAAAACCGTGGCTTAAAAGCTGTCCGTAGTAGTTGCATTCCTTTAATTGCCTTACCCCACTCAGCTTTATGTATAGCTTTGGTTTTTCTGCTTGTACCTAGTGGATTTTTAGCAAGAGTTTTTTCTCCCTGGTTGACTGGCTGGAAAAGACCACTAGATTTCCTTATCGCCCAAGATCCATGGGGCATTTCTATGATTTTTTCCCTTATTTGCAAAGAAACTCCTTTTTTAGTCTTGATCATGCTAGCTGCTTTAAGTCAAATAAAAGTTCACAAAATTTTAACCGCCTTTCGTTCTATGGGTTATTATAAACTCACTATCTGGCTCAAATGTATCCTCCCTCAAATTTACCGCTCTATTCGTCTTCCTCTATACGCCATCTTGGTTTTTTCTGTTTCAGTTGTAGATGTAGCCTTGATCATAGGTCCCCAAATTCCTCCACCTTTAGCAGTTAGAATTGTAGAATGGTTCAATCATCCAGCTGATTTAAACTACAAACTATCTGCTAGTGCAGCGTCTTTATTTTTACTTTTCCTTTGTATTTTACTAATTTTGTTGTGGGAACTCGCCATCAAAGGAATTTCTTTTTTTACTAGGCGATTTTTAAGCAATGGAAATAGAGGCAAAAAGTGGAAAATTTCTTTTACCTGTTTTAGAAGTTTTATTAGAGTCTTAAATTTATCTATTTTGGTTGGATTTTTTGGTTTGTTTTTGTGGAGTTTTGCTCGTGTTTGGCGATTTCCTAGTATTTTTCCTACACAGTGGACAACCCGAAACTGGTTGAGAGGTGCAGATTTATTGCTGGAACTTTTTTATAATAGTTTATTTATCGGAGCCACAGTTTCTTTTATATCTATTGTTTTGGTTATTTTGTGTTTGGAAAGAGAGTTGCTTGGTTTTAAAAAAAACCGTCCTAAAAAATTCAGTTCACGGGGTCTTTTTTTAATTTATATTCCTCTTTTAATCCCCCAGTTGAGCACAATGTTTGGTTTTCAAATTTTTCTTGCTAAATTGAATTGGGAAGGAAATTTATGGATTGTGCTTTGGTCTCATTTGATTTTTGTATTACCCTACTGCTTTTTAGCTTTAGCAGATACTTATAGAAGTTTTGAAAATAGATACAAATTTGTAGCTCTAGGTTTAGGAGTCAGCCCTTTAAAATTTTTTTGGAAAGTGAAATTTATACTACTACTAGAACCTATTTTGTTAGTTTTTGCGATTGGATTTTCTGTGAGTATCGCCTTGTATATCCCTACTCTTTTTGCAGGAGCTGGTAGAATCAACACCATCACCACCGAAGCAGTTAGCCTTTCTTCTGGAGCAAACAGGAAAACAATCGGAGTTTATGCTATCTTGCAAATGTTACTGCCTTATTTAGTATTATCTTCTGTCTTCTTTTTTAAAAATCTTCCTTTTTATTGGAAAAGATTTTATTATTTTTTGAGACCCCTTAAATTATGAGTTTAATAGTTAAGTCCATCAATATTCGGTTTTTGAAAACCCAAGAAATTCTTATTAAAAATTTGACCTTTGAAGCGAAAAAAGGAAAGACCATAACCTTGATGGGAGCTAGCGGCTGTGGTAAATCTACTTTTTTGTCTTATATTTGCGGTAGTCTCTCTTCTAATTTTCAAGCAACTGGAAAAGTTTTTTTAAATTCTCGTTCTTTAAACGAACTAGAACCAGAAAAAAGAAAACTAGGAATTTTATACCAAGATCCTTTACTTTTTCCGCACCTAAATATTTTTGAAAACCTTGCTTTTGGAATTCCATCGGAGTATAAATTTAAAGAAAAAAAAGAAAAAGTTTTAAAAGTTTTAGAAAAATTGGGCTTGTGTGGGTTTGAAAGAAGATTTCCAAACACACTCTCTGGAGGACAACAGGCTAGAATTGCGTTAATGCGAACCTTACTTTCGGAACCCAAAGCTCTTTTATTAGACGAACCTTTTTCTAAACTAGACGCTTCTTTAAAAGATAAAATAAGAAAACTTGTGTTTGCCTACGTCAAAGAAAATGAGTTACCCTCAGTTTTGGTAACCCACGACATCAAAGACTCCGAAGCTAGCGAAGGTGAAATAATAAATTTAGAAGGGTTTTAGAATTTTTTAACTATAATAGACCTTTGAATTTGCCAAATAGGACAAAACCAGCTGTTTTGGCTAGATTTTGGTAAAGTCTATCTAGCAAAGGAAAAGTTCTCATTATGTTTTGTTTGACATCAATGCTATATTTGGCTAGACTTTGGTAAAGTCTAGCTAAACTAGACACAACCTAGACAAACTAGGAAAATGTTTTTTATAAACCTTTGAATTTCTTAGAAATTCAAAAGGCTATTTTAATTTAAACTAAAAAAATCATGAAAATAATGAAAAAAAAGACGCTAAAAATAGCGTCAAATGCTTCCAATAGAGGATTCCATGGTAGCTTCCAGTGGGATTTCCGATGGAATAGGGTTCTATTGCTAGGTGTGATTTTGTTGAGTTTTCAGTTTGTAGGAAATCTACAGGCGCAGGACAGCCAAACAAGTAAAATTGGCAAAGGTGGTTGGTTTATTGGGCTGACTCCCTATGCACTAGGTCTTTCGGAGTCAAAGACTTCTGCTCGTATAAGTGCTACTCCTACAGGCGCCATAGTAGATAGTAGTGGTGCTGGATTTAGCTTTACTGCTGTAGCTCCTAGTGATGAAATAATTACTACTATTCCTGGTCAGACTGGTGCTCAAGCCCACGCACAAGCAACAGCCTTACGGCTTTGTGAGACTGGGGCTGCGAGCACAGACGGAAGCAGTACTGGTTTTAGTGGTCTCCGATTCGCCCTAGCTGATGGAATTTACAGTATCAGCAACCCTATTAATTATGATCCCATAGCCTGTAAAAGTCACTTTGCTACGCTTTTAGCCAATGCTATCCTAGTAGATGTGCCATTTAAATCAGAAACCTCAAAACCAGCGACAGCAAAATGGAGCGGTGCAGGGTTGCACTTTGGCTGGCAGTTTCCTGATGGAAATAGAGTAGGATTGCAGCTACACAACTGGAAAGGAGGGGATAGTGAAATAAGTAGCCAGATTGCGATGTATGATTATTTTTTTGCCAAAGGCTTTTATGCGGGAGTAGGAGCTGGAACTCTGCAACTCAAAGCACTAGGCAAAACACAAAGTCAAACAGCCCCAGCTGTGAATCTGGGTTGGCAGTATTCTATTAAAGAGAATCTCAAGCTGGAACTAGGCTACCTTCTTTTGAACGGTGAGGTAACAGTTAAAAAAGAAACCAGAGCAACCAGAAATGTAGTACTTTCCAGAGCAGTAGTTCCAGAACAAGTTGTATATTTAGGATTTGCACATAATACTAGTATTCCACATTATGAAATTTTTTGTGCTACTCCTCCTTGTTCTTTACTGGGCGACTATGGAGTAAAAGTTACTAGCGAGCCACTCACTCAGGAAATATCACAAGAACACGAAGTAATAGAAACCCAAGAAGTAACCGTCTCCAAACCATCTGTGATCTATATCCGCTTGAGCCTCAGCTTTTAGCATAAAATTCGTCTGGAGTTTCTTTTAAGGAGCTCCTTTTAAGAACGTTTTTTTTAAGAACGTTTCTTTTAAGAAGCTTCTTTTAAGAACGTTTCTTTTAAGGAGCTTCTTTTAAGAAGCTTCTTTTAAGCCTATAAATAGTTTTAAAAGTTCAACTTGTTTTGGTTAAACTTTGACAAGCAAATTCAAAAGTCTATATATAATAGACCTTTGAATTTGCGTTATGTGACGGCTAGGCAAGGCAAAAAAAATTTTTAGCTCGCAGGAATATCGTAGTTAAAAACACTACAAAACTTGCATAATCTAAAAAAGAAATGCAAAAGCTCCAGTGGAGCTTTTGCTATAACCCTTATGAAATAGATAGCAGTAAGAGAGTATTTCAAGAGTTAAAAATTTTTTTTAATGGCGTAGCAAAAAACACTACAAACCTTGCATACTCCAAAAAAGAAATGAAAAAGTGCCGAAAGGCACTTTTTCTATAGCCCATAAATAGTTTCAAGCAATAAGCTTGTTTTGGCTAAACTTTGGCAAGCAAATTCAAAAGTATATATATAAATAAAAATGGAAGTAATAGAAGGTCAAATCAGTATTCTTGAAGCACGAGACTGGATTAAAGAAGGTAGGAAGGCTTATCTCTTAGATTTAAGAGATAAGGCTAGCTTTGATAAATATAAAATAAAGCCATTTCAAAATATTGCTGCGGATAAGGTTAGCAAAATCATTTCTCAAATAGACACTGAAAATGCTATTTTGCTAATCTGCCAAGACGGAACAGAAAGCGTAAAAGCACAAAAAATCTTTTCTTCTTGTGGAATTCAATCCTATGTTGTGCGTGGCGGAATCAATTACTGGCAAAAAGTCTTTGACACAGAAGACTAGTTTTGTCCGCAATTTTTGCTGGGCTAAACCAAATTCGTGTTTAAAGAATCATTCTTGACAAAATATAAAGAATTTGTTAAAATAGATTTTTTGAAAACAGAACCACCATTGCATTGATACTCCTATAGACTATTAAAAATGAAAACACAAGTGCACAAACAACCAAAAAAAACTCCTCCTATGCGAGTTATTATGGAATACCCTTATAAAGGCACTTTTAGTAAGGCTAAAATAAGAAAAGCTGTTGAAAAAGTCATAAATGCCAGAACTAGTAAATAGTGAAAGAAATTTATAATAAGAATGTTTTTATCAACTGTCCTTTTGATAAAAATTACAAACCTATCCATACCGCAATTATTTTCACAATCTCTGCTGGGCTAAACCAAATTCGTGTTTAAAGAATCATTCTTGCCAAAATATAAAGAATTTGTTAAAATAGAAAATTTTCAACCCTAAGAAATAACAACTATGATAGCGAAAAATATAACAACTATGGTAGAAAAAACTGACTCCTCCAATAAAATAAAAAAAGCTTCTTCTAAAAGAACCTTTATAGAATATCCTTACAAGGGTGCTATTAGCAGAGCTAAAATTAGAAAAGCAGTGTCAGAAGTTATTGCAGAAAGAGTGAATAAATAGAGTGGTAAAAGATGAGAGATAAAGATACTATAAATTTTCAAGAAGAAGATCTTTACAAATTTTTATTAAAAATTGAAAAAATTAAAGAAGTATAATTTTCAAAGTATAATCAAAAATAGCGGGAATAGTATTTTTGAATAAGCTCACCGTAAGGATCTATAATTCTAACTTCTGGCTCTAAAAAAATTTTAAATTTTTCCCAAACTGCTTTTTGGATTGCTAAAAAAGCTGTCTCTATATCTTTAAAACTAGCTCCTCCTAGGTTCACAAAAAAATTACTGTGCTTTTGGCTTACTTCTAGTTTTCCAAAAATCTTTCCTTTAAACCCACATTTTTCAATTAAGTCTGCTGCAAAGAATCCTTTAGGATTTTTAAAAACAGATCCCCAAGTGGATTGATGAATGGGTTGGCTGGCTTTTCTTTTTTTTAGGATCTTAGTTTGAATCTTTACAATATTCTCACTACTGTTGGGTTGAAATTGAAAAAGAGCTTCACAGATTATTTCTTTTTTTTTCATAAAATAGGAATAACGATAAGCAAAATCTATCTCTTTACAAACTCCTATCTTAATATTTCCGTGAGAGTCTAAAGAGCTAACCTGTTTTAAAATTTGCCTTGTTTCTTTTCCATTAGCCCCAGCGTTCATAAAAACCAATCCTCCGACACTTGCTGGAATGCCTATCAAAAATTCTCCTCCTCCAAGTCCATTTTTTTTCAAATGTTGAGCTAACCCTGTAGTAGATACTCCAGCACCAACTGCGAGTTGGGAATTTTCTTTTTGTGTTATTTTTTTAAAGTCTTCTCCCAATAAAATCAAAAGACCATAAAATCCTTCATCGCTAAAAATGCTGTTACTTCCTTTTCCTAAAATGAAATAAGGAGTTTTATCTCGGTTACAAAAAACCAAAACTTTTCTTAATTCTTCGGTCGTATCTACCTTGAGTAAGTGATGCGCAAAACCCGAGCAACGAAAGGAAGTGTAGGCTACTAAAGGAGTGTGAAATAAAGGTTTATTCTTCCAGTCATTAGAGTTTAGAAATTGTTTTAATTTTGAAAATCTAGTCGCTGGCATTTTTTCAATCTGGCATTTTATCTAGTTCAGGTATTTTATCTAGTTCTGGTATTTTATTAATGGTTTGATTTCTCAAAAGTTGGCAATTTGAGTAAATCAGCAGCGTAGTGTTGATAGTCAAATTCTTGGCTGACTACTAAATTATGGAAATGCTTGACGACTAGACTTGCCAGCATTGTGCGAATTTTTTTCATGGAAAAACCTTGCCCCAGAAGTCTTTCAATTGTTTGATTAACTTCGGGGGGATCTCCGCTTTCAATCTGCTGATCTATAGCTTTTTGAATACTGGAATTCAGTGTATGAATCAGCTCTTCTTTTTTGTCAGAATCCATTTTTATAGAAAAGCATCCCCAAGGGGATTCGAACCCCTGTTGCCGCCGTGAAAGGGCGGTGTCCTAGGCCGACTAGACGATGGGGACTATGAGTCGGAGGGGATTCGAACCCCTGACCACCTGATTAAAAGTCAGGTGCTCTACCAGCTGAGCTACCGACCCGTCAATTATTGGTAAAACAAGATGAGACTATTGTATTTGCATTCTGTTTAGCCTAAACAAGCTTATTGCTTGAAATAGGGATGGGCTGTAGTAAAAGAGCCACTGGCTCTTTTGCATTTCTTTTTTAAATTATGCAAGGTTTGTAGTGCCTGGTCACATTATTGTGGCACTACGATATTCTCCTACGAGCTAAAAAATTTTTTCGCACCTGCTAACCATTTGGCTAGCCCCAATAGTGGGATAAGCATCAGCGAAATTCAAAAGTCTATACTAATTGTTTTTTTTCTTTTTTGCAATTTTTTTTCCAAACATTTTTTTGGGGATATTTTTTTGGGGACATTTTTTCTTTAAGAAAATTTTAAATAATATAAATCATCAAATTTGCTGCAAATAATCTTTTAAAAAATCACCAAAACTTATCTTGTCTTGCTTTTCTATTGTTGCAGTATTTTTCAAAGATGATGTTTTTTCTTTAGACATCAATGCTAAAAAATCTTTTTTTATCGGTTGGTTTAAAAAATAATCTTTGTGTTTTTCTGATTTTTCTAAAATATAAGAATAATAGCTTAAATTTTTTTCTTCCATTTCTTTCAAAATTATAGCCGATGGAGTATTATCTGGTTCTTCTAAAATTTTCTGCCATGCGCTCAAACTTGTTTTATAAAACTTGGAATTATTTGTGGTAGCTAAAGAATCTATAAGCTCTTTTAAACAATCAAAAATTTCCTCTCCCCAACTTTTTAAAGACTGTTTCTTTCTGTCTCTTTGTAATAAAAGTTTAGGTTGCCTCCCTCGCAAGCAAGCCGTTTCTTGGTTGTAATTTAATTCTTGCCAATCTGCTGCTTCTAACATAGGGCTGGGCATTATCAAACAAAAAATAAACATCAGTTCTAAAAAATAAGCCTGCGATAAATCTAGCCCTAAGGGAGACGAAGGCTGTAAATCTAAAGAACGAAATTCAAAATACTCTACTCCATTTTTTTGCAAATAAAAAAGAGGTCTTTTAGAAGCAATCTGCTTAGGCTTGGGTCTCAGAGGTGCATAAAGTTCATTTTCAATTTGAATCGTACTACTATTTAATTGTAAAAAATCCTCTCCTTCTTTCAATCCTATTTTTTCAAATTTTGGTTCCGTGGTTTGAATTATTTTGCCTAAACAATGAATATATTCTTGTAGGCTATTGTAGCTAATATCTACAATTTTTTTATTCTTATAGCTTAACTGTCTTAAAGAAGTAGCAAAAGGAAACTCCTTTGATTCGTAATAATGGCTGACGATAGGAATTTTTTTATCAGCAATAGGACTGGCTCCCAAAAGATAGGCTAAAAACCACTGGTAGCGTAAAAAATTTCGCGCTACTCCAAAAAGTGCCTCATTTTTTTTATCAAATCCATTGTAGAATTGTTGCCAAATTTTCGGGTGAAAAGAATAGTTAAAATGCAGTCCGCTAATCATTTGCATTTTATCTCCGTATCGCAATCGCAATCCTTTGCGGTAGGTTTCTTTGAGTTTAGCTTTGTTAGATTTCCCAAATTGAGCGATTTGAATAGGCACACCTTCAATGCTATCTGCGGGCATACTAGCAACCCAAAAACTCTCACTTTTTAAACACCGATGACTATAACTATGCAAGTTTTTTAAGAACTCAAAAAGCTCAGGCAAGGAAGAGTGAGGTGGGGTGACTAGTTCAGGCATAGCTTCTGCAAAATCCTTTGTAATGTAAGAATGGGTAAGGGCAGAACCAAATTCTTCAGGAGCAGAATTTTGAGAAAGTTTTCCTTTTACATCTATTCGCAAATTTTCCTTTTCTATCCCTTTCTTGCCTTGAAAAAGCCATGACAAATCGCCTTTACCTTGAAAGGTTGCTAGTTCTTTTTTGAATTTTTTGAACACTTTTTGTGAATAATTTAAGAAGTTTCTTGAAAAAAGTTGTTTGAATTTTGTTACAGCATCTCATACCCAAACAAAGTAAAATCATCGTAATATATTTTATTGATGATTTTTATTGTTTCAGGAGTTAAATTAGGAGTTTCTATAGATTGCGTACTATTTTTTTTAAGGCTCATATCTAAGTCAATTTTTTTTGCAAAAATATTCATTTTTTCTAAATTTTCTATTTTAATTATTTGAATTTTAAATTTAAAGATGTAACTTGTTAAACTTGAATAAAACCTTCGTTTTTTCTGGAAAAATGCTTTCCCTTGAAGATGAGTGTGAGAGTCTTTCAAGTAATGATTAGGAAGCAGACGAATAAAATCAACAAAAGATGTATTAGATAATTTGGATATAATAACATCCTTAGAATCATTTGAATCAATATTTAAAGAAGTGAAAAACATTTTTTGAGCATCTTGAAACTCAAAACTGGTCTTATTAAGTTGCATTTTAGTCAGCTGTTGCATTTTATCTTTATAAAAAGAAATAATTCTCGTATAAGGATTTCTAACTAATAAATAATGCTTAGCCCTAAAAATATTAGTGATTTTTTTAAATAAAAATTCTTTCCAAAATATCTCATCTAATGAATCAGTGGAATACAAACTGCTATACATAACTTTTAAATTTGTTGAAATAAGAATTTTATTTTTCTTATGAAAAAAATGAACCATATTTTATATTTTTTTGTTGATTAGAAATGTTTATTTTGGAAAACATTTTTGATACGCTTGGCTAGTTTTAGCTTTTATTTTTTTCAAATCCTCAGTCAGTAGGTTTAATTCTTTTTGTTGATTTTGGATCATTTTCTTCACAGATTCTGGGGCAGGTCCTCCAATATGATTTTTCTTTTTTAATAGCTCTAAGGGGTTGTCTGTATGCAGTAAAGAAACTATTTTTTTCTTGGGTAGAAAAATTTTTAATTCTGTAGCTGCTTTTTTTAGAGAATCTGCTTCTATATTATTATTAGAATATTTTACAGCTAAAGCTACGAGATTATAACTATCTCTAAAAGCCAATCCCTGTTCCGCTGCAAGATAATCCGCCAAATCTGCTGCATTTGCACAGTCTGCTTGACTCTTACTTGCCATTTGCTTTTTTTGGGCTTGGCTGCTTTCTATAACAGATGCTAGAATTTTGGCAACCAGTTCTGTTTCATCAAATAAATCCATAATTAAATATTTACTCTGCTGAGAATCTCGGTTGTAGCCACTCATAGTGCCTTTTGCAATTCCAAGCAGGCTTTGTAAAGTTCCGTGGCAAAGCGAGGTTTTGGAGCGAATAACTTCTGCAAAATCAGGATTCTTTTTTTGTGGCATAATAGAAGATCCAGTCACAAAAGAATCATCTAGTTGTAGCATTCCAAAATAAGGATGCGACAATAAAATTAAATCTTGCGAAACAATACAAAATTGATTCATCAAAACAGCAATATCTCCAGCCAAACGAGCCTCCCATTCGCCTCGAGAAGTGATGCAGTCTAAAGTGTTTTCTTGGACTCCGTCAAAGCCAAGTAGCCTTGCTGTATATTCTCTATCAATTCGCCATGTAGTACCAAAACCAGCCGCAGAACCTAAAGGGCTTTTGTTCATTGCTTTGAGTTTTTCCAGAAACAAAGAAAAACTTCTTAACAAACCTTGAGACCAATGACTCAACCAATGGGCAAAAGTAGTGGGCATTGCAGGTTGATAGTGAGTAAAACCTATCATAACGGTTTCCAATTCTTGTGAGGATTTTTTTAAGATACTGTTGATAAGTTCTGCAAGTAGCTCTAAAAAATTTAAACATTCTTGACGCAAGTAGAGGCGCATAGTAGTTGCAATTTGGTCGTTGCGACTACGAGCGGTATGGATTTTTTTTCCAGCAAGTATGGATTTTTTATTTGTGATATAGTTTTCAATATTGATATGCACATCTTCTAATTCTGGATCTAACGGAAACTTTCCAGCAGAATGAAGTTTAAATATTTCATAAAAACTTTGCTTTAATTTCTGCCATTCTTGGTTATTGATGATTTTTTGTTTGGCAAGCATTTGACAGTGAGCGTAATTCGTCCACAAATCCCAAACTACCAGTCTTTCATCTGCCATAGGAATAGGGGACACATCTCTCGCAGCACAAAACCGAATATTCGCTTTTATAGATTCTTTTTTTTTATTGTCTAGTTCTAAGTGATTCCCCCAAATCGTTTTTTTTTTCATTAACTTAATATAGCTTAGCAAGCAAAGTAGTCCTCTAGTATTCCGTCTGTATCTATTTTCATTATTATAAACGAACAAATTTTGTCTAACCAGATTTTAACCTCTTCTTTTGTTTGGCACTGGATTAAAGAATCAAATTTTCTCCCGCAAATATCTTTTAGGTAGTCTTCATCTGCATCGTCTAATCCCAAATATTCCTTTACATCATCTAAAAAATAGGAAGTAAAATTGCTTGGTTCTTCAACACAAAGCTCTTTTAACCATTCTAAAATTTGGGGAAAGTTTATAGTCATAACAAAAAAATATTTTCAGAAAAATTTTTTATTTAGATAGAGGATAAAAATTCTTAACTGAAGACGTAGCTATAAACTCAAATTTTTTTTCTTTAAAATTCCAAGTTATAAAATATTTATTATAACTACGAACTAAAACTACATTTTTTTTCTTTTCATCAATTTCAAATATATATATATTTTTTGAAGGATTTTTTATAGGTGATATGAAGTTTTTTAATGAATTTGGAACGCAATTACAGATTCTCCCTACCGATATAATACCTCCATATATTGACAAAAATATTGCTACAGGTAAGTAGAATAAAAAAATTGATTTTAATATGCTTGTTTTTTTAAAAAAACAACAGTTCCAAATTGCTACCAAAAACATCACCAATTCTAGTGATGTGTCTATTAGAAATTTAGTATCATAAAAAAAATATTTAACCAATTTCACAAGTAATGCAATTAACAAGATGACAGCAATAAAAAGCCAAGCATTCTCTTCATTAGCTAGTAATTTTTTAAAACGAGAAATAGGTTTATCAGTTTTTGTTGTTTCCTCTACAGACTCATTTTTTTTATGGTAAATTAGCTGTAATAGAGACAGAATAAACGGAATAAACAGAATAAACAGAATAGGAAAAAGAGTAGAAATAATCAGTTCAATTGCATTCGGAATCCATACCAAAGCAGTACGAATATGATCGTCTATAGTTGTTGGTATCTCAGAAAATTTAACACCAATCCAAAATAGAAATCCCCAATCATATGCAACAGAAAGAACTAGTATTAAGGAAATTAATATAGGAATTGAAAGTGCCACTGTGGGTAGCTTTTCTTTCATAAAATGATCTATTTTATTTATTTCTTTAATATCCATTGAAATTTTTTGACTTCAGATTTTTTTAATTTTCGGGAATAGAGTCTGCAAAACAAAGATAGATTCTGCGGTTTTCTTTTCCTTTCTTTTTTATCTTATAAACCTGTATTTCTCCGATTTCTTGGATATTTTTGACATGCGTTCCTCCGCAAGGTTGTAAGTCTATATTTTCAATTCTAACCATACGGTATTGATTGTTTTCACTAGGAGGATAGACTTTGGAAGTGCGAATAATTTCAGGATGCTTTTCTAACTCTTCTTTATTCCACCAGTCTATATTGATTTCTGCTCCTTTTTTAATCAGTACATTGATTTTTTCTGTAAGCTCTTCTTTGTCTGGAATTTCATCTTTTAAATCAAAATCTAGCCTAGATTTTTCTGCTCCCACAGCACCACCTGTAACATCAGCTTGAATTAAGGAACACATAAGGTGCATGCTACTATGCATCTGCATCCTTTTATAGCGAAGCTCCCAATCTATGCAAGCCTTGATTGATACTCCTTTTTGAAGAACTACAGGTACAGATTCTACATGGTGTAAAATAGACTTATCTTCAGCAAAAGTTGTATTCAAAACAGATATTTTCTTGCCACTATCCAATTCTAGGTAACCCCTATCTCCTTCTTGTCCGCCACTTTGAGCGTAAAATATGGTTTGTTCTAAAATAATAGCATTATCTCTTATTCCTATAACAGAAGCCTCGCATTCTTTAAGATAAGAATTTTCTTGGAAAAGTTTTTTTGTTGTCATTTTGTTTTTTTAATTTTCAGGTTTTCTAAAAAAGTAAAATTTACCAGTCTTTCTATTTCTTCTGTAGGGTAGTTTAATTTTGCTAGCATTCCTAGAAGTTCCTTTTTCTCTTTATCAAAAAGTGAGGCGGTTTTTTCTTTTCCTAAAAAAACAATGTAGTTGGGCTCTGTATCGCTCAAATCGGCTGGTTTTGAAGAGGCTGAAAAATCTAAAAAATCATCTTGAATTTGAAAACAAACACCTACCTTTCTTCCTATTTCTTTGAGGAGATTGAATTCTGCCAAACTCACTTCGCTTAAAATTGCAGGTATTTGAAAACAACTCTGAAACAAGCACGCTGTTTTCAGCTCTACCATTTTTTGAAAATAAGAAGGAGTTTTTTTTTCGTTTGTAGAATTTTTAGACAAATTTAAGTCCATATATTGTCCTGATAACATACCAGCCGCACCCTCTGTTAAGGAACCTAACGCTTTTAAGGTGGTTTTTTCTAAATTTTTTGAATGCTTGATAATGATTGCAAAAGCTTCTGTCAACAGAGCACAACCCGCTAAAATAGCATTGGCTTCTCCGAATTTTTTGTGATTGGCTAGCTTGCCTCTGCGGTAATCGTCATTATCCATAGCCGGCAGATCATCGTGGATTAAAGAATAGCAGTGAATCAATTCTATGGCAGCAGCAAATGGTAAAATAGCATCTAAATCGGGGAGTTTTTTAGAAATATTCTTTGTTTGCAAAGATTTCCAGACTAGCATACAAAATAGAGGACGCAATCTTTTGCCCTTGCCTAAAAGAGAATACTGCATTACTTTTTTGAAAGGAGAAGGATAGATTGAAATATTTTGAAAAGCATCTTTTAAAAAATTTTCAAAAATGGATTTGAGCTGTTTCATTGTTTCAGGGTTTTCAGGGTTTCATTTTTTTATTGTTTCAAATCAACTCTTGCTTTAACTTTTAATGCTATCAAATATTAAAGCCCTTTTGTAGCTTTTATTTTTTGAATTTTTATGGCATTGTATGATTTTTTGTATAATGTCGCTTAAAACTTCCAAAATAAGAATAGATCAGTGGCTGGTAGAAAATCATTTGATAGAAACCAGACAAAAAGCTCAGGCTTTGATTTTAGCAAAAAAAGTTTTTTTAGGCGAACAACCCATCCGCAAAGCAGGCTATCTTATTGAAAAAGATGCAGAAATTTTAGTAAAAAAAGAACCTTCTTTTGTGAGCAGAGGCGGGAATAAGCTAGATTTCGCATTGACAAAGTTTGCTATCAAGGTGCATAATAAGATAGCCTTAGATGTTGGAGCCTCCACAGGAGGTTTTAGTGATTGTCTTTTGCAAAAAGGAGCTAAAAAAGTTTTCGCCTTAGACGTAGGAAGCAAACAACTCCATTGGAAATTGCAAAAAGAAAAAAGAATTGTATCTATTGAAAACACAAACTTTCGTAAATGCTCTTTTGAAACAATCGGAGAATTGGTGGATTTGATTGTAATAGATGTTAGTTTTATTTCTGTAAAGCTACTCATAGAAAAATTGGCACTTTTCTTAAAACCGAAAAAAGATCTAGTTGTTCTTTTCAAACCCCAGTTTGAGGTAGGCAGAAGACACATAGCGCGAGGTGGAAAAGTGAAATCCACAAAAATTATAATGGAGGTTTTAGAAGATTTATGTGTTACATTCTCCGAATATTCTTTTAAAAAGATTCAATTTTGCGAATCTCCTATTCGGGGTAAAAAAGCAAATAATCAAGAATTTTTAATTCACTTTAAATTTCAAAAATGAATTTATCTATAGAAGAATTAATTGAAAATATTATTTTTTTAATCCATAGAGACAGCAGAATCTCTCGAGAATTGGCACAAGCCAAAGAATTTTTTTTTGAAAAAACAGGAAAAATTCATATCAGTGCTGCCAGTTATCAAAACCGCATTAACTGCTTTTTGAATTGGTTTTTATTTGATTGGAATACAGCATACGAGCAAACCTGCATCTATAAAACGATTGTCAGCAAATTTGGGGCAAGCGAGTTAGACGAGCGACATTATCAGCTTTACCCCAATGTAAATTCTATTTTTATCTTGCAAAAAGAGAAAAAAGAAGAAGTGAAAGTAATGGATTTATTTGATAAAAAAAAATACCAAGTTCCTAAAAGTAATTTTTTTCAAGGTATAGAAAGGCATTGCTGCTTTGAAAGTAGACTGCACTGCATCAACAAGGTTTATTATTTTAGTAACTATTTGATTTTACACCCTAGGGATGTTAGCTCCTATGTCCAAAGAAAAGTGAGAGAATGCAAAAACAAAAAAGTAAATTTCAGAGAGTTACTTTTTAAGCTACACCATACAGCTCATAAATGGGAATCCTATAAGCATTTTCCTTTAAAAAAAGTTTATTCTTAAATTATTTTCAAAGATGATGCAAAAAACAGATTGGGAAAATATTCATTTTTATTTTGAAGAAATACCCAAAGCATTTCTCTGGTTTGAAAAATTCCCCATCTGGCAGTGGCAAGAAAATATATCCGCTTTTTTGGATTATTTTTTTGGCAAAATAAATTCTCACAGCGTAACTGCAGAAATAAAAAAATTTTATAAAAAAGAAGAGCTTTATTTTTCAGAGACAATATTGCTAGAAAAAGAAGCCTCTATCCCCGATCTAAAAATCTATCTAGCAAAAGGGGTGCGAATAGAAGCTGGAGCTAGTATCCAAAAAAATTGTATTGCATTAGAAAAAAGTGAGATTAGACAATCCGCCTATATTAGGAAAAATGCGATTATAGGAGAACATTGTACTGTGGGACACGCTACTGAAATAAAAAATTCTATTTTATTTTCTCATAGTGAAGTGGGGCATTTTAATTACCTTGGCGATAGCGTTGTAGGTTCCTATTGCAACTTAGGTGCTGGTAGTATTCTTTGCAATTTGCCTTTTAGAACTTTATCCCAAAAGAAAAAACAAGAATTTCCTAAATTTTCTTTTAATACCCCACAAAAAAAGGAACTAAGCTGTAAAAAAAGAGGTGTTGTTTTAGGAGATGGCTGCGAAACAGGTTGCAATAGCGTCTTAGGACCTATGAGTTTTTTAGGAAAATCCTGCGTTGTCTATCCCAATGTTTATGTGGCAAAAGGTGTTTTTCCAGAAGGCTCTGTTTTCAAAACTGCTGCAGACTACCAAAAATTCAATCTACTCTACAAATAGGGACTAACAGCGACCTTTTGAATTTGCTTGCCAAAGTTTAGCCAAAACAAGCTTATTGCTTTCGCTCCTATACAAGCTTTAGCTGCAGAGGCTAAACTTTGGCAAGCAAATTCAAAAGTCTAGTCTATTTTATTATCTCAAATCCATATACTGCACAGGCAACAAACAGTGTTTTTGCATATCTATAACAGCCCCGCATTGCTCCAATACAATATAACCTAGAAGGGGCTTATAACTTCCTTCTTTATCTGCTTTCATATCTATAAACAAAATTTCACTATGAATTGTCCTAAAACCTTCCACTTTGATTTTAACAGGACCACAGACAGTTCCAGACACCACCCTTTGAGTAGCAATTTGTAGTTTTATAGTTTCTTCTGTTTCAAAATTTCCAAATTTTTCTCTCCACGCACGAGGCAAAACAAGATGGCTCGCACCAGTATCTACTAGGGCTTCTAACTTTATCTTCTGCCTTGATTGTGAAATGTTTTCAACATCTACAGCTACAATTATTCTTCCCATAATTTATTTTGTTTTCACTTAAAAAATCCTTTATCTTCTGAACAACTTGCAACGACCCAGCTGCGTTGCTTAAAATTTTGTCCCTTGAAATACTTGAGTATTCCTGCGACCCAAAAATTTTTTTTGTCTTGTCTAGCCGTCACATCAGCGAAATTCAAAGGTCTATAAGATATTCTATCCTAGAATAGTACAATTTTAAATGGTTATCTTTCGCAATAGTTTAATACAGCTTGCCGAATTTTACGAAAATCGTTCCACGCTAAACTCAGATTTTCTGGAAATCGTAACAAGAACGCAGGATGAAAAGTAACTAGGGTGGGTATCTCTTTTTTTTTGAAAGAATAAGAAAAAAGCTCGCCGTGATTTTTTTTAATTCCTCCAACTTCTGAAAAAAACCGATGCATCGCAACTGAACCTAAAAGCACAATCATTTTAGGGTTTATCAATTCTATTTGTTTATCTAGAATTTCCGAACAGGTTTTTATTTCTTCCTTTTCTGGATTTCTATTATTGGGAGGTCTGCATTTGACAAGGTTGGTAATATAGATAGATTCTCTGGCAATGGCTATACTTAAAAGCATTTGATTGAGAAGCTGTCCTGCTTTACCTACAAAGGGCAATCCTTGTTGGTCTTCTTGCATACCAGGTCCTTCTCCTATAAAAAGAATTTGTGCTTTTTGGTTGCCCTGTCCGTAGACTATATTTTTTCTTCCTAGACACAGGTTGCATTTTTGACAATCTTGTATTCTCAAACGCAAAGAATCCAAAGAGCCTGCCTCTTGTAAATTAACTGCTTTTTGCAGAAAATCTTTTACCGCAGAAGGTGTTTCTGTAGGAATAGAAGGTTTGTTTTGTTTTATGATGGCGGGTTTGGGCTGTGCTGTAATCAAGGCGGCTGAGGTTTTTTTGCGATTTTCAAATATACGGGCATTTTGGGTTTTAGCTTCACTTTTAGTTTTACTTTTATCTCCATCAAGGGCGATAGGGATTGTCTCTAAAATTTTTTGAGGGCTTAGGTAGGTGAATTCTTGGGATATGAAATAAAATTTTAGGTAGTCCTTGATTTCTTTGATTGCCTGATTTTCTTTAATTAAATTTGTTTGCATCTTCTTTAGGGTGTGAAAAAAGAAATATCTAGAACTCTACGAAATTTTAAATCTTTGGGAATATAGTAAAAATCTATTTCCATCTCCGTTGTCAGTTTGCTTCTTTTGACACGCCAGCGAGCCTGCCCGCCAACTTCTAAATACAAAAAATTATCATCCTTGACAGCCAGTTGCTCTGCACTTAAAGTGGCTGCTTCTTTTTTAACGCCTTGTAGCAAAGAATTTAGCTCTAAAAACAAAACTCTTCTTTTTATACGTGCTATTTCTAGTTCTTGTGTGTAAATACTTTTTTGTAGTAAAATCGCCACTAAACCCACAAGCACAAAACCCAGAACTGTTAACCCTAAAAGAGCATAACCCTTTTGTTTTTTTAATGGTTTCATTATTAAAGAATGGATTAAAAAAAATTACTTGCGAAAAATTATTGAGGAAAATCGCTAAATACTAGTTTTCTGTTTTTGTTTTCGGAAAATTTCTGAGTGGAGTAGCAATAGATTTTACCTAAGTGACATTCCTGTTCCATTCTTATCCATTGCAACCTTGCAATTTCTAATAGTAAAATAAAAGATATAATTTTGGATTCTATATTTTCAAGCTGAATGAGAAACTTTTGTAACATAAAAGAGCCTTTCTGCTCTAACTCGGTTATAATTTGCTGCAATATTTCTTGGGTGCTAATTTTTACTTCGGGAAGCTGAAATTCTTCGCTTAAATCTCTGCTTTTTTGCAGCACTTGCTCGTAGACCAAAAGTAATTTAGCGATACTAATTCGGATAAGTTGTTCGTCACTAGTATCAATTTCTTTTATCACCTCCATTTGAATTTTTTCAGAACGGGTAAAATGATCCCTTTGTAACCAATTCATTTGAGCTAAAACTTCTCCAGCTTCTTTGAATTTTTTGTATTCTAAAAGTTGCTGTCTCAAAGCCTCTTCTGTTTGTGTGTCGTCTTCTTCCTCATCGGTGGGATTGGGCAAAAGGCTTCTCGCTTTGATGGCAATCAAACGGGAGGCGATATAGATAAACTGGCTTGAATTTTCTAGTTGAATTTGGGTTGTATTTTTAACATAGCTTAAAAAAGGAACGCAAAGAGTAGCTAATGACAGACTGTGAATATCTAATTTTTTTTTTTGAATCAAATGGAGCAAGATGTCTAAGGGACCTTCAAAAGACTCTAGTTTTACTAAAAGAGGATCAAAATTTGGAATAGTTGTCATAAAAATTTATTCTTCTGTTTCAGGAATATTGGAATCTGACTCTTCTTCTATTTCAAGAATATTGGAATCTAACCCTTCTTTTATTTTCTGGCGAATTTCTTTTAAAGGAGTCTTTGTTTGTTTTAGCGCTTTTCTGCTGATTTTTCTTTGCTCTTCTGCTGTACGGACGATTGTAGGAGTAAGAAATACTATAAGATTGGTTTTTTGAGAAGAGGTTGTTTGATTTCTAAAAAGATAACCTAATAATGGAATATCTCCCAAACAAGGAACTTTCGTTTTATTGACTACTTTTTCATCGCTAATTAAACCTCCGAGGGCAATCGTTTCTCCGCTTTTGACAACTACTTGGGTAATAATAGTTCTTTTGGAGGTAATGGGCCTATATTCCGTCTCTAAGTCTGCTTGAGCAAAACCCGATACAGAGGTGTTCTCTTGTTTAATTTCCATATTGACATAATCACCTGCGTTAATTTGAGGCAGAATATCTAGCAGTATTCCTAAATCTTTGTAAGTATAATTGGGAATTTCATTGTTGTTGCCGTCTCTTGTAATAGAGGTCAAGAAAGGTCTATTTTCTCCTACTTGAATAGTTGCTTTTTTGTTGTTGAGAGTAAGAATTTTGGGGTTGGAGAGGATATCCACTTCCCTATCTGTGGCAAGTGCTTGCACAAAAGCCGCGTAACTGAGATAAGGTACTCCATTATAGGTGATGGTATCTCCTATCACTCCAAGTAAGGAACCTGAACCAGCCGCTCTAGCTCCTGCTGGAGTTTGTGCATTGACTCCTGCAAATCCTCCCGGTGTAGAAATGTTACTCAGTCCCGAATTACTATCGGAGTTTAAAAGTTGATTTCGGCTATACTTCACTCCTAAATTTAAGGTTTTATTTACTCCTATCTCCACAATTAAGGCTTCCACAAAAACCTGCGGTCTGATCACATCTAAATCTTCTATCGCATTTTTGATAATAGCGTATTGGGAAGAATTAGCGTAAATAATGAGTGAATTAGTTTCTTTGTCTGCCACTACGGAGAGTTGCTTATCTGCTTTTTTTTTAAGGTTACTCTGTGCCTGTTGGGTGATATTGCCACTTATATTACCCAAAATTTCAGCTAGGTTACTGGCATTAGCATTTTGCACAGGATAAAAATAAAATTTAAATTTTTGCGAACTCTTAACACTTTGGAGTTGATTCTCCAAACTTTTTTCTAAATTTTGGGAACTCTCTTCTTGAGCAAAAGTCGGATTGAAAGCCAAACAAATTATCCAAATAAATAAATAAATTTTTTGCATTTTGTTTTTCTACGTATTTTTAGGGAAGTAATTTTTTCTCATATCGTAAAATAAAAGCATCTCTTTGTTCTCTGATAAGATTTTGATTATATTTTTTTGCCTTTTCTCTAGAACCCCTCATGTTTCCTAGATAAAAATTGTATTCAAAAAAGAAAAATAAAGTAAAACTTGCAGTCTGTCCGTTTTCCAAAGCATTTAGCATTAAGTAGCTAAAAGCAGCATTCAATAAAAAAGCTGTTATCGCTGTGCCATAATTTCCAGTATAAATAAACCCCGCTCCTGGAAAAAGAGAAAGCCAAAAGGCTTTTTGAGTTTTAAGTAAATCTTTTTCGGATACAAAATCCCATTTTTCTTCTTGGCTCGCCGCCCAATAAATTTTGGCTTTTTCGCTCTTATCTTGGCGAAGATAAGCGAGAGACACCAAACTTAAAATACTAATTTTTTCTGCCATTTTCTTTTTTGAAGATGGTTTTTTTAAGTAAATTTGTCCTAAATTTTCTAGACAAAAAAAATCTTTTAAAAAGTAACAATTTTTGGCTAATAGATTATCTACGGCGGGATTTTTTATTTGATGATAAAATTTTAAACGATAAATTTCTGAAATAGAACGATAATAATATTTTTCATAATAAAAAGAATAGGCTAAATCCAATTCTTTTTCTGTTGCTAAACTCAAATTTAAAAAATAAAAAAAAAATACTTGAAAAAGAAAAAAAAATTTAAATTTCAATAAATAAAATTCATTCAAAATAAAAAGTTTTAAGGGATAAGAATTTTAAATTCCTTTTGGTTACTTAAAACAACGCTGAGTTGATCTGTTTTTTTCCAGCTTAAAAAAAGAGTTGCTTGGGAGTCTTGAAAAATTTCCGAGTGGCTTACAGGCCTATCCGCCCCGTCTTTTAAAAAACTTATCTTAAAGCTATAAGAGTCTTTTTTTTGCGTTATTGTTCTGGGCTTGTATTCTATAATACGGTAAAAAGCAAGAACATCTTTTTGATTGTGAATGAAGCCTCCTGCAGAGCGATAGGGTAAATCTTTTTTTATAATTTTTTTTCCGTCGTAGTAAAAAAGAGATTTTTGTGTTCCTGTTTTTAATAAGCCGTATTTTGGAACAATAAAATAGAATTCAAAACTGGTATTAGGATTTTGGTACAAAATCTCTATTTTATTTTTCAAGTTTTTAAGAATTAAAAACCGCCCTTTCTGATACTCAAAAATATTTGCAATAGTTTTGTTTTTTACAGAAACCAAAAATTGATTGTTTTTGTTGTAGAGGGCGTTGTTTAGACGATTCTCAGGAAAAATTTTATAGCCGTTTTTTAATTCTATCACTCCCTTGTACTGCTCGTTTGTTTTAAGTTCCTGTGCTCCAATTATATAGGAAAATAAAAAGAGATAAAATATAGGCAATAGTAAGTATTTTTTCATTTAAATTTTTTATTGAATAGTTTCAGTACCCTCCTCAGGAATAAAATAAAACAATTTGTCTAAAAACTCAACATTAGGTTTAAAGTTATTCAAATAGAATTTATTAATTTGTTCGTCTTTATCTAAAATCAAGATTCCTTGAATCCAATATTTTTTTTTATCTACTAATAAATGAAATTCTTGGATGTTGATTTCTGCTTTTTTAGGTTTTAGATAAATTTTTTCTTGCGTCTCGTTGGGAAGTAATAGATCAGCGTATTTAGAGCTACTCACGGGCTCAAAATAAAATTGCAAACCTCCTTTTTTAAAAAAATAATTAAAAACATCTATGCTTGCTATTTTTTCTTTTTTTTCTATACTTAGACTATCTAGTAGGGGATCGTAAATCCAGACTTTTTGTTGACCTACTATTATAAGTTGTTTTTCTGGTTCAAAGTATTCCCAACGGAGTAAATTAGGTTTCTTAAAACGAACGCTACCCTTTGCGGTAATACTCTGCCCTAAACTACTTGTGCTACTTTGCCGAAAATCTGCTTGGAATGTATTAATAGTGTCCCAATTTTTTTGAATTTTTGAAAGTAAATCATCAGCGAAAAGATTCGCTGTAAAAACAAAATAGGTCAGACCTACAAAAAATAAAATGGAATAGGAGTTTTTTATCATAATTTGCTGGTTTAATTTTTTATAGAGCTATTTTCTTTTTTTAGTTATTTTTCATAAACTTTGCAAGTATTTTCCTACTAGCAAATTTTTTTACTAGCAATTTTTTTTACCGGCAAATTTTTTTACCAGTAATTTTTTTTACCAGTAATTTTTTTAACTGGTAAATTTCTTTAAAAGATGTTAACCTCTAAAAAATTATACAAGCTCTAAAAATGTCACTAGAAATTCCCATAGATTTGCATATTCATTCCAACCACTCCGACGGAAGTGATAGTCCGCAAGAAATTCTTACGCAAGCAGAAAAATTAAACTTAAAAATCATTGCCTTGACAGATCACGATGCTATCTCAGGCACACTTGCTATGTTAAAATTAAATCCTACAAATATAAAAATCATCCCCGGCATAGAGTTAGAAACTACTGTGCCTCAATTCCAAAGAACGGTTCATATTTTGGGTTACGGGATGAATAAAAACTTGACGGGTTTTCAAAAAAAATTGGAAGTATTGCAAATGTATCGTTGGGAGAGAAATGTTAAAATGATCCAAAAATTGCAAAGTTTGGGATTGAGTATAGATATAAAAGAGCTTTGTAGAGGCATACCTAATTCTGCTGGTAAAAAAGACGACGATGTTTTAAAATCTGCAGGCCGTCCCCATCTAGCAGACTATCTAATACAAAAAGGCTATTGTTCAAATTTTTATCAAGTGTTCGCAGAATACCTTTCTGAAACTACAGGGAAGGCTTATATTCCTAAAAAATCCGCGTCTGTGGAAGATTCCATTGCTTTGATTCATCAATTTGGGGGGAAGGCTTTTTTAGCTCATCCCAATGCTTTGCAGTTAGAGGACTCAAAAATGGATTTATTAATTCAAAGTTTGAAACAAACCAAATTGGATGGGGTAGAAATTTATAACTCTTCCATTAAAAAATATAAGTATAGTTGTTTTTTGAAAAAACTAACGCAAAAACACCAGCTACTATTTTCTGGAGGGTCAGATTATCACGGTAAGTTTAAGAAAAATATCCACTTGGGTCAAATTTGCCAAGATAAAAAAATAAAAAAAATCACCACTCAAAATGTTAGTGCTTGGTTTGTAGAAAATTTTTGGAACAATGGAACAACAAACTAAAATCCCTTTTGACGACCAGATAGAAAAAGCTGTTTTAGGGGCTATTATGCAAAACAACGAAGTTTTGTTAAACCTCACTAGTTCTTTAAAGAGCAATAGTTTTTATCTCAAAAAACATAGAGATATTTATCAGGTTATGTTGGATCTTTTTGAAGAATCTATTCCTATTGACGAAATTATTTTAGGAGAAAAATTAAACCAAAAAGGTATTTTAGAAGATTGCGGTAGCTATCTCTACCTTATAGAATTATTAGATTCGGCTCCCGCCCCAGAAAATATTGATCATTACAGTAAAATACTACGAGAGCATTTTATCACTCGTGAAATTATCCGTATTTCTACAGAGATTATGGAGAAAACCCGCATTCCTAATAAAAATGTCCCCGAGCTACTAGAAGGAGCTCAATCTCAAATTGAAAGAATCGCACAAGAGCAAACAGAAAAACCCTACCAAGAATTTAAAACGAATTTAGATGAAACTGTCCAAAAAATAAAAGCTCTTTCAAAAAACAAAAAACTCTACACAGGAGTTCAAACAGGTTTTTCCACTTTGGATAATGCTACTTCTGGCTTACAAAAATCCGATTTAATCATAGTGGCTGCTAGACCGGGAATGGGTAAAACAGCGCTCTCTCTCAACATATCGCAATTCATTGCTTTAAAAAGCAATCAAGCAGTGGCTTTTTTTAGTTTAGAAATGTCTGCCGAGCAAATTTGCACTAGAATACTCAGTTCTGAATTAGAGATTAGTAGCGACAAACTCAGAAGCGGTAAATTAGGCGAAGATGACTGGAAAAAGATTAATGAAAAAACAGAGACAATAAAAGAAGCTCCGCTTTATATTTGTGATAAAGGAGCTTTGAGCACTTTTGAATTTCAAACTTTAAGTAAGCAAATATACAGAAAATTAGACGGAAACCTTGCTTTAATTGTAGTGGATTATCTACAACTTATGCACTCCACCAACAGATACCAAAATAGACAAGAAGAAATCGCAGATATTGCTCGCTGTTTAAAAAGCGTAGCTAAAGAATTGCATATCCCTATTATTGCTAACGCACAGCTAAACAGAGATGTAGAAAAAAGAACCGATAAAAGACCAGTCCTATCCGATTTAAGGGAATCTGGTACTTTGGAACAGGATGCGGATATTATACTTTTTATTTACCGAGAAGGAGTTTATAATAAAAACTCCACACAGAATCCTGATGTTTCAGAAATTTTGGTGCGTAAATTTAGAAATGGGGAAATAGGAGAGCATTGGCTTATTTTTAAAGGAGAATACACGAAATTTATTTCTGTAGATCCGGAATACGCAGCAATACTTAGAAATAGAGGAAAGGAAGAATTTTCAACTGATATTTATTAAACAAAAAATTATTAAAAAAACCTAAAGATTAAAACCTATGAATGATAATACAGCAACCTTATCCTACAAAGACAAAAACTACGATTTAAAAATTATAAGAGGCACAGAAGGAGAAGAAGCCATAGATATAAAACACTTGCGGAAAGAAACTGGTTTGATCTCCTTAGATCCAGGTATGGTCAATACTGGTTCCACAGAAAGCTCCATTACCTTTATTGATGGTGGCAAAGGAATTTTGAGATACAGAGGTTACAACATCGCCGAGCTTTGTGAAAAATCTGACTATCTGGAAGTAGCTTACCTACTAATTTTTGGAGAACTTCCTCAAAAAAAGGAGCTAGAGGATTTTACCTATTCGGTCACCAGACACACTATGATAAGCGAGGAATACAAAAAATATTTTGATGTTTGGCCCCAAGAGGCTCAGCCTATGGCAATTTTAGCTTCTGCGATTGCTTGTATGTCCAGTTTTTATGCAAATAAAGACGAAAAACACGAAAACGAAAATGTTTCTATTCTACGTCTTTTGGCTAAAGTTCCCACTTTGGCAGCCTACGCTTACAAGAAATCTATTGGGCAGCCTTTTGTCTATCCCCAAAATAATTTGAGCTATCCAGCCAATTTCTTAAATATGATGTATTCCATTCCTTGCGAATCTTATGAAGTAGATCCTATTTTTGAAAAAGCGCTCAATCAACTTTTGATTCTACACGCAGATCACGAACAAAACTGTTCTACTTCTTCGGTGCGGCTAGTCGGCAGCAGTAAAGTTAATATCTACGCTTCTGTTGCCGCTGGAATTTTGGGGCTTTGGGGACCCTTGCACGGCGGAGCTAATGAAGCTGTTTTGAATATGCTAGAGCAAATAGAAAAAGATGGTTGCAATGTAAAAAAATTTATTGATAAAGCGAAAGACCCTAAAGATTCTTTTCGTTTAATGGGATTTGGGCACAGAATTTATAAAAATTTTGATCCTAGAGCGAGCATTATTAAAGAAACCTGTTCTGAAATTTTAGCGACAAAAAAAATCTCTGATTCGCAACTGGATATAGCCCAAAAAATAGAAGAAATTGCCTTAAAAGACGATTATTTTATAGAAAGAAAACTTTACCCCAATGTAGATTTTTATAGCGGAATTATCTACAGGGCAATGGATATTCCTACCAATATGTTCACCGTGATGTTCACCTTAGGAAGAATAGCGGGTTGGTTAGCACACTGGAAAGAAATGTATAAAGACCCGCATTTTCGTATCGGCAGACCCAGACAAATCTACCAAGGTAACACAGAAAGAGCCTATGTTTCTATGGAAAAAAGAGGCTAGAAACCTTTTGCATTAGCGTTCCAGTATATTAAATAGACTTTTGAAATTCTTAAAGAAGATGAAATTTGGAAAATTATAATCTACCTACATAAATTATGAATACTTTGTTAAAAATAACCCTCTTTGCTTTTTTGGTGTCCATTTTTTCTTGCTCTTCCTCCAAAAATACAGATAAGGCAAAAGAGTGGGGTCCAGGAGTAGAGAAATTTCTGATTCCACTCACTTTTCCCGATTCCGAATGGTCTGCTGAAGATTTTGGAAAACAAACCACACAAGCAGAGAAAAAAATCCTACAAAAATTTCTACCTAGAATTTACATCGCAAAAAATTCTCTCGTTCCTTTGGATTTTTACCAAGAATACTTGCCCCAATCTGTTTTAAAAGGCGGATCAAAAAAAAACGTAAGTGCGACCTCTTCGGGCAAAAAAATTAACCGCAAGCAACTCAAAGCAGTGGAGAGAAGCGCGGGCTATTTTTTAGATTATCAAGGAGAGTTTAAAAAATGTATTTTACCAGAATGCGCCTTAAAAACCCGCAGCATCTACGGCAGAGTGTTTTATGAAGATATGTTGCCTCCTAAAAAATACCAAAGTGAAGAAAAAATTTCTTTTACGGTCTTAAAATATAACCTTGTTTTTGCAGCCAGCGGTCTACCATTCAAGATGAGTTGGTATAAAAATTTTGGTACTGCCTTAATAGGCGACAGAGAAAATTGGCACGAATTGGATATACACGGAGCTATCCAAATTTTAGTTTCTAAAAAAACAGGTATTCCTGAAGTTTTACTTTTGGCTCAACACAACCATTTCCGTAGTTATGCCATAGGCAAAGACATCTTGCTGCCAAAAGACAATAGAATAGAAATTTGTATTGCTATCCGCTCTAACGAACCCTACCTTTGTGCGGAAACAACAAAGCTATTTCGCACCGTGGGTAATCCTAATAAATTTGAATTTGTGCTAGGAGGTAAGGCATCTTTTTTTGATGGAGGCTACGACTTAGTAGAAGCAAAACAAACCTCTGTCATGCAAAAACTACAATTAAAATTTTTACCCTCAAGAGACCCTCTTTATACAAGCTGGATTGATTTGGGAGGTAAAAACAAAATTTTGGGAATTTTTCCTTCTTTTTTTAGAAGCGCTCCTCCCGGTATTAATATGAATACTACTCCTAAACTAAAAAAATATACTGATATAGCAAAGGTGTGGTATTTTTTAGAAAAGGACCAGCAACAAATAAAACTGTTTAATGAAATGGGAAGTTTTTTTGATCCGAACTTAGGTCCTCTTTTGGAGTATAATGGGGGGCGGTTGTGGGAAGCTCTAAGGCATTAGGAGACTATTGAATTAGTTTTTTAAAAAATCATCAATAAAACCTAATTTCTCGTCGTCAGAAAATTCACAGCTATTTCTCCAATGAACATCCTTTATTCTTTTATACCATGTTCTTTGTCTTTTAGCCAATTGGCGGCTTTTTTGTTGTATTTCTTGAATCATCGCTTGTTTTTTTAAGCTGTTTTTTGGAGAGTCCGATTGTAAAAAATCTACAACCTGCTTATAGCCAATGGAAAAAAGCGCTGGACTGCTGACAGAATAATTTTTTAAGATGGAGTCCACCTCTTTTATCCAACCCGCTTGAAACATATCCAATACTCTTTGATTGATTCTGTAGTTTGCTTCTTCTTTAGAAATTTTTATTCCTATAAATAGAGTTTGGTAATATTCTTTTTTTTTTTGGCTTTCGTGAAAAGAAAAAATACTTTTCCCACTACTTAAAAACACTTCTAGAGCCCTCAAAATTCTCTGGCTATCTTTAGGGTGGATTTTTTTTGCTGCCAACGGATCCTTTTCTTGCAATTTTTGGTATCCCAGCCCTTTCTCAAAAAAATTTTTTGCTTGAAGTTTGGTTTTTTTACTTATAGCGGGCAAACTAGCCATACCATAAATCAAAGAACGAACATAAAGCCAATTTCCTCCAATAAGAATAGGAATTTTTTTTTTTTGATAAATGCAATCTATCGCTTGAGCAGCATCACGAATAAATTTTCCTGCACTATAAATTTGGTCTGGCTCTATCATATCAACCAAATGGTGCGGTATTTTTTTTAATAGCTCTGGACTAGGTTTTGCCGAGCCTATATCTAGTTTTTTATAAATTTGCACAGAATCCGAAGAAATAATCTCACCACCAAACCCCATTTTTTTTAGTTTTTCTACAAGTTTAAGAGAAATTTCTGTCTTACCGCTCGCAGTTGTTCCTAAAAGAACCAAAAGTTTTTTCATTTTTGAGGCTTTTGCGTCAGTAGTGGTAGACTTTCTCTAAATTTTAGTTGTTCCGCTCTTATGCTCTTTTAAAAATTCTATCCAACTCCTTCTCTTCACGAAAAACAATTACAGGACGGCCGTGAGGACAGTAAAGATCTACTCCCGAACTATAAAGTTGCAAAATAAGATTTTTCATCTCTTGATGACTCATTTGGTTGACTCCTGTTTGCCCGCGAATAGAAGAATGGCAAGCCATAGTTTGTAGACAAGAGAGGATAAATTGCTGTTGCTCTCCCATCTTACCGAAAATTTGCCATTCATCCAAAACTTCTAAGATGAAGTCTCTAATGACTTTTTCTTGATTTTTATCGTTTCTCAAAATAGAAGGAATTTCTTTGATAGAAATATCTCCATTTCCAAAATCTTCCACTTCAAAACCTATAGAATGCCAAAAATGGGCTTGCTCTTGAATGCTTTGAGCTTCTTTGGGAGAAAAAGAAACCAAGAAAGGATTGAGTAAAATATAACTTTCTAATCTTTTTTTTTTCTCCTGATTGCCTTGATAGATTTTTTTAAGTTCTTCAAAACGGATTCTCTCGTGAGCAGCGTGAACATCTACAATAGCTAAACGCCGCTCAATAACAGCAAAAAGGTATTTAGTAAATACACCTAAAATAGAACAAAAAGGCACCCGCTCTTTGCGGACTTCCGCCTCATTTGTCTCTTTAGGGGACAAATCGGAGGCGGGTGAATTTACTTCTGCAGCAGCTGTTTTTTTGAAACCTTCCTTTAAAATATCACTTCCCTTCAAAATAGACGAATTCAAAGCGAAATTTTCTAAACTCTGCGAAACTCTGCTGTCCTGAATTCTACTGCTAAAATTTTCGTCTTGAGGATAAAAATCAGCCGCAGAGGATTCTTTAATAAAACTTGAATCCAATTCTTGTTTTTTAGATATTTCTCTGTTAAATATTTCTTTGCTAGAAAAAGGAGAGCCAAAAGACGCCGTTTGAGTGGGGCTTTGAGGAGCAGTATTTTGTGCCCCAATATTTTCAGCAGTATTTTGTGCCCCAATATTTTCTGGAGTATTTTGTGCCCCAATATTTTCTGGAGTATTTTGTGCCCCAATATTTTCTGGAAACATCTTATCTGGGGGCATTTTGTAACGTTCTCTAGATTGAGTACGTAATTGCGATTGAATTTGCTCGCTGATAATCGTCTGCACTAGTTGATGATTTTTTAAGCGAACTGCGATTTTAGCAGGATGCACATTTACGTCTATTTCTTCAGGAGCTAAAATCAATTTAATTAAATAAACGGGGTGCATTTGGCGAGGTAGCAGACTTCCATAACCTTTATAAATAGCTTTACTAATGTAACTATTTCTTATATGTCTGCCATTGATATACTCGTACTGCATTTTTTTATTGATGCGGCAAAAATCGGGCAACGAAATATAGCCTTCAAAGTTAAGATAGGATTCTTGATGTTTTAAGAAAATAAAATTTTCCACTATTTTTTTTCCTAAACAATCTGTCAGCCTCTGGGTAAAGTCTTTTCTCTTCGGCAACTCTAAAAGAGTTTTTTTTTCGTCTAAAAGCCGAAATTCTATTTCAGGATGCACAAGAGCAAAACAGATAATTTCGCTATATATTTTGTCTATTTCGCTTTTTATAGGTCTAAGAAATTTTAAGCGGGCGGGAATATTTTGAAAAATATTTTTTACCACAACTCTAGAGCCTCTAGAAAACCCCGTATAAGTTTCAGAGGTTTTTTTACCAAAATCCAAACAAAGACTAAACCCAGCTTCTTCATCGCTTTCACTTGTAGTGATCTCTAGTTCTGAAACAGAAGCAATGGCAGCTAGCGCTTCTCCGCGAAATCCAAGGCTACAAATGGAATAAAGCTCGGCTATGTTTCTGATTTTACTCGTAGCGTGCCGTTCTACAGCTAAACGACAATCATCGGCATTCATACCCTTCCCGTCGTCTAGCACTTGAATAAAATCTCTGCCTCCATTTTTCACACTAACCATAATTTTGGAAGCTTCAGCGTCTATGGAGTTTTCTACAAGCTCTTTGATAACAGAAAAAGGACTTTCTACAACTTCACCTGCAGCGATTTGATTGATAAGATTTTCTGGAAGTTTTTGGATCTGTTGCATGGCTCTTTTTGATTTTTTCAAACAGCAGTTTTTAGGCGATTTTTTCTTTTCTTAAAAAAATATAAGTATCTTTTGAGGATTCTGCGTTAGAAAAAGCATAGCCTTTGTAGTTAAAATCTTTAAGGTCTGTTATTTTTTCAATGTTATTTTCTACAACAAACCTAGCCATCAAGCCGCGTGCTTTTTTGGCGAAAAATTGAATAAACCTAAACTTTCCATTCTTAAAATCCTTAAAAACAATTTTATAAACCTGAGATTTTAATTTTTCTTTTGCAAGAGCTGCAAAATATTCCTCGCTTGCTAGATTTATAAGCGGTTCATTTTCTGCTAGTTCTTTGTTTAAAAATTCTGTTAAAGCAGTCTTCCAAAAGCTATGTAAATTTTGGTGTCTGCCTACTTTTAGCTGTGTTCCCATTTCCAAACGGTAGGCTTGGATTAAATCCAAAGGTTTTAAAATTCCATAAAGCCCAGATAAAATTCGCACCTTATCTTGCAGAACTAAAATTTTCTCTTGCGGTAGACTATAGACGTCTAGCCCCAGATAGACATCTCCTTTAAAAGCAAAAACAGCCTGTCTAAAATTTTTTTGGAGGATTTCTTTTCTAGAGAAAGGAGGTTGCCAATTTTGATTTCTCTCCCAATTTAATTGAGCTAGTTTTTCGGAAATATTCATTAGACGGGTTAATTGTTTAGGAGTCTTTCTAACTAGACTTCCGTGTATAATTTCAGCCTGTTCTAAAAAAGTAGCTTGTGAAAAACTACCCGTTGGAATAGCTGATTTAAAATCCAAAGCTTTCGCTGGCGAAATGATAAGTTTCATTTTTTACAATCTTTTTGTTTTTTCTCTGGCATATAAATTCTTCAGTTTTGTTTTTTCCTAAGTGCTTTGCTATATTTTTAAATATAGATTCTGCAAATAAATTTTTATTGATTTCAATACCAACCCCTATACGCCCCATTTTTTGAGCCTGTATTGCGCTAGTAAAACTACCAGCAAACGGATCTAATACAATTTCATTTTTCCCTGTTAGCATTTTTATTGCGAACTCTGGTATTTCAAAAGGGAACGGTGCAGTATGTCCTAGTATATTTTCCCCATTGCTATTTATTTTTCTGACTGTATTAATTTTGATTATATCCTTATGCCACTGTTTCACAAAATTAGAGTCAATAATATTCTGTTTGTTTTTTAACGAGTTCATCATCACGCTTCTAGCTGAAAACCGTTTTCCCCTATTGGACACACTCCTTTCAAAACATTCCAAATTTTTACATTCCCAAGATTTAATTCCTACCCCAGCATAAGCATTACCATTTACCTTTAAACAACCGCAAACAGGACAAGGATAAAGTGCTTTATCTTCTTTATGTTTATAAAATACCATAATATGCTCGTAAGAATTTATAGGGTATTGATAAAGCGGATAAGGATTGTCTCCATTTTTATGCCTTTGAGATTCAACTTCTCCTTTATCCCAAATAAAATCATCAATAAATTTAAAATTGCATTCCTCAAAAATTTTAATAAAATAAGCCCCTAACGGTATACGCCTAGCCCCCCATTTTGATTTTGTATCTAAATTATCATTTCCAGTTATATCTCCAATATTAAAAACCCAAGCTCTATGATTTTCTAGTGCTCTATAACTTTCTTTAATAATTTCTTTCATATCATTTAGATAATCATCTAAATTTTTCCATTGTGAATAATCTCTAGCATTATAGTAAGGCGGCGATGTTACCATCAGTTGTATGCTTTCCGAGTCCATCTGCTCTAAAGCATTTAGACAATCTCCCCATATTATTTTAACTTTGCTATTGTCTACGGAGATGAAATCAGATAGATTTTTATTACTTTTTTTGTATTTTTTTTGTTCTAATTGTTTTCTATAAGAAGAATAAAGAACACAAAATTCAGAAATTGTTTCTTCTCTATTTTTATTTTTTAGAGATTCTAGCTTATGAATAAACTTGGAGAGTTCGTTTTTATTAAACGACCTTTTGAGATAAGAATCACTTATTTTTAGAATTGTTTCTATGTAAGCCATTATCTTTTTATATTCTTAAAATCATTTTTAGTTTATCTTATTTTTAGATATTTTTGCAAATTTTTATCTAAAAAAGTAATCTCAAAAGAATAAACCCTAATATTTTAGATAAAGCCAGACAGAAAAAATAGCTAGCTAGCAAAGAAAAATAGCTAGACAGCAAAAAAAAAGATTTATTTATTTTCTTTTTTGCTATAGTTATCTTAATAAGGGTTTGTTTTGAACCTAATTTAGCCTTTGTGGCTTCTTAATTTAATTAAAATTTATAATGAAAAAATCAAATATGAGATTGAAGGTGGTTGTTTTGCCTCTTATAATATTTATAGCGGCATTTTTCTTTTTTATGCAGGGAGTAGACAGTCTGCGGGCACAGGAAGCTCCAGAGATAGCATCCCAAAAGGGTTGGTTTGTAGGAGTTAATCCTCTGATTTTTGGGGCGAACAAGATAGAAACCAAAACAACTGTAGTACGCGCAGCAGGAGAACTTGTAGTGAGTGATTTGACTGCCGATATTCGTACTAGTTATGGCTTGACCGTTCAGGTACAGCAAATAGCAGTAGATATTTGTGAGGGTAATTTTACAGGTTATGATTTAAACAGGTTAGAAATATTATATCTAGCGGAAGATAGAAGCGACGCAACAGACTTCACCTATAATATAACGAATACGGTTCAATATGCTCGTTTTCGCCTCGACGGAGTAGATTATACATCTCTCACAGGAAATCCAAATGATATTCCTAATCCGTCAACAACCGCAAGCCCCATTGATGACTATGCGTGTAAGCAAGCCTTTGATGGATTGCTTTTAGAAGATCAAGCTTCTACTGCTGGCTCTTCAGAAACCAGCAAGGGAAAAGCTCTAGCGGGCAACGGCTTTCAAGTGGGCTACAGAGACGGCGACTATAGATATTCTTTCAGCAACTTCTCTTGGGCAGCTGGAGCAGACAAACTAGATTCCCAAGTGCTTTTGCTAGAGTATTTTATAGCTAAGGGTTTTTCGGCGGGAATAGGAGTGGCGAATGTTAAGCTAGATTCTAGTGCTGGACTTAAATCACAAAGAGCGAATGTTTATAGCTTGAGCTACCATTACCCTATCTGGAAAAATCTTTTTGTAGAAGCGAGCTATATGCTTATTTCAGCCGATATTTCCGTGCAAAAAGAAGAAATCATAACATACGATCCAATCACCCAAACAGATAAAAGGGAGATAGGATTTTTTGGAGCCCCCGATGTAAGTCCTTACACTTCTGTTAGAACTACCGCTTCATATTATGAAACTGGATCGGGTGTATTAACCGATCTTAGAACCACCGTCAAACGAACCCAAACCCGAGCAGCTGGCTCAATAAGAACCATAAAATCAGTGGAAATAAAAAACCCAGCTGCCTTTAGAATAAATTTCATCTGGCGCTTTCGTTAAGGGCGGTTTCGTTAAAGGAGCTTTGTCAAGGAAGCTTCTTTTAAGAACGTAAAACTCGCAGAATTGCAAAGGATGTTTTTTAAAAATCTGCAGGGGATGTTTTTTAAAAATCTGCAGGGGATTTTTTTAAAAATCTGCAGGGGATGTTTTTTTTTCCAAAATGGTTGCTTAGTCAACCATTTGGAGCAAAAAATAACGTCCCCGCCAGCATACAAAGAAAAAATAGCTAGCCAAATGGGAAAAAAGGTGCAAAGAAAAATAGCTAGACAGCAAAAAAAAAAAGATTTATTTATTTTGTTTTTTGCTATAGTTATCTTAATAAGGGTTTGTTTTGAACCTAATTAGCCTTTGGCTTCTTAATTTAATTAAAATTCATAATGAAAAAACTAAATATGGGATTGAAGGTGGTTGTTTTGCCTCTTATAATATTTATAGCGGCATTTTTCTTTTTTATGCAGGGAGTAGGCAGTCTGCGGGCACAGGAAGCTCCAGAGATAGCATCCCAAAAGGGTTGGTTTGTAGGGGTTAATCCTCTGATTTTTGGGGCGAACAAGATAGAAACCAAAACAACTGTAGTACGCGCAGCAGGAGAACTTGTAGTGAGTGATTTGACTGCCGATATTCGTAAAAATTATAGACTTGACGTTCAGGTACAGCAAATAGCAGTAGATATTTGTGCGGGTAATTTTACAAGTTATGATTTAAACAGGTTAGAAATATTACATCTGGCGGAGAACAGAAAAGACGCAACAGACTTCACCTATAAGGCAGGGAGTGTAATTCAATATGCTCGTTTTCACCTCAACGGAGTAGATTATACATCTCTCACAGGAGATCCAAGTGATATTGCTAATTCAAGAATAACCGCAAGCCCCATTGATGACTATGCGTGTAAGCAAGCCTTTGATGGATTGCTTTTAGAAGATCAAGCTTCTACTGCTGGCTCTTCAGAAACCAGCACAGGAAAAGCCCTAGCGGGCAACGGCTTGCAAGTGGGCTACAGAGGCGGTGACTATAGATATTCTTTCAGCAACTTCTCTTGGGCAGCTGGAGCAGATAAGCTAGATTCCCAAGTGCTTTTGCTAGAGTATTTTATAACTAAGGGTTTTTCGGCGGGAATAGGAGTGGCGAATGTTAAGCTAGATTCTAGTGCTGGACTTAAATCACAAAGAGCGAATGTTTATAGCTTGAGCTACCAGTACCCTATCTGGAAAAATCTTTTTGTAGAAGCGAGCTATATGCTTATCTCAGCCGATATTTCCGTACAAAAAGAAGCACAAATAGAAATAGAAGCAGAAGCAGTCAACCAAACAGATACCAGAGAGCTAGGGTTTTATGGGGCATCCAATCTCAGCCCTCACAATTCTGGTCTTGTAATTACCGGTTCATATTATGAAAGCTCTAGAGGTGTTCTAACCGATTATAGAACCACCGTCACCCGAACCCAAACCCAAACAGCTGGCTCAATAAAAACCACAAAATCAGTGGAAATAAAAAACCCAGCTGCCTTTAGAATAAATTTCGTCTGGCGCTTTCGTTAAGGGCTGTTTCGTTAAAGGAGCTTTCGTCAAGGAAGCTTCTTTTAAGAACGTAAACCTCGCAGAATTGCAAAGGATGTTTTTTAAAAATCTGCAGGGGGTGTTTTTTTTTTCAAAATGGTTGCTTAGTCAACCATTTGGAGCAAAAAATAACGTCCCCGCCAGCATGCAAAGAAAAAATAGCCAGCATGCAAAGAAAAAATAGCTAGCTAGCAAAGAAAAAATAGCTAGACAGCAAAAAAAAAAGATTTATTTATTTTGTTTTTTGCTATAGTTATCTTAATAAGGGTTTGTTTTGAACCTTTTTTAGCCGCAAGGCATAATTTTAACTAAAATTTATAGACTTTTGAATTTGCATTCTGTTTAGCCTATGCAGCGTTGAAATTTTTTTTTAACTCTTGAAATACTTCAGTATTCCAGCGAGCTAAAAAAAATTTTCGCCTAGCCTAGCCGTCACATAACGCAAATTCAAAGGTCTAATTCATAATGAAAAAATTAAATACGAGATTGAAGGTGGTTGTTTTGCCTCTTATAATATTTATAGCGGCATTTTTCTTTTTTATGCAGGGAGTAGACAGTCTGAGGGCACAGGAAGCTCCAGAGATAGCATCCCAAAAGGGTTGGTTTGTAGGAGTTAATCCTCTGATTTTTGGAGCGAACAAGATAGAAACCAAAACAACTGTAGTAGACACAGTTGGAGAACTTGTGGTGGGTGATTTGACTGCCGATATTCGTACTCCTTTTAGAGGTACTGTTCAGGTACAGCAAATAGCAGTAGATATTTGCGAGGGTGATTTTGCAGGTTATGATTTAGACAGGTTAGAAATAGTATATCTGGCGGAGGATAGAAGCGACGCAACAGACTTATACTATGAGGAAGGGGGTATAGTTAAATATATTCGTTTTCGCCTCAACGGAGAAGAACTTGAATCTCTCACAGAAAATCCAAATGATATTGCTAGTTCAAGTGTAACCGCAAGCCCCATTGATGACTATGCCTGTAAGCAAGCCTTTGATGGATTGCTTTTAGAAGATAAATCTTCTACTGGTGGCTCTTCAGAAACCAGCACAGGAAAAGCTCTAGCGGGCAACGGCTTGCAAGTGGGCTACAGAGACGGCGACTATAGATATTCTTTCAGCAACTTCTCTTGGGCAGCTGGAGCAGATAAGCTAGATTCCCAAGTGCTTTTGCTAGAGTATTTTATAGCTAAGGGTTTTTCGGCGGGAATAGGAGTGGCGAATGTTAAGCTGGATTCTAGTGCTGGACTCCATTCACAAAGAGCGAATGTTTTTAGCTTGAGCTACCAAGTGCCTATCTGGAAAAACCTTTTTGTAGAAGCGAGCTATATGCTTATCTCAGCCAATATTTCCGTGCAAAAAGAAGAGCTAAAAGTATTTGAAGAAGTCAATCAAACAGATACCAGAGAGCTAGGGTTTTATGGGGGCAACAATTTACGTCCTAACACTCCGCTTCTATCTTCCGCTTCATATTATGAAACTGCATCGGGTGTATTAACCGATCTTAGAACCACCGTCAAACGAACCCAAACCCAAACAGCTGGCTCAAAAACAACCACAAAATCAGTGGAAATAAAAAACCCAGCAGCCTTTAGAATAAATTTCGTCTGGCGCTTTCGTTAAGGGCTTTTAAAAATCTGCAGGGGATGTTTTTTTTTCCAAAATGGTTGCTTAGTCAACCATTTGGAGCAAAAAATAACGTCCCCGCCAGCATACAAAGAAAAAATAGCTAGCCAAATGGGAAAAAAGGTGCAAAGAAAAATAGTCAGAAAGCAAAAAAAAAGATTGATTTATTTTCTTTTTTGCTATAGTTATCTTAATAAGGGTTTGTTTTGAACCTAATTTAGCCTTTGTGGCTTCTAAATTTTAACTAAAATTTATAATGAAAAAATTAAATATGAGATTGAGCGTACCTAGATTGAAGGTGGTAGTTTTGCCTCTTATAATATTTATAGCGGCATTTTTCTTTTTTATGCAGGGAGTAGGCAGTCTGCGGGCACAGGAAGCTCCAGAGATAGCATCCCAAAAGGGTTGGTTTGTAGGAGTCAATCCTCTGATTTTTGGGGCGAACAAGATAGAAACCAAAACAACTGTAGTAAGTACAGGAGGAGGGAAAGTTACGGTGAGTGATTTGACTGCCGATTTGTTTACGCCTCGTCAAAGCGATACACTCACAGACCAAATAGAAGAGATAGCAGTAAATATTTGTAAAGGCACTGAGACCCGTCTTGAAATATTCTACCTAGCAGCAGACCACAGCGACGCAACAGATTTTACCAACAGTGCTGGCGGTGTATTTGAAGCTTTTCGTTTTCGCTTACACGGAGCAGAAATTCCATACACAAGATCTTTAAATGAGTCTATTATTAGTCCTATTGCAGACGACGAATGCAAGAAAGCCTTTGATGGATTGCTTTTAGAAGATCAAGCTTCTACTGCTGGCTCTTCAGAAACCAGCACAGGAAAAGCTCTAGCGGGCAACGGCTTGCAAGTGGGCTACAGAGACGGTGACTATAGATATTCTTTCAGCAACTTCTCTTGGGCAGCTGGAGCAGACAAGCTAGATTCCCAAGTGCTTTTGCTAGAGTATTTTATAGCTAAGGGTTTCTCTGCTGGAATAGGAGTGGCGAATGTTAAGCTAGATTCTAGTGCTGGACTCCATTCACAAAGAGCGAATGTTTTTAGCTTGAGCTATAGCTACCGTATTTTGAAAAATCTTTTTGTAGAAGCGAGCTATATGCTTATACAAGCCGATATTTCTCTACAAAAAGAAGAAGTAAAAGATATTGTAGCAGTCAACCAAACAGATACCAGAGTATTGGGATTTTTCTCTATTGATTCCGATTTAACTATTGCTTCTAATGTAATTGGTTTGAATTATGACAATCGGGATGGTGCTTCATATAATACCAGATCCACTGTTACCCGAACCCAAACCCGAGCAGCTGGCTCAATAAGAACCATAAAATCAGTGGAAATAAAAAACCCAGCAGCCTTTAGAATAAATTTCATCTGGCGCTTTCGTTAAGGGCGGTTTCGTTAAAGGAGCTTTGTCAAGGAAGCTTCTTTTAAGAACGTAAAACTCGCAGAATTGCAAAGGATGTTTTTTTTTTCCAAAATGGTTGCTTAGTCAACCATTTGGAGCAAAAAATAACGTCCCCGCCAAAACCAGCTTGTTATTTTGGCTTGTTGTTTTGGCTAAACTTTGGCAAGCACCTTCAAAAATCTAGAAAATATGAAATATTTACACAGTATGCTCCGAGTCAAGGATTTAGAAAAATCTTTGGATTTTTACTGCAATAAACTAGGATTTGTAGAAACAAGACGTTATGACAATGAAAAAGGAAAATTTACACTTGTTTTTTTAGCCGCACCAGGTGACCTAGAACTAGCCAAAAAAAAACTAACTCCTGTTTTAGAACTAACTTATAATTGGGAGACAGAAGCATATAGCGGAGGGAGAAATTTTGGACATTTGGCTTATTCTGTGACGAATATTTATGATAGCTGTCAAAATTTTATGGACCTAGGAATAACTATACTTCGTCCACCCCGTGATGGGCGTATGGCTTTTATCTGCTCCCCTGATGGCATTTCTATAGAGCTATTACAACAGGGAGACGCTTTAGCTCCCCAAGAACCTTGGACTTCTATGAAAAATACAGGAGAGTGGTAGGAATTTTGGCTAGTTTTCTTTCTGCGTCTTGTTAGGGTTTGGAGTACGGGGACACAAGTTTTACTTTTGGCTCAAAAAGCCAAATAGCCCAATAAGCAAAAATGCTCCTGCATGTGTAAAGAAAAAATAGACTTCAAGCGACGGTATAGACTTCAAGCGGGCGGATGGCTATAGGAGATTTTTTATTTTGTTCGGGACGCTCCTGTTTTTCTTCTTGTTTTTTGGGGACTATCCAGCAGAATTTTTTTAAGACAGTGTCTTTGTCTGCTAAAATTTCTTTGGCTACTACACTTTCGGTCTCAAGATAGTGTTCTTCTATTAACTCCCAAAATTTATTCAGATGAGTTGCTTTTTCGCCATGTTTTTTTGTCTTGCCTAGATTCAAAACTTCCACTACAGAAAGATTGCAATTTTTTCTTAAAGTAGCTTCTGTTTGATAGACATAAGCGTAACCTCCGCTCATTCCAGCAGCAAAGTTTCTACCTACTTTGCCTAGCACAATTACCACACCTCCAGTCATATATTCGCAACCGTGCTCGCCCACTCCTTCTACAACTGTGTAGGCACCGCTATTACGCACAGCAAATCTTTCTCCCGCTGCTCCGTTCAAAAAAACTTTCCCAGAGGTAGCTCCATAAAGTACAGTGTTGCCAACAATAGTATTTTCTTGAGCGATATAAGTCGGATTAACTTTACGCATAGCCGCTGTAGAAAGCACAATTTTTCCACCGCAAAGACCTTTACCTAGATAATCGTTAGCGTCTCCTTGTATCCGCAAGCTAATGCCTTTGGGTAAAAAGGCACCTAGGCTTTGCCCTGCTGTTCCGCAAAAGTCGGCGCATATAGTATCATCGGGGAGACCTTTTTGCGCATATCTTTTGGTAAGCTCATAGCCTAGCATAGTGCCTACGGTGCGTTGTGTATTTTTGATGCACATCCCAAAACGAACTTTTTTGCCTTCTTCTAGCGCAGGCTGTGCGAGTTGAATCAGTTTGTTATCTAAAATATTAGAAGTGAGATTGTCTTGCTCTCTTGTTTTTCTATAGCTTGTTTTTTCAAAAAATTGGCTACCGTAGGTATTGTTCCGTTTGACTTTATAAAGCAAAGGAGAAAAATCTAAACATCTTGATTTTAGATTGTGTTTGTGTTTGGCTATTTTTAAAAATTCTGTTTGCCCTATTAAATCATCAAATTTCTTTACGCCTAGTTGTGCCATAATTTCGCGGACTTCTTTCGCTAGATGCAAAAAGAAGTTTATAACATATTCTGGTTTTCCTTTAAATTTTTTTCTAAGCATAGGATCCTGTGTGGCAATGCCTACAGGACAGGTATTTAAGTGGCATTTCCTCATTAAAATACAACCTTGTGTAACCAATGCAGAAGTAGAAAAACCAAATTCTTCTGCTCCTAAAAGAGCGCCAATCACTACTCCTTTACCCGTTGTAATTTGTCCATCTACTTGGAGACGAACTCTATCTCTTATTCCGTTCATCATTAAAACTTGCTGGGTTTCTGCAATACCTATTTCCCAAGGAATGCCAGCGTGTTTGATAGAAGAGGCTGGAGATGCGCCTGTGCCTCCATCATAACCTGCAATAACTACTCTATCGGCTTTGCCCTTTGCAACTCCATAAGCCACAGTTCCCACACCTTCAGAAGCAACAAGTTTCACACTAACTTCTGCTTTGGGGCTGGCGTTTTTTAGATCATAAATCAGCTGTGCTAAATCTTCTATAGAATAGATGTCGTGATGGGGAGGCGGAGAAATGAGAGGCACTCCTTCTATAGTGTGTCTCAATTCTGCAATGTAGGCGTCTACCTTAAAACCTTTAAGTTGTCCTCCTTCGCCGGGTTTTGCTCCCTGTGCGATTTTAATCTGTAGCTCTTTAGCTTTTGAGAGATAATAACTAGTAACTCCAAACCGCCCTGATGCTACCTGTTTAATGCTGCTATTTCTAGAATTTCCGTCTTTATCTAAAACATACCTAGCCGCAGACTCTCCTCCTTCTCCTGTATTGCTTCTGGCTCCTAATCGGTTCATAGCAATTGCTAAATCTTCGTGAGCTTCTTTAGAAATAGCACCGATAGACATTGCGCCTGTACAAAATCTTTTAACAATTTCGCTTTCTGATTCTACCTCATTGAAGGCTATGGGTTTTTTATGAGAAGTAAAATCTAGCAGATTTCTGATTTTATAAAGTTCTAATTCGTTCATCTGCTTTGTAAATTCTTTAAAAATAGAATAGTCGTTTTTCCAAGCAGCCTGCTGCAACAGATGAATGGTTTGCGGGTTATAAGCGTGTCTTTCTCCTTGCACTCGCCAGTTGTATTCTCCACCAGTGAACAGACTATTTGTATCTGCAGGAAATTCCCAAGCCTCCCCTTCCCAAGCAGCGTGATGCTGTAATAAAGATTCCTTTTCCAAAAGTTTTAAATCCATTCCATCTAAAGGGCTATGAGTACCACAAAAATATTTTTGTAGTAGTTTTTTGTTTAAACCAACCGCTTCAAAAATTTGTGCTCCTTGATAACTATTGAGCGTAGAAATGCCCATTTTAGACATAATTTTTTTGATTCCTTTTTCTGCTGCTTTAATGTAATTTTGTTGAGCGCTTTCAGCAGGCGCAGTTTTTATTTGTCCAGTCTGCCTCATTTTTTCTATAGTTGCATAAGCCAAATAAGGATAAACCGCACAAGCCCCATAACCCAACAAAAGAGCAAAATGGTGGGTTTCTCTTGCTTCTCCTGTTTGCACTACAATTCCTAATTTTCCTCTCTGTCTTTGCTTGATGAGATGGTGATGAACGGCAGCTGTTGCTAAAAGGGAGGGAATGGGAATACGGGTTTTTTGAATATTGGCATCACTGAGAACTAAAATCAAAATTCCTTTTTTGGCTTCGGTTGCAGCTTGGTTGCAAAGTTGATCTAAGGCTTGTTGCAAACTCTTTTCTTTAGGATAGGTAATATCCAAACTTCTAAGTGGGAAATTTTTTTGGTACGCTAAAGCAGAAAATTCGGATGAATTTAAAATGGGGCTTTCTAAAACGAGGGTTTTGGCATAAATCTCTTTTCTTAAACACGGATTAAGCTTGTCTGCGATATAGGTCTGCAAAGACATATTACAATCTTCGCGAATAGGATCCATCGGAGGATTGGTAACTTGAGCAAACCTCTGCTTGAAATAAGTAAATAGCAATTTAGGTTTTTCTGAAAGTACAGATAGGGGAGTATCGTTTCCCATCGCATAAACTAATTCTTCACTATTTTCACTCATAGCCTTGAGTAGCATTTGTAATTCTTCTTCGCTATAGCTAAAAGCCCTTTGCTGTTGCAAAACTGTTGCTTGTTCTGGGTTTTTAGAGGGTTTGGAAGTAACGCCTTTAAGATTTTTTAGATAAACCTTGTTTTTTTGATTCCATTCTAGATAAGGATAGGCTTCGCTATATTTTTGGTGAATGCTCTCTGTTTTTAAAAGCTGGTTTGTTTGTCTGTCTATTGCTAATATTTCTCCAGCTCCCAATTTTCCTTTGCTTTGGATTTTTATATCAGAAAAAGGAATAACTCCAGATTCTGAGGCGACAACAAGAACTTTATCCACAGTTTGACAGTAACGCAAAGGTCTCAATCCGTTTCTATCCACAGTTGCTCCAATAAAATTTTTATCCGCAAAAACCATAGAAACGGGACCATCCCAAGCCTCTACCATAGGAGCAAAGTATTCGTAAAACGCTTTTAATTTTTTAGGGATTAGTGGATTGTTTTCCCAAGCCCTAGGAATCATTATCATCATAGCTTCCAATAAGGGAACTCCGCTCGCCACCAAAAATTCTAAAAAATTATCAAAAGCCAAACTATCACTACAGTCAGCTTCTATAATGGGTAGCAATTCTGAAAAATCTTTGCCAAATGCCTCACTTTGCAACTCCCACTCCCTAGCATTACAGCCGTTAATATTTCCTATAATTGTATTGATTTCTCCGTTATGGGCTAAAAGCCGAAAAGGTTGTGCCAGTTTCCACGAAGGTAGGGTGTTGGTAGAATACCGTTGATGCACTAGAGCAAAAGAAGTTTTAAAATCCTCTTCTTTTAAATCTAAAAAATAATCCGCCAACTGTCCTGCTAAAAAAAGCCCTTTATAAAGCAGACTATCACTAGAAAAACTGATAACATCAAAAAAACTATCCTTTTGGCAAAGAGCTATTTTGCTGATTTTTTTTCTTAAAAGATAAACTTTTTTTGCCAAAATAGTAGGATTTCTAGTGGTGACAAAAAGGTGGAAAATATGAGGTTCTCGGTTTAAATCACTTTTAGATAGGCATTGATTGTTGGTGGGAACTTTTCGCCAACAAAGAAATTCCAAAGCACTTTTAGGAATGGTTTTTTCTATAAGCAATTTTTGTTGCTCGCGTTTTTTTTTGTCTTGAGAAAAGAAAAAAACACCCACTGCGTAGCTTCCTAGCTCAGGCAATTCTATTTTTTCACCCCAACTTCTACGAAAAAGGCTGTCTGGAATTTCTACCAAAATTCCAGCACCGTCGCCAGATAAAGGGTCCTGTCCAGTAGCTCCTCTGTGCTCTAAGTTGCGAAGAATTTGCAAGCCCTGCAGGAGCATCTCGTGGCTAGCTGTTCCAGACATATTTGCAATAAGTCCGGTGCCACAATTTCCTTTAGAGATTTTTTTTTGATGAGAATTTGAAAATTGCATTCTTATTTTTTCTTTGTTATTGTTTGTAACTTAAAATATTTCTGATAAAAAACCAACCTAAATTTATAAAGAAAAGTCTATTCGTAATTAGCAAAACGACTGTTTTGTTGTTTTTTATGATTTTACTTTTGTGTCTCTTCTAAGTTAAGTCAAAAAACTACCTTTATTTTATAACTAAAATAACGACATTTTTCGTAAAAGAATTTGTATTAAGGCTTGTTTTATTTTTTATTTTATGGAATATTAGCTACTAATAGTAGAGATACTTTTAAATAGTGCTATATTAAAGTCTATTTTATTACATAGTGCTAGTATAAGAAACTCTAAACTTAAAACTTAAATAACCAACAATAAGGAGATACAAATGTTAGAAAACACAACTTTGAGTTTAAATAACTCTACAGGCAAGTCTTTTTCTCCAGTAGACAAGCAACAATTTGCAACAGAGAAGAAAATTGATAATGCTAGGTCTTTGGTAGAAAAATTAGATTTTATAGAGCAAAATTCAAAACTAATCTCTTATCACGGATGGAAGGCAGAGAAAGCAATTCTAATAGAAGGATTGTATAAAAAATGGTTAATTCTCCATAAAGTTTATGGTGATAGCATAACAATAGCTCCTAATGAAACTGTTGATGAATATTGGCACTTTCATATATTAGACACAAGAAAATACATAAGCGATTGTAATCTGATTTTTGGTTACTATTTACACCATTATCCTTATTTTGGTTTGACGGAAACAGAAACTCAGGAGGATTTAAGTGAAGGGTTTGCTTTGACTCAAAAACTATTTAAAAAACACTTCGCTCATAATTTGACTGGACTAGCTAACCCTTGTAGATCTACTTCTTGCAGGTAGAAAGTGCCAGTCCTACAAGTCTCAAAAGAACTTAGTGGCAGTATAGCCACTAAGTCTCAAAAAATAAAATCATTGCCTCAAGGCAAGATAGATACTTTCCTAAAAAAAAATACAGATTTTCAAAATATAGTTGCTACTTCAAAAAAAATATTAGATTTAAGTTTTTTTGTGGTTATTAAAAATATTGGTTTTAATAAAGAAAAAAAAATTTTTGAAGCCTTTGTTAAACTCTACGGCGAATTTTATGGGGCTGTTGAATATACCGATATAAAAATTGACCGTCTCTATACTGGCTGCAAATACGAGGCAATAGAGTTGCATAACGACGATGCAATTGATTTAAAAAACCAACCAAAAACTGGATTTATTCAAGCCATAAGCGAAGATCCATTACAATCTACAAAAAATGGAGTAGTGAAAATTGACGATATTGTTCGTTATTTAGAAGTTTATGATGCAGACTTTTTAGATAGATTATTTAAACATAAAATACCAATGTTATCTTACGGGGTCAATTACGATGGGGATAAAAAAAAAGAAATTATCACGCAACACCCGATTTTGTATAAGGAGAACGATGAAAATAAAGTGAGATTTGATTTAACTAGAATTGAACACTACTACTGGAAAAAAAAAATCACTCAAACGGTAGAAGAAAAATTATTGATAGATAAATTTTTAAATATTGCTAAAAAATTTAGAAAGGAGTTTTATCTAGCAGCAGGGGATATTTTGATTACCCATAATAAAAGAACTTTGCACGATAGAACAGAATGTAGTTTTGAATTAAATAGTGATGGTTCTTTTTCTACTAGAGAAATTTTTGTAAGTTTCACCCGAGAATAAGCCTTACTCTTTTCCACAATGAAGCAATTTCATATATCTCAAGCGCATGAGAAAGTTGGTCTGGATTCCAATCTTCCCTTTTGGATTTCTATGATCAAAGAATCTCAAAAAGTATTAAAGCCCGACACGACAAAAAATGTATTAGATTTTGGTTGTGGAGATGGCAAATTTTTGCAGATTTTTGATTTGATGGATAATTTAAAAAATGGTTTGGGGGTAGAACTAGATGAAAACTTAATCCATAAAGCCAAGCAAAAAAACAAAAATCCATCTATAAAATACACTCTTTACACAAGCGATTTATTGCAAAACCAGCCTGATTATTTTGACGCTGTCTATTCTCAAGAAGCGATCTATACCATTCAAGATTTAAAGAACCACGCCCAAATTATTTTTTCCGCCTTAAAGAAAGGAGGGTTTTATTTTTCTACGATGGGTAGCCACATTGAAAACCCACTTTGGAGCAAACGTAGAAAAATAATTAGGGAAGAAGAAAAATATACCGCTTACGATTATTCCATAGAAGAAGTTGCAGAAATCTTTTATGCGGTTGGTTTTGAAGTGGGTATAAAAAGACTGCCAGTAGAGTATTTTTTGGTTTATCACCCTGAAATTACCAAAAACTTTTCCAATTCTTTGTTGGATTTAACCAACACTACCTATAAAAATAAAATGCTATTTAGCTTTTGGAAACCTTATGAATAATTGTTGCGAAAAAATAAAAAAATGTATCTGTTCTATTCTAATAGGATCGGTGCTTATATTTTTTATAGGGCTGTTTTTTAAAATGTCAACTTTGTGTGAATATTGTCATGAAAATATTGGCATTGTTCTAGTCTTAATTGTTTTAATTGCATTTATCTTTTTGTTTTGCTGTAAAAAAAACTGGATGAATTTAATGGATATTTTAAAACCAGTTGAAAATTGGATTGAAGAAAAGAAAATATGTATCTTTTGGGTTCTAATAATTTTAGGACTAATACTTTGGGGATTCTGCCCTGATGAATATTTTGCTATTGTCTCAATTGTTTCCATTGTAATTTTTTTGCTTGACCGTAAATTGTTTCTGCTATTTTTTATAGGAATTTTAACATTCATAAGTTTGTTATTGTTGGTACTTGGAGTATCACTGGAATTAAAGGATTCGGGTACAAATTTTCTATTCATCCCAGATACAGTGTTTACTAAATTATGTAATATATATTATAGTAAAAAAGTTTATACCCTTAGGAATGTTGGTCTTGCATTTGGTGGTTTAATGACTTTATTTCTATACCAACTCAGAAATCAAATAGCTGAAAAACAGACACAAACGCAACATGAAACTTTTAATCAAGATAAGCAGTTTAGTAATTATTTAGAAGCCACAAAACTATTAACTGGTAAAAAATCAAATACTGAAGCTAAAATTGCAGCTATGTTTTCGTTAGCCGATGTAGCTAAAGATCATCCCGAAAATATAGGCAGAGTAATACAGGTTATTAACCAAGAAATAAGACTATCAATAAAGGATATTGGAAAACAAACTATAAAAGAATGGAGGAATGGAAATAAAAAGAAAAAAATTAGCTCAACAGCACTGTATATTATTAGAAAAATAATATTAGATTTGGAAAGTAGCAATACAAATGTAGATATTTCTAATACAATTATCTTTGATGTAGATACCGATTTTGATAAAAAAAAAATAAGTACTTTATTTAAAGTTGTAGGTAAAAAAAGACCTGTTGAGTATCTAGCATTTTATCATTGTAAGTTAAAAAAAATAAATATTATTAAAGAAGCAAAGTATCATTTTTGTAAATTTATACATTGTAATCTTGAAGAGGCTGATTTTAATGGTGCCAATTTATGGGGAACTTCTTTTATAGAATGCGATCTTAAAGGAGTTAAATTTAAAGATGCTCAATGTCACGGTAAAAAAGCTAAATGCGAAGGCGTTGAATTTAAGGATTGTAAAAACTTAACTTTAAAGCAACTGGATCAAATGGAATTTGATAATCTTGAGGATGCTAAAAAATATAAATTAAAAAACATAAAAAACACTAAATTTTGTAGGAAAAAACTATATCCAAAAACGGAGTTAAAGTATTTAATAGTTATTGATGAAAAAACAATTGATGTAATTAACAAGACAGTTGAGGATGAAAATAAAGAACTCAAAATAGAAAATTTTATAACTCGGGATGAGTACGACAAGTGGAAAAACAGCTCTAAAATAGATGACAGTGATAAAAGTTAAAGAGGCTTACGAAAATAACCTAAAACGCATCTCTTTAGAAATTCCAAAAAATAAAATCACTGCTATTACTGGAATTAGTGGTAGTGGTAAATCTTCTCTAATTTATAACGTTTTAGCACAAGAAGCCAAAAGGCGAGAGAAAATAGCCAGTGGTAATGCTAGCTGTTTAGATTATGCTCTGCGTCCTAAATTTGAAAAAATAGAAAACCTCCCCTACTGCGTCACCCTGAAGCAAAGAGGATTGAGTGAAAGTATAGCCTCTACTTTAGCGACTATCACAAAACTACACGAGCTTTTAAGAGCGGAGTTGACTCAATATGGAGAAATAATTGGTGACAATGGTAATATTATTAAAGAGCCAACCACCGACGATATAAAACAATTTGTTCAATCCTATCACCCTAAAGCCTCCGTTGAAATTTTTGCTATTGTTTGTGATCAAAAACACACCAACGGCAAAAAAGAATTAGAGTTATTAAAACTCAATCGTATAAAAGAAGCTGTTTTTGTTTCATCTTACGACGACAAACAAAGATGGAAAAAAATCACTGCGCTCAAAGATCTCAATGAACGCTATGCCCATACTATTTTGGTGTCTGTCAATAGCTTAAACGAACTGGAAAAATACCAAGGCTTAGCCCAAGAAAATTTTTACTTAAAACTTGGGAGTCTTGATTTAAAGTTGCATACAGATTTTTTAGATTCACAAACAGGAAAAATTTATCAAAAAAAATCTTCACAACTTTTAAGCTTTAATGCTGCAGAAAAAAGAAGTGGAAAATGTTCCAAATGTAACGGACGCGGAATCATAGAGGAATTAGATTTAGACAATTTAATCTTAAAAAATAAACCACTTGCAGAAAATTTTTTGAACTTGGCAAAGAACGAAGCAGGTGGCTATAAATATGTAATGCTTTACCAAGATACCATTGATCAAACTCTTAAAAAAGCTAAAATAGACAAGCAAAAAAAATTTTTTGATTTATCACCCGACGAACAAAAGATTATTAAAAATTTTATTTTTCTAAAAATACAGCAACATCAAGGACAACCAAGCATTGGTAAATTTATAAAGTCCATTCCATGCACAGAGTGTGATGGCACAAGACTAAACTATAAAGCAAACGCTGTGAAAATTCACGGGTTTAATATTAGCGAATTGTTAAGTAAAACAGTCAATGAATTGTATCTCTTTTTTAGTGATAAAAAACTGCACCACAAAAAAATATTAGCTATTTTAGAATCACTAAAAAAAGCTACATTAGAATATCTAACACTAGATAGAACTACAGATACTTTAAGTGGTGGAGAATTACAGCGACTAAAACTTTCATTAGAACTTAATAGTGAATATAAGGGATTATTATATATTTTAGACGAGCCTTCAGTAGGGCTACATCCATTTAACAATAATCAAATTATACATTTAATTAAAAATTTAAGAGACAAGGAAAATACTATTATTATTAGCGAACATAGCCCAGATTATATAAAAAACAGTGATTATACGATTGAACTTGGCGCGGGGAGTGGAGATGCAGGTGGAGAGGTTATTTTTACAGGTAAAACAAAAAAATTGCAAGATACATCTCACTTAAGAAATAAAATAGAGATTGATTTCAATAATGCACTTGAACTTATTTCTGTTAATGCAAATAATATTAAAAATGAAAATTTTATCATACCACTTAACTGTTTGAGCGCTATTAGTGGTGTTAGTGGTAGCGGTAAATCATCATTAATACACAAGGCTTTAATTCCTAATATTAAACAATATATAGCAGATAAAAGTATTGATAGGTCGCTTATCAAAGAAATAAAAAATATTGAAAAAATCGCTGCAGTGGTAGAATTGACTCAATCGCAAATAGGTATAAATTCAAGATCTATTGTAGCAACTTATCTAAATATTTTTGACAGAATAAGGGATATTTTTGCCTCCCTTGAAATCTCTAAAGAGTTTGGTTTTGATAAAGGTTATTTTAGTTTTAATTCAATAGATGGTGCCTGTGAAACCTGTAAAGGTTTAGGAGAACTAAACAATAATTTATGCCCAAGTTGTTTAGGGCTGCGTTATAAACCAGAAATTTTAGACATAAAATATAATGATTTAAATATTATAGAAATTTTAGCAAGTCCTTTGAGTGAATTATCAAAAATATTTAATGATGAAAAATTAAAATTTGCCTTTGAAATATTACACAAATTGGGGTTAGCGCATATTTCGTTAGGTAGAACGACTCCAACACTAAGCGGCGGCGAAGCACAAAGGTTAAAATTAGCCGAAACCTTGATTTCAGCGGCTAACAAAATTAAAAAGGGAAATTTTATATTTGTGCTTGATGAACCGACAACAGGACTAAGTAATAAAGATGCGACAAAACTTTATTCCATTTTTGATGAAATTATTGCCTTTAATAATTCTATCATCATCATAGAGCATAACCTTGAAATCATTAAAAATAGTGATTTTATTATGGAGCTGGGGCTCGGTAGTGGCGATGCTGGTGGAAAACAAATTTTTGCAGGGAAATACGAAGATTTGCTAAAAAACCAAATATCTTTGACAGCAAAAGCGTTTAATGGAGAATATGAAAGCATTAAAACAAACAAACTCCAACAGCCAAATTTAAAATACAAAAATTATTCAACCCATTCTCTTCCAGACTGTAATCGGTTTTATTTAGACGAAAAGCATTTTGAAATTGAAAAGTTTTTTTATGAAAATCATTGTGTGAAAACAGATAATGAAAAACATAAATATTTTAAAACAAAGAAAGAACTTTTTGCTTTTGTTGATTCTTTAGCGGAATACACCGTAACTTTTAATCCTTATGTGTCTGATTTATTTAAGTATAAAATAATTCCTATTTCTATAAAAAAAAACAAGCTGAAACATCTTAAAAAATTAGGATTCAATATAGATATAAATGATTACGCAGTAGATGAATGGCAATTTAGGGTGAAAGTTGAAAATATAGAAAAGGCGTATAATTTTGGTAATGGTTGGATTACAGTTGAAACTAAAAATAGTAAATATGAACTTTTTACAAGATTAGTTTCTATAAATGATAAGTTAATTGGCACTCCAAAAATCACAGAACATTCCTTCAATTTATATTTGAATAGCTGTAATGATTGTAATGGTAACGGAATAAGAGCTGCCTACAAGAAAACACTTATTATTAAAGATGAGAATAAATCTATCTTAAATGAAGGTTTTTTAAAATTTCCTCTAAAATTACAGCTTAAAAATGTTGTTACAAAATTTTTAAAAGAAGGTTTATTTGATTTTACTAAGCCCTTTAGTCAATTGGATGATGAAAAGAAAAATATATTTTTATTTGGATTTCAACATTATAAATTTTTAAAACCCAAAGGAAAAAAAACAACTTTAAGTGATTATATAAAGTGGCAAGGCTTGTATTCGCTTATCTATGATAATTTAGATAGAATAGAAATAGAACCTGAAATAAGAGATTCTAAACATAACATTATCTGTCCTTTTTGCTTAAGTGGATTTAAAAAAGAGGTGAGTTTTTATATTGCAAATAAAAAAAGTATAATTGACTATTTATGAAAATAAACAATAACATAAGTCTGCCAATAAAACTTTAAAATAGATTTTAATCGTTTTTAGATAGGTGTTGGTTATGGTTTCGTCAACCGAGAAATAATCTTTTGGTGCTGTGGGTATTTTTTGATAAGTTCCGCTTCAGTAGGCATCACAAAATCTGCAAACTCAAAACCCGGTGCAACTGTAGCTCCAATCAAACTATAGCTATCTTTATCTATCACTTCTGCTGCCATCCATGTATTGTGGGGAACTGTATACTGTATTTGTTCCCCCTGCTCTAAATTTCTGCCTAAACGGGCGGAGTGATAATTCCCTAATAAATCTATAAAATGCATCTGGAGAGTTGAGCCCTCGTAAAAATGCCAAAGCTCGTCTTGCCTAATTTTATGGAAACTAGAAAAATCTTGCTTGTTTAGTAAAAAATAGATACAGGTAGAAAAAGCTCTATCTCCAGAAAATCTCGCAGGCAACGAGGCTTGAGGTATTTTTTCTTTACTGCGATAGACTTCTTTAAAACAACCTCCCTCAGGGTGCTTTTCTAAAGCTAGCTTTTTTATAAAATAGGCTGCACCTTTTTCCAAAGTTTGTTTTTTTGCTCCATCCCGAGTTTTCCTATTTTGACTGCTTAGCAGACTAGACTTTCCATAGTTTTTTTCCAGTAAAACAAGAAAAGATTTTGCTCCTTCTTGCACAGTTCTGCTCCAGTCTTGGGCTGCTTCTTTGTTGGCGCGGTCGCTTACATACTTATAAGATTCAAAGGGCACATTCAAATCATCCGCTACTTTTTTAAGCGCATAGCCTTCCATATCTACGAGGTCTATCTCAATTTCAAGTCCTTTGAGTTGCTCTTCGGCATTGGTTATAAAATTATCGCCTGTACCCAAAACTATACCTTTTTTTTCGGGCAAGCTTTCACCAGAAAAAGGAGTAACACCTCTCGGAAAATTCAGCGCTTGCACATCCATATCTCGCTGCACAAAAGTATCTATTTTCAATAAACCACTCACACCACTAATACTGCCCGCTGTTCCGTAGTTAATAACAAGTTCGGGTTGGTATTCTTGAATTGCTTTGTAGAGCTTTATAGCTGCGTTTAATTTACCGACTCCTGTATGTATTAGCGGTGCAAATTTTTCTAAATTGAGTGTTTCTGCTTTGAGAGCGGCTACTATGATATAGGATTTTGCCATAAATTAGTGAGAGAACTTTGAATTATAGAGCTTTAAATTAGTTGTTTTTATCTTCATTTTATAGTATTTTTCTTTATTTGCAATATCAAATACTTGTAGGTATAATTTTTACCTTAATCGTCAAACAAGCGTCGTCAAAAGTTAAAAAAAAAATTTTCAACGCTGCATAGGCTAAACAGCCAAACAAACCAGCCAATCATCTTAATTCAATGAAAACAAAAGTTTTACCAACAAAAGTTTTACCAATAAAAGTTTTAGTACTAGGAGGAGGAAAAAGCACAGAGCATCCTATATCACTGGTTTCTGCTTACAATATTTTTCATAATATTCCTTTAGAATTTTATACACCTCTGCTAGTGACGATAGACAAGAAAGGCATTTGGAGACATTGTGAAAATTTGATTGTTGATGTGGAAGATATTTCCAAAGTGCATATCAATCCAGAAGCAAAAGCCATTTCTATAGAAAATTTTATCCGTTCTCACGAAATAGAAGTAGTATTTTCCATTCTGCACGGTACTGGAGGAGAAGACGGCTGTATGCAAGGGTTTTTAGAAGTTTTTAACTTGGCTTATGTAGGCTCTGATGTTAGAACTTCTGCTATTTGTATGGATAAAATAGTCACCAAAATTATGCTAGAAAAAGCAGGTTTGAAAACTGCTCCCTACAGCCATTTTTTAGTCTCTGAAGAACTACCAACTTTTGCTCAACTCTGTAAAGAGTTAGATTCTCAAAATTTAATCGTTAAAGCTTCTTCTTTGGGCTCTTCTATTGGAGTTTATCTTTGTAAGGATGAAAGCTCTTTTAGAAAGGCTTGTGCACAAATTCAAAGCGTCAATTCTAGAATTTTAGTAGAAAAGCAAATTCAAGGGAGAGAATTTGAGGTTGCTGTTTTAGGCAATCAAAAACTTGAGGTGCCAGTAATAGGCGAAGTAATGTTAAAAAATCACGATTTTTATTCTTACAAAGCAAAGTATTTAGACGAAAAAGGAGTAGAGCTAGTAGCTCCCGCGAACTTAGACGAAAAATTAGTTTTAAAAATTCAAGAAACCAGCAAAAAAGCTTACAATGCACTTTATTGTAGCGGTATGGCAAGAGTAGATTCTTTTCTAGTAGGCGAGGAAATCTACCTCAACGAAATCAATAGCCTACCCGGTTTCACAAAAGTGTCTACCTACCCTAGATTATGGCGGGAGTCAGGTTTGGAATACTCTGCTTTGATTGATAAACTGCTTCAGCTTGCATTGGAAAGAAAAGCTAGAGAGCTCAAAAATAAAGTAGATTTTGATAAGTTAGTAGAATCAATGCAGTAGTGAGACCTTTGAATTAGACTCGTAGTTTTTAGAAAGCCCACAAATCGCACAAACTACTTATTCAATGATCTCAAATTGTTTCTCCTCCCTCCCAATAATAAAAAAGTAATGAAAAAAAAAGTTTTACCAAAAAAAGTTTTAATTGTAGGCGGTGGCAAAAGCACAGAGCACGAAGTATCTCTAGTTTCTGCCTACAATATTTTTCAAAACATTCCTCTAGAATCCTACACACCTATTTTAGTAGCAATAGATAAAAAAGGAATCTGGAGGCACTACGAAGACTTGATTCTTAACACAAACAATATAGCCGAAGTTTGTATTAACCCACAGGCTCAAGAAATATCTATAGAAAATTTTATCCGTTCCCAAAAAATAGAAGTAGTCTTTCCTATTTTGCACGGCACGGGAGGAGAAGATGGCTGTATGCAAGGAATGTTAGAAATTTTAGATGTGGCTTATGTAGGCTCCGATGTTAGATCTTCTGCGATCTGTATGGATAAAGTTTTTACCAAAACCATTTTAGAAAAAGCTGGAATAAAAACAGTTCCCTACAAAGATTTTCTTCATAACCAGTCTTTACCAAAGTTTTCTAAACTCTGCGATGAATTGGATTCGGATAACTTAATAGTCAAAGCCTCTTCTTTGGGCTCCTCTGTAGGAGTTTATCTTTGCAAGGACGAGTCATCTTTTGGGAAAGCTTGCCAGAAAATACAAAGCATAGATCCTAAAATTTTGATAGAAAAACAAATAAAAGGTAGAGAATTGGAGGTTGCTGTTTTAGGCAATCAAAATATAGAGGCATCTCTAGTTGGAGAAATTCTATTAAAAAATTACGATTTTTATTCTTACGAAGCAAAATATTTAGACGAAAAAGGAGTAGAGCTAGTAGCTCCAGCGGACTTGCCCGCAGAATTAGTTGCAAAAATACAGATGGTAAGTAAGGACGCTTACAAAACCATGCAATGTAGTGGGTTAGCGAGAATAGATTTTTTTCTTGTAGGAGAAGAAATTTATCTCAATGAGATTAATAGCTTGCCCGGTTTTACAAAAATCAGTATGTATCCTAGGTTGTGGCAAGTATCGGGTCTGAATTATTCTGCTTTAATTGATAAACTTCTCAAACTTGCACTGGAGAAAAAATCAGAACAAAAACAAAATCTTTGATTTTAATTGTGATTGCCTTTACTTATAATACAATATACTTTTGAAGTCTATTTGAATACAAACCTTAATAAAAATAATACCTATGAAACTACTAAATGGAAAAGATCTGAGCGGACAACTAGAAGCCGAGTTAAAAAAAAATGTAGACCTACTGAAGGCTAAAGGAGTGCATCCTCGCCTTGTTGTAGTTTTAGTAGGAGAAGATCCCGCCTCTACAATATATGTCCGCCGTAAGCGGGAAGCTTGCGAGAGATTGGGTATAGATTCTGTTTCTGAAAAGTTGCCCGAAACCACTAATGAAGCGGAACTTTTGGCACTAGTTGCAAAACTCAATCAAGACAAATCAATAAATGGAATTCTTTGCCAATCCCCTTTGCCCAAAGACACAGATGAAAGCAAAATTTTTAGAAGTATCAGTGCCGAAAAAGATGTAGATTGTTTTCACCCTTATAATATGGGGCTACTGGCTTTAGGTCAGCCCAGATTTATGCCCTGCACTCCATACGGGGTGATTCAAATCTTGCACCGAAATGGTTATAGTCTTAAAGGCAAAAGAGTCGTAGTTTTAGGTAGGAGCAATATTGTAGGTAGGCCTCTTTCTATTCTACTCTCCTTAAAAAAATACAACGCTACAGTGCAATTATGCCATTCTGCAACAGTAGAGCTAGAAACTCGCTGTCGCGAAGCCGATATTTTGATTGCTGCTATCGGCAAACCAGAATTTGTAACCGCAGATTTTATAAAAGAAGGCGCAGTTGTGGTAGATGTCGGTATCAACCGTATTGAAGATAAAAATTCTCCTAGAGGAAGACGTATTGTAGGCGACGTTGCCTTTGAAGAAATCAAGGAAAAAGCCTCTGCGATTACTCCTGTTCCCGGTGGAATAGGTCCTATGACGATTAGTATGTTACTGCACAATGCTATCAATGCTGCTGCTTTGCAGCACAACCTTCCTAAGTTTGAATTGGATTAACTTTTGAATTTGCGTTGTGTTAAGCAGTAAGAGAGTATTCCTACGAGTTAAAAAATTTTTCGCACCTGTTTCAACTATTTGGCAAATTCAAAAATCTATATTAGAATATATGGAATACTTCTATCACAAAAACAAACAAATTCTTATTTCTACAAATTTTAAGGTGATGTATACCTCATTGTTAAAAATTTCTATTAATTTTTCAGTCTTGATAAGGATAGATAGTACATTTCCAACTTTTTTAGAAAAGCACAACATTCCTTTTTTAGAACACTATTTGCTCGTTAGAAATCCCTACAGAAGAGCTATTTCCTTTTATAAAGAAAAATTTCATAGTCTAGTACTAGAACAAAAAAACAACCTTCGTTTAGGTTGGCAAGATGTTCAAAAAACAATTTTCCCTTACTTGGATATTGACGAAAAAAAGGATTCCAAGGAGCAGATTTTTGAAAAATGGAATATCTCTTTTGCTGATTTTACAAATAATATTCTACCAAAGGTTTATGAAATGGATAGGCATCTAACGCCACAACATTGGATATATTGTCTACAAGGAAAAAGAAAAGGAAAATTTATAGCCGATATTACTAAAAAACGTCCTATCTTTGAAAATGTAAAAATTATTAAAATAGACGATAGAGAAGCAATGGTAAAACTTTCTGAAAAAATCAATCTTGATTTTTTCAATACCAAAGTCAATAATACCCAAGCGGTTGAATCTCCAGCTTTAACCCCTGATTTTATAAAAATCATCAATAGAATTTACAAAGATGATTTTAAAATTTTTGACTACCCCAAACTTTAAATTTTATGACCCCAAATAACACCCGACCAAGTAATACACCAAATAACACCCAAATGAAGCGCTCCGTAAATTCTGGGAATTTTCAGCTTTACAAGTTAGTTGTAGCTATGATGTTCAGTTTTCCCACTGCTCCCATAGTGATTTTAGTAGGAGGTTTTGTTGGCAGACAAATCTCCCCTCTGCCAGCTTTGGCTACACTTCCTATTGCTTTAACTGTTGTCGGTACAGTTTCTGGGATTATTCCCGCCAATCTTTTGATGCAGAAAATCGGCAGAAAAAAAAGTTTTGTCTTTGCGAGTTTTTATTCCATCGCAGCCAGTCTTATCGCTGTATTTTCTATTTCTCAAAGTTTGTTTTGGCTTTTTTTAATAAGCACCTTTATGCTAGGAGGCGGAATTGCGTTTGTGCATCAGTACCGTTTTGCAGCTGTAGAATTACTACCAAGCAACAAATCACAGATTGCTATTTCTCGCATTCTCATCGGCGGTATTGTCGGTGGTATTTTGGGACCCTATCTAGCAAATATCAGTGTTAACCTGCTAAGCGTAGAATTTGCAGGCTGTTTTTTGATTTTGGCAATTATGCACTTACTCGCTTTTTGCGTGCTGCTGACCTACAAACATCCTACAATAAAAAAAGATTTCAGCGACCAAAAAACAAAAAGAAGTTTGTTAGAAATTATCAAACAACCTCTATGTATTGTAGCTATTTTAACAGCTGCTTTTGGTTATGCCTTGATGTCTTTACTGATGACTGCAGCTCCTTTGAGTATGAAACATTCGCATAATTTTGATCTTTCTGCGGTTACTTTTGTTATTCAAATTCATTTAGCATCTATGTTTGTGCCTTCTTTGTTTAGCGGAGCTGTCTTGCAAAAAATCGGTGCTTTTCGCTTTATTATTATTGGATTTTTATTCAATATCGCTAGTTATATTACTGGCTATGTTACTGACTACTCGTCCCAAAAATTTTTTGGATTTTTGGTTTCCTTGTTTTGTTTAGGAATAGGTTGGAATTTTCTTTTTGTCGGAGGCACTTACCTGCTCACTAAAACCTACCGAGCAGAAGAAAGATTTAAGGTGCAAGCCTTTAATGATTTTTTTATTTTTGGAATACAGGCTTTAGCTTCTTTATCATCAGGGCTGTTGTTGTACTATTCAAATTGGGCTTTCTTAAATCAAATAGCTTTCTTTGTGCTTATTGCAGTAGCTAGTTTCTTTTTATTTCGCCAGAAAGAGATAAGAGCAATTTAGTCTTCTACAAGCCATGCGTAAACACCCTCAAAAAAAAATAGCCTGACAGCAAAAAAAAAAAATTGACTCATTTTCTTTTCTGCTACTTTCGTTAAAAGAAAATTTATTTTTGGTACTAATCTCAACTATAATTTATTATAAAAGCACCAAATATGAAGATACTGCAGATCACATTGAAAGCGATTTGTTTGCCCCTTATAATATTTATAACGGCATTTTTCTTTTTTATGCAAGCCTCCGACAGTCTGCAGGCACAGGAAGCTCCAGACCCAAGCCGTTACTGTGCCTACTACAGTTGTTTTGATTATTTCTATAAAAAAGGTTGGTCTGTAGGCTACAGTCCTCTGATTTTTGGAGCGAACAAGATAGAAACCAAAACAACTATAGTAGACACAGTAGAAACAGAAATTGTGGTGAGTGATTTGACTGCCGATTTGCGTACGGATATCTACCCCAATACCTTCACAGACAAAATACAAGAGGTAGCAGTAAATATTTGTGAAGGCACTGAGACCCGTACTGAAATATTCTACCTAGCAGCAGATCACAGCGACGCAACCGATCTTACGGCTATCCTTGGCTGGTTTGTTACAGATGCTCGTTTTCGCTTACACGGAGAAGAAATTCCATACACAAGAAGTTTTGATGAGCGTTTATTAAGTCCTATCGCAGACGACGAATGCAAAAAAGCCTTTGATGCTCTGCTTGTAGAAGATCTAGCTTCCGCTGACTCTTTAACTAAAATCAAAGGAAAAGCCCTAGCGGGCAACGGCTTTCAAGTGGGCTACAGAAACGGTGACTATAGATATTCTTTTACAAACTACTCTTGGGAAGCAGGCACAGATAAACTAGATTCCCAAGTGCTTTTGCTAGAGTATTTTATAAATAAGGGTTTTTCGGTGGGAATAGGAGTGGCGGATGTTAAGCTGGATTCTAGTCTTGGAATCCATTCACAAAGAGCGAATGTTTATAGTTTGAGCTATCAGCTGTCTATTTTGAAAAACCTCTTTATAGAAGCGAGCTATATGCTTATCGCAGCCGATATTTCCGTGCAAAAAGAAGAAAGAGTAGAAGCATTTGAGGCAGTCAACCAAACAGATACCAGAGAGCTAGGGTTTTACGGTCACCATGACTTTATTTCTGGCTTAGTCGCTGTGTACGCTTTGAATCTTGAGAATAATAGTGCCTCTTCGTATAATGGCAGGTCCACAGTCACCCGAACCCAAACCAGAGCAGCTGGCTCAAGAGCGATCACAAAATCAGTGGAAATAAAAAACCCAGCTGCTTTTAGCATAAAATTCGTCTGGAACTTCTTTTAGGAACGTTTTTTTAAGAAGCTAGCCAAATGGGAAAAAAGGTGCAAAGAAAAAATAGCTAGACAGCAAAAAAAAAGATTGATTTATTTTCTTTTTTGCTATAGTTTTTTACCTATAAGGTTTGTTTTGAACCTTTTTTAGCCTTTTTGGCTTCTTAATTTAACTAAAATTTATAATGAAAAAATTAAATATGAGATTGAGCGTACCTTGTTTGAAGATGGTTGTTTTGCCTCTTATAATATTTATAGCGGCATTTTTCTTTTTTATGCAGGGAGTAGGCAGTCTGCGGGCACAAGACAGCCAAACAAGTAAAATTGGTAAAGGTGGTTGGTTTATTGGGCTGACTCCCTATGCTTTGGGTCTTTCGGAGTCAAAGACTTCTGCTCGTATAACAAGTAATCCTACAGGTGTCACAACAGATAGTGGGGCTGGATTTAGCTTTAGTGCTGTAGCTCCTAGTAATTTAACTGACAGTAGGGGCATTTTGACTCCTGCTGAAACTATAGCCCACGCACAAGATACAGCCGTAAGGATTTGTGAGACGGGTGTTGCGAGCACAGATGGAAAAGATAGTGATTTTGGAGGTTTCCAATTCTCCCTAGCTGATGGAATCGTTGATTATAATGTCTACGAATTTAATAAATCCTACCACTGTAGCGTGCACTTTGCTGAGCTTTTAGCCAATGCTACCCAAGTTGTGCCATTTCAATTAGAAGCCTCAAAACCAGCGACAGCAAAATGGAGCGGGGCCGGCTTGCACTTCGGCTGGCAGTTTCCCGAAGGAGATAGAGTAGGGTTGCAACTACACAACTGGAAAGGAGATGGTACCGAGGTAAGTAGCCAAATTGCAATCTACGACTATTTTTTTCCCAAAGGCTTTTATGCGGGACTAGGCGTTGGAACTCTGCAACTCAAAGCACTAGGCAAAACAGAAAACCAAAGAGCAACAGCTGTGAATCTGGGTTGGCAGTATTCTATTAAAGAGAACCTCAAGCTGGAATTAGGCTACCTTCTTTTGAACGGAGAGGTAACAGTTAAAAAAGAAACCAGAACAACCAGAACTGTAGTGATTTCCAGCGCAGAAGTGGCAGGACGGGATATATGGTTGGGATTTAACTTTAAAGGTGGGGTAGGTTATACCGCTCACTGTTCGCGCGAGTCTGACTGTATTTTAAAGCTTAAAAGAGTAAAAGTTACTAGCGAGCCACTCAAAAGGGAAATATCAGAAGTTTATGATGTAATAGAAACCCAAGAAGTAACAGTTTCCAACCCATCTGTGATCTATATCCGCTTGAGCCTCAGCTTTTAGCATAAAATTCGTCTATCGCTTCTTTTAAGAACGTTCCTTTTAAGGAGCTTCTTTTAAGAACGTTTTTTTAAGAAGCTAGCCAAATGGGAAAAAAGGTGCAAAAAAAAATAGCTAGCCAAATGGGAAAAAAGGTGCAAAAAAAAAGATTTATTTATTTTCTTTTTTGCTATAGTTATCTTAATAAGGGTTTGTTTTGAACCTTTTTTAGCCGCAAGGCATACATTTTAACTAAAATTTATAATGAAAAAATTAAATATAAGAATGAAAAAACTAAATATGAGATTGAAGGTGGTTGTTTTGCCTCTTATAATATTTATAGCGGCATTTTTCTTTTTTATGCAGGGAGCAGGTAGTCTGCGGGCACAGGAAGCTCCAGAGATAGCATCCCAAAAGGGTTGGTTTGTAGGAGTTAATCCTCTGATTTTTGGAGCGAACAAGATAGAAACCAAAACAACTGTAGTAAGTACAGGAGGAGGGAAAGTTACGGTGAGTGATTTGACTGCGGATATTCGTACTAGTTATACATTCACCGTTCAGGTACAGCAAATAGCAGTAGATATTTGTGCGGGTAATTTTACAGGTTATGATTTAGACAATTTAGAAATATTATATCTGGCGGAAGATAGAAGCGACGCAACAGACTTTTTATTTTTAGGTGGGGGGTCATTTGGATCTGTTCGGTTTCGCCTCGACGGAGAAGAACTTGAATCTCTCACAGGAGATCCAAATGATATTGCTCGGTCAGTAACCGCAAGCCCCATTGATGACTATGCCTGTAAGCAAGCCTTTGATGGATTGCTTTTAGAAGATAAATCTTCTACTGCTGGCTCTTCAGAAACCAGCAAGGGAAAAGCTCTAGCGGGCAACGGCTTGCAAGTGGGCTACAGAGACGGTGACTATAGATATTCTTTCAGCAACTTCTCTTGGGCAGCTGGAGCAGATAAGCTAGATTCCCAAGTGCTTTTGCTAGAGTATTTTATAGCTAAGGGTTTTTCGGCGGGAATAGGAGTGGCGAATGTTAAACTGGATTCTAGTGCTGGACTCCATTCACAAAGAGCGAATGTTTATAGTTTGAGCTACCAGTACCCTATCTGGAAAAACCTTTTTATAGAAGCGAGCTATATGCTTATCTCAGCCAATATTTCCGTGCAAAAAGAAGAGCTAGAAGTATTTGAAGAAGTCAATCAAACAGATACCAGAGAGCTAGGGTTTTATGGGGAAAACAATTTAAATCCTTACGTTACTAATGAACTTTTCGCTTCATATTATGAGAGTTCTTCACTATTTGATCTTAGAAACACCGTAACCCGAACCCAAACCCGAACAGCTGGCTCAATAAGAACCATAAAATCAGTGAAAATAAAAAACCCAGCTGCCTTTAGAATAAATTTCATCTGGCGCTTCTTTTAAGAACCGCAGATAACATTTTTTTAAGAACGGGGACACATTTTTACTTTGTAAAAAAATGTCCCCTGCAATGTTTTTGGTTTTCTCTTTATATCTTTTTGTTTTTGACTTGACTTTTAAACTGCAGGGGATGTTTTTTTTTCAACGAAAAAAATAACGTCCCCGCCAGCATACAAAAAAAAAGCCAGCCAGCAAAGAAAAAAATTTTAGCTCGCTGGAATATCGTAGTGCCACAATAATGGGAGCAGGCACTACAAAACTTGCATAATCTAAAAAAGAAATGCAAAAGCTCCAGTGGAGCTTTTGCTGTACCCTTTACGAAATAGATAGCAGTAAGAGAGTGCATTTCTTCACAAATGGCAAGAGTTAAAAATTTTTCTATAAATTAAACAATGCAAAAAACTACTAATTTAATAAAAATCATCGTCTTTGGTGCTACTGGAAGAACAGGAAAACTTGTATGCGAACGTATTCTCAAATCTGGTGTTATTGTTACAGGGTTTGGACGTTCTAAAGAAAAAATCAAAAATATTGATAAAAAACTACTCGCATCTCAAGGAGATATCTTTGATAGAGAGCAAGTCTTCCAAGCCGTTACCAATCAAGATGCGGTTATTGTATGTTTGGGAAGTGTTAATCTTAAAGATAGCACCACTCTTTCTTCAGGCACACAGAATATTGTAGATGCGATGTCTCGTCACAAAATAAAAAGGTTGGTTCTCATTTCCGCTGCTGGCGTCAATGAGAGTTGGGCTCAAATACCGTTTTTGCCTCGCCTTATGTTTAAGACCATTTTGCGTAATATTTTCAAAGACCACCATAAACAAGAAGCCATAGTCAAAAAAAGCTCGTTGGATTGGACTATTGTTCGTCCAGCAGTATTGAATGACAAGCCCGCTTGTGGCAAATATAGCGCAAGCAATTCTGCCCCTGTTCGCAAAATAAGCCGAGCTGATCTTGCTGATTTTCTAATCAAACAGGTATCCGATAAATCTTATATTGGGCAAGCTATTTCTGTTACATCCTAACTAAATCACTTAATTTTCAAGGTTTCTTTTTTTCCTACGCCGAGGAAACAACCCAATAAAAGAGCCTAGTATCATAATACTCATAGCTACCGTAGTGAGTAGATTGATTTTTTCGTCTAAAAAAATAACCGAAAATATAATTCCACTAATAGGAACAATAATTACAAACAAAGAAGCTTTGGAACTTCCTAGTTTTAAACTGGTATAGCTAAAAAAAACAACTGCTATAAAAACAATTACCCCTTGATAAACTGCTTGAAAAAGAACTTCTCTGCTATCCGCCGTCCAAAGATTGCTTTCAAAAAAAATAAAATAGATGGGTAAGAAAATAACGCTAGAATAAAATACACTGATAGATACTGACTGCATAGCGGGAATAGACCACTTTTTAAGCCCTATATTGTAACTTGTAAAAAAAAGTCCCGCCAAAATAAAGCATAAAACTCCTTTTAAAGTCGGCAGATTATTGGTGGCTGGTAAAATTCCTATCCCTTTCGCAAAAAGAAAAAATCCAATCAAAATCAAAGCTAAACTGTAGGCGACTTTGTAGGTTAATTTGGTGTGGTAAATGAGTAGACCAAAAACTGTGCTAAAAAAAATTACACAGATAGGAGCTATCAAAGCATAAGATGCGGGAACAAAAAGAAACCCTAAAGCTGAAATTGAAACATAGCCTATGCCTGAACCTAAAGTGAGGGTGGATGTTTTCCAAAAGGAGTGTTTTTGTTGGATTATAAAACCGCTACGACAAAGCACAGGCAGAGCAATCAAACAACCTGTGGCGAACCTTAAAAATATAGTATCTACTGCTCCCAGTTCACTAATTGCAGAATAGCGAGTGATGGGAAACCAAGCACCCCAGAGTAAAGTTGCGATTATCCCTGTGAGGTAGGGTAAAAAATTTTTCATCAAGTCTAAAAGATCTCTATATTTGTTTTGTTGACAAGTTAGCTCTATTTTATTTCTACTAGCTAGAAAAGTAAAGCATAAAATTTAGGTGATAGTAAAATTATAATTGCACTTGACTTTTTTTAAAAATCAGTTATAGTACGGGTGTCTATTGTGTAAATAATGGAATAGATCTATTTTTAATAGAGTGAATTTGCTTTTCTAGTTTAGCTGTACTGTGTTGAAAAAAATTTTAGCTCTTGCCATTTGTGAAGAAATACTCTTCAGTATTCCGTAGTGTATACACATCTAGTGCTAAAATTTTTTTTCGTGCCTTGTCTGGCTTTCCTATAATGCTAAAGTTCAAAGGTCTATAATTTTTAAAATATTAAACAGACAATCGCTCTGTTTTCGTTAATATTAAACAGACAATCGCTCTGTTTTCGTTAATATTAAACAGACAGATATTGTCTGTTTTCGTTAAATAAAAACAGACAATCGGTCTGTTTTCGTTAAATAAAAACTAATGAAAAAACAAAATGTATTTAGTGTTGCGGACTATTTTATTAAAAATATTGATGAAAAATTCCGTATAGATAATTTGAAGCTAAATAAATTAGTATATATTGCTTTTGGATTTGCTATATCTTTAAGAAAATCAACATTATTTGAAGAGGAAATACAGGCTTGGAAGTGGGGACCTGTAATTCCTAAATTATATCATTATTTTAAGAAAGGTGGTTCTCGAAACATAGACAAAGTTTCCGATAAAGGAGCTAGTATAGAAGATAAATTTATTTTACAAGTACTAAATGTAGTAAAAGATATTTATGAAAGTAAAGAAGGTTTAGAGATGGTAGAATTAACACATCAAACGGGAACTCCTTGGCACTATTTCTATGATGGAGCGCGAAATAAGACTATAGAACCAATTGTAATAAAAGATTATTATGATATTTTTATAAAAAATATGGAAAAGAAAAAAATTCTTGTTATTAGCTAATTTTGTATGGAAATTATGGATTCGGTAAAATTTACTCCTAAAGAACTAAACCTTTCAAATCGTGTATCTTTAGGAGAAGAAACAAAAGAAGGTTTTTATAGCATCTATCATAAAGAGAGGTATAAATTAGAAACAAATCTAATCAAACATTTTTTTTATGGTGCTATGAGAATTACATTTGTTTGGATAGGTGTTTTAATTATTGTGGTGGGGTTTCAAATTTTTTCAAAATACCAACTTGAGAAAATTCAATTCATTACTTTATTTAGCACCACTACTGCTACTATTATAAGTCTTTGGGGAACTTCAGGGTATTTGTTATTCAAGAAAAGCGAGACTAACCAATCACAATCAAAACTACACAAAGATCATTTTTGAAAAATAAAATCGCTCAAATGAATTTGCTTATCTAGTTTAGCCTATGCAGCGTTGTAAAAAATTTTAGCTCCTTGTCTGGCTTTCCTATAATGCTAAAGTTCAACGGTCTATAATTTTTAAAATATTAAACAGACAATCGCTCTGTTTTCGTTAATATTAAGCAAACAGATATTATCTGTTTTCGTCAAATAAAAACTAATGAAAAGACAAAATGTATTTAGTGTTGCGGACTATTTTATTAAAAATATTGATGAAAAATTCCGTGTAGATAATTTGAAGCTAAATAAATTAGTATATATTGCTTTTGGATTTACTATATCTTTAAAAAAATTAACATTATTTGAAGAGGAAATACAGGCTTGGAAGTGGGGACCTGTAATTCCTGAACTATATCATCATTTTAAGAAAGGTGGTTCTCAAAACATAGACAAAGTTTCCGATAAAGGAGCTAGTATAGAAGATAAATTTATTTTACAAGTACTAAATGTAGTAAAAGATATTTATGAAGGTAAAGAAGGTTTAGAGATGGTAGAATTAACACATCAAGCGGGAACTCCTTGGCACTATTTCTATGATGGAGCACGAAATAAGACTATAGAACCATTTGTAATAAAAGATTATTATGATATTTTTATAAAAAATATGGAAAAGGCAAACCTTCTTGTTATTAGCTAATTTTGTATGGAAATTATGGATTCGGTAAAATTTTTTTTCATCAAGTCTAAAAAATCTCTATATTTGTTTTTATATTTCCAATAATTTCACTTCACCCCCTTATAATAAGCAGTTTCATTTCAGCAGTTTCATTTCAGCAAGAAAACCCAAAATTAATTATAATATTTTTATCATAAACTAGATTTAAATAAAAAAAATTTAAAAATAAAATAATTTTTGTAAGTGCACTACTATTTCTGTTGCTTCGTCAGTAGTGATTCTACCTAATTTCTTTTTTAATCTTTGTTTGCTGACTGCTCTAATTTGATCTAGCAACGCAAAACCTGTTTTATTATCAAACTTAATAGGTACTCTATACGGGTAATTAAAGGTTTTTTTATGGCTGGTTAATGGGACAACAATCTACCGTACCCAAAAAAGTGTTTATTTCGTTAGGAGAAACAATAACACAAGGTCTTATTTTTTGGATTTCATTTCCAATAGTTTGCCCTGGTGAAATAATATAAACATCAAACCTTTCAAATTTTATTCCCATTCTAATTCACTCTCGTCCACTAGGCTATCGTCGTTTATGAAATCCCAAAAGACGCCTTCATCTTTTTTACCTTTGTTTTTCTCTATAATTTTTTTTGTATGTTCTGCCCACCCTGTTCTTGGATGCTTTACATTTTGTTTTAATAACAAGCCTTCTTTAACTATTTTAAGCACAATATTCTGTTTTTTTTCCAGTGCTTTTTGGATAGCAAGATAAGGTATTTGAAATTCATTGGAATTACTTGCCTTTATTAAAGTTGCTTTTGTTCTCATACTTGTTTTAGATTATTAATGTTTTATAGTAAGATTTTTGAATTAGCGGTTTGTCTAGCCGTCACATAATACTAATTCAAAAAGATTCATAGTGTATTATGACTAAAAATATAAGTTTTTGCAATCTCAATTTGAGTTTTACTCTTTCATTTTAGCAGTTTCATTTCAACCAATTCATTTTAATAGAGGAAAAAGAATCACATCGCGAATGTTTTTTTGATCTGTGAGTAGCATTACCATTCTGTCTATACCTAATCCTATGCCTCCAGTGGGAGGCATCCCGTATTCCATAGCGTCAATAAAATCTTCGTCCATCGGATGCGTTTCTGTTTCACCCGCTCCTTTTCTTTTTTCCTGTTCTAGTAAGAGTTGTCTTTGATAAACAGGGTCGTTCAATTCAGAGTAGGCGTTGCCTATTTCCCAACCCATAATGTAAGGTTCAAATCTTTCAATAAGGCTATCGTCTTTGCGGTGCAATTTGCAAAGCGGACTAGATTCTTTGGGATGGTCTGTAATGAAAGTAGGTTGAATTAAATGTTGCGGGCAGAAGTGTTCAAAAATTTCATAGACAGCAATCCCTCTTTGATACTCTCCTTGTATTTCTATACTGTTGTCCTTGAGGATTTTGCTTAAATCATCATCGGACAGGGCGTCTACATCTATCTTAGCGTATTTTTGAATGGCTTCTTTCATAGGAAGTCTTTGCCAATCTCCAGCGAGTTCTACGGTTTTTCCATCGTAACTAAAACTTGTTTTTTGGTAAATTTTCAAACAAGCCTCTCTATAAATATTTTCAAAGTGTAGCATCATATCTTGGTAATCTGCATAGGCTTCATAAAATTCTAACATCGTAAATTCAGGATTATGAGTTTTGTCTATTCCTTCGTTGCGAAAATCTTTGACTATCTCATAGACCTTATGAAAACCTCCAATAATACATCTTTTCAAAAAAAGCTCGTTGGAAATTCTTAAATAAAGTTTTAAGCCTAGCGCTTTGTGCTGTGTCTCAAAGGGATGGGCGTTAGCACCTCCGTAGATGGATTGCAGTGTCGGAGTCTCCACGTCCAAATAGCCTTTGCTTTCCATATAATCGCGAATACTTTTGATAATTTTGGATCTGTTTTGAAATGTCTGATATGTTTTTTGATTCAAGACTAAATCCAAATAACGTTTTCTGTAACGAGTTTCTTTATCACTAAATTCGTCATAAATTACTTTTTCATCACCCACTACTTTTTCTTTAGGGGCTGGAAAGGGTTGCAGTGATTTTGCTAAAAGTGTAAAACTATACACTCTTAAAGTAGTCTCGCCCATTCTGGTTTTAAAAAGCTCTCCTTTGACACCTATATAATCTCCAATATCGTAGTTTTTTAGTTGCTCGTAAGTCTCGCCTAAAATTTTTTTTCCTAAGTAAAGCTGTAAGCGAAAATGGGCTTCCCAGAGATCTAGAAAAGTAGTTTTTCCGTGCTCTCTGGTGCCAATAATTCTTCCCGCTAAAGAAAACATTTGTTTGCTGGATGGTTTTTCGTCTGCTGACTGCTCGCTGGTTATTTGTTCTTTGGCTAGTTGTTCTTTGGCTAGTTGTTCTTTGGCTAATTGTTCTTTGGATATTAGGGCATCTGCCTTTTCTAATAGCTCTTGGATTGTATGATCTGGTTTGTAAGAATAGGGGTAAATATTGACACCAGAGGCTTTGATTTGCTCTAGTTTTTGCTGTCTCTGTTCTTTTTGGCTCTGTCCTTTTTGGCTCTGTTCTTTTTGGCTCTGTTCTTTTTGGCTCTGTTCTTTTTGGCTCTGTTCTTTTTGGTCGGTTTCGTTCATTTTTTTTATTTATTTGAAATTTTTGTACAACTCAAAGTTTTTATTTATATTTGATGGCAGCATAAATACCCACTAATACAATAGCAGAACCTGTCATTTCTATTAGACTAACACCAATTCCTAGTAAAGTCCACTGGAAAAAGAGAGTAAAAATAGCAGCTAATGGTGTTAGCAAAACAATTTTAGAAACTGGTAAAATTCGGCAGGCGTAAGAATAAAACAAACGAGCCATAAAGGGACCTAAAAAAGCAGCAATAGCAGCCCAAAATAAGATAGAAGAACTGGAATGAAAAATAGCTTGAAGAGCAGGCGGAAAAATAAGTAACAGACATAAAGTAATCCCTAGTCTCCAAATATTGATAAAGGCGGGGTGGAATTTTTTTACGGCTTCTTGGATTATTAACTGCATACAGGCAAAAAAGAACCCAGAAAAAGCGGCTAAAAAAATAGGGTACAATCCTGCAACAAATTGGGAAAAATTAGCAGAATCCCATTTTAAAATTGAGATTCCTAAAAAAATCACAAAAACTGCTAGATTGACTCTAAAGCTCACCTTCTCTTTGAGAAAAAACCAACTCAAGTAAAGTACAAAAATAATCTCTGTTCTTTGTGTGAGTTGTGCTATCCCCGGTGAAATTTTTTGAATAGAAAAAAGAAACAATAAGTTACCTAAAATTGTGCACAAAGCAAGCAAAAGGATAAAAAAAATAATTTTTTTTTGGGGCTTGCTTTTAATTGTAGGACTATCTTTTTTAGAAAGAATAAATTTCGTAAAAATATAAAATACAAAATTGAATAAAAAAGAAAATAAAAACAACCAAACGATAACTTGCCAAAAATTTGCACTCGCTTCTTCTAATTTTTTATAAACAAGTGGAAACAAACCTACAGATAAAGTGCAAAAAAAGGTCAACAACCAGCCTAAAGATGTTTTTTGAGGAAATGTCACTATAAAAGACTTGCTTTTTATTTTTTTTTAGTATAAACTTTATATTTTTATAATACTAATAAATTCAATTTTAATAAATTAATTTTTTATGAAAACATTTCAAGGCGCAAAAGGCAAGATAGTTCGTAGATTCGGAATCAATATTTTTGAAACGGATAAGTATGATAAAGTTCTTAATCGTAGAAAATATCCACCGGGTATGCACGGGCCCACTAAAAGAAGCAGTAAAATTTCAGAGTATGGAAAGCAGCTGATAGAAAAGCAAAAGATGAAATTTATGTATGGAATGACCGAAAAACAATTCCGTAATTTTTATGAAAAAGCAGAAAGAAAAAAAGGAGCTACAGGAATGAATCTACTTCAAATGCTGGAGACAAGACTAGATAATTTTATTTTCCGTAGCGGCTGGGCGGTTACGCGGGTCCAAGCTAGACAACTGGTTAATCACAACCATATTTTGCTAAACGGCAAAAAAGCTAACATTCCTTCTATGATGGTAAAGACGGGAAACAAAATTGATATGGGTAAAAGAGCAGCTTCTCGCTCCCTCGTCAATCAATACATAGAAGAAAATCAATGGAGAGATGTACCAAATTGGATAAATTCTAGAAAAGAATCTTCCGAAATTGTAATGGGACGCACACCAGAAAGAGATGAAATGCCAGCATTTTTGAACGAACAGTTAGTAGTAGAATTATATTCCAAATAGTTTTCCCTTAAAAAATCCCAATTTGCACTCTCAGCTGCGTTGCTTGAAATTTTTGTCCCTTGAAATATTATGTATATTCCTGCGGAACAAAAATTTTTCGCGCCTTGCTGTTCGCTAAAAATTGAAATTTTTTTTAAGGAAAAACACCAAAATTTAGCTAATTCATAAGTTTAAAAAACAACCAGAAAATAAACTATTTTCCTTAAAAACTGGTCGTTTAGCACATAGTTTTTTATTATCTTATTCAGCTAAATCAATAGTTTAATAACTTTTTAAGAAACGACTAAGTAGTAAAAATTTCTACTTGTTAAGAATGATAGAAAAACCCTGTTTTTTAGATAAAGACAAAAATATTTTTGCCTTCAAGGGTGAGATAAGTAAAGCCGAGATAAATAAAAGTGAGATAAATAAGGATGAGATAAATTTGTTTTCAGAAGACTACAAGCATCAAAAAACGCACTCCCAAAATTCTAAACAATTCTCTTGCTTAGACCTACACAATTGTAACCTGAAAATCGCTGAAGAAAAGTTGCAGGAATTTATTTTATTCTGTAATGAAAAAAGAATCAAAAAAATAAAAATCATCACGGGCAAAGGGATTCATTCGGGAGAAAGAGGTCCGGTTATAAGAAATTTTATATTAGATTATCTAGAAAATCATCCCAATATTAAATGGAAATTTGCACCTCCTAAAAGAGGTGGAATTGGAGTTTTTGAGCTGAAAATTCCTTAAAATTTTAAGAAATTTCTAAATTTTCTAGTCTCTTGATTCTTTCTTTCAAAGGTGGATGAGTAGGGAAAAGACTAGCAACATCTTTCCCGCTGATTTCCATACTTGCTTTTTCTGGTTGACTTGTATCTATTTTATAAGGAGATAAAAGAGCTAGCAAATCCAATAATTGTAGAAAAAACCAGAAAGAACTGGTAAGTTATAACACCAGCAAGGTAGTTTTGAGTATTAAAAAGAGATAAAACTATAGAAATCAGAGATAAAACTGCAATATTTACAGCTAAAAACCAGAAAATTCTTTTGAATATTACATGTTTTTTGTTTTATTTTAATTTTTTTTCAAAAATTTAAAAATATTTTGTTGACATTTGACTAGAATTGTAGTCTTATGTAAGAAGTTTTATTACAATAATAATTTTCAAGAATATAATATGGACTTTGAAGTTGATGCAAAAATACTATCTGATGATAGTACCACAGAGCTTTACTGTGAAAAGATTAATTTTGAAACTTACCCGAATAGTTATAATCAAGCTTTCGCGGAAAGACAGTTTATGGAGCAAATCATGCTAGATCCTATAGAGAATGTCTATGAAAAATTTCCAACTACTATGAGGACTAACCAAAGTCTTTTTCGTAATGGATTTTTGATATACAGGTATTAGGAACTTTTATGCAGAAAAGACGCAAGAAAAGTTTGTTTGTTGCCAGTAGTGAGCATATCGCATAAATAAGCTTTTCTCTGTGTCTCGCAAAATTTCACAGTTTCATATTTGTTTGTCGTTCTTCGGTGTTTGCACTTTTTTATAGACTCCACTATTTTTTAGTAGTCTTCTAAAGATACAAAACTGAAATTCCAAACTCTTCCGCATACAAATCTAGCCACCTACAAAAATATTGATTTTGCCTAACCAGTCGTTCCCCGTCACAAAAGTGGGACAGCCAAAAGTGAGACAAGAAAATTAGGGATTTATATGTTAAAAGACTATTTTCTTTGCTCACAAGAACAAGATTTTTTTGTTTCATTTTTCAATTTTTTTCGCTAGTAGTTTCTCAATCCACAAAACAAGCTCTAACGCTGCTTCTTCCTTGGTGCTTTTTTTAAATTCTGTATTTTCCAGCTGACTGAAAATTTGATATTCGCTATTATTGGATTCAAAGCCACTATCTTTTGAGCCGATTTTATTAGCAAAAATCAAATCTAGATTCTTTGCTTTCAGTTTTTCTTTGGCGTAATTTTCTATACCATCGCTCTCTGCTGCAAATCCCACTAATAGTTGTCCTTTTTTTTTCTTTTTTCCCAATTCTGCTAAAATATCTGTTGTTTTCTTTAGGGAAAATTGCCAGTTGTTTTGTTTGATTTTTTCTGTCCCTAAATTCTGGTTTTGATAATCGGATACGGCGGCACACATTACTATACAATCGTAGTTTGGAGCTAGGCTAAACATTTTTTCTTTCATTTCTTTTGTCGTCAAGGCTCGTTCAAACTCAAAAATAGATGGAATAGATATTCGCATATCCCCACAAACAAGAAAAACTTTCGCCCCTTGTTGTAAAAAAAGATTTGCGAGTTCTAAACCCATTTTCCCAGAAGATGCATTGCTAATAAAACGAAAAGGATCTAGGTATTCACGAGTAGCCCCGAGACTGATGAGTATATTTTTACCTGCAAAGTTTTTTTTTTTAGAAAAATGATTGTAGATAAAATCGGCGATAAATTTAGGCTCTTGCATCTTACCCAATCCATAACTACCACAAGCGAGAAAGCCTTCCTGAGGTTCTAAAACAACCGCTCTGTGTTTTCGGATTTTTTGGATATTTTCCTGAACCACTTTTTTTTGCCACATCTCACAATTCATAGCTGGCACAAAAAGCAAAGGCGCATTGGATGCCAGCAAAATAGTAGAAATTAAATCATCTGCTAGACCACAAGCAAATTTTGCTATTATATTAGCCGTAGCAGGAGCAACTACTATCATTTCAAAAGATTGAGCTAACTGAATATGCTCTATTTCTGTGTTATTGGAAAATTCAAAAAGAGAAACAGCTACTCTATTTTGTGATAGAGTTTCAAAAGATAAAGGAGAAATAAATTCTTGTGCAGCCCTACTCATAGCTACCTGAATGATGAAATTTTTTTCCGCTAAAATTCTGATTAACTCTAAAGTTTTATAGGCTGCGATTCCTCCTGTGACACAGATTAGTATTTTTTTAGGCATTTTGGCAGCAGATGTTATTTTTTAGCTGAAGTTTTAGCAGCAGGTGGTTTAGCAATATCTGTTTTTTTGGCAGCAGGCAGTTTTGCCTCTTCTTTTTTTGCTACCCCTTTTTTTGCTATTTCTTTATTTGCTATTTCTTTACTTTTGGGTTTGCCGTAGCCGTCCTTATACCACCCTCCTCCTTTTAATTGAAACGAAGTTAGCGAGAGTTTTTTTTTCATTTTTGCCTCACTACAATTTTTGCAAGTCTCATCAAAAACATCCGTTACTTTTTGGATAAGCTCTATTTGGTGGTCACAATTGGGACATTGGTATTCGTATAGTGGCATTAGATTCTAAATTGGTTTCTTGAGATTTTATTTATGGAAAAAAAATATATCAATAAATATAATATTTTCCTTATTTCATTGTCAACTTTGCAAATAAAAAAAAAGGCAAATCAGCAAAAGCTCTTCTAAGAGGATACTCTAAAGTTCTCCTGCAATTTTTACTAAATTACAATCTATAATGGTAGGAACTTTGCTCTTGAGGGCTTTTTTGAGAGTAGGTAGTACATCTTTGAAATTTTCTATTCTATAGCCCGCACCCCCCATAGATTCTGCTAAAGTAACAAAATCTGCTTTGATTTCTAGTTCGTGGGCTATGTATCTTTTTCGGTAAGCACTTTCTTGTAATTCACGAATCATAGCGAATTTGGAGTCATTAATTATAAGTACTACCAAAGACATTTTATGTCTGACTGCTACTAAAAATTCTTGCATATTCATTAAAAAACTACCATCTCCTGCGATATTAATAGTAGCTTGTGGTTTTGCAAACCAAGCTCCGATGGCAGCAGGCAGTCCATAACCCATAGCTCCCAAGCCTCCCGAAGTAAGCAAAGGTAAGTGTTTGGGATTGCAACAACGGTGAACAGCCCAAAGCTGATGCCTTCCTACATCTGTAGTGAGGTGTAGTTTTTGGGGAATTTGTGCTATTTCTCCTAAAATTTCACCGACCACTTGAGCGTTATCCGATTTAGGTAAAATGTTTGTTTGAGTTTTTTTTGTCAACCAAGAATCACCGTGCCTCCAAGCACTCTTCTTTTGTTCGGCTAACATATCAGCTAAGAAAGATTTAATATCACTAACTATCGGGATTTTTGTTTTTACTATTTTACCAATTTCTGCAGGGTCTATATCTACATGAATGATTTCTGCTTGACGCGCAAACCTTTCTTTTTTCATTAAAGTACTGCGGTCTCCAAAACGAGTACCTAAAGCGAGAATCACATCGGCTTTAGATATTGCTTTATTTCCTTCTACTGTGCCGTGCGTTCCTATCATACCAACAAAAAGAGGATGCTCGTCTGCAATACTATTTTTTCCCATTAGGGTTCTAACACAAGGAATTTTGCAAACTTCTATAAATTTTTTTAGCAACAAAGAAGCATCGGATCTTTCTACTCCACCTCCCACTAAAACAAGAGGTTTTTTCGCTTTGGCTAGTTTTTTAGAACATCTTTTGATTTGTCCTATGTGTGCCTTTGTAGTAGGTTGATAGCCGGGCGTTACTCTTTTTTTGGTAGTGGGACTATAGCTCACTTTTGTCAGTAAAATATCTTTTGGAAAATCTAGTAAAACGGGTCCCTTTCGTCCTGAGTTAGCTATTTCAAAGGCTTCTTTTATGGCAGGTGCTATTTCATTTGCATCAGTAATGAGTTGATTGTGTTTGGTGACAGATAAAGTAATGTTAATGCAATCTACTTCTTGAAAGGCATCACTTCCTACAAATTTCATAGGAATCTGCCCTGTTAAAGCAACTATAGGCACGGAATCTAGATAGGCATTCGCTAAACCTGTTACCATATTGGTGACGCCAGGGCCTGAGGTTACCAAACAAACACCTACCTCTTTGGCTATTCTAGCATAACCATCCGCCATTAGAGTGGCTCCTTGCTCGTGGTAAGCTAAAATATGTTTTAGTTTTTTAGATGAATAAAGAGCGTCGTAAATAGGTAGATTAGCTCCGCCGGGGTAACCAAAAATATATTTTACATTTAGCTCTTCAAGACAGCGAATTAATACTTCTGATCCTTGCATTGAATATTTTTAAGGCTTATAAAGCCAGACATTTAGTTTGTTTTATGCTTGACTTATAAAATTCTATTTTTGCCATCATTTTCTTTGATTTTAGAGAATGTTTTTTTTTTTAGCAATAGGAATTTAATGAGAGAGGCTTGCATTATAAGTAGATAAAAGATTGGCGTTTTTTTTATCCCATTTTTGTAACTGGGAGCGACTGATTCCTAAAAAAATAGCAATTTTTTTTTCATCTCCTTCCAACTGCCAAACTAGGTCTTTCAAAAATCCCAAAAAATAGGGGTAGTTTTTGTTGTGTGTGCTAATTTGTAAAAGAGCATTCGCTAGAAACTGGCGTATTGTTTCTGGCACAAAGTCCCATTTTTGTCTAGGGAATAAATTTTTAATGGGACTGTTTTTTTGGTTATCTAGTGCGATTTCTACTTTTAGTTTTCTCAAAGCAATTTTAATATTTGCAGTTTGCGAACGTTGTTTTTGGGAAAAGGCTTTAAAGTGAAAAAAGTGTAACCTGATGGCATTGGAAGTTTTGTTTTTTTTTTGCCCGCCTTTTCCAGAACCTCTAATCATTTCTAAGCGGCAGTGAGAAAGTAAAGGCTTATCGTCTAAAAGAACATAGCTAACCCAATCCGCTGGATTGTATTCTTTACTATTGGCTTTATTCACTATTAGCTAGCTCCACTATTTTTTCTACCGTAATGCCGTAATATTCAAAAAGTTTATCTGCTGGGGCAGAGGCTCCAAAAGAATCCATACCGATAAATTTGCCTTGCTCTCCAAGGTACCTTTCCCAACCCTGTTTGATTCCAGCCTCTATGGCTATGCGTTTTTTAATACAAGAAGGAAAAACTGTTTCGCGATAAGCGGCAGGTTGTTTTTCAAAAAGCTCCCAACAGGGCATACTTACCACTCTTGTGGGGATGTTTTTTTTACACAGTATTTCTGCTGCTTCTATGGCTAGTTGTAATTCTGAACCTGTGGCTATGAGAATATATTCTGCATTGGGAGAATCAGAAAAAATATAGCCTCCTTTGGTGGCTTCTTTATTGTTTTTCAAAACGGGTAAATTTTGGCGACTGAGTATTAGGGCTACAGGAATTTTACTTTGTAGAGCTTCTAACCAAGTATATTTTGTTTCATTGGCGTCTGCGGGGCGAATTACCAATAAATTAGGGATAGCTCTCAAGGCGGCTAAATGCTCTACTGGTTGATGGGTAGGACCGTCTTCACCTAGTCCTATGCTATCGTGAGAAAATACAAAAATAGAAGGATAGTGCGATAGGGCGGCTAGGCGAATCGCAGGTCGCATATAGTCAGAGAAACAAAGAAAAGTGCCTCCGTAGGCTTTTACTAATTCACTTCTAGTGATGCCATTGATGACCCCAGCCATAGCGTGTTCTCTAATTCCATAATTGATATAACGGGCTTTGTAATCTGTTTTACAAAAAACATCGGCTCCTTGAAATTTTGTGTTATTGGAGCCAGTAAGATCTGCTGAACCTCCCAACACAAGAGGAAAATCAGGCATAAGGCTATCTAAAACCAAACCAGAGGCTGCTCTTGTAGAGATGTTTTTGCCTTCTTGGTAAAGCATGTCAAATTTTATGGCTTCTACACAGGATTGTAATTTTTGAAAATTTAGCGGGTTTTTGAAAAGTTGATATTTTTCAGGATTTTTTTTTTTGTATTCTGTTAAATTATCTTGCCAGATTTTTTCTGCTTCTTTTTTTTTTCCTGCAATTTTTTGAAAATTTTCTGCTACTTGTTTAGGAATTTGAAATTTTTTTTCTGGATCTAGGTTTAGCTTTTTTTTTGTCAAAGCAAGTTCAGATTCTCCCAAAGGAGATCCGTGCGATTTCTCGCTACCTGCTTTATTAGGACTACCATAACCAATACAGGTTTCTATGGATAAAAAGACAGGAGCATTTTTGATGTTTATTGCTTTTTGCAATCCAGAAAAAATGGCGTCTAGATCGTTGCCGTCTCCTTTGACTTCTATTGTTTCCCAGCCCTTAGATTGAAAAAATTGAATTTGATTATCATTCGTTGAGATAGCAGTAGACCCATCTATAGTGATATGATTGTTATCGTGTATCAACACTAGATTATCCAGACCGAGATGACTAGCCAAAGAGCAAGATTCGTGACTGATTCCTTCTTGAAGACAACCATCTCCTGCTAAAATAAAAACATTGTAGTCTATGATTTTATTTTCAGGGGTGTTAAAAAAAGCGGCAAGATATTTCTGAGCTATTGCTAAACCTACACCGTTAGCTATACCTTGTCCTAGAGGACCTGTTGTCACTTCTACGCCAGAAGTTAAACCAAATTCGGGGTGTCCTGCTGTTTTACTGCCTAATTGACGAAAATTTTTTATTTCTTCTAAGGTTAAATCAAATCCATAAAGATGCAGTAAGGAATAGAGCAACATACTGCCGTGCCCTGCAGATAAAATAAAACGATCGCGATTGAGCCAATCTGGTTTTTGGGGATTAAACCTTAAAAAATGTTTCCATAAGACATAAGCCAAAGGGGCTGTGCCTAACGGCATACCTGGGTGTCCGCTATTGGCTTTTTCTACTGCATCTATGGAAAGTCCGCGTATGCAGTTTATAGATTCTAAATCTGTATTATTGAAGTTCATAGTGCTATAAGGTATATTTGTATAAATTAAAACTTATTGAGACTATTGAATTAGACATTCTAGTTCAATAGTCTCTTATTGTATAAATTTTTACAAATAAATTTTTAAAAAAGTATTTTCTCGAGCTTACCAAAAAACCAGACAATAAAAAAATGAGTTTCTTACAAAATATTTTTCCGCAATGGTGTTATGGTTGTAAGTGTTATCTAGAATCTTACAACGAAAGTGGGCTTTGTGTTTCGTGTAATCAAAAACTACCTTGGTGGAATCCAGACATTTGCGGCAACTGCTTAGAGCCCATTATCTACTGCTATCAATGTAAACAAAAAACGGCTATTTATCCTATTTTTACTTATGAGAAACCTATTTCTTCTTGGCTGATTTCTTTGAAATATAATAAAAATTTTTATGCAGCTCGTTTATTACAAAAACTTATACGAATTTGGTTAAAACAAAATCCTCATTTTTTAGAAAAATATGATTTTATAGTGCCTTTGCCAACTCATCCTTACAAATTTTTTTCCCGAGGATTTAACCCTGCAAGCTATCTTATCAAAAATTTATTTACAAAAAAAAATTTCACCTCAGTAGCAGATAAAATTCGCTGGACAAAACCACAGACTTCTTTGCAATATTACCAGAGAATCAAAATTTTAAACAAAAAAATATTCCAAGTATCTAAGGAGGTGAGGGGGAAAACAATACTGGTTTTTGACGATGTGGTGACTACAAAATCTTCTGCTTTAAATCTCGCAGGGCAAATAAAGAAAAAAAAGGCAAAAAAGGTAGATATACTATGTCTTGCTAGAGTTTTTAACTAAAATTAGGCATTCTAGTTCAGCTATACTGCGTTGCTTAAGTTTTTTATTCCTCAAGATACTTTCGTGTCCCTGCGTCATAAAAAACTTTCACGCCTTGTCTAGCTTTCCTATAATGCTAAAGTTCAATAAGTCTTAAACATTCTAGTTCAGCTATAGGGAATACGCCTTTTGCAAACGCTAAAGTGAAATTTTTCGGAGAATATTCTATTGGTGGACTCAAACTTTGAAGATCGGCGGTGACCTACTCTCCCACACGGTTGCCCATGCAGTACCATTGGCGCTGAAGGCCTTAACTTCTGTGTTCGAAATGAGAACAGGTGTTTCCCCTTCGCTATGACCGCCGTTAATTGTAGTTTAACAAAAAAAATTTAAAAATGTCAAATCTTTTTTTAATTTTTTTTTAAAAACTCTAAATTTAAGAATTTTCTGGTTTGTCACTAGCTATTTGCTCTGTATTTTGGGTAAAAATATTTGTTTCAGAAAGGTTTTTCTTGTTTTGGATACCCAATTCTTTAATTTTTTCTATTTTTCCTATAATATTGCCTTTTCCTTCTGATAAACGTTTATAAGCAGTATCATACGAATGTTGAGATTCACCCAATTTTTTTCCTACTTTTAAAAATTCTTCTCTAAAATCCACAAATTTATCGTACATTTGCCCTGCCGCTAGAGCAATTTTTTCTGCGTTTTTGCTTTGGTTTTCTAGTTTCCAGATATTATAGACAGTTTTGAGAGCAAGCATTAAAGTAGAAGGACTTACCAAGAGGATTTTTTGACGGAAAGCTGTTTGATAAAGGTTACTTTCTTTTTCTACGGCAAGGTAAAGAGCTGGCTCAATAGGAATAAACATGAGGGTAAATTCTAAAGACTTTATACTAGGAATATTATGATAACTTTTATTGCTTAAATCTTGAATATGTCTTTTGATGGAAGAAAGATGCGCTTTTAGAAAATTTTCTTTTTGTTGCTCGTCTGCAGTTTTTACAAAAGTTTCATAGGCTGTCAGCGATACTTTAGAATCAATAATAATTTGTCTATTTTGTGGCAAAAGAATCACCACGTCCGGTTTAACATTTTTACCTTCGTCGTCTTGAAACTGCTTGTTAAAAATATATTCTTTATTTTGAACCAATCCAGATTGTTCTAGTATTCTTTCTAGGATTACTTCTCCCCAATTGCCTTGTATTTTAGAATCTCCTTTGAGTGCTTGGGTTAGATTTTTTGCATCCTGACTGATTTCTAAATGTGCAGTCCTTAATAATTCTATTTCTTTTGTGAAGGATGCGCTCTTTGTAATAAAAGTATTTTGAAAATTTTGAATATTTTCTTTTAGGGGGGCAAGCAAACTGTCTAATTGTTGTTTGTTATGTTTTACTAAATTTTCGTCCTTTTCATTAAAAATTTTTTGGGCGAGGTTTTCAAACTTGGTTTCCATTAAATTCCCAAAATTTTTTTGCTTTTCTTGTTCCTCTAAAGAAGTTTCTAGTCTTACTTTTTCTAATTCTGTTTGTTTTAATTTTTTTTGAAGCGATTGATTTTTCCACACCACCCAAACAAAAGCAGCAGAAATACAAAATAACAAAAAAATTTCAATAGTTGACATTGTTTTTTAGAAATGAGGCTTTCTGTTTTTGACGGAAGGAGAGAAAATTTTATGTGTGTATTCATAGGCTTTTTTGGTAGGTTTTAATTTTTTTGTATCTTTCATTTTATAAAAATTTTTTTTTACTTGAAAAGAGATTTACCAATAACATACAAAAAGCCTAATGTATTTATTGTAGTAGTCCCAAACAATATAGACTTTTGAATTTGCGTTCTGTTTAGCCTATACATCGTTAAAAAAAAATTTTGTCCCTTGAAATACTTGAGTATTCCTGCGACCCAAAATTTTTTTTTACTTGAAAAGAGATTTACCAATAACATACAAAAAGCCTAATATATTTATTGTAGTAGTCCCAAATAACACACCAATTTGAATGCTTTCTATTCTCTCAAAATCATAAATCCATATAGGTAATAGTAATTGTGCAATAGCAAAACAAATTAAAAAAACAATCCAAACGCCTACAAACCTTAAAGAAAAACGAAAAAATGATTCCCTTTGTTCATTAGCTTGATTTCCAAAATCCTTCTTAACCTTGTCTTTTTTTTGTTTTACAACCTCTTCTTTAAATAGTTGTGCTGAATTCATTTTTTATATCGTCAAACTCCAGTTTGTTACTTTTATTTAGTTCGTATGCTGTGTGCCAAGCACCACTGTCTTTGTGCGTTTCTTCAACTAAAGCCCACACATCAAAATTGCCATATTTCATAACAATTTCATTTACTGAATCATTGTTTTGAAAAGATGGAAAACTTTCATCTAAACTTTTCATTTGTTTTGAAATAGGGTCATCACCGAAGTTTTTATAATAACGATATACTTCTGGTATCACAGGACCATGGCGCCACGCCTCAAATTCCAAGTATTCTAATTCATCTCCTCCATTTTTTAGATGCGCCCCATAACTTAAATACAAAAGTTTTTGTAGTTTAAGATTAGAAACAAATATACCTTTTTTCGAACATCCAGATAATATAGTATTAACTCTAGCATATAATAATATTTGCTTTTCTATATCATTCATTGTTTTTTTATTCTGTGAAGTTGTTTATAAGTTAGTCTTTTATTTTTAACATATTTTAAAATATTGTCAACCCTAGTCATTGATAGAATTTTGAGTCAAACCAGTTCGCAAAAAATATTTAATCTTCCTACTCCTCCATCTGGGAATATATTCAGTTTGATATAATTAAAGGCAGAATTATCCCTTTTTATTTCTTGAATGAAAATTTTTCTTTCGTCTGCTTTTAATTTTGTTTGCGGGATAATGCTCTGCCAATTCTTCAGAGATAGAGCTTTTTCAGTAGGGATAGTGTCATCTTGTTTCATACCTTCCAAAGAAAAACTATCAGGGAAATTTCCTTTAAAATAGGTAGTATCCAAAATAACTTTTCTAGGAATACCGCTAGCAGCTAAACGGATAATATTCCAATCTCCTCCTTTTTTTCTTCTGCTTCTTTTAGTCTCCCATCCGTCTCCCATATTGATAGGACGGCTCGGCATGAGAATATTTTTTTTATCGCCAAAAAACATATCGCTACAATCTATTGCACAGGCTCCATTTTCAGCAGCAGCCAAATCTACCAATTCACCTGCTACAAATTTTGTTTTATCTAGTTCTGCTATCCCATAAACCCTTAAACGAGCCAAGCCTCCATCGGGTAAAATATGAATACGGATATAATTGTATTTTTTATTATTTTTGATTTTGAAAAAATTATGACTACCAACATTTACTTTAGATTTTTTTAAAATTGGCTGCCAATCTTTTTCTGCAGGTATCCCATTGCTATAAGCTGCTTCTAAAGAAACTTCTTGTGGAGCATTACCCAAAAAATGGCTTGTATCTGCGTCTATACCGTAAATTATTCCTGCTAAACCAAGTCGTAAAATACACCAATCGTGTCCTGTAGTTCTCTTTCTTCTACTTTCCCATCCGTCCATCCATTTTCCTCTGTCGGTATACTCATCGGGCAAAAAAATCGCTGGTTTAGGTTTGATGAGATTTTCTTTTTCTGCAAAAAAATCATCACTGGCTAAAAGAACACGGCACCCTAACCTGTAATCTGCAAGGTTGCTGTATTTATCAAAAGGAGTTGTTTCTGGTTTCAATTTAAGAGGCTTTTGGTTTTTTTTCATTGTAAATAGTTTATGTATTTCCCTATCGCATCATCTAATATTCTTTTTATATCTCCATAAGTTGTTTTTTCCCAAGTCCTTACAATACTATCACTTTCTGCTACTTTTTTTAAAATAATTTTAACATCTATTCCACACTCCACAAAAAGTGAGAGTTGTGTGTTTATCATTTTATGAATTAGTCAATTTTTAAAAAATTTAATAAAGTAAAGGGCTATGCGATCCTGCTAAAACCACTAGCTAGTTTTTACTAGCCAGTGGTAAATCCCGCGGTCAATCCAGTGGTAAATCCAGTGGTCAATCCAGTGGTCAATCCAGTGGTCAATCCAGCGGTCAATCCAGCGGTCAATCCCGTGGTCAATCCCGCGGGCAAGTCTGTTTTATTAAGACCTTAGTCGTTATCTCCCTTCGGTAACACCAAACTCAAAACAATAGCAGTAATACCAGCGGTGGTAATTGCAGAACCAAAAATGGTCGCAATCAGTTTGCCCGCAGCACCTGCTTCTCTAACTACTTTTAGGACATCGGGAACTAAGGATATTCCTATACCTAGACCTAAGGAAACAGCGATAATAACGGCTTTGCGTTTGTCAATTTCTTGACTCGCTAAAATCCGAATACCAGCTGCTGCAATAGAACCAAATAAAACAATGGTAGCTCCTCCTAAAACTGGTTTAGGTAGTGTTTGCATAATTCCACCAACAACTGGAAATAAACCCAAAATCACAAAAATAGCAGCTATAAAATAACCTACATAACGACTAGCTATACCTGTCATTTGAATTACACCATTATTTTGGCTAAAGGTTGTATTAGGAAAAGTATTAAAAGTAGCAGCAATTAAAGAATTGACGCCATCTCCTAAAACACCACCTTTGATACGTTTAATATAAGTATCTCCTTCTACAGGCTCCCCTGATAGCATAGAAGTTGCTGTTAAATCTCCTGTGCTTTCAATCGCAGTAATCAAATAGATAAAAGCAATTGGTAAAAAAGCAGTAAAATCAAAGGCAAACCCGTATTTAAAGGGAATAGGAATAGCAAATAAATCTTGAGTGCCAAGTCTACTAAAATCTACCTCCCCTAAAAAAACAGCAATGATATAACCTACCAACATACCAATAAAAACAGAGGATATTTGTAAAGTCTTATTTTTCAAAAGAGTCAGCGCAAGAATAACTACGAGGACAATTCCGCCTAAAGCAAGATTGGTAAAGCTACCAAAATTTTTCGAGCCAAATCCTCCTGCAAAATCTACAATTCCCACACGAATCAAAGACAAACCAATGACAGTAATCACAATTCCAGTCACTGTCGGATTGATGATTTTTTTAAGGTGCGTAATAAATTGGCTGAGAATGATCTCTACAAAAGCACCTAAAAAACAAACACCCACAATCAAAGCAAGTATTTCATCGGGACCTCCTCCTCTGCTTTTAGCAATAAATCCAGCAGCTAAAACAGAGCTTAAAAAAGCAAAGCTGGTTCCTTGCACACTTAATAAACCAGAGCCTATAGGACCTATTCTGCGAACTTGAATAAAGGTGGCTACACCAGAAACTATCAGTGCCATACTAATAAGATATGGTATTTCTGAACCTAGCCCTAAAACACCTCCAATAATGAGTGTAGGGGTAATCACACCAACAAAACTAGCAAGTACATGCTGTATTGCTCCGAGCAAAGCCTTAAAAAAAGGAGGCTTATCTTCTAAGGAATAAATTATTCCTGTATTTTTTCCATTCATAATAATATTGATTAAGTTAATAAGATGACACCTTAGGCAACGCCAAGGTCTCAAAATAAGTGATTTCACTTACAAGTGAAAAAATACACAAGATAGAATTATTTTGCAAGGAGTGATTTGATTGTAAATTAAGAAAATTTTTGATTTCCAGAACAATTTCAAAGGTCTATGTAAATTCAAAAGTCTATGCAATAAAAAACTATCTGCTAAACTACCAGTTTTTGAGGGAAGTAGCTTATTTTCTGGTCGTTTTTTAAATTTGAAGTAAAATTTTTGGTGTTTTTTATTAAAATAAAATTCTTTTTTTAAAAATAAGGGTTGTTTTTTAAATAAGAATAGTTCACACTTTGCCAGTAGTAAGTTTGTTGTTGGGAGTTCTTATAGCATTTTAGAAAAAATCCCCCCCAAAATAAACCAAAAACAACCAAAAACAACCAAAAACAAGCAAAAACAAGTAAACTAAAAAAAGAAATTTGACTATTTTTAGTTTTTTAATTATCCTTTATAAAGTTTTATAAAAATAAAACTAAAAACTCTAAAATTAACTATAAAAAGACTATGGAATCTCAAAAAACTATGAAGTTAAACAAATTAAACCAAAAAAACACTATGGAATCTCAAAAAATTATAAAATCACAAGAAATTATGCAAACAAAAAAAATTAGGCAAACAAAAGAAATTGTGAAATCAAACAAAATAACCCTGGCAATTTTAGCTTCGCTTTCGTGCTTGCTTTTACTTTTTTCGGGAGTAAATAATCTGCAAGCCCAAGAAGCAAGACAGCAAGGTTGGTCTATCGGGGTTAGTCCTTTTTACCTAGGTGCTAAAATCAAAACCACTACAGAAAACACCACCCTTACAGAAATAGTAACAACACGCACCAAAACATTGACTTCTACCGGCCCAACATTTAGTACGAGCACCACCGATACTAATGTATCTTCGGGCGCAACTGCAGGTGCAGAGGCTTTTGTAGACTTCGGAGATTCGCGTCACGGTCCCGATTACGACACGATAGCAATAGACTCTGTAGAGGATATTTGTAAAGATGGTAGATACGATGGTGCTGGAACCTATCGTTCTCCTCAGTTTGACGTAGCTTCTAATGCTGATGCAACCGCTAGTAATGGGGAGGAAGAAGACTGTTTCAACCACTTCCAACTACTCCGAGAGCTTGTAGCCTCTTTTAGTCCATCTATAATAGGAACAGTTGTTGATTCTTCTAGTACATATGTTTCCGTTAGCAACGAAAATACCAGTTTAGCAGGTAACGGATTGCAACTAGGCTACGACTTTGAAAAGTTTCGTGTTTCTTTTAGCCTGCATCAATGGAGTGCGGGAGACGATAAACTGAACAGTCAGATTGTAATAGTAGATTACTTCCTGCCCTACGGGCTCTATGCAGGGGCTGGTTTAGCCCAAGCCAAGCTAGAAACTCCGCTAGGCTCGGATTCAAAAATAGCCCCCGCTATTCATTTTGGCTATAAGCGGAATTTTAGCAAAAACTTTTCTATAGAAGCGGGACTGCTCTGGTTGGGAGCAAAGTTCTCTGTAAAACAGACCAATGCAGCACAAGTACCAAGAACCTCAGTAGCACCCATGGCAACGCCAGGCTCTGAAACCGTCTCTGTATTGGTAGGAGGTTTTATAAGTAGTCCAAATAGTGCTCTTATTGGAATTGGTTTTTTAGATGATAGAAATGATGAAAATGATATTTTTTCTAATGAAGATAGGAGAATACTAGTAAAAGGAACAACTCCAACCTATGGTCCAGTCCAAACAGACACAGACACCTACAATGAAACTGTGCCTACAAAAACAACAATAGAAGTAGAAGCACCAGCCTCCCTTTTTATTCGCTTTGTCTATCTCTTCAAGTAGAAGCAAAACCACTATGGAAACAAAAGAAACTATGAAATCAAACAAAATAACACTGGCAATTTTAGCTTCGCTTTCGTGCTTGCTTTTACTTTTTGCGGGAGTAAATAATCTGCAAGCCCAAGAAGCAAGACAGCAAGGTTGGTCTATCGGGGTTAGTCCCTTTTATCTAGGTGCTAAAATCAAAACCACTACAGAAAACACCACTCTTAGAGCAGTAGTAACAACTGGCACCAGAACATTGGATTCTACGAGCGTCACATTCAGTGCGAGCACCACTGATGCAGTACTAAAGATTATAAATTCAAGTTCCACTGAAGAAAGTGAGGCTGACAGTGAAGAGGCGAAAAAAATTGTAGTGGATATTTGTGAAGATGGCGCCTACAATGGCACTGGAAGTTATTTTGCTCGTCAGTTTGACGCAACTTCTAATGCTGATCCAACCGCTACAGCAACGACAGATGTAGCTCTCTGTTTCAAGCACTTCCAAAGGCTTGCAAATTCTTTTAGTGATTTAACAGGAACATCTGTAGAGTCTGATCTATCGCGTTCCGTTAGCAGCGAAAATACCAGTTTAAACGGTAACGGATTGCAACTAGGCTACGACTTTGAAAAGTTTCGTGTTTCTTTGAGCCTACATCAATGGAGTGCGGGAGACGATAAACTGAACAGTCAAATTGTACTAGTAGATTGGCACCTGCCCTACGGGCTCTATGCAGGAGCTGGTTTAGCCCAAGCCAAGCTAGAAACAAACGGAGGCTCGGATTCAAAAATAGCCCCCGTTGTTCATTTTGGCTATAAGCGGAATTTTAGCAAAAACTTTTCCATAGAAGCGGGACTACTCTGGTTGGGAGCAAAACTCTCTGTAAAACAGACCAATGCAGCACCAGAGTCAACAAGAACCTCAGTAGCACTACCAACAACGCCAAGTCCAATTACCTCCAGGGTATTGGTAGGAGGTACTAGATTCTACAATAGTGCAGTCCTTGTTTTTGTAAATAATGAAGATAGCGAACTCGGACAGCCTTCCTCATTTGGCGATAAAGATAGAAGAATACAAGTAGAAGGAACAGTAACTCCAACTTATGGTGCAGAGCAAACAGAAACAGAAACTTACAACAGACCACCTGTGCCTACAAAAACAACGATAGAAGTAGAAGCACCAGCCTCCCTTTTTATTCGCTTCGTCTATCTCTTCAAGTAGAAGCAAAACCACCCCTGCCTTGTTGGCTTATTTGTTGGTTTGCCTGTTAATTTTAGGGGCGCCTTTGAGTAGAAACACTCCTATTAAATTGTTGGGGACATTTTTTTACAGCGCCATCAAACTTTTCATCATACTCCTTATCTACTTTATCCATCGGAGTATATCCTTTCTTTTTCATTAGTGCTTTTAGCTGTATAAGGTTCATTTTCTAAATGCCTTTTTTGGCAGTTTTCTTTTTCATTGATTAATTAGTTTTTCAAATAAATTTACTAAATCGTTTTCTTCTTCTATTTCTGCCATAAATACTGGCAATACTTTTTCTTTTCCTCTTGTTCCAGCAATACTATTTTTGTAAGAAGTTAAACTCAAATCTAATTTATGTTCGTCTGTTTTCTCTCCATTGATTGTTCTCTGGTGCAAATTTTCCCACTTTATATTTTTTTTATATCCCATAGTGCAATAAATTTTATCAGAGGTTATATCTATTAGAATGAGTATATCGTATGTTTTTTGTTTGTATAATTTTTCGTGTTGAAAAGTATTAGCATTGTTACCAATTGTTGCTGTTTTTACCTCTATTTTATAGCCATTTATTTCAATATCCCAATCTTTATCTAAACTAGTTTGTGATTTTTCATAAATTACATTGTACTCGTGATTTTTAAAAACATAATTCAATAACATTTCTCCAATTTCTCCAGTATCGTCATTGGACATATTTTTTATTTCTGCATACTTGGAGTTAGGCTTCCAATTATCTTTTTTTTTTGAATTAGTTTGCTTCTTTATGTTTCTCAATTCTTGAATAATTGATTTTATAGTTTCTCCTATCCTCATAACACCAATTCCCTATCAAAGAATCCTTTTTTTATAATAACCTGTTCTATTAAGCTTGTTCTTAAATTAAGTGCTGAATTTGTAGAAGAGAAAGCAGTTTTATTCCAATTATTTTTTTTCAATATTTCTTTTATCTTTTGTTTTTCTTGATAAATCAAAATTCCGTAACCTCTTCTATGCGGTAGTTTTTCAAAACTATCAAAAGTTTGCATTTCTTGAAAAGTCGTTGATGGCAAATAGATATCGCAATTATGTAACATTTTTTTATTTCTAGTGCTAGATGGAGTTCCACCGTCAGATAAAGAATAAATTCTAATGTAGTCTTTACAAGTTTTTCTAACAGGAATTTTTATTTTATGTATGTTTATTTTAGTCCATACTTGAAAAATTGTGTTTATATCAATTTCTTTACCATTTGGATAATAAAAAGAATTTAATGGTAACTTTTTACTAAAGGCTACTTTATACCCTTTAACCCTTTTCATAGCAGAGCCTTTCCCGTCACTGTCAAAAAGTGGAGGTAAAATAAAAGCAACTATATCTGCAAAATTATAAGAATGATTGATAAATTTTAAAGCAAGATTTCCTCGCAACCCGAAAGGCGGATTGCCTATAACTATTGATTTCTTTTTATAATTTGGTGTCCATTCCAAAAAATCTTTTTTTATTATTTCTTTACTATTGGGCGCTATATCAATTCCAGTTTTGTTGCTGGGCAATATATTATAAAAAGCCCCATTACCAGCACTCGGATCTATAAAATGGTAATTATTTATATCAATATTTAATTCTTTTGCTACTTTAAGAAAATTATTAAAGCATTCTCTAACTACATTTTTTTTTGTATAAAATTGATCTAAGACTCTCTCACCTTGCAATTCCTCTCTTACTCCCAGTATTCTTAATAAGTCTTTTGTGTAGGAAATCGGGACTTTATTTCTCTGCTTCCATCTAGTAAGAGTTCCTATATGAAGTGATAATTTTTCTGCTATTTCTCTAATAGGATAATCTGATAATATTTGATTAAATAAATAATAATTATTCTTTTCAGAATATAAATTCATTGTTTTATTATAAGTTGTTTTGTTTTCTGATAATATTTGATTAAATAAATAATAATTATTCTTTTCAGAATATAAATTCATTGTTTTATTATAAGTTGTTTTGTTTTCTGATAATATTTGATTAGATAAATAATAACTACTCTTTTCAGAATATAAATTCATTGTTTTATTATAAGTTGTTTCAGCGAAGCAAATGCCCTATCCTTTTTAAATTATAGCCTCCGAAAAGACTTTTCTCTGGGTTGTGCGACCAAAAAACTATTCTTCCTTTGCCACGAATCTTTTCTTCATCTACATATCCCCAAAAACGACTGTCTTGAGAGTTCCTGCGGTTATCTCCCATTACAAAGTATTTTCCTCGAGGCACAGCGATTTCTAAATCTCTGCCTACAAAAAAACTAGTATCTAAATGCTTGTAGGGCTCTTCTAATTTTTTACCGTTGATAAAAACAACTTCTCCTTGGATAAGAATTCTATCTCCCGGTAGTCCAATAACTCTTTTAATAAAATTTACAGAAGGATCTTGGGGGTAAGGAAAAATAACAATATCTTGCCTTTTAATGGGAGATTTGAATATTTTTTTGTCTGTGAAAGGAATAATAAAGCCGTAAGAGTGCATATTAGCGAATAAAAAATCTCCCCTTTGAATGGTTTGCAGCATAGAGCCTGTAGGCACTTTATAGGGGGCGTAGCCCCAGGTCCTAAAAATACCTACCACAATTAAGGCAAATAAAATAGCGTCTATCCATTCTAGTACTATTTGGTTTTTGATTATTTTATCAATTCTTAAGATACGCACAAGGCGAACATTTTTATGGATTGGGGTTGTTTTTTGGTTTATTGGGGGCATTTTTATTTTTTTTAAATTATTATTTTGGTTCTAAACAGAACGCAAATTATTAAAATAAGGGATAAACCTTTGAATTTGCCAAATAGAATAAAACTAGCTGTGACGGCTAGCCAAATGGTTAGAAAAGGTGCGAAAATTTGTGAAACAGCGGAGCATATCGTTTAAGAGAAATGCCAAAAAACTAAGTCTTACCGAAAAAGGAATGTAAAAAAGCCAGTGGCTTTTTTACAATACTTCTATAAGTGATTTTAAGCAATAAGACTAGTATGTGAGCATTTTTCACAAATTTTCAACGCTGCATAGGCTAAACAGAACGCAAATTATTAAAATTCAGGGATAGACCTTTTGAATTTGCCAAATAGAACAAAACTAGCTGTGACGGCTAGGCAAGGCGAAAAAAAATTTTAGCTCGTAGGAATACTCTCTTATTGCATACGATAAAGTAAAGGATATAGTAAAAGAGCCACTGGCTCTTTTACATTTCCTTTTGGGATTATGCAAGTTTTGTGGTGTTTTTCACCACGATATTTCAAGAGTTAAAATTTTTTTTCAACGCTGCATAGGCTAAACAGAACGCAAATTATTAAAATAAGGGGATTTGTAGGAAAAACTCAACAAGATCCCAGTCAGAAAAAACAAAAAACTCAAAGGCACAAAGATAACCAGTAAATTAATATAAATTGTCACTGTCGCCGATTCATCTTCGTTAACCGAAGCTAAAGAAATATAAAAATCTTCTTTCCAAAAACGAACAATAGCAGCTTCTGTTGTAGCCTCGCTAGAAGTAAGGTAAAAGGCTTTTGCGGGCTGCATATTTTTGATAAATTCACCATTTTTGAAAAGCTGAAAATTAGCTATGCGAAGTTGTGAATTTTTTTTTGTTTTGATTTCTACTCCAGTATAATGAATTTGGTAATTATTGATACTAAATTTTTCTCCTACTTGAAAAGTGCGAGTTTTTTCTTGATTGAAAAAATTTCCTAATACGCCAACAAAAAAAACAATGACTCCTAAATGGGTTATCATAGCACCCCAGCCACGTCTGTCTCTAAAGATCTCTTTCCAAGCTCTTTTGTTTCGTTGTTGTTTCATTCTTTTACTGCCCGATCTGTAAATTTTAAACAGCTCTAGCAAAACAGCGTGGGCTGCAAAATAAACAGTTCCAGCTAATAAAACAAACTGGATTTCATTATTCAAAAATAAAGCACAGACTACCATAAAAACTATAGAAATCCCTGCGGGCAACCAAAGATTTGCTCTAATTCTGGTAATACTTGCTCTATTCCAAGCTAAAAAGGGAGTGAGTCCCATAAGAATTAAAAGAACAATAACGAGGGGAAGACTCACTTGGTTAAAGAAAGGAGCTTGGACACTAATTTTTCTACTGGCTAATCCTTCTGCTAATAAAGGGAAAATAGTGCCGTAAAAAACAGTAAAAGTGATGCCTACTAAAAAAATATTGTTGAGTAGGAAAGCATTTTCCTTACAAAATAGGCTGGTGAGTTTGGTTTTGTTCTCTAGTAGTGGCAGACGGTAAAAAAGTAAAAAAAAACAAAGTACGAGTGTTAGAGCTATAAATACCAAAAAAGCAGGACCTATATTAGACTGAGCGAAAGCGTGCACTGAATTAAGCACTCCAGAACGGGTAATAAAAGTGCCTATGATAGTAAGACTAAAGGTGATAATAATCAAAATATAATTCCAAATTTTTAAAACCTCTCTTTTCTCTTGCACCATAGCAGAGTGCAGAAAAGCCGTTGCTGTGAGCCACGGCAGTAGGGAAGAGTTCTCTACAGGATCCCACGCCCAATAACCTCCCCAACCTAGTTCGTAGTACGCCCACTGTCCTCCAAGTATTATGCCTGTAGTCAAAAAAAGCCAAGCAACGAGCGTCCAGCGACGAGCTAGCTTAATCCAATCGTTGTTGAGTTTTCCAGAAAGTAAAGAAGCCATAGCGAACGCAAAAGGAATGCTTAAACCGATAAATCCAAGATAGAGCATAGGAGGGTGAACAACCATTGCAACATCTTGCAATACAGGGTTTAATCCTTGACCTTCACTAGGAATAGGAAAATTTCTAGCTAAAGGATTGCTCCAACCTATCAGCAGAAAAAGCAGAAAAAAAAGAATGAAATTGACAAAAATCATTGCATTTTGTGGAATAATGCTTTCTGTTTTCCAGTTCGTTAAAACCAAAATAAAACCATACCCTGAGAGCAACATAGTCCAAAGCAAAAGAGAGCCTTCCATGCCTCCCCACACAGCTGTGATTTTATAAAATAGAGGCAAGTCTGTAGAGGAGTTATTTGCTGCAAATTGCACCGAAAAATCACTTACCACAAAAGCATAGGTCAAACTGAGGTAGGCAATAAGCACAAAAAAAAACAACAAAATACTAGAATAGAGTGCAGAGCGAACGAGATTTGCAGAATTTTGATAAATTCCCAGTAATCCTGAAATTTGAGCATAGCCCGCAAGAGCAAAAGCTAAAACCAAACAAAAATAACCAATTTCAACAATCATAATTAGTGTAAGGGAATAGTTTGGTTTTGTTTGGCTTGTTGGTAATTTTGGGATAGAATTTTATAACTCGCATCTAGCCCGACTACCTTTCTTTTCCAATCTGGTTTTTTTTCAGAGGCAGATTTTTCTATCATTTGAGTCAAACTATAACTATCCCAATAATCATTACTTTTACAATACTTTCCATCAGGACAATCAAATACCTGTTCTAGTATTTTTAAATCGTGAGGAATCTGAAATTTATCGCGTGAATCCTGATAACTAAAAAGGTAATAAAAGTTATCAAACCCACTCCATGTGATGGCGGAAAGACATAACGAGCAAGGTTCATGCGTAGAAAAAAAAATACATTCTTTAGCAGATATTCTCTGTTTTTGGGGGATAGCCCAATAGTTGTTGAGACAGGATATTTCACCGTGCCAGAGAGGATTTTCTGTTTCTTGGTTTGTCCCAGCTATTACCAAATTCAAGTCCGATTTTTTTAAAATAGCAGCTCCAAAAATTTTATTGCCTTGTTCTACACTCGTTTTTGTTAGTGGTAAAATATTTTCTTCTAAGACTTCTAGAAGTTTGGGTATTAGGTGTTCTTCGTTCATTAAAGAGTAATTATTTATAAGGCAGCAGGTTAAGTTCTATTCTCCATCAATCAGAAAGTCCAACCCACAGTAATACACTTAGGAAGCCAAAAATAGGTATCATAAATAGTATATATTCAATCATAATTTTTTTATTTTATAAAGTTCAAACTACGATAGACCTTTGCATTAGTGTTGTGCCTTAAACTGCACTGGTACTGCTGTTTTTCTAACAACCACAGTTCCAGCCAATAGATCGTGCAAACCTTGTTTTTTTCTATCAAAAGCTATCCAAAAAAATCCAATAAAAAAAATAAGATAAGTTATAAAGTAGACAAAATAGCGTAGGACAAATTGTAGTATGCTTGGTTTTCCCCCAGTCTTTACATTTACAATTTTAGAGCGAATTATCATTTTTCCCGGTGTCGCCGAAAAAAAGAACCAAAACAAAATAACCATTAAGAAAGGAATCACCCTAGGTAAAATTTCACCTCTTAAAAAATCCCAGATAATAGGGGCTATGCCTTCTAATCCATAAAAACTATATACCAAAAAGACTTCTCCAATATCCAATACAGAGTTTTGGCTAGCCCCATTCAAAAAAGGGAGATATTTTTTTATAAAAGGCGTCAATAGAAACCCAAATAAAAAAATATCTATAAAATTGGCAAAAACTCTGTGCCAAAAACCTACATATTCTAAATTTTCTTTCACCTTAAATATATTTGTAGAAACAAAAAAGTTGCTGGATATGCTTTTTCAGTTTATATTTACTTTGATAGACCTTTGAATTTGCATTATGCTTACCCCCACTATTGGGCTAGCCAAATGGTCTGCAAAAGTGCAAAAAAATTTTTAGCTCGCTAGAAATACCGTAGTGCCACAATAATGAGATCAAGGACACTTGCTAAGCCTGTATTGGCGTAAAAGCAATAAGCTTGTAGGCTAAACAGAATGCAAATTCAAAAGTCTATTTTAGTTTTAGGTATTTCATCCATATTGTCAATAGGAAAAACTACAGCCAGCTGCCTATAGCCTGTATAGGCTTTAAGTCGCCTTTCTCATTAACCCACATAGCCACAGCGTATTTTTTTACTTCTTTATAATTTCTGGATGGCAAATCAAAAGACCAAGAACCAGTCTTAGAATCCATCTTTAAATATTCCAAGACAACAAATTCCTGAGGTAGAGTCTTTCTCGCATTTTCCCCTGCTTTGACTTGTGTTTTAATCCCAAATCCTAATAATACAAAGTGGAGTTGTAAATTTTTCTGGGTTAAATTTTTCTGGGCTAAATTTTTATGGGCTAAATTTTTCTTATCGCCTTTATAGGCGATTATGATTTTATTATTTTGAATAGAGGCTTGTAAAAAATGGTTGTTATTTTTTTGTTTATTTTTAAGGGCGGACAAGCTACCTCCTCGCCATTCTTTTCCATTAACAACAACACCCGGTGTATAGACAGAACGAACTTTTCTTTCTCTGCGGTAACGTTTTTGTCTCTTTGTAGCTTGAGTTTTACTGTAAGGGTCTTTCCAACCTAAATAATTCCAATAGTCTACATGAAAGGCTATGGGAATATATTTTTCCCAAAGGTCTTTATTTTCTTTAAATTGATTGAGCCATTTTTCCGCAGGCGGACAACTACTACAACCTTGCGAGGTAAATAACTCAATTAAAACAAATTGTTTGCCTTGACTGGTTAAAAGCCTTTTCTTTTCTTCTGCTTGAACAGTAAAAAATAGGAAAAAAAATCCTAAGAGAAATATTATTTTTTTCATTAGATTGAATGAATTGAAATTTTTAGCTAGTATATCCTTATAAAAGAAAAATTGCAAATCTATACCGCAGTCTTTAAAAAGATAGGGTGATTTCTTTAAAAAATAATGTCGCAAAAAATAAAAATAATAACTATCATAGGCAGTAACGGAGAAATGGGTGGAATTTTTAAATCTTCATTTCAAAAACAAGGCTTGAAAGTAATAGGAATAGATAAAAAAACACCCTCCACGAAGTGGGAAAGTTTGCTTTCTAGCTCACAAATGATTATAGTTAGTGTCCCCATAGAAAAAACCCCTGCAGTAATACAAAAAATCTTGCCTTATTTAAAGCCTCATCAGATTTTATCCGATTTTACATCTGTAAAAAAAGAGCTTTTTCCTCTGTTTCAAAAAACACAAGCCTCTGTGATTTCCGCTCACCCCATGTTTGGAAAAGTAGAAAAAATTCAGGCACAAAAAATTGTGCTACTTCCAGTTCAAGAAAAGGGCTACCTAAAATCTGTAACCGAGCTTTATAAAAAGCTGGGTTTAAAAGTTCAAATAATCAAAGATTGGCAAAATCACGATAAGTATATGAGTGCGATTCAAGGCTTGTTGCATTTCAGCCAAATTGCACTTGTGAAGACTCTACGAAAAACTAATCTTAATTTTCAAACTCTGTTTTCTATTTGCAGCCCTATCTATAGTATTACTTTTGCGGTAGCTTGCCGTATTTTAATGAGAAACCCAGAACTTTATATGCATATATTAATGGACAATCCTAAAAACACCCAACTTTTGGAAACATTTATTGCAGAAACAAAAAACCAATTGGAGACCATAAAAAACAAGGATAGTAAAGAATTCTTAAAAGAATTCCAAATGTCTAAAAAATTTCTTAGTCCTAATGCAACAAAATTAAAAGAACTTGGAGATTTTCTTGTTTGTATGGTGCAAGAAAAAGAATCCGCAAACAAATAGAAATTTTTGAGAAATGCAACTAGAAACTCTTTTACCCAATCAAGACAAAATAAAAACAGAAAACCTAGATGCTCAAATCAAAAAATGGGCAAAAGCAATACGCAACGAAGAACCTTTAATTATAGAAGAAAATCAAAAACAGAATTGGCAAGATTTTTGTGAAAAAGTTTGTCAATTTGCCATAACTTGGGGGGAAGACGCTTCTGGCGAAACTACAGGAAAAAAGCCCTATTTCTATAACCTTTTCCAACTTAAAAAAAATCTATCTATCGCAGAACACCAACTTTGTTCTGTTTTAAAAAAGCTTAATTATAATTGGGATTGGTGTGATTTGAAAATAAAACAGGCAGGGGTTCGTGAAGACTACAGCGAAGAAGTTATTAAACAAGCTGAATCTATTATTTCAAAAAACAACGAGCAATCTTTTTTAGCCGAACAAACTACTGATCAGCAAACCCATTTAGATGCCTATAGCATAGATTCTTCTAGAACAAAAGATTTTGATGATGCTATTAGCGTAGAAAAAATCAATAATGTTTATTTTATTAGACTACATATCAGCGATGTAGCTTCTTTTATCCCCTTTACAGAAAATTCTCCTTTACTTGAGCATCTGCAAACCCATATATCTTCGTTTTATACTCCTGCTAAAACTTATCACCTATTGCCTCCCATACTAGCAGAATCTTTCTTTTCTTTATTAGAAAATGAAAAAAAATCTGTTTTTACCTTTGAATGGCAATTAGACGAAGACGCTTCCATTCAAAACTATAAAATTTATCGCTCCAGTATTTGTGTTAAAAAAAATTTATCTTATAAAACAGCTAGTGAAATGATAACAAGCAACAAAGAATGGAATTTTTTATACCTATTTTGTGAAAAATTGCTTCAAAAAAGAAAACAACAGGGAGCTCTGATTTTAAACCATAAAACTGTGAATGTAGCATCACAAAACGAAAAAAAGATCGTTATAGAACCTGTAGATCTTGATAGTCCCGCACAAAGAATTGTCAGTGAGTTGGCTATAGCCGCAAATAGCTTGTTTGGAGATTTGGCAGCCCAAAACCTACTCCAAGTAATTTATCGTTGTCAAAATCCTTACCGAGTTATCTATCCCAATGATCCCTTACAAATTAGAGATGTCCAAATTTCTAAGGCTTATTTTTCATTAACAAATAAAAGACACGCTGGATTAGGAGTAAAAAACTACATTCAAGTCACTTCGCCTATTCGTAGATTTAGCGATCTTTTAAACCAACTGGCTCTACTTTATTGGTTAGAAAAAAAACAACCTGTGGTAACTCAAAAATTAAACAAAAAATATTTTTCTTTTATAAAAGACAAAATCACTCAAAAAACAGATTGTTTTAAAAAACTGGAAAAAAATATTTTAAATTACTATAAACTCAAATACCTAGTGCAAAATTTAAATTTACCTTTTAAAATAAAACTCATAAAACAGTTAAAAAACAGTTCCTTAATCCATTTCGTAGATTTAGATTTTGCCCTTAGATTAGGAGATGGAAGCCTTCCTCTTCCTTTAGAATCGGGACATCTTTACCAAATAAAAATAAAATCTGTAGATTTACCAACCCAGAATCTGCAAATAGAAAGTTTTTGGAAGGCAGACTGAAAAAATAAGAGCCTTTTGAGGCTTTCGCATTTTAGGAAAGCTTGGCTAGGCAAAAAAAAAATTTAACGCTTGCTTTTACTAAACTAGATAGGCTAAATTTTTATTGGCTAATTCAAAGGTCTCAACAGTCATTAATAATGAATATTTTTACAATACTTTGGCAAACCATTTTTACTCAACCCTTGTGGTATCTTGTTTTGTGTTTATTTTACCTTTTAGGAACATTTCCCTCAGGCTATTTTGTAGCAAAATTTTATGGCAATATAGATATTACTAAAGTAGGAAGTTTTAGCAGTGGTTCTACAAATGTAGCTAGAAATATCAATAGAGGTGCGGGTTTAATCACTTTTGTTTTAGATATTTCTAAATGCTTTCTTGCTCTATGGTCAGTAGATTTTATTGTAGAGGCTAACCATCTTTTTTGGTTACAAATAGCAGCTTTTTTGGTATTACTAGGACATAGTAAAAGTGTGTTTTTAAAATTCCGAGGTGGTAAAGGAGTAGCTTGCAGTTTTGCTATTTGGTATTATCTGAGCCTGCCTACAGGTGTGATTGCTTCTGTTGTTTGGTTTTTATTTTACCGTTGGAAAAAAATAGTAAGTTTAGCAAGTATTATAGTTCACTCGCTTATTCCTATACTGGTTTGGGTTTTTAATAAAGAATTTTTTTATTTGTCGCTAGTTCTTTGTCTCTATATTATTTTTTTACACCTTCAGAATATCAAAAGGCTATTACGGAGGGAGGAGTTTGTATGGACTAAAAAATGAGATTTTATTTTTATACAGGTGAGCTCAAACTAAAAACAACGGTTGAGATTCAATCTAATATAGTAAAAAAAGTAAGAAAAAATAAAAAAATAAAAAAAGGAGATTTACTTTATTTTCAAGACATACAACAAAAACGATACCAATGCTCCGTATTAAAAATAAAATCTAGTTGTATAGAATTTGAAGTTATTAAAGAAGTGCTTTTTGAAAAATCAGATTTTTGTTTTTCTTTATTTATACCCTATATTAGAAATAAGGAAATAGAATCACTGCTCTTTAAAGCAACAGAAATAGGAGTAGAAAAATTTTGTTTTTTTGAAAGCAATTATTCGCTACGGTTTCCTGAAGGAAAAACAAGAGAAAATAAGTTTAAAAAGTGGAAAAGTATTTGTCAATTAGCTTGTGAAAACTCTGGCAGAGGCACCGTTCCCGAATTAATTTTTGCAGGGAAAATATCAGATGCTGCCCGAAGTTTAAAAAAATGTGGTATTACTTTTTTTATTTTACACCCTGAATCTAGCACCCAAAAAATAGATTTTCACAAAGAAATAGATCTTCTAAGGTATCTTAAACAGGTTGCCGTTTTTGTAGGACCCCAAAAGGGTTTTAGTGATGCAGAAATTAAAAATCTAGATTGTGTAAATTTGAGCTTAGGGAAAAATGTTATGAAACCAGAAACAGCCGCTTTGATGGTATCGGCTATATTTATCTCCCAAACCTATAAACAAAACTAACCATGAATCCTATTCAACAATTTATCTTTTACTGCCTAATCCCTATTGCTTTTGTTTTTTTATTAGAGCGATTCTTTTTCTCCTACTACTTTCAAAAAACAGAAAAAAGAAAAAATTTTATTAGAAATACAAAAGTTTTTCACCCTAATAATATCAGTAAATTTCGTTATCCGGTAGGTTTTTTGTGTATTGCAATTTATCATTATTTTTCCCCCCAACTTGCTCTCCTTCTTTGGGCGATAAGTATGTTGACTGATTTAACCGATGGCACTATTGCTCGCCACTACAAAATGTCTACTCCACAAGGAGCTTCTATTGATCCTCTATCGGATAAGTTAATGCTGTTACCTCCCTTGTTATATCTAGTTTATCTACAAGTAGCAAACATTTGGCTAGTGAGTGTTTTTATTGTTTTAGATCTTGTAGGACAGTATTTACGCCGCTTTAAGTCAAAAAAACAGGCTAATGTGTTCGGTAAAGCCAAGACATTTTTAATCGTTATTTGTTTGAGTTTAGCTTATGTTCAGCTAACCTACTGGGGAAAAATTTATTGGGATTTCAGCGATCGTTTAGTGGTAGCTATGGTTGGATTATCGGTTGCGAGTATTTTTTTTCGCTTTATCCCCAACAACTGGTATGGTAATTTTTTAACCTTTACAAACTTTTCTTGCGGCGTTGGAGGCATAATACTCATTATCTACGGTTTTCGTATAGAATATGCTTTCTTACTCATCTTTTTTGGACAATTTTTAGATCTTTACGACGGCAGGGCGGTAAGAAAATGGGGGGGTACTTTGCGCGGTGAGCTTTACGACGACATAGCAGACGGCACAAATTTTGGAGGCACTGTCAGTTTTATCATTTTAGCAGTGGTGAAAAACTACTGGCTTTCTATTCCTTTAGCCGTAATTTACTTTTGTTGCACAATCTATCGCCTTTACCGTTTTATCAAAAACAAACGCGAGCAAAATATAGATGGCGATAAAGGAGTAACAGTTTTTGTAGGCATGCCTTCTCCCGCTGGTGCTTTTTTTGTAGGTTCTAGTCTTATTCTACTAGAACAAACCCATTTTTTTTCTTGGAATGCTGAAACAAGAATCGGTTTGGAAATTGCCGTAGTGCTTTTAAGTTCTTTTTTGATGATTTCTAAAATTCCCTATATTCATTTTGCTCAAATTATACTCCCGCGTATATCCAATATTATACAAGCCGTAAGTATGATAGGAATTATTCTTTTACTCCTTTGGAGCATTAAAAATTCTGATTTCTTTTTATTGATTATTCTGTTTTGGACAATGTCCGTAATTTATCTGATTTCCGGAATCCAGCAATGGTTACAGAAGACTAAAGAATGAAATTCATTATTTTTTTTCCTCTAGTAATACTACTACTAGTTTTATCTCCTATTATTTTTTTTTGGGCATACTTTCTCCCTCAAAGTTGGCAAACACAGATACTAAAAATTACTTTGAAAATTTGGTGCAAAAGTATTTTACTCAGCTTTGGGATACGGCTGCGCTACTGCAAAAAACCATCAGCTTCTTTTATAAAAAAGCCTCTTCTCATTCTCAGCAACCACCAATCCTATATGGATATTGCCTTGCTAATATATTTATTTCAGTGCGGGTTTATTTTAAAATCTTCTTTGATGTTTACCCCTTTTGGTTGGAGTGCTGTTTTTTTGGGCTCTATATCGCTGCGCCGTACTAGTATTTCTAGCTTTAAGCAAACTAGAAAAAAATGTGAAAAAAGATTAAGGCAAGGCGTTAGTCTCTGTTTATTTCCCGAAGGAACTCGCAGCAACGGCGAAAAATTACTACCTTTCAAAAGAGGCTTGCTAGATTTTTATTACCAAAACCAAACCCCAACACTTGTTCTGGCACATTACGGCAGCCATTTGATCCTACCTAAAAATAGTTTTTTCCCCGCCTTTGGGAAAACGACGGTAGCCTACAATTGCGGCATCATAGAGCCTAAAAACTATGCCAGTTTGAAACAATTTATAGAAGCCTGCCAACAGGAGACAGCTTTAGGACTCAAAGAAGCAAAAAATATCTATACAAAGATACATCAACAAAACAAACAATGCAAAACCAACAAAGAAAAGAAATTTTAGATTATGATTTTCCTCAAGGCATCAGCTTAATTGAAGCCAACGCTGGAACGGGAAAAACTTTTTCTATAGAATTACTTTATCTTAAAGCTTTGCTAGAATTAAAACTAGAAGTGCAACAAATTCTGCTGGTTACTTTTACTGTAGAAGCCACACAGCAGATGAAAAAGAGAATTTTTGATACTTTACAAAGATGCTACGATTTTTTTTCTCAGCAGCAAAATAAAGCAGAAGATTTCCCACTACAACAGTTTTTAGAAAAAATACAAAAAGAAAAAAATTTAAGTGTAAAAAAGATCACTCTTCTTTTACAAAAAGCAGTGGTTCATTTTGACGAAGCCGCTATTTTTTCTATCCATAGTTTTGCTTCTCGTATCAACAAAGAATCTTTTATTAAAGGAACTATTGGCACTGCTAGTAAGCTCCATGAAAATTTAGCAAGAAATGCTGGAGAGGAGTTGTTTTTTGTTTTTTGGATAGCTAAAATTTTACCCGATACAGATTATGCTAAACTTTGTTATCAAATTTTAAATAGGGGAGAAAAGGAAATTTTATTAAAGTTTTTCCAAGAAATTATTAATAAAATTGATATAGTGGAGATTGTAGGAAATTCTGAAGTTATAGAATTTTCTAAGAATTTAGAAACATCCTCTTCTGAAAAACACTTTCCCGTTTTACAAGAAAAATACTCCCAGTTACAGAAAAAATGGCAATGGAGTGATATAGAAAAACTTTTGGAGACGAGCAAAATTTTTGTCAACAAACAAAAATCAACAGTTCAAAAACATTTTCAAACTATCCAAAAAAAATTGACATCAGAAACACAGTCTGTAGAAAATTGGCACGAGGCTACTAAAGAGCAGCAGTCTCCTGCTCTAAAATATTTTATAGCTTGGTTTAGAGAGATAAGTTCTTTTGCTGACGCAAAAAAAAATTTAGCAACAAATACGGCTGCTTCTGCACTACAAAAATATATTTTGGCGCAGAACGATTTTACTTCTTTTTTGAGAGTGGATTTTTTAAAATTCGCAAAAAAAAAGTTTGCTGAATATAAAAAAGAGCAGCAACTCTATACTTACGATGATATTATTTCTTCTTTTTATACTCTTTCCAAAGAGCAAGCTAGTAGTCAATTCCAATTAGTCATTATTGATGAATTTCAAGATACCGATGAAATTCAAAGCCAAGCCTTTCTCAATCTTTTTCACTCAAACAATACAAGAATGATTTTAGTCGGAGACCCAAAGCAATCTATTTTTCGTTTCCGTGGCGGAGATCTTTTCACCTATCTGAAAATGAAGGAGCATTTTGTGGCAGATCAATCCTATAGATTAGATAAAAACTGGCGTTCACAAAAAGAAATCGTAGAAATGGTTAATTTACTTTTTTCACCGCCTCGTAGTTTTTTACTAGATAATTTAGAATATTTTCCTTCTTCGGCGATTTTAAAGCAAAGTGAAGGAGTGTTTTTTGAAGAAAAACCACAACCAGCATTTAAAGTTTGGGACTGTGCTTGGAACGAAAAAGAAACCAAAGAAAGTTTGGAAAATAAAATTTTGCTGCATCTAGCTGGTGAAGTCAGCCGTATGATAACTTTGGGACAGCAAGAAAAATTGATGGTGGGAGATAAAAAACTAGAACCAAATATGATTTGTATTTTAGTTCCGACCAATGAAAATATTTATAAAGTTCGCCAATATTTAGCAAAATTGGATATTTATGCCAGTGCTATAAGCAAAACTCTTTTGCTAGAAAGTTTGGAATTTTTGGAATTTTGGAATCTATTGCAGGCTGTTTTTTATTATAAAGATAAGAAAAAAATCCGCACTGTACTGTTAAGCCGTTTTTTTGGCTATTCTTTAAGCGAACTTTATGAACTGGAAAAAGGCTACAAGTGGGAAAAAATTTTAGAAGAATTCCGATTATTTCACCAAATTTGGGAAAAAAAAGGTTTCGCTTTGATGATAGAAAAACTAGTGAGAAAAAAACAGATCCTAAAAAACTTGCTGAATTATGGTTATAGGAGCGTGGCTAATTTTTACCACAGTCTAGATTTTTTTTTAAATATTTTTAAAGACAATCTCAAAATAGAAACACAGATAAAAATTTTAGAAAATCTATCGGAAGAGCTATCACAAAATTCATCCAAAAACAATTTAAGGGTAGAATCGGATACCAATGCGGTTCAAATTATGACAATCCATAACAGTAAAGGGTTAGAATTTCCCATAGTTTTTTGCCCTTACCTTTGGAAACCCTATTCTCCTTCTAATATTCCTTCTCAAAAATCTTATTTTTTTCACTCCCCCAATAAAGCCAACAGGCAAACACAAAACCCAGAAAAAAACAAAAAAATACTATCTTATGATTTGAGTAAGCAAAATCTTTATAAAAAAACTATTCAAGAAGAGCAAGAAGCAGAAAACCGTAGACTCCTATATGTCCTACTAACCAGAGCAAAACATCAAATCCATCTTTATTACAGTGAAGATTATTCGGCTAAAAAACAATCTCCTTTTGTAGAATTATTAGAGCAACTTAAAAAAACAGAAAATTTCGCAAAATGGACTAAAAAGCTACCTTTAAATTCTGTCCCAGATTTTGAAAAATTCCGTTTTCCTAAAACCACTCTTAAAGAACCCAAAAAATGGATGCGACCGCTCACTGCTGTCAAAGAAAGTTATAGCTTTTCTAGTTTAACGAGCCAAAAGCAAAGTAGCCTACCAGAAACCCAAAAAGAAATTTATAAAAAAATTATAACAAATGAAAAAGAGTTTAAAACAATAAGTGAAAAAGACAGAGTATTTTACCTTCCTTCCGGCATAGAAGTGGGAAACCTAGTGCATCAAGCTCTGGATTTTTGGCAATCACAGCAAACCAAAACCGAACAAGAAAAAAAAGAGCATCTTAAAAACTTTATCCAAAAAAAGCTGCCTTTTTTTAAGATAGAAAATTTTTGGATAGATACTTTATTTACGCTTTGTCAAAAAAGCTACTATCACCGTCTCCAAATTGCAGACTCTCAAACATCGCTTTTAGAAATATCTCCGCTAAACAGGACTGGGGAAATGAAATTTCATTTAGATTTAAAAAAAAACGAACTGGTAGAAAAAATCCTTTTCCTCAGTCAAAAAAACCTCACCAACAAAGTTTTGCAGTCTTTGAAGGAAATTGTATTACAATTTACGAATAAAGAATTTCAAAATATTTGCGCCGGTATCATTGATTTGGTTTTTTTCTACAAAAAGAAATATTATATTCTAGATTGGAAAACAAACTGGTTAGGTGATAAAGTAGAAGATTATCATTCTGAAAATTTAGACAAGGCTATGCTTAAGCACAGCTATTTTTTACAATATTTTCTTTACTATTTGGCGTTGGAAAAATTCTTATTTGCTAAAAACTCTCCCTATGGGATTGGAGGAGTATTTTATCTTTTTGTAAGAGGGTTGAGCTTTGAAAATCTAAATTTAGGAGTGTATTTTGATAAAATGGATTATATGCAACCGTCTATGACCGAGCTTTCACATTAGTTTAGAAAAAAACAAACATGAAAAACAAAATTCACCCCACTGCTATCATAGATTCTTCCGCTAAAATAGGCGAGAACGTCACAATAAACCCTTACGCTATTGTGGGGAAAAATGTATCTGTAGGAAAAGGTTCTATTATCAAAACTCACGCCCACATAGTAGCCAATACAGAAATAGGCAAGCAGAATGTTATCGGCAATGGAGCGGTAATAGGTGATTTAGCTCAAGATTTAAGCGTCAACCAACTGAATGAAAGTGATGATACTTGGCTTAAAATAGGAGATAATAATACTTTTTTCCCTCATACACTTATTAGCCGTGGAACAGCAAAAGGTAACGGCTGGACTATAATTGGTTCAAACAATGTATTTTTGGGAAAAAGCCATATCGGACACGATGTGGTTGTAAAAGATCACTGTACCTTATTACACGCTTCCATGATAGGAGGGCACGCAGAAATAGGAAGCCACGCCTATATAGGCGGGGCTACTGCGGTTCATCAGCATTGCAGAATAGGAGCATGTGCGATGGTGGGGGCGATGATTTTATTAAAAAAAGATGTGTTACCTTTTTTTTTAGTCGCTGGCAACCCTGTTTTACACTATAAACTCAACACAGTTGGATTGAAAAGACAAAATTTTTCTGTAGAAAGACTCCAAATCTTAAAACAAGCACACAAACTTTTAAGGCTTAATATTCACGATTCTCTGAAATCTTTACCCCAAAACGAAGATATTATTAGCCTTATAGAATGGAGAAAAGGCTCTAATCGTGGCATTTATTTTTTTGTATCTTCTAAAAAAAATAATGATTGAAAATATTACTAATGCTAATTTCCAAAAAAAAGTTTTGCAGAGTAAGATTTCCGTACTTGTGGATTTCTGGGCGGAGGGATGCGCACCCTGTAAAGAGATTTCCACAATGCTAGAAAAAATCAATCAAGAGCAAATAGACTCAAAAAAAATTTGTATAGCTAAATTGGATGTAATGCAAAACCGAGAAATTGCTTTACAATATAAAGTAATGCAGGTTCCTACTCTTATTCTTTTTGAAAAAGGAGAAATTAAGCAAAGAATTGTAGGTGCTGATAAAAAGACAATTAATAAAATTTTTGAAAAGTGAACCAGACAAATTACCAAAAGTTACTCCTCAAAATTTCTTACCACGGAGCCTACTTCCAGGGCTGGCAGACTCAATCTAATGGAAATGGAGTGGAAGATAAAATTGCTCTTGCTCTTAAAACACTTTATAAAGAAGAAGTAAAAATTCATTCTGTAAGTCGCACTGATTCGGGAGTGCACGCCAAAGAGCAGTTAGCGACTGTCGTCGTAAAAAATGAAATGACTCTTGAAAAACTGCTACGTTCTCTAAATGCTTTAACACCTCCGCAACTTTCTATTTTTGAAATAATAGCAGTGAGAAATAATTTTAACCTGCGCCAACAAACAAATGGTAAGAAATACTGTTACCAAATTTATAATAGTCCAACTCCACCTGCTTTGTTTTCAGACTATTACTGGTATGTTCCCCAAAAACTCAATTTGTCCAAAATGAAAAAAGCAGCTCAAGTTTTAGAAGGCACTCACAATTTTCAGGTTTTTCGCTCTAGTAATTGCGAATCAAAAAATACAAAAAAAACCATTTTTTCTATTCAATGGAAAAAGAAAATTTTGCATCCAGCCAATTTGATTTCTATTTTTTTTGAAGGTAGCGGATTTTTAAAACAGATGGTAAGAATTATAGTAGGTTGTCTTGTAGAAATAGGGTTAGAAAAACAACATTCTACTCTTTTAACCGATGCTCTTAAAAATATCAATTCACAACCTTTAAAGTTCAGAGCTCCAGCAAAAGGACTTTTTTTGGAAAAAATTCTTGTAGATTTTCCTAAATTTTCAACTTAAACTTTTCATACTTCCAATCTTTATCTCTATCAAAGAATGTTTAATGATGCTTTACTCCGTGGCTCTGTTCAAAAAATAAAAGAAAGACAAAATCTTTCTGATTCTGACGCTTTTATTGTCCATTGTCTGACAAAAATACTTCTCATAGAAGAACAGGTTGCTAAAGGTTATATTACAGATGGACCTAATGACGGTAATATAGACGCATTTTATTACGAAATAGATGAAGTAGAAAACGAAATTGTACTTTATATTTTAAATTGCAAATATCCCAAAGAAGGTAGTAGTCACTCTATAAGTGAAAGAGAGGTTCGCTTGTTATCTGATAGTTTAAGAAAAATCATCAAAGGAGAAACTTTTGCTAATCTTAAAGAAGATATAAAAAAAAAATTGGAGGAAATCTCTATTTTAATAGAACAAGGATATAGCTACAGAATGGAAGTTTATTTTATTTGTTCTGGTAGCACTCCCGCCTCTGAATCCGTAAAAGCACAAGCGCTAAAATTTGAAGATGCAGTAATAGAATATCATTTTTGGTCTTTAGAAGATACTGTCAAAAACCTCAACGGGAAAAAAAGAACTGTTATTTTGGATATTCAAAAAGAAAGAATGAAATTTCAAATTGAAGATGCGGATATGAAATCTATGGTAGCTGTTTTACCAGCGGCGAGCGTTATCAAACTTTACGAAGAAGGGGGTAAAGATAGAATCTTGGATCAAAATGTCCGCGGTTACTTAGGTAGTAATAGCATCAATAAAAAAATCATTGAATCTGCTAACCACTCAAACGAGCTAGCGAATTATTTTTTGATTTTTAATAATGGTATTTCTGTAGTTTGTGATTTTTATGAAACTATAGAATTTTCAGGAATAACCCAATTAAAAATAGAAAACCCACAAATCATCAATGGAGGACAAACCACAAAGGCGCTTTATTCTCTCAAAGAGGGCAACAACCTTTCTGAAAAAATATCTGTATTTGCAAGAATATATGAAACAAGAAAAGAAGAGTTAATTGACAAAATCAGGGAAAGCACAAACACTCAAAATAGCATTTCGTTAAGAGATTTAAAATCTACCCACAGCGTGCAGAAAAGAGTAAAAGAATATTTTGGAAATAAAGGAGTTTTTTTAGATATCAAAAGAGAGCGTAATGCACGAGAGAAAGAAAAATATCAAGAATCTATTCTTAACGATACTTTATTACAGGCTTATGTCTCTTTTTATAAAGATTTACCCCATAGAGCAAAATCTAGTAGAGCTTGGGTTTTTAAAAAATATTTTGATGAAGTTTTTACCGAAAACACAAGCGATAAATTATTAAAAGAACTTTATCTGAGTTACCAGATATGGAGGTTTTGTCTATTAAAAGAGGAGGAAGAAAAGGATATTGCCAAGAGGCTTTTACTACAATATGGAAGCTATACAATTATTTATACTATGGGACAAATAGAACCTAAAATAAAAAAAATAGATATAGTAAAAGAAAAAAAATCATTAAAAGATTTTGCAGGTATAAACGAAATTCATAAGAAAACTGTAGCCTTAATCCAAGAGTTAGTTCAAGCAGAACAAAAAAGATTACAAGCATCCTATTCGCATAATAATTTTTTTAAAAGCACAGAAATATTGGTTTTAATCAATCAAAAAATTACCTAATAAATATATGAAAGATTACAATAGAGATTTAGTAGGCTATGGCGAAAATCCTCCCCAAATTCAGTGGAAAGACAGAGCCAAAATAGCAGTGCAGTTTGTAATAAACTACGAAGAAGGTGGAGAAAATTGCATTTTGCACGGAGACAAAGCATCCGAAAAATTCCTATCGGAAATAGTCGGAGTGGAGGCTAGAGAAGGTGTTCGCCATATGAATATGGAATCTATCTATGAGTATGGCAGCCGTGCTGGTTTTTGGAGGCTTTTTCGCATGTTTAAAGATAGAGCGCTTCCTATAACTATTTTTGGAGTGGCTACTGCTATGGAGAAAAATCCAGCTCCCATAGAAGCTGCTTTGAAAGAAAATTGGGAGATTGCAAGCCACGGTTATCGCTGGATTGAATACCAGTATTTTAGCAAAACCGAAGAACGAGAACATTTTGAAAAAGCAATAGAAATCCACAAACGAATAACGGGAGACCGTCCTAAAGGCTGGTATACAGGACGCACAAGTCCCTATTCCCGAGTGCTCACAGCAGAAGATGGCGGTTTTTTGTATAACGCAGATAGCTACGCCGATGATTTGCCCTATTGGGAAAAATTACCCAACTGCGAAGCTCAATTAATAGTGCCTTACACTTTAGATAGTAATGATATGAGATTTGCAACTCCACAAGGTTTTAATAGCGGTGAACAGTTTTACACTTACTTAAAGGACGCTTTTGACCTGCTTTACCAAGAAGGCGAAACCATTCCTAAAATGCTATCTGTCGGACTGCACTGTCGCCTTGTAGGCAGACCTGCTAGAGCGGTTGCTTTAGCTCGTTTTTTGGATTATATTTTATCTAAAAAAGATGTTTGGATTTGTCGCCGTTCTGATATTGCAAAATGCTGGCGCAAACAATTTCCTTTTTTATCTTAGAGACTGTTAAAAAAACCACTGGCTTTAGCATTATAGGAAAGCTAGACAAGGCGCGAAAAAATTTTTTAGCTCGTAGGAATGTGTAAGTATTTCAAGAGTTAAAAAATTTTTTCAATGGCGTAGTGCAACGCATTACAAAACTTAAAGCTAACACAATATAGACTGCAAAAGCTCCAGTGGGGCTTTTGCTAAAGCCTGTATAAAGTGAAAGCAATAAGCTTGTTTTGGCTAAACAGAATGCAAATTCAAAAGCCTATATTAATTACAAATGAATATAACTTCCTTTAATCCTCCCCAAAGAAAACTTATGGGACCCGGACCTTCGGATATTTCTCCGAGAGTCCTTTCTGCTTTGTCACGCCCAACTTTGGGTCATTTAGATCCCTTATTTATTAAGATGATGGACGAAACAAAGCTTTTAATGAAATACGCTTTTCAGACTAAAAATCCATTTACTTTACCTATTTCCGCACCTGGTTCTGCAGGTATGGAATTTTGCATTGTCAACCTACTAGAGAGAGGAGATAAAGCCGTTGTTTGTCGCAATGGAGCTTTTGGCGTGCGTTTGACAGAAAATATTCAAAGAGCTGGAGCAACAGCTATTCTAGTGGATGATGATTGGGGCGAACCCGTTAGTTTGGAAAAAGTAGAAAAGGCTTTGTCGGAAAATCCAGATACAAAATTACTAGCTTTTGTGCATGCAGAGACCTCTACAGGAGTTAAGTCTGATGCAAAAAATTTAGTCGCACTCGCTAAGAAAAAAGACATTTTAACGGTGGTAGATTGCGTGACTTCCCTAGGAGGAATCCCGTTGGAAATAGATAGCTGGGGCATAGATGCTGCTTATTCTGGTTCACAAAAATGTTTATCCATTCCACCTGGGTTATCTCCTGTCACTATGAGTCCTAATGCTGTAAAAAAAATTTCACAAAGGAAACAAAAGGTGCAGAGTTGGTTTTTGGATGCCAATCTTTTAACGGGTTATTGGGGGAAATCCGATACTTCAACTCGTTCGTATCACCATACTGCTCCTATCAATAGTCTTTATGGAATGCACGAAGGTTTGATTCTTCTACAAGAAGAAGGATTATCTGCTTCTTTTGAAAGACACCAAAAAATGCACTTGGCACTAGTAGCAGGAATCGAGGCAATAGGCTTAAAAATGCTAGTTTCTGAAAATGCACGACTGCCCCAGTTAAATTCTATAGTCATTCCAGAATCTGTGGACGAAGCAAGGGTGAGAAAAATACTTTTGGAAGAGCACCAATTAGAAATCGGAGCAGGGTTGGGACCTCTCGCTGGAAAAATTTGGCGAATTGGTCTTATGGGATATACAGCAAGAAAAGAAAATGTGCTTTACTGTTTAGATGCTTTAGAAAATGTATTAGCAAAATTAGATGCACCTATTGAAAAAAATCAAGCAGTAGCTGCCGCAGAAAAATTATTGTAAATGGTGGAGGTATTAAAATATCGCATTGGACATTTTTATCTTTTTTTCCACTTAATGTGCCCATTAATATCGTGCATTTCAAATACTTCTAAAATATTCACACAAAAATTTTTTACTTTCTTATCTCCTGTAGTTTCAGCTAATCTGTGTAGACGAATAAACATTTTTTTGGCTGTTTCTGTTTGGTTATAATAGACCTTTGAATTTGTGTTATGTGACGGCTAGGCAAGGCGAAAAAAAAAAATTTTAACTCTTGAAATACTCTCTTACCCGCATAAGATAAGGTAACGGATAGTAAAAGAGCCACTTTAGTAATTTTTTCAGTGATTTTTTTTAGGATGAGGGTCATTTTATTTTTTTTGTATTAAAAGAGATTTCAAATCATCAATAAAATGTTCAAACATTTTTACTTTATTACTTTCTTCAATTTTGGACTCACTTAAAACATAGCTTCCGTCTAAATCTATCTCAACAATTGCGCGTGCTTTTTTAGCAGGATTTTTTGTAGTTAGTGTTCCATCTTCATCTGGTGTGATGAAATAAACTTGAATATGCTTTGTGGCTTTATCTGCATACAATTTTGCTTTCCAATAACCTGTCTGCGCAATTCTTTCTCGCAAAGTCACCTTACTAGATAATACTGCTACCACTCTACTTGTTTTTGGCTTGTAAATAACTATATCAATATCCGGAAGGTGACATCCAAATTCTCCATAATCAACAAGCAAATTTCTTTTTACTAAACTTAGGTTTTTAGATAAATTTTCTACTTTTGTTCTTTCTAAAATATTTCCATTCACAATTTCTAATCCCAATTCTCGCACTTCATTTTTTATAATATACTCTATTAACTTCTCTAAATTTTTACCTTTGAAAGAACGCCAAGACTGTTCCGAATCTTCTCCCTTAAAATCTTTTTTGTGTTGTTCTTTAGCTTCCCTCAAAAGTTTAGATATTTGCCTATAAGCATATTCTCCATATATTTTTTTTTTGATTTCATAAAGTTTTATTAAGTCTACTATAGTCATTATTTTTTCACTATTAAAATATATTCTGTAGGATAAGCATAAACTTTATTTTCATCTGTAATAGATGCAAATCTACCTGTTTTTTCATTTCTTGTAGAAGGTAAATTTTTGGAAGGAATTTCTCTTTGGATAATGTCTTCTACCTCAAAGCCTAAGTTGAGTAACTGTTCCAAAAAAACCTCTGCATTAAAAATTTCTACACCTCTCAATTTTGTATTACCTATAACAATACAAACGTTTCCTTCTTTCTGTAGTACTCTTTTCATTTCTATAAAAACCTGATTCATTTCACAAAAATAATTTACTACTCCAGTAGCTATTTTTTTATTTTTTGGAAGAAGTTCTAAATATATTTTTTCAGCAATCAAACTGTTTAAATCATTGTTTTGGATTTCTTGATAAGCAGAGCCGATAAATCTTTGACGGAAATTTTTTAGATCATCTGTATAGTTAAACCAAAATGCTGAAAGTTGGTGCATATCTGCGTATTCATAAGAAGTGACATAAGGAGGGGAGGTTACAATTAGCTTGACGGTTTCATTTTCTAAAGGAATTGTTTTTGCGTCAGCACAACGAACAAGACAATTTGTTTGAATGCAATCTTTTTCTTTGACAAGCTCGTAAAAACTAGCATTGTTTTTTATCATTGATTTAGCTTGTTTTAAAAATACGGATAAAGGTTCAGCCGTTTTTTTTTCAAAATCTCTTATAGGTTTATTGCTTTTTTGCATCCAAATAGAGCAATTTTTTAAAATATTAGAAAAGGCACAATAAAAGAAATTTTTACAATCCTTATTGTTTAACTTTGAAATTTCGTTAAAAATAAAGGCAAGTTTTTTTTTATTCTCTTTAGAAAACCAGTAATCTATTCTTTCATTTTTTATTTCTAATTCTTTGGATTTATCGGGTTCTTTTTTGATTTCTGATAAATTTTCATCATCTACAAGAGAAAACAAGGAAAGAGGTGAGGGCTGATTATCTTTACTCTGGTTTGCTATTTTGGATTGAATAAAAAGAAAATTTTTTTCGAGTTTACTGGGTTCTATAGGTGTTATTTTTGTTTGAGAAATAAGGGTAGCAACTGGATTGATGTCTAGTCCTACTGCTTTTCTACCCATTACTTTTGCTTCTAACAGAGTTGTGCCACTACCAACAAAAGGATCTAAAACCAAGTCTTCTTTTTTACTATATTTTTCAACCAAGCGAGAAACGATTTGAGGGATAAATTTCGCAGGATAGCGATGGTAACCGTGGCTAATGTAGGTGGTATCTTTCCTAGTTTTATCTGCAAAAGACCAAGAATAATCTATTTTTTTCCTTGAAAACAAGTCTATAATTTGTTGTTCAATATCAATAGCAACTTTCTCTTTTAAGGCGAGAGCCATTTTATTTTTTTTGTATTAAAAGAGATTTCAAATCATCAATAAAATATTCAAACATTTTTACTTAGGCGAAGGTCTCACTAATTCAAAGGTCTCCTTTTTACTTAAAATACTTTTTTAAGGCGATTTATATCAGCTAGAGCATAGCTCATCAACTGGTCTGCAACAACTAAATTGAGCATAGCCTCTACAATCGGTACAGCACGAGGTAAAACACAGGGATCGTGTCTTCCTTGAGCTTTAAAAAAAATAGGTTTAAAATTTTTATCTAAAGTAGCCTGTTCCTTGGCAATAGTAGCTGTAGGTTTAAAAGCAACTTTCCCATAAATCATTTCTCCATTACTAATACCACCAACAATTCCTCCAGCTCTATTACTATTGGTTTTTGGCTTTCCTTTGTTTAGCCCTATTGTATCATTATGTTGTGAGCCTTTCATAGAGCTCGCTTCACTGCCTATACCCATTTCAAAAGAACGACAGGCGCCTACAGAAAGTAATGCTTGCCCTATATCTGTGCTTAATTTTTTAAATACAGGGGCGCCTACTCCCGCTATCAAGTTTGTTATTCTAAAACCTATTTTGCCACCAAGGCTATCGCCTTCTTTTTTAATTTGTTTAATTTCTTCTTCCATTAGTGCTGCTTTTTTTTTATCAGGACATCGGATTGGATTAGCCTCTATTTTTTTCAAAGATACATTAGCGGGATCCATTTTAGCCTCTATTTTTCCTACTTGTTCTACCCAAGCTAAAGTCTCTGTTTGGCAAAGTTCATAAATTAATTTTTTAGCAACCGCACCTGCTGCTACTCTAGCCACTGTCTCTCTATTACTAGCTCTGCCACCGCCTCGCCAATCGCGAATGCCAAATCGGGCTTGATAGGTAAAATCTGCGTGACTAGGACGAAAAAGATTTTTTAGTTTGCTATAAGCCTTAGACCTTGCGTCTTTGTTTTTAAGAATTAATGCTATAGGAGAACCTAAAGTCGTTCCATTGAAAACTCCCGACAAAATCTGCACTTTGTCTGTTTCTTTACGACTTGTGGTAAATTTACTTTGTCCGGGTCTTCTTCTATCTAGTTCTTTTTGGATAAAAGCCGCATCTATTTTTAGCCCTGCTGGACAGCCATCTATCACAACCCCTAACCCATCTCCATGAGATTCTCCAAAGGTAGATATACAAAAATTTTTTCCAAAAATATTAGACATGTTGTTTAAAGTTCAAAATTTTCTTCACTTAACTGCTCATTTTCTATCAAATCTTCAGGAGTTTCTTTGCTCTCGGGAGAAATAACATTGCTTTCATCACAAACAGTGGGAACTGTTGTTTTTTTGAAGTATTCGTAATAAATATCTTGATTTACCTCTCTATCCCTACAATCCAACAAACCATTATGTTTTACAATTTTTACTTTTTTTAAACTTGTGGGTTTTTTGAAATCTAGTTTGCTATAGCCTTTCAAGGCTGATAACATAAAATTTTTCCAAATGGGAGCTGCTGCTCTGCTACCTGTTTCAAAAACTCCTAAAGAAAAAGTAGGTTGATCATTGCCCACATAAACTCCTGCAATAATTTCTGGAGTATAACCTATAAACCAAGCATCTGTGTTATCATTGGTCGTTCCTGTTTTTCCAGCAATGGCTCTGTTAAATACATTTACGCTTCTGCCTGTTCCTTTAGTAATAACATCTTGTAGAATACTGGTAATAATATAGGCTGTAGCTGCAGGTATAACTTGTTTGGTTTGTGGTTCATTTTCATAAAGCACTTTTCCATTTCTATCTTTTACTTTTTGAATCATATAGGGAACGGCTTGTATGCCATTATTAGCGAAAGCGCTATAAGCATTGGTTAACTCTAAAAGTGTCAAAGATGCGCTTCCTAAACTGATGGATAGGTCTCTTTGTATGTGAGATTGAATATTTAATTTTTTAGAAAATTTAATAATATCTTTCACTCCTAAATCTATTGCCAACTTGACTGTGGGTATATTTTTACTTTTGTATAGAGATTCTCTTAGAGTCACATTCCCTGAAAAATTTCCTCCATAATTTTTAGGAAACCACTCAAAATCTTTTTTATAATCATTAAAACCTAAGGGTGTGTCTTCCAAAATAGACGCTGCAGTATACCCTTGGTCTATGGCTGTCGCATATACAATAGGTTTAAACGCAGATCCTGGTTGTCTTTTGCTCTGAATAGCACGATTAAATTTGCTAGATTGAAAATTATAGCCACCACTCATCGCTAGTATTTTTCCATTTTTAGGATTGAGTGCTATGACTCCACCGTTGTTTGTGGGTTCTTGATAAAGTTGGAATCTATGGGAAGCTATATTATCTTTTGATACTAAAATTATATCTCCTACTTTAAAAATAGAATGAAAATTTTTTAGCTTAATATCACCTCCTATGAGTCTATTAGGAGACCAAGCTAAAGCCCATTCCGTATCTGCGATAAAAATTTTTCCTCTGCTATCTCCTAGATTAACCAATAATTCTGTATCTGTGACTTCTTCTACAAAAGCCTTAGAGGCTAAATCTAATTGATTATAGCGATTAAAAAGTTGAATGTTTTTAATTTCTGTAGCATCTAGTTCGTTATCATCGTTTAGTACTGTGCCTATGGCTCCTCTATAACCATGCCTTTTATCAATAGCTATCAATCCTTTTTTTAAAGCCGCTTGTGCTGCTAGCTGAAAATCTAAATTCATAGTGGAATAAACTTTCAAGCCTTGCTTATGCGTTTCTTTTAAGCCGAGGCTTATCAATTTTTGACGAATTTCTTCTATAAAATAGGACGCTGCAGTTTTGTTTTCTATTTCACTTAAATTCAGATTAATTGGTTTCTTTCTTGCGGTATTCAATTGCTCGTGAGTAATAAACTTGAGCCCTGCCATCTGACTCAAAACTAGATTCCTCCTTTTCAGTGCTAATTCGGCGTTATTTGTTGGTGCAAGACGGGAGGGAGCCTTAACAAGCCCAGCTAGCAAAGCCATTTCTTCAATAGTAAGTTGAGAGACTTCCTTAGAAAAATAAATTTTAGCAGCAGCTCCTATACCCCAGGCGCCGTTGCCCATATAGGCTTTGTTAAGATAGAGCTCTAATATTTCGTCTTTCTCAAATTTACTTTCAATTTGGAAGGCTAAAAGAATTTCTTTGATTTTTCTGATAATCTTTTTGTCCAAAGAAAGTAAAAAAAGTTTTGCTGTTTGTTGTGTTATAGTACTAGCCCCTTGAGCAAAAGAAAGCGAAGTTAAATCTACCCATATAGTCTTGATAATCCTTTTGGGACTTATTCCTATATGGCTATAAAAAGAATGATCTTCTATCGCTATAATAGCCTGTTTCATTTTTTCTGGTATATCTTCTTTAGCTATTAAAATTCTTTTTTTACTAGCAAGCTCTCCTATAAGTTTACCATTTATATCATAAATTTCTGTTGGAAGATCAAATTCATAATTTTTCAAATCATCAATATCTGGTAATTTGGAAACAAGGAGTAAAGTGAAAAGTGAAAAGATAAAGAAGCAAAGTCCTAAAAATATAACAAAAAATGGATTCATTTTGTGTTTTAATTTTTTAGAAGCTCGGTTAGTGGTTTTTATCTTTGTAAATTTGAGTACCATTAGAATTTGGAATTTTTTATAACTTATAGTAACATCTTAATAAAGATTATAACTTAAATCTATATTTTAATTTTTGCAAATTCTTTAATGAGAAGAGATTTTAGGCTTTTTGTAGGTGTCTGTATAATCTTTTTTTTCTTTTTACTGCTATCTTTTTCTTTTTTTTGGATGCCACAATCCATCTACAAAATTTCATTAGAAAACAGACTAGCGAGTAGTAGTTCTATTCACTGGCTTGGAACAGATCAATTAGGTAGAGATTTTTATTCTCGGCTACTCGTAGGAACAAGAAACAGCGTATTACTTTCTAGCCTTGCAATGGGTATAGGCAGTTTTACTGGAACCTTGCTTGGCTTGCTCTCTATCGGGAGCAGGGCTTCTTTAGCAAGCAAAACATTAAATCATCTCTTAGCAGAAATTAATAAATTGCTTATAGCCTTTCCTGTAGTGTTAGTTGCAGTTTTGATCAATGCCTTTTATGGATCAGGAGGCTGGAAAGCAATGTTGGCAATCAGCATTTTCAATATACCTGTTTTTTATTACCTCACCCAAAATATTACTCATAAAATATGGGGCAAAAATTATTTACTCTTTTCGCTGGCTATAGGTGCTACCCGTTGGTCTATCTACAAACTACATATTTTGCCACAATTGATTAGTCCTTGGTTAGTATTATTTTCTATTCAATGGGGCTTGTCTTTACTTGCCGAATCTTCTTTGAGCTACTTAGGATTAGGAATACAACCGCCCGAACCCAGCCTTGGCAGAATCATCTACGAATCGCATACTTACTTTTATCTAAAATCTAGTCTGATAATACTACCTGGGGTTATTCTTTTGTTGCTAATTTTGGGAATGAGCTATTTGGGAGATTATTTTGCAAAATATTTAGACCCCAAAAATTAAGGGTAAATTTTTTGCAGACCAAACAAAGCTAAAACTTCTTTTTCTTTGACAAGCATTTTTTTGTCATCGGATTCTGTTTGATGGTGATAATCAGCTAGATGAGTAATTCCGTGTACAAAAAGCCGTAAAAACTCCGTCTCAAAATCCCAACCATTTTGCTCGGCTTGTTTTTGACAAAAACTGTCGCAAATTGCAATTTCTCCAAAAGGGAATTCTTGCTGTAAAGCAGAATTTTCCTCTATCCCATTATGCTTCCAAGACAAAACATCAGTCGCCTTATCTATTTTGCGAAAAGAAAAATTTAATTGTTTAATCTTTTCTTCATCGCACAGTAAAACAGTAATAAAAACAGAACTAGGAATTTCTACCACTTTAAAAACAGCAGCAGACACAGATTGTATTTTATTGGTGAACTTAAGCTCTAGGGCTCTATCTGTCTCTTGAATAAACTCAAAATTAGCCATCTTCAATAAAGTTATTATGCTTTAAGACTAGCCTTCTCTTTTAACCAATAGTCATTTACTAATTTTTTAAGACGAACTAGGAAATCTTCATATTTGGGGAATTTTGTATCAATAGGAGGTAATTGTGATTCTAAATTTCGTTCTTTGATTTTACGAGAGTTTAATTTATGATTGTTGCACGAAAATTCAATGTTTTCTTTTTTAAGAAAATCTTCAAATTGGTCAGCCCATTCTTTATCTTTCCCACGATAAAGAGAAATATGTGGATTAAATCCATTTTTTCTTATAGGAAAATCTGGTTTATTCCAAATTTTCCGAAGGTTTTCATTTTTTACCTTTAGATATACAACTTCTTCTTTAGAATTAGAAAATCTACCTACATCACCAATTCTTAAAGGCTTTTCTTGTATAATTTTTTTGCATTTATCAAAGTTTTTTGAAGCTATTTCTTTGTATGGTCCCCGTACTGTTATTTGTGGAACTAAACCTTTCCCTCCAATAATATGAGTAATTTGCCAAATTAACCCATTGATTTTAGGGTCAAGTATTTCTAAATATACTATATTAGTCCTGCTTTTGGGTTTTTTATGCATTTTACAGTACTAAGTATTTACGATAATCTAATAATATATTTTCATGCGATAGTGCTTTGTAGAGATAATCAGAAAATCGTTTAGCATGCGAATTTATTTGTTCTTGTTTATCTGTTGTTTTCAAATGTTTTTCAATTTCTTCGTCCTCTTTCCAAGCAAGAAAGTCTTCATAGATATCCAATATTTCTGTCCATTCTGTAAAAAGGTTTTTATCTTCTAGGGAATTAAGTCCCGTAGCCAAACGATCCAGAGGTGATAATTTACAATATTCTTTTAAATCATCAATAGAAACTCCTCTTTTGACCACCAAAAGCAAAACTGTAGCAAATACAGTCAACATACGACTAAATTTTAAATTTATATTTTTCTTTCTCCAGGGTTTTTGAGAACTTCTTATTTCTTCATAATTAAGGCACACCGTTCTCCAATAACGCAGTAAATCATTCAATAAAAATAATGGACGAAATTCTTCTTTTCCTTTTTCATCACGGTAATAGTGTTGCAAAATAGAATCAAGATGCTGATAATATTTTTCCTTATTAAAAATAGGATTGCTTTCTAATAGCAAGAGCATTCGCACTGTAAACGAATTACTATTATCATCCTTACGAGAGCCCGTTTCTTTCTTAAGTTCTTCAAGAGAATAAATTTTAAGATACTCTCCGTCATTACTGAAAGAAGGAAATTTAAGTTCATCATTTAAACGAATTAAATGAGAATATAGAGTATACTCTTCAAGACGACTAGGTTTAAAATTTTCTTCAGTGGTGATAAATAAATCTAAATCAGATTTTTTTCCAAATTCTAGCCTTGCCAAAGAACCAGCACAAAAAACCATAATTTTGTCATCATCAAAGCAGCCAGATTCCTCAAATTTATTGCGGACTAATTCTAATTTTTGACGAGATTTATTTGCTCTTTTTGCTAATCTAGTATGTGATTGTAGTTTTTTTTGAAAATCCATTTTTACAAAAAAGTTAGCTAGTATAATTCACAAATTCGTCTTGAATAAACTCAAAATTAGCCAAAATTATTTCAAACTAGATGGGGGAAGTTTCAACAGGGGCAAATTCGCGAACCAGTTTTGTAGGGGCTAGGATTGTTCTTACGATGGCTCTAGATATTTTTCGCAAAAAGATAACAACAAGAAGTATGGGAATCCAGTAAAACAACAACCCTCCCATATTTGCAATAAAAACTCTCCAAAAAATCCCTTTTGTTTGCTCAAAAACAGCTTTTATTTCTTGGTTCTTACTCTCTTCAATTCTTTGCAGATTTTGTTCTACTTCTGTTCTAATTTTAGAATTATTTTTTAAAATTTCTCTCAATTTTAATTCAAACCAAAAATCTAAATGGTGCAAACGGTTGATATAATTGTTTAGCCCACTATGAACTAAATCAAATACATTTTTGTCGTATTTTTGTTTTTCAATTACAACATTCCTCAATCTGTCTCGTAAAACAAAAAGTTCGTTGCGTAAATTCCAACGGATAGAAGGCACAAGAATTGCCTCGTAGACAAAATGCCAAATAGCCAAAATAATTAATATGTAAAATAAGATTATCATTTTATAATTATCACTAGAGTGAAAATTTGCTTTAGGCTTTGTTATGCCCTCCTAAAGAATCAGAAGGACACATTTTTGAAGCAGTGTAGCTTTGGCTATACTTTTCCGTAGAGCAAGAAAGCAATCAACAAAGCATAGATTACAAGAGACTCTATCAAAGCAAGTCCTATAATCATAGGCACAAAGATTTTATCCGATGCACCGGGATTTCTAGAAATACCCTCTAAAGCAGCAGCAGACGCCAACCCTTGTCCGATACCGCCACCCAAAGCAGCAATTCCAATCGCCAGACCTGCGCCCAAAGCAGCAAAAGCAGCCGCGCTAGTAGCATCCTGTGCAAAAAGAGCTGGAACCAAAGCAAAACTAAAAAGCAGTAAACCAAGTAGTTTTTTCATAAGTTGTTATTTGTTTTATAAGTTAAGGTAAGACTTTTGAATTAAGAGTTTTAATTCAAAAATTTCAAGGTGCTAATGAGCATGCTCCATAGCACCCGAAAGATAAACTAAAGTTAGTAGCAAGAATACAAAAGCCTGCAGACAAGCCACAAACAAGCCTACCCCTAAAAATGGAATAGGGAGAAGCAAGGGTAAAATACCAAAAAACACACCCACCACCTTATGATCCCCCGTCATATTTCCAAAAAGACGCAACCCCAAAGATATAGGACGAACAAAATGGCTAATCAATTCAATAGGCAACAAAAGCCAAGCCAGCCACCAAACAGGTCCCGTAAAATGTTTAATATAGGAAAACCCGTGAATAGTCACGCCTACAATATGGGTCGTTAAAAAAACAATGATTCCTAAAACTATGGTTGTATTGATCTGATCCGTAGGAGGATTAAAACCCGGGATACTTCCTATAAGGTTATTGAAAAGAATAAAAAAGAAAAGACTAGCAATAAGAAAAAAGAATTTAGGAGTCTTTTCTCCTAAAAAACCTTTAGTGAAAAAATAAAGTTTGGATAAGGCTATCTCCACCACCCGAGAAAAACTTAAAGTTTTAGTTGGCTCCACCATTTTATTTTTGCGATACCCCCTCCCCGCAAAAAAAGCAATAACTACTAAAACAAAAGAAGCTATCAGCATATCTATTCCCAAATGCGGGTCTATCCCGTAATGCTCCATTGTTTCTCCTACAGGATGTAGTAAAGAGCCCCAAGTAAAACTGTTTGTAGATGCCATTAGTATTTAAAAGTAATAAGTTGTAGATTATACTAAAGAACAAAATAAATCAATCATTATTTTGCAAAAAATACAAAAAAATTATAATTTATAGAAAAAACTTGTTTTTTCTATAAATTATCTATTATCTTTTAATTTAAAGGGCGCTTAGCTCAGCTGGGAGAGCAACGGCCTTACAAGCCGTAGGTCACAAGTTCGATCCTTGTAGCGCCCACCAAATCTTGATTATGTTTGGTTTGACATTAGAGTATATTTTGACTAAACTTTGGTAAAAACTAGATAAACTAGGAAAATATTTCTTTAAAAAACCCTTGCATTAAGTTATATTTTGACTAAACTTTGATAAAATCTAGATAGACTAGGAAAATATTTCTTTAAAAAACCCTTGCATTAAGTTATATTTTGACTAAACTTTGGTAAAATCTAGATAAACTAGGAAAATATTTCTTTAAAAAACCCTTGCATTAAGTTATATTTTGACTAAACTTTGATAAAGTCTAGTCTAAACTAGACACAAACTAGGAAATATCTAGCTAAAATCTAGTCTAAACTAGACACAAACTAGGCATGTTTCTTTAAATTTTAATCTAAATTAAAAAAAATTATGGAAAGAGTATCAAAAAGAGCGTTAAAAACACCTCTTAAAAATTGTGAGACAAAATTAGCTCAGGCTGGTTTTCAACGGGCGAGTTTTCGTGGGGCGTTATTGCTAGGTGCGGTTTTGTTGAGTTTGCTATTTGTAGGTAATCTGCAAGCTCAGAGCAGCGTTAGCACAAAACAAGGATTTTTTGCTGGTATTGTCTATCTACAAGGTTTCGGAGTAGATACCACAAAAACTAGCACAAACTCTACCACTGGCTATAGAGTAACCTATTCAAACGAAACTACTGGAATAGACGCAACCTCTGGGTTGGCTTATTGGGATACCCCAGCGGGGACGACAGTCGGAATTGGAGTTAGAGCTTTAATAGAGGCAAACTGTGAAAGCGGTGCACTGACTGTTGGAGATTATTCTATAGGCTCAGAGATCTTTTTTTCTTTTGATCCTGGTGCGAAACCGTCTTTAGCTGATATTAATAGTCCTACGAATGATGCTACTGTTACTTTTCATGACGGCGATATTTCTGATAGAACCTTTCCTTCAGGATTGGTAGCTGGAAAAAAATCCTATTGTGAAACTTACTTTGATAACCTTCCCGAAATTGAGTTTTCTGCCTATGAGATAGCGACTCCAGATTCGCCTTCAAAACCCCCCGTCACCAGCACAGAGAGCGACGCACTCAACGGTGTCGGTCTGCAATTCGGCTGGCGAGGGGAAAAATGGAGAGCCTCTCTGACTCACTTTACTGGCAAGGGTGGAGCTAACGAGCTCGTCAATACAGTAGTGATGGCGGAGTATTTTTTTCACGAGGAGTTTTTTGCAGGAGGTGGTCTAGCGAGTATGAAACTTACCAATGGATCTACTAGCGCCTCGGCTACTAGTCCCGTGTTAACGGTAGGCTATAAGGAGAACTTAACTCCCAACCTATTCTTTAATATTAGCTTGACGAAGTATATCTCGGGTATTTCTCTGAGCCGTTCTATTAGTCCTACAGCTGTTGTAAACAAAACTTTTACCCGCACACAAACTGAACGCGGTAAAGATAGTCATAAAGCAACATTGGGTGGATCCAGGTTGATACTAGATATTTCTGGGACAGGAATCTCACCCATATTCGTTTATTCTAATATTCCTCCGGATCAAAGAATAGAAGTAACCCAATTCCGCAGCAGAGATGTGGAAATACAAGAAGTCACAACTCCAGCAGCGCAGAAAATTGAAGCCGAAATCAAAGCCCCCGTAGTCGTCAGCATCTCCCTCCACTGGCGCTTTTAACAAAAAAAAAAACTACAATGGATGTTGCAAAGCATAACATGTAGAGACGCCCTACACGGGCGTCTTATATGATGTGCATAAACCACAAAAAAAACTATTTTAATAAAAGTTCTGAATTTATGAGACGCTCGTATAGAGCGTCTCTACAGACCTACATAAAATAAAAAATAACGCCCCGCATTTCCCCAAACATCTTCTTAAGAACGGGGACACATTTTTACCCAAAATGGTTGAATAAGCAAAAAATAACGTTCCCGCAAAAACACCTAAAAAACAAAATTGCAGGGGACATTTTTTTAATTCTGCCCCATAATCTTTTTATTTTTTAGAACTTGACTTTAATAGGACAATTTGCTAAAATAAAATAACCAAAATAAAAACCTTATAAAAGTAAAATGTTAAGAACAACTACAGCACAAAAATTTACTTCTACTAAAATCTACGATCTTTTGATTGGACTAGGTGCAGAAAAAAAGAGCGCAGAGATTGCTATTGGAGAGTTTGTGGAACTGGTCCCAAAAGCTTTGGCTTCTAGTACAACAGAAACGGGTTTGGATACCACTCTTCCTACGGACAAAGGGGATATCTGGAGATTGGAAGCCATCATTTCAGACAACAAAAGCGATACAGACATAAAACTGAAAGATATTGAGAAGGAAATAATAAAAACCAAAAGCGACCTAGAAAAAACTATAGCAAAAAACAAAAGCGCTACCGATTTGAAAATAGAAAAGATGAGAACAGAAGCAGCAAAAAACAAAAGCGATACCGACCTGAAATTTAAGGATATAGATTTAAAAATAGAAAGGATGAGAACAGAAGCAGAAAAAAATAAAAACTCTTTATTATTTTGGGGTGTGTCAGTCCAGTTAGCAGTTGGTGGGTTGGTTGTGACTATATTGCAATTTTTACAAAACTAAAAATAAAATGTTAAGAACAACTACAGCACAAAAATTTACTTCTACTAAAATCTACGATCTTTTGATTGGACTAGGTGCAGAAAAAAAGAGCGCAGAGATCGCTATTGGAGAGTTTGTAGAACTGGTCCCAAAAGCTTTGGCTTCTAGTACAACAGAAACGGGTTTGGATACCACTCTTCCTACGGACAAAGGCGATATCTGGAGATTGGAATCCATCATTTCAGACAACAAAAGCGATACAGACATAAAACTGAAAGAAATTGAGGGAAAAATAATAGAAAGCAAAAGCGATACCGATTTGAAAATAGAAAAGATGAGAACAGAAGCAGAAAAAAACAAAAGCGACCTAAAAGAAACTATAGCAAAAATCGAAAGCAACCTAAAAGAAACTATAGCAAAAAACAAAAGTGATACCGATTTAAAAATATCAGAAAGTAGAGTTCAGATAATCAAATGGGTTATTGCGACTACTCTAACCAGTACGGGTATATTGATTGTTATAATATTTGGATTGTTGCAATTCTTAAAAGTGGCAGCATAAACATAAAATACCTCCCCGCCAAAAACACCCAAAAAAACAAAATTGCAGGGGATATTTTTTAAATTCTGCCCTATAATCTTTTTATTTTTTTGGGCTTGACTTTAGTAGAATAGTTTGCTAAAATAAAACAACCAAATAAAATAACCAAAATAAAAACCTTATAAAAGTAAAATGTTAAGAACAGCTACAGCACAAAAATTTACTTCTACTAAAATCTACGATCTTTTGATTGGACTAGGTGCAGAAAAAAAGAAAGCAGAGATTGCTATTGGAGAGTTTGTAGAACTGGTCCCAAAAGCTTTGGCTTCTAGTACAACAGAAACGGGTTTAGATGCCACTCTTCCTACGGACAAAGGGGATATCTGGAGATTGGAATCCATCATTTCAGAGAACAAAAGCGATACAGACATAAAACTGAAAGAAATTGAGGGAAAAATAATAGAAAGCAAAAGCGATACAGAAAAAATAATAACAAAAAACAGAAACGACCTAGAAAAAATAATAACAGACAACAGAAACGATCTAGAAAAAATAATAACAGACAACAGAAACGATCTAGAAAAAATAATAACAAAAAACAGAACCGACCTAGAAAAAACTATAGCAAAAATCGAAAGCAACCTAAAAGAAACTATAGCAAAAAACAAAAGCGATACCGATTTAAAAATATCAGAAAGTAGAGTTCAGATAATCAAATGGGTTATTGCGACTACTCTAACCAGCACGGGTATATTGATTGTTATAATATTTGGATTGTTGCAATTTTTAAAAGTAGTAGCATAGGTATAAAACACCTCCCCGCCAAAAACCCACAAAAAAACAAAATTGCAGGGGACATTTTTTTAATTCTGCCCTATAATCTTTTTATTTTTTAGAACTTGACTTTAATAGGACAATTTGCTAAAATAAAACAACCAAATAAAATAACCAAAATAAAATGTTCAGAACAACTACAGCACAAAAATTTACTTCTACTAAAATCTACGATCTTTTGATTGGACTAGGTGCAGAAAAAAAGAGCGCAGAGATTGCTATTGGAGAGTTTGTAGATTTGGTCCCAAAAGCTTTGGCTTCTAGTACAACAGAAACGGGTTTGGATACCACTCTTCCTACGGACAAAGGGGATATCTGGAGATTGGAATCCATCATTTCAGACAACAAAAGCGATACAGACATAAAACTGAAAGAAATTGAGGGAAAAATAATAGAAAGCAAAAGCGATACAGAAAAAATAATAACAAAAAACAGAAACGACCTAGAAAAAATAATAACAAAAAACAGAAACGACCTAGAAAAAATAATAACAGACAATAAAAATGATACAGACCTAAAACTGAAAGATATTGAGAGTAAAATCGTAGAAACCAAAAGCGATCTAAAAGAAACTATAGCAAAAATCAAAAGCGATACCGATTTAAAAATATCAGAAAGTAGAGTTCAGATAATCAAATGGGTTATTGCGACTACTCTAACCAGCACGGGTATATTGATTGTTATAATATTTGGATTGTTGCAATTTTTAAAAGTAGTAGCATAGGTATAAAACACCTCCCCGCCAAAAACACCTGAAAAGATGTTTTTGCTCTATTCAACCATTTGGCAACCATTTGGCTTTGTAAAAAAATGTTCCCAATGTTTTGATTGCTGAAAAATCGCCTCCCTGTCCCACAAATGCACCAAAAAAGAAAAACCATAATTATTTACAAACCCAGATAATAAAAAAAAAACAAAGCTAAAAAATAAAATTTAAAAAGCTACAACCACCCAAGAAAAACTTGCATTAATAATATCACTGTGAGACCATAGTTTTTATGTAACTGGATAGCAAAAAGATGCATTGCCATAACTAGCCTCTAGTTTAAAAGATCTCAAATAGTTATGAGGCAGAATGTACTAGACAAAATCTAATTCTATCTGTTATAATCAGTCCTAGATAAGCAGTTATAGGTAATTTTATTCTTAAAAAATTAGGGGTTGTAGTTCAGTTTGGTTAGAACGCCGGCCTGTCACGCCGGAGGTCGCGGGTTCGAGTCCCGTCAACCCCGCCATTATTAACAATTTGAAAAATGAAAGAAATAAACACAGCACCCGAAACAATCAGAACGATATTCTCTAAAAATTATGAAATTCCTGATTTCCAGCGTCCCTATTCTTGGGATAATTATCAAGTAAATCAACTGTGGGAAGATTTTACCACTTTTTATTCTGATAACAAGAATAAACCAGAAACATATTATTTTGGTAATATTATTGTTTATGAAGAAAATGATAAACGTTTAGTAATTGATGGACAGCAAAGATTAACTACTTTATTGCTTTTAATCAAAGCACTTTTTGAAAAAGCAGGTTCCTATACAGAATTAGAAATTTGTTTGAAAAAAGCAGATAAAAGAGACAGAAAAAAACTTAAAAATGAGTTGAGAGTCGTTTCAAAGGTTGAAGTTAAGGAAGATCAAAAAAATCTTGAAAAACTTATTTTGCATAATAATAGAGAAGGGAAAAGTCAACAAAACAAAAACTTTGAATGCTTAATAAAAAAACTTGAAGAATGGCAAAATTCTACAGACAGAGACTCAGAGAAATTAAATGAATTAATAGACACCTTGCTAGACAAAGTAGTTTTACTTCCCATTCGTTGCGAAAATGAAGACGATGCCTTATCTATTTTTCAAACTATCAACGATAGAGGTATGTCTTTAGACGATTCTGATATTTTCAAAGCACAATTGTATTCTAAAGCCAAAAAGGAGAGAAAAGAAAAAGAGTTTGTAAAAAGATGGGGGGCATTAAAAGATCATTTATGGCTTTTTAGAATCCACATGCACATTCAGAGAGCAGAAGATAATATTATAGCCAAAGAAAAAGCACTGCGAGCATATTTCCAAGAAAAAGGAAAAGACAGATTAAAAGATTATAATGTTATAATGAAGAGTTTAGAAACTTATTATAATATTATTGAATACTGGAAAAAACCCTATGAAATAGACATTTGGTGGAAAATTTTAGAAACCTATCCTAATCAATATTATAATTATCCTCTGTTTGTATTCTTACACGAACACAGAAACCGCAAGGAAGATGTATTTTCTATTGATAAAAAAACGGAAACAAAATTTCTTACCTTAGTCAAAGAGACTGTAAAATATTGTTTTATAAACGGATTGGCTTATAACAATGTCAATACTATCAAAGATACTATTTTTAAAGTTTGCAAAGCTATTTATGCAAAAGAAGACTATCTCTCAATATACAAAGATAAGTTTCAGAAAGAATTTGAGGACTGCAAGCGTAAATTAGAAAACAACGACTACGGCAGATATAGAAAAGGTTTAGTTTTGCTAGCTTCTTTCCTTAATAAAAAACAGAATAATGAAGAATATTTAGACACACTAAATAACTACAATATAGAACATATTATGCCTCGCAAATGCCTTAACTATTTAAAAATATGGACAGAAGATTTATATAAAGAAAAACTAGATAAATTAGGCAATCTTATCCCTTTAGAAAAGAAAAAAAATATACAAGCAAGCAATAAATATTTTATAAATAAAAAAACTATTTATGAAGATTCTAAAGTACAAGATGTAAGAAATTTATCAGCAAAAATAGAACATTGGCGCCCAGACGATTTAGAAACAAGACACCAAGAAGTAATGCGAAGATTAAAAAAATTTTTTAAGGGCGGTTTATAAAAAATTTGCAGACAAAGATGAGCGAAAAAATCATGAATGAGGAAAAAAAACGGTGGCAATATAGATTTGATAACTACAAAAGAGCCTACTTTTTATTGCAAGAAGCCATAGAAGAGAAATCACAAAGATCTTTAAGTCAACTTGAAAAGGAAGGCGTTATACAGAGGTTTGAATATTGTTGTGAACTAGCGTGGAAAACTATTAAAGATTATTTAGAAAGCCAAAATGTAGTGTTCATCCGAATTACACCTAGGGCTGTAATCAAAGAGGCTTTTGCCAGCAAACTCATATCTAACGGGCAAGATTGGATGGAAGCTTTAGATTCCCGCAATGCAATGAGCCACACCTATGATTTTAAAAAATTTGAGCTGGCAATAGAAGAAATAGAAAAAAAATACCTCGCCTGTTTCAGCGAACTTTATGAAACACTAGCAGAAAAAAACCTAGAAGAATGACTTTCAATCACGGATTACAACAGAAACAATTAAAACTTATTAAAGATATTTGTAAAAACTTTGCCAACCATATTGATAAAATATCTTTTTTTGGATCTAGGGCTACCGGCTCTTATAAAGATTATTCAGATATAGATATAGTTGTCTATGGCAACATTAGTGGAAAAGATATTCGGAATTTGTGGACACAATTTGACGAAAGTAGTTTGCCTTATAAGGTGGATATTACTGCCTATCATTTAACCGTCTATAAACCATTAAAAGATCATATTGATAATTATAGTAAAATTTTATTTTCTAAAAAACAGCTAGTAGCTAAATGAGCGAAAAAAATAAACAAAAACCCAATCGGGGTTGTAATGACGATATATTGCTGGAGACTTTTGCTCTTTTGAAAAAAAAACTAACTCCATACTCTAAAAAACTCACCGTTCATACAGACGAAAAAAAAAAATACGGACTTGTCGGAGATAAAGACTACACAACCACCTCACTAAAGACTGGCAAAACTACTACTAAACACGGAATGCACTTTGTAGATTTAATTATCCAAAAAGGCTACGTCGGATTTTACTTTATGTGTGCTTATACTGACCGTGATTTTATGAAAGATTTCTCCGAAGAATTGCAAAAAAAACGCAAAGGGAAATCTTGCTTTTATTTCAAAAAACCCACAGAGATTACAGAAGAATTAGACAGGCTGCTAAAAAAAGGTTACGACTCCTTTCACCAAAAAAACTGGCTTTGAAGGGCTATAAGTTGGAGTGATTTTTAATACTAACCTCCATCACATAATTCGCAAAATCTGCCGTTAAATTTCCCAGCTTATCCGCTGCTTCTTTAATCTTTAAAGGATTATCTTGTTTTAAGGCTATTTTTAGTTTTTCTTTTTGTGCTTGAACTTTTTGTAAAGTTTGTTCTTCAAAAAAATCTGCTGCGAGAGTCCAAGATTTTTCTAGTGCTTTTAAGATACTTTCTGCTTGAAAACGAAACTCTTGCAAGCGACTTTGCAAAAAATCCTGCTCTGCATTTACAATAGAGCTTTCAATCATCCCGTCTATTTCTTGTTGTCTTAGACCTTGGTCTGGAATCACTTCAATTTCCACTTCTACTCCGCTACGAAGTTCTTTAGCTGATACTTTCAAAAGCCCATTAGCATCCACTAAAAACTCTACTTCAATCCTAGGCAATCCTGCTGGCATATTTGGAATTCCTCGTAAAATAGCTTGACCTAAAAAACGGCAGTCTTTAACTAATTCTCGTTCTCCCTGATAGATATTGATAGCTACCGAAGTCTGCCCGTCTTTTTGGGTAGAAAAAGTTTCCATAGCTTTTGTGGGAATAGAAGAATTTTTTAAAATAAGTTTAGAAAAAACTCCGTCTAAAGTTTCAATACCTAAGGACAAAGGAATCACGTCTACAAGCAAAAAATCTCTCCTCTTACCTGCTAATAGATTTGCTTGGATAGCGGCTCCTATGGCAACTACTCTATCAGGGTCTATTCTCATACGCGGCGATTTCCCAAAAATTTCTGTAGCTAGCTTCCGCACAGCTGGGACTCTTGTGCTACCTCCTACCAAAATTATATCTTTTATTTCTTCTGTTTTTAAATTAGCGTCTCTTAGAGCAATTTTGGTATGCTCTTTTGTTTTTTCCAACAAAGGAGAAATAATTTTAGTGAACTCTTTTTGTTTAATCGTAAAATCTATAGTTTCTTGTCCTACTTGTAAAGGAATGCTTGCTTCCAAATGATTGGAAAGTTGAATTTTTAGCTGTTCCGCTTTTTTTTTGAGATAGCTTTTAAGAACAGGAGAACTCTGTTTTTTAGAATTTTTGTCCATAAAAAATTTTTGCTCTATAAAATCTATTAACAACTGATCAAAATCATCCCCCCCAAGATGAGAATTGCCATTTGTAGAAAGTACTCTAAAAATTTTATTTTTTAATTCCAAAATAGAAACATCAAAAGTGCCTCCCCCTAAATCATAGATAGCAACCCTGCCTTGTTTTTTTTCTATGGCTTGATTGTTTTCTGTAGCCTGATTGTTTTCTATGGCTTGATTGTTTTCTGTAGCCTGATTGTTTTCTATAGTTTGATTGTTTTCTGTAGCCTGATTGTTTTCTATGGTTTGATTGTTTTCTGTAATGGGCGTCTCTCCGATACCGTAAGCAATGGCAGCTGCCGTTGGCTCGTTGATAATACGCACTACTTCAATTTGAGCAATTTTAGCCGATTGCGTGGTCGCCAGTCTTTGCACCTCGTCAAAATAGGCTGGAACTGTAATGACTGCCCTTTCTATTTTTTGCTTTAAAATGATTTCTGCTATAGCCTTGACTTTCTTTAAAACTTCTGCCGAAAGCTGTTCGGGAGTAAATTTTTCCTCGCCTAATAAAATTTGTCCTCTATCTCCTTCGCTAATCTGATAGGGTAAGTTTTTTTGTTCTGCTTTTAAGTCTTTGTATTTTTTACCCATAAAAGGTTTGAAAGAAAAAAAAGTGCTTTGAGGATAATCCAACCTTTTAGCTACCGCTTCACTACCTACAATAAATTTTTCCTCTGCATAACAAACGACCGACGCCTGCCAACTAGAAAGATTTTCATCTTCTATAACTTCCGCTCCCGATTCACTAACCCAAGCTGCCATACTGTTCGTGGTGCCTAAGTCTATTCCTATAAGTTCACTCATTTTTAATAATTTATTATTATTGTAGTTTATAAAAAAATTGAAAAAAAAGAAAATTTATGAAACAAATAGCTTTATTGTTAGAAAACAAGCAAAAAAGAGCAATGAATAAAATTTGTATAGAATCAAAACTGAAGGTTTCTGTGATAAAAGAAGGAGACTCTTTTATAGCAAACAGTCCAGCATTAGCTCTAGCTTCTTTTGGAGATACGCCTGAAAAAGCTATAAGTAATTTTGAAGAAGCAGCCCAATTATTTGTGGAAGATTGTGTAAAGCAAGGAACACTTTATGATGTTTTAATTTCTTGCGGTTGGAAAAAAGAAAAACAGCAGCTAATACCTCCTCAAATCGTAGCCACAAAAAATATTTCTATGCCTGCTGTCGTTTGATGCCAAGACTCTCTACCCTAAAATTTTAAGAGTTAGAAAAAATTGTTTTAGCTTATGGTTATCAATTCAAAAAGCAGACAGGTAGCCATAAAAAATATTCTAAAACTGGAGTAAGAAGAGCTATCATTTTCCACCATAAAAAATATTCTAAAACTGGAGTAAGAAGAGCTATCGTTTTCCACCCTAAAAAAGATATTCCTTTATTTAAGGACGACTAAGTAGAAATTCCTGTAGGAGACACCTTGGACGTTTTTTGGCAGGCGAATTTTTTACTAACGTCAAATAGTGCCCTGCAGAATTACTCAAGCAAAATGTTCTCTGCAGAATTACTCAAGCAAAATGTTCCCTGCAGAATTACTCAAGCAAAATGTTCCCTGCAGAATTACTCAAGCAAAATGTTCCTTGCAGAATTACTCAAGCAAAATGTTCCTTGCAGAATTACTCAAGCAAAATGTTCCTTGCAGAATTTCACTAAAACTGAGTCTCTTCTGTAGAACCAGTCAAAGCAGTGACTGAAATTTTACCCTTTGAATGCCTATTTCAGCAATGCTAGATGTTTTTTCTCTATGAAATTATAACGTCTAACTCACCTTTATCTTCCAAAGCATATAATTCATTGCAGCCTCCTATTCGTTTATTATCAACAAATATCTGAGGCACAGAGGTTTCTCCTTCTGCCTTTTTTATCATTTCCTCCATTTTTTCGGGGTTTTTCTCTACATCTATATCTTGATAGGAGACATTTTTTGCTTGCAGTAAGTTTTTTGCTTGTATGCAAAAAGGGCAAGTTTCTCTAGAGTATATTATTATTTCTTTCATTTTCTTAAAATTGTTAATTATTAGAAATAGATTCCTTCACCAATTCTACTTGTTCTGTATCAAAAATTTTTAAATTTTGCAAAGCATAGGCAATCTGTATTAAAGATTTTTGCATATTTACAATATCTTCTTCTGTAGGATTTAGGTTTTGTTGTGCATAACGGATAAATCTTTTGAAAGTTTGCGGTTGTATCTTTTCCTTGCTTTCTATCTTTTTTTGCTCACAAAAATCGTCAAAAAAAATATCTGTATCTTCTAAAACCAAATCTATATTTTCTGGTGCTAGATTTTTAATCTCTTCTTGTATCTGGTTTTTCAATTCTGCTATTTCGCTTAAAGGCTCTTTTGTTAGGTCTTCAAAATCTACAGACTCTGGTGCCTCTTTTGCTGGTGTTTCTATTTCGCTATACTGGTTAAATTTAGCATGAAACTCTGCTTCGTATTCTTCTAGCACTTGATAAATGTTTTCCTTGCCAATTTCTTTTTCAATCAATTTATATTGAGAAAGAAATTGATAGTACCGAGCTACAATGAGGTGATTATAGAAAGGATGCACTTTTTCTTCCTGCATAAAGTGGATTAAATACTGAAAGCCCGCATATTCTGTTTGTTGGTTCGCCGATAGCTTTTTTTGGAGCTTTTGGATTGCTTCTATAAATTGCTGACTTACCTTCTTATCAACCCACTCTAGTATTTGATCGGGAATATCTTTTCCTTGAGAGAAAAGGCTTTTTAATTTTTCTTCCTCTATAGTGATGGCTTGAATTTCGGGTGTAAAAGCATAAACAGCTACTTTAGATAAGAATTGTTGAACTTTTTTTTCTGTAGGCTTGCCAACTTTAGGTGTTTTCTTTTGCAGGTGCTGTTTTTTACGATTTTGCTTAGCTGTTTTTCTTTTTAAGATGCCAGCCTTAACTTTTTTCTTTTTTTTTGCCATATTTTTAAGAGATCTTTTTAAACATTATAGGAAACTGAACAAGGCAAAAAATTTTAACTTCGTATAGCCTCCTAATTAAATAACTAGAATGTCTAATTCTTAGGTCTATCTTATGCGGGTAAGAGAGTATTCCAAGAATTAAATTTTTTTTTTAACGATGCATAGCTGAACTAGAATGTCTAATTTTAAGTATTGGAGAGAAACCACTGTAACGCAATAATAGTTTTAGAATCCATAATTTTATTGTTTTTTAAAAGTTTAGCAATTTTCTCTTTTTTAAAATAACAAACTTTAATATCTTCTTCTTTGTCTTGTAACTCTGTAAAGTTTTTCATTCTTTGTGATTGAGATGCTTTTGCAAAAAAAATATGCATTATCTGATCAGAGATGCCAGCACTGGAATAAAAATGGTAAATTTTTTCTAAATTTTCTACAAGATAGCCCGTTTCTTCCTTGACTTCACGGATAGCCGCCGCTAGCGGATCTTCTCCTTTTTCTAGCAAGCCTGCAATAATTTCTAGCATCCAAGCATCGCCCGTCCGAGCGGCAGAGTAGCGAAATTGCTCTACTAATACTAGTTCTTCTGTATCTTTAATTTGTAATAGCACAGCTGCTACAGCAGCTCTTTTGAGCGCTATTCTATGAATTTTTTTAGTATTTCCATCGTAGCAGTCTATTTCTAAATCTACCTGTTCAATATCAAAAAATTTATTCTTAAAAAGATTTTCTCTCTGTAAAATCTCGTATTTCATTGTTCTTCTTTGGTTTTAAGAAAAAGATTAGATTTGTCCATGTTTTTTATGCTCTCCATTTCAATTTCTAGTTCAGGGCTTTTAGAATTGTCGTAAAATTGATCTTCAAAAGGTTTTTTAGAAGAGGCTTCGTTTTTCAATTTTGCATCCAAGTGAGTCCTATTGAAATTTTCTTTCTTTATCAAACCTTCTAGGTTTTCTTTGTTTAAGTTTTTATAAAAAAGTCGTAGGATAATCAAAACACTCAACAAAAAAACTAAAATCAGTACCCAGTAGTGGAGCTCTAAGTAGGCTAAAACTGCATTTACAGACATAAATTTTATAAAGTAAATTTCAATTTTTCTGGAATATACTCCAATCTCCTTATAGATTCTTGGTAGTATTTTTCATTCATTTCAAACCCAATAAATTTTCTCTCTAGTTGTTTTGCTGCAATAGCTGTAGAACCCGAACCTATAAAAGGATCTAACACAATTTGATCTTCTCTGGTTGTGAGTTTTATGAGATATTTTAGCAGAGATAAGGGTTTTTGTGCTTCGTGTATCCTTGCTTCGTCTTTTTCAAAACCAAATTCTAATAGGTTTGTAGGACTTGAATTATTTAATTTAGCATTTTCTGTATTAATTGCACCAATTTCATTTTCTATAATATTATCAGCAATAGTTCCTCCGATTTTATAAGGCTTGGTGAACCAAGCAATGGGCTCCCATATAGGAGCTAAGTTTCCTAATCTCCAACCGCTCCATTTTTCTGCTGCTTCTAATAAACCTCTTCGTTCAAAAATAATACTTACCCTTTGAGCTCTGTGATGAGCGGATGGCTTTTTCCAAGCTAGTATATCCTTGAGTAAAAAACCACTATCTTCTAGTGCATTAATAACTCTGTGAATTGTCCTTCTTGCCCCAAAAACAAATAAAAAAGAGCCTTTCTTCATTTTTGGATAAACTTTTGTAGCCCAGTCTTGACACCAATTTTGGCATTCTCGCCCTATATTTCTATCCGATTGCGACCAACCGTTGATAGGTTTTCCTCTACGTTTGAAAGCTGTTTTATCTTTTTGAGCAGGCGAACTGCCTAGCAAAGCAGAATTTGTATTGTTATGTAAAACATCCCAATCATCCAAAGAAATACCATAAGGAATATCCGATAAAAATAAATCTACAGAATTATTGGCAAGATTTGGTAGATAATCCATACAGTCTCCCAAAGTAATACCGTCTAAATATTTTTCATTCATACTTTGGCCATTTTCTCAAAATTATTATTTGTAATACCATTGATAAACAGCATCTTATTTTCAATCTTAAAGGTTTCCCATGTTTCCAATTATCCATAGCTCGCACCTTAAAGTCTTTTTGGTTTTTAGCAGTGCGACTTATTCTAAACGCTTTTGCGTCAGCTACAAAACTATAATCATCGGTTAGGCATTCTACATCGGCTACATCTGCTCTTTTTCTTATAACTAAACTATCAAATCCTAATGCTTTGTAAGCTTCGCTAATTATTATATCTGTATATTTAGAATACAGCTTTTCTTCAGTTGTAACATGGTGGTATTTTTCAGGGACAGCACCACACATTCTTAAATGACCAAGCAAACAAGAAATCCCTTTTTTTTGGATTTCTTGATTTATATCTGTTTCAATTTTTTCGACATTGAAACTGAAATTATTCCCTGAATTATAAAGTTTATCTATCCAGTAATTTCTGTCCTCAATTTGTTTTTTTGTGATTATTTCTAAAGACATTTTTTATAGAAAAAATTGACATTTTTAAATTTGCTAAATTTTTAAAACGAGAATCAGATTTATTATAATTTTATTTTCTCTTTTTTATCTTGCTATAATTTTTAATAAAAAACCACTTTCCTTTAAAACCAATTTTACGACATAATTGCTTATAGTATTGCTTTAAAATTATAGTTTTATATAAAGGTAATTGCAGAATACTTTTATCAACAAAATTTTTTGCATTTTTTAAAAAAATGATTTTCAGAGGAAAACTTTTTGTCCAGTAGTTAGATTCTTTATTTTGGCAACAAAAAATAGCGTCAAAATATGGAACTAAAAGCTCTTTTCTATGAGACTTTTGCAATAGACTAAATAATTTATCCACATACTTTTTTTCTTCTCTCCAATCTACTCTATTGTCTAAACTTTTTAAAGACTCGTAGTACATGTTAACCAAGTCTTTTTTTCCTAGATTACCAATTTTTGGGAGTATTTTGTCTATAGTATGTTTTCTTTTAGCCAAGCTAATACCTTTTATATTTCCATAAGCAATTGGTGTGATGCCATTAGGAGGAATATTTTTAATGCAAACTTTATGAAATATAGGATTTCTATTAGTTTTAATGGCTTCTTTTTTCTCAATAAAATCGCTTATTAAAGCAAAAAGATTGTACTTATTTAAACACTTATCTCTAGCTTCTTCTATTTTTTTTTGAGATTTTTCAAAGGTATTATTGGAGATAATTTTTTCTATAATTGAAATTGCTTTGTCTGGGTTTTTAATATCAATTCGCGACAACATTCCTTTATCAAAATATTTTTCAATATTAGGACAGCCGTAATAGATGGGATGGCAAAAAGAAAGAAATGCATCCGAGAGTTTTTCGGTCCAGTAATCTTTATAAGATGAATTTTCTAATGCAATATGATATTTATAAGGAGCTAAAGCATCCCATTTGTCCCCTACTTTCTTTATTCCTCTCCCAAAAATATCTATTTTATTAGCGAAGTGATTTTTTAATTTCGCTACAAAAATTTTTCTTTCCTCATAATCTACTGTAAAAGTTTTTGGCGAACAAATTACAGAAATTAATTTATTTTTTCTTGGTTGTTTTTGAGACAATAACTGGTTGTAATTTTTGTTATCATTTATACACTTGGTAAATTGTAAAATTTTACCAACAAACCAAGGTAGCCCTTGTTGATAAAAAATATTATTTTTGTGTTGAATGTAGTCGTGACAACTAATGATATTTGCAAACTGATCTGTAAAAGCTTTTTCATATTGAAGAAGATGAGGAGGTTCATTGCTAATGAGCAGTGTGTTTTCTTTAGGGCATAGTAAGGTCTCTGTTTTGTTTGTTATTCCGTAGACTACCCAGTAGTCACATTTTTTTATATTCTTATTAATATAAAATTCGCATCTACCCCATTTAGCAGAATTATTTGGAGTTTGCGTCTCAACCCGCATTTCTCTCAATTCAAAACTTAATTTAACTCTAATTTTTTTCATCTTAACTTTACCTTTTTTTTGACCTTAAGATAATTTTTAATTCCAAAATTTTTAATAAAAAACCACTTTCCTTTAAAACCAATCCTACGATAACTACGATAATATCTATTTAAAATATTATCATAAGTATCAGGAAATTGAACTGTAAACTCTTCTACAGTTTTTTTTATGTAGTTTATTTTTTCTTTACTCGTTAATAATTCTTGCTCCTTACAACAAAAAATTGCCTCTAAATATAAAACCAAAATTTCTTTTTTTGAAGCCTCTGATAGTTTATTAAATAACCCATCTACATATTTTTTTTCTTCTTTCCAAACAACTCTATAATCTAAACTTTTTAAAGATTTGTAATAATAAAAAATCAGTTGTTTTTTCCCTAAATCATCAATTTCTGGTAATATTTTTTCTATGGTCTTTTTTCTCTCATAAAGACTAATATTTTTTATATTTCCATCAGCAATTGGAGTCGTACCACTAGGAGTAATTTGTTTAGTGCAAACTTTGTGAAATATAGTATTTTTATTGGTTTTAAGAACTTCTTTTTTCTCAATAAAATCGCTTATTAACGCAAAAAAATTATACTTTTTTAAGCATTTATTTCTAGCTTCTAGTATTTTTTTTTGAGATTTTTCAAAACTTTTGTTGGCAATAGTTTTTTCTATAATAGAAATAGCTTTGTCTGGATCTTTAATATCAATTTGCGACAACATTCCTTTATCAAAATATTTTTCAATATTGGGACAGCCATAATAGATAGGATAACAAAAAGAAAGAAAAGCATCCGATAGCTTTTCAGTCCAATAGTCTTTATAAGATGAATTTTCTAGTGCAATATGATATTTATAAGGAGCTAAAGCGTCCCATTTATCTTCTACTTCGTTTACTCCTTTACCAAAAACATCCATTTTATGACCGAAGTGATCTTTCAGCCTTGTTATAAAATCGTTTCTTGCTTTATACTCTGGTGTAAAAACATTGCTTGAAGAAATTACAGAAATTAGTTTATCTTTCTTTGGCTGTTTCAGAGAAATTAGATAGTTATAATCTTTATTGACAGCTATGCATTTGCCTTTTTTATAACTTTTACCAACAAACCAAGGTAGGCTTTGTTGATATAAAGTATTATTTTTATGTTGAATATATTTGTGGCAACTAATAATTTGTGCAAACTGATCTGTAAAAATTTTTCTATACTGGAGAAAACAAGGAGGTTCATTACTAATAAGCAGTGTGTTTTCTTTAGGGCATAATACAGTCTCTGTTTTTTTGATTGTCCCATAGACAACCCAATAATCACATTTTTTGATTTTTTTATTGATATAAAACTTGCATCTGCCCCACTCAGCTGAATTACTTGGCGTTTGTGTTTCAAGCCGTCTGTCTCCCCACTCAAAGCTAAGTTTTACTATAATTTTTTTCATTGTGATGTAGGTTGCGTGTAATCTACAGAAAAAATTATAAATGAAATTTTTAACTCGGTCAATTTTAAAAAATCGTACATTGATAAATCTTAAAAAAGGTTATACTAATATTCAAAAAGTCGGTCACACTTATGGATTTGAATTTAGGTCACCCAAAATTTAGATTTTGCTATACTCATTAAAATTCATTTAGAATTACAAATAAAAAATGAAAATTGGTATAACTGGTTCTACTGGGACGTTAGGAAAAATTCTTGTAAAGCAATTAGAAAAAGCAAACTACCACTGTTTTAAAGGTGATATTTGCTCTAAAGATGATATTGATGCTTGGGTGAAAGCGAATAATTTTAGCGAAATAATCCACTTTGCTGCAATGGTTTCAACTAGCAAGGTAGAAAACAATCTAAGTAAAGCTTATCAAATTAATACTAGCGGTGTTAAATATTTAATAGAAGTATTGCAATCTTGTAGAAAGCAGCCGTGGTTATTTTATGCAAGCACTTCTCATGTCTATAAAAGTAAGAATACTCCCATAAACGAACTAGATGCTATTGAACCAGTATCAGAATATGGTAAAACCAAGTACGAAGCAGAAAAAATAATTTTAAAAAATTATCATAATTACTGTATCGGTAGAATTTTCAGCTTCTATCACAAAACACAAAAAATGCCTTTTTTATACCCTAGTATAAAACAAAGATTATTGAAAGAAAATTTAGACAAGCCATTTGTGCTGTATGGAGCTGAAAGTGTTAGAGATTTTTTAAACGCAGAAACTGTAGTAGAAATTATAGTCAATTTGATGAATAAAAAAACAACGGGGATTTATAATATTGCTTCTGGCAAAGGAGTAAAAATTAAAGATTTTGTGCAGAGTTTATCTGAAAAACAATTAAACATAAAGGAAATGGGCTCGGCTGATTTTCTAGTTGCTGATATTAGTAAACTTCAAAATATCCTAAAAAAACAAATTTATGTCTAAAGTAAAAAACAAACCCAAAGTCACTATTGTGATTCCTACTTTTAACAGAAGTGAATTGCTTCAAAAAGCAATAGAATCTTCTTTAAACCAAACCTACCCTTGTGAAATTATTGTTTGCGATCATGGGAGCAGCGACAATACTCCTACACTAATGAAAAAATACAAAAATAAGATATTCTATATTAGAAAAGAAAAAGATTTCGGTCCTCACTTTTGTTGGCTGGACGGAATTTTACAGGCAAAAACTGATTTTATTCACTTACAATTTGATGACGATTGGATTGATAAAACATATATTGAAAGATGTATGAAACTAATGCAAGATGAGGTTGGAGTAGTTATTGCGGAAGCAAGTGTATATTGGGAATCTAGCATAAGTAATAATATATTTAATTTTAAAAAAGTATTTAAAACAAGTGGTATATTTTCTAGTAAAAAACTAGAAAAATTGCTTTTAAGAGGATCAATGTATACACCAGCAGCTAGTCTATTTAGAAAAAAAGATATGCTAGATGCCTTGTATCAAGGGAATTTACCAGTATCAAAATACAGGGGTTACCATGGTGTAGGTCCAGATTCATTTTTTACGCTTTTAGCCATCTTACGATATAAAAAGGTTGGCATTATTACTGATGCTCTCGTGGGTTTATACGCGCACGACAGTTCTATTACAATTGACGCAAAAAAAAATCCACAAAAACAGTTACAAATACAGAATGCTTATAGAAATGTTTTATTATACTATCGGTTTTTAAAATGGTATCCTATTTTTTATAAATTTTATCATGTTTTTTCTAAATTTTATCGGTTCATTTTTTCAAAATTTAAAAAATAATAAACTTTTATAAAAAAATTGATAAAAAAATTTCCACACCAGATTGGCATAGGTGGACTAGTTCTGTCTAAAAATGAAAAAAAATTAGTTAATGAAGTTTTAGATAGCAACAGATTAACCTATGGAGATAAATCTAAAGAATTTGAGCATAAATTTGCCAAAAGCCATATGTGTCAATATGGATTATTTCTTAATAGTGGCACTTCTGCACTTGAAGTTGCGTTGGCTGCTTTAAAAAACAGACATCATTGGTCTGATGGAGATGAAGTGCTTGTGCCAGCCATAACTTTTGTGGCGACTAGCAATATAGTTTTGCACAACAAAATGAAACCAGTCTTTGTTGATGTAGAATCAGACACTTACAATATTAATCCCGCAAAGATAGAAGAAAAAATCACCGCAAGAACCCGTGCTATTATACCCGTGCATTTATTGGGGTTACCTGCCGATATGGATCCTATTCTTAAAATAGCTAAAAATCATAATTTATCTGTAATTGAAGATTCGTGTGAAACTATGTTTGCTACCTATAACGGAAAGTCTGTAGGTAGTATGGGGGACATAGGTTGCTTTTCAACTTATGTAGCACATATTCTAGTAACTGGTGTAGGAGGACTTGCGATCACGAACAATCCTGATTTAGCAGTTGATATGAGAAGTTTAATGAACCACGGTAGAGATAATATTTACATAAGTTGTTCTGATGATCAATCTGTAGATAAACAACAGCTCCATGAAATTATTGATAAAAGGTTTTCTTTTATTCATGTTGGTTATTCTTATCGCTGCACTGAACTAGAATCAGCTATAGGTTTAGGACAATTGCAACGGAGTAAAGAAATTATTAGTGCCCGATTGAAAGTTGCAGAAAAACTAAAAAAAGGACTTGAAAAACACGAAGCTCATATTCAACTCCCTTATTGCCCACAAAACCGCACTCATTCTTATATGTTGTTTGGTATAGTATTACGGGAAAAAAGCAAAACAGACCTTGTTCATTTTCTTGAATCTAGGAATATAGAAACCAGAGATATGTTACCTATTATTAACCAGCCTATCTATAAACGACTATACCGAGATTTGGAAAAAAACAATCCAGTAGCAAGCTGGATTAATAGATCTGGGTTTTACATTGGTTGCCATCCTTATATGAAAGAAGCAGAAATTGATTTCATTATAGAATCGTTTGAAGATTACTTTTCTTGATGCTATCTTGTTTAATTTCATACTGTTCTTTTAGTTTAGCTTGAGTTTTTTTTTAAAATTTTCTTGTTTCTTTTTTCAGCGATGATTTTGAGTTTTTTTTTGTAGATGGTCTTGGAATGATCTGCTATCATTTTTTTGAAAAAATTTACTATAACTAGGGCTTTCGCTCTATAAAACAAAATATTCTTTATTCTATAAAACCAATTTATAGGATATAGCAGCTGAACATTTTCATATTTTCCTTTGGGACAGTCGGTAAGATAAAGCATATTGCCACAGTGGAAATAACTAAAAAGACTAGGAGGCATTGTAGGGACAGGGTCTGCAGCATTGACTAATCTATAAATGGGAGTTTTGATGTCCGCTATCCAGTTTTTATTTCCCACCCTAGGAGAGCCAAAAGTATAACAAGCAGAAATTCCAGCCTTATGAGATAATCTTTTGACTGCCACAGAGGCTAATGCTCCGCCTAGACTATGTCCAGTAATAAAAAGCGGTCTTTCATTAAAAAGCTTACTATCTAAAGTGTTTTGAATATCGGTTGCGACTTGTTCAAAGGCTTGGCTAAAACCTGCGTGAACCTTGCCTTTTGTTTTGCAAGGAGTTAAATTGGCTTTTAGGTCTGTTTTTATATCTTTGATGCTGTCTGTTTCTGTTCCTCTAAAAGCTAAAACAAGAAAATCTTTGTTAGAAACTAAAACCGCCTGTGTATCGTTTTTATCATAAGTTTTTTCTAGTTTCATTTTTAAAAATTCTATGCGGCTTTTTAAATTTTCTTTTTTTTGAAAATCCATATACGCCAATTCCGATAAAGACGCCATAAGCCAAGCGGTTCTATCGCTGTAGTCTTTTCTATAGGTTGGTAATTTTTTATCTAGTAGCTTATGAATTTCATCTGCTTTTTTTTTTGAACTTGCAAATATATTAGACATTTTTTTATTCTGTTATTATTGTTAATATAAAATTAAATTTTAGAGCATCCCAATTCTTCTATCTACACAAAAAAAATATGAGTATACCAGTAATTATAATCCATAAAGGGCGTAACCGATATGTCCAAGTTGCTATCAACCAAGCTAAATTTTTTGATAACGATGTGATAATTATTTCTGATAAGTCTTTTAGGAATTGCCGAAATTTCAATGTCAAACATTTAAAATGTATAAATACGGTGTTGTAGCTATTTTGTTATGGGAGGCAATTCAATTTTTTTACTCTAAATTATTTTAAAAAATGAAAAACAAGCAAAAAATTAATATTTCTGAAATCCAATTTTTGGGCTCTTCTTTAGACCAGTTAGGTAGAGTGTTTACCTATCAAGGAAAAATATATCGAGCTGTTTATGAAAATAGAAAATTATTTTGCAAAAAGTTATTTAGTAGTGGTTTGATCTATGAGTTAATAACAAAGAAATTGCTTGTTGATTCAAAGATATCAAATTATTCAATAGAAACCAACTCTATAGTTTTAGAACACAAAAAAATCAATATCTCAAATCCCTCTGAATGGAGTTTTTCTATGTTGAGAGATATAGCTATATCTATTTTAGAAATCAATAATATCTGCAATAAATATGGATATGAATTGCACGATGGCCATCCTTGGAATATAACTTTTAATAATAATCAACCAATTTTTTTTGATTTTGGAAGTATCGTTGAAAAAAGTAATAGAAAAAATTGGATCGCTATAGAAGAATTTATTAATACAGTTATATGCCCATTGTTTTTTTACGGAAAAAAAGAGTATTTTATTGCAATAAAACTTTTAGAAAATCCATCCACTTGTAGATTGCATTTACTGCCACCACAAACAACAACCGATAGTTATTTATTTAGAAAATTTCGTCAAATGATTGCAACAAAATCAGTTGGTCTGTTTTTGATAAATATATTCTTGAGAAAAAAATTAATTTACTATTTCTATAAAAAACTTAATAAAAGTTATATTGAAAAAAATTTTCATAATAATTTTAAAAAAACAGATTGGTCTAATTATCAAAACATAGATTTAATAGAAAAAGAGAATAAGAATCTTTTTAAAAGGTTTCATTATGTAGTTGATATAATCAACAAGATTCAAAATGTAGATACAATTATTGATCTTGCTGGAAATAGTGGTGTGATGTCTTTGTTTCTAGCAAAAAAATGTAGTTTTAAAAAAATAATTAATACTGATTATGATCTTTCTGCTATTGATGCTGGATATAATTTTTTTAAAAAAAACACTCAATATAGTGTTGGAAATTATCTATTAAATTTTATGGCTCCAATACGAAAAGATGTTTATAAAGATTTTAAATCTGATATTGTAATTGCTTTAGCAATAACACACCATTTATTATTGACACAAGGATTTGCTATTGATGATGTTTTACAAGAAATCAAAGACTATTCTGAGCAATATGTTTTTATTGAGTTTATGCCATTAGGTTTATGGGCTACTGGACAACAAGAAGTCAAAGTTCCAGAATGGTATAATATTGATTGGTTTAGAGAAAATTTTAAAAAGAAGTTCAAATTAAAAATCGAAAAAACAATAGAATCACAAAATATAAAAGGTGTCGTTCAACCACATAGGGTGTTGTTCGTTGGAAAAGTAAATTAATGGAGATTTTCTGAATGGATACAAACAAAATGCTAGTGTAAATTTCTCAGTATAATTTTTAAAGTAGACACAGAAAAAATGCCTAAAATAAACTACATAGGCGTCCCTTAAAAAGTCTAAAATTACTAAAAAGTGATAGATTTTCTAAAAATATAGCTTAAAAAGAACCTTCTTTTTAACAACAATAATAGCTCATACGCTATTATCCATTTCCTTATGTTCCAAGCAGATGCTGCTAGCAATAAATTTATCTCATCTCCTAGATATCCTTTAAGGTAATTTCTGCATAATCTGAAATTCTTCTTTAAATGTCCTATCATAGGCTCTATTGCCGCTCGTCTTTTGTATAAGGCTCTTTTCTTCGCTTTTTGATAATAACTATCTTGTTTTTTTGCTCTATTCGGTATCAGTATCTCTGTTTGTCCTACTTGCCTTTTTCCTCTATACCCTCTATCACAGATAGCTGTTTTTATCGGTTGCTTTCTATTTTGTCCTGCTACTTCTAATACTTCCTTTAACGTCTTGCTATCGTGGATATTTTTATCATGACTTACTAACGCTACGATTATCCCACTCTTCTTTGTTTCTACTACGCTTGCCTTTGTTCCATACTCATACTTCTTATGCTCTTTTCCTTTACTCATACAATAGATATGTGGCTCGTGTAGGGAATATATCTTATCCTTATCTTGTTTCTTTTGCAATAATACTCTACGATACAATCTAAATTGCTCCTCGTATCTTGCTAATTGCTCTTTGGGTAGCTTTCGCTCTAACTCTCTTATCTGTCTTGCTCCTAGTATTCTTAAATGCTTCGTTGCTTTTTTTGCTTTAGCTCTCTTGGATACATTCTTAAAATACCTTAAACTCATTCTTGCTTCTTTCACTTCTTTTCCATAAGTGCGTCTTTGTTGGATATTATGCGCCTTGGCTATCTTATTGGCATTGTGAATTATTTTTATCGCTAATTTAGCATCTGTAGGATAACTGATATTCTTCTCCTGCACTGTGCTATCTATTATTACTTCCTTCTCTTCTGCTTCTTTACCATGTAGTCGCACAGTTTCTTTAAAGATTAACTCAATCCCTGCTTTTCCTATCCGATTTCTAAAATGCACTAATTCGCTAGCATCACAAGGACAACAGGACTCGTATTTCGGATAACCACAAAAGTATTGATAGTATGGATTTCTTTTAAACTGCAACACTATCCTCTCATCACTTAAATCTTCCAATTGTTTCAGCATCAATAAACCTACCATTAAGCGAATAGGTTTAGCTGGACGACCTTTATCTTTTGAATAATAATGCTCAAAAGCCGTATCAAACACTTTCCAATCTATAACATAACTGAGCTGTATTAAAGGATCTTTAGCGTCTAATTGGTGCAAAAGATCGTTGTAGAACAGATTCTGTCTTCTGTCCTTTAGTTTTGTTTTGGTTAACATTATGGATTTTATCTGTTAATATTGAATTGAGAAAAACAACCAGAGAACAAGCCTATAGTTTCAAAAACTGGTTGTTTTATAACTAGATTTTAGTCTTTCTTTCTAGTATTTTCAAGAGAATAATGACTTTTTAAGGGACGACCGATTAAAAGGGATGCAAAAAAACTAAACTTTAAAAAGTTTTTCATAGGTATAGCTTTGGAATTGCTTCTTACTAGTCTTTTTTCAATAAAATCACAATATCTTTTTATTGCTTTTTTATTGTTTTTGTATTAGGCATAATAATATTTAGATTTTTTTAAAACCTTTATTGAACGATAACTTTCTTTTATTCAACAATAACTTTCTTAAAACTATTATGAAAAAAATAATTTATTTTGTTTTATTCTTTTTAATCTTAGTTTTTATTTCTGCTTGTGAAAAAAAAACCACTTCTACAATAGATATATCTAAAATAGATGTTCGTGCCCGTGGTGAAAGTGGAGAAACAATACTACACCGAGTCGCAAAAGATAGCTCAAATCCCAATGATATTACAGATCTGATTCAAGCAGGAGCAGATGTGAATGCAAAAGATAAATACGGTGAGACTCCTTTGCATAAATCAGCAAGGTATAATATAAATCTTAATGTTATTACTACTTTAATTAAAGCAGGCGCTAATGTAAACTCAGCAGATAAGACTGGCACCACGCCTTTACATTTTGCAGCATTTTACAATAACAATCCTAAAATTATTACTACTCTTATTAAAGCAGGGGCTAATGTAGACGCAAAAGATAATTTTTTTTCATCTTTAGGAAAAAAAGCAAGGTATTTTTTAGATGCTACCCCACTGCATCTTGCTGTGTATAATAATCAAAATCCTAAAATCATCACTACTCTTATTAAAGCAGGAGCAGATGTAAGTGCAAATGACGGTGGTGGTAATACTCCACTACATTTTGCTGCATTTTACAATAAAAATCCTAAAATCATCACTACTCTTATCAAAGCAGGAGCAGATGTGAATGCATTGAATGAAATCTTTGTAGCAAAAATATTTAATAATTATAACTATGATTTTTTATATGGGGCAACACCATTGCATCTTGCTACATATACTAATAGTAGTCTTAAAATCATTACTACTCTTATCAAAGCAGGGGCTGATGTAAATGTATTTGATAAAGATTCTGAGAATAATGGAACTAAACCTCCTTCAAACCAAAAAACAGCTCTACATTATGTAGCAGAAAAATCATCAAATCCTGAAGTTATTTCTATTCTTATAAAAGCAGGAGCAAATGTGAATGCATTAGATAAATATAAACAAACACCATTACATATAGCAGTAGGACAAAATAAGAGTGCTGTAGCAAGTGAAATTATTAAAATTTTACTTCAAGTAGGGGCTGATATAAAAGCTCTTACAAGTAGCGGTAGTACTCCTTTAGATTATGCGGCAAGCAGTAGGAATTTAAGTATCTTTAATTTTTTACTTCAAGCAGGGGCTGATATAAATCAGCCGAGTTTTGGTAGCACACTTTTACACGCAGCAGCATTCAACCCAGACTTGGATATTTTAAAAAAATTACTCAAAGAAGGATTAGATGTAAATGCTCGCACTGATTTTAGAGGAGAAACTCCATTGCATTACTCAGTGAGTAACTTTAACTCGGATAAAGCTGTTGCCATTTTAGTTCAAGCAGGTGCTGATATCAACGCAAAAGATAGAAATGGAGATACACCGCTACACCATGCAACGACTGCTGGTGCAGTCGGTAATTATTCTCATACTTATCAATTCCAATCCGTAAAAGATTTTCAAATTCAATCCATCAAAGCTTTAATCAAAGCAGGAGCTGATGTGAATGCAAGAAATAAAGATTGGGAAGACACACCACTACATCATGTATTTAGTAATGAAAGCCATATTGGCATTGAAGGAATCAAAGTTTTACTTCAGGCTGGGGCAGATATAAATGCTAAGAATTCTAATGGTAATACTCCTTTACATATCGCAGGAACTTATGTATATAAAAAAATCTTTAATTTTCTTATCCAAGCAGGAGCAGATATAAATATAAAAAACAAATCTGGAGAGAAACCCTATTTACGAGACCAGCGACCGTCAATATAATTTTCAAACTATCTTGGTTTTAGACTAGCAGAAATGATTTCAAAAATTCTAATCTATCCTATTTGACACAACCTATTCCAACATTCACACAATACCAAGAAGGAATATGTGCTCCCTTAGGGTTGTTGCTTGGAAATATATCTAAATTGGGTAATATTTCAAAATCTCTTGGATTAGGCTTATCCTTTGGATCATAGTTATGATTTATTTTAGGGTTTATGTTATATTTGCTAATATTAAAATGTATATGGTCTTTTTCATCTATTACATTGCTGTTTTTTCCAAAAATTTTAATAAATTCTCGATTTGTACCACCAATATCCACATCATTTTTTAAAACATCTAAAATTATATTTTTCAAACTATGATCACCTTTTTGAGCGTCTATAAGTCCAAATTGAATATCTACAGCTCTAGCACCATGTTTTTCTCCATGAGAAGTTTTTTCTCCTGCATCCTTTATTATGTTTCCAGTATCTCTTGAAAACCATACAGTTATCCCGTCTATTTGCTTACTATATCTATCTCCACCTGTTACATCAATCCAGAAATTTTTAGCAGTTAATCTTGTTTTAGTGCCCGCTTTGATCTCTGCTTCATATTTTTCATTATACTTGGCTATAATTTCTCCGTGTACGTCTTTAAGTTTTTCTAGTAATTTTCTATTTTTAATTTCTTTTCTAATTCTTAAAGCGTTGTTTTCTACTGCGTTTTTTGCGGTTTGTTGGGCTGTTTTTGCGTCTAATCCTACCGCTGATGCTGAGAATAATGTTGATATTTGTGATGTAGCTGATACCCATTTATCTGATATGTTTGTATTGTTTGCTAACTCTTCTCCTACTATCTCCCCTACCACTCCTCCAAATGCTCCAGACTTGCAGTCTCCTGATTTAGCTGCTCCTAAAGCACAGCCTAACAGGGCGTGTGCCCCTTTGCGTTGCCAGTAGTTTTTTTAGTGATTTTATCTTTTTCTATTCTTACATATCCCATTCTACATATACAGGTTGGGCACCTTTTTTCATTTCTCGCCAACTATCTAGCGGCACCCCAAAATCTTCTAAAGCGCATTCTTTTGCTATTTCTAATGTATCTTGTAAGTCATCATATCCGTAACCTTCATCCCAAGCTATAACATAATAATAAACTACTTTTTCTTTTGTATGATCATCTGTCCACTCGTCTGGCTCAATGGTATATCTTTTACCATTGTGTTTTGCAATATATTTAGTGAAATCTCCCATTTTGCTACTCTCTAGGATAAATACGATGAGGTCCAACATCAATCCAATCTCCATTTTTTAGTTCCTCAACATGTCCGTGTGGTCTATCTGGTATATTAGTTTCAGGTTTATTGCTTGGATTTTTAATATCAAACCTAATTTTTCGTGTACCATCTTTAGAAATAAAAATTTTATCACCATGTTTATTAGTCCTAACTATAGCTTTTTGTGTTTTATTATCATCCATTTTTTGTTTTTTAAAAATATTTAGACAACCTTTAGCTTTTGTAAGGCATTTAGCTGTAGCTCCTGTAGTTAAAATTGCCTCTGTAATATTATTATTAATTTCATCTTGATTTTCTTCCCCTTCTTTTTCTTCTGGGTAAAGTTCAGCATTACTTAATTCTTCAGCACTAAAAAGATAGTCTAATATCCATAGTGCATTATTTTCTATTGCGTTTTGGGCGGTGTCTGAGGCTACATTAAAATCTCCGCCTAAGGCGGATGTTCCGAATATAGCTGCTGTTGTGCCTGCTATTTTTACTAGCCGTTCATCTGTCTCGCTAAATTCTCCGTCTTGAATTAATGGATTTCCTACTGCTTCTCCTACTATTTCTCCTATAACTGCTCCTGCTGCACCTGACGCACATTCTCCAGCTTTAGCTGCTCCTGCCAAACATCCAAGCACAGCGTGTGATCCTTTATGAATAAGATAAGTGCTGACGCTATTTGTTGATTGTCCTCTGCTTTGATTAAAATCATTGTTTCTATTTTCAACATACTGATCTCCTATAAAGTTTGCTCCTTCTTTGGCGGCTGTATCTATCGCTAATGTCTTGTAGGCTTCTCCTAAATTATTCCAAAATTCTAGTTGACCTTAACTTTGTTGGGTTGGCTTTCCTGTTGGAGTTGTAAGAAAATTTATTATATCTTGCGGACTATTAAAATTTTTTCTTTTTGGAATATGCCAACTATCACCAAAATATTTTGAAACATCCCACCACTTTTTTTCTTCAAAAAACCCTACTCCGCTTTTATTTAAAATAAGATATTGATTATTCTTTTCAGAACTAGAAGATAAATATTCATTACTCCTGACTTGATAGGCAAAACCTCAATATATACTTGTTGATCATTAAGATTATATCTTAGAAAAAAATCTGATAGTTTCTTTATCATAAATAGAAGGTTCTGCTCCTTTATAAAAAATACTTATTCGCTGAAGTTCTATTTTGTTATTAAATATTTCTATATCACTACTACCTCCTCCTCCAGATGGTAAATACCCTCCAACAACACTTTCAGTAGTTTGATTTAAAGGAGCAAAACCTCTATTTATTCGCATTTTGATTGCGATTAGCCCTTCTAAAGGATAAAATTTGTAAGTTTTTCTTCCTTTAATACCTAGAGGAGATAAATCTGCGTAGATTGTTCCATTTTTATCAGTTATCTCTAAACTAGAAATAGGAAAATCCGATTTGTTACGTACACTCACTCTATATATTACTTTGGTTGCTTCATCATAATAATATAAAGCTATAAAAAAAAACACGCAAAAACATATAAATAAACCAAAACCGTATAAGAGAGATAATAGTAAATATCTAATAAATTTATTCATTGTTATTATAATTTTTACCTTCACCTTTAATGATTAGGAATCATCACAACTTACAGAATAGACCGTTTCTTTATAGTAATCTATATCAATATCTAAACCTAAATCTTTAAATTCAATACAATATGATGCTTCACCATTAGAATACCAAAAAGGCTCTTCTATCACGTCAGGTTCTTGTCCTATAATTCTTATTAGTTTTTTAATGGTAATCCGATTAAATTGACTGATTTATAATAACAATAACTAAAACTTTGAATACCAGAAATTATTCCATCTTCTTCATTAACATCTATATAAATTTCTTGCTTTGGAGTAGCATAGCGACCTCCGCTAATTTCTCCTTCAAGTATATCTTCAACTAAATTATATTTAGATATATAATTCTTTATTGGAGTGTTAAATACAATGAAACCAAATTGCTTCCTAGGGATAAGTTGCCAATCTGTAGGTTTCATTATATTAGATTTCTTTTTTCCTTTATCTATTGTAATTTGGTCTTCCATGTGTTTCTCCTTTCTTTTGTTTTTGAATATTTTTTTTAATTTTTTTTTTAATATTTCTTTTTTCTTTTCTAGAAAGCTTAGGATTTTTTAGTTTTTCTTTTAAATCTTTTACTTGTTTTTCTTGTGAAGTTTTTGTCTTTTGATTCCCATGAGGTTCATTCTTACTATTATCCCTAGCTTTTTTTCCTTAAATGATATTCTCACTTTATACCGTAATTTAGTTTTTTAATCTGGTTGATAAATAGTTCTTTTTTTGATGGAATGCCTACCTGCAATATAGAATGAGTCTTCCAATTATCAAATCGTTCTTCTATTGGAAAAGATCCAAGTACAGTATCTTCTAAAATATCCTTAATATTCAAAGATTCAATTATGTTTGTCATAATGTGTTCATTTGTATATCCTCTTGCATCTAATCTACTTGTGGTTTCAAGAAGACAATCAAAACTTTCCCTAGAATTTTCTCCTGAGACAGCTAGTATTAAAGGTAAATCCATTGCTATTTTTTCAATGAATTTACTAAACATCCTCGTATCAACAATCTTATTTCTAATATATAAAGTAAGATTTGTATGCTGTAGTGAAACATCTGATTTATATTCCTTATATGAATTTAAAAAAGCAAACCTGATAGGCATAGACATATATTCACCGATAATACTCCATTTCATTTTATATTATTATTTTTAATAAATTGATTAATGGTATTAATATTTCTTTGGGTATTACGAATAGTATTCTCAACTTGGGACTTATATCTCATTTTTGATAACTTTTCAATATGCTCTAAATGAGTTTTTTTAGTACTTTCTAATGCTTTTAAAATAGATTTAGGACCATCTTTTTTTAATTGTTTTTCTAAACTTTTATAAACTTTAGGATTAATATCTTTAGTTTTTTTAGCTATTTTTGCACCTTTATATGCATATTTTCCACCTTTAATTATCCAGCCTCCTACTCCACCTAATACACCACCTATAGCCGCATCTATACCAACCTCTCCGTAATCAATATCTTCTGCAGCTTCTAAAAGAGATTGATCTTCTACAATAACTCCTTCTGCGACCTGCTCTCCTACGCTCCACGCTGCACCTGATGCTGCTCCAACAGCAATGGCTATCAATACAGCACTTGTAAATATTAAATTATTTTCTATTGCGTTTTGGGCGGTGTCTGAGGCTACATTAAAATCTCCGCCTAAGGCGGATGTTCCGAATATAGCTGCTGTTGTGCCTGCTATTTTTACTAGCCGTTCATCTGTCTCGCTAAATTCTCCGTCTTGAATTAATGGATTTCCTACTGCTTCTCCTACTATTTCTCCTATAACTGCTCCTGCTGCACCTGATGCACATTCTCCAGCTTTAGCTGCTCCTACAGCACAACCTAACAGGGCGTGGGATGTTTTATGAGTAAGATAAGTGCTGACGCTATTTGTTGATTGTCCTCTGCTTTCCCAAGCATCTTGTTTTCTGTTTTCAATATACTGATCTCCTATAAAGTTTGCTCCTTCTTTGGCGGCTGTATCTATCGCTAGTGTTTTGTAAGCTTCTCCTAAATTATTCCAAAATTCACCACCACTTTCTCTATTTACTAGAGAGCTGACTCCTGTGTTTGTTGTAGTGTTGACTATACTCCTATAATAGTTATCTGGGTTAGTATAGGTTGTTTTAAATCCATCTCCTCCCCATTTCTCTACTCCAGCGTCTACTCCATAAGTCACTCCAGCAGAGATTGTTAGGAATTATAGGATTTATGATAGGATTCGTGGAGGTGATAGGAGAGACACTAATATAATACTATTCAATTGTAACTGGTTTGTCGTTTTTATAAAAAATATCAGATAAGTCTTTGCACTGTTCTAGCATCTCTTTCCCAAAAAATGATATTGAATCATGGACTCCATCACCAAATATTCCATTTTTAAAATTTTTTGTTAAAAAAAATGAATATTCAAAATCTGGAAAAATAGGAATGAACCATTCATCAGCATAATCAACTTTTTCAAAAGATAAGAATGGGTTAAATGAGTAACAAGGATGACACCAGTCTAGTGCATACATCCTATCTTTTTTGTTTTTTGTTATAGATTGAAAAATATTTATAAATTTTTTTCCTGAATTTCTAATAAATTTTTCAGTGCAATTACGAGCAATATATTTAAAATATTCTTTAATATCGTAATGAATAACAGGTTGTGGTAGAGTGATACTGAAATCATCATAAACACTAGGTACAAATAGAAGAGTATTCTTTACAAAATCCCATGCTAAATCGTCTGCTTCTTCATTTAATTCTTTCCAATTTGTCATATTATTTTTTACCATATAATTCTCTATATCAATACCGTGGAATCCTATTATTTTATGAACTGCATCTACAAATATAGCTGGACAGGGCCAAGAATTAAAATTTTTTGGTAAAAAAAATGTATAGCCTTTATTTGAAAAAACAGGGACTAACCATTTATCATATTTATCTTTTTCGAATGGTAATAGTGGATCAAAGGAATAACTCTCTCCTTCCCATTCTAACGCATACATTCTTTCTCCTTTTGCTATTTCTTTTAAAAGTTCCAAAATTTTATTTTCAAAACTTTGATAATTATTTTTGCAAAAACTAAAAATATAATTTTCTATATTGTAAAAATTAAAACCACAACAATTAATAGTAGATTGATAAACTCCATCTTTATTAGCTAAAAAGGGGTCTATGTGAGGTTCAAAGAAAAAAGTGTCTGGATTATAGATAAAATCCTGAATTAATTTTATAGTGTTTTTATCTAAAGGCTGCCAGTTTTTCATTTTATTTCTGTAAATTTTATATAGTGATCGTTTGTATAGTATTTCTTTCCATTACTACCAATAACAACTCGTTTTTGTCCTCTTTTTTTAGGATCACTACTTTTACTAATATCATATTTTTTATAAGTGATTTGATTGCCATTATTATCTACTCTAGGTAATTTTTATAAACTTCGTTTGTCATTTTTATTTAGATCTTAAAACACTCAACAATGATATAAAAAATCCCCTGTACTCAGACTTAGATCTTAAAACACTCAACAATGATATAAAAAATCCCCTGTACCCAGACTGCGATATTTAATTTTAGTTTCTTTAAGTATTTCCTTTAGTTTTTTTGTAAGTTCTACACCTACTTTGTCTAATTTTTCTATTTCTTCCTCTCCATTTTTTTTACTAGGAGAGAAATAAATAATTTCTTTATATTGCGTATTCCATAAATACAGATCTCTTTTATATTTTTTAGGTAAATCAAGATTAAGGTTTATTAGGCTACTTTCATATTCATCAATTAGTATATGAGAATTATGATAATCCGCTGATAAAATTAAATATTTCATTTTTCTACAAGAAAAAAATTTATTCTAATAGTTTTTTAAACTGATATATTCTATTATAGAAGGTTAGGATAAACTATACGGTGAAAGCTATCGTGAGAGCTATTGTTCCATCTATAGTATTGAGGTTCGTTTTTTTTTATAGTAATTTTTTTTTTAATAAGGAAAAAAGATTGATTAAACAAAGTTGTAGAATTTACCAGACCTAAAGTAATTTCTCTTTGCTGTTTTCCATTCAGAGGGATATAAATTTCTATTTTTTTTTTTTGGTCTCAAACAAGCTACAAAATATTTATTGTATTTAAATTTTCTATGTATTTTTTCCATAAAATCAGACTTATCTTCAAACAAATAGATACATTCAGTTATACTTGCAGACGTATATCGGGAAGTTCTATATTTTATTAGCACAAGTAAGGCTGTATCTGGCTTTTTTTCTCTATATTGATATTGCTTTTTTTGAGGAATCATTTTCGCCTTGTGTAATAGGGTAGGTTGTTCGGGTTTATGGCCACTAACTTCAAGAATTAACGCAAAAGGAGCATCACATCCTATTATAAGAAATGAAAATAAAATTACTAAAACCTTCAAAAATATAGTTGTTTGAATTTTTGTTTTCATAATATTTTGGTATTAGAGTTAGTTCTGTTAAAGAAAGGATTTTAGTTTGAATAGATTTATTATTATGGGTAGTCTATGCGGTGAAAACTATTGTGATGAATATTATTCCATCTATAGTATTGAGGAATGTCTTTTTTTATGGTTATTTTTTTCTTTGTAAGGGCAAAGGCTAGGTAAAAAAAATCTTCAAAAAAACTAAGATCATTTCTTTCATCTTCAGAATTTATACGTATGAAATTAGGACCTAGGCCTAAGATAAGTTCTCTTTCTTCTTTACCCTTTAAAGGGATGTGCATCTCTATTTTTTCACCTGGTTTTGCACAGGCTACAAAATATTTGTTGTGTTTAGCTTCTACATATATTTTTTTAATAAAACTAGAATCATCCTCAAACAAATAGATGCAACCAGATTTTTTTCTGCCATAGTACTGGAATGTTTTATGTTTTATTAAAACAAGCAAAGCTGTATCTGGTTTTTGTTCTCTATACTTATACTGATGTTTTCTGTGGATTAGTTTAGCTTCAGATACTGACTGAGGTTTTTCGTAGTGAAATCCTGTACATCCTATTGCAAAAAATAGTGGTGAAATCGCCAAGAGTTTTAAAAATAGAACTATGTGAATTTTTATCTTCATAATGTTTGGTATTAGAGTTTTTGCTGTTAAAGAAAGGATTTTAGTTTGAATAGATTTATTATTATGGGTGGTCAGTGCGGTGAAAACTATTGTGATTAATATTATTCCATCTATAGTATTGAGGAATGTCTTTTTTTATGGTTATTTTTTTCTTTGTAAGGGCAAAGGCTAGGTAAAAAAAACCTTCAAAAAAACTAAGATCATTTCTTTCATCTTCAGAATTTATACTTATTAAATTAGGACCTAGGCCTAAGATAAGTTCTCTTTCTTCTTTACCCTTTAAAGGGATGTGCATCTCTATTTTTTCACCTGGTTTTGCACAGGCTACAAAATATTTGTTGTGTTTAGCTTCTACATATATTTTTTTAATAAAACTAGAATCATCCTCAAACAAATAGATGCAACCAGATTTTTTTCTGCCATAGTACTGGAATGTTTTATGTTTTATTAAAACAAGCAAGGCTGTATCTGGTTTTTGTTCTCTATACTTATGCTGATGTTTTCTGTGGATTAGTTTAGCTTCAGATACTGACTGAGGTTTTTCGTAGTGAAATCCTGCACATCCTATTGCAAAAAATAGTGGTGAAATCGCCAAGAGTTTTAAAAATAGAACTATGTGAATTTTTATCTTCATAATATTTTTGTATTAGAATATAGAATATATTAGGATTTAAGGATTTTCTGGAGGTAAAATACCAATAGAGCGAAGGTAGTCTTCTACATTAAATACATTGTTTGGGGCAGATTCTGTTGATAAAGATTCAGAGGAAAGATACTCATACAATTCAGATACATTAGGAACTTCTAATTTTGGTTCTTCAAAGCGCCTGTCCCATTTCTCTACATTATCTTTAAAGAGTGCAACAGCAAATCCACCAAGGATCGTATCCGTTGCAGGTTTTTCAATTTTTACTTCGGAATATTCTATTATAGGTTTTAGTAATTCTGCTTGTATATATCCTTCCGCAGATGCTATCCAAAAATTAGGATCTTCGGCAGTGTTGACGACTCCTTCCAATGTTCCTTCTGCTATAGCAGTTGAAAAATCATCAATTTTAAATCCTCCTAAATCACTTCCTTTTCTTGTTATGCTATTGATTACATTGGAACCTCCATAAACCATAGCCGTAGCAAAAGGGGCGCATGCTGGACAATAAAATGTTATAGCTAGTACTGCTGCTTGTTGAGCTTCGGGGGTAACTCTAGAATGATTATAATCTAGATTTAGATTAAATTCTGGTACAGAATTAAAATAAACTGGACTATTAGAGTTAGAGGCGGCTTCTTCAAACTGTCCTACATATTCATTTTTTCTAATTCTATTTTGGGCATTTTCTTTTGATTCAGAGGAACATTCTTGAACTCGTTCCCACCCTCCGAAAAGATATTCTAAACTATAATTAGGATGTTTGAAACTAGAATCAGTTGTTCGTTTGTATTTTGTTTTGCAATTAATTTTTTCTTCTTTCCCGTAATTTATTACAGTTCCTTGTGCAGAACTGTTTTCATCAATTTTACCTAAGCTTAAACGAAGAGCTCTTTGATCTAGTCGAGCATTTCCTTTTCTTTTATCTTTTTGATACAATAATCCTTTATTAAACTCTGTTGCATAATTAGTATTGTATTCAGCTATTGTTAGAAGTTCTAACAGTCCATTTTTAGAATGATATTTAAGGATATTTGTCTTGATATCTGCACCAATGACTATTCCTTGATTACCTTCTATGTAAATATTGTTTGCATTTGTGGTATAACCTTCGCTAGTATCATTCCACTGGTTAACTTCAACTCTATCTCCATCTCCCGTGCCGAAAAAAAAATCTAAAAACTCATTACTAGAATTAAGAAAACCTAACGGACCGTATGCTGGGTCATGATGAGTCACTTTTCTAGAATATTCATTTGTTCTTGGGTTTAAAAGCAATGCCTTTCCTCCTTTTGCGATAATACTTCCACTAAAAAAATCATTATGGCTTCTTACAAAAGCATTTCCACCTGCTTTTGCTTTAAAGTTTCCACTGCCAAGATTAATAGAAGAGTGTAGATAGGTTGTAGTATTCTCTTCTACTTCATAATAAGCACTCTTTGACTCTCTTCTGTTGCGAACAGCTAATCCATCAACTACGATATTGTTTTCAGCATATACTGTATAATCTTGCCCATTGGTTGTAACATTTGCTCCTATTTGATTATAGTTTTGTCCTGCATAGACAAATCCTACCCCTTCGCTTTCTATACTAGCTGTAGTATAAACACCTCCAAAAGTTTGTCCACCTCCTGATTCACTATAGGCTAGGCTTTCTATATTTACATCTCTTATTCCAACTAAGGAGAAACCCCCTGTTCCTGCTTGTAGGTGAGAATAGTTATTGATATCTCCAGCGTACACAGTAAAACCATCGCTTGCTCTAAAGGTTCCACTATTGACAAATTCTCCTCTTGATCTCAATGTGATAAGATAGATCTTTCTTACTAAGGCTATAAAATCAACTTCATCGTAAACTAAATTGTCTTCGGAAAGACTTACAATAATTGCCTGTAAGTTCGCTTGTATTTCTGCAGCATTTTCATAAACAGATTCATCTTCATATTTTTTTATTTCAGCTTTTAGTTCTTTTATTTTGTCTTCTCTAGCTTGTTCAAAGGCTGCTTCAGCGGTATCCTTCTTCTCTTTTATTAAAGCTTCAAGTTCATCTTTTTGTTCATCGGTAAGGTTCTCGTATAAATCATCTTCAGCTTTAGTCAATTCTAATGAATTATTTGCATTGCTTCCTACTGAAAGCATTCTATCAATAATATCTTGACTAAATTGATTTTTTTCTTTTTCATCTATTGGTTTTGTCGTATCTCCACGAACAACTACACTTATTCTTCTAGCAGAAAAAACACTCCCATCTGCGTCTATTTTTTCTCTGGTTAATTTAGAAATATAGAGTCTGGGAACCAGTATTTTTTTTCCATCTTTATCTAGCACATCTTTACCGTCAATTTGAAAAGGAACAAACCAAACAATATCTTTTGTTAGTAGGTCAATCTGATCTTCAGTTAAAGGCTTTCCAAATTCAAGATTTAAATCTTTCATTACATCAGCGGAATTACCTGAGAATGCATCAAACATATCAGCATAAGATAAATTTCCATCTTCTGCGTAAGCACTTAAACCTAATTGTGTAAGTTGTTCGTTGAAAATAGTTGTTTGCAATTCGGCGTCCGCAAATGATGTTTCTGACGTTTCGACAGGACAAACACCTGTTTGATTACAAAAATGGTCGGAACCAAAAAATTCTTCTAATCTTGTAAATATTGACCTTTTTTCTATAGTATAGTTGTTACCATCAGAAGACAAATTGAAGCTAAAAAGAGGGTTAGAAGATAAGAATAAAGCATTAATAGCAACAGTTTGATTAGAAAAATTATTTTCTACTTCGGCTACATCATTTCCATTACCAGCATCATTTTGTTCATTAGGAGTTTTCCCTTCTTGAAGGGTTCCATTGCTGAATAAATCAGTAAGAGAACCACTAATATTTCCACCGCCATCCACAATAGATATTATTTCTCCTATATTTTCAGCTTTGTCTTGAGAGTAAGTATATTCATAAAATTCCCTCTCACATCTCCATCTAAATTTAACTCCTTTCCAACTGAACTCTTTAATAAATCCACAGACATCTCTATAATGAGAATGAGTATGTATTTCACTAGATTTTTGAATTTTATAGCTAGGATTATTAAAACTACTTCCATCTATAGTCAAATTATTGGTATGTATATAAGAATAGTTATTACTGATATCTTTTTCTGCAACAAGTTTCATATTACGACCAGAATAGATTCTTCCTCTGTTTTTTTCTAATTGAGAATGAATTGCTTCTTCAAAAACCCAATACCCGCGATCCTGATATCTTGGAAAAGTATCGTATGTAACATCTTCAAATGGTTTATTTAGAATATTCTTGCTATGAATTTCTAAATCTTGTCTTGCTTCTATCCAACCTCCTTCGTTTGTAAAATCATTGGATTTTAAGTAGCTTCCATCTGTGCTTACTCCTCCAGTAAACAATATATTGCCATAAGAATATATACTGCTTGTTGAATTATTATTAGTTTGATTGAGAAAATTACCAGTAGTTTGAATATCTATATCACCAGCGATAATTAAATTTTTGTTGGTAAAGTTTTGAGTGACTATGTTAAGGTTGCTGCCTGTTTGTATTTCTTTTTCGTTTGTAGCATATTCTTTGATAACTAGGTTAAAGTCTCTATAGACAAAAATATTTCCTTTATTGGTGAAATTATCTGCAGTGACGCTATAATTATTTGCTTCAATATTAGCGTCATTAACAAAATTTTTTGTTATAATATCTAAAATATTGCCTCTAATTATTGCATTTTCTTTGTTTTTAAAACCATTTGTTGCTTTCAATGTAAATTGATTCGCACCGATTGTTGCGGTTTCTTTGTTTTCAAAATCGTTTGTTACTGTAAGTATAAGTTGTTGATATGCACTGATAGTTGAGTTTTCTCCTTGATTAGTAAAGTTAAATAGATTAGCGGTTATTTGGTTAGCAATAATCGTTGAGTTGTCGTTTAAGAAGTTGTTATTTACAGTAATATCTAATGTACTACCTTTAATAGTTGCGTTATTTTGGTTAGTGAAATTGTTTGCGGTAAGATTCAAGTTATTTGCTTCAATCTTTGCTCCAATCAATGAAGTTTTATTTTGATTTATAATATCATCTACGGAAATATCTAAAGTATCCCCTAAAATAATTCCTTGATTATAGAGATTAGCTCCATTAAAAATAAAATGATTTCCTATAAATTCGGCAGAAGCATCAAAACTAGCAGAATTATGAACAGTGATATTTAGATTTTTATCAGCATATAAAGTTCCCGATTGGTTGTAGTTGTTAGTGGTGATAGTAGCGTCTCCAAAAATAGAAAGACTACCTACTAAATTAGTGTTTGCTTGAGTAATAATTTCAAAATTTCTATCTGCCGTAATATCTCCCAATGTTGCAACTGAGGCTCTTATAGCGAAGTTTTCTGCCCTTAAATTGGAATGATTTTGAAAATCACCGTCAGTGCTTGCTGTTAATTTCCCATAAGCTAGGATTGAGTATAAGGAAATTCCTGCGGCATCTATATTGATATTCTTGCCTGCTTTAAAATCAGAATTTGAGCTGGTAGTCAATCCAGCTTGACTCGTAATGTGAATATCTTGAGAGCTAGTAATATCGGTTAAATGTAATTTTCCTACAGAATTTATAGTTATATCTCCCGAAGAAGAAATAAAACTGCCTGCACTGTAAGTGCCTAATCCAATTTCAGTACTAGTTAAAGTAATAGAATTAGCGTATAGGCTAGCTATAGGAGAAATATTAATGGCAAATTCTCCACTGACGGCAGCATTAGTAGAATCTATGTTTGTATTGGCGTAGTTATACTTATAATTCCCACTAAAAATATTTAATTCTTTAGTTCTAATGGAAGTTTGAATATCATAATATCTAGAAGCTAGGTTTAAATTATCTACATATACACCATCTAATCCCGATCTTTTAATAATTTCTTCGCCATTAGGTATATAATTATCACCAGTATTGAGAATATAATTATCACCAATGATAATTGTTCCAGAATCACCTATATTAAAATCTACAAGTTCTTGGGACAAATTAAAATTACTAGTGCCAGTGATTAAATCTACTCTATCTGTGTTGAGGAAACCACAACCAGAGCAGGTAATCCCATTAGGATTGGCAATAATTAAAGCTGCAGATTCTCCTAAAATTTCTCCTGTTCCTTCTAAGTATGTTTGATTATTACTTGTAATTTGATTTAAGATAATTTTAGCAGAATCATCGGTTACGTAATTAGGATTGGCATATATGGCTCCTGCTAGTATAGAGAGTTTTAATACATCACTATTGTTGAAAACAATACCGTGGATGGGGATATGAAAAGATTCATAAGTATTATTGGAAAGTCCATTGGCATCTGGTTTTGCTATATTTATTACATTGATAAGTCTTATGTCGTACTGTTGTATAGAGGTATTTGTAAATCCGTCAGTAATTATTTCACTAAATTCATAAAAATCAGCACGGGTTTCTAATTTGTAAGTATTATTTTCGGATAAAGGTTGAATAGTAAAGCTAGAATCAAGATTGGGATTGTAACTATAACTTAAATCTTGAGTGGCAATAGTACTAAAATTTATAGCAGTGAAATTATTAATTGGAATTACAGGAGTAGGAATATAAATTTCAGGGATAGTTGCAATATCTAGAGTGCTAGTAGGTGTTAATGAGATAGTGGGGGTGGAAATATAGGGGATAGTCTGGTTAAAAGCAATGCCTGTATCTATAGTGCCTGTATCTACTATATTTGCATAACTAGAGGTAGAGCTGTCGATAATAATATTTCCATTATTGTAAAAATCATTTGTTATTATAAGAGTTAAATCACTTGCTTGAATATCTCCACTAGTTATCAAATCATTGTTTGTAGTGATGTTTAAGGAGTTAGCCTTAATATCTCCTGTTGTGTAGTTGTAAAAGTTAGTAGCGAAAACGTCTAGTGTATTAGCGATAATACTTCCATAATTATGATCACTACTAGCTATAAGACTTAAATAATCGGCTTGAATATTTCCATAATTATAAAAATAAACATCTATGGTAGCATCAAAATCATTCGCATTAATATTGGATTCATTAAAAAAATTAAAAGCTATTAAGTTTAAACTACTAGCATCAATATTTCCTAAATTAAAAAAATTATAATTGCTTGTAATATCTAAAATATCGGCACTAATATCAGAAAATCTATTAGTGAAATTATCAGCTGTAATTTTAATATTACTAGCACGGATACTCCCATCTCCAGAATTAGTAAAACTATCTCTTAGTAAAATATCTAATAAGTTACTGTTGATATTTCCTAAATTCAAAAAATTATTAGCAATGGAAGTATTATTATTGCTACTAGTTAGTAAAAAACTACTAGCATCAATATTTCCAATGCTGTGATTGTTAAAATCAGCAAATACTTTAACATTGAAGTTATCTGCGTAAATATCCCCTGAATTATCAACTAGATAGGTATCTAGGTTGAAATTTTTAACTTTAATATTTGCTTGTTCATTATTGTTCATAAAGGCATATACAGTGCTATCAAAAAAATTAGAATAAATATCACCATAGTTGTTGAAATAATTCGTTATAACTATTAACTCTTCTGAGTGAATATCACCATAGTTGTCAAAATTTCCACCATTGATATTAAAACCACGAATAATTAGGTATGAATAATTAGAATGAATACTTGCACTGGCATCATTGTAAAAATCATTTGCAAATAAATTTAAAATATTTGCGGAAATCTTACCTTTATTCTCGAAGCTATCTTCTACTGTAAAACCTACATAGTCGCTTCTAATATCTCCATAATTTTCAAAATCATGATTTGTTCTTAAAATAAAATTATTAGCGTCTATATTTTTATAATTATAAAAATGATCAGTTATAATGTATAAAAGGTCAGCAGTTGTAGTTTCACTATTTACAAACCGAGCTGTTTCAATATCTAGAGTGCTTGCACTAATACTAGCGTGATTTTCTAGCCATTTTGCATTAATGAGTAAATTACTAGCAGTAATCGTTGCCCTGTCTTTATTGTAAAATCTTTCGTAGACTAAAATATTTAAATTGTTAGCAGTAATATCACCAGTATTATCAAGATAATCTGCTCTAATATCTAGGGTAGATGCCTGAATATTCCCGTAGTTATAGTTTTTGCTTGTTATAATATTGAGTTGATTTCCAGTAATATTTCCATCCGAGTTATTGGCGAAAGTATTGATTACTGCTAAAGCTGCGATGTCAGCATTAATGTCTCCATCATTACTAAAATTATTGTGCACTATTAAACTCAACGAATCAGAGCTAATGTTTGCGGTGTTATAATTATAAAAATTGTTTTTTGCTAAGATCCATAAGCTATCAGCAGTAATATTCGTATAGTTATGAAAATCATTGGTGGTTGTAATGGATAAATTTTTAAAATTAAATCCTAAAAGATTGTTATCATTAGAAAAATTGCTATTATTTAGATATAAATTATTAGCTGTGATTTCCCCACTATTATCACTAGCACTGTAATCTGCGTATGTTATAATAGTTAGATTATTAGCTCTTAACTTTGCAAAATTATCAAAATGTTGTGTTGCAATAAATAAGCTATCAGCTGTGATATTAGTATAATTATAAAAATCACCACTTACTGTTAAAGCCAGATCATTAAAGTTAACTCCGTTAAGGGTATTGCTACTACTGGTGAAATTTTTGTCTATAGTTAGATAGAGGAGGGAAGTATTAATGGTTGCATCATGTTTGTTGTTAAAACTATTTGTCGTAATACCTAAAAAATTGGAATAAATACTGCCTGATGAATTGTCAAAGCTATTTCTTGCGTGAATGTTTAGAAACTCACCTCTTATATTGCCTTCATTCAAAACATTTTCACTAGTTATATTTAAACTACTAGTAGTGATGTTCTTATAATTAGAAAAATCATTGTTGGTTGTAATATTTAAACTGCGAGAATTAATATCTCCAGAATTTTCAAAATTGTTCGCTAAAATTGTTGTATTGCCGAAAACATTAATATTTCCTGTAAAAATTGCATTAGAATGGGTTAAAATACTAAAATTCCCATCTGTGCTCGCTGTAAAGTCCCCATAAGCTAGAAGAGAATTTAAAGCAATGTCGCCAGCTTCTATGTTGATACTACCACCAGCTTGCAAATAAGAATTTGCTGTTGTAGTAATTCCAGCTTGGCTTTTTAAGGTTATATTTTGAGTGCTAATAATTTCATTCAGCACCATTTTTCCAGCAGAATCTATTTCTACTCCACTTAAAGAAGCAACCACTCTACCTTGGCTATTAACTCCCAGTCCTTTTTCTGTTCCTATAACGATAATAGAGCCAGCTTGCATGTTGGCTAAAGCAGAAATATCTACCGCAAATTCTCCATTTTGTGCTACTCCTGTAGTAGAGTTGAGGGTGAAATTATTAGAATCGTAAGTATTGTTACCACTTAAAATGCGGATCTTTTCTTTAGCTGTGATTTGGGCTTGGATGCTGTGATACCTAGAAACTAGGTTTAGATAATCTACTTCAGAGCCATTAAAACCATCACCGCTAATGGTGATCTTGTTGTCGTTGTTAATATTGAAAGTAGGATTTCCAGAGGAGATGCTATCATCGTTTACTGTGCCTGTAATTAAACTTACCTGACTAGCATTGATAAACCCACAACCAGAACAGCTAATTCCATTAGGATTAGCTATAATTACACCAGCGTTACTACCAAAAACCTCCCCAAAGCCTTCCAAAGAACTACTATTGCTACTAGTGACTTGGTTTAAGATAAGACGAGCAGAATCCCCTATGGTATAATTGGAATTACCCAAAATAATACCAGCCAACCTAGATCTGCCTTCAGAAGTGCTATTATTAAAAACAACACCTTCACTTGAAATATTAAAATCAGTATAGGTATTCTTAGAAATTCCATTAGGATTTGGTTTAGCTATATTAATAACATTTATCCCATTACGAGCTTGGAAGACAGAAGCGTTGTCTGTTCTGTTATCTGTATTTATCTGAGCCAAAGAAATGTTTATACTCAAAAAAAACAACAATAATGGAAATATTCTTTTCATAATCATAGTTGGGTTGTTACTATTAAAAAAAGTAGCTTTAATTTTTTAGTAAATAAAAAACTTTGTCAAGTAAAAAATATCAATTTTAATAAAATAAACCTTTAGCGAGTAGATAAAACATAGCTTTAAGCAGAAAAGTTTTTTTCAAATAAATTTATTGGATTAAGTAAAAATTATTAATTTTAGCAAAAACCCCTGTTTTTTAGTAAATAAAAACCTTTGTCAAGTAAAAAATATCAATTTTAATAAAATAAACCTTTAGCGAGTAGGGAAAACATAGGTTTAAGTCTCTAAATTAAAATCCAAAATCCCAAAGTAAAGATGCAGACATTCTTTTTACAATAGGTTCTTTTGTAGTAAAAGGAGTTGTGCTATCATTAGGTATTTCATAAGAATATGAAAAGTTAATCCATTTGTAAGAGAAATTGAGTGACGTCCCTCCGCCTGATAAACAACGATAATTTCTTGCTCCTGCACTAGATTCTACACAGCCATAATCATAGAATAAAGAAAATTTTAAGGCTTTGGCAAAAGAACCTAAAAAAGATAGCTTTTGAAAAGGATGGGTGGAGATAGTATGCTGTTGATACCAACCTATATCGTCAGAATAACTGTTGCTAGCATATCCCCTTACGCTACCGCTTCCTCCGATTCCTATAGTGCCATAAATTTCTTTATCCGTTGTTTGGCTGTATATTCTAGTAGTGTAGTTTACAGGAAAATTTTTAATGAAACTAATACTATAAGAAGTATTATTAGACCAAAAGGAATATTGAGCGTGGGGTTCATCTTCCTTAATATCTAGGGCATCTTCTCTAGCTCCAAACCAAGTTACTCCTTGTCTGTAGGTAAGGGCGGATTGTAGGCTATTTTTTTTTATTGTAAAATTTCCTATTAGACTAAGATTAGCTGTAGCCAATTTCCTAGAGGAAACATCCACTAAAGTAGTGTCCACAAAAACACGATTTTTTTGAGTGCCCGCACTGGCTTTTAAAGCAACTTGGTTTCCTTTTTTTTTAAGAATTATTTTTTCTAAAGAAAGGTTGACATTATCGGAATCCCCTTTAGAAATAAATTCTTGTGCTCTTGTTACTTGGGGTTGTGAATAAGAGCTGCCAGAATAAGAACTTGAAATAGTATAATAGCCTAGCGGAAAAGAAATATTGGAAGAATAAGAGCGGCTGAATAGATTATCTTCAAAACTATCTTTTTGTGACCTGTTATAAGAAAAAGATAAACTCTCATTCATACCCAAAACATCTTCTAAACCAAAGCTTGAATTGTAATTATATTTACCATAGACTCCTCCTATTCCTAACTTTTCTATAGAAGAAATTCCCAGACTAATGTATGTATATTTTTCTTTGTTTAGGATAATATCAATATTGCTAAAACCTCTTTCTTTAGCTGGAATAATCTGCATTCTAGCTTGCGAAAAACGAAGTCTGTTGATTTGTTTTAAACCCTGTTCTATGTCGTAAATATTAAAAACATCTCCTTCTAAAAAAGGAAAAGCAGTTTTTCTGCGAAATTTATTTTTTCTTTTTTGATTACCTTTTACTTGTATCTTTTGGATTTTGCCTTCTAGTATTTCAATAAAAAGCTCTCCTGTTACAAAATTAGATTCTTCTGTCAAAAAAACACGAGCTAAACTATAGCCCCTATCTTGATAAAAAGATCTGATTTTTGCTAAAAGTTCGTCAATATCTTTTTTGAAAATGCAACGGAAGAGGTATGTAACATAAAGGTTTTCCAATTTTTTTATACTAAAAATACTATTTCCACTCAAATGGATTAAAAAAATTTGAAAACACTTACCTTGCTTTTCAGGAGTTGCTTTTAGTTTGATTAGATCAGGGGAGGTTTGAAAAAATTGCTTGAGTTGGTCTACAGAACTATCTAGAATCGGAGGCGGCAGTTTAGCTTCTTTTTCTCTTCTTTCTTCTTCTTTTTCAAATAGAATCTCTTCATTCAATTTTCTGGCAGCTTTTTTTTCTTCTTCTGTAGCTGCTTTAAGAGATGGGAGAGATAGTAAAAAAAGCAAACCAGCCCCAACAATCAAAATAGATTTCATTGTATAATAATTGTTAAGGTAGACGTTTATGAAAAATAATTTCTTCTAGTCTTATTTGGTCGGTAATTTTTTTGCAGGGTTTTTCTGAATCTGTTTTGCTATTCCTTGAGCTTTTAAATTATCCTCAATAGATAATTCTTCTTCTATTTCTTGAATTTCTTTTTTTGCTTGAGCGGATCCTAAAGCAGAAGCTACATTAAAATAAGCGTGAGCGTAAATTAAATTCTTTTTTACCCCTTTACCTTCTTTAAAGTATTCTGCTAGTTTAAGGAAAGCAGGTGTAAAGTTTTTTGCTGTTGACTTATGATACCAAGTATAAGCTTTTCCATCATTCTTAGAAACATAGTTCCCTTTTTCATAAAAAGCTCCTAATTGAAAAGCTGCTACTGCATTACCCAAATCCGCTGCTATTTTATAATTTTGGAAAGCTTTCTTAAAATCTTTTTTGACAAGTGTGCCACCAGAATATAATCCACCCAAAATCAGCAAAGCCTCTTCATCTTTTTTCTTTGCTGATTGCTCAATAAGTTGGATTGCTTTTTTATAATCTTTTAATACAAATTCTCCTGCCAAGTAATAGATAGCATATTTTGTTCGTGCTTGGGTATGTTTTTTTTCAGCAGCTCTTTTGTAATATTCAAACCCCACTCTTCTCTGTGGTTTAATACCTCCCAACCCATCACTAAAAATCCTACCTAGATAATAAAAAGCTTCAGGGTCTTCTTTTTCATTTGCGATTTGTAAAAAAGCTTTTGCTGATTCTTGAATTTTATTATTTTCAAAAAGTTTCTTTGCATCTTTTAGAGAAACCTCTTGAGCAAAAGACAACGGCATCCATAAAAGAAACACCAACAAACCAATAAGGTTATATTTTTTATTCATAATTGTTTTTTAATTTAAGTTATTATGAACTAAGCATTCTAAATATTTTTTATACTCTTGTAAAGGTATTTTTTGAGAAATAATATAAAAAACCAGCAAAATTTTTTTTTTATCAGTAGACTATAGCTTTTAAAATATTAAAGCAGAATTTATTTCCTCTCCGAGTCCGAGCCGCAAGGCTCGGGTGACAGTAGCCAATAATCCTCAAAAATGGCTGTAAATTTCAATTTTAAATTCTGTCACTTTTAAAATAATAAGATTAGGTCACCCAAAATTTAGATTTTGCTATACTCATTAAAATTCATTTAGAATTATAAATAAAAAATGAAAATAGGTATAACTGGTTCTACTGGGACGTTAGGAAAAATTCTTGTAAAGCAATTAGAAAAAGCAAACTACCACTGTTTTAAAGGTGATATTTGCTCTAAAGATGATATTGATGCTTGGGTGAAAACGAATAATTTTAGCGAAATAATCCACTTTGCTGCAATGGTTTCAACTAGCAAGGTAGAAAACAATCTAAGTAAAGCTTATCAAATTAATACTAGCGGTGTTAAATATTTAATAGAAGTATTGCAATCTTGTAGAAAGCAGCCGTGGTTATTTTATGCAAGCACTTCTCATGTCTATAAAAGTAAGAATACTCCCATAAACGAACTAGATGCTATTGAACCAGTATCAGAATTAGGAATATAGAAACCAGAGATATGTTACCTATTATTAACCAGCCTATCTATAAACGACTATACCGAGATTTGGAAAAAAACAATCCAGTAGCAAGCTGGATTAATAGATCTGGGTTTTACATTGGTTGCCATCCTTATATGAAAGAAGCAGAAATTGATTTCATTATAGAATCGTTTGAAGATTACTTTTCTTGATGCTATCTTGTTTGATTTCATACTGTTCTTTTAGTTTAGCTTGAGGTTTTTTTTAAAATTAATAATTCTTTGTTTTTTCTCCTTTGTCTGTCCTGCCTTAAAGTATATCTCTAAAAAAACTATCTTTTGTTTTTCAAGAATAAACGCATAGATAAGACGAATACCACTTTTTGCTCCCCGTCCTTTCAGACTCTTGCATTGAAATTTTGTAACCTTAAAAAATTGCAATTTTTCAGTATTGCCTACTCCTTGAATTTTCTCAATGCTGTTATTGTCAATATTGTTGTTGTGAAATAATTCTATGCGGTATTTTTTATTAGTTTTAAAGTCCTCTTTTAATGAAGGCGATTTTTTGAGCAGAGCTTTGAAGTCGTTCTGGAATTCTTTTGTTTCTTCATACTGAATCATCATCGTATTGTCTCCGAGAAAATTCTTCTGTGCGAGCAAAAACCGCTTCGTAATCAATAATTTTCATATCCTCTGTGCCTATCCAAGGCACATCTCTATGAGAATCGCTTTCCATTTTACTTGCGGTAACATCTTTAAATCTTTCTATCTCCATATCTATCAGTTCTTTTTCTCTAGCAGAAAAATCGGTTAAATCGGCTTTTCTTAATGGTAAGTATTTTTTTTGAGAAAATTGAAAAAATTTTTTCACCACTGGAACTAAATCTTTATCTTCTTCCATTTTTTTAAGAATTTTAGGAAAATCTTTAGGGGTAGGACCATGATGATTTTTAAGATATTTTAATCCCATAATTTGTTCTTCGTATATTTCATAAAAATCAAAATCAATAAAATACATCAATTTACAAATAACCGATTCTCCAATATTCGGACGCGCTCCAATAGATTCTAAAACATACAAAAGCACCTCTTTAAATTTTTTAATATTTTCTTGAGGCTTGGAATCACGCGCTTCTTGTTTGGTTTGTGTGACCATATTATTGTCTTTTTAAGAAGTTTTGATATATCACTATATTAGTAAAAAACAAAGAATTTGTCAAATAAAAAAATCTATTCTTTTACCTGTTTCTTTTTTCAGCAATGATTTTGAGTTTTTTTTTGTAGATGGTCTTGGAATGATCTGCTATCATTTTTTTGAAAAAATTTACTATAAATAGGGCTTTCGCTCTATAAAACAAAATATTCTTTATTCTATAAAACCAATTTACAGAATATAGCAGCTGAACATTTTCATATTTTCCTTTGGGACAGTCGGTAAGATAAAGCATATTGCCACAGTGAAAATAACTAAAAAGACTAGGAGGCATTGTAGGGACAGGGTCTGCTGCATTGACTAATCTATAAATGGGAGTTTTGATGTCCGCTATCCAGTTTTTATTTCCCACCTTAGGAGAGCCAAAAGTATAACAAGCAGAAATTCCAGCCTTATGAGATAATCTTTTGACTGCCACAGAGGCTAAGGCTCCGCCTAGACTATGTCCAGTAATAAAAAGCGGTTTTTCATTAAAAAGCTTACTATCTAAAGTGTTTTGAATATCGGGTGCGACTTGTTCAAAGGCTTGGCTAAAACCTGCGTGAACCTTGCCTTTTGTTTTGCAAGGAGTTAAATTGGCTTTTAGGTCTGTTTTTATATCTTTGATGCTGTCTGTTTCTGTTCCTCTAAAAGCTAAAACAAGAAAATCTTTGTTAGAAACTAAAACCGCCTGTGTGTCTTTTTTATCATAAATTTTTTCTAGTTTCGTTCTTAAAAATTTTATATTTTGCTTTAAGTTTTCTTTTTTTTGAAAATCCATATACGCCAATTCCGATAAAGACGCCATAAGCCAAGCGGTTCTATCACTGTAGGCTTTTCTATAGGTTGGTGATTTTTTGTCAAGCTCCTGAATTTCATCTGCTTCTTTTTTTGAACTTGCAAATATATTAGACATTTTTTTATTCTTTAAAAAGATTGTAGCTTTTTGTTTGAGTTAGTTTATTATAAATTATTCTACAATTAGTTCAATAATTAAAAAAAAAATTTCTTAACTATGCTGCAAGATTTGGCAATTTTTGAAAAATTTAAGGTAAGAAGACAATTTGATGAGAAACAACAAAAATGGTTGTTTTCCATTATTGATATAGTAGCTGTTCTTACCAATCAACCAGATTATGCAAAAGCAAAAAGTTATTGGACTACACTTAAATCTAGATTAAAAAAAGATGAAAGTGAAGTGGTCATAAATTGTGACCAGTTGAAAATGAAAGCGAAAGATGGAAAAATGAGGCAGACAGATGTCGCTAATCTAGAGGTAATATTTCGCCTTATTCAATCAATTCCAAGTAAGAAAGCTGAACCAATCAAACTATGGTTAGCTAAAGTAGGAAATGAGAGAGTGCAAGAGATTGCAGATCCAGAACAATCCATTAACAGAGCAAGAAACAACTGGCAAAAATACGGCAGAAGCCTCAAATGGATTCAACAAAGAATGATGGGGCAAGAAACACGGAATAAGTTAACTGATTATTGGAAAAAAAGCGGAGTAAAAGAAGGTAAGGAATATGCAATTTTAACAAATATTATTCACGAGGAATGGGCAGATTTAAATATTTCACAACACAAAAAACTTAAAGGATTAAAAAGAGAAAATCTCCGAGATCATACGAGCGAAGCATAGTTGATTTTTACAGCATTGGCTGAACTTTCAACTAGACAAATTGCAGAAAACACCAAAACAAAAGGTTTAAAAGAAAATAAAATTCCTGCTAAAAAAGGCGGCAAAATTGCAAAAGATGCAAGAAAAGCTTTAGAAGAGAAAACAGGCAAGAAAGTGTTAGACCATAATAATTATTTAAATCAAAAACCTAGTATAAAAATGGGGTGATTTTTTATCTAGTAGCTTATGAATTTCATCTGCTTTTTTTTTGAACTTACAAATATATTAGACATTTTTTTATTCTATATCCTCTTTAATTCCAATAACACTTTTTGCTATTTTACTCAAGAGTTCATTTAGTTCTTCGGCAAAAATAAATTTTACTTCTCTATCAGACCTGTTTTTATCACCTTCTAAAAGTTTTTCATTATCTTTTCTTTTTGCTTTGGTTACAATCACGATTTTGTCTATCAATTTTGTATTATCTTCAACATCCCAATATTTTGCTTTATTGATTTGTTCAAGAACACTTTTATCAATAACACAATCATGATCTTTGACTTGGATAGCAATCGCGTATTGATATTCTGCAATAATACTAGGTATTCTTATTAAAATATCCGTCCCGTGTTTTTTTTCAGATTTTCCTCCCACTCTTTCTACTTCATAGGTAGGAAATAATTTTTTTAGTCCTTCTACTAAAAGATATTCCCATTCTGACGCGTGAAATTTTTCATTCAATCTTTCACGAAGACCTTCTTTAAATTTCTCTTCATCAAAAGATTTATTAAAACTTTCTGTAATAGATGAAATTAATTTACTGTAATGGCCTTCATGAATTAATAATTCACCATCAGATTTTTTTAGTAGTTCCTCAATACACTCTTTATTTTGGTTAATATTCCAAAACCTCATCGCACATCTGAGAGTAGAGCGAATATTTCCATTAGAATATTTACAGTGTCTTACAAATGATTTAATCAATTTTGCAGGGAAAATATGTCCAAAATCACGTTTAGTTTCATCTATTTCAAACCTATAGCCTTCATCAAAATCTGCTGTAGCTTCCACAATAGCTACCTCTTCCCATTTAGGCAGGCGAGGAACGAGCAAAATATCTCCTTTTTTTACTCTATCAAAAATAGGTCTATTCCTATTTGCCCCTAGATTTACTGTTTGATTTCTTAAATCTTGACCCTTATCCAACCCCCAACCTTGTCTCAGACGCCCTTCGTTTAGTTCTTTTCTAAAGTAATCAATTTCGTTTTTATTGATTCTATAGCCCCAGTAATTTCTTTCACCCATAATTTTATTAGACTTTTGATTTTAATGGTTTTTTTGTCTGGAAATAATTTTTCGTCTTTTTTTTTCAAAAATAGTCCCTTTGGTTATCGTAAATTGCTTGCGACAATCCTTGCATCTGTAAAGTCCCTTACTAGTCTTTGAATGCCAGATACGATCTTTATTATCTTGCTTACAAAAAGGACAAGTAGGTTTATTATTCCAAATCATTTTTTCTAAAAACTCCCTATCTGATTTTTCAGTAGGGAAGTTATTCATAAAATCAAAAACACTTATTGTGTTGTTATATTTACTTATTTTAATCTTTAGGTTAATTTATACTATAATTATAACCATAAAAAATATATTTTGTCAAGTAAAAAGTTTAGTTTTTTTACAAAACTCAACATTTTTTAGCAATATTTAAAAGAATTATCACTTAATAAACCTTGTTTTTTTAAAGGCAAATACGATTTTTAGATAAATTTTGAAAAAAAGTTGTTTTTTTACTTGACAGATTGATTTTTTTGTGTTATACTATTACTTATAGTAACTACTATTTAGAAAAATGTTTGAATATTTTGAAAATGTAGGTGTTAGAGTTACAGAGAGTAGGGTGTCCTTGAATAAATATTGTATTTTTTCGTTTAATAAAGGTGCAGTTAAGAGTTTAAACCTTGAAAAGTATAAATTTGTTCGTTTATTATTTGATAAAAAAGTATTGAGGATTGGTTTTGAATTTACAAATGACAACTCCAAACCACACTATAATATTAGAAAGACTAAACTTTCTGGGTTTTATGTTTCGGCAAGATCTTTCTTTAAGAACTATGGAATAAATCCAACATCCACAGTAAGCCATAAATTAGATAAATTCCGTCTATCAAATGGAACTAGCATAGTATTTATGGAATTGAGGAATGAACCTAAAACTAAAACTTAAATATTATATTTAGTTTCTGGATTAGGTTAAAAGGGATGGGAGGGAAGTATTAACTCCCCTCCACTTTTCTACTCGTAAAACGAGTAACCGAACGCATAGCAACCAGCTATGTTAATAGAAGACAAGTAACCAAAAAAACTCAAGCCAGAGTATAATAATGATTGCTTGTCTATTTTTATGCTCGTAAAATGAGTAGATGGAGCGAGAAAAGGTAAGTAGTCTTTTAAAGAGATTGAACTTTTTAGAGAAGTATTCAATCCGCCTAACAAAAGATACTCTGTATGAACCACATACAAGGTATCAAAAAGGAATATAAAGAGTTTATACACAACCATGTATAAATAATCTGATATTTCTTTTTTGGGCGGTATCTAATAAAAATAGGTATCGCCTTTTTTCTTTTTTTTGACCACTTCATATAAAAGCTATCACATTTTTACAACTTTACCAAGCTTTTTTTTAGTTTCTCGGCTTATTTTCAATAACTTACCGAAAAATTTAATACCTACAATGTCAAGAAACAAACTTTGTAATCTATTTCACTAGACTACCTTTTCTAGAAAAGCAAGTATTAGAGGAGATAACTTGTCATTCTTCTTTATGTAAGTCTTGCTATATTTTAAAATTCTTCTATTATATTTATAATGGTTTTTTAAGCGTATAATTCCCAAATTTTTTTTGCTTTGAAATCACTAGCAAGCAAAAAATTTAGAGTATAAAATTTAAATCAATTCCCATAACAAAATAGCTACAATACCGTATTTATACATTTTAAATTTTTTGCTTTTTTCCATATGGATTTAATAGATTTCTTAAGTTTCGCTTTCCAATTATTTTAGCTTTTTCAATTATCATTAGTGGTCTCATATTTACTCCTTTAAATTCACCCTCCCAAAAAGAAGATGTACGTTTAAAATACTTAAAATTTTCTCCATAATGTCTTTGCCAAAAACCATATTTTATAGCTCCAATTTTTGATTTCGGGGCAAGATTATTATTTTGGATTAATTGTATCAAATCTAAATGAGTTTCTGGTTTATAAACAACATCTAAAAAATTATACCAATTATTAGGATCAGCACTGATTGATATTTTATTCCAAAAAGTAGTTTCTATTCCCATAGTAGAACCAAATGTAATAATTTTTTCGCAATTTAGTAATAATGCATAACTATCTATATTTTCTTCTGACCATATTATAGAACAATTTTTAAACTTATTTAATACCTCATCCTTAAAAAACCTTAATTGACTGTTACTAGGATTTCCTCGCATTGCTATTCTTGGATGAATTCGGAGATAAAAATATATTTCTTTATTATTTTTAAGTGTTTTTAATATAGATTTTATACCATCTAACTCATTATTATATACTTTTTTTCTATTGTGTTCTGGTATAGCGGCTTTTTCATCAAGAGAGGAATTAAAAATGACTATGTTTTTTTTATTAAAATCAAAATTTTTGGGCAATGTGCCTTCAATTTGATCTTTATTAAAAATAAATAGACCTTGATGTTCTTTAAATCTCAAATCGTAAAAAAATTTACTCCCAGATGATACTTTATATTCATCATCTTTACAATTATCCCAAGTTTCTAATATTGCGTTATCTGTATAGTTTAAATCAAAAAATGTAGAGTTTTTTACTTTAGAATATTTTCGGCGGTTCCAAAGAATATCAGTCGCGTAAAAATTTACAGACAACTTCTTTGCTGCTGCTTTTGCTGCACCTGAATGAAAAAACCTCCCATTATGAAAATAAAGCACATCTATATTATTTCTTTGAAGAATATTAGTGGTTTTCTCATAAATAAAATAAGCTGTTTTAAGTGTATTGTATATTTGCTTTTGGTATTTTTTTGTGTCTAATTGAACTTCATTATGTTGAGTAATTAAAGTAGATGCAACATTAATGCCTATGGGAAAACTATCAATATAAAAGTTCTTTAATTCATCTATACTGGTAAAATATTTTGGTAAAATATCATAATCAATATCAGTGTCATTAAGTTCTACAATATGAATTTTTTTCTTATTAAAAAAACGCATAAGATGTTTAAAATGTTTATTACACCTACTACATATTTTTTTATCAAGATTTATATTCAACTCACAAAATTTAAAATAATCACCAAAACAAGTGATTAAAAAAATTTCATCATTTTGTTGCAAATGCTGTTCTATAATTTCCATTTGAGGTCCTGCAGCATGGGGAGCTAAACTATGATAAAATTGTATTGCTATTTTCATAATTAATGTAAGTTATAGACCTTTGAATTTCGCTGATGTGACGGCTAGCCAAATGGTTGGAGCAGGTGCGAAAAAAATTTTTAGCTCGCAGGAATACTCAAGTATTTCAAGAGTTAAAAATTTTTTTTAATGGCGTAGCAAAAAACACTACAAAACTTAAAGCTAATACAATAGACCTTTGAATTTCGCTGATGTGACGGCTAGCCAAATGGTTGGAGCAGGTGCGAAAAAAATTTTTAGCTCGCAGGAATGTGTAAGTATTTCAAGAGTTAAAAATTTTTTTTAATGGCGCAGCAAAAAACACTACAAAACTTAAAGCTAATACAATATAGACTGCAAAAGAGCCAGTCATTCTTTTGCTAAAGCCTGTATTGGAGTGAAAGCAATAAGCTAGTTTTGTCCTATTTGGCAAATTCAAAAGTATAAGTTATATTATCTGTTAGAATAAAATTTAGTAAAATTCAGATGGTTAAAAATTTTTCTTTAATAATCTACATACTAAACTACTAGATTTGATTCAATACCTTATATTTTATTTCAGCAATTCTCCAATCTTCTTCATTATCAATATCTTGCGATTCAATTTCTGGAATTATAATTGGGAAAGTATTTTCTAAAAGTAATGTTTTATTTTTAAGAAAACTTGATGTTTTTATAAGATAAAATTGTCCAGAATCGTGATAAAATGGTTCTAAATCCTGTGAACGTTTTGTATAATTTTCTTGCCAGTTCATTACTATTTTATCATTTTTTATTTTTAAAGAACGTTGCACTGGAGAACTATACTTTATAATAGGAAAAACACAATCGCAATTATTATTTTTTATAATATTCATTGCAGAACTTAATTTTTCAGCTGTCACAAAGGGTGCTGTTGGGTAGATGCAACATAAATAATCATAACTCTGTCCTAGTTGTTGATATTGATTAATTACTTCTAATAAGACATCAGAAGTAGTTGAGTAATCATCAGAATTTTTTTTAGATCTTATAAAAGGAACTTTAGCTCCATATTTTTTAGAAATTTCTACAATTTCTTCATCATCTGTAGAAACCATAACTTCATCAAAACAACCACTTGAAAGAGCAGCATCAATGGAATATTTGATAATCGGTTGTCCGCAAAAATCTCTGATGTTTTTTCTGGGAATTCGTTTGCTTCCTCCTCTTGCTGTTATTATTGCAATAGCTGACATTAGCTTTTTTCTATTATATAGACCTTTGAATTTCGCTGATGTGTCGAAAAATATCGTCCTGCAAAACACTCTAAAATTTGCATCTAGCAAAAGCGAAATGCCTATAGATTGGAATAAGAGAGCCAGCGGCATTTTTACTATAGCCCTTATTTTGCGTTAAAGCAATAAGCCTGTTTTGCCAAACTAAAACACCTAATTCAAAAATATCTTTTTATTTTAACTCTCCCTTGCTACTAGAACTTTTAAAAAAAACAGCAAAAACAACTGAGTCAATATGAACTACTACGACAACTCTACGCTCACCAAAAACGTCTTTCCAATGATAGAATGGGCTATGCAATAATAGCAAAAAAAGCCTCAACCTAACTACCATTTTTTGTTTAGAGCAAGGAAAAAACTACCAATATTTGGAAAAAATCAATAAGGAAAAAAGTATTTTCAAAAAATCATTCCTTTACCCCATCCTTGCTATGTGATGTAATACAAATCAAAATTTTTAGAAGACTATATTCAAGAATTTTTAAACAAATTGCAGCACTCATCTTAATAGCTTTTAAAAAACTCCCTTTTACTTTACTATAAACAAACTGTTAAACTTATAAAAAAAAAACTCCTAATGCTGACTAAAAAATACATCTCTGAAATTAAATCTCAGGGAAATGGAGCTATGCAGACTCTTGTGAAATCCAATAATGATGATAAAAGCATTTTATTTATTCTTGAAAATTTAGGCTATTTACCTGATAATTTTGACGATAGCTGGGTTCAAAAATTACTTCTAAGTGATAATAATAAAATTTGTTTAAGCGCAATTAAAAATATTGGAAAAGTTAAAAACAATTCTAATCTTGTTGCTCTATTCAAAATTGCTAAAAGCAATAAAGCAACAAATATAAGGCGAGAAGCTGTGTCTTCTATTGGCAGAATGAGGAATAAAAAAACTGTTGATTGCTTGATTGAATTACTCAAGGACAAAGATCCAAAAATTATAAGTCAAGCAATAAGAGGTTTGCTTGTTTTTAAGGGTGATGAAAAAATAGACGATAGCTTAAAAAAGCTTGTCAACAATGAAAATGAAATGATTCAAGCAGTTATAAAAAAAGAATATTTTCAAAATCCAACACAAAATCAACCGCAAACTACACAACAACATTCAGAATCTTATGAATATCTAAAAAACACTGTTGTGCTTGGAGATGTTAGAGATATTTTAAAAAAAATACCTGATGAGAGTTTTCATCTTACTTTTACCTCACCCCCTTATTATAATGCTAGAGACTACTCTATCTATCCGAGCTATAAAGCCTATTTAAAATTTTTAGAAGAAGTGTTTAAGCAAGTCTATAATAAAACCAAAGAAGGAAGATTTTTAATTGTCAACACATCGCCTGTAATTGTTCCTAGGATTAGTAGGCAACATTCATCAAAAAGATACCCCATTCCATTTGATATTCACAATTTTTTAACGAAATTGGGCTGGGAATTTATTGACGATATAATCTGGTTAAAACCAGAAGCAACTGCCAAAAATAGAAATGCTGGATTTTTACAGCACAGAAACCCTTTAGCCTATAAACCCAATGCAAGAACAGAATACTTAATGGTTTATAGAAAGCAAACGGATAAATTGATTGATTGGAACATCAAGCAATACAGTCAAAATACAGTAAAAAACAGTAAGGTTCAAGATGGCTATGAAACTTCTAATATTTGGAAAATTGATCCGAAATTTGACAAGGTACATTCTGCCGTTTTTCCAATAGAGCTATGTAAACGAGTTATTGAATATTATTCCTTTAAAGGAGATTTGGTATTTGATCCTTTTGGAGGTAGCGGCACTTTTGGGAGAACAGCAAAGCATTTGCAGAGATATTTTTTTTTAACAGAAAACAATTCAGAATATTTTGAATATATGAAATCTTTTTTACAGAAAAAAAATTTAAGTTTATTGAAAGAAAGAGAAAGTAAATTTTTAGAATTTACTGAATTTAGCAAACTAATAAAATGACACTTACCGAACAAGTAGCAAAAAAGATTATCAAAAAACTTTTAAAAGGTGAAGATTGCCGAATTGAAATTATAACTCTCATTAATGCAGAATTTCTTCAATTTGCTATTAATTTTTTCAAAAAAATTGTTACCGCAAAATTAAATAATAAAGAAGTGACAACGGATTGGTATAAATCAGTTTTTTTGGATTCTACACTCAACAAAGAAGATATTGCTATAAATTCAGGTCTCAATGTGAAAACTATTGGCAATATGTTTAATTCTACAAAAAAAGAAATTGTTATAGATGCTGCTAATGAACATTACAATTCACTATACACAGCAATTCAATCATTAGTAGATAGTACAGAAGAGCTAGATTTGACCTTAACAATTAAATTGAAAGGAGTAAGCGTTGATTTGAATGTTAGTGAGAGCCTTGTTGTTATCAACACTTTGGCGGTAAAAAGGGCTGCAATAAGAGGTGGATTATGGAGCACTGCTGGTAAAAGAGTAGAAAAACCTTTAATGCAGACAATGTGTAAATTGTATAGAGTCCCTGAGAATAATTTTAAAATGGAAATAAAAAACACAGACGCAAAACAAACATTTCAAAGAGAAATAGATTTTTATCTTATAAAGAAAAACCAAAAATATAAGCGCGAAGTCAAACTTATGGGAAAAGGCTTCCTGAGGCTGCTGATGTTGTGATTGCAAGAGATAGTAGTATTTTTGTTGCTGATAAATTATCTAATACAAACAAAGCTCAATTAGATAGTCTCAATATAAAATGGGTTGAACTCAGAGATAAAATTGGGTTTAGAAAATTCCAAGATATACTCAAAAATCTAAAAATACCTTACCAAGAATTGAACAAAAATAATTGGAATAAAAAAATTGATGAAATTTTAGAAAAGATATTTAGTTAATAATATTTATGCTAATTTAAAATCACTTTCCTAGTTTAGAAATAATTTCTAAAAAAATTACAAAATAAAAATAAAAATAATAATTTGCTTGTATGAATTTTTTTTACTTTACTATAAACAAACTGTTAAACTTATAAAAAAAAAACAAGACCTAATGGATAGCATTCAAGAAATATTAAAAGACAGCAATCACAATCTTTCTTTGTTTAGAGAAGAAGAGATCACAGCTTTAAGAGAAAAAGTATTTTCCAAAGAAACAAAGGGTAAAGAAACTCCATTTGTAAAGTGCATTATTCGGGATAAAGATATTCAATTAAAGCCCGAAGAAATTGTGCGTCAACTTTACGCAACAAGACTTCTCCAAGATTACGACTACCCCAAAAAAAGACTGGCTTTTGAATATCCCATCACTTTTGGTAGAGAAAAAAAACTTGCTGATATTGTTATTTTTGATAAAGACCGACCAGATACTCCCTATATTATTATTGAGCTAAAAAAACCCAAGCTAAAAGATGGCAAGGAGCAGCTGAAAAGTTATACCAACGCTACAGGAGCACCGATTGGTGTATGGACAAACGGCAAACAAATTTCTCATTACAACCGCAAAGACCCAAATTATTTTGAAGATATTATCAATATTCCAAAAGCAGAACAAAATCTCGCTGATATACTTCAAGAGCGTTTTACTCTTAAAGATTTGATTATCAAAGATAAAATTGCCAATGAAAGAAAATCTTTAAAAGATATTATAGAGGAAATGGAAGACGAAGTTTTGGCGAACGCTGGAGTAGATGTTTTTGAGGAAGTTTTTAAACTTATTTTCACCAAACTTTACGATGAATTTTTAAGCCAAAACGATAAAACTATTATCAACTATCATTTGCGATCTGTGACAAAAACTGCGGTGCACGAGCCCACGAACCAATACGGTAAAACTCCCAATTATCTCGGTGCTCAAGATTACGAAAAACTCAAAGAAGCAGTAAAAGGGGTAGGCGATGAAGGTTTTCGTACAATGGAATTTAGAAACACTGGACAAACAGACACAGAACTAAAAAACAAAATCCAAAAACTTTTTAACAATGCCAAAAAACAGTGGGCTGGTGTATTTCCAGAAGAAACAAAATTTGAACTTACCGACAGTCATTTGTCGGTCTGTGTTTCTAGCCTGCAAGATATAAAACTATTTAATTCTAATTTGCTAGTAGTGGACGAAGCTTTTGAATACCTAGTCAGCAAATCTGCAAAAGGAGAAAAAGGTCAATACTTTACTCCTCGTCATGTAATAGATATGTGTGTTCAAATGCTCAACCCCAAACGAGGAGAATATATGATTGATACTGCTTCTGGTAGTTGCGGTTTTCCAGTGCATACTATTTTTAAACTTACAGGGCATCTTTTTACCAACGAAGGAATACCAGAAGCAGATAAACAAGAAGTTTTAAAAGTATTCGGGATTGATTTTGATGAAAAAGCAGTGCGTGTAGCTAGAACTCTAAATTTAATTGCTGGCGACGGAGAAACTAATGTCCTGCATTTAAACACACTGGATTTTAATCAGTGGGTTGATAAAACGGGAGACGAAGAAAAAAATATAAAAGCCGACCAAAAATGGACAAAAACCTACGGCAAGGGTTTTGAAAGACTAGAAAAATTGAGAGCAGAAAAAGGAGAAAATAAGCAATTTAACTTTGATATTTTAATGGCAAATCCGCCTTTTGCTGGAGATATTAAAGAAAGCCGTATTTTACACCAATACGATCTAGGTTTTAAAGGTAATGGAAAATCACAAAGCAAAGTAGGTAGAGATATTTTATTTATAGAAAGAAATTTGGATTTTCTAAAACCTGGGGGCAGAATGGCAATCGTCTTGCCACAAGGAAGATTTAACAACACTTCGGACAAATACATTCGTGATTTTATTGCAGAACGAGGCAGAATTTTAGCAATAATTGGTTTGCACGGCAACACTTTCAAGCCTCACACTGGAACGAAAACCAGCGTTTTATTTGTGCAAAAATGGGACGATAAACTCTGTCCTAAAATAAAAGATTATCCCATATTTTTTGCAGTATCCGAAAAAGGGGGCAAAGACAATTCTGGAGATTATACCTATCTCAAAATGGAGAGCGGACAAGATAAACTAGATAAAAACGGACACCTGATTGTAGAACAGGATTTGCACAACCACGGCGGAGAATTGCCCGATGGAATCGCAGAGGCTTTTTCTCAATTTGCCAAAAGTGAAAATTTAAGTTTTTGGGAATAATATTATGTGGAATAATTTTTCTAAAATAGTTAAAAATCTCCTTTTATTAAAAGAAAACTCAGAAGAAATATCTAATCTAAAAAAAGAAATTGTATCTTTAAAGATAAAACAAGCTTCTTTTGAGACTTTCCAAAGGATATTTGAAAACAGTTTGGAAATCAAAATAACAAAAAACAAAAAATGAACCTAACAATTAAAGAATACGGAGATCTAAAAACTATTAAAGAAAAAATGCAAAATAATAAGGCAAACAGTAAAGAAATGCAAAATTTTTTAAATTTACTTATTAAAAGCAGTAATGCATCTAAAATAGAGATTGACAGATATATTGAAAATATTGGTTTTTCTTCATTAGATGGATTTAAAAAACGATTGAGTGACAAAAAAAATGATGAAGATTTTGTTAAAGGTTTGGCTATTATAGGCGGGGGAATATTGCTTGCGTGGTTATTAAATAGAAAGTAAACATAACTTATAAAATTTGAGTGTAACGGTATTAAGTTTTTGGAGATAAAGGATAAAACTAGAAAAATAAAAAATTATGAGACATTCAAAAACAGTATCTTTAGACTGTCCTCACTGTGAAACAAAATGCCAGTTTTTACAAATTGATGCTAGCCATAGCTTTTGTGTCAAGGACAATTTGCACCATATTTCTTATCTTTGCACTAATTGTCAGGGTCTAATTGCTACAAAATGGAGTTCTACGAGTGAAATTTTACAGTTTTTTCAAAGTGCAAACAATTACAAACAACAATTAGATTCTTATTCTCCGCCTGTAGGAGATTGGCAAGCTAGAGTAGACTTATCTTTAATTACAAATAATGAAGTAAAAGAAGATTTTGAGGAAGCTATAAATTGCTACAATAGCGGATTTTACAATGCTTGTATGATATTGGCACGGCGTGCCATTCAACAAGAGATGCTAATAAAAGTAGCTAAAGGAAATAATTTATACCAACAAATTGAATCTCTTGGAATATCAACAAAATTGAAAACCTTGCTACACAAAGTAAAAAATTTTGGCAACTATGGTGCTCATCCTGATTTTTGTTTATACGATGAAGACAAAAATAAAATCACAGACCCTAAAGGCTTTGCAAAATTGAGTTTAGAATTTTTGGATAGATATTTTGCTGATGAATATGAAATAGATTCTCTAATAGACACAGCGCCAAAAAGTGAAAAAGAATTAGAAAAACAAGAAAAAAAATAAAAGTGCAGTATTCTATAATTAAGTTGTCTGAGTGCTCAAAATATGATTTTGGACATTTCCTTTTTTCTCCTGAATTTTTTCTAAATGATAAAATTACTTGTTGGAAAACATTAGAAAAACAATCTCAAAATAAACTGAACGAATACTATTGGCACATAAAAAACATTGTTAACAAAATTTATCAACAAAGTATTTGTTATGATTTAACCGATGGGATACCAAAATTTTTTGATAATGGAACTGTAGTAGAGAATATTGGAAGCACAAAGAAAATTGCTCAAAAAGATGATTTTTTGATTTCAAGGATGCGTTCTTATTTAGAAGAAATGGGAATCGTAGAAGAAAGAAAAAAAGAGCAATTATTTTCAACAGAATTTTTAGTTTTTAGAGCAAAAAATAATAATATTTCCACCCATACTTTATTTGCTTTATGTATGACAAAATTTGTCCAAACAATTCTCAAGCGAGGACAATATGGAACTGAACACCCTAGATTCTATGAATTTTTACTAACAAATTTACCAATTCCAACTTGTTTATTTTCTATTGATAAAAGTATTAAAAAAATAATAGGAAAAGCATTAGAAATCAGAATTTTCTCAAGAGAACTTTACCAAGAAGCAGAAAAAATTCTTTTAGCAGAACTTGGATTGGCAAATTGGAAAGCGAAACACCGTCTCTGGTTTGTTGCAAATTATTCCGATACTCAAGAAGCAGAGCGGATAGACGCAGAGTATTTTCAGCCAAAATACGATGAGATTATAGACGCCATAAAAAGCTATTCTGGCGGTTGGGATACTCTAGGAAATATAGTTTCAGTAAATGATAAGAATTTTAAACCAAAAGATGAAAAAAAATACAGATATATTGAACTTTCTAATATAGGCGGCAATGGTGAAATTACTAATATTACAACAGAAGAAGGACAATATCTTCCTACTAGAGCAAGGCGTATAGTTTTAAATGGAAATATTATTGTTTCATCTATTGAAGGTTCTCTATCAAGTATTGCCTTAATTGAAAAAGAATATGACAATGCTCTTTGTTCTACAGGCTTTTTTGTTATCAATTCAGAGTTTTTAAATTCAAAAATTTTATTAGTGTTGCTTAAAAGTATTGTTGGACAATTACAACTTAAAAAAGGCTGTAAAGGAACTATTCTTACTGCAATAAGTAAAGATGAACTTAATAAGATAATTTTACCAAAAATTTCTAAAGAAACCCAAACCAAAATTCAACAAAAAATAGAAGAGTCTTTTAGGTTAAGAAAACAATCCAAACAATTGCTAGAGAACGCCAAAAGGACAGTGGAGATAGCCATTGAAAAAGACGAGAAAACCGCGACTCAATGGTTAGAGAAAACCGCGACTCAATGGTTAGAGAAAACCGCAACTCAATGGCTAGAAAAAAACACAAAAGAAATCTATTAAAATCCTTTTCCTATTTCTAGAAATAATTTCTAAAAAAATTACAAAATAAAAATAATAATTTGCTTGTATGAATTTTTTCTGCTTTGGTATAAACACTTACTCATAAGATTGTTTGAATTTTAGCAATCCAATCTTAAAACTATGAAAAACACAAACCCTGTTTTGGCATCTACTTGCACTATGAATAAATTTACTAAAAAAGCATTTATTTTTATCCTACTTTTTTTAATAATACCGAAAATATTTGCAAAAAATTTTACTTTTACTATTCACCATTTTTTAGGCACAAGCTCGCATACCCATAAAAAAATGATTGTGCCTTGGGCAAAAAAAATCACCAAAGAATCCAAAGGAAGAATAAAGTTTGAAATTTTTCCAGCTATGTCTTTGGGCGGAAAACCCAATGAATTATACAAACAGGTGCGAGATGGTGTAGTAGATATTGTTTGGACTTTACCCGGCTATACGGCTGGAGTTTTTCCTAGAGTGGAGGCTTTTGAATTGGCAGGAGTTCATCTAGGAAGTGCAAGAGTTACTAATTTGGCGTTGCAAGATACGATGGAGTTTATCAAGGAAGATTTCAAAGCTATCCATCCTCTACTTATTCATACTCATTCTGGCAATGCTCTTCATCTGGTAAGTAGAAAAGTTACAAAAATAGACGACTTAAAAGGATTAAAACTCCGCACTCCTTCTCGCTCTGGTGCTTGGTTGATAGAAAGTTGGGGCGCTGAGCCTGTAGGAATGCCCGTGCCTGCACTTCCTCAAGCCCTCTCTAAAAAAGTGATTGGTGGAGCTTTGATTCCTTTTGAAATTGCGATTAGTCTCAAGATAGCAGATTTAACGAGTTCTTCGGTGGAGCTAGCTAATGGAGAGAGATTTGGCACTTCGGTTTTTCTTTTTGCGATGAATAAAAAAAGTTATAACTCACTTCCAGCCGATCTAAAAAAAATAATAGATAAAAATTCAGGTAGAGATTTTGCAGAAAAAATGGGAAAATCTTGGGATGAAATAGAATTGCTCGGCAAAGATATAGCCAGAAAAAAAGGCAACCCAGTAATAGAACTATCGGTAAAAGAATCCAAAAAATTCATTCTAAACAATAAAAAAATTACTGCTAGATGGGTTAAGGAAGTAGCTAAAAAAAATATTGACGGCAGAAAAATTTTACAAGCAGCAAAAAAAGCAGTAGTAGGGCATTCTAAAAAATGAAAGTTAGCTTTGAAAAACTTGTCTTATTCTGGTGTCTTTTATCAGGAGCTTTGCTTTTTTTTATAGTCTTTCTTACCACTCTCAACATTTTCGGATTTACACTCCATTTTATTGCAAGATTTTTTGGCGGCTCTTTTCCCGCTATTGCAGGCTACGAGGAAATCGTCACCGTTTTCACAGGGCTTGCTGTTTTGGGTATGTTTCCTTACGGTCAATTAAAAAAGGGACATATAGCCGTAGATTTTTTTATGGAAAAAACACACCCGAGATTTCAAATGATTGTAGGATGTATTTCCGATACTCTACTCTGCGGGGTAGCTATTTTGCTGTCTGTGATGATGTTTTATGGAATGCTAGAAGCTAGAGCCGATGGCTTGACTACGCCTGTTGTGGGTTGGCAAATTTGGTATTTTTATCTAGGGGGATTTATTTCTTGCTTGTTGTGGTTTCTTACTACTTTGCTTCCTTTTTTTTCAAAAGACGAGTTTAGATAAAACAATGGATATTCGTGAATGGATTGGAGTAGGTGGCATAGGATTTTTGTTTTTATTACTTGCTCTTCGCATTCCTGTAGCTCTCGCTATGTTTCTGGTTGCTGTGGCTGGCTCTTTTATTTTGAGCTTAGCTACTCCTTTCTTAAGATTTGATGCTTACCTTTTGCAATTTCAATCTGCCTTTTGGAACTCTGTAGCCTCTTACGAATTATCGGTTTTACCTCTTTTTATTTTGATGGGATTTTTGGCGAGTGAATCGGAATTGAGCCGTCATCTTTTTCAAGGAATGCAAGCACTTGTAGGTAGATTTAAAGGAGGAGTAGCTTTAGCTGTAATTGGAGCCTGTGCTAGTTTCGGGGCAGTGAGTGGTTCGTCCGTTGCTACGGCTAGCACTATGAGTAAAATCTCTCTGCCAGAACTGAAAAAATTAAATTACGATGAGAGTTTTTCTACTGGTATATTAGCTGCTGGTGGCACTCTCGGTATTCTCATTCCTCCTTCCATTGTGCTAGTCGTTTATGCGGTAGTGGTAGAATCTTCCATTATAGAAATGTTTCAAGCAGCCATTTTACCCGCCTTACTAGCAGTTGTTTTTTTTGCGGCAACCATTTTATTTTTAGTTTTTAAAAATCCTGCTCTCGCTCCGCAAACTGCAAAACTTTCTAAAAAAGAAAAGAAACAAAAAATTTTGCGGTTGTTTCCTGTACTTATTATTTTTGGAATCATAATTTTAGGACTAGGTTTAGGGTTTTTTACTCCCACACCCGCAGCCTCCGCGGGGGTTTTTCTTATTTTTTGCTATGGCTTGGTTTTAAAATACAAAGGGGACTATGGCTTAAATTGGAGTGGAATCAAAAATGCTATAAAACAAACTGCTAAAACTACGGCTATGATTTATTTTATTTTATTTGCTGCAGATATTATCAAAGGATTTTTTTCGCGATCAGGTTTGCCGAGCCTTTTGATAGAGCTATTGCAAAACAGCGACTGGAATCCTTATCTGGTGCTGGTTTTGATGTTGGCTATTTTGATACTACTTGGTTTTTTTATGGAATCACTATCCATGATTTTAGTTTTTATCCCTTTCTTTTTACCTATTTTAATAGAATTGAACGGAGGCGAATATGTAGAACCTGCGACCGCTTTTTTTGGTATGAACACAGATAACCTGAAAATATGGTTTGGAATTTTGGCTTTAGTCGTTGTTGAATTAGGATTAATTACACCTCCAGTGGGGCTCAATGTTTTTGTGATTAAAAGTTTTTCTCCTAATACACCTACCAAAAGTATTTTTCTAGGTGTGATGCCTTTTTTCTGTGTAGAAATTTTACGAGTTTTATTACTACTAGCAATACCCGCCCTTTGTCTTTTTCTGCCTCGTATTTTATAATAATTTTTTTTTGTTTGTAGTTTTCTTGCTTTTTTGATATTGCTAGCATTTAGATTGATTATAGATATTTTTAAATTAATCAAAAAATTATGAGTACTCTATTTATTATTTTTATAGTCGCTTTTTGTAGTATTATACTTCCCTTTGGATATGTTGCTTTTTTCTTTGACACTAACAAAAAAAAAAAGTAACTAAACCCAAATTGCCGGAATAGATGTCACTTGAAATTAAAATAAACCTTTGAATTTCGCTGCTGTGACGGCTAGCCAAATGGTTAGAACAGGTGCGAAAAAAATTTTTAGCTCGCTGGAATACTGAAGAGCATTTCTTTACAAATGGCAAGAGTTAAAAATTTTTTCAACTTTTTTCTGCATAGGCTAAACAGAACGCAAATTCAAAAGTCTAGTAATTTTTTTTGTGGATAGCCTTTATTTTCCGCTACTACTAATTGCAAATTCTTGACATTAAAAGAAAATTTTGTTAAATTGAATTTTTACAAACCAACCCTTAAAAAAAATGAAAAAAAAACTACAGGGTAAAACTTCTAAAGTTGTATCTTCTCGCACTAAAATTTCTAAACATAAATCTTGCGGAGTAATTTCTAACCATGGATATTGCGGAGGAATTTCTAAACCTGCAACTCCTCGCACTAGAGAAATTATGGATTACCCATTTAAGGGTACTATCAGCGAAGCTAGAATCAAAAAGGCTGTTAAAGCAGTTATTGCGGCTAGAACTAATAAATAATGAAAGGAATTTACAGTCGCAATATTTTCATCAACTGTCCTTTTGATGAAGAATATAAGCCTATCCACGATGCCATTGTTTTTACTATTTTTGATTGCGGATTTATACCAAGAAGTGCTTTTGAAGAGAATGATTCGGGAAATGTTCGGCTTGAAAAAATTATAAAAATTATTGCGGAATCTAAATTTGGGATACACGATATATCAAGAACAGAAATAGATAAAAGCACTCAACTACCAAGATTTAATATGCCTTTTGAATTAGGGTTGTTTTTAGGTGCTAAAAAATTGGGTGAGAAAGGGCAAAGAAGCAAAAAAATTCTGATTTTAGATAAAGAAAAATACCGTTATCAAAAGTTTATTTCGGATATAGCAGGTCAAGATATAGAAGCGCACAAAGGAGACTCTGAAGTGGTAATATCAAAAATAAGAAATTGGTTAAATAATACTGTCAACAGAACTATTCCAGGAGGCAACTCAATTTATAGCAGATACCAAACATTTCAAAAAGAACTACCTGATCTTTGCAAGGAACTAAATTTAGAGGTTAATGAAATATTCTATAAAGACTATTGTAAATTGATTAAAAATTGGCTTAAAGCAGTAAGTCAAGAATAGTATTATCTCATAGCTTAGCGAAAAAATTTATACAACTCCCTCAATTCTTGCTGACTGTTTTCTGCAGTTTCTATGCTAAACTTTATTTTTTGTTTCGGTCTTAATTGGGAAATTTTAAAAGTATCTACTGCTGGAATATAACCCAATTTAGAATATCCTCCGATGGTTTGGCAATCTTTCATTAAAACAATCGGAAACCCTTGTTTAGGTACTTGCACTGTCCCATAAGCTAGGCTCTCTGAAGGTAAGTTGGTTATTTTAGGAATTATCTTTTTTCCTTCTAGCCGAAATCCCATTCTATCTGAATTGAGACTAATACTGTGCTCGTTCTTTAAAAAACTTTGCAGCTCTTTTTTCTCAAAAAGACTCTCCACATCTTCATTCAAAACAATCCGTACTGTGAGGGGTTTTTTAGCATTCGGTTTTAAGTATTGCGGAATAAGTTCTCGTATCAAAAGAGCTGGATTTTGCAGTTTTACTTTACTATAGGGTAAGGTTTGTTTACTCAGTCTTTTTCCAGCGTTGGCTCCTACTCCTAGTTTAAAATTGGTAGCGTAACTGTTTTTGAACGGTTGCAAATCAAAACTTTCTTGCACTGCTAGATAATTGAGACTGCCGCAGGTTACTTCTTTAATTTCAATAGTATCTCCAGCTTTTACTGGAAAACGAGACCACACTGGAATTTTTTTTTGATTGTATAGTAAAAGACAATCCGCACCCGTAATAGCTACATTGGTATCTTCCAAAACCTCTGCTTGAAAATTGCCCATAAAAATTTCTACGGCGTTGTGAGGATTATGGTTCTGCAAAAGGTGTTGTGCCATAAGGTAAGCGTATTCGTCTAAAGCTCCAGACAAGCCCAAACCTATTTTATGGTAACCGTATCTACCTAAATCTTGGATTAGGCTGCGAATACCAGCTTTAAGAATTTTTAGTGCCAAGTGTCCCTCCTTTATTAAGAAATATTTTTTTAGAAATGGGTTCAAATTTTACTCTATCGCCTACTTGCAGTAGACAAGGATTTTCTTTTTTCCAATCCACCATAGAAAGATAGGTTTTGCCAATAAGATTCCAACCTCCAGGACTAGAGTCTGGATAAATTGCCGTTTGCTCGTTTGCAATAGCAATAGAGCCAGTAGGAATTTGCAGCCTAGGATCGCTCCTGCGAGGAATGTGAAGTTTTTTTTCTAAATCCCCTAAATAACCAAAACCCGGTCTAAAACCTATCGCATATACTTCATAAATAGGATGACTATGTATTTTTATAATTTCGTCTAAGGATAGATTCTTTGTTTGCTTGATCTCTTCTAAATCCAAACCAACTTCTGTTCCGTAATATACAGGAATTGTGTGGGTTTCGCTTTTAACAAGCGATTTTTTTTTACTGGATAAATTGGATTCATTTTCTTGGAAAAGTTTTTGAATTTTTTGGATAAAATCTGTGTAGGAAATCTTTAAAATATCGTAATACACAAGCAGACTAAAATAGGCAAGAGTCGTATCTAAAATATAATCACTAAACTTTTCTTCCAATAAGTCAGCAAAAGGCAGTAGTTTTTGTCTGTCGGTTTCCTTAATCAAAAGGCTGTTATCACTGGCGGGGTAGGTTTTCATTGTTTTTAGGTCTCAAAGTTTTCAGGTCTCAAAATGTTTATTAAAATTTTTAGCTTAAAGTAAAAATTTTTTTTGAATATTTTTGTAAAATAGTTTATCCTCTTAAGAAAAACTTACACTAACCAAAAAATTAGCTAAAGAACAATTTAATGCAATACAAAAATTTAGGAAACTCCGATTTAAAAGTCAGCCGTATTTGTCTTGGTACAATGACTTTTGGAGAACAAAATAGCGAACAAGAAGCCTTTGAACAACTAGACTACAGTTGGCAACAAGGAGTCAATTTTTTAGATACTGCTGAGATGTATTCTGTACCTACAAAAAAAGCAACCTACGGCAAAACAGAAACGATTGTCGGAAATTGGATAAAGCAAAGAAAAAATAGAGCACAGGTTATCATCGCAACGAAAGTTGTAGGTCCTAAAATACCCTACATTAGAGGCGGCAGCAGACTTACCAAAAAGCAGATTCTGCAAGCAATAGAAGACAGCCTTAAAAGACTACAAACAGACTATGTGGATCTTTACCAACTCCATTGGCCCGAGAGACAAACCAATATATTTTCTAGATTGGACTTTACTGCTCCAGAAAACGAAGAAGCAATAGAGATATTGGAGAGCTTAGAAGCACTAGGAGAATTAGTGCAATCTGGGAAAGTGCGTTATATTGGAGTTTCTAATGAAACTCCTTGGGGAATTAGTCAATTTCTACGACTTTGTAAAGAACACAACTTGCCAAAAATTATATCTATTCAAAATTCTTATAATCTGATTAATAGAATTTATGAAATAGGTCTTGCTGAATTTAGTTTTCGGGATGCTATAGATTTACTGCCCTATTCTCCTCTCGGTTTTGGAGCCTTGAGCGGGAAATATTTGCACGGACAGAAACCACCAAAAGGCAGGCTAACACTTTTCCCAGAATTTGGGAGATACACTAAACCTAACGGAATTAAAGCTACCGAAGACTACTTTAAATTAGCCCAAAAATATAAACTGGATCCAGCAGCAATGGCTTTGGCGTTTATCAATAGTAGGTTCTTTGTAGGTAGCAATATTATTGGAGCTACTACTATGGAACAGCTGAAAACCAATATAGATTCTATAGATTTGGAATTGCCTCCAGAATTATTAGCAGAGATAGAAGCTATTCATAAAAATAATCCCAACCCTGCTCCCTAACTCATAAGCGAGACTGTTGAACTTTAGCATTATAGGAAAGCTAGACAAGGCGCGAAAATTTTTTACCCAAGAGGAATACTGGAGTATTTTGAATGATAAAAAATTTGATCAACAGCGTAGTGCCACAATAATGGGAGCAGGCACTACAAAACTTAGCAAGACCACAAATAGACTGCTAAAGCCTGTATAAAGTGAACGCAGTAAGCCTGTTGCGTAAACTAGAATGTCTAATTCAATAGTCTCAAAAAGTGAAATGAAAGAATATAAATACTACCCCCTCCTCTGTGGTCTTTTTGTAGCGTCTTTGTTGACGAGCAATATTTTATCCGCAGCTAAAATTGTAGATTTGGGAATTAGTCTATTTGGCACTGCCTTAGTGCTAGATGCAGGAACCTTTATTTTTCCTTTGTGTTATATTTTAGGAGATTTACTCACAGAGGTTTATGGTTATAAAAAAACTAAAAAAGTAATTTGGATAGGATTTTTTTCTTCTGTTGTCTTAATCGGCTCTGTTTATCTTGTGGCACTGCTCCCCGCAGAAACGATTTGGCAGCAAGAAGTAGGCGACGATGCCTATCAAAAAATACTCGGTAGTATTGCAAATGGAGGAATTTTTATTGCTAGTCTTGTTGCCTATTTGATTGGTGAATTTTCTAATTCGGCTGTTCTTTCTAAAATGAAAATTCTTACCGCTGGAAAAATGCTTTATTTGAGAACTATGAGTAGCACCGTTATTGGACAATTTTTAGATAGCCTTATTTTCATTTTGATTGCCTGTCTTTTGGGGGTCTTCCCTTGGGAGATATTTACCAATTTGCTTTTGACTGCTTTTTTGTTTAAGGTTGCTTTTGAATTTATCTTTACCCCTGTCTTATACTTATTAGCCAATTTTTTGAAAAAACAAGAAAAACTAGATACTTACGACCATAAAATCAATTACAATCCTTTCTCTTTGAAGTAGAAAATGATATTAACCACAGTATTAGAAATTGTAAATAATTTTTTTGAAATTGTAAGAATTATGGTACTACCCGCAGTATTGGAGGTTGTGAAAATTTTTGTTGAAATCGGGATTGCACTAGGTTTGTTTTATCTAGGCTATCAAGCCAATAGAATTGCAAAAAGTAATCTGGAACTTGCAGTAACTAAAGATGAAAGAGACCTTTTTTATGCCGTCTATACAAAATTAGTAGATGCTTGCAAGGCGTTTAGAAAACTAGCACTTCCTTCGAACAGAAGCATCAAAGATAATGAATTTTTAGATATGTTAGAGATTTTTTATGAAGCTAGTGAACATGCAAGATTGTTTCTTCCTAAAGAAATTGAGAATTATATAAGAGACATAGAAAAAAAAGCATGGAAATATAATGATTTACGCAGCATAGGTAAATATGGATTATCAAAAGAAGAAAAACGAGAAAAGCAAAAATTACGTAGAGAGATTAGTTTAAAAGAACACCATCAAATTTTTTCTCCTTATCTAAAACTTAGAGCAAAAAAAAATTGGTAAAAAAAGTATTTGCAATTTTTTTTATAATTTTATATTATGAAAAAAGATTTTTGTAGAATTTAATCCAAACCTTATTCTTAACTGACCTATGGGAACAATAAATTCAAATCCTCATCTAACCGAAGACGAAAGGGAAAAGTTTTATACGGTTTATGACAACTTAAGTAGTGCTAAAGGAATGATTTTAATAGATAGATTGGTGGATAGAAACGCCTTAAGATTGCTAGGAGCAGCAGTAAGACAAGCAAAATTTGAAATGCCTGATGATATAGAAAAATATGCAGAAAACCTTTGTGATACTGCTGTTCAAGCCTATTCTGCTCGTCTAGTATTGGATAAAAAGGATGAATATTTTTCTACAACGACGAATAAGCGTATAAATAAAGAAAAAATAGAAAAAGAACACAAAGACTTAATTCTTAAAATTGAAAAAAGCGAGGACCCTCTTAAAATTTTTTCTAAATACCTAAAGATTAAAATCAATTAGCAAGAGCATCTTGGTTGTTTAATTCTAAAGCCTCAGTGAGAGTGATTGAGTTTTTTTTTTGAGTTCTGCATAAGTTCTTTCTTGGCAATAGTAAAATGATACTAACCACAGTATTAGAAATCACAAAAATTACTGCGGGAATTATACAGTCTTAAAAACAAATAAAGCTTAAAAAACTCTATTTACTATTATATCCCAGCCTCGCAGAAATCAATTCCTCCAGTTTTTCAGAATCTCTACTAAAAAGAAGGATCCCCTCTGCTAATTTTTCTGTTGCCATAGAATCCTCGTTGAGTTGTTTGCGAAAATCTTTTTCTTCTAGTTCTTGCCAGTCTTTTGTATCTTCTTTTTTAGAATCTATTTTACGAGTTAATTTTTTTTTCTGTCCCGCTAATTTTTCTAATAGTGCAGGACTGATGGTTAGTTTATCGCAACCTGCAAGCTCTTCTATTTGATGAATACCCCGAAAACTAGCTCCCATAATAATAGTTTCAACTTGATGGTGCTTATAATAACTATAAACATTTTTTACAAATTTCACTCCTGGGTCTTCTTGCCCGTAGTCCTTATCGGGAAAATGTTCTTTATACCAATCTAGTATTCTGCCGACAAAAGGAGATATAAGGTAGGCTTTCGCTTGAGCTGCTGCTACTGCTTGGCAGCGAGAAAACAAAAGAGTAATATTACAGTTGATACCATGCTCTTGTAACTGTTTAGCTGCTTGAATACCTTCCCAAGTAGCCGCTATTTTAATCAAAACTCTTTCTCCTGAGATTCCTTGTTCTTCATAAAACTGTAAAATTCTGTGAGCCTGAATAACTGTGGTTGCGGTATCAAAGGAATGTCTTGCGTCTACTTCTGTGGAAATTTTACCCGGAATGAATTTTAGTATTTCTATGCCAAAATTAACCGCAGTTTTTTCTAAGGCTAAATCTACAATGTCTTTTTTACTCTGCGTTTTTTTTTGTGCCCAAAGGATGGCTTCCTCTAGTAAAAAATCGTATTGTTTGTCGTTGAGAGCTTTTAATATCAAGCTGGGGTTCGTAGTAGCATCTGTGGGGTGCAACTGTTTGATTAATTCTATTTCTCCGCTATCTACTACAATTTCTGTATGCTTTTGTAGACTTTCTAAACTGTTCATTCTAGGTTGGATTCCATTGTATCAGCCTGTTTTCCGAAAATTTCTGAAAATTACTGTGTAGTGGGTATAGCCCATTCATTATCTTAAAAGAGCAAGTATTGGTCCGCTCAAATAGCGGGTTCAAGTAGCTTTTCACATTGCTCCCAATAGCTAGGAAAAGTTTTTTGAACACAATCGGGGTTTTCTATTTCTAAGTCTGGAATTTTCAACCCTGCAAGAGAGAAAGACATAGCCATTCTATGATCGTTATAGGTTTTAATATTTGCCCCATGGTACTGTCCGTTTCCATAAATGGCAATACTGTCTTCTGTTTCTTCTACTCTAGCCCCTAATCTAGTGAGCTCGGTAGCAAGAGCTTTGAGCCTATCGCACTCTTTGAGACGAATATTTTGAATACCTTTAATACAGGTTTTTCCTTTTGCAAAAAGAGATGTAACTGCAAGAGTCAAGGAGACATCACTTAAATCTTTCATATTTACTTCAATACCGTGCATTTCTTTTCCAATCAAGGTGACTTCGTTCGTTCCCCATTCTACTTGACATCCCATGTTTTTTAGTATTTGTAAAAAACCTAAATCTCCTTGTAGAGATTTTGGAGAAAAGGGAGAGAGGGTGATTTTGCCTTTTGTGATAGCCGCCATCGCAAAAAAATAGGACGCCGAAGATGCGTCTGCTTCTACGGTGTAGTCTCTGGCTTGATATTTTTGGTTTGCAGGAATAAACAACTGGTTTTGTGCTAACCATTCACAACAAACCCCAAAGTGCTCCATAATTTTCCTCGTCATTTCAATATAGGGTAAGGAGACTGTATCGCCTTTTAGAGTAATGTAAGTATCTTCTATAGCTAGCGGAGCTGTTAGCATTATTGCAGAAATAAACTGAGAACTGATGGAGCTTTCTAGGGTGATTTTTCCTCCTCTAAAACCAGTAGCACTTATTTCTAAAGGGAAATTTGCTGGAGGCTCCATTTTTTTTATTTTGCAACCCAAAGATCCCAAAGCAATCAATAGTTCATCTATAGGTCTTTCTTTTGTTCTTTGGCTTCCGGTTAAAATATAATCTCCTTCGCCCAAACTCAAAAGTGGCAGCAAAAATCTAGCAACAGTGCCCGCACCATTTACAAAAAGTTCATCATTACAGGGCGATATTTTTCCACCTTTACCCTGCACAATCAGTTGCTCGGTTTGAGTTTTAATGGAAATACCTAGTTGTTGAAGACAAGTTATCATTCTTTCGGTGTCGTCTGCTTCCAAGAGAGGACGTTGGATTTTAGTCTCTCCATCACTAAGAGCAGCAACCAGTAAGGCACGATTTGTAAGGCTTTTAGAACCGGGTATTTCTACAGAACCGTGAACGGGGTTTGTTTGTGTAGGTAGTTTGACCATAAAACACCTTTTTTAAGGTGTATTGAAAAATTATTATTATAGACTATATTTTACACTAAATTTCAAACTTCTTATTATAGGCAAACAATACACCATTTTATCAAAAAAAGCAAATAATCCACCATTTTTATCAAAAAAAGTCTACAATACACCATTTTTATCAAAATAAATTACTTTTTTTGCAAAAACTATCAATATTTTTTAGAGAAAAATAAGCAGAAAAAATAAAAAACCTGCCAATAGCCAATAGAATATTGACAAGAAGGTATTTTTCTGTAATTATTTTTATAAAAAATAAGCAGAAAAAATAAAAAAACTTTCCAATAGCCACTAGAATATTGACAAGAATCTTTTTTTCTGTTACTTTTTATTTTAATACTAATTTTTTCATCACAAATAATTATGAAAAACACAAATTCCCAAGTTTTAAGTAAAACTTTTGCTGTTCGTTTTACTTTGGTTCGTTTTATTTTGGCTCGTTTTACTCTGGCTCGTTTCGTTTTGGCGGCTATTCTTATTCCCGCTCTTCTTATAGGAAGTGCCTTTACTTTTGGAGTCAGCAATCTGCAAGCCCAAGAGGTTCAAAGTAGCCCGAATGGTAGTAGCAAGCAGGGATTTTTCGCTGGTTTTGTCTATCTAAGTGGTTTTAAAGTGGATACCACAACACTTGTCACCACAAATAGCACAACCTATACTGACGCTATTACTACAGGCTATGAAATCACTGGCTATGGAGACGCAACCTCTAGCATAGTCGTAACCGGTGTGAATCCTACTTGGAATCCTAAAACAACAGCAGCTGGAATCAGAGCTTTATTAAAAGCAAACTGTGAAAGAGGTGAAACATCTGTTGATATAGCTGAAGATGGAGACGCAACAGAAGAATATTTTTTTAACGAGAGTTCCAATGCTTTTACTTCCTTTACTATTGGTGAAAAACCGGAATTAAATGAGATCGAGCCCTCTGGAGATGCTACTGTAACTTTACCAACTTCTGCTGAACCCTTTCCTACAGGATTTACTACTGGAGAAACATCCCATTGTTTTCGCTACTTTTTCGGAGATCTTTCCTCCACTAGAACCTCTATTGATCTTCCTGCTTATGAGATAGCAACTGCAGATTCAGAACCAACTCCAACTGCTGTAATTGTGGCTCCAAGAACAATCACTAGTAGCAAGAGCGATAAAATCTCAGGTATTGGTCTGCAATTCGGCTTTAGGTGGGAAAAATGGAGAGCCTCCTTGACTCACTTTACTGGCAAGGGGGGAGATAACGAGCTCGCCAATACACTAGTTATGGCGGATTATTTTGTAAACAAGGATTTTTTTGTAGGAGGCGGTCTAGCGAGTATGACGCTTACCAATGGTTTAACCAGCGGCTCTGCCACAAGTCCAGCACTTAGAGTCGGCTATAAGCGAAACTTGACCTCCAACCTGTCGCTTAATTTTGGCTTGACGAAGTATATTTCGGGGGTTTCTCTAAAAAGTAGTGCTACTACTACTAATACTACTGCTAATGCTAATACTACTCCCATGGTGTTACGCTCTTTTGAAGAAACACAGACTTCTAAAGCCGGTGATTCAGCAACAATTGGTGCAATAAATGTGAGAATACCCGGCTTTAGAACCACCACCTCTGGTAGAATAAAAGGTCTAATCACCAGATTTAGATACGTAGATGAGCGTATTGAGCAGTGCCCTAATTGTCCGCATAGCGACCAGAGAATACAAGTAACTCAATTCCGCAGCAGAACTGTAAATATAGACGAAATCCAGATTCCAGCAGGAGCCACAGAAACTCAGACAACCACAACCACAGAAACAGATGCCGAACTCAAAGCACCCCTCGTCATCAGCATCTCCCTGCACTTGAGTTTTTAAGAAAAAAAAACTGCAGGGAACATTTTTATAATAGCATAACATATAAGACGCCCTACAGGGCGTCTTATACGATGTGCATAAACCACAAAAAGCTGTTTTTAATAAACGTTCTAAATTTATGAGACGCCCATATAGGACGTCTCTACAGACCTACATATTTTAATAAACGTTCTAAATTTATGAGACGCCCATATAGGACGTCTCTACAGACCTACATATTTTAATAAACGTTCTAAATTTATGAGACGCCCATATAGGACGTCTCTACAGACCTACATATTTTAATAAACGTTCTAAATTTATGAGACGCCCATATAGGACGTCTCTACAGACCTACATATTTTAATAAACGTTCTAAATTTATGAGACGCCCATATAGGACGTCTCTACAGACCTACATAAAATAAAAAATACCTCCCCGCAACGCATTTGCTTTTTTTATTTGCTTTTAAAGTGTTTTTCTGCAATTATTCTTTATAAAGAATGAGCAGTAAAAATAAAAAGATGCCAATAGCCGACAGAATAATATTGACAAGATTTTTTTTTCTGTTACTCTTTATTTTAATACTAATTTTTTCATCACAAATAATTATGAAAAACACAAATTCCCAAGTTTTAAGGAAAACTTTTGCTGTTCGTTTCGTTTTGGCGGCTATTCTTATTCCCGCCCTTCTTATAGGAAGTGCCTTTACTTTTGGAGGCAGCAAGCTGCAAGCCCAAGAGGTTCAAAGTAGCCCGAATGGTAGCAGCAAGCTGGGATTTTTCGCGGGTTTTGTCTATCTGAGTGGTTTTAAAGTGGATACCACAAAAAAGGTCACCACAAATATCACAACCATCACTGACGCTACTACTACAGGCTATGAAATCACTGGCTATGGAGACGCAACCTCTAGCATAGTCTTAACCGGTGTGAATCCTACTTGGAATGCTGCAACAGCAACTGGAATCAGATCTTTATTAAAAGCAAACTGTGAAAGAGGTGAAACATCTGTTGATATAGCTGAAGATGGAGACGCAACAGAAGAATATTTTTTTGGTGAGCTTACTCCTTTTTTTAGTTCCTTTACTATTGGTGAAAAACCGGAATTCGATAAGATTGAGCCCTCTGGAGATGCTACTGTAACTTTATCAACTTCTGCTGAACCCTTTTATACAGGATCTACTGGAGAAACATCCCATTGTTTTAGCTACTTTTCCCAAAAGACTAAAGATTTTAATGATTCTACTTATAAGATAGCGACTGCAGATTCAATTCCAACTCAAACTTCTGTACCTAAGGATTCAACAGCAATCACTAGTAGCAAGAGCGATCAACTTTCTGGTATCGGTCTGCAATTCGGCGTTAGGTGGGAAAAATGGAGAGCCTCCTTGACTCACTTTACTGGCAAGGGGGGAGATAACGAGCTCGCCAATACGCTAGTTATGGCGGATTATTTTGTAAACGAGGATTTTTTTGTAGGAGGCGGTCTAGCGAGTATGAAGCTTACCAATAGTTTAACCAGCGGCTCTGCCACAAGCCCAGCGCTTAGAGTCGGCTATAAGCGAAACTTGACCTCCAACCTATCGCTTAATTTTGGCTTGACGAAGTATATCTCGGGGGCTTCTCTAAATCATACGGCCACGGCTACGGATACGGATGTGACTCCTGCTCCTGATCCTATTCGCATTGCCGAAGTCAAAACACAGACTGCAAGCTATACAGCAACAATTGGTGCAAATCTTGTGAGAATACCCGGCTTTACTGAAACCAACTCTGGTAGAAAAAGATATAATACCGCCAATTTTAGATACGTAGATGAGCGTATTGAGTCGTGCCCTGATTGTCCGCATAGAGATACCAGAATACAAGCAACCCAAGTCCACAGCAGAACTGTATATATAGATAAAATCCTAATTCCAGCAGGAGCTACAGAAACTCAGAAAACCACAACCACAAAAACCGCTGCCGAACTCAAAGCACCACTCGTAATCAGCATCTCCTTCCACTTGAGTTTTTAAGAAAAAGATAAACTGCAGGGAATTTTATAGCATAACATGTAGAGACGCCCTACAGGGCGTCTTATACGATGTGCATAAACCACAAAAAACTGTTTTTAATAAACGTTCTAAATTTATGAGACGCCCATATAGGACGTCTCTACAGACCTACATATTTTAATAAACGTTCTAAATTTATGAGACGCCCATATAGGACGTCTCTACAGACCTACATATTTTAATAAACGTTCTAAATTTATGAGACGCCCATATAGGACGTCTCTACAGACCTACATATTTTAATAAACGTTCTAAATTTATGAGACGCCCATATAGGACGTCTCTACAGACCTACATATTTTAATAAACGTTACATGTAGTATAAGACGCCCTACAGGGCGTCTTATACGATGTGCATAAACCACAAAAAGCTGTTTTTAATAAACGTTCTAAATTTATGAGACGCCCATATAGGACGTCTCTACAGACCTACATAAAATAAAAAATACCTCCCCGCAACGCATTTGTTTTTTTTATTTGCTTTTAAAGTGTTTTTCTGTAATTATTTTTATAAAAAATAAGCAAAAAGAAAAAAACTGCCAATAGCCAATAAATAGCTTGACAAAAATTTTTTTTTCTGCAATCCTTTATGAAGTTTTGTTATTTAACCTAAATTTAATTATTTACACTATTATGAAAAACATAAATTCCCAAGTTTTAAGGAAAACTTTCGCTGTTCGTTTTATTTTGGCTCGTTTTACTCTGGTTCGTTTCGTTTTGGCGGCTATTCTTATTCCCGCCCTTCTTATAGGAAGTGCCTTTACTTTTGGAGGTAGCAATCTGCAAGCCCAAGCGAATGGTAACAGCAAGCTGGGATTTTTCGCTGGTTTTGTCTATCTGAGTGGTTTTAAAGTGGATAGTATTACTAAAACCACTAGAGTCACTAATGCTACTACTAATATTACTGGTACTACCATAACATCCTATGATCCTAATGTTACCTATTCAGATATCACCACTAGCATAGAAGCAGACGCTACTACTTTCTCTGGTTTTAGTGATAATCTGAAAGCTGGAATAAAAGCTCTTATAGCAGCAAACTGTAAAACAGGAGCAACAACCACTGATGCCGATGATGGAACTTATAGCTTTGCTCGTTTAGCAAGTAGATTGTCACTGCATTCTTTTGATGTAGGCACAAGAGATGAGGTGGATGCCACACACACTCGCAATAATGATGGCGTTGCATGGACTTTGGATACATGTTTTGATCACTTTTCTTCTAATGGGGTAACCGCTGATGATTTTGCTGATTATGAAGTAACCGCAGATGATATAATAGTGCGGGGTTCAATAATATCAACAACAACAGACACAGACGCATTGATAACAACAACTAACAAGAGCGATAAACTATCAGGTATTGGTCTGCAATTCGGCTTTAGGTGGGAAAAATGGAGAGCCTCCTTGACGCACTTCACTGGCAAAGGTGGAGCTAACGAGCTCGCCAATACACTAGTTATGGCGGATTATTTTGTCAACAAGGGTCTTTTTATAGGAGGCGGTCTAGCGAGTATGAAGCTCACCAGCGGCTCTGCCAGCGGCTCTGCCACAAGTCCAGTGCTTAGAGTCGGCTATAAGCAGAACTTAACTTCCAACCTATCGCTTAATTTTGGCTTGACGAAGTATATCTCGGGGGTTTCTCTAAAAAGTAGCACTGCTCCGACGACTACTCCCTATACTCCCGACCCTATTTCAAATCCTGGTGATACTACAAGAAACAGCTTGACCCATGAACAGGGTCCAATAAAAAGATCAGTAGTGATTGGTGCCGCTATTGATGACCCCACCCCCGATAATGCAGATTCTGGTGCATATTTCAGCAGCTCCATTTTTGATCTTAGAACACAAGCAACCCAATCTGGAAGCAGAACCGTTACTTACAGAGAAATTATTGAGACTGGAGCTACAACCACAACAACAGAAGGAACAATAGAAACAACCACAGAAACCAATGCCGAACTCAAAGCACCCCTCGTCATCAGCATCTCCTTCCATTTGAGTTTTTAAGAAAAAAAACTGCAGGGAATTTTATAACATAACATGTAGAGACGCCCTACAGGGCGTCTTATATGATGTGCATAAACCACAAAAAGCTGTTTTTAATAAACGTTCTAAATTTATGAGACGCCCATATAGGACGTCTCTACAGACCTACATATTTTAATAAACGTTCTAAATTTATGAGACGCCCATATAGGACGTCTCTACAGACCTACATATTTTAATAAACGTTCTAAATTTATGAGACGCCCATATAGGACGTCTCTACAGACCTACATATTTTAATAAACGTTCTAAATTTATGAGACGCCCATATAGGACGTCTCTACAGACCTACATATTTTAATAAACGTTCTAAATTTATGAGACGCCCATATAGGACGTCTCTACAGACCTACATATTTTAATAAACGTTCTAAATTTATGAGACGCCCATATAGGACGTCTTATATGATGTGCATAAACCACAAAAAGCTGTTTTTAATAAACGTTCTAAATTTATGAGACGCCCATATAGGACGTCTCTACAGACCTACATAAAATAAAAAATACCTCCCCGCCACAATATCTATAAAGATGCCTAATTCAAAGTTCTCAATATATCTTTAAATTAACATTGAATAATAAAACAATTTGAGATATGAATATAATAATAACCCATTAAATAAGATCTTATAAAAATGAAAAAAACAAACTCGCTTCTCATTATTTTGCTTTCCACTTTCTTCAGTGTAGCTTGTGTCAATGAAATTCTTGGAGTGGAGCTAGATAAAAAATTTCAAAACTATCAAAAAATATCGGGCATTAGTGGGGCTTTGAATAGTATAGGTTCAGATACTCTCAATAATCTAATGACTTTTTGGGCTGAAGGTTTCCGCAAATTATATCCAAACGCCCAAACTCAAATTGAAGGAAAAGGCTCTAGTACTGCTCCTCCTGCTTTGATTGAAGGAACTGCTCAACTAGGACCTATGTCTAGGGCTATGAAAAAAAGCGAGTTGGAAAAGTTTGAAAAAAAATATGGATTTAAGCCTACTCAATTTATTGTCGCTTTAGATGCTATTGTAGTTATGGTTAATAAAGATAATCCTTTAAAAGAAATCAGCCTTCCCCAAGTGGATGCAATTTTTTCTTCTACTCTGAAAGGCGGATACCAAAAAAAAATCGCAAATTGGGGAGGAATCGGTTTAAGGCGGGGTTGGGAAAATCGTGCTATTAGTTTGTACGGTAGAAATTCTGCTTCTGGTACTTACGGTTATTTTAAGAGGGTGGCTCTTTTCAAAGGAGATTATAACAAAACTGTCAAGGAACAACCTGGCTCTGCTTCGGTAGTGCAAAGTGTGGGAGCGGATAGGTATGCTATTGGTTATTCTGGAATCGGATTTTTAACAAGCGATATTAAGGTTCTGGGTATTGCCAAAAAAATAGGGAGTAAATCCTACTCTCCTTTGAAATACGAGAACATACTTACTGGAAAATACCCTTTAGCGAGAGGTTTGTATATTTATGTGGCAAAGCACCCTAAAAAAGGCATAACCCCTTTAGTGAAAGAATTCTTAAAATACATTTTTTCTAAACAAGGGCAAGAAATTGTTGTCAAAGACGGGTATCTTCCTTTGAGTTATGGGTTGGCTCAAAAGTATTCTGCCTTACTCAAATAAAATAGAGACTCTCGTTAGAAAACTAAAACCACTCTATGCTAGTCAGTTCTCCACTGTCAAAAAAACTGAAGCTGTGGGATAATATTTTCCGCCGAGTAATTATTCTCGCAGGTGTTGCAACTATTATTTGCGTACTGGCTATTCTTTGGAGCATTTTAAAAATCTCCATTCCTCTTTTTAAAACAGGTGCTATAGAAAAAACCTCTACGCCAACTTTTGCTAATCGTAGCCCGTTGCTCTATGTAACAGCCGATGAATTTTTAGAGAATGTTTGGGGTTTAAGCAAAACAGGGGAGCTTGTTTTACAAAATTTAAACAACCCTGAAATCCAAAAAAACATCCAAATCACTAACGCTGAAATTAAAAGTATTGAAAGCGCAAGTCCGAATTTATTTTTACTAAAATTTCCCTCTTCTGCCACAGAACTTTGGTTTTTAGGTAGTATTAAAGAATTTTCTGAGACAGGAAACAAAACATACAACCTGAGGCACGAAAAATTAGCTAGCTTTCCAATTCTACAAAAGGAAAATTTTCAACAGGGTGATATTTTTTACGACGCTGCTCGCAGGCGAAACGAAAATAGTTTTGCTAGAGTAGTAGCTACTAAGCAAAAAAAAATTTATTTTTATTGGCAGGAATCTGTAGAAAATTTTTTAGGGGAGGCAGAAGTTGTCCTGTCTCAAGATTTTTTTGAATCCAGTCTCAAAGGAGAAATTGTAGCCTCTTTTTTTTCCAGAGATGCAAAGCATTTTTATTTAGCAGATGATAAGGGAGATATTGAAGTTTGGGATTTGCGAGATTTAGAATCTATCCAATTTTCTGTTTCTATCAAAACTGCCCTCTCGTCACAAATAGAAAAACCACAAATAGAAAAACTACAGATAACAAGCCTCAATACTATCTATGGAGATACAAGCCTTTTGGTAGGTTTTAACAATGGGAGTGTAGAAATTTTTGCTTTTACCAGAGGAAGTCTACAAAAAATTTATAGCTTGCAAACAGAAAGTGGAAAAATCCAAAATATTATTCCTTCTTTAAGGAATAAATCTTTTCTAGTGGTGGGAGAAAAAAACAGCTCCTTTTGGTATCTAACCGCAACCCAGAAAATTCTACAATTAGATTGGCAAAAATTAGATTGGCAGAAAAATGAACGGATAAAAATTGCTTTCAATAAAAACGGTACTGCTTTGACTACTTTAGACAAAGGTAAAATTTCTATTTGGAAAATAGATGCGCCTCACCCTGATTTTAGTCTGCGAGCTAGTTTCAGCAAAATACAATACGAGGGCTACCCTGAACCAGATTATATTTGGCAGTCTTCTTCGGGCAACGACGATTTTGAACCAAAATTTAATTTTATTCCACTCATTATAGGAAGTCTTAAAGGAACTCTATATGCGATGATTTTTGCCTTGCCTCTCGCTATTTTTGGAGCGATTTATATCAATCAATTTGCAAAGCCTTGGGTCAGAAATGTGGTGAAGCCTACCATAGAAATTATGGCATCCATTCCTTCTGTTGTTATAGGGTTTTTAGCAGCTCTTTGGTTAGCTCCTTTAATAGAAAAATATTTGCTTGCGATACTACTTTACTTGGTTTTCTTTCCTTTGTTTTTTTTATTTTGCTTTTTTATTTTTCAGAAGTTTTTTAAAAAATTTATGAAAAAAGATGGTAAGGAATTTCTATTTGTTATGCCCGCCTTTATTATTTGTGCTTTATTTATAGCTTGGTTTGCTCCTTTTTTAAGTCAGCAATTTTTCTCCGAAGATTTTATTTTTTGGCTTTCAGAAAAACTAGGCTTAGTCTACGAGCAAAGAAATGCGATCGTGATTTCTTTTGCTCTGGGATTTGCTATCATTCCTATTATTTTCACAATGACAGACGAAGCCTTGAGTAGTTTTCCTAAAAATCTGACCGCGGCTTCTTTGGCACTAGGTGCTAATCACTGGCAAACTCTCGTCAGAGTTATTTTACCAACTACTGCTAGCGGTATTTTTGCGGGATTCATTATAGGTTTTGGTAGAGCCATTGGAGAGACAATGATTGTTTTGATGGCAACGGGAAACTCTCCTATTACAAGCTGGAGTATTTTTAACGGGATGCGGACATTATCTGCAAATATTGCGGTAGAAGTACCCGAAGCCCCTTTTGAGGAAACTCTTTACCGTGTTTTATTTTTATCGGGGGTGATGCTCTTTTTATTTACTTTCTTGCTTAATTTTATTGCAGAAATTATCCGTAGTCGCCTCCGCAAAAAATACCATATCCACTAAAATGAAAAAAAATATATCCACAAAAAAACTAAAACTTTTAGATAATATTCAATTTATCTATGAATTGAATCTTGCCAGTTTAGAACTAGAGGCTTTGCAATTAGATGTAAAACTAGATGAAAATTTTAGGAAATTTGAAGTTTTTAATCCAATGAATCTAGAATTGTTGCAAAAAAAAGTGGCTTATTTTCAAACAATAGATGGAATTTATTCGGATTATTACTATCTCCAAAAATTTAATCAAACAAAATCTGCCAATCAATTTTTAACCCATTGGATTTATCCTTACAAAGGAAAATTTCATCCACAAATGATTAGAGCTTTACTCAATATTATTGGAATGAAGTCAGGAGAAATTTTGCTGGATCCTTTTGTAGGTAGCGGAACAGCCATCTTAGAAGCACAACTATTAGGAATCAATGGGATTGGAATAGATATTTCGCCACTTTGCGTTTTGATTTCTAAAGTGAAAACTCAATCTTTAAAATTTTTAGAAGAAATTAAAATCTATCAAGATTTTTATCTCCATAAAAAAGGAAAAGAATCCAGTACTGAGGAAGTAAAAAATTTTTATAAGGTAGCAGAAATGATGGCTCACAGTGACAATGCTAGAAGAAAAAAAGATTTTGCGTCTTCTTACATCAAAGATGCCTTGAAAATGTTAGCCTCTGTTGAAGACTACAAAAAAGCAAAAGAGCAACTCAATCTTAAACTAGGAAAATCAAAAATCACTCAGGGAGATACGAGAAATATTCGGATAAGAGATAATTTTGTAGATGGAATTATCACTTCCCCTCCTTATTCTATTGCTTTGAATTATGTGGCTAACGATGCCCATTCGCTACAAGCAATGGGTTATGACTTGAATCAAATTAAAGAGGATTTTATAGGAGTGAGAGGCACTGGAATAAATAAATTTCAACTGTACGAACAGGATATGCAACAAGCCTATGATGAAATGTATCGGATATTAAAAAAAGGAAAATATTGTGCGGTTGTTATTGGTAATGTCGCTTATCAAGGTGAAGAAATAGATACAGCCCAAAATGTAGAAAACTATTGCCAGAAAATTGGATTTAAAAAGATCCATAAAATAGCAAAAATAATTTATGGTTTGTATAATGTTATGCAAAAAGAATATATCCTAATTTTTCAAAAATAAAATGAAAACAAAAGAACATATTCAACAGCTAGAAAAAACCCTTCCACCCCGTCACTAAAATGAAAAAAAATTCTAAAGAATTACTTTTTATCTGGATGACGGGAGTAGCCTTTACAACTATTTTGCTCATAGTTTTTTCGTTAATCTATATTATTTTTATCAATAGTGTAGGGCATTTTTGGACTCCTTCGTTACAACTTTTTCAGCTACAAGGAGGCGAGCAGGTTTTGGGTATTGTACAAAAAAAAGAAAAAAACTTGAACGAAGAAGAAAGAATTCAAATTAAAATAGCAAATAGGGATTTTTACAATTTAGATTTTCGTTGGTTGGAAAAAAAGAATATTGAAAAAACAAGCAAGCCCAAAGATGTATTTCGGGTAGAAAGAAATGAGTACGGAGATTTTTATGGTAGCGTTCTTATCAAATCTGGAAAAACAGGAGACAGCCACTCTTTGTTAAAAAAAGAGTTTCAAAGCGTGAAGCTTTTACTCAAAGAAAAAAAAACTATAGCTAAAAGAATTGGTAAAATCAGCTATTCTATAAAGAAAAAAGAGACACAAGAACTCAAAAAAAACCCACAAGAATTTGGCAAATTTTCTCAAGAAATAAAAATTTTACAAAAAAATCTTGAAATAGAACTTAGCGAGCAGAATAAAATCCAACAAAAATTAGCAAAATTTACAGTGCAGTTGCAAGAAATAGGAGGGAGAAAAAAAGAAATTCTACTGAGTGAGGTGGTTCGCTTTTACCAACCAAATCAAATGGGGGTAGGACAAAAAATAAGACTTTACTTTGAGAGAGCTATAGAATTTATTCTAAGTGGACCAAGAGAAGCCAATACAGAAGGTGGGATTTTCCCTATTATTTTCGGCACTGTAATGCTTGTTTTTATTATGAGTATTTTTTGTTATCCTTTTGGATTGGCAGCTGCCATTTATCTCAATGAATATGCTAAAGAAGGTTGGTTTGTGCGTTTTGTGAGAATAGCTGTCAATAATTTAGCAGGCGTTCCTTCCATTGTTTACGGGATTTTTGGATTGAGTTTTTTTGTCTACGGGATAGGCGGTTCTATAGATCAAATTTTCTTTTCAGAAAAATTACCGACTCCTACTTTTGGCACAGGTGGTATTCTTTGGGCAAGTTTAACTCTTTCCATACTGACCCTGCCTGTTGTAATTGTAGCAACAGAAGAAGCCTTAAACGCTGTTCCTAAAGGAATGAAAGAAGGCTCTTTAGCACTAGGTTCTACTAGATCGCAAACTCTCTTACGGGTTGCTATTCCTGTAGCTTTACCCGGTATTATTACTGGTTTTATTTTAGCTATTGCCCGAGCTGCAGGAGAAGTGGCTCCACTTTTAATTACTGGTGTAGTCAAACTAGCTCCAGTTTTGCCTATAGACGCTCATTTTCCTTTCGTTCATTTGGATAGAAAATTTATGCACTTAGGATTTCATATTTTTGATATTGCTTTTCAATCTCCGAATGTAGAAGCATCCAAGCCCATAGTTTTTGTGGCTACTCTGTTGCTACTTCTCATAGTGCTTGTTATGTGTAGTTTTGCTATTGTTTTAAGAGAGAGGTTGAGGAAAAGATATAAGGTCCAACAAATATAAAGTTCAACAAATCTAAAAATGAAAACTTTAAATTAGCGTTCTGTTTAGCCTATGCAGCGTTGAAAATTTACAAAAAATACTCACATACTATCGTGTATGCTCCGCTTTTTTGTAAATTTTCGTCTTGCCTAGCCGTCACATAACGCTAATTCATAATATCTCAACAAATAAGATTTCAACAAAATGAAAGAATCCGTTTTAAATATTAAAAATTTAAGTTTTTATTATGGAGAAAAGCAAGCTCTTTATAATATCAGTATAAAAATTATTCCCAAACAGGTGACAGCTTTTATTGGTCCTTCTGGTTGTGGTAAATCTACACTTTTGCGTTGTATCAATCGGATGAACGATTTAATAGATAATACAACAACAAAAGGAAGTATTGAATTTTTAGAAGAAAATATTTGTGACAAAGAAACAGATGTAATTGAATTAAGAAGAAAGGTCGGGATGGTTTTTCAAAAATCCAATCCTTTTCCCAAATCCATCTATGAAAATGTTGTCTATGGTTTAAGAATTTCTGGAATTACCGATAAAAAAAAACTAAAAGAAACCGCTGAGATGAGCCTGCAAAGAGCCGCTCTTTGGGATGAAGTTAAAGATAGATTGAACGATTCTGCTATGGGACTGTCAGGAGGACAGATGCAAAGATTGTGTATTGCTAGAACAATAGCCATTGAGCCTGAAGTAATTCTAATGGACGAGCCCTGCTCCGCTTTGGATCCTCGTTCCTCGGCTAAGGTAGAAGAATTGATAGAAATTTTAAAAAAAAACTATACTATTATTATTGTGACTCACAATATGCAGCAGGCTTCCCGAGTTTCTCGCAGAACCGCTTTTTTTTATGAAGGAAAACTGATAGAATACGGAAAGACTGCAACTATTTTCACAAAACCCAAACAGAAACAAACAGAAAATTATATCACGGGAAGGTTTGGCTAGATGCCACCCCTCCTATAATAACGAACAAGTAAAAAACCAATGAAAACACAATTTGAAAAAGAAATAAAAAAACTTTCTACTGAATTTGAAAGCTATACAGCTCTGGTAAAAAAAATATTCCAAGAAGGACTTTTGAGCCTAGAAAAAGGAGACAAGAAATTAGCTCAGAAGGTCATCAAAAATGACAGAAAAATTGACTTAAACGAAGTAGAAATTGAAGAATCCTGTCTAAAAATACTCGCTTTGTATCAACCTGTTGCTGGGGATTTAAGGCATATCATAGCCATCTTAAAAATCAACGATGACCTAGAGAGAATCGCCGATTACGGTTGCAACATAGCTCAGAGAGTTTTGCGTTTAACTGTAGAAAAACCACTAGAGGTTATGCCTAATTTACCCAAGATGTTTGCTAAGGTAGAAATTATGCTAGAAAAAAGCGTAGACTCTATTTTTGAAAAAGATAAAGCTATGGCTGTAAAAGTCTTAAAACTGGACGATGAAGTAGACAAAATGCACTCAGAAAATTATAAAAAAGCAGAAATTTTGTATAAAAGCGATCAGTATTCTATGCAGGATGTTTTTAGCCTTATTTTTGTTTCTCGTTTTATAGAAAGAGCTGCAGATCATACAAAAAATATTGCAGAAAATGTGATTTATTTTTTGACGGGAGAAATTTGTAGGCATCGTAACAACGAGATCATTTGAAAACCTTTTGGCTGGAAATTTAAAACCTTTTGGCTAGAAATTTAAAACCTTTTGGCTGAAAATTTAAAACCTTTTGGCTGGAAATTTAAAACCTTTTGGCTGGAAATTGAAAACCTTTTGGCTGGAAATTTAAAACCTTTTGGCTGGAAATTTAAAACCTTTTGGCTGGAAATTTAAAACATTTTGGCTAAAAATTTAAAACCTTTTGGCTAAAAATTTAAAACCTTTTGGCTAAAAATTTAAAACCTTTTGGCTGGAAATTTAAAATGCGAGCATGGTGGAATTGGTAGACACGCTGTCTTGAGGGGGCAGTGGCGCAAGCCGTGGGAGTTCAAGTCTCCCTGCTCGCATTATTTTGGGCTCGCATTATTTCAGCAGATAGCAACCGCTACTACTGAATTAAGGTATTACATTAAAAAACACCCATACACAAAATGATTAAATATTTGACCACTCAAGGTTTGAATTATCATTTAGAGAAATTGCTTAAAAATGCAACTAAAGAAATTATTCTGATTTCACCTTATATTCAGCTACAGCAGAGAATCAAAGATATTCTAAAAGAAAGAAAAAAGAATGGTGTGAAAATATTTATTGTTTGTAAAAAACAAAATTTAAAAGAAACAATAAATCAATATTCAACCACCATATTTGATGTGCCCACATTACACGCTAAGTGCTACCTAAACGAACAAGCAGCAATCATAACAAGTTTAAATCTTTATGAATTTAGCCAGCAAAATAATGAGGAAATGGGTATTTATGTAGAAAACAAATGGTTTAGCAAAAAATTATATGCAGAGATTTTAAGTGACGCAAATCGGTTATGTAAAAACATAAAACATCCTCAAACAAATAAACTCCAAATCGGCAAACAATATTCACTCCAAGAACTAAACAATTTTTTTGATTTTGAACACAAACAACCTGCTGGTATAAGACAATCCAGACGCTTTGGAGATATTGTTCTTTTTAGCAATCAATTTTCAAAATATGAAGATAAAAAAATAGGTGATATTATTCTTTATCAAGGTCAAAATACAGGAACTGCTACACAAGAATTAAAGTATGGAAATAAAACTCTTTATGAGGCGTATAAAACTAAAGATAGCGTACTTCTATTTAGGAATTATATATACAGGGGAGAATATATAGTTGTAAAAAAGCCATATTTAGAGAATGGCAAATGGATATTCCCATTGAAAAAAATACAACAAAACATCCCACCAGATTGCTTTTAAATTTTTTTAATAAACTATTAAACTACAAACACTATGACTGGGTTTAGGTGTTATGCTTAAAAATACTACACACAGTAAAAAACAAAATGAATCAATTATGAAAAAAAAAATATTTATTATTGGACTACTATTTTTCAGTTTAGGATTGTCTAGTCTTTATGCAGATCAAATTAGCGACTGCTTGGAATTAGAGACACTAAAAGCAGAAAAGTATGATAACATCGCTCCCAAAAAAATCGCAGAAATTTCAAAGAAAATTTGTAGCATTAGAGCAAAATTAGGCTGGGACACTGATATTGCCAATGATTTTTATGCTTGTATGAAATCGGAAAGAGCTGGCAAAAATAAAGCAATAGCCTACCCAGAGTTAGTAGAAGACTCCCTTGAAGTTTGTAATTTAAAATTAGAAGCACAAAAAGACATTCAAAAAACAAAAGAAGAACAAGAAGAAAAAGAACATCAAAAACAACTACTCCAGATAGATAAAAAAAATAGAAGAGAAAAAGAATTAACACAAAGAAAAAAAACTGAAAAACACAATCTAGAAATTTTGTGTGGTTTGGGATATCAAAAACAAGGGAATACTACAGTTTTTAAAAACGCCAATGGCGATTTTATTTTATCGCCAGCAGTCTCAGAAAACACAAATAAAAAATACTGGTTTGATATAAGAAAAGTTAATTTAAAAAAAATCAATTCAAAATCCATACTTATCGTTCGGATTGTTCCAGACTTATTTGTGATTGAAAAAATTGCATCTTTATCATCCTTACTATCAAAACAAGTAATGGATAACCGCCCACATTCTGGTGATGTTTGGGGAATTTATATTGAAATGGATAAAAATTTAAATATTGCACATTTATTCAACATTAAAAATACAACTGATAGAATAGAACTACCTTTAATTGAAAAGACAAATATAAATGAAGCTTTTAGTAAGGTAAAAAACAACATAGAATAATCATTCCAGCAGACCATTTTTAATTTTTTTAATAACCCATCACTAAAAAACTATGAATAAAATTATACTCATACTATTAGCCTTATCAGTTTTTGGAAGCTGTGCTTCTATAAAAAAATCTTTTGAAGAGGGAAATCTAAAACGAAAGAAATATATATCCTGTATTGAAACTGAAAAAACCAAAGCAAAAAATGAAGGAGCTAGCACTCGCAAAGCACTAAGATTAGCAACAGAAAGTGATTGCTTTAAAAGCCCACTCATAACAGAAAGACCATTATTCCGATCTGTTTCAATTTCACAAATTAATTCAACAGCGACAATATCTACAAAAGTAACAGTTAGTCCTGAATGTTCTTCTTGTAATGCTGGAAGTTTTGTAGAAGAAGCTTTATTACAAGGTTTTAGTATTGGTAAGAGTGGTGTTTTTTTTACTACACTAACAGACGAAAATGGTAATAGTTTAGATAGCTTGATGGTTGACGGTGATATTATTGGTTTTTTTAATGAGAATAGAAAAAGAGGAATATTTACTGGCGGTGGTTTTGGACTGGCTAGATACAGAACAAATTCAAATAGCATAGTAGATAGAGAAACAACTCTTATACAAGGTGCAAATAATATTTCTTATTTTGGATTTGTTGGTAGATTTAATCTTGGGTATATTGAAAGATTTAGTGAAAATTTTCAATTAAAATTAGGTTTTGCTTATCAATTATACGAACTTTCTCGTAGGTTTAAAGAAGATGAAGATGAAGTTGCTAATAGCAAAGTAACTATTAACGCTTATGAGGCTTTTCTAAAATTTGAATACTTGTATTAAAATAAAAAAAACTTACTAAAAGAGGTCTTTAGAATTAGGCATTAGTCAAAATCTAGGCAAGGCAAAAAAAATTTCGCACCTGCTTTACCATTTGGCTAGCCGTCACATCAGCAAAATTCAAAGGTCTATATTAAAGAATTAACATTTTAGAGAAAAATAACAGATTGATTTATTTTAAAATATTCTCTAAAGTAGTATTTTTTCTAACATAAACTAAAATGGAACCAATTACAGCTACAGCCCTTCCCAAAGTATTGGGAAGTTTAGGTAAAACAACGTTTGTTTTATGTTCTGAGAAAAGATTGGAAAAACAGGCGGATTTAACGAAAGAAGAAGTAATGGGATGTAATCCTAATCCTAAAAGATGGACGGGTAACTCATTGGGTACAAGAACCTCAACTCTTAAGAGAATATATTTTAATAACAAAGAAGGCGATGCATTGAAAATATGTATATCAGATGAACTAAGTCCTAAATTGCCTCTAGAAATTAAAAATATAGCAAAAAACATATTAGATAAAATCTCAATCTGATCAATTTTAAGATATATCTATTTTCTTCTTCCTCCAAATCTTGAGCCGATAGGTTCGGGTAACAATTTTTTTTAAAGTAGTATTTTTTCTAACCTAAACTAAAAACAACAATGAAAAAAATAATTATACTGCCAATGGTTCTACTAGCGATAGGATTGCTGTTTACTTTTACTGCTTTTGCTGAGGATTGTCCTAAAAATATCAGTTATAAAGAAATAACAGAACAAAAACTTACTTGTCTAGAAAGAACTTATCACAAAAATGGAAACCTAGAATGGATTGGAAATTGGAAAAATGGAAAGTGGGAAGGAGAATGGAAATATTATAGCGAGAATGGAAACCTAGAATGGATTGGAAATTATAAAAATGGAAAGCGAGAAGGAGAACAGAAAGGGTATTACAATAATGGAAAACTAGAACAAATTGGAAATTATAAAAATGGAAAGTGGGAAGGAGAATACAAAGAGTATCACGAGAATGGAAATATACGGAGGATTGGAAATTATAAAAATGGAAAGCGAGAAGGAGAAGGAAAATGGAAACATTATCGCGAGAATGGAAAACTACTAGCGATTGAAAATTATAAAAATGGAATGCGAGAAGGAGAAGGGAAAGGGTATCACGAGAATGGAAACCTAGATTTTATTGGGAATTTCAAAAATGGAAACCCAGAAGGAAAATGGAAAATTTATCACAAGAATGGAAACCTATGGGCGATTGGAAATTATAAAAACGGAAAGAAAGAAGGAATATGGAAAGAGTATGATTCCACAGGAAAACTAAAACTTTGTAAAATTTTTAAAGAAGGGATTCAAACAGATTACTGCTAATTTTAAAACAAATCTCAACAAAGCAATTATAAAACTAAAAGTAATCGGAAATTTTAAAAAAGCAAAACTAATTTCTAAAAAAGAATTATGAATGAACAAGAGTTGAAAGAAAAATTAAATTCAGTTGGAAAAGAGGTTTTTGTAGAATGCTTTTCTATATTCCAAGATTACGCCAATGATCGTATCTCAAAAGAAGATTGTATTGAAAAATTAATGCAAAAATACCCAGGTAAAACAGAATCTGGTTGTAAAATTTGTTGTGGCAATGCAGACTAATTTTTAAAGCAAATATGGAGTGTAGAGCAATAGGGTTGATTTGTGACAGTCGGGAAAAAACTGAACTATCAGACGAAACTATTGAACAAGCAATGGCATTATCACAAGAATGTAAAACTAAAAAGCATTGCAAATTATAAAAATAGGAATACTACTTTTTAAAAAAAATTTTAGTTTTTCTTTGCAATTCATAAGAGTAGAAGGAAGCAAGGAAAGATATAAAATATTCATTCCGTAGATGGCGGATACAATAATTAAACTTAAAAAAGATAATACTATGAAACAAGGAAGTTCCACTAGACCTGAAGTTGTTTTTTACCCAAAAAATGATGTGAATGTTTTTAAAAAAATGATTATTGAAAGTAAATTAGTATATATAAAACTTTATTATGCTAATAGAGAACCTGAAATAAAAGAATGGAAAGCAAGGAAATTTAAACTTTCATCTAACTTTTATAATAACTTACGGGCTGGTCCTTTCAAAAGATGGAAACAGAAAAGTATTTTAAAAGCTGAATTATCAGTTGATATAAATTTATTCCCAACAGAAAATCAAAATTTAGAGAATTTTGCAGAAAAAACCTTAAAAGAAAGAGATGCAGAAATCGAGAAAAGGAAACTTCGTGATCTATTAGTATCACCAGACTATCAATCTAAAATCAAGCGATTTATCGTTGCTGACCTGCAACAACATTGGGATTGTGACACCATAGACGAGGTATTAGAACAACTGTCTATTTCGTATATTATACCTAAAACTTTTGAACCATCAAAGCAACCTCATGCGAGTGTATCACCAACCCATAAGATAAAAACAAGCAAGCTTTCAATTGATAAAGAAATTAATAAAGTTAAAAGAAAGTTAAATCGGTGGGCTCGCAGACAAACACAAATTAATGCTAAAATATTAAATGCCTTTTTGGAATTAAAACGCTCTGGAAATAAATATATAACAGAGAAAAACATACAAGATAAATTAGATATACCTACTTTTATAAAAAATTTCCCTAAAATGAGAAATATTGCAGAAAGAAACCATGGCAAAATTTTTGTAGAAAAAAATGGTTGTATTGAAATATGGGAGCCTGTTAGTAAATTTGTATCTGAATATGAAGTAACTATTTTTGGAAATAATATTTGTGATAATAAAACTACCTGATGAGATATTTGCAGATTACTTTTTAATAAACCTTATATAAAAAAAACTTGCTAAAAAAGGTCTTTAAAATTAGGCATTAGTCAAAGTCTAGGCAAGGCAAAAATTTATAAAAAAGCGGAGCATATCGTTTAAGCGAAATGCCAAAAAACTAATTCTTACCGAAAAAGGACTGTAAGTAATTTTAAGCAATAAGACTAGTATGTGAGCATTTTTTATAAATTTTTAACGCAGCATAGATACAGTATAATGTCTAATTCAAAGGTCTCTAAAAAACTTATGACTAAACAAAGGGTAACTTTCCAAAATAAATTTGGAAATCAACTAGTGGGAGATCTTGTTTTTCCCGTAGATAATAAGCCGTTGGCTTACGCACTTTTTGCACACTGTTTTACCTGCTCTAAAGATGTGAAAGCGATGACCTATTTGACAACTGCTTTGACGCAAGAAGGCATTGCAGTTTTAAAATTTGATTTTACTGGGCTAGGAGCTAGCAAAGGAGATTTCGCAGATACTAATTTTTCAACGAATGTATTGGATTTATTGAGTGCAGCTGAATTTTTAGAAAAAAACTACGAGGCTCCTAAATTACTTGTGGGACATTCATTAGGGGGGGCTGCTGTTTTACAAGCAGCTAGCGGAATAGAATCTGTTAAAGCTATAGCTACGATTGGGGCTCCTGCTGAACCTATCCATGTAAAACATTTGTTTGAATACAAGGAGGGTGAAATTAATGAAAAAGGGGAAGCAAATGTTTTACTAGCGGGCAGACCTTTTACTTTAAAAAAACAACTCATAGAGGACCTGCAAAATGCAGATCTTAAAAGTAAAATCAGTTCTCTAAGAAAAGCTCTGCTTATTATGCACTCTCCTTCTGATAACACTGTGGGAGTAGAAAATGCAGCAGAGATTTTTGGAGCTGCGAAGCATCCGAAAAGTTTTGTTTCTTTGGACGACGCTGACCATCTTCTTTTCAAAAAAGAGGATGCTCTTTACGCTGGACAGCTTATTGTTTCTTGGGCAAAAAAATACTTGCAAATTAAAGAAGTAGAGGAGACTTTCCCAGAAAAAGTCAACAATGTTTCTACGCGTACTCCAGCGGGTGGATTTCAAACCGAAATTAAAGTGCACCGTCACCATCTTTTAGCCGATGAACCAGAAAGCTACGGAGGAACAGATACAGGACCTACTCCTTACGATTATTTAGGTGTGGCTTTGGGTGCTTGCACTTCTATGACTTTGCGGATGTATGCTGATAGAAAGAAATGGCCCCTAGAAAGTGCTACTGTAGAACTGAGTCATGCGAAAGTGCATTTTCAAGATTGCGATAGTTGTGAGGATAAAGGAAATAAAATAGATCAGTTTGAAAGAAAATTATTTTTAGTGGGAGACCTTACCCAAGAACAGCGCGAAAGACTTTTAGAGATAGCTGATAAATGTCCCGTTCATAAAACTTTACACGCAGAGGTTTCGGTAAAGACTGTACTTGCTCAATAGTAATTTTTGAGATTTATGAATTAGTATTATTTTAAGAATTATATGCAATATTTTATTAGGAAGTATGAAAAAATACAACAAAGATTTTACTTTTTTATCTACCTACCGCTTTATGTAATTTATTTTAGAATAGAAAGAATTTTTAAAAAATCAAAACAAAAAAAGACTAAATATTTGATTTTTAAAGCTACGGGAGGCTTAACTCATTTTCTCCGAGGATTAGCCCATTGCATAGAGTATTCTAAAAACACAGATCATTTTTTAATTATAGACTGTAAAGCTTCTGCTTCTTTTGCAACAGAATTTAAAAACATTTTTTACCTAATAGATTCGCCTTATTCTGAAGACTATTCTTGTCTTAGCGCAGAAGCAAAAAAACTTCTACCTTTTAATTTTTCTCAAAAACCAGCAGTGTATATAAACGATAAAACCTGTAAAGTAGCTAGTGACCCTGCTGTTTTTATAAAGATCAATAAAATTCAAACAAAAAAACAACTAACCCAAATTTATGCGGGCTCAGGTTATAGCATAAAAAGACATAATCGTATATTACTGCGTCATTTAAGAGTCCAAGATTCTATAAAAAAAACAATCTTAAAACAACAGATTAAAAAACCTTATATTGGAGTGCATTTTAGAAATACAGATATGAAGCACGATATAGCTAAAATTCTGAAAAAAATACAAGCTTATTTACTAAAACAAGAAAAAATAGAATTGGTCTATATAGCTACTGATGATGGAAACTCCATTAAAAAATTTAAGCAATTTATTATAGAGTTCAATCAAAAAACAAAAAGGAAAGTCCAATGTTTATACCAAAAAAATATTCCAAACCCTGAAATTGGGAATATACACTACATTCCAGCAGATAAATTAAAACAAAAGTTTGGATTGAATAAGATAGATTTTCATACTCAAGTTTTACAGGATATTTTTTTATTGTACCGCTGCACTTTTTTTATTCCAAGCCTTAAATCAGGGTTGTCAATTCTCGTAAGAATTATGCGAAAAAAAAAACAATGCTTTATAGTTCACTAGATTCAACCAAAAAGATAGATATGACACAAAAGAAAAATTTCACCAAAAAGATTTTTGTGCTGGATACAAATGTAATTCTAAACAACGCAAACTCTATTTTTCATTACCCTGATGCCGAAGTTATTATTCCTCTCTGCGTTATCAATAAATTGGATGATTTTAAAAAACTTCTCAATTCTATTGGGAGGCACGCAAGACTTTTTTTAGAAAGAATAGAAGAATTTCAAAGTCAAGGAGACTTATCTAAAGGAATTTTATTAGAAAATAAAGCAACTTTACGGATTTATACGCCTCAGAAAATCTACCAAAAATTACCAAGTTATTTTGATACTAGTAAAACATCCACTCAGGTTTTGATGGCTTGTCTTTTATTACAAGAGGAAAATCAAAAGGTAAGTTTAGTGAGTAGCGATGTCAATCTTAGAATTAGGGCGAAAATTTTTGGCATAGAATCTCAGCCCTTTGATAATAAAGATATTGAAATTGAATCACTTTACGAGCCCATAGAAAAAATAGAACTATCGGATGCACAGTGGCAAGAATTACAAATCAGCGAAGCTGTAAATATTTGTCCGCAAAAGGCTTTTGAAAATAAATACTATCTAGCTCAAAGCAGTTCTCAAGAAAGGAGCGAAAAAGACTGTCTACTTCGTTTTTGGGGTAAATGGAAAAAATTAAAAAAAGTTACAGAGCATCTCCATATTTGGAATATTAATCCTAGAAATTTCGAGCAAAAAGCAGCTATTGATCTTTTACTAGATCCCAAGATTAAAATTGTATTTTTGGCGGGTAAGGCGGGTACCGGAAAAACTTTGCTTGCTCTAGCTTCCGCTATAGAACAGCTCGTACAATTAAACCTTTATTCCAAAATTTTAGTAGCTAGACCTTTTGTTCCTATGGGTAGAGATATGGGTTATTTGCCGGGAGATATAATGGAAAAAATAATACCTTGGATGCAGCCTTTAATAGATAGTCTAGAATTTATAGCTTCTTACAACAATCAAAAAAGGCACTTTGACTATCAAAAAATGATAGATAAGAAGTTGATTGAATTAGAAGCTCTGACTTATATACGTGGTAGGTCTATTCCCAATAGATTTATTTTGATAGACGAAGCCCAAAATTTGACGCCCCACGAAATCAAAACTATTATAACTAGAGTCGGAGAAAATAGTAAAATTGTGCTGACAGGTGATCCCTATCAAATTGACAATCCATTTGTAGATACCTACTCCAACGGGCTTTCTTATGTGATGAATAAAATGAAGAATTCTGCCCTAGCAGGTTCGGTGTTTTTAGTAAAAGGAGAAAGATCAGAGTTGGCAGAACTTGCTTCTAATTTACTTTGAAAACCTATCCCAAATTTTCTTAAATACTTCTTCGCCTGATGCAGCAGACACAGAACCTGCTCGTATTTCAGAAAGTCGTTTTTTTGCTAGCAGAGCCCATTTTTTATCAATTTCAGTCAATGGACGAATGGGACAACAAAGCTCACGTGGAGGGCTTAGACTAAGAAGAATAGAATCTACTACTAACGCCCTTTCTTCTACCTGAAGTGTCTCAGATTTTAAGAGAGCCTCTTCAATAAGTTTTTTTGTATTCATTAGCTAATAAAAAGAATATCCCTATATTTTGGTAATTGCCAGATTTTATCGTCCACCATACTTTCCAGAGTGTCTGCTTGCGTGCGGACAGCTTCCATAGCTGGAATAATTTTATCTCTATGGAATTGAGCTGCTTTTAACTCGCCTGTGACTTTTTTCTCTTGGGTTAAAAGAAATCCCAGCTTGTTTTTTTCTTCTATTAGTTTTTCAATAGTGCTTATTATTTTAGTGAGTTCTTTTTTTTGATTTTTGCTTGCGCCTCCAGCAGATTTAACAGCGGTAATAGATCTAGCTAATAGCTCTTGTTGTTGATAGCTATTGGGTAAAACGATGCTCTCTATTATATCCAATAAAGCTCGGGCTTCAATTTGAGTGATAGTGCTATATTTTTCTGCACGGATGTTTTGCCTAGATAGAATTTCTTTTTCGCTTAAAACATTATACTTTCCAAAAAGTTCTACTATGTCTTTTCGTGTATAAATTTCAAAAGCCTCTACAGATTGGCGTAAATTCGGCAAACCTCTCTTTTTTGCTTCTTTTACCCAATCATCAGAGTAATTATCTCCATTGAAAATAACTCTAGAGTGTTTTTTAAAAATACCGCGAATAACAGATTCAACAGCGGAGCTCAGAGATTCTTTTTCAGCTAGTTTGTGTTCTATTTCTTCGGAAACATAGTCCATAGAATCGGCTACAATGGTATTGAGCGTAAAATTTGGTGAAGATGGGTTTTGAGCTGAACCTAACGCTCTAAATTCAAACTTATTTCCAGTAAAAGCGAAAGGAGAAGTTCTATTCCTATCTGTATCGTGTGTTGGAATAGATGGCATAGCCTTGATACCTAAATTAATACCTTTCTTTACAAAAAGATTTCTTTTTTTCTTTTCTTGGATTTCTAAAGATTTACCTTTTGCAATTTCAGTAACAACTTTTTCCAAAGTCTCCCCTAAGAAAATGGAAATAATCGCAGGAGGTGCTTCATTAGCTCCCAATCTGTGATCGTTGCTTGCAGAAGCCACAGATACTCTCAAGGCTTCGGCGTATTTATCTACTGCTCTAACTACACAGGCAACGGTGAGTAAAAATTGTAAATTACTCGCAGGGTTATCCCCAGGCTCCAATAAATTTTTTCCGTCTGCAGAAACTGCCCAGTTGCAATGCTTGCCGCTTCCGTTAATGCCCGCGAAAGGTTTTTCGTGAATCAAAAGCTGAAATCCGTGTTGATTGGCAGTCTCTTTCAAAACATCCATTATCAGAAGATTTTGGTCTACACTCAAATTAGCGTCTTGAAAAATAGAAGCTAATTCAAATTGTGAAGGTGCTACTTCGTTATGACGGGTGATGACTGGAACTCCTAATTGATAAAGCTGGTTTTCTGCATCTTGCATAAAAAGTAAAACTCTTTTACGAATAGCCCCAAAGTAATGGTCGTCTAGTTCTTGCCCACGATAAGGCGGATTACCGATTAGGGTTCTGCCACAAGCAACTAAATCTGGTCTCGCAAAAAAATACTTTTTATCTACCAAAAAATACTCTTGTTCAATTCCAGCTGTAGTGCTTACAGATTTTGGAGATTTCCCCAATAATTTTAGGAGTCTCTTAGCGCTCTTTGAAAGAACATCTTGCGAACGGAGCAAGGGTGTTTTTAAGTCCAATGCTTCTCCTGTATAAGAAAAAAAAATAGAAGGAATACAAAGGGTAGCTCCAGATCCAGTCTCTCTAATAAAGGCGGGAGATGTAGGATCCCACGCAGTATAGCCTCTTGCTTCAAAAGTAGCTCTTAGTCCACCTGAAGGAAAAGAAGAGGCATCGGGTTCTCCTTGTACTAATTTAGAACCAGAAAATTCCATACTAATCTTGTTTGCTTTAAGTTCAATAAAAGCATCGTGCTTTTCTGCTGTATTGCCAGTTAAAGGTTGAAACCAATGGGTATAGTGTGTGGCTCCTTGCTCCAGTGCCCATTCTTTCATTCCTTTAGCAACAGCGTCAGCAATACCAGAGTCTAAGGATTCTCTATGGGATATAGTTTTTTCTAATTTGTTAAAAATAAAAAGAGATAGTTTTTTCCTTCTTGCTTCGCGATTAAAAACTTTGCTGCCAAATATCTCTTCTATTTTTCCTAGTTTTTTAGTTCTTTTTTTTCTATCAGCAATGGCTGATGCAATTCTATAACGGTTATTCATAATTTATAATTCATAATATTTTAGTTGTTAGGTAGTCCTCTTTACTTTTTGCGTCTTCAAACAATGAGACCTTTGAGTCAGACAAAAGTCTCTGTTTTTTGAGTCTTCAAAAATAAAGGCTAGTTCCAAATTTCATTCCAGTTGTTATCACCCACTTTAATATACTGGGCGGTATTGCTTTCCCAATCACCACGTACACCTATACTATAGTTTAGATAAAGTTTCCCATCTTCTATAGTCCAAGCTTCAGGCACAGTAGACGCAAATTGTCCAGCTACTGCCATAGCATAAGCACAAAACCCACCATATTGAGGCGCATATTTTTCAGGATTGCTCTTAAAGAGATCCATATTTTTTTTACTGGAAAACCTCCAAGTAGCTCCATTCCATTTGTATTGAAAGCGAGAATCCCCCTTTACTGGTTTAGCCTGTGTAAAATAGGCTACAGGATCAAAGCCGCGAATAGCTCTTCCATTAAAAGAAGTAAAAACCTTGTCTTTTGCTATAATAGCAGTGATGCTAAAAACAAAAAACAAACTAGCTAGTATTATTAGTTTTTTCATTTCTGATTATTTTGAGTTAGTCATTAAAATTCTAATAGTATAGAATTATTCTTCTAATGTCAAGTCTGAAATATTAAAGAGTTAACATTTTAGAGAAAAATAACAGCTTGATTTATTTTAAAATCTCTCTAAAGTAGTATTTTTTCTAACCTAAACTAAAAACAACAATGAAAAAAATAATTATACTGCCAATGGTTCTACTAGCAATAGGATTGCTATCTACTTTTACTGCTTTTGCTAAAGATTGTCCTAAAAACATCAGTCATAAAAAAACAACAGAACAAAAACTTACTTGTCTACACAAAATTTATCACGATAATGGAAAACTAAAATGGATTGTAAATTACAAAAATGGAAAGCGAGAAGGAGAAGCTAAATCTTATCACGAGAATGGAAAACTAGAGTTTATTGGAAATTATAAAAATGGAAAGCGAGAAGGAGAAGTTAAAGTTTATTACAAGAATGGAAAACTAGAGTTTATTGGAAATTATAAAAATGGAAAGCGAGAAGGAGAAGTTAAAGTTTATTACAAGAATGGAAAACTAGAAGCTTGCGTGATTTTTAAAGAAGGACAGAAAACAGGTACCTGCTAATTTCAAAACAATAGTATTTTCTATTTGATTTATCTTAAAATATTCTCTAAAATAGTATTTTTTCTAACCTAAACTAAAAACAACAATGAAAAAAATAATTATACTGCCAATGGTTCTAATAGCAATAGGATTGCTATCTACTTTTACTGCTTTTGCTAAAGATTGTCCTAAAGATATATCTGCTGCAGAAATAGAAGAACAAAAACTTACTTGTCTATTCAAAGTTTATAGCAAGAATGGAAAACTAAGTTTAATTATAAATTTTAAAAATGGAAAGCAAGAAGGAGAAGAGAAATGGTATCACGAGAATGGAAACCTAAAATGGATTGTAAATTATAAAAATGGAAAGCTAGAAGGAGAAGAGAAATGGTATCACGAGAATGGAAAACTAAAACAGATTGGAAATTATAAAAATGGAAAAGCAGAAGGAGAAGAGAAAGGGTATCACGAAAATGGAAAACTAGAATGGATTGTAAATTATAAAAATGGAAAGAAAGAAGGAGAATACAAAGAGTATCACAAGAATGAAAACCTAAAATGGATTGGAAATTATAAAAATGGAAAAGAAGAAGGAATATGGAAATCTTATCGCGAGAATGGAAAACTAAAACAGATTGGAAATTATAAAAACGACAAGCTAGAAGGAGAATACAAAGAGTATTACGAGAATGAAAAACTAAAACAGATTGGAAATTATAAAAACGACAAGCGAGAAGGAGAATCTAAAGTTTATCACGAGAATGGAAAACTAAAATGGATTGGAAATTATAAAAACGACAAGCTAGAAGGAGAATACAAAGAGTATCACGAGAATGAAAAACTAAGCTGGATTGTAAATTATAAAAATGGAAAAGGGGAAGGAGAATACAAAGAGTATCACGAAAATGGAAAACTAGAATGGATTGTAAATTATAAAGATGGAAAGAAAGAAGGAGAAGAGAAAGTTTATCACGAGAATGGAAAACTAAAATGGATTGGAAATTATAAAAATGGAAAAGAAGAAGGGATATGGAAATCTTATCGCGAGAATGGAAAACTAAAACAGATTGGAAATTATAAAAATGGAAAGCTAGAGGGAGAAGTTAAAGTTTATCACGAGAATGGAAACCTAGGCTTGATTGGAAATTATAAAGATGGAAAACTAGAAGGAGAAGAGAAATCTTATCGCTCGAATGGAAAACTAAAATGGATTGGAAATTATAAAAATGGAAAGCGAGAAGGAGAATGGAAAGAGTATCACGAGGTTGATAAAATAAGAAAAGAAACAGATAAAAATTACAAGCTACTACAAGAATTGATTGCTTTACGAAATGCTTATAATAATCCTAATTTTACTCCAGACAAAGTGGCTAGTATGAAAAGAAAAGATATACAGCAGGTGAATGAAAAAATACGATTAATTGGAAATTATAAAAACGATAAGAAAGAAGGAATATGGAAAGAGTATGATTCCACAGGAAAACTAAAACTTTGTAAAATTTTTAAAGAAGGACAGCAAATAGACACCTGCTAATTTCAAAACAATAGTATTTTCTATTTGATTTATCTTAAAATATTCTCTAAAATAGTATTTTTTCTAACCTAAACTAAAAACAACAATGAAAAAAATAATTATACTGCCAATGGTTCTACTAGCAATAGGATTGCTATCTGCTTTTACTGCTTTTGCTGAGGATTGTCCTAAAGGTATATCTTTGAAAAAAGTAAAAAAACAAAAACTTACTTGTCTACACAAAATTTATCACGAGAATGGAAAACTAGGGGCGATTGGAAATTATAAAAATGGAAAGCGAGAAGGAGAATGGAAAGAGTATCACAAGAATGGAAAACTAATCTTTATTGTAAATTTTAAAAATGGAAAGCGAGAAGGAGAATGGAAAGAGTATCACAAAAATGGAAAACTAAGATTGATTGGCAATCTTAAAGGTGAAAAGAAAGAAGGAGAATGGAAAGTGTATCACGAGAATGGAAAACTACGGGCGATTGGAAATTTTAAAAATGGAAAGCAAGAAGGAGAAGATAAATTTTATCACGAGAATGGAAAACTGCAGGGGATTAGAAATTTTAAAAATGGAAAGCGAGAAGGAGAATACAAAGAGTATCACGAGAACGGAAAACTAAAACAGATTGGAAATTATAAAGATGGAAAGCGAGAAGGGGAATACAAAGAGTATCACAAGAATGAAAACCTAAAATGGATCGTAAATTATAAAGATGGAAAGTGGGAAGGAAAATGGAAATCTTATCACGATAATGGAAAACTAAAATCTTGTAAAATTTTTAAAGAGGGAATTGAAACAGGCAATTGCTGATTTGAAAAAAACTTTTTTTGGAATTTATCTACCTATTGAGAGACGTCATCAAAGTTTTTATTGCAGAATCTAGATATTGAACGGAAAAATCTTTTTTCATCTGCTCTAGTAGCTCGCAAACAATTAATACATCTCCTAAGGCTCGGTGTCTCCGTTCTGTATGAATCTCAAATCTATCTACTATACTATCTAGCCCGTGTTTTCTGAATATGGGGTATAATTTTTGGGATAGTTTAAGAGAGCAAAAGACTTGAGGGTTATAGTTAAGTCCTAAAAAAGTAAATTCTCTTTGTAAGTAGGCAAGATCAATAGAAACATTGTGTGCAATCAAAAGTTTTCCGTCCAAAATTTCACGGATTTTTTGAGAGACTTCCCGAAAAAGGGGTGCATCTTCTACCATTGCATCTGTAATGCCTATATGGTTTTGAATGAACCTTGGAATCCTTTTTTTTGGATTGATAAGAGTTTCCCATTCCAAAACTTTTTTACCTTTTTCAAAAGAAACAATTCCTATTTCAATGATTCTAGCAGACTGAGGAAATCCTCCAGTTGCTTCAATATCTACAACTACTGAATTATCAAATATCATAAAACATTTTTATCAATATTTTCTTGAAATTTTGCTACCCTCTTGTTGTGTTTTTTTTCAAAACTTTTTTTCAATTCAGAAAATATATCATTTTGTTTTGAAGAAAGATTCTCTGGAACTTCTACCAAAATTTTTACTAAAAGATCTCCCGAACTTCCTCTATGAGAATAAATTCCTTTACCACGAAGGCGAAATATTTTTCCGTTTTGCGTGCCGGGAGGTATTGCGAATTTTGTTTTTCCCTCTAAACTGGGAACGATGATTTTTCCTCCTAAAACAGCTTCCACTATACTTATAGGCACTTCACAGGTAATATCATTTCCTTCTCTTTGAAAAAAAGAATGCTCTTTTACATGAAAAATAACATAAAGATCTCCAGCACTAGCACCGTCTCTGCCCTGCTCTCCTTCTCCCGAAAAGCGAATTTTAGAACCAGTTTCCACTCCTGCTGGGATTTCTATAGTTAGCTTTTTATTCTTTGTCATCACTGTTTCTCCATGACAGCTCTTGCAGGGGACTTGGATAATACTTCCCTTTCCCCGACAACTAGAACAAGCAGTAGTAATCCCAATAAAACTTTGCTGCATTCTTACAAAACCAGAACCATCACAATGAGAACAATGAACTATATCATTTTTTGACCTTGCTCCTGTACCACTACAGGCGGAGCAACTTTCTTCACGCGGGAATTCAATATCTACACTATTTCCTTTGACTGCATCTTGAAAAGAAATTTGTAAATTATATTGTAAATCACTGCCTCTTTGATTTGTGCTACGAGATCTTCCTCCTCCCGTAAAGCTTTCAAATATATCACCAAACACACTCTCAAATCCACTGCCCCCAGAAAAAAAATCTTCAAAGCCTCCCATGTTAGACGCAAAACCTCCAGAAGCTCCAGTATGACCGAATTGATCATAAGCCGATCTTCTTTTGGCATCCGACAGAACATGGTAGGCTTCGCTCAGTTCTTTAAATTTTTCTTCCGCCTGTTTATCTCCGGGATTTTTATCAGGGTGGTATTTGATAGCAACCTTGCGATACTGCTTTTTAATTTCATTGGCGTTAGCGCTTCTGCTAACTCCCAATACTTCATAGTAATCTTTTTTGGACACGATATACTACTTTTTATCTACATTCTCATAATTAACATCTTCAGCTCCATCATCTTTCCCATCCTTATTATTTTTTTTGGATTTTTCATCAGGTGCAGAAGCACCAGAATCTGTTGCTTGGGAGAGTTTCTTGCCTATTTCTTGAAAATCTTTATTCAAATTTTCTGTCGCCTGAGTAATTGCAGATTCATCGTCTGTTTCTATTTTAGATTTTAATTCTTTGATGGAAGCCTCTACTTTCTGTTTATCTGCATCTTCTATTTTAGAAGCACTTTCTTGAAGTATTTTTTCGCATTGATAAATCAAACTATCAGCTTGATTTCTAGTATCTATCAATTTCCTTTTTGTTTTGTCCTGTGCGGCGTATTGTTCTGCTTCGTCTATCATTTTTTTAATATCCTCATCAGACAATCCTCCAGAAACAGTAATTTTAATTTTTTGTTCTTTCCCAGTGCCCTTGTCTTTTGCAGAAACATTCAAAATACCATTAGCGTCAATATCAAAAGTAACTTCAATTTGTGGTGTTCCTCTTGGAGCAGAAGCAATGCCGAGTAATTCAAAATTACCAATGGTTTTATTATCAACTGACATTTCTCTTTCTCCTTGCAAAACATGGATGTTCACAGCAGGCTGATTATCCGCTGCAGTAGAAAAAATCTGACTTTTTTTCGTCGGAATAGTAGTGTTTTTTTCTATAAGACGGGTCATTACACCTCCTAGAGTTTCAATACCTAAAGAAAGAGGAGTTACATCTAATAGTAAAACATCTTTAACATCTCCCTGTAATACGCCTCCTTGAATAGCTGCTCCCGATGCCACAACTTCATCCGGATTCACTCCTTTATGAGGTGTTTTTCCAATAAATTTTTCTACTATTTCAATAATTTTAGGCATTCTCGTCATTCCACCAACTAAAATCACATCGTCTATATCAGAGGTTGTAATTCCAGAATCTTTTAGAGCCTGTTTCATAGGCGTCAAACACCTTTGAATCAAATCATCTACTAACTGCTCAAGTTTAGAGCGGGTGAGTTTGATATTCAAATGTTTAGGTCCTGAGGCATCGGCAGTTACAAAAGGAAGATTCACTTCTGTTTCTGTAGAAGAAGAAAGTTCGTGTTTGGCTTTTTCTGCAGCTTCTTTCAGCCTCTGTAGAGCCATCTTATCTCCTCTTAAATCAATGCCATTTTCGTTTTTAAATTGTTCTGCAAGATAATCTATAATCTTTAAATCAAAATCCTCTCCTCCAAGGTGAGTATCTCCATTTGTAGATTTCACTTCAAAAACTCCGTCCCCAAGTTCTAAAATGGAAACATCAAAAGTTCCTCCACCTAAATCAAAAACCAAAATTGTTTCTTCTTTTTTTTTGTCTAATCCGTAGGCTAATGCGGCTGCAGTTGGTTCGTTAATAATTCTTAAAACTTCTAGTCCTGCTATTTTGCCTGCATCTTTGGTAGCTTGCCTCTGGGTATCATTAAAATAAGCTGGCACCGTAATAACAGCTTGGGTGACTTTTTCTCCGAGATAATCTTCTGCGGTAGACTTCATCTTCTGCAAAACAAAAGCAGAAATTTCCGCAGGGGAAAAGTTTTTATCTCCTATTTTTATTTGGGCTGAGTTGTTTGAGCCTTTTACTACTTCATAGCTAAAGGTTTTAACATCTTCTTGAATAGAAGGAGAATTAAAGTCGTTACCCAACAACCTTTTTACGGAAGAAATGGTTTTCTTGGGATTGGTAATCGCCTGTCTTTTTGCGATCTGTCCAATTAATTTTTCATTTTTGTCGTTGAAAGCGACAACTGAAGGTGTAGTTCTAAAGCCCTCAGAATTTTCAATAATTTTGGCATCCCCAGCTTCTATAATTGCCACACAAGAATTTGTGGTGCCTAAGTCTATGCCGATAACCTTACTCATATATTTTATAGACCCTTGCGTTAGCGCCCTGTTCAGCCTATGCGGCGTTACTCAAATTTTTTATTCCTCAAAATACTCTTAGTGCTCTATGCAAAATAAAGATTATAGTAAAAAAACCACGGGCTCTTTTACATCCCACTTTTGCTAAATGCAAATTATAGAGTATTTTTCACTACGTCATTCCTTGTAATAAAAAACTTTCGCACCTTGCCTAGCCGTCAACTAACACTACCGCAAAGGTCTCTCGTATAAATTAGACTTTTGAATTTGCATTCTGTTTAGCCAAAGCAAACGTTAAAAAAAAATTTTAACTCTTGCCATTTGTGAAGAAATGCTCTTGAGTATTCCTGCGAGCTAAAAAAAATTTGCCCCTGTTCTAACCAGTTGGCTAGCCCCAATAGTGGGATAAGCATCAGCAAAATTCAAAGGTCGTATAAATTTATGTTTTGTTTTGTTTAAATAGTTTTAGAAAATAGTAAAATTACTAATTTTCTCTATAGTAACAGTAAAAAAAATTATTCTTTCCGTTTAGAAACCTGAACCATAGCCGCCCTAATAACCTTATCGTGAAGCAAATATCCCGGTGTAAAAACATCCACTACCTGATTGGGTTCTGCATCTTTTGTCTCTAATGTGCCTACTGCCTCGTGCCTTTCTGGATTAAAAACTTCTCCCAAATCCAGAAATCTTTTAATATGGTGTTGTTTAAAAACATTCAAAAATTGTTGTTGAACTAATTTAATACCCTGTACAAATTCTTCTAGTCTAGAATCATCTTTTTCTTGTTCTACATGCTTTAAAGCATTTTCTAAAGAATCGGTTACGCTAAACAGATCTTTAGCTATGGATTCCACAGCATATTGTAAGTCCGAAATTGTTCGTTGTTGTTGTCTCTTCTTATAATTATCAAATTCCGCTGCTAATCTCATAAATTGATCTTTCTGCTGTGCCAAGGATTCCACTAAAATTTTTACTTTTTGTTCGAAATCTAGCCTATCTTTTTTAGGGGGTTTAAAGTGTTCTTCTTTATCAAGATTAAATTTTTCATTTTTCTTTAATTCTTCTGTTTGTTGTTCGGCAGTGATTTTTTCTGTTTCTCTAGTCGCTTCTGTTTGTTGTTCGGCAGTAATTTTTTCTGTTTCTCTAGTCGCTTCTGTTTGTTGTTCGGCAGTAATTTTTTCTGTTCCTCTATTCGCTTCTGTTTGTTGTTCGGCAATAGAGCCTTCTGTTTCTGTTGACCTTTCTGGTTCAGTTTTAGCATCTGGTTCAGTTTTAACAGAACCGTTCATATTAGAAACGTTTATACCAGATTTGTTTTCTGGTGATACTATTGTTTTCTTTTTGTTTTGTTTATTGAGATTAGTCATTTTAATTAAGCTATAATTCACATACTATATATACTTTTGAATTTGCATTCTGTTCAGCCTATGCAGCGTTGAAAATTTGTGAAAAATGCTCACATACTAGCGTGTATGCTCCGCTATTTCACAAATTTTCGCACCTGTCTACCATCACATCAGCAAAATTCAAAGGTCTATATATAACTTATCCTATTTTTAGGATAAAAGTCAACAAAAAAATTCAAAAAAATAAAAAACACCTACAGTAAATTTAATATTTTTTCTACATCCTCTGCATTATCTATGCTTGAAGATTTTTTTTCTGTGATCATCACATAGATTTGTTGTCCAAAATCTAATGCTCGCAACTGTTCTAGGCTTTCTGTTTTTTCTAGTTTAGAATCTCCCGCCTGAGTGAACCAAAATAAGAATTTTTTTGTAAATCCATAAACACCTAGGTGGCAAAAATAATTACCTGTTGATTTTTCCCCTGTTATTTTTTTTGAGGCAAGATTTTTATGATACGGAATAGGAGATCTAGAAAAATAGATAGCTCTGCTATAAGAATCTAAAACAACCTTAACTTTAGAAGAATCCTCAATGTCCTTATGTGAGTGCATAGGATAGGCAGCTGTTACCATTTCAAACTTTTGTTCGCGGAGTTTTTTATCTAATAAATCTAAAAGAGAGGGATGAATTAAAGGTTCATCTGCTTGTAAATTAATGATATAATCACAGTCTAGTTTTTGAGCAGCTTCCGCTACTCTATCACTTCCTGATTGATGTTTGTTTGAAGTCATAATAATTTTTTCTGTAAAACCGCTTGCTATCTTTTGAATTTTAGAACTATCTGTTGCAATATAAACTTCACTAATAGAAGATTGACAAGCTTTTTCGTAGACTCTTTGAATCATAGGTTTGCCTTTTAAGTCCAAAAGAACTTTTCCTGCTAGCCTAGTAGAAGCTAATCTAGCGGGAATTATAATTACGGTTTTTTTGCTAAAACAGGATTTCACAAATAATTCTTGACAAAGGTATGGATATAGATTGATTCTCTTTAAAAGAATAGTATAGAACTAACTATAATAAAACTAACTATAATATAGCTTACAAATATGAGTAAAAAAAATCAAGCAATAGACTTAACAACAGGTTCTATTCCTAAACTTTTAAGGCAGCTTTTTATACCTGCTAGTATTGGAATGCTGTTTAGTGTTCTTTACAATGTTGTAGATACCTACTTTGGCGGACAAATTTCTCCGCAAGCTCTAGCATCTTTGTCAGTGACTTTTCCTATATTCTTTCTTGTTATTGCTTTCTCTGTTGGTTTTTCTGCAGGGGCTTCGGCTCTTATTGCCACCAAAATAGGATCAAAAAACAAAGAAGAAGCCAAAAAATTCTACTGCCAGTTCTTGAGTTTTGGAGTATTTTTAGCTCTTTTTCTGACGCTACTTGGGCTATGGGTTAGCAAACCAATGCTCGTTTTTTTAGGGGCTGAAGGAAAATATTTAGAAGATGCCTTAGCCTATATTATCCCCATTTTTGGCGGTTCTGCTTTTATATTATTCGCCTTTATTGTTAATTCTGGTTTAAACGCTCAAGGACTAACTAAACCAAATCGTAATTATTTGATTGTAGCATTTTTTGCAAATATCATTTTGGATTACTGGTTCATCCATGGCGGGTTGGGAGTTCCCGCTTTGGGAATACAAGGAATTGCTTTTGCTACAGTTTTGGTACACTTACTAGGAATTTTTTATCTACTTTATTGTGTTAAACAGACTTTTCTGTTTGAAAAAATTGACTCCTGTTTTCTCTGCTATTTTATCCCAGAAAAAAAACACTTCAAACTAATTTTAGAGCAAGGAATGCCTACTACTATTAGTATGTTAAGTATAGGTTTTTACTTTTTTGTGCTAAATAAATTTATTTCCTCCTTTGGTTCTGATGCAATTGCAGCTTACGGAATAGGTTTGAGAGTAGAGCAGTTAATATTAGTTCCTGGTATCGGCATAGGCATAGCTGTTAGCACTCTAGTAGCACAAAACCATGGCGCTGCTTTAAAAAATAGGGTTCGCGAATCCATCCGTGCTGGAATTTTGTATTTTTTTGTTATGATGATAATAGGGTGCATTTTTTTACTTGTTATAGGAGAATATGTGCTTTTATTATTCACTCAAAAAAAAGAAATTGTATCTGTTGGACTGGAGTATCTGAGGATAGAAGCCTTCACTTTATTTAGTTATGTTCTTATACATATACCGGGTTCTATTTTACAGGGACTCAAAAGACCTAATATCTCTACCTATATCAATCTGTTTGGAAGATGTCTGCCTATTCCTGTTTTGTATATTTTGATCTATTCACTAGATTTTGGAAGTAAAGCTATTTGGTGGACTATTTTTGGGAATAGCTGGTTTATGGCAATTTTATTTATTATTTTTACAAAAAGAGAAATGAAAAGAGCCTTCCCTAAGGGAGCCGATGTTTTTTAAAATGCACTCGCTCTACCCCATTTTAATTCTATCTTTAAAAATCAGCAGCTGCGCTGTATTGCTACAAACTGTGCCTGCAATTTTTTGGGGTTGGTATTTAACAAAACGAAAAAGTAAATTTCAGTTTTTATTCCAAAGTTTAATACTACTACCTTTGATGCTAACCCCTTTAGTAGTAGGTTATTTTGTGTTACAACTATTCCATCCAGATAGTTGGCTAGGAAATAGTCTACAACAATTAGGAGTAGATATTCTTTTTAATTGGAAGGGAGCTGTTATTGCGGTATCTATTGTTAGTTTTCCTTTGTATGTTCAATCTGTACAGATTGCAATGACGACTGTTCCGAAAAAGTTTGAGCATCTTTCTCTTGTTTTAGGAAACTCTACTTGGCAAACTTTTTTAAAAGTAATTTTGCCCTTGACTAGATTTGGAATTTTGAGAGGAGCTTTAATTTCCTTCGCGAGGAACCTAGGAGAATTTGGAGCTACTGTTGTTGTGGTAGGGATTATTCCCTTGCAAACAGAAACAATTCCATCAGCCATTTTCAGGTCTTTGAGCATCCCCAATCAAGAAAACAAAATACGGACATTAATTATTTTATCTATAGCTTTTTCTTTATTATTTCTTTTTTTCATTCAATGGATAGAACAAGCAAGAAAAAAAGACTGGAGATTCAATACCACTTAAACTTTTGGGGGAGAAAAAATCTGTTTTTTGAATCTCAAGTTCACTTGGATTTAAAAATAGATAGATTAGTGATTACAGGGCCCATAGCCAGTGGAAAATCTAGTTTTTTAAAAATAATAGCTGGAATTTTGCAACCTGATTTTTGTAGAGTTGTTTTTGACGGCGAGATATTTATAGATACAAAACAAAAAAAATACAACCCCATTCATAAGAGAAAGCTCGGCTACTTATTACAAGAAGCGTTTTTGTTTCCTTATCTTAATGTTCGTGAAAATCTGCTCTTTTCTCCAATGGCGAAAGATAACCCCAATCTAGAAAAGTGGATTGACAATTTTGGAGTTGCACAAATTCTTTCCAAAATGCCATTAGAAATTTCAGGCGGAGAGAGAAAAAAAATTTGTCTACTACAAATTCTTTTAAGCAAACCTAATCTGTTGCTTTTAGATGAACCTTTAACTTCTTTAGATAAAAGAAGCAAATACCAGTTCTTGGAATTTATAATGCAATTCCAGCAGGACTTTAATTTACCGGTAATCTATGTCACTCACTCTCCAGAAGAGGCAAATATCTTCGCAAAACAAAGAATTTACCTAAAAAAAGGAAAGGTTCACAAATTTACGCACTAGGAATAGCTACGCTCAACGCAACAAGACCACTGCATTGGTGTTTTTCAACTATGCAACGGTCTCACAATATTTTGGGCTAAGCATAACCACAACCTATACAAAACCATCAGTAAATAAAATTTAGTAGATGCTTGAGTGCGGACAATTTAATCTCGTTCTGAGAATTTTCTTGTTTTTTCAGGGTCTCTAGGTCTTGCCACATTGACAACTAACTCCCTGTCTTGCAATTGACTTTGATGCAAGCTCTCTATTGCTTTTTGAGCTTCTGCTTCTTCTGTCATTTCCACAAAACCAAAACCTCTAGATCTTTTAGTTTCTCTGTCTCTAACAATTTTTGCAAAAGCTACATTTCCATGAGCCTCAAAAATCTCCCTAAGTTCTTTACTTGACAACTGAAAAGGTAGGTTACCTACATAGATATGAATTCTATCATCTTGTTCCATAATTTACACAATAAATAGAGCATTGCATTAGCGCTATGTAGGCTAATACAACATTCTTATAATTTTAATTTAATTTAACAAACTGAGATCTTTGAATTGAATGTGTCCCTAAAGACTTTTTCACTCCATTCGAATCTCTCAAAAACTCCCAAAGGGAGTATCATTTAAAACCTCTAAATTAAACAAAATCTAGCTCTGTTTTTTAGACACGGCATAGATTCATCAAATTTTTAATTTAAAGATTGTTTTAAAACCTCTTGAATTAGGCATTATAGGAAAACTAGGCAGGCAAAAAAAAATTATGTCACTAGGGTGTATATATATATCGTCTGAGCGAAACGCTACAAGACTTAATCCTTGATAAGGATAAAGTGCCAAAAGGCACTTTTACTATAGCCCTTATGAAATAGATACCAAAGAAAAGTATTTCAAGGGATAAATTTTTTTTTAACGCAGCATAGTTGAACTAGAATGCAAATTCAAAGGCATTTATTTTCTTATAGAAGAAAAATACTTATACAAAGGTGAATTAATATCTATTACTAGCTTCGTATTATCACCCACTGTTTTCTTATAGCTATTTAGCGTTTCATAAAACTGATAAAATTCTGCATTACGACCATAAGATCTACCGTAAATTCTAGCCGCTTCACCATCCGCTTTTCCTCGCAATACCTTTGCTTTTTTTGAAGCACTAGAATTGATTTCACTCAATTCTTTAGATAGTTTACCTAGTATTTCTAGTTTTTCGCCTTCTCCTTCAGATCTTTTTTTAGCGGCAATTCTTTTTCTTTCGGAAATCATTCTCTCGTAAACTTTTTTACGCACCTGATCTGTATAATTGATTCGTTTAATCAAAATATCTACAATTTCAATGCCATATTCTGATTCTACATTTTCTAGATTCTGCACAATAATTTTTGTAATTCCATCTCGTCCGTATTTTACCTCACGGCTAATTTTTACCTCTCTTTCTGTGCTTACAGAATATTCTTCTTTCCAATCGGAGCTGACAATAATCTCATTTAGGTCATTTTTTGTAACTAGGTCGCGAATAATTCCTTCAATCAAGTCGCTCAAAACACTAGCAGCTCTGCTTTCATTATTGAGTCTTTGAAAATAAATCAATGGATTTACAATTTTCCAACGAGCTGTTGTATCTACCCAAATAAAAGTTTTATCACTTGTGGGAATTTCATTAGGTTCTCCATCTATTTTTAAAATTCGTTTGTCAAAGTAGTTAACTTTTTGCCATGGAATTTTAAAATAAAGTCCAGCTTCATTTATAGATTTTATAGGCTTCCCAAACTCTGTAATCACTACCTGTTGTATTTCTTGGATGATAAAAAAGCACTTATAGCCTGTTAAAAAAACAGCTACTATAATAGCAACATAAAGATATTTAAATTTCATTATATTATTTATTAAGGTTATAAAGAGGAAAAATTTGTTTGTTTTTATCCAAAACAATCACTTCTTGGATATTGGGCAAAATTTCTTTCATCGTCTCTATGTAAAGACGAGTTCTAGTCACTGTTTTATATCTTTCATACTCTTTTAAGATAGCAAGAAAACGACTGCTATCTCCTACAGCGTCGTTGATTCTTTGAATAGCGTAGCCTTGTGCTTCTTCTACCACTTTTTTTGCTTCACCTCTTGCTTTAGGAATCTGTTCGTTATAGGTTTTTTGTGCTTCGTTCACTAACCTTGTACGGTCTTGATCGGCTTCGTTGACTTCGTTAAAAGAAGGTCTGACAGGATTAGGAGGAGTAACATCTTGCAATTGGACTGTTACTAAATCTACTCCTGATTTATAAAAATTCAACTTTTCTTGAATTTCTTCTAAGGCTTCAAAAGCTATTTCTTCTCTTTCTTGTAATAGATAATCAAAATCCCTATTGCCTACAAGTCTGCGAATAATCATCTCCGATAGATCTCTGACAGCTGCTCTGCCGTCTTTTATATTAAAAACAAAATCTTTAGGTTGGTTGACTTTATACTGGACGACCCAGTTAAGATTAATTACATTTCTATCCCCCGTAAGCATCAAAGATTCCGTATCTAAAGTGCGGGTAGAACGAGCCGCTTCTGCATCTCTAGCAGCGGGATTGCTACGAAACCCAAATTCTTCTTTACGAATAGTTTCTATATCTACTACGATGACTTTTTCTACAAAAGGAATTAAAAAATTCAATCCTGAAGAAGTAGTTTTAGAGTATTTGCCAAGTCTAAGTACAATGCCTTTTTCACCAGGTTGAACTTGGTAAAAGGATTTAAAAAGCAAAATAGCAACTAAAACAGGCACAACAACTAAAAATATTTTGCGAGAATTGAGATTGGGAGAAAAGGGAGGTTTATTTGAATCACCTTTCTTAGGAGGTTTTTTCTTTCCTTTACCTCCAACAACAAATCTTTTTAAGTCCTCTAATACTTGATCCACACTAGGATTAGTTTTTTTTCTTTCCCAAGGGTTTTCGTTTTCCATTTTTATTTTATAGATCTTTGAATTAGTGTTATGTGACGCTAGCCGTTACATAATACTAATTCAAAGTTCTTATTTAGTCAAATAATTTTTTTTAGTCAAGGAATTTTATTTAGTCAAATAATTTTTTTTAGTCAAATAATTTTTTTTGCACTTTTCTAACCATTTGGCTAACCGTCGCATAACGGCAATGCAATATTCTTATTATTCCAAAAAAAATACTTTTATTCAATAACATAATCTAAAGGATCCACATTTTTTCCATTTACAACAACTTCATAATGCAAATGAGAGCCGGTACTCCTGCCGGTACTCCCCGTTCTACCAATAGTATCACCTCTTTTAACTTTTTGTCCAGGTTTAGCTTCAAATTGCACCAAATGGGCGTAGCGTGTGACAATATTGTAACCATGGTTGATAGCCATTATATTACCAAACGATTTTTGGAAATAAGTATAAATCACAACACCATCTGCTGGAGCGATAACTGGAGAATAAAGCGGAGCTGACCAATCTATTCCCGCATGAAATTTTAAAGCTCTTGTAAAAGGATCATTTCTTATACCAAAACCAGAAGTAAAAACCCCGCCTCGCAAAGGCTTAATAGAAGGAGATCTCGCCAAACTCTCTTTATTATCTCTAATAACGTTTTCTAACTTAAATAGACTAGCATGCCTTAATCTATAATTCAACTCAATATTTTTTACTTGGCTAATAATATTTTTTTCTTGAATACCTATTTTACCCTGTAATTCGCTATCTTGCACAGTATTAAAACTGCTATTTTCAGAAACTTCAAAGTTTTCTGTTTCTTTTTTTCTTTGTCTAGAAGTTCTATTTTGGTTTGCTATATTTCTAATTTTTTCATCAAACTCCCCTATTTTTTCTAGTTCTACAGAGTAATTATCCAGGGTATTTTGAATTTCTTTGTAATAGACCGTCTGCTCCAGAAAATTATTTTGTAATTCCTGATAACTAGAATCTCTTGAAATATTTTCATAGTATTGATAGTAGACAAACCCAGTAAACCCCAAAAAACATAAAAATAAAACCACCAAAAACCACATCATTCCTAGGTATAGTTTTATCCTTCTATCTTTTTTGCGTATAACTACTAAAGTAATATAATTAGTCAGTAACATCTTCTATTTCTTTGAGATCCTTTGAAATCTGGTTTTTTACAAATTTTTTTTGTTTTTTTACTTGTTTTAATCTTTTTTTTTCCGTTAAAGAAGAGAAAACTGCGATCTCTTTTCTATCTATTACCCCTTGCAAAAGTAGGTTTCTAGCAAGCCTACTTCTTTTTTCTGTTTTTTTCAACCTCCGTTTTTCTATTAGAGGAGCTAAAATTTTTGCTGTCAGATAATAGCTAGCAACTGCACTGGATACAGCATAAATAATACTTCCCAACATCAATGATACCCCCCAACTACTAAACAACAATCCCAACATTGCCTTACTCTTCTGAAAAAAGCCTATATACTCATTAGCATAGATAGCATTAAATTCCTGCAAAAAAACTACAAAATTACGAGAATCAGAGATAGGCAATTGAAATAAATCTATCAAAAATTTTCCTGTAGTATGAAATAAAAAATAAAGAGGAACTACTGTTAAAGGATTGCTTATCCATACCATAGCAATAGCTAAAGTCAAATCAAACCTTGAGTTAGTGAAAACTCTAAATAAAAGCCACTGCAAAAACACAATATACATCTGCGCCCCCACGGTAGGCGTCATCCCCCAAAAAACCCCTACACTTACTCCTAAAGAAATTTCTGTAATAGGTTTTTTACTCCCATAGATAGGAAATATCAATTTTTGATAATACAGTTTTCTTAAGCCTTTGTAGCTAAAAAACTGTTTATAACTAAAAAACTTTTTCCTAAAAAATTTTCGCATGAACCTATTTAGACCTTTGAATTTCGCTGATGCTTATCCCACTATTGGGGCTAGCCAACTGGTTAGAACAGGTGCGAAAAAAAAAATTTTTCAATGGCGTCTTGCAAAACACTACAAAAATTAGTGTGTAGCACAAATGGAATGAAAAAGTGCCAAAAGGCACTTTTTCTATAGCCCTTACCCTATTTCAAGCAATAAGCTTGTTTTGGCTAAACAGAATGCAAATTCAAAAGTCTACTATAGACCTTTGAATTTCGCTGATGTGACGGCTAGCCAAATGGTTAGAACAGGTGCGAAAAAAATTTTTAGCTCGCTGGAATACTGAAGTATTTCAAGAGTTAAAAATTTTTTTCAACGCTGCATAGGCTAAACAGAATGCAAATTCAAAAGTCTACTATTAACTAAAATCTCTACCCGCCAACACCAACCACTCTTTCAGTAGTTCCAATACCTGCAACCTATTATTTTTGGGAGCATTGATAAAGATACAAAAGGGATAGTTTTTGCCTTGATAAGGAATATATCCCGCCAAATTATAAACCCCCTTTAAAGTTCCAGTCTTTAAATAAACCTGCTTATTTTGAGGAAATAACTTGTAATCCGAATAAATTTTATAAAGAACATTTAATATTATTTCCGCTGTAATCTCATTATCTCTTGATAATCCAGAGCCTTCTAGGATTTGAAAATTTTTGGAAGTAGCACCAAACTGTGCCATATAAAATTTCATAGCCATATTAGATTTTTCTAAATTATAAACCTTGCCGTATTTTTCCCCTCCGAGCCTAAAATAAATTTGATTAGCTATGTAATTATTAGAATAAAGCAAAAAAGAAGGGATTAGTTCCTTTAAATTGCGAGAATTTTTATAATCCAAAATAAGTTTCCAATCAGCATTTAATAACTCTTTTTTATAAGAATTTTGCTCAATGTTTATTCCCTCCTTTTGAAAAATAGCTACAAATAGCTCCGCCGTATATCTCAAACTATCAGGGTAAGACGAGCCCACATTGATACGTTTCTTTTTACCCACTGCCAGCAAACCTCCTTTCTCCCTTGCCAAAGGAGTAATAGGAGTCCATTCTTCTGCAGATACTACCAGCCCATTTTTCTTTTTCTCTAAAAATAAGGAATTAAAATTGACTACCAAAGCTCCATTTAGTGCATCGTAAGCATTTTTACTTTTACTCAATCCCGGCACTTTTTGGGTTGTAATCAAAGAATCATCCAATTTCAACGCAGAAAACCTAGTATAACCTTTTTGTTTCAATAGTTGAGCAATTTTTGTGATTTCTTCTGAAATCAAAAAAGGATCTCCGCCTCCTTGAATAAGTAGCTCTTTTTTCGCATTGGTATAAAAAGTAGTGTTAAAACGAAAATCTTTTCCTAAAATATCAAAAGCAACCGCTGTAATTGCAATTTTTAAAACCGAAGCTGGCACAAAAGCTTCCCTAGAATTAAATTCAAAAAGTATTTTTTTCTCTGGAGAACCCAACAAAATAGCACCATTTTGGACAAGTTCTTTCATCCTTTTTGCCAATCTGGTAGTCTTTAGAGACTGTTGCTCTTGATTTTGCTCTACCGCAGCTGCTAAACCTGTAGACAAGACGATGACAAAAACAAAGCAGAAAAAACTACCTTTAACGATTTTTATGAAATTCTCTAAAAAATTCATCAAACAGCATAAGAAGTAAGATGGCGATTACAGTAGCCTATCATTTCTGCAATTTTTGTATTACCAGAATAATGGAATTGTGCTAATTGCAAATATTCTTTAGCCTGACGAAAATCGTGCATTTGATAAAAAGCCAGAGCCAAAAAATAGACAGTTTGCTCATAAGTAGGGTGCTCTTTGACTATAGGGAGTAAGACAGAGACTGCTTGAGAAAAACAACCCATTTTGTATTGGCAAATACCAATATTTGCTTCTACTTTATAATCCTCATCGGTAGTATTTTTAGCCTTAATAAAATATTTCATTGCCTCTGAATGTTGTACCATTTGTAGTAGCGATTTACCCGCCAATATATAAGCAGCCGTAAATTGATTGTTTTTCGTTATGGCTTTGCGGAAATGCGTTAAGCACTCCCTATAGTATTGCATATTGTAGTAGCACAAACCCAATTTAAAACTATAATAAGCCTCTTTCGGTTGTTTTTCTACCAAATATTTATATTCACTGATTGCCCGAAAATACATCTTTCTATCATAAAATTCTTGTGCCAAATTTTCATCAATTTTTTCTTCCGATGGTTTAGGAATGTCCGAAGTTGTTTTTACAGTATAGCCTTGAGTAGTTTTATGCACTCCTTTTTTAGTAATAATAAAAGGAGTTTTGCATTGAGAACATTGAGACTGCTTGACCCATTGCGGATGCAAAATGCGGTTGATTGCATGGCAATAGAGACAAACAACAAAATACTCGCTACTTTTTTTTTCCTCTACTACAAACTGCTCGCTTGTTTTGAGTTTAGAATCCAGTTTTCTCCTTTGCTCAGCATCAGACAAAATCTGATAAGCAAGATTGATTTCTTGAGCCAAATGATTTTCACCACCCAAATCAGGATGCATACTATTTGATTTCATCAAGGCTCTGTAAGCTGCTTTCACTACCTCTAAAGGAGCTTCCGAATCTACTTTTAACAGTTTATATGGATTTTCTGAAACTTTCATTTTCCCATTAAGCACTCATTTTCTTTTGCAGAAGTTGATACCAGTTAGGACGGGTATAAATGCTTTTTCCAATGTTGAAAAAGGTAGCTAAATTCAAATTGATGGCGTCGTTTAGAGTTCCAAAAGAGCGAAGGTTGCCTGCAGCAATGAGGTTTTTTGAGGTAAATTCTTGCATCCATTGTAGCAAAATTTTATGCTCACCGAAAATATAATTTAAAACCTGTAATGCATTAGCGTGAAGAATATCCACTCCTTCGCCAGAGATAGTATTCACAACTTCGTTTAGAATATCCGCATTGTAACGTCCTTCTTGTTTTTCGTAGACTGGAAAGTAGTAAGATAGAAGCGAATGTTGTAATCTAGTTTTTATAGCAGAGACAATATCCTTTAGCATAGTAAGGCGATTTTTAAGGCAACCGCCGTAGGCATCTTCTCTTTGATTGAATTTTGGATTAAAGCACTGATCCAGAAATTCTTGAGAGCCTCCATTGAGTTCAATAATTTCAAACCCTGATTCTTCTGCTTGCTCTGCTGCGTGTTTAAAATTCAGCACAATTTCTTCTGCACCGTAGTCATCAAAGGGATAACTCTGACTAAAATCCTTCCCAAAATTAATAACACTAGAAGATACAGGCATCTCCCCACAAATAGCTTCGCTGGTCTTGGCTCCACAGTGAGTCAGTCTAATTCCTAAAACAACTCCTTCTTCTTTTACATGCTTGACTAGACTCCTAAAACTACTTATATATTTTTCATTCATTTCCAGTTGTAGGCTATGAGACTTGCCTTGTCTAGAAATACAAACAGAATCCAGAATAATCGTACCGACTCCTCCTTCTATTAAATGATTTATATCATCTACAATAGGAGCAGATAGGTCGCCATTTTTTTTAGCATTATCCCTTACAGGAATAGAGATAAGTATCCTATTCTTAAAATGGATATTACCTATAGAAAAATCATCAAAAAGTTGCATTCAAATAGATAGTTATTTAGAGTTTTACCTGCATCTGGCATTTTCGGAAAGCCAGACAAAGTGCGAAAATTTGCAAAACCTTTCAGTTTAGGAAACATATTCTTTTGTAGAATATTCTTTTGTAGAATATTCTTTTGTAGAATTTTCTTTTGTAGAATTTTCTTACCGTAATAGTTAAGCAAGCAAAATGCCCAGTTCCTCCAATGCAAGCCGAAGGCTCTAAAGGAAGTTTTATTTAATAAAAAATTTCTCATACAAAAAAAACAACCCAAGGTAAGTAATAATAATTCCGCCGATACTCGCTAATACAGAAATTTCGTGTGCACCCATTTTTTAAAAAAGATTATTTAAGAGAATTATGATAACATAATTAATAATTGTATAGTTTTTTAGTCATTTTGTCAAGAAAAATATTTAGTTCTACCCTATAACTGCAATGAAAATCATCCAAAGAAATAAAAAAGCCTATTATCATTTTGAAATTTTAGAAAAAAAAGAAGCAGGTATTGTGCTAAAAGGCACAGAAATTAAAAGTTTAAGAGCGGGAAAAGTGAATGTTTCCGAAGCTTTTATTAGAATCACCTCCAAGATGGAAATAGAAATACACAATATGTATATCGCAGCCCACAGCCATCAAACCAACCCCTTTATGAATCACGAACCTTTGAGGAAAAGAAAACTTTTACTCCACCAAAAAGAAATTCTTAAAATCCACAACCAAATACAAAAAAAAGGACTAACCTGCATAGCCTTAAAAATTTACCTTAAAAAAAGCTACGCCAAGATAGAAATTGGAATTGCAAGAGGTAAAAAACTCTACGATAAAAGAGAAGTTTTAAAAAAACGAGAACAAGAAAAAAATATTCAACAAAAAAGTTTTGTCCGAACATAAAAAAAGGTTGCCTACAATTTCTTCTGATGATGGGCGATTTTTAGATGTATGCCTTAAAACAAATTGCGGGATGGCGGGGAGGTATTTTTTATTTTATGTAGGTCTGTAGAGACGTCCTATATGGGCGTCTCATAAATTTAGAACGTTTATTAAAAACAGCTTTTTGTGGTTTATGCACATCGTATAAGACGTCCTATATGGGCGTCTCATAAATTTAGAACGTTTATTAAAATATGTAAGTCTGTAGAGACGTCCTATATGGGCGTCTCATAAATTTAGAACGTTTATTAAAAACAGCTTTTTGTGGTTTATGCACATCGTATAAGACGTCCTATATGGGCGTCTCATAAATTTAGAACGTTTATTAAAAACAGCTTTTTGTGGTTTATGCACATCATATAAGACGTCCTATATGGGCGTCTCATAAATTTAGAACGTTTATTAAAAACAGCTTTTTGTGGTTTATGCACATCATATAAGACGTCCTATATGGGCGTCTCATAAATTTAGAACGTTTATTAAAAACAGCTTTTTGTGGTTTATGCACATCGTATAAGACGTCCTGTAGGGCGTCTCTACAAAAATGTTTCCTGCAGTTTTTTTTTCTTAAAAACTCAAGTGGAAGGAGATGCTGATGACGAGGGGTGCTTTGAGTTCGGCATCTGTTTCGGTGGTTGTTTTTATTGTTCCTTCTGTTGTTGTGGTTTGAGTGCTAGTCTCAATAGTTTCCTCTACAGTAACGGTTCTGCTTCCAAATTGGGTTACTTGTGTTCTCTTATCTGTTAATCTATTAGGAGTGATATTAACGTTATTATTTTTCCCACTGGGGTCTACAACAAAAGAATATCCAACCACTACTGATCCTCCTGTTCTTGTCTGTTCAGGGGTCAAGCGGTTTGTTGTATTACTGTCAATCTTGAAAGTGGGATCGGGAGTATAGGGAGTAGTTGTCGGAGCAGTGCTACTTTTTAGAGAAACCCCCGAGATATACTTCGTTAAGCCAAAATTAAAGAATAGGTTGGGGGTTAAGTTCTTTTTATAGCCGATCTGAATCGCGGGACTTGTGGCAGAGGCGCTGGCAGAGCCGTTCGTCAAACTCATACTCGCTAGACCTCCTCCGACAAAAAAATCCTCGTTTAAAAAATAATCCGCCATAACTAGTGTATTGGCGAGCTCGTTAGCTCCCCCAGAGCCAGTAAAATGGGTCAGAGAGGCTCTCCATTTTTCCCACCTAAAGCTGAATTGCAGACCAATGCCTGAGATTTTATCGCTCTTGTTGGTTGTTGTTGATGTCAATGCGTCTGTGTCTGTTGTTGATATTGAACCCTGCACTGTATTTACAGGCAATGTATAATCAGCAAAATCAGCAGCGGTTAAACCATTAGAAGAAAAGTGTTCTGAACATGTATTCAAATTCCATGTTGTGTTATTACTATTTCTAGTTGCGGTGTTTCCTACTCCATCTCTTGTGCCTTCATCAAAGTAAGATATAAAATTGTCATGGAAAACATAGGTTCCATCGGTTGCATCAAAGCTCGGTGTTCCTGTTTCACAGTTTGCTGCTACAAGAGCTTCTATTCCAGCTTTTAGATCAGGACTAGCATCAAAGAAAGAAGAAGCGTCTGCTTCTATGCTAGTGGTGATATCTGAATAGGTAACATTAGGATCATAGGATGTTCTGGTAGTACCAGTAATAGTAGTAATAGTATCAGGGACTCCAGTGGTTTTGCTGCTACTATCCACCTTAAAACCACTTAGATAGACAATGCCAACGAAAAATCCCTGCTTGCTACTGCTTTGAACCGCTTGGGCTTGCAGCTTGCTGCCTCCAAAAGTAAAGGCACTTCCTATAAGAAGAGCGGGAACAAGAATAGCCGCCAAAACGAAACGAGCCAGAGTAAAACGAACCAGCGAAAAAGCGAAAGTTTTCCTTAAAACTTGGGAATTTATGTTTTTCATAATAGTGTAAATAATTAAATTTAGGTTAAATAACAAAACTTCATAAAGGATTGCAGAAAAAAACAATTTTGTCAATATATTTTTTTGGCTATTGGCAGTTTTTTATTTTTTCTGCTCATCCTTTATAAAGAATAATTGCAGAAAAACACTTTAAAAGCAAATAAAAAAAAGAATTTTATTTGTTTTTGGTGTTTTTGGTGTTTCTGCTCATTCTTTATAAAGAATAATTGCAGAAAAACACTTTAAAAGCAAATAAAAAAAACAAATGCGTTGCGGGGAGGTATTTTTTATTTTATGTAGGTCTGTAGAGACGTCCTATATGGGCGTCTCATAAATTTAGAACGTTTATTAAAAACAGCTTTTTGTGGTTTATGCACATCATATAAGACGCCCTGTATGGGCGTCTCATAAATTTAGAACGTTTATTAAAAACAGCTTTTTGTGGTTTATGCACATCGTATAAGACGCCCTGTAGGGCGTCTCTACATGTTATGCTATAAAATATCCCTTGCAGTTTTTTTTTCTTAAAAACTCAAATGGAAGGAGATGCTGATGACGAGTGGTGCTTTGAGTTCGGCATCGGTTTCGGTGGTTGTGGTTGTCTGAGTTTCTGAGGCTCCTGCTGGAATCTGGATTTTGTTTATATATACAGTTCTGCTGCGGACTTGGGTTACTACCATTCTTTGATCATAACGAATACCATTAGGGCGCTGATCAAGGTATAGAAAAGTTGTGGTAGGAGTTATCCCACCTAATAAGGGCGGGCCGGGTATTCTCACACTTTCTGCACCAATTGTTGCTGAATCGCTTTTAGTCTGTGTTTCTTCAAAGCGTGACACAATGGGAGTATTATTACTATTAGTAGTAGTAGTAGTAGTAGTAGTAGTAGTAGTATTAGTAACACTATTTTTTAGAGAAACCCCCGAGATATACTTCGTCAAGCCAAAATTAAGCGATAGGTTGGGGGTCAAGTTTCGCTTATAGCCGATCTGAATCGCGGGACTAGTAGCAGAGGCACTGGTTAAACTATTAGTAAGCTTCATACTCGCCAGACCACCTCCTACAAAAAAATCCTCGTTTACAAAATAATCCGCCATAACTAGCGTATTGGCGAGCTCGTTAGCTCCCCCAGAGCCAGTAAAATGGGTCAGAGAGGCTCTCCATTTTTCCCACCTGAAGCCGAATTGCAAACCAATACCTGAGATTTTATCGCTCTTGCTAGTGGTTGTTCTTGGAGCCGCATGTACAGAATTTGGAGTTGAAACTGAATAATCTGCCGTCGCAATCTGATAGTTTAAAAGAGTCTTTTCGGAAAAGTATCTGTGACAATGAGATCTGCTCCCGTCTTCTCCTGTATGAAAGGGGTTAGCATTAGTTGCTAAAGTTACAGTAGCATCTCCAGAGGGCTCAATCTTATTTAAAGACGGTTTTTTACCAGGATCAAAGCTGCTGAAGCGAGGGAATAAAAAATAGTAATCTCCAGTTGAACCATCTAGATGTGTGACTGTATCTCTTGTTGCTCCTGTTTCACAGTTTGCCTCTATTAAAGTTCTGAGTCCGGTTGTGTTATTATTACTCCAACCAGGATTCCCACCGATTGCGTCTATGCTAGAGGTTGTCTCTCCATAGCCGCCATTGCCACGATCTAAATCGATTCTATAGCTTGTAGTAGTAGCGTCAGTGATGGTTGTGATATTTGTAGTGACAAGTGTTGTGGTATCTACTTTAAATCCATTTAGATAGACAAAACCAGCGAAAAATCCCGATTTTGTATTATTTTGAACCGCTTGTGCCTGCAGATTACTGCCTCCAAAAGTAAAGGCACTTCCTATAAGAAGGGCGGGAATAAGAATAGCTGCCAAAACGAAACGAGCCAAAGTAAAACGAACCAGAGTAAAACGAGCCAGAGTAAAACGAACCAGCGAAAAAGCGAAAGTTTTCCTTAAAACTTGGGAATTTATGTTTTTCATAATAGTGTAAATAATTAAATTTAGGTTAAATAACAAAACTTCATAAAGGATTGCAGAAAAAAACAATAATAGCAAACTATTGGTTGTTGGCAGTTTTTTATAGACCTTTGAATTTGCGTTATGTGACGGCTAGGCAAGGCAAAAAAAAATTTTAGCTCGCAGGAATATATGTAATATTTCAAGAGTTAAAATTTTTTTTTAATGGCGTAGTAAAAAACACTATAAACCTTGCATTAAGCAAGAATGAACTGTGAAACAGCCCTTTGGCTGTTTCACAAATAGCCCACAAAAAGCGTCAAGCAATAAGCTTGTTTTGGCTAAACAGAACGCAAATTCAAAAGTTTTTTATTTTTACTGCTTATCCTTTATAAAGAATAATTGCAGAAAAACACTTTAAAAGCAAATAAAAAAAACAATTTTATTTGTTTTTGGTGTTTCTGCTCATTCTTTATAAGATAATTGCAGAAAAACACTTTAAAAGCAAATAAAAAAAAGAATTTTATTTGTTTTTGGTGTTTTTGGTGTTTCTGCTCATTCTTTATAAAGAATAATTGCAGAAAAACACTTTAAAAGCAAATAAAAAAAACAAATGCGTTGCGGGGAGGCATTTTTTATTTTATGTAGGTCTGTAGAGACGTCCTATATGGGCGTCTCATAAATTTAGAACGTTTATTAAAAACAGCTTTTTGTGGTTTATGCACATCATATAAGACGCCCTGTAGGGCGTCTCTACATGTTATGCTATAAAAAAAAAACATCCCCTGCAGTTTTGTAGTGTTTTTTACTGGATTTACTTGGGTAATCAAAGGTCTATATTAGTTAATTAAAAAATCTGCGGTTAGGTTTTCAAAATTTATTTTTTGCTCCATCGGTAAATAAACCCTACTTTGAATATCCATTTGATTTAGAAATTTACACATTGAAGGTCCCACCTGATTCCAATTTAATGCCCCTAACCCACAGCCTAATGCTGGTAAAGCTAAAGATTCTATACCTTCTTTTTTATAATTAGCGAGTAGCCACCGCAAACCCTGTTCTATACCTTGCAGAGGACTATTTTCTCTCCAGTGTTTTTTTGTAGGAAAAAGTAAAAACCACTTATAAGAATTTTTATTTTTTAAATTATCAGAATCATACGCTAAAACATCATCCAGACTTTTTTCTCTCTTGATAAGATAAGGTCTACCCATAACTAATTTTTTTTGACGGCATAGGTCTTGGTATTGCACAAAAACATCAGGGAATTGGTACCTTGTTCTAGAAGCTAGTCCTTTGCCCATAACTCCTACTGTATTGACGCTAATCGTGAGAGTCTGAGCGCTAGAGAAAAACATATCTCCTTGTATCAGTTTTATTTTTTCTGTAATGCGGTATGTTTGATTGGGCAGAAAAAATTTTGTTTTATCCAAAATAATTTCTGGTTTTGCTTGATTTTTTTGGGGATTTTTTTGGAGCTTTTCTTGGAGATTTTTTTGGAGATCTGAATTAGCAGTATAGATAGCAGAAATATAGTGGGGCTCTACTTTTTTAGGGACAAGCAATTCTGCCATAATTTTTCTTTTGCCGTCTTCTAAATTGTTCCACCACGCCGCATTTTGTAGTATAAATTTATTGATTTTCAAAAACCCTTTTTTTTTGTTCGCATAAAAATTTGTAGCCTGCGAAGCCGCATTGCCATCGGTCAAGTAGGTGCCCTCGTGTCCGAGTATTTCTTTTTTTAATTCCAAAATCACTATATCGGATGTTCCTTGATTGAAAGAACCTTGTCCGCTGTCGTGCAACAGTCTATAAAGCATAGGGTTGCGGGGTTGTATATAAAAATTGGCGTAGTCCTCAAAACGAGAAAGATTGTTTTCTACTAGTTTTTCTTTTCGTAAGGTTATCACCTCTTCGCTATAGATTTTTTTTTTGGCAATTTTTTGTTGCTCTATTTGTTGATGCGACAGAATGCCTAGCTTAAGGATAGATTCTAAATTGTCCTTATGGGTGATGTAGTATAGGGCTTTTAAATCAGAAGGTTGCATATTCAAAAAATTCTGGAATAATATTTAATTTGTAAATTAAACTTTTTTGAAAAAAGTTGCAAAATGTTTTTTGAAGTTTAAAGATAGATAGAAAAATACTATGAGTTTCGTCCATTTACACACCCACACCCATTTCTCTCTTTTTGAAGGAACTATTAAAATTGAAGAATTAGTTCTCAAAACAGCAGAATTACAAATGCCCGCTTGCGCCATAACAGATCACAATAATCTTTTTGGAGCAATAAGGTTTTATCGTAGTTTTAAGAATCAAGGCATTAAACCCATTATCGGACAAGGGTTTTATTTAAAATCTAGACTTGATAGCGTAGGTTCTCGTTTAAATCTGCTCTGTATAGATAAACAGGGCTATAAAAACCTAATTAAACTTTCTAGTCTTTCCTATCTGGAGGGCAAAAAAAATCAAACTCCTTTTTTACGATGGGAATGGCTGGAAATGTACAGACAAGGTCTTTTTTTAATAACAGGAGAATATGAAAGCGATATCGCCCATTATCTACAAAAAAACGACAATCAAAAAACACTCCAACTAGTCCAAGACTACCAGCAAATTTTTGGGGATAGATTTTATCTGGAAATTTCAGACAATGGTTTATCCCAACAAAAAATTCTTACTCAAAAAATCCTGCAATTAGGAAAACAAACTTCAGTAGCTCTTGTTGCTACAAACCCTTGCTTTTATCTAACGCCTGAAGACTCTTTCCCACAATTTGTTTTAAGGCAAATGGGGGCGCAAAAAGTCATTGGAAATAGTGCCCCTGAGATGCCTCTCACCGAAGAGCTTTATTTTAAAAGTCAGCAGCAGATGGAAAATCTTTTTTCTCAATCAGCTCCTGAAAGTCTAACAAATAGTTTAAAAATAGCAGAAGCCTGTGATTTGAGTTTGGAAAACAAACAGTTTTATCTACCTACAATTCCTTCTGATGACGGGCAAGAACCTGAATCGCAAATCCAGAATCAAGCAAAGCAGGGTTTAGAAAAAAGATTGCTTTCTTTAAAAAATAGGCTCCAGTGGAGCGACGGAATTTTTGAGCAAAAACAAATAGTTTATAAAAAAAGACTTAGCTACGAACTAGCCACTATTATTAAGATGGGTTATGCCGGGTATTTTTTGATTGTTGCTGATTTTGTAATCTGGGCAAAAAATCAAAAAATTTTAGTAGGTCCCGGTAGAGGTTCGGGGGCTGGTTCTCTTGTAGCCTATTCTTTACAAATCACCAATATTGACCCTTTAAGCTATGACTTGCTTTTTGAAAGATTCTTAAACCCAGGACGAGCGTCTTTACCCGACATAGATATAGATTTTGACGCTAATGAAAGAGGCAAAGTTATTGATTACATCAAAAAAAAATACGGCAGTGAAAAAGTTTGCCAAATCGCAACTTTAGGCTCGCTTAACGCAAAAGCTGTGATTAGAGGAGTTGCTCGAGTTTTAGGCATTGCTTATATAAATGCAGATACTATTGCTCGTATGATACCAGATAGGTTGAATATCACCTTAACCCAAGCAATGCAAGAAAATCTGGAATTAGCGGAGCTTTATAAATCTGGACAAAAAAAAGAAAAACAGTTGATACAAATTGCTTTACGGTTGGAAGGTCTTAACTCCAATCTTAGCACTCACGCTGCTGGTATTATTATTATGGATACAGATATTAGTACCCGTATTCCTTTATGCAATCCTAAAGATAGTACTGAAATTTTATCACAATACAGTATGGAAGATGCCGAAAATCAAGGGGCTATAAAATTTGATTTGCTCGGCTTAAAATATCTAACTGTCATCTGTCAGAGTTTGAAACTGATCCAACAAGAGCAACCAGATTTTAATATTGAATCTATTCCTCTCGATCACAGTAGAGTCTATAGAATGCTAGCAGAAGGCAAAACGACGGGTATTTTTCAAATGGAATCTTTTGGTATCACAAAATATATTCGCCAAATGAAGCCAACTCAATTTGAAGACCTTATCGCTCTGATTGCCCTCTACCGTCCAGGACCCCTAGGCTCCGATATGATTACTCGCTATATCAATCGCAAGAAAAATAAAGAACCAGTAGTTTATCCTCATCCTTTAACAGAAAATATTTTAAAAGAAACTTATGGGGTGATGATCTATCAAGAACAGATTATCCATATAGTCCAAGAAGTAGGGGGGTTTTCGCTTGCTGAAGCTGATATATTCCGTAGAGCTATGGGTAAAAAAAAGAAAGAAATTTTACGACAACAAAGGACAAGGTTTGTATCACAAAGTATTGCTAAAGGTTTAAAGGAGCAAGAAGCAATAGATATTTTCGAGCAAATTGATAAATTTGGAGGTTATGGGTTTAATAAATCGCATTCCGCAGCCTATGCTTTAATTAGCTATCAAACAGCCTACTTAAAAAGTTTTTATACCAAGCAGTTTTATGTATCCTTACTCAATTCTGAATCGCAGAATACTAAACAAATAAAAAAAATTCTAACCGAAATAAAAAAAACCAGTATTCAAGTGATCCCTCCTGATATCAATAAAAGTCTTTTTTTATTTACCATAAAAGAAGAAAAAATTTGTTTTGGCTTTGGAGCAATTAAAGGTATAGGTAAAACCGCACTTGAAGGACTTTTAAAAAACAGAAAAAAAGGATTTAGTAATTTATTGGATTTTTGCAAGGCTTTAGATTCTGGTATTAATGTTGCGGTGCTAACCAATATTATAAAAATCGGTGCCTTAGATTCATTAGAAAGAAACAGACACAAACTTTTTAAAAATTTAGACTATTTGTCAGAAATAGCTAAATTTAATTCAAACTCCAACGAGCAGATGGATACCCTTGTTGTCGGAAACGACACACCACTGGAGAGTATCAAATTGCAAGAATGCCCTACCTGGAGTTTTTTAGAAGAACTGCAAGAATCCAAAAAAACACTGGGATTTTACCTAAATAAAAATCCCCTTTCTTTTTATATTAATGATTTAAGATCTTTCAATGGCTTGATCAATCTCAAAAGTTTAGACCTCGGCAGGGCTGGAAAAAAAAGTTGGGTTGCCTGCTACATCCAGTATTTAAGAATCACCTTAAACGACAAAAATATAAAAACAGCAGAAATTTTTTTAGAAGATTTTAGTGCAGAAATGAGTTTTTTTATTAACCTGAATAAAAATCCAGCCATAGAGTCTTTCCTAGATAGGGATAGAGCTTTACTCGTGCAATTTTCTCAAGCTCGTTATGAAGAACGTAATAAATTTTTTATCCAAAAAGTTTTTTCCTTAGAGCGACTTCGTAAAGATTTTGTGAGCAAAATAAATTTACATTTTTCTTACGACCGCCTCCCTACAAAAAAAGAAGATCTTTCTGATTTTTGGATGGAAATCAAAAATTTAATTTCAAAAAATAATGATAAAGTCTCCCAGACTAATGTTGTTTTACAAATTGAAAAAAAAGACAGAACAATCCACTGCATAGAATCACACAAGAAAGTCCACGCAAGTAAATCGTTTATAGAAGATTTAACTCGTTTTCTGCCTTTAAAAAATATTCATTTTGATTACAACCTTAAGATGCCTTTAAATTAGACATTCTGCTTATTTAATTACTGGGACTAGACTGGTTGATTTAAAGATTTCTATAATTTTAGAGAGAAAAGGTCTATACAATAAACCGACTTGCAAAAATTGCATTTTGCTTTAGAATGTAGGTTGTGCTACACACTACAAAACTTAACTTTTTAAATATGGAATCAGAAGAATTCGGATTAGTACTGGGAGAAAAACTTTTGGGTTTAGAATCCCTCCATTACGGTTATTGGGATACACCGCCTAAAGAAGAAAAAGATTTTACTATTGCAGAAATTATCAAAGCCCAACAAAACTACACAAAATTTATTACTTGCCAAATAGAAAAACAACTTTCTAAAAAATCAGCTCGTGTTTTAGATGTAGGTTGTGGCACGGGAGTTATTCTCATCCAGCTTTTAAAAAAAGGTTATCTTGTAGATGCGGTAATTCCTTCCGTTCATCTACAAAAAAAAGTAGAGGCTAAAATCAAGACTATACAGCCTAAAACCAAGCCGCAAATTTACGCCAGTGGTTTTGAACAATTATTACAAAACAAAAATATCCCCCTGTACGACATGATTTTTTTTAGCGAAAGTTTTCAGTATATTCCAATGAAATATAGCTTTGCAGTTTTAAACAAGATACTCGCAAAAAATGGCACTGTGCTTGTCAGTGATTTTTTTAAAAAACAAGCCCACAATCCCAAATACACCCATCTAGTTGGAGGCGGACATCAACTGAATGATTTCTATCAAGAATTAAAAAAAAGCCCATTTTCCAAAACTCAAGAATTAGACATTACCAAAAATTGCTCTCCTACCATAGAAATCGGCTCTTATATTTTAGCAAAAAGACTTTATCCTAGCCTTCAATTATTGGATCAATTTCTACAAAATCGCTACAAAAAAAAATACCGTTTATTGAGAAATTCTATTGTTTTTTTCTTTAAAAAAGGTTTTCAAAAATTTAAAGAAAAATATTTATTAGGAAAAAGAACAGGAGCAAATTTTGAAAAAAATAATAAATATATTTTCGCTATCTTAAAACGAAAATAACCTGTGCTTAAAATAGGAGCGGATAATGACGGTTTAATAAAAAATAGACTAGATTCTTGTTTTATAATAATTCTATTTGTTTTTTGAAAAATAAGTTTTATACTCTATAAAAAGATTATCAATTATCAATATTTATTTTTTATCAATCACAAAACTACAAAACAATGTTAAATCCAGAAAAAAAAAAGGTTTTAGATACGGCTGTTAGTCAAATTGAAAAACAATTTGGTAAGGGTGCTATTATGAAAATGGACGGTATGAGTCGTCCTCTTGTGCCAGTAATTAGCTCTGGTAATATTGCTTTAGATATAACCCTAGGAACTGGAGGCTACCCTGTAGGCAGAATTGTAGAAATTTTCGGTCCTGAATCTTCTGGAAAAACAACTTTAGCTTTGCACGGTATAGCAGAGACTCAAAAAGCGGGCGGAATTGCCGCCTTTATTGATGCAGAGCACGCCATTGATATTAATTACGCCAAAAAACTTGGCGTGCAAGTGGAAGATTTAATGCTTTCGCAACCTGATTATGGAGAGCAGGCTTTAGAAATCGCAGAAGTGTTGATCCGTAGTGGCGCAGTAAATATTATTGTAATTGATTCTGTAGCAGCACTGGTTCCTAAAGCAGAAATTGAAGGAGAAATGGGAGATTCTCATATGGGTCTGCAGGCTCGCTTGATGTCGCAGGCTTTAAGAAAAATTACCGCTCTTTGTTCTAAATCGGATTGTATCGTAGTTTTTATCAATCAATTACGACAAAAAATTGGTATTGTTTTTGGTAACCCTGAAGTGACTACAGGAGGCAATGCTTTAAAATTTTATTCTAGTGTTCGGTTGGATATTCGTAGAATAACCAGTATTAAACAAGGAGACCAACTTATAGGCAATAGAACTCGCATTAAGGTCGTCAAAAATAAAATGGCGCCTCCCTTTGGCACTACAGAAGTAGATATTATATTTAATCAAGGAATATCTCATTTGGGAGCTGTAGTAGATATGGCTTTGCAATCGGGTGTTGTAGAAAAAAGCGGTTCTTGGTTCTCCTATAAGGGTAAAAAAATAGGGCAGGGCAGAGAAAATGTGAAACTATTTTTGAGAAACGATCCTACTTTGATTTTTGAAATAGAAAATTCTGTCTACGATTTTTACAAACTGCCGCATTTAAAGAAAAAAAAGGCTAGAGTGGCGTCTGCTTCTTCCAATATGGCTGCTGTAGAACCTGATGATTCTAATACGGGCGAAAATACCATTTCTCAAGACAATACTAAATCTAACGAGCCGAATAACGGAGGAAAAGAAATTAGTAAGGATTCAACTGAAAAAGTAGAAGGAGGGCAATCTAATACTGAGACTACGAATTAGAAGGAGGGCAATCTAATACTGAGACTACGAATTAGAAGGAGAGTAATCTAATATAGACCTTTGAATTTACGGTATAATAAGTAGAGTGCTCAAGCCAAATACAGACGAAAATTGGTATGAAAATTAGTATAGTAGGTTTAGGAAAAATGGGAAGGCTAGTGAAAAAAACCGCTCAAGAGGAAAATATAGAAGTTCTCTCTACAATAGACCCCCACCAAAAAGACGCTGATTTTACAGAAATTAGTGAGCTATCTTTACAGGAAACAGATGTTTGTATTTGTTTCACACAACCGACTGCTGCCTTAGAAAATATAGAAAAAATCGCTTCTTTTAAAAAAAAAATCGTGATGGCTACAACTGGTTGGGAAGATAAACTAGAGCAAGCAAAAAAAATCATCCAACAGAATAAAACCGCAATGATTTACGCTTCCAATTTTTCTATTGGAGTAAATATTTTTTTCAAACTTGTAGAAGAATCTGCTAAAATCATCAATCATTTTGAAGACTACGATGTGCTAGGTTGGGAAATGCACCACAATCGCAAACTAGATTCTCCATCTGGAACAGCAAAAACAATCGTGGCTAGTCTGCTAAAAAATATCCAAAGAAAAAAAGAAGCCGTCTACGATAGGTTAAACAGAAAAATCACAGCAGCTGAACTTCATTTTGCTTCTATCAGAGGGGGAGATATAGCTGGAACACACAACATTGGTTATGAATCCGAGTTTGATAGCATAGAATTAAAACATACCGCTAAAACTCGTTTGGGTTTCGCTAAAGGCTCGTTGCTAGCTGCCCGTTGGTTGATGAGCGAAAAGGAAGGGTTTTTTACAGAAAAGGATTTGATGGATCACCTTGTTTCCTCAGTTTAAACAATGAAACCACCTGAAAATTATCTATACTATGGAGATAATTTGGAGATTATGAAAAAGCTGCTACAAGAAAATAGCAGTTTTATAGATTTGATTTATATTGACCCGCCTTTCAATTCCAAAAAGAATTACAATATTTTATACAAGAATAGATTTAATGAAGCAGATCAACTTCAAATAGAAGCCTTTAAAGATACTTGGAGCAATGTAGAATATACCAAAAATATAGAAGAAATAAAATCACTAGGTTTAATAAAAATTGATAATTACTTAAAGTTCATAGAAGATACTATGCCTGATAGTTATGTGTCTTATCTATCTATGATGGCTATTAGGATTTATTATATGCGCCAATTATTAAAAAAAACGGGAAGTTTTTATCTGCATTGTGACTCTACAATGAGCCACTATTTAAAAACTTTATGTGATTTAATTTTTGGGAATGAAAATTTTAGAAACGAAATTGTCTGGAGAAGGTCTTATAGTCATAATGATGGAAATAAGTTTGGAGTGATTACTGATACAATTTTTTTCTATTCTAAAACAAAAATTTATTTTTATAATAAAGTCTTCATTAAGAGAACAAAAGATGAAACAGAGAAAGAATACCCTTACATTGATGAGAATACTAGAAAAAGATATAAGTCTGTATCAATGAATGCGGCAGGGCAAGGTAAAGCAAAATGTTTCGGAAAAAGAGGAATGTTAGAACCAGCGACAGGAACTCATTGGAGATGGTCTCAAGATAGAATTAACGAGGGACTAAAAAATGATATTATATTTTTTACTTCAAACAATACTCCTAGGTACAAACAATTTGCAACAAATATTATAGGCAAACAGGTTCAAAATTTATGGACGGATTTTATGGCTATTTCTTCACAAGCAAAAGAACGATTGGGTTATCCCACACAGAAACCACTTGCACTATTGGAAAGAATCATACAAGCAAGTAGCAACAAAGGGGATTTGGTTGCAGATTTTTTCTGTGGTTGCGGGACTACAGTAGACGAAGCTGTAAATTTAGACAGGAAATTTATGGGGGCGGATATCTCTACTTTGAGCGTAGCTTTAATAGAAAAAAGACTCAAAGATAGGCATGGTTTTTTGGAAGGCAAAGATTATAAAACCGATGGATTACCAAAAAATATAGAACAAGCTAAAAAATTGGCTGAAAAAGATAAATTTGAATTTCAAGATTGGGTTGTTACTCATTTAATCAACGGCGTACCCAACGATAAAAAAACAGGGGATGGAGGAATAGACGGTTTTTTTTATTTTCAAATTCCTACCCAAAAGAAAAGTAGCTTGTGTTTATTGGAAATCAAAGGAGGCAAAAATTTGTCCATAACTCAAGTAAGATCTTTTATTAAAACTTGCCAAGAAAAAGGTAATGCAGGATTGTTGCTGACTATGGGAAACATAACAGACGGAATGAAAAAAGAATGCTACGCTCTAGGAAATATAGCACCTGAAATTCCTAAGTGTGATATTATTAGCATAAAGGATCTTTTAGAAGCTAAAAAGCCTCAAATTTTATTTTACAATATTACTCAAATTAGAGCTGAACAGAGTAATAGGAGTCTACTTTAAAACGCTCTTTTATCCAAAAGATTTAGCCATTCTACTCCAGTCTAATTTTTTGCAACTCGTTTTCTTCTATAAAAAAGAAAAGGAAAAAAACCTAATAAATAAACAAAAATTTGGTGAATAATAAATAGGTTGAAAATATTAGCTCCTTCTTTTAATCCAAATAAATTGTAAAGATTTTCAAAGGCAATATGTCCTACACCTATCCCCGCCGGAGAAATGGGAATAGCAGTCGCAATCAAACCTAGCGGAATAAGACTCATTTGAGTCCAAAAGGCTAATTTTTCCAGTAGTAAAAGAGCAGCAATTTGATAGAATAATAGGCATATAAGGCTATGAATCACTAAAGAAATAAGTAGTAGAACTAGCAAGCGTAATTTGTATCGCCGCATGATTTTCAAATTTTGAAAAACCTTTGTTAAAAATTCTCTTATTTCTGTTAGTGGGGGTAGTTTGCTTAATATTCTATCTGATAGATTAGTGTGCCAGCTTTTTTGACAATCCTTATTCTTTTTTGGAGAGGGATAAAAAATAAAGCAAAAAAAACAAACAAGAGTAAGTGCAGCAACGACTATAAATATAGATAGACTAGATGCTAATTCTTTTTGTTCTCCGTTAAGGTTTAATACAGAAAATAAAAATATAAACAAAAGTCCAAACAAGCCTAAAATTCTATCTATAAAGAGGGTGATATAAATGGAGACTAAATCTGTGTGTTTTTTTTTTGAATGCAGATACAATCCCTTAATCAAATCTCCGCTGACAAGTCCCGGCAAAGTGACGCTAAAAAAATTGCCAATCCAAGTCAATAAAAAAGCTCGTTTAAAGGGAATTATTAAATCAAATGATTTAAGCAAAATCCACCACCTTAAATTTTGCAAAAACATAGCCAAGAAAAGAACTGGCAATACTAAAAAAATAAAAAACCGCCAACTTTCTAAAATAATTTTTGTTTGGCTAAAGTCTAGTTTTTCAGAAGAAATCAACCAATATAACAGTCCTCCCGCAAGAGCAAATTTAAGCAATAAAATAAGTATTTTTTTCATATTTTGCCAGTTGCTTCATTGGTATTACCACGTCCGCTGGAAGAGATTTTTAAGGAGCTAGGTAGGATAAAATTTTGGAGATTTCACTTCGTAGATTTGCTCTGTGCACTATCCTATCTACTACTCCGTGTTGGAGTAAAAATTCTGCTCTTTGAAATCCCTTAGGTAAATCTTGTTTGATGGTTTGTTGAATCACACGCGGTCCTGCAAAACCAACTAATGCCCCTGGTTCTACTAAAATAATATCTCCCAACATCGCAATACTAGCAGAAACTCCTCCAGTAGTAGGGTCGGTTAAAAGAGAGATATAAGGCAATTTTTTTTCTTTTAAACTGTGGAGGGCAGCAGAAGTTTTTGCCATCTGCATTAAAGATAGAGTGCCTTCTTGCATTCTAGCCCCACCAGACGCAGAAATAACAACCAATGGTAAAGATTTTTCTACGCTTCTATCTATTGCACGAGCAATTTTTTCTCCAGCCACAATACCCATAGAACCTCCCATATACATAAAGTTAAAAGCGCAAATAGAAACTTTTCTGCTCACAATGCTTCCTAAACCGCAAATCACAGATTCATTGCTATTCGCTTTTTTGGGTTCATTTTTAAGACGGCTTTTATACTTTTTTGTATCAGAAAAACTGATAGGATCTGTGCTGGATAAATTTTTATCCATTTCTTCAAAAGAATTTTTATCTAATAAAAATTTTAGCCTTTCGTAGCAATCCAAACGAAAATGAAACCCGCAATACTGACAAACCTTTAGATGCTTTTCTAATTCTTTATCGTAAAGTATTTCGCTACATTTACTGCATTTCAACCAAATCCCCGCTGGAATTTTAGATTCTGTTTTTGTTCCAAAAATACTTGGAGCTAATTTTTCAAACCATGACATAGTAATTTTAATATATAGGTTTTATCTTTTACTGTCTACTTGGCAAGTTCTCAATTATTTATGGATAGGTTAGGCATTTTTAATCTATTGAAGTCCCTGCTAACACACCTATAATTGTCGTAAGAGCAGAACCTAGAATAGTAGAAATAACTATCAGTTCTGTGCCTATGTTTAATTTTATAATACTTAAAAATATGCTGCCCCTACGGTTATGCCGAGTAAACCTATAATAATAAAAGAAAGCCATCTTAAAGTTTTTACTCTATTTTCTTTTCTATTGTCTTCAGGGGTATTATTTCTATTTTTTAATTCTTTTGATACTTTGGGGTCTACTACTGTATTGGACATTCAAATTCTTTTTTAATTTCTTTAAGAGAGATATTTTTACGGTAGCCTCCATTTGAAAAACTATTATACCAAGCACCATTTTTTTTGTGGGTAAGATCTATTAGTTGGCTACCAGTTCTTGAACCATACTCATTAATTGTTTCAAATATAGGTATTGCTTCATTCCCTGAAATTACAAAAGTTTGCCCTTCTATATCCATTGTGCTGGTAATTACCTTGTCTCCCAAAGTAGAATATTCTTCATAGACTTCTGGTATTACAGGCCCATATGCCATGCTTGAAAAGTCAGAATATCTTCTTTGTATCCGTAATTAAGATACTTCCCAAAACTAAGGTAGAGTAATTTTTGTAATTTAAGAGGTGTGATTAACGATTTTGAGATATTATTACAATCTCTTAGTATACTATTCACCCAAGCAGAATAAGTTTTCTTGTAATTATCTTTTTTCATTTTATTGTTCGTTAATTGTTGATAAGTTAACCTTTTATTTTTGTACTACACTTGTTCAATCTAAAATAAAAACAATTTTATTGCAACAAATAATTTTTTACTTCTTACTTACCTTATACAATTTCTTACCCTGTAATAGCAAAATATAATCCGTTTTTAAGTCTACTATTTTAATATTACCTATTTTTTCACCTTCTTCCACTAGATATTTTTTGTTTTTAAAAAAGAAAATTCCAGCTCTTCTATCGGGTAAATTCAACCGTCCTTGATATTGAATTTTACCAACAACAAAGTTCACTCCTACTGCTTTGTTTTGAACAGTATCCTGATCACTAGCAGTTATAGATTCTGTTTTTTTTTTAGACTTTATCACAACTTTAGCAGAAAAAGGATTCGCCCACAAAGTAAAAACCAGTGAAAAAAAAGCCAGCAAAGAAAAAAACAACGTTAAAACTAAACTAGTAAAATAGTATTTCATAAATGTTTGATTCAAAAGTCTCTAAAAATATAGTGGATAGAAAGCATAATATTTAATTGCGGATTTAAGGAATAGATAGAAGAATTGTTTATTTTTATAGCAGAAATCCAAACATTTTCTTTTTTTAAATCTGTAATAAATTGATTCAAATTTTTATAAGAAGCTAGAAATTGTATTTGTTTTTGCCCCAATGAAAAATCTCCATATTCTTCAAATATATCCTTTTCGTCTAGTATTCTAATTTTAGAATTTTGCATTATTTTTAATAATTTTTCATTGGTTTTCTCCAGTGGCACATCTAAAACCCACTTTTTCTCTTCTTTTTCTGCTCCAGCGGTAAGGTCGCTTTGGTATCTATCTAATACTTCCTTTTTAAATTGATTATCTTGTTTTAATTGTCGCAAATTCTCTATTTTTTTTTGGTAGTATTGCTTTTTATCTCCTTGTGATAAAGTAAAAAATACTAAAAAAATACTGCCAACAAACAAAAAAATAATAACTTTATTTTTTTTGCTGGATTTTACTAAAAACTTTTGAAACATTTAGAAAATAAAGGAAAAAATAATGCTCGCTGTAGGAAAAAGCACTATAAATGCTATTACAAAAAAATCAGAAACTAAGAAAGCTCCCAACTGACGAAAAATATCACCTGATGGAATTTTCGGAAAGGCAGTATGAATCACAAATACATTCAAACCTACAGGAGGTGTGATCAAACCTATTTCTAATAGTTTTACTACTAATACCCCAAACCAAATCAAATTCCAACCCAAAGTTTCTGCAATGGGTATCATAAAAGGTAAGGTTAAAACCAAAATCCCTATAGAATCCAAAAACATCCCTAAAACGAGATAAATCAAAATCAAAAATAACAAGACTACCCAAGCAGAAGGAGAAACAGAATCTAAGAAAAAGAGCAAATTTTCTATAAAACTGGTAAGTGTTAAAAAAGTAATGAGCAGTTTTGCTCCAATAGCAATAGAAAAAATTACCGCTGTCTGTAAAACAGACTCCTTTAAAGATTGCCACAGTTCTTTTAGTTTGAGTTGCTTTTTAATAAAAACTATAAAGATTAGCACACAAAGACTAACAGCCGCAGATTCTGTGGGCGTAAAAAAACCAAAATAAATACCGCTAATAATGAGCGCCAAAGTAAAGAAAGAAATTAAATTTTGTATGGGAGGCAGTTTGTTGTTTTGTACTTTTTGCAGTTGTTTTTTTTCAGACTCAGAAAGAGCAAAATGAAACTTAAAAACTACCACAACGCAATAACCCAAAAAAGTAAGCAGACTTGGAATTATGGCTGCTAAAAAAAGCTTTTGCACTGACTGCTGTGCAAAGTAAGAATAAAGAATAAAAAGTATGCTGGGAGGCACAAGCGAGCCTAAAGTGCCGCCTGCAGCAACCGATGCTGCTGCCATACTTGGTTTATAACCGTATTTTAACATCTCAGGAATGGCTATGCGACTTAAAGTAGCTGCACAGACTACACTAGAACCAGAAACAGCTGAAAAACCACCGCATCCAAAAATAGTTGTAATTGCTAAGCTTCCCGGAATTTTTCTCAAAAGAATAGCCAAAAATGTGTAAAAATCCCTAATTATTCCAGTTCTTCCAGCAAGGTTTCCTACCGCAATAAATAAAGGAATTAAGCCTAGATGATAGTTATTTAAAAAATCATAGATCGTGGAATGGATTAAAGATTGGGCTGGAACAAAAGAACCTAAAAAATCTAGGGACTGTAACGCATAAAATCCATACAACCCCACAATAGAAAAAAAGGAAAGACTATAAAAAATAGGAATTCCTATACTTAAAGAAATTAAGATTAGGAATAAAATAGAGTAGCAAAATATTTGGATAAACAAAATTTAATAGCAGAAATTGGAAGTAAGAGGCTTCCTTATAAAAGGTTGGTTAATCTATTGACGAGCCTGCAACAAATCCTAAAGCTAAAGTTAAAACACTAAAAACAGAAGCTCCTAAAAATTGGAATATTTGAGATATTAAACTAGCAATTTCTTCATTTTCTGCAGGAACAGCAGAAGAGACATACCAAATAACCATCAATAGTAAGGCAATAAAACCCAGTCCTACAAAACAATACTTTATAGTTTCTTGCGCTATTTCTAATCTTAATTTTTTTCTTTCTTTTAATCCCGAGTCTTCCTTTGTTTTTTGACTAATCTCGTGTATTTTTTTTGCCACAGAATTTATTATATCACTATTCTTGGTTATATCTATCTGAGCAACCGTCTTATTGTTTCCTTTATTTTTTTCCATATTCTCTAGCATTTTTTATAAAAAATTTGTAATATGCTTCAATAAATTCTCTATCTATAACTTTATTTTTTCTGCCATCATAGTATTTGTCCCAAGGAGTTCCTTTTTGGTGTGTCATTTCAATAAAATCTAATCCAGTTTCGCCTTTATAAATAACCCAAACGGTTTCAAGTGTTTTTAAGATCTCTATTTCTTCTTTGTCTATTTCAGGCTCAATCAAATCATTTATTTTGGGAGCACGATAAATACCTGCCAAGTTATTAATAGTAGATGCCCGTCGTTCTTTAAAATGGTGATACAATTCTGGTATCACAGGGCCAAATCTCCAAGCCTGAACTTCTTCCTCAAATAAATCAAAACTATTTAACCCTAAGCTAAAACCCAAAGAAATATAAACTATTTTATTTAGCTTAAGATTATCTAAACTATGATCGTTTTTTTCTAAAAAGAAATTAGCTACAGCGAATACATCTTGTTGTTTCATTTTGTTTTAGGTTTTTAAATTAGAGATAATCTGACTTTTCAAATAGTACTTATACTTTTGACTTAATACTTATAAAAAATCAAGGTTTATTTTGATTTTCTTTTATGTAAAATAAATGTTTTTTTAGTTGGTTAGTATTATGTAGTGGGCTAAGAATGTCTTTTGCGGTATAGGAAGAAGACTACGCTAATTACACTCAAACAAAAAAATCCAACCACAATAAAATAAAAAAAAGATCTATTTGCAAATTTTGTTTTAACAATAAAATTTAAACCTTCTGTGTTTGTGTCTTTTATCTCAATACTTTTGAGCAGATATTTCCCGTCTTGGTTTTGGGTCGTATTTTGTCCTACAACTTCTATTTCTAAATATCTAGGATCGTAAAGAATACTAACAGAATTATTTTTTTTAAGAAAAGGTTGAATGTAGTTTAGGCTATTTTTATTCATTGGAATATCATATTCAAAATAAAGATTGGATTCTCCGCTAGGCACCGTATAGTTTAGCTCGGCAAGATTATTTTCTAAAGTAGCCGTTAACTCCTCGTCTTTGATCGCAAAGGTCTGAAAGTTTTCTTGTAACCTGGGTAATTTTCTTTTGAGGGGGTTTTTTTGAGAGCTAACGAAGAAGGTGCTTTTATTTTGAAGGTAAATTACTTCTGTAATACGTATCTTGTTTTTTATAGGATTAAAAACGAATAGATTGCCGAGATAGTTAATGTCTTTAAGGTTGTAGCGAGTCTCTTTCTTAAAATTAGAAACACCAAAATATTCTATATTTAATATCTCTTGTAGGTTTTTTTTTAGCTGAATGCGATTAGAAGCGATGCGGTTACCCTGTATTAAAGCTCCTATGAGATATTCTACGTCTTTTTCTTTTTTAATCATCTTAAAACTGTATTCTCCTTTTCTGTTGCTCTGAGTTCTTTGGATGGGAGTAATGGGTGAAGTCTCTGTGACGGTGGTATCAAATCTTAACAGCACAATAGGAATATCTGATATTTCTTTTTCTGTAAGATTGGATATAATTTTTCCCTGAATTGTGTAAAGTTTTTCTGTAGCTAGAGCAGAAAAATTTAGAGCAGAAAATAGGACGACAGTAAAGAGAAAAATGTAAACTGTTTTAGCTATTTCCCTCATTGATACTGTAAATTAGAAAAGTTCTATGAACGACTTTAAAGTTTTACTGCTAAACTGCTCTTTGTTTTTTTGCTGAAATTCAGCAGGACTAGAAAGCAACAAATCTTTGTTTTTTTGCAAAAAACTTCTATCCACTACCTGATTGCCATAAGCTTCTACAAGACGCACAAGCTCTACTTCTTTGCTTTTTGATGTCGTTGGATTTTTGAATTGTAAAATTAACGTCTTAATAAATGATAAATTTTTGAGTTTAAAGTCTTTTGCAAAGACTGGTAATATATCGGATCGTTCAACTAAAACAAAGTCCTTCGGATGTAGCTGTTCGGCTTTATAGACAATGTACGCTAAAATAAGATCTTGAATTTTTTTGTTATTTAAACCCTGTTTTTTACTCATTGCATAAAGCACGAGTGAACGTGATAAAATGTCATCAAATCTACCATCGCAATGCTCGTAATAATTGATACTTACGGGAATCTTTTTTGTAATTTTGGCAACCTCTTTTATACTTATATAACCTAAAACAGATTCGTTGACTGCCTTATAGATATAGGCTGGAATCTCTTTTTGGTATTGCTTGATGCCTAGATTAGCTCCAAATTTCTCAAAGAAATACTTACGACCCAATATTTTATATCTCTCTCTTTCTCCTAACCCTTTGAAAGCAATCGATTCTAGCTGTTCTAGATTAAAAAATTCTTGAATTATATTTGCTGTGTTCTTGCCAATATGAATTTCTCTAGCAGCACCATTGGCTTCTAGCCTAGCAGCATAAATTAAAGCTCCCCCTTGTCCTGTATAATCAGAACCCGTCAATCCTCCCATCATTACCATTCTTAATTGGTCAATATCATCATCGGTATCTAGTAAAGATGTATTAATACCTGTTCTTGTTTCAAATTTGATATTATTTACTTCTTCTTTTTTTTCTCCAAGATTTTTTAATTTTTTTACAATATCTGCCTCATATTTTTGGACATATTCTGCGAGTTCTTTACTCATAGATATAAGCAGTTTGTTGATCTCTAGCGCTGCAGCAACAGCGTCAAAAGCATGATGTTTGCTGGTGACAAAGGCATCTTTGGTTACTCCAAAACAGGCTACAGTTTGATCCCCTATTGTCTTATCTCTAAAACCTCTATACATAGCCAAAATTTTATGACTCTCTTGGTAGTATTGATTGATAAAATTTCCTACAAATTTTTCGGAAAGCAGTATATTCATACGAGTATACCCGCATATATCATTGATAAACTCTGTCGCACTTATTAGCCCTAATTCGTGTTTTCCAGTAGATATTAATTGAGATACACCGGGGTTTAGCAAATCTAAAGTTTGTTCTAATTGATCGTTTTTGGTTACTAGCTCTGCTGTTCTTTGAGAGACTTTGTCTTCTAGTTGGGTATAGCTTTCTTTTAAATCTCCTGCCATACGGTTAAAAGCTATAGATAGTTCTCCTATTTCGTCTTTATTTTTTATTTCTATTTTGTGGTTATAATCGCCACTAGCAAGGACTTTTGTGCCGTAGTGTAATTCGTGAATGGGGAGAAGAATATTATTAGATAAAATGCGTCGTATTTTTAAAGCAAGCCATAAACCTCCAAGACCTATGCCAAAAAAAGCTAGAAACCCATAGATAAATGTTAATTGAAAATCTCGCGCAGAAGCACTAACACCTAATGCGCCAATCGTATCACCTTGAACGTTTTTCAGAGGTTGGTATCCTAAAATGGATCCTTTTAGAATGTTAGCCCTACTATACCTGTTTCCTTGATTCAAAGTATCCTTGATTTCTGCAGATAAGATAGTCTCTGTAGTTTCAGAACTACTAATAGCTAAATTATTTTTTTGGTAGATAGATACTGGTTCTCCTACTTTTTCAGATAATTCTTGAATAAAACCTGAATAAGTATCCAAAACTTTAGTAATTACTAGAACTCCTACAACTTTTCTTGTTTTATGGTTGTAAATAGGAGCGGAAGCTCTAATACTAATAGCATTTTTCTTCCTGATATTTCCTCTTTGAATATCTTCTTGCTCTATCACAATTCCTTCGCGGGCTAAAAAAGATAAAGCCATTACTTCTGTTCCCGAGATTTTTCCTTTTCCTTCTATAATTGAAGAAAAATAAACATTTTTTTCTAATTGATCTTTATAAGTTAAAAAATCTGGTTTGTGGACTCTAGCAATTATGTGAGAATTTTTGTTCAAAATGTGAAGCATATCAAATTCCAAAAAAGAAAAATATAGCTTCTCCAAAACTTTTAATAAGGCTCTCTCGGTTTGATTTATAGATAATAGCAATCCTAGTTCTTGATCATTAGCAAAGCTGGAAACATTTTGTTCGTACTCAAGAACTTCGTTTTGGTAAAGAATACGAACTAGATTTAAATCAGAATCATTTTTATTGTTAGCATCTTGTTGGATTTTATTGCCGAAGAATAGTAATGCATAAACAACAGAAGTAAATAGCGGTATAGACAAAGCTGCAATTAAAGCAATATTGAGCTTTTTTTTTATACTTGCATTTCTGTAAGCGTCAAAAATAGTTTCAAGAAATGTGATTTTTATTCGCATGTTTTTATAACCAAAAAAAAAGTAACTAGACTTTATAGACCTTTGAATTTACCAAATAGAACAAAACTAGCTGTGACGACTAGCCAAATAGTTAGAACAGGTACAAAAAAAAATTTTAGCTCGCAGAAATACTTAAGAGCATTTCTTCACAAATGGCAAGAGTTAAAAATTTTTTTTAATGCCGTAGTAAAAAATACTACAAACCTTAACATTCAGCAAGAATGAACTGTGAAACAGCCCTTTGGCTGTTTCACAAATGCCCATAAAAAGCGTCAAGCAATAAGCTTGTTTTGGCTAAACAGAACACTAATTCAAAGGTCTCATAATATTAAAAAAGCGAAACAAGATTTTCTATGTACTTTTCGTTAAACTGCTCTTTGTTTTTTTGCTGAAATTCAGCAGGACCAGAAAGCAACAAATTTTTGTTTTTTTGTAGAAAAGTTCTATCCATTAACTGATTGCCGTAAGCCTCTACAAGATACACAAGTTCTATTTCAGTGTTTTTGAATGTTACTTGACTGTTGAATTGCTCTATAAGTTTTTTAGTAGGTTCTAAATCATTGAAATTAAAGTCTTCTGCAAAAACAGACAATAAATTTCTGCGTTCAGTAAAAACAAAGTCCTTCTGTTGCAACCTATCTGCTTTATGAACAATGTAGGCTAAAACAAGATTTTGGATTTGCCCTTCGTTCAGTCCAAGTTTTTTGCTTATCGCATAAAGCACTATGGCGCGTGATAAAATGTCATCGCATTTACCATTACAATGCTCGTAGTAATTGATATTTACAGGAATTTTATCCTTAATTCTGGAAACCTCTTTAATGTTTATATAACCTAAAACAGATTCGTTGACTGCCTTATAGATATAGGATGGAATCTCTTTTTGGTATTGCTTGATGCCTAGATTAGCTCCAAATTTCTCAAAGAAATATTTTTTATTCACTATTTTATATCTCTCTTTTTCTCCTAAACCTTTAAGATAAATCGAGTCTAATTGCTCTACATTAAAAAATCCTTGAATAATATCTGCTGTATTTTTACCAACATGAATTTCTCTAGCAGAGCCACTGGCTTCTAGCCTAGCAGCATAAATTAAAGCTCCCCCCTGCCCTGTATAATCAGAACCTGTCAATCCTCCCATCATTACCATTCTTAATTGGTTAATATCATAATCGGTATCTAATAAAGATGTATTGATTCCTGTTCTAGTTTCAAAACTAATATTTTCTATTTCTTCTTCTCTACCTCCTAAACTTTTCAATTTTTTTAAAACATCTCCCTTGTTATTTTGAACATATCTTGTAAGGTCTTCGCTCATAGTCACAAGCAATTTGTTGATCTCTAGTGCTGAATAGACGGCATCAAATGCGTGATGCTCGCTAGCAGAAAAAGCATCCTTGGTTACTCCAAAACAGGCTACGGTTTGATCCCCTACTGTCTTATCTCTAAAACCCCTATACATAGCCAAAATTTTATGACTTTCTTGGTAGTATTGATTGATAAAATTTCCTACAAATTCTTCGGAAAGCAGTATATTCATACGAGTATACCCGCATATATCATTGATAAACTCTGTCGCACTTATTAGCCCTAATTCGTGTTTTCCAGTAGATATTAATTGAGATACACCGGGGTTTAGCAAATCTAAAGTTTGTTCTAATTGATCGTTTTTGGTTACTAGCTCTGCTGTTCTTTGAGCTACTTTGTCTTCCAATTGATGATTGTATTCTTCCAGCTTTGTATAGCTTTCTTTTAAATCTCCTGCCATACGGTTAAAAGCTGTAGATAATTCTCCTATTTCGTCTTTATTTTTCACTTCTATTTTGTAGTTATAATCGCCACTAGCAAGGACTTTTGTGCCGCGGTGTAATTCGTGAATGGGAAGCAGGATATTATTAGCTAAAACACGTCGTATTCTTAAAGCAAGCCAAAAACCCCCAATACCTATACCAAGAAAAGCCAGAAACCCATAGATAAATGTTAATTGAAAATCTCGCGCAGAAGCACTAACACCTAAGGCACCAATCGCTTCACCTTGTGCGTTTTTCAGAGGTTGAAATCCTAAAATAGATCCTTGCAAAATATTGGACTGGTTGTATCTATTGCCTTGAGAAATGGTATTTTCAATACTAGCTTTCAAAGAATTTTCTGCCTTTTTAGAACTACTAATAGCTAAGATATTTCCTTGATAAACGGAGATAGTCTCTCCTACCTGTTCTGATAATTCTTGTACAAATTCGGGGTAATTATTGAGAATTTTGCTAATAATTAAAACGCCAACCACTTCGTTGGTAATTCGGTTGTAAAGCGGAGCTGATGCTCTAATACTAATGTTGTAATTGTCCTCAATAGCAAAACCTTCATTTTCTAAAAAAGTTTTTTTAAATATTTCTGTTCCTGATACTATATTTTCTTCCAAAGCCGAAGTGATATAGACATTTTCTTCTAAAACATCTCCTAAAAACAAGGGTCTATGAATCCTACTAACAACTCTAGAGTGACTATCTAAAATGTGAACCATATCATAATCTACATTCGCCAACTTATCTGTCAAATCTGCGGTGATTTGATTGGTTAGATTTAAAGATAAGAGCAAACCCAGTGCTTTATCGTTAGAAAAATTAGTAACAATTTGCTCGTATTCAAAAACTTTATTTTTATAAAGTAACTGAGCAAGACTCAAATCGGAATTATTTTTATTACTAGCCTCTTCCTGAATTTTATTGCCGAAAAAAATCACTGCATACACAAAAGAAATCACTAATGGGATGAGCAGTGCGGTAATTAAAGCAATATTGAGCTTCTTTCTAATATTGGCATCTTTGTAACGGTTAGAAATAGTAATGAGCAATCCCGTTGACTTTTTGGGGATTTTTATTTGATTCTCCATGATTTTTTATAGTTAAAGTAGACCTTTGAATTTGCCAAATAGGACAAAACTAGCTGTAACAGCTAACCAAATGGTTAGAACAGGTGCAAAAATTTGTAAAACAGCGAAGCATACACGTTAGTATGTGGGCATTTTTTACAAATTTTCAACGCTGCATAGGCTAACAGAATTCAAATTCAAAAGTTTATTAAGTTTAGAGTTACGACGAAAAAAATGTATAGCAGTTGAAATAGCAGCTACAGGTAAAGCACGACTAGTGTTTTTTCTAGGTATAGCCTGATCTTTCTGCATCTTTTCTTCTAAAAGAGCATGTCTTTTAAAAATACTTGAAAATACTTTAATCACTACCCACATTAAAACTAGAAACAAAAAAACAAAAAACATACCCAAAAGCATCAATTTTAACCCGCTTATTATCATAATTCGTACTTTTTAAGAACATTCTAGCAATTTTTTAAAAAAAGTAAAGTTTTTTTTTCAATATTTACGCTAATATTAATACCAATTTTCTAAAATTTCAATCACTATATGAATAATTTTAATATGCATTTCTTGGATTCTAGCGCTTTCTGTTGACGGAATAATAATACAATTGTCGCTCAAATTTTTTAATTTCCCTCCGTCTCTACCCAATAAGCAAAATGTTTCCATTTTTTTCTTTTTGGCTACTTGAACCGCTTGAATGATATTTTCGGAATTTCCAGAAGTGGAAAGTCCTAACAGGATATCTCCTTTCTGTCCTAATCCTTCAATATACCTAGAAAAAATATATTCAAATCCGTAGTCATTGCCTACACAAGTTATATGAGAAGCATCTGAAATGCTTAAAGCCGGCAGCGGGTTTCTTTTTTTTTTAAACCGCCCTGTTAATTCTTCCGCGAAATGCATTGCATCGCACATACTACCCCCATTGCCACAAGAAATAACTTTTCCACCTTTTTTTATAGTTTTATGAATTTTTTCTGCAAAAAGCTCTACTTTAGAAAGATTGCTTTTATTTTCTAAAAAATTGTCTACAATAGATTGAGTTTGGCGAAATAAAGCATTGATTTCTTCGCTATTCTTTTTTTTAGGCATAGTAACTTGGATAGAGACCTTTGGATTTACTAAGGTCTATTGGATATATTTGCCAATCTAATTTATTCTACTAACTAAAACAACAACAAATTTTAAAAATGGTAAGAAAAAAACTAACTTTCATTGGAGCTGGAAACATAGGCGGAACTCTAGCTCATTTATCCGCTATCCGTGAACTTGGAGATATAGTCCTATTTGATATTGCAGAAGGTCTCCCCCAAGGCAAGGCTTTGGATTTAGCACAATGCGCTCCTGTAGAAGGCTATGATCTAAAAATCATAGGCTCCAATGACTATAAAGATATTGCAGATTCGGATGTTGTGGTTGTAACTGCTGGTAGTCCGAGAAAAGACGGTATGAGTAGAGACGATCTTATTTCTATCAATACAAAAGTGATGCTAAGCGTAGGAAACGCCATCGCTCAATACTGCCCTAATGCTTTTGTTATTTGTATTACCAATCCGCTGGATGCTATGGTTCGCGTGCTACAAATAGCTTCTAAAATTTCAGATACCAAAATTGTAGGTATGGCTGGAGTATTAGATTCTTCTCGCTTTAGGACTTTCTTAGCTTGGGAATTAGGAGTGTCTGTAGATCAAGTTCAAGCCTATGTTTTAGGCGGACACGGAGACGCTATGGTGCCTTTAACCGATTTGAGTAATATTGGCGGAATATCTTTAAACCAGCTTGTGCAGACTGGAAAAATCACACAACAAAGACTAGATGAAATAGTAGCCCGAACCAGAAAAGGAGGAGGAGAAATAGTAGCTCTTTTGAAAAGAGGTTCTGCTTTTTACGCACCGGCAACTTCTGCCTTACAGATGGCAGAATCCTATCTCACAGATAAAAAAAGAATACTACCCTGTGCGGTTAAAATCACAAACGGAGCCTATGGTATTGAAGAACCTTTGTTTGTAGGCGTTCCAGCAAAAATAGGAGCGGATGGAATAGAAGAAATAATAGAAGTCCCTTTAACAAAAGAAGAAAGAAGCAATTTACAAAAATCCATTGATTCTGTCAGAGAATTAAACCAAGTAGTGGATAGGTCTGGCTTGATTTGATTTCTTCTTTGAAGTATATTGTAGAACTTTGAATTTCGCTGATGCTTACCACACTATTGGGGCTAGCCAAATGGTTAGAAAAAATGATTTTTCTGTATATAATATAAAAAATAAGCAGAAAAAATAATAAACTGCAAAAAAACTTGCCAAGCTTGACAAAAAGATTTTTCTGTATATAATTATAAAAAATAAGCAGAAAAAATAAAAAACTGCCAATAGCCAAAAAAATATATTGACAAAATTGTTTTTTTCTGCAATCCTTTATGAAGTTTTGTTATTTAACCTAAATTTAATTATTTACACTATTATGAAAAACACAAATTCCCAAGTTTTAAAGAAAACTTTCGCTTTTTCGCTGGTCCGTTTTACTCTGGCTCGTTTTACTCTGGTTCGTTTCGTTTTGGCGGCTATTCTTGTTCCCGCCCTTCTTATAGGGAGTGCCTTTACTTTTGGAGGCAGCAAGCTGCAAGCCCAAGCGAATGGTAGTAGCAAGCAGGGATTTTTCGCTGGTTTTGTCTATCTAAGTGGTTTTAAAGTGGATACCACAACACTTGTCACCACAAATAGCACAACCTATACTGACGCTATTACTACAGGCTATAGAATTACTGGCTCTTCAGACGCAACTTCTATAGTCGTAACCGGTGGGAATCCTTATTGGGATGGAGGTACTCCAGCAGCACCAATAGTAGGACCAACAGCAACTGGACTCAGAGCTTTAGTAAAAGCAAATTGTGAAAATCCTAGGACAACAAGTGTTGATTCAACTGGAAATTATTATTTTGGTAGAGCATTCTTCGATTCCTTCGATTCTGGTGCAAAACCATCTACAACTGATATTAATAATCCTTTGAATGATGCTACTGTAACTTTCGGAGACTCTACTATTCCTAGTAAAAACTTTCGTACAGGATTGGACGCTGGAGAAATATCCCATTGTTTTCGCTACTTTTTCGGAGATGATTCCGACGATAGGAACTCTATTACTCTTTCTGCTTATGAGATAGCGACTCCAGATTCAATTCCAACTCCAACTTCTGTACCTGCGGATCCAACAGCAATCACTAGTAGCAAGAGCGATAAAATCTCAGGTATTGGTCTGCAATTCGGCTTTAGGTGGGAAAAATGGAGAGCCTCTCTGACCCATTTTACTGGCTCTGGGGGAGATAACGAGCTCGCCAATACGCTAGTTATGGCGGATTATTTTGTCAACAAGGGTCTTTTTGTAGGAGGCGGTCTAGCGAGTATGAAGCTTACCAATAGTTTAACCAGCGGCTCTGCCACAAGCCCAGCGGTCCGAATCGGCTATAAGCAGAAATTAACCCCCAACCTATCGCTTAATTTTGGCTTGACGAAGTATATCTCGGGGGTTTCTCTAAAAAGTAGTGTCACTACTACTAATAATACTACTACTGCTAATGCTAATACCATTGTGTTACGCTCTTTTGAAGAAACACAGACTTCTGAACCAGGAGATTCAGCAACAATTGGTGCAAGAAATGTGAGAATACCCGGCACTACTTGTTGCACAGCAGGTGGTGAACACAGACAAAATAATTCTGCTTTTGAATACTTATCTTCGAATCAAGATAACAGAATACAAGCAACCCAAGTCCGTAGCAGAACTGTATATATAAACAAAATCCAGATTCCAGCAGGAGCCTCAGAAACTCAGACAACCACAACCACCGAAACCGCTGCCGAACTCAAAGCACCACTCGTCATCAGCATCTCCTTCCACTTGAGTTTTTAAGAAAAAAAAACTGCAGGAAACATTTTTGTAGAGACGCCCTACAGGACGTCTTATACGATGTGCATAAACCACAAAAAGCTGTTTTTAATAAATCTAAATTTATGAGACGCCCATATAGGACGTCTTATACGATGTGCATAAACCACAAAAAGCTGTTTTTAATAAACGTTCTAAATTTATGAAACGCCCATATAGGACGTCTCTACAGACCTACATAAAATAAAAAACACCTCCCCGCAACGCATTTGTTTTTTTTATTTGCTTTTAAAGTGTTTTTTTGTAATTATTTTATAAAAATAAGCAGAAAAAATAAAAAGATGCCATTTGCCAATAGAATATTGACAAAATTGTTTTTTTATGTTAATTTTTATTTTAATACTAATCTTTCATTACAAATAATTATGAAAAACACAAATTCCCAAGTTTTAAGGAAAACTTTCGCTGTTCGTTTTATTTTGGCTCGTTCCGTTTTGGCAGCTATTCTTATTCCCGCTCTTCTTATAGGAAGTGCCTTTACTTTTGGAGGCAGCAAGCTGCAAGCCCAAGAGGTTCAAAGCATCCCGAATGGTAGTAGCAAGCTGGGATTTTTCGCTGGTTTTGTCTATCTGAATGGTTTTAAGGTAGATACCACAAAAACTGTCACGACGACAAATAGCACAACCTATACTGACGCTACTACTATAATCTACCGTGTCACTTATGGAACGACAAGTTCTAGCATAGACGCGATCGGTGGGAATACTGCGTCGGATCCTAATACATTAAAATCGATCAGAAAGTTAGTAGAAGCAAACTGTAAAACAGGTGAAACATCTGTTGATTCAACTGGAGACTATTTTTTTGATGGTGTTTCCGGTGTTTTTAGTTCCTTTACTATTGGTGAAAAACCGGAATTAAATGAGATTGAGCCCTCTGGAGATGCTACTGTAACTTTATCAACTTCTGCTGCACCCTTTTATACAGGATCTACTGGAGAAACATCCCATTGTTTTAGCTACTTTTCCCAAAAGACTAAAGATTTTAATTCTTCTACTTATGAGGTAACTCCAGATTCAATTCCAACTCAAACTTCTGTACCTGATGCCCCAACAGCAATCACTAGTAGCAAGAGCGATCAACTTTCTGGTATCGGTCTGCAATTCGGCGTTAGGTGGGAAAAATGGAGAGCCTCCTTGACTCACTTTACTGGTAAGGGGGGAGATAACAAGCTCGCCAATACGCTAGTTATGGCGGATTATTTTTTAAACGAGGATTTTTTTGTAGGAGGCGGTCTAGCGAGTATGAAGCTTACCAATAGTTTAACCAGCGGCTCTGCCACAAGCCCAGCGCTTAGAGTCGGCTATAAGCGAAACTTGACCTCCAACCTATCGCTTAATTTTGGCTTGACGAAGTATATCTCGGGGGTTTCTCTAAATCATACAGCTACGGATACGGTTGTGACTCCTGCTCCTGCTCCTGCTCCTGACCTTGTTCCCATTGACGAAGTCAAAACACAGACTGCAAGTGCTTCAGCAACAATTGGTGCAAAATCTGTGAGAATACCCGGCACTTATATAACCTCCGCTGGAAACACAAAAGGTAATACCGCCGAGTTTGTATACATAGATCAGCGTATTATAATCACACCTACTGGAATTACGATATGCTCTACTTGTACGCATAGAGATACCAGAGTAGAAGCAACCCAAGCCCTCAGCAGAACTGTATATATAGATAAAATCCAGATTCCAGCAGGAGCTACAGAAACTCAGAAAACCACAACCACAAAAACCGCTGCCGAACTCAAAGCACCACTCGTAATCAGCATCTCCTTCCACTTGAGTTTTTAAGAAAAAGATAAACTGCAGGGAATTTTATAGCATAACATGTAGAGACGCCCTACAGGGCGTCTTATACGATGTGCATAAACCACAAAAAGCTGTTTTTAATAAACGTTCTAAATTTATGAGACGCCCATATAGGACGTCTCTACAGACCTACATAAAATAAAAAATGCCTCCCCACCAAAAAACAAAAAAGTAGAATTACAGGACCACATTTTTATCTTATCTGCATAGAATAAAAAATCTCAATTTAAAAATCTCAATTTAAAAATCTCAATGAATTTTGAAATGCACTTGCGGGTCTATTACGAGGATACCGACGCTGGCGGGGTAGTTTATCACGCAAACTATCTAAAATTTTTTGAACGGGCTCGTAGCGAGTGGCTGAGAAGTTTAGGTTTTTCTCAAACTATTCTCAGAGAAAAAGAGCAAAATATCTTTGCTGTAAAAAAACTCTCCATTCGGTACTACAAACCCGCCGTTCTGGACGATCTACTTTCTGTCAACTGCCGACTTATAAAAACAAAAAAATGCTCTTTGTTTTTCTCGCAAGAAATTTTTCGCTTCCCAAAATTACCATTAAAGACGAAGCCAAGGCAACCAGCCTTACAACAGCTGTGCCTGCCTGCATCTGAGCTTGCAGAAGAATTGCTTGTTTCTGCAGATATATTGATTGCTTGTATTCACAGTAAAACATTTAAACCGACTATTATTAGCCCTGCTTTAACAAAATGTTTATTCTAAACAATCAAGAATGACAAAACTAGCTTCTTTTAGTTGGGAAATTTTCAATAGTCTCTGTAAGCAAAATTTTCTGCAATCTGGCAAAGCTTACCTTATTGCTATTAGCGGGGGTTGTGATTCTGTCGCCCTCAGCAGGCTATTTCATAGTTTTTTAAAAAAGATGGATTTCAAGCTAGAGTTAGTTCATTTCCATCACGGTATTCGCCAAAAAAGCGACGTAGAAGCTGATTTTGTTTTAGCTTTAGCAAAAAAATTATTCTTAAAGTGCCATCTTTTTAAAACCAAAAGCCTACGCCCTCCAGCCATTCAAAAAAAAGCCCGTGAGTGGCGCTATCAAAAATTGGAAATGTTAAAACAAAAAGAAAATTTTGCTTTTGTTGTTTTAGGACATCAACTAGAAGACCTTGTAGAAACACAAATTTGGCGTTTGTTACGGGGAACAAGTCTGTTTGATTTAGCTACTATTTTACCCAAACAAAAATTTTACCTGCGTCCCCTACTTTATACTTCCAAACTGAAAATTCAAGACTATTTACATTCTATAAAACAGGATTGGGTAGAAGATGCTAGCAACCTAGAGGATAGCTATACAAGAAATAGTATTCGCAAGCACTTACTTCCCGCAATGCAAAATATACTGCTTCCAGAAAAATCTCCAGCCCCTTGGTCGGCAGAAAAACAAACTGTCCCTCACCAGTTTTTAGAAAAAATGTTAGCTTTGCATAAAGAAGCGATAGAACTGCAAGGCATTTATCAAACGCAAACTTCTCATATTACATTTGAGAAAGGTTACCTGAATTTTGAAGAATTGCAAAAACTACCCTGTCTTTTTGCTCAAAGGGTGATTCACGATTTTTTAATTTCTCAAAAAATAGATTCTTTATTAAGAGTTCAAATAGAAAACATTTATCAATTGGTTTTAGAAAACAAAGGAAATTGGGAACTCAAGCTTTCTAAAAATAGGGTGGTAGAAGGTAGAAATAAAAAAATATTTATTAGACCTTTGCATTAGTTTCTAATTTTTTAAAATTGACAAAAATATTTAAGATTGACAAAATATTTCTTTCGTCCATAATTATTGATAATAGTTATCCTAAAAAATTTTAATTTAAAAATATGGAAAAACACGCACGGTTGGTCATTATAGGAGCAGGTATTGTAGGTTGTGCAGCTGCCTATCATTTAGCAAAAATGGGTTGGAAAGATATAGTAGTTTTAGATCAAGGTAAGTCTCCTTTTTATGGAGGCTCTAGTTCTCACGCACCGGGAGGCGCTTTTCAAACCAATCCTTCTAAATTGATGACGGAACTGGCTCACTATGGAGTCCATTTTTATCATAGTTTGGAGTACGACGGAAAAAAAGGAGCAGAGTTATCGGGGGGTATAGAATTGGCTCGCACTCCAGAAAGATTGACGGAACTAAAAAGACGTTGTGGCTTGGGGCATAGTTGGGGATTGGAAGGGGAAATTCTTACTCCTAAAGAGTGTAAAGAAAAAGTTCCCTTCCTCAATGAGAAAGAAATTTTAGGGGGTTATTTTGTAGCAGACGATGCGGTAGGTCGTCCTGTAGTTTGTGTGCAGGCTTTGGCAGAATTTGCGAAAAAAAATGGAGTGAAATTTTACGACCGCACGGATGTTTTGGATATTTTAGTAGAAAAAAAACGCGTTAAAGGAATCAAAACCAACAAAGGCTCAATCACTTGCGAAAAAATACTTTGCTGTGCGGGTATGTGGGGATCTGTGATTGGTGAGATGATTGGGCAGCCTATGCCTCTGATGCCGATGGAACACCAATACGCTCGCACCAATTCTTTAAAGGCACTAGAACCTTTTAAGGATACAGAAGTAGCTTTTCCTTTGCTACGAGAACAGGGTCATTCTTTGTATTTTCGGCAACACCACCAAGAATTAGGCATCGGTAATTATTTTCATAGACCGATACCTATTAACGCAAAAAAATTAACTCACCCTAGCCAAAGCAAAGAGATGCCTTCTGTTAGAAAGTGGACTCCTGCAGATTTTCAAGAGGCTTGGGAGCGTTCTATGGAAATTTTTCCTTGTCTGAAAGAAGAAAAAGCAGAATTAAATTATAAAATTAACGGGGTTTTTTCTTTTACTCCCGATTCTGGTTCTTTGCTCGGTGAATCTCCCGTAGTCAAAGATTTTTGGATAGCGGAAGCTGTTTGGTTCACTCACGCAGCCGGCTTTGCAAAAATTATTGCAGAGTGGATGGATGCTGGCGAAGCCCAACAGGATGTGCACGAAGCAGATTTACACCGCTTTTATGCTCACGCTGCTTCTCAAAAGTATATCCGCAATTCTGGAGCAGAGCAGTATAGAATAGTCTACGATTTAAACCATCCCAAAAGACAAAACGAACTGGAAAGGAATTTGATGTGCAGTCCTTTTTTTGAAAGACAAAGGCAACTGGGAGGACATTTTTTTCAAACACTTGGATTTGAGAGAGCCCACTGGTACGAAAGCAATCGCCATTTATTAGATTATAATTTTGCTAAAAGACATCCTTGGTCAGCGCAAAATTGGTCTCCCATAGAAGCGGTAGAATCTTTACAGACAAGAAACAATGCTGCGATTTATGATCTTTCTGCTTTTCAAGTGTTTGCCATAGAAGGCTTGGGGGCTTTAGATTTTTTGCAAAAACAAGTTTGTAGCAATTTAGATGTTGCTGTAGGCAGAATAGTCTATACTCAAGTTTTGACTGTATCGGGTGGGATTAAATGCGACGTGACTATTTCAAGGATGGACGAGCATCTTTTTTGGGTGATTAGCGGAGTTGGTTCTGCAGGGCACGATTTTGCGACTTTGAAAAATAGGTTTTATAACTTCTTGGGGAGCACAAAAAATACGACTTCCAAAAATGTTAGTATAAGGGATATTTCCGATAGCTATGCAACTATTGGTGTCTGGGGACCCAACGCTAAGAAAATTTTACAACCGACTTGTGATATAAATTTGAATATTCAAGAATTTCGTTTTTTCCGTTGGAAATCTGCTTTTCTCGGCTCTATCCCCGTATATATGTTTCGCATCTCCTATGTAGGAGAAAGTGGTTGGGAAATTTATGTGAAGACACCTTACGCTCTGGCTTTGTGGAAACTTATAGAAAAAGCAGGAGCTCCTTACGGGATGATTCCAGCTGGCACGGGAGCTTTTGATTCTTTGAGATTAGAAAAAGCCTACCGCTCTTGGGGTGGGGATATGGCACAAAATGAAACTCCTTTTCACGCTGGAACAGAGTTTATTATTAGCTGGAAAAAAGGAGATTTTATCGGAAAAGAAGCTTTGGAAAAAGTTAAAAAAGAGGGCGTGGATTTAAGATTGCATACTTTTCGTTTGCAAAATAAATCGGTAGTCCTTTTAGGAGGAGAAACAGTTTATGATAAAGAAAAGCGAAGAATAGGCTACGTGACAAGCGCAAATTACGGCTACGCTGTAAATGAATCTATCGGCTTTGCTTACCTTCCTCCTGAATATGGTAAAGTAGGCACAGAGGTTTATTTTGATTATCTCGGCAATATGTACCTCGGCTTTATAGAAAAAGATGTGTTGTACGACCCCAATTATGAAAAAGTCAAAAGTTAGACCTTCTAGTTCAAAGGTTCATAATACTATAGACTTCTATCTTTTATAGGCTTTTGAATTTGCCAAATAGGACAAAACTAGCTGTTTAGCCAAAACAAGCTTGTTGCTTTTACGCCAATACAGGCTTTAGCAAAAGAGTCACTGGTACGACCATTCGGCTCTTTTGCAGTCTATATTGTGTTAGCTTTAAGTTTTGCACTACACCATTGAAAAAAAGTTGCACTCAGAGCTTGAATCTGCGAGATATTTATTTATACTAAAATGAGACTGTTAAACTAGTCTTCCTATAATGCCTAGTTCAAAAGTCTCAAAATAAATTGACAATTTTATTATTATGGAAAATAGCATTATCAAAAATATAGATCAAAAAATGAGTAAAACCATTGAAGCTTTGAAAAAAGATTTTGTATCTATTCAGGCTGGAAGAGCAAATCCTAGTATATTAGACAATATCTTTGTGGATTATTATGGTTCTAGTATGCCTATTCATCAATTAGCTAATATTACCACTCCAGATCCGCGATTATTGATTATCGTGGCTTGGGAAAAATCAGTTGTCAAGGAAATAGAAAAAAGCATTACCAAAGCCAATATTGGAATTACTCCACAAAGCGATGGAACAGTCATTCGCCTGCCTATTCCGCCTTTAACAGGAGAAAGAAGATTGGAACTAGTCAAGCAAGTAAAAAAGATTGGCGAAGAATGTAAAAATTCTATTAGAATTAGCCGTAGAGATGGTAATCAGCATGTAAAAGATCAAGAAAAAAACAAAGATTTTTCCGAAGACACAGCTAAAGATTTGGAAAAAGAAATGCAAACTCTTACAGATAGATATATTCAAGAAATAAACTCTCTGATAGAGCATAAGGAAAAAGAATTAACTGAATTTTAGCGACTATTGAATTAGACATTCTAGTTCGGCAAAACAGGCTTATTGCTTAAAACTTCAGACAGGCTATTTGCGAAAGAACCAGCTTTTTTGGTGTAGATTTATTATTGTCTACCAGCAAGAGTGCTTCGGGCGCTCTTGCACAAAAACCTTATTATATTTCAATTTTTCATACATTTGGTTATTTTGATATTTTACTATAACCCTTATTTTGTGTTAAGCAGTAAGAGAAACTCCCGAGCTAAAATTTTTTTTGTCTTGTCTAGTCTTTCTATAATGCCTAATTCAACAGTCTAGTTTTAATTATGTATCGTCTCGCTAGCATTCTAATTACCGTTGCCTGCTTTATTACTTGGCTGCTGATTTCTCTGGGAGCAACAGTGCGTCTTTTTGGGGCTGGTTTGGCTTGTCCCGATTGGCCCCTGTGTTATGGAAGCCTAACTCCTTCTCCCACTCTACCCATTTTACTAGAAGTAGGGCATCGCTACCTAGCAAGTATTTTAGGCTTAATACTTATTTTGATCTATCTACTTTGCATCTGGTGTGCAGATTTAAGAAAAACAAGAAAACTCTCGGGTTGGTTGCTTTTCTTGGTTGTTTTTCAAGGGTTGGTGGGAGGCTTAACTGTTTTATTCAAACTCAATTTTTCTACAGTAGTCGTACACTTATTACTAGGAAATTTACTTTTTTTCGGGTTGATTTGCTTGTTTTATGAAATAATTTTTCCGCCAAAAATTCCACTCAAAAACCTTATTTTTTATCCTACTTCTAAAAAATACAAACAACTGCGACTGCTCAGCTTTTTATTTTTCTTTATGCTTTTTACGGGAGGTTTAAATAGCAGTAATTACGCAGGGTATGCCTGCCAAGCCTTTCCTCTATGCAATAGCCAATCTTCTTTTTCTTTTTTTTGGGATAGCCAAAATTCCACCTTTTTTTTCAATGGCTGGAAAGGTTTTGATTTCAAAGTCCATTTTTTAGAAGCAATCCATCTCTTTCACAGATTAGTCGTTATTTTAGGAAGCATTGTTTTAGGCTATTTTTCTATTCGCTACTGGCTAAAAGCCGAAGGAAACGCAGCCAAAGAGTGGAAAATTCTTGGGTTTACTCTTTTGATTTTGCTGTTTTTAGAAATTCTAGTAGGTATCACTAACGCACTATTTAGAGTGCCCATTCCTATTTCTATCCTACATACAGCACTGTCAGCTAGTATTACTGGAATTTTGGGCTGGGGATTTAGTCTTTCTAAATATAAGGATTAAATTAGACATTCTAGTTTGACTATACTGCGTTGAAATTTTTTTTATTGTATTGTCTAGATTTGTGTTTTCTCTTGCTCTGAGCCTGGTTCTAATTTTTTGTCTTGGGTAGGTTTTAATTTATTTTTACCTACTTTTATTCTTGTATAATAAATAACCTGCTGTCCCCCATAGCCCTATAATAGTTATAGTTGTAGAACCAAATAAAACATTAAATGAAGAGGTAGGCAATTTTACTCCACAAAAAGAATATGGAGTGATAACAGAAAGAGGACAAGTAGGCAGAAAAAACTGCAAAAACAAAACAAAGCATAAAATAGAAATCCAGAATATAGTAATATCGTATGCCTTATAAAAAAATTCAAAAACTAATTGTCTTTCTACTTCCGAAGTTTTTAATTTGTCGTCTAGTAGTTTTTTGGCTTCATTAAATTTTTCATTTATTTCACCTGAACCTGATTCATTTACACCTGATTCTACAACCGAATTAGAATAACTATTTTTTGACATAGTCTTTTAAGAAACCTTTATAGTAGACTTTAATTAAATCTCTGTCTATTACCTTATGTCTTGAACCATCATAACAAACAGACCAAGGAGTTCCATCCGTATGGGTATGCCCCATAATTGTTTTACCGTTTTTATCCCTGTATATATTCCATACTGTAGTTAATAAACTATAAATTTCTTCATCTTCTTTTGTTATTTTTGGGACTAATTCTTCTCCGTCTATTTCTGCGGGTGTTGTAAGTACATTATATTTTTTGTCTTTAAAACTATGGTAGACAGAAGGAACAACAGGTCCCATCTTCCAAGCCTGAACTTCATCTTTAAATAAATCAAAATCTTTCAGTGCTAAAGAAAAACCTAAAGCAATATAGACAATTTTATTTAGTTTTAAAACATCTACATTATCATTATTTTTTTGTTCTATAAAAAAATTAGCCACCGAAAGTGCTGTTTGTATTTCCATTTTTTCTTATTTTGTGAACTTTTTGTATTAATTTTTTCCCTTTTAGTTAAAAAAATTCAACTTAACATACAAAATCATTCTTTGCAAGATTAATATTAGTCAACTTATCTAGAACATTTATTTTAGGGCAATGTACCATAATTTTTGTTTTGAATAACACGGCATTTTTCATAAACTTTATCAATAACAAATTAAACAGATAAACCTAATTTTTATCAATTTGTTTTAGGGTTTTTGGGCAAAGTGAACAACACAAGCCCCGCATAGCTTTTTTTGAAATTCGGATTCTCTAAAACCTACAGCGTTTAATTTTGTTACTAATTCTTGGGGAGAAGGATAGTCTTTTGTAGAGTTAGGAAAGTAGCAAAACATTTTGCTTTTGGGAACAAGGTATTTGCCTAGCAAAGGAACGAGCTTGAAAAAAAAAAATTGAAACATTTGACTAGCTATCGGAAAAGTAACTTTTCCCATATCTAAACAAGCAAAAACACCTCCTTTTTTTAGACAACGATAAATTTCTTGCAATGCAAAATCCAAATCTGTAAGGTTGCGTAGACCAAAACCTACAGTAATAGCCGTCAAAGAATCCTTAGCAAAAGGGAGCGGAAGCACATCTTTAAAAACAAATCTGATTTTAGAGTTTTCTTTTTTTTTCTTTTCAGCAATTTTCAGCATAGCAGAAGAAAAATCCATTCCTATAATTTCATAGTTTTGAGGAGCAAAGTTTTCTAACTGGTAGGTAATATCTCCTGTGCCGCAACAAATATCTAAAATTTTGCCAGAATATTTGCCAGAATCTTTGCCAGAATACTTGCCAGAATCTTTGCCAAAACTTTTATTTGTAAGAATCATTTGAATAGTTTTTCTGGCGAGTGCTTTTTTAAATACTTGGTGTCTGCCAAAGGAGACTAAGCAATTAAAAAGATCATACTTATAAGCGATCTCGTCAAAGCCCTGCCTAATAAATTTTTTATCTTTTTCTATTGCTTGCCTCATTTTTGTTGTTTATTTTGCTCCGTTATTATAGTCTAAAATATACTTTAAAATTAGATTTTATGAAATATTCTTTTGAAAAAAAAATTCTTGCTCCTGATATTATCTCCACAGAAATAGAAAAATTAAAAGAAAATAAAACTTTGGTTTTTAGCAATGGCTGTTTTGATCTATTCCACTACGGACACTTAATCTATCTCTACCAAGCTAAACAACTTGGAGATTTACTGCTTGTAGCACTCAATACAGATGCTAGTGTTCAAAAAATTAAAGGAAAAAACAGACCCTATATCTCTTTACAACAAAGGGCTTCCATTTTAGCAGGGCTTGAATTTGTAGATTGGGTAACTTGGTTTTCTGAAGAAAGTCCTTTGAATTTATTAGAAAAAATCAAACCTGATATTTTAGTGAAGGGTGGAGATTATCAGTTAAACCAAGTTGTAGGAGGTGATTTAGTGAAAAAATACGGGGGAAAAGTTGCCACTGTAGATTTACAGAAGGGTTGGAGTGGGGTTAGTATAGTAGAAAAAATTAAAAACTCTTAAATTAGACATTATACTTCGTCTATGCTGCGTTAAAAACTAATTTTTACCCCTTGAAATATTACACATATTCCAGCGGGATAAAAATTAGTTTTTGCCTTGCCTAGACTTTGTCTAATGCCTAATTCAGCAGTCTCTTCTTGAATCAGCAGTCTCTTCTTGAATTAGACATTCTGCTTATTTAATCTACTGGGCTATGCTGCGTTAAAAACTAATTTTTACCCCTTGAAATATTACACATATTCCAGCGGGATAAAAATTAGTTTTTGCCTTGCCTAGACTTTGTCTAATGCCTAATTCAGCAGTCTCTTCTTGAATCAGCAGTCTCTTCTTGAATTAGACATTCTGCTTATTTAATCTACTGGGCTATGCTGCGTTAAAAACTAACTGCAGATAAGCACTTTGGCAATAATCTGTCTGAAGTTTAAAACAAAAACGTCGCATCAGCGAAATTCAACAGTATATTAGGCACTATAACGCTCTAACTTATAAAATTTTATTTTTGATTTTTAAATTTATGAAAAACTGTGTTGCAATTCTACTTGCTGCTGGAAAAGGGACTCGCCTCAAAAATTCTGCTATGCAGAAGACTTCTAATAAAATCTTTTTGGATTTATTGGGGAAAAGCCTTTTACAAAGAAGTTTAGAAAACATCGCTCGTTTTAAAAGACTTTATTCTATTATTCTCGTTGTCTCTCAAAAAGATAAGCATCAGATAAAAACACTTTTAGATTCTTTTGCAGTGAAAATTCCCGTTTTTTTAGTTTTGGGCGGCAAGGAGCGATTTCAATCTTCTATTTTAGGAGTTAAAAAATATCAGACTATTCAAAAAAAGAAGGATTGTTTTTTTATACAGGACATAGCTCGCCCTTTCACCAGCCTTAAATTATTGGAAGAACTGTATCAATCTTGCAAGAATGGTAATAGCCATAAAATAGCCATACCCTACTTGATTCCCAAAGATACCTTTTGGCAGAAAAAAAAGAATGATCGGGTTTCACTTCTAAAAAGAGAAGATTTGTTTGCTGTGCAAACACCACAATTTTTTGACGGTTCTTTGGCAAAATATTGGAATACAGATTTCTTTAAAAAACCTATTACTGAAAAAAAACCTAGTGATGATCTTTTTTTTGTGGCAAAGAAAAAAATACCTATACATTGGGTCAAAGGAGAAGACAGCAATATAAAAATCACTACTGCAAATGATTTAGAATTCGCAAAGTTTTACCTCTCTAAATCTTAAAAAATGAACAACACTTTTCTTACTGACGGGAATCTTTCTCATGCCACCCTAACTGATCTCTATCAACTTACTATGGCACAGGGTTATTGGAAAATAGCTAAAAAAAACTTGAAAGCTGTTTTTCATTTGACTTTTAGAGATATTCCTTTTGATAACGGCTATATTGTCTTTTGTGGTCTGGATTCTGTTTTAGAAGCGGTAGAAAATTATGCTTTTTGTGAGTCGGATTTGATTTATCTTAGCAAAGTAAAGACTCCAAACGGTGAACTTTTATTTGAAAAAGAATTCCTAAACCATCTAAAAAATTATAAATTAAGTTGCAACATTTATTCTGCATTGGAGGGCAGTATTGTTTTTGCAGAAGAACCCGTATTGAGAGTAGAAGGCACTATTTTGGATTGTCAGCTTTTAGAAAGTCAGTTACTCAATAAAATCAATTTCCAAAGCCTTATTGCTACAAAAGCAGCTCGTATTTTTTCTGTTTCTATGGACAAACCCATATTAGAATTTGGTTTGAGGCGGGCACAAGGCAGCGACGGGGCTTTATCTGCTTCACGAGCTGCCTATATTGGTGGGGCTGCCGCTACGAGTAATGTAAGTGCTGGTAAAATCCATAATATACCTATAGTAGGTACTCATTCTCATAGTTGGGTGATGAGTTTTGATTCGGAAAAAGAGGCTTTTAAACAGTATATTCTCTCTTGTCCTACAAACTGCATTTTATTAGTAGATACCTACTCCACTATTCAAGGCACAAAAAACGCTATTTCGGCTGTAAAAGCATATTTAGTAGAGCCTGAAAAGAATTTTTTAGCTATCCGAATTGACTCAGGAGATTTGGCTTATTTGAGTAAAAAAGCTCGCTTACTTTTGGACGAAGCAGGATTTCACAAAACAAAAATTATTGCTAGTAACGATCTAGACGAACATATTATTGCTTCCTTAAACGAACAAAGAGCGGCTATTGATACTTGGGCTGTTGGCACAAAATTGATTACGGCAAATGGAGCTTCTTCCTTAAATGGAGTTTATAAACTCTCTGCTACTTTTAACGAGGATAAAAAAAAATGGATGCCCTGTTTGAAAATTTCTGAAGATATAAAAAAAATTAACAACCCCGGTATTTTACAAGTTCTCAGATTTTTTGATAAAGATGGTGTGGCTTATAGCGATAGTATCTATAACCAATTAGAATTTACTCCTGAAAAAAATATGGTTATGATTAACCCTCATAATCCTCGCCAAAAAAAAACAATTAGTTTAGATGACCATCACGAAAAGCTTTTGCACCAAGTTGTCAAAGAAGGAAAAGTAGTTTATCGTTCTCCTTCTATTCATAGAATAAGAGAGAGAGCCTTGAATCAATTAAAAAATTTTGATGCCTCTATCAAGAGACATATTCATCCTCATATTTACCCCATAGGTTTAGAAAGAGGGTTGTATCAATTAAAGGATGAATTGATTTTAAAAAATAAATAGAGAATTATATCTCATAAATTAATGCATAATTTCAAAAATATTTACTGCGTAGAAAAAACAACTCTTTTGGAAAGGATTAGCCGCGATAAAAAATCCTTAGATAATATGAAAAAAAGCCCTCTACAAAAACGGATTGAAAAAAATCACAAAAATCACAAGCTGTTTATGAATCTCTTTAAAAAAATTCTACTGAAAAAAGAATCAAAAGCTGTTTTTATTAAAGATAACCAAATAAAAACTATTCGTCCTCGTAAAAACGACCTAGTTATTAGCTGCGGAGGCGATGGCAATTTTTTATCCTGTGCCCAAAACTACTTGAACGCTACTTTTCTAGGTATTAACACAACCTACATTCCGCAGGATCCTGTATTTGGAAGCCAAGGAGCCTTAACCAATATCAACCAAGAAAATCTTCTTGAAAAATGGCAAAAGTTTCTTGAGCGGAACTATTCTATCCAAAACTGGAAAAGATTATCTGCGAGTATAAACGGGAAAAAATTAAAAAAATACGCCGTTAATGATATTTACATAGGTAATCAAATGGCTTATTTGACCTGTTTTTTTTCTTTACAAACTCCAGAACATACCAGCGAGTTTTTTTGTTCAGGTGTACTCACTTGCACAGGAATGGGAAGCAACGCTTGGTTTCGCAACGCCGGTGGAAATCCTTTTGCAAAAAATTTAAACGCCTTTAGTTATCTTGTACTTACTCCCCAAGCCAAAACACCACCTGCTAGAGTGTCAGAAATTTTAGACGGAGGGCAAAAAATAAAATTGAGAATCCTAAAAGATAAAATAGTTGTTTGTTTAGATTCTAGAGAAACCATCTTTACAAAAATGGGTGATGAAGTAGAAGTTTTCTTAGAACACGATAAATTCATTCCCGTAATTCAACTATGAATTTCTTAGATCCTTTTTTTTCTTCCTTTGAAGCTTACACTGCGGTAGAAAATCTAGAGCAACTTTCCCAAAAAACAGGCTTTGCAAAAGAAGATATTATTAAGATTAACGCCAATGAAAATCCTTACGGTTTTCCTAAAAAACTAGTGTTGAAAATTCTGCAAGATGTGAACTGGACGCATTATCCTGATGCAGAGCAAACCCTTCTAAGAAAATATATAAGCGATTACACACACACACATCCGACAGAAATTTTAGCAGGCAACGGTAGCGATGAAATTTTGGATATTATTTGTCGGTTTTTGCCAAAAACCAGTAAAGTTCTCATTTTTCCTCCGACCTTTTCTTACTACGAGCATTTAATTAAATTAAACCGACACCTCTGTCTTAAAGGAAGGCTTAACAAAGATTTTTCTATAGACCTAAACAATGCATCTGAATTGCAAAAAACAAAACCAGCCCTCGTTTTTTTATGCTCTCCTAATAACCCAACAGGCAAATGTATCAGTGAGAAAGAATTACAATTTTTTTTGAAATGGGATTCGCTCATCGTTTTAGACGAGGCTTATTTTGAGTTCAGTCAAACCAGTCACCAAAAGCTTCTTAGAAAAAACAAAAATCTTATCATTACAAGAACCTTCTCCAAAGCCTTTGCTTTAGCTGGGTTACGACTGGGTTATGCCGTGTTAGATTCTCAGCTACAAAAAAAATTTTTGGCTTTGAAATACCCTTACAATACCCATAATTTAGGCGAAGTGGCTGTCAAGGTTTGTTTGCAAAATTTGGAAATATTCCAAAAACAAATCACACAAATACTAAAAACAAGAGAATGGGTTTTTAAAAAACTTGAGCAACACCCAAAAATCACACCCTATCCATCGCAGAGCAATTTTATTCTTTGTCAAATTTTTCAAGTCAGTGCAAAGGAAATTTATCATCAACTTATACGGCAAGGTATTATTATCCGCTACTTTGACACCGCATTGCTCAAAAATTTTATCCGTTTTAGTATAGGCACTCCTCAACAGATGCAGAAATTTGTTTCGGTTATGTTTGATATTTTGGCTTGATATTTTGGCAGGTTAGAAACAAATTGGCTTACTTTTTCCTTTCATTCTGGTTATAACCAAAGTTTCTTTGGGCGGTTTGTCTATTTTTTGCTGTTTCTTTTCTACGCTCTACAATTTTCTATATCACAAACTAAAATATCTTTAGCACCTATAGATTCTAGTTGTTCCATAAGCTCCACAGAGCTTTCTTTTTTGATTAAGGATTTTACAGCCACCCAATTAGAATTTTCTAACGGCATAATTGTAGGAGATGTTCCCCCTGGTGTTAATTTCTCTCCTCGTGAAAGATTTTTTCTTTGAATGTTGTATTCAATCAAGGCGTAGCTATTGGCTTTGCATATTCCTTCAATTCTCAAACTAACTTGTTCTGCTAATTTTGGATGTTTTGTATTGGGGTTCATTATTAAAATAGCTTCTGAATCCAGAAGAGTCTCTCTTATTCTCAGGTTCATAGCCTTCAAAGTTTCTCCAGTCTCTACAAGGTCTACTATCAAATGCGATAAACCTAGTCTGCAAGCAATTTCCACAGATCCCGAAAGTTGAATGATTTTTAATTGTTTGATTTTTTTTTGTAAAAATTGCTTGGTGAGATGCGGAAAAGAAGTAGCTACAGTCAAAAATTCTGTGTTGTCTAATTTGATTTTAGATTTTTCTGGGGATAGGAGACACAGGAAACATTTACCATAATTTAAGGCTAATTTTTCTATCAAATCTCCGCTTCCAGCGGAACGGGATTCTAAAATCAAATCTCTGCCGCTGATTCCTAAATCTACTTCACCTTGTGAAATATAGTTCGGTATATCTTTGGCAGGCAAAAAAACAATGGTCACTGCTAGATTTTGACAAGGAGCAATATCGGAGCGGAAATTTTTTTGAAAATCTAGCCCAGATTTTTTAAGAATGTCTTCACTGCTAGTGCTGAGTCTGCCTTTTTTAGGAATGGCAAGTAGAAGTCTATTTTTTGTTTTCATCACGTCTTCGTTTAAGTTCTTCTGCTATATCTTGGGGAGTAATACCTTCAAAATCTAGCATCACTAAAAGGTGAAAAAGTAAGTCTGCTGTTTCATGAATAGTTTCTTTTTTTGCTTTATCTTTAGCAGCTAAAATAACTTCAGTGCTTTCTTCACCTATTTTTTGCAAGATAGAGTTCAGCCCTTTTTGATTGAGCAGAGCAACATAAGATGTTTGAGGATTGGATGATTTTCTTTGCTGAATGATTTCAAAAAGCTCGTTTAGCGCAGAAAAATCTTTTTTCATTTTAAATATTTTCGGTTTAAATCTTTTCAATTTAAATCTTTCGGTTTAAATCTTTTCAATTTAAATCTTTCGGTTTAAATTTTTTAACCTTTTTTTAAATTCTATTTGTAAAGTAGCGGGAACTTTGATTTCCGTTTTTACTACAAAAAATTTTGGCATTTCTTTTCTATAAGAAAAAAGTTTTACCCAATCCTTTTCTGTAGTTAAGAATAAACTGTTAGCAGAGATTTTACTATATTTTTTGCTAATTTTTTTTTGGTAGCAAAAAACTTTTTCTAGACTAGTTTTTGAATAGGAAAAATGATCGGGAAAATAAAATGTTTTTACAATTTTGCCTTTGGTTCCTAAAATGGATTTTAAAAGCAATACAAAACCTTGGGGGTTAGCAATGGCACAAAAAACTACTACCTCTTTGTTTTCCAATTTTTTCAAAGGAATTTTTTGTAAATTTTTAGAATCTATTAGGTATTTTGCTTTGAGCTCTAGTGAAAAAAAATTTTTTCCTTGTGGTAAATCTTGTTGAATCTGGCGGATTTTATTTGCGTTATATTGGCTATCTTTTTCTAAATTACAGCCCGTCAATAAAATCAGATCGTTTCTTTTTAGAGCAGATAAAGGCTCGCGAAGAATACCTTGGGGGAGTAGTTTTTTATTTCCAAAACCAACAAGACTATTAACCAAACATATATCTATATCTCTAGCTACCGCTAAATGCTGCATCCCGTCGTCCAAAATTCCAATATTTCCTAGATGAGAATATTGCATTAAACTTTTTTTTCTTTTGGGAAAAATAACAATAGGCACTTTAGGATGATGCAGAGATAACATAACAGGTTCGTCTCCATAAAATCCAACCATTGGGAGTATTTTATTTGGCTGTTTTTCTGCTTGGATGAGTAGACGCATTTTCTTCCCTTGAGACTTATAGCCTCTGGTAAAAACTACGGGCTTAAAACCTTGCGTTTGCAAAAAACCAACTAACCAACTTACAAAAGGAGTTTTTCCAGTACCTCCATAACTAATATTTCCTACTGAAATCACTGGAATTTTTGCTTTATAGCTGGATCTAAGGCGAGCTAAAAAAAACCATATTAGATAGCAACAATAGTATATTAAACTAGTAAATTTTAACAAAAATTTTTTACAATAAAGCATACTCAATGTAGTATTTTAGCTCTTTTACTTTTTCTGCTCTTTTATTTTTTCTACTTTTTTACTTTTTTTTTAAACTGCACTTTCTCTTCCGTGTTCGTTTTACGAACAACGACAGTATTTGCCATTTTATCGTGCCATCCTTGTTTTCTGATATCAAAAGCTAACCAGAAAATTCCTAAAAATAAAACAGCAACTGAAGGGATATAGCCAATATAGCGAATAATAAACCGCCCTATCGTTGGTTTTTTTCCAGTATCTGCGTCTACTATTTTTATAGAAAAAAGTAACTTTCCGGGCGTAGCTTGGTAATGGCTCCAAAAAAGTAAAACTACTACAACAGGAAAAACATAGGATATTAAAAAATCAGCAGGACCTAGAATATCAAACTCACCCGCCCAAAACATTTTTTTAAAAAACAAAGCTTCACTACCATAAAAAAGATAAGGTAACGGAGCAGTAATAACGGATACGATAATTCCATCTATAATGGTGGCGAATGTTCTTATCCAAATGCCAGCGTATTTTAATTCTTCTTTCATAGTATAGTTTGTTTGTTGTTTAAAATTAAAGAGACCTTTTCAGTAGATCACTTAATAAATTTTTTCTAGTTGTTTTTTTATCTCTTCCAATCCAGAGATTTTGCTGCCGCTACATTGAGCCAATAAAGAACTACCACCTCCTTTTCCATCTATGAGAGAGCAATGCTTTTTGATAAATTCTCCGCAATGAAATTCGTTTAAATTTTTGGTGCAGGCGAGCGTTAGCCCTATTTGATTTTGTGAGTATTTTTTGTGAACACAAACAACCCCTTTTTCTATTTTTTGCAAAAGCCTTTCTACAACAGGTTTGTTATCTAATTCTTGAGTTGGGTTTGCTTGAAAAAACAATTTTTTACCGTTTTTTTCTACAGGATCTTGGATTTCTACTTCAATTAGTTTTAAGAATTCTTGTTCTACGGCTTGAATTTCTTTGTCAATTTTCTTTAAATCTTCTGCTATTTTATTGAAATTCTCTCTGTCCCGAGGATCTGACAAAAGTTTCACGTGCTCTTTAGAATTGAATTGAATTTTGTTTATTATTTTTTTTTCTTGTTTTATAATATTTAGTAATCTGTCTAAATCCTGAATTGAACGAGGAGATTTATAAATTTCTCTTTTTTCTTCCGTTAATTTTTCTTGTTCTTGGTAAAAAATTTTATTCTGCTCCATTATTTCAGCATTCTTTTTTAATTTTTGCGCCATACGCCCTTTATAACTATTCCCAACAACAGCTTCAATCCTGCGAATGCCAGCAGCCGAAGAGGCTTCGGATAAAATCTCAAATTTTTCTAAATCTCCCGTTCTTGTTGCATGACAACCTCCACAAAGCTCCATACTGTGCGAACCAGCGCTGATCACACGAACTTCAGCTGCATATTTTTCTCCAAAAAAAGCCAAAGCCCCTTTTTTCAGTGCTTGTTCTAAGGGCAAAGTTTCGCTATGAATTTCTTCGTTTGTTTCAATATAATCATTCACAAGATTTTGAATTTCTGCTAGTAGGTTGGGTTGAATTGCTTCAAAATGTTGGAAGTCAAATCTCAGTCTTTGAGATTCTACCAAAGAACCAGCCTGTTTTATATGCTCGCCTAAAACTTCTCTTAAAGCAGCGTGGAGCAAGTGCGTTGCTGTATGGTGCTTTTCTATTTCTTTTCTTTTTTCAACATCTACCTCTGCAGCAAAAGAAATTTTATTTTGATTTTCTTTAGATGGAGCAAATGGATTGTTTGCTGTTTTCAATATTGCTCTAGAATAATTCACACCTGCTGGAGATTTTTGGGTGTCTAGCACTTGAATAAAATAATCTTTGGTTACAATTTTTCCGCTATCTCCAATTTGTCCGCCAGACTCAGCATAAAAAGGAGTTTTTTCTAAAGATAAGTAAAACTCTTCACCTTGCTTGACTTCGGTTAAAATATGTTCTTTGTTCCAAATGTAGGCAATAGAGCTTTTTGTCTTCAGCTGTTCGTAACCTACAAATTCGTTTCTAAAACCTTTGTCTTGAATTTCTAATAAAGGCTTCATTACCATTTTGTGGTTTAAATGTTGGGCTGCTCTGGAAGTTGTTTTTTGATTCTGCATGGCTGATTCAAATTCTTTTTTTTCAAAACCCATCTTTTCTGTTTCTAAAATATCTTCTGCCATATCTACAGGAAACCCGTATGTATCGTAAAGTTTAAAAATATCTACACCGCTAATTTGAGATTTATTTTGTTGCCGTTCTGCTAAAGCAGTTTTTGGGGGCTGGTCTTTTTTTGCTTTTTCTATCAGCTCGCTTAAAATTTTCATACCACTACTTAGTGTGCTAGCAAATCTTTCTTCTTCTTGAGTAATAATTTTTTTGATGTAGTCTTTTTGTTGTTTTACTTCAGGATAAGCAGAAGCAATTTGCTCTGCAAAAAAAGAACTGATTTCAGCAAAACCACCTAGTTTAAGCCCTAAATAATTCGCATTCAACAAGGCTCTGCGAATAATTCTACGCAAAACATAACCTCTGCCTTCGTTAGCGGGAAGCACTCCATCACTAATAATAATACTACTGGAGCGAATATGGTCTGCTATAATTCTAGTGGCACAATCTAGCTTGTCTTCACTACCAAAATCATACCTTGCTACTCTGCAAATAAAATCTATCAGGGGTAAAAAAAGGTCGGTTTTGTAATTAGAATCTACTCCTTGCAAAACAGAAACTATCCTCTCTAAACCCATACCCGTATCTACACTTGGGGCTGGGAGAGGTTGAAGTGTTCCGTCTTTTTGACGATTGAATTGCATAAAAACGAGATTCCAAATCTCTAAAAATCTGCCGTCGTCTGCTTCCAAACTTTGTAAGATACTACGGTTTTTTTGAACTCCGTTTAAATCAAAATGAATTTCCGAACAGGGTCCACAAGGACCCAAATCTCCCATAGACCAAAAGTTGTCTTTTTCGCCTAAACGGGCAATTCTATCTTTAGGAATACCAATAGTTTTTTCCCAAATTTCAAAAGCCTCGTCATCTTTTTCGTAGACAGAAACAGCAAGTTTGTTTTTATCTAGTTTTAATGTTTGCGTCAAGAATTCCCAAGCGTAGGCAATTGCCTTGTCTTTGAAATAATCACCAAAAGAAAAATTACCCAACATTTCAAAGAAAGTATGGTGCCGTGCAGTTTTACCAACATTATCTAAATCGTTGTGTTTTCCTCCAGCGCGAATGATCTTTTGGATTGTAACAGCTCGCAAAAAATCCGGCTTATCGTTGCCTAAAAAATAATCTTTGAATTGATTCATACCAGCACTGGTAAATAAAAGAGTGGGATCGTCGTGGGGAACGCTAGAAGAACTGCTTATTTTTTGGTGTCCCTTGGCACAGAAGAATTTTATAAAAAGCTCACGGAGCTGTTGAGTTTTCATGATCTTAATAGATCAAATTCATCTGTATTCGTGCTTTTTCGGATGCGATACATTTGTAAAATAATAGCTAAACCTATAACACTCTCTGCCGCCGCGATTACAATCACAAAAAAAATAGCAACAATTCCTTCAATATTTTGTAACTGCCAAGCAAAAGTCGCTAAACTTAAGTTAATTGCATTTAACATAATTTCGACACAAATCAAGATCATAATGGCATCTTTGCGAATTAAAAATCCCAACATACCTATACAGAATAAAATACCACTTAAGACTAAGAGGTTTTGTGTGAGTAATGTCTCGTTCATTTTCTCTTATTAGCGTTCTGTTTAGCCTATGCGGCGTTAAAAATAAATTTTGCCTCTTGAAATATTCTATATATTCCTGCGAGACAAAATTTATTTTTGCCTTGCCTAGCCGTCACATAACGCTAATGTAATAGTTTTTTTTAAGTTTTTGTTTCTTGAGTTTTCTTCTTACCTAATACAAAAGCCCCTACTAATGTAATAGTTTTTTTTAAGTTTTTGTTTCTTGAGTTTTCTTCTTACCTAATACAAAAGCCCCTACTGCTGCTACCAATAGTAGTAACGAAATAAACTCAAAAGCTAAAATATATTTATAAAATAAAATTTGACTAAAAAGCTCTATGGAGCCTTTTTCTGAAATTTGCTCTAGACTGTAATTTCCTTTAGGAACGTCTTGATTGTCCCAATAGATAAAAACACTAATCAATTTAAAACCAAACGCAACTACTATAATAATACTCGCTGCAAGTTTAAAATTCCACTGGATGAGCTTTTCTTGTCTGCCTAAATTCAAGAGCATCATAATAAATAAAAAAAGCACCATAATAGCACCCGCATAGACTAGAACTTGAATGGCTGCGATAAATTCCTGATTTAAAATTACATAAATAATTGCAGTTAAAAAAAAAGCGAATATCAAAGCTAAGCCTGCATTCACTGGACTAGAGGTGAAAATAGCGTAAAGACAGCTTGTGATGAGTAGTGCGGCTATAAGATAAAATATGATAGAAAAAACCATAAATTTTAGATACTTTTAATTAGACATTATACTTTGTCTAATGCCTAATTCAACAATCTCTTTTAGTGTCGGTGTATTTGTTTAAACGCTACCATAAAAAATAAAAATCTGCAAATGACTTTCTAATATAGATTTTTGAATTTCGCTGATGTGACGGCTAGCCAAATGGTTAGAACAGGCACGAAAAAAAATTTTCAGCTCGCAGGAATACTGAAGAGCATTTCTTCACAAATGGCAAGAGTTAAAAAAAAAATTTTAATGACGTAGTGCCACAATAATGGCACCAGGGCACTACAAAACTTGCATACTCCAAAAAAGGACTGTAAAAGAGCCAGTGGCTCTTTTACTATAGCCTGCATAGAGTGAAAGCAATAAGCTTGTTTTGGCTAAACAGAATGCAAATTCAAAGGTCTATAATAGTGTATTTCATATTTTTTTAGTAAAAAAGCATTGTATAGGTTTATATTTCTAATCAGATAATGGATTAAAAACAGGAATATTCAAATCTCTAGAACAGGTTAGTATTTTTTTATCAGAAGTAATTAAGACTGCATTGTTTTGAAGGGCGGTAGCTGTAATAATAGAATCGGCTATTTTTAAATTATATTCTTTTCTAATATTACTACATTCTTGAATAGAATTTTCATCTACATAAGAAATACTACAATAGTCTAGTATTTCATAAATATTCAGTTTTTTTAGAGAGGTGATATTTTTTTGAGAAAAAATTTCTATTTTAGTGATAAAGGAAATAAGGATCTTATCAGATTTTTCAAATTGAGGAAATTTACCTTTATTTTATAAAAGATAAATAATAGCATTAGTATCTAATTGATAAACCATTTACCCCCATTCTTTTCTTACTTTTTTTTGAAATTCCAATCCATCGCCTAGACCAGAACCAACTCCTTTAAATTTTTCTATAGGATGGGGTATGTATGCTGATTTTTTTGGATTTTTATCGTTCTTATTTTTTATTTTAGTAGTTTTTTTTTTAGCTTCCATTTTTCTATTTTGAGTTTTGCTTGTTTCAGTGCATTGTTTAATGTTCCAATAGGAATTTCAATATTCAATTTACCTGCCACTGTTGCTGTTCCCGAGATTTTTCAGGGTGGTTGTATTGCCTATGACTATCTTTTATTCTTATTTGAAACCACCAATTTGGGTCTATAAGGTTTATAAATTTTTTTACTTTCAATTTCTTACTAGTTTTTTATCACAAAATTTTTTTGTTGCCAAGCCAAAAGTTCATTATCTGATTTTTGGCATTCTTCATACACATTACGATTAACTTTTTTTAATTTATCTTCAAATTTAGTTGGATTTGAGTGATGTTTTTCTATCATTTTATTATTCATATCACAAGCCAGCTTATTTATAGTTGCATTTAAAAAACAACGGAGAGAGGGGGATTCGAACCCCCGATACATTGCTGTATACACGCTTTCCAAGCGTGCGCCTTCAACCGCTCGGCCACCTCTCCTTCTATTTTTATATAAGAGCGCACCTGAGAGGATTCGAACCTCTGACCTCTTGAACCGCAATCAAACGCTCTATCCAGCTGAGCTACAGGTGCAAATTTTTAAAAATATTTTTAATAAATATTTTGATAAATCTATTTTTATTTGACAATAGGTAGGTTATAGGAATAGCATCACCTTATAAAGATAAGCTACCTTAAATGAATTTTTTTTAAAAGGTTTATCTGATCTTGAATTAAATTTTTAAAATCACAAATGGGAAAAATAGGTATTTTTTATGGTTCTACTACTGGAAATACAGAAATGGTAGCACAAGAAATTCAAAAATTACTAGGAGAAGAATTGGTAGACCTGCACGATGTAGAATCTGCAGATAAGATGAGTTTAAACGATTATGACTTGTTATTATTTGGTATCCCTACTTGGGATATAGGAGAATTGCAAGAAGATTGGGAAGATTGGCTAAAAAATTTAGATGATCCTGAAGTAAAACTAGAAGGAAAAAAAGCTGCTATTTTTGGTGTGGGTGATCAAGAGGGCTATCCTGATACTTTTGGAGATGCTCTGAAAGCTATTTTTGATAAATTAAAAAACAGAAAAGCTATCGTTGTTTGTGATAAGTGGTCTAAAGATAGCTATAACTTTGAATCTTCTTTGGGAGTAAAAGATGGTTATCTATTAGGTATGATGGTGGATGAAGATAGTCAATCCGAACTCACAGAAGAAAGAATAATCACTTATGTGGGTATGTTAAAAAAAAATTTCAACCTTTAATAGACTTTTGAATTTGCTTATCTAGTTTAGTCAAAACAGCTTATTGCTTGAAACTATTTATGGGCTATAGAAAAAGTGCCACTGGCTCTTTTGCAGTTTATTTGTGTTGGCGCTAAATTTTGCTAGACACCATTGAAAAATTTTTTTATCCCTTAAAATACTCTTATTGCTGAATGCAAAATAAGGGTTATAGCAAAAGCTTCACCAGAGTTTTTGTATTTCATTTGTGTTAGTCGGGAAGTTTTGTGGTATTTCTCTTCTACGATATTTTAGCGACTCCAAAAATTTTTTCGCACCTGTTCTAACCATTTGGCTAGCTCTCCTAAAATGCCTAATTCAAAGTTATCTTCCTTTATTTAATGCCACAAAAAATTCATTTTCTTTCTATTTGCGGTGTTGCTATGGCTACACTGGCAGTAATGATGAAAAAAAAAGGCTACTTGGTTAGTGGTTCGGACGCTGCTGGTTATCCACCTATGCTAGAGTATCTTCAAGAAAATAAAATTCCTATAAAATCTCCTTACAAAGAAGAAAATCTTTTCTTTAATCCAGACTGGGTAGTTATTGGTAATGCTCTTAGCCGAGGCAATAAAGAAGTAGAATATATTATGGAAAAAAGAATTCCTTTTTTTTCCATGTCAGAAGTGATTAAAAAAAAATTTCTCAAAAACAACTACCCTATAGTAATTACTGGCACTCACGGAAAAACAACTACAGCTAGCTTACTCGCTTATTTGTTAGATAAATTAACAGATAATACTGGTTTTTTTATTGGAGGTGCTTCTAATAATTTTTCAGAGTATGGAAGATCTTGTAAGCAAGATGGAGGCTATTTTGTGATTGAAGGAGACGAATATGATACTGCTTTTTTTGATAAAAAAAGTAAATTTTTTCACTATGCTCCGCAGTACTTGATTGTTAACAACATTGAGCTAGACCACGTAGATATTTTCAGAGATATACAAGAAATTTTACAAGCCTTTCTTTATCTAACAAAATTGGTTCCTCCCAACGGTTGGATTTTAGCCAATATAGATGATAAAAATGTAGCTGAAGTAATTAAACCACTACATACCAAACTCATTACTTTCGGGTTTTCTAAAAAAGCAAATTACCAAATTGTGAAAGTAAAAAGTTTGTTTGCAAAAACTGGCGTTACAAATTTTTCTCTACGGAATGAAAAAAGATCTTGGAATTTTAGTATTCCTCTAATAGGAGAAATGAATGTCTATAACGCGGCAGCTGCCATCATTAGTTGTTTAGAATTAGGTTTTTCTGCTGAGGTTATTCAAGAAAAAATTCTATCTTTTAAGAATGCGAAAAGAAGACTGGAACTGAAAACTAACCAGTCTCAAGTGCTTGTTTTTGATGATTTTGCCCATCACCCCACTGCGATAAAAAAAACCCTGCAAGCTGTCCGAGAAACCTACCCAAAAGCTAGAATTTTTGCAATTTATGAACCTCGTAGTAATACCTCCATTAGCAATACCCACCAAAACTCTATATCAGCATCCTTTAAAGATGCTGATTGTATCTATTTTTTTGAAAATTCTGCTTTAAAAAAATCAGCCCCGAAAGAAAAAATCAATTTATTCTCCATTGCCGAGGAGCTTAAACAAAAACACAAACAAACTGCTATTTTTCAAAAAATTCTACAAATAGAAAAACAAATTATTTCAAATTGGAAACAGGGTGATATTTTTTTATTTTTAAGCCAGAGCAGTCTAGAAAATTTACCTGCTAGGTTAGCAAAATCAGCCAATGAAAAATACCAATGAAAAATACCAGTAAAAAATACCAATGAAAAATACCAATGAAAAATACCAGTGAAAAATACCAGTGAAAAATACCAGTGAAAAATACCAGTGAAAAATAAGAGCTAATGAAACACAGAAAAATATTAAAGCAAATAAAAGAAAAATACTCCGACTATACTATTCAAAGGTATGCAAGACAGTGCTATGACTATACAGAAGCAAAACTAGATGATTTATTTTCAGACTGTTTCAAACAAGAACTAGCCGATTCTGGATACCAAAAAGATAGCAATAGAATTCTGCAACAATTTAAAAACAACCCCGTTCTACAAACATCTCAGCACTTAACTCCTACAAATGGACCTACATTTACTGCTATTGACCTGATTTCTTTAATAGGATTAGAAGAAAAATACTACCTCGTAGGTGTATTTAGCGGAGTGCCTTTTTCCAATAGAGCTTGGTCCGGCTGTTTAAGTTATGGAGATATTGCTTTAGAAAAAGTGATTCAAAAAACCAGCCCCTACTATCCCCAACTAATAAAGGAAAATAAAGACAGAAACCGAGATTTAGTTTCCGAGAATAAAATTCGTTTGATTTTTTCTAACTTCCGTGACGATTTAGTCTTTGGTAGCTCTTTTGAGAAATACAGATTAGAACTTTGGGGCGCAATGCAAGAAAAAATGCTGCATTACTTCCCTAAACCTAAAGACAACTCTGCTTTTAGTAATTGGAATATGAAATGTTGCTCCAATCTCCAAGTAGAGCTATTTGGAGGGAAAAAAATAATTTATTTTGATATTTGTCGGCTTATAAAAAACTACATTACAAAAGCTATCAAACAAAAAACACCTCTTTTAAAGAAATTTTTTTTATCTTTTAAAACCATAGAAAAAAATCTCAATCCCATTTGGTTTTATTCTAGAAAAGAAAAAAAAAAATCTTGGAAAATCCAACCTCTTTTCGTCCAAGATCTCCCCTTTTTTACTAAAAAAAATGAGGTTTGTTGGACAAGTATGCTAGCTTTTCTACAGGAAAAAAATTATTGTCCTGCTACTTTTATTACTTTTTTTATTTTAGTTTTTTGTTGTGGTATTCGTTGTTTAGGCTCTTTTTATCAAGTGGAATATCTAGCCTATTACGAAAAGTGCTTGGAAAATATTTTTGAGAAAGATGAAATCACTATTCCTGATAGAAGTAAAACCTTTACTTCAGGGAGACTAAAAGAAAAAGGAATATTGGTCTATCCTCTTGATTATATTTTAGAACAAAAAAACTTGAATCTTAAAAACTACCAAGAAAAAAAAATGTCTTTTTTATGGGAAGAACTTTGATACCATTACGACCTTTGAACTTTAGCATTATAATGCTAAAGTTCAAAGATCTCATAATGTCTAATTCAACAGTCTCTAGTTTTTATACCTTAAAAGCCTCATTCTGTTTCTGCGAGGGTGTTTTCCTACTGTCTCCACATTTTTTTTTACTTTTTCAACTTCAGAAACAACCGCAGCAGTGTTATGACTAGCCACACTAGTAATTTCTTTAGAACTAGAAGGCATCCGAGAAGAAGTCCAGCTCAATTTAAACACAACTACAGCCGCTACAAAACTACCCGCTATATTAGCTAGTATAAAAACCCAAACTATCTTCCAAGCGTAGATTCCCATAATAGCAGAACCAAAAACCACAGCAGGATTAAAAGCACCTCCAGAAATACTTCCTACAGTCACTCCACCTGTAGCCACCACCAAACCTACTGCAATAGCTGTTAATAAAGCACTCAAGGGGTGTTTAACCAAAGAAGTAACTAGTGCTGCAAAAACTAATGCAAAAGTATAGATGAATTCTACAATTAAAACATGCCCGATAGAAATAGACAAAGAGGTAGTAGACGGATAGTCTTTCAAAAATAAAACTATAACCGAAGCAATACCTGCTCCTACCAATTGGAAAATCCAATAATAAACCGCTTTTTCTAATTTCAGGTCGCCCTTAAATAAGCAAGCCAAAGTAACCGCTGGATTATAATGTCCTCCAGAAATACGTCCTCCTATAGCAATCATCAGCAAAAGAGTTAGTCCAGCAACAAAAGGAGCAATAGTTCCAGCACTAGGCGTTAAAGTAACCATACCCACAGCAAAAACTAAAAAGAATGCTCCAATAAATTCCATTAAATAACTTTTTGTATCCATAATATTTTTAAAGTTTATGTTATAGACTTTTGAATTTGCGTTTTGTTTAGCCTATCCATTGTTAAAAAAAAATTTCAACTCTTGCCATTTGTGAAGAAATGCTCTCCAGTATTCCAGCGAGCTAAAATTTTTCTTCACCTTGCCTAGCCGTCACATAACGCGAAATTCAAAGGTCTATGTTATTTTATTTCTTTACAAAGAAACAAAATAAAAAAATAGCTAAATTTTCAAAAAAAATCAAGAATAAAAATAGATTTTTATTACTAAATTAAAAAATGGATAAAAAAATAGCAATAAGCATGGGAGATGCCAATGGTATTTCTGCTGAAATCATAGCAAAAAGTCTAGGAAAAAAAGAAATTTTACCCTTTATTCCTGTGGTTTTTGGAGATATATCGGTTTTTCAAAAATGGGAAAAAATTTTTAAAAAACAAAAGAATTACAAAAAGCCTTACTTTGAGTATTTTTTCGAAAAAATAGCAAAAAAAAAAATTCATTTTGAAGAAATCGGCAAAAACACAGCATTTCAACCAGCCGTGGCTACAAAAGAGAGCGGAATGCTCTCTTTTGCTTGCCTTAAAGAGGCTATAAAAGCAACCCTCACTGGAAAAATTGCAGCATTAGTTACCGCACCCATTCATAAAAATTCTTTTGCATTAGCCAAAATTCCCTACAAAGACCACACTTCAGTGCTGGTAAAACTTACAAAAACAAAAAACTATGCAATGGCTTTTTGCTCAGATGCCTATTGGTTGCTTTTAGTAACGGATCATATTCCTTTAAGCTGTGTGGCTGGTAGCCTCAATAGTGAGATGATTTTAGAAAAAATTACTCTAGCTTGGAAATTGCTACTTTCTTTAAATAAAAAAAATCCTAAAATCGGTATATGCGGAATCAATCCGCATGCAGGAGAAGGTGGAATGCTAGGAAAAGAAGAACAAGAGATAGTTCTGCCTGCAATAGAAATGGCTAGAAAACAAAAAATCAATATCAGCGATCCCTTACCAGCAGATACAATTTTTTATAGAGCCCAAAAAAATAAAACAAGCCAAAATGAATTTGATCTACTGATTACAATGTACCACGATCAAGGATTAGCTCCTTTTAAGACTTGTTTTTTTGAAAATTCCGCTCAAGTAACTTTAGGGATTCCCATAATTAGAACAAGTGTCTCTCACGGCACTGCTTATGAAATCGTAGGTAAAAACATTGCTTCTGAAAAAAGCCTAAATTATGCTATAAACACTGCCTATTCTTTAATGAAAAGTCAGAAAAACAAAAATAACTAATAATTATTTCTCGTGACTCGTTTTCCAACAAATATACACTGCATAACCTAATACTCCCACCCCCAACAGTATAAGAACAAATAATATTAAATTTTTCATAATTCGTTAAGTAGTTTATAAATAGATTTGATAATTAAAATAGAATACAATAATTTAGATATAATCACAGAGAAAAAAAAACATCTTTAGTAAAAATATGAGTGTCTTCAACAAAATTACTCTTAATCAAATCACCCCGAATGAAATTATTGGGGGCGATACTTTTGAGTTATTGCCTAGCGTAGAAAATAATTCTGTAGATTTGATTATTTGCGACGGTCCTTTTGGAGTCACAGATCAAAAATGGGATAAAATCAGCGATATACAGCAGTTTAATTTGAAACTTATTGCTATCTTTTCTCAAAAATTAAAAACAGGTGGTAGTCTCTATCTCTTTGGTAAACCGGATTGTATTGATTTTATTGATTACCGCTCTTATCTCAATCTACAAGCAAAAATTATCTGGTATCAACCGAGTCGCTTGGCACAGGGTAGGATAAATTGGACAAACAACTACGATATTATTTGCTATTTTACAAAAGGAAAAAAAACAACTACTTTTAATTTGGATGCAGTGAGAGTGCCACAACTTGTAGAGCTAGCACACAGACAAAGATGCGAAAAGGTGCCTTCTGTGCTAAATGGTAAGTATGGAAAAACAAAGTTTCATAAAGATGGAAAAAATCCGGGCGATGTATGGGGAGATCTAAAACAACTAACCTATAAATCCAAAGAATTGGTTAGTAGAGACGCTCTAAATACTATCCAAAAACCACTAAAATTGATAGAGAGGTTGTTATTAGCTAGCTCTAACGAGGGAGATATTGTTTTGGATCCTTTTTGCGGCGTAGGCACTGTGCCTCTAGCCTGCAAAATACATAAAAGAGAATTTTATGCTTTTGAAATCAACAAAGATTTTGTTAAAGTGGCTAAAGAAAGAATAGCCGATTGGAAAAATAAACCCACAGAAAAACTAAATGAATGAAAAAATAAAACCTATACCAGAAGGTTTTACTACCATCACGCCTCATTTGCTTGTCAAGGACGCAGAGGAGGCTTTTGCTTTTTATAAAAAAGCTTTTGGGGCGAAAGAATTAAGCCGACAAACTCATCCGAGCGAGAATTGGCTTTTGCATTTGGACCTTAAAATAGGCAATGCTATTTTAATGCTTAGCGGGACTCCAAAAGGAATGGATTCTTTCGGAAACTGGCTAACACCAGATAAAGCCGAAGGCACAACAGTTGTATTGCATCTTTATGTGGAAGATGTGGATAAAACTTACAATCAAGCTATAGAAGCTGGTTGTGAAGTGAAAATGAAAATTATGAATACTTTTTGGGGCGATAGATACGCCCAAGTTTTGGATCCTTTTGGCTATCTTTGGAGTATGGCTAGTAAAATAGAAACGCTTACTCCCGAAGAAATAAATGAAGGAAGCAAGCAATACTTCGCAAAACTACCTAAAAAATTATGACAGAACAAACCAAAGGATTGCTGATAACTCTTGCAGGGGTATTTATACTCACCCCTGATAGTTTTGTGATCCGTTTAGTGCAACTAGATTCTTGGACTCTTACTTTTTGGAGAGGGATTTTTATTTCTTTTTGGGTAGGCTTGACCTTGCTTGTATTTTTTAGAAAATCTACTTTGCAGCAATTTCGTGAAATAAAAAAACTAGATATGCTGCTTTCGGTTTTGTTTGCTATTGGAACTTTTGGTTTTGTTTTCGCCATTAAAAATACAGGCATTGCCAAAGTGCTTATTATTTTAAGCACCTCTCCCGTATTTACCGCTCTTTTCGGTTATATTTTTTTAAAGGAAAAAATTTCTCTTCGCACTGCAATGGCTATGCTAGCCATAGTAGGAGCTTTTTTTCTAATGTTTTCGGATAGTTTTCAAGCAAATAGTTGGTGGGGTGATATTGCAGCCTTGCTTTGCGGAATCAATCTAGCTGTAATGTTCACTATTGCCAGACATAAGAAGAAAAATATGCTAGCTCCCTTGTTTCTTTCTGGTTTTTTTGTAGTGTTTTTCACTTTTCCTTTTGCAGAATTGGAAAAAACAACCACCCAAGATCTTTTTCTTTGCGCTCTATTAGGGTTTATTTTAGGGATTTCTTTTGTGCTTTTAACCTTAGGACCTAAATATATTAAAGCAGCTGAAGTGAACTTGCTTATGCTACTAGAAACAGTGCTTGGTTCTTTTTTAGCTTGGATTATTTTAAAAGAAATACCTGGTAATAAAGTGATTATAGGTGGGGTTGTTATTTTACTCGCTCTCATAGTGTCTTTTAGTCCCATAAAAAAACGAAGGTCTTCAAAAGTATAAAATTCATAGCTAACGGTTTGTTTTGACTGCTAAATCAAAATAAAAGTTATATTTTTAAGTAAAATAACTAAAAATAACCTATTTTCTAATCCTATTATCAGTACCTCACAAACCTTATGATTGCCTATTTCTATCTTTTTGCAGCTATAATTTTAGAAGTTATTGCCACTACAGCTTTAAAATTTTCGGAGCAGTTCACCAAACCTATTCCTGTTGTCGTGATGGTGGTGTTTTATCTGACTTCTTTTTATTTCTTTACTCTTGTGCTGAAATATCTGCCACTAGGTGTGGCGGAGGCTCTTTGGTCTGGGCTTGGGCTTATTTTGATTGTGATTATAGGTGCTGTGCAGTTTAAAGAAATTCCAGATTTAGCTGCTATTCTTGGAATACTGCTTATTATTGTTGGGATTGCTGTGATTCATTTTTTCTCTAAAACTATTCATTAATAGCCCCAATGCAAAAAACAAATGCGTTGCGGGGAGGTATTTTTTATTTTATGTAGGTCTGTAGAGACGTCCTATATGGGCGTCTCATAAATTTAGAACGTTTATTAAAATATGTAGGTCTGTAGAGACGTCCTATATGGGCGTCTCTTAACGTTTATTAAAAACAGCTTTTTGTGGTTTATGCACATCGTATAAGACGCCCTATATGGGCGTCTCATAAATTTAGAACGTTTATTAAAATATGTAGGTCTGTAGAGACGTCCTATATGGGCGTCTCTTAACGTTTATTAAAAACAGCTTTTTGTGGTTTATGCACATCATATAAGACGCCCTGTAGGGCGTCTCATAAATTTAGAACGTTTATTAAAAACAGCTTTTTGTGGTTTATGCACATCATATAAGACGTCCTATATGGGCGTCTCTACATGTTATGCTATTATAAAAATGTTCCCTGTAGTTTTTTTTTCCTAAAAACTCAAATGGAAGGAGATGCTGATGACGAGGGGTGCTTTGAGTTCGGCTTCGGTTTCGGTGGTTGTTTCTGTTGTTCCTTCTGTTGTTGTGGTTTCAGTGCCAGTCTCAATAGTTTCTCTGTAAGTAACAGTTCTGCTTCCAACTTGGGTTGCTTCTGTTCTCTTATCACTACTCGGTATGTAGCTTATGTTTATGGTTTTAGTGTTATCAGAACGGTCAGAAGTAATAAAGGTACCAAGCACTACGGATCCTCCTGTTATTGTCTGTTCATCGGTCAAGCGGTTTGTTGTAGTATTGGCAGGATTGAAAGTGGGATCGGAAGTATAGGGAGTAGTTGTCGGAGCTGTGCTACTTTTTAGAGAAACCCCCGAAATATACTTCGTCAAGCCAAAATTAAGCGATAGGTTAGAGGTTAATTTCTGCTTATAGCCGATTTGCACCACTGGACTTGTGGCAGAGCCACTGGCGGAGCCATTGGTAAGCGTCATACTCGCTAGACCGCCTCCTACAAAAAAATCCTTGTTTAAAAAATAATCCGCCATAACTAGTGTATTGGCGAGCTCGTTATCTCCCCCCTTGCCAGTAAAGTGCGTCAAGGAGGCTCTCCATTTTTCCCCTCGCCAGCCGAATTGCAGACCAATACCTGAGATTTTATCGCTCTTGTTGGTTGTTGTTGTCAATCTATCTGTGTCTGTTGTTGATATTATTGAACCCTGCATATTCCCTGAGGGAACTGGATAATCATCAAAAGAAGCCTCGGTAGGGTTGAAAACAGTAGAAGTAAAGTGATCACGACATGCATTAAAAGTCCATTCCTCTATCCCATCATTGTCAGTTGCGCGGTTTCCTACCACAGCTCTTGTGCCTACATCAAAGAAATTTATTGTTGTTCTTGGAAAAGAATAGATTCCATTGGCATCAGCAGTTGCTGCTCCTGTTTCACAGTTTTTTGCTATAAGAGCTTCTATTCCAGCTTTTAGATCAGGACTAGCATCAAAGACAGAAGCAGCTGTTGCGTCTATTCTAGTGGTGATAGCTGAATAGGTAACATTAGGATCATAGGATGTTCTGGTAGCATCAGCAATACTATTAATAGCATTAGTGACTCTAGTGGTTTTAGTGCTGCTATCCACTTTAAAACCATTTAGATAGACAAAACCAGCGAAAAATCCCTGCTTGCTACTACCATTCGCTTGTGCTTGCAGATTGCTGCCTCCAAAAGTAAAGGCACTTCCTATAAGAAGAGCAGGAATAAGAATAGCCGCCAAAACGAAACGAGCCAGAGTAAAACGAACCGCAAAAGTTTTCCTTAAAACTTGGGAATTTGTGTTTTTCATAATTATTTGTAATTAAAAGTTAGTATTAAAATAAAAATTAACATAAAAAAACAATAATAGCAAACTATTGGTTGTTGGCAGTTTTTTATAGACCTTTGAATTTGCGTTATGTGACGGCTAGGCAAGGCAAAAAAAAATTTTAGCTCGCAGGAATATATGTAATATTTCAAGAGTTAAAATTTTTTTTTAACGCTGCATAGGCTAAACAGAACGCTAATTCAAAAGTTTTTTATTTTTTCTGCTTATTTTTATAAAATAATTACAGAAAAACACTTTAAAAGCAAATAAAAAAAAACAAATGCGTTGCGGGGAGGTGTTTTTTATTTTATGTAGGTCTGTAGAGACGTCCTATATGGGCGTCTCATAAATTTAGAACGTTTATTAAAATATGTAGGTCTGTAGAGACGTCCTATATGGGCGTCTTATAAATTTAGAACGTTTATTAAAATATGTAGGTCTGTAGAGACGTCCTATATGGGCGTCTCATAAATTTAGAACGTTTATTAAAATATGTAGGTCTGTAGAGACGTCCTATATGGGCGTCTCATAAATTTAGAACGTTTATTAAAATATGTAGGTCTGTAGAGACGTCCTATATGGGCGTCTCATAAATTTAGAACGTTTATTAAAATATGTAGGTCTGTAGAGACGTCCTATATGGGCGTCTCATAAATTTAGAACGTTTATTAAAAACAGCTTTTTGTGGTTTATGCACATCGTATAAGACGCCCTGTAGGGCGTCTCTACATGTTATGCTATAAAATTCCCTGCAGTTTTTTTTTTCTTAAAAACTCAAGTGGAAGGAGATGCTGATGACGAGGGGTGCTTTGAGCTCGGCATTGGTCTCTGTGGTTGTGGTTGTCTGAGTTTCTGAGGCTCCTGCTGGAATCTGGAATTTGTTTATATATACAGTTCTGCTGAGGACTTGGGTTACTTCTATTCTGCGATCAGAATCAAGACCTTCGTAATAGAAGCTGGTTACACCAGAAGGAACCCCCACCTTTTGGTGTCCCAATGTTGCTGAATCACCCCGTACAGTCTTTGTTTTTTCAAAAGAGTCTAACACAATGGGAGTAGTAGTATTAGCAGCAGTATTATTAGTAGTGACACTACTTTTTAGAGAAACCCCCGAGATATACTTCGTCAAGCCAAAATTAAGCGATAGGTTGGGGGTCAAGTTTCGCTTATAGCCGATCTGAATCGCGGGACTTGTGGTAGAGGCGCTAGTAGAACCATTGGCAGAATTGGTAAGCTTCATACTCGCTAGACCGCCTCCTACAAAAAAATCCTCGTTAAAAAAATAATCCGCCATAACTAGTGTATTGGCGAGATCGTTATCTCCCCCCTTGCCAGTAAAGTGAGTCAAGGAGGCTCTCCATTTTTCCCACCTAAAGCCGAATTGCAGACCAATACCTGAGAGTTTATCGCTCTTGCTGGTGGTTGTTCTTGGAACCGCATGTACAGAAGTTGGAGTTAAAACTGAATCTGGAGTCGCAATCTGATAGTCTGGAATAGAGGTCCTGTCGGAGGAAAGATCACCGAAAAAGTATCTATAACAATAGGATTTTTCTTCCATTGTTCCTACAGAAAATAAATTATCAGAAGCATCTGCGGGAGTTACAGTATTAGCTAAATCCTGTTTTTCACCAGAATCAAAGGAGTTAAAATAGAGAAGACTAAAAAAGTATTCTTTAGGATTTCCCACTTCACCTGTATCAACACTTGTTTCTCCTCTTTCACAGTTTGCTTCTACTAAAGTTCTGATTCCAGTTGCTATTGCTCCTGTTGAACCTCCAGTCCAATAAGGATTCCCGCCGGTTGCGTCTATACTAGAGATTGTCACATATCCGCCATCGGGACGATCTACAGCGATTCTATAGCCTGTAGTAGTAGCGTCAGTGATGGTTGTGATATTTGTGGTGACAAGTTTTGTGGTATCTACTTTAAAACCATTCAGATAGACAAAACCAGCGAAAAATCCCTGTTTACTGCTCTGACCATTTGGGCTTCCATTCGCTTGGGCTTGCAGCTTGCTGCCTCCAAAAGTAAAGGCACTTCCTATAAGAAGAGCGGGAATAAGAATAGCAGACAAAACGAAACGAACCAAAGTAAAACGAACTAAAGTAAAACGAACGTGCGAAAAAGCGAAAGTTTTCCTTAAAACTTGAGAATTTATGTTTTTCATAATCGTGTAGATAATTAAATTTAGGTTAAATAACAAAACTTCATAAAGACTACCAGAAAAAAAAATAATAGCAAACTTTTGGCTATTGGCATCTTTTTATTTTTTCTGCTTATTTTTTATTAGAATTACAGAAAAACACTTTAAAAGCAAATAAAAAAAACAAATACATTGCAGGGAGGTATTTTTTATTTTATGTAGGTCTGTAGAGACGTCCTATATGGGCGTCTCATAAATTTAGAACGTTTATTAAAATATGTAGGTCTGTAGAGACGTCCTATATGGGCGTCTTATAAATTTAGAACGTTTATTAAAATATGTAGGTCTGTAGAGACGTCCTATATGGGCGTCTCATAAATTTAGAACGTTTATTAAAATATGTAGGTCTGTAGAGACGTCCTATATGGGCGTCTCATAAATTTAGAACGTTTATTAAAATATGTAGGTCTGTAGAGACGTCCTATATGGGCGTCTCATAAATTTAGAACGTTTATTAAAATATGTAGGTCTGTAGAGACGTCCTATATGGGCGTCTCATAAATTTAGAACGTTTATTAAAAACAGCTTTTTGTGGTTTATGCACATCGTATAAGACGCCCTGTAGGGCGTCTCTACATGTTATGCTATAAAATTCCCTGCAGTTTTTTTTTCTTAAAAACTCAAGTGGAAGGAGATGCTGATGACGAGGGGTGCTTTGAGTTCGGCATCGGTTTCTGTGGTTGTTTCTGTTGTTTCTTCTGTTGTGGTTTCAGTGCCAGTCTCAATAGTTTTCTCGAAATCAACGGGTCTGCTTTTAACTTGGGTAACGGAAGCTCTAAAATCCTGGGATTCGTTTATGCGATACACAGAATAGTTCTTTTTCCCCCCACCTTCTAGCTCAAATTGAACCTCTCTATGTCCTATAAATATTAATGTTTCTTCTTTCTGTGTAGTGCTACCGCTGGTTGTAGGACCTTCTAAATTGAGATCGGGAGCAGAAATATAGGAAGTATTTGTCGGAGCTGTGCTATTTTTTAGAGAAACCCCCGAGATATACTTCGTCAAGCCAAAATTAAGCGACAGGTTGGAGGTTAAGTTCTGCTTATAGCCGATCTGAATCGCGGGACTAATAGCAGATTCACTGGTAGAGCCATTGGTAGAATTAGTAAGCTTCATACTCGCTAGACCGCCTCCTACAAAAAAATCCTTGTTTACAAAATAATCCGCCATTACCAATGTATTGGCGAGCTCGTTAGCTCCCCCCTTGCCAGTAAAGTGAGTCAAGGAGGCTCTCCATTTTTCCCACCTAAAGCCGAATTGCAGACCAATACCTGAGAGTTTATCGCTCTCGTTAGTTGGTGTTGATGCGGTTGTTTGTGGTGTTGTTGTTGTTATTGAACCTCGCACTATATCATCTGTGGTCACTGTAAAATTATCCAACAAGGTTATAGTATCAAGGTGATTTTTACACGCATTAGAGGTCAAAAAAGGGGCACCGCTACTATCGGTTTTTGTGACGCTATCAGAAGTGCCTACATCAAAGCTATTCAAATTAGTCCTTGTAAGAGAATACTTTCCATCGGTTGTTGCTCCTGTTTCACAGTTTGCTACTACAACTTTTGCTATTCCGAGTTTCACATTATTAATATAATTAAGGTGGATAAATTTAACGTCTATGCTACTAGTAGTGATAATTGGCGAATATCCAATAAATTTATATGATGTTCTGGTAGCATCAGCAATACTATTAATAGCATTAGTGACTCTAGTGGTTTTAGTGCTGCTATCCACTTTAAAACCATTTAGATAGACAAAACCAGCGAAAAATCCCAGCTTGCTACTACCATTCGCTTGGGCTTGCAGCTTGCTGTCTCCAAAAGTAAAGGCACTTCCTATAAGAAGAGCAGGAATAAGAATAGCCGCCAAAACGAAACGAGCCAGAGTAAAACGAACCAAAGTAAAACGAACCAAAACGAAACGAGCCAAAGTAAAACGAGCCAAAGTAAAACGAACAGCTGAAGTTTTCCTTAAAACTTGGGAATTTATGTTTTTCATAATCGTAGATAATTAGAATTTAGGTTAAATAACAAAACTTCATAAAGACTAACAGAAAAAAAAAATAATAGCAAACTTTTTATTGGTTATTGGCATCTTTTTATCTTTTCTGAATATTTCTTATAAAGAATAATTATAAAAAAACACCTTCTTGTCAAGCTATTTATTGGCTATTGGCAGTTTATTTTTCTTTTTGGGCTGTTTTTTACAAAAAATAATAAAACTTGTTTTTTTTGAAAAAATATTGAATATTTTAGACAAGAATTTTGTTTTAAGACTATTTTCTACATAAAACACTGATACTTGTTGAATTAGCCAAACTCAAAGATCTAAAGTATTTACATAAAACACTGATACTTGTTGAATTAGCCAAATTCAAAGGTCTCAAGTATTTACATAAAACACTGATACTTGTTGAATTAGCCAAACTCAAAGATCTAAAGTATTTACAAAAGTATTTAGATGAGTTTATGTTTAGATATAATCTTTATAGACCTTTGAATTTGGCAAATTCAAAAGTCTATTTATCTCAAAAGTGATAAAAATCCCTTATATTAAACTAAAACTTCCTAAAACAAAATGAAAAAAAATTGGAAATTTACTACCCGAGCAGTACATATCGGAAGTGAGATTGATGAGACTACAGGAGCTGTTATTCCTCCGATTTACCAAACTAGTACTTTCGCCCAAAAATCTCCGGGTGAACATAAAGGCTATGAATACACTCGTACCCATAATCCAACACGGACTCGTTTAGAGCGATGCTTGGCTACTTTAGAAAATGCAAAATACGCTTTAGTTACAGCCTCTTGCTTGTCGGCTACTGATTTGATTCTGCATAGCCTTCCCAAAAATTCAAATGTGCTTTCTAGTGATGATATTTATGGTGGAACTTTTCGCCAGTTTGAAACCGTCTACAAAGAAAATCTCAATTTTTCTTACCTGGATATGAGTGATTTAGAACAAGTAAAGCGGGCTATAACAGAAAAAAAACCTTCCTTGATTTGGTTAGAAAGCCTAACTAACCCTTTATTAAAAATTTGCGATTTTAGAAAAATAGAGTCTCTTAAAAAAGACGCCAAAAATGAGGCTTTAATTGTGGTAGATAATACAATGCTCAGTCCTTATTTTTGCAATCCGCTGGGTTTAGGGGCAGATATAGTAATTCACTCAGCAACCAAATTTATTAACGGGCATAGCGATGCAATTGCAGGTGCTTTAATGACGAACAACCAAGAAGTTTACGAAAAACTTTTTACACTGCAAAATGCGGTAGGTCCTTGCCATTCTCCTTTTGATTCTTGGCTTGTTTTAAGAGGAGTCAAAACCCTTGCTTTAAGGATGGAAAGATCTCAAGCGAATGCAATAAAAATTGCCGAGTATTTACAAACGCATCCGAAAGTAGAGAAAACAATTTATCCCGCACTTTCAAGTCATCCTCAGCATCTTTTGGCAAAAGAAATGTTGAGTGGATTTGGGGCTATGATTAGTTTTTTTCTTAAAGGAGGTTTGAAGGAAAGCCGTCAGTTTTTATCTAGCTGCAAATTATTTACACTCGCAGAAAGTTTAGGGGGAGTGGAAAGTCTTATTGAGCACCCTGCTATTATGACTCACGCATCCATCCCTAAAGCAGAAAGAGAAAAACTAGGTATAGCCGATAATTTCATTAGAATTTCTGTTGGCATTGAAGATGCTGAAGATTTGATTGAGGATTTAGAATCTGCTTTTAAAACTATTTAGAGACTTTTGCACTACTAGATTTTTCTTTTATCTCCAAGATTAAAGCAAATAACTCTTTAAACTTCACAAAATCACTTTCACAAAAAAACAGTTTCAGTAAAAAATATCTTGTTAGGTATGTAAATGAATTTACTTTTAGAGTAATAAGGGATGGTTGTTAGATTGACATACTAGATAGGATTGAAACTGTTATGACAATATGTTTAGCAGTGAATAACTTATAAAGAATTGATGAATGGCACACGAACAATACACTGAAGATTTAACCTTACGAGAAATGAGATGTCGTATTGGTAAAAATGATTTTGGATTTGTTTTCCCACAAGGCGATGTATCTTCATTAGATAAAGTTGAATTGTTATTAAAAAGAGCTGGTGGAAAACCAAAAGAATGTAATCTAGATGATTTTTCATTTGGTGGTAAAGGTCAAGCTAAACCAGAATATGTGATTACCTTTAATGATGATGCTACAACTATTGTAGTCGTTGAATGTAAAAAACAAATAAAACAACACGAGACAGAAAAAAAGAGCAAACCAAGTGCTTATGCTGTAGATGGTGTGCTATATTACGCCAAATTTTTAAAACAAGAATATAATGTAGTTGCCGTCGCTGTAAGCGGAACAAAGAAAGAAAATATTAAAGTCTCTACATTCTATTGGTCTAAAGGGCAAGATAGTTTTAACGAGTTAAAGAAAGCAAAAGATATAATTCTTGAACCAAAAAATTACATAGAACTAATAAAGGGGAAAAAACTAAAAAAATCTTATTCTCTAGATGAAATTAGGAACACGGCAATAGATATGCACGAATATCTAAGGGAAATAAAAATTTCTGAAAAATATAAACCAATATTAATAGCAGGTATTCTTATAGCTTTAGACGATGAAGATTTTATCAAAATCTATAATTCTTTACCCTCTTTTGATTCTGTTATCTCAAATTTGCAAAGTGCGATAGAAAATGTTTTAAAGAATAGTGAAATCAAATCCAATAGAATAGATTATATCAAACAAGCCTTTAAAGTTTTGGGTGACAACTCTAAGTTTAAAGCAATTCAACTAGGTCATAAAAAATCAATAACTTGGTATGTAGAGCAGCTAGAGTTAAAAATCAAACCTATGATAGATTATGCTGATTCAACAGTTGACGCCTTAGGTGTGTTTTATCACGAGTTCATTAAATATTCAGGTGGTGATGGATCTGGTTTAGGAATTGTATTAACCCCGCAACATCTTACTGAATTTATGTGTGAATTAGCTAATGTCAACAAAAACAGTAAAGCAGTGGATATATGTTGTGGTTCTGGATCTTTCCTGATTACTGCGATGGCTAAAATGTTTCAAGAAGCCAATCAAAATGAAGTAGAGGTTATTTGTAATGAAAGATTACATGGAGTTGAGTTTGACGATGAACTATATTCTTTAGCAATTGCAAATATGATAATTAGAAAAGATGGTAAATCAAATATTCATTACGGAGATTGCTTTGATGATTCTATAAAAAAAGAGCTTTCTGATAAAGGAATAAATGTTGGTCTTATCAATCCACCTTATTCTCAATCTGATAAAGTGGAGTTAGAATTTTTAGAACAATTGCTAGATATTCTAGTTTCAGGTGGCGTAGGAGTATGTATAGTTCCAATGTCCTGCGCAGTAGGTACAAAGTTTAAAGAGGTTAGAGAAAGACTAATGAAAAAACACAGCCTAAAAGCAGTTTTTTCTATGCCAGATGATATTTTTTATCCTGCAGGTACAACAGTAACTTGCGTTATGGTTTGGGAGGCACACAATCCACATGATACTAACCAAGAAACATTTTTTGGATTTTATAAGGATGATGGATTAATAAAAAGAAAAAAACTAGGACGTATAGATTTTTATGAGAACTGGAATGATATAAAAAAAGAATGGCTTGCTCTTTATAGAAATAGAGATATAAAAGCGGGATATAGTGTAAGGCAATCTGTATCTTATAAAGATGAATGGTGTGCTGAAGCTTATATGGAAACAGACTATGAATTGCTAGTCAAGGATGATTTTGAACAAGTAATTTTAGATTTTATTGCTTTTCAAGTATCTAATTCTAAAAAAGTAGGTTAAAAAATGTTATGCGAATTGTTTGAAAATATAAAATGGAAATACTTTAAATATCAAGATGTTTTTTCAATCAAAAAAGGTAAAAGGCTTACGCTTCAAGAACAAGAAAAAGGAAATACTCCTTATATTAGTTCGTCTTCTTTAAATAATGGTGTAGATAATTATATTAACAATGGATATACAGATAAAAATTGTTTGAGTTTTGCTTGTTATGGTTCTATTGGATGTGTTTTTTATCACCCGAATAAAGTTTGGATTTCTGATAATTGTAATGCAATTTATCTAAAAAAAAAAGAATTAAATGAAAATCTGGCTATGTTTTTAATACCCATCTTAGAATTAGAAAAATACAGGTTTTCTTATGGTATAACAGCAAAGTTAGAAAGACTAAAAAAATTTAAAATCAAATTGCCTGTTAGAAATAATTCAATAGATTGGAGTTTTATTGAAAAATATATTAAAAAAATAAAAAAAAATATTCGTTTCCCAGAATCTAGTAATATTTTAAATAAAAAAATTGAATTAAATCACAGGCTGTGGAAATTTTTTTTATTAAATGAAATTTTTATATTGAAACGTGGAAAGAGATTAATAAAAGAGTGTAGAGAAAGAGGGACAGTACCTTTTGTCACAGCAGGGCAAACAAATTTAGGAGTTAAACAATATATTGATAGTTTAAACTTAGAACAAGAAGTTTTTAAAAATAGGATTACGGTAGATATGTTTTGTAATAGCTATTATCAACTTAAAAAGTTTAGCTGTGATGACAACGTCCTTACATTGAAAAGCAAGTATGATATTAATAAATATGTTATTTTATTCATTGTAACCATAATTAAGCAAGATAAATATCGGTATCAATATGGTAGACAATATAGGCAAAAAAATTTTAACCAGCATAAGATCAAACTTCCAGCAAAGCAAAATGAAAAAGGAGAATGTGAACCAGATTGGAAATTTATGGAAGACTATATTAAATCTTTACCATATTCGTCTAACATCTAAATCGTAAAGTAACAAAAAACTTGGAACTTCGCATTACAGCCCTAGTAGATTAAATAACTAGAATACCTAATTCAAAAACTTTTATTTGAGGTCTTTTTCCATCATTTCTAACCACCTATCTAAAAAAAGAATATCGCGTGCTGGTAGCTGATATTTTTCTTCTTCTAAAACCTCACTGAGTAGAGGACGAATAGCAAAAAAATAGGATTCTCGCCACTGCGAATCTTTTTGAAATTTCACATCGTAGATAACTTCCCTTACGCCTATCGTTTGTGAAAAACTTGTGAATTGGGTTTTAAGATGAGGAGCAAAGAAATAAATCTCAAATTTTTCTCCTTTTTTTGTGGGTGAGAAAGAATATATCCCTTGCTCCTCGGGATAAACTAAAAACGCTCTTTTTTGGAAAAGATATTCATCAGGGTTTAGCTTTAAACCTGTGTGTTGATAAGCAAAAACAAGTACTAAAACATTATTTTCTTTGCTTAATTTTTTATTTGGTAAGGAAATAGTTCCAGAAGCTTCTGTGACAAACAAACCAGCCTTGCAACCAAAGAGTACTAAAAGCAAAGCAAAAATAATTATTCTTGCTATAGTTTTTTTTAGTATAGCTTTTCTTATTATTAGGGTCATTTTTGTTTTAGTTGATTATTTTTAGTAAAAAGCTCTTTGAGTTTGCAGCGATTATCACACCTGCTCCAATCTCTTTTTTTGTATTTTAATCGCACAGGTTTGGTAGAAAAAACTAACCCACAATACTCACAGCGAACATTAGGGAATTTTTTTTTAGCCTCCACTAGAATAACTGTTAAATGCGGTTAATCCCATTCAGTGCTGCTATGCGGTAAGCTTCAGCCATAGTAGGATAGTTAAAAGTGTTATTGATGAAATACATCACACTATTGCCATCTTTTTGTGCCATAATGGCTTGTCCGATATGGATAATTTCTGATGCTTGGGCTCCAAAACAATGGACTCCTAAAATTTTTAAGCTGTCCAAATGAAAAATAATTTTCAGCATACCAATAGTTTGATTGGTAATTTGGGCTCTAGCTATATTTTTAAATAAGGCTCTACCTACTTCGTAAGGCACACCTTCTTGCGTTAGCTCTTGCTCTGTTTTACCAATAGAGCTAATTTCAGGAGTGGTATAAATACCATTGGGCATAATCTGAAAATAGTTATCAATTTTTTGTCCTAAAATATGGCTAGCTACAATTCTTCCTTGATCGTAAGATATACTAGCCAGACTGGGATGGCCAATAACATCTCCTACGGCGTAAATATGCTTTTTTTCTGTTTGGTAAAAAGAATTGACTTTTAACATATCTCTATGATCGTTTTCTAAACCACATTTCTTTAAATTGAGTTCTTTTGTATTTCCTTCTCTTCCATTCGCCCAAAATAAAATATCAGCTTTAATTCTTTTAGAAGATTTGGTGTGAATGATAATTTTATTATTTTTTTCTTCCAAACTCTCAAATTCTTCGTTGTTAAAAATATTAACTCCTTTATTTTGAAGATTGTAATTCAGAGCGTGAACAATTTCTTCGTCTAAAAAAGATAGTAACTTGTCTCTTTGATGCACAAGATTTATTTTTATTTTCATACTAGATAAAATACTAGCGTATTCACAACCTATCACTCCAGCTCCATAGATTGTACAGCTATGAGGTGTATAATCTAATTGAAGAATTTTATTGCTATCTATAATTTTAGGGTTGCTGAAATCAATTTCTGGTGGGTGGTAAGGAGAGGTTCCAGTGGCTATTATAAAGGTATCTGCATCAAGGATGGTTTTTTTTTTCTCTAATATCTCAATTTTTTTTGGAGAAAGAAATTGTGCCGTACCAAAATAAATATCTACTTCATTATTTTCATAAAAATTTGTTCTTAGTTGTTCTTGCTTGTTAATAGTATTTTCCGCCATTTTAAGATACTGATGAATCTCTGGATTTTGTGGAGTTTCAAAAATAGGATAATTTGCTAACTCTTCATATCTTTCTACTGCGTGTCGCAATGCTTTAGAAGGAATAGTCCCCCAGTGGGTATTACTACCACCAATTTTGTATTTTTCTATTATAGCTACTTTCTTGCCAGCTTTTGAGAGGTGCATAGCCGCTCCTTCTCCAGCAGGACCTGTTCCAATAATAATTGTGTCGTAATGCATAATTTAATCTCTAGTCTACAAGTTCTGTAAAACAATCCCCTTCTTTTACTGAATAACCATTTATCCAATCTTTTACAGCAATTATTTTTTTGTTTTCTATTTGAATTTTTTTTAAAAATAGACTGCCCTGTGCAGTAGAAACCTCAACCGTTTCTTTTTCTTTTTTTAAAATTTTTCCATAATCTTGGATAAAAAGATTAGAAGTATTTGCGAGTGCTATTTCTGTTAAGAAAATTTTTTTGTTTTTAAAATAACTAAAAACTTTTAAATCTAAAGACATCGCTTGGTAAAGCCAATAAATTTTTTGTGCGCTTTGAGACCAATCTATCAAACAATGCTCCTTAGAAATTTTAGAGCTATAACTAGCTTCCGATTCCACTTGTTTTACAGGGGTGATTTTATCAAAATTATGCAGAGTTTTTTTTAACTCATTAAGGCTTAGGGTTGTAAGCTGTTCCATCAATTTTGTGTAATTTAAATTTTGTGTGATTTTCATTTTTTTTTGCGATAAAATATCTCCAGCGTCTAGCTTTTGATTCATTTTAAAAATACTAATACCACTGTATTTATCTCCATTTTTTAAACAATCCCTTACTGGCGAAGCTCCTCTCCATTTTGGTAGTAAAGAGAAATGGACATTCATTGCCGCTATTTTTGGTATTTTTAAAATATCGTTTTTGAGTATTTTTCCATAATCTGTGACTACAAAAAAGTCAGCATCCCTTTCTTCTAGTTTGCTTAAAAAAGAATCTGCATTCAAATTCACAGGTTGTAGCACATCTAGGGATAATTTTTTGGCACTCCTAATTACTGGAGGCGAAAGTAAATTTAAACCCCTTCCCTGTTTTTTATCAGCTTGAGATATAACCCACAAAATCTGAAATTTATCTTGGTAAAGTGATTCTAAAATTTTTGCTGCAAAAAATCCAGTTCCAAAGAAACAAATCTTTACCATAGTTATAAAAGATTTCTAGCGCTGATATTTTTGTGTAATTCTGTAGGAGCTGAAATGAGATAGATAGTTTCTAGGGGATTTTTACACAAAGAGCTGATTTTATAACTTCCAATATATTTTTTTCGTTTTAAGAACTGGATAGCAGAACGAATTCTTTGGGCAGCGCGGTATTTGCCACTTTTAGAAACCCGAATGCAACTACCTACAATCAAATCATCCATTTTGCGTGATAATTGTCCCTTCCATTTCGGAAACTCATACAGCCAGCAGTCGTAAAGATAGACGCAAAGTAAAATAAGAAAAGGGTAGGTTTTTATATTTTCTTGGAAAAGAGCTTTAGGAATAAATCTTAAAGAAGCTGCAAATTGAAGCGGATTATCTTTCGTAGGAATGATGCATGGGTCTATTTTTAAGTAAAGTTTATTTTGTTGTAGATTCTTTTTTAAGAATTGGTCTTCTAGTGCATAAATATTACTCATTGTTTGAATAAGCGGATTGTGAATCTCAAAAAGTCTATTTTTTTTCTTCACAGTTCGCACCGCTTGGATTTTTTGAAATTCTTGTAAAATTTCTTGAGACATTTCCCATTGTTTCAAAAGATTTTTTTTAGGCGAGTTGAGAACGAGTTGAAAATGAAATTCCCAATCAAAAAAACAATTCTTTATAGTATTTTTTTCAGAGTCGTAATTTTTATGTACTTGATACAAAATTGCCATAAAATGATTGATGCCTTTGGATTGGTGTTTTTTTAAGAGATGTTGCATAAAAATTCTCATTACTACATCAATAGAATTATCAAATAATTGTTTAGTGGTTGTGTTTTCTTGGTATCTTAAAACAATTTTTTGAATTGTACTTTCACTATAAATATTTTCTTCAACAGATGAATCGGGCTCTTCATTTTTCAAGCTAGATTTATTGACAGCAATAGAAGAGTTTTGTAGAGAAGCTTTGGGATAAAAATACTTCCATAGACGTTCTAGCAAGAAAAAAACATTGCCGTATTTTTTATCAAAAACCCATTCTTGCGAACGTAAATTTTGTGAACAGTCTGTAGCACTCCAGTTATGTCTAGGAAAATTTTGATAAACAAAATTCAAAACTAAGTTTGGGGGTGGGATTTTTTCGCTTTGATCTGCGAAGAATAGCATTATAAATAAAGCAAATTTTTCTAAAAACTCTCTATTTTTTTGTTCTGAAGTATCTTGTTTCAGAAATTCTTGGTTCGCAAATAAACTTTCTATTTCCGACCATTTTTTTTCAATAGATAAATCTTTGAGTAAAATTTTCAAACTATCAAAAAGAAAAGTAGTCTTATCTTCATACTTTCCAAAAAATTCCAGTATTTCTTTAGCTCGCATTTTTTGAGCCACTGTTGAGTGGAGTTTCTGTCTGTGAGCTAATCTTTCGGTAGGGTTTTTGGCTTCTTTTTCTGGTTTATTAAATTTTTTTTGAGAAAAATCTTGATACAGGCTGTTGATGTGGGATTTTATCTCTGTGATAGCTTGCTCTAAAATAAAATCGTTTTTTTGTAAAAACTGTAAAGCTAAACTATAAGATTCACATAGCTTATAATGAATTTTGTATTTTTCTCTTTTGCCTTCTTTAACTTGGATTCCGTTGAATAATAGCATAAATTCGTTGCGAGGTTGTTCTTATACAATAATATCTGCAAAAAATTTTAGCAAGATTATTTTTTTACCAATTAAAGAGAAATGAAGTTTTTAATTTCAACTTTGCATTTTTTTATTTTGCACTAAGAGCCCAGTCTACAGCGTTTCTGGAATGCAGCGTAGTAGTATCATAAAGAGGAAGAGAACTATGTTTTTGTTGAAGTAATAGATTGATTTCAGTACAACCTAATACAATTGCTTGAACTTTTTTTTCTTCTAGGCAACCTATAATGGATCGGTATTGCTGGCGTGAATATTCATTAATTTTTCCTAAACACAGTTCGTCAAAAATCACTTTGTGGATTATTTCTTGGTTTTGTAAATCTGGAGTGATAACTTGAATACCAAATTGGTTTTCTAGTTTCTGCTTATAAAAATCTTGGCTCATAGTGAATTTTGTGCCCAGCAACCCTACTTTTTTAATACCATCTGCTAAAAGTTGCTGTGCTAAACTTTCGGCTATATGCAAGAGAGGTATAGAAATAGTTTTTTCTATTTTAGAAGCTAGTTTATGCATAGTATTGGTGCAAATTAACAAAATATCTGCACCGCTTTTTTCTATAATTTTGGCGTAGTGAATGAGTTTTTCCGTTAATATTTGCCAATCCCCCAATTTTTGTAGCTCGGCTATCTCTTGGAAATCTAGACTACAAAGAATAATTTTTGCAGAATGCAGACCTCCTAACTTCTGCTTTACTAACTCGTTGATGATTTTATAGTAACTCGCTGTGGATTGCCAACTCATTCCTCCTAGTAAACCTATTGTTTTCATCAAAAATAATAGAGACTATTAAGCAATGTTTTAATAGGTTACATCTAACTCAATCTAGCCTTCAATGACAAAATACCCTTTTATTTTTTTTTTATGATATTAAAAATAAAAGAAACGGGAAATATAGATTTTAAATCTATCTAAAAATCTTATAATAATCAAAAGCCTCCCTAAAGTCAAACCTAAAAAAAACAAAAAGATAAAATTTCCTAAAAAAGGAATTTTTACCTTATAATAAAATTAGTCTTTCAAAAAGAGAAATATTTTGATAGATTAACTAGAAATAGTAAATAGAAACAACAGAAATTCTAAATAGACAATCCAAAATGGACAAAATAAACATCAAAGATCATATTAGAACTGTGGCTGATTTTCCCAAAAAAGGAATTTTGTTTTATGATTTGTGCTCTCTTTTAATGCACCCCGAGGCTTGGCAAGAAACCGTGCGTCAAATCACCGAAATAGTGCGTAATACCCAAGCGGAAAAATTGGTAGCAGTAGAATCCAGAGGCTTTTTAGTAACAGCCCCTGTCTCTTTTAACTTAGGTTTGCCACAAGTTCTTGCTCGGAAGCCGTCAAAATTGCCGGGAGAGGTGATTAGCCATAGCTACAAATTGGAATACAGTGTGGATACTTTGGAAATGCAAAAAGATGCTCTACAGAAAGGAGACAAAGTATTGATTGCAGATGATCTTCTAGCTACCGGAGGGACCATCAAGGCAGCTACTTCGCTCTGCCGCAAACTTCAAGCAAATGTAATAGGTGCGGTTACTATAATGGAATTGGAAGGACTCGGAGGTCGCCAAGCACTAGATATTCCTTGTCAGAGTTTGGTGAAATTTTCCGTTTAAAAAAGAAGAGACTGTTAAATCAGGCATTATAGGAAAGCTAGGCAAGGCAAAAATTTTTTTAACGCAACATAGCCGAACTAGAATGCCTAATTCAACAGTCTCAAGAATATTTAAAGAACATAAGAAACCTATTATGGAAGTTATTCCCATACCCTACAATAGCGATAACTACGCTTATCTTTTAAGTTGCTCTAAAACAGGACATTGTGCTTTAGTAGACGCTGGTGCCAAAGATCCTATTTTAAATGTGCTACGAGAAAAAAATATAAATTTAAAAAAAATCCTTTGTACTCATCATCATTTTGACCATATTGCAGCTGTCTCGGATATCAAAGCTCACTATCCAGATATAGAAGTTTTAGGTAGCCAGAATGCTAAAGGAAAAATTCCCGAATTACGCCATTTTTTAAAAGAAGGAGATGTTTTTTCTGTGGGCGAGACTAGCTTTGAGGTGTTGGAATCTTTTGGACATACTCAAAGCTGTATTAGTTTTTACTCTAAAACAGAAAAAATTCTTTTTTCTGGAGACTGCTTGTTTTTGGCAGGTTGTGGTAAACTATTAGAAGGAAACGCAGAACAACTCTACCATAGCCTAAATAAAATAAAAGCGTTGCCGAAACAAACAAAGGTCTATTTTGGCCATAATTATAACTTAAATAATCTGAAATTTGCCTTAACGGTAGAGCCTAACTGCCAACCTTTAATTTCCAGATACAATCAAGAGAGCGACAAACAAATAAACCCTCTCGCTTGCTGTCAAACAACAATTCAAGAAGAACTAGATACCAATCCTTTTTTAAGACTGGATGCAAAAGAAATAGAATTGTCAGTTACAAAAAAAACCAACACATCTTGTAAAAATCCACTTGACTTATTTACAAAATTGAGACATCTTAAAGATCAATTCTAAAAACACCCTAATAAAACTTACTATGGCTAAAGTCGTAAAAACCGATGGAGAGTGGAAATCTCAACTGAACGCAGAAGAGTATCAAATTACCAGAAAGCAGGGAACCGAAAGAGCTTTTACAGGAAAATACAATTCTCACTACGAAGCAGGAAATTATACTTGCACCTGTTGCGAAAAACCTCTTTTCTCCTCTGAACATAAATTTGATTCTGGCACAGGATGGCCCTCTTTCTATCAGCCCATTACAAAAGGAAGTGTAATGGAAAAAGAAGATAATAAATTTTTTATGAAACGAACAGAAATTGTATGTACAGAGTGCGACGCACATTTAGGACATTCGTTTCCTGATGGGCCCAAACCTACTGGAATTCGTTATTGTATAAATTCTGTATCTTTGCAGTTTAAAAAGAAGGGAGAATAAAAAATTTTGGGTTTCTTTTTCATTTTAAGTTACCATAAATTTAATAAAAACCTTAAAAAGGTTTGTTTTTTAAAATAAACTTGATATAATTCAGTTTGTATTTTAAAAAAATCTATACTTTTTTTTTAATACAAGTATGAAAATCACAAAAAAAATTAGATACTATGTTTGGACTAGGAATCGGTGAACTCTCTATAATTCTGCTCATTGTCATTGTAGTCTTTGGAGCAACACGTTTGCCCATGATAGGCGCTGGATTGGGTAAAGGAATCAAAAACTTTCGCTCTGAAGTAAAAACAGATAAGAAAAATTTAGAGAAAAAAGAAAAAATAAAAGAAAAGTAAACTCTTTTGAATTAGGCGTTATAGGAAAGCTATACTTCTTTTTGCCATATAGTTTATAAGGGATATAGTGAAACCCCCACTGGAGGTTTCGCAGCCTAATTGTGCTGTTCACAAAATTTAATATTTTTTCGCAAACGCGAAGACAAAAAAATCTTGTGGTCGCAGGAATATCCATACCTAAAAAGAAGTACTACAAAAATTCCCGATTAACACAAATGAAATGAAAAAGCTCCATCGGAGCTTTTGTAAAGTCCCTTTAAAAGTGTGTCTATTTCTGGATTGATAGAAAAAGTAGTCTGACTAAAAATCAAAGCGTCTAGCTCCTTAATCCAGTGTAGGACTGTATCAAAAAAAGTTTGATAGATGGGCTCAAATAACTCGTCTAGTTTGGTATAAGAGGAAGAAAGGCTAAAATAAAGTAGGTTGTGCATAAAATTCATTTGGAGTCCTAGTTCGTTGCATACCCTGGCTAAAAGTTTATGCTCGTTGTCTTGAATAATTCCATCTACAATAGTTAAAGCTATCATATCTAAGAAAAAGCTATAAATCATTTTCTTGTCTCTGAAGTCTTTTATAGTACTTTCAAATTCTTTTTCGGAAATTTGCATTTCCACTGCTTTATCAAAATCTTCGGGGTTAATATCAATACTATCAGCAAATTTTTTTAAAAATTCTGCTTCGTGGGGGTCGTAATCACCATCAATTTTGCTGAAATAAATCAGCAATTTGAGATAATTAAGCCTTTCTTGCATATCTCTTTCCCTAAAATCCAATAAAAGTGACTCTTTTTTACTCATAAGGATTATCTATTTTTAAATCTATTTTTTTTTTTAAATTAGAAAGATTGATTTGATTGTTTTTGATTTCTACTTTTAACTTCTGCTCCTTTCCAAAAGAATAAATCGGCTTTCTAACACCATACAAGAGTTCTTGCTTAATTATACCTAAATTTTTCACTAAAAAGCTGTTTTTTTTAAAAAAACTCTGTATCATTTCCTTTTTATACTTTTTTTCTAATAAGTCAAGACTAAAGTTAGGAGAAAGAAATAAAGCCGTACTATTATTACCTCCAAAACCTTTAGCATTAATAAAACAGGCGTCTTGCGGGTTGTTTTTCACATTTTCATGCTCTAAAAGTATATTCAAATGGCTACAAAAAACATCGTCTGCTATTTTTGGTGTGTTTTTTATGGCTGGAATGATGCCTTGTAGCCAGACTCCTAGGCTAGATACAAGCTGATCTCCTGCTGCGGGTCCTGTGCTGTGTCCTAAATAAGTCTTTACTGCAGCTACTTTCCAATCTTTTATACCAAATGCTTTAGCAGTTTCGTTTAAAATATGCGATTCTGTCACTCTATTTTGGGGAGTTCCTGTACCGTGTGCTTGAATATAAGTGTTTTTTTTCAACTTTTCTTCTCCCAAAATACTTTTTGCTAGGGCTGTCGCTTTAGCAAAGGTAATATAATTACCTCCACCGGGTTTAGAAATAGAGCTTTTATGGCCGTCGGCACAAACATACACGCCTCCTACAGCTGAATAAGGGTTAGCTCCTGTCTGAATAACTAAATCATCACTAAAAAGAATCACAAATTGTGAGCCTTCAGCTAGAGTAAAACCACAATTTTCACCAAAGGGACGGCAGGCAGTGTTATAATCCATTTTTCCGCCGTTCATATTTTTGATTTTTTCGTCGTCTGCTAAAGCTCCCATTACTCTGTAGCCCTCTACAATTTCTGGAGTGACAGGAGATTCGCTAGCTCCAACTATTGCTACCTTGATTCTACCGCTTTGAATATCTTGATAAGCATTATGTAAATTATAGAGAAAAGTGGCGCAGGCTCCGACATTTGTGCTAGTAAAACCAATATTTCCTAAAACATACGCGTTAATAAAATCGGAAATCATATTCATCATAGAAAAAGGCATCATTTTAGTAGAGGGCCTTTTACCTTCAAAAGCTGCTTGCAATAGCCCGCCATTTCCTGCAGGACCCATAGCTCCACTACAGCTGCCGCAATAAACTCCTATGGCATCAAGAGGAACCAACTGCTGAATTTCTTCCCAATCAATGCCTACGGAATGTAGCGCATCGGATACTCCAAAAATAGCTAATTGAATCGTTTCCGGATGGTGTAGAGATGGATAATAATCAGCTGCTTTAAAACCTGTCGGTAGGCAGCCCGCACACATAACTTTACTCGGTTTTCTAGTTGATAGAAAAATTTCTGTCTCTTCTACTGGAACATCTAGCAATTTATTTTTGGAAAAAGTCTTTATTTGCTGAAATTCTGCTGGGGTGATTTTAATCTTTAAATTTTGAAAGAGACTATTTTGAGAAAATTCTTTTTTGGGAATTTTGCGAAGTAAAGTGTTTTCTTTAATATAACTGCTATATTTTTGCTCTATTTCTGCCAAAGATATTTTTTTTTTTTCCGTTGTATAAAACTTTCCTTTTTCATAACTCACCAAATTCATCATAACCGATAATGAAGCAAAGGTCTGCAATCTATCGGTTTCCTCTATTTCTTCTATTACGAGTCTGTTATACGCCATATGAAAAGCGCTTCTTCCTGCTGCAGAAAGCCCTCCAAAACCAACAATAAAAGGTATAGGTTTCATATTCAACCTCCGCTCACAGGGGGAAAAATTGCTATCTCTTTTTTTACTTCTCCTATTTCAGAACAAATTTCTATTTCTTCTGTGTCTACCGCTACAAGTAAATTATCTTTGTATTCTGCCACTTTTGGATATAACTCAATTAAATTTTGAATAAGCTCTTGTCCTGTCATTTTTTCTTTTACTTCCATTTCTATTTGGTGGGTTTGAGTTATTTCCGCGAGAGCTGCAAATAAAAGAATTTTACATTTCATATTAATCCTTTAAAAAAATTTTCTGCATTTTTGTTGGTTATTTTTTTTAATCCTTCAGAATCTATTTTGAGATGTTTTGCTAAAAAATCTCCTATAATTGCCACATTTTCTGGAAAATTTTTTTTTCCTCTTAAAGGAACTGGAGCAAGAAAAGGAGAATCTGTTTCTAATAGAACGCGTTCAATAGGAATTTTTTCAAATAGCTTTAAAAAGTGAGTGGCATTGGAAAAAGTAATTATACCGTTAAAAGAAAAATAGCAATCAAATTGAATACCAAAATCAGCTAGTTTTAGTGATGAAGTAAAACTATGAAGTAAAACTTTTAAACCTTTTTTAAGAAAGGGAAGCAGCGTCTGTATAGTTTCTTTTTCTGCTTCTCTGCTATGTATGATTACTGGATAATCTGTTTTTAATGCAATTTCTAGCTGTCTATGAAAAACTTGTTTTTGTTCACTATAACTGGAATGATTGTAGTGAAAATCATAGCCACATTCTCCCAGTGCAATGATTTTTTTATTTTTAACCAATGAAGTAGCAATAAAATCATAGTCTGTTTGTTGAACAGCCTTAGCCTCGTGGGGATGAATACCCACAGCGCCATAGACATTTGAATAATTTTTCGCATAACTACAGACTTTTTCAGAACTTTTTTTATCTGTTGCAATGGTTATAATCCTACTGACTTCTTTTTTTTTCGCTTCTTCTAAAACAGATGCAATTTTTTCCTCCAACATATCCAAATGACAGTGTGTATCTGTCCAATAAAGGCAACTTTCCATAAATAATGAATCATTTATACCAAAGTTTAGCTTCAAAAATAAGAAAAAATTTCTATGAAAGAAAAAAACAAGAAATTTATTCTTTTCCTATGCTATCTACCCAAAACCGTAAAGAAAAATTCGCAAAACTCTTTTTACAAGAAATACAGAAAAATTCTTTGCTGAAATTTTCATCGCCCACTTTGCCTGTCTTAAAAGGAAAAGAAAAATGGAGAAAGCTCTACAAAGAATTTCACCTTTCAGCTAAGAACGGAATGTTAGCGCAAAATTTTAGCAATGCACTGTATCCCCAAGAGACTCGAAAATCTATGGATTTATTTCCCTCTAATACTCGTAGCTTAATTCTTGCCTTATACTGGTATTTAAAAAAAGAAAATCTGCATTGTTTGCTTAAAAACTATCAATATCTAAGCCATCTTTTTAAAAAAAAAAATTTTTATTTGGTTGAAATGTCTCCTTTACTAAAAATCAAATACAAAAAAAAAGATAAAACCTATTTTTTTCACCATGGGTTGGGATGTCTAGAGCAAGATGTTTTCCAAAAAATTATTTTTTCTTGTTTGGAAAATAAAAAAAAAATTTTTCCTCTATTGCTATTAGAAAAAAAATTTATCCAATTTTGTCGCTATACAGACAATTATTCATCAAGGGAAGCAGAAGGATTTTTTATTAACCTAAAAATCCCATTACAAAAAATTTATGCAAAATACTTTTCTCATCACCCACAACTACCCGCAATTCGTTGGGCAAATAGCTTTAATTGCAGTAGACTCGCTTCCTATAATTTTTTAGAAGATAAAATAACAGTATCCCCTGTTTTTGATTTACCTCAAGCAGATTCTGAACTTATTGAATATTTACTCTATCACGAAATGCTACATAGAGAATTGGGATTTAAAATTTCTAGAGAGAAAATCTATGTGCACACAAAAGAATTTAAAAAAAAAGAGGCTCAAATTTTTGATCTAAAAAAAATGGATAAAAAAATAAAAAATTATTTAAATCTAGCCTGATTTTTTCGTTATTAATTTAACAAATGGTGGGGATTAAAAAAAATTTTATCCAAAGAAGTCGCCACAGGTTCTGAGACTATTTTACCTCGGTAAAGATTTAAACCTTCCATAAACAAGGAATCTTTTTTTAAAACATTTAATTTTTCGTTCGCCAGCTTCATTATATAAGGAAAAGTACTATTGGTTAAGGCTTGTGTTGCTGTTCTAGCTACTGCCCCCGGCATATTGGTTACACAATAATGAACTTTTCCTTCCACTTCAAAAATAGGATCTTCGTGTGTTGTGGCTTTGCTTGTTTCAAAACAACCTCCTTGATCTATAGCAACATCTACTAAAACACTTCCTTTTTCCATAAATTGAATCATTTTTTTGGTAACAAGTTTAGGTGCTTTTGCTCCCGGTATTAAAACAGAGCCCACACAAATATCCGCTGATTTAACATGTTTTTCTATACTTTCGCTATCGGAATAGATAGCTTTGATTTTTGAACCAAAAATATTTTCAATTTCTGCTAATCTTTGAGTATCTTTATCTAAAACAACCACATCTGCACCAAAACCAACTGCTATTAAAGCCGAATTTACTCCAACCACTCCTCCTCCTATGATAACAACTTTACCTCTTTCAGTTCCAGGTACTCCGCTTAACAAAATACCTTTACCTCCGTTCTTTTTTTCTAAACAGAAAGCTCCAGCTTGAATAGAGAGCCTACCTGCGATTTGACTCATAGGAACCAAGAGGGGAAGTTTACCAAACTTGTCTTTAATCGTTTCATAAGCAATACAGCTAGTGCCTTTTTCTAATAAACTTTCTACCATTTTTGAATCACTAGCTAAATGAAGATAGGTAAAAAGAATTTGATTTTCTCGCAACATTGCACATTCTTGTGGTTGCGGCTCTTTTACTTTCAAAATCAGCTCCCCTTCTTTAAAAACTTCTTCTGCTGTATCTAGTAGACAAGCTCCCGCCTTTTTATAATCTTCATCTAAAAAACCAATAGCGCTTCCAGCTTTTTTTTCCACAAAAACAACGTGTCCTTTTTTTGTGAACTCTCTCACCATTACAGGTGTTGCGCTTACTCTAAATTCTTTGACTTTTATTTCTTTAGGTACTCCTATTTTCATTTTATTACCAAGATGTTCTCATAGGCATCATAACTATTTGATAATCTTTTTCATCACAATCTTTAATAGTTATAAATTTATCCTCTCCATAAAAATGTATTTCTAATTCTTCAGTGCCTGTTTCCATATTTTGAAGAGCTCTTAACATATAATTTATGTTTAAGCCTATTTCAAAAGATTCTTTTTCAAAAAAACAATCTAGTTCGTGTTTACTTTCCCCTGTTTGCATTTTTTCACTTTCTATTTTTAATTTATTTTTTGATAAAACAAATTTCATAGTATTAGAAAAATCATCTACAATCACTCTTAAAATTTTTATCTCTTTTAAAAATTCTTTTAAACCTATTTTTAAAATATAATCTCCTTTTTTGAATTTAAAAATATTATCCATATCTGGATATTCTTCATTAAGAAGTCTTGTTTGGAAGAAGGAATCTTTTGTTTTTAATTGTAAAAAAGTATTGTCTAGATAAATATCTATAATTTCCTCTTTTTCATTTTCTAAATATTTTAAGATAGAAGAAAAACAACTACTAGGAATAATAGCTTTTTTATTGTTTTTAATCTCTTTTGTTCTTAAAAAATATTCACAAGCTCTATAAGAATCTGAAGAAATAAATCTTATATTTTCTTTATTAGTTTCAATAAGAATACCTTGTAAATTTATTTTTATAGGCTCTACAGAAACAAAATCTATTGATCTTTTAAAAGCTTCATTTAATTCTGTAGCTTTTAATGAAAAAGAGTTTTCTTGAAAAGAGAAATCTAATTTAGGAAATTTATCTTTATCAAAACTAGGTATTTTAATACTTGATTTGTTGTTTTTTACTAATAACCATTGATTTTCTAAAACTTTAAATAATATTTCGTCATCGTAGAGTTCTCTAATTAATTCAAAAAATTTTTGTGCGTTTGTACAAAAACTTCCTTCTTTTATAACATTTGCTTTTATCTCTTTTTTAAAATTACTTTCATTATTTGTACATATAATGTTTATTTTACTTTCTTTTAAATTAGCTTCTATCTTAAATTGAGAAAAAAACTGATTATTAACTTCTTTTCCAGTTATAGTAATAACAACTTGTATTATTTTTAGAAAACTATTTCTATTTACCTTAAATTCCATATTTATTATATTTAGATAGTAGTATTAGTAGGCTCTGTTTCTTTTTTTAGAAACCTTAAAGCTGATACAATACATTGTTTTTTCATTTATTTATATATTTTTATTTATATATTTATATATTCCATATTTATTATATTTTTTTATTTATAAATAAAAAAAATAATAAATAACAATAAAATACAAACAAAAAAATTCACTTAAGTAAGTTATTGTTATAACTTATTTTTATTAAAAAAAAAAAAATTTTATGTTGTTACAAATCTGTTGTTTTTTTAGAATTTAAAATAGATGTTATACTACCCACAGAAAGACGTAGTTCTGTATCTTCATCTATAATAGACTTTATTTTTTTGTAAGATTGTATAACAGAAACATGATTTTTTTCAAAATAATTTCCTATTACCGGATAAGAAAGATTTGTTACTTCTCTAGCTATATACATAGCAACTTGTCTAGCTATAGTTATTTCTCTATCTCTTTTTTCTGATTTTATATCTGATATTTTAACATTAAAATTTTTAGATACTTCTTTTATTATATCATTAACAGCTATTGGGCTTTTATCCAAGTTAAGAATATCTTTTAAAATAATTCTTGCAGAATCTAAATTTATTTCTTGATTTAAGAGAGAATACTCTGCTTCTAGACATTTTATAACACCTTTTATTTCCCTCACATTGGTTCTTATTGCGTGGGCTATATGTAAAACAATATCTTCTGCTAAGATCAAATCAATTTTTTCTAACTCATTTTTTATAATAGCTACTCTAGTCTCAAAAACAGGAGCATCAATTTTAGCTATTATACCTGCAGAAAAACGACTAATAAGCCTTCTTTCAATTTTTTTTATTTCTCTAGGATACCTATCTGCTGTTATAATCACCTGCTTTCCTTTATTTAAAAGCTCATTAAAAGTGTGAAAAAACTCTTCTTGTGTGCTTGTTTTGTTTTCTAAAAACTGGATATCGTCTATTAGAAAAAGATCGCAATTACGATATTTTTTCTTTATAGATAAAATTTCCTTTCTACGAATGCCTTCTATAACATCATTAGTAAAATTTTCAGAGGTGCAGTAAATAATTTCAATATCTTTATTTTCTTTTAAGATTTTATTTCCAACAGCTTGTAAAAGATGGGTTTTTCCAAGTCCCACGTCTCCATAAAGAAAAAGAGGGTTGTATTTAGAAATTAATTTGCTGGAAAGGGATTCTGCAATGGATAAAGCACAGGCGTAGGCGATAGAAGAGTTGTCTCCATTTACAAAACTTTCAAAGGTATTATCAGAATTTAAAGCATGTTTTTCCATTTTCTTTTTTCCTACTTGAAAGACTAATTGAAAATTTTCTTCTAATCCAAAAGGATAAAAACTACTAAATAAAGATTTTTTTAAAAGTGTAGCGCGATTGTTTTTAATCCAATTGCAGAAAAAATTATTTAGACCTCCTAGTGTCATTTGTTCTTTTTTAAACTCTATTAAGTTAATATTGTCTAACCAAGCTTCTTTTTCGGAGTCGTTTATGGAGTTGGATATTTGGTTTTTACAATTAAACCAAACTTTTTCTAAAGTTATGTTGTGTTTCACCTGTTTTTGTGCTAGATTTTCCATGTTTTTAGGTCTAAAATAGATAATAGTAAGATGATATATAGCAAATATTTTTTTTTCAATTTTTTAAAAAAGGTTTATAAAAATAAAACAATATTACCTGTTTAAATATTTGAAACAACAAAACAATCCTAAAAAAACAACGTTGAAAAAAACAGAAAAAGGAACTTTTTCTTTCCTTTAATTTGCATAGAAATAAATTTTTTGCTTTAAAAATGCGTCAAAATAAAAAAACTCAGAAAAAAAAGTGGGATTTGATAGTCATCGGTGGAGGTCATGCTGGCTGTGAAGCAGCCCATGCGGCTGCTTCTATGGGATGTAGCACTTTACTTTTAACAATGAAAAAGGAAACTATTGGAAAAATGTCGTGTAATCCAGCCATAGGAGGCGTGGGTAAAGGGCATTTAGTGAAAGAAATAGATGCTTTAGGCGGTATTATGGGTTTTGTGGCGGACGAAACTGCGATTCAATTTAGAAAACTTAATACTAAAAAAGGAGTAGCTGTTCAGGCTACAAGATGCCAATCGGATATGCACCAATACAATCAGAAAATGATAGAAACTATCCAAAGCTGTCCGAATCTTTTTGTGAGAGAAGGAGAGGTGGTTTCTTTTCTTTTAGAAAAGGGTGAAATTTGCGGGGTTCAAACTAGCTTAAGAGAATCTATTTTAAGCAAAGCTGTTGTTTTAACAGGAGGCACTTTTTTGAGAGGAAAAATTCATATAGGAGATAAGCAGTTTGAGGCAGGTAGAGTGGGTGAGAGTCCAGCTAATCAAATTTCAGTTCAATTAGAAAAACTGCGGTTAAAAATGGGAAGATTGAAGACGGGAACAACGCCTAGGCTAGATAAAAACACCATCCAGTTTGGAAAACTAGAGCTTCAGCACGGAGATAAAGAAAAACTCAAATTTTCCTTTTGGAATAGCAAGATAAGTCTGCCCCAAGTGCCCTGCTATATTACCTATACCAACGAAAAAACACACCGTATTATTGCTGAAAATATTTCGCTATCAGCAGCCTACAATGGCGATATTCAATCTTCAGGTCCCAGGTACTGTCCTAGTATAGAAGATAAAATTGTTCGTTTTGCAGATAAAAAAAAACACCAGATTTTTTTAGAGCCCACCAGCTTGGATTCTATAGAAATTTATCCCAACGGTATTTCTACGAGTCTTCCAGAAAAAGTGCAGCTGGATTTTGTACGAAGTATTAAAGGTTTAGAAGAAGCGAAAATAATCAGAGCAGGTTACGCTGTAGAATACGACTTTGTTTTTCCCAACCAACTCCAACTTTCTTTGGAACTAAAATCGCTGAAAGGGTTGTTTTTGGCGGGACAAATTAATGGCACTACAGGTTATGAAGAAGCAGCAGCACAAGGTTTAATCGCAGGCATTAACGCAGCCTTGCAAATCCAAAAAAAAGAGCCTTTGATTTTAACGCGAGATGTTGCTTATCTTGCTGTTTTGATAGACGATTTAGTAACTAAAGGCACAGAAGAGCCTTACCGTATGTTCACCTCCAGAGCAGAATACCGATTGCTTTTAAGAGAAGAAAATGCAGATCAAAGACTTTGTGAAATAGGCTACAAAATTGGGCTGCTCAGCAAAGCAAAATATCAAAAATTTTGCCAGAAATACAAGAAGGTGGAAAGTTTAAAAAAATGGACTGCGAGTTTAAGATTAAAACCCAGTGAAAAATTGCTTGATTTTTATGAGAAAAAAGAAATTTCACAAAAAAATTACAAGTTAACTCATTTACTCAAACAGCCAACAGTAGCATTTAAAACACTAGAAAAATTTTTTCCAGCGATATGGAAAAAAGAGCTGAAACAATGGGAGCAAGTGCATAAAAATATTGTGGAAACAGATTTGAAATACGAGGGCTATATTAAAAAACAGCAAGTACAACTTAAGCAGTATCACAAATTACACCTACAACCCATTCCCCATAATTTAGATTATTCCTTAGTCGGAGGACTTTCTGCAGAAGTAAAAGAAAAACTAGTGTATTACCGTCCAGAAAATTTGAGCCAAATGCTAAAAATCAGTGGAATTACTCCAGCAGCGACTACTATTTTAATGGTTTATCTAAAAAAATTAGCCGCATAAAGTGAAAATTACTTTTTTAGACGCAGCTACCTTTGGAAATTTTTTTGAGTTTAAAAAACCCTCTTTTGCATCTGAGAGGAATTTTGAATGGAATGAATATCAAACTACCAAGTCCACAGAAATTTTAGAGAGAATCAAAGATAGCGAGATTGTGATTGCCAATAAAATTGCCCTAAAAAAAGAAATTTTAGAAAAAGCAGAAAAATTAAAACTGATCGCATTAGTAGCTACAGGCTATAACAGTATAGATTTGGATTATTGTAAAAAAAAAGACATTCGCGTTTGCAATATTCGCGACTACGCTTTTGACTCTGTTCCAGAACACACCTTCGCTTTGATTTTGGCTTTAAGAAAAAATATTTTTGGCTATCAAAAAGCGGTGCAAAACGGAGTTTGGGAAGATTGCGGACAGTTTTGTTTTTTCTTGGAGCCAGTGCACTGCCTACGAGGGAGCCGTTTAGGTATAATAGGTTCTGGAAGTTTGGGGCAAGGAGTAGCGAGGCTAGGCGAAGCCTTTGGTATGGATGTTCGCTTTGCACTTCGCAAAGGCAAAAAAAGTTGTAAAAAAAGCAGTCAAAACAATGGGTTTAACGACAAATACCTAGCTTTTGAAGAAATCATAGAAACATCCTCTGTGATTTCTGTAAACTGTCCTTTGTTGCCCGAAACTAAAGACATTATCGGTTGGCGAGAGCTAAAAAAAATGCGAGAAGACTGCATTTTAGTCAATAGCTCGCGAGGCGGTATTATCAACGAAGCAGATCTTGTGAGAGCGATTAAAGAAAAAAGAATTGCAGGGGCTGGGATAGATGTAGTCTCTAGCGAGCCGCCGAGTTTTTCGCACCCCTACTACTCTATTTTGAGCTATCCTAATTTTATCTTAACTCCGCATGTAGCTTGGGTAGGACTTTCTGCTATGAAAAGGGCTTGGAGTCAAGTTATAGAAAACATTGAAAACTTTAAAAAAGGCAAACCTACCCGTGTTGTTTGCTGAAAATCTTTGAAAAACATTGAAAATATATTAAAGGAATGCTATTGATACTAAAATAAAAATTATTCTACGTCAGTCCAATAAAAAAACTATGCCACTATCAACACTAAAAGAAAAAGGACAGATTACACTTCCTTCGTCTATTCGCAGGCAAATACACGCAGAAAAAGGAGATTTATTTGATTTTCAAGTGCGAGAAAACAAGGTTATTATGACTCGTAAAAAAATAGTGCTGGCAAAAGCTTCTGTTCACAAAAAAACAAACAAACTATCAAAATATATCGGTGCAGGAAAAGGAGTTTTTGGTTCTCCAAAGGAAATAGATAATCTTATCCGCAAGCAACGCAAAGAATGGGATTAAAAGAAAAACTTCAGAGTAAAAAAGTCTATTTTGATACAAATATTTTTATCTACCTTTTTGAAGGCTGCAAAACAATTATGCCACAAATTAAGGCATTGCAATCTTTGATAGAACGTGAAGAAACAAGAATTATTTCCAGCATCCTTGTTTATGCAGAAATGCTCCCTCCTGTTGTGAAAAATGGAAATCAAAAAGTAGTGCAAAGTTTAATAAATTTTTTGAGAGAAACAGAAATTTTCACTCTTGTTCCCATAAATTTTGATGTATCTGTGCATGCAGGTATATTGCGTGGAGAAACAGGTATGAAAACTCCCGATGCTATTCATGTTGCCACAGCAATGGAAGAAAAATGCGATGTGTTTTTTACAAACGACAAGCAGATAAAACTCCCGAAAAGTTTGGAAAGAGTTCTATTTTCAGATTATCAATAAATGCAGATTTAATATAGCTTGGAGTCAAGTTATAGAAAACATTGAAAACTTCAAAAAAGGCAAACCTACCCGAGTCGTTTGCTAGTTTATGGGGATATAATATTTAATATCTTTATAAATAATAATTAAATAGTTATACACAAAAAATAAAAACTATAAATGAAAAAAGAATTTGAATCTCAACTAAAAAAATTTGTAGAGGGACTGCAAGACTATATTAGTACTAAAAATGGGCAATGGACTATAAAAGGCTTTATAGATGTATTTCAAAATATTTATGCAATTTCATTAGATACTAAAATTGTATCTAAGATTTTAGAAATTCATTTATTTCCTAAAATTATGGAATTTGCTCAAAAATATGGGTATAAAATTGTATTAGCAGAACACCAAAATTATTATCCTGATATTTCATTTGTAAAAGCCAGTGATGAAAATATAAAATTCGCTGTGGATTTTAAAACTACATATAGAAATCTCAACAAACCGTGGTTATGCAATGGATTTACATTAGGTTCGCATGGAAAATATTTTGAAGATCGTACAAGCCAAAAAAACATACAATTTTCTTATGGGGAATACTTAGGGCACTTTTGTCTTGGTATCATTTATAATCGTTCTACTGGAGTATCCATAGGCGAAACGAAAAGCTATAACATTAAAAATTTACAATCTATAACATCGGTAGTGAATAATTTTCAATTTTTTTTTGTTGAAAAATGGCGTATTGCTAGTGATAGAGGTGGTAGTGGTAATACAGCAAATATAGGAAGCATTAACAATATTAACGATATTATTAATGGTAATGGTATGTTCTCAAATCTTGGAGAATCTTGGTTTGATGATTATTGGATGAATTACAATAAAATCACTATACCCGACAAGAAAGGTAGGACTAAAAAAATCACTTCATTGAAAGATTTTGTTATTTATAGAAAAGGAGATGTATCTAAAATTATACCAAAACGTAATAAAACATTTAAAACCACCAAAAAATGAAAGTAAAGGTGCCGCCAATAAAATCACAAGGTATAAAAACTAAATTAGTTCCTTGGATAAATACTATTATTCCGCAAGGATTTAATGGGCAGTGGATAGAACCATTTATGGGAACAGGAGTAGTAGCGTTCAATCTTGCGCCTATACATGCATTATTATGTGATACCAATCCGCATTTAATTAGTTTTTATCAAGCAATAGCAAACAAAGAAATCACCCCAAATATTGTAAAAAAATATTTAAATAAAGAAGGTGCTTTGCTTCTTGAGATAGGCGAGAAGCACTATTATAAACTGAGAGATAGGTTTAATAAAGAACATTATCCATTAGATTTTTTATTTTTAAATAGAGCGGGATTTAACGGAATGATTCGTTTTAATAAAAAAGGTTGTTTTAATATACCATTCTGTAAAAAACCTAAAAGATTTGCGCGGGCTTATGTAACTAAAATTGTTAATCAGATTGCATATGTAAGTTATTTGTTATTAGTAAAGAATTTTAAATTTATGTGTCAATCATTTGAGAAAACTATTTCAAAAGCAAAACCTTCTGATATTATTTATTGTGATCCGCCATATATAGAAAGACATGCTGATTATTTTAATGGATGGAACAAAGAGAAAGAAAAGAGTTTATTTGACGCTTTATCGCAATCTAAAAGTAAGTTTATATTATCAACTTGGCACCATAACGATTTTCGTGAAAATAAATATATTTACTCGCTATGGAGTAAATTTAATATTTTAACAAGAAAACATTTCTATCATGTTGGTGGTAGTGAAAAAAACAGAAATCCAATGATTGAAGCTATTATCACTAATTATGATGTATCAGTTTATGAAACTCAAGAGGCAGAAACGCAGAAACAATTAACACTATTTGAGAAAAAAATAGTATATAGCATATAACAAATCATTCCAGCCAACTGCTAATATGTCGGTTAAATTTATTAAATAAAAAAAAATTCAATTATGAAAACAGCAAAAAATGAAGTGCAAGCACTTTTAAATAAATTGCCTGATGATTGTGTGATAGAAGATATTCAATACCATTTGTATGTTATTGAAAAAGTTCGTAGAGGCATTAGTCGGGCAAACAAAGAAGGCGCAATATCACAACAAGATGCAGAAAAACGGTTGCTAATTCAAAAATATCTCAAGAAATTATAATGTTTATGTTTATCCCTTTTGGAATGGTCTTGGCTCTTTTTACATTTATAGCTATTCACAGCCATTTTGCTCTGGCTGACATAGGTAAAGATGAAAGCAAAAAAAGTAGTAAAAAACCAAGAGTGAAATCAAAAGCAAAAGCAAAAAAATCTAAAATATTCTAGCCAATAGATAACGTTATTACTGGTGGGATTCAAACACTAAATATACTTATGAAAAAATTTTATTTTTATCCAAAAGACGAAAATGCTTTTAAAGACCAAGCTGTTAGGAATTTTGTTAGGACATTAATATTTAATGAACAGACTAATGCTATTAGCAGTTATACGCGTAAAGTTAGTAAAAAATGGGAACAAACTGTTAAAAATAATATAGAAAGTGACCAGAGAATTAAAGATTTGCAGAATGAAAACTATCAAATTTATAGTTGGGTAGTAAAAACCAAATCTGATTTTTCTTTGCCTTTTTTGGGGGAAAAATAGTATTAGTTTTTTTATAATAAATCATTCCAGCCGACCGCTTACGCGGTAAGTGGTTGTGTTGAGGAATAAAATAGGAATGTTAAAAATGAGTAAAATAAAAATCAATATCATATTTGTAGCACTAATATTGCTCGCTCCCAATATAAATGCGCAAGACTATCAAGGTAAATATTGCGAATTGGATGGTGCAGAAACCGATAGTGGCAAGAGTGTTACAGGAGAGTGCTACATGTATAGTGATAAGTACGGCGAACTAGATGGTGCAGAAACCGAAGATGGTGAGTCGGTTTCTGGTGAGTGTTATCGTTATTCTAGACGGTATGCTGAATTAGAAAGCGCAGAAACCGAAGATGGTGAGTCGGTTTCTGGTGAGTGTTATTTTTACAAATAAAACTACTCTTAAAAAATCAAACTTCTCAAGGAATTATAATGTTTATGTTTATCCCTTTTGGAATGGTCTTGGCTCTTTTTACATTCATGGCTATTCACAGTCATTTTGCTCTGGCTGACATAGGTAAAGATGAAAGCAAAAAAAGTAGTAAAAAACCAAGAGTGAAATCAAAAGCAAAAGCAAAAAAATCTAAAATATTCTAGCCAATAGATAACGTTATTACTGGTGGGATTCAAACACTAAATATACTTATGAAAAAATTTTATTTTTATCCAAAAGACGAAAATGCTTTTAAAGACCAAGCTGTTAGGAATTTTGTTAGGACATTAATATTTGATGAACAGACTAATGCTATTCATAGCAGTTATACGCGTAAAGTTAGTAAAAAATGGGAACAAACTGTTAAAAATAATATAGAAAGTGACCAGAGAATTAAAGATTTGCAGAATGAAAATTATCAAATTTATAGTTGGGTAGTAAAAACCAAATCTGATTTTTCTTTGCCTTTTTTTGGGGAAAAATAGTATTAGTTTTTTTACAACAAATCATTTCAGTCAATTACTAATGCTTTGGCTAAATTTGAGGTAGGCATTAAAATCAGGAGCTAGAATATGTATTCAGCAGCATTTATTTTTGAACCAGGGAACTATGACGATGAGTTTTATTCTTTGGATAAGAAAATACACGAAATAGCGGAATCTATGAAAGGATTTCTTGGCAGAGAATCGTGGCAAACCGCAGACGGAAAAAGAGTAAATTCAACTTACTATTGGGAAAATGAAGAAGTTTTGAAAGCCTTTTCAAGACACCCCAAACATCTTGAAGCAAAACGGCAATATACTAAGTGGTACAAAGGATTTCACATTGTTATATCTGAAATTCAACATTCGTATGGAGATGGTTATTTTTCCCATATTACTCCTAATAGCAGAGCAAAACATAGCTAATAAAAACTCTTATGAAAGAAAAACAGATTACAGAAACAATAGCCCTATCTTTATTTTGGTTTGACAGTACTAAGCGGGCTTGTTTTCTTAGCCTTTGATTTTTACTTTAAGATACTTAAACTTCTCAAGAAACTATAATGTTTATGTTTATCCCTTTTGGAATGGTCTTGGCTTTTTTTACATTTATAGCTATTCACAGCCATTTTGCTCTGGCTGACATAGGTAAAGATGAAAGCAAAAAAAGTAGTAAAAAACCAAGAGCGAAATCAAAAGCAAAAAAATCTAAAATATTCTAGCCAATAGATAACGTTATTACTGGTGGGATTCAAACACTAAATATACTTATGAAAAAATTTTATTTTTATCCAAAAGACGAAAATGCTTTTAAAGACCAAGCTGTTAGGAATTTTGTTAGGACATTAATATTTAATGAACAGACTAATGCTATTTATAGCAGTTATACGCGTAAAGTTAGTAAAAAATGGGAACAAACTGTTAAAAATAATATAGAAAGTGACCAGAGAATTAAAGATTTGCCGAATGAAAATTATCAAATTTATAGTTGGGTAGTAAAAACCAAATCTGATTTTTCTTTGCCTTTTTTGGGGGAAAAATAGTATTAGTTTTTTTACAACAAATCATTCCAGCCGACCGCTTACGCGGTAAGTGGTTGTGTTGAGGAATAAAATAGGAATGTTAAAAATGAGTAAAATAAAAATCAATATCATATTTGTAGCACTAATATTGCTCGCTCCCAATATAAATGCGCAAGACTATCAAGGTAAATATTGCGAATTGGATGGTGCAGAAACCGATAGTGGCAAGAGTGTTACAGGAGAGTGCTACATGTATAGTGATAAGTACGGCGAACTAGATGGTGCAGAAACCGAAGATGGTGAGTCGGTTTCTGGTGAGTGTTATCGTTATTCTAGACGGTATGCTGAATTAGAAAGCGCAGAAACCGAAGATGGTGAGTCGGTCTCTGGTGAGTGTTATTTTTACAAATAAAACTACTCTTAAAAAATCAAACTTCTCAAGAAATTATAATGTTTATGTTTATCCCTTTTGGAATGGTCTTGGCTTTTTTTACATTTATAGCTATTCACAGCCATTTTGCTCTGGCTGACATAGGTAAAGATGAAAGCAAAAAAAGTAATAAAAAACCAAGAGCAAAATCAAAATCAAAAACAAAATAACAAAACCAAAAAAGCAGATAATTTTATTTGCAAGGCAGATATAGGTCTGCTCCTACAACAAATCACCTAATAGCAGTTTTCCACTGTCGCAACCATTTCCTTTGTTTTTTTGTGATGGCTTTTTCGTCCAAAAGAGGTAGAGTTTTTGGCTCTTTATCAAATTCCTTAGGAAAGTTTTTATAGGCTATGACTGGATACATCCAATTGCTTGTAGGAATAGCATTTTGAAAATCTTCGCTTAGCATAAAATCAATAAACTCTTGAGCCAACTCTAAATTTTTACTTTTTTTAGATATTGTAGCAAATTCTATTTGTGGGTAGTGCCCTTCTGCAAAAATAGCTGCCTTATATTTTTTCTCCCCTTCCACAATTTTGTGATAAGCAGAGCTAGTCACATAGCTCAAAACTATCGGGGTTTCTCCCTTGACAAACATTCCATAAGCAGCAGACCACCCGCTAGTGATATTGATCAGGTTCGGGGATAATTTTTGCCAATAATCTACAAAGCCTTTTTCTCCAAATTTCAGAATAGTCCAGTGTAAAAAAGAAAGTCCGGGTGCAGAAGAAACAGGGCTCTCTATCACTATTTTTTTGCGAAATCTTTTATCGGTTAAATCTTTTAAAGAACGCGGTGGATTTTTTATTTTTTCACTATCGTAGATAAAAGCCAAATGTCCATAATCAAAAGGGATAAATCTTTTTTTTTCGTCTAGCTGAAAATTTTTTTCTAACTTGGAATAAAGTTTTCCTCCATAGCTGGCAAATAGATCTAATTTTTTTAGTTTGGCAAGGTGGGTGTCGTTTAAGCCGAGTAAAATATCCGCTTTGCTAGATTTGTTTTTGCTGTTTTTTTGCTCTAAGGTAAACCGAGCCAAAAGCTGTCCCGTGTCTTCTAATGTGACAATTTTGAGTTTGCAGCTGCATTTTTTTTCAAAAAGAGGAAATACCTTAGGCCCTGGTCCCCATTCGGAATTGAAAGAACTGTAAGTATAAATTGTTAAATCATTCGCTACTGCAGAAAAAGGCAACAGTAAAAAAATCAACGGCGAAAAAATCAAGCAAAACAAAAAGGAGATTTTTTTTATCATAATTAGTATAAATTATTATCAAGGGGAAAATAAAATTCTCTAGGGATGATAAAAAAAGGGATGCTCAAAAAATTTCCTTCGTCGGCATTATCCGAATCAGGTTCAAAGGGTTTGTTCTCAGGCTTTCTTTTTTTGCCACCCCTAGAGATAACATTATTTTTAGACTAGAATTTTTTTTTAAGCAATAAAAAAATTTTTGCTTTTAGTGGTGGTTTTTCTTAAACTAGAAGGAAAAATAGTATTCCTACTTTTAAGATGATTCAATTTCTACAGGCGCAATTTTTACAGGCGCAATTTCTACAGGCGCAATTTTTACTTTTAAGATGATTCAATTTTTACAGGCGCAATTTCTACAAGAGCAGTGGTTTTTTTTGCTTATAGCTTTTTTTGTTGGCACATTGGGAGCTGGAGTGGTTGCTAGGTGGGGAAAAAAATTATTTTTAGTAGATATTCCTGTAGAAAGGAGCTCCCATAAAAAAAAAACCACTAAAGGAGGAGGCATAGGTATAGTTTTGGTTGCTCTCGGCTACGCAATTTATAATCCTTTATTTTCTTGGGTTTTTCCACTAGTTGCTTTAGCTCTTTTTTCTTTTTATGGGGATCGCAAAGAAATATCTTTCAAATGGAGACTTTTTTTTCAGTTTGTTTTTATTTTTTTTAGTTTAGTTTTTGCTTCTGTTTTCATACAAACAGCGGATTTTTTTCAGTTTTCTTTTTTGTGGATTTTTTTTATTTTATTTATTAGCGGCACTGCCAATTTTTTTAATTTTATGGATGGTATAGATGGAATTGCTAGTATTACGGCGATTGTAGCTTTTGTCGCTTTGGGATTTTTTGCATTTTCCAAAGAGACTAACCAAGAGTGGCAATTTTTTTGTTTTTTAATTATTTTCGCTATTGGTGGATTTTTACCTTGGAATTTTTTTTTACCGAAAGTATTTATGGGAGATGTAGGCAGTATATTTTTAGGAACTACGATTGCTTGCTCTATTGTGTTTTTAGCGCAAAATTGGTTTGATTTTTTTATACTCTGTTCTATATTATTTCCGTTTTATGCGGACTGTCTGCTGACTTTGATAGCCAAAAAAATAAGAAAAATTCCTTTGAACCAACCGCACCGCATACACCTTTACCAAATACTTGCCAACGAAGCGAAACTAGGGCATTTCAAAGTAACTCTTTTTTATGCTAGTTTTCAAATTATTTTTATCTTGCTTGTTTTTTCTTTTGCAAAAAATCTGAAGGAATTGGTTTGGTGGCTTTTTGCAATATTTAGTTTTATTATTTTGCTTTACTTTTATTTAAGACAAAAAATTATCAACCGCTTTTTTTAAAAAAAATGAAAATAAAAATAAAAATACCCGCCTCTAGTGCTAATTTAGGTTCGGGGTTTGATTGTCTTTCTGTGGCTCTCAATCTTTACAATTTTTACGAATTTGAAACTCATACAAAAGAAATCAAGCAAAGTTATACTTCAGATATTTCTCAATTTTCTCTAAAAGAAGATTTGGTTGAAAAAGCCTATTTGAAAAATTGCCAGCAGTATGGTTTAGAAACTATTCCGTTTCATTTGCATTGTTACGCACAAATTCCATCTGCTATAGGGTTGGGCTCTTCTGCGAATGCGGTTTTAGCAGGAGTGCTTTTAGCAAAAATCGTTCACAAAAGAAAAATAGATAAAGCAGAAGTTTTACAAGATGCACTTGTTTTAGAAAATCATCCCGATAATATTGCAAGCTGTCTTTATGGAGGTTTTAATATTTCCATATTGAAAAACAAACAGCTAAAGAACAACCAGCTAAAAAACAAACAGCTAAAAAAAAATAGCCAGCAAAACAATGCAGCAAAAAATTTTCACTATCCCATCACAGAAAAGCTGCACTGCATTTTTTTACAACTGAATGGAACGAGTGAAACAAAAGAAAATAGAAGACAACTTCCCAAAGAATACTCCAGTGAAGATGTGGTTTTTAACCTAGGACGTTCGGCTTTAACTGCGGCTGCTTTTGTGAGCCAAAATTTTCCTCTTTTAAAAGAAGGAACTCAAGATAGACTACACCAGCCTTACCGTTTCCGCGATAATTTAGCCATAGCCGATTTAGAGCAAAAACTTTTAGGAGAAGATTTTTTTGGATTAGCTTTGAGCGGCAGCGGTCCTTCTTTGATTGTTTTTTGTAGTGTTATTTCACAGAGAATTTTATGTGTTTTAGACGAGTATTTTTCTGCAAAAAAAGAGGATTTTAAACTCATGCATTTAAAAATTGATAATCAAGGAGCGGTGATAGAATCTTAAACGATAAAATTTTAGATGATGAAATTCCTAGAAAAAGAGCTAATCTTTGTAACACAAGAAAAATTTTATCAAATCCAGCTTTCTCAAAAACAAAAAATAGACTCGGAATCTTATCAGTTAGTTTTAAAGCAGGTAGACGAAAAATTTTTACGAAGTTTTTCTTTTAAAAAAATTTTACTGGGTTATCCCTATGTAAATATATTTTTACCTCTAGTTCCCACTCCCCACAAAAAAGAATACCAAAATTTAGCCGATTTTTTTTTGCCTAAAGAAATATTTTCTAATGCTCTGCCCCAATATATTCAGATTTTCCCCATAAATGATACTTCTGTTCGCTATGTGCATTACCAATTAACACAGCAAGGAAAAGCCCTTATTAAAAAATTTCCTTTTCAATGTAGGTGGGAATTTATGTTTTCTTTTTTTTCAAAAAAGCTATTTTTAAACGCCAACCAGCTAGACAAGAATTTGGCTCTTTTTTTTGAAAATGAAATTATTTTAGTTCAAAAATACTTTTCCGATTTACACTACCTCGCTAATTCTAGGAATTTAACTCAGGCTAAATTTTTAGAATTGGCAAAGTATGTTTTTCCATTCCAAGCCAACGAAAATTACCATTTTAAAACTTTGATTAGTTCTATAGAACTAGATTCTTTTGAAGAAGCCCAAACAGAAATATCACTTCAAAATAGTTTTTCTAATCGCGGGCTTTCTTTTTCTTGGAGTGATTTTTTTTATCGCAGACCGGCACTTATCAAAAGAGCTACTACAAAATTTAAAAAAATTAGAATTTTAAAATTTTTACCCAAAATAGCTGTTGTTTTTATCTTGTTAGCAGGCAGTCATTTTTCTTATAATTTTTATCTTTTAAACCAACTAAAAAAAGAGTTAAAAGAAATAAGAAATTATAGTTCGGTTGCTCAAGACAAGGTTGCAACCCAGTTTGTAGCGAAGGGCAAAATAATTTTGCAAAGCAAAGTTTTAGCAATGCTTATAAAAGAGCAGAGCGTTTTACCCTCAGGGATTTTTGAAGACCTGGACGATTGGCTAGGAAAAAATAGCTGGCTGGTTTCTTTAGACATAAAGCAAAAAGAAGTAAAAATGCAAATTGCATCTACAAATTCAAATTTTGCAGAAAAAAAACAGGCAGACTTGAGTTTGTTTTTCAAAGACAAAAGAATTACCCTTCAAAAAAAAGGAGAGCAAAGAAAAGGTAAGCAAAAAATTTATTTTTTTGATATACTAGTCAATTAATAGACTAAAATTTGTTGTTTTTACGAAATTAGTTTATGATTTAACAAATTTTATAACAAACGAATTAGGCATTATAGGAAGGCTAGCCAAATGGTTAGAAAAGTGCAAAAAAATTTTTTTTTTTTAACGCCGTATAGCCGAACTAGATTAAATAAGCAAAATATCTAATAACAAATTTTATAACAAATGAATTAGGCATTCTAGGAAGGCTAGACAAGGCGAAAAAAATTTTTAGCTCGCAGGAATATATAGAATATTTCAAGAGTTAAAATTTTTTTTTAACAGCGTAGTACTAAACACTACAAAACTTAACGTTCAGCAAGAGTGAAATGTGAAATAGCCACTGGCTGTTTCACAAATAGCCTGTCTGAAGTTTTAAGCAATAAGCCTGTTTTGCCGAACTAGAATGCCTAATTAAAAAAAAGATGGCAAAATACGATTACAACATAATAAGCATAGGAGCCGGTTCTGCGGGACTAGTTACCAGCTATATTGGAGCAATACTCAAAGCAAGAGTTGCTCTAATTGAAAGACATAAAATGGGCGGAGACTGTCTAAATACAGGTTGTGTTCCCAGCAAAGCTTTAATTAAAACCGCAAAAGTAATTCAGAGTTTCAAAAAACATAAAGTATATGGATTAGAAGAAGCTTCTTACAAGTTAAATTTTAAAGCGGTGATGGAGCAGGTGCAAGAGGTTATCCGTAAAATTGAGCCTCACGATAGTGTAGAGAGGTATAGCAAACTCGGGGTAGAATGCTATAAAAATGAAGCTCGTTTGCTCTCGCCTCACGAAATAGAACTAGACGACGGCAAAAAAATTACCGCAAAAAACATAGTGATTGCCACAGGAGCGAGACCTGCGGTACTTCCCATAACAGGACTAGATTCTTTAGATTATGTGCATTCTGATAATATTTGGGATTTAAAAGAATGCCCCGAAAGAATGCTATTCTTGGGAGGAGGTCCTATAGGTTGTGAGTTGGCGCAATGTTTTGCTAGGTTAGGAAGTAAGGTGACGATTATAGATATTGCCCCCACCATTTTGCCTAGGGAGGATCCTGAAATTGCTCGCTTTGTGATTGATTCTTTTAAGAGCGACGGCATTGATTTTATTGGAGAAGCTAAAATTGATAGGTTTGAAAAAAACAGCAACGTAGAAAAAGTCTATTACCAACAAGGCGGCAAAGATCAAGTTTTAGAGTTTGATAAAATTTTTTTAGGTACAGGTAGGCAAGCGAATACTAAGGGGTTTGGAATAGAAGAGCTTGGCATAGAATTGAATCCTAATAAGACTCTAAAAGTTAATGATTATTTGCAGACCACAGTGCCTAATATTTATGGGTGCGGAGATGTTGTAGGTCCTTTTCAATTTACACATATGGCGTCTCATCAGGCGTGGTATTGTGCGGTAAATTCTTTATTTTCCCCTTTCAAAAAATTTAAAGTAGATTATTCTGTTGTGCCATGGGTTACCTATACGGATCCTGAAGTAGCTCAAGTAGGTGAGAATGAAATTTCTTGCCAACAAAAAGGTTTGGCTTTTGAAGTCACCCGTTATGGAATAGACGACCTAGATAGAGCAATAGCGGATAGAGAAGATAGAGGGATAGTAAAAATAATTACTGTGCCTAAAAAAGATACTATACTAGGCTGCACTATTTGCGCTCAAAATGCAGGAGAAATGATAGGCGAGTTTATTTTGGCAATGAAAAACAAAATCGGATTAAATAAAATTTTAGGAACTATTCATCCCTATCCCACAATGATTGAGGCGAATAAATACGCTGCTGGACAATGGAAAAGTGCCAATGCTCCCCAAAAGATTTTAAATTTTTTAGGGAAGTTTCATAGCTGGAGGAGATAGAAAATTTATGTAAAGCGGTGAAAGGTAAGTGATTGGCTTTCAAAGGTCTATAGGATAATTTGCATTATTTAAAATGATTGAGCTAAACAAGATCTACAGCGAGGATTGCCTGTAGTAGCTATGTTAAGGATGCCAGAGTGTTTTGTAGATATGACTATTACCTCTCCGCCTTATGATAATATGAGAAAATACGAGGGAAACAACAATATTCAATTTAAAAAAATAGCAAAAGAATTATATCGCATAACAAAAAAAGGAGCCGTTGTTGTTTGGATAATAGGAGATCAAACCAAAAATTGGGATGAGTCTGGAACTTCTTTTATGCAGTGTTTGTATTTTAAAGAGATGGATATGATAAAGGAAAAGATAGAGAACCAGAATATAGAAAAAAATGCACTAATTGTGGCATTGAAAAAGACAAGAGAGAATTTGATATAAATCAAATTCAAGCTGGAGATAGAATTGTTAGAAGAGGCGAATGCAAAGAGTGTCGTAAATGGAAAAAACCGATACCTCTAAAAAGAGCTATAAAATGGCTTCAAAAAACAGTAAATTTTTTTTTAAACCTGTAGGGGATGTTTTTTTTTCCCAAAATGGTTGCTTAGTCAACCATTTGGAGCAAAAAATAATGTCCCCTGCAATATTTTTGTTTTTTTATTTAGTTTTTTGTGATTTTTCTTTTTATTTTCACCTTTTTGTCTATCTTTTTGTTTTTTAGTATTGACTTTAAAGGAGAATTATAATATTGTAAGGTTTTTAGATAGATTTTAGATCTATATTTTCTTTTTTCTGTGTTTAATTTAAATTAAAAAATTAAAATGTCAAATAAAATTATAGGTAAAATTACTGGTAATATTACTGGTAAAACGCCAAATAAAATTACAAATAAAATTATAGGTAAAATTACTGGTAATATTACAGGTAAAATGAATAGTAAAAATTTTACTGGATCGGGTGCTGGCTTGTTTAAGGGTAGGTTTGCTGGTTCGTTTAAGGCTGTCTTTTTCGTGGGTTTGCTCTTTTCTCTTGTAGGTGTGGCGAATAGTCTGCAAGCCCAAGAAGGAGAACAAGCAGGAAAACAAGCAGGACAGCAGGGTTGGTTTGTTGGTGTTAGTCCTTTTGTGATGGATGTAAAGCTCAAAAAAACAAGCAGGCGAGTAGGTGAGGAAAGGACGGAAGTAAGCAAATTAGTAACTGAAGTAGTAAGCCCGGTAGTAGCTGCTATTAGCTACGACGCCACTGTGCCTAACTTTGATTTAAATGCAGTACACAGAGTGAGGTTTGGGTCGAGTACAAGTGGATCCCGCCAAGCATCTGCTAATTCAGCAAGCTTAGAGGCTGAATTGTTGTGTGAGAATGGAACGATCCGTGAAATAACGCAAAGAGATGATCTAGGAGACATCCATGGTCAGCCATCATTTGCTGCAAACCCAGATACCATTTATTTGGTTAGCTACGATGAAACGACAGTCTTAACAGTTGGTCTAAGCCAAATCTTACAAAATACACCAGCAACAACGACTGATATTAGTGCATCGGATTGTAAAGATTTTTTTGAGTCAGCTTTATCTTCCTCTGCTCCAATGACAACCTTACTCCCAGGCAAGCCACCTGAAAAACTACCAGACAAAACCTCAGAAGAAACCTCAAAACTCAAGGGAACAGGAATCTCGTTCGGTTTTAACTTTGAAAAATACTCCTTGTCTTTCAACCAACTCCAATGGAGCGCAGGAGACGACAAGCTGCAAGCCCAGGTGCTTTTAGCCCGTTATTTTCTACCCTACGGTCTTTCTGTAGGAGGTGGTTTAGCGAGCGCAAAGCTAGGCACATCTTTTGGCTCGGCATCGGGCACAGCACCCGCCTTGCATTTTGCCTACAATTATCCCGTTACAAAAAACTTACAGATTCAGGTAAGTTTATTTTGGCTAGGGCTGGATCTTGCGGTGCAGGATACCCAGATCATTAATTCTACTCCTACGACTACGACTACTGCTTCTACTCTAACTACTGCTGCTCCTACTTTCCAAAGGAGAGCCGTCGTTGGTCTGCAGCGGAGAGGCGGGCATGACGACAATGACTATGAGGCGGAAAAAAGTGATAGATTTGGTGTTGGCAATGAGTATGATACTAGAGTAGTGGTTACTGCAACGATTCCCAGCGAAGTGAGAACAACAACGACTACAAGCACTACAAAAACTGTGAGCGGAGGGCGACGCCACCGAGCCGCAGAAATCAAAAACCCCGCCACCATTAGCATAAATTTCATCTGGCGCTTTCGTTAAGGAAGCTTCTGGAAAATGCCTATCATGCCTGCAGGGGACACATTTTTATCTACCGATAAAAAAATGTCCCCTGCAATATTTTTGTTTTTTTATTTAGTTTTTTCTGGTATCTTTTATCTAGTTTCACTTTTTAACTACAAAAAATTATGAAATCTATAAATATTAAATTGAACTTGTTTGTATTGCCTCTAATATTGAAGTCGGTTGTTTTTCCCCTTATAATATTTACAGCTACTCTTTTGTTTTTCTGTGCAGGGGTAGGAAACCTACTGGCACAGGAAAGACAGCAGGGGTGGTTTGTGGGTGCTAGTCCCTATTCTTTTATAGGTGCTAAAATAAAAAAATCAACATCAACGGCAGTAGTAGTAACTGGCGCTGCAACCTTTGACTACCAAGCTACGATTAATAATGATCCAAATGTTTCTAAATTTGATAATGGTAGTTTGGGGAATACCAACGCTGCCATAACCGATGAAGAGGCGAAGCAGTCTTTAATCAGAGGAGCCATAGAGCTTTGTAAGCAAGGAACTGCTACTGGAGATAGATTCCTAGACGTTAACATTCCGCTTGACGCAAACGACTCAGCATCAAATCCTGACTACCCTACTACAGATACTGTAGATTATTATATTGGATATCGTGGAGGTTTGAGAACAAATGTAGACAGAACTACGGAAATCTGTCATCTTCCAGCATCCGATGCTCTTCCTTCTATTATTGCTGCAGCAGCCACAGAATCGTCGGAATCCTTGCAGGGAGGTTTGGCGCTCCAGTTTGGCTATAATCTTGAAAAATATAGAGTTTCTTTGACAAACTTTAGCAGTAAGGGAGGTGGCGCAACGTTGACAAACAATCTAGTGCTGGCGGATTGGTTTTTAGCTCAAGGATTTTATGCAGGGGTTGGTATCACTAACGCAAAACTAGAAACAGAGATAGGCTCCCAAACCAAGACAGCTGCTGCTTTTAACCTTGGATATTCTCGTAAGATAGGAAATTTACAACTAGAAGCGGGCTACCTTGTTTTGAATAGCAGTTTTGCTTTACAAAAAGAAACAGAGCGACAAACAGTAGCCCGAGGCACTTCTGAGACACAAACACTAGGTGAAACTGAAAAATCAAGGAATAGAATTGCAGGATTTCGATTCAGTGCTGTAAGTGGTTCCCAATACGACTCAATTGTAGAAGTTACGAGGACTACAACAGCCTCCACTGCTACTGCTACTGAGACTACGAAGATAGAACTCCAACCACAAAAAATCATCTATTTCCGCCTAATTTGGAAATTTCATTAAGCAAAACACACAAAAACAAAACAAAAAAAAACAGCAGAACGGGGACACATTTTTATCTACCGATAAAAAAATGTCCCCTGCAATATTTTTGTTTTTTTAAAAACCTGTCCCCGCCAAAAACAGCCTCCCTGTCCCACAAATAGATCTTCTTTAAGAACAGGGACGTATTTTTTTATTCAAAGGATTTGGCTTAGAAAAAGCAGCGTATTCTTTCTCGTATTCTGCTAAAATTTTATTTCGCATCTTATTTCTTTTTTCTTCAGGAAGCTTGTCTAAAACTAAAGGTAAAATTTCACTGGCGTGGCTTAAAGTATAGTACTTTATACCCTTTTCTTTAAAAATCGTTTTTATACAAGTCCCATTGGGATTCAGCTGTTGACGATCCAAAAGCCCCACTACTGCGATTATACAAACTTCCATTTTTTGCAGCTGCTCTAGGAAATTTAGACAGGAGCCGCCAGTTGTAAATACATCTTCTAGCAACAATACCTTTTTAGGTTTATTTCCGTTGACCCAATAGCGATTGTTGACATCTCCGTGATTTTTTGGCTTGAGGCGAAACTGAAAAATTTTATCTTTGAGTGTTTTTCTACGAACAAACTCTTTTTGTAATTCATAACCTAAAATGCTGCTTCCTTCTGGAACACCTATTATAGCATCTAGGTTAGCTGATTTTTTTTCTGTCAAAACATTGTGTTCTATAAAATTAGCTATTATGGTTTTCAGGTTTGCTAGGCATTTATAGTTCTGAATAGCTTTGCGAAAGTTAGCATACCAAAAAGATTTTTTGCCAGACTTTAATTGTAGTGGAGGTTCGCAAATACCTACTATTTCTTGTTGAATTAAGAAACGGTGGAATGTGGTTTTAGAAAATTTCATTTTTTCTCTTTTATTGCTTGTCTTGCTAATTTATCGCACAACTCATTACTTTAATTGTAGTGGAGGTTCGCAAATACCTACTATTTCTTGTTGAATTAAGAAACGGTGGAATGTGGTTTTAGAAAATTTCATTTTTTCTCTTTTATTGCCTGTCTTGCTAATTTATCGCACAACTCATTACTTTAATTGTAGTGGAGGTTCGCAAATACCTACTATTTCTTGTTGAATTAAGAAACGGTGGAATGTGGTTTTAGAAAATTTCATTTTTTCTCTTTGATTGCCTGTCTTGCTAATTTATCGCACAACTCATTTTCTTGGCTTTCTGCGTGTCCTTTAATCCAAATCCATTGTACTTTTCTTAAATTGTTTTGTTGGTCTAGTTCTTTCCATAGTTTTTGGTTGGCTACTGGTTTATTGTTTGCTGTTTTCCAGCCTTTTTTTTTCCAATTTTTCAGCCACTGCCCGATACCTTTTTGAAGATATTGGCTATCTGTATAGAGTTTTACAAGAGACGATAAAGGTAGGTTTTCTAGCGCTTTGATGGCGGCTGTCATCTCCATAATATTGTTTGTGGTATGAGAAGAATAGCCGGAGCGATTTATTTCTTGGGGGCTACCGTCTTCTTTTTTGTGGTGGATTACAAAAGCCCAGCCTCCTTCTCCCGGGTTTTTAGAACAGGCTCCATCCGTCCAAACCTGATAAAGACTAGAATTTGACATGTGTTTGTTTTAGCGGAGTGGGAAAATTGCACCCTCTACAAGGGCGCTCTCGGAAGAACCGCAGTCTATTAAATTATCTATCTCTCGCGTGGGTTGAAATTTCTCTACTAGACTCCGCAGTAACCCTATTTCGCTCCAAACAAACATCCAATTGAAATTGAGATTATCCATAATTCTTTTTAATAAATTAAGCAGAATTGGGATAAACCCCAATAACAAGACATCGGTAACTATTTTCACTTTTGTTCTTTAACCTAAAATTTTCTTTGTGAAATTTTTGATAGTTTAAAGAAATCTTTTTTTCATCAATTATCTATTACGTCGTAGATATCTACACCAAACCACTCCTTACTGATTCTTTGATAAATCCCTTTTTCACGGAGTGCCTTAATTGCTTCGTTGAATTTTTCTGCCAAGTCTTTATCTTGTTGACGCACAACTACTCCAATACCTTCTCCAAACCACTTAGGATCTTTATAGACCTTGCCTACAAATTCGTAGTCTTCTCCTTCTTCTTTGTTTAAAAAACTATCAAGCAACTGTAATCCATCAGACATCACTGCATCTAGGCGGTCGCTTTTTAAATCTAGTAAGGCTTCGTCTATTGTGCTGTAAAGTTTGATATTAGAGTTTGGAAAATTTGCGTCCAAAAATTCGTGAAAGATAGTTGAACGCTGCACGCCTAATCTTTTCTCATCAGGTTCAAAATCAGCACTATATCTGCCTTTTTTAGCTACAAACCTAGTAGGAGTGTCAAAGTATTTTTCAGAAAAATAAAATCTTTTTTTTCGTTCTTCTGTAATAGATACCGAAGCTATAACTGCGTCGTATTTTCTGGCTAAAAGAGCGGGAAATATTCCATCCCAGTCTTGAGAAACTAGCGTACATTCTGCCTTCAACTCTTCGCATAAAACTTCTATTAAATCTATTTCAAAACCTTTTAATTCTCCATCTTCAGCAACATAATTGAAAGGAGGATAAGCTCCTTCGGTTACTATCCTGATTTTTGACCAGTCTTTTGCTAATGCGGTAGAACCAATCAAAAGCAAGCTCAATAGGACTGTTGTTATTATTTTCATTCTCATTTTTTAAGTTAAGTTATTATTGATTAGAAAAAAATCTGAGATTTTTGCTTATTATCTGATATTTTTGATTATTATAGCATAAACCTTTGAATTTGCCAAATTCAAAAGTCTATAGTATAAGAACTCTGTAAAAAAAAACAATAGCACCGAAAGGTGCTCTTGTCAGCTAGATTATTTACCATAAACATCATATCCAAAATAACTATTGCTAATTTTTTGGTAGATTCCTTTTTTACGGATAGCTTTAATTGCTTTATTGAGCGCTTTGGTTAAGTCTTTGTCTTGCTTGCGAACAGCAATTCCAATTCCTTCTCCGAACCACTTTTTGTTATAATAGGCTTTGCCAACTATTTCATAGTCTTGACCTTTGTCGGTTTTTAAGAAGCCGTCTTGCAACTGTAAACCATCAGACATCACAGCGTCTAACCTGCCGCTTTGTAAATCTAGCAGTGCTTGTTCTATGGTATCATAAAGTTTGATTTTTGCTTTAGGAAAATTATCTTCCAAAAAATTCTGAAAGATTGTAGAACGTTGAGTTCCTAATTTCTTTTTAGCAGGTTTAAACTTTTTACTATACTTGCCTTTTTTAGCAACAAACCTAGCTGGAGTAGCGTAATACTTGCCTGTGAAATCCACCTTTTTTAGCCTTTCTTCAGTAATAGACATAGAGGCCACAATGGCGTCGTATTTCTTAGCTAAAAGAGCGGGTATTATGCCATCCCAGTCCTGAGTTACAATTGTGCATTTTGCACCTAATTCTTTACAAAGGGCTTTGGCTATATCTATATCAAAGCCTTTCACTTCTCCCGAATTATCAGTATAGTTAAAAGGAGGATAAGCCCCTTCTGTTCCTATTCTGATTTTTGACCAGTCCTTTGCAAATGCGTTAGAACCAATCAAAAGCAAGCCTAATAAGACTGCTATAATTGTTTTTTTTTTCATTTTTTTATTTGGATTATTAAGACCGTTGCATTGGAGTTATGTGACGGCTAGGCAAGGAAAAAATTTATGAAAAAGCGGAGCATACACGATAGTATGTGAGCATTTTTTATAAATTTTTAACGTCGCATAGGCTAAATAGAACTTCAATGCAATGGTCTTGGATTATGAAATTTTTTGAATTAGCTGCTTGTTAAGGTACCATACTAATCTAAAAACTTCTATTAAAAAACTCTTACCTAGAATATAAAAAACGCTAATGTAAGAGCTCTATTGATTAGAAAAAAACTTTTTTATTATTGGATCCTTAGAAAAAAATATTTCTTTAGGTTTTCCTTGTTTTTTTATAAATCCATCGTGGAAAAAAGAAATTTCATCAGAAATATCTTTAGCAAAATTCATCTCGTGTGTCACTAGAATCATAGTACCTCCCTGTTTAGCTAAATTTTGAATTACGAGCAGTACTTCCTGTACTAGCTCTGGGTCTAGCGCCGAAGTAGGTTCATCAAAAAGCATAACCGAAGGCTCTATGGCTAAAGCCCTAGCAATAGCTGCTCTTTGTTGTTGCCCACCAGATAGCTGTATTGGGTAATTTTCTAGCTTGTCGCCGATTCCCACTTGGTTTAGGTAGTGGATTGCTTTTTCGTATGCTTCTTGTTTTTTCATTTTTTTCACTACAATTAAAGCTACCGCAACATTCTCTAAAATAGTCATATGGCTCCAAAGGTTAAATTGTTGAAAAACCATCCCTAACTTTGTTCTAAATTGACGAATTTTTTTCTTTGTCTGCCGAGAAATTTTTTTGCCTTTTTCAAATTGAATACAATCTCCTTTTAAACTCACAGAACCAGAATCTGGTTGTTCTAAAAAATTTAAACAGCGCAAAAAAGTGCTTTTTCCAGAACCGCTAGATCCTATAATGGAATAAACTCCTCCTTTTTTAGCCTTTAAGCTGACCCCTTTAAGAGGTTGGATTTTTCCAAATGCTTTTTTGATGTTTTCTGCAAATAGAATTGTTTCTTTCATAATTTATAAACGTTCGTGTTTAAGCTGATTGCTGCAATCTCAAACAACAATTTTTATATTTCTTACCACTACCACAAATACAAGAGCTATTTCTACCTATTTTAGGAGATTTTGTTACAGGTTGTGGTTTTTTTTCTTCTCCTTCGGCAGAAGTTGCCCCAGCAGAAGATAAGTTCTGAGAGGGCGTTGCTGGATTGTCGTGAATCAGCTTTATTTTTTGCCTCTCTTCTTGTCTTATCTCTAAAGGCATCTGATTTTCTATTTTAATGTTAAAAAAATCAAAAATACATTTTTGGTTAATGTTTTCTATCATAGTAGAAAAAAGTTGAAAGGCTTCTCTTTTATATTCGTCTAAGGGATTTTTTTGTCCAAACCCACGTAATCCTATACCTTCTTTGAGATAATCCATACTCAACAAGTGCTCTTTCCAAATATGATCTGTATTCATAAGCAGAATATGTTTTTTTACTAAATGAAAAGCTTCTTCTCCAAAAATTTCTTTTCTTTGTTTGTAAGTATTTTCAAAAACTTTGCTTATAGTGTTTTTTATTTCGTTTTGTGAGTTAGATTTTTTTAAACTCTCCAACTCTAATTCTTCTCCAAAGTATTTTTTAAAATTATTTGTTAATTCTTCTAAATTCCAATGCGTTATATTTTTAGCGGGACAAAAATCCTCACTTAAATTACTAATAAAATCTTCAGCCATAGCTTCTAAAACACCTTCTTTTTGGTTGAGAATTTCATATCTTTTTTGATAAATAATTTCTCTTTGACGATTCATAACATCGTCGTATTCTATTAAATGCTTGCGAATATTAAAGTTTTGACCCTCTACTTTTTTTTGTGCATTTAGAATAGATTTAGAAATCAGCCCGTGCTCTATAACTTCGTCTTCTGCAAGTTTCATTGTATCCATCAATTTAGCAATTCTCTCTCCGCCAAAAATTCTTAACAGATTATCTTCTAAAGAAAGAAAAAAACGACTTGCTCCCGCATCTCCTTGTCTTCCCGATCTTCCTCTTAGTTGATTATCAATCCTACGAGCATCGTGCCTCGCCGTCCCTAATACAAAAAGTCCTCCTAGTTCTTGAACACCAGCACCCAGTTTAATATCTGTACCTCTTCCAGCCATATTTGTAGAAATTGTAATAGATTTTTTCTCTCCTGCAGCGGCTATAATTTCAGCCTCTCTTTCGTGATTTTTAGCGTTGAGCACTTCGTGCGGTAAACCTGTTTTTCTAAGAATTCTAGCTAAATGCTCAGAGGTGGCGATAGAATCTGTTCCTATTAAAACGGGTTGCCCTTTTTGATTTAATTCTTTTAAGGCAGTTACAATGGCTTTGTATTTGGCGGCTTGAGTTTTATAGATAGCATCGTTTTTATCCGCTCGCACCATAGGTTGGTTGGTAGGAATTTCTACAACTCCTAAATTATAAATTTTGATAAATTCATTTTCTTCGGTCAAAGCAGTTCCTGTCATTCCAGAAAGTTTTTTGTATTTTCTAAAATAATTTTGAAAAGTGATGGAAGCTAAAGTTTGATTTTCTCTTTCAATCTTTACCCCTTCTTTGCATTCTATTGCTTGGTGCAAGCCTTCACTAAATCTTCTCCCTTCCATAACTCTACCAGTAAATTCATCTACAATTTTAACTTGCCCTTCACTGACAACATAATCTACATCTTTTTTTAAAAAATAGCGGGCTCGCAAAGACTGGTTAAGAAGGTGTAAAAAATCTATATTTTCAAAATCAAAGAGACTTGGAGCTTTTAACTGATTAGCCATTTTTTGTTCTATTTTTTCAATTCCTTCCTCAGTAAATTGAATATTTTTTGTTTTTTCATTCAAGCTAAAATCTCCGTTGGTTACTACTTGTGTGTGTTTGATTTCAGGGTATATTTTTTCTAGTTCTTTTTGTGATATTTTTTTAAACTCTAAAATTTTTTCTATTTCAGGATTTTCTTCTTTGGTATAAGCTCTATTTAAACCCAAAACAGCCTTGTCGCTAATTTTGTATTTTTCACTTTGATCATCGGCAGGACCGGAAATAATTAGAGGCGTTCTTGCTTCGTCAATCAAAATGCTATCAATTTCATCTACAATGCCGTAATTTAATTCTTTTTGCACTAGGCTTTCTAAATCGTATTTCATATTGTCTCGCAAATAATCAAAGCCGAACTCGTTGTTGGTGCCGTAAGTAATATCAGCTTGATAGGCTTGTTTTTTTTTGTTTCGTCCATTTGGTTGTAAATCAAACCAACGCTCAAGCCTAAATATTCAAAAATTTGCCCCATCCATTCGCTATCTCTTTGAGCTAGATACTCGTTGACTGTTACTATATGCACCCCTTTGCCTTCTAAAGCATTGAGATAAGCCGCCAGTGTAGAAGTTAGTGTTTTTCCTTCCCCTGTTTTCATTTCTGCAATAGCGCCATCGTGCAGCGCCATTCCACCTAATAGCTGCACATCAAAATGCCTTTCTCCTATAGTATTCATCGCCGCTTTTCGCACTAAAGCAAAAGCTTCGGGGAGCAGGCTATCCATAGTTTGTTTTTTTGTTTGGAGTAATTCTTTGAATTCTAAAGTCTTCTGTTTGCAATTTTCTTCACTAAAAGAAGCAAATTTTTCTTCTAGTTGGTTGATTTTGGGAACAAGATTGCGGTAATTTTTCAGTTTTTTCTTAGAATGGCTGCCTATGATTTTTCCTAGTATTTCAAGCACTTTTATAAGCTTAAGAGATTTTTGAATTAGCGTTCTAGTTCGGCAACAGGCTTGTTGCTTAAAACTTCAGACAGGCTATTTGTGAAACAGCCGCTGGCTGTTTCACATTTCACTCTTGCTGAAACGTTTAAGTTTTGTAGTGCCCTGATCCTACTATTGAGGCACTACGCTGTTTTAAAAAAAATTAACTTTTGAAATACTCCAGTATTCCTGCGAGCTAAAAATTTTTTCGCACTTTTCTAACCACTTTTCTAACTATTTGGCTAGCCGTCGCATAACACTAATTCAAAGGTCTCTTTAAATTTTAGAACGGGTTTTGAGGAACAAATAAAAAATCTTTTTGATAAAAAACCGAAGGAAATTCTTCGTTACCACCTAAAGCAATAATTTCTCCTTTGGACACTCTTTGTAATTTTTTCACTTTAATTTCAAAAAGATTGCCGTAGGTCGTAAAAGTATAGTCGGAGTGATAAATGACTACAGCTTTAGAAAGTATATCATCGGCTCCTGTATAGACTACGATGCCATCCAAAGTAGCTTTTACTGGAGTTTTTGAATCTGTGTATAGCAAAATTCCAGAACGTGGGCTATCTAGAGAATTTTGTCCAAAAGAAGAAATTAAAAAGCCATTCGCGGGAACAATATCCGATTTTGTATTATCTGGGGGGCTGTTGAGTAAAAAATCAAACAAAGTATTAAAATCAGCATTGGTAAAAGAAAAATTCCAAGTGCTTTCCTCAGAGGGAATAGAAGAAAAAATACTTTTTTTGCTTCTTTTTAAGTTTTTAATTACAGAGAGAGATTCTGTTATGCTGGATTTTTTGAAACTTGATAAAATAGATTCGCTTTTTAAAAGATCATAATCGTATCTTAATTCTACTATTTTGTCTTCCAATTCGGCTATGTTTTTTTCATATTGATCGAGAAAAAGCTTCTTTTCTTCGTATTTTTTTTTTATTTCTCTGTAGTTATACAAATGTTTTTGAGAAAAATAATTTACAAAAACCCATGTTGTATGAAGTAAAAAAATGACAAAAAGGAATGCAAATAATATACTAACGAATTGAGAAAGTCTGATTTTCTTTACTTTTTTAGAATTACTTGGTATTATTTGAACTGTAATATATTTTTTAAACATAATTTATGAAATCAAAAAAAATTTATCTAGACTATTCTGCTACAACTCCCTTACTCCCAGAGATATTAGAAGAAATGGTAAAAGTAGCACCGTTGTTTGGCAACCCTTCTTCTATACATCAAATTGGACAAAAAAGCAACTCTCTTTTGGATCAATGTAGAGATAACATTTCTCATCTTTTGGGCTGCCAAAGTTCAGAGATTATTTTTACTGGAGGAGCAACCGAAAGTAATAATCTTATTCTACAAGGAATAGCTTTGCAAGCCAATAATAATTATGCAAAAGAAGAGATTCCGCATTTTATTATTTCTCCATTAGAGCACTCTTCTATCAGAGAAACAGCTTTTTTCTTAGAAAAATCTAAAAAAATTGAATTGAGCCTGCTCCCCGTAGACAAAACAGCTATTGTAAAACTAGAAGATATTGAGAAACTTATTAAAAAAAACACCCAGCTGATTAGCATTACAACTGCTAGCAGTGAAGTCGGCACCATTCAGCCTATAGCTGAAATAACTGCTTTAGCAAAGCAAAAAAATATTTTTTTTCATACAGACGCTGTGCAGTCTGTTGGCACAATGGGTTTGCGGTTTGGAGCTGGTAGCATAGGAAGAGAAAACTCTCCCGATTCAGTCACTCTTTCTTCTCATAAAATTTATGGACCCAAAGGTGTGGGTTTGCTCTATCTTAAAACAGATGCTTCTGTCGTTCCTATTAGTTACGGGGGGGGACAAGAAGGAGGTTATCGTGCAGGCACTGAAAATTTAATGGGGATTTTGGGTTTTTCTAAAGCATTAGAGTATGTCTTTAGAGAAAAAGAAAACTATAAAAAACAAATGCAAGAATTAAGTAATTTGTTGGATACAGAAATAGAAAAAAATATTCCAGAAGCTATACTTACAGGCGACAAAGAAAAAAGACTTTGCTTTCACAGAAATTATATTTTTCCGAACTGCTCTGCTGCGCAGTTGCTAATGCATTTAGATTTGAATGGAATTTGTGTTTCCAGCGGCAGTGCTTGTAGCAGTGGAAGAGCGGAGCCCAGTTTTGCTCTCACAAAAATGGGGTATTCTCCCGAGGAATCCTCTTGTTCTTTACGCATTAGTATGGGACTACAAAATAGTAAAGATGATATTTTATTTTTTGTAGATGCCCTTAAAAATTGCCTAAAAAGTTTAAGAGACTGTTAATTAGGCGTTCTAGTTCGGCTAAACTAGACAAGCAAATTCAAAAGTCTATACAGTTATATTTCTGTTTTATAAAGATAAAAATGGTAAATTTCTAAAATCAGCAAAAGAGATTTCTTTATTTTTAAAAATTATTCTAGTAGGTTAGATAGGAGGGCGGAATTTTATTTTTTGTAGATAACGATGTTGTTGTATTGACGTTCTGTTTGGCTTATGCTTTGTTGAAATTTTTTTTACACCTGTTCTAACCATTTGGCTAGCCGTCACAGCTGGTTTTGTCCTATTTGGCAAATTCAAAGGTCTATTGTAGAGTGTTTTTCACTACGATGTTCCTACGAGCTAAAATTTTTTTTCGCCTAGTCGTCATATAACTTCAACGCAATGCTCTTATAACTTAAATGAATTCACAAAATATTTCCTATAAAAATTTCACTAATGGTGAAATTTATCAGCCTAAAGATATTCCTTGCGGTATTGATACAAAATCTTTCTGTGTAAGATTAGCAGAAACCAAAGAAGAATTGACTCAAGTGCAACAACTTCTCCACAAAACCTTTAGCTCAGATACCCACAAAATTAAGCAAGAATCCAGAGATAAATTTGCGCATCACCTTATAGCCTGCAAGAAAATAGATAACAAAGAGAAAATTGTGGGCACTTTACGGTTGATTAACAAAGATTTTTTACCCCAAGAGCAAACATTTCGTTCTGAAGATTTTTTTAACATTCAAAATTTATTAACCGCTCATAAAAGAGCTCTTGAGCTTAGTCGTTTTTGTGTGGCTGATAGTCACCGTGATAAAGCTGTTTTACTGTTGCTTTGGAAGAGTGCTATTAAATATATTTTGTTTTTTGAAATTCAAATTATGTTTGGGCTTGGAACTTTTCAAGGACAAAATGTAGAGACTCACACTGATATCCTTACTGCTTTGCATCACAACTATCGCGGAAAACCAGAATGGATACCTCAGCCTGCATTAGCGGGTGCTATGCCTATAAGTAGTCTCAAGGGCAACCCTGATTTTGATAAACGTCAATTGCCTCCTGTAATGAAAGGTTACTTTAGTATGGGAGCTAGATTTGGTGACCATTACTACATAGTTCCAGAATTTGATGGTATTTTTCTATTTCTTTATGTGAAAATGGAGACTTTACACCAGTATCTTAAACAAGATGAGAAGAAACCTTCGCATTAGCGTTCTGTTTAGTTTATGCTTTGTTGAAAATTTTTTTAACTCTTGCTGGTAGACAACAATAAATCTACACCAAAAAAGTTGGCATTTTTTCATTCCATTTGTATAAACAATGCTAGGTTTGTAGTGCCCTGATCCCACTATTGAGGCACTACGGCATTAAAAAAATTTTTAATTCTTGCCATTTGTGAAGAAATGCTCTGCGGTATTCCTACAAGCTAAATTTTTTTTTCGCCTAGCCGTTATATAATGCTAATGTAAAAGGTCTCTAGAAAAATTAGTTGTCTCTGCGACAAACAACCAATTTTTGAAAGAAACAATCTGTTTTCTGGTCGTTTTTTAAATTGGATATTTCCCGTAATATATAGTTCTAGAATTTAATGACATTTTTATATTTTTTCGTGTAGAATGAGAAACTTCAAACCAGCATCTTAGAAATTCATGATAGAAACTTTTAAAAAAATCAGAGGAGGAACAAAACTAGCCTTGTTTTTTCTATGGACATTTTTTTTATTGTTAATTTTTTTTACTTTTGGTTCCTTTAGTCAGCAGATGAAAGTTCTTATATCTCAGTGGTGGCACAGAGGATGTTTGAAAATTTTTAAAATTAAAGTAACTCTAGCGGGTCAGATTTCTTTTTATCCCAAAACTTTGTTTGTCGCCAACCATGTGTCCTATCTAGATATAATCGCTATTGGTTCAAGATTAAAAGCAGCTTTTGTTGCTAGAGCAGAAGTGAGAGAAATACCTCTTTTTGGTTGGTTAAGCACACTGCAGAACACCATCTTCCTCCAGCGAGATAAAAGCAAAAACATCCAAACCCACTTAAAGGAATTAATTCGGCGATTAAACAAACCTAAATCTTTGGTTTTATTCCCCGAAGGAATTAGCACTGATGGGGCCGATGTGCTTTCTTTTAAATCCAGTCTGTTCGCAGTTACTCAATTTGTGAAAAACCTTCAGGTGCAACCTTTCTCTTTGCTTTATAAAGATAAAAATGGAAAATTTTTATCACCAACCAAAAGAGATTACTATGCTTTTTATCAAGGCATACCTTTTGGAAAACATTTTTGGGATATGTGTTGTCAATCGGGAATTCAGATTCATTTAAAATTTCATTCTCCTATTAAAAATCTTGCTAGTATCAGCAGAAAAGATTTAGCTACAGATTGTTATAAAAAGATTAAACAGGATGTATTGAATTTTTTGAAGTAGACAGTAGAGAGACGCTCTCTTTTTTCATCAAATAGGCGTCTCATCAAACAGGCATCTCATCAAACAGGCGTCTCATCAAACAGGCGTTTCACCACTTAAGAAAACAAAGCTTCTGCAAATAAATCAGGTTTAAAAGGTTGTAGCTGCTCTATTTTTTCTCCTACACCGAGATAATACAAAGGCAATTCAAACTCATTGATTAACCCTATAATCACTCCGCCTTTGGAAGTTCCGTCTAATTTGGTGACTATCAAACCATCTATGGCTATGGATTCTTGGAAAATTTTAACCTGCTTGACTGCGTTTTGTCCTGTAGAAGCATCCAAAATTAAAAAAGTCTGCTGGTTTTCAGGGATAAGTTTTTGCACTATTTTTTTCACTTTTATTAGCTCGTCCATTAAATTTTTATTGGTGTGCAATCTACCAGAAGTATCACAAAGTAAAATATCGTGTTTTTCTTTAAGGGCTTTTTCTGTAGCTTGGTAGATGACAGCTGCAGAATCAGAACCAGTTTCTTTTGCAAAAAAATCACTCTTTGATCTGTTAGCCCAAATTTCTAATTGCTCTATGGCAGCGGCTCTAAAAGTATCCCCTGCAGCAATTAGTACTTTTTTATTTTCTTGAGCGAAAATACTCGCCATTTTTCCAATAGTAGTAGTTTTACCTACGCCGTTGACTCCTACAAATAAAATTAAGTTTGTTTTTCCTTTTTTAAAGGACAGAGGTTTTTGGTGGACACTCAAAATTTGGGTTATAATTTTTCGTAGTTCGTTAAAGGTTTGTTTTTTATTTTTTATTTTTCCCTTAGCGTAAAGATCTTCTAGTTTGGCTAAAATTCTTCGTGTGGTAGGCACCCCTATATCTGCTGTAAGCAATGTTTCTTCAATCTCGTCAAAAAGTATTTCGTCTAGCTCCTCGTCTCCGAGTAGGGCTTCTTTTAAATCATCTACGAAAATTTCTTTGGTTTTCTTTAGACCCGATTTGAACTTGCCTAAAATTCCTTGTTTCTTTTTTGCAGATGCTAGTTGCCCAGATGGTAAAAATAGCTCTTTTTTTAGATTTTGGTCTTCTTTATAAAGTTTTGTATTTTCTTGATTTTTTTCTGTTTCCATTTTATTTTGAAGTAGTTTAATTAAGTAGGTTCAAACTTAAAAATAAAATTCTTTGTGAAAAATTACAACCCCCATTCTACTGATTTGATTTGTTCTCCTTTAATTTTTCTCTTTTTTAGATTATACAATGAATTGTAAGGCAGTACTGCCTTAATAACTAATAGTTAACTGTCGTAATGAGTGAGTGCTTGTATCAAAAAGTAGACGATTTTAAAAAACAGGTTACAGAAGATCTTCGTTCAAATTCTCTGGCGTACTATGAGATAGGCATTGGCATATTTCATAAATCAAGAATGAAAAACAAGGGTGAGTTTCAACCAGCAATCGGAAATCTAGCAATCAGTGTTGAATTACTTTTAAAGTCAGTTATTGCACACAAAGCAATTAAGATGCTTTATCAATGTCTATCGCATGAAGCTCAACTGCTTTTATGCTATCCAGAAAGTTTACCAGAAAATTATAAATCTGATTTTTTGCTGAACGAACTAAAGAATTTTCGTTCTAAGTTTAAAACTATACAGATAGATGAAGCTGTTTCTCTTTTTTGTTTTTTCTACCCAGAGTTAAAGAAAGAATACAAACAGTTTTTTTCGTTACTAACAAGTATTAGAAACATTAGTGTGCATGCATCTGTACAAAATCACCAATGGTATAAGCTAGAGCATACTGCTTTCTTCTCAACAAAGTTATTTCAAGCTGTTGAAGAGCTAAATATTTTTAGCTCCATTTCTTTTTATATTTCAAAAGAAACAGAGGATTTTCTCCTGCATTATGAGGATGGAAAGGTTACGAAAGTTAGGGATGCATTAAAAAAAGCTACTGAAGTTACCGAAAAAGGAGATCTATCTGAGCCTAGCTACTCCACGGATGACTGGAATGAGATGAATCAAACTTGCCCAATCTGCAATCGTAATGGAATATATATAGGAGAAACAGAAGAAGATGGGGACGGAGATGAAGAAAATGGAATGCCTCTTACTTTTCAATGTGAGAGTTATTTTTGCAAAGCGTGTGGTTTGAAGCTTGAGGATTATAAAGAACTGAAGCTTGCAAATATGGAAACTTCTGTTGACCGTAGTGATGAAATTAATCAATGGTTAATAGACGGGCATGATTTTGACACCTACTATGATGATATAAGATAGTAACAGTTAACAAGATTAGCTAAAGAGACATACTATTTTAGTAATGGTGTTTATCTGTCTTTCTATGCTTCATTAAAAATAAAATTCTTTGTGAAAAATTACAACCCCCGTTCTTTTGAAGAGAAGATTTATCAACTTTGGGAAGAAAAAAAACAATTCAACCCAGACCAATCTAGTGAATCGGAAACTTTTAGTATAGTCATTCCTCCTCCGAATGTAACAGGTTATCTTCATATAGGACACGCTCTAGTCAATAGTCTCCAAGATATTTTAGTTCGTCGCAAAAGAATGCAGGGCTATAAAACTCTTTGGTTGCCCGGTACAGATCATGCGGGCATTTCTACCCAAATTGTTGTAGAAAAAGATTTGCTAAAAAAAGGCATAAAAAGAAAAGAATTGGGCAAAGAAAAATTTGTCCAACTGGTTTGGGAGTGGAAAGAAAAACACGGCAATCAAATTTATAAGCAACTCAAGAGACTTGGGGCATCGTTGGATTGGAGTAGAGAAAAATTTACTTTAGACGAGAGTTTGTCTCAAGCGGTACGAAAATCCTTTGTAAGTCTTTATAATGAAGGTTTAATTTACCGCGCTGAATATTTGGTGCATTGGTGTCCCAAGGATAGAACAGCTTTGTCTGATTTAGAAGTAGATTTTTTGGAAATAAAGGGAGAATTGACGCAGATCCGTTATCCACTAGTAGCTGAAAAAGGATTTATTGAGATTGCAACCACTCGCCCCGAAACTCTTTTGGGAGATACTGCTATTGTTGTGCATCCTGAGGACAAAAGATACAAAAACCTAATTGGGAAAAAGGCTTTGGTGCCTTTGGTAAAAAGAGAAATTTGTATTATTGCCGATGAATCCTGCGACCCAGAATTTGGTACTGGAGCGGTAAAAATCACTCCCGCACACGACCCGAATGATTTTCTTTTGGGTAAAAAATACTCATTAGAATTTATCAATATTTTTGACGAAACTGCAAAAATAAACTCGGTTTATCCCGATTTGAAGGGAGTGGATAGATTTGAAGCTCGCAAAAAAATTATAGAAATTTTGAAAAAAGAAGGTTTGTGGGTGAGTTCTAAAACACATATTCATAGCGTAGGGCATAGTCAGAGAAGTAAAACTGTGATTGAGCCGAGGATTTCTACACAGTGGTTTTGCAAAATGGATGCAATGGCTCAAGCTGCCTTAAAAGAAGTAGATAAAAAAAAAGTGCAGTTTTTTCCAGTATCCCAAGAAAAAATTTTTCGTGAATGGTTAGGCAATATTCAAGATTGGTGTCTATCGCGTCAGCTTTGGTGGGGACATCCCATTCCTGCTTGGCATTGTAACGAATGCGGTGAAATTTCTGTTTCTGAGAAAGAAATTAAAAAATGCCAAAAATGCGATTCTTCAAAAATCACTCCTGATCCAGATGTTTTAGATACTTGGTTTAGCTCTGGGTTGTTTCCTTTTTCTACTATGGGATGGCCCAACGAAAAAGTAGTAGATTTTAAAAATTTTTATCCTAATTCAGTTTTGGTTACGGGCTACGATATTCTTTTTTTCTGGGTGGCGCGTATGATTATGCTAGGAATCAAACTCACAAAACAAGTTCCTTTTCCCGAAGTTTTTTTACATGGTTTGGTTAGAGATGAAAAAGGAGAAAAAATGTCTAAGACTAAAGGCAATGTAATTGACCCTTTAGAAATTATTGAAAAACACGGAGCTGATGCTTTACGGTTTTCTCTTTGCAAATTAACAATAGGAGTGAAAGATTTAAAATTGCCTGAGCAAGAGATTATCCAATCCAAATATTTTATTAACAAACTCTGGAACGCTACCAAGTTTGTGCTTTTTCACCTAGAGAAAAATCAAATCACAGATGGAGACCCCCTTTTGCTTAAAAAACCAGAAAAACTAGATATGGCTAGTGGTTGGATTATAGAAGAACTTAAACAATTAGTAGTAAATTATAATGATCAACTAGACCAGTATCGATTTTTTGAAGTAGCTAAACTGCTTTATAATTTTATCTGGGGAAATTTTTGTGATTGGTATATTGAAAGCACTAAGCCTATGCTTTTTGACAAGCTGGGCGAAGAGAAAAAACAATCGGCTTTATTTACTTTGTGTTTTGTTTTGGAGCAGAGTTTAAAATTACTGCACCCGATTTGTCCTTTTGTGAGCGAAAAGCTGTGGCGAGAATTACCCACAACCGCGGGTTTTTTGATGACGCAAAAATTTCCTATAGGAGAAACCCCGATAACTCAATATATACTGAGCGATACAAATGAGCACGCGAGATTTTTTGAAGGATTGGAAGTATTAATCAATACAATTCGTACAGTACAAGGAGAAAATCATTTAAAACAAAAAACAGATTTTTTCTTATTTATTAAATCTGACTCAGAAGATTTTATTATTAAAAATTTAGAAAATAAAATAAAAGAATATGAACCTATGTTTCTTCATCTATCCAATCTTAATCATATAGAATTTAAGAAATTAGAAGAATTTGAAGATGCCGAAAAAGAAGGTTATGCTATTTTTCAAGGAAGAGAATATGCTTTTACGCTAAAATTACTCAGTAAAAACATAACTGGTGAAAAAAAAAGATTAGAATCACAACTAGCTAATTTCAATAAAAGGAAAGAGCATCTAGAAACCAAACTCAAAAACCCTTCTTTTGTAGCAAAAGCTCCTTATTATCTTGTGCAAAACAATGAAAAAGAAGTTTCTGATTTAAAAACACGGATACAAAAAACCGAACAGCAACTCAAAGAATTATGATTGACGAAAAAAATTTTTCACTCCTTTTAGAAAGATTGGCTTTTGAAAAACAAGGGAATATTTTTAGTAAATTTTTCAAAGAAGCTGAACTAAAAGTTGATTTTGAAAACAAACTTGTATTAGATAGGTATTTACTCCCATATTTTCTCCTACTATTTTTCCTATAACCGCCCCTGCTGTACCTGATACACATTTTCCAGCCTTACTGCTCCTACTGCACAGCCTAGCAATGCGTGGGATGTTTTATGAGTAAGATAAGTGCTGACGCTATTTGCTTCTAGTCCTTTGCTTTCCCAAGCATCTTGTTTTCTATTTTCATAATATTTTTCTTCTGTGAATACAACTACTATGGTTATTTATTGGGGTCTATGCGATTAAAATGATAATCATGATAACCATCATATTCACTAACTTTCCCTCCCCATCTATAATATTGGGGTTCTCCTTTGCGTAAAACAAATATTTTTCTTATGACAGAGTGTTCTTCACTTTTAAATGAAGATAATCCGCGTGAAAGAGCTAACACTATTGTTCTCTCTTTTTTGCCATTGAGTGGAATATGCATTAATATTTTTTCTCTATGTGCGGGGCAACCTACAATTCTACTAACATCTCTTTTCATCAGACTGTAATTATAAGAACCGTATTCTGTTCTAGATTCGCGATATTTTTTAATATCTAAAAGAGGATCATCCTCCAAAGATTTTAAAAGATAAATACAGTTTCTATTCTTTAGATTCACATATTTATCTCTTACCAAAACCAATAGGACTGTATCTGAAGTCTTTTCTTTAAACATTCTTTGGTTTTGAGTTGTTTTAGCTTTTTGGTAAGGAACGGCAATATACCAAATATCACTACTACAACCTATTAAAAATAAAGAAACGGTTAATAATACTAGGCGATGGAATAATTTAAATTTCATTGTATTTTTATATTTTAAATTTAGTTATTCGGTAAAACTCCAGTAGAACGAAGATAATCTTCTGTATAATTACTTGGTTGAGTAAATTCATGGTTTTCATCGTTTTCTTCTTTAGGAGGAGAAATTTGGTTAAATAAGCGATCTACCCCCCAACCTATATATTTTTCAATACTGTGAATACAACTACTATGGTTATTTATTGGGGTCTATGCGATTAAAATAATAATCATGGGTTTCACTAATTCTCCCTCCCCATCTATAATATTGAGGTTCTCCTTTGCGTAAAACAAATATTTTTCTTATGACAGATTGTTCTTCACTTTTAGATAATCCGCGTGAAAGAGCTAACACTATTGTTCTTTCTTTTTTGCCATTGAGTGGAATATGCATTAATATTTTTTCTCTATTTTCGGGGCAACCTACAATTCTACTAACATCTTTTTTCATCTTACTGTAACGATAAGAACCGTATTCTGTTCTAGATTTGCGATATTTTTTAATATCTAAAAGAAGATCATCCTCCAAAGATTTTAAAAGATAAATACAGTTTCTATACTTTAGATTCAAGTATTTATCTCTTACCAAAACCAATAGGACTGTATCTGAAGTTTTTTCTTTAAACATTCTTTGGTTTTGAGTTGTTTTAGCTTTTTGGTAAGGAACGGCAATATACCAAATCTCACTACTACAACCTATTAAAAATAAAGAAACGGTTAATAATACTAGGCGATGGAATAATTTGAATTTCATTGTATTTTTATATTTTAAATTTAGTTATTCGGTAAAACTCCAATAGAATTAAGATAATCTTCTGTATAATTACTTGGTTGAGTAAATTCATGGTTTTCATCGTTTTCTTCTTTAGGAGGAGAAATTTGGTTAAATAAGCGATCTACCCCCCAACCTGTGCCAACATGAACCCCAAGCTGCACTGGAGATTGTTTAATTACTATTTTTTTAAGTAAAAAAATATTGTTCCATTTGGGTAAAAAGCTTTACCTCCAGTCATCTATATTTTCTGAGTTGTAATAATAAATTTTAGTACTGGAATTCGTTATATCTATTATTTCTACTCTATCATTAAATATTATTATATTACTACTACCTCCATAACCATATATGTATCCATCAACAAAACCTTCAATTTGTTTATCTATAGGAGCAAAACCCCTATTCCGCTGCATTTTAAATGTAATCGTTCCTGTTTCAAAAGGATGAAATTTATATATTTTTTTTTCATCAACATCTATAGGTGATAAAATTTTTCTAGGATAATCTTGATTCATAATTATAAAACTAAATTTTGAAGAATCTGATTTATTGGTTACAGTTATTTTTAATTTATCTCCAAAAAAATAATTTATAAAAATCAGACCTACACTAATAATTAAAACTATTGTACCTATTGAAGCAAATAAAGGGTATAGAAAATTTCTAAAAAATCTCTTACTTATCATCGGTATACCTCCCTATATAAGCTTTCAACCAATCTTGTATAGATAAAGGTTTATTAAAATTAGGAATAGAATTAGGATTATTTAGTCATCCCTTAAAAAGTCTAAAATTACTAAAAAGTGATAGATTTTCTAAAAATATAGCTTAAAAAGAACCTTCTTTTTAACAACAATAATAGCTCATACGCTATTATCCATTTCCTTATGTTCCAAGCAGATGCTGCTAGCAATAAATTTATCTCATCTCCTAGATATCCTTTAAGGTAATTTCTGCATAATCTGAAATTCTTCTTTAAATGTCCTATCATAGGCTCTATTGCCGCTCGTCTTTTGTATAAGGTTCTTTTCTTCGCTTTTTGATAATAACTATCTTGTTTTTTTGCTCTATTCGGTATCAGTATCTCTGTTTGTCCTACTTGCCTTTTTCCTCTATACCCTCTATCACAGATAGCTGTTTTTATCGGTTGCTTTCTATTTTGTCCTGCTACTTCTAATACTTCCTTTAACGTCTTGCTATCGTGGATATTTTTATCATGACTTACTACCGCTACGATTATCCCACTCTTCTTTGTTTCTACTACGCTTGCCTTTGTTCCATACTCATACTTCTTATGCTCTTTTCCTTTACTCATACAATAGATATGTGGCTCGTGTAGGGAATATATCTTATCCTTATCTTGTTTCTTTTGCAATAATACTCTACGATACAATCTAAATTGCTCCTCGTATCTTGCTAATTGCTCTTTGGGTAGCTTTCGCTCTAATTCTCTTATCTGTCTTGCTCCTAGTATTTTTAAATGCTTCGTTGCTTTTTTTGCTTTAGCTCTCTTGGATACATTCTTAAAATACCTTAAACTCATTCTTGCTTCTTTCACTTCTTTTCCATAAGTGCGTCTTTGTTGGATATTATGCGCCTTGGCTATCTTATTGGCATTGTGAATTATTTTTATCGCTAATTTAGCATCTGTAGGATAACTGATATTCTTCTCCTGCACTGTGCTATCTATTATTACTTCTTTCTCTTCTGCTTCTTTACCATGTAGTCGCACAGTTTCTTTAAAGATTAACTCAATCCCTGCTTTTCCTATCCGATTTCTAAAATGCACTAATTCGCTAGCATCACAAGGACAACAGGACTCGTATTTCGGATAACCACAAAAGTATTGATAGTATGGATTTCTTTTAAACTGCAACACTATCCTCTCATCACTTAAATCTTCCAATTGTTTCAGCATCAATAAACCTACCATTAAGCGAATAGGTTTAGCTGGACGACCTTTATCTTTTGAATAATAATGCTCAAAAGCCGTATCAAACACTTTCCAATCTATAACATAACTGAGCTGTATTAAAGGATCTTTAGCGTCTAATTGGTGCAAAAGATCGTTGTAGAACAGATTCTGTCTTCTGTCCTTTGGTTTTGTTTTGGTTAACATTATGGATTTTATCTGTTAATATTGAATTGAGAAAAACAACCAGAGAATAAGCCTATAGTTTCAAAAACTGGTTGTTTTATAACTAGATTTTAGTCTTTCTTTCTAGTATTTTCAAGAGAATAATGACTTTTTAAGGGAAAACTACTTACAATACAATCAAAGAACAGCCAGCTTATTGATGGTTTTTTTGTTTAAGGATATACTTTTTTATTTTAAAAGAGGTTTGCCGCTAAAGTCTCTCTCATGATAAGATGGTGGTGATTGTACATTTGACGATGGCGCAAAAGGATTTCTCCAACCTCCTTCGGGTGGATCGTTAGGGTTAGGTAAAGCGTCTAAAATGTCTTTAGTTAATTTTCTATAATCTATATTTTTTTTAAGAAATTTTGTAAAATCTGTAGACGATTTAGATTTATTGGGAAAAAAAATATCATCTGGATTAGTGTAGTTCATGAAATTTTCATAGTTGACAGATTCATGTCGTCTTATACGGAAAGAATCATTATCAAAAAGTTTTTCAAAAGTTCTCATTGCCTTTATGGTTGGCATTATAAATACTCCTTCAATAGAATTTGGTATTTTGGGGTTATGTTCATTATACAATCTAAAAATCTGTGAATAAGGAATTATATCTTCTAGTGATTCTGGTAAAGATTCAGTAGTAATTATAGATTCTAATAGTTTAAGTGTTATTTTACTTGTTGTCATCCCCCCTTTAGTGAAGTAATCCATAATTATATCAGTCTGGAGTTTAAAAATTTCTTCAGTATTTTTTGTAGTATTATGAAAGTCTTTTCCATGGGTTGGAAACCCTTTTTTCTTATCTAAAGCGTCACTAAAATCTGATAAAATCAATCTATCATATTCATCAACACTCTCAAGGATATCTTTTGTGGTTCTATTAATACTTCTTTGTTCTTTCTCTTCTCTTTCTTTGTGTTTTAAATTATTTTTTTCTAAAACTGCTACCGCGTCACAAGCTTCTTTCATATTATTTTCAAAGCATAATTCTTTAGCTTTTTCTAAATTTCTTTCTGGATCAGTATAAAGAAAATTATTTTCTACTGCGTTTTTAGCGGATTGTTGAGCTACGTTTATATCTAGTCCATTTGCTCCTGCTGGGAATATTGTTGCTATTTGTGATATGGTTGAAACCTGTGCGTCACTTAAATCTGTATTGTTTCCTACTGCTTCTCCTACGATTTCTCCTGCTACTCCACCAAAAGCACCTGACTTGCAGTCTCCAGCTTTCCAAATACCAACTGCACAACCAAGCCCAGCGTGTGCTGCTTTGTGTCCCAAATAAGCTGCACTACCTATCCCTCCTGCTTTAGAATCTGCGGCTAGGTTTTCTCCTATAAAGTTTGCTCCTTTTTCTGCGACTGTGTCTATAACTGCTGCTTTGTAGTCTGCTTCTAAACGGTATCCAAATTCTTTTAAAGTTTCTCCTGCAGCTAGAGATTGAACTGCTGTTCCTACGGTCGTGTGTGCTAGTTTTTGCACATATTCATTTCCAAAAGCCCCATAGTCAGTTGCAGTGGGTGTTTTTTCTACTCCTGCTAGTGCATCTATTCCAGAAACTGCTGCAGCTGTAACTGAGGCTACAGCTGCGTTTCTTAGGTTCTCTTCTGTAAAGGTATTGTGAGACGTTTCGGTTAAAGCTCCTTCTAAATTATTTCCTCTGCCTACTTCATTGATTAAACTGACTGCTGCTACAGTGGCAAGGCTCGATAAACCAGCTCCTATTATTGCTCCTCCTACTCCTCCAGTAGCTCCTGCCACTACTAAAGTAACTGCTAAAGCCGCTTCTTCGGTTAGCCCTGAATTGTTATAATCTAAGCTCTGGTATGAGTTTGTTTTGCCTGTAAATTCAACAGAATCTCCTGCTTGAGCTAATACTTGAGACTGCCATCCTCCTTCTTTTTGTAATCTTGCTTTGGCTTCTTCGTCTGTTTCGTAAGTATCTATGTTTCTACAGCCTTTAAAAACAACACATCTTTTCTTTGTTGTTTTTTGTTTTACATAGTCTAGTTTTACTCCTTTTGCAGCTTTTATTTTTAGATTACCTTGAATGTTGTTGTCTTTTTGTGTGGAGTTATTATGACCATCTCCTTTGTCCTTTTGCCATAATGACCCTCTTCCTTTTTCTGTTCTTGAATAATAATTACTTTCTTCTGCTGTTTCAAAGCGAATAGCTCCTTCTTTACTAGTAAGGTAAAGATCATTTTTCCCGTCTTTTCCTGCTTTAAGCTCTGCTGCTTTTAAGAGCACTTCTGTATTTCCAGAAAGACTCAAACTGCCTCCTGATTTGATGGAGCTAGAAACTGCTGTCGCATTATACCAAGTTGTTTTTATATCATTTCCTTTAGCAGATTTGAAAATACCATCCCCGCCTCTACCTCTTGTATTTCTTTCTCCTTCGGTTGTGTTATAAACAGGAACAACATAAAGACCTCCGTCAGCGTGTATATCTACATCTCCTTGGGCTTCTAGGTTAGCTCCTTGAATTACAGTATTTCCGCCAGAACGTGTGATTAAATTTCCTCCAGCGTTGATATTAGAAAAAGCATGTGTAGTTGTCTTTGTAAAACCATCGGATCTTTGTTCTTTATTAATCACTCCAATAGATTCAGCACTGATATTTCCTTCTGCGATTAAATAAATATCCTCTCCAGCGTTGACATCTGCGGCTACTATATTTATATCCTGTCCTGCTATAGCTGTGAAATTTCCAGTAGTGCGGACACTAGCATTCTGGTAGATAACTCCATCAATATTTTCTCCATCTTCAGTTTCTTTATACAAGCTCTCTACATTAATACTTCCTTGTGCGTTTAGATAGATGCCTCCGTTTCCTGCTTGCAGACTGCCACTGCTATTGATATTATTGCTTGCAATCAAATTTAAGGCATTATCGCTTTGTAGAGTTCCAGTATTAGAAACATTTCCAGCCTGTATGGTAGTTCCATCAACGCTTCTAATAGTTCCGCTATTTACTACTCGTTCCCTGTTTCCTAAAATAGAAAAATAGGCTTTTTTGATTAAATTGGTATAGCTTTGTTCGTCAAAATCTGTTTCTTTGACTCTTTTGATTTCACTTTCACTTTTCCCTTCTTTTCTCATTTGGGCTATTTTGTTGTTCAAAGCTCCCTCAAATTTTGCTCTAGCGTCTACCAATTTTTTATCAACGATTGCATCATATTCTTTTCTTTGTTCTGTGGTGAGGTTGTTTTCTAATCTTGTATCATTAATACTCAAGTGTATTGCAGAGACAGGTTCATCTTTAATTAGGTTGGCTATGTCTAGGTCTATTTGGGCTTGTTGATTATCTTTTAAGTAGTTAGCAATTTCTTTGGATTCTTCTGCATTGATAGTAGCTGTCATATTACCTTGAACGACTATATTGACCGTTCTACCTGAAATAATACTACCGTCAGCTGCATCTATTTTTGCACTAACTAATTTAGAAAGATAAACTCTAGGAACAAGATATTTTCTAGTTACTCCATTGATAGTGATTTCTTCTTCTACATACCAAACTATATTTTTAGTAAGTCTATCTAGTTGATCTGGAGTCAAGGCTACTCCAGGGGCTAGTTGTAATGCTTCTGCTAGACTAATCGCATTGTCTAATAAGAGCTTCATTTTTTCTGAGAAAGGCATATCTGCTTCTCCTATAAGAGCATCTGCGGCTAATCGGGTTATATCTTCTTGGATTTTTTTATTGTCGTAAAAAGAATCTCCCAATGCCTGTTGTCCATCATCGAGTTCTATTCCAAGTTGCATAAAAAAATAATCAGCACCGTAAAGATTTTGAATTTTTGCAATATCAAACCTGCTTTCTATGGCATATTTTCTTGTTGCAGAAGGGGGAGCAATAGTAAAAAGAGGAGTTTGAGCTACGGTTAAAGGGTTAGTGGGTGTGTTAGCTTTGTAGTCATAGTTATTAGCGTATTCGTATTTTGTGCCGTGGATGTTTGAATTTGGATCTTCATCTGGAACATCTGCGGTCGTTACTTCTCCATTGCTAAATTTGTTTTCTAAGTTACCAGAAATAGTGCCTCCGACAGATACGATAGAGATTATTTTATAACCAGTATAAGAGGTTGTGCTTGTTGAAGGATAATACGTTTCTGTTGTTACATAAGGATCACAAAATAAAGTAAAACCTAGCTCGTAGCATCTTCTTGTACGATTTGTGATTGTATAAGCTCCTTTATAGTAAATTTGAATGAGTTTTTTTGGGTCATTCTTAAAACTATTACCTTCTATATGAAGGGAGTTATTAGAACGAATATAAGAGAGATAGTTTATAATATTCCCGCTCGCGATAAGTTTCATATTGCCACCAGAATAGATTCTGCCTATTGAGCCTTCTATATTTTCTGTCTCTACCGTGTTTCTCCATACAATATCATCTGAATCTGTACCACTAGTTTTAATATAAGATATAGGATTTATTCTGTTGTTTTCAATACTATTACTATGGATTTCTAAATCTCCTGAGGATTCTATCCATCCTCCTTCATTTCTAAAACTATTAGATTTTAGATAGCTTCCATCTGCGCTTACTCCACCAATAAGATACATATTTCCGAAAGAATAGATAGTTCCTTTTTGGTTACTGAAATTAGTTTTGGTCTGGATATCTATAGTAGCAAAAGCAACTAATAAATCTGTGTTCGCAAAATCTGTTGTTTTGATAGTAAGGTTGTTTCCTGTTAGAATTTCACGATCATTGGTGGTGTTATTTACGATAGATAAATTTAGATCATTTCCTATGTTAATTGCACCTTTGTTTTCAAAATTATCTGCGGTAATACTTAGATTGTTGGCACTAAGAGTGATGTTTTCACCGTTATAAAAATTGCTTGATGCTATATCGCTTGCCGCTATAATGTTTAAGTTATTGACTTGAAAACTGTCGCTGAATTGATTGTAAAAACTTCCTGTTGTGAAGATATTTAAACTATTTGCTTTGATATTGGCTCTGTTATTCTCAGTATTGTAAAAGTCGTTATCAATTATCAAATCAATATAATCACCAGCGATATTTGAATTAGAATCATTTTGAAAATCAGAGGCTTTGAGACTAAAATCATCAGCAGTAATATTTGATTCATTTTGATTATAAAAAACTTCTTCTGCTAAAATACTCAATCCTTCTGCATTAATGCTTGCTTTATTTTGGTTATAAAAATCTTTGTTTGTTGTTATATTCAAAAATTCTGCATTAATATTTCCGTTATCTTCGTTATAAAAATTATTGAATGCTGTAATATCAGAATTATTAGTAGTAATGCTTCCAGTGTTATGAAAATTTTTTGCTGCGATAATGGTTAAAGCATTAGAATTGATATTTCCAGTATTTGTAAAGTTGTAGCCCGATTGAATATAGGTATCTCCTGAAACTACTAAATTTCCTGCAACTGTTATATCTGATCTATCGGTGATTGAGCCACTAGGCGAAAAAACAATAAAATTGCCGTCTGCAGTAATGTCTCCAAGTGTTGTTGTATAGGCTTTGATGATAAAGTTTTTTGCTCTCAAATTTGCGGTGTTTGTGAAATTGTTGTCAGAACTGGCAATAAAATCGCCAATACTCATAGCAGAATTTAAAACTATATCTTCGGCTTCTATATTAATATCTCCGTTTGCTTTCCATTTAGAATTTGCATTTGTAGTTAAAGCAGCATTGCTTTTGATATTGATGTTTTGGTTACTGGTGATATTGTGTAACAATAATTTACCAGCTGCATCTATTTCAATTTCTCCTGATGATGAAATAAGATTCCCTTGACTATTAATCCCCAATCCAGATTCTGTGCTTCTTAAACTAATAGAATCTGCTTGTAGCTTGGTTAAAGAAGAAATATTTATCGCAAATTCTTTTAAGGATGTTGTTGCCGTAGTAGAATCTAAAATGGAGTTTATATAGTCGTATTTATTATTACCACTTAGGATAAGTAAATTTTTACCTGTTATAGATCCTGCTTGAATATTGTGATACCTAGAAACTAAATTGAGATTATCTGTTTCTATTCCATCTAAACCAGACCTTTTTATAATTTCATTATCTGTCAAAAAATAATTTTCATTGATAGTAATATCTGCATTGTTGATACTAAACTCAGTAAGTGCGGTATTAGAGTTAAAATTACTTGTGCCAGTAATTAAATCTACTCTATTAGCATTGATAAAACCGCAACCAGAACAGGTAATGCCGTTGGGGTTGGCTATAATCAAACCAGCTTGAGCTCCGAAAATTTCTCCGTAACCATTTAAAAAACTCCTATTGTTGCTAGTGATTTGGTTTAAGATAAGAGTAGCCAAATCTCCATCGCTATAGTTAGGGTTTTTAAATAAATCTCCTGCTAGTTTGGAAGTTCCATAAATATCGCTATTATTAAAAATAATGCCTTGGTTTGGAATATTAAAAATTTCATAAGTATTATTAGAAAGTCCGTTGGCATCTGGTTTGGCTATGTTGATAACATTTATATCTCTACCAAGAGGTGTATCAATAAGGGTGTTTGTGTTTCCAGTAGGAGTGGTATCAGCAAAATTATAATACTCTGGACGAACCTCTAAAGTATAGCTAGTGGTCTCGGTTAAAGGTTGAACATCAAAAGTTCCTCTAGGACTAAATTCTGGAGGTTGATAGCTATAATATAGATTTGAAGTAGTGTTTGAAGAATTAGGATCTTCTGTAGGAATGCTTGAATCTGGAGTAGTGTTTGAAGAATTAGGATCTTCTGTAGGAATGCTTGAATTTGTAATATTATTTGCAGAACTTGAATCGTCCTCAGTAGAAACACTTGAATTTGAGGATAAACCTGAATTTAGGTTGTTAAAAATAGGAACATCAGGAGTGCTAATGGTAATGACTTGATTGAAAATATTTCCTGTAGATCTATTTCCGCTATCATCAACAATTGTATGAGCAAAAAAATTAGTAGTATTAGTGGTAATATTGCCACTGTTAGAAAACTTATCTACAGCTAGATCTAAATTTCCAGCTTGAATATCTCCAATATTAGAAAAAGTGTCTTCTACAGCGATACTCAAATCTCTAACACTAATCTCTGAGTCACTATAATTATAAAAATTGTTTGTTAGTATATTAAAGTTATTAGCTCTAATATCACCATATCTAATATATAAACTGTTTGTTACTGTAAGATTGAAATTATTAGCTTGAATTTCACTATTTCTAATAATAATATTATTAATGCAGTCTGAATATAGAAAACCTGGTGAAAAAACTGGTAAACATTGAGGTAAATTTTGATAAGTTTTATACCCAACAATATCACTAATATTTTCAAAATGGTTTGCTTTAATATTTAAGTTATAGGCAGTAATATTGCCACCATTATAAGAAACATCAATTTGGTCATAATAGAAATGATTGAAACAAGAGAAGAATACAGGTTGGCTGCAGTATCTTTTTGAAGTGGAGACTACATCAATACTACCATTATTAAAATAATCTGCTGAAACATTTAAATTATTAGCACTAATCGTTGCGTTGTTGTTGGAAAAACTACCTCCTGCTAAGACACTAAAACTACCTGCACTAATCGTTGCATCATCTCTGTTGTAAAAGTCACCTGAAGTTGTAACATTAAAACTACCTGCACTAATCGTTGCATCATCTCTGTTGTAAAAGTCACCTGAAGTTGTAACATTAAAACTACCTGCACTAATCGTTGCATTATCTCTGTTGTAAAAGTCACCTGAAGTTGTAACATTAAAACTACCAGCGTTAATCGTTGCGTTCTTGATATTGTAAAAATCATCTGCTGTAACATTAAAGCTACTAGCGTTAATCGTTGAGTAAGTTGAGCGATTAGAATCATATCCATTGTAAAAGCCACCTCCAACTGTAACATTAAAACTATCAGCGTTAATAATCGCTTCAGAATAAAGATTCGATCCATTATGAAAGTCAGCTCCTGCTACAACATTAAAGCTACCAGCGTTAATCGTTCCGTATTCGTAGTTATTAAAATCTCTTCTAACTGTAATATCAAAGTTATCAGCAGTAATAGTTCCAAAGTTATTAAAATCCCTTGCTGTAATATCAAAGTTATTAGTATTAATTGTTGCTCGATTGGAAAAGTTATTTTCAGTTGTAACATTAAAACTATCAGCGTTAATCGTTGCGGAGGATTCATTGCTAAAGAAGCCTCCTACTGTAAGATTGAAGCTACCAGCGTTAATCGTTGCGTAGGAGCGGAAGAGAAATCCAGTTGTAACATTAAAGCTATCAGCACTAATCGTTTCGTAGTGATTGTAAAAGCCACCTCCAACTGTAACATTGAAGCTGTTTACGGTAAGGTCGGCATAATTAAAAAAACTACCGTCTGTCGTAATACCTAAATTATTAAAGGTAAAACCATTAAAAGAAGTAGTTGTATGGGTAAAACTATTGGTGAGTATCAAATTTAAATTATCTGTAGAAATAGTTGCGGTGTTGTAAATATCAGCAAAGTCCGTTACTTCAATCGTTACACTATCAGCAATAATCGTTGATGAATTTATATTGTTAAAGTCATCTCCAGCTACAACATTAAAGCTACCTGCATTAATCATCCCAGAATAAACACTACCCACTCCATTATGAAAGTCATTTTCAACTACAACATTGAAGCTATCAGCGTTAATCGTTGAGTTAGTATTGTAAAAGTTATCTCCAACTGTAACATTAAAAGTATCAGCGTTAATCTTCGTAACGTTACCAGAATTGTAAAAGTAAGTTCCAGCTGTAACATCAAAGCTACCTGCGTTAATCGTTGCGCCATTTTCAAAGTAAGTTCTAGCCGTAACAGCAAAGCTGTCCGCGGTAATCGTTCCGTTGTTATTGCCAAAGCTAGTTCCAGCCGTAACCTTCAAACTATCCACACTAATCGTTGATAAGTTATAATTGTTAAAGTTATCTCTAGCCACAATATTCAAGCTATCCGCGTTAATCGTTGCGAGATTGCCGTTCCAAAAATTTTCAGCCGCAACATCAAAGCTACCAGCGTTAATCGTTGCGGATTCGTTGTAAAAGTAACCTCCCGCCGTAACATCAAAACTATTTATGGTAAGGTCCGCTTCATTGTTAAAATAACCGTCTGTAGAAACATCTAAATTATTAAAAGTAAAACCATTAAAGGAAGTGCTGCTACGGGTAAAATCATTGGTGAGAATAAAATTTAAAGTATTTGCTGAAACAGTTCCAGTGTTGGTAACATCATTAGCAAAGTCTGTTACTTCAATCGTCACAGTATCAGCGTTAATCGTTGCTGAATCTTGATTGAAAAAATTACTTTCCACTGTAACATTAAAGCTATTAGCATTAATCGTTGCGGAACCATAATTGGTAAAGTTATTTGCTGTTGTAACAGCAAAGCTATTAGCATTAATCGTTGCTGAAATATTGAAAAAATTAGTTTTAGCCGTAATATTAAAACTACCCGCATTAATCGCTGCTGAGTCTCTATTGACAAATTGCTTTACGGCAACATCAAAACTATTTGTGTTAATCGTTGCTGAATCTTGATTAAAAAAATTACTTTTCGCTGTAACATTAAAGCTACCTGCGGTAATCGTTGCGTAGTTACGAAAATTATCTCCTATTGAAAAAATCGCATCACTAAAAACGTCAAGGTTGCCATCAATAGAAGCACTTCCTTGAGTAAGCAGACTAAAGTTGCCATCTGCGGTAATATCTCCTAATGTTGCTCTCTGAGATGTTATAGTGAAGTTTGTCGCTCTTAAACTCGCACTATTTTCAAAATTCCCATCTGTGCTTGCAGTAAAATCTCCATAGGCTAGGATTGAATTTAAAGAAATGCCACTAGCCTCTATATTGATACTACCACCAGCTTGTAAATAGGAATTTGTTGTTGTAGTAATTCCAGCTTGGCTTTTTAAGGTTATATTTTGAGTGCTAGTAATTTCATTCAACACCATTTTTCCAGCAGAATCTATTTCTACGCCACTTAAAGAAGCAACCACTCTGCCTTGGCTATTAACTCCCAGTCCTTTTTCTGTTCCTATAACGATAATAGAGCCAGCTTGCATGTTGGCTAAAGCAGAAATATCTACCGCAAATTCTCCATTTTGTGCTACTCCTGTAGTAGAGTTGAGGGTGAAATTATTAGAATCGTAAGTATTGTTACCACTTAAAATGCGGATCTTTTCTTTAGCTGTGATTTGGGCTTGGATGCTGTGATACCTAGAAACAAGGTTTAGATAATCTACTTCAGAGCCATTAAAACCATCACCGCTAATGGTGATCTTGTTGTCGTTGTTAATATTGAAAGTAGGATTTCCAGAGGAGATGCTATCATCGTTTACTGTTCCTGTGACTAAACTGACTTGACTAGCATTGATAAACCCACAACCAGAACAGCTAATTCCATTAGGATTAGCTATAATCACACCAGCGTTACTACCAAAAACCTCCCCAAAGCCTTCCAAAGAACTACTATTGCTACTAGTGACTTGGTTTAAGATAAGACGAGCAGAATCCCCTATGGTATAATTGGAATTACCCAAAATAATACCAGCCAACCTAGATCTGCCTTCAGAAGTGCTATTATTAAAAACAACACCTTCACTTGAAATATTAAAATCAGTATAGGTATTCTTAGAAATCCCATTAGGATTTGGTTTAGCTATATTAATAACATTTATCCCATTACGAGCTTGGAAGACAGAAGCGTTGTCCTTTCTGATATCTGTAGTTACTTGAGCTAAAGGAATAGTTATACTCAAGAAAAATAACAAAAAAATAAGGAGTATTTTTTTCATCGTTCTTATTTTTATATTTACAGCCTCTCCCAATAGTTTGGGAATAAAACTTTTAGCTTAAACTAGGATAATCATAAAATATTGTCAACCCTTTTTTTTCAAAAAATGTTTTTTTAACTAAAAAAGATAGGCTTTTAAAACAAAAAAAAATAAGGAATGTTTTTTTCATCGTTCTTATTTTTATATTTACAGCCTCTCCCAATAGTTTGAGAATAAAACTTTTAGCTTAAATTAGGATAATCATAAAATATTGTCAACCCTTTTTTTTCAAAAAATGTTTTTTTAACTAAAAAAGATAGGCTTTTAAAACAAAAAAAAATAAGGAGTATTTTTTTCATCGTTCTTATTTTTATATTTACAGCCTCTCCCAATAGTTTGGGAATAAAACTTTTAGCTTAAACTAGGATAATCATAAAATATTGTCAACCCTTTTTTTTCAAAAAATGTTTTTTTAACTAAAAAAGATAGGCTTTTAAAACAAAAAAAAATAAGGAATGTTTTTTTCATCGTTCTTATTTTTATATTTACAGCCTCTCCCAATAGTTTGGGAATAAAACTTTTAGCTTAAACTAGGATAATCATAAAATATTGTCAACCCTTTTTTTTCAAAAAATGTTTTTTTAACTAAAAAAGATAGGCTTTAAAAACAAAAAAAAATAAGGAATGTTTTTTCTATCGTTCTTATTTTTATATTTACAGCCTCTCCCAATAGTTTGAAAATAAAACTTTTAGCTTAAACTAGGATAATCATAAAATATTGTCAACCCTTTTTTTTCAAAAAATGTTTTTTTAACTAAAAAAGAGAATTACGTTCTTATTTTTATATTTACAGCCTCTCCCAATAGTTTGGGAATAAAACTTTTAGCTTAAACTAGGATAATCATAAAATATTGTCAACCCTTTTTTTTCAAAAAATGTTTTTTTAACTAAAAAAGATAGGCTTTAAAAACAAAAAAAAATAAGGAATGTTTTTTCTATCGTTCTTATTTTTATATTTACAGCCTCTCCCAATAGTTTGAAAATAAAACTTTTAGCTTAAACTAGGATAATCATAAAATATTGTCAACCCTTTTTTTTCAAAAAATGTTTTTTTAACTAAAAAAGAGAATTACATACTTAAAAGCTCATAATTAGTATACTAGTCTTCAATAGTAAAATCCCCAATATAAATAAGCAGAATTTATTGATAATGTTCCACATAGAACATTATCAATAATTGGAACCTTTAAAAATGAGATTTATTGAAAACAAGATAGCAGTTTAGCAAGAGATTTATTTTTTAAAACGCATTTTGCAAAGATTTGTAGGTTTAGATATTTCTTTTGGGTGAAAAATTTTCGCGCCTTGCTTACATTGGAGAAACCACCGTCAAGGACTGTGTCTAATGCCTAATTTAATAGCCTCTAATATACAAAACAAAAAATAAATTTTTTTTATTTAAAAATCTCATTCTATTTCTAAAATTTTTATCAAATTAGTCGCCCCTATTTTTCCGTAAATTTCGCCTTTAGTTAAAACAATTCTATCTCGCTTATAGATTATTTTCGCTTCTTTTAAAAGTTTTATTATAACAGCGTCTATATTTCCTTCTTTTTCTCCTGTAAATAAAATCGGATAAACTCCTCTAAAAAGAACTACCCGATTGAGCGTTTTTTGGTATAGTGACATAGCAAAAATAGGGATAGATGAACTAATCCTAGAAATAATTTTTGGAGTATTCTCCGCTTCAGTAAAAGAAGCGATCGCTTTTACTTTAAGGTGACTGGCGACATACATAGCAGAAAGAGCCATAGTTTCTTCTATAGAGACTGTTGAACTTTAGCATTATAGGAAAGCTAGACAAGGCGCGAAAATTTTTTACCCAAGAGGAATACTGAAGTATTTTGAGTGATAAAAAATTCGAGCAACGCAGTATAGCTGAACTAGGATGTCTAATTCAATAGTCTCCTATAGATTTACTGCTTATATTTACATAGTGTTCTGCTTTACTAATGGCTGGAGATTTTTCTGCTTCTAGGCAAATGGCAGACATAGCCTTTACAATTTTTGTTGGATACTCACCCACAGCCGTTTCTGCAGAAAGCATAACTGCATCTGTACCATCTAAAACTGCATTAGAAACATCAAAAACCTCAGCTCTTGTGGGCATTGGATTTTGAATCATACTTTCCATCATTTGAGTTGCAGTAATTACAGCGGTATTTTTTTACGAGCTAATTTGATAAGTCTTTTTTGTTGTGTGGGTAAAGCGGCATCTCCTATTTCCACTCCTAAATCTCCACGGGCTACCATAATCGTATCAGAGGTTTGAATGATTTTTTCAATAATACTATCGGGCAAAGCTTCTGTTCTTTCTATTTTTGCAACTATACCAGCATTTCCTCCCTCTTTTTTTAAGAGCTTTCTAACCTCATCTATATCGTCCATACTACAAGCGAAAGATAGAGCTAAATAATCTGCTTGTGCTTTTACTGCTGTTTTTAGATCTATTTTATCTTTAGTAGTTAATGCTTTTGCTGATAACCCCCATCTTGTAAATTGATGCCTTTGCTCTCTTTTAGAATCCCTACTTGAAGCACAACTGTATGTACTTTCCCGTCTTTTATTTTTTCTACTCTTAAAACAATCCTGCCATCATCTAAAAGATGAGTTGTTCCAATACTTTAGGCTGTTCTGTGGCAGGACCCAGAGTGGCAATAATTTTAGTTCGTCTTTGAGGTTTCATTTTTAATTGAGGCGTGTTCCATGTGGAACATTAAAATTGAGGATAACTCGCCTGTGGCTTGTTGTTAATCTAAAAAGAATTTTTTTTTAGCTCGCTGCATAGGCTAAACAGCTAGTTTTGTCCTATTTGGCAAATTTAAAAGTCTATGATATTAATATTGTTTCTCGTGGAACATTGAACAGGAGAAACATCTTAAAAATCCTAAAAGGAAAGATTGGCTTTCCCTCCGAACATCTGTTGCATTTGCTGCATTGCTTGCTTTTTTCCACCGCCAGACATTTGTTTCATCATTTTTTTCATAGCTTCAAATTGTTTTAGCATTTGATTAATATCGGATACTTCTGTGCCGCTTCCTCTGGAGATTCTTTTTCTGCAAGAGCCGTTGATAAGGTGATGGTCTAATTTTTCTCTTATAGTCATTGAAGAAAGAATGGCTGTGAATTTTTTCATAGGTTTATCATCTATTTGCTGTCCTGTAGGCATTTTAAAGCCCGGCATCATACTCAATAGACTTTTTAGTGAACCCATTTTTTGTAGTTGTTCTAGTTGTTTTTGAAAATCCAAAAGGGTGAATTTGTTTTTTTTTATTCTTTGCTCTAACCCCGACAAATCTTGCCCCTCAAATTGCTTGTTTGCTTTTTCTACAAGAGTTAAAACATCGCCCATACCAAGAACATTGGAGGCTACCCTGTCGGGGTGAAAATCTTCTAAATCTTCTACCTTCTCTCCACTACCCACATACATAATAGGTTTTTCGGTGATGGCTCGGATAGAAACCGCAGCTCCGCCGCGGGCGTCTCCATCCATTTTGCTTAAAAAAAAGCCGCTTAGTTCTAGTTTTTCATTAAAAGTTCGTGCTATATTTAAGGCTTCTTGTCCTGTCATAGCATCTACTACTAAAAGAATAGTTTGAAAGGGTGCTGTTTTTTTGATTTCTTCTAATTCTTGCATTAGTTTCTCGTCCACTTGTAGTCTTCCCGCTGTATCTACAATCATAACACCATACTTCTCTTTTTTTGCTTGGGATTGTGCTGCCTTCACTATTTCTTTCACTGGAGTTTTGGGTGAAGAATCATAACAATCTACCGCTATGGTTGCAGCAAGAATTTTTAGTTGATCTATGGCTGCCGGACGGTAGATATCCGCTGGCACAAGCAAAACTTTCCGCCCCTTTTTTTTTAGATAAAGGGCTAATTTTGCTGCGCTCGTCGTTTTTCCACTACCCTGCAACCCGACGAGCATAATATTACAAATACCTGTTTGATTTAAGTCTATTTGTTGGTTTTTTTCTCCTAGTAAAAGAGTCAATTCGTGATGTATTACTTTAATAAGTTGTTGTCCCGCAGAAAGATTGCCAATAACTTCTGTTCCTTTAGCTTTTTCTTTTATTTTCTTTAAAAAAGAATTGACTACTCTGAAATTTACATCCGCTTCCAAAAGAGCTATTTTTACTTCTTGAAGAGCAGAAACAATATTTTCTTCATTTAGAAAACCTTTGTTGCTGATTTTATTAGAAATTTCTTGTAGTTTGGTACTGAGTTCTTCAAACATAAAAAGATTTGAGACCTTTGAATTAGCTTACCAAAGTTTAGCCAAAGCAATTGTTTTAAAAAAAATTTAACTCTTGCCATTTGTGAAGAAATGCTCTCCAGTATTGCTGCGAGCTAAATTTTTTTTTTGCACTTTTCTAACCATTTGGCTAACCATTTGGCTAGCCACACAGAAGTGTGGTAAGCATAACACTAATTCAAAGATCTCAATTTTTTTGTATAATTGTGATCTAAAAACATTTACAGAATATAAAATATGTTATCCTTAAAACAAAACCTTGTCAAATATCAAAAATTTACCTATTTTCTTACTGGATTTTTCCTTTGTATTTGGATTAGCAGCTGCGGGTTTCATCTTGCAGGGAAAAAATCTTGGTTAAGCCAAGCAAAAAGTTTGCGTCTAGAAAAAATAGAAAACGTTTCAAAAAGGCTGGGATTGAATTTTGAGCTTAGAAAAGCATTGGAATTTAAGATTCTCAAACACCCTGAATTAAACTATACAAAAAATCTTGCCGATCTGAATTTAAGTATAAAAATCACGCGGGCTGATTTTTCAAGTCAAGTTCATTTTAATAATAGTAGCAATAATAAAATTGCCGATAACGATTACTATCTGCATTTACAAAGGTTAGAAGCTAGACTTGTACTTAAAGATTTAAGAAACCTCTCTCCCGCTCAAAGAGAATGGAGCCTTTCAAACGAGATTTCCCTAGAAAGCGAAAAACCTGATTTGGACAATTACCAGAAAACACAACTACAAACCAAAAACATCGCCGAACTGGCAGAAAAAATCTTTGATTTTTTAACTAGCCCTGATGTTCCACGTAGAACAAAATGAACTCTCTCTTTTTTGTTTCCAGCAATCCAGGTAAATTACAAGAATATCAAAAATTACTACTCCCTTTTGATGTGCGCTCTTTAAATTTTTCTTTGAGCGAGCTTCAAATAGAAAACTTAAAACAACTTTGCGAATACAAACTAGCAGAAGCGGCAGAAAAAATAGAGGCAGAAAAAACCTGTGCACAGCCCCAAACCAACCTATTTATTGAAGATACTGCTCTTTATTTTCAAGAATGGAAATCTTTTCCTGGGGTTTTTATCAAATGGATGCTACAATCCTTAGGGCCCGAAGGAATCTATCGCAGTTTGCGAGCATTCAGAAAAACAGCTTACGCTGAATGCTGTATTGCTTTTTATGAACCGATTTCGCAAAAAAAATATTATTTTCAAGGACGATTAGCAGGAACGATTGTCTCACCTAGAGGCAAAACAAATTTTGGTTGGGACTCTATTTTTGTGCCTCAAGGACATCAAAAAACTTTTGCAGAAATGGGTGGTGAAGAAAAAAACAGCATCAGCCACCGATATCTGGCAGCACAAAAATTTCTTGCTTTTTTAAAAGAAAAATCTAGCCAGGAGGCTGTAATATTATAAATGGAGATTTGTTGAGATCTTTGAATTAGTGTTATGCTTACTCCACCATTGGGCTAGCCGTCACAGCTGGTTTTGTCCTATTTGGCAAATTCAAAGCTCTATTAAATTCTTTTTCTGCGATTAGATGAAGGAATTCTAAGTGCTTCTCTGTATTTGGCTATAGTCCTGCGAGCAACCTTAATTTTTTCTAACTCATAAAGTTTTTCCGCCATATAGCTATCGGTATAAGGTTTTTTTGTATTTTCTTGAGAAATGATTTTTTGAATATGCTCTTTGATTTTCAAAGAAGAAATCACAACACCATCTTTTTGTTCTACTCCGCTGGAAAAAAAATATTTTAACTCAAAAACACCTCTTGAGGTATGCATATATTTACGGTTGCTAATTCTACTCACAGTAGATTCGTGCATATCAATATCTTGAGCTACATCTTTTAAAACCATAGGTTCTAGATATTCTTTGCCGTATTGAAAAAATTTTTTTTGTTTTTTTACAATACTCACCACAACCTTTCGGATAGTTTCTTGTCTTTGTTCAATATTCTTCATTAACCATTCTCCAGCCCTTACTTTTTCTAAAACATAGCGGTTGGATATTTCTTTTTCGCTTTCAATAAAAGACTGACGTATTTTCTTTCTAATAGAATCTTTAATTAAATTTTTGTAGTAAGGATTGATATGGAATTTTTTAAAATTCTCATTGAGTCGCACTATATAGGCAGAATTTTTTTTCATAATGAAAACATCCGGCACAATATACTTCTCTTCCCTATTGATAAAAGAATCTCCCGGAAAAGGAGAGAGAATTTGAATGTTTTGTTGAGCGCTCATAATATCTATGAGACTTGTGTTTAAAAATCTGCTTATTTTTTTGAATTTTTTTTCTGTGAACAGAAACCAAAAATCCTTAATAATTTTATATTCAAAAGATTCTGAATTGTAAGATTCTTCTGCTTGAGCGAGCAAACACTCTCTCAAATCACGAGCTCCTATTCCAGTAGGCGCTAGTTTTTGTAACTGGAGCAAAAGGGAGTTAAGAATATAGATAGATTCGTCGGGAATTTTTTCTAAAGGACACCAAAAATTTTGTATTGCTGCTTTTTCTTTTGCAGACTCTCTAGTATAGGCAAGATCTCCCAAAGCAATGTCAAAGTCTTTGTCATAAGGATATTTCTTTTTCAGTTTTTGGCTAGTTTGAAATATTTCTTCACTAGAAGCAAGTAGCTCTCTTATACTTCCCCAAAGATAACCATTCTCGTAAAGATTGTAAGCTAAATAGCTTAGTATTTCTTTTTCCTCTTCATCAAAATCGGATAGATTTATTTGCTCTAGTAGATGTTCTGATAAAGAAATTTTTTCTCTAATTGTTGCCTCTAAAACATTGCCTTTTTCTTCCTTATTGTTTTCTTTGGTTTTGGTGGAAACTAAATTATCGTAAGAATCTACATTGTAAGAATCAAAATCATACTCCGCATCTGAATCTCCTAAAATTTCTTCTTCTCCACTCAGCGATTGCTCTTCTTCTGATTTGTTATCTTCCAAAGAAGAAACAGGATCCTCACTTGTTTCGTTTTCTTCAAGAACAGGATTTTCTAATAAAGACTGTTCTACGAGTTGTTCCATTTCAACTCGCGACATTTGCAGTAATTTAATGGCTTGTTGCAACTGGGGGGTCATAATCAAATGATGCCCCATCCTAGTTTGCAATTTCATATTTGCTTTCATAACTCGAATCCGATCCATTACAAGTTAAGAAATTACTAAAATTGTAATTTTAGTACAGTTTCGGCAAAAACCACGCCAAAGTCAAGACTTTTTTTTAGATTGACAACGTTTTATTTTAAAGTTCCCAGTGATTTTTATAAAAAACTTTTAACTCTTGCCATTTGTGAAGAAATGCTCTTCAGTATTCCAGCGAGCTAAAAATTTTTTTCGCACCTGTTCTAACCATTTGGCTAGCTGTCGCAGCTGGTTTTGTCCTATTTGGCAAATTCAAAGGTCTATAAAACGAAAAAGAAGGCATGAGCTGTTTTTTCACTTGTTTTTTTTATTAGAAATTTCATAAAAAAATTTTGGGGTTGAAGGTTTTGTTTTTTTATAGTAGATTTAACTTAAGTATCACAAAACGGCAAGGAGTACTGATTAGAGTCGGAGTGTTATTTGTTTTTTAATTAATTAAGTGTCTTAAACTATAGAAGAAAATATGAACAGTAAATACAAAACGTATACTCTAAAAGCTAGTGTTTTTATTCTAGCAAAATCACTTTTGGGAGTGCTACTTCTGTGTAGTTTGCACTCAAATGCAACCGCAGAAGAATCCGAATGTGGTAATAAGCTTGGCTCTTTTTGGTCAAAATATACAACAAATCAATGTCTATCGCGAGCTGCAAAAGCATATTATATTGGTGCCAATTTTCAAGGGGTCGTAGCTGGGTATCACTACAATAAAAAAACAACCTTTGAAATCGCATACACACCTGAAAACTTTTTTACAAAAGAAGGTGAATTTGAAGTCGGCGGTGTAAGAGAAGGATTAGGCTCATTTGAGAATGGTAGTAGCGAAAACTATGCAGGGTTAACTGGTGAAGCTGCCGATTATGAAAATAGTGATAAACATCTTACTCGCTTTTTAACGCGGTATCATTTAATTGGACCTTTATCACTAGTTGGCGGGCTTGGTATCGCATTTGATTCAACGCGAAAAATAAAATTCGCCAAGGCAAAACATACACTTGGTAATAATACATACGATACTGCTGTCAATGCAAGTTGGACGCTGAAAGACAGTTTCTCGCCACTGGTCGGTTTTGATATAGGACATATTTTCAGAGTCAACTGGGGTGCGATTGAAGGTATACGATTAGCATTCAAAGGAGTATACGGTGTGATACCGCGAAGGGTTACTAGTGTCAGTGTTGAAACCCCTAATGCAACTGTCAGTAGTTCAGATTTGGAGCTGTTTAAAAAAGAATTAATCAATGCAGCAGAAAGAGAGTATTATGGTTTTTATACGTTTGATATAGAAATTATGTGGTAACACACCTAGTTCGCCCTAAAATTTTGAAATATCGTAGGGGCCTGTTCTAGCACCTGTAGGAACATTGCCCTCTCCTATCATTTTTATTTTGCTTGCTATATTTCCTAAAATAGCGCTAGAATTAAATGGACATAGCTATTAGTATTTATCTTTGGTTTATAGACTTTTGGATTAGCGTTTTGTTTAGCATATATATAGGGGACATTATTTTTTCTTTAAAAAAAGTTTGTTTCCGCTAGCAAGAGATATTTAGTCGTCCCTTTAAAAGTCTAAAATTATTTTAAGGGACGACTAAACAGAAGGCATCATGAAAAATTCACTCACCTTTCTATTATTTTTCTTATTTTCAAGCATTGCCTTTGGGTTGCCCTTGCCAAAAGCAGGAGATTTTCAAATAAAGGAAGTTGCCCATAAAAATATCTTGTATATTGTTCATACTGAATACCAAGGACATATTTCCAACTCATTAATCAAATTGATACAGTATTACCTATTGAAAGAAAGTAACACTTATGAAGTTATATTTCCTCAGCTGAGTGTGGAAAGTGGAAATATTGAAGGTAGCTACTACGCAATAGGTTTTAAAGGTAAACCCCAAGAAACTGATGAAATAAAAACCACACAACTTAAAGGCGGATTATTCGCTTCTTTTATTTACAAAGGGAATTACAAATCCATAGCTTCCGCAATTAAAGGCACTTTCCAGAAGGTTCTAAAGACAGGCAAATATATTCCTCACAATAATGAGGAAATAAGACTACTATACTGGAATAGTGTGGATGATAATCACCCTAAAGATTTAATAACCGAAATCCAAGTACGAGTTACAAAATTGCCATGAAAAACAGGCTAACAAATCATTCCAGTAGAAGACTTCACCGCTACAAAAATTTAGTTGTGATGTGAAAAAAACCTAAATTTTTATGAGTCTACAAAAAGAGCCACAGCAAATGCAGGATTTATCTTTAAAGCTAGATATTCCAATTTGGAAAAATAGCATTGAGCTTCCTTCTAGAGATAAAAAAAAACACCATACTTTTGCTTTAGAAAAAAAATTTTTTTTCACTTGGTCTGAAGAAAATGGGTCAGAAGAAAATCAAAAAATTATTATTTTTGTATCTCCTCAAACGAGTCTAATTGAAGTTTTGCAATACAGCACTTTTTTAGGGAAACAGCTTGAATTTTATCTAACTTCTAGTCAATTGATTAGAGAAAGAATTCATCAATTTGAGGTACCTGAATCTGCTTCTCAAAGTAATTTTGTGTCGGTCTTTTTAACGGAGCTATTAGAAACAGCATCACAAAAAAAAGCAACTGATATTCATTTTTCGCCAACTCCAAAAGATAACTACAATATACAAATTCGCATAGACGGAAAATTGCAGCCTTACAAAACAGAAGTAATAAAAGGAGTACTTCTCAAAGTAAAATTGCTCTCTCAAATGGATGTTGCCAAAACTAGATTTCCACAGGACGGTTATATGAACTTTCAAAACAAGAAAGGAAAAAAGTTTGATGTGAGAGTAGCTACTATTCCTTCCGTACTAGGAGAAAAAATGGTAATTCGGATTCTCCCTTTAGAAAACCTTGAAATTGATTTTAAGAAGCTCAATTTTCCTAAACCGTTTATTGCGATAATAGAAAGATTAATAGCAGACGCTGCGTCGGGATGGATATTAGTCACGGGTCCTACTGGATCTGGAAAAACAACAACGCTTTATTCTATTGTGCGGGCTTTAATTCAAAAAAATCTCAACATTATTACCATAGAAGACCCTGTAGAATATAGAATAGATGGAATCACCCAAGTTCAAATTAACGAAAAAGCGGGCATTACTTTTTCTAGTATTTTGCGAGCTAGCCTGCGTCAAGACCCTGATGTGATTCTTGTCGGTGAAATTAGAGACGAAGAAACTGCCAAAATAGCAGCAGCTGCCGCTAAAACTGGGCATTTAGTACTTTCTACGATCCACAGCAGCAATGTATTGGAAACTTTACAAAGAATGAAATTTTTACAAATTGCCCCTGAAGACCTTGCTAATTCTTTAAAATTAATTATATCTCAAAGGCTTCTTCAACCCACAGATACTACAGGTAGAGTTCCAGTATTGGAATATTTGGAAAACAACCGTGAAATTAGAGACGCTATTTTGGAGCAAAAAACAATTCTTGAGATAGAAAAAATTATGAAAAAACAAAAATTTATTTCTATGCAGGATTACGCCAAAAAAATCGGTATTAGTATGGCAGATTGAAAGTATTGCAATAATTTACACTATTGGCAAAAGTCTATTAATATTCTGCTTAGACGAGTATTGTGAATACAATAGCTCAAGCAAAAAACAGGCTAGTCCTGTTTTTTGTTTTCTGTATCGTCAAAAATGCGACTGCTCGTAGCTCCTTTTTGATTTTGATATTTTCCACGATAAGAGAATTCTACAGGCTGATCCATCTCGGCAAAAACAATCTGGCAGATTCTTCTTCCAGCCTCTATTTCTATGGGAAGATCATTCGCGTTATAAAGCTCCAAAGTAATTTGTCCGCAAAATCCGGGATCCACCCAACCAGCATTTTGAATAAAAAGCCCCATTCTACCTACAGAACTTCTTCCCTCTACAAAGGCAGCTAAAAAATTTGGAACCTCCACTCTCTCTTTAGTGGTTGCTAATACAAAAGAGTGTGGCAAAAGAATCATTTTTTTTTTTTCAATATGTTCGTATTGAGCTGGTGTAGTAAGATTGAGAAATTCACCTTTTTTACTTACCTGCAAAAAATTTTTGTCTAAAATTAAATCTATAGAAGCGGGCTGGATTTGGTAATCGTCTAGCGGTTCTATTTTTAATTTCCCTTCTCTCAGGTATTGGCGAATGCTTTTATCAGACAGAATCATAATTTTTTATAGAAGATTTTTTTTTTTAACAAAAACTAAATAATATAGACCTTTGAATTTCGCTGATGCTTACCCCACTATTGTGCCTAGCCGTCACATCAGCGAAATTTAAAGGTCTAGAATAGCAAAAACAAAAAATTTGACAAGTTCTGTGAAAATTTGATAACCTTAACTTATAAAATATAGTAAATATAGCAAAACCAAAAAATGCAACATTTTCTTCAAAAATTTCTCACGTTCTTTGAAAACTTGAATCCTTTTTCTTTTGATACAAGTGCTTACCTATTTCTTTTCTTGTCTTGTCTTTTTCTGTTTGTAGCTCATATTTTTGTGAGTAAATTTATATTGAATTTTATTCAAAAAATTATTACAAAAAAAAGCTCAGCTCGGATCAAAATTTTTTCTGACTCGTTATTTTTTCAGAAGGCACTCAAGTTTGGTTTTTGGTTTTTGCTCTACTTTATTGTAAATGATATTCTCACTCTCCCTGAGATTATAATCAAAATTATTTTTGTTCCAGTAATCTGGTTGTTTTTAAGAACTCTAGATCAATTTTTGATTTGTATTCACAAATTTTACGAACAACTAGATTTAGCGAAAAACAATCCTATCAAAGGCTACCTCCAGCTTTTAAGGATGGTTTTTTATACGATGGCTCTCATTATTTTTGTTGTAGTGATTTTTGAAAAAAACCTCTCCGTTCTTTTAGGAGGATTTGGAGCTGCAACCGCCATTATTTTACTTATTTTTCGCGATACAATTTTATCTTTAGTCGCTAGTATTCAAATTTTTTCTAACAAACTTATTGCCCCAAAAGATTGGGTAGAAATTCCATTTTTCCAAGCCGATGGTGAAGTTATAGATATCAATTTACACCAAGTGATTATCAAAAATTGGGATAATAGCCAGACGGTGATTCCCATTTATAAACTTATGGAAAACAGTTTTAAAAATTGGCGTAGTATGTATAAAGAAGGGCGCCGTATTCTCAATCAACTTTGGTTTGACCAAAAATCTATCCATATTTGTAGTGTAAAACAATTAAAAAAATTAACGGAAATACCTTTGCTGAAAAAAGATGTTGAGTTTATTTTAGACAAATATAAAGAAGGAGAGCCTCTCGTTGCTACAAACCTTACTTTATTTCGCCAATACACAAAAAATTATCTGCAAAACCATAGTAAAATTTCTCATAAATTTACTATAATCATTAGAAATCTAAGTCCCACTCCAGAAGGTCTACCAATGCAAATTTATGCATTTTGTAATGAAACAAGGTGGGCAGAATACGAAATCATTCAATCTTTAATCATTGAACATTTGATTGCCATTTCTAAAGATTTTGACTTGGAAATTTTCCAGCTAGAGAACAACAGAAAAAAAAGATAAATCAAAAGATTTTTTTAGCTCGAAATTTTTATCTTAGTCCTTATTTTTTTTCTACTATAGCCTTTACCTTGAGATAATTCCTTATCCCAAAATCTTTGATAAAAAATAATTTACCTTTTAACCCGACCGTTTTGTAGCTATGATAAATTTCATTTAAAACAAACAATGGACTGATGGATGGATATTCTTTGAGAATATCTGTAAAAAATTCTCTAACTTTTTTCTGTTTTTTTTTTAGCAGTCTGCTGTAACACAAATACTTCAAAAGGTTAAGATAATAGGGGATAAGTGCTGATTTTTCTACACCAGAATAACCATAAAAATCTTTAATCGCAGAAATTGTCTCAAAAACTCTCACAGCTTCTTGGGATTTTTGAGAATCAACTTTTTCCATATCCCAATTTAAAAAAATTCTAATAGTCTCTACATCTATTTTTATATTGAATTGCATAAGATGTTTCTGAACGACTAGCAAATGAGTTTTTCTTTGTTTTTCTTTGTTAGCTGTACTCTCTTGTTTATTATGAGCACGACACCTATATAAAATTTCATCAATGGCAGCAAAAGAAAGAACAGAGCAGCCGTTTATCCAATAATCAGTATCCTCTACAGATTTTAATTGCTCATTAAAAAGCAATTTATTTGCTCTAATTTTTTTCATTTTCACCATACTGCCACCGGTTCCGAATGCACAATCAAATAAAAAAGTAGATTTAATTTGGGAATCAAGAAGAGGTCTTTTAAGTATAAATTGACTGTTTTCAAGATAACCCAGATGACAACTTACTACATCTATACTAGGATTTTGTTTTAAATAATCTATTTGAGTTTGCACCCAGTGGGGTAAGCTAATATCATCGGCATCCATCCATGCTATAAATTCTGTGGTAGCTTTTTTAAGGAGAGTGTTACGACTTTTTGCGGTTTTTTGGTTGCTGTTATTGACGAGAACTTTGATTCTTTTATTTTCTTTCGCATAAGCCTTTATAATTTTTAAACTATTATCCGTAGAGCCATCGTCTAAAATCAGAAATTTAAAATCAGTATATGTTTGCTTTAAAATACTACCAATACTATCGTCTAAAAATTTTTCTGCGTTATAGACGGGCATTAAAATCGTTAAAAGAGTTCGTGATAGTTTTTTCTTTGTTACCATGTTTTAACATTAAGATAGTTTGAAAATCCAAATTCTTTAATAAAGAACCACTTGCCTCTAAAACCCGACTTACGATAGCCGCGATAAAATTGTTTTAAGATGCTTTTTTTATTTATACTAGAATAACCATAAAAATTTTTGATACGCAAAATTTGATTGGCAATTTTCAGAGTTTCTTGAAATTTTTGGGAATCAAATTCCATTTTTTTATCTAATGACAAAAGAATTTTGATAGTTTCTGAATCTGCTTTTATATTGAATCTTAAAAGATGTCTCTTAATAAGAACGCTAGCGTTACCTAGGATTTGTTTTTGATTGATTGTTGTAGTTTGATTGGAATCTTGACGATACTGATATAACACTTTGTTTAAATTGGAAAATTTCATAAAAGGAAAACAGTCTATAATGTATTGGTGATCTTCTCCTGTAGAGAGTTTGTGATGGCTATCAAAAAAAAGATTGTGCTGTTTTATTTTTTTCATTCTCATTAAAGAACTTCCAAACAGAAAATCAAAACCAAATATAAAATTAGTTTTAATTTCAATATCGGATAGAGAATAATGAGAAGTGAAATTTGTAGCTTGAGTGCCACCAGCTCCAAAAGCACTATACTGATTGCCCACAGCGTCTATACTAGGATTTTGTTTTAAATAATCCATTTGAGATTGCAACCTGTTTTCTAAACTAATATCATCTGCATCCATCCATGCTATAAATTCTGTTTTGGCGTTTTTTAGAAGACGATTACGACATTTAGCTTGTTTTTGATTAGTTTTATTGACTAGAACTTTGATTCTTTCATCTTTTTTTGCATAAGCCTTTATAATCTCTAAACTATTATCCGTAGAGCCATCGTCTAAAATCAGAAATTCAAAATCAGTGTAGGTTTGCTCTAAAATACTACCAATACTATCGTCTAAAAATTTTTCTGTGTTATAGACTGGCATTAAAACAGATAAAAGAAATTTTGTTTTTTTTTTCGTTACCATGTCTTAACCTTGAGATAGTTTAAAACCCCAAATTCCTTGATAAAAAACCACTTGCCTCTAAAACCCGCCTTACGATAGCCGCGATAAAATTGTTTTAAGATGCTTTTTTTATTTATACTAGAATAACCATAAAAATTTTTGATATGAAAAATTTGATTAATAATTTCCAGAGTCTCTTGAAATTTTTGAGGATTAAATTTTTTTTTATAAATAGATAGAGTAGTTTTGAGCACATCTGCAGTAACTTTTATGTTGTATTTTAAAAGATGTTTCTGAACAATTAACAAATGTACCTGCTTTTGTTTTTTTTTATTCATCACACTATTTTGTAAATGGTGTACACGATATTTATATAATACTTCATCAATCACGGAGAAAGAAAGGACAGAGCAGCAGTTCACCCAATAATCATAATCCTCTGCAGATTCTAATTGTTCATTAAAAAACAATTTATTCGCTTTAATTTTTTTCATTTTCACCGTACTGCCGCCGGTTCCGAATGCACAATCAAATAAAAAAGTAGATTTAATTTGGGAATCAAGAAGAGGTCTTTTAAGTATAAATTGACGGTCTCCAAAACAACCCAAATGACAACTTACTACATCTATATTGGGATTTTGTTTTAAATAATCTATTTGAGTTTGCAACCAGTGGGGTAAGCTAATATCATCGGCATCCATCCATGCTATAAATTCTGTAGTAGCTTTTTTAAGGAGAGTGTTACGATTTTTTGCGATTTTTTGGTTGTTTTTATTGACGAGAACTTTGATTCTTTTATCTTTTTTTGCATAAGCCTTTATAATTTTTAAACTATTATCCGTAGAGCCGTCGTCTAAAATCAGAAATTCAAAATCAGTATAGGTTTGCCCTAAAATACTACCGATACTATCGTCTAAAAATTTTTCTGCGTTATAGACGGGCATTAAAACAGCTAAAGGAGATACAGATTTTTTATTTGCCATATTTTATTTGAAGATAACTTTTGAATCCAAAATTTTTGATGAAAAATAATTTCCCTCCCAATCCAAAATCACGGTAATGGTAGTAGATTTTCCTTAAAATCATTGTTTGATTAGTAATAGGATATTGTCTAAAAATATTCTTAAAAAATTCTTTGAATTTTTCACTATTTTTTTTCAAAAGCTTATTCTGGAAAAAATATAGCAACAGAGTAAGACAATGGGGGATAAAGAAAATTTTTTCTATTCTAGCGTGATTGTAAAAATTTTTTATAGTTACGAGTTGATTTAAAAGGTTTAAAACTTTTTGAAATTTTTGAGTATCAAACTCTTCTTTTATAAAAAAAATTTTATCCAAAACTTTCACGGTTTCTGGAAATTTTTGATTGATCAAACACTTATCAATCCATTGCAGAAAAAAATGAATAGTTTCTAAATCTGCTTTTATATTGAATCTTAAAAGATGTTTTTGAATAATAACTCCAGCGTTATCTAGGATTTGTTTTTGATTGATTGTTGTAGTTTGATTGGAATCTTGACGATATTGATATAATATTTCTTTTAAATTGGAAAATTTCATAAAAGGAAAACAGTCTATAATGTATTGGTGATCTTCTCCTGTAGAGAGTTTGTAATGGCTATCAAAAAAAATATTGTACTGTTTTATTTTTTTCATTCTCATTAAAGAACTTCCAAACAAAAAATCATACCCAAATATAAAACTTGTTTTAATCTCAATATCTGATAGAGAATACTGGGAAGTGAAACTGGCAGCCTGATTGCCACTTCCTCCAAAAGCACTATACTGAGTGCCCACAGCGTCTATACTAGAGTTTTGTTTTAAATAATCCATTTGAATTTGCAACCTATTTTCTAAACTAATATCATCTGCATCCATCCATGCTATAAATTCTGTTTTGGTGTTTTTTAGAAGACGATTGCGACATTTAGCCTGTTTTTGATTAGTTTTATTGACTAGAACTTTGATTCTTTCATCTTTTTTTGCATAAGCCTTTATAATCTCTAAACTATTATCCGTAGAGCCATCGTCTAAAATCAGAAATTCAAACCCAGTGTAGGTTTGCTCTAAAATACTACCAATACTATCGTCTAAAAATTTCTCTGCGTTATAGACCGGCATTAAAACAGTTAAAAAAGGCTTGAAGTTATCCAAGAGTCTAAATGTTTTAATGAAAAACAACTTTTTTTCTAATCCAGACTTTTTGTGATTTTCAAGAATTTGTTTTAAAGCAAACAGGTCATTTGTAACAAGATATTTTTTGAAAATGTCTTCAAAAATTTTTATTTTATTCTTATTGTTTTTCAAAAATTTATTTTGATAAAAACACATTAGCAGAGTAAGGAAATGAGAGTTAAGGAAATTTTTTTCTATTCTAGCGTAATTGTAAAAGTTTTTTATAGTTGCGAGTTGATTTAAAAGGTTTAAAACTTTTTGAAATTTTTGAGTATTAAATTCTTCTTTTATAAAAAAAATTTTATCCAAAACTTTCACGGTTTCTGGAAATTTTTGAGAAACCAATTCCTTATCAATCCATTGCAGAAAAAAATGAATAGTTTCCGAATCTGCTTTTATATTGAATCTTAAAAGATGTTTTTGAATAATAGCTCCAGCATTATCTAGTATTTGTTTTTGATTGATTACGGTAATTTGATGAGCATGCTGGCGATATTGATATAACACTTTGTTTAGATTGGAAAATTTCATAAAAGGAAAACAGTCTATAATGTATTGGTGATCTACTCCTGTAGAGAGTTTGTAATGGCTATCAAAAAAAAGATTGTATTGTTTTATTTTTTTCATTCTCATTAAAGAGCTAGGGAGAAAAAAATCATAACCAAATATAAAATTAGTTTTAATTTCAATATCGGATAGAGAATACTGAGAAGTAAAATTTGTAGCTTGATTGCCACCACCACCAAAAGCGCTATATTGATTGCCCACAGCGTCTATACTAGGATTTTGTTTTAAATAATCCATTTGAGATTGCAACCTATTTTCTAAACTAATATCATCTGCATCCATCCATGCTATAAATTTTGTTTTGGTGTTTTTTAGAAGACGATTACGACATTTAGCTTCTCCCTGATTTTTTTGATTCACTAGAATTTTGATTCTTTTATCTTCTTTTGCATAAGCCTCTATAATCTCTAAACTATTATCCGTAGAGCCATCGTCTAGAATCAGAAATTCAAAATCAGTGTAGGTTTGCTCTAAAATACTACCAATACTATCGTCTAAAAATTTCTCTGTGTTATAGACTGGCATTAAAACCGTTAAAATAAATTTTGGTGATTTTTTCTCTGTTACCATGTTTTTATTTTTAAATAATTTTTTAGTCCGAAATTTCTAATAAAAAAGAATTTTCCTTTTAAGCCCTGCTTACGACAGACCATACTGTAATATTGCTTTAAAATATCATAATTATCCTTTTGCCCTGTAGACACAGATTTTTTAGCTATCGCAAAAAAATTTGGACTAACACAAGCAATGTGTTTAATTTTAATTTTAGTTATTTTATTTTGCTTGTGGCGAATCTTTTCTTTTTTTTCAATAAAATCTGCAATCAAGGCTAATAGATTGTACTGGTTTAAACATTTATTTTTAGCCTCCAATATTTTATTTTGAGACATTTCAAAAGTGTTGTTTTTGATAATATTTTCTATAAGTGAAATAGTTTTATCTGTTTGTGTTAAATCTATTAGACTTAAGCTATTTTTATCAAAATAGCGATAAATATTGGAGCAACCGTAATAAATCGGATAACAAAAAGAAAGAAATGCATCGGATAGTTTTTCTGTCCAGTAATCTTTATGTGATGAATTTTCTAGCGCAATATGGTACTTATAAGGAGCCAAAGCATCCCATTTGTCCTCTATTTCCTTTATCCCTCTTCCAAAAACATCTATTTTATCACCAAAATATTGTTGTAGTTTTTGAAGGAAATCCATTCTTTTTTGATATTCTGGTAGGAATGATTTTTTAGAGCAAATCACAGAAAGCAATTTTGTTTTTTTAGGTTGTTGCATCCTCACGAGCTCATCATAATCTTTACTAAAAGAGATATTTTTATGCTTGCGTTGTTGCCTACCTATATGCCAAGGCAATCCTTGTTGGTATAAAGTATTATTTTTGTGCTGGATATAATCGTGACAACTAATAATATTGGCAAACTGGTCTGTAAAAGATTTTTTGTATTGCAGTATATGAGGCGGTTCATTTGAAATCAGCAAGGTATTTTCTCTAGCACAAACCGCTGTTTCTGTTTTTAATAGTTGTCCATAGACCACCCAATAATCGCACTCCTTGATATTTTTGTTGATATAAAACTTACAGTTTCCCCATTCACTAGAGTTATTGGGAGTCTGGCGTTCAACAGGTAAAAATTTCCATTCAAAATTTAATTTTACTATTATTTTTTTCATAAACCATTTCCTTGATAAAGACTGTTGAAAGTAGAACAATAGCAGATATTCTAGTTCGGCTAAGCTACGTCAATTTTTTTTTACCTTGTATAGTTTTCCTATAATACTAAAGTTCAACATTCTCTAATATCTATTACACTATTAAATCAAAAAATGAAAATGATTTTTTTAACAAAACACCAATGAATCAAATAAAATTATCCGTGGGAGAAAGCCTACCTGAGTGGAAAGAAAAACTACCCCCTCCAAAAACAAAAATGATGGGGAACTATTGTTGCCTTTATCCCTTAGATCTAAAAAAGCATAGCTACTCTTTATTTGAATCTTTCTGTAGAGACAAAAAAAATCTCAACTGGACCTATTTGCCTTATGGGCCCTTTGAAAATCACAAAGATTTTAAAAAATGGCTTGTAGGCTCGTGTTTAGGAGAAGATCCTCTTTTTTTCGTTGTAGTCAAAAAAGATATAGTAGTAGGATTGGCGAGTTATTTAAGAATAAAACCAGAGGTAGGAGTCATAGAAATAGGACATATTCATTTTTCTCCTATTCTCCAAAAAACCCGCGCCTCTGTGGAGGCTATCTACTTAATGATGAAAAGAGTATTTGACGAAATGGGTTATAGACGATTTGAATGGAAATGCGATTTTTTAAATAAACGATCTTGCGAAGCTGCCAAAAAGTTTGGTTTTCAATTTGAAGGAGTTTTTAGGCAACTAACTATTTATAAAGGACGCAATAGAGATACCGCTTGGTTTTCTGTCTTAGACAAAGACTGGAGAAAAATAAAACAAAATTATGAAAAATGGCTTTGTGCTGAAAATTTTGATGAAAAGAACGAACCAATTCTATCTCTGCGTTCTTTAATGATGAGCTAAAAAGCTAGATCTGTTTTTGAAACTCGTCCCAACTTGCCACACGGGTACAACCTATGGGTAACTTTTCTTTTTGGTTGTAGGGTTTGGTAAGCAAAAAAACTCTTGCTTGAGATACTGACTCCAAAACCTCGTTACAGTTCATCATCAAATCATCTAAAAAAATAATTTCTGAGTTTTTTTCCATCTTTTGCAAAATAATCTCGGATTTCAAAGGGTAGTTAGGATCACCATATTTATCAAAGCCTGCAAATGAAATACCTTGATAAGAAAAACCCCGATATTTCAGATTTTTTTCTCTGGCAAATTTTCTTTTTTCAGAAAGGTTGGTGATCAAATAGACGGGATATTTTTGAGCAATTTGATTATAGGAATAAGTATCTACAAGAGCATTTAAAGTAGAAAAATAATCACTAACAAAAAAATCTTCCATCACACCGCCACGCTGCAGTAATTTTTCTAGTTCCAGTTGTCCAGCCTCTTTCTTTCCTTGGCTCAAAACAAAGTTGGTATGATAATTTTCTACTGCACCGTCTAATTCTATGGAGTATTTGTCTTTTAGATAAAGAGAAAAGTTAGTATGGAAATCCAGTAAAACTCCGTCTACATCTAAAAATATTTGTTTCTTCATTATTTATAAGCTGTATAGGAAGATTATTTTAATAACAGCCAAACTAGAATGTTAATTCAAAGGTCTTTCTATATTTTTGTGTTGTATTTTTTGGCGAATAAACCAATAAAACCTCGCTATTTCTGCGAGAACTAAGGGTGAAAAGTAAATAATAGCTCTTTGATAGTTACCCTTATCTTTAGCGGTAATATGAAAAAAAAGGAGAATAATCACGAGGTAGACGAGCCTATGAAGTTTTTTCCAGTTTTTCTTTCTCATTTTTTTTATAACCCAATCAAAACTGGTTAGAGCTAATAAAAATAAAATACTAAGAGCGACAGCTCCAATAATAACAAAATTTCTCTGAAAACCAGAGAAAAAATTCTCTACAGAGCCAGTGTCTATAAAATAAACGCTAAAATGCAGTAATGCATAAAAAAAGCTGCTTACTCCAAAAATTCTTTTGTGAATATTAAAAACTCTTATTGGAATTTTAGCAGGTAAAAAAATTTGTAAAGGAGAAATCCAAAGAGTGATTAAAAGCAAACAAACTGCAACATTTCCAAAGTAAAACAAAATAGTTTCTAACGGGTTGGCTAGGTTAATACCACTTGTTAGGATATTATAGGCTAGATAAAAAATAGGGAGTAAAACTCCAACGCGAAAAATCCATTTTTGTTTGAGTAATTTTAGCATTATTTTTTGTTTGTACATTTGTCTTTAAAAAAATCCACCAAACTAGCAACCGTAGAGTGATTTTTCCCCCACAAAATCCACTCCTCGCCTATAGCAAGGTTACTTTCCAAGTGAAAAGAAATAGAAATCACCAAAGTTTGCTTTGCTAGTTTAAGAATTGCCTTCAATGGTTCTAGTAATTCTTGGGCGAGCTGTTTATCCAGTATAAAAACAATACTGCGTCCTTTAACCAATTCTTTTAACTGCTGAAAATGATTTTTCTCTAGTATTTTTTGCAAATTCAAACTTTGTTGGCTAAAAAATTGCGGTTGTTTTTGCAGAGCTTTAGAAATACTTTTTTCATTTTCTTCTTTTTCCGTAGTGAGAATAACAAAGGAATCTATCATCGCAATCTGTTTAAATATTCTTCTATCAATAAAATTACGATTGATTTGAATTACTTCCTTTGAATCTGGAAGAGGCGTGTCCTTCACTTTTCCCTCCAACAATTTTTTTTGCCAAGCCACAATTTTTTTTTGCCGAATACCTGCTATTTCTTCGTTTTCTTGGAAATAACCTTTTATACCATCCACCAAGCCTTTATGAAAAGCCATTTCTTTTTTGAACTGATAGCAGCTAATGAGTATATCGTGTCCCGCTCCGAGTGTTTTTTTTGCAATCATTTCTGGTGACATTCTTTGGCTAATGCCTCTCATTTCCAAACAATCGCTAAAAATCAACCCCCTAAACCCCAATTTATCTTTCAAATAATTTTGGATAATTTTTGCAGAAAAAGTAGCTAAATTCTCTTCGTCTAATTCTGGATAAAACACATGACTGCTCATCACTCCTTGTTGTTCTTGAATGAGAAGATCTTGATAACAGCTAATACTCAATTCTAAATCATCCGTATTTCCTTCAAAACAAGATTTTTCTTTGTGGGGGTCTTGAACGACTTTATAGAGTCCGGGAAAATGTTTACCAACACAATAAATTCCCAATTCTCTGTGCTGTTCTACAAAAATTCTGTTGTATTCGTTAATGAGTTGGCTGTCAGGAAAAAAACCTCTATTTTGGATAGCAGGCGAAACAGGGAAGCCTTCAAAATCCAAAACGGGAGCTAGATTGATATGAAATCCAAAATAATTTAAAGTCTCTGCAATAGACTGCACAGCTTGTTTTATATGCTGCCAATGAAAAGTTTTCCCCATACTTTTTGCAGAGGCTATCACTGGAATATCTTCAGAAAAGCGAATTACTACTCCGCCTTCATAGTCTATAATTAGAAGTATTTCTGGATCAAAATTTTTAATCTGGCAAATAAGTTCTTTTAGCTGATTCTTGTTTTTAATATTTTTTTGAAACAGAATAGTACCTATAGGTTTGATTGCTTTCCAAAAAACAATTGTTTCTTTCGGCAAGGAGTATCCATCAAATCCAAGAATCAAAGGCAAATACATAAATAAAAATGAGAAAAATTAGTGATTGTTACAAATTGGAGAAAAAAAGAATTTTAGGGTTAATGTCTGGCACTTCACTAGACGGTTTAGATTTAGCAGATGTTTCTTTTCAAAGCAAGAATAAAATCACAAAAATTATTTTTCATTCTTATCAATTTTTTCCTTATGACAAAAAACAAAGAAACCAAATACTCCAAGCCATGCAAGGTAGCTCCAAGCAACTTTGTCAAATCCACTACGAGCTCGGTAAATTCTTTGCAAAATGCGTTTTAAAATACCTCAAAAAAAAATCTCTAGCCGCAAACAGCTTTTCTTTGATTGCAAGCCACGGACAAACATTTTACCACTGTAAAAATATAGGCAGCCTACAGCTAGGAGAAGCCGATATTTTAGCACACGAGACGCAAATCCCAGTTGTCTTTGATTTTCGCCCAGCAGACATTGCCAGCGGTGGAGACGGCGCCCCTTTGGCACCCTACTTTGACCAGTATCTACAAAGCCAATTAAAATTTCCAGCATTGTTTTTAAACCTAGGTGGTATAGCCAACTTTTCTATTATTTTAGGGAAAAAAATGATTTTTAGCGATACTGGTCCTGCAAATATACTCCTCAATCTCGCCTTAGAGCGGTATAGCGGTGGAAAAATAAGCTACGACAAGAATGGAAAATTTGCTAAAAAAGGGAAAGTGATTCCTATTTTATTTAAAGAGCTATTAAAACATCCTTATCTAAAACTTCCTATTCCAAAAACCACAGGACACGAGACATTCGGAATGGATTTTATAGCACAGATTTTTAAAAACCATCCAAAAATACTCATAGAAGATATGCTTAAAACTTTAAGTATCTTTAGTGCTAAAACGGTAAGCGATGCTTGTAAAAAATACCTTTGTTTTAAAGATAGCACTGTAATTGTTAGCGGAGGAGGAGCTGAAAATCCCGTTTTAATGCAGCAGTTAAAAGAAAATTTTGCTCCCTACAGGGTAAAAAATTTTGAGGATTTTTTTGGATTCAGTGGTGAAGCTAAAGAATCGGTTGCTTTCGCTTATTTTGCTTATGAAAAATTCCATTCTTCCCGTTGGTCTCCTTTAGCTAAAAAAAGTTTTGGTAAATTAGCTTTTCCTTTTTGCCCGATTTTTACCACTTGAAACTACTAGCAAAAATAAAATACTATGAGACTGTTGAATTTGCATTATAGGAAAGCTAGACAAGGCGCGAAAATTTTTTACCCAAGAGGAATACTTCAGTATTCCTACGAGCTAAAAATTTTTTTCGCACCTGTTCTAACCATTTGGCTAGCCGTCACAGCTGGTTTTGTCCTATTTGGCAAATTCAAAGGTCTATACTATATTATAAAATGATACAAGTAACTATTATAATTTTTGCTGTTTTATTGGCTCTTTTACCACAATTTTGGGTAAAAAAAGTTTTTGCAAAATACCAAAAAGATACCAGTGATATTCAAGGCACTGGAGGTGAATTAGCAATCCATTTATTGAAAAAATTGGCAATCAAAAATATTAAAATAGTAGAGGGAGCTTTGCCAGATTCTTACGATCCACAGACAAAAAAATTGCACTTAAATTCTAAAACTTACAAAGGTAAATCTCTTTGTGCTATCACTATTGTTGCTCACGAAATAGGGCATGTTATTCAAGATTGCTCTAATAGTATGCTGCTAAAAACAAGGATTTTTTTTGTGAAATTGGTACGAAATATTTCCATTGTAGGCAGCACACTTTTAATTTTATCCCCCTTGCTGTTCGCTTTCAGACCAGGTATAGGCTTGATGGCTCTTTTTTTTTATCTAGGCACTGCCCTACTGAGTGTTTTGGTGCACCTACTCACTCTGCCTTTAGAGTGGGACGCGAGTTTTTCTAAAGCCCTACCCTTACTTATCAGCGGCAAATATATCACCAAAAAGCAACTCCCCGCAGCAAGAGAAATTCTCACAGCGGCTGTTTTTACCTATCTAGCTGCCGCTTTAAACAATATCCTTTTTGTGACATTTCACTGGAAAAGGCTTTTGCGCCGATGAATAATCAGAGATGAATAATCAAAATTTAAACTAGACCTTTGAATTTGCCAAATAGAACAAAACTAGCTGCGACGGCTAGGCTAGGCAAATTTTTTTTAAGAAAAAACACCAAAATTTAGCTGATTCATAAATGAAAAACTTTATCTACAACCTAAACAATAATCTTCTCTTATTTGCAACTGCAATAGTTTGGGGTTCTACCTTTCTTTTCCAAAAAACAGCTATGGAAGAGCTGGGTCCTTATTATTTTACAGGGTTTCGCTTTTTATTAGGTACTTTCGTCCTTTTTCCATTTTTTTATAAAGGTTTTTCCAAATTAGAAAAAAAAGACAAATTCAAAACTATTCAATACGGGAGTATAGCAGGAGTCATTTTATTTGGAGGAACCATCCTACAACAAATAGGTTTGGTTGTAGCCACTGTGAATAAAGCCTCTTTTATAACCACACTTTATATCTGTCTAGTTCCTCTCATGAATTTATTTTTCAAAAAAAAAGTATCTTTAATACAATGGACTGGGATTTTTTTGGCGGTATTAGGTTTTTATTTTTTGACGATTCAAGATAAATTTATTCTCGCAGCAGAAGATACTATTTTACTGTTTGGTGCTTTGATGTGGGCTTTCCATATTCTCTGGATTGATTATGCTATTAAAAGAAAATCTTACCTTTTTCAAATTGCTTTTTTCCAAGTTTTTCTGGTTTGTATTTTGAGTTTTATTCTGGCTTTTTTTTTAGAAACATTTCATTGGCAATCTGTAAAAAATGTATCTATAGAAATTTTTTATGCGGGAGCTTTTTCAGTGGCAATTGCTTTTACTTTACAAATTAAGGCTCAACAAAGAAATCATCCCACGTATGCTTCCCTAGTTTTTTCTACAGAAGCTGTTTTTGCCACTTTTTTTAGTTGGGTGTTTTTAAGCGAAATTCTGACACCGAGACATATTTTGGGTTCAACAATTATTTTTTCAGGGATTATGATTTGTCAATTACGGTGGAAAGTTATTATGAGTTTTTGGAAAAAAACTAAATAAGAGTTTTATCAAAGATAGGAGAAAGGTTGTTTTTTTATTTAGTTTTTTGTGATTTTTTTTTTTATTTTCACCTTTTTGTCAATCTTTTTGTTTTTTAGTATTGATTTTAAAGGAGAATTATAATATTATATGGTTTTTAGATAGATTTTAGAGCTATATTTCTTTTTTTTAGTGTTGACTTTAAAGGAGAATTATAATATTATATGGTTTTTAGATAGATTTTAGATCTATATTTTCTTATGTTTAATTTAAATTAAAAAACAAAATGTCAAATAAAATTACAGGTAAAATTACTGGTAAAATGCCAAATAAAATGAATAGTAAAAATTTTACTGGTTTGTTTGCTGGGTCGGTTATGGGTTCGGTTATTGGCTCGTTTAAAGCTGTGCTTTTAGTGGGTTTGCTCTTTTCTATTGTAGCAGGGGTGGCTAGCTTAAAAGCCCAAGAGGGAAACCAAGCAAGACAGCAGGGTTGGTTTGTTGGTGTTAGTCCTTTTGTGATGGATGTAAAACTCAAAAAAACAAGCAGGCGAGTAAGTGAGGAAAGGACGCAAGAACGCGAAGTAGTAAGTGAGGATATAGGTGTTACTGCAAATGATATTATCTACGACGCCACTGTGCCTGACTTTCTCGTAAATGATCTTCACAAAGCACGATTCGGTCTCAGGTTGTTGTCCTCTGAAAAGAACCTACAAATTGCCAATACTGCAATCCGTCATGCTAAATCCTTGTGTAAAAACGGTGAAATACTCATAACAACAGAAGATATTTTCCGTTTAAAAAGCTACGACGCAACGGAAAGCTTGACAGATGACCTGAGCCAACTCTTACAAAACACACCAGCAACAACCATTGGCACTAGCACAGCGTCCCAAGATGCAGCAGCTCCTCTTTGTGAAGCTTTTTTTGAGTCTGGTTTATCTTCTAATTCAATGTCACGCATAATCTCAGACGACACAACAAAACTACCAGACAAAACCTCAGAAGAAACCACAGAAGAAACCTCAAAACTCAAGGGAACAGGAATCTCGTTTGGTTTTAACTTTGAAAAATACTCCTTGTCTTTCAACCAACTCCAATGGAGCGCAGGAGACGACAAACTGCAAGCCCAAGTGCTTTTAGCCCGTTACTTTCTACCCTACGGTCTTTCTGTAGGAGGGGGTTTAGCGAGCGCAAAGCTAGGCACTTCTTTTGGATCGGCATCGGGCACAGCCCCCGCCTTGCATTTTGCCTACAACCGAGCCATTACAAAAAACTTGCAAGTAGAGGTAGGTTTATTTTGGCTAGGGCTGGATCTTGCAGTGCAGGATATCCAGATCATTAATTCTACTCCTACGACTACGACTACAACTACTCCTACGACTACTACTGCTCCTAATTTCCAAAGGAGAGCCATCGTTGGTCTGTCGCAGGTAGTAAGTGGTGGCGCAAACAACTATTTCGCGCAAGCAGGTACTCTTATAGTTAACGGGGTTCCACAAGGAGATTATGATACTAGAATAGTGGTTACCGCAAAGATTCCCGGTGGAGTGAGCACAACAACGACTACCACTACAACAACTACTGAGAGCGGACAACACCACCAAACCGCAGAAATCAAAAACCCCGCCACCATTAGCATAAATTTCATCTGGCGCTTTCGTTAAGGGCACTTTTAAAGAAAATTGCAGGGGACATTTTTTTTGCTTATTCAACCATTTTGGGCAAAAAATGTGTCCCCGTTCTTAAATAAGAAGGTATTTTTGCGGGGACACATTTTTATCTACCGATAAAAAAATGTCCCCTGCAATATTTTTGTTTTTTTATTTAGTTTTTTGTGATTTTTCTTTTTATTTTCACCTTTTTGTCTATCTTTTTGTTTTTTAGTATTGATTTTAAAGGAGAATTTGATTATTATATGGTTTTTAGATAGATTTTAGAGCTATATTTCTTTTTATTATGCTTAATTTAAATTAAAAAACAAAATGTCAAATAAAATTATAGGTAAAATTACTGGTAATATTACTGGTAAAACGCCAAATAAAATTACAGGTAAAAATTTTACTGGCTTGGATGCGGGCTCTGTTATGGGTAGGTTTGCTGGTTCGTTTATGGCTGTGTTTTTAGTGGGTTTGCTTTTTTCTCTTGTAGCAGGGGTAGGAAATTTACAGGCACAGGAGAGACAGCAGGGTTGGTTTGTTGGTGTTAGTCCTTTTGTGATGGATGTAAAACTCAAAAAAACAAGCAGGCGAGTAAGTGAGGAAAGGACGGTAGTAAGCGAAGTAGTAAGCAAGGCAGTAAGTGCTATTAGCTACGACGCCAATGTGCCTAACTTTGCTTCAAATACCCTACACACACAACGATTCGGTGGTGTTGATGGCGATAACCTAGCAGTTGCCATGGCGGCAATAGCAGATGCTATATCCTTGTGTCAGAACGGTGCAATACCCATAAAGGGTATAGCTACCATCGGTTTGAATAGCTACGACGCAACGGAAAGCTTAATAGATGATCTAAGCCAACTCTTACAAAATACACCAGCAATATCCGTTGGCTCTAGCACAACAGATCAAGCTGCAGCAGCCCGCCGTTGTCAAACTTTTTTTGCTTCAGGTTTAGATCCCTCTGGTCCAGTGACAACCGTACTCCCAGAGTATACAACAAAACTACCAGACAAAACCACAGAAGAAACCTCAAAACTCAAGGGAACAGGAATCTCGTTCGGTTTTAACTTTGAAAAATACTCCTTGTCTTTCAACCAACTCCAATGGAGCGCAGGAGACGACAAACTGCAAGCCCAGGTGCTTTTAGCCCGTTACTTTCTACCCTACGGTCTTTCTGTAGGAGGGGGTTTAGCGAGTGCAAAGCTAGGCACAGTTTTTGGATCGGCATCGGGCACAGCCCCCGCCTTGCATTTTGCCTACAACCGAGCCATTACAAAAAACTTGCAGCTTCAGGTAGGTTTATTTTGGCTAGGGCTGGATCTTGCGGCGGCAGATACCCAGATTATTAATTCTACTCCTACGACTACAACTTCTACTCTAACTACTCATGCTTCTACTTTCCAACAAAAGAGAGCCATACTTGGTCTGATTCGGAAACTTGGGTCAGCCGAGAATAACTATAATGCACTTAAAGGGAATTATGGTGGCACTCCCTTCGATACTAGAATAGTGGTTACCGCAAGGATTCCCCGCGAAGTGAGCACAACAACGACTACCAGCACTACAAAAACTGTGAGCGAAACCCACCACCAAACCGCAGAAATAAAAAACCCCGCCACCATTAGCATAAATTTCATCTGGCGCTTTCGTTAAGGGCACTTTTAAAGAAAATTGCAGGGGATGTTTTTTTTACCACCAACCTGCAAGGGATTTTTTAAAAAATAACGTTCCCAGAATACAAAAAAAAATGAAAGAAGAAAAAATTTTAAAACTAGAAATAATAAAAGAAAAATTGACTCTTCTCAGACTATTTTTGAGTTTGACTATTATTGCTATTTTTGGTATTGTAGGATGGACTTGGATAAATTATAGCAATGTTATTCGCCATAGCTATGATAACCGTTTTTACCTTATTTGTATTGTTGCTTTTTTTATAATAGCTCTCGCTTTAAGTTTATTAATTAGAATATTAACCTTGTTCAAAAAAATATTATGAAAGAAATTTTGCCTTTACTTCTCCCTGTTGTTTTATTATTTTTGGGATTCATACTCCCTGTTGGTTATTTTGTTTTTTTTGATAAAGATTTGCTTATATTGAATGAAAAAAGCAAAAAACAAAAAAACAAAAAACAAAAAACAAAAATAAACCAAAAAACAAGACCACTGCATTAGTGTTATGCTTACCCCACTATTGGGGCTATACTGCTAAAGTTAGACAAATATAGACATTTCTACATAAGATAAAAAATTATCCGCATTGCTTAGCTTTCCTATAATGCTAAAATTCAAAGGTCTATGAAATTTACTCTATCCATTCTCAATAGCTCTTTTTTTAAAAAACTGGAAAGTTGTCTTGCCCTAGATAGTAAAAAATCATTACAAGAAATTTTACTTTATCCCGCGTCTCTTTCAAAATACGGCAGTCTTACCCTAAAAGACGCAAAAAACCACGCTATAAACAGCAATAGTTGGCAAAATAAAAAAATAGTTTTGGTGTGGGATTTACTCCCCGATGACGAGCAACTACGGGAGCAGTCTTTAGCATTAAAATCTTGGTTAGAGCTTTTAAAGCAAACCTCTCACAGCATTAGTATTCGCTTTCAAGACCCTGGTGTGGGTTTTTTTTTACAGCAGAAATACTCTGATTTAGCATTGCAGTTAAGTTTAGAAAGATTCAGCCATAATTTGCATTCTGCTTCTCATTGGGAAAAAATTTTTCAGCCGCAACTAGAAAAAATTATTCTCTCCAACTTAACTCCACTTTCCACAATCCAAGAATGGCTTAAAACAATAAAGACAGATACCGAATTGCTAGGAATCGGAAGATTAGAAATTTTTTATTCTCCTCGTGAGCTAGTTTCTGGTGTTTTAAATTTTGATAATGAGAAAAAATCTCCAGTAGAACCACTGGTAGAACAGCAGGTTAAAATAGAAAGTATAGATAGGGTTGGTTCTTGGAATAGGCTAGTGCAAAATTCCAGAGGCAGCGTTCTTTTTAATGCTAAAGATGTTTGTGTTTTGAATTATTGGGAAGCTATAAAAGCCGCAGGGGTCAAATTCCTTCGTTTAGAGCCTTACCAATTAGAGCAATTTTCTTTTATTGAAGAGGCACTAAAAACTGATTGGCTAGCACTCCCACGTCTTTGGGAGACGGGTCACATAGCGGGTTTTTTAAAGGTCAACCGCACGGACGCTCAATTTAAAATGTTAAAAAACAAAAACTTAAAAGCAGAAAACAGAGAAAAAATAGGAAAAATTATAGAGAGCGAAAAAAAAAGTTACACAGTACTAAAATTACAAAAAGAAGTGAAACTGCCTTGCAATGCAGTGCTCTATAACCCCGAAGGCAAAAAACTAGAGCTAAAAATCGCAGAGTTGGAATCTTTAACTTCTTCCAAAGTAGAAAAAAGTCTAGCCAAAGAGGGGTTTTATATTATGCCGTATGTGCCTTATGGGGTTGCGTCTAGTAGTCTCTTCCTAAATTAGGCATTATAGTTCGGCTATACTGCGTTGCTCAAATTTTTTATTCCTCAAAATACTGGAGTATTCCTCGTAATAAAAAATTTTCGCGCCTTGTCTAGCCTTCCTATAATGCCTAATTCATCTGCTTATTTAACTATTGGGGCTATACTGCGTTGCTCAAATTTTTTATTCCTCAAAATACTGGAGTATTCCTCGTAATAAAAAATTTTCGCGCCTTGTCTAGCCTTCCTATAATGCCTAATTCATCTGTTTAGCCAAAACAGGCTTATTGCTTGACGCTTTTTATGGGCTATTTGTGAAACAGCCAAAGGGCTGTTTCACATTTCATTCTTGCTGAACGTTTAGTTTTGTAGTGTTTTGCACTACGCCATTAAAAAAAAATTTTAACTCTTGAAATACTCCAGTATTCCAGCGAGTTAATTTTTTTTTTTGCCTTGTCTAGCCTTCCTATAATGCCTAATTCATCTGCTTAGCCAAAACAGGCTTATTGCTTGACGCTTTTTATGGGCTATTTGTGAAACAGCCAAAGGGCTGTTTCACATTTCATTCTTGCTGAACGTTTAGTTTTACAGTGTTTTGCACTACGCCATTAAAAAAAAATTTTAACTCTTGAAATACTCTCTTATTGCTATCTATTTCATAAGGGCTATAGTAAAAGTGCCTTTTGGCACTTTTACATCTCTTTTTGAGAATTATGCAAGTTTTACAGTGCCTGGTCACATTATTGTGGCACTACGATATTCCAGCGAGCTAAAATTTTTTTTTGCCTTGGCTAAACAGAACGCTAATTCAATAGGTTTTTGTTGTTTTGCGGACAAATCCATAAGCCCATTGCAACACAAAAGCAGGTAGCAATCTTACCACAGTTCGCAGAATCATATTTCTGATAAACTCTAAAAAATTGATAAAGCCGCTTTTAAGGAAAAAAGAATGCAAAACCCATTCTGTTTTTAGATATTTCAAACCTCCTCTACGGGCAAACATTTTTTTACTAGCTCTTTGTAGCACAAGATTTTCTGGCTGGTTTATTAAACGAAAATCTAAAAGTAACATTTTCACCCATAGGTGATAGTCTTCCATAGCAGGGTAGTCTTCATACCCGCCTGCTTTTAATACTACCGCTTTTCTATAAAATACAGTCATATGATTAAAAGGATTTCTTTTTTTAGCGAAGGAGCGCACAGCTTTATAGGTTTTCGGGATGGATTTAATTCTATATTGGGATGGAGAATTTTCTAAAAATTCCAAACTCTGCCCGCCTATTAAATCTGCGGTAGGATTTTTTTTTAAAAAATCTACTTGTTTTTGGAATCTATGGGGAAGACAAATATCATCGGCGTCAAATCTAGCTATCCATTCGTATTTGCAGGCTGCTATTCCTCTGTTTAGTGTATTGGCTAGCCCTTGGGGCTCTTTATTTTTTGGGGAGATAGCTTTTAAAGGAATTTTTACTTGATTTATTTTTTTTTGAAAGACACGGATTACTTCTTTCAAGTCTTGGAGAATTTTGCCGTCTTCTACGATTATTATTTCACTGGGGAGATAGGTCTGAGTGGCAACGCTTTCTAAGGCTGTTTGTAGCCATTCTTTCTTATCTCCTCTATAAACAGGTATCAACAAACTAAACTTCATATTAGGCTAAGTCACCGTATTCTTTAATATGAGGCTTGATTCTTTCGTTTGTGCCGTAGATAAAGTGCTGTTCCATATTTTCACGGAATCTGCAAGCAGCTGGTTTTTTTCCCATAGCTTCTGCTACTTCTCTAATCAGCATAGGATTAGCACCGCAACAAACTCCTAGATATTTTATCCCCATCTTGTAAGCCTCTTCGGCAAAAGAGCGAATCTCGTAGCGATTCATAAATAAAGGATCTAGAGCCGTAGGAAAGGTTCTGCCATGTGGAGAAGGACAGCTACAGTTTGGATAATCGGGCAAATTAAAGAAAGTAGGGTTTTTCTCGCTTGTCCTAAAAGGAATAGGTAAAGCTGCCATGTGGCACTTTAATTTTTTGCGCGCCTCTCTTAGATAAGGCATCATAGTAGTAGGACCTCTAAAACAATTCATACCCGTAATATCCGCCCCTTTTTGCTCTAGTTCGGACAAGCATTCCACAATTTCTACATTATCTCGCATAATATTTTCTCCCATTGGAGAGATTGTCAAAACAGCTGGTAACCCAGAGGCTTTTATAGATTCTAAGGCACAATAGGCTTCTCCAGCGTAGTAAAAGGTTTCTCCAATAATAAAATCAGCACCTTCCTCTACAGCCCAACCTACCATTTCATCAAACATTGCTCTAACTTCTTTTTGAGAATTTTCATCATCGGGATTCCAGAGATTTGTATTAGAAATATTTCCAGCCATTAGATTAGGCTCGCTTCCTTCTGGGACATCATCAGCAACTTCTTTAGCAATTTTTAGAGCAGATCTATTTAAAGGTTCCAAAAGATGCTCTTTTTCAATGATTCTCATTTTTTCGCGGTGTCCGTTATAAGTGAAAGCTTCCACAACATCGGAACCAGCGTGTTGAAAATCTTTGTGTAGACTTTTCAAAGCGTCTGGACACTCCAAGGCAACCTCTGGGACAAATTCTCCAGAAGCAAGGTATCCTCTTCTTTCCATTTCAAATAAAAAGCCTTCAGCACAAAGAACGCCTTCGGCGTCTAATCTTTCCAATATATTTCTTTTTTTCATTTTTTGGTTTTTAAAAAATTAAGCCTGATTTCTATAGGCTTTATAATACAGTAGAGACTATTGAATTAGACATTCTAGTTCAGCTATACTGCGTTGCTCAAATTTTTTATCACTCAAAATACTCTCTCATTGCATAAGATAAAGTAAAGGATATAGTAAAAGAGCCACTGGCTCTTTTACATTTCACTTTTGCTAAATGCAAATTATAGAGTGTTTTTCACTACGATATTCTTCGTGGGTAAAAAATTTTCGCGCCTTGTCTAGCTTTCCTATAATGCTAAAGTTCAACAGTCTCAGTAGACTATTGAATTTGCGTTTTGTTCAGCCAAAACTAGCCGTCACATCAGCGAAATTCAAAGGTCTATACAGGTATTTGGCATTAACAAAGTCCTTATGTTAGTATTTAAATAAAGAAATATCAAACCTTATACAAAATTTGTATTTTTTTTAAAATGCTATTTTGATAAAAAACTTGACAAATTTCTCTTTTTATAGCTAAAATATAAACTTTTTATAAACGAAATGCAAGTATTTACATAAATATTTAGATTATGACACAAGAAAAAAGTATAGCACAGGCAAAAACACCTCCAATAGAAACTTCTGCTCAAGCAGTAAAAACTTTGGAAGGAGCAAACACAACGGCTGCTGCTAAAACTAAACAAAAAACACTTCTATCAGCAGTGGTTAGCTCTCCAGTTGAAATTGTAGAGAAAGAAATTGCTGTAGAACCAGAAGAATCACAAAATTATTTGAGTAATATTCAATTCAATTTTAAAGGTGATGTGAAACTAGAAAAATTCAAATCCAAAAATAAGTTTGATAAGGAAAGCGTTATTAGCGGAAATGTTATTAGTATTTCGGATGATTTTATAGGTATAGATGTGGATTATAAATCCATTGCTATGATACCCAAAGAGCAATTTGTAGATAAAGATGGCAATCTGGCTACAGAAATAGGTAAGGAAGAAGAAGTCTATGTAGAACGTTTAGAGGATTCAGATGGACAGATTAAAGCCTCCAAAAGAAAATTTAAGATAGTTCGTGTTTGGGAGCAGGTACAAACTGCGTTTAAAAAAAAGACGACAGTTGAGGGAACCATTTTAGAAAAAATAAAGGGTGGTATGAAAGTGGATATTGGGATAACTGCCTTTTTACCAGATTCTCATATTGATTTAAAACCGATTTTTAATATAGAAGATGTTATTGGAAAAACTTTTGAATTTAAAGTTCTAAAATACAACAAAAAAAGAGCCAATATTGTGATTTCTCGTAGAGCTCTTTTAGAGTTGGACAGATTGGAGAGGAGGGGAGAAATTCTCAAAAAGATAAAAAAAGGAAACAAGGTCAAGGGGATGGTGAAAAATATTACGGAATACGGTGCCTTTATAGATATAGGTGGTATAGACGGTCTGCTCCATATTACAGATATGACTTGGGGTAGAATTTCGCACCCATCTGAAGTTTGTTCTATTGGCGATACGGTAGACGTAATTATTATGGATTTTAATTTAGAGCAGAATAAGGTCTCACTCGGTTTGAAACAAAAAACTGCAGATCCTTGGGGAAATATCAAAAAATATAAAATAGGTAATGTGGTCAATGGAAAAATCACAAGTATTACAGCCTACGGGCTTTTTATGGAAATAGAAGAGGGTGTAGAAGGGTTGGTGCACAATACAGAAATGTCTTGGTCTAAAAAAATAATGGGCATTGATGATATAAAGCAAAAAGTAGGCGATAAAATCAAAGCTATGGTTAAAGAGATAGACAAGGATAAAAGAAGAATTTCTCTCTCTGTTAGAAAACTAACCCTGAATCCATGGAACGTAATTGCGGCAACTGTTAAGAAAGATTCTATTATAGAGGGTATGGTACAAAATGTAACAGAGTTTGGTATTTTTATTACTTTACGACAAGGAGTAGATGGTTTGGTGCATATTTCCGATATTGATTGGAATAATCGCCAAAAGGCTTTGATGGATATTTATAAAAAAGGACAAAATATTAAAGTGAGAGTTATTTCTGTAGACGCAAAAACGGAAAGGCTGGCTTTAGGTATTAAGCAACTTACAGCTAATCCATGGATTGGCATAGAGAAAAAATTAGCCGCCGGAGATTTAGTCAAGGGCACAATTCGCTATATTAGTGAGTTTGGTTTGTTTGTGGAAACAGCTGAAAAAGTAGAAGGTTTGTTGCACATAAATAAAATGGATTCCAGTCTCAATTCTAAAGAGCAGTTAGAGAAAAAATACGCTATCGGGGATACTATTGGAGTGAAAATTTTAAAAATAGAAGCAAGCACACAAAAATTAGCTTTTATTTTACAAAAATCTAAGAAGGTAAAATCTGTAACCGAAGCAAAAGACGGTGATGGTTCTGTAACGCAGCCGCCAAAAGTAACTTTTGATACAGAAACAAAAACCACACAAGAGCAAAAATCCGAAAGTTCAAAGGAGAGCAAATCGGTAAAGAGCAGCTCAGGAGAAGATAAAAAAGAGAATGTTCCTCAGCAAAAATCCGAAAGTTCAAAGGAGAGCAAATCGGTGAAGATCAGCTCAGGAGAAGATAAAAAAGATAATATTCCTCAGCAAGAATCCGAAAGTTCAAAGGAGAGCCAAGCGGTGAAGAGCAGCTCAGGAGAAGATAAAAAAGAAAATGTTTCTCAGCAAGAATCCGAAAGTTCAAAGGAGAGCCAATCGGTGAAGAGCCAATCGGTGAAGAGCAGCTCAGTAGAAGATAAAAAAGAGAATGTTCCTCAGCAAGAATCCGAAAGTTCAAAGGAGAGCCAATCGGTGAAGAGCCAATCGGTAAAGATCAGCCCAGTAGAAGATAAAAAAGAGAATGTTTCTCAGCAAGAACCCGAAAGTTCAAAAGAGAGCCAATTGGTGAAGAGCAGCTCAGGAGAAGATAAAAAAGAGAATATTTCTCAGCAAAAATCCGAAAGTTCAAAGGAGAGCCAAGCGGTGAAGAGCCAAGCGGAAAAGAGCAGCTCAGTAGAAGATAAAAAAGAGAATGTTTCTCAGCAAAAATCCGAAAGTTCAAAAGAGATCCAAGCGCTAAAGAGCAGCTCAGTAGAAGATAAAAAAGAGAATATTTCTCAGCAAGAATCCGAAAGTTCAAAAGAGATCCAAGCGCTAAAGAGCAGCTCAGTAGAAGATAAAAAAGAAAATGTTTCTCAGCAAAAATCCGAAAGTTCAAAGGAGAGCCAAGCGGTGAAGAGCCAAGCGGAAAAGAGCAGCTCAGTAGAAGCTAAAAAAGAGAATATTTCTCAGCAAGGATCCGAAAGTTCAAAGGAGAGCCAAGCGGTAAAGAGCAGCTCAGGAGAAGATAAAAAAGAGAATATTTCTCAGCAAGAATCCGAAAGTTCAAAAGAGATCCAAGCGCTAAAGAGCAGCTCAGTAGAAGATAAAAAAGAGAATATTTCTCAGCAAGAATCCGAAAGTTCAAAAGAGATCCAAGCGCTAAAGAGCAGCTCAGTAGAAGATAAAAAAGAAAATGTTTCTCAGCAAAAATCCGAAAGTTCAAAGGAGAGCCAATCGGTAAAGAGCAGCTCAGTAGAAGATAAAAAAGAGAATATTTCTCAGCAAAAATCCGAAAGTTCAAAGGAGAGCCAAGCGGAAAAGAGCAGCTCAGTAGAAGCTAAAAAAGAGAATATTTCTCAGCAAGAATCCGAAAGTTCAAAGGAGAGCCAAGCGGTAAAGAGCAGCTCAGGAGAAGATAAAAAAGAGAATGTTCCTCAGCAAGAATCCGAAAGTTCAAAAGAGATCCAAGCGCTAAAGAGCAGCTCAGGAGAAGATAAAAAAGAGAATATTTCTCAGCAAGAATCCGAAAGTTCAAAAGAGATCCAAGCGCTAAAGAGCAGCTCAGTAGAAGATAAAAAAGAGAATATTTCTCAGCAAGAATCCGAAAGTTCAAAAGAGATCCAAGCGCTAAAGAGCAGCTCAGTAGAAGATAAAAAAGAAAATGTTTCTCAGCAAAAATCCGAAAGTTCAAAGGAGAGCCAATTGGGAAAGAGCAGCTCAGTAGAAGATAAAAAAGAGAATATTTCTCAGCAAAAATCCGAAAGTTCAAAGGAGAGCCAAGCGGTGAAGAGCCAAGCGGAAAAGAGCAGCTCAGTAGAAGCTAAAAAAGAGAATATTTCTCAGCAAGAATCCGAAAGTTCAAAGGAGAGCCAAGCGGTAAAGAGCAGCTCAGGAGAAGATAAAAAAGAGAATGTTCCTCAGCAAAAATCCGAAAGTTCAAAAGAGAGCCAATCGGTAAAGATCAGCCCAGTAGAAGATAAAAAAAAGAATGTTCCCAAAAATTCAATAGATATCAAATCGGAGGAGAATAAAGAGGCTACTTAGGAGTAATTAGAGGCATTTTGATTTTCAAAAAATGAATTTTACAGTAGTAGGTGTTAGCTACAAGGAAACTCCCATAGAGACCCGAGAGCTACTTTTTATAGACAAGCAGGATTATGGTACACTTTTAAAAAGAATTTACCATCGCTTCCAAATCAAGGAAGTAGTAATACTTTCTACCTGCAATCGTTTAGAAATTTATTCTATAGCTCTCCAAAATTTCCAACCAGAAGATTTATTTGCTGAATTTTTAAAATATAAATCTTTACAAAAAATTCCTTTTTATTTCCACCAAAAGGAAGCAGCTTATCGGCACTTTTTCCGTGTTTGTAGCAGCCTTGAATCTATGGTAGTCGGTGAAAGTCAAATTTTAGGACAAGTGAAACAGGCTTGGGAACTATCAAAAAAATACGGGGCTTTAGGCTATGCTATGGAATTTATTTTTCAACAAGCCTTCCATATTGCTAAAAAAATTCGCACTCATACAAAAATAGCTTTACAGTCTATCTCCATAGGCTCTGCTGCTGTGGATTTAGCGAGTAGTATTTTTGGTAGCCTACAGGAGCAAAAAATTCTTGTTATAGGATCTGGAGAGATGGCAGAGTTAATCGTTCGCCACTTAAAAGAAACAGGTGTGCGTCGTGTATTTGTAGCAAGCCGCACTTTTAAGAATAGTTCACAATTAGCGGAGCAGTGGAAAGGTTCTGCAATTTGGTATGAGGAACGTTACGATTATCTCTTAGAAAGTAGTATTGTGATTAGCTCTACTGGGGCAAAAAATTTTGTATTAGAACATAGTAAAACCGCAGCTGCGCTTCACAAAAAAAAACAGTCCACTTTTTTTATTGATATTGCAGTGCCGAGAGATATAGACCCTGAAATCCATAATATCCCTAATGTTTATTTGTATCATATAGATGATATTCAAACAGTAGCAGATTCTAATTTACAAAATAGACAAAAAGAGGTGACTTCTGCTAATTTTCTTTTAGAAGAAGGTTTATCCAATTTTATGGATTTGTTAGAATGGCGTAAAAAATCTTCCTTAATTCTGGCACTACAAAAAAAACAAACAGAGATAATTAAAAAAGAATTGCAGTCTTTTTTTCAAAAAAATCCAAAGTTTTCCCAATACGAATCTGCAATAGGAGAATTAACAAACAAACTCAATAAAAAGTTTTTACACGATCCGCATCTTTTTTTAAAAAAGGGCTATTCTAAAGATGTAGAACTTATTTTTAGAGATATTTTTGCTTTAAAACAAGAAAATAAACAGAGTAGAAATATGTTGATTCAACAGAGAGAAAAAAAACCAACCGTTATAGACCTTTGAATTTGCATTCTGTTACCGCCTATGCAGCGTTAAAAATTTACAAAAAATGCTCACATACTAGCGTGTATGCTCCGCTTTTTTGTAAATTTTATGCCTTGCCTAGCCGTCACATAACGCAAATTTAAAAGGTCTATATTAAAATTAAAAAATGAGTAGAAAATTTAGAGTTCCAGTTCCACCAAAACCGAAGCAAAAATATAAAATTAAAGTTTCGGCAAAAAATCTTGAGCTAGAAGTAGAACCCGAAAAAATCCCTTACGATAGACACGGTTTACCGGGCAGTATTTTAGAAAGAGTGTGTTCTTCTAACGAAGAATTGATAGAACATGCTTGTGGAGGAGTGCAAGCCTGCTCTACCTGTCATATCTATATTACCAAAGGACTAGACACCATACCCGAGGCATCCGAAAGAGAAGAAGATTACTTAGACAAAGCCAGAGGAGTAAAACTTAATTCCCGTCTCGCCTGTTGTTGCGTGCCAGACGGCAGTCAAGATATTGAAATTGAAGTGCCTACTTGGAACATCAATCTTGTCAAAGAGGAGGGATAAATTCTCTAAATGATATTGAAATTGAAGTGCCTACTTGGAACAAAAATTTTAAACAACGCAGCTGAGACAGCAAATTGGATTTTTAAGGGAAAATTTTTTGAAATCAATCACACCTGGAAGTAATGAAAAGAAAAACCAATATAATGATGCTGCATCATGGTCGTTGCGGTAGCACTGTTGTTGGGAATTTATTAGCACAAAATTCAAATATCCATTGGGCTTCCGAGCTCTACACGTCTAGGTTTGAAAAGTGGGAAAAAGCAGAACCGAAAAAACACGCACACTTAGAGAAAAAACCCATAATTGAAAAATCAATAGAGATCTTAAAAAATAGTATAAATACAGCCACAAAACCTTATTATGGAGTTGAAATAAAACCCATTCAATTTAGATTCATTGGGTATTCTGCTACAAATTTTTTAGCTCAAGCCCGCTTCCTGAATTTTACGCACTTCATTCTACTAAGAAGAAAAAATATTCTCCGTTTTCTTGTCTCTATAGAAGTAGCCACAAAACACAATTTTTGGTTCCAGCTAAAAAAAAAAACAGAACTGAAAAAGATCAATTTTTCAATTAAGAAATATAAATATCTATCTGAAAGTATTGAAGGAATTAAAACACCAATGCAAGAAGTAGACAGTCTTTTGAAAGGTAAAAATATTCTTAACTTAACCTACGAAAACGATATTGAACAGGACCCTAAAAAAGCCTACCGTCGTATATGCAGATTTATTAATATAAAACCAACAAAGGTATCCGTTAACCTTAGTAAAACAAATCCATTTCCACTCGCAGATATACTAGAAAATTTTGATGAGATCAGAGCTGCACTACACAACACACCTTATGAGTGGATGTTAGATAGTTAAGTTACCCGCAATAGCGGGTAAAATTCCATCATTTAGAAATAACACAAACAGCACTATCAGCATTGAGATTGGGATCTTTCTTAATTTCTTTTTTGGATACACTATCCAAAAAAATACTCTTTTCAATTTTTATTTTTTTTTGTACACAAAATTCTTGAAAATCCAAGATAGAAGGAAATCTACTGTTTGGGGTGTTATGCCACTGATAACTATACCAACCTTTGGATCTAGGGGCTCTACCCTGTTTATAAAGCATTTCCCGCAAAGGACGAAAAGCAAAATTCGGAAAAGAGACGATGGTCTTTTTTGAAATTCGCAACATTTCTTGGATTAGGTATTCTACTTTTGTGATGCTTTGTAGGGTGTGGGATAAAATCACTAAATCAAACTGCTTCTCGTAAAAACTTGAAAGACCCTGATTAAGATCGGAATGAATAACTTCTAATCCCCTCTTTAATGACTCTTTAACCAATTCAAACCGAAGTTCAATACCGATAGCTTTGAGATTTGCCTTGCCTGTTTTATGCAATAGTTGTAGCAGTTCGCCGTTTTGGCAACCTAAATCTAGGATCTTAGAATTTTTTGGAACCAGATCTGCAATGAATTGAAAATCCATCCTTTTATCAAAAAAAATACTAGTTTTCTGCTGTTTTTGATGCGGTCTGACATCGCCGGTAAAAACTATTTCTCCTGATAGTCTTTGCAAAAAAGCTTGAATGGGACCACCGTGATCTTCCAATTCGCTATCCAATAAAAAAGAGTCGTGTCCACAGTTGCTAGGAATATTGCAATAACTCACAGCTTTATCTAAAGCAAGGAGACTGGAGACAATCTCTTTGGCTTGAGCCGCTGGGAAAAGCCAATCGCTAGTATAGCTAATAACTAGCCATTTACATTGAGTCTTCCTTAAAGAATTTTTTAGTTTTTTTGGAGTATCCCCCAAATTAAAAGTATCCATAGCAAGAGATAGGCTAACGTAGCTATTAGCGTCAAACCTTTCTACAAACTTATCGCCTTGGTAGGCGAGGTAGGAGCCCACGGAGAATTTTTTTTCAAAGCTAGTAGAAATATCACGCGGTAAGAATTTGTCGTGAGCAAATTTTTCGTGCATAGACTCTTTAGAAAGATAGGTAATATGTCCTAACATTCTAGCGATAGCTAAACCAACAGCTGGTTTTTTTTCTTGGTTGTAATACTGTCCATCGGAGTAGTTTGGATCGCCAAAAATAGCATTTCTGCCGACTATATCAAAAGCCAGAGCTTGACTGCTGAGATAAGCAGAACTGGCTAAAACCACACAACCTTTTACCCTATCGGGAAATTGAACCGCCCATTGCATCGCCTGAAATCCACCTAAAGAGCCACCAATAACACACTGTAGCGAATATATTCCTAAAGCATCCAAAAGTTTTTTTTGAGCTTCCACCATATCTTCTACAGTAATGCGAGGAAACTCATTACCAAAAGGCTGCCCTGTAGCAGGATTTATGGAATGAGGTCCCGTAGTGCCTCTACAACTTCCAAGTATATTTGTGCAAAGCACATAGTATTGGTTAGTGTCTATATATTTTCCCGCACCTACAAGACTGTCCCACCAGCCGATAATATCTTTTTCGGAGTGTTTTGCCACATGGGAATCTCCACTGATAGCGTGACAAATAAGAACCACATTGCTTTTTTCTACGTTGAGTTTGCCGTAGTCTTCGTAGGCAACTTCAATGTTATCCAATACTCCTCCTAGTTTTAGATGAAGTTTACCTTGCAGAGTAAAAACTTTTCTAAACTTAGAAATCAAATTTAACTGTTTAGAATCTGCGCTTTTAAAGAAAATTTTAGACATTATTTCTATAGAAATTAAACCTTTGAATTTGCCGAATAGGCTAAACAGCTAGTTTTGTCCTATTTGGCAAATTCAAAAGTCTAGAAAATTTTGTATTCCCTACTCTGATAAAACCGCAGAAGTAGGAAAAGTTCTTACCTTAATCAAATAAAGTTTTTTTTCCTAATAACCCATCTAACACTAAGAGAGATATTTTGAATTAGTGTTGTGCTTACCCCACTACTGGGGCTAGCCAAATGGCAAGAGTTAAAATTTTTTTTTAACAATTGTTTTGGATAACCAGAACTCATAATTTCACTATTGGCAAAGGGCTCTAAGAAGCTTTCTTCAAAGCTTGATCTATATCAGCTATAATATCCTCTATATCTTCTATTCCCACAGATACTCTAATAAATTCTGGAGATACTCCAGTTTGCTCTTGTTCTTCTGGAGTAAGCTGCGAGTGAGTTGTAGAAGATGGATGAATCACAAGAGTTTTGGCATCTCCAATATTTGCCAGATGGCTAATAAACTCCAAAGATTCAATGAATTTTACCGCAGAATCTTTACCTCCTTTAATACCAAAACCTATAATAGCTCCCTCTCCAGATTTTAAGTATTTTTGCACATTAGCATAATTCGGATGGGTCGCCAAACCCGGATAATTAACCCATTCTACTTGAGGAGCATTGTCTAAGAATTTTGCTACTTGCAAAGCATTTTCAGAATGCCTTGCTAGTCTCAAATGCAGTGTTTCAACTCCTTGCAAAGTAGACCAAGCAGCAAAAGGACTCATACAAGCTCCAGTGTCTCGCAACCAGTGGGTGCGGATATGAAGAATATAGGCAATATTTCCAATGGGTCTCAACGCCTCTTCAAAAATAATCCCGTGATAAGCAGGGGCTGGAGCACAAAACTCGGGCCACTTATCAGAATTATCCGCCCATTTAAAATTACCACTATCTACAATCACTCCACCTACATGAACTCCATGTCCACCAATAAATTTAGTTGTAGAATATACTACTATATCCACTCCGTGTTTTATCGGTTGAAATAGATAAGGGGTAAGCACAGTATTATCACAGATAACAGGCAAACCTAATTCGTGAGCAATATCACATAATTTTTGAAAATCAGGAACATCGTTTTTAGGATTTCCTACAGATTCAAAAAACACACAACGGGTGTTTTCATCTACCAAATCTTTGATTTTTTCTGGTTCTTGCGAATCAAAAAAACGAACCTCTATTCCTAATTGCGAAAAAGTTTGTGTAAAGAGAGTCCAAGTGCCTCCATATAAACTTTTTGCAGAAACAAAGTTTTGTCCGCTATGGGTAATAGTCAAGATGGCAGCCGTTTCCGCAGCTTGCCCTGAAGCAAACGATAATGCTGCAGCTCCTTCATCCAAAGCAGCAATCCGTTTTTCCAAAACATCATTGGTCGGATTCATCAGCCGAGAATAAATATTCCCAAACTCTTTTAAAGCAAAGAGATTTGCTGCGTGCTCTGTATCGTTAAAAACATACGAAGCTGTCGGATAGATAGGAACTCCTCTGGAATTCGTAGCGTCTATTTCTTGTCCCGCATGCAACGCCTTAGTGGCTAGTTTTTGTTCAATCATTTTTTGTTTTTAAGTTAAGGGTAAAAAACTTGAATTAAACCAACTCAAGTTTTAAGCAAAATAAGTTTATTTTGGCAAAAAAAAAACCCCCAGAAAATAAATTCTGGGGGTTTTTAATGAGCCATATTAAACTAATAAGTAGAGAAAATTCAATACAGACGCAAAAATACTTTGCCCCAGAAATAATCAGGATGCATATACATCATTTGGCACATTGCCATGCACATCATAGGGGAACAAACCATTTTTTGTAGTTGTGTTTTTCTCATTTTTTTTGAATTCATAAGAATTAGTCTTTAAAGATAATTATTTTTATCTAAAAAGTCAAGTTTTTTTCAAAAAATATTTTTTTTACAAAATTTTTAAATATTTTTACCTTACTTTAAAAGTCTCTCAATGGCAACGACTACCGCTATCCAACCTAAATTTTGGTAGTCTTTCTAGTCATTTTTTTTACTCCCTATAGGTAGATAATGACTTTCTGCAATAATTAAAAATTTTGTTTTTTTATAGTTATTCATAAAAAATTTATTGCAATGCCTCTCTAATTTTATCTTGATTTAAATTACTTATAAAAATATCGTAGTATTCTTTTATCACACTTTTATCTATGGGGTTTTTTCCAGAACCATTATAAGAATAAGACCACGGAGTTTTTGGCTGATGGGTTAACTCCACCATTTCTAAACCTTCTTTACTTTCATAAATATCTTTCACTAATTTTAAGATTTTTATAGTACCCTCACTACTATCCTTTTCAATATTTATCCCTTTATTTGATGGGTCTTCTATATTCTCAGATTTATGACTTTTAAAATGATGGTATAAAACAGGAATCACAGGTCCATATTGCCACGCTTGTATCTCTTCATCAAACAAAGGTATATTCTGTTTTGATATAGAAAACCCGAAAGCAATATAAACTAATTTGTTTAATTTTAAATTATCTACACGGGATTTTTTTCCAATATTTCTAATGAAATAATCTGCTACACTAAATACATTTTGTTTTTCCATTTTGTAAGCTGTTTATAAGTAAGTTTTAAGTCTCAACACATTTTTAGATATTGTCAAGCCATTCCATCGGTTTGTCAAAGAGAAAATAGATTTTTTTGATGTTTTTGGATATTTAAGTATATCGTTCCCTTTTTTTATAAAATTTTTAAATACTTTCACCCTGCTTCAAAAGTCTTTTAATAGCAACAACTACTGAAGTCCAACCTAGATTTTTATTGGCAAAATTCTGTAAATTCTTTTCTGTCAACACCAAACTATCAAAAAAATCTGAAATTCGTGTCAAATCATAATGTTTTAAAGCCATTTGAGTTTGTTTTTTTAAATCTTCACAGTAAAGAAGTTGATGGGGAGATTGGGCTTCTGTATTACTGGCTGTATTACTGTTTGTATTATTGGCTGTATTACTGTTTGTATTACTGGCTGTATTACTGTTTGTATTACTGGCTGTATTACTGTTTGTATTATTGGCTATATTATTGGGAGCTTCCCCGTGGTGAGGTTTATGGAATGCTAAAATTTTTAAATCATAAAAAAAAGCAGCTACAAAATTCAAAGCTGCAAAAAACATATATGGATCTTTTGCCCAATTTTGAGATTCATTTAAAAGTGCTGTTGTCCGCTCACCGCTAGAGCGAAAATTTAATTTACTCAAACTTTCCCATAATTGTTTGCGGAGCAAGGCAATTTTTTCATAATTATCTAGCCAATCTTTTTTAAGTCCTTCTCTATGAAAAGGTAACATCCACACGAAGTCTTCTTGTGTTATTTTTTTAGCGAGCAGCTCTTTTAGTTCTTTATGAGAAAACTCAGAAAAATAAATTTTATGACACCGAGATTGTATAGTTTGTAAAACCATTTTCTTACTGGTCGTGGTTAGAACAAAATAATTATCTGTGGGAGGTTCTTCCAATATTTTTAAAAAAGCATTCCCCGATTCCAAATTCATTTTTTCTACATTCTTAATTAAAATAAGTCTTTTTTTAGAAACAGAAGGGAAAAGCGAAATTTTGGTTTTTAATTCTTGAATTTGTCCTAGCTGGATAAAATTATTTTTAGCTTTAATAACTAAAAAATCGGGATGCAGTTGCTCCGCAAAAAGTTGACACGACGGACAGTCTTGGCAGGCTTTTTCTTGTTCGCAAAGTATAGCCTTAGCAAGACTTGCCGCTAAAAAACTTTTACCTCGTCCAGAAGGTCCTACAAAAAGATAGGACGCAGATAAGCGTTTTTTTTCTATAGTTTGCTTTAGAAAACAACATATTTGCTTTAAACCTATAACTTGAGAAAACATACCCTCTTAACAAAATGAAATCGTTAAATTAGACATTCCTAAAAACATAAAACAGCAACCCAAACTAACCCCGCAATACAAAGAGAAAGAAAAACAGCCGCAGAACCATAATCCTTTGCTTTAGCCACAAATTCGTGTTGCTTAGGATAGGTCAAATCAAGCACTCTTTCTAAAGCAGAATTGAAAAATTCTACTATTAAAATAAAGAGCAGGGGTATTTCCAAAAAAATAAATTCTTTTATAGAATTGGCAAGATAAAAAGCCACTGGAGTAAGGATAATCAGTAAAAACACCTCTTGACGAAAAGCAGGTTCGCTCGTGAAAGCCGACCTGAATCCTTGCATAGAATAAAAAAAAGCTTTTATTATTCTTTTCATGCCACTATATTTTTTGTGCACCTTGTATTTGAGTTTAATTTACAACTTAGCAACCACCAGCGGTGTAGCTATGAAACCTTTTTCAGCAGGGTCTGTTTCGGGATTTCTCCATTAGCTTTGTTTTATTCCGTTTTTTTTGGCAAATTCAAACGCCTGTCTTACCTCTTGCAAATGGCTATTAGCTACTATCAAAATAGCACCATTTTTTTCTACTATGCTAATATTTTCTAATCCTATAAGGGCATAAAAATTTTTTTCTGCTTGAAGAAAAGTATTTTTATTTTCTAAAGAAAAACAATTTCCTTGAAATCTGTTTCCAGACTTATCGGCTTTTTTAAGCATAGCAATAGAGTGCCAACTGCCTACATCGTTCCAATCAAACCTTGATTGAATAGTATAGACAGGTCGGTATTTTTCCATAATCGCATAGTCAAAGGAAATAGCATCCAATCTATTAAAAGAATTTTCCTCTAACAATAAGGCATTAGCTTTTCTACCTGAAGTTTTTATTTTTTGCTTTGTTTTTTTTACGCAGTACAAAGAATTTTGCCACATTTTTGGCTGAAATTTTTGAAAAGCAAAAAAAACAGAATCTAGACTAAAGCAAAAAATACCAGAATTCCAGAAATACTTTTTAGATTTTAGATATTTTTTTGCTGTTTTTAAATCTGGTTTTTCCACAAATTTTTCTACTTCTTGTGTTTTTTTAGAAATTTTTTGCTCTCGTGCACAAATGTAACCGTAACCTGTTTCTGGATAGTTTGGTTTAATACCAAAAGTTAAAATCCCTTGTTTTTCGGCTTGCGAAGCTGCCAAAATTACATCTTCAGCAAATGCTTTATTGTTTTCAATAAGGTGATCTGCTGGTAGAACCAACATAATAGCGTCTTTTCCAAAATGCTCTTTTACCCAATGAGCCGCCATCAAAACCGCTGGAGCTGTGTTTTTTGATACGGGCTCTAAAAGAAAGCTATTTTTAAGTTTTTTTTGGCTGGTTATTTTTCTTAGGGTTTTTTTATGGAGTGAATAGTATTTTTGGTTGGTTACAATCAAGGTTGCCTGCAGAGGTAAAAAACTCAATCTATGTAAAGTTTTTTCTAGTAAATTTTTCTCTCCAAATAAAGGCAAAAAAGGCTTTGGTAAAGAATCCGTAGATAAGGGCCAGAGCCTAGAACCACTGCCACCGGATAAGACTACAGCGACTAATTTCATTCTATTCTATAATTTCTTGTTTTCTTAAATCTGCTTCTTTTTTATTAAAAACCAAAAAACAAACCACAATACTAAAAAAATAAAGTAGTATTAAAGGCACCGCCATTAAAAGCATAGTAAATGGATCTGGTGGAGTCAAAACAGCAGCGCAAATAAAAATAAAAATAATAGCGTATTTTAAATTTTTTAGCATAAATTTTGGAGTAAGCAAACCCATCCGAGACAAAAACAAAACAATTAAAGGAAATTCAAAAACAAGTCCAAAAGCAAAAAGTAACTTTACCGCAAAAGAGACATACTGTCCAATAGATAGAAAAGGTACAATTTCACCTGGTTGGGTAAGACTAAGAAAAAATTCAAAACCGAAGGGAAAAACTACAAAATAACCAAAACTAGCTCCTCCAATAAAAAATAAAAAGGTAGCAGGAACGAACGCCCAAAATACTTTTCTTTCTTTTTTGTAAAGCCCCGGCAAAACAAAAGCCCAAATTTCTATAATCCAATAGGGAAAGGAAAAAAACAGAGCCAAAAAAAAAGAAATTTTTAACTCGGCAAAAAACACTTCGGGGAGTCCAATAAAAACAAGCGGGGTTTTCGTTTCTGCTACTTTGGTGGAAGGAACACAGCTACAATCTAATTTTATAGTTTCTTTTTTTTTAGTATTTTTTTGCTCCTCTATAGGACTGCAATGGCAATTCAAATCTCCTGATAAATTATCTTTGCTTAAATTATCTTTGCTTAAGGTTTGTTTGGGGGGAGAAATAGATTCCTCTTGTAATTGAGAGTATTTAGCCAATGGCTGCTCTACTGGAAATTTTAAAATTTTCAGCAAATCATCTCGAAAAAAATAACAGGCAAAAAACACAAGGATAGTCACAATAAAAGAACGCAATAACCTTGTTCTCAATTCTTTGAGATGACCTAGGAGAGGCAATGTTTTTTCTGGAGTTTTCTTTTCTGGGGTTTTCTTTTCTGGAATTTTCTTTTTTGGGATTTTCTTTTCTTTCATTATTTTAAGAGTGGATAGGTTTTAGTTGTGTCCTTATAATTAGAGCCCTTATGATTAGAGACTAGCTGAAAAGCTACAAACGAAAAAATAATTATTACAGCTCCTAAAATACCCCGCAGAGACAATCTTTCTCCAAGAAAAACATAGCTAAACAAAACAGCATAAACTGCTTCTAAACTTAAAATAACCCCAAAAACCTGTGCCGAAATATTTTTCAAGGCAAAAAAAGCCAAACTCTGTGCTAAGGCAGTACAAACCAAACCCAATACTAAAAGCCCAGCCCAGTCGCTTAAAGAAATTTGTATTGGCAAAAAAATAAAAATAAAAGGTAGAGAAATCAAAGCACAATAAAAACTTTGAAAAAAAGAAATTATCATTATAGGAAATTTTAAAGATAAAAATCTACCCCATAAAATACCCAGAGCCATAAAAAACCCCGAAAGCACTCCCCAGCAGATACCTACAAAATAATTGTTTGTTAAAGAAAATTGTGGAACTAAAAAATAAACTCCGATTACAATGAAAACACAAAGCAAACTTTTATAAAAAGAAAAGTGAAGTTTATAAAAAAAAGGCTCTAAAAAAGTAAGAAAAAAAGGAAAAGTAGAAAAAGCAAGCGTACCCAAAGAAGCATTTGATTTTTGCACTCCTGTAAAAAAAGTGAACCAATGGGACACAAAAATAATTCCTAAAAAAAAAAAAAGAAGGTGGTTCTTGAAAGTAAGGGGAGTAATCTTTTTTTTGGATTTAAAAAAAAGATAGCACAAAAATATAGTAGCAAAAAAAGTGCGAAAAAAGACAATGATAATAGGGTTTTGGTGAATGATTTTTCCTAAAATCCCAGTGAATCCTACTAAAAAAGTAGATAGGTGTTGCGATAAATAAGCTTGGATTTTTTTGTCCATGCTCTACTGCATTGTAGGTATAGCGAATTGATTTTCTTTTGAACTTTGCACCCAGCGACTAGTCACGGTTTTCATACGAGTATAAAAACGAAATCCGTCGCTACCGTGTACATTCAAAGCTCCAAAAATAGAATTTTTCCAACCACCAAAACTATGAAAAGCCATAGGCACTGGAATGGGAACATTAATTCCTACCATTCCTATTTGAATTTCTGTAGAAAAATTTCTAGCAATTTCTCCATCTTTGGTAAAAATAGATGTGCCATTTGCAAAGCGCTGGGAATTTATCAACTCCACCGCTTTTTTGTAAGAATTGACACGAACGACAGAAAGTACGGGTCCAAAAATTTCTTCTTGGTAAATCCTCATATTTGGGGTTACCTTATCAAAAAGGCAAGGTCCCAAAAAAAAGCCATCTTTATTACCAGAACTTGAGAAATCCCTACCGTCCACAACCAACTCCGCTCCTTCTGCTACACCTAAATCTACATAGCCTTTTACTTTAGCTAAGTGCTCTTTTGTGATTAAGGGTCCCATTTCGCTTTCTGGTTCTGTAGCTAAACTAGCTCCCACAACAAGATTTTTCAAATTCTCCTTTATTTTCGTAACCAGACTGTCTGCGACTTTATCTCCTACAGCTACAGCCACAGAAATTGCCATACACCTTTCTCCAGCGGAGCCGTAAGCAGCGCCTATTAAAGAATTTATAGTATGTGAGATATCTGCGTCTGGCATAATTACCATGTGATTTTTTGCACCTCCTAGCGCCTGCACTCTTTTAGAATAAAAAGATCCTTTCTCGTAGATATATTTAGCAATGGGGGTAGAGCCTACAAAACTTACCGCTTGCACATCTTTATTTTCCAGCAAAGCATCCACCACAACTTTATCTCCATTGACTATATTAAAAACTCCGTCTGGTAGCCCTGCTTGTTTGTATAATTCTGCAACCATAAATGCAATTTGAGGGTTTTTTTCGGAAGGTTTAAGCACAAACGAATTTCCACAAGGAATGGCAATGCCGTGCATCCAAAGAGGAACCATAAAGGGAAAATTAAAAGGTGTAATGCCGGTGACAACCCCTAGCGGCTCAAAACTAGACCAGCTATCCACACCTGTGCCTACATTCATAGAATGCTCCCCTTTGAGTAAATGAGGGGCAGCCGTAGAAAACTCGGCAACTTCTAACCCTCTCACTATCTCTCCTTTGGCATCAGAAAAAACTTTGCCGTGGCTGTTGCTTAAAACTTTAGCCAACTCGTCTGTATTATCAGAGACTAGGGAGCAAAATTTCATCATAACCCTAGCTCTATTTAAAGGAGTTTTACTCGCCCAACTGGGAAAAGCTGCTTTTGCTGCCTTTACTGCTTTTTCTACTTCTTGTTTGGAAGATAGCACCACTTCTCCAGTCTGCATTCCATTCGTGGGATTATAAAGCGGCAGTTTTTTGCCGCTTCCGCTAGGAGTAAGTTTGCCTCCAATGTAGTTTTGATAGGTTTTCATAATTTATTAGTAATCTCTGCTTTCTTTTTGTCGGCATCTAGTTCAACCAAAAGCTCGTAGATTTTGGTAGAAGTAAATTTTTGTGTTGTAGTTGGTTTTAACATTTTATTTTTTGAATTAAAATTGTTTCTATAAGGAAAAGGATAATCCAATTACCGCACTAAAGTCAAGCCCTAAAAAATAAAAGGGGTTTTTACCGCTATTTTAGAAAAGTTTTTTCAGCGCTGTATAGGCTAAACAGCTAGTTTTGTGCTATTTGGTAAATTCAAAAGTCTATAGACCTTTGAATGCAACGTTGAAACTAGCCACAATAGTGGGGGTAGACTAGGAGAAAATTTTCGGTTACTGCTTTGGTTCTACAGAAGAGGCTCAGTTTTAGTCCAAGAACAGACTAGGAAACTCCCGCCTTTGATTTGCGGGAGTTTTTATTTCTACTTGAAGAGATAGACGAAGCGAATAAAAAGGGAGGCTGGTGCTTCTACTTCTATCGTTGTTTTTGTAGGCACAGTTTCAGGGTAGGTTTCGCTTACCTCCTCTAGATCATAAGTTGGAGTTACTGTTCCGTCTACTCGTATTCTTCTATCTGCAGCCGTTGGTATTTGGTTTTGGGGAATACCTCTTCTATCTGCAAAAATAAGTGAAATAAGAGTGCTAGTAGGTCTATCTATACCACCTCCTACCAATACAGAAGAGGTAATAGGACTTGGCTCTTGCGGTAGTGCTACTGAGGTTCTTGTTGGCACTGGTGCTGCATTGGTCTGTTTTACAGAGAGCTTTGCCCCCACCCACAGCAGTCCCGCTTCTATAGAAAAGTTTTTGCTAAAATTTCGCTTATAGCCAAAATGAACGGCGGGGGCTATTTTTGAATCCGAGCCTCCGTTTGTTTCTAGCTTGGCTTGGGCTAAACCAGCTCCTGCATAGAGCCCGTAGGGCAGGTGCCAATCCACTAGTACAATTTGACTATCCAGCTTGTTATCTCCCGCACTCCATTGGTGCAGGCTCAAAGAAACACGAAACTTTTCAAAGTCGTAGCCTAGTTGCAATCCGTTACCTGCTAAACTGGTATTTTCGCTGCTAACAGAACGCGATAGAGCAGAATCTACAACTGTTCCTGTTAAATCACTAAAAGAGGCTGCAATCCCTTGGAAGTAATCGTAACAGGCAGCGTCATCTGTGTCTGTAGCGGGTGGAACAGCATTAGAAGTAGCGTCAAACTGAACAACACTTGTAAAGTAGGTTCCCATCCTATCCTCATCATTATAGCTACCATCGTCACAAATATCCAATACAGCTTTTATTGCTGTTGCATCATAATTGGAACTGTAACTCCTAGTAGTACGTAAAGTGTGGACGGCTAGCGTAATTCCCTCTGCACCTGTTGTTGCGTCCACTGAAGCGAATGTACTGGTGGTGTTTCCACTGAATTCTATGTCTGCGGTAACGGTTCTGGTGCGTGTTGTTACTACTTCTGTAAGGGTGGTATTTTCTGTAGTGGTTTTTATTTTAGCACCTAGATAAAAGGGACTAACTCCGATAGACCAACCTTGCTGTCTTGCTTCTTGGGCTTGCAGATTATTTACTCCCGCAAAAAGTAAAAGCAAGCACGAAAGCGAAGCTAAAATTGCCAGTGTTATTTTGTTTGATTTCATAATTTCTTTTGTTTGCCTAATTTTTTGAGATTCCATAGTCTTTTTTTGGTTTAATTTGTTTAACTTCATAGTCTTTTTAATGGTTAATTTAGGTTATTCAGTTTTATTTTTATAAAACTTTATAAAGAATAACTAAAAACCTAAAAATAGTCTATCTTTTTTTTAGTTAATTTAGGTTATTCAGTTTTATTTTTATAAAACTTTATAAAGAATAACTAAAAACCTAAAAATAGTCAATCTTTTTTTTTTAGTTTGCTTGTTTTTGGTTGTTTTTGGTTTATTTGGGGGGGGAGGGGAATTTTTCTAAAATGCTATAAAATCCCAACAATAAACTTAAATATAGGCAAAGTTTGAATTATTTTTAGTTAAGAAGCAACCTTTATTTTTAAAAAATAATAATTTTAAAACTTAATTTTTTGATAAAAAAATTCTAATATATTGAAATAAAATTTTCTTACTATAGGGGATTTAGCTTTACTGGCTGCGAATGGAAATGTGCCAGAAGGTAAGTTTTTTTTCTAAAATAACAAATATAGCGTAAAAAGCAGAGCCTGCAAGAGCAGAAATCACCACAGTTGCCCAGACCAGATGTAAATTCATTCTACCTACTTCGGTAGAAATCCGAAAACCCATACCTACAATAGGGGTGCCAAAAAACTCTGCTACAATAGCCCCTATCAAGGCTAGAGTAGAATTGATTTTAAGGGCGTTGAATAAAAAAGGTAGTGCGTTATACAGGCGAACTGAGAAAAGTTTTTGCCAATAGGTAGGATTATAGGTTCTTAACAAATCCAATTCTACCCGAGAAGTTGCACTGAGCCCTACTACAGAATTGACTAACATTGGAAAAAAGGTCATCAAAACCACTACTGCTGCTTTAGATTGCCAATCAAAACCGAACCACATAATCATAATCGGAGCTACCCCCACAATAGGAAGAGCACTAAAAAAATTTCCTATAGGCAATAAACCTTTTTTCAAAAAAGAAAATTTATCGCAAACTAAGGCAACCAAAAACCCAGATGCGCATCCTATAAAAAAACCAGGTAAAACAGAATAAATAAAAGTTTGCACAAAATCTTGCCAGAATATAAATCTAGATTCATAAACTGCAATTAAAACCAAAGAAGGTGGGGGCAACAATACAAAAGGTACCCGAAAACCAACCACCAACATTTGCCAAATGAATAATAGTAATAAGCCAAACAAAAAAGGAGTTATAAGGTTCCAAAATTTTTCTGAATTTGGAAATGCGGAAGCGGAAGCGCTTTCTCTTAAAAAATTCCAAGCTAAACATAAAAAAGTCAATCCAAAAAAAAGATAGCTTTTTTGCCAATTTTCTTGGGCATTACTTGCGTTCGTTAAAGCCAAGTAAAGCCAAGAATGAAAAAACAATGAAAAAAATAAAAAATAAAAAAAGAAACTTTTTTTGCTGCAAAATTTCCTAATTTTTAATGGTAAAGTATGTGATAAAGAATATGTGATTATAAAATAAGCAGAAGTGAGCAGAAATAAAAATGCAAATCCTATCCTTTGAGATGTGGAAAATAAAGCATCTTGAAAAGAAAAAAAAAGACTTAAACTTCCAAAAAGTAGATATAAAAACTGGGTTTTATGAAAAATTTTTGTTTGTAAATTCATGGGCGAAAACCTTTTTGGATAAATATTCTTTCTATTGCAGAAACCAAAAAAACTAAAACCGCAGCCAGTAAAGCGGTCGTTAGTAATGCCGACCAAATTTTTACAGTTTGTCCGTAGTAAGAACCGACTAAGAGTCTAGAACCTAATCCTGCTCTAGCTCCTGTGGGCAACTCTCCTACAATGGCTCCTACAAGACTTGCAGCAACAGAAACTTTCAAACTAGTAAATAAAAAAGGTACAGAGCTGGGCAATAGAAGTTTAAAAAACATTTGCCTTTGTGTGGCGTTGTAGGTTTGTAGTAATTCACGGCTATTTTGTTCGGCGTAGTTTAACCCTTTCACCATTCCAATAGTGACGGGGAAAAAAGCAAGGTAGGCGGAAACTATAGATTTGGGTATCAAGCCAACCAAACCGATCGCTCCCAAAACTACCACAATCATAGGAGCTATGGCTAAAATAGGTATAGTCTGTGAAGCTATCACCCAAGGTAACAAACTTTTTTTTAAGGTTTGGTCGTAGATAATCCCTATTGCTAACAGGATTCCTAACAAACTGCCACTCAAAAACCCGAGCGATGTAGAAGAAAGAGTAATCCAACCGTGATAAACCAAACTTTTTTTGGAGCTAATTTTGGTTTGAAAGATAAATTTTTTTATATCGTTTAAGACCTGCATTGGAGAAGGCAAGACAGGCTTTTTAGAATACCAAGCATCCCGAATCAATTGTTTTTGACTCCATTCTTGGTTGTTCGCTTGATAACGATCCAAAACAAAAGTCTTATTGAGTTGATAAGAAAAAAATAACCAAAAAAGCAAAAGTAACAACGTGGTTGTTGCAACAGCAACAAATCTTGTGCTTAATATTTTTTTAAGCATAATGCTTGCTTGCTTTGTTTAAAGATTGACGAACTTGGTGACAAAGTTTGTCAAATTCTGCACTATTTCTAAAATTTTCTTTTTTCTCTTTTTGCTTACTTCCTATTATTATTTCTGCGATAGTACCAGGTCTTTCAGAAAATATAAAAATTTTGCTAGAAAGATAAACCGCTTCGGCTACAGAATGGGTCACAAATAAAATTGTTTTTTTTGTTTGTTTCCAAAGGTTATAAAGTTGCTCGTTTAAATCTTCTCTGGTAATGGCATCCAAAGCTCCAAAAGGTTCATCCATCAACAAAAGCTCTACTTGAAAACTCAAAGCCCGCGCAATAGAAACCCGTTGTTGCATTCCACCTGAAAGTTGCCAAGGATATTTTTTTTCAAAACCTTGTAATTTCACAGCAGCCAAACTTTCTTTTACTTTTTGAATTCTTTCTTTTTTAAGAACACCAAATATTTCCAAAGGGAGCAGCACATTTTTTTCTACAGTGCGCCAAGGATAAAGGGCGGGAGATTGAAAAACATATCCGTATTTACGATTTCTGCGAAATTCTTGTGGGCTTTGTTGTTGAATAGAAAGCGTGCCTGAGGTGGGAGTTTCTAAATCTGCAATAATTCGCAATAATGAGGTTTTACCGCAACCTGAAGGACCTATAAAAGAAACGAAATCTCCTTTTTCAATTTCAAAATTAATATTGCTGAGTGCTGTAACTTTGGTATCTTTGCTATCAAAGATGAGGTTTAAGTTTTTAGCCTGAATAAAAGTCATATTTTAATTAAAATTTTTGGGGAAATGCGAAGCGTCTTTCCAAATAATCCTCCTTAGTGGCAAGCGGTTTATTGTTATGGAAGCACAGTATCTTCAGAATGGCGATACCCCTGTTTCAAGAGGTCGTTCCAGCTTTCTACTTTATCGTTGGCAGAAACATCTTTCATTGTAATACAGTTTTCTACAGGACATACCAACGCACAAAGATTGCAACCCACACACTCTTCTTCTTTGATAAGAGGAGCGATGCCACCATTGCTTGGTTGAGCAATTGCTTGGTGTGCTCCGTCTTCACAAGCAATATAACAAAGCTGACAACCGATGCACTTGTTTGTATCAATATGGGCTACGCTTTTGTAGTTCATATCCAAATCACCCCAATCTTTTAAATTTTTTACTGCTTTGGAGCGTAGCTCGTTGACCGATTTCATACCCTTAGAATCTAGATATTGATTGAGTCCAGAAATCATATCTTCTACAATTCGGAACCCGTAGTGCATAACTGCGGTGCAGACCTGAACTGAAGTAGCTCCCAGCGAGATAAATTCTGCCGCATCTTTCCAGTTGGAAACACCGCCTATACCAGAAATACCCAAATGGAAGTCTTCGTTTTTAGCAAGAGAAGAAACCATATGCAAGGCAATCGGCTTCACTGCAGGTCCGCAATAGCCTCCATTTGTAAAGCCATTTCTTAACCTAGGGGATGCTATAAAATCATCTAAATCTACCTCTACTACACTTTTGATAGTATTGATTAGAGAAACTGCATCGGCTCCCGATTTTTGGGCTGCCATTGCAGGTTCTAGAATATCGCTAATGTTGGGTGTTAATTTTACAATTACAGGCAAGTGGGTAAATTCCATTACCCAACTGGTTACCTCTTCTAAAACTTTTGGCTCTTGTCCTACAGCTGATCCCATACCCCTTTCGCACATTCCGTGCGGACAACCGTAGTTCAATTCCAACCCATCTGCGCCGCTATCTTCCACTCTGCGAATCAGTTCTTTCCATTCTTCTTTGCTTTCTACCATCAAAGAAGCAATTATAGCATTATTGGGGTAGTTTTTTTTTACCTCTTTTATTTCTTTTAAGTTTTCTTCTACTCCTCTGTCGGAAATCAATTCTATATTATTAAATCCCATTATTTTTTGTCCTGCATAGTCTACGGCTCCGTAACGACTACTCACATTGCGGACAGGCTCACCTATTGTTTTCCATACAAAACCACCCCAGCCTACATCAAAAGCATTTCTTGCTTGATAGGCTGTATTTGCAGGAGGGCCTGAAGCCACCCAAAAAGGATTGGGACTTTTGATTCCTTCTAAATCAATGGATAGATCTGCCATTTTTTACCTCTTATTGAATTTTACCATATTAAATTTTACCATATTGAATCTTACCATATTAAATCTTACCATAAATTGGCACCATTAAATTTTACCATATTGGATCTTTAAACTCCATTTCCTAAGCATTCGGAAAGCTGCTTCTTTTCCTTCAAAAACCGCGTTGACTACTTCCTTACCTCCGTTTGCACAATCTCCTCCAGCGTAAATATTTTCTATAGAGGTCTCAAAGTGCTCATTTACTACGAGATTACCATTAGAGTTCAAGTCAATTTCAGGAAAAAGTTTTTGTAAAGGGTGTTTTTTTTGTCCTGTAGCAAAAATCAACCAATCACAAAAAATTTCTTTTTCACCAGATTGGGTTTGAAATTTCATTCCTTTAGTTTGGTTGTCTTCTTGAATTAAAGTTTGCGGTACATGATTTCCAAAAAATTGGACTCCTTTAAGCAAAGCCTGTTTGAGTTCGTGTTGGTAACCAGACATTTCGTTTTTACTCTTACGATAAGCGAGCTTAACTTGGATTTCCAATTCGGCTAATTCTTGAGCTATATCTAGAGCTGTATTGCCTCCACCAATAACCAAAGCCGTATTTGTTTTTGTTAGATTTGCTTCTGTTTTAATTTTTTGAATGAGAGCTAGGGCTCCAAAAACATTCTTAGAAGATTGAATATCAAAAAGAAAACTATCTTCGGCAAGCCCTACTCCAATAAAAATGGCGTCGTACTCTTTTTGCAATTCAGCTGCAGCAATGGATTTTCCTACCTCTTTGTTTAGTAAAATTTCCACACCGAGAGATTGGATAAATTCTACTTCTTTTATAGATTCTTCTAGTTTTAATTTGTAAGGAGCAATACCGTAAGAATTTAAACCTCCAGGCAGAGAATTTTTTTCAAAAATAGTTGTTTTTACACCTGAGAGAGCAAGATAAGCAGCACAAGAAAGAGAAGCGGGTCCCGCTCCAATAAGGGCTACTTTGCGATTGGTTTTTTTTGTAGGGGGTTTTAGATTGGGAGATTGATAAAAATGCTGTAAAGCGTATTCTTGCAATTTTCCAATTTGAACAGGAGGTTCGTTCATATTGTTATAGACACAAGCACCTTCGCAAAGCACTTCTACAGGACAGACTTTAGAGCAAGAAAGCCCTAAAATATTGGATTGTAAAATAGTATCCGCTGAGCCTAAGAAATTTTTATCTTGAATTCTTTTGATAAATTGAGGGATATTGATGCCAGTTGGACATCCTCTAATGCAAGGAGCATCATAACAACGGATGCAACGAGACGATTCTACAATTGCCTCATTTTCGCTCAACAAAGGTTTTTTTTTGTGAAATCGGCTTTCTGTTCGTTCCTCAATAAAATTGTATTTCATTGTTATACCTTTTAAAAATTTTCCTGAAATTGACTTAAACGATTAACAAAAGCCATCCTCTCATAAACTCAAATAGACTTTTGAATTTGCCAAATAGGACAAAACCAGCTGTTTAGCCTATGCAGCGTTGAAAATTTTTTAGCTTGTAGGAATACAGATTTCAATAGATAGCCTTTCTTTTAACAAACTTACCAGCCCCCGTCTCCACATTGAGTTTTCCTTCTTCAAAAACTACTTTTCCTCCAACCAAAACAAAAGCAGGAGCACCTTTAGTTTTGAATCCTTCAAAAATATTGGTATCTACTTTTTGGTGATGGGTTTTTGCGGAAATAACTCCTTCTATATCTGGATCCCAGATTACCAAATCTGCATCCGATCCTTGTATGACAGCACCTTTTTGAGGATATAAACCATAAATCTGAGCGGCTCGGGTAGAAGTTAAAGCTACAAACTGGTTAAGACTAATTTTATTTTCCAAAACACCGTAAGTATAAAGGAGTTTCAATCTCTCTTCTATACCTGCTGCTCCATTAGGAATTTTTCTAAAATCTCCTCTTCCCAATTCTTTTTGTCCTTTTAAATTAAACGGACAGTGATCCGTGCCCACTACTTCTAAATTTCCTGATTTTACTCCGTCCCAAAGAGCTTCAGCGTGTCCTTTAGGACGAATAGGGGGGCTCATAACATAGGCTGCCGATTCAAAATTTTCTTTTTCATAAACAGAACCATCCAAAAGTAAATATTGGGGACAGGTTTCTCCAAAAACCTGTAAACCTCTAGCTCTAGCTCGGGTGATTTCAGAAGCTGCTTCTTGGCAGGTAACATGCACAATATAAACGGGACAACCTGTAGCTTCTGCAAAAGTGATTACCGTATGTGTCCCATAGCCTTCTACATAGGAAGGTCTAGAAAGAGCATGGTATTTTGGATCTACCTTTCCTTCTGCAAAAAGTTTGTCTTGCAAGTAGGCTACAAGTTCTGCGTTTTCGCAGTGGGTGTTGACTAAAGCTCCTAGTTCTTTGGCTTTTTTCATTGCTCCTAAAAGCTCGGCATCGCTAACCCCGATAGCCCCTTTATAGGCTAGGAACAGTTTAAAAGAAGGAATGCCTTCGTTTTGGACGCAAGCCTCCATTTCGCGAGCCACAGAATCGTCAAACCAAGTAACTGCCATATGGTAAGAATAATCCGCCACTGCATTTTTTGCTTTATTGTGCCACCCTTGTAAGGCTTCCAATAAAGATTGCCCACGGCCTGGAATAACAAAATCTATAACAAAAGTGGTGCCTCCAGCAATGGCAGCTGTTGTTCCGCTTTCAAAATTATCAGCAGACACCTCTCCCATAAAAGGCATATCCAAATGGACATGAGGGTCAATGCCTCCCGGAAAAATATATTTGCCTTGAGCGTCAATGGTTCTATCCGCAGTTTCGTTGATTTTTTCTTCAATGGATACAATTTTGCCATCAGAGAGCAAAATATCGGCTTGATAGGTTTTAGAATCTGTTACTATCTCGCCATTTTGAATGAGAGTTTGAGTCATTTTTATTTTTCGTTCTAAATTTCTAGCATTTTACCATAGGTTTCCGGTCTTCTATCCCTAAAAAATTGCCATACAGAGCGAACCTCGTCTATCACCTCCAAATCCAATTCACTAATTAGCAGCTCGTCTTTATCTTCGGAGGCAATATCTATAATTTCTCCACGAGGATTGACATGGTAACTGCTACCATAAAATTTGCCAATGTTCCAAGGTGCTTCTGTTCCTACTCTATTAATACAACCCATAAAATACCCATTCGCTACTGCATGGGCTGGTTGTTCTAATTTCCAAAGATACTGCGAAAGCCCAGCTACTGTGGCAGAAGGGTTATAGACAATTTCTGCTCCGTTCAAGCCCAACATACGAGCCCCTTCTGGAAAATGCCTATCATAACAAATATAGACGCCAATTTTTGCATAACGAGTTTGGAAAACAGGATAAGAAGCATCCCCCGGTTTAAAGAAAAATTTCTCCCAAAAACCACTTGTATGGGGAATATGTTTTTTACGGTATTTTCCGAGATAAGAGCCATCGGAATCAAAAACAGCAGCTGTATTGTAAAAAATTCCAGCGTCTACCTTTTCATAGACTGGAACTATCATCACCATTTTGTATTTCTTGGCGTATTCTGCCATAGCCAGAGTCGTAGGTCCTGGTACTGGCTCTGCTGCCTCGTACCAACGTATATCTTGTGAAGGACAAAAATAGGGTCCGTTAAAAATTTCTTGGAGACAAAGGATATTGACTCCTTTTTTGCCAGCCTCTTCTATTAGAGGAATATGATGAGCGAAAGCAGCCTTTTGAATTTCTTTTACAGATTTACTTTCATCGTTTATTGGGTTGTGGGCTTGGATTAGCCCGCTAATAATTTTTCTTGACATAGTAACTTCTTTGTTAGTGATTATTATAGACTTTTGAATTTGCCAAATAGGACAAAACTAGCTGTTTAGCCAAAACAAGCTTATTGCTTTTACGCTATACAGGCTATAGTAAAAGAGCCTCTGGTATAACCATTTGGCTCTTTTACACTCTACTTTTGCTATGTATTTAGTTTTTGATAGCCCTCCCTGCCTGGTTTTCGCATCGCACTAGTTAGATATCCTCCTAATGCAATGCTCTCAAAAACTTTTTAAAGTTTATTCCAAATTTGGTGAGTCCAAGCTCCTTTGGGTTTTTTGGTAATCACAGGAGCAGAATCTCCACCAAGTAGAACTTTCACTGTTCTATTATAGTCTTTTTTATCCAAATAACCAATTCCTTTTTTGGAACCCTGAACCAAACGGGCAATTTCTTTTGCCATATGAGTCTGATGATCTTTCGTTTGTGCACCAGTATCGTCATTATCTAGCACTATCTTTACAGCTTCTTTTTGGTTTTTAATAGCATAATCCCAACCTTTAATAGAAGCTCTTACAAACCTAGTGAGTTTGTCCACAAACTTTTTATCTTTCAGACTTTTTTCCAAAACATAAATACCATCCTCCAAAGTAGCTACTTTTTTATCTTCGTATTTAAAAACAACTAGCTCGCTTGGTTTAAGACCTGCTTGTAAAACCTGCCAGTATTCGTTGTAAGTCATAGTAGATATACAATCAGCTTGTTTTTGGATGAGAGGGTCTACATTAAAACCCTGTTTTAATACTTTCACACCATTAGAACCTCCTGTAGTAGGAATTTTTAAGGCAGACATCCAGCTTAAAAAAGGGTATTCGTTACCAAAAAACCAGACTCCTAAAGTCTTACCGCGAAAATCTTGCGGCTCACGAATACCTGTTTCTTTTCTACAAGTAAGCATTAAACCAGATTTTTTGAAAATCTGAGCTACATTCACCAAAGTAACTCCCTTTTCTCTGGCAGCCAAAGCAGCAGGCATCCACTCCAAAATAGCATCGGCACCACCGCCAGCTATTACCTGAGGAGGAGCTATATCAGGACCACCTGGTTTGATAGTGACGTTTAAGTTTTCTGCTTTATAGTAGCCTTTTTCTTTTGCTACAAAATAACCCATAAACTGAGCTTGAGTAACCCATTTGAGTTGTAAAGTAAATTTATCTCTTGCGACTAAACTGCTTATAGAAAAAGCAAAAACAAGAAATATAAATATCCATTTTTTCATAAGAATTTTTATAGAATATAGTTAATAATTTAGACCTTTGAATTTGCCAAATTCAAAGGTTTACAATAAAAAGTAACCTATAACAAATTTTGCAAAAAAAAAGCAACAAATTTTGCAAAAAAAATCCTTTAGCGATTGTTTTTTAAATTTTTTGGGATTTTTGCGATGTGCGAGAACAAAACACCACAAACCTTGCATGCAGCAAAAAAGGACTGTAAAAGCGGAAGTAGTAGTCCTATTTTTCCGAACTAGAACGTCTAATTCAACGGTCTCGTTTCTATTTCCTTTTTTTTATTGCTATTGGATTGTTGTATTTCTAACATTTTTACATACTTAGCAAAAGTATGAAATGCAGTGGTGATGCTGGAGATAAGGCCATCCTTGCCTTTTAGGAAACCTCTTTGAATAATAAATTTTTTTATAAAAGTTGCTAAACTGTGTGTTATAAGAGTAGCGTAGGTTACTTTTTTTTTTCTTAAAGGCTGTTGATAGTTAGATTCTGCTGTAGAAAAGGCATTGAGTTTAGCTATCCAATCCGAATAATTCTTAAAAGTAGGATGTATGATATCTGCTTTAATTTTTTTTTTTTTAGAACAACGAACAAATGAGTGAATTTCACGATCATCATAATAGGAATATTTTTTATGATAAAGACGAATTTTGTAATCAGGATAAAGTCCTTTTAACCAATGGCTTCCCAAAAAATTTTTTCTTCTCAAAGCGTAGCCTATAGTTGGGTTTTTTAAATCTAAAGATTTAATTTGTTTCAGAGCGGACTCGCTCAGCGTCTCATCTGCGTCTATGGATAAAATCCAATCATTACTGGCCAGCTCTGCGGATTTTTTTTTTTGCAGTCCATCTCCTAAAAAAGATTGAAAATAAATTTTGGCTCCTAATTTTTTTGCTATATTTACTGTTTTGTCTTTGCTATAAGAATCAAGTACAACTACTTCATTGCAAAGTTGGGCGACATTTTGAATACAGGTCTGAATTGTATTTTCTTCATTGAATGTAATAATTGTAGCGCTGATAGCTTTTTTCATAAAAAATTCTAGAGTAGTTTAAATTTTTGAACTTGTATTTTATTTGTTTTTAAACTAAAACAATAATTTATTTAGCAAGTTTTGACAACACGAAGCACTTTATAAAGTTATGGTAACAAATTTTTTTGATATTATTTTCTTACTCATTTTTGTGTTTTCTACTCTATGGGGGTTTTTTTTAGGTTTTACAGGCTCACTTGTACTTTTTGGATTTATCTTTTTAGGAGCTATTCTTGCAAAAGCAGTCCATCTAAATTTGCAATCTTTGATTTTACCTCTTATAGGTAATCCTAATTTGAGTGCAATAATAAGTTTTTTGATTATTCTTGTTATTTTTATTCTCTTATCCAAGTTGTTACGATTTTTTTTACACGTTTTTTTTTTCAATATAAGCGCGATAAGCAGAGTTTTCGGGGGATTGATAGGGTTCGTTATAGGAATTGTTTTAAGCTATGTATTCTTTTATGCGACTTCTAATTATATCCCTGCTTTTAAAGATGGTATTGCTCAATCTAAAATCGTGAATATTATTTTAAACATCACTCAATTATTTTAAACATCACTCAATTATTTTGATTATGAAAAACAAACCTATGAAACCCCACAAGCAAAAAGGTTTCACACTTATTGAAATATCTATTGTTATTATTATTTTGGCTATTATTACTAGTTTAGTTTTCCCTAGTTATAGGAAATTGGTCGGCAAAGCAAAGCAAACGGAAGCAAAAACTACTTTACAGGCGATCTATACTGCACAAAAACTCTATTTTGCAGAAAACGACAAATACGCTATTAACTTATCCGATTTAGATATAGAGATTCCCAACGATGCAAGATACAGTTATTCCAATTCTGCTCTTGACAATAGTTTTTCTGTAAAAGCCGAATTTAATCTAGACCAAGACCCTGCTTTAGATACTTGGAGTATCAACGAGCAAAAAGTTTTAGAAAACACTATCAACGATCTTTATGAGGAATAGAATTTACCGTTTTAAGGTAATTCTGCTAGCTGCCTTTTTTCTTTATTCTTCTCTAATAGCCCCAGCCTTATGGGCGAAAATTTTATACGGGGAAGGCGAAGCCTATATTTTTAAATCACAAGAAAAAAAAGCAAAAAAACAAGCCTTAGCCAATGCAAAAAGAGATATATTATTGCAAGATTTGAATAGTATTCTGGGAGAGAAAAGAGTGAGAGAAAATTTTTCTTTACTACAAAAGGTGATTCTTATCAATACGAATCACTATCTTATAAAGATAAAAGTTCTACAGAGTTCTATAAAAGAAGGGAGTTATTTTTTAAACATACAAGCAGAGCCAAACAGAAGTAGGATTAAAAGCGCGTTGCTTGAAAATAAAATTATTTTTCCAGAAGAAAAAAAACAGAAATTTTTCTTGCTTTATTTGCCTAAAAACCCTGCATCTTATTATATTAACAACCAGAACACAAAAACCCTTTTTGCTACTATCCGCAATCAAGGAACTACTTTTTCTTTAATCTACGATTTCAATCTTAATGCAAAACTATTAAATTCCGATATCTCCAAGATAAAAAAAAAATTAAAACTACTGGGTTTTGACGGGGTAGCAATTATAGATCTTTACTCTTTGCCTGTTTTAGAAGAGGGATTTTTTTTTCAACAATACAATATTACAAGTAGCATAGTACTCAATGAACTAAATATAAAAAATATTGATACCAATAAAATTTCTTTTCCTATCTATACAAATAGTAAAAAAAATTCTGCAGACTACAAAAAAGTTTTAGATTTTTCTATAGAACAACTTGCAGATATTCTGTCTTCTTACATGGATGACTATTTAGGAAATTATTACGCTATAGAAAAACCCAAAAGATTTACATTAGAATTTCAGAATTTCTCTCTTTTAGAGTTGCGAAAAATTGAAGAAATACTTAAAACTTTACAGGGTTACCAAAAAATTCGCTCCCAAGTATTAGGAAATAAGCACAAAATTTTTTATTTTTCTTCTTTAAATTTTAATAGACTATATAATAATTTCACTACTTTAATGACGAAGAATAATATAAAATATAAAATAGACAGTCAATCTTCACTTCAAATTTATTTTTCCAAAAAATACAATTAATCCACTCAACGTATGACTAAAAAGAATCGTTTAAATAGACTAAAAACTTTTTTAAAAAAGAAGTTTAAAAAAAAGCCTCCTATATCAACAAAAAGCCCCCAACATATTACTCATCTAGAAAATTTTTTGAGCCAAAAAACTATTGATGAAGTGTCTGTTCCTCGCGCAAAAATAGATTTTATAAAAGAAAACACGCGACTGAAAAATATTTTAAAAATCATCGTCCAAACAGGAAGATCCAGATTTCCAGTAATTAGAAAAGAACGTGAAGTTACAGGTTTTCTTTATGTTAAAGATATTTTTAGCTGCATCTCCGAACTATCCTCCAAGAAAGTAAAGGATATTATGCGCCCAGTAATGAAAATTTCTTATACAGCTCGCATTCAAGATGTGCTACACGATATGAAGAAAAATAAAAAACACATGGCTATTATCGTAGACGAATACGGTGATATAGACGGATTGGTGACTTTAGAAGATATTTTAGAAGAGCTAATCGGAGAAATTGAAGATGAATTTGATAAAAGTGAGCCTGAATACAAGTTACAAACTGATGGAGCTATTGTTGATTCCACCATGCTTCTTAAAGAATTTAACCAAACTTTTGGATTTCATTTTGAAGAAGAAGGAGTAGATACTATTGGTGGTTATATTTGTTTTCTTGCAGGAAAAATCCCCATTCAAAATGAAAAATTTGTTTTAGGAAATAGAACAGCCATCATCTTAAAAGCTAATAAAAAACAGCTGATGAAAATCAAACTTTTAAATAATACCGCAGAGCCTAAAACTGGAACAAACCTTGAAGATACCTTTAAATCAGACATTCTCTGATAATACAGACAAGTTGCCAATGGTTGCCCAACGAGGCGGTAAAAAAATTTTTCTAACAAATATAGAGACCTTTGCAAAGTTGGTAATACCACCAGCGTTCTGTTTAGCCAAAGCAATCGTTAAAAAAAAAATTATAGACTGTCGTATTTGCATTCTGTTTAGCCGAAGCAATTGTTGAAAAAAATTTTTAACTTTTTTCTAACCATTTGGCTAGCTCGTCACAGCTGGTTTTGTCCTATTTGGCAAATTCAAAGATCTATACTTATAAAATAAATAAAAAAAACAATCTTATGAAAAAAGAGCAACACCTAGTTATTGTTGAATCTCCTACAAAAGCAAAGACTCTAGCCAAGTTTTTACCTAAGGAATATAAAATTTCTTCTTCTATGGGGCATATAAGAGATTTGCCTAGTTCTTCTAGTGAAATTCCCCAAAAAATAAAAAAAGAAAAGTGGGCTAATTTAGGTATTAACTACCTAAAAGGATTTGAACCTTGTTATGTGGTCCCAAAAGATAAAGAAAAAACTCTCAAACAGCTTAAAAGCGATTTAGAAAACAGCACCTCTCTAATACTGGCTACAGACGACGACAGAGAAGGGGAGAGTATTGGCTGGCATTTACTAGAAGTTTTGCGACCCAAAATTCCAACGCAAAGAATGGTATTTCATCAGATTAGTAAAACAGCCGTTTTAGACGCTTTAAAGAATTTTAGAAATGTTAACCAAGACCTAGTCTATGCCCAAGAAACAAGAAGAATTTTAGACCGTCTTGTAGGCTATACTATTTCTCCTCTGCTTTGGAAAAAAATCACAACCAAGCTATCCGCTGGTAGAGTGCAATCAGTAACTATGAATTTAATTGTAGAAAAAGAGTTGGAGCGTATGAATTTTGTAAGGGCAAAATACTGGAGTCTTTCTGCCCGAATACAAAAAGATAAAATTAAAAAAAATCACGGAGAATTTGAAGTTGTGCTTTCTGAAGTGAATAATAAGAAATTAGCTACGAGTAAAGATTTTGACTCTAAAACAGGGAAATTGAAAGGCGATTGTTATCTTTTATTAGAAGAAAAAGCTCAAAAACTCCAAAAAGAGCTTACCCAAAAAGATTGGCTTGTAAAAGATTTGCAGACTAAACAACAACAACAAAATCCATATCCACCGTTTATTACTTCTACACTACAGCAAGAAGCATCTAGTAAGTTAAAGCTAGCGGCTAGAGAAACTATGCATGTAGCACAAAAGCTTTATGAAAAAGGCTATATTACTTATATGCGAACCGACTCCGTTCAAATATCTAGTGCAAAAATAGATACTATTCGTGAATCTATTTTGAAACTTTGGGGAGAAAAATTTCTTAACCCTGAAATTCGTCTTTATAAAAGTAAATCCAAAACCGCACAAGAAGCTCACGAAGCTATTCATCCTGTAGATATTTCTTTAAAACCAGACTCCATAGGAGAAAACAAAGCAGAATCTAGCCTATATTCTTTGATCTGGAAGCGGACTATGGCATCTCAAATGTCTAATCTGATTAAAGAATTTGTCAATGTAGATATTTCTGTAGCTAATTGCATTTTCAGAGGTACTGGTAAAAAAATCATTCACGAAGGCTATTTGGCTGCTTACGATTTAGATAAAACTGATGCGCAGCAAACATTGCCTGTTTTAGAAAAAGGAGAAAAACTAAATTGCAACGAGCTTCAAGTAGACGCTCACGAGACCAATCCACCTGTGAGATATACAGAAGCGGGAATAATCAAATTTTTAGAAAAAGAAGATATAGGAAGACCCAGCACCTACGCCTCTATAATATCTACAATTATTGCTCGCAATTATGTAAAAAAAATATCAGATGCACTAGTGCCCACCTTTATTGCTTTTGCAGTAGCTAAATTTCTAAAAGACAATTTTCCTGAATTTATCAATGTAAAATTCACCGCCCATATGGAAGCCGTGTTAGATGAAATTGCAGAAGGAAAAAAAGATTGGCAAAAATATCTTGAAGGATTTTATAACGGAAAAAAAGGACTACTCGCCATCGCAGAAGCTCACTACAAAGCAGAGACAACAAATGCCTATAAAAAAATCCAGTTGCCCAAATTGCCCGAAATTAGAATTTCTCGCTACGGTGCTTATATTCAAAAAGAAGATAGCGGGCAAGTGGAAAATGTGAATATTCCACAAGATGTTTTGCCTTCCGATTTGAATGCCAGTTATATTGAAGAATTATTTGAACACAAGAAAACAGGTAACGAACTAGGAATAGAACCCAAAACAGGATTGCCTATTTTACTTTTATACGGCATGTATGGAAGTTATCTACAATTAGGTATTAGCGATACCCCCCAAAAACCTAAAAGAGTAACCATTCCTAAATTTCTACCAATTTCTAAAATCACATTGGACTTAGCCCTTAAACTCATGTCCTTGCCCATCAAACTTGGAGAACACCCAGAAGGAGGCTCGGTAGAAATAAATACCGGAAGATATGGTCCCTATGTTTCTAGAATTTTGAAAGATAATAAAAAATTTTTTTCTTCTATTTCTTACGAACAAATAGGAAATTTAAGTTTAGAAGAAGCTCTTATCGTTTTAAAAACTCCTAAAAAATCAGCTAGAGAAAAGAAACTTTTACGAGATTTAGGAGCACACCCTGTAGATAGAAATGCTATTGGAATTTACGAAGGACCTTACGGAAACTATATAAAATACGGCACTATAAATGTTGCTATGCCTAAGGATAAAACAGTAGAAGCTATCTCTTTACAGGAAGCATTACAATACATAGAAGAAAAAAATAAGAGTGAGAATAAGAAGCAATTTCGCAAAAGAAAACAATAGACTTTTATTTTAATTTTTTTTAAAATTTTCAACGCTGCATAGGCTAAACAGCTGGTTTTGTCCTATTTGGCAAATTCAAAAGTCTATTATAGTCTATGGGTGAAAGATTAATCTTCAAACTATTAACAGAATGAAAAAAGCAACCGATAAGTTCTTAAAAGTAAAACATCTTTTTAAAGAGCAAGTAAATTTTGTAACTTATCTAGTGAATAAATTTGGAAAACAAGGTGTGCAAATCATTAAAGTTATCAAGCTAATATTTTTAATAGATGTCTATACTTTAAGGAATTATGGCAGATTATTAAGTAATGATAGATACTATGCTTTTGAAAAGGGTCCTGTTGCTTCTACAATAGATAATATAATGGAGAAAAAAAAAGAATATTTAGAAAACCAAACAGATATAGAATATGTAGAATATTTTTTAAAAACCCAAAGTGAAAAAATCACATCTTATTCTAAAATTCTTGCAATTAGAAAAGCTGATGAATATTATCTATTAGAAATAGGTAAAAAAATTACAGATAAAATTTTTGATCTATACGGCAATAAAAGTCATAATGAATTAATAAACTTAACCCATAAATTTAGTGCTTGGAAGAAACACAAAACTACATTGGAGACTGCCGTTCGTGTTGATATGAATATAGAAGATTTATTGATCAATGATGGCAATGATAACCATTTGAAAGTAACAAACAAAAAATTAGCATCTGCAAAAAGAATGTATGCCTACTACTAATGATATTGGTTTAAAAATGGAGTTAAATCGTGATTGAAAAACTTAAAGCACTATAGTATTTTGAAGAAAAAAGTAAAAGTGATGCGAAGAAAAAAATCCGCAAAAGATAAATAATTATGACCATACTAAACCCCAAAGAAGTATCCGCTCTTTTAAAAGATATAGAACCAGATTACCCAAAGTCTAGCACTGGTAAGGAGGATTTTGGTACGACTGATTTTCATAAACCAAGAAAAACACAAAACTTTTCCAAAGCCCAAACTGCCAGAGAATATTCAGAAAAACCACAAAAAGCATCCCTTCTAAAAACAAACAAAACAGGTAACCCCTCAAAGCCATTTGTTCCTCCTCAATTCAAACCAAAAAATGATTTTCAGCAAACAAAAATCTTTGAAAATATTTATCCCGCGTTAGAAGCAGTCCTTGCCAAATTGATTTCTTTTCTACAAATAACAATTTCTGAATTTTCTAAAAAAGAAACTAAAATTGTCTACCAGTCTGTAATTCGCACAAGGTTTAAAGATTTCGCCCTTCCCGAAGATGCTATAATCAATGCCTACCAGTTAGAGCCTATAAATAATTTTGTCTTTTTTAGCGTAGAAACTTTATTTTTAGAGACCCTGTTTCAGGCAAAAGTGATGCTGGCAAAAACGCAAAACTCCTCTGAATTATCGTCTAAAAAAATTAAGGAATTGCATAAAACATTTCATAAAGATTTTTTTTTAAAATGTGAAAAAAATTGGAATCAAGCTTGGAATCATCTTTATCCTATCCAGTGTCAATACACACATAGTTTTACAAAAAAAGATTTTTATAAGGTTGTCTCCAAAAGAGTTTATGGGTTACATTTTCTTTTTTGGGTTTATTTAAACAAAAAAAAACACTCCTTTTCCGTCTCTTTCCACGACAAATTAGTCTCGCAGCTAACGCGAGATAGACATAGCTTAAATTCACTACTTCCTTTGCAAACAAGAAAAAAATTATTTATGCAAAATATTTTTCAGAAGAAAGTGCAAGCACAAATTCTACTCGGAGGCTATAAAGTATCTTTACAAGAATTGATTGCTTTAGAAGAAGGTGATACCATCTTGACAGAATACAAACAAGGAGAGGCTATTTTATTTGTTGTGGAGGGTAGTGTGAAGTTTTCAGGGCAATTTTTTTCTTACCAAGACAAGAAGGCAGTTAAATTAGTGAAATCTTTAGAACCGCCGCAAGATGTCTAAAACAGGAGAATAAAAAAGACAACTAAATATGTTAGAAGCAAAAAATTTAGAAAAATTTTACCGTGAAAAACATGTAGTTAAAAAAGTATCGCTGCAGGTAAAACCCGGTCAAATTGTAGGTTTATTAGGGAGTAACGGAGCAGGGAAAACGACTACCTTTTATATGGTGATGGGATTAATTACGCCAAATCAAGGACAGGTTTTTTTGAATGCTACAGATATAACAAAAAAACCCATTCACAAAAGAGCCAGAATGGGTATAGGCTATATACCGCAAGAAACTTCTATTTTTGAAAAATTGAGTGTAGAAGACAACATTATAGGAGTGTTACAATTTTATATGTCCTCAAAAAAAAAAATCGCACAAAGATGCACAGAATTATTAGAAGAATTAGGATTAGAAAATCTCCGCAAATCGCTTGCTATTAGTTTGTCTGGAGGCGAAAAAAAAAGATTGGAAATTGCGAGAGCAATGGTGAATAATCCTCAAATTATTTTAATGGACGAACCATTTGCAGGAGTAGACCCAATTGCTATTGAAGCCGTTCATAAATTGATGTACTCACTAGTAAAAAAAAATATAGGTATTTTGATTACAGACCACAATGCAAAAGAAATTTTACGTATTGTAGATAAAGTTTTTTTGATGAATAATGGAGAAATTCTCACTGAAGGCACTCCAGAAACGATTGTTAAGCACTCGCTAGCAAAAAAATATTATTTTGGTAGTCATTTTTCTTCCGATGAACAAAGAGAGGTTTGAGTTAGGATTAAAACAAAGGTCTCAATTAAAAAATTAAAATGCCAAATAAACTAAATCTTTAAATTTAGCTAATGTGACGTTTTTGTTTTAAACTTCAGACAGATTATTGCCAAAGTGCTTGATCTCACTTTGGCAGTTCGCTTTTGCCAAAGCCTGTATTGGCGTAAAAGCAATAAGCTTGTTGGCTAAACAGCTAGTTTTGGCTAAACAGCTTGTTTTGGCTAAACAGAATGCAAATGCAAAAGTCTATAAATATGAAATTAAACATAGCCTTGGTAGGAGCCAGCGGTGCTGTTGGTACAGAGTTCTTAAAACTTTTTGAATTGAGGAACTTTCCCATCAAAAATTTAAAACTTTTATCTTCGGCGCGTTCAGCAGGCAAGTCTATTTCTTTTATGGGAGAAAAACTTATTTTAGAAAAACTTAACCCACAATCATTTAAAAACATAGACCTAGCTTTTTTTTCTGCAGGAACAGAAAGAAGTTTAGATTTCGCTCCCAAAGCTGTAGAAAGTGGCGCTTTAGTAATAGATAATTCTAGCGCTTTTCGCCTAGACGAAAAAGTTCCCTTAATCGTGCCGAGTTGCAACATACAAGAAGCTAAAAAAAATCAAGGCATTATAGCCAACCCTAACTGCTCCACCATTCAACTTGTAGAGGCTTTAAAACCCATCCACGATTTTGCAGGCATCAATAGAGTAGTGGTATCCACCTATCAAGCCGTTTCTGGTTCAGGGGTGAAGGCTATCCAAGAACTCAAAGGGCAAATCCAAGATTACGCAAACGGTAAAGAACTTACCGCTACAATTTATCCTTTACCTATTTTGATGAATGCGATTCCGCAAGTAGACAAATTTTTAGAAGGAGGCTATACTAAAGAAGAGATGAAAATGGTTTTTGAAACCCGTAAAATTTTGAATACTCCAAAAATGAGAATTACAGCCACCTGTGTTAGACTTCCCATTTTAAGATCCCATTCAGAATCTATTTTAATAGAAACAGAAAAAAAATTGATGCCAACAGAAGCAGTAGAAATTTGGGAAAAGGCTGGTTTAAAAGTTATCAACAAAGAAGAAGCTGGAGGATATCCAACGCCCAAAGAAATCACAGAAACCTTTTTTACCTACATAGGTAGAGTTCGCGAAGATTTATCTAGTGAAAATGGTCTTTGTTTTTGGTGTGTAGCAGACCAGCTTTATAAAGGAGCAGCACTCAATGCGATAGAGATAGCAGAAGAATATTTTTTTCCTAAAAAATCAGAACCTATTTTTGAATAAGTATGACTAGAATAATATCCTTTAAAAAAGGCAAACAAGAGCTACTTAAAAAAAAACAAAGTTCTAGTTTAAAAACAACTACTAAAAAGCAAACTGTCACTCAGAAACTAAAGACTGAAAAATTTAAAAACAAAACAGCCAAGTCAGAAATGGGAATTTTAGTTTGGCTTTATTGTCCTCATTGTAAAACTCTGCAATATACAGAATCTCAAGCTCCCTACGGCAGAAGGCACAAATGCGGTGTAGATATTATGGAAATAGAAGTGCCATTAGATTTAACTGCCGAAAACACCATCTGCTTAAAAAATTTAAGTATTTTGGAAGAACTCCAGCAGCAGATTGAAGAAAAAAAAGAAAAAGGAGCAAATGATATTCTAAAACGAGTATTAGAACACTGTAGAAAAGAGGAATTATCTATGATGGAAAAGCTGAAAAATATTTCTAAAAACAAAAAATGTTTATCCTATTCTTGGGAAGATAAAAAAAAACTCCCCATAGCTAATATCAATCCACTTGGGCTTTATCTTTCCGAATTTCGTTTTAAACCCGAAATTAGATTTAAAATTTTTGGCATAGATATAGACAACAACACAGAATAGCAGTTTGAGATTTTTGCCTAACCAAATAAGACAAGCCAAATAAGACAAAACCGAGTAGGACAAAGCTAACAAATAAGACAAAACCAAATAGGACAAAGCCAACAAATAAGACAAAACCAAATAGGACAAAGCCAACAAATAAGACAAAACCAAATAGGACAAAGCCAACAAATAAGACAAAACCAAATAGGACAAAACCAACAAATAAGACAAAACCAAATAGGACACAAAAAGAAAAAAATATTCCCTGCAGTTTTCTCAAAGAACTTCTTACAAAAAATATTCCCTACAATTTCCTCAAAGAACTTCTTCAAAAACATCCCCAGCAGTTTTCTCAAAAAACAAATACATTGCAGGGGACATTTTTTTTGCTGAATTAGACATTCTAGTTCGGCTATGCGGCGTTAAAAAAAAATTTTAACTCTTGAAATATTACATATATTCCAGCGAGCTAAAATTTTTTTTTTGTCTTGCCTAGCCTTCCTATAATGCCTAATTTTATTTGTGGGACGGGTTTTTAAAAAACATCCCCTACAGGTTTTTAAAAAAACGCTCTTAACGAAAGCGCCCTTAAAAAAAGCTCCCTTATGATAGGCATTTTCCAGAAGCTTCCTTAACGAAAGCGCCAGATGAAATTTATGCTAATGGTAGCGGGGTTTTTGATTTCTGCAGTTTGGTGGTGTTGTTCGCTCACAGTTTTTGTAGTGCTTGTAGTCGTTGTTGTGATCGCTTTACTGGGAATCGTTGCAGTAACCACTATTCTAGTATCGTAGGGATTGGTATTACCAGAAAGAGCAAATCCTTGGATTGCATTGTAGTCATTTTCATTATTATTACCACCTACCCGAACCAGACCAACAATGGCTCTCCTTTGGAAAGTAGCACCAGTAGTTAGAGGAAGAGTAGTAGTAGTCGTAGGAGTAGTCGTAGGAGTAGAATTAATGATCTGGGTATCCTGCACCGCAAGATCCAGCCCTAGCCAAAATAAACCTACCTGAATCTGCAAGTTTTTTGTAATGGCTCGGTTGTAGCCAAAATGCAAGGCGGGTGCTGTACCTGATGCCGAGCCAAAAGAAGTGTCTAGCTTTGCGCTCGCTAAACCACCTCCTACAGAAAAACCGTAGGGTAGAAAGTAACGGGCTAAAAGCACTTGGGCTTGCAGCTTGTCGTCTCCTGCGCTCCATTGGAGTTGGTTGAAAGACAAGGAGTATTTTTCAAAGTTAAAACCAAACGAGATTCCTGTTCCCTTGAGTTTTGAGGTTTCTTCTGTGGTTTTGTCTGGTAGTTTTGTTGTGTCTTCTGAGGTGTTTGTCATTGGATCAGAGGGAGATAAAGCTGACTCAAAAAAAGCTCTACAAAGAGGAGCTGCCGCAGCTTGACCCGTTGCTCCAGAGTCAATGGTTGTTGGTGTTGTATCTATTAAGAGTTGCCTTAGACCATCTAGATCACCTGTGAAGTTGTCCGTTGTGGCGTAGTTTATTAAATAGATGGTATCTCTCCCTACCCCAATATTACCTCTACGATCGGTGGGTTCTATATCCGTTGTGGGTGTTTTACCTTCCTTACACAAGGATATAGCAGCTGCTATTGCCGTATTAGCAACTGCTAGGGCACTACTGCCTCCAGCAAATTGATTCATGTGGCGGTCATCTGAAGCAAAGTTAGGCACAGTGGCGTGGTAGCTAGTAGCACCTACATCCTCGCTTACTAATTCGCTTACTTCCGTCCTTTCCTCACCTGTTATCCTGCTTGTTTTTTTGAGTTTTACATCCATCACAAAAGGACTAACACCAACAAACCAACCCTGCTGTCTTGCTTGGTTTACTTCTTGGGCTTGCAGATTTCCAACGTTTGTATAGAAAAACAAAAAAGCAGCTGTAAATATTATAAGGGGCAAAACAACCGATTTCAATATTAGAGGCAAAACAACCGACTTCAATACAAACAAGTTCAATTTAATATTTATAGATTTCATATTTTTTTGTAGTTAAAAAGTGAAACTAGATAAAAGATACCAGAAAAAAAAAGAAAAAACCAAATAAAAAAACAAATGCCTTGCAAGGGACATTTTTTTTGCTCCAAATGGTTGACTAAGCAACCATTTTGGATAAAAATGTGTCCCCGCAAAAATACCTTCTTCTTTAAGAACGGGGACACATTTTTTGCAAAGCAAAAAAAATGTCCCCTGCAGGTTGGGGAAAAAAAACATCCCCTACAGGTTTTTAAAAAAACGCTCTTAACGAAAGTGCCCTAAAAAAAACGCCAGATGAAATTTATGCTAATGGTGGCGGGATTTTTGATTTCTGCGGTTTGGTGGTGCTCCCTGGTCACAGTCTTTTTAGTGCTTGTAGTCGTTGTTCTGTTCACTCCACTGGGAATCGTTGCAGTAACCACTATTCTAGTATCGAAGGGATTGATATTAACAAAACCAGCAAATCCTTGGAGTGCCCTATAGTCATTTGTCGTTACTGGACCACCTGTCCGCGACAGACCAACGATGGCTCTCCTTTGGAAAGTAGGAGCAGTAGTAGTTATAGGAGTAGAAATAGTAGTCGCAGAAGGAGTGAACTGGGTATCCTGCACTGCAAGATCTAGCCCTAGCCAAAATAAACCTACCTGAATCTGCAAGTTTTTTGTAATGGCTCGGTTGTAGGCAAAATGCAAGGCGGGGGCTGTACCCGATGCCGAGCCAAAAGAAGTGCCTAGCTTTGCGCTCGCTAAACCCCCTCCTACAGAAAAACCGTAGGGTAGAAAGTAACGGGCTAAAAGTACTTGGGCTTGCAGCTTGTCGTCTCCTGCGCTCCATTGGAGTTGGTTGAAAGACAAGGAGTATTTTTCAAAGTTAAAACCAAACGAGATTCCTGTTCCTTTGAGTTTTGAGGTTTCTTCTGTGTTTTCTGATAGGTCTTTTGTAGTGTCTGAGCCTGGTCCTTCCACTGTATCAGAGGGATCTAAACCTGAAGCAAAAAAAGTTTTACAAAAAGGAACTGCTACATCTTGGGACGCTGTGCTAGTGTCAATGGTTGTTGCTGGTGTGTTTTCTAAGAGTTGGCTTAGACCACTTGTTAAGTCTGTTGTTTCGTTGTAGCTTATTAAATAGATGATATCTGGCGTCTGGATTACGCCATTAAAAAGATCTCCTTCCGTTATTATGGGTATTGCACCGCTCTGACACAAGGATATAGCATCTGCTATTGCCGCATTAGCAACTGCTAGGGAGGCTAAACCAAATTGATTCATGTGGCGGTCATCTGAAGCAAAATTAGGCACAGTGGCTTCGTATCTAATAGCATTTGCATCAAAAACACCTACCTCCTCAGTTATTCTTTCGCTTACTTGTGTCCTTTCCTCACTTGTTATCCTGCTTGTTTTTTTGAGTTTCACATCCATCACAAAAGGACTAACACCCACAAACCAACCCTGCTGTCTCTCCTGTGCCTGTAAATTTCCTACCCCTCCTACAAGAGAAAAAAGCAAACCTACTAAAAACACACCCATAACCGAGCCCGCAAACAAACCCTTAACAGAGCCAATAACCGAACCAGCAAACCTACTCTTAAACGAGCCCCTATTAGTAAAATTTTTACCAGTAATTTTATTTGTAATTTTATTTGACATTTTGTTTTTTAATTTAAATTAAACATAAGAAAATATAGATCTAAAATCTATCTAAAAACCTTATAATATTATAATTCTCCTTTAAAGTCAATACTAAAAAAAAGAAAATATAGATCTAAAATCTATCTAAAAACCTTATATTATTATAATTCTCCTTTAAAGTCAACACTCAAAAAACAATAAACCCAAATAAAAAAATAAATGCATTGCAAGGGACATTTTTTTACAAAGTAAAAATGTGTCCCCGTTCTTAAATAAGATGTATTTGTGGAATGCGGGGACACATTTTTTGCTGAATTAGACATTCTAGTTCGGCTATGCGGCGTTAAAAAAAAATTTTAACTCTTGAAATATCACATATATTCCAGCGAGCTAAAATTTTTTTTTTGTCTTGCCTAGCCTTCCTATAATGCCTAATTTTATTTGTGGGACGGGTTTTTAAAAAACATCCCCTACAGGTTTTTAAAAAAACACTCTTAACAAAGACGCCCTTAAAAAAAGCTCCCTTATGATAGGCATTTTCCAGAAGCTTCCTTAACGAAAACGCCAGATGAAATTTATGCTAATGGTGGCGGGGTTTTTGATTTCTGCGGTTTGGTGGTGGGTTTCGCTCACAGTTTTTGTAGTGCTGGTAGTCGTTGTTCTGTTCACTCCACTGGGAATCGTTGCAGTAACCACTATTCTAGTATCGTAGGGATTGACACCAGCAGAACCAGCAAATCCTTGGAGTGCCTTATAGTCATTTGCCGTTACTGGACCACCTGCCCGCGACAGACCAACGATGGCTCTCCTTTGGAAAGTAGGAGCAGTAGTAGTTATAGGAGTAGAAATAGTAGTCGCAGAAGGAGTGAACTGGGTATCCTGCACTGCAAGATCCAGCCCTAGCCAAAATAAACCTACCTGAATCTGCAAGTTTTTTGTAATGGCTCGGTTGTAGCCAAAATGCAAGGCGGGTGCTGTACCTGATGCCGATCCAAAAACTGTCCCTAGCTTTGCGCTCGCTAAACCACCTCCTACAGAAAGACCGTAGGGTAGAAAGTAACGGGCTAAAAGCACTTGGGCTTGCAGCTTGTCGCCTCCTGCGCTCCATTGGAGTTGGTTGAAAGACAAGGAGTATTTTTCAAAGTTAAAACCAAACGAGATTCCTGTTCCCTTGAGTTTTGAGGTTTCTTCTGTGGGTTTGTCTGGTAGTTTTGTTGTGTCTTCTGATGTGTTTGTCACTGGAGCAGAGGGAGATAAAGCTGACTCAAAAAAAGTTTCACAATGGGGAGCTGCTGCAGCTTGATCTGTTGTGCTAATGCTAATGTTTGTTGCTAGTGTATTTTCTAAGAGTTGCCTTAAATCAGCTAGATCATCTACTAAGTTGTCCGTTGTGGTGTAGCTTACTAAATAGATGGTGTCTTGGACGGAGGAACCCGTATCTGCTATCACTGTGGGGATTTCTCCATTACTACACAAGGATATAGCAGATGCTATTGCCGAATTGGCAACTGCCAGGGTTTCTAATTGAAGAGTGTGGCGGGGATCTAAATGAAAGTTAGGCACAGTGGCTTCGTAGCTAATAGCATTCGCATCAAAAACACCTACATCCTCGCTTACTAATTCGCTTACTTCCGTCCTTTCCTCACCTGTTATCCTGCTTGTTTTTTTGAGCTTCACATCCATCACAAAAGGACTAACACCCACAAACCAACCCTGCTGTCTTGCTTGTTTTCCTTCTTGGGCTTGCAGATTTCCAACGTTTGTATAGAAAAACAAAAAAGCAGCTGTAAATATTATAAGGGGCAAAACAACCGACTTCAATACAAACAAGTTCAATTTAATATTTATAGATTTCATATTTTTTTGTAGTTAAAAAGTTAATATTAATAAAAAGAATAGAAAAAACAGCCAATATAGATCTAAAATCTATCTAAAAAACCATATAATAATCAAATTCTCCTTTAAAGTCAACACTCAAAAAACAATAAACCCAAATAAATGCATTGCAGAGGACATTTTTTTACAAAGTAAAAAAAATGTCCCCTGCAGGTTGGGGAAAAAAAACATCCCCTACAGAAATAATTGAAAAAAAAATGTCCCCTTCAGGTTGGGGAAAAAAAATGTCCCCTTCAGGTTTTTAAAAAAACGCTCTTAACGAAAGTGCCCTAAAAAAAACACTCTTAACAAAGACGCCCTTAAAAAAAGCTCCCTTATGATAGGCATTTTCCAGAAGCTTCCTTAACGAAAGCGCCAGATGAAATTTATGCTAATGGTGGCGGGGTTTTTGATTTCTGCGGTTTGGTGGTGCTCCCCGGTCACAGTATTTGTAGTGTTTGTAGCTTTTGTAGTGCTTTTAGTGATTGTAGTGCTTGTAGTGCTTGAAGTTGTCGTGTCCGTTCCACTGGGAAGTGTTGCGGTAACCACTACTCTAGTATCATATGTTGAAGTGTAAAACGCCTGATATTTCCCGGGGACGTTACCTGAGTGGTTAATACCCATGATAGCTCTCTTTGTGATAGGAGAACTTGTAGGAGTAGAAGTCCTATTAGCAAGAGAAATAGTCGTAGAATCCATATTATAAGGATCAGAAATAGTAGTTGTAGTCGTAGTCGTAGGAGTAATTATCTGGGTATCCTGCACCGCAAGATCCAGCCCTAGCCAAAATAAACCTACCTGAATCTGCAAGTTTTTTGTAACGGGATAATTGTAGGCAAAATGTAAGGCGGGGGCTGTGCCCGACGCCGAGCCAAAAGAAGTGCCTAGCTTTGCGCTCGCTAAACCCCCTCCTACAGAAAAACCGTAGGGTAGAAAGTAACGGGCTAAAAGCACTTGGGCTTGCAGCTTGTCGTCTCCTGCGCTCCATTGGAGTTGGTTGAAAGACAAGGAGTATTTTTCAAAGTTAAAACCGAACGAGATTCCTGTTCCCTTGAGTTTTGAGGTTTCTTCTGTGGTTTTTTCTGTGGGTGTGTATGTGGTTCTGTCTGGTGGGTTTTCTGTAGGACCGTCTGAGGTGGTTGTCATTTCAGATCTAGAGTTAGAAAATTCAGAATCAAAAAGATTTTCACAATCTGATCCACGGTTAGTAGCTGGTGTATCCATTAAGAGTTGCCTTAGATCATCTGTTAAGTTGTCCGTTGCGTCGTAGCTAATATTAGTTAAATTTGTATTTGCAGCTGGTACTCTCGGAGTTCCCTTACAGACGAGGATAGCATCGTCTCCTGCCAACTCGGCGGCGGCAGGGCGGTTAGTTGCAAGTGTCCCAAATCTTCTAAAGGTGGTGGTATTATTTTTATTAAAGTTAGGCACAGTGGCGTCGTAGTCAATTTTGCTAGTATCAATGGTTGTGCTGTTTACTACCATTACATCAGTAGTTACTAACTCAGTTTCTGACTCGCTTATTAATTCACTTACATTACCTATTCGCCTGCTTGTTTTTTTGAGTTTTACATCCATCACAAAAGGACTAACACCAACAAACCAACCCTGCTGTCTCTCCTGTGCCTGTAAATTTCCTACCCCTGCTACAAGAGAAAAAAGCAAACCTACTAAAAACACACCCATAACCGAGCCCGCAAACAAACCCTTAACAGAGCCAATAACCGAACCAGCAAACCTACTCTTAAACGAGCCCCTATTAGTAAAATTTTTACCTGTAATTTTACCTGTAATTTTACCTATAATTTTACCTGTAATTTTATTTGGCATTTTGTTTTTTAATTTAAATTAAACACAGAAAAAAAGAAAATATAGATCTAAAATCTATCTAAAAACCATATAATAATCAAATTCTCCTTTAAAGTCAATACTAAAAAAAAGAAATATATCTAAAATCTATCTAAAAACCTCTAAAATCTATCTAAAAACCTCTAAAAACCTTACAATAGTCTCACAATAATCAAACGCTCCTTTAAAGTCAACACTCAAAAAAAAGAAATAGATCTAAAATCTATTTAAAAACCATATAATAATCAAATTCTCCTTTTAAAGTCAACACTAAAAAAAGAGAAAAAACTAAATAAAAAAACTATATTATTTTTTCTCTATTTGAAATTTGTCCAACTTTAGCATTATTGGGAAGGCACGCCTCCTGAGAAGATACCAGCAAAAAAATATCCCCTCGCCAAAATACATTTTGCAGCTAAGCTAAACTTTTCTGCTACTTTATTAACTCAAAACTTTTAAAAGCTGCAATACAGCCACAACCAGCCCACCAACTGCTAACTGGACTGACACACCCCAAAATAATAAAGAGTTTTTATTTTTTTCTGCTTCTGTTCTCATCTTTTCTATTTTTAAGTCTGTAGCGTTATTGCTGTCTACGATTTTACTCTCAATATCTTTCAGTTTTAAGTCTGTAGCGTTATTGCTGTCTACGATTTTACTCTCAATATCTTTCAGTTTTAGGTTTGTTTCGTTTCTGTTGTCTGTTATTATTTTTTCCAGGTCGTTTCTGTTTTTTGTTATTATTTTTTCTAGGTTACTTTTGGTTTCTACGATTTTACTCTCAATATCTTTCAGTTTTAGGTCTGTTTCGTTTTTATTGTCTGTTATTATTCTTATCAAGTCGCTTTTGGTTTCTACGATTTTACTCTCAATATCTTTCAGTTTTAGATCTGTATCATTTTTGTTATCTGAAATGATGGCTTCCAATCTCCAGATATCTCCTTTGTCCGTAGGAAGAGTGGTATCCAAACCCGTTTCTGCTGCACTAGAAGCCAAAGCTTTTGGGACCAGCTCTACAAACTCTCCAATAGCAATCTCTGCTCTCTTTTTTTCTGCACCTAGTCCAATCAAAAGATCGTAGATTTTAGTAGAAGTAAATTTTTGTGCTGTAGCTGTTCTTAACATTTTATTTTTAAATAGTTTTTTGAATTTGCGTTCTGTTTAGCCAAAACAAGCTTATTGCTTGACTCTTTTTATGGGCTATTTGTGAAACAGCCAAAGGGCTGTTTCACAGTTCATTCTTGCTTAATGCAAAGTCTATAGTATTTTTTACTACGGCATTAAAAAAAATTTTTAACTCTTGAAATACTCTCTTATTGCTATCTATTTCATAAGGGTTATAGCAAAAGCTCCACTGGAGCTTTTGCATTTTATTTATACAGGATATTAAATTTTGTAGAATTTTTGTTCTACGATATTCCAGCGAGCTAAAAATTTTTTTCGCACCTGTTCTAACCATTTGGCTAGCCGTCACATCAGCGAAATTCAAAGATCTATAAAAGTTTTTATAGCTGGTTGTTTTATTTGGTTGTTTTATTTTGGCAAATTCTCCCATTAAAGTCAAGTCACCAAAAAATAAAAAGGCAACCAAAAGATAGACAAAAAGGTGAAAATAAAAAGATAAAGAGAAAAATCACAAAAAACTAAATAAAAAAACTACCTTATTTTTTCTCTATTTTAGATTTACACTAACTCAAAACTTTTAAAAGCTGCAATACAGCCACAACCAGCCCACCAACTGCTAGCTGTGTTGAAATTCCTATAATCAATAGAGCGTTTTTGTGTTTTTCTGCTTCTGTTCTCATTCTTTCTATTTTTAAGTCTGTAGCGTTATTGCTGTCTACGATTTTACTCTCAATATCTTTCAGTTTTAAGTCTGTTTCGTTTTTATTGTCTGTTATTATTCTTATCAAGTCGCTTTTGGTTTCTACGATTTTACTCTCAATATCTTTCAGTTTTAGGTCTGTTTCGTTTTTATTGTCTGTTATTATTTTTTCCAGGTCGTTTTTGTTGTCTGTTATTATTTTTTCCAGGTCGTTTCTGTTTTTTGTTATTATTTTTTCTAGGTTACTTTTGGTTTCTACGATTTTACTCTCAATATCTTTCAGTTTTAGGTCTGTTTCGTTTTTATTGTCTGTTATTATTCTTATCAAGTCGCTTTTGGTTTCTACGATTTCACTCTCAATATCTTTCAGTTTTAGATCTGTATCGTTTTTGTTCTCTGAAATGATGGCTTCCAATCTCCAAATATCCCCTTTGTCCGTAGGAAGAGTGGTATCCAAACCCGTTTCTGCTGCACTAGAAGCCAAAGCTTTTGGGACCAAATCTACAAACTCTCCAATAGCAATCTCTGCTCTCTTTTTTTCTGCACCTAGTCCAATCAAAAGATCGTAGATTTTAGTAGAAGTAAATTTTTGTGCTGTAGTTGCTCGTAACATTTTATTTTTATAAGGTTTTTTGAATTTGCGTTCTGTTTAGCCAAAACAAGCTTATTGCTTGACTCTTTTTATGGGCTATTTGTGAAACAGCCAAAGGGCTGTTTCACAGTTTATTCTTGCTTAATGCAAGGTCTATAGTATTTTTTACTACGCCATTGAAAAAAATTTTTAACTCTTGAAATACTCTCTTATTGCTATCTATTTCATAAGGGTTATAGCAAAAGCTCCACTGGAGCTTTTGCATTTTATTTATACAGGATATTAAATTTTGTAGAATTTTTGTTCTACGATATTCCAGCGAGCTAAAAATTTTTTTCGCACCTGTTCTAACCATTTGGCTAGCCGTCACATCAGCGAAATTCAAAGATCTATAAAAGTTTTTATAGCTGGTTGTCTTATTTGGTTGTTTTATTTTGGCAAATTCTCCCATTAAAGTCAAGTCACCAAAAAATAAAAAGGCAACCAAAAGATAGACAAAAGGTGAAAATAAAAAGATAAAGAGAAAAATCACAAAAAACTAAATAAAAAAACTACCTTATTTTTTCTCTATTTTAGATTTACACTAACTCAAAACTTTTAAAAGCTGCAATACAGCCACAACCAGCCCACCAACTGCTAACTGGACTGACACACCCCAAAATAATAAAGAGTTTTTATTTTTTTCTGCTTCTGTTCTCATCTTTTCTATTTTTAAGTCTGTAGCGTTATTGCTGTCTACGATTTTACTCTCAATATCTTTCAGTTTTAAGTCTGTAGCGTTATTGCTGTCTACGATTTTACTCTCAATATCTTTCAGTTTTAAGTCTGTAGCGTTATTGCTGTCTACGATTTTACTCTCAATATCTTTCAGTTTTAGGTTTGTTTCGTTTTTGTTGTCTGTTATTATTTTTTCTAGGTCGTTTTTGTTGTCTGTTATTATTTTTTCCAGGTCGTTTCTGTTGTCTGTTATTATTTTTTCCAGGTCGTTTCTGTTTTTTGTTATTATTTTTTCTAGGTTACTTTTGGTTTCTACGATTTTACTCTCAATATCTTTCAGTTTTAGGTCTGTTTCGTTTTTATTGTCTGTTATTATTCTTATCAAGTCGCTTTTGGTTTCTACGATTTCACTCTCAATATCTTTCAGTTTTAGATCTGTATCATTTTTGTTATCTGAAATGATGGATTCCAATCTCCAGATATCTCCTTTGTCCGTAGGAAGAGTGGTATCCAAACCCGTTTCTGCTGCACTAGAAGCCAAAGCTTTTGGGACCAAATCTACAAACTCTCCAATAGCAATCTCTGCTCTCTTTTTTTCTGCACCTAGTCCAATCAAAAGATCGTAGATTTTGGTAGAAGTAAATTTTTGTGCTGTAGTTGCTCGTAACATTTTATTTTTTAATTTAATGATTAAACATAAGAAAAATGGATCTTAAATCTATTTAAAAACCATATAATAATCAAATGCTCCTTTAACCAAATCTACAAATTGCTTGAAAATTGTAATAAGCCAAGCATTATAGCGCTCAATATACCTATACTGGCTAGAGTAGTCGCAACGAACCATTTGATTATATCAGATCTACTGTTTGCTATTTTTAACTCAAGGTCGTTTTTGCTTTCTATTATTTTCAACTCAATATCTTTCAGTTTTAAGTCTGTAGCGTTATTGCTGTCTACGATTTTACTCTCAATATCTTTCAGTTTTAAGTCTGTAGCGTTACTGCTGTCTACGATTTTACTCTCAATATCTTTCAGTTTTAAGTCTGTAGCGTTACTGCTGTCTACGATTTTACTCTCAATATCTTTCAGTTTTAAGTCTGTAGCGTTACTGCTGTCTACGATTTTACTCTCAATATCTTTCAGTTTTAGATCTGTAGCGTTATTGCTGTCTACGATTTTACTCTCAATATCTTTCAGTTTTAGATCTGTATCGGTTTTGTTGTCTGTTATTATTTTTTCTAGGTCGTTTCTGTTGTCTGTTATTATTTTTTCTAGGTTACTTTTGGTTTCTACGATTTTACTCTCAATATCTTTCAGTTTTAGGTCTGTTTCGTTTTTATTGTCTGTTATTATTCTTATCAAGTCGCTTTTGGTTTCTACGATTTCACTCTCAATATCTTTCAGTTTTAGGTTTGTTTCGTTTTTGTTGTCTGAAATGATGGCTTCCAATCTCCAGATATCCCCTTTGTCCGTAGGAAGAGTGGTATCCAAACCCGTTTTTGCTGCACTAGAAGCCAAAGCTTTTGGTCTCAGTTCTACAAACTCTCCAATAGCAATCTCTGCTTTCTTTTTTTCTGCACCTAGTCCAATCAAAAGATCGTAGATTTTAGTAGAAGTAAATTTTTGTGCTGTAGTTGCTCGTAACATTTTATTTTTTTAAAGTTTTTATAGCTGGTTGTTTTATTTTGGCAAATTTTCCTTTTAAAGTCAATAACCCCCAAAAAATAAAAAGGTAAAAACTGCTAAAATAGCAAACGCTATGGTTTCCTCCCCTGCTGTTTGTGGCCTTTTAGCTGTTTTTGTACTTTTAGCTGTTTGTGGATTTTTAGTTGTTTGGATTTAGTTGTTTGGATTTTAGCAGTTTCCTTGCCTAATAGGATGCCAGCCCGCAAAACCCAGCCTATTTGCCATAAACAGAAGTTATGCTTTTGTATATAACCTTTGCTTGTAGCTTTATTGGGGCAATCAAAAGAAACCACTCTATTGGAATCGCTATAAAGAATACTATCTCCTTTCGCATTTTTTAAATTTTCAATAAAAAAAGCAATGTTCTTTTGTGGGGTTAAAATTTCTACTTCCATTTCTTGTCGCAGTGGATTTTTTGTTTGTAGGTAGACCCGTTGTTTTTTGCTATCGTAAAAAACAATAACTCCTGAAAATTCAAAGATACGCTTTTGATTTATTTTGCTATTTTTAGCTGTGCCGTCGTAAATACTTCGCTTATCTGCCTTTTTTTTAAGTGATGCCGTAGTATAACCACGGTGGGGTAATTTTTTTAGCTCTTCTTTGCCCTCTATAGTTAGATAAGTAGAAATTGCTGAGGCGCTCTTTTTATTCCGTTCAATTTCTTGTAATAAATGGCTGTATGCCCTCACTGTAGACGCTAAATAAAGCTCTCCTTTCATCCTTCCTTCAATTTTTGCTGCATCCAACCCTTGAGCTACAAAGTCTTTTAGATTGACAAATCCGTTTAAATCTTTAGAACTTAATAAAGTTTTGGCTTCTGGTAGTATTTTATTTTTATTATTTTGAATATTGTAAATATGGCGACAGCTTTGAATACATCCTCCGCGATTGCTATCTCTACCTGCGGTGTAATTAGAAATAGTGCAGTGTCCGGAATAAGACATACACATTGCACCGTGAATGAAAAGCTCTATTTCTATACCTACCTCTCGTTTGATTTTTGCTGCTTGTTTGATACTCAATTCTCGCCCCAATACAATCCGCTTCACCCCTAAACATTTCCAAATTTTGGCGTGCCAAGAATTTAAAACAAAGGCTTGTGTAGAAAGATGCACGGGAATTTTACTATTTTCTTTAACCAGTCGCACCACTCCTAAATCTGCACAAATCACAGCATCAATTTTGATTTTTTCTAAAAATTTGAGATAATCAAACAAACCTTCAAAGTCTTTATCGTGAAGATAGGCGTTTAGAGTGACATAGATTTTTTTATTGTGTTTGTGGCAAAACTGACTCGCTTGCTCCAATTCGGAAGGAGTAAAATTATCTGCACCCGCCCGCAAACTATACTTTTGTCCCGCTAAATAAACAGCATCTGCCCCGTAAAGAATAGCTGTTTTGAGTTTATTGAAGTTTCCAGCGGGAGCTACTATTTCCATTATTAATAAAAAATCTAACAGACCTTTGTTAATTTTAATTTGACTAAAACCAAAGGAACTAAATAAACGGCTGTAAAAGCTAATAGAAAATAACGCAGATAGCGAAAAACATACGCCACAATACCTCCTGCATCTTCTCCTAATAAAAGACTATTGATTTCAGAAAATCCTATCCAAACCGCACAAATTAAGGCAAACCCTATAAATGTTTTTAGAAAACCATTTAAAAAACTGGAAGAGCTAGCCGAAAATTTTAGACGCCTTATTTCCAATGCCCTCGCCCATACTAAACCAAAAAATAATCCGCTATAAGTGGCAATTTCTGCACCTATTTCTTGAAAATCTGCTAGCCAACCAAAAAAACCTGTCGCTATTACAGAAAATAAAAAAGTGGCAACCAACCCTTTTTTTGCTGTAATTTTATGGGCAAATCTATCCCAATAAAAAACAAGCAGTAAAGACAAAACTACGCCAGCCACCCAACCAAGCAAAACATCTTCAAAATAATGCACTCCTAGAAAGAGCCTGCTAAAGCCAATAAGAAAAATAAAAAGCACAGCAGTATAAATAAGCCAGTTTTTTCGAAATTTTAGAGCAAGGCTTATCCAAAAAGAAGCAGAAACTTGAGCGTGACCTGACGGGGTGCTATAACCTGAGGCTTCTACTTGATGCAAGAAATTGGGGGGACGAGGATTGGCTATCAATATTTTCGCTACGCTATTGAAAATAGAAGAAAAAACTACAATAAAAATAAGTTGATAGCCTTTATTTTTATCTACTGCTAGATAAATACAACACAAAATACCAAGGTAGGCTGCGAAATCTCCTAGATGCGTTATCCAAGTGAAAAAAAATAAAGTGAAATCACTATGCCATTCTGCTAGATTTGTGATGAATGCACCGTTGAAAGATAAGTTTGCCATGATTCTGGGCGTTGTTTTTTTTATTAACTAGACTATAGTATATTTTACAAACTATACCAAAAAATTTTGAAATGAAAAAAATAAAATTTATGGATACCTCATTTAGAGACGGTTTCCAATCCTGTTATGGGGCTAGAGTTTTGACAAAAGATTTTCTACCTGCATTAGAAGCCAGTGTAGAAGCGGGTATTCATCATTTTGAAGCAGGAGGCGGAGCAAGGTTTCAGAGTCTTTTTTTCTATTGCAACGAATCCGCTTTTGATATGATGGATTCTTTTCGTATCAAAGCAGGAGAAGACGCAAACCTACAAACTTTAGCTAGAGGTATCAATGTTGTAGCTTTATCACAACAACCCAAAGATATTATTGAGCTGCACGCTAAGATGTTTAAAAAGCACGGTATGACGACTATCCGCAATTTTGACGCTTTAAACGATATAGAAAATTTGAGATTTTCGGGTGAAGTGATTACAAAACACGGCTTGCACCATCAAATTGTGATTACGCTAATGGATTTGCCGCCAAACTGTGCAGGAGATATACATACTGCTGGTTATTATCTTAAAAAATTAAAAGAAATTTTGAAATCGGATATTCCTTTTGATTCTATTTGTTTTAAAGATGCAAGTGGGACTGCTAATCAAAGGAAAGTTTTTGAAACTTTAAAAGAAGCTAGAAAAATAGTGCCTCAAGATATGGTAATTTGGTTCCATACTCACGATACCGCAAGCAACGCCATCGCTCAAAATTTAGCGGCTATCGCAGGCGGAGCAGATGGAATTGATCTCTCCAAAAGCCCTTGCAGTGGGGGAACTTGCCAAGCCGATATAATTTGTATGTGGCACGCTCTTAAAGGCACTGGGTTTAGTTTAGAGCTAGACCCTGATAAAATTTTGACTGCGATAGAAGTTTTTGAAGACTGCATGAAGGATTATTTTTTGCCTCCCGAAGCTACAAAAATTTCTTATAAAATTCCTTTTTCTCCCATGCCTGGGGGAGCTTTGACTGCCAACACTATGATGATGAGAGATACTGATACTCTGCATCTTTACAACGCAGTAATCAAAGAAATGGCAGATGTAATTCGTAAAGGAGGGTATGGCACTTCTGTGACTCCCGTCTCTCAATTTTATTTTCAACAGGCTTACGCCAATGTAACGCAAGGAAAATGGAAAAATATAACTTCTGGTTATGGCAATATGGTTTTGGGTTACTTTGGTAAAACTCCGACTAACCCCGACCCTGAAGTAGTAAAAATAGCCGCCAAAAAATTAAACAAACCGCCTTTTATAGGAGATCCTTTAGCTGGTTTAGAAGACGGAATTCCTAAAGCTAAGAAAATTTTGGAAGAAAATAATTTAGACACAACAGAAGAAAATATTTTTATTATTGCTAGTTGTGAAGAAAAAGGGTTGCAATTTCTTTTAGGCAACGCTGTGGCAAATATTCGTAAAATATCTGAGCTGCCTGCAACTTCAACCGCTTCTGCTCCTGTTGGGGCGAGTACAGGATCGCAAAGCTACCAAGTGAAAGTAGACGGAGTTTCTTATAATGTAGAAGTTGCGGAAGGAGGTGCTACAACAAAAATAGAACCAAACCTTCAAAAATCACAAGAAAAATCAAATGGCAGCAATTCTGCTGGAGGCGGAGAAATTGGCGAAGAAATTAAAGCCTTTGCTCCCGGTAATATTTTGAAAATTATGGTGGAAGCGGGACAAGAAGTCAAAAAGGGAGATACTCTTTTGATTATAGAGGCTATGAAAATGGAAAGCCCTGTTGTCTCTCCTTGTAGCGGAAAAATTGGAGAGATTGCCATTTCTGCTGGTGCTACAGTGCAGACTGGAGACTTACTCTTGACTATAGAATAGATCTCGCTTTTGTTTGTTGGATTATTATCAATAATAAAATTGTTTATTTTAATTTTCAAACTGATCAAAAAACTATGACACTATCAATTATAATTGCTTCATTTCTTGTTTTTGGGTTTTTTATACCCGTGATTTATTTTTCTATTTTTGAAGGCTTGCCTGTTAGTGAAAATAAGAAAAAAAAGACAAGAAAAAAAGTTTAATATTATCCGTGAAGTTTTTTGAATTTTTGGACTAAACTTTATCTAACTCAAAAAATCTTTTTTGATCTTTTCAACCAAAACTTCATCCACCTTCACTCCTTCTTTTTGGGAGCGCTCACGGTTCGCAAACCGCCTGCTACCGGGAATACGATCACCTAATTGTTCTAGTAGTAAATCTATTTGACTATGAAATGTTTGGTGTTGGGGAGCAATAGCGATAAAACACTGTCCAGTTTTTGGAGGACCTCCCGCCTCTCCACTGAAAGGAGCTGCGTGAATACCGAGCTGAGCATTAGACAAGGCTGCTGCCATAATTTCTACTAGTAACCCTATAGAAAATCCTTTATATCCCCCAAAAGCCACCATTGTTCCAGCTAAACCTTTGTTAGCATCGGTGGTGGTGTTCCCATCGGCATCTAACACCCAACCTTCTGGAACTGGTTTGTTTTCTTTCGCATAAACCATTACTTCGGATTTTGCAATCACACTAGCGCTTTGGTCTATTAGCAAACGGGGGTGATTCTTTCCCGAAACTGCTAAAGAAAAAGGGTTCGTTCCAATGGCAGGTTTTGTTTTGCCAATAGGAGCAATAGAGGCGGGGGCGTTTGTAAAACCCAAACCTATCATTTTTGATGGCTGACTAATCATTTCAGTGTGATAGCCTAAAACACCACAATTGTAAGAATTATTGACTGTCATATAAGCAATTCCCATTTTCTGTGCGAGAGGTAATAATTCCCCGATGCCCATTTTGATAGCAGGGTGTGCAAATCCTGTCTTGGCATCTACTTGCACTACAGAAGGCGCTGGAATGCTAACTTCTGGTTTTGCTTTGCCGTCCACTTTGCCGCATTTTAAATGCAAACAATAGGTTGGAATATAACGCAGTCCGTGGCTAGGAATACCATCAGCTTCAGATGCGGTTACCGCATCCGCCAAAGGCTCTGCATTTTCTGGTAAAGCTCCCGCAGAAATTAAAGATTCAAGAGCTAGTTGTTTTATTTGTTTTAGTTGCATAAATTTTTATTTTTTTTATAAGTTATACTAAAAATTTCATAGTCCCACAAAATACTTGTTTTTTAAATAGATTTTTGGTATTTTTTTTATAAAAAATAAAACTATTCTTAAAAAGAATTTTCAATATGTTCAAAAAAATATTCCTTTTCACTATTGCTGTTTTTTGTTTATTTTGGACAAGCAGTGTTTCGCAAGCAACAAACAGGCAAACAGTAAATCAAGCGGAAAGTAGCAGAGAAATAAAAATACAGAGTGATCTAGCAGGCAAAATCAAAAAAGTTTATGTTAAAAAAGGACAGCAAATTTTTAGTGGAGATAAGCTTTTAAGTATAATTGCCGAAAAAAAGTTAATTTATATTCGTTCTGGAGTCTCTGGAAAGGTGCTTTCTGTTTCTGTTGAACCTTACCAAAAAATCCAACCTCTTGAAGTTTTAGCAATTATCCAATCCCAAGCCGTAATCATAGAAAAAGCGGAAGTTTCTCAAGATTCCGAACTTCCTTCTTTACCCCAAATGCTAGTTTCTTTGTTAAGGTCTACTGGAATTTATAGCCTAATAGCCTCTAATAAGCATTCCGTCAGCGAAGGATTAGGTAGGTTCGCTATGATTTTAGTCGGTCTACTTATTCTTTTTTTGGGAATTAAGAAAAATTTTGAACCACTTTTGTTAGTGCCTATAGGTTTTGGTTGTATATTAGCTAATATTCCGTTAGCAGGCATCGCAGAAGAAGGAGGACTTTTAAACTATGTTTTTACAGTCGGTATTGATACAGGTATATTTCCACTAATTATTTTTATGGGAGTGGGGGCTTTGACTGATTTTGGACCTATGATAGCCAACCCAAAAACTGCTCTACTTGGAGCAGCAGCCCAAGTAGGTATTTTTATAACTCTACTCGGAGCCTTATGGCTCAATGTTGTACCGGGCATTCATTTTACTTTAAAAGACGCAGCTTCCATTGGCATCATTGGAGGGGCAGACGGTCCTACAGCAATTTTTCTCTCTAGCCAACTTTCTCCGCACCTACTGGGATCTATCGCTGTGGCAGCTTATTCCTATATGGCACTAGTGCCTTTAATCCAGCCTCCCATTATGAAATTATTCACCACAGAAAAAGAGCGAAAAATCCAAATGAAACAATTAAGATATGTCTCCAAAAGAGAAAAAATTTTCTTTCCTTTGATTGTATTGGTGATTTGTATTTTACTACTTCCATCCGCCGCCCCTTTAATCGGAATGCTGATGTTCGGCAATCTGTTACGAGAATGCGGTGTTGTAGAAAGACTTTCCGATACTACTCAGAACGCGCTCATCAATATAGTAACCATTTTTCTAGGGCTAGGAGTTGGCAGTAAATTATCTGCAGAGAAATTTTTGAACCTGCAAACTTTAGGAATTTTATTGCTCGGTTTAATTGCTTTTTGCATCGGAACTATGGCTGGAATTTTGATGGCAAAAGCAATGAGTTATTTTTCTAAAGAGCCCATCAATCCGCTTATAGGAGCAGCTGGAGTATCCGCTGTGCCTATGGCAGCGAGAGTCGCCAACAAAGTAGGATTGGAAAACAACAACCAAAATTTTCTACTAATGCACGCTATGGGACCCAATGTTTCTGGAGTGATTGGCTCTGCTGTCGCTGCTGGAGTACTCCTCGCTACACTTGGTTAAAACCAAAACCACCCAATAATCCTACAGGTGTAAAAAAAAAATGCTACAAAAAACCTTAAAAAATCGCACAATATTTTGTAAAGATAATATAGAAATATTGGAAGGCATCAATAGTAATTCTATTGACTTAATCTACCTAGACCCACCTTTTAACAAAAATAAAGTTTTTACTGCCCCCATAGGAAGTAGCGCCGAAGGAGCTTCTTTTAAGGATATTTTTAGAGAAGAAGATCTAAAAGAAGAATGGATTCAAACTATCAAAGAAGATAACGCTGAACTTTTTAACCTTTTGCACGGGGTTAAACTTATGGGCAACCGTTATAATTTTTGTTACCTCTGTTATATGGCGATTCGTTTGACCGACTTGCGAAGAATTTTAAAACCTACAGGTAGTCTGTATTTGCATTGCGATTCTACAATGTCGCATTATCTTAAAATAGTTTTGGATTGTATTTTTGGAGAAGAAAATTTCAGGAATGAAATCGTTTGGAAAAGAACTACTTCCGCTGCAAAAGGAAGTCAATTCGCAGCAAAATCTTGGGGGACAAATACAGATATAATTTTTTACTATACCAAGACAGATGATTTTGAATTAGCACCTTTAGAGAAAATAGACCTTCAAAAAAACACAAAAGAAATAGAAAACTTATTTCCTAAAATAGATAGCAAAGGAAAAAGATATACTTATCGCTCTTTGTATCGTGGTAAAAGTATGGGAGCTAGACCTAATTTATGCTACAAATGGAGAGGGTTTAAAAATTTAGATTCATCGGGTTGGCGGTTGAGTAAAGAACGGATGGAAGAAGAATACAAAAAGGGCAATATTGTAATCGGCAACGGAAAAATTGAACGTAGACAGTATTTAAAAGATTACAAAGGCATCCCCTTAGGTAATCTGTGGAGTGATATAGCCAATGTAAGAGGAAGGGAAAGCACAGGCTACCCAACACAGAAACCGTTAACTTTAATGCATAGAATTATAGTAGCGAGCAGCAAAGAAGGAGATGTAGTTTTAGATCCATTTTGTGGCTGTGCTACTACCTGCGTTGCCAGTGAAATGTTAAAAAGGAAATGGATAGGCGTAGATGTTTCTGTGAAAGCATTTGAATTAGTCAAAAAGAGGTTGAAAAAAGAAATCAAGCCAGATTTGATAGACCCCGAAAAAGAAGTAAGTTTTTCCACAGAAATGCCTAAAAGAACAGACTTAGGAGAAAAACCACAAAATTTGAAATGGGTGTATGTTATTTCCAACCCAGCTTATAAAGGAGAATATAAAGTAGGTATCGCAAAAGACTGGCAAGCAAGACTCAATTCTTATCAAACCGCAGACCCCGACAGAGCTTACTCTATGGAGTATAAAAAAGAAACTCCACTATTTAGAGAAATAGAAAAACATATCCACAACAAATTTGAAAACAATCACGAATGGGTAAAAGCAGACTTAAAAAATATTATCAAAGCAATTAAAACTTATAAAAATAATTGAAACTGATCAAAGCAATTAAAAAGGACAAGCTCTACTGCCGCTACTCTCGCACTCCTTGCTACCCTTGGGGAGTTTTTTGTAGTAGTAGATTTATCTAGTCTTCAATGATAAAATTTCTAAAATAGCTCATACCTATTGCAATAAATGTAACCTTTGTTTATAAATAACACTTGTTTTATAATTCCTTATATTTTCAAAATAATTTATTAATATGCTAAATTTTTTAAAGAGAGCATTAGCTTTTAACCCAAAAACAGGAGGAAATAACGAACAATTTTCACCAAGACAGAAAGAAGATAAAATAATAAAAAACAAATCTTTAATTTATGAACGTTCTAATGAGACTAGAAAAGACGGAATGATAGCCGTAGGGAAAATTAAAGTAATCAATGGAAGTAGAAAACCATGGGAGACAAGAGAGAGGACATGGTCGGGAAAAGAAAAAAAATTTCATATTGTCTATCTTCCCCCTGGTCAATATATTTGTGAATTTGCAAAAATGAGTTCGCTTGATTGGAAGGCTATAAGACCAATAAAGCTAAAAAAGTTAACTGATAGTAATGACCCTTTACGAGATGATTCCAGACAAAAACTTGAGGAGGGTACTATATTTTTTCACAAACATACAGAAGGGAATCCCTTAAAAGGTTGCATTGGTATAATAGGTGGTGATAAGACTATGGAGGAAATATTTAAAGAATTAAATAAAGATAAAGGGTGGGAAGAAGGCAAGAAATTTAAATTAGAAATAAAAGGTAAAAGACCTGATTATAGCTAAAAATTTTAAAAAATGCTACAAAAAACCTTAAAAAATCGCACAATATTTTGTAAAGATAATATAGAAATACTGGAAGGCATCAATAGCAATTCTATTGACTTAATCTACCTAGACCCACCTTTTAACAAAAATAAAGTTTTTACTGCCCCCATAGGAAGTAGCGCCGAAGGAGCTTCTTTTAAGGATATTTTTAGAGAAGAAGATCTAAAAGAAGAATGGATTCAAACTATCAAAGAAGATAACGCTGAACTTTTTAACCTTTTGCACGGGGTTAAACTTATGGGCAACCGTTATAATTTTTGTTACCTCTGTTATATGGCGATTCGTTTGACCGACTTGCGAAGAATTTTAAAACCTACAGGTAGTCTGTATTTGCATTGCGATTCTACAATGTCGCATTATCTTAAAATAGTTTTGGATTGTATTTTTGGAGAAGAAAATTTCAGGAATGAAATCGTTTGGAAAAGAACTACTTCCGCTGCAAAAGGAAGTCAATTCGCAGCAAAATCTTGGGGGACAAATACAGATATAATTTTTTACTATACCAAGACAGATGATTTTGAATTAGCACCTTTAGAGAAAATAGACCTTCAAAAAAACACAAAAGAAATAGAAAACTTATTTCCTAAAACAGATGATAAAGGAGAAAAATACAATATTTTTGTGCCTTTATATTGTAGTAAAAGTATGGGAGCTAGACCTAATTTATGCTACGAATGGAGAGGATTCAAAAACTTGCATCCTTCGGGTTGGCGGTTGAGTAAAGAACGGATGGAAGAAGAATACAAAAAGGGCAATATTGTAATCGGCAACGGAAAAATTGAACGTAGACAGTATTTAAAAGATTACAAAGGCATCCCCTTAGGTAATCTGTGGAGTGATATAGCCAATGTAAGAGGAAGCGAAAGCACAGGTTACCCAACACAGAAACCGTTAACTTTAATGCATAGAATTATAGTAGCGAGCAGCAAAGAAGGAGATGTAGTTTTAGATCCATTTTGTGGCTGTGCTACTACCTGCGTTGCCAGTGAAATGTTAAAAAGGAAATGGATAGGCGTAGATGTTTCTGTGAAAGCATTTGAATTAGTCAAAAAGAGGTTGAAAAAAGAAATCAAACCAGATTTGATAGACCCCGAAAAAGAAGTAAGTTTTTCCACAGAAATGCCTAAAAGAACAGACTTAGGAGAAAAACCACAAAATTTGAAATGGGTGTATGTTATTTCTAACCCAGCTTATAAAGGAGAATATAAAGTAGGTATCGCAAAAGACTGGCAAGCAAGACTCAATTCTTATCAAACCGCAGATCCCGACAGAGCTTACTCTATGGAGTATAAAAAAGAAACTCCGCTATTTAGAGAAATAGAAAAACATATCCACAACAAATTTGAAAACAATCACGAATGGGTAAAAGCAGACTTAAAAAATATTATCAAAGCAATTAAAACTTATAAATAGGCTTTTGTGTTATAAAATAATTTTGATTTAGTAAAATAATTTCACAATTAAAATGTCTTCTTTAATGATTTTTGCTGCTGGTTTTGGAAAAAGACTTGGATCATTAACTTCTACCACTCCCAAACCTCTACTACCTATTCACGACAAAACTGTTTTAGATTATATCCTAAAAAGCTATTATAAAAAAACCACCCTTTCTTCTGTTGTGATAAATACTCACTACAAAGCAGAAAAAATTCGTCAGTTTATTATGGAGAATCCACAGTATAAAATTTCTGAATCTTTTGAAGAAGATAAAATTTTAGGCACTGCTAAAGGATTATTTTACGCTAGTCTTCTCTTGGAAGGAGAAAATTTTTGGGTGCAAAATGCAGATATTTTGTGCGATTTTGAACCACAAAAACTTATGGATTTTCATTTAAAAAATAAAGCTATAGCTACTCTTGCGGTAAGTTCGAAATATTTCACTCCTTCTGCTGTAATTGTAGATAGTACAAATAGAGTTTGTGCCTTTAAAAAAATAAAAGAAGGCGAAAAAATAAAAGAAGGTGAAAGAATAAAAGAAGGCGAACAAAATCAAGCAAAAACTTTCTGCGGTATTCATTGTATTTCAAAAAAAATTTTTGATTTTATTTCTTTTGAGCAAGCACCGACATCTATTATAGATCTTTATAAAATACTTTTACAAAGAGGAGAAAAAATTATTAGCTGGGATATTGGAGCATCCGATTGGGTAGATATAGGTAGTCCAGAAAAACTCAAATGGGCTAGAAAAAACATCCATTTATTCACATAAACAATGAGAACTGATTTGGTAAAATATGTTGATTTGGGGATATATTTTGGGCAAAAATTTTTTCTGTTTCTATTTTTTTTAATTTTTGCGTCTTTTTTAATTTTTATAATTACAGATTTATTGCCCGGTGATACCGCTCAATTTATTTTAGGAACAGAAGCCTCTGCCGAGACTCTACAAAGTTTGCGAGAAGAATTGAATCTTCATCTTGCTTGGTATCAAAGGTATTTTTTTTGGATAAAAGGTTTGTTGCAAGGAGATTGGGGGAAAAGCTACATACTCAATTTAGATGTGAAGCAACTTTTTTTAGAAAGACTTTCGCTTACTTTACCACTTATTTTTTTAAGTCTTTTTCTGAGTTTGGCATTGGCTTATTTTTTAAGTTTTGTAGTAGTTTATTTCCAAAAAAACTGGCTGGATTGGGGGATCATGAGTCTGCTTCAATTAGGGATAGCTCTACCTAGTTTTTGGATAGCTTCCTTATTGATTATTTTTTTTTCAGTTCAGCTAGGTTGGCTTCCCGTAGGTAATTTTTTGGGTTGGGATTTTAGCAGTTTGAGTGGTTTTTTTATTTCTTTAAAGTATCTAGTTCTTCCCTTGTTATCTTTGATTTTGCCCCAAACAGCTATTTTTACAAGGATTATCCGTAGCTCCTTGATTGAGGCTGCTACAGAAAATTTTATAAAAACAGCGCAGTCTAAGGGTCTATCCCCTTTTAAAATTTTGCTAAAACATATTTTTCCTTATGCTCAAATTCCTATTATTACGATTGTTGGTCTACAAATTCCTTTACTTATTACTGGGGTTGTTCTGATAGAATATGTATTTTTTTTACCCGGCATGGGCAGACTTATTTTGCAAGCTATCCATCAACGGGATTTAATTTTGGTAAAAAATGCAGTTTTATTACTCATTCTGCTTGTCTCTTCTGTGAACTTAATTACTCAATGGATTATTTTAATTCTAAACCCAGATAGGCAAGCAGCAGACTATCCTATTCATCATTTTTAAGTTATGAACGAATCTGTAACCTACTTGATAGCAAATTATAATCAAAAAAAATATCTTGCAGAATGCTTTGAGTCTTTAAAAAAGCAAACCAATCCAAATTGGAAAGCAGTTGTTTATGACGACGCCAGTAAAGATGGTTCTGTAGCCATCATAAAAAAATTTCTTTCTTCCAAGATAAAACTTTACCAATCCAAAAAAAACAAAGGAAAAACCTACGGTTTAAATCAACTTATTCACAAAACTAGTGGAGCTGAAAATGAAATTTTAGCAATTTTTGACCCTGATGATTGTCTGCTACCCCAAGCAACTGCTGAAATTTTAAAATATTATAAACAACATCCAAAAACTAAATGGCTACATACCCGATATCAAATGATGGATGAAAGCCTGAAAAAAAACTTGAAAATTTATGGTAAAAATCCACCTAGCGGACAGTCTTTTTTGGCTTTTGGAAATGTGTGCCATATTTTGAGTTTCCGAAAAAATCTTTATTTAAAAATAGAAAAGACTATTCAAACTTCTAATACAAATCTGCTTTATGCAGAAGACAAGGATTTAATTTACAAACTAGAAGAGCAAGCAGAAGCTGGGTTTATCCCGAAGGTGCTTTACAAATATAGGTATGTTCGGAGTTCTGCTACTCACTCCCGAGAAAAAAGAAACCTCGGAGCAAAAAACCATTTCCTAATCCAAAAAGAGGTTTTGCAGAGAAGAAATATAAAAGGCTTAAAACAAAAATTGTATCATTTCTTGTTTTTTTTAACCTATCAATATTACGCTTTGCATAATCCTTTTTTTATCCGTGCTTTCTTTTGGTTGCTTCATCGCTTGTTTAGAGTTTTATGGAAACCTTTTTTGAGCCCATAAATTTTATGAGAAGAAAGCTTGAAATAAGTATGTAAATAATGCATTATAAAATAAACTTTTAAATAGATCAAAATGACAAACCCACTAGCAAAAGAATTAAACCAAACCATTGAAAAATCAGCCCCAGCAGTTTACAAAGCACTTTCTCGGTTTGGAAAAGAGATATTTTTTCCAAAAGGAATTTTACACCAATCTACTTTAGCAAAAAAACAAGCAAGAAATATCAATGCAACTATAGGGATAGCTACAGAAAACAAAAAAGCTATCTATCTAGATTGTGTCCATAAACACTTTAGCGACATCTACGCAAAAGACATTTATCCTTATGCAGAAGTTGCTGGTAGAAAAGAATTAAGGGAGCTATGGAAAAAAAAAATGCTTATAGAAAATCCTAGCCTAGCGAAAAAAATTATCAGCAAACCCATAGTTACTCAAGGAATCACTCACGCTATTTCCATAGCGGCGCATCTTTTTGCAGATACCCATACAAAAATCATTATACCAGAGCTAGCGTGGGGCAATTATAAGTTGATTTTTCAAGTTCAACACCAAGCAGAAATTATTACTTACCCCTTATTTGCAGAGAAAAAATTCAACCTAGCAGGCTTTAGACAAACTATAGAAAATATAGAGGCAAAACAAAAAATTTTAATACTACTCAATTTTCCCAATAACCCTACAGGCTACTCTCCCACTATGGAAGAGTTAGAAACGATCACAACAGTTTTAAAAACAGAAGCAGAAAAAGGAAAAAAAATAATTGTTCTATGCGACGATGCTTATTTTGGTTTATTTTTTGAGAAAGAAACCGCTAAAGAATCCATTTTTAGTAAATTGGCAGGAATACACGAAAATATTATAGCTTTAGCTTTGAATGGACCCACCAAAGAAATGTTTGTCTGGGGGTTTCGGGTAGGATTTCTAACACTAGGATTAAAAGCAGAAAATTTAGACGATATTTATCAAGCACTAGAACAAAAAATTAAAGGAATCATTAGAACTAGCATTTCTAATGTAGGACATTCTTCACAAAGTATTTTAGAATCTGCTTTAAAAAATGAATCTTTTAAAAAAGAGCAAAAAGAAAAAAATGAAATTTTAGCAGAGCGCTACCACATAATCAAAAATTTACTAGCCCAAGAAAAATACCAAAAACACTGGGAAGCCTACCCTTTTAATTCTGGTTATTTTTTGTGTTTGCAGCTGAAAAAAATACCCTCTGTAAAACTATGGGAAATGCTTTTGAACGAATACCAAATAGGAACCATCTATATTAACGATACCGATTTAAGACTCGCCTTCAGCTCTGTGGATAAAGAAAAACTACCCGAACTCGTAGAAACAATTCACCAAGCTGCCTGTAAATTATCTACTTAGGCAAATTATCTATTTAGGTAAATTATCTACTTAGAAAAATTTGCTATTTATAAAATATTTGCAAAAAATGTTTGAACGAACTTTTAAAAAAATTGATGATGAACTTCGCAAAGACGCAGGCTGTAGCAGCGAACTAGACTACATAGAGCAAACTTCTTGGATTTTATTTTTAAAATACCTAAGCGATTTAGAGAAAGAAAAGCAAGATAAAGCCAGTCTACAAGGAGAACCCCACCAACCTATCCTCAACCAAGAATTTCAATGGGAAAATTGGGCTTGTCCCAAAAATGAAGCAGGCGAACTAAACCATCAAAAAACACTGAACGGAGAAGACTTAAAAAATTTTGTAGATAGCAGGCTATTTCCCTACCTAAAAGAATTTAACAACCAACAGAGCAGTCCGGACACTATCCAATACAAAATCGGAGAAATATTTAACGAGCTAAAAAACAAAATCCAAAGCGGATATGTTTTAAGAGAAATTATGAACTCCGTAGACGAACTGCGTTTTCTTTCCAGCAAAGAAAAAGACGAAATGTCGCATCTTTACGAGGGCAAAATCAAAAATATGGGCAACGCCGGTAGAAACGGAGGAGAATACTATACCCCACGACCTCTAATTAAAAGCATCGTCAAAGTAATCACTCCCAAAATAGGCGAAACCATTTACGACGGAGCAGTAGGTTCCGCTGGATTCTTATGCGAAGCCTACAAATACTTACGAGCCAACAAAAATCTTTCCACCAACGATTTAGAAGCCCTACAAAAAAAAACCTTTTACGGCAAAGAAAAAAAATCTTTAGCCTATATCATCGGCATTATGAATATGATTTTGCACGGTATAGAAACCCCGAATATTATTCATAAAAACACCCTCTTAGAAAATGTAAATGATATTCAAGAAAAAGACAGATACAATATCGTACTAGCCAATCCCCCTTTTGGAGGAAGCGAAAGAAAAGAAGTGCAACAAAATTTCACCATTAAAACAGGAGAAACCGCCTTTCTTTTTTTGCAACACTTTATCAAAAGCCTCAAAGCTGGAGGCAGAGCTGGAATCGTAATAAAAAACACTTTCCTATCCAATACAGATCTTGCTTCCGTATCGCTCCGCAAAGAATTATTAGAAAATTGCAACCTACACACAATCCTAGATTTACCCTCTGGAGTTTTTCAAGGAGCTGGAGTCAAAACCATAGTTCTTTTTTTTGAAAAAGCAACGTCAACCCAAAAAATTTGGTACTACCAGCTAAACTTGGCAAGAAATCTCGGCAAAACCAACCCCTTAAACGAAGAAGATTTATCCGAGTTTTTGCAAATGCAACGCACAGCAGCAGACTCAAAAAATTCTTGGACGATACAAACGCAACACATAGAGCAAAAAACTTTTGACCTATCCGCTAAAAATCCTAACACACCCGACGAAGACCCAATAAGACAACCTCAAGAAATTTTAGCCGAAATACAAATTTTAGATAAAAAAACAGACGAGCTTTTTGCACAAATCAAAGAATTATGAGAGCATCGCATTAAAAGTTTCAATACAAAAAAACAATGAACGAAAAAAAAGATATTCGCTGGGTGCAGCGATTCAATAGTTACAAAAAAGCACTAGCAAAACTAACTTTAGCTACCGAAGAAGCCACTGAAAGAGACTTGTCTGATTTAGAAAAAGAAGGCTTAATAAAAAGGTTTGAATATACTCAAGAATTAGCTTGGTTAACCATCAAAGATTTTTATGAATCGCAGGGAGAAAGCAATATTCAAGGAAGCAAAGATGCTTTTCAACTAGCCATAAAAAGAAGTTTGATCCATAGTGGCAATGCGTTTATGGAAACTATTGAAAGCAGAATTAAAACAGTCCATACTTACGACGAAGAAGAAGCAAACAAAATATACCATCAAATTATAGACCAATACCACAGCGCTTTTTTAGAATTAGAAACAGCTTTATTGAAAGAAAAAGAAGAACGAAATTTATAGACCTTTGAATTTAGCTGATGCGACGGCTAGCCAAATGGTTAGAACAAGTGCAAAATTTTTTTTTTAATGGTAGTGCCACAATAATGGGATCAGGGCACTACAAAACTTAAAGCTAACACAATATAGACTGCAAAAGAGCCGCTGGCTATTTTGCTAAAGCCTGTATTGGCGTAAAAGCAATAAGCTTGCTTTGGTTAAACAGCTAGTTTTGTCCTATTTGGAAAATTCAAAAGTCTAATTTATAATGTTTGGTTTAGATACAGATACCACTAAAAATATAAAAAATTGCTTTTCAAAACTTCCCCAAATTGAAAAAGTGCTTTTATACGGCTCTCGAGCCAAAGGCAACTACAAAAACGGTTCCGATATTGACCTCACACTGCTAGGAAAAAATTTAAACTCCGACAATAGCATCTATCCCCTACAAGAAGCGTTAGAAAAACTCTACCTACCCTACACCTTTGATATTTCAATTTTCAAGCGACTAGATAATTTAGATTTGATTGAGCAGATTTTAAGAGTAGGCAAAACCTTCTATCAAAAAGAAAACAACGAGCTACCTGTTGGCTGGGAGATAAAAAAATTGGGTGATGTTTGTGAAGTGATCGCAGGACAATCTCCAGAAGGCAAGTATTATAACAATAAAAGTAAAGGATTAGCTTTTTACCAAGGCAAAAAAGAATTTACTAAAAAATTTATTGGAAAGCCTACAAAGTGGACAACAAAGACAACAAAGATAGCCATTAAAGACGATATTTTAATGTCTGTTCGTGCACCAGTAGGTCCAGTAAATTTTTCAAATGATAAAATTTGCATTGGTCGCGGTCTCGCTATAATTAGAGCAAATAAAAAAATTGACAAAGAGTTTTTATTTAATTTTTTAGTAATGCAAGAAGGTCAAATTACTGGGAATACAGGAGCAGTTTTTAATTCTATTAGTAAATCTCAAATTGAAAATATTCAAATCCCAATCCCACCACTAGCAGAACAAAACCGTATCGTTTCTGTTTTAGACAAGGCTTTTCAAGCTATAGACGAAATGAAAAACAACAGCGAAAAGAATCTCGCCAACACCAAAGAACTATGGCAAAGCTACCTACAACAAAGCTTCACCAACCCAAAGAAAAACTGGCAACAAAAAAAACTATCAACCCTTTTTGACATTCAACCTCCAAAAAAAAACGCCCTAGAAACTTTACAAAAACAAGATAAAATTTCATTTGTTCCTATGAATTGTCTTAATATTGGAAATAAAAATCTTACACTAAAACAAACCAAATTATTAAAAGACGCCTATTCAGGATATACATATTTTTCTGATAATGATGTTTTACTGGCAAAAATCACACCTTGTTTTGAAAATGGAAAAATAGGTATTGCTAAAAATCTTGCCAATGGTATTGGTTTCGGTTCTAGTGAATTTATCGTTTTTAGAAATAAAGGGAAGGTTTTACAAGATTATCTCTATTATTATTTGTCTCAAAAATCATTCCGCATTCAAGGAAAAAAGAGAATGGGCGGAGCTGTCGGACATAAAAGGTTAGCAAAAGACTTTATTAAAAATTATTCATTATCTTATCCCAGTTCACTAGCAGAACAAAAACAAATTACAGAAAGACTAGACACCCTCTCCGAAAAAACTACAGAACTACAAAAAAACTATCGTAAAAAAATCCAAAACCTAGTAGAATTAAAAAACTCCCTCCTAAAAAAAGCCTTCACAGGACAACTTTAAACTATGCAAAAACTCCAGAAAATCTATTTATTAGCTGAAACACTCGGACAAAATATCCTAGTTTTTTTTGACTCAATCCTAAATTTTACAACATACCTTTGGCAAAGTATTTCTGGCTATATTTTGAAATTTTTAGAAAAATTTTTGGAGCAATTAAATCCATCGCTTTTTCAAAATGTTATCTTAGGAGTTTTAATAATTTATATTTTTGTTTCTGAGTTTATTTCTAATCAAATAAAGGAAAAACTAGAAAAAACAGAGATAATTAAAGAAATAGTTTTTAGCAAAATTTTAAATTTCCATCGGATTATAATAGCAATTTCAATACTTATATTTTTCTCTAGTTTTGGAAATAGTCTCAATATTAATACCTTTGATAAGTTTCTAACTTTATTTATTTTAGTGTGTTGTATATGTTATTTACTACTACCACTTTATAAACTTAAAAAAATCCTCCGAGGCAAAATAGATGAAGAAATAATATTACATTTAAAAAAAACAAAAACTTCAAAAATTCTAAAATCTAAAAATAAAGACAAATTAGCAATTATGATAAATGATTGGCAAAAAATTTGGGTTTCTGAAAAACTAACATATCAAAATGAAGTAGATTTTACAGAAATTTTTGTTACCCGTATTGATGATTTTATAAAATTGAAAAAATTTTATTTTGCTAGGCAACTCTTTGAAATCTATCTAAATAATTTTCAAAACCGAATAAATCTTTTTTGGATAGGTTATAGTCTTTTACCTAAAATACTAGATTGGGACGAAAAATTTTGGCAAGAAGAACTAAAAAAAAATAAACTTTGGAAAGAAAAAAATAATCGCAACACACAAAATGTAAATACTATTAGGAGTAAAATAGAAAAAATTTTCTCAAATTTAAAAAATTATTTTCCAATTTCAATAGTAAAGAAAATATCTGATCAGTATGAAAAAAATTTTGCAGTTAGAGATGGATGGTTGCAATATGATTATTTTAGAAGCGCGTGTCTGCTAGTAATAGTCAAAGAATTATTAAAACAAGAATCTCATCATTTTTTTTTAGTTTTTAAAAAACATACTCAAAGAATGGAAAAAAAATTGAATAAAATTAAGGCAGATACAGATGATAAACAAAAATATAATTCGTATATCAACAAGGTCTTTAGACAATTTTTCTTCACTTTTTTTGAAAATATAAATTCCTATCGATATCGTGATTATTTCCCTAATGAATGGAGAATCATAAAGGACAATAAATATCGTAAAATTACTCTACTAAGAATTTTATATGAATTTAGACAATGGGCAATACCAATAGCTTTTCATTCTGATAAAGAAGATAAAAAATTAACTGCAGTCATAGAGTTGCTATTTCCTAGAGTACATCCAGGACTGTTTGCTGCTTTTTTAGCATTGCTTTTTAATTCGCAAAGAGAAATAAAATACGCCATTGAAAAAAAAGCAAATTTCCAAATTTCCAGTTCTAGTATAATATTTACGCCATCTGAAGATGAAAATGAAAACAGAATATTACAGTCTGAATTATTAAAACAAGAGGAAAATAAACAAAAAGAAGAAACAGTTCAAATCATTCTTAATTTTTTTACTCGCTTGTGGGAAATTCTTATATATTATCAAGATGATTTAGAAGCAAAAGATTCGAGAAATTGGGATAACATTCAAGAAATTGATAAAGAAGAGATAATTAAAAATATTAGAATAAAGAAACTTGAAAAAACAAAAGCTGAACTTAAAAGCCCAGAAATAGAAAAAATTTGTGATGAAGAATATAAAAAAGACAATAGAAATAATTCTATAGAATTAATTGACTTACTGATTAAAGAACTTAGAAATCAACCAAAAAGCGAACAAACCAAATACTAGAGCAGAAATGTTATTGAAAGTATGCTAAAAATTTTGTAAAATATAGCTTTAAAAAATCATAACCAATACAAAATAGTCATCGTGGAAAAAATTGCTAGATAAAATACTTGTATTTTCATTGAATTTTAAAAATCTAAATTCTTTTGTTACAGGAGTCACCGTTCCAAAATTAAATCAAAAAAAATTGAGACAAATTCCAATCCCACCACTAGCAGAACAAAAACAAATCGCAGAAAGACTAGACACCCTCTCCGAAAAAACCACAGAAAGACTAGACACCCTCTCCGAAAAAACCACTGAACTACAAGAAAACTATCGCAAAAAAATCCAAAACCTAGTAGAACTAAAAAACTCCCTCCTAAAAAAAGCTTTTAATGGAGAATTATGATTAAAAAATTTAAAACTATTGCAATTTTTTTATAATTACTATTACAATAAATATACTTGATAGACATTTAGTCTATGATATATAAAATAACATTAGGAGAAAAAATGGCTAATAAAAAACAAACATCAAAAAAAGTAGCTAGGAAAGCTAGCTCATTATTGAGAGATGGTAGGACATCAGTAAAAACTAAGTCTGTTGCTGGTTCAGCTTTATCACAAACTAAAACAGGAAAAAATAAATAGAGATGTTGTAGGCACTAGACAAAGTTTTTAAATGCTACCCGCTCCCCTTTTTAAAAAATGGGAAGTATGCGTTGAGTGTTACGAGTAACCATTGTATAGTGTTATTTTATCTATATAAAAATAGACTTTTGAATTTGCATTCTGTTTAGCCAAAGCAAGCTTATTGCTTGACTCTTTTTATGGGCTATTTGTGAAACAGCCAAAGGGCTGTTTCACAGTTCATTCTTGCTTAATGAAAGGTTTGTAGTGTTTTTTGCTACGCCATTGAAAAAAATTTTTAACTCTTGAAATACTTGAGTATTCCTGCGAGCTAAAATTTTTTTTCGCACCTGTTCTAACCATTTGGCTAGCCGTCACATCAGCAAAATTCAAAGGTCTATAAAAATTATAAACGAACTAACTTGATAAGATGCAATTCACACTACTTTATGACGGTGAAGGTTTAAAAAATAACGAAATAAACTTAGGAGATTTATCAGCTGCTCTTGTAGGGATTAATCAATTATTAGAAGAAACTAATAAAATCCTAAACGGTAATAAACAAAGAATTAAAGTTGTTGTAAAAGCTTTTAAACCAGGAAGTTTTCAAATAGATTTCTCAGTTGTTCAAACACTGATCAACCAAGCAATAGAATTATTTACTTCTAACGGAGTTCTTGCTACAAAAAATGCACTTCAAATAATAATTGCTTTATTTGGCATTACTGGTAGTTTATATGCTTTTCTAAGGTTTTTAAAAGGTAGAAAGTATACTAAAAGAATTGAAACAGAAGATGGTTCTTATATTGTTTATGTAGGCAGTGAATCTTGTAAAATTGGAAAAGAGATACTAAAACTATATAACAATTATAAAATTAGAAAAGCGTTTGAAGATGCAATCAAACCTATAGAAAAAGAAGGGATAGAGGAATTTGCTGTTAAAATAGATAAAGAAAAAGACTACGCTATTATAAAAAAAGGAGATTACCATTATTATAAATGTATTCCCAAACAAGAATTTCCTCAAGGAGATCCTGTCGTCTATAATACGAGTATTAGAATAATAAATTTATCTTTTGAAGAAAAGAATAAGTGGTACGTAAATGATGGACAATCAAATTTTTTTGCAAATATTGAAGATAATAAATTTATGAAACAAATTAATTCTAATAAAGAAGAGTTTAGTAAGGGATCTATTTTAGAGGTAAGAATAAGGAGACAGCAGTTTTTAGATAATTCTGGTAAATTAAAAACAGAACATTTTATTGAAACAGTTATCAAGCACATTAAATATCAACAACAAGAAAATTTGTTTGAAAAATAAAAGAATCCTCAAAAATCCTTCCAAAATCAATTCTTAAAAACTACCAATAAAAAAAACTAAAATCAGTACTATCACAAAATGCGATAGCTCTCAAAAAACTGTAACCTTAAAATCTGTTTCTAAATTGATTATCAAAAAATCAAACAAAAGCTATTATTGAAAATTTGCTAAAAATTTTGTAAAATATAGCTTTAAAAAATCATAACCAATACAAAATCTTCATCGTGGAAAAAATTGCTATCAATCCTAGTCGGCTTGATTGGTGCTGTAAAAAATACAATACAGGTTTTGAAGAGTTATCTGCCCAACTAAAAATTTCTTTAGAAAGTTTAGAGCAAGCTAAAATTACTGGAAAGCAGTTAGAAAAAATTGCGAACTATTTTACCCACAGTCTACTTTTTTTCCTTGAAAAAAAGGAGCCAAAAGAAGAACAAATCCTGTCTTTACAATTTAGAACGGTAAACAACCAAAAACCTGAATTGGATTTAAAAATCCAGAGCCTTATCAAAAGAGCAGAGCAACAAAGAAAAATCTATTTAGGGCTTTTAGAAGGGTTAGAAACACCTCCAAAAAATTGGTATCCTACTCACTTAAAACTAGATAATCAAAATCTTAAAGCAACAGCGAAAATAGTTAGAAACTGGCTAGCTCTTAAAGAAAATTTTAATTTTACAGAAATTAGAAATGCTGTAGAAAAAAAAGGAATAATGCTTGTTCTCCCTAATGCCTACAATGGAAAATGGCAAATAAAAAAACAACACCCTGTTCGTGGAATTTCCCTTTATTTTGAAAAGTTGCCTGTAATTATCGTTAAAAAACAACTATCTGATGCTCCTCAGGCTTTTACTTTGCTACACGAACTTGCCCATCTCTTAATCCATAAAAACAGCTTTATTGACGAAGAAGCAGATTTTGATAGTCACCGCAGAAAAGAAAAAGAAGCGAATCAGTTGGCGGCAAATATCCTTGTACCAGAGGAGTTTTTAAATATTATTTCTAAAACAGAATTGTTGCAGTGCGAAGTAGAAAACTACGATAATTTTTTAGAAAATCACTGCAACCGTTGGTGTGTCAGTGCCGAAGTGATTTTGCGTCGTTTTTTAGATTTAAAAATTTTACCGCAAACAAAATACCAATCTTACAGAGAATACAGAGAAAATTTAACCTTCCCAGAATCCACTGGAGGCAGTCGTGAGTGGCGTCATAGAGAGCCAATGCATATTTTTGGAAAACCTTTTGTGGCTACTGTTTTAGACGCTTTTTATAACAAACATATTACTCTCGTTAAGGCTAGTGACTATTTAGACAATCTAAAAATAAAAGACTTACACCAATTAGAGACCTATGTATCTGCTAGATAGTTCTTCGGTTATTCATCTTTGGGACAATTATCCTAAAAGTAATAAACTTTTTAATGATTTTTGGGAATGGGTAGAGGAAAAAATTATTTCTCAAGAATACAGAATAAAGTATACTAAAACAGACCGAAACAATGCAAAAAATTACTGGAGAAAAAATGAAACGGTTACAATTTGTAACCAGTTAAAAATGCTTTCTCAAGATGGTAAAATGAGAATGACTGATGTTGTTGATACTAAACAAATTTTTTAGATACTAATCAAAAAATGAACGAAGCAAATACTAGAGCAGAGAAACTTGTAGTATTTCAATCAAAAAAAATTCGTAGAATATGGTATGAGGAAGAATGGTATTATTCTGTAGTAGATATTATTGCAGTTTTAACAGAAAGTCCTACTCCAAGACAATATTGGGGGAAAATAAAACAAAGAGAATTTAATGATCTTCAGTTGTCCCCAATTTGGGAACAACTGAAATTAGAAAGTGTAGATGGCAAAAAATATAACACTGATTGTGTAAATACTAAAAACGCCTTCCGACTCATACAATCCATTCCTAGCAAAAAGGCTGAACCTTTTAAGCAGTGGTTAGCTCAAGTGGGGCAAGAAAGAATTGAGGAAATAGAAAATCCCGAACTAGCCCAAAATAGAATGAAAGAAATTTATGAGAAAAAAGGATATTCTAAAGATTGGATTGATAAACGTCTGCGGGGTATTGCCATACGACAAAACCTTACTGATGAATGGCAAGAAAGAGGGATTACAGGGAGTGAAAATTTTGCTATTTTAACTTCCGAAATATCAAAAGCTACTTTTGGAATGACGCCTAATGAATATAAAAACCTTAAAAATCTACCTCAAAAATCAAAGGCTAATTTGCGAGATCACATGGACGATTTAGAACTTATTTTTACAATGCTGGGAGAGAGAGTAACTACAGAAATTTCCAAAACAGAAAAACCAGATACTTTTGATAAAAACAAAAAAGTAGCAAAAAGAGGCGGACAGGTGGCAGGTAATGCTCGTGAAAATACAGAAAAAGAATTGGGCAGGAGCGTTATCACAAAAACCAATTCTCTTGATTCTAAAAAAAAATGAACGAAGCAAATACTAGAGCAGAATTGATAGAGCCTTTGCTAGAGGAGGCTGGCTGGGGTAGGAATTTTCCGCAAACAAAAATAGATCGTGAGTTTTCCATCACTTTAGGAAAGCTCCAAAACGGAGGGAGAGCCAAGCCTCTTTCTGCGGATTATGTCTTGATTTATAAGAATACTAAACTGGCGGTAATTGAAGCAAAGAGCATTAAAAAAGAAGTAGGCGAGGGTGTGGCTCAAGCAAAAAACTACGCTGAAAAGATGCAATTAGGCTACGCTTTTGCTTGCAATGGCGAGGAGATTTATCAAATCAATATGAATACGGGCAAGGAAGGTTTGGTGAGTAAATTTCCTAGTCCTGAGGAGTTATGGAGCGGATTTTTTGAGAAACAAAACCAATGGCTAGAAAAATTCCATTCTATTCCTTTTGCTAGCAAAACTCATTCTTTAAGGTTTTATCAAGAAACGGCTATCAATCGGGCTTTGGAAGCGATTGCTGCAAATAAAAATCGCATTCTTTTGACTTTGGCTACTGGCACGGGAAAAACTTTTATTGCTTCTCAAATTGCTTGGAAACTATTTAAAACTCGTTGGAATTTGAGCTGCCTTAATTCAAAAGGTGAAATCCAGAGACAGCCTCGTATTCTTTTTTTGGTGGATAGAAATATTTTAGCTGACCAAGCCTTTACGAAGTTTGATGTTTTTCCAGAGGATGCTCTTGTGCGAATTGATCCATTAGAAATAAAGAAGAAAGGAAAGGTGCCAACGAATGGCAGTGTTTTTTTTACGATTTTTCAAACCTTTATGAGCGGTCAAAATGAAACACCTTATTTTGGAGAATACCCTGACGATTATTTTGATTTTATTATTGTGGACGAGTGCCATAGAGGCGGAGCGAACGACGAAAGTAGCTGGCGAGAAATTTTAGAGTATTTTTCTCCAGCGGTGCAGCTTGGTATGACGGCTACTCCAAAACGAAAAAACAATGTGGATACCTACGCTTATTTTGGTGAAGCTGTTTATAGTTATTCTTTGAAAGAGGGTATTCAGGATGGTTTTTTGACTCCTTTTAAGGTGAAGCGGATCCAAACTACCATAGATGAATACGCCTATGCTTCTGATGATAAAGTTTTGCAAGGGGAGGTGGATAAAAAGAAAATTTATAAAGAATCAGAATTTAACCACAAAATTGAAATCAAACAAAGAGAAGAAAAACGGGTTAAAATTTTTTTAGAGGATATCCACTCAGAAGAAAAAACGATTGTCTTTTGTGCGAATCAATCCCACGCTGCTTTGATTAGAGATTTTATCAATAAGCACAAAAAAATTCAGAATATAAATTATTGCCATCGTGTGACTTCAGCCGATGGTGAAATAGGAAATCAGCATTTAGAAAATTTTAAAAATAACGAAAAAACAATTCCTACTATTTTGACTACTTCGCGTAAACTTTCTACGGGAGTGGATGCAAGAAATATTCGGTGTATCGTGCTTTTGCGTCCTATCTATTCCATTGTTGAGTTTAAACAAATTATAGGTAGAGGCACTAGACTGTTTGATGGAAAAAATTATTTTACAATTTATGATTTTGTTGATGCCTATCGCAATTTTTTTGATCCAGAATGGGACGGAGAGGCAGAGGAGCCAGCAATTTACAATCCTAAAATAGCACTGGAAAATTTAGAAGTTAGAGATAAAGACAACCAAGAATACGATTTTAATGAGGAAAAAAAAGAACAGAAAATTAAAATCAAGCTAGCGGATGGTAAGGAGAGAGAAATCCAATCTATGACGAACACCCATTTTTTTACAGAAGAAGGAAGTTTAATATCTGCTAAAGAATTTTTAGAAAATTTATTTGGAAAATTACCAGATTTTTTTACTAAAGAAGAGGAATTGATAGAAATTTGGTCTGCCCCAGAAACAAGAAAAAAACTTTTGGAGAGACTTACTGATGCGGGGTATAATAAAAATTCATTAAAGGAATTGCAGAGAATGATCAATGCAGAACAAAGCGATCTTTTTGATTTGCTAGAATATGTTTCTTTTGGAAAAAAACCTATCACAAGAGAGCAAAGGGCGAATCAAATGAGACCTATTATTGTAAAAAATTTTAATGAAAAGCAGCAAGAATTTTTAAATTTTGTGCTTTCTCATTATGTGGAAAATGGTGTGGAAGAGTTAGAAGAAAAAAAATTAGCCAGCTTGCTAGCAATCAAATATAATACTACTTTTGATGCTCAGCAAATACTAGGAAGCATAGAAAAAATAAAAAAAACATTTACTTCTTTTCAAAAACATCTTTATTCTAAAAAGGTAGCTTAAAAAAAATATGCAGAAATTCTAATATTTTGGGAAATTTCTACTTGGTGTTGAACTTGAAAAATCAGCTTTTTTACTAATTTTAGCTTGAAAAATTTTTTTTTCTATAATACTAAAAGAGACTGTTGAACCTTATCATTATAGGAAAGCTAGACAAGGCGCGAAAATTTTTTACCCAAGAGGAATATCGTAGTGCCACAATAATGGGACCAGGGCACTCTATAATTTTCATTTAGCAAAAGTGAAATGCCTGTAGATTGGAATAAGAGAGCCAGTGACTCTTTTACTATATTCTTTACTTTGTCTTATGCGGGTAAGAGAGTATTTTGAGTGATAAAAAATTTGAGCAACACAGTATAGCTGAAATAGAGTGTCTAATTCAACATTCTCTAAAAACCTAAAAAGACCTTTGCATTAGTATTATGTGATAGCTGTTACGTCTTTTTGCTTCCAGCAAGGAAGAAAAAATTTTGGGTCGCAAGAAGATCGTAGAAACAAAACGTTATTTTTGTATAACTCAAGAATGGAACGTTATCCTTGCAGGGCAAATTTTGCTATAGTTCTTAATTTATCTAATGCGGTGATCTTCTAAATATAAAAAATACAATGTCAATTATTACTGAACCTATCGGTAGCATTCCTCGTTCAAAAGAATTGCAAGAGGCTATGCAAAATTTTTCACAGGGCAATATTTCTGCTGAAAAAATGGAGGCTTTTTTTGATGAGGCTGTGCTGGAAACAATTACTCAATTTGAAGCTACTGGTTCTCCCATTATTACAGATGGGGAGCAATGCAAACCAAGTTTTGTTACTTATCCTTTAACAAATTTAGATAACCTAACAGAAAAAGGCATAGAAATTCCTTTTGTTGATGGTCACAAACGCCAATTACCTAGTATAACTAAGGCTCCTTTTCGTTATAGCCATTATGCAGGTTCTTATATTCTTCGTGCCAAAAAATTTGCTAAAGTTCCTCTTAAGCAAGCTGTTATTTCTGCTTCGGCTATGTCTTTACTTTATCCTAGTGATGGAATTGAAGGTTATGCAAGGGAGCAATTTATAGACGACTTGGTAACTCATGCAGTAGCCGATATTCGCAGCTGTTTTGATAACGGCGCTTGCAATGTTCAAATTGATTTTACTGAGGCTAGACTTGCCATTAAATTAGATCCGTCTAAGGCTTTACTAAAACAATTTGTAGAGCTCAATAATAACGTTTTATCTTATTTTACCGCAGAAGAAAAACAGTCTATTGGAGTGCATACTTGCCCTGGTGGAGATCATAATTCTACTCATAGCAAAGATGTTCCTTATGAAGAGTTGATACCACTTTTGATGACAATGGATGTTAGTAATTTTTATATGCAGCTGGCAAGTGAAAAAAATCCAGATAGTATATTAAAGATCATTTCAGAAAATATAAAACCGCACCACCGTATTTATGTAGGCGTTATTGATGCAATCAATGAAACAATAGAATCTGCGGAAATTGTTCAAGACCGTGTGTTGAATGCCGCAAAATATATTCCTATTAAACAGCTTGGGACGACAGATGACTGTGGATTTTCTCCTTTTGGCGATGATATTGTAACTTCCCGTAGTACTGCTTTTGCAAAAATCAAAGCCAGAGTTCAAGGTACACAAATGGCATCTGCCCAACTTAGCTAAAATTTTAAGAAAATAGCAAAAGGAGTTATTATATACAACTTTGGGTTTTTTATCTTTGGTCTATGGGAGTGACTGGGCGTTGTTCCTCTCCGATGTAGGCACTGCTGGGTCGGATGAGTTTGTTGTTTGCCTGTTGTTCAAAAATATGGGCGAGCCAGCCTGTAAGCCGCGACATCACAAAGATGGGAGTAAAAATATCTATATCAAATCCCATTAGATAGTAAGTAGGTCCTGAAGGAAAATCTAGGTTTGGATAAATATTTTTTTTACTTATCATTGTTTTTTCTAAAATTTTATAAATTTCTACCCATTTTTTGGATTCTTTTCCTTTCTTTTCTTGTGCCTCTGCTACCTTAAAAAAAGCGTCTTGCATAGTAGGAACTCTGCTATCTCCTTTGCGATAAACTCTATGTCCAAATCCCATAATTTTTTCTTTATTTTCTAAAGCCTGCAAAATCCAATCTTGTGCTAAGCTAGGTTCTTTGATTTTAAGCATCGTGTGCATTACCTCTTCGTTAGCTCCCCCGTGCAAAGCTCCTTTTAAGCAAGCAATAGCACCAGTGATTGCAGAATAGATATCGGACATAGTGCTTGTAATTACTCTAGCTGTAAAAGTGGAAGCATTAAAACTATGTTCTGCATAAAGAATTAAAGAAATATTGAAAGCATCATAAGTTTCTTTTTCTGGTTCTTGATTAAAAACTAAATTAAAAAAGTTATCAATATAGCTTAAAGAAACCTTCGGCATAATGGGTTCTAGTCCTTTTCTTCTGCGGTAAAAAAAGGCAATAGCAGTCGGGATTGCAGCTAGTAGTCCGACTGCTTTTTGATAATTGTCTTCTTTACTGTGGTCTTCTGTTCCTATAAAACTCACTGCACTACGAATTATATCCATAGGGTGCGCTTTGGCAGATAAAAAGGTAAGCAGTTGGGTTAATTCTGGACTGATAAGTCTTTTTTTTTTTTCTAATTCGCAAAAACTTTTTAATTCGTTTGCATTAGGAAGTTCACCTTTTAGTAACAGATAGGCGACTTCTTCAAAACTACATTGGGTTGCCAAGTCTTGCACCGCATAGCCACGATAGGTTAAGCTATTGGTCTCTGGCATTACTTTAGAAACGGCAGTTTGATCTGCGACAACCCCTACTAAACCTTGTTTAATATCCATATTATTTATGAGGCTATTGAATTAGACATTCTAGTTCAGCTATACTGCGGTGCTCAAATTTTTTATCACTCAAAATACTTCAGTATTCCTACTCCAAGACAATATTGGGGGTAAAAAATTTTCGCGCCTTGTCTAGCTTTCCTATAATGCTAAAGTTCAACAGTCTCATTTATATTTTAAAATTAAAAATATCCTTGTCAAAATCATTATACTTTTCATATTGTAAAGTATCATAAAGCTCTTTTCTTGTCTGCATTTTTTTTAATAAATCTCTTTGGTGTCCTTTTTCTTTAATTTCTTTTAAACCCGCAACAGTCGCTCCTATAGCCAATCTCCAAGTAGTAACAGGATAGATTACCATTTGAAAACCTAAATTTTCTAGTTGTTTTTTATCTAAAAGATCCGATTTCCCAAATTCTGTCATATTTGCGAGCATAGGCAAAGAGGTTGCTTTTCTAATCTGCTCAAATTCTTTTTCGTTCTGCATAGCTTCGGGAAAAATCATTTCTGCGCCTGCGTCTTCATAAGCCTTGATTCGCTCCAAAGTTTTTTCCATTCCTTCTACTCCTTTGGCGTCTGTACGGGCAATAATCAAAAAATTTTTATCTTTTTTAGTGCAGACCGCGGTTTGAATTTTCTGCACCATTTCTGCTTTAGAACAAAGTTTTTTATTATCCAAATGTCCGCATCTTTTGGGATTCATTTGATCTTCTAGATGCAAACCTGATAAGCCAGCTTCTTCAAAAGCAAGCACTGTGCGAGCTACATTCATAGGCTCACCGAAACCAGTATCTGCGTCTATAATACAAGGCAAATTTGTTACTCTGGCAATTTGTTTTCCTCTCTCCACAACTTCGCTTAAAGTAGTTAAACCAATATCAGGCAATCCTAAATCCGCTGCTAAAACTGCTCCTGAAATATAAACCGCGGGAAACCCAAGTTTTTCTATTTCCATAGCTACTATGGGAGAAAAAGCACTCGGTACCTGTAAAATTTTACTGGGTAAAATTTCACCCGATTGTAAATCTTTTTGCAACTGCTCTCTTTTTTCTTGCGGAGTTTTGGTTGGAAATAACATCAAGGATAGAAAAAAATTATTAGTGGTGGTTACTCTATCTAAATGGTTTATTTTTTAGGAAATATGGATTTTCCCAATATATGCCAGCTACTTATCATCGTGGCTGTAGTTGTTGCGACTATAGCAGAAAATTGAATGTCGCTCAATCCTTCTTTTTCAAAACAAACCTTAACTACAAACTGTGCGAGTGTTAAAGTAATTATAAAAATAGTCCACGGCCATAAAATTCTACCAGAATGAATAAAAAATCTATCGCGTTGTTTTTTATCTTGTTCAAGAAGTTCGTTCTGTAATTTTATTGTTTTTAGATGTTCACTTTGTATTAATAAATCATTTTTTCTTTTTTGTTGAATCCATTTAATCTCCTTTCCTGATGATAAGTATGAAAATATTTCGTTTTGGTTATTTGCCATTTGATTGTATTTCTTTAACGTCCTCTATTATAGCCTTATAGTATCTCCGTATAGTATCTCTACTTATAATCCGATGCTTTACTGATTCAATATAATAAGCCCACCAAGGCGTTCCTTCTTGGTGAGTCAGCTCTACCAACTCTCTACTATTCTTACCGTTATATATTGCCCAAACTCCTTTCAATATACCTAAATTTTCTTTATCTTCTACTTGAGGAATTGGGCGACCATTATTATCAGTATCTAAAGTTTTTTTAATTATTCTATCTTTATAATTTTTAAAATGATGGTAGACAGATGGTATTACAGGTCCAAATTTCCAAGCCTCTACATCTTCATTGAATAGTACAAAATCTTCCATACCCAAAGAAAACCCCAAAGAAACATAAACCAATTTATTGATCTTTATATTATCAATATCCGTATTATTTTCTTGGTCTATAAAAAAATTAGCTACAGAAAGTGGTGATTGTTTTTCCATAATTTTATTTATTTTAGGTTGTTATTTTTTTCATAAGAATAGCTTGTAAGTTTATTCTTTTAAAATATAAAACTATTCCTTTTAACATATTATTGCAAGTGTTTTTTTATTAAACTAGATTCTAAATCAAGTATCTAAAAAATAGAATTTTGATTTTTTCTTATTTCTAAATTTTCTATATCTGCTACTGGATTCAATAACAGCAGTTCAGCAGAATTTAATTCTGGTAGTCTTTGCACCAAATCTAAAAACCTTTGTGCTTCTTTTTGAGAAATAATTCCTGCACTTAGAGTCTGAAATTTTTGAATATATTCTTTTCTTTGAAAAGGTCTAGTTCCTAAAGAATGGGCATTGGCTACTGCTTTTTCGGCTATAATTTCTTCTCCTCCTTTAAGCCAAATTTTTAGTCTGCCTCCAAAAGCTTTTTCTTTTGGGTTTTGCGAATGGTATCTACGAGTCCACTCAGAATCTTCTTTTGTCTCAATTTTTTGCCATAGTTGGACTGTATCTTTTCTGGTTGCTCTTTCTTTTGTATAGGAATTTATATGATGCCATTTTCTGTCTTGCAAGGCTACTGCTAAAATATACATAATAGAATGATCCAAAGTTTCTCTGCTTGCTTGTGGGTTCATTTTCTGAGGGTCGCCCGCTCCAGTTCCTATAACATTATGAGTGTGGTGCGAAGTATATAGCATAATTTTTTCTACTTTGTTCCAATCGCCGCCTGTTTTTTTTTGGATTTTTTCGCCTACTTCAAAAGCCAAATCAATAATTGCTTGGCTCTGGTATTCTGCAGAATGCTCTTTGGTATAGGTTTCTAAAATAGCTTTTCTTGGTTCATTTATTTCTGGCAAAAGCACTGTATATTCTGCGTCTTTGCCGTCTAAAAGCCAAGCGACAACGCTGTCTTCTCCTTCATAAATCGGACTAGGTGCTTTTTCTCCGCGCATACATCTATCCACTGCTTCAATGGCGAGTTTTCCAGCGTGGGCGGGAGCAAAGGCTTTCCAACTAGAAATTTCTCCCTTGCGAGATTGTCTAGTCGTGCAACTTACGTGTAAGGCTTGATTGATGGATTGATAAATTATTTCTGTAGGCAGTTTTAGTAAAGTGCCTATTGCGGCAGCTACGCTAGCTCCCAAATGGGCGATGTGGTCAATTTTGTGTTTGTGTAGGCAAATTGCTCGCACTAAATTTACCTGTATTTCGTAGCCTGTTAAAATACCATAAATCAAATCTTCGCCTGTTTTTTCACATTGCTGGGCTACTGCTAAAATGGGAGGAATGTTATCTCCTGGATGGCTATAATCGGCTGCCAAATAGGTATCGTGAAAATCTAGCTCCCGCACAGCAGTGCCGTTCGCCCAAGCTGCCCATTCTGCACAAAAGGTTTTTTTGGCGTTCACTCCAAAAAGAGTAGCTCCTCTACCACAATTATTTAGTTGAAAATTATAACAGCGAGGATGAGCCAATGCCATCTCTCTCGCGGTGATTACTGAACTACGATTCCAAGAAGCAATGGCTACAGAGGCGTTGTCTATAATGCGATTGATAACCATCTCCGTTGCTGCTTCGTCTAACTCTGCTCTGTGCTCTGCCAGCTGAGCCATTTTCCAAGCTAGCTGTTCTTCTTTTTTTAAAAGCTCTTTTTCGGGATGAACTTTTAATAAATGGGTTTGCATATTTTATTTTTGTATTTTTTCTAAAACAAGTTGTTCTAGCGAATAGTTTTGTTTCATATAGTGCGAGACAAAAGGAACTTCACTAATTTCTTTGTCGCCTGTTCTTCTATTTCCTACTTTCACTTCAAAATCTAATTGATTAATTTTGCGGTAAGCATCTACAAATTCACGAACAGTTGTAGACTGTCCATAACCTAAACATTCATAAGGACTATTTGCGGGAGGATTTTCTACTGCTTTTAATATAGCAGCTGCTATATCTTCTACATGGCAATAGTCTCTGACGCAAGTGCCGTCTTTGGTATTAGGGTAATCTGCTCCATAAATAACAAACTCTCCTGTTTTGGCTGCTTCTTTCAGTTTTGCCATAAGACCATCGGGGTTAGTAATTTTAAACTCTTTTTCTCCTACAACATTAAAAAACCGAAAAATAGTATAATTTTTACTAATTTCACGGATAGAATCTTCTGCTATAGCCTTAGATTTACCGTAAGGAGAGCTACTATCTGTGGCTGCTCCAGTGGATGCGAATATAAAATGTTTGTAGTGCAGTTTTTTCAAAAGATTAACAGTGCCTCTCCAATTGGTTTCATAATAAGAAGTAGGAAATTCTACAGAGTGGGCTACTCTTGTCAGTGCTGCTAAATGACAAACAACATCCCAGTTACAGGCTATGAGTTTTTCAGAAAAATTGCCTGTTATATCTGTATGCCATATTTGTTTTGTATAGTGGCTTATATCGTTACCTTTTTTATAATCTAGTCCTTCTATTTGGTAGTCCTTTTCACTTAACTGTTTAACCAAATGGGAGCCAATATAGCCGTTACAGCCTGTAACTAGTATTTTCATTTTTTTACTAGTTTATCTAAAAAATTTTTAATATCACTATGTATTTCTTCTGGTTTCATTTTCTCTGCTATTTGGTAGTAATCGCTTTTTTGGAGAGGAAAATCTTTAAAAAATTCAGGCAACAATTCTTTACTTGCTGCGGTTACTTTCAGGTAATGGTGATTTCCTAATGGATTCTTCATTATAGCGGGTGGCAATAAATTTTCCATTTTTGGACGAGTAAGTATGTCTCCTCCAATCCGATTAATAACATCAGGATGGATCAGATAGTTTTCTATTTCATAGCGATCCCAAATATGAATTTCTAACTCTTTATAACTTGATTTTCTTGCTGCATCTTCTCTATTATCACCATCCAATAATATCAGTCCTTTCATATCTTTTTGGAGCGCCTGTAAAGCCAAAAAATGCCCCGATGCTTCACTGGGTTTGCGTCCTCGCAGAGAAAAATTGAATCCGTTAATTAATTTTTTATATGCTTCGTGCTTCAAGACTTTTGCCCAGGCTTGAAGTATATTCAAATCGCTTTCGTTTTCTATGTATAAGATAAATTTTTCTTCAGACATAGTTATATCCATAGAAGAAAGCTTTTTGAGTGCTTCTCTTACTTGATTTCTTTCTATGTTTTTAAGTAAAATACGAGGCTCGTTATAAAAAGAGATGATTTTATTTGCTGGTGTGTTATCAATTAAAACTTCAGAGTGAGTAGCAATAATGAGCTGAGATTTTTCTTTTTGCATCAATTGTTGTAGACGGTGATAGATTTGATTTTGTAAAGCAACATGCAAATGAGCGTCTGGTTCGTCTAAAAGAAATACAGATGCAGGTCTTGCGTAGATAAATGCTAGCAAGGTAAGAGTTTGTAAAAAACCACTACCAGCATTTGCTATATCAAATTTAGGTAGACCTCCATAACCTAGTTTAGGCTTAGGTCTTTCTAAATAATCGCAAAGAATAAAAGGCTGACCGCTAGATTTTGGTTCCAACAGTTCATAACCAAAAATTTCTTTTATTTCTGCATTAAGATGTTTCCATTTGTTTTCATCTTTGTCTTTAAAAATTTCCAAAAGTAGGTTTCTAATAATATCACCGGGTTTGCCCTGTCCAATAAGCCATTGTTGATAGGCTTCGGCGTGAATGGGTTCTTGAACGGCAATTCCTGAAAAAGAAGGCACATAAACTATATTTTCTTCTGGTAATATCGGAATATCACCTAACGGTCTGGCGTAGATTAATTCTGGATTAGAAAAATAAAATTCCATTGTAAGTTGCCATTTTTTTTCATTGGTTTTGCCTTCAAGGATAATATACATAAAACGGGGAGTTCCTACTTTACCTTCTCCTTTTTTAAAAGAAGTAGAAGCGTCTTTCCATAATAGTTTGAGCGAACGCAAAGGCATACTAAGCAAACCCTCGCGAGTGATAGCAATACCTGTTCGTTTTTTTGTATCAGGATGTTCTTTTTTTGTTCGTGATTTGTTTTTAGTGTTTGGAGAAAATTCTTCTTTTCCTTTCCATTTATTCAAAGCAAAATTCCAAGTCGCTATAGCTTGCATTAGAGTGGTTTTACCTGTGTTATTGGGACCAGCAAGAACAACAGTGTTTTCAATATCAAATTCTTGTTTTTCAAATCTTTTAAAATTTTTTAAAATAACTTTTTCTATCATTAGGATTTTTTTTAAGAAGGATTTTGATTAAATTTTAAAAAAACGGTGGTAGGTTTATTTTCAGTAGATTCTATCCAAATTTCTGCCTGATGTTCGTCTAGGATATTTTTAGTAATAGACATGCCTAAACCTATGCCTTTATCTTTGGTAGTATAAAAAGGAGTAAAAATTTGTTTTTTTGTTGCTTCAGACATACCGCAACCCCAATCTTGGATAGAAACAATAAGCTCCTCGTTGTGTAAAGTGGTTTTATCTTTTTGTGATAGGTGCTTGTTTTGGATAGTAATAATAATAGAATTTTTCTTGTGTCCCATTTGAGGTTTAGATGTTTGTAACGCCTGCAAAGCATTATTGAAAATATTATTGAATACCTGAATCAATAGTTCTTGGTCTCCTTCTATAAATGGATTTTGTAGCTGTTGTTCTTCTATGAGCAGTTCGTATTTTTGTTGTCTAGCTAGCGGTTGATTCATTTTACAAAATTTTTGCAATAGCTTTTGCAGATTGATTTGTTTTTTGTTCACCTGCAAAGGTTTGGTATATTGTAAAAGATTACTGATAACATAGTTGGCGGTTTTAACGCTTTGTTGAATATAGCTTACTGTCTCTAAATTTTCTGAATCCTCTTTAAATTCTTTTGCTAGCATAGAAGAAAAAAGGTCAATACTTGTTAAAGGGTTTCTAATTTCGTGAGCAATACTTGCAGCCATTTTCCCCATGATAGTCAGCCTATTTTTTCTTTCTGCTTCTTGTTTTAACTTTTCTACTAGAGTGATATTTTCTATATGAACAATAAATCCTGCAGTAGTCTGGAGCGGCACTAAAGTATATTCTAGTTTTTGTTCTATCTGGTTTTTATTAGCGTAAGCGAATTGCTTACTTACAAGATGAGTTTTTTCGCCCTTTCTTTGTAGAGAAATGAGATTATCGGGAATAATTTGCATTCCAAAAAGATTATTGATCTTTTTACCCTGTGCATCTTTGGAGGCTATTTTCGTGAATTCTGAGATTGTTTTGTTAAAATGGACTATAACGCCTTGTGTATCAGTAGCAATCAGCCCTTGTGGCAGACTTTCTATAATATCTTGTAGTTCTAGGTTTTTTGTTTTTAACTCATCGTTAAGCCTAATGGTGAGTTTTACAAGCTCTGTATTTCCACTCGTTATTTTTTGTAGCTGTTTTTCTAAATCTTTTATATCAAACGGAGTATTTGGCATCTTATCTGGTATTTTATCTGGGCATTTTATCTGGTATTTTATCTGGGCATCTTATCTGGGCATTTTATCTGGTATTTTATCTGGGCATTTTATCTGGGCATTTTATCTGGGCATTTTATCTGGGTCATCTTTGGGAAAGAAAAGGAATTTTTAGATAAGTCTAGCTAATCCAAAAAAAAACTAAAATTGAAATTTTGTTATAATATTATCCGCCAAACCATAATTCACTGCCTCTTCGGCAGAAAACCAGTGATCTTGATCTATATCTTTAAGGATTTTTTGAAGATTTTTTCCCGTTTTTTTTTGGTACAAAGTAGCAATAAGTTTTTTTGTTTTTTCTATTTCCTCTGCTGTGATAACCAAATCTGAAGCTTTGGCGACAACATTTTGCATTAAAGGCTGATGAATCATAACTCTACTTCGCACAGTGATGCTGCAACAACCACTAGCACCTCCTATCAATAAAATAGAGCCCATACTAGCCGCCAACCCAACCACAATGGTGTGGACTGGAGATTGAATTAACTGCATAAAATCGTAGATTGCCATACCGCTGCTGACCTGTCCGCCGGGGCTGTTAATAATTAAACGGATAGGCTTGTTAGATTCCTGCTCTAACATCAATAACTCTTTTAAGATTCTATCTGCAACTTCGTCATCTATTGCAGAAGAACAAATAATAGTTCTAGTTTTGAGAGGATTATAAAAATATTTTTTATTTTTTTTTTCCATCAAGTTCTTATATTTTTTAAAAAATCTTTATAATTACAATCCTAAAATAAAATTAATATTAAAGCAAGGAGAAGTGATTTATAATAAAAATATCTGAGAATTTTGAATTATTGCTCCGTTTGATTGAAAAGTATTTGTTTTAATTTTTATTTTTTGCTATTTTTAATCTTTATAATTACAATCTTTAGAAACTGTTTAATTAAATTAAATAGACCTTTGAATTTGCCAAATAGAACAAAACTAGCTGTGACGTCTAGGCAAGGCTAAACTAGACAAGCAAATTCAAAAGTCTATTAAATTCATAAATGATACAATATATACCCAACATCCTCAGTATTTCAAGACCTTTTTTTGCCATTTTTATTATTATTCTGTTGTCAAAAGACTTACTACTATACTCTTTTATCAGCTGTGTTCTGGCGGGCATTACAGATGTCTACGATGGAATGCTAGCACGAGAATATAAAATAACCTCTAGTTTGGGAGCTGTGTTAGATCCTATTATGGATAAATTATTTGTTTTGATGCTTTCTACTTTTTTATTTTTTTATTACGACAAAGAAAAAGCTATTTGGCTTATTACACTGCTGACTTTGTGGTTTATTATGGTTTGGGTAAGAAATATTTCTCAGTTGTTAGCCGTACCGATTCTAAAAATAGCAAAAAAAAAATTTAAGGTGAAACCGAAACTTTTTGCAAAATGGGGGACTGTTTTTAATTTTATTGTTTTGGCAGCACTAATTTTTTTTGAAACACTGCAAAAATTTCATTTATCGTCTACTCTTTTGCAAGACAATAAATTTTTTAATATTTTAACTATACCGTTAACAATTACTGTGGATTTTATCTATAATTACACCCATTTCACACTTCTTTTATTGATTGTCTGCAGTCTTTTTTTTGAATTGTTGATTTTTATAACCTTTTTGCCTAGGTTTATTCAAATATTACTGGGTAGGCACGATACTTTTCACTAGAGACTGCTGTATTCGCGATTCTAGTTTGCCTAAAAAGGATAACCAAAAAATACAGTAGTCTCACTCCCTTCCTCACTAAAACCAACATCTAATCTGAAGATAAAGCTAGAAAGCACAGCACGTATCCCAAAGCCGTAGGAATTTTTTATATTTTTCCAAAGCTCACCTATACGGGGAGCTACAGTTCCCTGTTCGTAAAAAGCAGCTAATTGCATACTCGTATATACTCCTTTTTCCACAACCCAATCAAAAGCCTTTTCTGTTTCTAGGAGATAATAGCGAAATTCTACGCCTTGAAAATTGGCATAGGAATCAAAAAACCTTCCTTGTGGATAGCCACGCAAACGCAGAGATCCTCCGAGCGCAGTAGCGTTGCCTAATCTGGCTTCTTCTGTTGCTGTGCTGAGTCTTTTTTCTAAAATATCTGTAACACCAGCATCACTACAATTTAATGGCTCTGCTATATTTTCATTTATTTTGGCACAATCATAATTATCTGGATTTACAGTTCCCTCTTGGGTAACTACGGCTTCGGAATAGAATTGATTGAGAACTAAGACTCCTTTTTTATTTTTTGTTAGCGGAATAAAACCAGTGAGGTTATAATCGTTTTGATAAAAGGCAGGAGCCTCTCCTTGGCTAGAAGGCAAATTGTATCTTTCGTATTGCAACCTATAACCTATTCTAGGGTCTCTACGGCTATCGGTATCGTCTAGGTAGACTCCCCATCTTCCGCCGTCGCCTCTACTAGCTACCTTTGCTGCATCTGCCCGTGTGAATTTCCCATTCGTATCTACAAAACCCAATGGGTCAGCTTCTCCCGTGGTAATGTTGTAATAAATTTCTAGCTGCTTCTCAAAAAAATACAAGGAAAGTTCTCCTCCTCTAAAATTGGATTTATTTAAAAGGATGTAATTGAAATCATCAAGTTGAGAATCTATGCCCCTTTCTCTTTGGGCTACAGCAAAATTATTTATATCACCAGCGTAAAGAGAAAACGTGATCAGGTCTTTAAATTCTAGAGAATTGGGAAAAAACAATCTAGAAACAGGTATATCTGTAGCCACAAAAATATTAACGCCAAAATCTTTCCCATCTCCGTGTTTATCAAAGTTTTCGTTGGCTTCTCCTCGTAAAAGAAATCCATTCATAGCCATATCCGTTTTTGCAATGCCTCCCAGTGTAACTCCCAGTCCATAAAAACTTTGCACGCCCGGTATATTGCCCACTATGGGAAAAGTAAAAAAACTCAATTCTAGTGGCTTTACAGGTCTTCTATCAAAAATAATCGCTTGACTTGTAGAAATCCATACAAAAAAAAGTACAGAAAATAATAGTAGTTTTGCTTTCATATAAATAAGTTGATTTTTTAAGAATTATTTAGAGACTATTGAATTAGACATTCTAGTTCAGCTATACTGCGTTGCTCAAATTTTTTATCACTCAAAATACTTCAGTATTCCTCTTGGGTAAAAAATTTTCAAGCCTTGTCTAGCTTTCCTATAATGCTAAAGTTCAATATTCTCATTTAGTGTTATAAATTCGATCTCCCGCATCTCCCAATCCCGGTAGAATATATCCTTTTTCATTGAGTTTGTCATCTATTGCTACGGTGTAGATTTTTATTTGCGGGTGTTTTTTTTGAAAATTGGCAATCCCTTTTGGTGCTGAAAGTATACAAATAAAACAAATATTTTTAGCTCCTGCGTTTTTCAGACGATCCGTAGCCGCTATTGCAGAATGGGCGGTAGCTAGCATTGGATCTACAAGGATTACTTTTTTCTGTTCTATGTTAGAGGGTATTTTAAAATAATACTCCACAGCTTCCAGCGTTACAGGATTACGATAAATACCAATATGTCCCACACTAGCATTTGGTAACATTTTTAACATCCCTTCTAAAATACCATTACCTGCTCTAAGGATAGATATTAAAGCAAACTGCTCGCTCACAAAAGATGCCTCCATAGTCTGTAAAGGAGTCTCAATTTTTTGCTTTATAAGAGTGCTTTCTCTGGTAGCTTCAAAGGCTAATAAAGTGGAGATTTCAAAAAGCAAACTACGAAATTTTTGAGAGTCCGTTTCTTTTTGCCGCATCAAACTCAATTTATGTTGTAATATCGGGTGTTTTAATAAGATAATATTTTTATTCATAGTTTTTTTAATAAAATAAAGGGGTAGTTACAATTTCCCCATTAGGATAAAGCGCAATGCGGTTATAAAATTGATTGCGTTGTTGCCGACCTAAAATAATTCCGCCGCTGTTGAGAGACCAAACAGACTTTCCTTGCATTTGAATCATTTCTTGCCAACTATAATGTATATGCCCGTGACAGTAGGCAAGAAACGAATCATCTAGCATGTAAGAGGCAAGTTTTTTCCCCTGTTTTAATCTTCGCCAAAACCTATTTTTTTTACCAGTAGGAATAAATACAGGATAATGTCCGAAACCTATTTTTTCTTTGTTTAGGTTTTTTGAGTTACGGATTTTTTGTTGATATTCTTGAAAAAAATTAGAGCTTAAAACACCACGAGAAGAAAACCAAGGTCTAGGCACTGCCATATCAAAAAAAACCAATAGAAATCTATCTAAAATTTCTTTGATATGAATAGAATAATCTTTTTTTTGACTCCAGTTAAAAATAATGTATTTTTTAAAGTGGGTTTCAAAATTTTCTTCAAAGGTTACTTTTTTTGTATAACGGTCGTGATTGCCTGCCAAAACTACAATTTCCCTACCTCCAAAATAATAATCTAGCTGCTCTCTAGCTTTTTGAAATTCTTTTTTATAAGAAAGATTGCTAAAATCTCCTGTAATACAAAGTAAATCCCATTCTTTTTCTGCTATACTTTTAAGTAGCCTTTCTCTTTGGAGATTGTAACGATAACTTTTTTTGATTAAAGTTTCATTTACCAATCCTAGGAAACGTTTGCCGCGTAAATCTGCCATCTGCAATTTTGGGAAACTGTAGTGTAAGTCGGACAAATGAATGATAATGTAACTTTTCTCCATTTTTTTGGTTGTAATAATGTAGAATTTATTATAAACTATAATTTTTTGTTAAAAATTAAAAGCAAAATTAAACAAATACAACTAAAATGAAATTAATAGGTTTAAGAGAAATTCCTCAAAACACAGTTTTTAAGGAAGGTGATATTTTTATTTTGTTCGGGGAGCTGTTTGGCAGAGGTTATGTGAATGGGCTATTGAAAGAGGCAAAAGAATGCAAAATGCGCATTATTGGCTTGACTGTGGGCAGAAGAGATGCAGATAAAACTCTGCGAGCTTTATCAGAAGAGGAATTGAAAGAAGCAGAAAAAAACCTCGGTGGAGAGATCATAAATATCCCACTAGAAGCAGGGTTTGATTTAGAATCTGTAGACGGTGTTTCTCCTGTGAATATGATAGATGCTGTAGATAAAAACCAGTGGAGAGAAGCAAAGTTGGATAATGAGCGGATTCTTGCTTGCAAACAGGCTGCACAAAAAAAATTTTGTAAAAAATTAGAGCAGTTTATGGAAATTTTAGAGCAAAAAATTCCAGCCGATAAAAATATTTTTTTTGCGCATACTATGGCAGGGGGCATTATCCGTGCAAAATTATTTTTTATAATAGCCAACAAGGTTTTTAAAGGTAAAGGGGAGCGATTTGAATCTTCACAGAAATACTGGAATAGTGATATAGGACAGCTTTGTGCGAAAAACTTTGACAGTGTTACTGCTGATACTTTTGATTTGTTACTGCGGTTTTCTAAAAAAATCAGGGAAAGAAACGAGGCTAATGGAGCTTCTGTTTTTTATAGTGCGTACGGCTATCACGGTTGCGAAATCTACATTCAAGATAAATTACAATGGCAAACTTATGTTCCTTATCAACAGGGGCACGCCAAGAAAAGACTGGAGAATTTTGCAGTCTCTGCGAGGTCGCAGAATATTCAAGCATCTGTTTTTAATTGCCCTGAAATTAGAACCAATTCCAGTAGTATTTTTTTAGGGGTAGAACTTTCACTCTTTTTTTTATTTGTAGCTTTAAGAAAACATCACCCTTCCAGTTGGAGCGAAGAGCAGTGGAAAATATGTCAAGATAAATTACCGCAAGAAATTCGCTTAGAAGATATTTTAGAAGAACTGGAAGAATGTATAATGAGTGCCGAAATACAAGAAAATTTTTCTTTTGAAAATTGGCCCACAGAAAATTCTCCCGTTTTTTCAGAAAAAATTATTAGTATATCAGAAAAAATCACAAAATTACACAAAGACAGAAAGGATCTAATTAGCGATTACTTGAGTAATCTTGTTGTAGAGGCTACGGGCTCTCTCATCTTTCAGTATGCATCTTCTCCTAAAGAAGCTGTTATTTGGTTAGGTCACGATATTATAGCTAAAAGTTTAGCTCACATATATAGCAAACAAGCTCGCTCTTAATATGAATTCTTTGTCTAGTTTGAATGCAGTTCCCAAACCCAAGTGGCTTAAAGCTGTTATTCCTTCTGGGGAAAAATATCATTTTATAAAAAGCAAAAGAACTTCTCTAAAACTAGCCACAGTTTGTGAAGAAGCACGTTGTCCGAATATCGGAGAATGTTGGGCGTCTGGAACGGCAACTTTTATGGTTATGGGAGATAGCTGCACAAGGGGCTGTCGTTTTTGTTCGGTTATGACTAAAAAATACCCAGAGCCACTAGATCCTCTAGAGCCTTTAAAATTAGCAGAAACTCTACAAGAACTTGCTTTAGAATATGTAGTGATTACTACTGTGGATAGAGACGATTTAGAAGACCAAGGATCTTTTCACATTAGAGCCTGTATTGAAAAAGTCCAAGAATTAAATCCCACTATGCTTGTAGAAATTTTAATGCCAGATTTTCAAGGGAAACTAGATTTAGTCAATGAAATTATTCAAGCACAGCCTGCAGTCTACGCCCATAATATAGAAACAGTAGAAAGACTTACACCAAGGGTAAGAGACAGAAGAGCGGGTTACCAGCAATCTTTGGATGTTTTGGATTATATCAAAAAACAAAATAAAACAAATCATACAAAATCTTCTATTATGCTAGGTTTGGGAGAAAATGAAGCAGAAATTTTACAAACTATGAAAGATTTACGCAGCATAGATGTAGATTTTTTAACGCTTGGTCAATATTTGCGTCCTAGTTTGCATCAATTAAAGGTAGTAGAATATATCCATCCTGATACTTTTGAGTTTTTTCACGAAGAAGGCTTAAAGATGGGTTTTAAGTATGTGGCGAGCGGGCCCTTAGTGCGAAGTTCTTACAAGGCGGCAGAGTTTTTTATTCAGAGTATGATTGGGAATTATGGTTCAGACAAATGATTGCCAAAAATTGTTTAAAATATTTTTTTATCTTTAAGATCAGTATTTTTTTTCTTATCACCAACCCTATTTCAGCAAAACAATTGAATTTTAAAAAAGAAACGTATAACTCCAGAACAAATTTCACCTACCTTTTTTTGGATTCTCAAAAAAAAGAACAAAATATTGTTTTTAGTTTAGCTACAGATTTGATTAAGAATTCCCGTCAAGAAATTCCTAGTTTGGAATTTTTGCACCAAAAAATTCATACCGAACTTCCCAACAGAGCTCACCTAATTTCACAGAAATATTTGAGACCTCAAGAAGAAAAATACCAGAAACATCTTTTAGGCTTAAGAAATTCTATTTTCAAAATTACTTCAAAATTAGGGACGGATTTTGAGTTTAAGATCACCTGCCCTGAAAAAATACTGCAATACAAATTTCAATTAGAGAAAGAATCCCAGTTATCCTATTCTCAAAAACTCACCTATCAGAGTTGTAACTTAAGTATAAATTCTGAAGCTGCTCACCAAATGCTAATCCAAAATTGGCAATCTTTAATCCAGCAAGCAAAAAATTCACTGCCTGAAAATTTTATCTATAAACTTATAAAAACGGTAAATGGATATAGTATAGAATCAGAAATACCTGCAAACTGGAATTCGTCCGATAAACGGAATGCACAAAAAATATTACAAAAAACCAATAAATTAATAGCAACCTCTTTAAAAAATTTTGAAAAGAAACAACAAATTTTAAATGAAAATTTTCAAAAAATCAGTGCAACTCACCAAATTTTTCATACTGAATTACAAAAATTACTGAGTCCTACTTTAGAAAAAATTTCTCAAAAAATCACATCCGAAAATGAAAAAAAATATTCTCAGCACTATCTAAAAATAGAAAAAAAAGGAGATAACAATATTATTTCTCCAGACTATCGTAGCTTGGTAAAAGATTACAAAAAAAGAATGCGTATTGTCTCGGATGCTATTAAAAAAAAAGGTGCAACGGATAGAGAACTATTAGAAAAAGCTCTCAATTTTTTACAATCCATCCCTTACGATACACTTCAAAATAGAGACTTGGAAAGTTTTACAGGTTTTTTGCCCGCTTATTCCTTACTAGATAAAAATATAGGAGACTGTGATTCTAAATCGGTAGCCCTACTTTCTATTGCAAAAAATCTCACTCCGCAAGTTAAAAGTATTATGGTGCTCATTCCAAAACACGCTTTTTTAGCTTTTGCAATTCCAGTAAAACCAGAAGATAAAACAATTCTCTATCAAGGAGAACGTTATGTTGTTGCTGAAGTAGCAGGACCCGCAATAGTGCCACTAGGACAAGTAGGAAAAAATTCTGAATCGGCTATTAAGAAGAATAGTTTTGAAGAAATTTTAGAGTTTTAGGTTGTTTTATTAAAAAAAAAATTAAAAGTTATTGTTTTTTTTTTAAAATTTGCTATAAAATAATCTAAATATAATGAGATCTTTGGGTTAAGTTTAATGTCTAAAAGATCTCAATCAAAATAACAAAATGAGATCTTTGGATTAGGTTGATTTTAAAGTCTAATTCAAAGAACTCATTAAAATAACAATGCGAAAATATCTAGTTACTTTTACACTTGTTTTTGTCTTTAGTGCTTTTACAGTTTTATTGGCAGCAACAAAGTGGGATATGCCTACTCCTTACGGAGATGGAATTCATCATACTAAAAATGTAAAAAACTTTGCTTCTGATGTTGAAAAAGCCACAGGAGGAAAAATAAAAATTGTAGTTCATTCAGGAGCTTCTCTATATAAACATCCACAAATCTATCGTGCGGTTCGTACTAATCAGGTAGCTATTGGGGAATTATTTATGGGCTTATTAGGAAACGATCACCCTGTTTTTAAAGCAGATAATATTCCTTTCTTGGCTTCTAATTTTAAGGATGCTAAGAAGTTATGGAAAGTTTCCCGTCCCTTTGTAGAAAAAGTTTTAGAAAAAGAAGGGGTAATGTTACTTTATGCTGTCCCTTGGCCTCCGCAAGGATTTTACACTAAAAAACCATTAAATTCTGTTTCTGATTTAAAAGGTTTAAGAATGCGTGCTTATAGTTCTACAACATCAAGACTGGCTGTTTTACTAAAAGCTACGCCAACGACTGTTCAAACCCCTGAAATACCTCAGGCTTTTTCTACTGGGATTATTGACGCTATGGTAACTTCTCCTAGCACAGGAGTAAGCAGTCAGGCTTGGGATTTTGTAAGTTACTATTCAGATACACAGGCTTGGATACCAAAAAATATGGTTATTATCAATCTTAAAGCCTTTAAAAAATTGAATAAAAAAGAACAAAAAGCACTTATCAAAGCAGCAAAGAAGGCAGAACAACGAGGTTGGCAATTAGCAGAAAAAGAGACCAAAGAAAAAACTAAAGTTTTATCAAAGAACGGTATCCATGTTAGTGCACCAACAAAAAAATTCCAAAAAGAGCTAAGAGCTATTGGTAAAATAATGGCAAAAGAATGGGCTAATGATGCTGGCGATACAGCTGCTACTATTTTGAAAGAATTTTAAAAGTGCGGGTTTTTTTAGATAAACTATATTTTTTATCCGCTCTACTAGCGGGAATATTTATTGTTTTTATCGCACTTCTCATCCTGACTCAAGTTATAGGTCGGTGGTTTGGAATAATTATTCCTTCCACCGAAGACTTTTCAGGTTATTTTTTAGCTACATCTTCTTTCCTAGCACTTGCTTATACATTCCAGCAAAAAAAGCATATTCGTATAACCCTACTGCTCCATTCATTTAAACCTCATTTGCGACAAAAGATTGAAATTTGTTCACTCATTTTTGTTTCCTTAGTAGTAGGCTATCTTTTTTACTATGCTTCCACGCTAGTATTTTTTTCTTGGAAATTTAAGGAAATCTCACAAGGTTATATTCCAATACCATTATATCTGGCACAAATGGGTCTGCCTATTGGTTTATTAATATTTCTAATTTCTATTTTTGATTGTCTACTGCATTCTTTTAAAACTGAAGCTCTCTCAAAGAAATAAAAAGTGGATATTTTTCTATTATCATCAATTTTACTTATTACTCTATTCTTTCTTCTAGTAAGTGGAATTTGGGTTGCTATTACTTTATTTAGTGTTGCTTTTTTCGGTCTTTTGCTTAATGAAACAAATAATATAGGCTCTATTTTAGCCACCACAACATGGGGAGTTTCTTCAGCTTGGTCTTTAACAGCACTTCCTTTATTTATTTGGATGGGGGAGATTTTATTTCGCAGCGAACTATCCAAAAATTTATTCCGTGGTTTAACCCCATTTATTAATTTTTTACCAGGAAAATTGTTGCATGTGAATATTTTAGCTTGCGGTATTTTTGCTGCTATTTCCGGGTCCTCTGCGGCGACTACAGCGACTATAGGTAAAATTTGCTTACCAGAATTAGAAAAAAGGAATTATCCAAAAAAAATGATTTTTGCTACCCTAGCTGGTTCAGGGACACTTGGATTTTTAATTCCACCTTCTATTATTCTCATTGTTTATGGGGTATCCGCAGAAGTTTCTATTGCCAGACTTTTTATTGCTGGAATTTTACCCGCTATTCTCCTTATAGCTTTATTTATGAGCTACACTATATTATGGTCTTTATTTCATCCCCAAGCTATACCCAAAGAAAAAATTCCTTCCAACTGGAAAGATAAAATAATTGCCATAAAAAATTTACTGCCAGTATTATTCTTAATTTTTTCTGTATTGGCATCTATCTATCTAGGGTGGGCGACCGCTGTAGAAGCAGCTTCTATAGGCGTTGTAGGAAGTTTAGTTCTTTCTTGGTTTGGAGGGACATTAAGTAAAAAAAGTTTTATAAAAAGCCTAATAGAAGCCACCCTCACTTCCACTATGATAACTTTCATTATTGCAGGAGCAGCTTTTTTGACTGTGACTATGGGATTTACTGGAATACCTAGAATACTAGCTTCTCAAATAGCTAGTTTCAATTTGAGTTCCTTTCAACTCATCGCTGTATTGACTTTGTTTTTTATTATTATGGGATTTTTTTTAGATGGAATTTCCATAGTAATTTTAACTACTTCCGTAGTTTTACCCATCATAGTCAATAGTGGAATAGAATTATTATGGTTTGGAATTTATCTAGTGCTTGTAGTAGAAATGTCTCAAATCACCCCTCCTGTTGGATTTAATCTATTTGTCCTTCAAGGACTAAGCAAAGAAAACCTGTTAAAAATCGCATGGTATGCTTTCCCTTTTTTTATGCTTTTACTCCTCTCTGTATTTTTCATAACTTTATTCCCACAAATTGTAACGTGGCTTCCTAGTGCAATGTTTTAGAAAATTTATATTGGAAAGTATGAAACCAAAAGAACCCCCTAGACTGCCAATACCTCCTTTAATCTAGACCTTATCATATTCCTATAGTAATAAGCCTGAGAGTATAAAGACTGCAGTCCCATAATTTTATTAAAATCTTTAATAGCTTCTGTATATTGTATGGATTGATATTTTTCAGTACCACGACGGTAATGCAAACGAGCAAATTGAGGATTTAATTTTAGAGCATGAGAAAAATTGTCTGAAGCCTCTTTATGCAATTTTATAAGATCGCTTATTTGAAGCTCATTAGAGGCAGTTTTTTTTTCGTCCATAGTTTTTTTTTTACAAGTTGATTGAAAATAATACAATACGATGATTTTTGAATTAACGTTCTAGTTACGGAAGCAATCCATACTGTGCAACATTTTTGCGAAAAAAACAAGTTTTATTATTTTTTGTAAAAAATAGCCAAAAATCAGAAAAAAAACTTGCCAAGCTTGACAAAAAAGGATTTTTCTGCAATTATTCTTTATAAAGGATAAGCAGAAAAAATAAAAAACTTTTGAATTAGCGTTCTGTTTAGCCAAAACAAGCTTATTGCTTGACGCTTTTTGTGGGCTATTTGTGAAACAGCCAAAGGGCTGTTTCACAGTTCATTCTTGCTTAATGCAAGGTTTATAGTGTTTTTTACTACGCCATTAAAAAAAAATTTTAACTCTTGAAATATTACATATATTCCTGCGAGCTAAAAATTTTTTTTGCCTTGCCTAGCCGTCACATAACGCAAATTCAAAGGTCTATAAAAAACTGCCAACAACCAATAGTTTGCTATTATTGTTTTTTTCTGCAATTATTCTTTATAAAGGATAAGCAGAAAAAATAAAAAACTTTTGAATTAGCGTTCTGTTTAGCCAAAACAAGCTTATTGCTTGACGCTTTTTGTGGGCTATTTGTGAAACAGCCAAAGGGCTGTTTCACAGTTCATTCTTGCTTAATGCAAGGTTTATAGTGTTTTTTACTACGCCATTAAAAAAAAATTTTAACTCTTGAAATATTACATATATTCCTGCGAGCTAAAATTTTTTTTTGCCTTTCGTAAAAGCAAAAAGAGTAAAAATTTAGCGTTAAGCAAAAACGAACTGTCAAAGTGCGATCAAGCACTTTGGCAATAATCTGTCTGAAGTTTAAAACAAAACCGTCACATAACGCAAATTCAAAGGTCTATAAAAAACTGCCAACAACCAATAGTTTGCTATTATTGTTTTTTTCTGCTAATTTTTATTTTAATACTAACCTTTCATCACAAATAATTATGAAAAACATAAATTCCCAAGTTTTAAGGAAAACTTTCGCTGTTCGTTTTACTCTGGTTCGTTTCGTTTTGGCTCGTTTCGTTTTGGCGGCTATTCTTATTCCCGCTATTCTTATAGGAAGTGCCTTTACTTTTGGAGGCAGCAATCTGCAAGCCCAAGCGGTTCAAAGCAGTAGCAAGCAGGGATTTTTCGTTGGCATTGCCTATCTAAATGGTTTTAAAGTGGATAGTAGCACTAAAACCACTAGAGTCACTAATTCTACTACTAATATTACTGGTACTACCAGAACATCCTATGATCCTAATGTTACCTATTCAGCTATCACCACTAGCATAGAAGCAGACGCTTCTTCTTTCTTTGATGCTACTCCTGATCTAAAAGCTGGAATAGAAGCTCTTATAGCAGCAAACTGTGAAACAGGAGCAACAACCGATGGAATCTATTCTTTTTCAAGTAGATTCAGCAGAATAATTTCCTTTGATGAAGGCACAAGAGATGGAGTAGGAAACACCGCAACCGACTTCGAACAACTTGGAGGAAATAGTAGTCGTGCATGGGATTTTAATGCATGTCGTAATCACTTTATTTCTAATGGTTTAACCGCTGCTGATTTTGATGATTATATACCACCTGTAAATAATACAGTGCAGGGTTCAATAATATCAACAACAACAGACTCAAACACATTAACACCAACAACCAACAAGAGCGACAAACTCTCAGGCATTGGTCTGCAATTTGGCTTTAGGTGGGAAAAATGGAGAGCCTCTCTGACCCATTTTACTGGCAAGGGGGGAGATAACGAGCTCGCCAATACACTAGTTATGGCGGATTATTTTGTCAACAAGGGTCTTTTTGTAGGAGGCGGTCTAGCGAGTATGAAGCTTACCAATAGCTCTGCCAGCGGCTCTGCTACTAGTCCCGTGGTTCAAGTCGGCTATAAGCAGAAATTAACCCCCAACCTATCGCTTAATTTTGGCTTGACGAAGTATATTTCGGGGGTTTCTCTAAAAAGTAGCACAGCTCCGACAACTACTCCCTATACTCCCGATCCCACTTTCAAGATTGACAGTACTACAAAAAAAAGCTTGACCTCTGAGCAGCCAAAAACAGGAGGATCAGTATTAATTGGTGCCTATATAGATGTCGATGGGAGTTTCCAAAACACAGTCTTCTACCAACTTGGTGATAGGAGAACAGAAGCAACCCAAGTTGGAAGCAGAACCGCTACTTACATAGAAACTATTGAGACTGGCACTGAAACCACAACAGAAGGAACAACAGAAACAACCACCGAAACCGAAGCCGAACTCAAAGCACCCCTCGTCATCAGCATCTCCTTCCATTTGAGTTTTTAAGAAAAAAAAACTGCAAGGGATATTTTTTTACCAATTATTTCTGTAGGGGCTGGACTTGTGCCAGCCCATCAAAAAATGCGTCCCCGCCAAAAACACCAAAAACTGCAGATCTTCTCTACTATCCTAGTATCAGATTTTTCCTAATTTTTTATTACTTAAGCAGTTGAAAAAAATTATAATAGTCTATAGTCTATTAATGTTTCTCAAAGCTATTTAAAAAAAATAGCCAAAAACAACCAAAAACAGCCAAAAAATGAAAAAAACTCTTTACCAAAAAATTTGGGATTCGCACCTAGTAAGAGAAAAAGAAGGAGAAAATTCTTTACTCTACATAGACCTGCATTTAGTACACGAAGTAACCAGCCCCCAGGCTTTTGAAGGATTGCGTCTGCAAAAAAGAAAAATCCGCCGTGCAGCTAAAATTTTAGCGACTATGGATCACAATGTTCCTACAAAACAAAGAGAGCAAATTATAGATCCTATTTCCAAACTACAGATAGATACTCTCGCTCAAAATTGCCGAGAAAATAAACTAGAACTTTACGACCTACAAGATATAAGACAGGGCATCGTGCATGTTATAGCTCCCGAACAGGGCTATACTTTGCCCGGTACGACCATAGTTTGTGGAGATAGCCATACCGCAACCCACGGAGCTTTCGGCTGTTTGGCTTTTGGTATAGGCACTTCTGAAGTGGAACATGTATTGGCAACTCAATGCTTACAACAAAGCAAATCTAAAATAATGAAAGTTTATTTTGATAGCGCACTTCCTTTTGGAACTACTGCCAAAGATATGACTCTTTGTGTAATTCACAAAACGGGAGTAGGAGGAGGAGCTGGACATATTATAGAATACACGGGAAAAGCTATTGATAATTTATCTATGGAAGGCAGAATGACGGTTTGCAATATGGCAATAGAGGGTGGAGCAAGGGCTGGAATGATAGCACCTGATACAACTACTTTTGAGTATTTAAAAGACAAACTCCATTCACCTAAAGAAGAGCATTGGGATTTGGCTATGGAGCATTGGAAAACTCTTTACTCTGATGCGGATGCAGTTTTTGATAAAGAGGTGATTATCAAAGAAGAAGATTTAATGCCTTACGTGACTTGGGGAACAAACCCGGCTCAATCTGTCGGAGTAACGGGAAAAGTACCCGATCCTACAGATTTTGAAAATCCAGAAGAACAACAATCCTGTCAAAGAGCCTTAGATTATATGGGTTTAAAACCTCACACAGCTATACAAGATATTCGTCCAGCTGTGGTTTTTATTGGCTCTTGCACAAACTCTAGGATTGAAGATTTAAGAGCAGTTGCTAAATTTGTAAAAGGCAAAAAAGTAGCGGATACTATCTACGCTATAGTTGTGCCGGGTTCTGGTTTAATCAAAAAACAAGCCGAAGAAGAGGGTATAGATAGGATCTTAAAAGAAGCTGGTTTTGATTGGAGAGAAGCGGGCTGCTCTATGTGTTTGGGTATGAACGACGATCAACTAAAACCTTATCAAAGATGCGCCTCCACCTCCAACAGAAACTTTGAAGGCAGGCAAGGGAAAAAAGGAAGAACTCACTTGGTATCACCTATTATGGCTGCCGCCACTGCTATTCACGGACAGTTTGTAGATGTTAGGCAGTTTTAATCTATCAGTAGCATAAACTAATTTTTACTTGACTGTTAGCATAAAATAATTTTTACTTGATTTAATAACTAATTTTGTTATATTATTGTTATAAGAGAAATTCAAAATATTAATAATGTTACAACAAACAGAACAAACACCAGCTTTTTTAGGGCTATACGAAGCACTTATTAGTGCTGGAGCCCAAAAAGAAAAGGCTAAGGCTGCTACAAAAAAAATCCTAGAAACCTTACCTAAACAGACAACAGCAGTAGAAGAAAATGGTTTGGATTTAAGCCATCCAAACGAGGCTGCAACTAAAAAAGATTTGAAAATTTTAGATTTACAAATTGGACAAAAAATAGCAGAAATTAAAAGCGAATTAGAGCAAAAAATAGCAGAAACTAGAAGTGCGTTAGAACTAAAAATAGCAGAAATGAAAAGCGATTTAATCAAATGGGTATTCGGAATTGTTTTGACAGGGATGACTTTTTCTACAGCCTTAACTTTCGCTTTAGCAAAATTTTTGTAGAGCAATTGTAATAATGAAACCACTTACCAAACTATACTAAATAATGTTACAACAAACACAACAAACACCAGCTTTTTTAGGGCTATACGAAGCACTTATTAGTGCTGGAGCCCAAAAAGAAAAGGCTAAGGCTGCTACAAAAAAAATCCTAGAAACCTTACCTAAACAGACAACAGCAGTAGAAGAAAATGGTTTGGATTTAAGCCATCCAAACGAGGCTGCAACTAAAAAAGATTTGAAAATTTTAGATTTACAAATTGGACAAAAAATAGCAGAAATTAAAAGCGATTTAGAGCAAAAAATAGCAGAAATTAAAAGCGAATTAGAGCAAAAAATAATGGAGAGTCAAAACAAGTTAGAACTAAAAATAGCAGAAACTAAAAGCGAATTAGAGCAAAAAATAGCAGAAATGAAAAGCGATTTAATCAAATGGGTATTCGGAATTGTTTTGACAGGTATGACTTTTTCTACAGCCTTAACTTTCGCTTTAGCAAAATTTTTGTAGAGCAATTATAATAATGAAACCACTTACCAAACTATACTAAATAATGTTACAACAAACACAACAAACACCAGCTTTTTTAGGGCTATACGAAGCACTTATTAGTGCTGGAGCCCAAAAAGAAAAGGCTAAGGCTGCTACAAAAAAAATCCTAGAAACCTTACCTAAACAGACAACAGCAGTAGAAGAAAATGGTTTGGATTTAAGCCATCCAAACGATGCGGCAACTAAAAAAGATTTGAAAATTTTAGATTTACAAATTGGACAAAAAATAGCAGAAATTAAAAGCGATTTAGAGCAAAAAATAATAGAGAGTCAAAACAAGTTAGAGCAAAAAATAGCAGAAATTAAAAGCGATTTAGAGCAAAAAATAATAAAGAGTCAAAACAAGTTAGAGCAAAAAATGGCAGAAATTAAAAGCGAATTAGAGCAAAAAATAGCAGAAACTAGAAGTGCGTTAGAACTAAAAATAGCAGAAATGAAAAGCGATTTAATCAAATGGGTATTCGGAATTGTTTTGACAGGTATGACTATTTCTACAGCCTTAACTTTCGCTTTAGCAAAATTTTTGTAGAGCAATTGTAATAATGAAACCACTTACCAAACTATACTAAATAATGTTACAACAAACACAACAAACACCAGCTTTTTTAGGGCTATACGAAGCACTTATTAGTGCTGGAGCCCAAAAAGAAAAGGCTAAGGCTGCTACAAAAAAAATCCTAGAAACCTTACCTAAACAGACAACAGCAGTAGAAGAAAATGGTTTGGATTTAAGCCATCCAAACGATGCGGCAACTAAAAAAGATTTGAAAATTTTAGATTTACAAATTGGACAAAAAATAGCAGAAATTAAAAGCGATTTAGAGCAAAAAATAATAGAGAGTCAAAACAAGTTAGAGCAAAAAATAGCAGAAATTAAAAGCGAATTAGAGCAAAAAATGGCAGAAAATAAAAGCGAATTAGAGCAAAAAATAGCAGAAACTAGAAGTGCGTTAGAACTAAAAATAGCAGAAACTAAAAGCGATTTAATCAAATGGGTATTCGGAATTGTTTTGACAGGTATGACTTTTTCTACAGCCTTAACTTTCGCTTTAGCAAAATTTTTGTAGAGCAATTGTAATAATGAAACCACTTACCAAACTATACTAAATAATGTTACAACAAACACAACAAACACCAGCTTTTTTAGGGCTATACGAAGCACTTATTAGTGCTGGAGCCCAAAAAGAAAAAGCTAAGGCTGCTACAAAAAAAATCCTAGAAACCTTACCTAAACAGACAACAGCAGTAGAAGAAAATGGTTTGGATTTAAGCCATCCAAACGAGGCTGCAACTAAAAAAGATTTGAAAATTTTAGATTTACAAATTGGACAAAAAATAGCAGAAATTAAAAGCGATTTAGAGCAAAAAATAATAGAGAGTCAAACCAAGTTAGAGCAAAAAATAGCAGAAATTAAAAGCGATTTAGAGCAAAAAATAGCAGAAATTAAAAGCGATTTAGAGCAAAAAATAATAAAGAGTCAAAACAAGTTAGAGCAAAAAATGGCAGAAAATAAAAGCGAATTAGAGCAAAAAATAGCAGAAACTAGAAGTGCGTTAGAACTAAAAATAGCAGAAATGAAAAGCGATTTAATCAAATGGGTATTCGGAATTGTTTTGACAGGTATGACTTTTTCTACAGCCTTAACTTTCGCTTTAGCAAAATTTTTGTAGAGCAATTGTAAAAATGAAACCACTAGTTAAACACAAAGGAATCGTTGCTTTGTTAAACAGAGCAGACGTAGACACCGACCAAATTATACCCAAGCAATTTTTAAAAAAAATAGGCAAAACAGGGTTTGGTGAAGCTCTTTTTTTTGACTGGAGGTATCTAGAAAATGGAAAACTAAATCCAGATTTTGAACTCAATCATCCACAATTTCAGGGCGCATCTATTTTGCTTGCTGGAGACAATTTTGGCTGTGGTTCTTCTAGAGAACACGCTCCGTGGTCGCTTTTAGAATACGGCTTTCGGGTGATTATTTCTAGCAGTTTTGCCGATATTTTTTACAACAACTGCCTTAAAAACGGAGTGCTCCCTATAACTTTAAACAAAGAAATAATTGCTTCTCTAATGAAGCAAGTAGAAAATCACCTTTCAGAAAATCAAGGAGGATGTTCCTTTGAAATAAACCTAAAGGCTCAAACTCTAATGGACGCTCAAGGCAACTCTATCACTTTTGAAGTGGATTCTTTTCGCAAAAAATTTTTGCTTCAAGGAATGGACGATATAGATTGGACTTTGCAATACAAAGATTACATTGAGCAATTTGAAGAAAAACAAAAAAAAACTATGCCTTGGCTTTGGAGATAAAATTAAAAAATTGGATAGACAACCCAGATTGGAAAAATTTTTTTGAAACCCAAACAAAATTGCCTTACTGGGAAAAGCTGGAAAATTTACTACAGCAAGAAGAACAACAAGGGAAAAAAATCTACCCACCAAAAGAAAAAATATTTCGCATTTTCAACAAGCTATCTCCTCAAAACATCAAAGTTATTATCTTAGGGCAGGACCCTTATCACCAAAAAGGGCAAGCCGATGGATTTGCCTTTTCTATCAGTTCTTCTAATTTACCGCTACCACCAAGTTTGCAGAATATTTTCAAAGAAATTTTAGCAACAAAAAAAATCAAACAGTTCCCTAAAGGAGATTTAAGCGCGTGGGTATCGCAAGGAGTATTTTTGCTAAATACAATTTTGACTGTCAGAGATTCCGAACCACTTTCACACCAGAATTTTGGTTGGCAGATTCTTATCCAAAATACACTACGATTTTTAGATAAAAAGACGGAGTGCATTTTACTATGGGGAAAAAATGCAGTTTTTTATAAAAAAGAATTGAAAAACCCAAACCACTTGGTTTTAGAAACAAGTCATCCCTCACCTCTTTCTGTTTATCGTGGGTTTTCTGGTTGTGGACATTTTGAAAAGGTGAACCAATGGCTAAAAAAACAAACCCAAATTCCTATTCGTTGGCTCTGATTTTTGAGAATAGACTGTCGTATTTGCATTCTGTTTAGCCAAAACAAGCTTATTGCTTAAATTACTTACAGAAGGACTGTAAAAAAGCCACTGGCTTTTTTACAATACTTTTTCGGTAAGACTTAGTTTTTTGGCATTTCGCTTAAACGATATGCTCCGCTGTTTTACAAATTTTCGTACCTGTTCTAACTATTTGGCTAGCCGTCACAGCTGGTTTTATCCTATTTGGAAAATTCAGAGGTCTAGAGTAGTTTGAAAAAAATCACTCTTGAAATTTTCCAAACCAAAAATCAATTTTTCTAGCGTCAGAAATCACTTCAAAAGATTTTTTTAATCCCATAGAAATCGTTTCATCAATGATTACTCTACCAGGATAGTGAATTGCTGCTTCCCCAAAAAACTCATCGCACCAAGAAGGAGCAATGGCTCGCATTCCAGAAAAATCAAAAAACAGTTGCTCTGTTTTAGGTAAAGAATCTAACTCTCGTTTTAAGGATTGGAAAGCTGTTCTTCCTTCTTCTCTTCCTCCAAGATAGATACCGTAAGATTGTAATAATTTTTTTTTCATTTGTTTTAATATTTAACACTAAAAAACACATTCGCACCTGTTGTAAAAGGAGTTTCAAAAGTTTGTTTGTCGAAAACAGATACAAATGTATTTCCAGACCTAAGGTATAATTTCCCTTGAAACCCATTTAAAACATTTTTCTGTAAAAAGTCAAGCCCGTTTCCACCCATCTTTTGCAGTCTGCCTGTAGTATTGGCTTTTAAAGCCAAAAAAATAGCTTTTTTTTGTGAATCCAACTCTGGATAATTTGCTTTTAAAGTTTTCAAAAAACCTGCTCCAAAATCACAAAAACTAAAACAAAGCTCTTTTTTCTTTGAAAAATTTTGAACGAATAAAATAGCCAAAGGACGTTTGCCAGCCCAATTCCATTCTTCCCCAAGGTTATGAGAAAAAGCATTGTCTGCTACTTCAAATAAAGACATAATGACTGACTGAATATTATCATCACCTAACCCAATATTTTTTAATAGCATATCTAGTTTATATGCATTACTATAAATTGCCTCTTTGCCATAGTAAGTTTGCAATTCTAAAAATTTTTCACTCTCTATAATATCACTGGCAACAGGGTAAGATTTATTACTAGGATCGGGACTTAATTTTTTGACTTGCTCCAGTTTTTTAAAAAAATTCATAAAATACAAGTAAGAAACAGCATCCGTTTCATTAACAATTTTATAATTTTCTCCTGCAAAATCAAAATTGATAATATAGGCAAAAAGCTCTGTAATCTCAAAGGTGTTTAAAAAATTCACTCCTTCAAAATCAAGAACAAGATTGTTTTCTTGCTCTTTTAGAATTTTGCTAATTTTGGAATAATCTGCATACATTAGAGTCTTTACGGTTGAAATTTATGAATAATTAAAGTATACTCCAGTTTTAGATAAAACTCAAGAACTACAAAAAAGTGTCTCCTATAATTAAAGCGATCCCTTGCCCTCGTTGCAAACAACTATTTTCTGAAAATCAAGATTATTGCCCAAACTGTGGTTTTAGACCTACCGCTTCTGGTTTCAGCTGGCAAAAATACCTCATCAAGCAGGATGTTTTTCTTTCTGCAATTATCTATTCTAATATATTTATTTTTATTGGCTCCATTCTCTTGTCTATATTTTCTGGCTTTGGCGCGGCTTCCGATTTTTTTGGTTTCCCCGTTCCCGCTTTAAACGTGTTAGAAAAGTTAGGAGGGCTTTATACACAGGCTATATTCAAAGGTGAATTGTATCGGCTTATCAATTATTTTTTTTTGCACGCTAGTGTGATGCATATTTTATTGAACATGGCGTGGTGTTATTTTTTAAGAAATCAGTTAAAAGATTTTCCTTCTAAAATTATTTTTTTGATTTATTTCGTTAGCGGTATTTCGGGAGGCACCTTGGCATTTTTATTAGAGAGAGATGCATTAGTAGTAGGATCATCAGGAGCAGTTTTTGGACTTTTAGGAGCCCTTTTAGCCTATGCTAGAAAAAGAAAAGATATCATAGGTTTTTTGCTCTGGAAACAGTTTTCTTTTCTTGCTTTAATGATGATTTTGTTTGGATTTTTGTTACCCAATGTTAGTAACAGCGGACACTTAGGCGGTATAGCGGGAGGTTTTCTTTTTACTTGGTTTGTTGTTTTAGGAGATATGCCACAAAAAATTACAATAATGAGATTTTTAACCTTCCTTTTTTATGGAGCTATTTTATGGGGAGTATCGGGTCTCTTTTTGTACTGATTATATGAACTATTCTCAAAAAATATTTGGAGTCCTCAATATTACCGAAGATTCTTTTTTTGACGGCAAAAAATATTTAGATCCCCAAAAAGCAATTCAGCAAGCCTTTCTATTAAAAGAGCAAGGAGCCGATATTATTGATATAGGAGCGGCTTCCTCTCACCCAGATTCTATGGATGTCTCTGCGGAAACAGAAATAAAAAGGCTCTCTAAAGTTATTCCTATTTTAAAAAAAGAAGGCTTTGTGATTTCTGTAGATTCTTTTCAGCCTGAAGTACAGCTTTTTGCGATGGAGCAAGGAGTAGATATTCTCAATGATATTTCTGGATTTGCAAACCCAGAAATTTATAGCAGTCTAGCAAAACAATCTTGCAGTTTGATAGTAATGCACTCTATCCAGAGAAAAGGAAAAGCCAATCGTAAAAATATTTCTCCTGAAGCTATTACTGATAGTTTGCTAGAATTTTTTCAAAGCCGTTTATCTGAATTACAAGAAGCAGGTATTTCAAGAGAGAGAATTATTATAGACCCAGGTATGGGATTTTTTCTTAGTTCTGACCCTGAAACCTCCTTTGAGGTTTTAAGAAATATCACACTCCTAAAAAAAGCTTTCCAGCTTCCTATTTTAATTGGAATATCTAGAAAATCTTTTATGCAACGGTTTTTGGGGAAAGATAAAAACAAAATAGGAGCTTCCTGCGGGTATCTAGAATTTTTACTTTTTGAACAAGGAATATCTATCCGCACCCATAATCCTGATTTTTTGAACGATTTTCTGCTAATTAAAAACAAACTAAAAGCTAATGTTGCTAAATCATCCTGAACTACGAATAGCAAGTAGGAAGAGTCGACTAGCTCTGCTACAAGCAGAAGAAGTAAAAAAAAACATTTTGAAATTTTATCCTAATCAAAAAATAAAAATCATAACCTACCAAACAAGTGGAGATAAAATTCAAAATAAACCTCTTTTTGAAATTGGAGGCAAGGGTTTGTTTTGTAAAGAATTGGAACTAGCCTTACAAGAAAAAAAAGTAGACTTAGCCGTGCATTCTATGAAAGATGTACCGGGCAGACTGGAAGAGGATTTTGTCATTCCAGTAGTTTTAAAAAGAGAAAATCCACTAGATGCACTAATTTCTAAAAACAATACTAGACTGGCTGCTTTAAAAGCGAATAGTCGTGTTGGAACTTCTTCGCCCCGCAGAGCAGCACAACTGAGAAATTTTAGAAATGATTTGCAAATCATTTCTTTAAGAGGAAATTTAGAAACAAGATTAAATAAATTGAAAACCGGGAAAATAGATGCTATTTTATTAGCAGTAGCTGGTCTCAAAAGGCTAGGTTTGCAAAATCGCATTAGCGAAGTTTTACCAGATTCTATATGTCTACCAGCAGTAGCACAAGGAATTATAGGTATAGAATGTTTAAGAGAAAATAAAGCTTTGATAGAATACCTTATTCCTATCAACCACCAACCTAGTTATTTTCAAATGCTCACAGAAAGAAGTTTTTTAGCTACTTTACAAGGAGATTGCAATTCTCCTATTGCGGGTTATTCCCAAATAAAAACAGGCAAATTATTTCTACAGGGTTTGGTGGCATCCTTATCAGGTAAGAAAATACTTAAAGGGCAAGTTCAAGGCAGTTTAGAAAAGCCTAGCCAGTTAGGCTATAAACTAGCAAATCAATTGATTCAGCAAAATGCTTTGTCCTTAATAAAAAACTAAGAGTTATGCAATCAAAAATAAGTATTCGCGCTATCTTCCTCCGTTTTTTTGAACTACTTCCCATTTTTCAAAAACGCAAAAGAATTTATATCTATTCTGTGTTTTTCTTGAAAATTTTATTATTAGGATTAGATATATTTAGTTTGACGCTAATTTCTCCTTTCATTGCTTTGATTGCCCAACCGAGTTTCATTCAAACAAACTCTTTTATGCAAATGCTTTATAATTTTTTTGGATTCCAAGAAAGTAAATATTTTATTTTAACTTTTGGAGCAGTGACGGTGTTTCTTTTTATCTTTGGTAGATTAATGTTTTATTTTGCTACTTTATTACAAAAAAAAATTCAAAATGTTTTAAATGTAGATCTGACCGAAATTGTTTTTAAACAAATACTTCACTCTCCTTATGAATGGCACTTGAAAAAAAACTCTGGAAAAATTTTAGTTTCAGTGAGTCATCAAACTATTGGTATTAGTTCCTTTATTACTCAAACAGTCACCATATTGAGTTTTGCAATCGTTTTGATTGTAACAGCTTTAGTTTTAATTATTTTGTATCCTATTGCTTTTTTAGTGATTTTTTTTTTCATGGGAAGTTTGGTTTATTTGATTCACAATAGCAGTAAAAAAATAATTTATTCTATGGGAAAAGATCTCACAAAAGCTAGCAGACAAACCGTTCAAATTGTAAGGGAAAGTTTAGCGAGTATTGTCGATATTAAACTTTTTCATAAAGAAAATTATTACCAACAAAAAGTTGTAAAAAGCACCAAAAAAGCTTCCGATTCTAGTTTTAAGATAGAGGCAGTGAGTCAAGCAATTCATCCTCTTTTGCAATCTTTACTCTACATAGGGATTTTACTTTTCATATTTTTTATTATCCTTTTACAAAACGATTTTAATAAAGTCATCAGCTCTGGCGTTTTTTTTTTAGCAGTTGCCTATCGCTGTATTCCATTTACAAATATCTTATTGCTTGGTTTGAATGGTGTTCAAGCAAATCTTTATAACTTAGACCACCTTAAAGATGAATTTAAATTTTTTGGAGAAAAACAAAAAACACCACCACCCCAAGAAAGAACAGCCCCCGAAAGAACAGAGAAAAAAATAAATTTTCAAAGGCAAATCACACTTCGTGATATTTCTTATCGCTATCCCGATACAAAAAAAGATGTTTTAAAGAAGATTAACTTAAATATAAAACAGGGCAGTTTAATAGGTATTATGGGTAAGACTGGAGAAGGAAAAAGCACTCTCATAAAGATCATCCTTGGTTTGTTAAAAATCCAGAATGGAAATATTATCATTGATAATGAATCGCTAAAACCAGAGAACCTGCAAGATTGGTATCGACAAATCGGCTATGTGCCACAAAAAATTTTTATTAGTAATGCTAGTCTTATAGAAAATATTGCATTCGGAGAATCCAAAGAAAGTTTCAATACTCAAAGATTACAAACTATTTTAAAATTACCGTGGCTAGCTTCCTTCATCAAGCAATTGCCTCAAACAGAAAATACGATTTTACAAGAAGAAGGCAAAAATTTGAGCGGAGGACAAATCCAAAGAATAGCTATAGCGAGAGCACTTTATAAAAATGCAAAATTACTTATTTTGGATGAAGCTACCAATTCTTTGGACGACAAAACAGAACAATCAGTCCTAAAGACTATAGAAAAACTACAAGGAAAAATAACAATGATTATCCTTGCCCACCGTTTGACTACGCTCAAAGAATGTGATTTTATTTATCAATTAAAAGACGGACATTTAATTAAAAAAGATTACAAAAATCTGTAAATGAAAAAAACTATTTTTATTTTTATTTTGTTTTTTGCCTATTTACCGAGGCTGCTAACAGAGGAAACAGATCCCATTGTTTTTGATAATTTGCAATTAAACTACCTCCATAGCGACAAAAAAAAAGAAGTCAATGGCTCCAGTATAGAATTTCATCTAAAAGACAAACATTATCATTATCTTTACACCAAACTTTATGGGAAAGAAAAAACCGATCTCAGAAAGGCTCGCTTGATTGTTCTCACTTCCCAAAAAAAACTACTTTATTTTTATGAAACTAACTTTAAAAGAAAAGAAATTTTCTTTAATCAGTATTTACCAGAAGGAAATAGTTATTCTAGAAAAATAGAAAACAAAGAATGGAAAACAAAAAAAAATGGGGCTGACGGAGGGATAACAATAGAAGAATTTCTTTTTAAACTAAAATTACAGGTACAACAGAAAAAATTTAAAAAAGAAGTGTGGAAATTCTATTTGCCTTATCTTCCAGCAATCAACCATGTAAAAATGAATGTTCAGTGCCAACCTAAAGTAACAGATCTTTATTTTAAAAAAAAAGAAGCTACAATTTTTTGTCATTTTGCTCTTAAATCTTCGTGGATACGCTCTTTTGTTAGTGAAGATAAAGCTGAAGGTGCTTTTGTTTTTCAACAAGAATACCCGCATTATATTTTAAAAATTATATTAGGAAACCATTTTTATCTTACAGAAAAAAAAACTATCACAAAAGAAAATAGAGAAAACCTGTTACAAGAAATAGATGAAATAAAAAATACAATTTCACGAACTCAACAAAAACTTTAACTAAAATATGGAAGATTTCAATCAAATTAACCATACTAGAGAAACAAAAATACCTCAAAAAAGACACAACTTTTTTAGAGTTCCTCTTTATTTTTTTTTTCAGTTAGCTATCTTGCTTGCCTTTATGTTTTTGTTGATTTTACAAAATGTCCGTTTTCAAATTTTAGAGAAAGAAATTTTCAATCAGGTAAAAAAAAAGAGGAAATTGGAAGAAACTATTTTACCTTTAAGACTAGAATTAAGGAATCTTACCAGAAATGAAATACTAGAAGAATTGGCAGAAAAAAAATTCTTCTTAAAACCCCCTAAAAAAGAACAGCTTATTCAAATGGAATATTTGAAATAAATTTTGTAGAAACCCTTTATCTCTAAAAAAGCTTTGTTTTAGACTGTCCTTGTTTATTTTTTGTAAATTAGAAAAATAAGATAGAATTTTATTGACAAACCAGATAATAAATATTATCCTCCTCTAAGGGAGTCTTTCAATAAAGCATTTTCTTATTAAATCCTAAACCAAACTGATGTCTCACAATTTTCTTTATAAAAAATTTTCTTATATTTTGTGTTTTTTGCAGGTAATCTTGTTTTTTTTATCTTCCTTGCAGAATCTTCAAGCAAAAGAGCTAAAAATTTTAGCTACAACCGGTATGATTGCCGATATTTTGAAAAACCTTGTTAAAGTAGAGGTCACCCATTACCAAATGATGGCATCAGGCATTGACCCTCATACCTACAAACCTTCAGCTCGGGATTTAAGAAAAATCCACGAATCTCAACTAGTTTTTTATAATGGGTTTCATTTGGAGGCAAGTCTTACCAAAATTTTTAAAAAAATGAGAAAATCTCACGCTATCTGTGAAATTCTTGCAGCTAAGGATTTACTGGATGGACAGTACTCTATCCCCGATCCACACATTTGGATGGATGTAACTCTTTGGCAAAAATGCGTTGAAAATACTAGCAAAATTTTACAACAAAATTTACCAAAACAAAAAAAAGAAATACAAAAAAACACAAAACTCTATCAAAAAAAATTAAAAAACTTAGATCTTTGGATAAGAAAAGAAATTATAAAAATCCCCAAACAAAGAAGAATACTAGTGACCGCTCACGATGCTTTCCGCTATTTTGGAAAGGCTTACCAATTTCAAGTATTAGGGATTCAAGGAATCAGCACTGCTTCTCAAGCGGGGATTAAAGAAATCAAAGATATTGCAAATTTTGTTACAGAAAAAAAAATACCTGCTATTTTTGTAGAATCTTCTGTGGCTCAACACAATATTATTGCTTTAAGAGAAGCAGTTCACTCACGCGGGTGGCAAGTAAAAATAGGGGAGAGTCTTTTTTCTGATGCTATGGGATCTAAAGGAAGCGGCAAAGATAATTATGTTGCGATGATTAGGCACAATGTTTCAGCGATTGTAAATGGCCTTCAATAAAAAAAATTTATGAAAAATAACATTGCTATTGAAATTGAAGATTTAACTGTATCTTATGCAGACAAACCTGCTTTGTGGGATGTGGATTTAGAAGTCATACAAGGTTCATTGTGTGCTATTATCGGTCCAAATGGGGCTGGAAAATCTACTCTTATTAAAGCTATTATTGGCCTTCTCAAACCTTTAGCGGGGAAAATACAAATTCATAAACAAAATTTTAAAACACCGCAAAACACCATAGGTTATGTTCCTCAAAGACAGAGTATCAACTGGGATTTTCCTATCAATGTTTTAGATGTAGTTTTAATGGGTCTTTACAGAAAAATTGGCTGGTGTCGTTGGATAGATAAGCAAAATAAAAAATTGGCAATGGAATCCTTAGAAACAGTTGGAATGCACGAAAGTTATAAAACACAAATTTCTGACCTTTCTGGAGGGCAGCAGCAGAGAGTTTTTTTAGCTCGAGCTTTAGTGCAAGATCCCAATATTTTTTTGATGGATGAGCCTTTTCAAGGAGTAGATACAACCACTGAAAATACCATCATTAAAATTCTCCGATCCTTGAAGAAAAAAGGAAAAACAACTTTAGTCGTTCATCACGATCTTCATAGCATTACGAAAAATTTTGACGATGTTATTATGCTCAATGTTCGTCTAATTGCTGCTGGCAAGGTAAAAAAAGTTTTTACAGAGAAAAACTTAAAACTAGCTTATGGAGGTAAAATTTCTTATCTGACCCCAGTAATTTTAAAATAGGCAATTCTAAAATAGGCAATCCTCAAATTAGGTGATTCTCAAATAGTAAATTTCAAACTATGTTAAGTTTTGACTACACCACTTTTTATGTAATTCTAGGCTCCTCTTTGATAGGAGGGCTAAGTGGTATTATCAGCATTTATATTGTTTTCAGAGACCGTAGTCTCTTAGGCGATGTAATTGCTCACGCTGCTTTGCCGGGAATTGCTTTTGCATTTTTAATCACGCAACGTAAAGAAATTCTCTGGTTATTGGCTGGAGCTATCGTCTCTAGTCTCTTTTCTCTTTGGCTTATTCATAAAATCACCCAATACAAAAAAATCAAACTGGACGCTGCTTTTGCTGTTATTTTATCCGTTTTTTTTGGTTTGGGAGTTTTACTCATCAATTATTCACAAAAAATAGAAAGATTGGATACTGCAGGTGTAGAAATATTTCTTTTTGGACAAGCAAGCAGCCTTATCCGTTCTGATATTATTTTGATTTCAATAATGAGTATCTTAATTATATCTGTGGTCGTCCTTTTTTGGAAAGAATTGAGATTTCTTAGTTTTGATCCAGAATATATGGCAATTCTCCAATTCCCTGTTCGTAAAATCAGTCTGCTTTTAGATATGCTTATTATTATTTCTATAGTCATTGGCTTAAAAACAGTAGGCGTTGTTTTGATGGCTGCTATGGTTATAGCGCCAGCAGCAGCGGCTAGACAATGGACCTCTTCTTATCTTCTGCTTGTTCTATTAGCCTCTCTTTTTGGCACCAGCGCCGGAGGTTTAGGAGCTTTGATGAGTAGTTTTTGGGTACAGACTCCAACAGGTCCAGCAATTATTATTGTGCTGATATTGATAGTTTTTTTCTCTCTTTTTTTTGCCCCTCGCAAAGGGTTATTAGAAAAGTGGTTTCAGTATCGCAGCAGAAAACATCAATTTTTAGCAAAGTTGTTATTGCATAATCTTTACGCCCTGTCCTTGCAACATAAAAATTCTTTCCATGTCCATTCTGAGAAAGTTCTAAAAAACATGAGACAAAATCGTTCCATAAAATCGGAGCTATATTTGGCAAACAATTTAGGTTGGATTGCAAACGCTGGAAAAGAGCATTGGAGGCTAACTTCTAAAGGAGTGAAAGTAGCAAAACAAACTTTAAAATAAAACCATTGCAGTAGTGTTATGCGACGGCTAGGCAAGACGAAGCTTGTTTTGGCTAAAACAGAACACCAATACAAAAAATCCTAAAAATGCCTGTTTTATTTCCCTTACCACTAGAAATAGAAACTCTTATTATCGCAGTTTTAGTTTCTACAAGCTGCTCAATCGTGGGCTCTTTCATTGTAGCCAAACGTATGTCTATGCTGAGCGATGGCATTAGCCACGCTATTTTACTGGGCATAGTGCTGACTTTTTTTGTTGTCAAAAATTTAGATTCTCCCCTATTGCTAATTGGGGCGGTTTTGAGTGGTATTATTTTAGTCTTGATTACAGAAGCCTTGCAATACTCCAAATTACTCAATCACGACACAGCTTTGGGATTAGTTTTTCCTTTCTTTTTTGGACTTGGAGTTCTCTTAATTGCCCGCTTTGCTAGTAAAGTCCACTTGGATATAGACGCCGTGATTTTAGGAGAATTAGCTTTTGCACCATTTCATCGCTTTGAAATTTTTGGTTACGATATAGGCTCCAAATCCCTAGTCTATATGATTCTGATTCTACTCTTAAATATTGCAATGGTGCTATTCTTTTTCAAAGAATTTTTCTTGATTAGTTTTGACCAAGATTTAAGTTACATTTTGGGAATGAAACCAAGACTTTTGAGCTATGGTTTGGTTTTGATTCTATCTATTACCACTGTCGGTGCATTTGAAGCAGTAGGTTCTATTTTAGTCGTTGCTCTGTTGGTAGTGCCACCGGTGACTGCTATTATGCTAACCCAATCTATGAGAAAAATTCTTGCCGTATCTATTGCGATCAGCATTTTAATTTCTATTTTAGGTTTTTATATGGCTCTTTACTTTGATTTGATTATTTCTGGAATGATTAGCAGTCTGCTAGGTGCAGTATTTTTTCTGGTATTTTTATTCAATCCTCAAAATGGCTATTTTTCTCGTATCATTAAACAAAAAAAGAGAAAGATAGAAAATAATGTTTCCTTACTTTTAGTACATCTCTCGCAGCACGAAGGCACTAATAAACAGGTTCAAGAATGCCACAAAAATAATATATCAAAACATCTCTTTTGGAATTCTCAATATACCCAAAAAATCATCCTTATAACTATTCAAAAAAGGTTGGTTTATCTTAAAAAAGATATCCTCATCCTCAGTGAAAATGGAAAACAAAAAGCCAAAGAACTCGCCGAATTTTAAGACCTCTACGAGCAGTTCTCCAACTGCTAGAAAGGTTGAGTCAAAAGAGCTACAGCAAATTCAAGAGATAGCTTTTTATAACATTTTTGAACCCTTTGAAATCAACGAGGCTCTAAAAATACTACAGTCCACCAGACAAAAAATAGAGACCTCCATTATCCAGCCAGCCTCTAAAAAAATAGAGCCTTACAAAAAAAGCTTCACTAAATTTAAAGACTATTTAAGCAAAAAAACAAGTAAAGTGAAATCCAAAATTTCACTCAATGATGCTTTTCAAAAAAAATATACTCAACTAGAAGAAAAATTCAAAAACAACATCGCCATTCAAACAGACAAAGCACTAACTAAAATTTTTGAACGCAACCTAACAAAAGAAATTTTACAAAAAAGTGAAAAAATTTTGCAACAACCTTTAAAAAGAATAGAGCAACTCCAACGACTAGAAAAAAAAGAAAGAGAGTTATTACTAGAAAAAATGTATCCTTATGATTTTGGTTTAACTGGTAAAATCAAAAAATCTATCAACCAAACCTTAAATATCGCACTCGGTTTGGTAGTAGCCACCAACATTCCTTTTACTGGGATGCTAGTCAATGCAATCACCACACTAAGAACCACCATCTATTTGGCAAACAGAGTGCACCTACTTTCTATTCTCTACGGGAATCCAGTAATTTGCAAAGAAGCTCTTTTTGAAGTATCTACAAAAATTGTTAGCTCCGTTTGTGATTTTGAAAACAACCCCGAACACCAACCGCTAGCTCCACAGACTATAGCACAACTTTACCAACATACCCATCAGAACCAACTCTACCAACTACTCAAAGCAGCTACCATCAAAGACCTCTATATCTCCATTCCTTTCATAGGTGCGTTATCCCTCGCCAAAATTAGTATAGACGAACATAGCATCACCAAACTTAGCTTACAGCTATTCCGTAATTATTTCGCTTACCAAGAACTAGAAAAAAAAATAACCACAACAACCTTAAAAAAAGAAATAGAATTTTGGCAGTGCATTTACAGCAACCAAAAAAAAAATCACCTTTTGCAAAAAATACTAGCTGAACTAGAAGCCAAGAAAACAAAAAAAAGCTCGCAAAAAAAACTATGGGTGAAAAAAATATGGGAGGGAATTTGGAATCTCAATCCACAAGAAAAAGAAGTTTATTTTAGAATGCAACAACAAGCCACAGAAATAGCAGAACAATTTCATACACAAAACAAAATCAGCAATATCTCTGAATTTGCTGACTTACACCTAAAAAAAAATACTTAAAACCATCCTTTGCAATTTTTTAAAAAACGTTCTTTGCAATTTTCAAAAAAAAAAATAAAAAAAACGAATGCATTGAAGGGGACATTTTTTTAGCGGTAGATAAAAATGTGTCCCCGTTCTTACAGAATATGTTTGAATGCGGGGACGTTATTTTTTGCTCCAAATGGTTGACTAAGCAACCATTTTGGAAAAAAAAACATCCCCTGCAATTTTTAAAAAAACGTTCTTTGCAATTTTTTAAAAAAAAATAAAAAGAACGAATGCATTGCAGGGGACATTTTTTTAGCGGTAGATAAAAATGTGTCCCCGTTCTTACAGAATATGTTTGAATGCGGGGACGTTATTTTTTGCTCCAAATGGTTGACTAAGCAACCATTTTGGAAAAAAAAACATCCCCTACAGATTTTTAAAAGCCCTTAACGAAAGCGCCAGATGAAGTTAATATAAAAAGCAGAAGGAGATTTAACTCGGATTTCTGTGGTGGTTTTCGTCTCTTGTGCCCTCGTTCCTGTTTGGGTCTGTCTCACTAGAAATCTTCTTTCTCCAGTTGGCGGATTTTTTTTTAAGTAAGCTGCAGCCGCATTTTGCTCTTCAACTCCCATAGCCACGAAGAAGTCCTCTTGGCGAATGGCTTGTTGGTTTGCTTGTTGTTGTTGTTGCACTAGCAGCTCCGCATTCAGCAGCAGCAGATAACCTGCTTCAAATCTTAAGTTTTTCCATAGAGAACTAGAAAACAAACCCAAATGGATCGCAGGAGCTGTTTTGGATTGCTTACCAATAGGAGTATCCAGTTGCATAGAGGCAAAACCTACTCCTACCGAAAAACCATAGGGCAATAAATAGTCAGCGAGCAACACCTGACTCTGCAGTTTATTCTCGCCATCACTTAAGTCGTAATGGCTGAAAGAAAATCCCCATTTTTCCAAGTTATAGCCGAGGTTTATACCAGAGCCAATCAATGTTTCTTCTGTTTTTGAGCCAGCAATAGGTGTTGTAGAAGCATTTTCTATGCTTTTGGAATCAAAATAATTCTTGCACCTTGAGGCATTGGCTATTCTCTCTGCTGTAGTCGCAAAAGATATATCTCCTGTTTCATCGGGGAAATTATTAAAATTAGTGCCAGCAATACCAACAGTAAATTGCTGTATATTAAAGATAGCCCTAGAATTATTTCCTGCCTCTGCTATTTCTGCATCTCCTATAGAGTAGCCAGCAGACGAGGGAACATCAGTAATTAACTCATAGTTTCCTTTACAGAGTTCTACAATAGCGTAGACAGCTGATTTCTCTTGCTTAAAAATTTCAGGTAAATCGAGTCCAAAAGTAGCGTCGTATTCAATATTTGATATAGTGGTTCTATCAACTTCTGCTCTCTTGACTTCTTTTGTCAATGTAGCCCCCATTACATAGGGAGAAACGCCTACATAAAAACCCATTTTTCTGGGCTCTTCTGTATCCTGCGCCCGCAGACTACCTACTCCCTGCATAAAAAAGAAAAATGCCGCTATAAATATTATAAGAGGCAAAACAACCACCTTCAATCCCATATTTAATTTTTTCATTATAGATTCTAGTTAAATTAAGAAGCCAAAAAGGCTAAATTAGGTTCAAAACAAACCCTATTAGGTTCAAAACAAACCCTATTAGGTTCAAAACAAACCCTATTAGGTTCAAAACAAACCCTTATTAAGATAACTATAGCAAAAAAGAAAATAAATCAATCTTTTTTTTTGCTGTCTAGCTATTTTTTTTTGCTGGCTAGCTATTTTTTCTTTGTATGCTGGCGGGGACGCATTTTTTGCTTATTCAAACATTTTGGAAAAAAAAAACATCCCCTGCAATTTTGTTTTTAGGTGGTTTTGGCGGGGACGCATTTTTTTCGTTAAAAAAAAACATCCCCTGCAATTTTGTTTTTGGGTGGTTTTGGCGGGGACGCATTTTTTGCTCCAAATGGTTGACTAAGCAACCGTTTTGGAAAAAAAAACATCCCCTGCAGATTTTTAAAAGCCCTTAACGAAAGCGCCAGATGAAATTTATTCTAAAGGCAGCTGGGTTTTTTATTTCCACTGATTTTGTGGTTGTTCTTTTGTATTCGCTTCTGGTTTGGGTTCGGGTGACAGTGGATCTGGCATTATATGAAGTACCATCCCGATTGTCAAGATTCAAACCAAAACGAGCTAAAGCTAAGTTGGGAATATTACCCTTAGGTAAATAAAACCCTATCACTCTGGTATCTGTTTGGGTGATTGGATCGTATGTTATGATTTCTTCTTTTTGCACGGAAATATCGGCTGAAATAAGCATATAGCTCGCTTCTACAAAAAGATTTTTCCAGATAGGGTAATGGTAGCTCAAACTATAAACATTCGCTCTTTGTGATTTAAGTCCAGCACTAGAATCTAGCTTAACATTCGCCACTCCTATTCCCGCCGAAAAACCCTTAGCTATAAAATACTCTAGCAAAAGCACTTGGGAATCTAGCTTATCTGCACCAGCTGCCCAAGAGAAGTTGCTGAAAGAATATCTATAGTCGCCGTCTCTGTAGCCCACTTGAAAGCCGTTGCCCGCTAGAGCTTTTCCATTGCTGGTTTCTGAAGAGCCAGCAGTAGAAGATATATCTTCTAAAAGCAATCCATCAAAGGCTTTTTTGCACTCGTCGTCTGCAATAGGACTCGTAAAAGAACCCGTAAAGGCTCCTGAGAATGGAATTTCTTCTCCGTTTAAGCGAAAACGAATAGCGAAGGTTTGATTGGCATCAAGAATTATATAGTCTGTGGCATCGCTGTGGTCTGCTGCCATGTATAATATTTCAGTACGGGTCTCAGTGCCTTCACAAATATCTACTGCGAGCTCTTCTCTTTGTTTTATGGGGATTTCTCCTAAGTCAATATCCGCATGCTTCAAATCGGCAGTCAAATCACCCACCGTAACTTTCCCTCCTGTGCTTACTACGGTTGTTTTGGTTTCTATCTTGTTCGCCCCAAAAATCAGAGGATTAACTCCTACAAACCAACCCTTTTGGGATGCTATCTCTGGAGCCTCCTGTGCCCGCAGACTGCCTACTCCCTGCATAAAAAAGAAAAATGCCGCTATAAATATTATAAGAGGCAAAACAACCATCTTCAACCAAGGTACGCTCAATCTCATATTTAATTTTTTCATTATAGATTTTAGTTAAAATGTATGCCTTGCGGCTAAAAAAGGTTCAAAACAAACCCTATTAGGTTCAAAACAAACCCTATTAGGTTCAAAACAAACCCTATTAGGTTCAAAACAAACCCTATTAGGTTCAAAACAAACCCTATTAAGATAACTATAGCAAAAAACAAAATAAATCAATCTTTTTTTTTGCTGTCTAGCTGTTTTTTCTTTGCTGTCTGACTATTTTTGCTTTGCACCTTTTCCCATTTGGCTAGCTATTTTTACTTTGCACCTTTTTTCATTTGGCTAGCTATTTTTGCTTTGCACCTTTTTTCCCATTTGGCTAGCTATTTTTACTTTGATGGCAGTTTTTTCTTTACTGTCTGACTTTATCTAAAATATTAGAGTTTATTCTTTTGAGATTACTTTTTTAGATAAAAATTCGCAAAAACATCTAAAAATAAGATAAATTAAAAATGATAGACCTTTGAATTTGCCGAATAGGACAAAACCAGCTGTGACGGCTAGCCAAATGGTTAGAACAGGTGCAAAAAAAATTTTTGGGTCGCAGGAATATCGTAGTGCCACAATAACGGGAGCAGGCACTACAAAACTTGCATAACTTCCAAAAAGAAATGTAAAAGAGCCAGTGGCTCTTTTACTATAACCCTTATGAAATAGATAGCAGTAAGAGAGTATTTCAAGGGACAAAATTTTTTTTTAAACTCTGCATAGGCTAAACAGAATGCAAATTCAAATGTTTATATTATTTTCATAAGTTCCAAGTTGTAATAGTATTATCGGCTTTTAGAAAATTTTTTGTTTGCTCTGGAAAAAATTTTTCCATTTTTATCCCCACAGTATAAACTCCCGCTAATTTGCCTGCCAAAATATCCAAATCTGCGTTGCCATAAAAAATCGTTTTTTCTGCTGCAAAGCCTGTTTTTTGGAGCATTTTTAAAATCATTGCAGGGAATGGTTTTTTTTCTTCTCTGGCAAAGGAGGAGGATATGTGAATATTTTGTGAAGGGAAAAATTTTTTTAATTTCGTTTTTTCTAATTTTTTGAGTTGTGTTTCTTTATCGCCATTACTGATAATACCACATTGGTTTGTTTTTATTTTTTCTAAATAATCTAAGACGTAAGGAAAAAGTTCTAAATTTTCCCAAAACAGTCGCCAAAAAGAAATACTCATTTGTCCTAATGGAGCAGAAAATTTTAGAGCATAAAACTTTCCCATAAATTCAAATATTTTTTTTGGATTACTGGAACCAAAGTGTCTACAGAAGCGATAAATTTGATTGAAGTTTGGAATTTTTTGCGTTTTGGATAGATTTTGCTTGAAAACTTCTGAGTAAGCCTTAAGATAACTTTGGCAAGTGTTAATAAGGGTATCGTCTAAATCAAAAAGTTGTAATGGAAATTCTTTAATATTTTTTGCGAACATTTTTTATTGTACTGTCACAGATTTTGCCAGATTGCGAGGTTTATCAATATTGCGTTTAAGATACAAAGCAGAATAATAAGAAAAAAGTTGTGCTATTACAAGCTCATAAAAAGGAACAAAATCTTTCATCATCGCAGGAATATAAAAGGCATAATCCATCAATTTTTCAATAGAATTTCCTTGTTCTACAAACCCCATTGATAAGCCATTTCTTGCTTTGACTTCTTCTAGTGCGATTAAACTGGATTCGTAGACTTCCTTTTGCGCTTTAGGAGGCATAAAAAATAAGGAGCAAACACTGGAATCTACCATAGCAAGAGTTCCGTGCTTCAAAAAACCTGCTGACATTCCTTCGGCGTGTAGGTAGGTCACTTCTTTCATTTTTAAGGCAGATTCCATAGCGATGGGATAGTAGACATCTCTTCCTAAAAATAGCCAATTTGATATTTTTGCAGTAATAGAAGCCAGATGGCGAACCATACCTGATTGCTCGTTTAATTCTTTACTTATAAGCGAACTAAAATCTTGCATTCCTTTTTCTAATTCTACAACTTGTTTGCTAGTTAGTTTGCCATTTTTTTTACCTACATAAAAAGCTAATCTCATCAAAATCATAATTTGTGAGAGAGCGGCTTTGGTAGAAACCACAGAAATTTCGGGACCTGAAAGTTGATAAATACAATCATCTACAGTTCTGCTAATAGAAGAGCCTTGCACATTGATAATACCAGAGGTTTCCATTCCGTATTTTTTTGCGGTTTTTAAGGCTTCTCTGGTATCGTAAGTCTCTCCGCTCTGTGATAGATAAAGGGCGTGGTAGGATTTTTTTACATTCAAAAGACTATTAAACTCATCGGAAGAAATAGCGGGCACATAGATACCAGCGTATTTAGAAAAAAGATAGCTACCCACCATAGAGACATAGTAGGTGGTGCCTACTCCCACAAAAAAAGATTGCTCGTATTCCAAAAATTTAGAGGCTACTTTTTCTGAGACATCTTTATCTATATTGAAACTATTATTAATTGTTTGTGGTTGTTCGAAAATTTCCTTTAACATAAAATGTCTAAAACCTCCTTTTTGAAGATTTTCTACAGACCAGGAAATGGGTTGCACTTCTTTGGTTAGTTTTTCTTGGGTAGCTACTTTCTTGATTTCTACTTTTTCTTTGCTTAAAATTGCATACTCGCAGTCTTCTAGATAAAGGGCTTTACGGGATTCGGATATAAAGGCATTAGCATCGGATGCAACAAAATTTTTTTTATCTCCTAATCCTATAATTAAAGGAGAATTTTTTTTGACAGCGTAAAGTTTTTGAGGTTCATAAGTAGAAAATAAAACTATTGCAAAGGAGCCTTCCAATTTTTTGATAGCTGCTATAAACGCATTTTCTAAAGAGGAATTTTCTTGATAGAGTTCTTGCACTAAATTAACTATTACTTCTGTGTCTGTATTGGAGTGAAAGGTATATTTTTTTTTTTGGAGTTTTTCACGCAGGCTTGCATAGTTGCCGATAATACCGTTATGAACGATAGCAAATTTACCATCATTAGAAAAATGAGGATGGGCGTTTTTTTGGGTGACTCCGCCGTGGGTAGCCCAACGAGTGTGAGCAATTCCGATGTTTCCTTGTAATTGACTAAATTTTTCCTTTTGGTTGACTTGTTTGACTTCGCCTACATTTTTTTTGAGTTCTAAACGTTTACCATCAAAAACAGTGATGCCGCAAGAATCATATCCTCTGTACTCTAGAGCCAATAAACCCCTATAAAGACTTAAAGAGACATCTCTGTTGCTAGCTATCGCACAAATACCGCACATTAGTTTTTAAGAGAAATATTACTAGGTATTGTTTTTTTATTTTTCACAACTAACCCTCCTTCCATAGAATGATTGCTACCTATGTGAGCACCATCTCCTACAAAAACTCCAATTTTTTTGCGTCCTGTATCTATTTTTTTGCCTTTGGAGTTTTTAACAAAAATACTTTTATCTTCATAATCGTAGTTGATAGTTGTGCAGTAGTTTCCCATTTGGACATTTTTACCAATTACAGAATCTCCAATAAAAGAAAGTCTACCTATAAGAACATTAGAAAAAAGTATAGAATATTTAATCTCTGTTCCGAATCCTATAAGACAATCATTTGCAATGGAGGTGTAGTTTCTAATTAAACAGTTGTTGCCTATAAAAGTATTATCACCTATATAACAGGGTCCTTGTATGGTGCAGCCTGAGCTAATAACACAATTTTCACCAAATCTTACAATTCCTATGATGCTTACATTATCTTTGATTTTTGTAGATGCGGGTATTATAGAATGATTCCAAGATTTCATAACAAGGCGATTAGCATCCATAATATGCCAAGGATAAGAAATATCAATCCAATCTTCTTCGGATAGGTTCGCGTACAATTTACCTTCCTTAATAAGCCTTTGAAATAAGACACCAATATTTTCTTTTTCTTGTTTGAGTATTTCAAAGGTATCTTTTTGTAAAAGATACATTCCAGAAAGAATATAATTAGAAAGTAGTTTTTTTCTAGTGTGGTTTTCTGTGATTTTTGTAATCTGCATATTATGGTTGAGATAAACATTCCCAAAAGAGCCTTTAGAAAAAGGATGCGTAATAGAAGCAATAGAGTAAGAAGAATTTTCTTCTAAAAAAGGCTTAAAAGAGAGTACATGCTTATTGGTTGTTAAAATATCTCCGTAGACTAATAAAAATTTTTCTCCTGCAATGTATTTTTCCGCACTCAAAAGAGCATTGCCGATACCCTTGCCTTTTTGAATTGCATAGTACAATTCTACTCCAAATTTCTGCCCGTATTCAAAATAATCCTGTATTAAATTTTTCTGATAGCCAACAACAATACAAATATTGGTTATGGAAAGTGTTTTGAGTTGCTGAATCAATCTACTAAGCAGAAAATTCCCAGAACAGGGAATCATAGATTTTGTACGAGTTTCAGAAAAAGGAAAGAAATTTTCGTTTTTATTTGCGGTTAAAATGACAGCTTTCATTATTTTTTGATCATTTTGAATTTTTCTTAGTATAATCAAAAAAATCAAGAGTGTCAATTTTTTTAAAAAGTAGTTAAATTTTCTTTTAAAGACAAATTCATTGACAAATATAAAATTTTTTCTTACAAGTAACCGAGAACTTTGTATTGGCGTTTTGTTTAGCTAATTCAAAGGTCTCTATAATTATTTAAAAAACAAAAATGGATAAAACAATCAAAGTAACAGTTTTTCGTTGGGCTGGTTCTTGGGGACCTTTCAGTGTTAAAATTCCTTGCGGAGAATGCTCGCTTACTAAGGATGTGATTTTAGATACTTTTGAAAAAGAGTTAAAAAGTATCCCTGTTGAATTGGAGCTACACGACTGGCTCAGCGAATGGTGGAAACCTCTTAAAAAATTCGGTTGGCACGCTCCGATTGTGATGGTAGAGAACAAAATGATTAGTCAAGGAGCAGCTTTAAATAGAGGTGTTTTGACACAGGCTGTAATCCAAGCCTATACCACTCACAGCGAAGTGGAGGGCAACCATGTCTTTGGTAAAGAAACCTGCCCGCACTGTAAGCGAGCAAAGAATTATCTCAAAGAAGCAAGTATTGACTATAATTACAAAGATGTTGTGCACGAACCAGTTGCAATGTATGAGATGCTATCCAGAGTAAAACCTATCGTAGGTCCTAAAACTCCGATTACTGTGCCACAAATTTGGATTGATGGAAAATATGTTGGGGGAGCGGACGCCTTAAGCAAAATTATTCACAAACCAGTAGAACCTAACCCCGACAGAGGTCAGTGCTCTATGTCTCCTTCAAGATAAATTGAGACTTTTGAATTTGCTTATCTAGTTTAGCCAAAACAAGCTTATTGCTTGGCGCTTTTTATGGGCTACTTATGGGCTATAGAAAAAGTGCCTTTTGGCACTTTTTCATTCCATTTGTATAAACAATGCTAAGTTTGTAGTGCCCTGATCTTATTATTGTGGCACTACGATATTCCTGCGACCCAAAATTTTTTTTGCACCTGTTCTGACCATTTGGCTAGCCGTCACAGCTGGTTTTGTCCTATTTGGCAAATTCAAATGTCTATATAAATAAGAAAAAGAGCCATCCCACAATTTTTACCAAGTCCAGCCCAGTGTGAGACCTCTTGTATCTCCTCCATATTTTTCAGGTGAAGACCTGCGAAGGTAGTAGCCTATACTAAAGCCAGCCCGAGTTACATATTTTATGCCTCCTTCTGTATAACCTCCAGATTCTTTTTTTCCACAGAAATCTACTCTGGTCACACCATTATCTCTACTTTCAATTTCATATTTATTGCACGCCTCAATAGTAACAGCACCTGCTCCTACAAAAAGGTCTAGACCTTTTTTACTTCGCCCTTTTTTAAAGTGAAATCTGCCGCCCCAAGATAGCTCTAAAGTAGTAAAATTCAAAGATAGCGCACTATTAGAATCAGGATGTTCAAAACTAGAAGCTAAAGAACCAAATGCAATACTAATTCGGGGTGTAAGATAAAGATCAAACAAAAGAGCACTAGCAGGGTGCCTATCACAATATCCTTCAACATAAACTTCGGGTCCTCTCTCTTTACAAAGACCATCAATTTCTAGAACTTCCTTACTACCAAACAGAAAATCTACAGAAAAATCAGGTTTGTTCACCGATGCTGTATTATTCTCAGATCCTCCTCTGCTAGTATTTCTATTGAACTTCACTTTACAAATCTTTTCAGCTTGGTCTATAGCTTTCTTATCGTCCGCTCCATCCGATTTTGCTCTCAGTCGCTCTAAGTTTACACAATTAGAGAAGTCATCCGCAAAAAGAGTTATTCCTTGCAGCATAAATATAAATGCCCCAAACAATAAGACACATATTAGTTTTTTCATAGTTATTTTAGTTAATAGATTAATTTAATTAGATATTTTAGATATTGAATAATACAACAATCTAAAATTAGATCTAATCATTGGCAATGATACACCTTTTTTCCAAAAAAGTCAACCTTTTTTTTCAAAAATCAGGTTAAACAGTCCAATACATTCCTGAATACACCTTTTTTCCAAAAGAGTCAACCTTTTTTTTCAAAAATCAGGTTAAACAGTCCAATACATTCCTGAATAAACCCTTATTCCAAAAAAGTCAACCTTTTTTTTCAAAAATCAGGTTAAACAGTCCAATACATTCCCGAGTACACCTTTTTTCCAAAAGAGTCAACCTTTTTTTTCAAAAATCAGGTTAAACAGTCCGATACATTCCCGAGTACACCTTTTTTCCAAAAGAGTCAACCTTTTTTTTCAAAAATCAGGTTAAACAGTCCAATACATTCCCGAGTACACCTTTTTTCCAAAAGAGTCAACCTTTTTTTTCAAAAATCAGGTTAAACAGTCCAATACATTCCTGAATAAACCCTTATTCCAAAAAAGTCAACCTTTTTTTTCAAAAATCACACACATAACTTCTTTTATCTGTTCTCTACTCGTTTTAAAAAATGGTTTTTCTTTTTTAAGTTTTTATTTCCAAGAAACTTTTGCTTCACAAAAATACTTACGCCTTGTATTTTCAATTTTATTTATTTCGTCTTGGTAATGTTTCAATGCTTGATTGCATAGTTCAACCATCCAATTCTTTCTTGTATTTTTTTCTATTCTAATAGAATTTGCGTTTGCTATTTGAATTTGTCCCCAACCAAGAGCACCGATTCTCAAACATTCCCAAGCATAAAACTCTATCGGGTTGTAAGTTACATTTTTAATTTTTATTCCGCTGTCAGTAGTGTTATAATCTACTTTTAATATCATAAAATGATTTAGACTGCTTTCTTCATAAAATTTACTTAACCTTTTTATCGAAATTAAATTAGGCATATTAAAAGAGCTGTCGTTCAGTCTGTGTGTTTTTATGTCTATGGCATAATAATTATTTTTCTTATCACGGTAGGATATATCTGCCATTGATTTTCTATTAACAGAAATAGTATATTCTTCTGTAATAACAAGGGTTTTAAAATTATCTGCTATTAATTTCTCAACAAAACTTCCTATTGCTCTAGGCTCTTTATCCTCTAGAACATGTGGTTGAGAATTGAAATGCTTCCCAAGTGTGTCTTCTATGTGTTTATATATACAGTCCATTTATTTCCCGAATATACTTTTTTTCCAAAAGAGGCAACCTTTTTTTTCAAAAATCAGGTTAAACAGTCCAATACATTCCCGAGTACACCTTTTTTCCAAAAAAGTCAACCTTTTTTTTCAAAAATCAGACACATAACTTCTTTTATCTGTTCTCTACTCGTTTTAAAAAATGGTTTTTCTTTTTTGATAAGTTTTTTCATTGCTTTATTTTTCTTTTTTGATTCCAGTATTCTCAATACAGTCCATTTCTTTCCCAAAAAATATTTTCTTTATATCCTTGTATAGTAGTATTTTCATCAGCCATTTTTAACCTTTTTAGAGCTAATCGGCAATAATTAGCATCAATTTCAATACCAATATATTTTCTACCTAATTTTTTTGATACTACGGCAGTTGTTCCGCTACCTAAAAATGGGTCAAACACCACCTCATCTTTATTTGAACTCGCTAAAATTATTTTTGCTATTAGTTTTTCTGGTTTTTGGGTGGGATGCTCTGTATTTTCAGACATAGACCAAAAAGGAATAGTAATATCTTTCCATAAATTAGAAGGGTAAGTGTCTCTATATTTGAGATTTCCATTATATTTCCAATCTTTAGGTTTACCGTTTTCTTTGTAAGGAGCAATAACTTTTTTTCTTAATTTTACTTCGTCTACATTAAAAATATAATTATTTGTGCGAACACAAAACCAAATATCTTCAGAGCAATTTTTCCAATTAGTCTTTGAACCACGACCCTTTTCTCTCTCAAAAGTTATTCTATTTTTTATCATAAAATATTTACTCAATACTTCGTATAAAGCAGAAGAACTTCTCCAATCGCCAAAGACATAGATAGAGGCATTTTTTTTTAATTTAGGTAAAACAATTTTCATCCATTCTTCTGTATATTCTTTATAAGAAGTAATAGACATTTTTTTAAATTTCAAAGAATTGAATGTTTTATCTATATTGTAAGGTGGGTCTGCAATCAAAAGGTCTACGGATTGATTCGGTATCAAACTAATTTTACTAAAAACATCTCCACAAATAATATTTGAATCGGAAGGTAATTTTTCTGAAGTAGTGCCCAAAGATGGTGATATTCTAATTGTTTTGTTCCTTTGTGATTTCACTATCTTATCAATTTATTATGAGGGCTATAATAGTTCCATTTTTTTAGAATATATCTCAAATAAACTTGGCACTAAAGATCTCCAGAAGGTTGTTGGTATTTTTGGATATAAGACTTAAGTTCTGAGTTCGGATCCCCTACAACTGTTTTTAAGTCTTTACAAAAATCATTTTGCAAGACAGCCCTTATTTGACTTAAAATAATGCTTTTTCTATGTCTGATAAAATTGACATAAGAGCCATCTTCCATAATCAGAACTAAAGTATTATTTTGCCAACGTTGAGGAAGGATTTTTTTTGCTATTTTTTCACCAAGCACAAGCTCCCAATGTTGGCAAAGTTGCTGAAAATAGTATATTTGGGCGGAATTGTCTCGTTTTAAGAATTTTGTCAACACAGAATCTAATCTGTTCCAATATCTGTTTTCTTCGCTGTTGTTGGCTTTGAAAAAGTCACTATCTGCCCTATTCATCGTTTAAAGAAAAAGAATTAATATCCAAAAATAAAAGCTCATTTTTGGCTGTTTCATTTTTATGTTTTTCATCGTTAAGCAAAACTTCTGCAGAATCTGCAGAGGAGAGAATTATAGCAAAATTTTTTTTTACATTCCAATGGTAATTTACCTCTTTTTTCAAAAAAATTTCAAACAATCTATTCTCATTAGCAGAAATTCTAGCCCAACCATCTTTTTTTGCAATTACAGACAAAACTAGACTAGAAAATTCTGGAGTCTGTTCTTGTTTAGGGGGAGTATTTTTTGAAATACCTTGTAACTTTATTTGCTCTTTTTGTACAAAATTAAAGAAAAATAAAAAGTAGATGCCAACCATCACTGCTCCTACAGCAACGACAGAAAACAAAAGGTTTAGAAAAAAAGGGTTTTGCCAAATATTTTTGTCTCTAGCGGAAACTACCTGTTTAGATTTAGTGGCATCAGAGATAAATTCATTGATTGTTTTTAAAAAAGGAGCTGAATCTACTTTGATAAAATTGCAATAATTTTTTAAAAAACCTTTTAAAAAAACAACACTCTCCAAAGCACCAAAATCACCTTCTTCTAACTGCTGAATGCTATGGACGGGAATCCTAATAATCTCTGAAACATAATCTAGTGTGTATCTCAAATTTTCTCTTGATTCTCGGAGTTGATAGCCTATTTCTTTAGCCTTTTTTAGTTGTTCGTGGGTGAGGTGTGAGAATATTTCTTGCATTGTTTAAAACTATGTGAATTTTATTGAATAGTACAACAGTTCACAAAAATAGTCAATCATAAAATAAAGATGGATAGTATTTTTCACAATATTTTGAAAACTATTATGAATAGTAGTAGGCAAAGCGCCCCCCAAATAAAGCTAGCAGGCAAACTAAGGCAATATAGAACTGGGTGTTTTTACTTCTACCTAAAGCGGTAAATAAAGCGAATAAAAAGAGAAGCAGGTGCTTCTACTTCTATTGTTGTTTTTGTAGGCACAGTTATTGGGGTTAGGGTTTCCTGTTGTTCTCCAGTGTAAGTTGGAGTTACTATTCCTTCTATTAGTATTCTTCTATCAGTGCTTGTTGGAGAAGATGCTACACCAATTCTATTATCAAAAAAATAAACTTCACTATTATCCGTATTTACAATATAACCTTCAATCAATGCAGAGGAGGTGATAGGACTCGGTAGCGTTGCTGGTGGCTCTGGTGCTGCAGCGGATTGTTTTATAGAAAGGCTTGTCCCCAACCAGAGCAGTCCCGCCTCTATGGAAAAGCTACTTGTAAAACTATGTCTATAGCCAAAATGAATGGCGGGGGCTACTTCTGAAGCCGAGCCTATTCTTGTGTCTAGCTTGGTTTGTGCTAAACCAGCCCCTGCATAAAGCCCGTAGGGGAGGAAGTAATCCAGCAGTACAATTTGACTGTTCATTTTATCGTCTCCAGAACTCCATTGGTGTAGGCTAAAAGAAAGGCGAAACTTTTCAAAGCCGTAGCCTAGTTGCAATCCGTTACCTGCTAAACTGGTATTTTCGTTGCTAATGGAAACAGATGTATTAGAAGAATTCACAACTGTTCCTGTTAAGTCACTAAAAGAGGCTGCAATATCTTGGAAGTGGTTGAAACAGGTGGTTACCGTAGCAGGTCCTTCAGTCGTTATAGCATTATAGGTTCCAGCACCATCGTAGTAGCCATCTTCACAAATATCCACTACAGCGTCTATTGCTATTGTGTCGTAATTGGAACCGTATAATAGTACTCCGTTAAGGCCTAGGAACTCTGCACCTGCTGTTGCATCCGATGGTACATTATCGGTGGTGCTCGCACTGAATTCTATGTCTGCGGTAACGAATGTTCTGGTGACAGTAGTCCCTACTCCTGTAAGAGTAGTATTTTCTGTAGTGGTTTTTATTTTAGCACCTAGATAAAAAGGACTAACCCCGATAGACCAACCTTGCTGTCTTTCTTGTTGGGCTTGCAGACTATTCGCTGCCGCAAAAAGTAAAAGCAAGCACGAAAGCGAAAATAAAATTGCCAAGGTTATTTTGTTTGATTTCATAGTTTCTTTTGTTTTCATAGTTTTTTTTGGTTTCATGATTTTTTGAGATTTCATAGTCTTTTTACTTCTATTTAAATCGTAAGACAAAGCGAATAAAAAGAGAAGCAGGTGCTTCTACTTCTATTGTTGTTTTTGTAGGCACAGTTACTGGGTTTAGGTATTCTGTGTCCGTCGGTTGCACCGCACCATAATTTGGAGATACTGTTCTTTTTACTAGTATTCTTCTATCAGTGTTTGTTGGAAGATTTAGGTTTGACGAATCTTCTCTATTATCGTGAAAATGAAGTTCACTTAAATCATTATTTTCAATAAAACCTCCAACCAATACATAGCCGCTAGTAGAATCCGGCACGTTCGGTAGTGCTACTGAGGTTCTTGTTGGTTCTGGTGCTGCAGCGGAATGGTTTATAGAGAGTTTTGTCCCCACCCACAGCAGTCCCGCTTCTATGGAAAAGTTTTTGGTAAAATTTCGCTTATAGCCAAAATGAACGGCGGGGGCTATTTTTGAATCCGAGCCTAGCGGAGTTTCTAGCTTGGCTTGGGCTAAACCAGCTCCTGCATAGAGCCCGTAGGGCAGGTGCCAATCTACTAGTACAATTTGACTATCCAGCTTGTTATCTCCCGCACTCCATTGGTGTAGGCTAAAAGAAACACGAAACTTTTCAAAGTCGTAGCCTAGTTGCAATCCGTTACCTGCTAAACTGGTATTTTCGTTGCTAACGGAAACAGATGTACTAGAATCCACAACTGTTCCTGCTATAGATTGACTAAAAGAGGGGAGAGTAAGCCCTTGGAAGTAGTTGTAACAGGCCCTTGTGGGAGCTGGTGTAGAGGTTGCATCAGCATTAGAATGTGCGTTAAACTGACGAGAATTAAAGTCTCCCGTACTATCAGCATCATTATATTTACCATCGTCACAAATATCCTCTACAGCTTTTATTGCCGTTTTATCGTGATTGGAACTGTAAAATTTTTTCTCTTGAACTAATAACTCTGCACCTGTTGTTGCCTCCGCTGAAGTGAATGTATTGGTGGTGCTCGCAGTGAATGCTACACTCGTAGAATCCAATGTTCTGGTGCCAGTTGTTACTATTTCTCTAAGAGTAGTGTTTTCTGTAGTGGTTTTTATTTTAGCACCTAGATAAAAAGGACTAACCCCGATAGACCAACCTTGCTGTCTTGCTTCTTGGGCTTGCAGATTATTTACTCCCGCAAAAAGTAAAAGCAAGCACGAAAGCGAAGCTAAAATTGCCAAGGTTATTTTGTTTGATTTCATAGTTTCTTTTGTTTTCATAGTTTTTTTTGTTTGCATAATTTCTTTTGTTTGCATAATTTCTTTTGGTTTCATGATTTTTTGAGATTTCATAGTGTTTTTATAGTTGATTTGGGTTTAAAAATAAACTTTATTAGAGTAACTAAAAAAATAAAAATAGTCAATCTTTTTTTTTTAGTTTGGTTGTTTTTGGTTGTTTTTGGTGTATTTGTGTGTGGGGATTTTTTCTAAAATGCTATAAAATCTCCCGAACAAACTTATATTGGCAAACAATGAACTATTTTTAGTCAAAAAACAACCTTTATTTTTAAAAAAAGTAGTTTTTTTAAATAAAAAAAAAATATAGATTATTTTTATTCAAAAAGGTAAGAATAGTTTTTCTTGCTATTTAATTAAAAAATAAGTAACTTGAGAGACTGTTGAACTTTAGCATTATAGGAAAGCTAGACAAGGCGTGAAAATTTTTTACCCAAGAGGAATACTGAAGTATTTTGAGTGATAAAAAATTTGAGCAACGCAGTATAGCTGAACTAGAATGTCTAATTCAATAGTCTCACTTGAACTTTACCCACTAAACTTAGATTATGAAAAATAAAATTGGCAGACGGTTGGTTTTTTTTGTTTTGTTGATTACTCTTTTTATTCCCAGTAGCTTTGCGGCTTTTCCGCAATCTTTTTCGGATATTGTCAAAAAAGAGAAAAGTAAGGTTGTGCATGTCCTCAATACTTCGGTGTCTAAAACCAAAGTGCCTCAAGTCTTTCAAGATTTTTTTGGCAATCAGATTCCTCAGCAGGACCGTAGACGAACAGCTTCTGGCTCGGGCTTCTTTGTTAGCCCTGATGGTTATATCTTAACGAATAACCACGTAATAGACAAAGCAGAGAGTTTAACTGTGATTCTGGGAGATGAAACAAGCTACAAAGCTAATGTGGTCGGAAAGGATCCGAGAACAGATTTGGCTCTTATTAAAATAGATATTAAAAAAGCTTCTTATGTGCGGTTTGGAAATTCAGACAAACTAAAAATAGGGGATTGGGTTGTTGCTATTGGCAATCCTTTGGGTTTGGATTTTACTGTTACTGCTGGAATTTTAAGTGCTAAAGGTAGAGATATTTTTGGCGGCACAGCTTATGGAGATTTTTTACAGACCGACGCTGCTATCAACAGAGGAAATTCAGGAGGTCCCTTGTTTAATACCAGAGGCGAAGTTATTGGTATCAATACGGCTATTGTTGTCGGCGGACAAGGATTAGGTTTTGCTATTCCTTCCAATCTAGCCGTTAAAATTATGGACGAATTGAAGAAAAATGGAGAAGTTCGTCGTGGTTGGTTAGGTGTGGGTATTCAAAATGTTACTTTAGAACTTTCTGCTAATTTCAAATTGCCTAAAGGAACGAAAGGAGTAGTTATCACAGGTATACAAAAAAAATCTCCCGCAGATAAAGCGGGTCTAAAAAGCGGAGATGTGGTTGTTACTTATAATGGCAAAAAAGTAGAAAAATCCACTCAACTGCAAAAGTATGTAGCAGAAACAAAAATAGGGCAACGGGTTACTATTCAAATTTATAGGGAAGGTAAAAAAATAGCTAAAAAAGTAAGAATAGTTTTAGTTCCTGAAAATTTGAGTAATGTAAAAATAGAATCTGGCTTGGAAAAATATGGGATGGGACTTTCCTCTATGGATAGACGATTAAAGGAAAGGTTAGGCTTAAAACAAACCTACGGCTTGATAATACGTTCTTTGATCAAAAATGGGCTAGCCCAACAAAATGACCTGCGGGTAGGGGATGTGATTCTAGAGGTCAATAAAGTGAAAATCAGAAATATCAATGATTTTAAGAATGCTCTTAAAAAGAGTTCTCAGGGGAAAGCTCTATTGCTGATTTATAGGAATAAAACCACTATTTTCCGATCGTTACCTGTAAATTAAATTTGCCAAAGTAGGTTTGACAAGGTAGGTTTGACAAGGTAAATTTGCCAAAGTAGGTTTGACAAGGTAGATTTAACAAGATAGATTTGCCGATTTCTATATTGGTTTTCTATATTGTATGTATATGAATAGTCTCTATTGCATACGATTTTTTTTAATGAGGCAATAAATTAAAAATATTATGAAAAAAATATTACTGTCAGTGTTAGTAACACTGATTTTTTTGTTTGGTAATTCTATGTTAGGCGATTCTATCTTTGCTTATGATGAAGGAGGTCTTAAAGGTTATAAAGTAGGCACACAGGCTAAAATTAAAAATTTAAAAAGAGTAACTCAAAAATTGGTTGCTCCGCCTTTTTTGCCTGAACACGAACAAATAGCCAAAGGAAAACCTAAAATCATTCAAGTGAGAATGGTTGTTGAGGAAAAAGAAATTGAAGTGGAACCCGGTGTTTTTATGTGGGCATTTACTTTTAATGGCACTGTGCCAGGTCCCATTATTGTTGCCCATGTGGGTGATTATGTTGAATTGACTTTAGTCAATCCAAAAACAAACCAGCTACTGCACAATGTTGATTTTCACGCTTCAACAGGTGCTTTAGGAGGAGCTTCACTCACGCATGTAAACCCAGGAGAAGAAGTTGTTTTGCGTTTCAAAACAATTAAAGCCGGAGCATTTATTTACCATTGCGCCCCAAGTGGAGCAATGATTCCTTGGCATGTTGTACATGGAATGAATGGTGCGATAATGGTTTTGCCAAAAGATGGACTAAAAGATGGAAAAGGGAAGAGAATTAAATACGATAAAGCTTTCTATATTGGCGAACAAGATTATTATATTCCTAAAGATAAGAATGGGAAATATAAACGTTATTCAACCCCTATTGCCTCTTTAGCCGATGACTTAAAGGCAATGAAAAAATTGATTCCAACGCATATTCCTTTTGGTGGAACAATGGGTGCTTTAACTGGTAAAAATGCAATGCGTGCGAAAGTAGGTGAAACTGTTTTATTTATTCATTCTCAAGCAAATAGACAATCCTATCCTCATTTAATTGGAGGACATGGCGATTTTGTGTGGGAAAGAGGTAATTTTGATGATCCTCCTGCAAAAGGCTTAGAGAGTTGGATTATTGCTGCTGGATCAGCTGCTGTTTTTACTTATAAATTCAAACAACCGGGCACTTATGCTTATTTGTCGCATAATTTAATTGAGGCATTATTGTTTGGAGCTGTTTCGCATGTTGTAGTAGATGGAGAATGGAATAATGATTTGATGGAGCAGGTCAAACCGCCTTCGTCTATAGAATAGAAAAGGGTAAATCCTAAGAATAAGGCAAGTGTAGTGGGATTTTTCATGCTATTCTAGACTTTTGAATTTGGCAAATTCAAAGGTCTAAAAAATTTTAAAAGGGCTCAATATATTTTAAGAAGAGCTTCTTTTTTCAAATAAAATAAAAAAGTTATTATGTATATTCATAGAATTAGGAGTCTGTCTATTAGAACTATTGTTGTTTTGTTGACAGTGTTTTTTTTGGCAGTGTTTTTTTTGATTCCAGCGGTTTATGCTGCTGGTAAAGAGTTGTACGTAGCCAAAGGTTGTGTGGCTTGTCATGGAAATGCTGGTAAGAAGGCGTTGTTACCCAATTATCCTGTTCTGGCTGGGCAGAATTCTGCTTATTTTATTCAACAAATGAAAGATATAAAATCTGGAGCTAGAACAAATGGACAGACTGCTGTGATGAAACCTTTTACACTGTCTTTATCAGAAGCAGAGATAAAACAAATCGCAGATTATCTCGCTGCACAGAAATAGCCATAAAAAATAAATATTAGAGATGAAAGATCAAAGTGCTATTTCCATAAAGTATTCTACACAGTGGCTGCATAGCCTCTATATCCAAAGAAAAGACTGGCTTGAGCTTTGTAAACCAAACCTAGTATTGATGGTTGTTTTTACTGCTTTAACTGGTTATTGGGTGGCGAATCCTCCTGTTATGGAACGGCAAGTGATTTTTTTGATTTTTATGGGTGTTTTTTTGAGTGGTTGTGGATCGCATATTCTCAACCAATACTACGAAAGGCAAACAGATAGCCTAATGGAGCGGACAAAAAACAGACCACTGCCCCTTAAAAAAATATCTCCAGCAGAAGCAAAATGGGTAGGATTTAGTTTTGGTATTTTAGGATGCCTGCTTCTTTTGGTTATTAATTTTGTACCTGCTTTAGTGGCGGCAGTTTGTTTTTTAAGCTATGTTTATATTTACACCCCTTTGAAGAAACATAGTATATGGAATACTTGGGTGGGAGCAATACCGGGAGCGTTGCCTGTGTTTATCGGTTTTTTTGCAGGCAGTCAAACTCCTAATTTTAAGATTTGGATTCTTTTTTCTATTCTATTTCTTTGGCAGATTCCTCATTTTTTAGCACTAGCTTGGAAATACAAGGAAGATTATCAAAAGGCTGGTTTAAAAATGCTTGTTTTAATAGATAAAAAAGGAACTTTAACTGCGTGGGTAATGTTGCTGCACGGGATTGCTTTGTTTGTTGTGACTGTAATCCCTACCTTTTATCTTTATGAAAGTACCGTCTATTTTTTTGTATCTTCTTTTTTAAGTTTTTTGTTTTTGCAACCTATGGTGAGTTTTTTACTGTCTCCTAAAAAAATATTTGCAAAAAAAATATTCATCGTTTCTATTTTTTACTTGCCTATAGTTTGTTTTTGCTATATCGTAGCAGACATTATATATCAGTAGTAGCCTTTGAATTTGCATTCTGTTTAGATTATGTAGCGGTAAAAAATTTTTTTCGCACTTTTCTAACCATTTGGCTAGCCCCAATAGTGGGGTAAGCATCAGCGAAATTCAAAAATCTAATTAGTTTATGAAACAAATTTATAAAATTTTTTTACTTTTCACTGTAATCCTATTGCTTTGTGGAACTTTAGCAATAGCTGATGGAGGCAATTCTCCTAAACAGTACAATTCTGACCCCATTATAAAGTTTTTTAAAATGGGTCAGTCGGAAATGACGACTATTGCACCAACAAATGCCTTAGGCAGAGAAATCAACCAACTTTATGCTCTGATGACATGGATTGGAGTAGGAATTATGGCAGTGGTGGGTATTCTTTTCTTTGTTATCATTTTTCGCTTTCGCGAAAAAAAACATCCTAAAATAACTCCTGTTAAAGGAGGCACTTTTTTAGAGATTCTTTGGACGGTTATACCTGCACTTATTCTTGTTATTATTGCTATTCCTACTGTTAGGCTGGTTTTTAAAATAGAAAATTTTCCTAGTTTTGCAGATAAAAAACCAATTCATTATACTTTCGGCTCTGAAGCAGACCAAACCTATAACCGTTATCTTAGAGTAGCTGTTGTTGGACACCAGTGGTGGTGGGAGTTTGAATATTTGGGGTGGCATATTTTGGAAAATGGAGAAGAAAAATTTATTCCCATAGATAAAGTTGCGGCTAATGAAGCCCGCTTTCCAGTCAATGTTCCGATTTTATTTGAATTGAACTCTGAAGATGTTATTCATTCTTTTTGGGTACCTAGGTTGGCTGGTAAAATAGACGCAAACCCAGGAATTACAAACCATATTAGTTTTGTTTTTGAAGAAGCTGGTTATTTTTGGGGACAATGCGTAGAATACTGCGGTGCGTCGCATGCGCTGATGAGATTTAATTTGGTAGGCGTGAGTGATGCAGAATTTCAAGATTGGTTAAACTGGGGAAAAGGAAAACCTATTGCAAAAACAGCTTCTGCTAAAAAAGGAAAAGAATTGATGACTAGCTGTTTTGCCTGTCATACAATGGACGGAATGAACGATTTTATTTCTCGTAAAGAAAAATATGCGAATGCTATGAATGATTTTGAAGTCCAAAATACAGAATACCAAAGGGCATTGAAAATTTGGAAAGAAACTCCCGAAGAAGACGGCGAAGGGCATTTTGAAAAATACAAAACTAAACCGAAATCTCCTAGCCTGCCTAGACTTTACAAAGGCTACTTGAAAACAGTGGCTCCCGATTTAACAGACATTTCTTTGAGGAAAAGAATTATTTCTGGGGTTAAAGAAAATAATGTAACCGAATTACAAAAATGGATACAGAATCCACCCAAAGTAAAACCTGAAATAAAAAATACTGTGGTCCCCAGAATGCCTGTTTATGAAAATATTTATACAAAAGAGCAGATTGCTGATATTGTAGAATTTTTACTTACAGTGGAATACTCGGGTTCTCCCGATGCTGATTCCCTAAAAATAAGATAAATAGATAAAACAATGCAAACATACAAAAAATCTTTTTTAGTAGAATGGCTCACCACAGTAGACCATAAAAAAATAGGTATCCTTTATTTTTTCACTGCGGTTTTCTTTTTATTTGTTGCCGGTTTAGAGGCTCTGCTCATTCGCACTCAACTGATTGTCCCCAACAACGATTTTCTCGTTGGTATGGCTTTTAATAAGACATTCACTATGCACGGCACGACTATGATTTTCTTAGTTGTGATGCCTCTTAATGCTGCGTTTTTTAATTTTATTATGCCCTTGCAAATAGGAGCTAGGGATGTGGCTTTTCCAAGACTTAACGCCTTTACCTACTGGATTTTTCTATTTGGCGGGCTTTTCTTGCACGCCTCTTTTTTCATTCCTAATGCAGTGCCAGACGGTGGTTGGTTTGGTTATGCAAACCTCTCCTTGAAAGACTATCTGCCTACTTTGAGTATGGATATTTGGTTGTTTTCTTTGCAGATATTAGGTTTGTCTACACTAGTAGCTTCTTTCAATTTCTTTATAACTATTTTGAATATGAGAACCAAAGGAATGAGCTTTTTTAGGATGCCACTTTTTACTTGGACTACGCTGGTTACACAACTTTTGATTATTATGTCTTTTCCAGTGATAACAATCGCTTTAATCCTATTAATGTTTGATAGAATTTTTGGCACCAGTTTTTATAGTGCCGAAGGCGGTGGTAATGTTGTTCTTTGGCAACATTTATTTTGGATATTCGGGCATCCTGAAGTTTATATTTTGATACTACCTCCCATGGGCGCAGTATCAGAGATTTTGGCTACTCAATCTAGAAAGACTATTTTTGGCTATCCCCTAATGATAATTTCGGTGTGTGCTATTGGATTTTTAGGTTTTTCTGTTTGGGCACATCATATGTTTTCTGTAGGTATGGGAAAATGGGCGAACGCTGCTTTTGCTGTAGCCACGATGACAATTGCTATTCCTACTGGTGTGAAAATTTTTAACTGGCTCTTTACGATGTGGGGAGGTTCTATTAAAATCAATTCCGCTTTTCTTTTTGCAATAGGCTTTGTTTTGATGTTCACCATCGGCGGTATTACTGGCATTATGCACGCTTCTGTGCCAGTAGATTTACAGCACCAAGATACTTATTTTGTTGTCGGACATTTTCATTATGTTTTGATTGGCGGCTCTTTGATGGGTATTTTAGGAGCTATTTACTACTGGTTTCCTAAAATGTTTGGCAGGTGTTTAAACGAAAAAGTTGGGATTATACAATTTATTTTGCTTCTTATAGGAATGAATCTGACTTTTATGCCAATGCACTTTTTAGGAGTAGAAGGTATGCCTCGCAGAATTTATACTTATGGAGCAGAACAAGGCTGGACCTACTGGAATCAAGTGACCACTATTGGTGCCTATATTCAAGCTATTTCTTTCGTTTTGTTTTTCTCCAATATTTTTGATAGTTTAAGAAAACCAAAAAACGCACCCGCAGATCCTTGGAACGCAAGAACTTTGGAATGGTCTATTTCTTCTCCCCCACCAGAATTTAATTTTTATAAAAATCCAGAGGTGAAAAAGATTGATGATTTTTGGTATAACAAACAAAAAATAAAAGATAAAGCTATTGAAAAATTAAAAGGAAACGAACGAGTGCATTTACCTAATCCTTCTTGGTATCCTCTTTTATCCGCTGCATCGCTGATCTTTTTGCCCATAGGCTTGCTGATTTATTCAGCGACAGATAGCACGGTGCATTCTGTTTTGCTTGTGTCTGTAGTAGGATTTTTAATGACTATCTTTTTTGGTTTTAAGTGGGCGCTTGAGCCTGCCGATTAATTTTTTTATAAAATATCAAAATGATTTTTACTCAAATTTTGTCAGTTCTAGCAACGCAGTTAAACGCTGCTGTGTTTATAGTACTTGTCATATTAGTAGGTATGTTTTTTCTATTTTATAAGTTTGGAGGGTTTGTAAGCAAATGGACAGATAGAGACAATGCCATTAAAGATTTACAAAAAAAATGGGATAAAAGTATTCCTCATTTACAAACTCGGATGGATTTGATTTTTCAGAAAGTCTATTCAGACACTGTAACTAAATCAGAAAGTCCAGTTCAACTCACAGAAGTAGGCAAAGATGTATCGGAAGCACTGAAGGCAGAAGATTTTATTGAAAAAAACAAAGAAGTATTAGTAAAATTAGTAGATAAAGAACATCCAACAAGTGCCTATGATTTGCAAAAGGCGTGTTTTTTGGTAATAGAAGAACATTTGGTGAATTTATTAGACGCATCTGGGATGAAAATAGCCAAAGATAAATCGTTCCAATATAGTTTACCCTTAGATCATACTTTGGAAGTTTTTGCTGTTTTACTTCGCAATAGACTAATGAAAGAGAGTGGATATAAATATGGGTTAGAATCAACCGATTCTAATATTTTATCTTCTTCGTAAAAATTTAAAAAAAAATATGAGTTATGTTCCTTGCACTGGCGTAGATAGTAGAAAAATAGGTATGTGGGTCGTTATTGGTTCTGAATGTATGCTTTTTGGCACTCTCATTATCAACTATATTATTTCTGCTAGTAAAATTATTAGAGACCCCAGCCCAGGTTTGATAAAACCTATAGAAATTTTTAACATTTTAGTTACCTCTACAAGCACTTTTGTGCTTTTAATGAGTTCTTTGGCGATGGTGCTTTGCCTCGCGGGACTCAACGAAGGTAATTTGCGTAAATTTCGTAAGTGGTGTTTTATCACGGCATTGCTTGGAGCTGTTTTTTTAGGATTTCAAGTTTATGAATTTACCGAATTTTATCTAAAAGGATTAGGTTTTACCCATAGTATTTTCAGTTCTGCTTTTTTTAGTCTTACTGGAACTCACGGTGCCCATGTTTTTGTAGGCGTTGTAATGCTTACTGGAATTGGTGTGTGGTCTTTCAAAGGAGATATTAACGCGAAGAGGCACTCTGTTGTTGTGGAAACTATTGGATTATACTGGCATTTTGTGGATGTGATTTGGATTATTATTTTCACGGTTGTTTATTTGTTTGTATATGCTCCACTCCCTTATTAAGACCACCGCGTTGGTGTTATGTTTAGCCCATGCTTCGTTAAGTCTAGGTTACATAACACCAACGCAATGGTCTTAAACTATTAGTAATTTTAATTTAATAAAAAAATGTCCGCACACGCATCCAATAAAACTTACTGGCTGGTAGCCTTAATACTTGCTGTTATCACTGCACTAGAAGTAGCCTATCCTTTTGCGACGGCTGGCATTGGTGGTTTGGATTACTACTATATGCCAATTTTGGCATCAATGTCTGCCTTAAAATTCTTTTTAGTTGTCGCTTTTTTTATGCACTTAAAATTTGATACTTCGTTGCTGACTTGGATTTTAATGTTCTCACTTGGTTTGGCGTTCTCTATAAGTGTTGCTATGATGGTCTTGTTTAGTGTAATCAAATGGTGGTAGTTTCTAGCGATTATGCTTTGGCTAAATAGAACGCAAATTTAAAACGCTATGCTTTCCCCTGAGACTATCCAGCGTTACTCTTCCCAAATTATTCTCCATGAAATAGGAGCCTTAGGGCAAAAAAAAATCTGCGATGCAAAAATTTTAATCATAGGCGTCGGAGGATTGGGTTCTGCTTGCTCTCTTTATCTAGTGGCAGCAGGTGTTGGTTTTTTAGGTTTATTGGATGACGACAAATTAGAACTTTCCAATCTGCACCGTCAAATTCTCTACAAAAGCAATTCTATAGGTAAGGAGAAAACTACTCTAGCCCAAAACAGACTCAAAGAAAATAACCCCAACTTACACTTTGAACTCTACACAGAAAGATTTGATTTTTCTAATTACAAAAAAGAAGGAACACAAAAATTTAAAGACTACAATTTAATTGTAGATTGCAGTGATAATATGCAAACAAAAATCTCTGCTAACCGACTCGCACTCTATCATAAAATCCCTATTATTTTTGGAGCTGCTATTCAATGGAACGGAAATGTTTTTGCCAGCCGACCCTTTCAAGACGCTTGCTACGAATGTCTTTACAGTTTAGTAGAGACAGAAGCCCGTTGTGATGACTTGGGAGTTATGGGTCCCCTTGTAGGTATTATAGGGAATATACAGGCACTCACTGCTATAAAAATTATAACCCAAGAAAATAATAATGCTATTTTTAACACAATGCACTTTATAGATGGCTTGCATTTTCGCTTACAATCCATCAAACTAAAAAAAAAGCAAAACTGCCCCGCTTGTTCCAAACAATAAGCCTATTTAGATATTTAACTATGCAAGCAAGAATTCAATCTATCCGTTTAAAAAATTTTAAGTTACAAACAACATAAGCAAAATAATTATGAAAATCAGACCTGAAATAATAAGGGTGAAAGCTGATAATTTATTATTAGACGATAAAAATCCTCGGCTACCAGAAAATGTTTCTATCTCTACGCAAGAAGAGATTTGGGAATTTATGAAAAAGGCATACGATTTAGATGAATTGGCTTTGTCTATGATAGCCAATGGTTATTTTGAAGCAAAGCCTATGGTGGTTATTCCTAAGGATTGTGAGTTTGCAGAAGGACAAGAAGATGCTTACAACACTTATAAAAACAATCTTGAGAGTCAATACATAGTTGTAGAAGGCAATAGGAGGCTCTCCACTATTCAAGGATTATTAAAAAATAAATTTTCAGAGTGTTTGCTTACTAATGACTTGAAAAAGCAATTTAAAGATTTACCTGTTTTATTCTATCCTAATAGAAAGAATGTACTGACATTTTTAGGAGTTCATCACTTAGCAGTAGTGCGTAGATGGAGGATGTATGAAAGAGCTAGCTTTATTGTAAAACTCAAGCATGAAAAAAAGATGTCTATTGAAGATATTCAGAAAACTATAGGAGACAAAAGAAATTCCGTTAAGAAAATTTATGTGTGTTATAAGTTGGTTGAAATAATTAAAAACTACGATGCTGATTTTAATACAAATGATGCCAAATCTAACTTTTCGTTTTTACCATTAGCTACAGGGCAAGAACCTATTAGAAAATTTATCGGATTAGAATCTTGGAACAATATCGCAGATTTAGAACAACCAATTCTAGATGATAAAAAAAAAGATTTAAAATTTTTGTTTGAGTGTTTGTTTGATAACAACAGTAAAAAAAGATTAATAAGAGAGTCTAGAGATATTACCAACAAATTAAATAAAATATTTGAAGACGAAAGTGCTACTCAAATATTCAAAGATACTTTAGACATAAACGTTGCCTTTGATATGGTTGGTGGAGAACTTATTGGATTGAATAATCTTTCTAATCAAGCAAAAAAAAGACTTGAAACTGTGAATGCAAAATTATCTGGTATGAATATTAAAAATCAAGTTTCTAGTCACGAAGAAGGACAAAAATTGCAAAACCATATAATTACAATAAAGAATATTGTAGAAGATATAAATAAAAAATTTGAAAATGAATAATTTTATTGAATTAGAAAAAAACTTACTTCTTTGTGATTCTGTTTCTAAGCAATCTTTGAGAAGCGAAATAGAAGGTAGCGAGTTAGATGAACAGGAGAATGATGCAGAACAAGATGATGGTATTGAAAGTAAATCAAACGATGAATTTGATAAATATCTTAAATTGGCTAATTTATTCGGGAATGATGTTTTTATTTATGATAAAGACACAGAGACTATTGCTTTTAGTGAAAACTTTCAAGCAAAATCTGAATACTTACTTTGTATTGAATGTATGAAAAAAATAGATAATAAAGATGTTCGTGACAGAATGTCTGGTCTATTTGAAGAATGTTCTGCGGAAGCAATAAAAAATTATTTAGGTAAAGACGCTCAATATAAATTGATTGATGACACACGGAAACAAACAATAGATTTTGAAAAATTTTGTAGTGAAGAATTATTTGAAAAAAATCATCCTAATGCTCAAGAAAATTTTGAGAATAATGAAAAAATTCCTAGGTGCGATGTAGTTGCATGGAAACCTTTAGATAAAATGAGTGGAAAAATTATTCTACTAGTACAATGTAAGTCTGGAAAAAATTGGAAGAACAGTACTGCCGTGAATCTACGTTTATGGAAAGAAAATTTAATTTATTTTACCTGTGAACCTATAAGTGTTTATACTATTACAGATATAATAGATGAAAATGAATCTTTCATTGATAGAGGTAAAGAAAAAGGATTAATATTAGATAGAGCAAGAATTATTCGCTTATTGGCAACAGCAAAAACAGATAAAATTGAAAAAGTAAGAATCCAAATTAAAGAACTTTTTAAAAACAGTAAATTACGAGTATGAAATTTATTGATCTATTTGCTGGTTTAGGCGGTTTTCATATTGGGCTTAAAAGTATAAATGCTGAATGCGTATTTCCTTGTGAAATAGATAAAAATTTACGCAATTTATATGAAGAAAATTTTGGAATAGAATGTCAAGGTGATATTACTCAAATAGATGAAAAAAAAATTCCACCGCATGATATTTTATGTGCGGGGTTTCCTTGTCAACCTTTTTCAAAAGCAGGCAAACAAAAAGGATTAAGTGATGTAGGTCGTGGAGATTTAATTTATAAAATTATTGATATTCTTTCTCATCATCAACCACAATATTTTATTTTAGAAAATGTCCCTAATTTTAAAACTCATAATGAAGGAAAAACTTGGAGAAGAGTAGAAGAACAATTGAAAAATTGTGGTTATTTTATACAAGATTTAATCTCCTCTCCGCATGATTTTGGTATCCCACATAAAAGAGAGAGAATATTTATTATTGGTTCTAAAAAAAGCATTTCTTTACCTTTTTTTTCAAAAACTAGTGAGCAAGATATAAATGAATTTTTAGAACCAAATAACCAAACCGACAAAAAACTATCTGATAAACAATTAAAATGTTTGAAATTGTGGCAAAAATTTATTTCAGTTTTACCTAAAAAACAACCACTTCCAAAATTTCCTATTTGGGCTATGGAATTTGGTGCAACATACCCTTTGAACAGCAAATGTCCTTACTATATGTCTGTACAGGAATTAGCAAAATACAAAGGAGCTTTTGGAGAAAGCCTTAAAGATTTTTCAAAAGAACAGCAACTTCTTAAATTACCTAGCTATGCTATTTATCAGCAAAAAGAATTTCCAAAATGGAAAATAAATTATATTCAAAAAAATAGAAATTTTTGGAATGAGAATAAAAAAATCATTGAACCCTTACTCCTTCAAATAAAAACTAATATTAACAGTTGGCAAAAATTAGAGTGGAATGCTGGTGATGATCAAAGAGATATTTTTAAATATGTATTGCAATTTAGATCCTCTGGAATTCGTGTGAAAAGTCGTTGTTCTGTCTCTTCTTTAGTACTGACAGGAACACAGACTCCCGTTATTGCTTGGGAAAAACGCTATTTAAATTTAAGAGAAGCTCAAAAATTACAAGGTTTTGAAGATATTAATATTGCCCTAGAATCAGAATCACAATCATTTAGAGCTTTAGGCAATGCAGTAAATACAAAGGTTGTCCACGAAATTGTGAAAAAAATATTCCCAAAAGAAGTTATTGTTGCGGGTGCGCTAAAAAAACAAAGTATAACAATACCAATAGTTAACTATAATCAACACAGAATTTAGTTGTAAAGACAGTATTTTGTATAAAATTATTTTCTAATAAATGTATCTTTCCAAAATTGTTATTTCAGGTTTCAAGTCTTTTTTAGAAAAAACTATTATAGAATTAGAGCAAGATAAAATTACTGTTATTGTTGGTCCTAATGGTTGTGGCAAAAGCAATATTTTTGATGCTGTGCGGTGGGCTATTGGCGAACAAAGTATGAAATCTTTACGCTCCCCTAGTGCAGAAGATATTATTTTTGCCGGGGCGCAAAAGGCAGCAGCAGTCAATCTGGCTCAAGTCCAGCTTTATTTTCTTAACGACGAAGAAAAAGACTTACCTAAATACGGAAAAATCTCCGAAATCCAAATTTCAAGAAAACTCTTCCGCGACGGCAACAATCAATATTCTATCAATCAAAGAAGTTGTAGACTCTTAGATGTCCGAACCCTGTTGATGGATATAGGTTTGAGCTATGCAGGGTATTCTTTTATTGAGCAAGGCAATGTCACTCAAATCGTGCAGAGCAAACCAGAAGAAAAAAGAAAGATTATAGAAGAAGCAGCAGGTTTAATGAAGTTTAAAACCCTTAAAAAAGAATCAGAAAATAAATTAGGGCAAGCTCGACAAAACTTAGAAAGAGTAGAAGATCAAAGATTAGAACTAGAAAAACAGGATAAAAAACTAGCTCGCCAATCCAAACTAGCTGAAGAATACACATGCGTGCAAGGAAGGTTGAATTTATTAAAAAGACAAATTATAGCTTACCAGTACCAAGAGGCGCAGGGAGCACTCCAAGATGTGATGCAGAAAAGACAGCAATTTTCTTTTGACGCTACCAAACAAAAAATCACCACAGTAGAGAGTTTTTTAGAGAATGTAGAAGAACAAGCAGAAAAGAATATTCAAAAAGTAAAATCTACTGAAGAATTTTATTTAGAACTAGACAAACAACTACATAAAATTATTACTGAAAAACAGATTAAAGAGCAGCTATTTTTAGAATCTGAAACTTGGCTTAGCAAGCAAGAAGAGGAAAAAAAAACTATTGTAGAAAAAATAACAGAAATTCAAGAAGAGTTAAAACAATATCAAAATCTATCCCAAAAAGAAGAACTGGTTAGTTTAGAAAAAACAAAAAAGGAAGAAAAAGACAAGTTGTTAAAACTACAAGAAATGCTCAAGCCCCTGATTTTTAAAAAAAACAAGTTACTCAAATCCTATCAAGAATTAGATAGAATTCTTGCTCAAAAACAAAGTCTTATAGAGTTTCAGATAAAAGAGCTAAAAACTGCAGAGCGAACAGAAACAGGCGAGCAAAAAAGAAAAGCTGTAGTTGCTGCAGAGCAAGAAAAAAACATTCAAGAACATTTACTCAAAAATCTCAAAGAAAAACAAAAAAAACTAGGGCTTATAAAAGAGCAAGAGCATATTGATTTTAAAGAAAAGCAAACTTTGTATGAGAAAAACAAAATCAGTCAAAACAATCTGCAAAATAATTTGCTAGAATTGAAACAAAAGCTAGCCCACAAAAAAGAGATTTTTGCGTTTGAGGATTCCTTGAAATTGCTCCAAAATTATTTTTCAAATAACTCTGAGCTAGCTGCTCAAGAAATCGGCTTTATAGGAATTTTAGGAGATTTGGTATCAGTTCAGAAAACTGCACCTCGGGAGACATTTCATTTTTTTGACAGATTTTTTTCTTGCGTTGTTTTTTCTCATCAAAAAAAACTACTGCAGATTGTAGAAATTTTAGAGAAGCTACAAATTCATTCTTTAGAGATGATTTTTTTAGATTCTTTAATACCTCAATTTCAAAAACCTAGCTCAGAGGATTCTTTCATCACCCAATTACAATTTTCTGGAAAATTACAAAAACAAGAAAACTTAAAAAGTTTTTTTTCTCCTATCACCAGTTTTAAAACTCTTCCCTTAAAAACAGAAGTAAATCCGTTTTATTCTCCGAATGTATTTTCTAGTTTTCCTAATCTTTTGGAATATAAAAACACAAAGAGCTTTACTCAATCAGAAAAGTATTTAGCCCATTTGGGTAGTCTAGCAGCTTACCAAACGCAAATAGACACAACCCAAAAAGAGCTAGATTCTCTCAATTATGTGATGAAAAAATTGCAAACCGACATACAAACGCAAAAAAAATCTTTAGAAATATTGGAGGTAGAAATCAAACAAAGTCAAGCAGAAATTTTCTCAGCCAATGAAAAATACTGGCAACTCAAAAACCACTATCTTAATGAGAGTAAAATAGTAGAGCAGCAAAAAAAATTAAAGCAGCAAAGAGAGGCTACGCAGAAGCAGCTTTTTCAAGAAGAAAAGGAGACTAGCGAGATGACAAAAAAAAGAGCCAATTTAAAAAAAGAAATTCAACTGTGCGAGACTCAAGAAAAGGAATGGAAACAAAAAGAGCAAGAGCTTTTGCTTAAAAACAAGGAAGTTCAAGAAAAACTGCATCTTTTTTTACCACAACTAGAATATAGTGAAAAAGCAAAACAGAGATCGGAGAGTGATTTAAAATTCAATCAAGACTTACTCAAAAGAAAAAATCAACAAATAGAATCCTTTTTAAAAAGTATAGAAGACAAGCAAACACAAAAAGAAGCAGCAGAGACAATCAAACAAAAAGAAGAGCAAAAAATGATAGCGAAAAAAACATGGCAGTCGCAAAAAGAAATTTCCAATTCACTAGAAGAGCAGAAAAAAAAGAAAGAAGAAGAATACCACCTACTCACCAAAAAATTAGCTGAAGAACAAACCGCCTATTATGAGAGTGAAGCTCAAATTTCTCAATTTGCAGAAAGAGTCAAAAATTTTGAGGAGCAACTACAAGAGCAGTTTAGTACCACAGCTGATGAGGTTTTAAGAAATTTTGGGGAGCAAAATTTTGATCTTTCTAACGCCAAAGAAGAAATGCAGAAATTACAAAATAAGATGCCTAGCTTTTCCCAAGTCAATTTGGGGGCAAAGGAAGAATACCAAGAAACTCACGAAAAACTTACCTTTTTAAACGAGCAAAAAGAAGATTTACAATCTAGTATTGAATCTATTGCGAGTTCTATTGCTGAAATCAATAAAAACAGTAAAGGCACTTTTTGGGATATGTATCAAAAAATCGATGAAAATTTTCAAACGCTTTTCGCAATAGTTTTTCAAGGAGGAAATGCCAAACTTGTGCTTACCAATGAAAAAAATTTATTAGATACGGGAGTGGAAATTTTTGCTCAGCCTGCGGGGAAAAGAAACCAGCATTTAGGTTTATTCAGTAGTGGTGAGAGGAGTTTAATTGGTCTTATTTTTATTTTTGCAGTACTTTCTGCCAATCCTAGCGTTTTTTGTTTTTTGGATGAAGTAGATGCCGCTTTGGATATGGTAAATGTCAGTCGTATAGTTGCTGTAATCCAAGAAGTTTCCAAAACAAATCAAATGGTAATTATTACCCACAACCAAAAAACTATCCTAGCAGGAGATATAGCGATTGGAGTGACTATGCTCCAAGAAGGCGTTTCTAGAGTTTTTTCTGTGGATATTCAAGAAAAACAAAAAAAAATGGTGCATGTTAGTTGATTTACCAGTTGATATTTTAAGATTTTAATATTATAAACCTTTGAAGTAGCGTTATGCGAAGGCTATACTTCTTTTTGCTGTGTAGTTTTCAGTCTGGCTATAGTGAAACCTCCATTGGATGTTTCACAACCTAATTTGCATTTAGCAAAAGTGAAGTGGCGGTAGATTGGAATAAGAGAGCCCGTGGCTCTCTTGCTAAAGTCTATATTGGCGTAAAAGCAATAAGCTTGTTTTGGCTAAACTTTGGTAAGCAAATTTAAAAGTCTATATTAGTTTTTATTTCTAACTAACACTAAATAACTATGAGTTATCAATTTTATAAACCAGCAAGAGCACGTCTTCAAAGAAGCGAATTAGCAGTACCTGGCTCTTCTCCACAGATGTTTGAAAAAGCACTTCACTCTAATGCAGATTATGTCTTTTTAGATTTAGAAGATGCAGTCGCGCCCAATGACAAAGTAGAGGCTCGCGAAAATGTAATCAAAGCCCTGAAAGAAATCAATTGGAGAGAAAAGAAAAAAACTATTTGTGTGCGTATTAATGGATTGGATACACATTATATGTATCGTGATCTAGTAGATATTATGGAACAGGTAGGGGATAAACTAGACACAATTTTAGTTCCAAAAGTAGGCACAAAATGCGATGTTTACCTAGTAGATTGTTTGCTAACTCAAATTGAAGATAGCAAAAAATTAAAAAATAGAGTAGGAATTGAATGTCTTATAGAGACGACTTTGGGAATGTCTAATATCAAGGAAATAGCAAAATCTAGTGAACGTTTAGAAGCACTGCATTTTGGGGTTGCAGACTATGCTGCAAGTTTAAGAGCTAGAACTGTTGTAATCGGTGGACTCAATTCAGACTACCCTGGTGATCAGTGGCATCATGGATTATCTGAACTGGTGATGACCTGTAGAGCCTATGGATTGAGAGCTATTGATGGTCCGTTCGGAGATATCAAAGACGCTGATGCTTATATAGCGTCTGCGAAAAGAGCGGCTGCTATCGGGATAGAAGGAAAATGGGCTATCCATCCTTCACAAATAGATCTTGCAAATCAAGTTTTTTCTCCACCATCAGCTGAAGTTCATAAAGCCCAAAGAATTTTAGAAGAATTAAGCAAAGCCGCAAAGGAAGGCAAAGGTGCAGCGCAACTGGATGGTAGATTGATTGATGCTGCTTCAGCTCGGATGGCAGAAAATGTGGTTAAGGTAGACAAACAAATTCAAAGGTCTAAATAATAATGGATATACACGAGTACCAAGCAAAAAAAATACTTTCCGATTTTGGAATTCATATTCCGCGCGGCGGTATTGCCTATAGCCCTGAAAATGCAGAATACAAAGCTCGCGAAATCGGAGGTTCTAAATGGGTAGTCAAAGCTCAAATCCATTCTGGGGCTAGAGGTAAAGCTGGAGGGGTTATAGTTTGTAACGATGAACTAGAAGTAGCTCAAGCCACTGATAAACTGCTAGGCAAAAGACTGGTAACCAACCAAACAGGACCTAAGGGAAAAATTGTCAACAGAGTTTATATTGAAGAAGTAGCAGACATTGAAAAAGAGTTATATCTTGGGTTAGTTTTTGACAGGGATTCTGAGTGCATTATGATTGTAGCCTCTACTGCTGGAGGAATGAGCGTAGAAGAAATTTCTAACGAAAAACCTGAAACGATTATTCGTTCAAAAGTGGAAGTTGCTGTAGGTATGCAAGAATTTCAAGCGAGAGAGATTGCTTTTGGTTTAGGAATTGAAAACAAACTCATTTCAAGAACAGCAGAAGTTATTATGAAGTGCTACCGTATATTTAGCGAACTGGATGCTACAATGGTGGAAATCAATCCGCTAGTTATTACGAAAGACAAACATATTTTAGCTTTGGATTGTAAAATGAGTTTTGATAATAATGCGTTATTTCGTAGAAATACAGTTTCTGAATTAAGAGATAAATCGCAAGAAGATCAAAAGGAAGTCTACGCTGCTGATAGAGGGCTTAACTATGTTAGTTTGGACGGGAATATTGGCAATATTATCAATGGGGCTGGGCTTGCTATGGCATCAATGGATATGATTAAGTTAGCAGGTGGAGAACCTGCAAATTTTTTGGATGTTGGTGGTGGAGCCACCCCTGAAAAAATAGTAAAAGCCTTTAAGCTAATTACATCCGACGAAAAAGTAAAGGTTATTTTGATAAATATATTCGCTGGAATCAATAGATGTGATTGGGTTGCTGAAGGTATAGTGCAAGCCTTAAAAAAAATTAAAATTGATTTGCCTCTTGTGATTAGACTGGCGGGAACAAATGTAGAAAAAGGTAATAAAATTTTAAAAGAAAGTAAAATTGATTATATTGAAGCATCTACCTTAGAAGATGCAGCGAATAAGGCTGTTGCAGCTTTAAAACAATCTAAATAAATTATGTCTATTCTAATTGACAAAAAAACAAAAATAATTGTTCAAGGTTTTACTGGTAAAATCGGCACTTTTCACGCAGGCGAGATGATCAAATACGGTTCCAATCTTGTCGGTGGAGTAACCCCAGGTAAAGGCGGACAAACCCACCTTGGTTTGCCCGTTTTTAATACAGTAAAAGACGCAGTTAAGGAAACAGGAGCTACAACTAGCATTTTATTTGTACCTCCAACTTTTGCAGCAGATTCTGCTATGGAAGCAGCCGATGCCGGAATTAAAGTTTGTGTTTCCATTGCAGATGGTATTCCTTCTCACGATATGATTAAAGTAAAACGTTACATGCGAAGATACGCCAAACAAGAAAAAATGACTTTAATAGGGCCCAACTGCGCTGGCGTTATCTCACCGGGAAAAACAATGCTCGGAATAATGCCGGGACATATTTATCTACAAGGTGAAGTAGGAGTTATTGGAAGATCAGGCACATTAGGCTACGAAGCTGCACAACAAATGAAAAATTTAGGTATCGGAGTTTCTACAAGTGTAGGTATTGGAGGAGATCCTATCAATGGCAGTTCCTTTAAAGATATTTTAGAAAAATTTGAAACCGACGAACACACAAAAGTAGTTTTGATGATAGGTGAAATTGGAGGACCCCAAGAAGTAGCTGCCGGAAAATTTGCAAAGGAAAATATGTCAAAGCCAGTTATTGCATATATTGCTGGATTGACAGCTCCCAAAGGTAAAGTAATGGGACACGCTGGAGCCATTGTATCTGCCTATGGAGAAAGTGCCGTTGAAAAAGTGGAATTGTTAAAAGAATGCGGAGTTATAATTTCTAAAAACCCTTCTGTAATGGGCGATACTGTGAAATCTGTTCTAGAGAAACATAATTAGAAAAAACACCTTGCCGCAAAAATACCTTGCCGAAAAAACAGCTTGCCACAAAAAGACTTTGCCACAAAAACACCTTGCCGCAAAAACACCTTGCCGCAAAAACAGCTATCAGAGTGACTATGCTCCAAGGTGGAATCTCTGGAGAGATTTTCCATAGATATTCAAGAAAAACAAAAAGAATACTGGCAGATATGCTGATGAATTTACTTTTAGGCTTAAAGAATGTAGAGACTAGACCTTTGAATTTGTGTTATGTGACGGCTAGACCCAATAGTGGGGTAAGCCTAACACTAATTCAAAAGTCTCATAAAGTAGTAAAATAAAAATCATGCTCACTAAAAAGCAAGCTATTTATAGACTCTCTAAAGGAAATATCTCTCCTTTTCGTTTAAACCAAAACAAACAAAATTTAGACATTATTCAGCAAATGATAGAATTGATGGAAGAATCTATTGGAGAAAAAAGTCACGATATAGAAAAATCTTTACAGTACCTAGCAGGACAATTATGGCAACCAAAAACTACTCAGGCTATAGTAAAACTATTTTTAGATAAAGGATCTTTTGAAGATAAAGAAATGAGTAGAGCGATAGATTTAAGAGATGCCATTTTTAATGCTTCCAGCAATTACTGGAATAACCTATCGCTTCTACCAAAATTAGAATACATTGCAACTGATATTTTAAAACAAACTACATTTTCACCGCAAAACGAAGAAGACTGGCTGTATAAAGATTTACCTGCCAATCAGAAATTGAAAAATTTTGAAACTATTACAGCCGAAGATTTTATTCATTGGCTAAACCTTTGTATGGTTCGTTCCATTTTACTACAAGCCAAAAAAATGGAAATATTTTTTTTCTCGCACCAAGAAAATCTAAGACAATTTATGCAGTACCTGAAATTTTTTGGGCTTTTATTTTTGGCAGAAAAAAAAGAAAATAATTGGAGTTTAATCATTGACGGGCCCGAATCTATTTTGGATTCTACTCGCAGTTATGGAATGGATTTTTCTAATCTTTTTCCCGCTTTACTACTTATAGAAGGAAAGTGGGAAATGATTGCTGAAATTTGTCTACAAGGAAAACTACAAAATTACTCTTTAAAAATCCAAAATTTAGATGGATATAAAAGCCATTATTTTAAAAAAAATTTTTTGAGAAAAAAAGAAATAGAAGTGCTAGTAAAAAATTGGAATAAACAATACGGAGAAAATTCACTTACCTCAGATAAAGCCCTAACTAAAGCCTCCCCAAGTTCTGAGATTTTCTCACTACCCGATAATCTTTACTTGTTACCCGATTTTTCTATTCAAAAAAACAAGCAGATTTATTATTTTGAATGGTTAAGATACCCTAAAAACCAAATTGCTAGTATAAAAAAAAAACAAAAGAACTTACCGAAAAATTATTTTTTTCTAGTAATTGGCTCAAAAAGAACACTTCTTAAGAACTTTGCCAGTCTCTTTGAAAAAGAGCTAATTATTTGTTTTGCAAAAGAATTTGTGCCCTCCAAAATCAAAGAATTTTTAGATAAAAAATAGCGTAGCCAAAATTCAACCGCTATCTCTTAACAGGTTTTCTTTTTATACGCGTACGCGATTTAGGTGCAGGCGGACGAGGAGTTGTAGAAGGAGGATTTACACCCCCTTTTCTAACCCTACCTTCATTCACACGATATATGTCACTTTTTTCTGTCATTGTTTTTTTTTAGTTTTTTTGGTTCTTATTTCAATAGCAATTTTATCTTTAGGTAAAGACAGATATTGAACCGCCACTTCATCTAATGGTTTTTTTGTGTTATTTCCATCATACACTTTGACATCAGTAAGTAATATTTCAGCTTCTTTGCTAGTCTCTGAAAATGACTCAACTTTACCATCATACACTAAGTCGTTTTCAAGGTCACGAACGATTATCCAATAAATTTCATCAGAATTCATCAGATAGCTCCAAACATCTAATTCTCCAGATTTATTAGTTATCCCTAATTTTCGCAGAATTTTAAACTGCAATTTATGTGTGTCAATCCAAATAAAAATTATAGCCAACAAAACCGAAATCACGCAAACCAATAAAATTTCTTTAAACGATATAGCTTGTTCTGTATTAACCAACGCATCCAAAAAAGTTGCAGAATCTACATTACATCCAATACTAGACAAAAATTCTACAAAAAGCCAATGGCTGAAATAGGCTATCATTCCTAATAGATAGGAATTAATAACAAACTGGAATTGTGTTCTTTCTTTATGAGTAGTAAATGTATCTACAAGATAGGAACAGATAATCCCAGGCAAAAACAGTAAAAGAAGTCTAAATACAAATTCGCTTAAATCCATTTATATTTTTATTTTGTAGTAGTTAGTGACTAAATTTTAGCTATTCCTAAAAAATAGCCAACAGAAATATAACGTTTTGCATAAAAAAGCCCCTACTTTTTAAAAAGTAGGGGCTTTTATTTCTAAGTGGTAGAGTAGTAACCGAAAGGCTTACTACATCATACCGCCCATTCCGCCCATTCCACCCATACCACCACCAGGAGGCATCGCAGGAGCAGCTTCTTTGGGTTCAGGTTTTTCACTTACTACAGCTTCTGTAGTAATCAAAAGACCTGAAACAGAAGCAGCGTTTTGCAAAGCGTTTCTAGTCACCTTTGTAGGATCTATCACTCCTCTAGAAACTAAATCTGTGTATTCTTCGGTATTAGCATCAAAACCGTATGTGGGTGATGAATTTTTCTTTATTGCTTCTACTATTACAGCAGGTTCAAGTCCAGCGTTAGCTATAATTTGTCTTATAGGCTCTTCAATAGATTTAGCAATAATATTAGCACCTATTTTTATATCTCCTGTTAGCTTTTTAGCTGCATCCATTATATTGCTCTGTATTCTCAAAAGAGCTACGCCGCCACCAGGCACAATACCTTCTTCTACTGCAGCACGGGTAGCGTTTAGAGCGTCTTCTACACGAGCTTTCTTTTCTTTCATTTCTACTTCAGTAGCTGCGCCCACATGAATAATAGCCACACCACCAACTAGTTTTGCTCTTCTTTCTTCTAATTTTTCTTTATCATAATCAGAAGTAGTTTCTACTATTTGAGCGCTGATTTGGTTTACTCTATTCTTGATAGAACTTGCTTCTCCTCCGCCATCTACAATAATAGTATTATCTTTATCTATAGTGATAGTCTTGGTAGTTCCTAGCTGATCTAAAGTAAGGTCTTCTAATTTCATACCTCTATCTTCAGAGACAACTTCTCCACCAACAAGAATAGCTATATCTTCTAGCATAGCTTTTCTTCTATCGCCAAATCCTGGAGCCTTAATCGCACAGCACTGCAAAGTGCCTCTAATTTTATTGACAACTAAAGTAGCTAAAGCTTCTCCGTCAATGTCTTCAGCAATAAGTACAAAAGGTCTACCTTCTTTGGTTATTTTTTCAAGGACAGGTAAAATATCCTTCATATTACTAATTTTTTTCTCACTAATAATAATATATGGGTCTTTAAGGACACATTCCATTCTATCTGAATCTGTAATAAAGTAAGGAGATACATAACCTCTATCAAATTGCATACCCTCTACTACTTCTAATTCTGTGGATAAGCCTTTGGCTTCCTCCACAGTAATAACTCCGTCTTTACCCACTTTATTCATAGCGTCTGCAATAATATTTCCGATTTCAGGGTCATTGTTTGCAGAAATAGTTCCTACTTGAGCTATTTCTTTAGAATCAGAGATGGTTTTTGAGTTTTTCTTTAGTGCTGAAATCGCTACAGAAACAGCGGCGTCTATACCTCTTTTTAAATCCATAGGATTAGAACCAGCAGCTACATTTTTACATCCTTCTCTATAGATAGCTTGAGCCATAAGAGTGGCAGTTGTAGTGCCATCTCCAGCTACATCTGAAGTTTTACTAGCTACCTCTTTCACCATTTGAGCTCCCATATTTTCTACTTTGTTTTCTAGTTCAATCTCTTTCGCCACGGTTACACCATCTTTGGTAATCAACGGAGCTCCAAAAGATTTTTCTATAACTACATTTCTTCCTTTAGGGCCAAGTGTTACCTTAACCGCATCAGCAAGTTTGTTCACACCATCCAATATTCCTTTTCTAGCTTCTTCTTGAAACTTAATTGTTTTAGACATATTTATAATCAGTTAATTGTTAAAGTTTGTTATAGGTTATTTTGTAATAATACCTACAATATCATCTTCTCGCATGATGAGATATTCTTCCCCATCCATTTTAATTTCTGTTCCTGCATACTTGCTAAAAAGTATGTCATCTCCTTTTTTCACATCCAGAGGCATTCGCTTTCCGTCTTCTTTTTTACCTTCTCCAACTGCTATAATCACACCTTCTTGAGGTTGTTCTTTTGCAGTGTCCGGTATAATAATACCAGATGCTGTTTTTGTTTCAGCGTCTTTGCGTTTAACGATAACTCTATCTTGCAATGGTTTAATCATTTTTTATTTAATTATTTGAATTTTAAGTTAAAATAAATGAATCTAAGATTCCTGCTTTTAGGCATTAAGATAATGATACCCTAATTTTTAAAAAATTGCAAGAGTTTTTTAAGAAGAATGAATTATTTTTTTTTTTCATTAAAAAGCGCCGTCACATCAGCGAAATTCAAAGGTCTATCACCGCAATAGTAGAGAAAAAATAATACCATCCAACAAACTAGGAAAAAGACCTAGGATTAATAATAGAAAAGCACAGGTAGAAAAAACAATAACGGCTCCCAGTGAAGAAATATTTTGCGAAGTAGTTGGTTGGTAGGCTTTTGAGAAAAGCTTTATTCCAAAGCGAAAATAATAACCTACAGAAATAAGACTAGCTAGCATTCCCAAAATAACCAAAATCAAATATCCATTTTGCAGACTCGCGTAAAAAAGATAAAGTTTTCCAATAAAACCCCCAGTAATGGGTATTCCCGCCAGACTAAATAGAAAAAAAATCAATAAACTAGAGGTTAAGGGATAACTAAAACCCAAGCCCCTTAAATCATCAAAATAAAGAACTTCCTTTTTTCCTGTTAGATAGATAATGCTCGCAAAAACCCCCAAACTTCCCAAGCTATAAACTGTAAAATAAAAAAACAAAGAAGCTATTCCTTGAAAAGAAAAACTCAAAACTCCTAGCATTAAAAAACCAGCGTGGCTAATAGAAGAATAGGCTAGAACTCTTTTCACTTTATGCTGTGCTAAGGCTAAAAGGTTGCCAGCCATTAAACTCAGAGCGGTGAGTATAAAAATCACAGTAATCCAAACTTGGCTATAAGAATAAAAAGCCGAAATACAGATTTTAGCAAAAACGGCAATAAAAGAAATTTTAAGAGGTGTAGAAAAGAAAGCAGTAATATTGAGAGGCGAGCCTTCGTATAAATCAGGCGCCCACATATGAAAAGGCACTAAAGAAATTTTAAAACCAAACCCTACAGTAATCAAAAGAACGCCTAAAGCAGGCAGAGTGTGTATAGTTTCTTTGCTTAAAAAATTTTGAATTTGCTCTAATTCAAAACTCCCACTAGCTCCAAAAATCAGCACTATTCCATAAAGTAAAATAGCAGAAGAAAAGGCATTGAGTAAAAAGTATTTCATTGCCCCTTCAACAGAAAACAAACTCTTTCTATCCAATGCAGCTAGCACAAAAGAAGTAATAGAAGCAGTTTCTAAACACAAATAGATAAAAAAGAGATGCTCGCTACTCACCAAAAACAGCATACTTATCAAAACAATATGTGTTAGAAAATAAAATTCTGCAGAATGAATTTTATGGATTTTAAGAAAATCAGAACCCATCAAAACACAAAACAAAGAACCTGAAATCAATAAAATTTTAAGCGATTGACTCCAAGCATCGGCAAAGATAAATCCATGAAAACCTTCCCCTTGCACGGAAAAATAGATAACGAGCCAAAGAATAGCAACGAGATGAAAAAAGGGGCTTAAGATACTCAAAAGATTTTGCCTAGCAGGTGCGAACATTCCTATTAACAAAATCAAAAATGCACCTGCGAGGAGCCACAACTCCGCTGCAATCAAACCCAATCGTAAAAAATCAAGATTCATTAATTCAGGAAGTTCAATTTATATGTCAAAATAATTATCAATTTTTTCTCTCACTTCTTGTATTAACCTTTTCTTTTCGTCTTTCAAGCTAAAAGCTTCTTTTACTAATTTTGTAATTTTAGCAATAGAATTTTCATCTAAAATCGGGATTTCAATTTCTTTTAATCTTTCTTCTCTTAAGTGCGGAATTGTAGACGCTACCACAGTTCTTCTTATTGCAGGAATCAATCCTGTTTCTTTAAGTGAAAGTATAGTAAATAAATATTCTTGGGTGATATTATTTGATTTTGCCGCTTGGTTTAATTTGATTTTTGCAAATCCAGAAGCAACTACTACTTTATCATATTTTGATATAATCGCAGTTTCACCTATTATACCATCTTTTGAAAAAACTATATCTCCATTAGTAGCTTCATTGTTTAATGTGCTAGCTAATTTATTTGAAACAAAATAATCAGGAAAAATATCTATTTCATTATTTGTAATATCTGAGGTTCTAATAAATGCAAAATCTTCTTTTTTTTTAAATAACTCAGTTTTGTAATTATTGCTTCCAACTTCTATTCCTTTTTTAATAATAGAAATAGAACCTAATTTGACACATTTAAATTTATTTTTTATTTCATCTTCAATTTTTGTGTATCTTGGTAGATGTGACCTTCCGTTCCAAATACCAAAATTTTGAATTGATGATAAATTGACTGAAAAAAAAATATTTTTATTATCAAACTTTATATCCAATTTATTTCTCAAAATAGCCTGTGCTTTTTTTATGTTGTTAATTGCATTTCTATTATTACTAACAATAGTTTTAGTCTTTTCTTCTATTGATTTTAAAATATTCTTCTCTGGAATAAATACTCTCATCTCTTTTAACTGTGAATGAGTCATCTCCACTCTTGTAACCCCATGAGTAGCTAATCCAGTTTGGGCTTTATAAAATTTTGAATTTAGATATCCAATTAAATAATATGGAGACACTTCATTACTATTTATAGTTATTTTTGATATATGTTGACTTATTACAAAATTTTCATTCGCTTCATCTACAATGCTTGCAACTCCTAATTTTTCAATTGTAGCTTGTGTTCTTCCCATAACAATATCGTTTTTTTGCACTCTAATTTTTACTGGAACATTTTTTAGGACAAAAACAAAACTTTTTTCTCGTTCATCTATTGCAAATGGTTTAATGTTCCCAACTCTTATATATGGGACGCCTTTTGACTTATTTATGTAAGTATCAATGTAGCTACCACTTGATATTTTAGTATTTAGCTCACCAAGAGTTTTAACTTTACAAATACTTTTACTTTCAAGTTTGGTAAAGATATGATTTAAAAAAAAGTATTTTACATCAAGACGTTCGCTTTTTGAATTTACAATTTCAGTTTTGAACGTGGTGATAATTTTTAATGTCATCGTGAAATTTTAAAAAGTAAATTTATTTTGTTTTTCCATTCTTTAAAATTTTTCGTAACATTGATTATATCATCACCTTCTATTTTTTTACCTCTTCTATCATGTCCGCAGTATTCTGCTACAGCCATAAATATTGGGTAGTCTTTTGGAATTGTATTTTTGGGTAATTTTTGAAGTACTATTATGGACGTTTTTGTACCTGTGTTTGGTAAAAATGTTTCCAAAGGGAGATCAATAATAGCAATAATTCTACCTTGTTTTAAAAGCCAATTTCTTATATAGGCTAAACTTTCATTTCCATAAATACCATCAGGCAAAACTATTGCCATTCTTCCTCCATCTCTTAATAATTGAAAACATCTTTCAATAAAAAGAATTTGAGGAGCTTCTTTACCTTTGAGGTTTCCTTTTTCCCATTCACCTGTTTTTTTATCTTGTTTCCATTTATACCCTAACTCAAATTGTTTGAGTTTGTCTTCTCCACTAACAGGAATTTTTGCACCAAAGGGGGGGGTTGTAAGTAAAACATCAAAAGTATTTAATTTGATCTTTTGTTTTGTAATCTCTTTCCAATTATCAAAAGTTTCCAAACTATCATCACAAACAACACCACTTGTGCCATCTCCAATGAGAGTCATATAGGCTTTGGTAACTTTGGAAAGAAATCCATCTTTATCTATACCTCTAAACTTATTTGTAGCAACTTTTAGTTTTTCTGTATTGATTTCATTTTCTGACCAATTATAGTCTTCACCTTTTTTATCAATTTTTTTCCAAACATGCTTCAAGGCTTCAATCAAAAAACCACCACTACCGCAGGCTGGATCTATAATTAAATCCTCTTCTGTAGGATCTAAAATTTCCACCATCATTTTAACAACATTTCTTGGAGTAAAAAACTGTCCCTGTCCTCCTTTTAAAGCTTTTCCAATAAATGTTTCAAAAGCGTCTGCAATTACATCTCTTTCAGTTTCCATTAAACAATATTTTTGTAGTTCTCCTACAACATAAGCAATAGATTTATCATCTAATTCTATTACATCACTGTCATCTAAAACGTCTTTGTATTTTATTTTCACTTTAGCAAAAATTTCTAAAATTCTTTTTTTCACAACTTCGGTATCTTCCCCTACACCTGCTCTAAAAGTAATTATATCTTCTTTTTTTGTATTTTTTTCGTCGTAAAGTTTACAGAAAATAAGATTGATAAGCTGTTGCGCTAAAGGTTCATCTCTTGTGGATTCTTTTGCATTAGCGGCTAAATAATTTCTAATTGTTTTGAAAGTTGCTTTTAGGTTATGAGTAGATTTAAGATCTTTTCTCTTAAATTTTCCAATATCTTCTAATCTCTGTTTATATATTGGAATATTGGGGATTTCTTCAAATTCAACCCTTCCTTTTTTTTCAAATTTTCTTAAAAAAATTCTTTCTTCACCATTAAACCAGACTCCTAAAAAAGCTCTAGAAAATCTTAAATAATCTTGAAGTTGTGTTTTTCCGTCTTGTTTGTTTTTTTTTTTACACTCTACAATTATATAAATATCGTCTTCTTGTTTTTCGTCGTTTGAAAAAACAGCAATATCTACAGAATATTCTTTTTTTGCATCAGAAGGTCTGACTCTTACCCTAAATTGAGGTCTTGTTTGGATATACCTCTTTGGATAGCCGTAATCTTCTACTAGTTGTTTAGCGAAAACTTGAACTGCTTCAAGTTCCTCTGAAGTAGCTCTTACTTGCTGACCTGAAACAAAATCAACTATATAATCTTTTTTATCCATTGTAGATTGATGAGTTAATTAAAATTTAACTTTTTAAAACAAGATTAAAATTTGTTTCACATATACCTCAAACCATTGGAAAAAGAATTTTGGATAAATACCAATCCAAAATATAGCGATCAAAGAAGGCAATAGAATACAAAATTCTATTAAACTTAGATCTTTTTTCGTGCGGAAAGAGTTTTCTGGAATAGCACCAAAAAAAATTTTCTGATTTATTCTAAGCATATAAGCGGCAGAAAGTATTAACCCCAAAGCAGCGAATACAGCAAAGGAAGCTACAGTTTGAAAACTACCGACGAGGATTGTGAACTCACCAACAAATCCATTGGTGCTAGGAAAACCAATAGATGCCAAGGTGAATATAAAAAAAACAAAACAAAATTTAGGGATTATCCTAGCTAAACCAAAAAAACTACCTACTTGAACAGTCTTAAAATGGGTATACAAAAAACTTAAAACCAAAAAAAGAGAAGTGGTGATTAAACTATGGTTAATGATTTGTAAAATAGCCCCGTTCCAAGCGAGGGAATGAAAAGAAAAAACACCTACCAAAATCAACCCAAGGTGGGACATAGAAGAGTAGGCAATCACCATTTTTAAATCTTTTTGGATCATCGCGATAGACGCAGCGTATAAAATACTCATAACAGCAAAAACGAGAAAAATAGTTGTGTAGTCTTGTGCAGCTGATGGAAACAAGGGAATAGCCAAACGAAAAAAACCATAAATTCCCATTTTAGAAAGTAGTGCTGACATAAAAATTGTCCCCATCCAAGGAGCATTTTTGTAAGCAGCGGGCATCCAGAAATGGAATGGAAATAAAGGGATTTTTACCGCAAAAGCAATTGCAAAAGCCCAAAAGAAAATTCCTTCCCAATTCCCCAAATTTAAGTTTTGCCATAGATTCATATCAAAGCTAAATTCGCCTGTTTGTTGAAAATAGAGAATTCCCAAAACCAAAATAGCAAGGAGCATTAAAAAAGAAGCTCCCATAGTGAAAATAAAAAACTGCAAAGCAGATTTGACTCTATGCTCCCCACCCCAAAGCACTATAATAAAATAAGTAGGGATTAAAACCAGCTCCCAAAAAATATAAAACAGGAAAATATCTACTGCTAAAAAAACTCCAAGTAACCCCGCTTGTAGTATTAAAAGTTGAATACAAAGCCATTTATCTTGACTAATTTTCGCATCTTCACTCAAATAACTATTCCATCCTCCCCAACAAACTATAGGAAAAATAAGCAATACAAGCAGACACATCACTAGGCTAATGCCGTCTATTCCTAAATGATAAGAAATTCCTAAAAAAGAAATCCAATCCAGTTTTTCTACAAACTGGTAACCTACTTTCTGAGTATCAAATAAAAAAGCTAGATACAAACCACAACCCAAAGCTAACAACTGAAAAAAAAGTATCGCGTAACGAAAAATTGCTTTCCGTTCTTTTGGTAGCAAGATTAAAAATAAAAACCCTACAATAGGTATGAATAAAATAAAACTTAGAATCATTATGTAAAAACCTCTGTTTAAAGGATGAGATAAATTAAAATCACAACCCCCAATAAAATTGTCACTGTGTAGCGGAAAAATTTACCATTTTGCCATAAACTTAAAGCCCCTGCTAAAAAATAAGCACTATTGCTGAAAATTTTAGAACACTGAGGAAAAATTTTTTTTTCTACAAGCTGCAAAAAAATATTTTGTGAAAGAATTTGCAAAGGTTTAATTAAAATGAAATTGTAAAGCCGTTCAATATAAAATTTATTTTCTGCAATTTTATAAAAGAAATTAGCTAGAAAGTTGAATTTTTCTTTTTTAGTGACACGATAATATTTAGCCCTCATCCACAACATACCCAACAAAGCTAGAACAACAGATATTGTCACGATTAGCAATTCTGCTTGTTGAGAGACTGGAGGAGTGACGAAAGATGCTATAAAAAAAGAATGAAAATAACTAGAAAACAGATTTTTCAATCCTAAAAAATGAGGCAAGCCTAAAAAGCCTATCAAAATAGAGCTACCTGCTAAAACTAACAAAACAGAGTGCATGGTTAAAGGTAGTTTTTTAGGAGTATGCAGTAACTTTTCATCGGAATAAAAAATCAAATTCATCATACGATAAGTGTAGATAGAAGAGAAAAAAACTGTCAAAATTCCTACTCCTAAAAACCATTGTGCGTAAAAAGAGCCTTGATAAACCTGCCACAAAATTTCATCCTTACTAAAAAATCCAGAAGCTAAAGGTAGCCCAGCCAAACACCAAGCCCCTATAGAAAAAGGTAACCATATTTGAGGTATTTTTTTTTTCAAAGCACCCATTTTTCTTAGATCCTGTTCGTGGTGCAATACATAAATCAAAGCACCCGCGCTCAAAAAGAGCAGTGCCTTAAAAAAAGCGTGAGTAGTCAAATGGAAAATGGCACTAGAAAAGGCACCCACCCCTAAAGCCATAAACATATACCCGAGTTGGCTAATAGTAGAATAAGCTAAAATTTTTTTCACATCGTTTTGCACAGTCGCTATCAAAGAGCCGAGCAAAGCTGTAGTTGTGCCTACGATGAGTATGATAGACAATACTAAAGGTGATAGAATAAAAAGAAAATGAAACTTTGCCAATAGATAAATTCCGGCTGTCACCATTGTAGCAGCGTGAATCAAGGCAGACACTGGCGTTGGTGCCTCCATAGCGTCTGGCAACCAAATATGCAGAGGTATTTGAGCCGACTTTGCTGTAGCGCTCAAAAACAACAACAGAGTCAGCCAGTTAATCCAAATCTGATCAGGTTGTGAATTTGCGAGACTGCTTTTTATAGCAGAAATTTCAAAACTACTAAACAAAGCAAAAGCAAGCATTAAGGTTATTACAAAACAAAAATCTCCAATACGATTAACTACAAAGGCTTTTTTAGCAGCTTTTGCTGCAGCATCTTTTTCCAGATAAAACCCAATCAAAAGATAAGAGCAAAGCCCCACCCCTTCCCATCCCAAAAATAAAAAAACAAGATTGTCTGCCATCACTAAAATAAGCATAAAAAAGACAAACAAATTCAAAAAACTAAAAAAACGAGCATTAGAATTTTCGTTTTTCATATAGCCTATGGAATAGAGATGGATTAAAAAACCCACGCCTGTAATAATCAACACCATCACAAAAGAAAGAGAATCCAAAAGAAAACTTACCGCTACTTGAAAATCTCCAATTTCTAGCCAAGGATAAAAATAATATTCAAAATTTTGCTCCCCAAAATTATCCGCACCACTCAAAAAAGAAGAAAAAAGAAAGAGACAAAGCACAAAAGAGCAAAAAACACTCGCTGTGCCGATAATGCCAGTTTGCACCCTTTTTAATTTTTGTCCTAAAAAGAGTAAAAACAAAGAGCTCAACAATGGGAAAAAAGGTATGAGGATTAGAATATTAGACATAAAAATAAATATAGAAAGCTTTGAATTAAGTATTTATTTTAACCCTAAAAAAAAATTAAAAGCAATACAAAAGCCTCTAAAAACAATTAAAACAAAAAAAAATTGTAAAAAATAAAAAGATGCCAATAGTCACTAAATACTATTGACAAGAAAATTTTTTTCTGCAAATATTTTATAAAAATAAGCAGAAACACTACAAAACTGCAGGGGACATTTTTATAATAGCATAACATGTAGAGACGCCCTATAGGGCGTCTTATACGATGTGCATAAACCACAAAAAGCAGTTTTTAATAAACGTTCTAAATTTATGAGACGCCCATATAGGACGTCTCTACAGACCTACATATTTTAATAAACGTTCTAAATTTATGAGACGCCCATATAGGACGTCTCTACAGACCTACATAAAATAAAAAATACCCCCCTGCAATGTATTTGTTTTTTTTATTTGCTTTTAAAGTGTTTTTCTGTAATTATTTTTATAAAAATAAGCAGAAAAAATAAAAAACTTTTGAATTAGCGTTCTGTTTAGCCAAAACAAGCTTATTGCTTGACGCTTTTTGTGGGCTATTTGTGAAACAGCCAAAGGGCTGTTTCACAGTTCATTCTTGCTTAATGCAAGGTTTATAGTGTTTTTTACTACGCCATTAAAAAAAAATTTTAACTCTTGAAATATTACATATATTCCTGCGAGCTAAAATTTTTTTTTGCCTTGCCTAGCCGTCACATAACGCAAATTCAAAGGTCTATAAAAAACTGCCAACAACCAATAGTTTGCTATTATTGTTTTTTTCTGTTACTTTTTAATTTAATACTAACTTTTTCATTACAAATAATTATGAAAAACACAAATTCCCAAGTTTTAAGGAAAACTTTCGCTTTTTCGCTGGCTCGTTTTACTTTGGTTCGTTTCGTTTTGGCTCGTTTCGTTTTGGCAGCTATTCTTATTCCCGCTCTTCTTATAGGAAGTGCCTTTACTTTTGGAGGCAGCAATCTGCAAGCACAGGCGGTTCAAAGCAGCCCAAATGGTCAGAGCAGCAAACAGGGATTTTTCGTTGGCATTGTCTATCTAAATGGTTTTAAAGTGGATAGCACAAAAACTGTCACCACAAATATCACAACTATTACTGACGCTACTACTACAGGCTATAAAATAGATAGAAATAGTGGCAATAACGGCTATGGAGCGACGACCTCTAGCATAGACGCCGCTGGTGGTGTTACTGGCTGGACCCCTGCACAAGAAACTGGAGTCAGAACTTTAGTAGAGGAAAACTGTAAAGATGGTAAAACAACAAGTGTTGATATAAAGGAAGATGGAGAATACTTTTTCGGAGTTAATAATTTTACTTCCTTTGATCCTGGTGCAAAACCGTCTACAACTGATATTGCTGCTGGAGATGCTACTGTAACTCTAGGCAAGGGCGGCTCCTTTTCAATAGGAAAGGGGCAAAACAAATCCTATTGTTACGTATACTTTTCCAAAAATAATCTTTCAGAATATCAGATTGCGACTCCAGATTCAACTCCAGCTCCAACTTCTATGACTGAATATCCAAGAACCACTAGCACCAAGGGCGATAAACTCTCAGGTATTGGTCTGCAATTCGGCTTTAGGTGGGAAAAATGGAGAGCCTCCTTGACTCACTTCACTGGCAAGGGGGGAGCTAACGAGCTCGCCAATACACTAGTTATGGCGGATTATTTTGTCAACAAGGGTCTTTTTGTAGGAGGCGGTCTAGCGAGTATGAAGCTTACCAATAGCTTAACTAGCGGCTCTGCCACAAGTCCCGCGGTGCGAATCGGCTATAAAAAGAACTTAACCTCCAACCTGTCGCTCAATTTTGGCTTGACGAAGTATATCTCGGGTGTTTCTCTAAACCATACGGCTACGGCTACGGATACGGATGTGACTCCTGCTCCTGAAACTATTTCCATTTACGAAGTCAAAAAACAGACTGCAAGTGATTCAGCAACAATTGGAGCTCTCAGTCAAATTCCTGGCGGTGACACGAGATTCGTATTCCTTGCGAGAGATTTGGATTACAGAATAGAAGTGACCCAAGTCCTCAGCAGAACTGTATATATAGACAAATTCCAGATTCCAGCAGGAGCCTCAGAAACTAAGACAACCACAACCACCGAGACCGATGCCGAACTCAAAGCACCCCTCGTCATCAGCCTCTCCCTCCATTTGAGTTTTTAAGAAAAAAAACTGCAGGGAACATTTTTATAATAGCATAACATGTAGAGACGCCCTATAGGGCGTATTATACGATGTGCATAAACCACAAAAAGCAGTTTTTAATAAACGTTCTAAATTTATGAGACGCCCATATAGGACGTCTCTACAGACCTACATATTTTAATAAACGTTCTAAATTTATGAGACGCCCATACAGGACGTCTCTACAGACCTACATATTTTAATAAACGTTCTAAATTTATGAGACGCCCATATAGGACGTCTCTACAGACCTACATATTTTAATAAACGTTCTAAATTTATGAGACGCCCATATAGGACGTCTCTACAGACCTACATAAAATAAAAAATACCTCCCTGCAACGCATTTGTTTTTTTTATTTGCTTTTAAAGTGTTTTTCTGTAATTATTTTTATAAAAATAAGCAGAAAAAATAAAAAACTTTTGAATTAGCGTTCTGTTTAGCCAAAACAAGCTTATTGCTTGACGCTTTTTGTGGGATATTTGTGAAACAGCCAAAGGGCTGTTTCACAGTTCATTCTTGCTTAATGCAAGGTTTATAGTGTTTTTTACTACGCCATTAAAAAAAAATTTTAACTCTTGAAATATTACATATATTCCTGCGAGCTAAAATTTTTTTTTGCCTTGCCTAGCCGTCACATAACGCAAATTCAAAGGTCTATAAAAAACTGCCAACAACCAATAGTTTGCTATTATTGTTTTTTTATGTTAATTTTTATTTTAATACTAACTTTTTTATTACAAATGATTATGAAAAACACAAATTCCCAAGTTTTAAGGAAAACTTTCGCTTTTTCGCTGGTTCGTTTTATTTTGGTTCGTTTTACTCTGGCTCGTTTTACTCTGGCTCGTTTTACTCTGGCTCGTTTCGTTTTGGTAGCTATTCTTATTCCCGCTCTTCTTATAGGAAGTGCCTTTACTTTTGGAGGCAGCAATCTGCAAGCCCAGGCGGTTCAAAGCAGCAGCAAGCAAGGATTTTTCGTTGGTATTGCCTATTTAAATGGTTTTAAGGTAGATAGCAGCACTAAAACCACTGGAGTCACTGATGCTATCACTACTACTACAACAAGTACTACCGACACATCCTATAATGTTTCCTATTCAGATATCACCACTAACATAGAAGCAGACGCTACCTACTGGGGTATAGCTATACAGAGAGGCGCAAAATCTCTTTTACAAAAAAACTGTGCGGAAGGAGCTACGAATGTTGCCCTAGGAATAGATACATATTTGTTCTCTAAAGCTACTTTTGATAGCTTTGATGAAGGCACAAGGGAGCAGGTAGGGACTACAGTCACGACAAGCGACACTAATGGCAACTATTTTTCAACCTCTAATGCATGTCTAGATTACTTTAGTTCTGATGGTTTATTTGTTTTGCCAACAGTGCCCGACGATACTACAGTGCTAGATTCAGCAGCAACAACACCACCACCAACAGACACATTGATAACAACGACCAACAAGAGCGATAAAATCTCAGGTATTGGTCTGCAATTCGGCTTTAGGTGGGAAAAATGGAGAGCCTCCTTGACGCACTTCACTGGCAAGGGGGGAGCTAACGAGCTCGCCAATACGCTAGTTATGGCGGATTATTTTGTAAACGAGGATTTTTTTGTAGGAGGCGGTCTAGCGAGTATGAAACTTACCAATGGTTCTGCTAGTGGCTCTGCCACAAGTCCAGCGCTTAGAGTCGGCTATAAGAGAAACTTAACCTCCAACATATCGCTCAATTTTGGCTTGACGAAGTATATCTCGGGGGTTTCTCTAAAAAACAGCACAGCTCCGACGACTACTCCCTATACTGATAGCGATTCCAATTTAGATCCTGGTACTCCAACCATCTTTGACACCAGTTTTCAGGAAGGAGAAAGATCAGCAATGGTTGGCTATATATTAAAAAGAACACCAAGTGGTACAAGTCGTGTAAATTTTGACGACACCGATAGTAAACCGAATGATTTGCGAGTACAAGCAACCCAATCTGGGAGCAGAACCGTTACTGTAGAGCAAACCATTGAGACTGTCACTACAACCACAACAGAAGGAACAATAAAAACAACTACAGAAACCGATGCCGAACTCAAAGCACCACTCGTCATCAGCATTTCCTTCCACTTGAGTTTTTAAGAAAAAAAACTGCGTCCCCGCCCCACAAATACACCAAAAAAAGATAGATTAATGTTGGAATAAATAATATAGTGGTTTAATTGAGTAACAATCCAATCCTAAAAAATAATGAAAACAAAAGCAGCAATAGCTTGGGAAGCAAAAAAACCTCTTGAAATAGAAGAAATAGAAGTGATGGCTCCACAAGAAGGAGAGGTGTTATTAAAAGTGGTTGCTTCGGGAGTTTGCCATACAGACGCTTTTACTCTATCAGGGGAAGATCCGATGGCTTCTTTTCCTTGCGTTTTGGGTCACGAAGGTGGCTGTGAAGTGGTAGAATTGGGAGCGAATGTCAAAAATCTCAAAGTGGGAGACCGTGCAATTCCGCTTTATATTCCAGAATGTGGAGATTGTGAGTATTGCAATTCTAAAAAAACAAACCTGTGTCAATCTATCGCAGGCACAGTTTGGACTGGATATATGCCGGACGGGACGCGTAGGTTTTCAAAAAACAGCAAGCAGATTTTTCATTATATGGGCTGCTCTACATTTTCCGAATATACGGTTGTGCCTGAAATTGCCATTGCAAAAATCAATAGCACTGCTCCTTTAGAAAAGGTATGCTTGCTTGGTTGTGGAGTTACTACTGGGATTGGTGCAGTTCTCAACACCGCAAAAGTAGAGGCTGGCTCTACTGTGGCTATCTTTGGTTTAGGGGGTATTGGCTTATCCTGTATTCAAGGCTGTGTGATGGCTAAAGCAAAAAGAATTATCGCCATTGATATAAACCCTGACAAGTTTGAATTTGCTAAACAACTAGGAGCAAACGATTTTATTAACCCCAAAGAGATAAATGGCTCTTTTGTAGAATATATGCAAGATACTTACGATGGGGGTCCTGATTATTCTTTTGAGTGTATTGGTAATACGAAAGTTATGCGTAACGCACTGGAGTGCACTCATAAAGGTTGGGGCGTTTCTACAATTATAGGAGTAGCAGGACAAGGACAAACAATTGAAACTAGACCTTATAATTTAGTGGGAGGCCGCACTTGGAAAGGAACAGCTTTTGGCGGAGTTAAAGGCAGAAGTCAACTACCGGGCTACGTAGAAAAATATCTAAAAGGAGAAATTGAATTGGATACGATGGTTACCCATACTATGCCTTTGACAGATATTAATAAGGCTTTTGATTTGATGCACGAAGGAAAAAGTATTCGCTCTGTTATTCATTTTTAACTATTATTCATTTTTAACTATTATTTATTTTTAACTATTATTTATTTTTAACTATTATTTATTTTTAACTATTATTCATTTTTAAGATGAAACAAATAGAATCTATTAAAGAGTTTTCTGGTTATCTAAACCGTTACGAGCACAACTCTGTGAGTTGTAATTGCAAAATGACTTTTTCTGTTTATTTGCCCGAGCAGAAAAGGTCAACAAAAATCCCTGCTTTATATTGGCTTTCTGGATTGAGCTGTACAGACGATAATGCACGCACCAAAGGTGGAATGCAACGTTACGCCGCTGAACACGGAATAGCTATTATTTTTCCCGATACAAGTCCAAGAGGAGAAGACGTGCCAGACGAAGATAGATACGATTTGGGTCAAGGAGCTGGTTTTTATACTAATGCCACTCAATCACCTTGGAATAAGCACTACCAAATGTACGACTATGTAGTAGAAGAATTGCCTAATCTATTAGAAAAAAATCTTCCTTTAATTCCCAATTTAAAATCTATTATAGGGCATTCTATGGGAGGACACGGAGCTTTGGTTTGTGCTTTAAAAAACCCAAGAAACTATCAATCTGTTTCTGCTTTTGCTCCCATTAGTAATCCTGTAGCAGTGAAGTGGGGCGAAGGATGTTTTACTGCTTATCTAGGAGAAAATAAAAATACATGGCTGGATTACGATGCAACAGAATTGATTAAAGCGAGCAAAAAAGTAAAGCATATACTCGTAGACCAAGGAGAGGCAGATGAATTTTATAAAGACAAAAGTCTATTGCCAGAAAACCTATCTGCTGCGTGCGAGCACGCGAATCAACCGCTAACTTTAAGAATACAAAAAGGTTATAACCACAGCTACCACTTTATCGCCAGTTTTATTGGCGAGCATATAGCCTACCACGCAAAAGCATTGAAAAAGTAGAGGGCTTTTTTTAGAGGCAGTTATTCTTTAAGGGATTTTTAACCGCTCCCCACTCTTAAGATTAGAAAAAATAGCAAACATTTTCGTTTTTGCTGCGTTATCTACATTTGGTGCTTCCATTCCTTGCAATAAATGATTTTTATCCACTGTCCGAAACTCCACATTGAAGCGGGTTTTATCGGAAGTATTTTTGATAGAACCGTGCAAATGGGCTGCTGGAAAAATTAACCATTCCCCTGTTTCTATAAGGACTGGATTGCCTTTTTCTAAGGAAGTGAGGCATTCTGGGGCTGAAGGGTAAGAAATTTTAATGCCTGCTGGGGTTTGTTTTTTCGCTTCTAAGTATTTTTTAAGAGACCATTCCGCCGTTGTATTTTTTATAGGCTTCTTCCAGTAATCTGTGAAAAACTGAAATGTTCTATTTGCTTCCAAGTCAAATAAAGGAGACCACCAGTTTAGCTGCGAATAAATATTTACGCCCCAAGTGTCTCTATGAGGATGTATATAGCTGTGAGCACTTTCTTTTTGAAAAAAAGAAACGGGAGGAACTGCCCGAAGAATCAATTTATCCCAATAAATATTTTCTAAATCACAGCCTATATTTTCTAATAGATTACCAATATCTTTTTTGTAGTCACCCCTAAAAGATTCATTGAGATTATAAACACGAGTGATAAAACTTTCATCGTCTAAAAACAGATGCGCTTCTGTAGGAGGGTGCGGTGCAAAAGCTTTTTCTACGGCACTAACCATCCGATTTTGCCAATCCTTGCTCTGTAAAACTAAACAAAACAATTCTCCCTGAAAAAGCTGCTGCGCTATTTTTGTATCTGAAAATAAAGATTTGTTTGCAAGTGATTTTGTAATTTTAATTTCGCCTAGCATTTCAATTATCTCCAGCGGGAATTTTACGAACACCCACCATAGCATCTATAACCATATTCTGAAAACGATGGACTGGCTCTTCAAAATGATAACATAATCTTCCTCCTAAATAAGGCTTGGTTTTTAATCCCTGTTGCACTTTTTCACAAATTGCAACATCTTCTTTATTCACATCATCCCAAAATTTTAGAACCTCACCTATTGTTTTTTTTTTTGTTCCAGCAACGCACTCAGAATGCGCTACCAACCAAGCTGTCTCCAGAGTTCTATCAGGAGCCAACGGATGCGTCTTAATAATGAAAGCATGGCTCGGCATAATAAAAAAAATTAGGTTCGGAAACAAACAAAAAAAATAACCACTGATTTGCTCTTTTTCGTCCAAGTAGCCTAAATTTTTCATATCCAACCAATCGGAATCATCTGTGCTAGTTAGGGGATAAGTGCAGATACCACAATACATCCCTGAACCCTGCCAACGGTGATGATCCGCTATGCGCGAAGTTTTGGCTAGTCTACGATGCACCCAAGGCAAATGATAATATTCCACAGCATTTTCACAAAGCAGTTTCCAATTAGAGCGAATATCATAAGTGCATTCTTCCAATAGCTGCCATTCGCTTAAACGAAAATTTGCCAATCTCTGCGGTAAATCTCCGAGAAATTCTGATAGCGCAGGCGCTGTATTATCCAAACAAACAAAAACTAACATCCCCCATTGCTCCACACGAACTTTAAATAAACCAAAATCTTTTTTATCAAAAGACTCCAAATGAGACATATCGTGCATCTCCATAACTCTTCTGTTTGTTCCAGAATTAAATAAAGGCGTGCCAATACAATCACCCTGCAGACTATACCCCCAACCGTGATAAGGGCAGATAATGTGTTTTTTAACCTTGCCGTTTTTTTGACACAACCGAGTGCCACGATGACGGCAGACATTATAAAAAGCTTGTAATTTCTTTGCTTCATCACGGCAGATAATTATAGATTGCCCGCCGATTTCTGTAACCATAAGATCTCCTGCATTTTGCACAGAAGCTACTGTTCCCGCACAAACCCAATAGCGTCCAAAAACCTGTTCTTGTTCCAATGCAAAAAATTCTTCTTCTGTATAGGCGTCTGGAATCAAAGAAACAGCCTTCTCCGTAGATAATCTTGTTTTTTTATAAGTCTTTTCTTGCCGATAAATATTACTAGCTTTCATTTTGGTTTGGGGTTGAGGTGAGGGATTTTTTTTTATGGGTTTATAAGCCTGTTTTTGATTTTTTTGTGGTTAAAAAAAAATCCCCCCGTCGTCCACTGGGAACTCGTGAGGGGAAACAAACTTACGCTACCAAAAGGTAGCTTGTTGTGTATAGATACTGAAAGTCTACGTCTTATTTTTTAATTTGTCAAGTAATTTTTTCTACCATAATTTTTTTTTAGGCAATTTTTTCTTGATTTTTTTTGTGGTTAAAAAAAAATCCCCCCGTCGTCCACTGGGAACTCGTGAGGGGAAACAAACTTACGCTACCAAAAGGTAGCTTGTTGTGTATAGATACTGAAATTCTACGTCTTATTTTTTAATTTGTCAAGTAATTTTTTCTACCATAATTTTTTTTTCCCATAAATTTTTTTTTCGGGCAATTTTTTCTTGATTTTTAATTTTTTTTAGATTATAAAAGGAATATCTTTTATTTTTAGCATTTTTAAAAAAAATTATGGATAAAATTTTAGGACTAGACGCCGGCACAAACTCCTTAGGCTGGTCTATTATAGAATACGATGAAAAGAAAAATCCTCAAAAACTGTTAGATTGTGGGGTGCGTATTTTTACAGAAGTAACCGAAGACAAGACTAAAATTCCTAAAAACCAAAAAAGAAGAGAGGCTCGTGGGCATCGCAGAATTTTACAAAGAAAAGCTAAGCGTATAAAAAGACTTGCTCGTTTTTTGCAAGAAAATCAAATCCTACCCACAGCTCAAGCAGAAAAAGATAAAATTTATCAACTAGACCCTTACCAACTTAGAGCCGAAGGTTTGACTAGAAAACTCACTCTACCAGAACTAGCAAGAGTATTTTTGCACCTTTGTAAAAGAAGAGGCTTTTTAAGCAATCGTAAAACTACCTTTTTAGAAATTTTTAAAGACCCAAAAATAAAAGAAGAATTATCAAAAGTTATTGAACAAGAAAAACACAAACAAGCAGAAAACGAATTAAAAAAAATAGAAAAAAACAAAAAAAATACTAGCGATGAAAAAGACGAAAAAAAAACTTTAGCTAGAATCATTTCATTAGAAACAGACATCAAAAAAGAAAGTTCCAAAACTCTTGGAGAATATCTTTATGAATATGAAAAAGAAAAAAAAAGAGGTCTGAATACTTCCAGAGAAATGTATGAAAATGAATTTGAATTGCTATGGAATAATCAACAAAAACACCACCAGCAAATTCTAAACGACAAACTCAAAAAAGAAATCCATAAATTTATCTTTTTTCAAAATCCACTAAAAGTGCAAAAGTTTTTAATAGGAAATTGCACCTTTGAGCCAAACAAAAAAAGATGTTTTAAGGCAAGGCTAGAATACCAAGAATTCCAAATCTGGCAGAACCTACACAATATTAGATTCTATGACCCCAGTAAAAAAGACTTAAGAGGACTCACAAAAGAAGAACAGAAAATGATTTTTGAACAACTCTCAAAATCTAAAACGATGAGTTGGAAAGCTTTCCGCAAAAAACTAAATCTAACGGACAACCAACCTATTACTCTTGAAGAATCCATAAAAGAACTAAAAGGCAATCAAACTTATTGTGATATGAATACTCATTTTACTGAGTTTTGGAATAACAAAACAAAAAAAGAACAAAGTGAATTTATAGACGATATTCTTTCTATCCACAAAGAGAAAACTCTCTACCTTAGACTAAAAGATGACTGGGGTTTTACTCCTGAACAGGCTTTTAAAATTATCACTTTAGATTTTCACGGTAAGGGCTATGCTAATCTATCATTAAAAGCCATCAATAAAATTCTCCCCCTTATGCGAGAAGGCAAGGATTATTACAATGCTTGTGAAGAAGCAAAATACCAAAGAGAGGACCAAAAAAAGATTCAAGCAGAAGACACTCTCCCTTATCTACCAGATGCCACCCCGCGGTTTGATAAAAAAACTGGTAAAAAAGAAAAACGCTATTCAGGTCCTAGAAATCCAGTAGTAACAAAAGCACTCAACGAAATTCGTAAGGTTGTCAACGCCATTATAGAGAAGCACGGCAAACCAGACCTTATCCGTTTGGAAATGGCAAGAGATTTAAAAAATAGTAAAAAAAAGAAATTAGAAATTAATAGCAGGAATAAAAAACAAGAAGCAGCTAGAAAAAATGCTAAGGAAAGAATTCAAGAACATTTTAAAAATCAAAGAGAAATAACAAGAGACGATATTACCAAGTATTTGCTTTGGGAAGAATGCGACAAACAGTGTATTTATACAGGAAAAATAATTAGCTTAGAAGATCTTTTCAATAATCGTTTTGATGTAGAACACACCATTCCTTTTTCTAGATCCTTAGACGACTCTTTTATCAATAAAACTCTTTGTGAAGCCTCAGAAAATAGAGCTTTCAAAAAAAACCAAACTCCTCACGAAGCCTACTCTGGCAATTCAGAAAAATGGGAAGCTATCCAACAAAGACTAAACAAACTTATAAGAGAGCATAAATTATCTAAAAACAAATACGACCGTTTTTTTTTAAAAGGAGACGCCTTGAAAAAATTTACAGATAATTTTTCCACTAGACACTTAAACGACACACGCTATATTGCCACCGAATCAAAGAAATATCTTCAAAAATTAGGTTGTGAAGTGCAAGTTACCCCTGGCACTCTCACTGCTTTTTTAAGAGCAGGCTGGGGATTAAATAAAATTCTAAAAGAAGATTCGGAGGAAAATAATGATTTTAGAACTCAAGAAAATACAGAAAAACAGACAGAAGTCTCTCCTGTTTTACAAGCTTACGCAGAAAATACAGAAACAGAAAAACCAAAACCAGAGGATAATAAAAAAGAACGTAAAGATCACCGTCACCACACTATAGATGCTATAGTTGTAGCCCTTACTTCACTTCGTTTGGTGCAAAGAATATCTACACTATCTGCAAAAAATCAAAAAAACAGATTGACTCTTAAAGAAAATGAAAAAATTGTTCAACCCTACAAAAATTTTAAAACAGAAATAGAGCAAAAAATAGCAGAAATTATCGTCTCTCACGCTGGAACTCAAGACGATTGGACAAAAGGAGCATTGCACGAAGAAACAGCCTACGGTAAAGTGCAAACCAAAGAAGGAGAGCAATATACTCGTAGAGTTCATTTAAAAGATTTAGAGTTAACTCAAATAAAAAAAATTGCAGATCCAAAAGTAAAAGAATTGGTAGAAGAGAGGCTTTACCAATACGACAACAAAACTAAAGAAGCCTTTGCTCAAGAGTTACCGCACAAAAATGGCAATCCTATTCACTCTGTACGACTTTTAGAAAACCCTAGTAATTTAATTGGAATTTCTAAAGGTCACCCTGAAAAAAAGATTTATAAATATTACGAGGCTGGAGGCAATCACCACTTGTGTATTTTTGAGAATTTAGAAACCGGAAAAAAGGTAGAACAGCTTACTACGAAGTTTGAAGCAGCTCAAAGAAAAACCAAAGGGAAGTCAATCATTCAAAAAGAAATGAAAAACTGCAAATTTTTAATGTCCCTTAAAATCAACGATATGCTTTCTTTGGAAGGGGTGGATTCTTCTGGTAAAGATATTAGCGGCTATTACAGAGTGCAAATGCTTTCTAAAGGGATAATAGTATTGCGACAACATACAAGAAGTGAAACAGGGAATACAGGAGAAGAAAGAAAAAGCCTCATTCAAACTGGATTTAATACTATCTTTAAATATAATCCCCAAAAAATAAGCATAGATCCTATTGGACAAATAAAAAAAGAAACCAATTTTTAAGATTTTGCACAGATTTTGAGTAACTAGGTAGTAAGAAGAACTACCTATGATTAAAAGAATTATAGAGATTAGCTCGGCAAGCTATCTTTCTATGAAAAATTGCCAGTTACTCATCCAAAGAGCAAAGCAACCTGTCCAATCTTTACCCATAGAAGATATAGGGGTGCTTATTTTGGATAATACCGCCATTAGCTATACTCAAGCAATGTTGAATCATTGTCTAGCTAATAATACTGTGGTTATTCTTTGTAACCAACAGCACCTCCCCCACGCTATACTTTACCCCTTAAACCAAAATTCACTACACAGTAAAATTATCCATTCCCAATTCCAAGCAAGCCAACCCCTACAAAAAAAAATATGGCAAGAGATTATTCAAGCAAAAATCAACGAGCAAGCTAAAAATTTAATGCTTTGCAAAGGAAAAGATTTTGGACTAAAAAATATGCAGAGTAAAGTTTTGAGCGGAGATAGTAGCAATCTAGAAGCCCAAACTGCTAGGGCTTATTGGAAAAAACTTTTTGGTAAGGAATTTTGTAGAAATCCAAGTAGTGCTGGAATCAATAGTCTACTCAATTATGGTTATGCCATTATTAGAGCCGTAGTATCTCGTGCCATTTCTGCAACTGGACTGCATCCTGCTTTAGGCATTCATCACAGCAACCAATATAACCCCTTTTGCCTAGCAGACGATTTAATGGAACCTTTAAGACCTCTTGTAGACAATAGAGTTTTTCAAATCTGTTCCCAAGAAACACCAGAAGAAATAACTCCAGCCATAAAAAAGAAAATTTTAGAAATATTAAACTGGTATTGCATACTAGGAGAGAATTCTTATTTCCTGCTAACAGGAGTGCAACTTTATGTAGCTTCTTTTAAAAAAAAATTGTGTAAAGAAAGCAAAGATTTTTCTATTCCTAGCTTTCTTAAACTATGAGAAAACCTATTCCTTTTGGGGGCTATAGAACTATGTGGTTAATGGTTATGTTTGATTTGCCGACAGATACTCCCAAAGCAAGGAAACGATACAGAGACTTTAGAAATCACTTGCTCCAAGATGGTTTTGATATGCTCCAGTTTTCTGTTTATTCTAGACATACTCCTAGCGAAGAAAATGCAGCAGTGCATATTCAAAGAGTAAAAACCAATATACCCGATGATGGACATATCCGCATCCTTAAATTTACTGACAAACAATTTTCTAGAATGCTAGTTTTTTTTGGAAAAATGAGAAAGCCCCCCGAAAAAGCTAGCGAACAACTTTCCTTTTTCTAAACTAATTTTTAAGTCTTTTATAGAGTTAAAAACAATATCGTTTAAGAGAAACAGATTAAAATTAAGAAGTCAGCAAAAGTAGAATGTGAAACAACCAGCGGTTGATTCACTATAACCTTTATGAAATTAAAAGCAGTATCGTTTAAGAGAAACAGATTAAAATCAAGAAGTCAGCAAAAGTGGAATTGAAACAACCAGCGGTTGTTTCACTATAACCTTTATGAAATTAAAAGCAGTAAGACTGCAGTAGAACTACAGGATTTTCAAGCACTTATTTTTCAAAAAAAATGAAAGAAAAAAGAATGGTAGATGTTACCAATCTACAAAATTCGTCCTCTATACACAACAGACAAAAGTAGCAATGAAACTACTGTACAGTCACCAATCTATAAAATTCGTCCTCTATATCTTTTAAGAGAAACAGATTAAAATCAAGAAGTCAGCAAAAGTAGAATGTGAAACAACCAGCGGTTGTTTCACTATAACCTTTATGAAATTAAAAGCAATAAGACTGCCGTAGAACTACAGGATTTTCAAGCACTTATTTTTCAAAAAAAATGAAAGAAAAAAGAATGGTAGATGTTACCAATTTACAAAATTCGTCCTCTATACACAACGTTATTTTTCTGTCACATTTGATACTGATAGTCACCAATCTACAAAATTCGTCCTCTATATCGTTTAAGAGAAACAGATTAAAATTAAGAAGTCAGCAAAAGTAGAATGTGAAACAACCAGCGGTTGTTTCACTATAACCTTTATGAAATTAAAAGCAATAAGACTGCCGTAGAACTACAGGCACGTAGTGCTCTCCCAATAAATTGTCACCAATCTACAAAATTCGTCCTCTATATCGTTTAAGAGAAACAGATTAAAATTAAGAAGTCAGCAAAAGTAGAATGTGAAACAACCAGCGGTTGTTTCACTATAACCTTTATGAAATTAAAAGCAATAAGACTGCCGTAGAACTACAGGCACGTAGTGCTCTCCCAATAAATTGTCACCAATCTACAAAATTCGTCCTCTATACACAACTTTTGGCACTAGATAGCCTGTTCGTGTGTAGTCACCAATCTACAAAATTCGTCCTCTATATCGTTTAAGAGAAACAGATTAAAATCAAGAAGTCAGCAAAAGTAGAATGTGAAACAACCAGCGGTTGTTTCACTATAAACTTTATGAAATTAAAAGCAATAAGACTGCCGTAGAACTACAGGCACGTAGTGCTCTCCCAATAAATTGTCACCAATCTACAAAATTCGTCCTCTATACACAACTAATATATTAGACATAATAACCTCTTTTTGGGTCACCAATCTACAAAATTCGTCCTCTATATCGTTTAAGAGAAACAGATTAAAATTAAGAAGTCAGCAAAAGTAGAATGTGAAACAACCAGCGGTTGTTTCACTATAACCTTTATGAAATTAAAAGCAATAAGACTGCCGTAGAACTACAGGATTTTTAAGCACTTATTTTTCAAAAAAAATGAAAGAAACTCTCAAAAAAATCTAATAAATAGTCTTTTTTTCTAGATTGAAATGTTGAATTTTGATAAGAATGGCGGGACTTTAAGAGCTATCTGTCACCAATCTACAAAATTCGTCCTCTATATCGTTTAAGAGAAACAGATTAAAATTAAGAAGTCAGCAAAAGTAGAATGTGAAACAACCAGCGGTTGTTTCACTATAACCTTTATGAAATTAAAAGCAATAAGACTGCCGTAGAACTACAGGCACGTAGTGCTCTCCCAATAAATTGTCACCAATCTACAAAATTCGTCCTCTATATTGTTTAAGAGAAACAGATTAAAATTAAGAAGTCAGCAAAAGTAGAATGTGAAACAACCAGCGGTTGATTCACTATAACCTTTATGAAATTAAAAGCAGTATCGTTTAAGAGAAACAGATTAAAATCAAGAAGTCAGCAAAAGTAGAATGTGAAACAACCAGCGGTTGATTCACTATAACCTTTATGAAATTAAAAGCAGTATCGTTTAAGAGAAACAGATTAAAATCAAGAAGTCAGCAAAAGTAAAATGTGAAACAACCAGCGGTTGTTTCACTATAACCTTTATGAAATTAAAAGCAGTATCGTTTAAGAGAAACAGATTAAAATTAAGAAGTCAGCAAAAGTAGAATGTGAAACAACCAGCGGTTGTTTCACTATAACCTTTATGAAATTAAAAGCAGTAAGACTGCCGTAGAACTACAGGATTTTTAAGCACTTATTTTTCAAAAAAATGAAAGAAACTCTCAAAAAAATCTAATAAATAGTCTTTTTTTCTAGACTGAAATGTTGAATTTTGATAAGAATGGCGGGACTTTAAGAGCTATCTGTCACCAATCTACAAAATTCGTCCTCTATATCGTTTAAGAGAAACAGATTAAAATTAAGAAGTCAGCAAAAGTAGAATGTGAAACAACCAGCGGTTGTTTCACTATAACCTTTATGAAATTAAAAGCAGTATCGTTTAAGAGAAACAGATTAAAATTAAGAAGTCAGCAAAAGTAGAATGTGAAACAACCAGCGGTTGTTTCACTATAACCTTTATGAAATTTAAAGCAGTAAGACTGCCGTAGAACTACAGGATTTTCAAGCACTTATTATTCAAAAAAAATGAAAGAAAAAAGAATGGTAGAAGTCACCAATCTACAAAATTCGTCCTCTATATCGTTTAAGAGAAACAGATTAAAATTAAGATAAAATTAAGAAGTCAGCAAAAGTAGAATGTGAAACAACCAGCGGTTGTTTCACTATAACCTTTATGAAATTAAAAGCAGTAAGACTGCCGTAGAACTACAGGATTTTTAAGCACTTATTTTTCAAAAAAAATGAAAGAAACTCTCAAAAAAATCTAATAAATAGTCTTTTTTTCTAGACTGAAATGTTGAATTTTGATAAGAATGGCGGGACTTTAAGAGCTATCTGTCACCAATCTACAAAATTCGTCCTCTATACACAACTTAGACTCTCTGCTATTTATGGCTTTTTTTGTCACCAATCTACAAAATTCGTCCTCTATACACAACTGAGAGGCATTTGGTAGATCTTATTTGTGGGTCACCAATCTACAAAATTCGTCCTCTATACACAACGGAAGCAAAGATTTTAAAAACATAGTCTTTGTCACCAATCTACAAAATTCGTCCTCTATACACAACCGTTTCCAAAACATATAATACTTCAAATGGGTCACCAATCTACAAAATTCGTCCTCTATACACAACTTTAATACTTTTTATAAAATCAAACTGGAAGTCACCAATCTACAAAATTCGTCCTCTATACACAACCACATTGCGAGATGTTTTTCAAATAAGAGTGTCACCAATCTACAAAATTCGTCCTCTATACACAACTAAATCTTGTTCTGCCTCTTTAAGCAGTTCGTCACCAATCTACAAAATTCGTCCTCTATACACAACGGGTTGTCTTGGTAAAAAACAATGAAAAAAGTCACCAATCTACAAAATTCGTCCTCTATACACAACCCTATCCGCGGCAGAGATGATATTTTTGGGGTCACCAATCTACAAAATTCGTCCTCTATACACAACCATCGAAGTAGGAGGGTATAAAATTTTACTGTCACCAATCTACAAAATTCGTCCTCTATACACAACATCAATCATAGTTTTTGTTCTTAAAATTAAGTCACCAATCTACAAAATTCGTCCTCTATACACAACAAAGGACCATGTTACCTTTCCAAACAAATAGTCACCAATCTACAAAATTCGTCCTCTATACACAACGCGAAATACGAATTCATTTGTTTTTCAAGCGTCACCAATCTACAAAATTCGTCCTCTATACACAACAGGAAATTTATCGTATTCTCCCCAAGAATGGTCACCAATCTACAAAATTCGTCCTCTATACACAACATGCTAGCATATTTTTATAGTTGCTATGTTGTCACCAATCTACAAAATTCGTCCTCTATACACAACATATCATACTTGTTAAGTCTTAAAGACGCCGTCACCAATCTACAAAATTCGTCCTCTATACACAACAGAAAAAGAAGGTTATAGCTATATAGATATGTCACCAATCTACAAAATTCGTCCTCTATACACAACTGCTCTCGCAATTTCTGTTCTCGCAATTAAGTCACCAATCTACAAAATTCGTCCTCTATACACAACTATATTGTTAATGGTTTTACTTATTAATTAGTCACCAATCTACAAAATTCGTCCTCTATACACAACATAATAAGACGTGTCCCAAATGCAAAGAGTGTCACCAATCTACAAAATTCGTCCTCTATACACAACAAGCCTTAGTTTTTTGAACCATTCTTTATGGTCACCAATCTACAAAATTCGTCCTCTATACACAACTCTTAAGGTTATTTTATCAATTATCAATAAGTCACCAATCTACAAAATTCGTCCTCTATACACAACAAACATCTGTGCTTTTTAAGGACTATCCTAGTCACCAATCTACAAAATTCGTCCTCTATACACAACTCAAAAAGGTTACAAATATGAAACGTCTGAAGTCACCAATCTACAAAATTCGTCCTCTATATCGTTTAAGAGAAACAGATTAAAATCAAGAAGTCAGCAAAAGTGAAATGTGAAACAACCAGCGGTTGTTTCACTATAACCTTTATGAAATTAAAAGCAGTAAGACTGCCGTAGAACTACAGGATTTTCAAGCACTTATTATTCAAAAAAAATGAAAGAAAAAAGAATGGTAGAAGTCACCAATCTACAAAATTCGTCCTCTATACACAACCCGAAGGGGCGGGGGGGTCTCCTCGCAGGGGTCACCAATCTACAAAATTCGTCCTCTATATCGTTTAAGAGAAACAGATTAAAATCAAGAAGTCAGCAAAAGTAGAATGTGAAACAACCAGTGGTTGTTTCACTATAACCTTTATGAAATTAAAAGCAGTAAGACTGCCGTAGAACTACAGGATTTTTAAGCACTTATTTTTCAAAAAAAATGAAAGAAACTCTCAAAAAAATCTAATAAATAGTCTTTTTTTCTAGACTGAAATGTTGAATTTTGATAAGAATGGCGGGACTTTAAGAGCTATCTGTCACCAATCTACAAAATTCGTCCTCTATACACAACGTTTCGGGTTTGACGTCTTCTTTTTTTGCTGTCACCAATCTACAAAATTCGTCCTCTATACACAACACTGCCATTTTGTTATAATTAATAGTTTTTGTCACCAATCTACAAAATTCGTCCTCTATACACAACAAGATAGGCGTTCTTATAAAGAGCAAAAATGTCACCAATCTACAAAATTCGTCCTCTATACACAACATTCTTTTCAACCAGTACATCTTGCAGAATGTCACCAATCTACAAAATTCGTCCTCTATACACAACAATAAACAGTGTTTTTATTCTTTAGTTTAGGTCACCAATCTACAAAATTCGTCCTCTATACACAACTGGGCAGGGCGTTGCGAAAGCGTTGATTTAGTCACCAATCTACAAAATTCGTCCTCTATACACAACACTGAGTTAGTAGTGGTATCTACGATTCTAGTCACCAATCTACAAAATTCGTCCTCTATACACAACTAGCCTACTAAATAAACCTCTCTTATGTCAGTCACCAATCTACAAAATTCGTCCTCTATACACAACGAAAGGTCTAGCGTTTTTCTGACCGCCTCTGTCACCAATCTACAAAATTCGTCCTCTATACACAACGGTGACATTGGCTTGGGCTGCTCCTCCTGCGTCACCAATCTACAAAATTCGTCCTCTATATCGTTTAAGAGAAACAGATTAAAATTAAGAAGTCAGCAAAAGTAGAATGTGAAACAACCAGCGGTTATTTCACTATAACCTTTATGAAATTAAAAGCAATAAGACTGCCGTAGAACTACAGGATTTTCAAGCACTTATTTTTCAAAAAAAATGAAAGAAAAAAGAATGGCGTTGAGTCACCAATCTACAAAATTCGTCCTCTGTCACAACTTTAAAAAATTTGCTAACCTGATTCTACTTTTGGATTGGGTCCTCTAACATTCATGGCATCACTATCCTGAACTAAAAAAACAAATAGAACAATGATACCAATAATATAAATAACCTGAACTAAAAAAAACAATAATAGAACAAAGGTGCCAACAATATTAATAATTGGGATAAATAGAATATTAATATTTGGGATGATTGTAATCAAAATCCACCAACCGCTACGATCCGTATCATGCAGTCTACGAACTGTTACTGAAAGATAAGGTAGCAATGTTCCTAATATATAGATAGTAGCCAACAAAGAAGGAATATCATCAAGAAAAACTGTTGGTGTATCTAAATAGGCATCAACGAGCAAAAAAGCAAAAATAATTATTATATGAAAAAGGTAGAACATCCAAAATTCCTTTCTCCTTGCTCTTCCGCTAAATGTAGCGTATTTTTTTAATACTCTAATGTACCATTTCATAATGATTTTTACTTTAGTTAATAGAAAAGTAACATCTTAAAGAATTTTTTTGAAAAAGCAAGTGTCTTTTTGAGGTTTATTGACTACTGTTGCCCGAGCCTTGCAGCTCGGACTCGGGAGGAGGAATAATATTACGGAAAAGCAAAATTCGTCCTCTATACAACTTTATTTCTGGGAATGCAACCCAATTGTATTACCTTCAGTGTCCACGACAATGACGCAAAAACCATATTCACCGATTGAGAATTTTGATTGCATGACCTTACCTCCTGCACTTGCTATTTTTGATTCCTCAACAGCACAATCCTCACTAGAAAAATAAACGATAATACTGTTTCCACCTGTTGGCGAGTTATCCCTTCTTACAAGAGCACCACCGGCACCATACTGTGAAAAATCTGCGGGGAAAGACCACATATCAACCGTTGAGTCTGTAGGGTCGTCCATTTTTTTCAAACTTACGCCAAATACTGATTCATAGAATTTTTTAGCCCGCTCAATATCGTCTACAAATATTTCAAAAAAACCAATTGGATTCTTCATAATAAAACTTTTTTAATAACATGCATAGATAAAAATGAAATTATGCGATCGCCTGTGCGTTCAACCGCCTAACTATTAATATAAATAGACTTTTGAAGTTGCTTACCAAAGTTTAGCCAAAGCAAATTCAAAGGTCTATATAAAGCAATATTATTGCTTATATTCTGTATTTAACATAAAAATATATTTGCCGTCAACAACAGTTTTAGAAGAGTGCGAAAAAAAGAATAAACTTAATCTTCGTCAAAAAAACAACTATGAATCCAAAAAGAAGTGCTACCTTTCTGAAAGGTATAAGCATAAACTAGACTTTTGAATTTGCCAAATAGGACAAAACTAGCTGTTTAGCCAAAACAAGCTTATTGCTTGACGTTTTTTATGGGCTATTTGTGAAACAGCCAAAGGGCTGTTTCACAGTTCATTCTTGCTTAATGCAAGGTTTGTAGTGCCCTGGTCACATTATTGTGGCACTACGGTATTTTAGCGAGCTAAAAAAATAAATGCCTTGCCTAGCCGTCACAGCTGGTTTTGTCCTAATTTGGCAAATTCAAAGGTCTGCATTATAATTTTTTTTTTTGCTTGTTTTTTTTTAAAAATTTCTGTAGACTAAAATTTTAAGAAATTGGGTAATTATCTCACTCTTAATTTTATTTAATAATTCATCTATAATTTATAAAATGAACTCAATATATAAAACTCTATTACTATTCGGTGCCTTGCTATCATTACTTATTACTAGTTGTGTTAGTCCAGAAGTTTTTGGACAGAAAGAAGGCATAGAATATACAATTACAGTAAAAAATACACTGCCTGGGGAACGACTCGCTAACATTTTTGCTGTAGGCGACCCTGACAATAGTAAAATATGGGTAGGTGATTATGTTTCAACAGAAGCGCGTACACAATTTACCACTGGTAATCCTAAAGATTTAGCGAATGTTCTCGGCGGAGACAGAAGCATTGTTGGAAAAATCAAAGTGGATGGCAGTCTTACATTTAAGTTTAGAACTACTGCTTCTACTGTCTTGATTACTTCAATGGTTCATCCAGACAAAACTCCTGACAATTACATAGCTGCTTTGGTTTCTTTGCAAGGAAAAGGAACAAACCAAACTGTTGTTTCTAAGCGATTTGATATTGGAGACGATGAAGATAGAAAGACAGTTGTAGAAGTTGGTCCTGCTGGGTCTGTTACTGTAAAAGCTGACTAGTATAGACTTTTGAATTTGCCAAATAGGACAAAACTAGCTGTTTAGCCAAAACAAGCTTATTGCTTGACGTTTTTTATGGGCTATTTGTGAAACAGCCAAAGGGCTGTTTCACAGTTCATTCTTGCTTAATGCAAGGTTTATAGTTTTTTTTGTTACGCCATTAAAAATTTTTTTTTAACTTTTGGCAGTTCGTGTCCCGCTGAATGCTAAATTTTAGTTCTTTAAATTTCAGTTCTTTTTGCTTCTACTAAGGCAAAAAAACAGTTCAATTTATTTTTAGCATAAATTCACAAAATGTTTCTTGACTTATGAAGTATTTTTTATTATTATTTCAAGAAACTTTAGATTTTTAACTTCATAGAAAATAAAAATGGCATCAAGATGTAGTATTTCTGGAAAAAAACCTCTTACAGGCAATCTCGTTTCTCACGCTAGAAACCGCACAAAGACGAGACAGATGCCTAATTTACATTGGAAAAAAATTTATGTAGAAGAACTCAAAAAAAATGTTCGTCTCAGAATCTCTTGCCACGCTTTGCGTTGTATAGATAAACTTGGTTTAACGAAATACCTCAAAAAAAAAGGTTTGACACTTAAAGATATAATCTAAAACCTTTGCATTAAGAAAAGCTAGGCACGCCGCATAGCCGAACTGGAATGTTTGAAGGTCTTATAACCTAATCCAAAAGATCACTTGCCCGATACTGCTGTTCTTAAAAACAAAACCAGCCCTATTGTCCATTCTATTAGCGGTTTGTATGGGAGTTCTTTTTCTTTCTGGGTTTATTATAGGCTGCAAGAATCTCCTCGCCAATCCCATGTAATTCTGACTTCGGATAAAACAGAATCTCAAAGAATCATCAACGAAATTTCTGCTCTCTTTTCCAGCGAACGAATTGCCGATGATGTCCCAAAAGGAAGCGAGCAAGCCGAAAAAACACAAATCCCCACCCCACAAATAGTTTATCTTCCTGCTTTTGATAATCTAGCTTACTATTCAGAAGTTCCCTTACCAGAATTAGTAGCAAGTAGGATAGATGCTTTTACAAAAATTTGCTCCCAAGATTCAGAAAACCAAAATTCAGAAAAACAGCAACCAATCCTGTTGATTAGTGAAGTGCAATCTTTAATGGATAAATTAGATCTTTGGGAGAATCCGAGTAGTTTGAATCTTGTAAAAGGAGAACAATATCCAAGAGAAAAATTGCTTTCGGATTTGAGTGAGCTTGGTTATCAAAGAATGAGTGTTGTAGAAGCTCCCAAAGAATTTTCGGTGCGTGGAGAAATTTTAGATATTTTTCCTATTCAATCTGCGATGCCTTTTAGAATTAGCTTTTTTGACGATAGTATAGAGGAAATTAAATATTTTAATGTAGAAACTCAAATTAGTCAAAATGCTTTAAAAGAAAATTCTTTAACTCTTTTCCGTAGCTGCGAAATTGTGGCTTCTGAAGAAAATCGGCAGAAGGCATTTGACAGTTTAAGAGAAAAACGAAGTCAGCTTTCAGTTGCTAGCTATCAAGAAGCCTTAAAGCACTTAGAAAGTGGAATTTTTTTTTCGGGAGTAGAAAAATATCGCTGCTATTTTAGTAAAAAACAGTTTTCTTGGTTAGATTTTCTTGTAAAAGATTGGAAAATTTTTTTATGGCAAAAAGATAAAATAGATTTAGCCTTGCAAAACTACGCTAATGAAATACAAGAAGAATATTTGCTTTATAAAGATCAAGAAACAACACCTCCCACTCCGAAGGAGCTATACTATCAAGCAGAAGAAGTTCAAGAAATGTTGTTAGATTTTTCTCCATTAGAAATTTATGAAAATGTAGAAACTGAGAATCCAACTCCTTCTTTTTTAGCTCAAAATACGATTTTTGAAACTGTAGAAACTGTCAGCTTATCTTTGACAACACAAAAGACACTTAAAAACAAAATTGAAGAATTAAAAAATTTAATTAAAAAAGGAGTTAAAATTACTATTAGTGCTCCCAATCTTAAAAGAGCAGAATGGATTGCAGATGTTTTAGAAGAGTTTTCTTTAGTTTCTACTATTTGCCGTGACTTCAAATCCTACTTGAAGACAGAATTATTTGTTGCCCCTTTTCACAGATCTGCTTTTCAAAAAGCAGATAAACCTGTTGAAAATTCTTTAACTATTTTACCCTATTCTTTTCAAAAGGGATTTTGCTACCAAAATGCAGGAGCAGTTTATCTACTCATTTATGAAGATTTACTTTTTGGTAAAAAGCTAGACTACCAAAAATCTCACAAAATAAGTAGTTTTAAAACAAAAATATCCGATTTGAAATTAGGAGATTTTGTGGTTCATATGGACTACGGCATAGGCAAATACAAGGGAATCCATCGTCAAAAAATAGCAGGAGAAGAAGAAGATTTTTTACTTATAGAATACAAAAATGAAGACAAACTTTACTTGCCTGTAGATCAAATCACTTACAAAATCCAAAAATTCAATACCGCAGAAGAAAGCCATCCTAGTCTAGATGCACTAGGTAGCAAACAGTGGCTGCTCACAAAGAAAAAAGTAGAAGGAGATATCCAAAAAATAGCCCAAGAATTGATAGAGATTTACGCTCAAAGACAACTTTCTAAAAGCCGTTCCTTTCATCCTCCCGAAAAAGAATTGCAGCTTTTTGCCAATGATTTTGCTTTTGTAGAGACAGACGACCAGCTTATAGCCATCAAAGATGTTTGGCAAGATTTAAAAAAAGAGCGGCCTATGGATAGATTGATTTGTGGGGATGCAGGTTTTGGAAAAACGGAAATTGCTATGCGCGCTGCTTTTCAAGTAGCTATAGAAGGTTTTCAAGTGTTGTTAATTGCTCCTACTACTATTTTGGTTCAACAACACTTTGAAACATTCCAAAAAAGATTTAAAAATTTCCCCATAAAGATAGCTTTTTTAAGCCGTTTCTTGTCTGCTAAATTGGCAAAACAAACTATAATGGATTTTCAAGACGGTAAGATAGATATACTAATAGGCACCCATAAGGCATTCAATGAAAAATTATATATAGAAAATTTAGGACTTTTAATCGTGGACGAAGAACAACGGTTTGGAGTTTTGCAGAAAGAAAAATTAAGAAAATTCAGAGCCAAAATAGATTTACTCACTTTAAGCGCTACTCCTATACCTAGAACTCTCAATATGTCTTTGTTGGGCATTCGCGATATTTCTTTAATTAGCACTGCTCCGCAAAATAGAAAAATAACAAAAACTAGGGTTTTGTCTTTCAACGCTAAACTTATTAAAGAGGCTGTGAAAAGAGAAACTGCTCGCTACGGACAGGTCTTTATTCTTTATAATCAAGTAAAAACTATAGACAAATTTTTAATAGAATTACAAAGAATTTTGCCAGAATACTCTATAGAAATAGCTCACGGCCAAATGGATAAGAAAAATTTAGAGGAGGTGATATTAAAGTTTGTGAATAAAAAATTTCAAATTTTACTAACTTCCACTATCATAGAATCAGGTTTAGATTTACCCAATGCCAATACTTTAATTGTGTGCGATTCTCAAAAATTTGGATTAGCACAGCTTTACCAGTTGAGAGGGAGAATTGGACGCTCTGATAAAGTGGCATTTGCTTATTTTTTATTACCAGAAAACAAAACAATCACTCAAAAGGCTACCGAGAGACTCCATGTTTTATTAGAAACACAAGGTTTGGAGGGTTATCGTATTGCCAATCGGGATTTAGAATTACGAGGGGTTGGTAATTTAGTAGGAACTGAGCAATCAGGACAAGTTCAAAGTGTAGGCTACGACCTTTTTATGGCTATGATTGATGAGGCAATCCAAAAACTGAAAGAGTCAGGATCGCCCCAAAATAACTGGGCGGATATTCGCATTTATTCTTTTATTAAAGGGTTTATTCCTGATGGTTATATCAATGACGCGAATGTTCGGCTTTATATTTATCAAAGTATTAACCAGTGCAGAAATCAAACAAAAATAGAAAACTACCAAGAAGAGCTACGTGATAGATTTGGCAGAATACCAGAAGAAGTGAACAATCTTTTTGGGATTGTAAGTTTAAAAAATTTAGCTTATAACTATCGTATGGAAAAAATTCAAATAGAGCAGCAAAACATTCAAATACATTTTTTTCTTAATTTTGATATAACAGAAGAAAATTTATGGAAGTTAGCGAAAAATAGTAAGGTTAAACTTTTACCAGATAATACAATTTCTATTCAACCAGAAAAAAAAATAACGAGTCTTCAAGAAGCCGAAACCGAAATAACCCATTTTTACAATCAAAATTTATGAAATTTTTTTTAATTTCTCTTATTTCTATTCTTATTACATCCCTACTTGTTGTAGGAGGATTCTTTTTCTTTGCAAAGGAAAAAGAAGATATTTATACCGAAAAAAACTTTGTAGCTAATGTGAATGGGGAGGTTATCCATCTTGAAGATTTTAGAAAAAGATTGAATTTGGTTGTCAAAATCACCAAAATTCCTTACAACAATAAGCAATTTAATAAAAACAAATTTAAAAATATTATTCTTCAAAATTTAATAGAAGAAAAGTTATTGCTGAAAGAAGTGGAAAGATTGGGGATTGGTATTGATACAAACTTACTAGAAACACAGGTTTCAATAGCCTTTAGTTCTTTTACAGGTTATAATTCGGATTACACTCTTTTCCAAAACAATGTGACCAAAGAAACTTGGCAAGATGCTTATGAAAAATCTTTAATCAAGCAAAGTTTTTATAATTATCTTAAAAAATCTATAAAAATTGACTCTCAAGAAATAGAAAACTACTATAAAGTTAACCCCAGAGATTTTGTCACTCCCAAGCAACACGAAATATTGCATCTTCAAGTAGATTCCGTAGAAGTAGCTCAATTCTTAGAAGGAAAAATTCAGAGAAATACGGATTTTGAGAAGCTCATTTTAGAATATTCTATTGCTGAACATAAATCTTACGAAGGAGGTAGTAGTTTTTTTGTTCAAGAAGGAAGCCTGCCTAAGCTATTCAACGATGCTATTTTTAAACTCACTCTGTCAGCCCCAACGACTCCAGTAATTCGCTCCGAATTTGGGTTTCATATTTTTCAATTAAAAACAGTATTGCCTAGAAAAAAATTATCTTTAGCAGAAGCATCACCTTTAATCGTAAAATCCATTCAAAAGCAAAAAATAGTAAAGGTCTACCAAAAATGGTTACTAGATAAAAAAAAACTATCAAAAATTCTCATTAACCAAAAGGTGTTAGAGGGGGAAATTGAAATTTAAAAGAAGAAAATCCAATAACCTTATTTTAATAGGATTTATGGGTGTTGGAAAAACTACAGTAGCCGAAATCTTAAAAGAAAAGCTAGCATTAAATGTTTTAGATAGTGATACAGAGATAGAAAGAACCGAAAAAAAAACTATCCTAGAAATTTTTAAAAAAGGAGAATTATTTTTTAGAGATTTAGAGACAAAATTTTTGATGAGTGCTCTGCACTTAAAAAATACTGTTTTGTCTGTTGGGGGAGGAATTATAGAGAGAGAAAAAAATTTAGCTCTACTTCAAAATCTAGGGACAGTTTTTTTTTTAGAGCTACCACTAGCTTTGCTTTGGCAAAGAATTAAGGAAGATAAAACAAGACCTAAAATTTTAGACAATTCCCGTCGTTCTAATATAGCCCAGTATAAAATAGATGATGAGCGAAGATTTTTGGAATTTGAAAAACTCTACTTTTCCCGTCTTTCTCAATACAAAAAAGCAGATTTCACCATTTTCATAAACAAAGAAACAGCGGAGCAGGTGGCGGATAAAATTATTGCAATTTATAAAAACCAACAATAAATAAATTCTACTAGACTTTTGAATTTGCCAAATAGGACAAAACTTGCTGTTTAGCCAAAACAGGTTTATTGTTTTTAAGCCAATACAGGCTTTGCAGTCTATATTGTGTTAGCTTTAAGTTTGCGGTGCCCCGATCCCATTATTGTGGCACTACGCCATTTTCAAATGGTTTAATTATTTTTTTAAAAAACTCAAGCAAATGAATAGCAAAATTTCTTTTTTCAAAAAAATCTGGGATTCTATTATTCTAGGTGAGAAACTGGAAACTATAATCATTATTCTTTCTGGACCCTCTGCTATTGGAAAAAGCACAGTAGCAGCATTGTTGCTAAAAAATTATCCTAATATGCAGAGAGTAATAACAGCTACTTCTAGGAAGCCTCGCACTTATGAAACAAAAGTGGATTATATTTTTTTGACAGAAAAAAAATTTAAAAACCAAATTTTAAGAAATGCTTTTTTAGAATATTCTCAAGTCTATGGTTTTTATTATGGTATCTTAAAAAAAGAATTCAGGAAGGTTCAAAAAAAATTTCTCTATACTTTACTGATATTAGACACAGCAGGTTCCCAAAAAATCATGGATTATGCAAAAAAAAAAAATATACAATGTAAAAGTATATTTTTAATGACAAAATCTATCCAGATTATAGAAGAGCGTATGAAACTCAGGGGAGATGACAAAAAACAAAGGGTTGATAGACTCAAAAAAATAGAAAAAGAATTGGAAATGGTGAAAAAATTTGACAAAAAAATTTATAACGACAACCTAGAGACCTGTTTTCAACAGTTACAAAATTTTATAGACCTCTGAATTTGCGTTCTGTTTAGCCTATGCAGCAAAAATTTTTTCGCACTTTTCTAACCATTTGGCTAGCCATCACAGCTGGTTTTGTCCTAATTTGGCAAATTCAAAAGGTCTATTTTATCCATTCTGATGTTTGAAAGTTTTTGAAATTGGAAAATTTTATTCTCAATCTTTATAAACCTCCCAGTTTAAGTAGTAATCAAGCTAGTAATTGCTTAAAAAGGCATTGGGGTAGGCAAAAAATGGGACATCTAGGCACCCTAGATCCTATGGCTGAGGGAGTTTTGCCTATTTTTGGAGGTAAATATACTAGACTCATTCCCTATTTTCAAGATAATCCAAAAACTTATTTTGCCAAAATAGAAATTGGAGCCTCGTCTGATAGTTTAGACAAAGAAAGCGAGGTTAGTTATTCTCTCGTGCAACCTTTTTCACCTCAAAAAATAAAGGAAGTTCTGCAATCTTTTATTGGAACTATTCAACAGGAGGCTCCTCAGTACTCTGCTTTAAAGTATAAAGGAAAACCTATGTATTATTATGCTTTAAAAAAAATCACAGTCCCTAAAAAAATTAAAGAAATTACTATAGATACTATTGATTTGATAAATTACCGACACCCTATTCTTGAGATAGAAGTTTGTTGCTCTAAAGGCACTTATATTCGGAGCCTCGCCAGAGATATAGGGCAAAGACTGAACTCTTGCGCTATACTTATTTTTTTACAAAGAAAATCTATTGGAAATCAATTTACTCTAAAAAACTCTATTTCTCTTGACCAAATCCTCAAACAGCAGTATAATACAGATTTTATATTAGATATTCATAAATTATTGCAAGGGTTTCGGTATTTGAGTCTAACTAGAGAGCAAATAGCAGAAATATCTTTAGGAAAAGAAGTAGTAATCAATAACTTGCCTAATATATTAAAAGCAGAACAACCTGTTTTTTCTTTTTCTGAAAAAGGTTGTTTAATTGCTGCAGGATGTTTTAAATTAGCGGAGAATAAAAAGTTATTTTTTTACCCTAATAAATTATTTATTTGAAATTTCAATTCATAATGAGAATGTCTCAAAAAAAAAACTTTACTTATTAAAAAAATAATACTATAATAACAACAACTTAAATTAAATAATGCTGACAAAAGAAGAAAAGAGTAATATCGTTAAGAAATACGGAAAAAAAGGAACTAAAGTAGATTCAGGTTTAGCTTCTGTGCAAATTGCCCTGATGACAGCCAAAATCGCTTACCTAAACGAACACTTTAAAACTCATAAGAAGGATCACTCATCTCGTAGAAGCCTATTCAAGTTAGTAGGAAAGAGAGTGAAATTCTTGCAGTATTTACAAAAAAATAATCGCGAAGAATATAAAAACCTTACAAAAAATCTAGGTTTAGAAAAGAAACGTTCTAAAGCCTAAGTATTTTTATTTGTAGATTTTATTTTTTCCCAACTAAAAATGAGATATTTGAATTAGTATAGACTAGACCTTTGAATTTCGCTGATGTGACGGCTAGGCAAGAGTTAAAAAAATTTTCAACGCTGCATTGGCTAAACAGAACGTAAATTCAAAAGTCTATTAGTATTATGTGACAGCTAAATTTTTAAAAAAAAGGAGTATACAGTCCAAGCGAAATTCTAAAAAACTGAAATCTTATAGCAACGACTTAACTGCCTGCATTGTTGTGTAGAAGACGAATTTCCCACAAATTTTTTAACCTTGCATAAGCTAAACTTTGGTAAGCTAATTCAAAAGCCTCAAAATATAAAATGAATAAAATAGAAATTGATTTTTTGGATAATAAACTTGTTTTAGAAACAGGTAAATTAGCCAAACAAGCTAACGGTGCTGTTACAATTCAACACGGCAAAACTGTGATTTTGACTACAGCTGTTAGCAACGATACAGCAGGTCCCGATGTGGGTTTTTTCCCTTTAACCTGCCAATTTTTGATGAAATATTACTCCCACGGTAAATTTCCTGGGGGTTTTATCAAAAGAGAAAATAGACCATCAGATCACGAAATTTTAATGTCTCGTCTAATGGATAGACCTATTAGACCTTTATTTGAAAAGTGGTTCGCAGCAGAAACCCAAGTTATCAGCACTGTCTTAAGCTACGACAAGGCTTGTTCTCCAGAATCTTTTGCAATACTAGGAGCATCTGCGAGTTTAATGCTCTCCGATATGCCTTTTTCACAGCCTATTGCAGGTGTCCGAGTAGGCTATGTCAACGAGCAATTTGTAGCAAACGCTCATCCTGCTGTGATGAAAGATAGCGCTTTAAATTTATTTATGGTTGCCAGCAAAGATGCGATTGTTATGGTAGAAGCCCACGCCGATCAGGTCAGCGAGGAAATTATGTTGGAAGCGTTGGATTTTGGATATAATACCGTCCAACCCCTAATTCAAATACAAGAAGAATTGGTAAAAATTGCAGGAAAAACAAAAAAACAAGCCCCCCCAGAGCCAGAATCAGTTGTAGATAGTGCAGAAATTTCTGCAGCAATTGGTGCTGAATTAAAAAAGGCATTGTTTGAAGAAACAAAGATAGAAAGAAATAAATTAGTGGCTCAAGTGAAGGCATCAGCTATAGAAAAATATGCAGCGGATGATGAAAAAAAACAAAAGGCGGTAACTCTTCTTTTGAACGAAATGACGAAAAAAATCATCCGTCAAGAAATACTGGAGAATCAAAAAAGAGTAGATGCAAGAACAAGCAAAGATATTCGTCCTATTACTTGTGAATTAGGAATACTCCCCAATGCACACGGTTCCGCTTTATTTACTCGCGGTGAAACTCAGGCTTTAGTTACTTTAACTTTGGGTACGAAAGAAGACGCTCAAATTATAGACAATGGAATTAGTAATGAACAAAAAAGATTTTATCTGCATTATAATTTTCCTTCTTATTCTGTAGGCGAAGCAAGACGTATGGGACCTCCCAATCGCAGAGAAATCGGACATGGTAGGCTAGCAGAAAAAAGTATTCAAAGCCTACTTCCAGTTCCAGATCAAAATTTTCCTTATACAATTCGGTTAGTATCAGAAATTTTGGAATCCAATGGTTCTTCTTCTATGGCAACCGTTTGTGGTTCTAGTCTAGCTTTAATGGATGGTGGTGTTCCTCTAACTACGGCTGTTGCCGGTATTGCAATGGGGCTAGTCAAAGAAGGTGATAAATATATTATTTTAAGCGACATACTTGGAGATGAAGATCATGTAGGGGATATGGATTTTAAGGTTGCAGGCACAAATGAAGGCATTACTGGCTTACAGATGGATATTAAAATTGCAGGATTGTCCCAAGATTTACTTAAAGAAGCTTTGACGCAAGCAAAAGAAGGGCGGTTGCATATTTTAGATAATATGAACGGAATCATTAGCGAATCTAAATCCACTCTTGCGAGCAATGCTCCGCGTTATGTTCAATATAAAGTAGATACTGCTAAAATTAAAAAAATTATTGGCACAGGAGGACAAACTATAAAAAGTATTGTCAGCCAAACAGGTGTAAAAATAGATATTTCAGATAATGGAATGGTCAATATTGCAGCTTACGACCAAAAAAGCGCCGAAGCAGCACTCAATATTATTCAGAGTCTAACCAAAGAATTAGAGCCAGGTGAAGTCTACGAAGGGGTTGTAAAAAAAGTAACAAGCTACGGAGCTTACCTAGAATGTTTGCCTGGTATAGATGGTTATCTTCATATAGCAGATATAACCCACAGACATGTGGACGATATTTCGGACTATCTCAAGGACGGACAGGTAGTAAAAGTGAGGGCACAAGCCCACCGTGACAAACGAGGGAATGTAAGACTTTCCTCTAAAGAATTTATGGATTAAAAACTTAGCTATTCAAAAAAATTATCCCTAAAATTATCCCTTAGAATTGTCCCCGTAGTTCAATTGGATAGAACAGAGGATTCCTAATCTTCAAATACAGGTTCAATTCCTGTCGGGGATAGTTTTTTATAAGTTTTTGAGCTAAAAAAGCAGCATTGGTGATTTGCGATTAAGGCTGGGGAAGATCCTGAAGTTGCTTGCTAAAAATAAATTATGGTAAAAAATAAAGAAATTTTTTTATTTCCATTATTTATAATTGCATTTTTCTTGTCTTTTGTTTTCTTTGATTTTCAGCTATACGAAAATAAAGCAAACTATTCCATTAATATCAGACAAGCCCCCAGCACAAAAAGTAAAGTTGTTGCTTCCTTATCATCACAAAAAACTGTTTTTCAAATCAAACAAAAACAAGATTGGTCTTCAGTAATCCATAAAAAATACGGCTTTATCTACAATCCCCTCCTTTCAAAAAAACAAATCCTTGTTTTTGAAACAAATATCAACAATAAAACTTTTTTCTCTTTTCTACTTGGAGCATTATTAGTCGTAATTATTTATTTTCCTATTATTCTATTTCGGTTTATTTCCCAAAAACTCCAAGAAAAAAAAGATGAATTTTCCCAAAAACTCCAAGAAATAGAAAATGAATTTTCCCAAAAACTCCAAGAAAAAATAGAAAAAGAATTTTCCCGAAAACTCCAAGAAAAAGAAAAAGAATTTTCCCAAAAACTCCAAGACAAAGAAAAAGAAGTGATTAAACTTCAAAATAAACTGTCTGAATCAGAAAAAAAAGTGATTGAACTTCAAAATAAACTGTCTGAATCAGAAAAAAAAGGGCGTAATTTTGAAAACTATGTTGTTGGAAAAATAGATAAAACTCTCGAATTTATTAGGTGGAGAAGTGATAAATGTATAGCCTCCAGTAAAAGTGTTATATATCCCAGTGATTCTCTATACCCAGATTTATTAATTTCCTACACCAATCAATCTGATGAAAAACAAAAATTTGCTATAGAATGTAAGTGGAGAAAAAAATGGTGGGAAAAAATAGAAAAAGAACGAGAAAAACAAGAAGGATTTCTCCTAGAATGTAAGCAATTGGAAAATTATGCAGAATATGCAGCTAAAAATAGCATACCTGTATTTCTTGTGATTGGAATAGGAGGAAATTCAAAAAAAATTTATGATTCTAAAGCTGAAGAAATCAAACCTGACGAGTTATTTATTATTTCTCTTGATGATTTTGAAAAAATTTCATGTGGACATAATTATAAAAGTGTGGAATATAAATTTATAAATACTAAAAAACTTGAAAAATACGATATTTCTGATTTTGAAGAAAATTTTTTTTTTATAACCCCCAAGATTCTAAAAAACTTGTTATGAGGTAAAAATAAAGACAAAAAATTTTTCTTACAGGATACTAGACAATAATGCCTCCACCAATTACCTGCTCTCCGCTATAAAAGACAGCACCCTGCCCAGGACTGATGTCTTCTACTTCTTGTTCAAATTCTACTAAGTAACGATTATTCTCATTGCAGACAAGACGAGCTGGATTTTCTTGCGATTGGTAGCGAATTTTTGCATTGACTTGCATTTGTTTTTGCAACGATTTTCCGCTAATAAAATGCACCCTTTCTATAAAAAAAGATTTTTTCTTTCTTTCTTCTGTGAATCCTACAATCAGCTGGTTTTTTGTTTGGTTTTTTCCTATTACAAAAAGTGGTTTTTTAGCAGAAATTCCTAATCCTTTCCTTTGCCCCACGGTATAAGCCATAAGTCCTTGATGCTCTCCTAAAACCTCTCCACGAGAATTGATGATTTCCCCTTTTTTCATTTTGTCTTCTACTTGCCTTTCAAAAAATCCTCTGACGCCATCGTCACCTAAAAAACAAAGGTCTTGGCTATCTTTTTTTTGTGATACTGGAAAACCGCACTCTTTCGCTATTTCCCTTACCTCTTCTTTACAAAGTTCTCCTAAAGGAAAAAGACTTGTTGCTAATTGCTCTTGATTCAAACGGTGTAGCATATAGCTCTGGTCTTTTTTTTTGTCTTTGGCTTTTAAAAGTTGATAACCATCGCTATTTTCTTTGATCCGAACGTAATGCCCCGTAGCTAAAAAATCTGAGTCCAGCTTCAAAGCTTCCTTTCTAAGGTGAGAAAAACGCACCTTTTGATTGCAAAAAAAACAAGGATTGGGAGTAAGACCTTTCATAGATTCTTCTAAAAAATAATCTACGACGATTTCTTTAAAAATATTTTGATAATTTAATATGTAAAAAGGTATATTCAACATTCCTGCTATATTTCTAGCATCTTTCATAGCTTGTGAGGAACAGCATTTATTGACTACTTGTTTTTCAGACCAGATTCGTAGCATAATACCTATAACATCGTAGCCTTTTCTTTTTAGTAAAGCAGCAGCTACAGAACTATCTACGCCCCCGCTCATAGCGACGACGACTTTTTTTTGTGTTTTACTATTTTTTTTATGGTTATTATACGTCATATTTTTTAAGCTAGTGATATTCTCCAAACAAGTTCAAGATAAAAACGCCCGTGCAGGTTTAATTAATATTCAAGGAATCCGTGTTCCTACACCAGTTTTTATGCCTGTAGGCACTCAGGCTACTGTAAAAGCAATCAACGTTAGAGAATTAGAAGAAATAGACTATTCTATTATTTTAAGCAATAGTTATCATCTGTATTTGAGACCCAGCGACGAACTTATTCAAAAAATGGGCGGTCTCCATCGGTTTATGAACTGGAACAGATTGATTTTAACCGATAGTGGTGGTTTTCAGCTGTTTTCATTGAAAAAATTAAGAAAAAAAATTTCTGAAGAGGGGGTTACTTTTCAAAGTCATTTAGATGGTAGTAGTCATTTTTTGAGCCCCGAAAAAGTAATAAAAATACAGCAAAATCTAGGTTCTGATATTATGATGGTTTTAGACGAATGTTTAGAGCCGTGTAGTAGTTATGAAGATACAAAAAAATCTTGCGACTTAACGCTCCATTGGGCAAAAAGATCTTACTTAGAAAAAGAAAATTTAGCTAAAAAGAGCGAATTTCTAGAAAAAGAGAGTAAGCCCTCTAAAAAAGATTCTGCAGGCTACAGCCACAAAAAGCAAAAACTATTTGGAATTATACAAGGGGGATTATATAAAGATTTAAGAAAAGACTGTTTACAAAGGCTTGCAGAAATTTCTTTTGATGGTTATGCTATTGGCGGATTAAGTGTAGGAGAATCCAAAGCAGAAATGTATTCTATGTTGCAATTTATTACTCCTCAAATGGATGCGGAAAAACCAAGATATTTAATGGGGGTCGGGCATCCTTTAGATATTCTCTCAGGAGTGGAAAGTGGTATAGATATGTTTGATTCTGTTTTGGCAACCCGCAACGCCCGTAATGGTTCATTGCTGACATCTTACGGGTGGTTATCCATAAAGAAAAAAGATTTTGAAAAAGATGCAAACCCTATTGATTCGGGGTGCTCTTGTATAGTATGTAAAAAATATAGTCGCGCCTATATAAGACATCTTTTCCGCTCTAATGAATTTTTAAGTGCACAACTCAATAGTTACCACAATCTTTATTTTATGAAATCTTTTATGGATAGTTTGAGAAAATCTATTTTAGAAAAAAAATTTTCTGCATTTAAAAAAGAATTTTCGTTAAAATTTTCTTCTCAACAGTTGCAATGAGTTTTCGTCCTTGTATAGACCTCTACCAAGGAGCGGTAAGACAAATTGTGGGTAAAACTCTTCATAAAAAAGAAGGTCCCATTATCAATTTTTCTGCCACAAAGCCTATAGAATGGTTTGTAGACCTTTACAAAAAAGACAACTTAACGGACGGACATATTGTTTTGCTTGGAGACGGTAATTGTGAAATTGCGCTCAAAGCAATTCATAGATGGCAAGGTAGTTTTCAAGTGGGAGGGCAAATGAACGAGGAAAATGCCTCTTTTTGGTTAGATAATGGAGCTAAAAAAATTATTTTTACTTCTTGGATTTTTAAAAAAAATAAAATTCATTGGGATAGACTTGAACGACTAGCTAAAAAAATCAGTCCAGAAAAAATTGTTTTAGATCTCAGCTGTCAACGATTTAAAGATAATTATTATATTATGACAGAGCATTGGGAAAATAGAAGCAAACACAATCTTTCAAAGTTAGCAGAAAAACTAGCAGACTATTGCTCGGAGTTTTTAATTCATGCTACTTCTGTAGAAGGGCAAAAAAAAGGAATAGAAAAAAAACTTATTTCTACTATTGCAGGTTATAAAAAACCAGCAAAAATTACTTATGCTGGGGGTATTGCAAGTCCGCAAGATATTGAATATATTTTAAAAGAAGGAAAAGGTAGATTGTTTTTTACTATTGGAAGTGCTTTAGATATTTTTGGAGGAAAAATTTCTTATCGTTGGGTAGTAAAAAATTTCAAAAGTCTATAGACTGCTTTAAGAATTTTGGAAACCTTTCTCGCGGAAGGTTTCTTTTAATAATAAATGGGCTATTTTAAAAAATCATTAACAATTTAAAATTATGAGAAAAGATTACGGTAAACTTTCGGTTGCCTTGCATAAAAAAATCGTAGGTAAAATTAGTATTGCTCCAAAAATAGAAATTTCTAATTTAGACGACCTTTCCACTGTTTATTCACCGGGTGTGGCAGAGCCGTGCCGACAAATTGTTTGTAATCCTGAGAAAGTTTATCAGATGACGATGAAAGCTAATGCTATTGCAGTTGTATCTGATGGCTCTGCAGTATTGGGTTTAGGAAATATCGGTGCGGAAGCTGCCATACCAGTAATGGAGGGTAAGGCGATTTTGTTTAAAAAATACGCTAATATTGATGCGATACCTATTTGTTTAAAAACTCAGGATACTCAAGAGTTGATAAATACTATTATCAATATATCTCCTAGTTTTGGTGGCATTAACCTAGAAGATATTTCCGCTCCCCGCTGTTTTAAAGTAGAAGAATCTTTGCAAGAATTAGGTATTCCAGTATTCCACGATGATCAGCACGGCACGGCAATAGTTGCTACAGCGGCTCTTATCAACGCTGTTAAAGTCACTGGGAAAAAATTTAAAAATTTAAAAATAGTAATCAATGGAGCAGGAGCAGCAGGTAAAGCTATTTTAGGAATGCTTCGCTCTGTAGGAGATGCATACCCTAACTACCAAGTAAAAGATATTCTTGTCTGTGATTCTAAGGGTATAATAGAAACTAGCCGTGAAGATATTATTATGAATAAGCATAAAAATGAAATAGCCTTGACTTCAAATAAAAGTGCTACTAAAGGGAATTTAAAAAATGCTTTAAAATCTGCAGATGTTTTTATTGGAGTAAGTTTAGGAGGATTGTTAAATATAGAAATGATAAAAACTATGGCTGAGAAACCCATTATTTTTGCGCTAGCAAACCCTACTCCAGAAATTTTTCCAGAAGAAGCTAAAAAAGGCGGGGCTTCTATTGTTGCTACTGGTAGGAGCGATTATCCTAATCAAGTCAACAATGTTTTGGTTTTTCCTGGTATTTTTAGAGGGGCATTAGATGCTAGAGCTTCTCGCATTACTGATGCAATGAAAATATCTGCTGTGTTTGCTTTGGCGGGTTATGTTAAAAAACCCACAGCTGATTTGATAGTTCCCTCTCCGCTAGACAAAGGAGTGGCTAAAACAGTAGCAGAAGCCACAAAGCGCTCCTGCATAAAAAATTTAAGACCTTGATGAAAAAGTATTTGGATAAATTTGCAGTAATAACCCTCGGTTGCGATAAAGATGGGACAATTCTAGTACAGAATTCAGCAGCAAAAAAAATAGCTTGGTTACCCAAAACAGGTGAAAATTTTATCCATTGGAGTAACATTTCTGATTTGCAAGATACATATTGTCAAACCAAATATTTACCAAAAACGAGCAAGGAGGTTGAAGCAATTAAATTTCAAATCGTTCCTTACAAACAGGATGAAGCTATACGCCATCTAGTTTTTATTTTCCTAGAATCTCAATTTCCTAGGCAGGTATCAGAAAAAACGCTATCTTCGGAAACAGTGGAAGAACTTTGGAATACCTCTTCAAAAATCACTTTCTCCGAAGAACCACTTATTTCTTTTAGCGAGTGTTATTCTTTCTTTTTAGATATCTTTAAAGATGCCACTTTTCAATCCAATGTAGCATTTGAAGATTCCACTGTTTATGGAGATAGATCTTTATTGGAAAAAATTTTTAAGGCAATAAAAGATATTATTTTCATGAATACCAGCTCCTCTTCTCATTTTACTGTCACTGCTACCCATAACAAAGACCGCAAACAAATTGTTCTAGAAATCAAACTCACACATTCTTTCAATAGGATACAAAAAAACAAGTTCAGTGATTATATTCACAAAATTCAAAAGGATTTAGAAGTTATACAAGCAACCCTAAAAATAGAAAATTTGAATTTCAAACCTATTATTTTGCTCGTTCTAAATACCAAAGAACAAAATATTAATCCGCTTAAAGTTTTAGTTATAGATTCTTATGAACGCTCACTCAAGCAAATGGTAAAATATCTAAAAACAGCGGATCCTTTTGTAAAAATTGCTGCTGTTTCCAAGCCTAAACGAGCTTTATCCATTTCTAAAAAAGAGTTTAATGTTATTATTCTAGATCCCCACATCAATAGATTTAAGTTTTTTCCTTATTTTTTTAAAAAGTTTAACTACGTTCTGGTAGATCAAATTATGGAAAACCAAGAAGCAAATATTATTATTTGCATCGTATTTTATGGCAAACTCTTAGAAGAAGTTACTGCTTCCCGCTTCAACATAGTGGATTATCATAATAAGCCTTACCATTGTAATAAGACAAAAGTTAAGGTGCAGCATATTTTGCAAACTGCGAGAAAAATGGAGACTCTCAATCAAGATTTAGCAAAGGCACAGTATTTTTCTCAAATTGACAAACTTACAGGACTTTTTAACCGCAGATATTTTGACACTTTTAGTCATCGGCTAGTGCAGGAAGCAACGGATAAAAATTTTTCCTTTGCACTTTTTATTTTAGATGTAGATTTTTTTAAAAACTACAACGACATTAATGGACACGCAGAAGGAGATGTTGTGCTAAAGAAATTAGCAAAACTGTTAGAAGCTACTCTTCGCTCTACTGATATAATTACTAGGTTGGGAGGGGAAGAATTTGTAATTTTATCTCCTAAAGTACAAGTAAATACTGGATTTATTATTGCTGAAAAAATTAGAATCTCAGTAGAGAAGTACCAATTTAAAAATCAAATCAAACAACCCAATAAAAACCTTACTGTGAGTATAGGTATAGCAATTTTTCCTACAGATGCATTTACGATTACAGATCTTTTTAGTATAGCAGATAAAAATCTCTATCAAGCAAAGGAAAAAGGTAGAAATCGGTCAGTCTCCAACCGACACAAACAGACAACTCAAAGAGCATAGATCAAGCCTTTAAATAGTCTAGCCAAAACCAAAAAATGAGCTTTAAAAATTTCACCCCGTTTGCAAAGTCTTGCAGAAATTTCACACTCCTTTTTCCAGCAATGGCTCTGTTTTTTATTTTTTCTTCCTGTGCTCCTACTGTTTTTATTGACACTTCTAATTTAATTCCAGTAAATGCAAAAAAAATAGATATAGCAGACGACCTAGACTTAAAAACGCTCCACCAAAGTGCAGCAGCAAGTTTAAGCTATTTAAAAAAACTTTCTCCAGAACAAAAATTTCAATACGGCAAATTGGAATATTCCGCTAAAGAAGTTATTTTGTCTATGGAGTTGCTACAAAAAACAATTAAAACTTCCAATTCCAAGAAAAAATTTATAAACAAACTAAAAAAGAAATTTCTTTGGTGGAAATCTCCCGGTAGAAAACAAGACCGTAGAGTGCTTTTCACTGGCTACTTTGAACCTCAATATCCTGCTGCAAGTAAGCCCTCTAAAAAATATTCTGTGCCTGCCTTTGCCATTCCTAAAGATTTGAAAGTTTTAGATTTAGGAAAATTCAGACAAAATCTTAAGAATCAAACTATAGTTTATCGTTTAGAAAACAACAAAATTTTGCCTTATTATACTAGAAAAGAAATTATGGAGAAAAATGTATTAGAAAAAAAAGCGACTCCATTGGTTTGGTTTAGCGATCCTGTAGATTTATTTTTTCTACAAATTCAAGGCTCTGGTCTAGTAGAAACTCCAAGTGGTAAAAAATTGAGGCTAGGTTATGCAGGCTCTAACGGCAGAAAATATAGTAGTATCGGAAAAACTCTCATCAAAAACAAAATTATTCCCAAAAAAGAAATGTCTATGGATGCTATTCAAAATTACCTAGAAAAAAACCCACAAGCAGTCAAACCCTTGCTTTACAAAAATAAAAGCTATGTTTTTTTTCGCTTGTTAGATTTGGACGAAGGTCCTTATGGATCCTTAGAAGTAGCATTGACCCCTGAACGCTCTCTAGCTGTGGATTATCGCTTATTTCCCAAAGCAGCTTTGGTTTATATTTCTACAAATAAACCCAACTGCGAGCAAGATCCAGACTGTAAATCTCATACACCTATAAAAAGATTTATGCACATTCAAGATACTGGAGGCGCTATCAGAACTTTTGGTAGAGCCGATATTTTTTGGGGTAGAGGCAATCTAGCGCAAAAAACAGCAGGCTATATGCAGCATTTAGGTGATTTATTTGTTTTGGTTGCTAAGAAAGAATATTTAAAGTAATTTTTTTAAAAACCTGCAGAGACGCTCAAAACGGAGCATCTCATAAAATCAAGGAATAATTTTTTTAAAAACCTGTAGGGGATATTTTTTTTTTCAACGAAAAAAATGCGTCCCCGCCACACACAAACATCTTATTTAAGAACGGGGACACATTTTTTGCCCAAAATGGTTGCTTAGTCAACCATTTGGAGCAAAAAAAATGTCCCCTGCATGTAAAGAAGAAAAAAAAATACTAAAAAACAAGGGTTGCTTTTTAAATAAAAATAATTCAAACTTTGCCTATATTAAGTTTATTGTTGGAATTTTATAGCATTTTAGAAAAAAATCCCTCCAAAATAAACCAAAAACAACCAAAAACAACCAAACTAAAAAAAAAGATTGATTGTTTTTATTTTTTTAGTTACCCTTTATAAAGTTTTATAAAAATAAAACTGAATAACCTAAATTAACTAAAAAAAGATTGATTGTTTTTATTTTTTTAGTTATCCTTTATAAAGTTTTATAAAAATAAAACCGAATAATCAAAATTAACTACAAAAAGACTATGGAAACTCAAAAGACTATGAAGTTAAACAAATTAAACCAAAAAAAGACTATGGAATTTCAAAAAATTATAAAATCACAAGAAACTATGCAAACACAAGAAATTAGGCAAACAAAAGAAACTATGAAATCAAGCAAAATAACCCTGGCAATTTTAGCTTCGCTTTCGTGCTTGTTTTTACTTTTTGCGGGAGTAAATAATCTGCAAGCCCAAGAAGCAAGACAGCAAGGTTGGTCTATCGGGGTTAGTCCCTTTTATCTAGGTGCTAAAATCAAGACCACTACAGAAAACACTACTCTCACAGAAATAGTAACAGAAACAACCAGAACATTGACTTCTACGAGGGCATTCAGTGCGAGCACCACCGATAATGTACCATCGGATACAACAGCAGGTGCAGAGTTACTAAATACTAGTGGTAAATTAATTTACAGTTCCAATCACGATAAAACAGCAATAAAAGCTGTAGAGGATATTTGTGACGATGGTAGCTATAATGGGATGGGGACCTATCTTGCTCGTCAGTTTGACGTAAATTCTATTGCTGATGCAACCGCTACAAGCAATATCAGAACAGATGCCTGTGACGAATACTTCCAAGTTATTGAAGCTTCTTTTGATGAATCGTTAACAGGAACAACTGTGAATTCTTCTCTATCGCGTTCCGTTAGCAGCGAAAATACCAGTTTAAGCGGCAACGGATTGCAACTAGGCTACGACTTTGAAAAGTTTCGTCTTTCTTTTAGCCTACACCAATGGAGTGCGGGAGATAACAAGCTGGATAGTCAAATTGTACTAGTAGATTGGCACCTGCCCTACGGGCTCTATGCAGGAGCTGGTTTAGCCCAAGCCAAGCTAGAGACTGTGCTAGGCTCGGATTCAAAAATAGCCCCCGCCGTTCATTTTGGCTATAAGCGAAATTTTAGCAAAAACTTTTCTATGGAGGCGGGACTGCTGTGGGTGGGGGCAAAGCTCTCTGTAAAACAGAGCGCTGCTGCACCAGAACCAACAAGAACCTCATTAGCAGTAGCTATACCGGAAGAGCGAGTCCTAGAGACTATTACCTCCTCTATATTAGTTGGAGGTTTAATACAGAATGGTGTTTTAGACGAAATTTATTTTTTTGATCATAGAATTGCTACAACCAATTTTCCGGTGGCGACACGCACTGATAGAAGAATACTAGTAAAAGGAACAGTAACTCCAACTTATCAGTACAGAGCAAACACAAACACCTACAACACACAACCTGTGCCTACAAAAACAACAATAGAAGTAGAAGCACCAGCCTCCCTTTTTATTCGCTTCGTCTATCTCTTCAAGTAGAAGCAAAAACACCCCTTCTGACCATTTGGGCTCTGTGCCCCCTATTGATCAGCCATTGATTAAAGCAATACTTATATAGTGTCTCGAGACCTTTGAATCAAGCATTATGGGAAAGCTAGACAAGGAGCGAAAGTTTTTTACCCAAGAGGAATACTGGAGTATTTTGAGAAATAAAAAACTTGAGCAACGCAGTATAGCCGAACTAGAATGCCTAATTCAAAGGTCTCGTTTCTTCTTAAGACTAATACAACCAGTCTCTCAACACATACTTCCCTCCTCTTTTAGGAAGTCTAAATACAGGTATTTTTCCTAATGCTCCACCACCTCTTTTTCCTTTTACTCGGTATTATTACTGGTATTATTACTGGTATTATTACTGGTATTATTACTGGTATTATTACTGGTATTATTACTGGTATTATTACTGGTATTATTACTGGTATTAGAGCTAAAATAACTTTTATTGCCACGCATCAAATTTACTATTGTTTTTTTTTACTTTAACAAGTAGAATAAAAATTATTTTATAAATACAAATGATTAAAATTTTTTTTACTTTTTGGTTTCTTGTGGGGCTTTTGGTGTCTTCTGTTTTTGCCATCAATCAGGAGGAGTTTATCAAACGATTACAAGAAACACATCCTTTTTTTAAAGGGCAAAACCTAAATACTAGCATTCAGCAGAAAATCCAAAAAAGCCACCTCGGAGCAACCGATTGGAGGTTAAATTTGAATGCAAGTAGTTCGGCTAGTACCTTTAGAACAAACGATTCTGGTGATCCGCAAAATAGAGGATTAAAAGCTACTAGCCAAAATAATTTCACTAGCTCTTTCAAGCGAAATTTTTTTTCTACTGGAGGAAATCTAAGCTTAGACTATCAATTTACAGATACAAAAAATGACTTGAAAGAGGGGACGAGTTCTTCTACCAAACAAGGAGCGTCTATTTCTTACAATCAACCGCTGCTAAAAAATTTTAAGGGAGTTTTGGATCGCACTGCTTACGATCTGGTAGGGTATAATATAAAAATAGCAGAATTGCAAAGCTTAGAAGCAAAAGAAAGTTTTTTATTACAACAGCTTTTTCTTTTTTTAGATTGGGCTCTTTTTGAAGCAGAATATAAAATTACACAAAATAGACTCAAGCTATTAAAAAAAGAGTTGGCTACTACACAAAGAAAATACAAAGCTTCTTTTTCATTGAAAGTGGATTTAATCTCACAACAAGCAGCTGTTAGTAATTTGGAGCTGGCTCTTTTATCTAAAAAATCAGAGTTAGCCGATGTGCGAGAACAACTGGCAGCTCTTTTTCAAGATAAAAACTTTTTGGATTCGGAAATCCCCGAAATAAACATTTTTAGTTTAGATTTTTCTATAGAAAAAAATTTAAACAACTATCTTAAAGAGAATTCGCGGGTTTTAAGAATCATCCAATACCAAAAACAACAAAATCAGAGACAACAAAAAAGCTACCACAACCAAAAACAAATACAATTGGATTTATCTCTAAGCGCTTCGCAATTGGATGAGATAACGGACACTACCTCTGGTAGCAGCTCTAATGGTGGCAGCTCTAATTATGAAATTGCTCTGCAATTTTCTTTACCACTAGGGAATAATCAAGCAGAGGGTCAACTCGCAGAGTCTCTTTTACAGCTGCAGCAATTAAACTATAATTACGATTCAGAGTTTAGAAATTTATTAGCAAACTTACGAGGATTGGAAACAAGGTTAAAAATTTTAGAAGATACTTTAGCTTTAAACACAAACCAAATTTCTCTAGCTAGACTGAGAACATTAGAAGAAATGAGAAGATATAAACTTGGACACGGTAGTAGTGTTTTGGTTTTACAAGCCCAGGACAACGAGCAGAACGCGGAAGTGGGTTTTGCTCAAATAGCTGTTGTCTATCAAAAAATAGTCTTACAGTATATGGCTTTATTAGATAAGTTATTACCTTAGTTTTAATAATTTTGAGAATTATACGTTTTAAAAATCAAATTTTATAATTAGAAAATAATGGCAGCATCAAACATAAAAAACCGCACTATCTTCTGTAAAGATAATTTAGATATTTTAGAGGGTATAAATAGTGATTGTATTGATTTGATTTATTTAGACCCACCTTTTAATACGAACAAGATATGGCATGCACCGATAGGTAGTAATGCTGAAGGAGCAAAGTTTGATGATGTTTTTAAAGAAGAAGACGTTAAGGACGAATGGCTTGAAACAATTAAAGAAGATTATGATGAATTGTATGATTTCTTAAGAGGAATAAAGAGAATAGGGCATCAATCAAATTTTTGTTATTTGTGCTATATGGCAATTCGTCTTATTGAGATGTACCGTATTTTAAAAGATACGGGTAATATTTATTTACACTGCGACTCTACGATGAGCCATTATCTTAAAATAGTATTAGATTGTGTTTTTGATGAGAAGAATTTTAGAAATGAGATTGTTTGGTGTTACGAAGATGTTGGAGGGAGAGCTACGAAATATTTTAAAAGAAAAAAAGATGTAATATTTTTTTATCAAAAAGCAGACACTAAAGATAGAATTTTTAATCAACAACACAAACAATTATCAAAAAGCACTATAGAAAGATATGGGAAATATTTTGATGGAAATGGAATTATAACATACCAAAAATTAAAAGATTCTAGTCCTGGCGCTTTTAAAAAATTAAAAGGAATTCCAGATGATTTATCAAAAATATGGTTAGATAAAAATAAAGGACAGCCTATTTCAGATTGGTGGATAGATATATCAACTATTAAAAAAGGATTTAATGAATCTACAGGCTATCCAACACAAAAACCATTAAAGCTATTAGGTAGAATTATAAAAGCAAGTACAAACAAAGGGGATATAGTATTAGATCCTTTTTGTGGTTGTGCGACGACTTGCGTTGCTAGTGAAATGTTAGAAAGACAATGGATTGGAATTGATGTCTCTATTGAAGCATATAATCTAGTAAAATCAAGACTAGTAAAAGAAGTAAAACCAGCATTACTAGATCCTGAAAAAGCAGTAAATTTTTCAACCGCCATACCAGTAAGAGAGGATGTGGCTAAGGATTATAGACTTAAAAAATGGGTGTATGTTATTTCAAATCCAAAATACGAAGGAGAATACAAGGTAGGTATAGCTAAATATGTAGAAGCTAGATTGAATTCTTATCAAACATCAGACCCTGACCGTTCTTATAAACTTGAATATAAACTAGAAACTCCTTTTTTTAGAGAAATAGAAAAATTCATACTAGACAAGTTTGCCAACAAGCACGAATGGGTAACAGCTGAATTAAAAAGTATTATCAAAGAAATTAAAAGTTATAAAGAATAAACTATGCCGTATAGTAGATATAAAAAAAACCAAAGACAGCCTACGAGGGAGCGAGCTTGCAATAATGAGATTTTTAACCCCCAAAACGAAAATGATCTACAACCAAAGGCAGAAAAGGTGTTGGGTAAAGAAAAAATTATGCAGATTGAGATGAAGTTTTAAAACACGCATTTTTACAAATCAATGTCTATAAATAAAACAGGAACTGGGTTTTTAAGCGTATAATTCCTATAATTTTTATAAAAACTTTTATAAAAATTTCTATGATTAAATAAATAATATGAAAAAAATTTTTCGTTTTTTTGCAGAAAGACACCTTTTGGCAATCATTTTCACAGCTATTATTTTACTTTTGGGAGTCAGAGCTATTAGTGATGTGCAAAGAGAAGAATTGCCGAAGGTTGAGTTTAATGTGATGTTTGTTTTTGCAGCTTACCCTAATGCTTCGCCTGAAGATGTGGAAATTAATGTTACCAATAAAATAGAGGACGAATTAAAAGGACTCAACGGTATAGATTATTACGAGTCTTTTTCTAATGAAAATTCTTCTCTAGTGTTGATTTTTTTAGAACCAGATTTAACCGATGTAGACACAGTAAAGCAAGATATTCGCGACGCCGTATCTCGTGTGTCTGGCTTGCCGAGTGAAGTTGAAAAACCAGTGGCTAAGCAATTTAAAATTTCCGAAGAGGCTATTTTTAAATTTGGTATTTTTGGCAATCTGCCTTATCAGGAAATTCGTAATCTAGCAGATACATTTGAGGAAAAACTTTTAAAAGTAGACGGAGTTTCTATTATAGAAAAGAATGGTTATTTGGATAGAGAAATAAAAATAACGGTAAATTCAGAAAAATTATTAAAACACAAAATTGCTTTAAGCAGTATTATTCTAGCGATTCAGGCAAGAAATATTCGCTCAGCTGCGGGTAATTTAGAATCCTATTCTAACGAAAAAAACATTGTTACTTTGGCTCAATTTCGTAGCCCCAAAGAGGTAGGCAAGGTTGTTTTATCTGCCAATTTTGAGGGACCTATTGTATTGATAGACGATATTGCTACGATTGAAGACGGCTTTGAAGAGACAGATACTATTTCTCGCTTTAATGGAAAACAGGGTATTTCTTTTGGTATCAAAAAAAAAGAAACCGCAGATGTAATCCGCACAGTAGATGCTATAAAAAAGACTCTCCAAGAATTAGAAGAAAATCTTCCCCCAGAAATTTCTCTAGTTCAAATTGAAGATAACTCCGATTTTGTACGAAACCGCCTACAGGTAGTTCTGAAAAATGGCGCTATTGGATTGATCTTAGTGCTGGTGCTATTGGGACTTTTTATGAATCTTAAATCTGCTTTTTGGGTAGGTTTGAGTATTCCAGTGACTTTACTAGGCACTGTTTTTTTGTTGTATGTAACAGGGGAAACCATCAATGCTATTGCTTTAGCAGGTATGATTTTGGTTTTAGGGATTGTAGTAGATGATTCCATCATTGTAGCAGAGAATATCTATACTCATAGACAAAAAGGTAAACCCGCTACTCAGGCGATTTTGGACGCTTTAAAAGAAGTCTATCCTCCGGTAGTAACCACAATTTTAACCACCCTTCTGGCTTTCGGTGCTATGTTTTTTATTAGTGGGACTATCGGCAAATTTGTTTATGTAATTCCTTTTGTGGTTACCTGCGCCCTTTTGATTTCTTTATTAGAGGTAACCATCGCATTGCCTCCACATGTAGGTAGCGCTATTGGAAAAAAAGAACTCAAACAAAAAAAGTGGGTGCTTTTTTTGGAAAAAAAATTTTATCAATATATTAAATTCGTTCTTAAAATACGCTACCTCACAGTTTTTATTTTTTTAATGATTTTGGTAGGATCGGGTATATTAGCAGTAAAAAAACTAAAATTTAATCTTTTTCCTTCTATCAGCTCCAAACAGATTTCAGCTAGTGTCAAGCTACCTTTGGGCAGCTCGATTAAAGCGAGTTCGGATGTTGTAGCCGAAGTAGAAAAAATCATTGCTAGCCTTCCTAAAAACGAATTACAAACTTTTATTTCTACCATCGGCAAGACGGGGGGAAATTTTGGCTCTTTGAAGAGCAACGAGAGTCAAATTAGAATCGTGCTTACTCCTGAAACCGAAAGAAAAAGAAGCTCTGCTGAAATAGTTGAAGAACTAGAACAAAAAGTAAAATCTATTCAAGCTGCGGAAAAAATTAGTTTTAGGGTTGTGAGTGAAGGACCTGGGGGCGTAGAAAGAGATGTTTCTTTAAGGTTGGTAAGCTCTAATAATGCGAAAAAATTAGCTGCTAGCAATCGGCTAGAAGAAATTTTGAGAGAAATCAAAGGAGTAAAAAATATAGATAGAAACGATAAGGCTGGAAAACCGCAATTAGAAATTAAACTGGACTATTCTAAAATGGCTCGTTTAGGAATTTCTGTGAGCACGGTTTCAAGAAATTTGCGAATTGCTTTAAATGGAGAAACTGCCACTAGTGTTCGCTACGGAAAGGACGATGTGGATTTTAGAGTGATCGTAGAAAAAGGCATTCGTAGCAATTCGCAGTCCTTGAAAAATTTACGCATTCCCAATCTTACGGGACAACTTATTCCTTTATATCAATTTGCAAAATTCGTATATGTGGATTCACCCGCTGAATTTTGGCATTATAACGGTGAAAGAGCAACGACTATTTCGGCAGATGTAGATGATAAGGTAACTACTTCGGGCGAAGCCAATCAAAAAGCAATAGAAAGTTTGGATATTGCAAAAAATTTTCCTGAAGTAAGGCTAGAGCTTGCGGGCGAAGCCAAAGAAGATAGAGAGTCTTTAATTAGTCTAGCCAAAACCTTTATAATTGCAATCGCTGCCATATATCTTCTGTTGGTAATTCTTTTTAATTCTTTATTTCAGCCTTTTTTAGTTTTATTAGCGGTGCCTTTTGGAATTGTAGGAGTCATTGTTGCCTTTTATCTACACAGGATGAATTTGAGTTTTTTGGCTCTTTTGGGAACTATCGGTATGGCAGGAGTAGTGATTAACGATTCTTTGGTTTTAGTCAATCATATTAACCAAAAATTAAAGAAAAACTCCGAAGAAAATATTTTAAAAACAGTTGCTATAGGTACTAAAGAAAGGTTTAGAGCAGTAATTTTAACTACGCTTACAACAGTAGCGGGGTTACTACCTCTGGCTTATGGACTGGGCGGAAGTGATGAATTTTTGAAACCGATGACTCTATCAATGGGTTATGGATTGCTCTTTGCGACCTTTATTACTTTAGGGCTACTCCCGTGTATGTATAGTATAGGAGCAGATATAAAGAATTTTCTAACAAAAGTAAAGAGTTTTTTGCTGAATAGTTTTGTTTTTCTTTATTCCAAAAAATCTAAAAAATAGATTATTTTATTTTTTTAATTTTTTACTTGACAGTTTTACTAATTATTATTAGTTTGTCCTAGAATATAATTTGTAAAAAAATTAATTCTTATATAAAAACAACGTAATCAACATAACTCTTATAAAAGAAATGCAATCAACAAAGTATTTAATCATAGGTGCAGGTATTCACGGACTGAGCACCGCTTATCATTTAGCCAAACAATTAAAACAAACAAATAAGGGTAGTGGCACAGATATACTCGTTATTGATAAAAAAGCTATAGGAGCAGGTGCTTCAGGGATTGCTTGCGGGGTTGTGCGTAATAATTATTCCCAAAGTCCTATGCGTAAATTGATGCAGCATAGTGTGAATGTATGGGAAGAAGATCCTCAAGCCTACAGTTATCATCCCGTAGGCTATATGCAGGTAAATACAGAATTTATGGTGGGAAATACAACTAGAATAGCCCAAGAACAAAAAGATATTGGCTATGAGTCTGAGTTTATTCAGGGAGAAAAGGACTGCGATAAATATATGAAAAATTTTTTTGATGATTGGCAAGCGAAAGATATTGCTTCTATTCTGCACGAAAAAAAAGGAGGCTATGCTAATAATATGAAATCTTTGGAAGGTTTAGCGAACAAAGCAAAAGCAGAAGGAGTGAAGTTTTTAGAGGGAGTGGAAGTCACAGGCTTTACAATGTCTTCTTCTGGAAAACAGATTGATGCGGCTAAAACCAATAAAGGTGAGATTGAGTGCGAGTTCATTGTGCTTGCCCCAGGGCCTTGGGCTGGTGCTTTTTGGGATATGCTCTCTTTACCCAAAAAGATAGAAATCAATTATAAAGGAAAACAAACCAACGATGTCCAAATGTGGACTTACTGGTGTCTACAAGAAGGAACACTAGGCATTCCTCCAGATAATTTCAAAATGAACGACGGAGGCGATCCTCCCGTAATTCATGTAGATTCTGACAACCCTCTTTATTCCTTAAAAGATCCTACTAAACTTTGCGCAGATGTATGGGGAATTTATTACAAACCAGATTTTTGCTTTCACGGGCTACAAGGCGGAGCTATGCCTTATATTATTGATAAAAACCCAGAAGATGTGGTTGTAGACCCTTACGGTACAGAATCTCCAGAATATACAGTACAACCGAGTTTTGTAGAACTTTGGTTAGCGGCTCTTGCTCACTGCCATAAAAGATTTGAAAACGTGTCTCACCTTTACAAAGATGAACCTTCAGGGGGAATTGGAGCTTTTACTCCCGATAATTTTCCCGTATTCGATATTTTCAAGAATAACTGTTATTTTTTGGCTGATTCCAATCACGGCTATAAGATGATTGGAATAGGCAAGCTGGTTGCGGAAGAAATTACTACTGGAAATAAATCTGAATTGCTAGAACCTTTTAGATTTTCAAGGTATAAAGAAGGAAAACTAATGCCTACTTCTAATAGTCCTTTTCCTTGGTCTTAAATTTTTAAGACTGAAAGAATGGAAAAAAAAGGTTCGTGTTTGTGTGGTGAAATATCTTATTCTGTGAAAGGGAAGATGAGAGATGTGATCTATTGCCATTGCAACCAATGTTTAAAATCACACGGGATTTATGCTGCCTATACGAATGTGAAAAAGGAGCAAATTACTATTGATAATCCCGAGAAGGTTATTTGGTATCAATCTTCTGATAAAGCCAAAAGAGGTTTTTGTGGTGTTTGTGGAAGTAGTTTGTTTTGGTGCTTGTTAGATGGAAATACAATTTCCATAGCTGCGGGTAGTCTTGAACAACCTACTGGATTGAAGGCTAGTGCGAATATTTTTACCCAAAATGCTGGAGATTATTACAAGATAGATGAAAGTTTGAATTGTTACCCTCAATCTGCTAATAGATAATTTTTTTTTAATAAACTTATGCTCTAGATTTATTTTAGTGCGATAGTTTAAATTTTGACCTTAATTAAAGAAAAACCATGGATATTGAAGCTTTTGTTAACCAGAGTGGAAGAGCAGAAAGAGTAAAGGAAGTTAGAGCGAAAATCAAAGAACTAGATATTCGGTATATCTATTATCAATTTATTTCTGTAACTGGTCGGATTGTAGGTAAAGGCGTTCCAGCCGATCACTGGGAGAAACTAGCAGCGTCTGGTTTTCAACTAGTTTATGGCTCTACTGCCAATTTATACACAGATAGACACGATAACTATATTGGATATGGACCCGAAGAAGCGGAGTTAGTAGGTATTCCAGAACCTGAAACATTTTGTCAACTGCCTTGGGATAAAAGGATAGCTAGAGTGTTTTGCACCTGTTTTCGTAACCGTGAAGAAAAAAAGAATCCAGGAGCCTACTTAACTTCGGATTGTCGTGCCAATTTAAGATTGATTCACAAAGAATTTCAAGCAAAGCACGGTATGGAACTAAGGGCTGGGACAGAACCTGAGATGATGTGGCTTACTAGAGACGAAAATGGCAAAGCATCTACAGGGGTTACAAAACCTAATTGTTACCATATTGATCAATTTGAAGAATTAAGACCTGTTTTTATGAAGGTTATAGAATATAGCAGGGCTATGGGTTTAGATATTATTCAAGGAGATCACGAAGACGCCCCTGGTCAATTAGAATTGAATTTTAATTACGATGAAGTTTTAAGAAACGCAGACCGTCTATCTACCTATAGACAAATTTGCGCCCAAGTGGCTCGAGAAAATAATCTGATAGCCTGTTTTATGTCTAAGCCTTTTGCGGGTGTATCTGCTTCTGGTTGTCACCACAATCTTTCTTTGTGGAAAAACGGCAAAGATGTAGTTAATATGCTTGGCAATGATACATTACCGGGTCTGGATGGCTCTTTTTCTTATCGCAAAGGTGGTGAAAATTTATTTATGCCTCCTTCTAAAGATTCTAATAAACCAAGTCAGATGGGTCTAAATTGTATTGGAGGCATTGTAAAACATTTACCAGCCTTGACGGCTTTAGGCTGTCCTACTGTCAATTCTTATCGTAGACTTTGGGATACTGGTTTTTGGGCTCCTATTTTTTCAGACTGGGGTTATCAAAATAGAACTTGCGGTTTGCGAGTATCAGCACCCGGAAGATTTGAATATCGTGCTGTAGATTCTTTTGTAAATCCATACCTCATGGGAGGTGCTATCTTAAAAGCCTTTGAATCTGGTATTGCAAATAATATAGACCCAGGCGAAGCAGAAGAAAGAAATATCTACGAGGCAATAGAAGCAGGTAAAGAAGTGAAAAAATTACCTATGTCACTCGGAGAGGCTTTAATAGAATTAGAAAAAGATAAGAATATTAATTCTGCTTTACCAGGTGATATGTATAAAGTCTTTATGCAATATAAGAAAAATGAATGGGAGACTTTTATGCACACAGTGACAGATTGGGACTTAGAAACTTATATAGACTACTTACCTTAAATATCAGTATTATTTCAACTCAAACAATCATTGCCTAGTTTTGTATTTTGCTGAACTAGGTTGATTTACTATGAACGAACAAAAAAATAGTGATTGGGTGAGTTGGTTTAATGTGATTTTGAGTGTAGTTAATGTCACTGCTTTGCTTATTTGGTTCTTTGCTTATGTAAAAATAGAAAAGCCTGAAAGAACTTATGATATATTCTTGGGCATATTTGGTGGATTGGCTTTAATGATCACTATTTTAGCTTTAGGCATTGCTATTCTATCTTTTGTTGGCTATCGTAATATTCAAAGAATAGTTGAAGAAAAGTTGGATTCAGATTTGCGGAATCAAATTATCACAGATAAAAGCATCAAAAAATGGGTAAGAGATTTGATTAAAGAAGAAATTAAAGAGGAAAGAGAAGAAAATATCAGCACTGAAGAACCGATTAAACTTAAAAAAAACAACGAACTAATAACAATAAAATGAAAAAAAAAGATATTATGAATGAGAACATTCAGATTCTAGAAAAACATCAAACAATACCAGTAGATATAATAAAGTTATCAAAAGAATTAGGGATAAGACTTTTCGGAAATACAGAATGGGCAGATAATATTTCAGGAGCTATAGCTAAAGACCCTGATAGTGAAAGTGGATATTCAATTTATGTTAATATAAACCACCACCCTAATAGACAGAGATTTACTATTGCACACGAGATAGCTCATTATATTTTTCATAAAGAACAAATAGGAGATGGAATACGAGAAGATATACTTTTTAGGAGTAGTTTGTCTAATGATCTAGAAAAAGAAGCCAATTCTTGGGCATCTGAAATTCTTATGCCAGACCATTTGTTAAAAAAAGAAGAAGAAAAAGATATAGAAAAACTTGCAAAAAAATTTGAAGTTTCAACACAAGCTATGGCAATAAAAATGGGACTAGCTTCAGGCATTCCTTACGATTACAAAAGATAAAAGTTTAGTTTATATTCAAAAAAATCATCTAAATTTTTTTTATTAACCTTAAATTATAAAAAACTATGTGCGGAATAGCTGGATTAATCCATAAAAACGGAAATAAAGATGTTGGAACTGAAATGACAGCAATGCTTGCTTCTATGGAGCATCGGGGACCTGATTCTACTGGTTTTGCTCTTTATGGTAAACCCAACGAAGGACAATTTGTGCTTCGCTACAAAACTGCTGAACAGCAGGAGACTACTAGTGGGTTTGATATTGTAGATAAATTGAAAAGTAGAAAAGAAAAAATCGCAAACCGATTAGGAAAAATGAATGCAAAAATTCACTCTCAAGAAGATGTTACAGATTATGCTGGAAAATGTATTTTTTCTTTTGATGGTGATTTAAAAAGATTGGTTGACTACTTAGAAGATATAGAGCAAGTAGAAATACTTTCTATTGGAAGATCATTAGAACTTATCAAAGATTTAGGTAATGCTGACCGCGTTGCTGAAAGATATTCTTTGAATGGTTTTATGGGAAGCCACGCCATAGGACATACCCGAATGGCAACAGAATCCGATGTAGATATTCGTTCTGCCCATCCTTATTGGGCTTATCCGTTTAAAGATATTGCAGTTGTGCATAATGGACAGTTAACAAACTATTGGAGTATGCGAAGACAATTGGAAAGATTAGGGCATAGATTTACTTCTAATTGTGACTCTGAAATGATTGCTGTCTACATAGCAGATAAATTAAACAAAGGAATGGAATTAGAAGAAGTTTTACAAGATTCCGTGAAAGAGCTAGATGGCGTTTTTACTTATTTAGTAACGACTGAAGATGAACTCGGAGTAGCTAAAGACGAAATGGCGGCTAAACCTTTGGTGCTAATGGAAACCGATGATTTGATTGCAATGGCTTCAGAAGAAATAGCTATAGTTAGTGCAGTTGGAAAAGAAATTGATTCTTATGATCCTTATGAAGGGACAGTGAAAGTATGGAAAAAAAACTAATCATTGACATTCTGTTTAGACTATGCAGCGGTTAAAAAAAATTTTGCCTCTTGAAATATTACATATATTTCTACGAGACAAAAATTTTTTTCGCCTTGCCTAGGTGTTACATAATGCCAATGGATATATACTTTTGAATTTGCATTCTGTTTAGCCTATGCAGCGTTGAAAAATTTTTTTAACTCTTGAAATACTTCAGTATTCCTACGAGCTAAAAAAAATTTTCGCACCTGCTTTAACCATTTGGCTAGCCCCAATAGTGGGATAAGCATCAGCGAAATTCAAAGGTATATAATTAACAATAAAATTAAAAATGGACTTACATTCGGAAAAATTAGCTGGTAGAACTCAGCAGGTTTATTTTTCACCAGAAGAGGCAGAAAATTATACCTATTCTTTTGCACAAGATGTGGATTTTGATAAAACCACAGAAATCGACGTAGGAAATATTAGTAGTACAAAAGTCAATTCGCAAATTCTAGCAAAAATGAAAGAAGGTTATGGAAACATTACTCTCCTAAACCCAGGCTCTAAGCATTGTCTGATTGTGGGCATTCTTAACCGTTTAAAAGTCACTGTGAAAGGAAGCCTTGGTTATTTCGGTTGCGGAGTAATTGATGGACCCAACATTCATATTGAAGGTAGAGTTGGTTGGTCTTGCGGAGAAAATATGATGTCTGGTACTATCTTAATTGAAAAAAATGCAGGCTCTGTTTTTGGAGCAGCCATCCGCGGTGGTGATCTTGTTTGCAAAGGAGATGTCGGAGGTAGAACAGGTATTGATCAAAAAGGAGGCTCCATTATTATTGGTGGAAGCTCTGGTGCTTTCACTGGTTTTATGATGCAGCGAGGCAGAATTGTTATTTGCGGAGATGCAGGGAAAAATTTAGGAGATTCTATGTATGACGGGACTATCTATGTTGGTGGTAAAATTGCGGATTTGGGAGTTGATGCTGTAGAAGGAGAAATGAACGATGTTGAAAGGACATGGCTCAAAAGGAAACTCAATCAATACGGCATTCAGCCTCAAAAACCTGTAGAAAATTTCACAAAGATAGTCTCTGGTAAAAAACTGTGGAGTTATGATAAGTTGGAGCCGGCAGAAAAGAAACTTATTTTATAACAGATTTAGATAGTTCTAACGGATTAAAAATCAATTTGAATGAGACCATAAAAAAGTAATTGAGAAAACAGTTTGTAGTTGTTAGAGTTTTTGTTGATTGAAATAGATATTTTCGGTTTTTCTTATTTTAAATAGTATTTAAAATAAGATTTTTCTTAATAATACCAATTAAAATAAAAGTTACTATGACAGTTAAAAAACTTAACTTTAAAAACCAATATGAAAATTATATTGGTGGAGAATGGTTAGCTCCTGTTGACGGCGAGTACTTTGATGATATTTCATCTATTGATAATAGTGTACTTACAAGAGTGCCTAAGTCTAACAGTAAGGATATTAATTTAGCTATTCAAGCAGGACAGAAAGCATTTGTGGACTGGGGAAAAACATCAGCCACTGAACGAAGTAATATTCTGTTTAAAATTGCTGCTCGGATTGAAGAAAATATAGAAGAATTAGCTAAACTTGAAACATGGGAAAATGGGAAGGCATATAGAGAAACATTTAATGTGGATTTACCTTTGGTTGTAGATCATTTTCGCTATTTTGGTGGTGTTATTAGATCCGAATCCGGGGAAATAACCGATATTGACGCGAACACGGTTTCTATGGAAGTCCATGAACCATTAGGTGTTGTAGGACAGATTATTCCTTGGAATTTTCCAATTCTCATGGCGACATGGAAAATTGCCCCAGCGTTAGCGGCAGGTAATTGTATTGTGCTGAAACCAGCAGAACAAACACCTGCATCTATTCTTATAGTCGCAGAATTGATTTCGGATTTACTACCCGCAGGTGTATTAAATATTGTTAGCGGTTTTGGTCCAGAAGCAGGTAAACCATTAGCTACTCATCCAGATATTAAAAAAGTGGCGTTTACTGGTGAAACCACTACTGGAAGGTTGATTTTACAATACGCTTCTGAAAATATCACCCCTGTGAGTTTGGAACTAGGCGGGAAGTCACCAAATGTTTTTCTAGAAAGTGTAATGGCGGAAGATGATAACTTCTTAGATAAAGCCATTGAAGGTTTTGTGATGTTTGCTGTAAATCAAGGTGAGGTTTGTACTTGTCCATCTCGTGCTTTAATTCAAGAAAGTATTTATGATAAGTTTATGGAACGCTGTTTAAAACGTGTTGAAGCTATTAAAATGGGAGACCCACTGGATAGTGCTACCATGATGGGAGCACAGGTATCCAATGATCAATATGAAAAAATCCTTAACTATATTGATATTGGCAAACAGGAAGGTGCAGAAGTGCTAGTTGGAGGTGAAGCCTATAAAAACGAAATCTACCCTAATGGTCATTATATTCAACCAACTGTATTTAAAGGACACAATAAGATGCGTGTCTTCCAAGAGGAAATATTTGGCCCTGTAGTGAGTGTTACAACCTTTAAAGATGAAGCCGAAGCATTGGAAATTGCTAATGATACTTTATATGGTTTAGGGGCTGGTGTTTGGACACGGGATTTACATCAAATGCAAAATGTTTCTCGAAATATTGCAGCAGGTCGTATTTGGTGTAATTGTTACCATGCTTATCCAGCGCATGCTTCTTTTGGTGGGTATAAAAAATCAGGTATTGGACGAGAAACCCATAAAATGATGCTAGATCATTATCGTCATACTAAGAATGTGCTTTTATCTTACGATAAAAACGCATTAGGATTCTTTTAGTTTTTAAACTAGACAGTTTTATTAAAAACTGTCTAGGTTCACTGGAATTAGACCTTTGAATTTGCCAAATAGGACAAAACCAGCTGTGACGGCTAGCCAAATGGTTAGAACAGGTGCGAAAAAAAAAAATGAAAAAGTGCCAAAAGGCACTTTTTCTATAGCGCATAAATAGTTTCAAGCAATAAGCTTGTTTTGGCTAAACAGTTAGTTTTGTCCTATTTGGCAAATTCAAAAGTCTAGAATGAGGCTTTTGGGATGGGACGATGTTTATGGTTTGACTACAAAAAATTTTTGTTTAGTGGTCTACTTTAAATATAGTGCTACCGCAAAAGTCTATATATTTTTTTATGGTTATAGAACGGGTATCCGTTACAGATAAAGCCAAAACAGTTATAGAGCAACTACGGCAAAAACACGGAGATTTGATGTTTCATCAAAGTGGAGGTTGTTGCGACGGTTCTTCCCCTATGTGTTTTGCTAAAGGTGAATTTTTACTTGGTTCTAGAGATTTGTATTTGGGTGAAATTCACGGGTGTAAATTTTATATGGCATCCGATCAATTCAAATACTATGAAAGTATGCACATATTGGTTGATGTGACGGAAGGCAGAGGCGCAAGTTTTTCATTAGAAATTCCACTTGGTTTGCGATTTATGGCTATTTCACGAGTATTGACAGAGGATGAATTAAAAGAAGTTAAACCAGTAGAATTTGTGCAATGATCTTTTTGCATGAGTAATACGCACTGCCCTAAAATTTTTTTATTCTTTAACCTAATTTAAAATTAAATCATGATAGAAAAAAAGAGAAATAAAGATTTGATTGGAAAAAGTTTTATTTTCCAACCAGAAGTAATGGATGATATTCATATTAAAGCAGAACTTGGACGTTACCGAATGCGAGGTTTTTCTATTTTTAAGAAAATTCCATCTTGGGATGATTTAACCTTTATGCCGGGCACTCTAACTCGGTTTGTGATTGAAGGCTACCGAGAAAAGTGCCTTACAAAAACAGTTATAGGACCCAACGCTAAGGTTCCATTAGAACTAGACATACCTATCTATGTGACAGGCATGAGTTTTGGAGCTTTGAGCTATGAAGCAAAGATAGCTCTTGCTAGAGGAGCTACCATGGCTGGAACAGCTACCTGTTCTGGAGAAGGAGGAATGATACCCGATGAAAGAAGGTATTCTTCAAAGTGGTTTTACCAGTGTATTCAATCCCGCTATGGATTCAACCCACACCATTTAAGATTAGCTGATGCTGTAGAAATATTTATCGGACAAGGTTGTAAAGTAGGTTTGGGCGGACACCTAATGGGACAAAAAGTAACCGATCAAATAGCTGAGATGCGTTCTTTACCAGCTGGTATTGACCAAAGATCTCCAGCGAGACACCCTGATTGGTTAGGTCCCGATGATTTGTCTATCAAAATCAATGAGCTAAGGGAAGCTACCGACGGACAAATTCCTATTCAATTAAAACTAGGTTCTGCTAGAGTCTACGACGATGTGAGAATGGCTGCCAAAACAGGTCCCGATTCTATCTACATTGATGGTATGGAAGGGGGTACTGGGGCAGGTCCTCATTTGGCTACAGAAGAAACAGGAGTCCCTGGGATTGCTGCGATTAGGCAAGCTAGAAAAGCAATGGACGATGTCGGACAAACTGGAAAAATTTCTTTAGTCTATGCTGGAGGTATTAGAAACGGAGGTGATGTTGCTAAGGCGCTTGCACTAGGAGCCGATGCAGTAGCTATAGGGCACTCTGTTTTGATTGCTCTTAACTGCAACAAAGATATACCCGAAGCTGATTTTGACAACGAAATGGGAGTATCCGCTGGAGAATGTTACCATTGCCATACTGGAAGATGTCCAGTAGGAATTGCCACTCAAGATAAGGAATTAAGAAAACGTTTGGATCCTGATGAAGGAGCGGAAAGAGTCTATAACTTTTTGCATACTTTAGCTATTGAAGCTCAGCTTTTAGCTAGAGCTTGCGGAAAAACCAATGTGCATTCTTTGGAACCTGAAGATTTATCTGCTTTAACTTATGAAGCTTCTGCTATGGCACAAGTGCCATTGGCTGGAACACAGCACACTGTGGGACGTCCAGATCTGACTCGCTACTAATTGCGTCAATCTGCTTTGTCTATGCTGCGTTAAAAAAAAATTAAAGTAAAAAATTACAATGGAAGAAAAATTAACAAAAAAATTGTACGGCAGGACAAATGCTATACTACAAGGTTGTACTAAAAAAGTAGGTTTAATCACCAATTTACAGCTACAGAAATTGTTATATTTAAGCTATGGGGAGTATTTTTTAATAGAAAGAGACGAACTTCCTTACTTGCAATTTGAAGCTTGGAAAATGGGACCTGTTATTCGGGAAATTTATGATAGGTGCAAAAGTTATGGATATAAACCCATTGAAAGTTTGGTGAGCTATGATGGCAATTTTTATATTTCTCAGGATGCTAAATCTGTTGATATAGCCATTGCAAAATATGCAAAACTTTCTATACATCAGTTAATAGAAGAGACGCATGGTTTTGCTTGGTTTGAAGCATACAGTAAAAACGAAAGTAATATTATTGATCACGAGAGTATTAAAAGTGAATTTGAACAAAAAGAACAATGGAAGATAGCTCAATAAGTACAAAAAATAAAGGTAGTTTACACGAGCAAAAAAAACAACTTATAAGACTATGGTTTTTGATATACGTTTTTGGATGTTCTTCTTTTGCTCTCCTAGTAGGGTATGTTTTTTCGTTTTTAAATATTGGTGATATACAAGAAATTAGTAACGGATTGATGTTTGTTGGGTTTATATGCACAACAACTTTGGGAGCAATTATAGGTTCTGCCGTAGACTCTTCTATAACGGATTAAAGAAAGTTTTTATTTTTAATAAACAAATAAATAATCAAAAAAAAATGAGCGAAAAAAATGTAGACTATTACCTCAAATCCGATGGGGTAGATACTGATAGAGAAAAGATTATCGGACAACACATAGGCTATCGCTACGATGTCAATCTTGTTCCAGACTATAATCGTCTAACCGATTTTCTAAAAAAATACATAGAAGTTATGGGATGGCAAGACTTAAATTGGTTAGAAGATGTCCACATGGGTTATGAAGAAGGAACGCCTGCTGTTTTTGATAGAAATATCAACGGTTGGGTAACTGTTCCAAAAGATCTCAAACTTCCAGACAATCAGCAAGATAGGGATATGGTAGCAAGAGAATTGTTGATAAAATTCCAAATGTCTGGAAGGCATCCTTTGAATGATTTGCGGAAAGAATATCTTAAATTTGAATAACATTTCCCCTCAATAAAGTTTCAAGATAAATAGAGATTTTTGAATTAAGCATTATATTGTTTCATTCAAGAGTCTCGTATAATAATAAAATTTAATAGACCTTTGAATTTCGCTGATGCTTATCCCACTATTGGGGCTAGCCAAATGGTTAGAACAGGTGCGAAAATTTTTTTTAGCTCGCTGGAATACTGAAGAGCATTTCTTCACAAATAGCAAGAGTTAAAAATTTTTTTCAACGCTGCATAGGCTAAACTAGATAAGCAAATTCAAAAGTCTATTTAATAGAATCGTTTTATGAGTTTTTTACTAGACTGTCCCAGTATAGGCAAACGACCAACAACGGAGTTTGCCTATGGAGGAGAATACATTCCACGCCCTAAAGCAAATAGTTCTTTTGATAAATGGGTGGACTATGTTTTTTTTAAAAAAAATCCCAAAGGTAAGATATTGGAGTGGTGGTATCACAGAGCATCTGAGCAGTGGTTTTTGGTTTTCAGGGATACCAATAACAATACAGATCATATTAGTTTTAGTTATGAAGATAGAAATAAATTCACCAAATTTTTTAAATAAATGAAAAGAATTAAAAATCACCCCTTGTTTGATATTCCAAAAAGTAACAAAGAAATTTCTTTTAGCTACAATGGAAAAACTTTGAAAGGTAAAACGAGCGATACAGTAGTTTCTGCTCTGTGTGCGAATGGTATTAAAATTTTCACACGAAGTTTTAAGTACCATAGACCAAGAGGTTTTTATGATTACTACGGATTTGGAGCCGAAACATTATTGACAATTAACGGCAAGCCAAATATTTTAGCAGGTTCTACTATACTAGAAGAAGGTATGATTTTAAAAACACAAAACGCATGGCCCTCTACTAATTTTGATATAATGTCGGTCAACCGTGTTATGATACCCATGTTACCTACGGGATTTTATTACAAAATGTTCCATAAACCAAAAGTAGCATGGCCCATTTTTGAAAAAATTATTAGAAAAGCTGCAGGACTCGGAAAAATTAATTTAAAAGATAACCACGAAAAACAGTATTGTGAAAAAAAATATTTTTTTGCAGATGTTTGTGTGATAGGAGCAGGTATCGCAGGTATAGCGGCTGCACAAGCAGCTTTAGTATTGGGTAAAAAAGTTCTACTATTAGAAAAAGACGCTCAACTTGGAGGTAGAACTGTTCATAAAGGGAACACTGTTAAAAACTGTTCTAATAAGGATCTCAATGGAAAAAAAGAATGGCAAGCTTTTCACACAATACTCAAAAAAATTATCAAACATCCCAATTTAGAATATTTCACAGGCACTACTGTTTTTGGAATTTATGAAGATAATTTGGTAGCGGCAAAGAAAGCAAACAGCTATTCTGGAGAAGACCTACTCAAAATTAGATCCGCTGCAGTAGTTGTAGCAACTGGTGCATCCGACAGACACACCGTTTTTCATAACAATGATATGGTAGGTGTTGTGCAAGCCTCTGCGATTGAAAGAATGATTGCATTGCACGGAGTCACACTCGGGGAAAAGGCTGTGGTGTTCACTTGTCATAATGGAGGTTATCATACAGCTATAGCCTTAGAAGAAGCAGGCACTAAAGTGGTTGCAGTAGTGGATGCGCGAGAGAAAGTAAGAGACAACGAGTTTATCTCCCAAGTGAGAGCGAAAAACATTAAAATTATAACTAACCAAACCATTCATTCTGCTAGTGGAAAAAAATCTATCTCTAAAGTTTTTTATTCAGGATTGAGTGGAGGCAAACCCTCTGGAAGTTTTGACTGCGACTTAGCCGTGTTGGCACTTGGTTATAAATCCAATATGCAGCTTTTAGCTATGGGAAGGAAGAAACCTAAATGGGATTCAAAAAGAGGAATATTTAGAACCACGGATCTTGCCAATAGCGTATATGCAGCAGGGGATGTCAACGGATATGCTAGTTTTTCTACAATTTATGAAGAAGGAAAAAAGGTAGGAACAGCGGCTGCTAAAATGCAACCCAATCCAGTTTCACAACGTTTTAGTGAAGAAATAGTTTTTCTTATGCCACCGGCTATTGAAAGTAGTGGTAAATTTCAATTTGTAGATAAATGTATGGATGTCACACGAAAAGAAATTTATAAGTCAGTCCAAGAAGGCTACAACCAAACCGAGCTTTTGAAAAGATATACCAGTATGGGTATGGGACCAGGTCAAGGAAAATCCAGCTACGAGGCTATAGCTAGAATAGGAGCTATAGAATGCGGAGTAGAATTTAAAGAAGCAACACCTACTACTGTAAGACCTCCTTTTACACCCACTAGCTTTTCAGTTTTGGCAGGAAGATCTCATCATCTAGTTCCAGTGCGAAGAACAGCAATGCACCACTGGCACGAGAAAAACGAGGCAAAATTTTTAATTGCAGGACAATGGAAAAGACCCGAGTATTACCAATCTCCTGAAAAAGAGGCTCTTCAAGTTCGTCAGAAGTTAGGAATCATTGATGTTAGCACTTTGGGAAAAATAGAACTTAGTGGGCCTGATGTTATAAAATTTGTAGAATTTTTTATGCCATCTAAATACGCCAAGTTAAAAATTGGCAAAAGCCGTTATTCCATTATGGTTGCTGAAAGCGGAATTTTATACGACGACGGCACTATTTCTAAAATGGACGAAGAAAATTACTATATCAGCACAACGACTGGCAACCAAGATACCATCGTTTCTCAATTTTGGCTCTGGATAGATACCGAAGGTTACCGAGTTCATGTAAAAAATAAAAGCTCTGTTCTTTCTGCTGTCAATGTTACAGGAGCTAGTTCAAGAGAATTTTTAGAAGATAAAATTGATATAAACATTTCTAATGAAACCCTACCCTATATGGGATGCGCTAAAGCAAAAATCTGCGGTATTCCCTGTTATATTTTCCGCATTGGTTTCACTGGAGAGCTCGGCTATGAAATACACTACCCCTCTGAATACGGGTATTCTTTATGGGAGCATCTAATGGAAACGGGCAAAAAATATGATTTAGCTCCAGTAGGCATAGAAGCTCAAAGGATTTTAAGACTAGAAAAAGGACATCTTATACCGGGCACAGATACCGATGCCTTAACAAGTCCTTACGACGCTGGAGTCAATTTTGCTGTTAGAGAAGATAAGCCAGATTTTATAGGAAAATACTTTTTGAATGATTTTAAAACCAAAGATTTCAGCAAAAGAGAAAAATTGGTGAATTATAAACTAAAAAAGAATTCCTCTATCCCAGAAGATGGAGTTGCTGTTTTAGATAATGGTAAAATTGCTGGTAGAGTAACAAGTTCAAGATTTAGCCCTACAGTAGGACACGGAATTGGACTCGCTTGGGTGAAATCACCTTTAGCAAAAGTGGGAGGTAAATTTACTATTCGCACAGCTAAAGGTAAGGATGTGGAAGCAGAGATATTGGCGCATGGGATTTATGATCCTCAAGGTGCTAGAATGAAAAATTAGCGATTTTTTTTAGCTATGCGTCAGGTTGCCTATGATTTTAAAAAACACTAATTAAAAAAATTTCTATAAGGTGTAGAAATTTAAATTAATAAAAATAAGAAAATGAAAAATCAGAAACTAAAAAAATTACGCAAGTTTGGTTTAATATTTTTTTTCTCATCTTTAGCTTTTTTGATTATTGTTATAATACTTGTTTCTGTATCAGAAGATACAGAAACAAGTAAAGTTAAAAAATCTATAGAATCTACAGAGTTGAAAAAGTTAGAAACAGAATTTGACAAAAAGAGATTACAGGAGAGAGTAGAGAACCAAGAAAAAGTCCTTAAATTATTTAAAAGTGACAAAGAACCAACAGCTATAGACGCTGTATGGACAGCTAAGAGTATTTTCAAGGTTGGTGTGCTTAATGATAGTTCAAACAGAGATGGATATGCTAGTTATGTATGTTCAGTGCTTTATGAGTATGGATTTAAAGGACAAAATGTGTGGGTTCAAATTATTGATTATCACAAGCTTATTCAAAATGATAAGTGGATAAAACTTGGTCAAAAAATGTGTAATTAAAATGAAAACAAATTTAGCAAAAAATTCGCCTTTAATAGGCACTTACGATAAAAATCAAGTCCAGTTAAAAAACTACAAAGGCTGGATGTTACCTCAAGTTTTTAAATCTTTAAAAGAAGAAAAAACAAGCCTCAGTAAAGGGAGCGTTTTAGCGGACTGGTCTTGTATTGGAAAATTTCACTTGCGAGGAAAAACAGCAGCAAAATTTGCAGATTCATTTGTAGCTGGTGCGAGTAAAATAAAAATAGGCACAGCTTTAGTAAAAGAAAATTACTGTGCTTTAAGATTTTTAAAAGATAGATTTCTTATTTTATGTCCTCCAGAAAAAGAAGCTGCAACAGAAGAAAAATTGAAAAAAGCGCAAGCAAATTATTTGGCTCCCTATAATAATGTAACAGGTGCTTGGGGTTGTTTAGCTTTAGCGGGTGTAAAAAAATCATTGGTATTAGATAGGTCGGCAGCTATGAATTTAACCGAAGAAAAATATCCAGTAGGATCTGTAATTCAAAGTTCAGTGCATACCATTACTACAACCATTTACCGCACTAAAAAAGCAGATATATTGATTTGCGATAGAGCCTACACTGAAGCTTTATTTGATGCCTTTATGGATGTTGGCAAGAGAGTGGGATTAGTACCTACTGGATTATCTGTTTTACCCATCTCATTTTAAATTAGTGTTTTCTTTAGTCTATGCAGCGTTAAAAATTTTTTTTGTCCCTTGAAATACTATTTGTATTCCTGCGAGACAAAAAAAATTTTTGCCTTGCCTAGACGTTACAAAACACTAATTCAATAAAGTTAAACTATTAAAATTATGAAAGCAATACTCAAAAATCAAAAACTACAAAAAAGCTACGACGTAGTGATTATAGGAGGAGGCGCCCACGGCTTAGCCACAGCCTACTATCTATCCAAAATGGGCATTACCAATGTAGCAGTCCTAGAAGAAAAATTTATTGGCTATGGAGGCTCAGGCAGAAATACAGCTATTTTACGCTCCAACTACCGCACACCCGAAGGAATTCAGTTTTACGATGAAAGTCTCAAACTATTTGAAAATCTTTCTCAAGAGCTAAATTTTAATTTAATGTTTAGTCAACAAGGACATTTCACACTTGCCCACAGTACAGCATCCCTTGCTGTGATGAGAACCCGAGCAGAATATTGCAAAGCATTAGGAATTAAAGCAGAAGTGATTTATCCTAAGCAAATTAAAAAAATGTTACCTGAAATTGATATTACAGAGCATCCCCGTTATCCCATACTTGGAGCCTTGTATCATCCACCAGGGGGTATTATTCGGCACGACGCTGTAGTTTGGGCTTACGCTAAAGAGGCTCACAAGAACGGAGTAGAAATTCACAATCAAACGAAAGTCCAAAAAGTCCTCATAAAAAATGGCAAAGTAGAAGGAGTAAAAACCAGTAGAGGCGATATTAAAGCAGGCACTGTTGTTTCTGTTGTAGCTGGTTGGAGTTCAGAAGTCTGTGCTATGGCGGGAGTCAAATTGCCCTTTGTCACCCATCCTTTACAAGCTCTAGTTACCGAATCCTACAAACCTTGGCTACACCATGTTGTAGTTAGCTCCAATCTACATTGCTATATGAGTCAAACCGATAGAGGCGAGCTAGTCTGCGGTGGAGGTATAGATCAGTATTCTCATTATGGAATGAGTGCTACTTTAGGATTTTTAGAAACTATGGCATCTCATCTTTTAGAACTGTTTCCTTGTCTGCAAAATGTAAGAATTCAAAGACAATGGTGCGGACTTTGTGATATGACACCCGATTTTAGCCCCATTATTTCTCCCATAGACGAAATTAAAGGGTTTTATGTCAACGGAGGTTGGGGAACTTATGGTTTCAAAGGAACTGCTGCTAGCGGACTAAACACCGCTAAAATGATAGCCAACAAAAAAATACCCGAGAGAATAAAACCTTTCCACTACAATAGGTTCCAAAACAACGCACTAGTCGGAGAAAAAGCCGCAGCCTCTGTTGCTTCTTAAGTAAGCTAGTTACTAAAAATAATAATATAGACCTTTGAATTTCGCTGATGTGACGGCTAGGCTAGGCAAAAATTTTTTTTAGCTCGTAGGAATACTGAAGTATTTCAAGAGTTAAAAAAATTTTTCAACGCTGCATAAGCTAAACAGAATGCAAATTCAAAAGTCTATAATAATAACCAATTTTTTACTATGGATAACATCTCACTTTTGGTTCACATTACGAGCGGTACTATTGCTCTCATTATAGCGATTTTAGCTATTATCTTAAGGAAAGGCACTACTTTTCATAGAAGACTAGGCAGAGCGTATTTTTGTGCGATGAGCCTAGTTTTTATTAGCGCACTACATTTATCCTTTATAGCGCTGCCGATAAACTGGTTCTTGTTTAGTATTGGAATTTTTAGCTATTATCTAGCTTTCACTGGTTTTAGAGCAGGAAGAGAAAGAAAAAACTTACCCGCCATTATAGATAAGATAGCAGCTTGGATGATGTTTGCTACTGTTATTTTTATGATTCTATTGGCAATCAAATTTTTATTCAATCAAAACAATTTAGGCATTGTGCTTATTGTTTTCGGAGTGATAGGATTATTGCTGGCAACACAGGATATATTGCAATTTCGCAAAGGAAAAATTCAAGGTAAAGAAAGAATTTTACGCCACCTTACTAGAATTTTAGCCAGTTTCATTGCGGTGGTCACAGCAGTTTTAGTGGTCAATGGTGCTAAACTCGGTATTCCCGATTTGGTGAATTGGCTCGCTCCTAGCGTTGTTATTACTCCGCTCATTATTTATATGGCTCGCTCGTATAAAACATCAAAAAGCACTACTAAATAATAGCCATCATCAAATAGGCATCGCGGAGATTTTCTTCTAGTTCAGCGAGTGTTTCCCCTTGCGTCATTATTTCTGGATGTTCTAGCAACTTTCCAAGCCAAAACTTTTCTGATTTCCAGTAAATCATTCTCATTTTTACTTTCATAATAACAAGAAAAAAGATTAATCATTAATCATTAATATTTTTTCTTGGGTTATTTTGTAAGAAAATGATCTAATATTTTTTTTATTCTCTCATTACAAGGTAATTTGTTAATTGTCATTGAATCAAGGCCAACTGAATCCCTATAAGGATTATATATTCCCAAAAATGTCGTTCTTAAATCGTAAATTTTCTGCGACATTTCTTCATCTATTTCGTCACTTGCTTTTTCATTTACCATAAGATGAAAAAGTAATATTTCTTCTATGAAGAGTTCCACTTCATTTAAGAATTTATCTTTTTTTATCATAATTGTTTTTAGTTAAGTTGAAATTCACTGAATAAAATTATAAAGTATTCAATATCTTATTTTATGTCAAGATAATATTTCAAATAAATATCAAAATTAAGAAATATTTATAATTCTTTTTCTAATTCATTCCAAAATTCTTTAGCAGATAAGGTTTTGGAATTAGGGTCATTAAATCTTTTTCTGGCTTCTTTTAAATCTTGAGCATCCATATACATTTCTAGTGCTTCAGAAATAATGGTCGTTTTTTTCTTACCTAATTCATTAGACATTGTATTCAAATACTTTGAAAGTTTTAAGGGTAAAACAAAAGTTTCTGTTTTTATTGTTTTGTCTCGCATTTATTTTAAAAAGTTAATCCTTATAAAATGAGTATAGTATAATTTATTTAGATTATTAGACGAATTTATAAAAATTATCAACTATAAAATAAGCAAAAAATATCTTCGTTAGATACCCAATTGTTTTTTGATGTGCTGAGCTAATCTATTGTCTATTTCGGTATGTCTTGGGACAGGTTGTTTCTTTTTATTTATCTTATTTTGATAAATATCGTGATTGGCACCGTGCCTTAGCAATATACATTTATTCTGTTCTAAGTATCTAACAAATTCTTTTTTTTTCACATTGCTATTTCTTTTGTCTGATATTCTTCAGGAACATCATCCATAGCCATCATCAAATAGGCATCGCGGAGATTTTCTTCTAGTTCAGCGAGTGTTTCCCCTTGCGTCATTATTTCTGGATGTTCTAGCAATTTTCCAAGCCAAAACTTTTCTGATTTCCAATAAATCATTTTCATTTTTACTTCCATTATTTTTCGGTTGAAGATTTTAATAATTAATATAATGTTATTTACTATAAGAATCTATAAAAATTATCAACTATAAAATAAGCAAAAAATATCTTCGTTAGATACCAATTGTTTTTTGATGTGCTGAGCTAATCTATTGTCTATTTCGGTATGTTTTGGGACAGGTTGTTTCCTTTTATTTATCTTATAGACCTTTGAATTTGCCAAATAGGACAAAACCAGCTGTTTTGGCTAAACTTTGGTAAAGTCTAGCTAAACTAATAATTTGAATTTGCCAAATAGGACAAAACCAGCTGTTTTGGCTAGACTTTGGTAAAATCTAGCTAAACTAGGGAAAGGTCTCATTATGTTTTGTTTGACATCAATGCTATATTTGGCTAGACTTTGGTAAAATCTAGCTAACTAATAATTTGAATTTGCCAAATAGGACAAAACCAGCTGTTTTGGCTAAACTTTGGTAAAATCTAGCTAAACTAGGGAAAGGTCTCATTATGTTTTGTTTGACATCAATGCTATATTTGGCTAGACTTTGGTAAAATCTAGCTAAACTAATAATTTGAATTTGCCAAATAGGACAAAACCAGCTGTTTTGGCTAAACTTTGGTAAAGTCTAGCCAAACTAGGAAAAGGTCTCATTATGTTTTGCTTGACATCAATATTATATTTTGCTAGACTTTGGTAAAGTCTAGCTAAACTAGACACAACCTAGACAAACTAGGAAAATGTTTTTTATAAACCTTTGAATTTCTTAGAAATTCAAAAGGCTATTTTAATTTAAACTTAGACCTTTGAATTTGCATTTTGTTTAGTCTAAACAGAACGCAAATTCAATAGTCTCAAACTAAAAAAAATTATGCAAGGAATATCAAAAAGAACGTTAAAAATGCCTCTTAAAAATTATAAGACAAAAGTAGCTCAATCTAATCAATGGGCTGGTTTTCAATGGGCTAGACAACGGGCTGGATTCCAATGGACATTACTGCTAGGTGCGGTTTTGTTGAGTTTTCAGTTTGTAGGAAATCTGCAGGCGCAGGACAGCCAAACAAGTAAAATTGGTAAAGGTGGTTGGTTTATTGGGTTAACTCCCTATGCTTTGGGTCTTTCGGAGTCAAAGACTTCTGCTCGTATAACAAGTGTTACTCCTACAGGCGCCATAATAGATAGTAGTGGTGGTGGATTTAGCTTTACTGCTGCAGCTCCTAGTGATACAATACTTCTAATTGTTGGTTCTCAAGACCACGCACAAAAGGCATCTGTAAGGATTTGTGAGACGGGTTTTGCGAGCACAGACGGAATAAGCAATGATGGTTTTATAGGTTTTCAATTCGCCCTAGCAGATGAAACCTATGATAGCACTGTCTACCAATTTAATGTTTCCACATACTGTAAAAGGCACTTTGATGATCTTTTTTCCAATGCTACCCTAGTAGATGTGCCATTTCAATTAGAAGCCTCAAAACCAGCGACAGCAAAATGGAGCGGTGCCGGCTTGCACTTCGGCTGGCAGTTTCCCGAAGGAGATAGAGTAGGATTGCAGCTACACAACTGGAAAGGAGATGGTACCGAGGTGAGTAGCCAAATTGCAATCTACGACTATTTTTTTCCCAAAGGCTTTTATGCGGGACTAGGAATTGGAACTCTGCAACTCAAAGCACTAGGCAAAACAGAAAGCCAAAGAGCAACAGCTGTGAATCTGGGTTGGCAGTATTCTATTAAAGAGAATCTCAAGCTGGAATTAGGCTACCTTCTTTTGAACGGCGAGGTAAGCGTTAAAAAAACCAAAGTAACCAGAACTGTAGTGCTTTCCAGTGCAGTAGTGCCAGCACAAACTGTATATTTGGGATTTTCTCATAATTCGGCACCTTTTTATGAAACAATTTGTGGACCACCTCGAGCTTTGTGTAAGTTTGCCTTTCCTATGACAGGAGGAAGAGTTACTAGCGAGCCACTCACTCGGGAAACATCACAAGAACACGAAGTAATAGAAACCCAAGAAGTAACCGTCTCCAAACCATCTGTGATCTATATCCGCTTGAGCCTCAGCTTTTAAAAACCTGTAGGGGATGTTTTTTTTTCCAACCTGCAGGGGACATTTTTTTTGCCAACCTGCAGGGGACATTTTTTTTGCTTTGCAAAAAATGTGTCCCCGTTCTTAAAGAAGAAGGGGTTTAAAGGTCTATATACTTTTGAATTAACCAAATAGGACAAAACCAGCTGTTTTAGCTAAACAGCTAGTTTTGGCAAATTCAAAAATCTATTCTATATTATCTACAATAAAACTCTTGACAAAATTCATAAAAAAATTCATAACAATAACCTTGTTAAGGAAAAGTTCCTTATTTTAACAAAAAAAGACCATTGCATAGTAGATATAGTCTAAATACTGGTTTCAATCAGTGAAGGTTTTTAAAAAAACAATAGTTTAGCTTATGGAACTGCAAAGTAGTCTTTTTCATCATAAAAAAAATATGAAAAAAATAATAATCACGATTCTGACTTTAGGGTCTTTGGTTACGGCTAGCAATGTATTTGCGGCTAAAACCTTTATCTATTGTTCAGAGGGAAGTCCTGAAGGTTTTAATGCTGCGCTTTATACTTCAGGTACAACTTTTGATGCAAGCTCAAAAACGATTTATAATCGTCTTGTGGAGTTTGCTTATGGTAGCACTCAGGTTGTCCCAGCACTTGCAAAGAGCTGGAAAGTCTCCAAAGACAACTTAAGTTTTACCTTTACTCTGCGAAAAGGTGTGAAGTTTCATAAGACGAAAAATTTCACTCCAACTCGCAATTTTAATGCTGATGATGTGTTGTATAGTTTCAACCGACAGTTTGATAAAAATCATCCTTACCATAAAATTTCTGGAGGTAGTTATGAATATTTTACTGGAATGGATATGCCTAATATTATCAAATCTATTGAAAAATTGGGATCTTATAAGGTGAGGTTTAACTTAAATAAACCAGAGGCGCCTTTTATAGCTAACCTAGCTATGGACTTTGCTTCTATCGGCTCTGCTGAATATGCGGAAGCTATGATGAAGGCTGGAACACCTGAAAAAGTGGATTTGGAACCTGTAGCTACTGGTCCTTTTCAATTGGAAAGTTACCAAAAAGATTCTGTTATTCGTTATAAAGCTAATCCTAATTATTTTAAAGGAAAAGCAAAAATTGATAACTTAATTTTTTCTATTACTCCAAATGCTTCTGTGCGTTATGCAAAGCTAAAAGCTGGAGAGTGCCATCACATGCCTTATCCTAATCCTGCGGATATAGCAGCAATGAAAAAAAGTTCTAAGGTTAATTTGTTACAGCAAGAAGGATTGAATGTAGGTTATCTTGCTTACAACACACAGAAAAAACCTTTTACTAACGCAAAAGTAAGGAAAGCCTTAAATATGGCTATTAATAAAAAAAATATTATTAATGCCATTTTTCAGCAGGCTGGTAAAGTCGCAAAAAATCCGATTCCTCCCACTATGTGGTCTTACAATAATGCGGTGAAAGATGATTCTTATAACCCGACAGAAGCGAAAAAACTATTGGCTCAAGCAGGTTATCCCAATGGTTTTAAGACGGATATTTGGGCTATGCCAGTGCAACGACCTTACAACCCGAATGCTCGTAGAATGGCAGAAATCATCCAAGAAGATTGGGCTAAAATAGGAGTGGATGCGAAAATTGTAAGCTACGAATGGGGTGAATATCTCAACCGTTCTAAGAAAGGAGAACATCAGACTGTTCTGCTGGGTTGGACTGGAGATAATGGAGATCCTGATAATTTCCTTTATGTTTTATTGAGTTGTGCAGCAGCAGCACAGGGTCCTAACCGTGCTCGTTGGTGCAACAAAGAATTCAATGACTTACTGGAAGAAGCAAAACAAACTACAAATATAGAAACAAGAACAAAACTTTATAAAAAAGCGCAACTTGTTTTTAAAAGAGAAGCTCCTTGGGCAACCATTGCTCATTCTGTCGTTAGTGAAGCTTTGAGTCCTAAAGTAGTAGGATACAAAATTGACCCATTAGGTGGTCATTTCTTTTATCCCGTGGATTTGAAATAATTGCTCTTTTGAGATGGAAGCTTAGGCTTCCATCTTTTGAAGATTTCTTAAAAATCTTTATCTCCAATGTTTGCTTTTCTACTCAAAAGAGTTAGCCTCATAATTCCTACCTTTATTGGAGTCACCTTACTCACTTTTTTTATGATTCGTCTTGTTCCGGGCGATGCTATTGAAGTTAGGTCCGGAGAAAGAGGAATATCTGCCGAGCGCCACGCCGAACTTGCCGCTGAACTTGGTCTAGATAAACCAATCCTTTCACAATACGCCGATTATGTAGGTGGATTATTTCAAGGTAATTTTGGAACATCTTTTGTAACCAACAAACCTGTTCTTGAAGAATTTTTAACGCTTTTCCCTGCTACCTTAGAGCTATCCATTGCAGCTATGCTGATAGCCCTTATTTTGGGTATACCACTGGGAGTTTTAGCAGCAGTAAAGCGAGGCACTGCTTACGATCACGGAGCAGTCACCTTTGCTCTTACTGGCTATTCCATGCCTATTTTTTGGTGGGCTTTAATTCTAATTTTATTTTTTTCTGTTGGGTTAGGTTGGACTCCCGTTTCTGGAAGAATTTCTGTAATCTATTGGATAGAACCTGTCACGGGCTTTATGCTTTTAGACAGTTTAATTTCTGGTGAAGCTGGAGCTTTTCGCTCCGCTGTTTCTCATTTGATTTTGCCTAGCCTAGCTCTATCTACCATTCCATTAGCTATTATTTTACGAATGACTCGCTCTTCTATGCTAGAAGTAATCAAAGAAGATTATATTCGCTCTGCTAGAGCGAAAGGGTTATCGCCATTTAAAGTGCTTTTTGTACATGCTTTGCGTAACTCTTTAATTCCTGTAATCACCGTTATAGGTTTAGTTGTTGGCACCTTGATGGGAGGAGCTATCTTGACCGAAACAATTTTTGCTTGGCCCGGTATCGGAAAATGGATGATAGATTCTATTCACCGCAGAGACTACGCTGTGATCCAAAGCGGAATTTTAATTATTGCCTGCATAGTAATTTTTATTAATCTAGTAGTAGATATACTCTACGGAGTTATTAATCCTAGAATCCGTCGCTAAGGTCTATTATATTAATTTTTACTGTTACTAATTCTTTTTTTTATTTATATTTAGATTCCAAAAAACTTAACCCTAACGAAACCATTACTCAACCGTCACATAATGCCAATGCAAGGCTCTTGGTTTGTTTCTAAAATTATAAAATGCTCAATTCTATATCTAAATCTAGCAAAACTAAAAATCTCACCCACCCCTTTTGGGATTTTTGGCGTTCTTTTCGTAAGAACAAAGCTGCTTCTATCGGATTATATTTTATCTTGCTACTTGTGGTTTTCGCTATTTTTGCGCCGTGGGTGGCTCCACATCCTCCTTTTGTGCAATACCGAGATTCTTTACTTGCCCCTCCTTTTTGGCAAGGAGGCAGTTTTACTCATTTTTTAGGTACAGACGATGTAGGTAGAGATATTCTAAGCCGTCTAATTTTTGGAGCAAGGCTCTCTCTCTTGATTGCTTTTCTGGTTGTATCCCTTGCTTTAGGACTTGGTATACTCTTAGGTCTGCTCGCTGGGTATATTAGAGGAACATTAGAAATTCTAATTATGCGGTTGATGGATATTTTATTATCAATTCCTAGTCTTTTATTAGCTATTGCTATAGTGGCTATATTGGGACCCAGCCTACTTAATGCCTCCATTGCAGTGGCGATCATTCAGCTTCCCAGTTTTGTAAGATTGACTAGAGCAGCTGCTATTACAGAACTCAAAAAAGATTATGTTGTTTCTTCTAAAGTTTCAGGAGCGGGTGGGTTGCGTCTTATGTTTATAACGATTTTACCGAACTGTGTTCCTCCTTTAATTGTGCAAGCTAGTCTCAATTTTTCTAGTGCAATTTTGGATATGGCAGCGCTTGGTTTTTTGGGTTTAGGGGCGCAACCTCCTTCTCCCGAGTGGGGAACTATGCTTGCCAATGCGCTCCAATTTATGCTTCGTGCTTGGTGGGTTGTAACCTTTCCCGGCTTAATTATTTTACTTACTGTGCTATCTTTTAATTTAGTAGGAGATGGATTGAGAGATACACTAGACCCTAAAACAAAAAAATAATGGCACTATTAGAAGTAAAAAATCTCTCTGTTGATTTTCATTCTGCACAGAAAAATTTTCAAGCTGTGGACTCCATTAGTTTTGAACTTCAGGCTGGAGAAATTTTAGGTATAGTCGGAGAATCAGGTTCAGGCAAAAGTGTTACTGCTTTAGCGATTATGGGATTGTTGGATACAAACAGTGAAATCAAAGCCGAAAAATTAAAATTCAACGGGATGGATCTTTTAAATATGGATGCAAAAAAAAGAAGAAAAATTACAGGCGCAGATATAGCTATGATTTTCCAAGAACCTATTAGTAGTTTGGATCCTTGTTTTACCATTGGCTACCAAATTATAGAAACCCTAAAGGTGCATCAAATCCAAGAAAAAAAAAAAGAAAGAGCCTTAGAATTACTACAGCAAGTAGGCATAGCTGATCCTGCGGCTTGCTTCAAGGCTTTTCCGCATCAACTTTCTGGAGGTATGAATCAAAGAGTAATGATTGCCATTGCCATCGCTTGCAGCCCCAAACTACTTATAGCCGATGAACCAACGACCGCTTTAGATGTAACCATTCAAGCTCAAATTATGGATTTGCTATTGGAACTACAAAAAAAAAGCAGTTTAGGGGTTATTTTTATTTCTCACGACTTGGCTTTAATCTCAGAATCCGCTCACAGAATAGCAGTTATGTATGCGGGGCAACTTGTAGAAATTAGAAAAACAGCAGCGTTATTTCGTCACCCGCTCCATCCTTATAGCGAGGCTCTAATATCGTCTCTTCCTGAAAACTCTAAAGGTGAAAATCGTTTGAAAGTTTTATCTGGTTCTGTGCCCTCAGCAGCTGATAGTATTACAGGCTGTATGTTTCATCCTCGTTGTCCTTACGCTGTGGAAAAATGTCGCCAGCAACAACCAGAACTTATGGGAAAAAATACAGAAAAAGTAAGATGTTATTTTCCTCTCACAAATAAACAATCGTCCTTAAAAAATAATTCAAATATTGATTTAACTAAAGTAAAATAATAAAAAATTATGTGCTAAATGTAGTTTTTAAGGGAAAACTAAATAATCTTTTAAAATGAACAAAAACACTCCTGTTATAGAAGTAAGAAACTTAGACCGCCATTACCCTATCAAAAGGCTGTTCCAAAAAAATCAAATCGTCAAAGCAGTCAATGATATTAGTTTTAAACTAGAAGTCGGCAAGACTCTCGCCATAGTTGGAGAATCAGGCTGCGGCAAAACCACCCTCGCCAAAGTGCTTACCATGATTGATAAACCTAGTAATGGTTTTATTTTTTACGATGGACTAGATTTAAATCAATGTAGCAAAAAAGAAAAAAAAGAACTCCGCAAAAAAATCCAAATTATTTTTCAAAATCCTTATTCCTCTCTAAATCCAAGAAAAAAAATTGGTAGTATTATTGGCGAGCCTTTAATTATCAACACTAAATTCTCTGCTGCAGAGAGAAAGAAAAAAGTCCTTGCTATGATGCATAGTGTAGGATTAGAAGAGGGAATGTACGAACGCTACCCCCACATGTTTTCTGGGGGGCAAAGACAAAGAATAGCGATTGCTCGTGCTTTAATTTTAAAACCCAAAGTGGTGATTGCAGATGAACCTGTTTCTGCTTTGGATGTTTCTATCCAAGCCCAAGTTTTGAATTTAATGAAGAATTTACAAGATGAACTCAAGCTAGCCTATATTTTTATTTCTCACGATCTATCCGTAGTAGAAAGAATTGCAGATAAAGTAATAGTGATGTATCTCGGAGAAATAGTAGAACAGGGTAAAACACAACTCTTATTTGATAAGCCTAGACATCCCTACACCCAAGCCTTACTAGCCAGCACTCCTAAAATAGATTCCAAAAAAAGAAAAAAAATTAAATTGCTAGGGGAAATGCCTTCTCCTTTACAAATTCCGCAAGGTTGCCCTTTTCAATCTCGTTGTAGATATATGCAAGCAATTTGTAAAAAACACCACCCTAAACTAGAAATTTACGATAATAGAATCGTCTCTTGTCTGAGAGTGCATGAAATTGCCCATGAACAAAAAACTGGTGAACAAAAAACTGGTGAACAAAAAACTAGTAAAAAAAACATCGCTAGTCTAGGTTGAATCCGTATGTTTTTCTTTATAAAACTACTTTAATCTATAGAATTTTTTTTTTAAAAACACACTCTGTTTAAAATAACAAATTCGTCTAAATAGCTAACCAATAAGCTAGTTGTTTTTTTTATAAAAATAGACTACAAATTTGCTATAGATTTATATTTCTAAAATTATGATTTTTGACCCTCTCAAAAAAGCTATAGCCGATATTAAGGCTGGTAAGATGATTATTTTGGTGGACGATGCCGATAGAGAAAACGAAGGAGATCTCTGTTGTTCGGCGGAAAAAATAACACCTGAGATTATCAATTTTATGGCAAAACATGGACGAGGATTGATTTGCTTATCTATCACCCCAGAAGTAAATACCAGACTTGGTCTATGGCCCATGACTGCTCAAAACACTTCTAATTATGGCACAAATTTTACTGTATCCATTGAGGCTTCTAAAGGAGTGACAACTGGAATATCCGCTGCCGACAGGTCTCATACCATTTTAACTGCGATTGATGAAAAGGCTACAGCTCAATCTATTACTATACCGGGTCATATTTTTCCTATTCTTTATAAAGAGGGTGGAGTTTTGCGGAGAGCTGGACAAACTGAAGGGTCTGTAGATATTGCTCACCTAGCAGGCTTAAAACCAGCTGGAGTGATTTGTGAAATTATGAACGAAGATGGCACTATGGCGAGAAGAAATGATTTAAAAAAATTCGCTCAAACTCATAATTTAACTATGGTATCTATTGCTCAAATCATTGAAACTAGGCTGAAAAAAGAAATTTTACTAGAAAAAACAGAAACAGCAAACCTACCTACGGCATTCGGACAATTCAGATTGCACGGATTTCGCAATCTCACTAATAACGAAGAATATGTTGCCTTGACTATGGGAAGCTGGAACGAAGACGAGCCAGTATTGACGAGAGTCCATTCTCAATGTATCACAGGGGATGTTTTTCATTCTTTAAAGTGCGACTGTGGTAATCAATTAGGACTTGCACTCAGTAAAATAGCCCAAGAAAAAAAAGGAGTTTTGCTTTACTTACCGCAAGAAGGAAGAGGTATTGGTATTTTTAATAAAATCCAAGCCTATCACTTGCAAGATATGGGGTTAGATACCGTAGAAGCAAATATTCGCTTAGGGTTTCAATCAGACCTTAGAGAATACGGATTTGGAGCTCAAGCCTTAGTTTTGTTAGGAGTGAAAAAGATGAAATTAATGACGAACAACCCTAAAAAAATTGTAGGTTTGGAAGGTTATGGGTTAGAGATTTTTGAAAGAGTTTCTTTAAAAGACAAAGAAAACCAATTTAATACAGAATACCTCAAAGCAAAGAAAAAACTTATGGGCCACTTAATTTAGCTTGCTAATTTAGCCTGCTGATTTAGCTTTTTGCTTATTACTATTTATTTCATAGGCTATGACTAGTGAAGTAATTCAAACGATTGTAAAAACAGCTTTTGCAGAAAAATTATTTACAAATATAGAAATTCTACTAGCAGCAAAAAATAAAATATTATTTCAGCAAGCCTATTCTAATTCTACAGAAAACCCTCCGAAAAAAAATTCCATCTATGATTTAGCTTCACTCACTAAACCTCTGGCTACATCTTTGGCGGTAATGAAATTGATAGAAACGGGGAAGCTTTCTTTAAAAACTCCAGTCGCCGATTTTTTCGCAGAATATAAGGAAAAAGAAAAAAGTAAAGTTACTATTTGGCACTTGCTAACGCATACTTCGGGTATGTCTTCTGGGGCTGAAGATTTTTATTTACCAGATTGGAATCAAAAGAAATATTTTAAAACGCTTCTAAATCTTCCTTTAGAAAGAGAGGTAGGTTTTTCTGTTGTCTATTCTTGTCTGGATTTCATCTTGCTTAGTCAGATTGTTTCCAAAGTGAGCGGACAATCTTTCAGAGAATTTTGTATAAAAAATTTCTATCTTCCTTGCAATTTAAAAGATACTCATTTTAGTCCCATTAAAACCAATCAAGATCAAAAAAATAAGAGACGGCTTATTCCCACCGCCTACGATGAATATACTCAAAAATATTTACTCGGCATAGTGCACGATAAAAAAAGCAGACTTTTCGCAGATGGGAGTGGCAACGCAGGTTTGTTTTCTACTGCAGAAGAAATCTATCTACTCTGCCAAAACTTATTGAATAGCCAAAAAGACAATTCTCCTTTTTTATTGAAACCAGAAACTATCAACCAAATGTGGCAAAACCAAACCTTTGGTAAAAATACAAGTTGGGGTTTAGGTTGGGTCTATTTTGATGGTAGTCTAGACTATTGCCATCTTCCTCCTTCAATAGATAATGGCACGGTTGGACATCTAGGTTTTACTGGAACTTCTTTTTTTATAGAACCTAAAAGAGAGGCTATCTATATTATTTTAAGCAATCGGCTACATCTAAGTTACGATGAAAATTTAGAACAAATGAAAAATTTTCGTCTCAAAATCCACTCCTTACTTTGTGAAATGCAAAGAGCCTCATCTTCATAAAAACCTATAGTGATTTTTATAAAATTTTGATAGTTATAAAGTATGAATGATAATATTAAGGAGACAAATAGGTTTTTATAAATTGCTTTTGAGTTTTGCTCTTTTGGGTGTTTTTGGCTTGGCGAGTTGGATTTGGAGGCTTTTTATTGGGGATACTGAACTAGAGGTTAGTTTTTATTTTGTTTGCTTTATTGCAGGCATTCTGGTATTATTCGCTTTGGTCTTGGTGGGTGCTATTATTAAACTTATTAAAGAACTGTAATTATGGAATATGTAGTAGTATATACTCTTATGGTATCAATAACAGCTATGTTTGGCTGGTTTGCTTATTTAGCTCATACTAGTGTTAAAGAAGTAAGAGCAGAAAAAGCAGCAATAGCCCTTGTATTGAAGAAAAAAGCAAAAAAACAACGTCTTTCTAAAAAGAAAAGAGTCGTTTAGTTAGTGATTTTTATAAAATTTTGATAAACTAAAAAAATTGAGGTAAATCTAATTCAAACATACAGGCAACTAAAACTATAAAAGTGGCAAAAACAAATATTTCTTTTGGAAATATAATTATTTTTTTTTTTAATATAGTAACTACTGGGGCTTTAGCTGTTTGGGTTATAATATTTGCTGAAATAAAGGTACCAAAAGAGGATTATTTTTTTAATGCTTTCGCATTAATATTTGGGGCATTAGCTTTGATTTTGACTACTTTTGCTATATTTATTGGTGTATTGGCTGTTTTTGGAGTTAGCACTATAAGATCTTGGGTGACTGAAATCACAGATAAAGAACTTAAAAGACGTAATCAAGAAGATTTAGAGAAAAGTAATCAAAAAAGTAGAGAGAGTTTTAAGCCAAAAAAAGAAGAAACTAACAAATTTAAAAATCCAAAAGAATATGAAACCGAGTAATTATTTTAATGATAATATGGATATTATCAGAAAGCATCAGAAAAAACCACCTCTAGATTTGAAAGCCTTAGCTAAAGATCTAGGAATAGGACTGTTTACTACAGAAGAATGGAGCGATAATATTTCTGGTTCTATTCTTCAAAATGAAAAAAGTAAAAGCGGATACTCCATCTATGTCAATGTCCATCACCATAAGAATAGACAAAGATTTACGATTGCTCACGAGATAGCTCATTTTATTCTACATAAGGATAAAATTGGAAATGGGATACAAGACGATGTCTTATTTAGAAGCAATTTAACAAATCAATTAGAAAAAGAAGCCAATCTATTTGCTGCTGATTTACTTATGCCGTTGAATTTGATTGAAGAATCTTCTACTAGTGATATTGAAGAATTAGCCGAAAAATTTAAAGTTTCTCCACAAGCTATGGCAATCAAACTAGGCACATTAGGGGCTCCTTATGATTATAAATAAGATAGACTTTTGAATTTGCTTACCAAAGTTTAGCCAAAACAAGCTTATTGCTTTCACCCCATACAGGCTTTAGCAAAAGAGCCACTGGCTCTATATATTGTGTTAGCTTTAAGTTTTGTAGTGCCTGCTCCCATTATTGTGGCACTACGCCATTAAAAAAAATTTTTAACTCTTGCCATTTGTGAAGAAATGCTCTTCAGTATTCCTACGAGCTAAAATTTTTTTTCGCACCTGTTCTAACCATTTGGCTAGCCGTCACCAGCAAAATTCAAAGGTCTATAAGAGAAATGAGACTTGTAGTATTTTTGTATTATTCGCTTTGGTCTTGGTGGGTGCTATTATTAAACTTATTAAAGAACTGTAATTATGGAATATGTAGTAGTATATACTCTTATGGTATCAATAACAGCTATGTTTGGCTGGTTTGTCTATATAGCTCATACTGGCGTTAAAGAAGAAGAAGCAGCAGAAAAAGCAGCAATAGCCCTTGTATTGAAGAAAAAAGCAAAAAAACAACGTCTTTCTAAAAAGAAAAGAATTGTTAGTTAGTGATTTTTTTTTTTAACATCCTAATCAAAACAAAAAATATCAAGCCAAAAATAAAAATTTTGATAGAATCAGTGAACCAATTGTAATGCTTTGAATAAAAGCTGCCTCCAGAGTTTTTATCAAAAGGCATATTCACTACCCAAGCTCCCTCTTGTTGGTAAGGAGTTTTGAACAGTATTTTCCCATCTGGCATAGTTAGTGAAGAAGGTCCGTTGTTGATGGAATGCAGCAGGGGTAGACGATTTTCTACAGCTCTAATTCTGGAAAGATTAGAATGTTGTGTGACTTGAAATCGAGATTTATACCAACCATTTTGACTAGCGACAACAAAAACTTTACCTGCTCCATCAGCCCCAACAGACTGAGCAGCTACTTTTGGCACGATAGATTCAAAACAAATCAAAGGAACGATTCGCATACCAGAAATATCAAATACCTTCGCTTCTTTTCCAGCAGTAAATCCGTAAGAAAAATCCCCTAGTAGCCATCCGTAAAATTTATACAAAGGCAGGTATTCTCCAAAAGGCACTAAGGCTCTTTTGTGGTAAACATCTTGAAATATACCAAAATCATTGAGCCAATACATAGAATTGAATACTCCTTCTCTGGAGCGATAATTGTCTATAAAAAGAGTGGCAACCCTGAAAAAAGAAATCCAATTTTGAAAGCTTTCCTGCACACTCAAACTTGTCTGATAAGAATAGGTGTTGCCTTCTGGCCAAATCGCAAGTACTGGGTTTTGAGGAGAAATTTTTTCCATCAACTCCATTTCCAACGGGTATTCTTTAGAAAAACCTTCACGCGGAGGCTTATAAAAAAGAGAAGCCTTTCGGTTAGGCTGTACCAGAGCGATTTTTTTTGTTTGCCAGCTACTATATTTTTTTTGCCATTTGTTTTGTGCATAAATTCCCCAACTGAACCAAACAACGAATAGGGGTAAGCAAAGTTGCCAAGAAATTTTTTTAAGATTTTTTCTGTCAAAAAGCAGTTTATAAACAAGCACATTTGACAAACCCATTAGCCAAGTTAGAGCTTCAATTCCAGTCCATTCTATAGCTTGAAGAGCGGAAAGAAACTGGGCTTGCGTATCACCTAGTGTATAATTGAAAGTTGCAAAACTAGGAAGATATACAAAAACCAAGCAAGACGGAAAAAGTAATAACTCCGATACATTTGTGTTTTTTCTCAACCAATGAAACAAAATAAGAGCAACCGCTAAAATGTTACCTGTTCCAATTCCAAAAACTAATAAAAACAGATAATTTAAAGGAAACCCAAATCCCCAGTGCAGCTGACTAAGGTTTGACATCCAATAAACTCCTGCTGTTTGGGACAAACTCCCGCAGATAAATCCTAAAAAATAGATTTTTTTATAAGACAGCTTTTGAATAGCTAATAGAAGCGGTACAAAGGCTAACCAACTTAGAAAAAAAAAGGTGGGAAAAAGAAAAGGGAAAAAATAAAGAAATCCGCTAGAAAGGGCTAAAGGAATACTCCACTTTTCTAAGTTTTTCATTTTTTTATAGAGATTCTGATAGGTAGGCTAGATTAAAGTTTTACTTTATCATAATAAAATAGAATTGTTGAAATTTTTTAAAAAACAATTTGCTTTTAATTTTTTTTATGAAATAACTAGTATAGACCTTTGAATTTACCAAATAGGACAAAACTAGCTGTAACGGCTAGCCAAATGGTTAGAAACTTTTGAATTTGCGTTCTATTTGGAAAATTCAAAAATCTATAGTATTAGGATTGAAAAATAAAAATAATAATCCTATTATCAAACTTAATCTAACTTAGACCTTTGAATTTGCCAAATAGAACGCAAATTCAAAAGTCTATAATTTAAATCATGAAAAAAATAATGTTATTAGTAGGCTTGATTTTATTATCTAGCCTTTTGTTTGGTTTTTCTCCCAAAAAACCAGAATGTATAGCTCCTGCAAATCCGGGAGGAGGTTGGGATTTTACCTGTCGTGTGCCTGCGGCACAGGTGATGAAAGAATTAAACCTGTTTAAAGGCAGAATGAAAGTAGTGAATGTAGCAGGTGCTGGTGGTGGTATTGCTTTTTCTCGCGTGGTGAATAAGAGAGCAGGCGATGAAAACCTAATTGTTGCAGCAAGTACAGCTACGGCAACTAGACTCGCTCAAAATGTCTATGCAGGTTTGAAGGCGGATAATGTTCGCTGGTTAGGTGCTGTAGGTGGAGATTTCGGTGTTCTGGCTGTTACCAAAGATTCTAAGTACAAAAATCTCAAACAACTTGTCAAAGATCTCAAGAAAAATCCAAAATCCGTAAAATTTGCAGGTGGAAGTGCCTCTGGTGGCTGGGATCACCTGAAAGTTTTACTTTTGGCTCAAAAAGCACGTATGAAAAACCTGAGATCTATCAGCTATACCGCTTTTGATGGAGGAGCAGGGGCTTTATTAGAACTTATAGGAAAAAGAGTAGAAGTTTTTACTGGAGATACCTCTGAAGTTTTAGCCCAATTGGATGCTGGTAATATTCGCGTGTTAGCTGTTTTTTCTCCTCAAAGGGTGGCAAGATTAGGATCCGCAAAAACTGCTAAAGAGCAAGGCTATGATGTGATAGGAGCCAACTGGAGAGCTTTTTATGCTCCTCCTGGCATCTCGGATGAAGCTTACAACTATTGGGTAGGTGCAGTCAAAAAAGTAGCAAGATCTTCTCAATGGGCAGAGTTAAGAGAAAAAAATGGATTAGCTCCTTTTGAATCTTTTGGGGACGATTTTGAGAAATTTGTTCGCGAGCAGGTTTCTATTGTCCGCGGTATATCTCGAGATTTAGGTTTAGTTAAATAACCAGATCCGTTACGAAATCAGACAAGCTAAGAATATGAATGCCAATAGAATTTGTGGAATTACTATTTTTATTTTTGGAGTTCTTTATAGCCTAAAAGCCTATTTTATTCCAGCGAGTCTTTATACAGAAGTATTAGGAGCTCGCACTTTTCCTTTATTTATTGGTATTTTGTTGTCCTTTACAGGGTTGGTTTTGATTATTCAAAACCAACCTTCTAAAATTTTTTGGATGCCTTTGAAAGGCTGGTTCAGTATCGCAAAACTACTAGCTAGTATTTTGTTGTATGCGTGGTTTGTAACCCGACTTGGTTTTTTAATAACAACCAGTTTCTTGGCTATGTTTTTGGCTTTTCAATTCGGGGGCAAAACCAAGACAGCCATTTTCACAGGATTGGGTGTCAGCCTTGGTCTTTATACGATTTTTGATATTTTACTGGATATTCCATTGCCTTGGGGAGAGTGGATAGCCTTATTTGTAGAAGAACAATAAGCTATGGAACCTTTATTATTACTTTGGGATGGATTTACCACTGCCTTAGAATTTCAAAATATTATTTTGGTTTTTATAGGCTGTTTGCTAGGCACTATCATAGGGATGCTACCAGGTATAGGCCCCATCAACGCTATTGCAATTTTATTTCCAATAACTTTTAGTTTAGGTTTATCTCCGACTGCTTCTTTAATTACCTTCGCTGGTATTTATTACGGTTCACAATACGGAAACTCCATTTCTAGCATTTTACTCAATATACCCGGCACTTCTTCGGCTGCAGTTACTGCTATTGATGGTCATGCAATGGCAAAAAAAGGCAGAGCAGGTCCAGCTCTTGCGATGTCGGCGATTGCTTCTTTTATAGGCGGTTTAACTTCTATATTTTTTTTGATTTTCTTCGCCACGGCTCTTGCTAAATTTGCTATAAAATTTGGTCCTGCTGAATATTTTATACTACTCATATTTGCTTTTTCTGCTTTATCTAGTTTTACTGCCAAAAGTTTAACCAAAGCTTGGATCGCAGCTATCCTAGGAGTGTTATTAGCCACAGTGGGTATTGACCCACAAAGCGGAATTGCAAGGTTTAGCTTTGGTTCCTTGTATTTAGTAGATGGCTTTAATTTTGTTGTTGTCACCATCGGTTTTTTCGCTATTAGCGAGTTACTATTTTTAATAGAAAAACAATTTTCAAAAGAAAAACAGGTTAGTATTCTTAAAATTGATCGGTTTTTTATTAGTATAAAAGAATTCACTTCTTCTTTTTGGACTATTATCCGCTCCAATGTTATTGGTTTTCTCATCGGAGTTTTGCCTGGAGCTGGAGGAACTATAGCAAGTTTTGTAGCTTATAACACAGAAAAAAAAATAGTAGACAAAGAAAATACTTTTGGTAGTGGTGATATTAGAGGCGTTGCCGCACCTGAATCGGCGAATAACTCGGCTTCAGTAGGATCTTTTATTCCATTACTAATACTAGGAGTACCTGGCAGCGAAACTACGGCTGTTATTCTAGCTTCACTCATCTCACTAGGCATTACACCAGGTCCTTTATTTTTACAAAATTCGCCTGAAATTTTTTGGGGAGTTGCAGCTTCTATGTTTGTAGGCAATATTTTTTTGCTTATTTTGAATCTTCCTTTGGTTAAATATTTTGCCAAAATCTTACTCATTCCAAAAGCTGTTTTAATGCCTGCTATTGGAGTACTTAGTGTCGTTGGAGTCTATTCCGTTAGTAACAATGCTTCTGATATTTTGTTTATGGTTATTTTTGGATTTCTTGGCTATTTGATGAGAAAATTAGATTTTCCTCTAGCCTCCCTTATTCTAGGTTTAGTTCTGGGAAATTTACTAGAAAATAATTTGCGAAGATCTATGGCGTATAGCGACGGAAGTTTAGCAATATTTTTTCAAAGCCCTATTTCTATTTCACTTTGGATTTTGACTTTAGGAAGTTTCTTTATTCCTTATCTTATCAAAAGACTCAAAAGAAAAGTTAAAAAACGATAGAAACCTCCGCTAAAAAACAACGAAGAATATTCCCCATTTTTTTAAGTTTTGTTGTTTTTATAATGTGCATAAACCTTTTCAATACCTGCCTTTAAAAACGATAGAAACCTCCGCTAAAAAACAACGAAGAATATTCCCCATTTTTTTAAGTTTTGTTGTTTTTATAATGTGCATAAACCTTTTCAATACCTTCCTTTAAAGAAGTTTTGTGTTGCCAACCTAGTTTGTTGATTTTTTCTGTGTTTGTCACTTTTTTCATCGTGCCATCTGGCATAGCAGAATTAAAAACAAGTTCTCCACGGAAACCTATAATATTTTTAATTAACTCTGCCAATTCTTTTATGGAAATCGTTTTTCCAGCCCCTATATTGAAATGAGTATTTCTTATTTCTTTGTCACTTTCTACAAGCATTTTGAAATCTATATTCTCCATCAAAAACACACAAGCATCGGCTAAATCTTCAGCGTATACAAATTCCCTTTCTGGTTTCCCTGTTCCCCATATTTCTACTGAACTAGCAGAAATGCCAAACCTTTTAAGATAAATGTCCACTTCTGTTTTACTTTCCATTCTTAAATCAGCAGAAACTTCTGCAAATTTATTTTCACTGAGTAGTTTAGCTAGGTGAATTTTACGAATTAAAGCGGAAAGAACATGCGATTTTTCTAAATCAAAGTTGTCGCCAATTCCATACAGATTAGCTGGCATAGCACAGATAAAATTACACCCGTATTGTAGATTGTAGGCTTCGCACATTTTCATACCCGCTATTTTAGCGATAGCATAAGGCTCATTTGTATATTCCAGTGGAGATGTTAATAGGCTATCTTCGGACATAGGTTGGGGAGCATTTTTGGGATAAACACAGCTACTACCCAAAAACAGCAATTTTTTCACTCCACTCAAGTAAGAGTGATGAATAATATTGGTTTGAATTTGTATGTTTTTATAGATAAACTCTGCACGATAAGTATTGTTAGCTACGATTCCACCAACTTTTGCAGCAGCTAAAATCACATAATCAGGTTTTTTTTGTTGAAAAAAATCAGCAGTTTGGCTTTGATTTTCTAAATCTAGTTCAAGGTGAGTTCTTAAAATAATGTTGTGATATCCCTTATTTTGCAGTTGCTTTAAAATATTACTACCTACCAATCCTCTATGTCCTGCTAGAAAAATTTTTCCCTGTTTGTCCACAATAAAAGTTAGATGGTTTTAAGAATAACTGACTGCTCTTTTTGTTGTTCTAAAATTTTTATTTTTTGAAAGCAGTTAATTTTGAGTTCGTCATTATCTCCAAATCCACTGTCTAAGAGGATGATTTTTGCAGGCTCTTTTTTAAAAAGCTCTTCTATCCATTCTAAACTTACCTTTTCCAAAAAAATATAAAGATTATGTTCAGCTACAAAATACACTTTTTTACCTGCAATAGTTTCCACAGTGATTTTTGCGCTCAGCAAAATCCCTTCTTTGAGTAAAATTTCAAAAAGTATGTCTAAATCCTTGCTATCTTTTTTGATTGGATTGGCTTGCGTCTCTAATGCCTGTTGTAAATTTTTAAGTTGTCTGTTCTCTAATTGTTGGGGGTCGGATTGCCATTCTTCAAAGTTGGAACTAGTGAGGCGAAACGATTGAAATGCTAAATCCAAATTTTCCGCTCGTTCTTGTAGAGTAAAAATTTCTTGAGAGTGTTTTTCTATCTCTGCGGTGATTTCTTGGCTTTTTTCTTCGTTTGCTTTTGCATTTTTTTCTTTTAACTTTTCTATTTTTTGCTTGAGGTTGGTGATTTTATCTTTTAAATCCTGTCTGATTTTTGAGGAGGCACGACGAATACGCTCTTTCCCTATTTCTGCAATATTTGGAAAGCCTGCTTGAAAAGCCTCGCTATCTGGATTGCAAGGCTCGGGAAGTTGCACCATAATAAACTTACGCTTGCCGCCGTCTTCGGCGTTGAGTTGCATCACAGCGTCTGCGGTAGTACAAGAACCCGCAAAAAAATCTAGGACAATATCGTTTTTATTTGTGCCAATGAAAGTGATTTTTTTTAACAAACTGATTGGCTTTGAATATTCAAATATTTTTCTATCAAAAATTTTGGATAAATCTTTTTTAGAATTATCATTAGAGAATTTATTTTCTATTAGTTCTAATGTTGAAAGTACTTTCGTTCTTTCTCTTTCAACTATTTTATAGCCATTATCTGTTTTTTCAATTACTGCATTTAAATAGGTTTTTGTATAAATTCTTTTACCTGTTGAACTTTCTTTAATTATAATGAAATCATTTTTTCTACCAAAATCAAATAATTTTTTTGACCACCTCCAACAGAAATCACTCTTTGGATTTCTTTTTTTTCGTTCTTCCATTTCTTCTTTTGTTACACCTCCAGCTCTAAAAATATAATCATCAATTATTATTTCATAATCTAGAGATGAAGAATATTGAATTGAACTATAGTCAAGGGTCTGGCTAAGTTTATATTTACCTCTTGTTTTTTCATAAATATCAGAATGGCTATATTTTTCATCAATCACTATTTCTCCTTGCAAAGAAATTGTCTTTGATTTTCTATAACAAATTAGATAGTCATTGTTTTTTGCAATTAAATCAGTAGTTTTACCTGCCTTCTTTGTAATTCTTGGAAATATCGCTATAAAATTATCCTCGCCAAAAATCTGGTCGCAGATTTTTTTGAGATTTGCCTGCTCGTTGTCGTCAATACTAATAAAAATCACACCGTCCTCAGTGAGCAGGTTTCTAGCCAAAAACAAGCGAGGGTAGATCATACTTAACCAGTTGGAGTGATAACGCCCCTCTTGCTCTGTATTAGTAGAAAATTTTTTGCCGTTCTCGTCTAGTTGTCCGCTGTATTCTAGGTAGGTTTTTAAGTTATCCTTGTGGTTGTCGGGGTAAATAAATTCTTTTCCAGTGTTGTAAGGCGGGTCAATATAAATCATTTTAACCTTGCCAAAATAACTTTCCTGCAATAGTTTCAAAACTTCCAAATTATCGCCTTCAATAAAAAGATTTTCGCTTGCGTCGTCTAAAAACTTTTGAGCCTTTTTTCCTTCTAAACTTGGTTTTAAAGTGGCATTGCTTCTTTCTTGGATTGTTTGATAACAGTCTGTTTTGCCCGACCACTGCAAACCAAATCTTTCTTGCGGACCACCTACAGATTCTCCGAATGTCTTTTTAAGTTCCTCAAAATTAATCTTATCTTCTTCAAATGCTTCAGGAAATAGCTGTTTGAGTTGCTGCTTTTTCTCTGCGATTAAATCCTTAGATTGCAAGGAAACTCTAGGCATTACTATTTCTTTATCCTTTTTCATTTTATTAGTTTTTACTCATAAGAAATTGATTTGTAATCAAAAAAAAATCTTTTTTTTTTGCTAAAATAATTTTGGGCTTTTTTAGAATCTTGGTTTATCTCTTCCTCTGAAGTGGAGAGATAAATATTTTCAATCCTTGATTCATTGATTGCTTTAAAAATATGGTTATCATTTTCTGATAATGAACTTCCAAGAATAACCATAGAACCTTCCAATGTAGCTAATTTTTGAGAAGCAATTTTTAAATAATTACTCTCTTTTATTTGTTCTTTTTTATCTTCACTTTCAAATATACAAAGAATATCTTTATTTTCACTATCAATAATTTTTTCTAAATTTTCAAAAAATGCTTTATCAGCTGTTTGTGTTATTTTTTTTATCCCTTTGGTATCTATATATATATGAAAAGCACCGTGTAAGAAAAAAAGATTCTGATAATAATTTCCTTTAAAAACATTGCCTTGGAAACCATCGTTTATTTGTTCTAATTTTTGTTTATTATTTCTGTAATCCCACAGCAAATCAATAGCTTCTTTTATATCTTTATCTTTACAATTCCATAGTGTCTGTTTTGCATATTTTTTGATAGTCTCAGTAAAATAGTTTTTCTTAAGGTTTTTTAATGGGATTTTTTTATTTAGCTCGCCTTCTATCCCAGAAAATTCTAAACTTCCGTCTTTATAAGCTTTTTTTATTTTTGTATAGATAGAATTTTTCTCAGTATCTAAAGTTTTTTGTTTAAAGTTAAGTGTATTTTGAAAAACACCCGCAGTCAGATTATTATTTTTCTTAAACTTCATTAAAAGTAAATACAAAGAGGGATCGTAATTTAAAGTAAAATAATTGGTAAAATTTTTAAGTAGTAAATGGATTTTTTCATTTTTTTCATTATATATATATTTTATTTTTTCATTCACAATGCTATATGTTGCCTTCATAAAATCTAATTTTATCTTGTTATGAGTATATTTTTTCAAAAAATCATTGATACCTACATGATTTGTTTCAGGCTCTCTTTTATTACACTCTAGTTTCTCTTTAATTTTTCCTAAAAGCTTTTCTATATCTGACTCACATTCATTTTCAAAAAGAGATTCTAAATCTTCATAACCTCTGTATTCTTCTTTCATTTTTTTAAATATACTTTTGTAGTCAGTGGTAATAGATAATGAAAGATTGAAACCATTACCCAAAAGCAAATGATTTTCCTGTGACTCTTCTAAAACTTCAAGAAGTTTTTGATATTCAAGAAGTGTATCTTGTTTGAATTGTCCTTTATTATCTTCGCTCATTTTTATTTTACTTTCACAGGTTTTTTACTTTTTCATAACCTACTCCAATGGCTTCGCAGTGTTTTTTATAAATTTCATTCCAAGAAGTTATAAACGCATCAGCGTCTAGGCAATAAATCATAATAAATCTCCAATGTCTAAGGCTACCTGTGCTCTTTTTATATCAAACAATTTGCACAGCTTGTGTAACCCAATTTGATTCTCGTGGTATACTTGCCACACAGCGTGTGAATAAGTTTTTCCAAACTGATAAAGCACTTCTTTTGGGCGATTTCTTCTAATACTGGTTTTTTTTTCTTTCAGTTCTTTTTTTAATCTAGCTATTTCTTTTTTTATCTCAATTTCTAACTCTTCGTATTTATTTTGTGATATTTTATCTAGTTGCCGCAAGCGAACAGCAAAAGCATAGGGACTTGCTTTTATTTTTTTCGCTAAAGGTTTTATATCTGCTAGGCTTTCAAAAGATTTATTTTTTATCAATTCCGCAATTTCACTCTCAGGCATAAGAACATTACCTGCAAATCTATCGCACCATTTCTCTTCTTTGTTATCTTTTTTCGCGTAGTCTAAAGTATCTTTCTTAGCTAGTAAGTGTCCTAGCTCGTGGTATAAGGAAAAAGATTGCGCTTTTTTGGTATCGGAGTCGTTAATAATAATAATAGGCAAAAGCTCTTTATAAATGGCGAGACCTCTAAAATCTTCTACAGCAAAACGAGACCAACCTGGATATTTGCTGGTCATGAACACAAAAATACCTTTGGCTTCTAGTTTTTCTCTAATTTGAGTGGTATCTAAATATTGATTAGTAGCTATGCCCAACCAGTTACGAACTTCTTGAGCCATTTTTACAGGGTCTTGGCTATACGGGATTGCTTGATAAGGCTCTACTACTTCCTCTAGGTCTTCTCTAAAATCTAGGATGAGTTGTCTCATTCTTTCTACTTCAACTATCAATTTACGCACTTTATATTCTTCTATACCCTTTTGTCCTTGTAAGGAACGAAAAGCAGGGTGCGTTTTGAATTGAAATTGTTTTGGTAGCTCATTACAAATAAATACCCAATCGGGAACATTGTAGTAATCTGCGATAGCTCTTAACTGCTTATAGGTCGGTCGTTTTTCTCCCGCCTCTATTTCTTTGATAGAAGGAATTTTTTTTTTTGCTTCTTCTATATCCAATGCCATCTGCTTTCGGCATTGTTTTAAGATAGCGGTGTTGATATTGTTAACTTGCATTTTGATATTTTCTAGTCCATTGTCTTTAAAATGATAAACCAATTTGATAAAATTTGACAATAGGTTTGTTTTAGATTAAACTTTATTTTTTACTAAAATTACACAAAATTATGAAAAATTATCACATCTTTATTAGTCATTCGTGGTCGTATAAAAGCCATTATTATAATTTGACTACTTTGTTGAAACAAGCTGGCTATTTTGATTTTTTGGATTTTTCTATTCCAGTGGATGATCCGGTGCATACTGGTTCAGATAGAGAACTATCTGCTGCAATTCACAACAAGATGCAATCTTGCGGTATTGTAATAGTATTAGCTGGTGTTTATGCTAGTTATAGCAAATGGATAGACAAAGAAATTAAAATAGCAAAAAGTGGTTTTGATAGACCAAAATCTATTTTGGGCATAAAACCCTATAATACTGTTTCTATTTCTACAGTAGTTAAAGATGCTGCTAGTGAAATAGTACAGTGGAATACAGATAGCATTGTTGCTGCAATTAGGAGATTGGGATAATGGAGAAATCACAAGAAAAAAATGAAATTTTAGAGTTATATAAACTCCACAGTGAGTTTGCTGACCGTGTTAGCCAAAGACGAGATTCTGCAAATAAACTTTATGTAAGTTTATTGACGAGTATTTTGTTTTTTATTGCGGTTTTTATTCGTTTTAATACTAGAGAAATTCCTATTGGGGCAATTATTTGCGTTGGCAGTTTATTAGGCATTGCTCTAGCCTGTTCGTGGTTTATCATTATTCGCTCCTACAGGCAGTTGAATACAGGAAAATTTGCCGCCTTAGACGAACTAGAAAGCAAACTTGTCTACCCTTTTTTTCGTAGAGAATGGGAAATTTTGGGAGAAGGAAAAAACAGAAAAAAATATTGGAAATTAACTGTTGTAGAAACCTTTTTGCCTTTGATTTTTATCATTCTTTTTTTAGCCATTGCGCTCATCTCTTTATTTTGTTTGTAGGCAAAGAGTTATTACTTTTCATTTACAAGGTTTTTACAGTTTTTCTACTTTTTCATAAGCTACGCCAATGGCTTCGCAGTGTTTTTTACCGCAGGCTATTTTATTGTCTTCCGTTATACTTACAGAGCTTTCTCCCATACCTCCCTTAGTCTCAGTAATAAAATAAACTTTATCTCCGTTTTGTCTAATAAAAGCCCAATCTGGATTGTAATTTCCTACGGGTGTGGGGATTTGAAATTTTCTCGGTAGTTTTAGATAAACTGGATGTTGTTCGGAACTATCTAAATCTTTGGCGTAGTTTTGCTCTACTCCAGAATCGCAAACAATAGGATTGAGCGGGGTTTTTGTTGTGTTTTGCACTTCATAAAAATATTTTGCGTGCACTTCTTCTTCTTCTTCTGGTTTGATGATTTGCATCTCGTAATAAAATCCGTCTATTTTTTGGTATTTGATACCGTCTATTAAAAGTTTTCCTAAAACACTTCGGAGGCATTTTTTTACTTCTAAAATAAAAAGCTCGGGGTTAATCAAAAATTCTTCTAGTTTTTCGGATTGAATGATAATTTCTTTTAAAGTTTGTTTGGTAAGGTTAGTTTCTTTTTGAAGTTCTGCTAAAATATTGGGTAAGAATCGGATGTTTGAATTTTCACTATTTTTAGTGGATAGATCGCTGCTTTGAAATTCTTCTCGGACGCTAAGTTCTTCTATTTTGGTGCGGTTAATAGAAATTTTAGCAGACTCTATGGAGGCTAGATCTTGGATTTTTTCTTTTGCTTGTTTAATAAAATTTTTAGAATCTAGCTTAACATTATAAGTAGTTCTTTGTTTGATTTTTTCCCAAAGCCTGCGAAAGTTTTCGTCTAGTTCTAAATCTTTATAAATTATTTTTTCTTTTTTGTAAGCGTTTTTAGTCAAGTTGGCACTTTCTCCGCAGTCTTCTTGTAGTTCTTGTTGGAGTGTTCTTGCAAAAGAATCGTAAGACTCGTTGGCGACGACGCTCAGTAAATTCATATCTCCTTTTATTCGCTTGTATTGGTTGTCTACCGCAAGCCGCAAGCCTCTCCCTATTTCTTGTCTTTTTTTGATTTTGGAGTTGCTCTCATTAAGGGTGCAGATTTGAAAAATATTAGGATTGTCCCAACCTTCTCTTAAAGCAGAGTGCGAAAAAATAAACCTTAAAGGTTCTTCGTTGCTTAGCAGTTTTTCTTTGTCTTTCATAATAAGTTGATAGGTGTCTTTGTCTGCTTGTGTGTTGCCTTGGGTGTCTTTAAACTTCTTTTTGTTGTCTTGCGAAAAATAGCCGTTGTGTAAACGCTCAATAGGAAAATTATGCTTAGAAAAACTATGCTCTGGTTGGTATTCTGCTTGTTCGCTGATTTTTTTGTATTCTTCTTCAAACCACTTACCAATTTTGCCTAAGCTATAACTTCCATCTTCGTTGTAGAGGCGGTAATTATTTACTCTATCAATAAAAAAAAGAGACAAAACTTTAACACCTTTTTTGCAGAGGTTTTTCTCTTTTTTTAGATGTAGACGAATGGTTTCTGCTATTTGCGTTCGCATAATAACGTCTTTATTCTTTTGTAGGGGGTTTTGATAATCCACTCTTTTTCCGTTACTGAAACCTACTTTTTCGTTATCTTTTTCGCAACTAATATCTGTGATTTTATAGCCTTGATAGATTTCTCTAGCTTTAGATTTTTGGAATAAATCATCGCCGTTTTTACACCAGATTTGTTTTTTTCTAAAACCTTCTTTAAGCTGCTCCTCTATTTCTAGCTTTGCTTTGATGCCTTTATCGTTATTGGTATCTATTAGCTTGATATAGGCTTGGTTAAAATTTTCTTTGTCTATTACTGACGCTACTTCAATTTTTTTGACTAGGTTTTGCCTGTATGCTTGAATGGGGTCTAATTTGTAAATAATGTTTTGGTTGTTTCTGTGGGTTGCAGAATAGCGAAATTCTAGTAACGGGTTTAAGTCATCAATAGATTTTCTAGCTTTTTCTGTATTATCTACGCTTTGTGGCTCGTCAATAATTAAAATAGGCTGGATCGCTCTGATATACTCTAGTAAGGAAAAACCTAAGGCTTTGTCTCTACTTTCTTTGATTACTCTATCTTCTGTATTGATAGCTTGAATATTGATAACCATTATATTCAAATTACTTTCTCTCGCAAAACTTATCACCTCGTTTGGTTTGCTAGATTTGTATAAAAAATATTTGTATTGGTTGGTATACAATTCTTTAAAATGTTCCGCAGTGATTTCTAAATTTTTGATTACTCCTTCACGGATAGCAATGCTAGGCACTAAAATAATAAACTTGGTGAATTTGTATCTCTGGTTTAATTCAAAAATGGTTTTTAAGTAGACATAGGTTTTGCCTGTGCCTGTTTCCATTTCAATATTAAAAAAATATTTTTCTAATACTTCGGTAGTAGGCAAATTATTTTCTTTTTGTATTTTTTGCAGATTTTTTATCAAACTTTCTTTACTAAAAGTTAGTTCAGGGTTGGAATGGACTGATACACCATAAGTTTGTAGCTGGGTTATGTCTTTTTTTGTAAATTCTCTGGTGTTTTTATTTTGGGTATTTTTATTAGCTTCTTTAGATTGTCCTTCCAATAGGTTTATAACAGAATTTACTGCTTGTCTTTGATACTCTAGATTATCAAACTGAAAATTCATTGTTGTTTGTTTTGTTGTAGGTTATTTATCTAACTATTGGGTCTAACTATTGAGGGGTTGTCTCTAATTATTCACTGATAAAATCTAGTTTAAAAAAATTTTATTTCTTTTGAAAATATTTTTTAAAATATATTCTTGCAAGAAATAAGGCATCGGGTTATAGTAGCCATTTTAATCAATATTAACTTTTATTCAATAAAAAATGATTCTTTGGACGATTACGATTTTATCTATTTTTGGTTTAGTGGTAGCGGGATTTTACACTTGGAGAGTTGCTCAAGCACCGACCTGTTCTGTCAAGGACAGTAAAACACAAATTTCTAAATTAAAAAAAATTCATTCTGCTATAGCCGAAGGAGCGAATGCGTTTTTAATGCAAGAGTATAAATATATGCTTTTGTTTATTGTGGTTTTTGGAGGCGTAGTTTTTTTTGCTGTAGATGACCCCAAAACAACAGATATTAACGAAGGGCTTTATACTCTTTTTAGCTTCGTATTTGGCTGCTTGATTTCCATTCTTTCAGGATACATAGGTATGAAAATAGCTACTATGGGAAATCTACGAACTGCAGTAGCGGCGCAAACTTCACTCGGTAAATCTTTTAAGCTGGCTTTAAATTCTGGCTCTGTGATGGGTTTTGCTTTAGTCAGTTTAGCGGTAATTGGTTTTGTATTGATATACCTATTTACTCGCTATTTTTTACCCACAGCAGACGCACATATTCTTTTTGAAGTTATCGCTGGTTTTGGGTTAGGAGGTTCTTCCATTGCGCTTTTTAGCAGAGTAGGTGGTGGGATTTTTACAAAAGCAGCGGATGTAGGTGCAGATTTAGTAGGTAAGGTAGAAAAAAATATTCCAGAAGATGACCCAAGAAACCCAGCTGTTATTGCCGATAATGTCGGAGATAATGTAGGTGATGTGGCTGGAATGGGAGCAGATCTTTTTGGTTCTTGCGCTGAATCTACCTGCGCCGCCCTAGTAATAGGAGCTTTGGCTTTTGCGGGCAGTCTGGTTGCGGCTCTTTACCCTGTATTGTTAAACGCAGTGGGCATTCCAGTGAGTTTCATTGTGCTTTTATTTATCCGAGCTCAAAATGAAAAAGGAGTCACCTTAGCCCTCAAATCTATGCTTATTTTTTCTACTTTGCTGATGGCAATCCTCACCTATTTTCTAACTCTTTGGGCGATACCAGAAACATTTTCTATAGGGCAGTTGGAAGTGAGTAATATCAAAGTGTATTATAGCTATCTTTCTGGTTTATTGGCTGGTTTGGTTATTGGAATTTTAACTGAATACTACACCTCGCATAGTTTTAAACCCGTCCGAGAACTATCGGGCTCTTGTAAAACGGGAGCAGCTACCAATATTATTTTCGGAATTGCATTAGGTTTTAATAGCGTTTGGCCCACTATTCTTTCTTTAGCGATTGCTATTTTTATTCCATTCAAACTAGCAGGTATGTATGGAGTAGCTATTGCCGCTTTGGGAATGCTTGGAACTCTTGTAATTGGACTTACCATTGATGCCTATGGCCCTGTTTCGGATAACGCCGGAGGGATTGCAGAAATGTCAGGTATGCCCAAAGAAGTCCGAGAAAGAACAGATATTTTGGACTCTGCTGGAAATACAACAGCAGCCATCGGTAAAGGCTATGCCATAGGTTCTGCGGTGCTTACTTCTTTGGCACTTTTTGCTGCCTTTCTTACCCGTGCAGAAATTATTTCTGGAGTTAGTTTTACCAATATTAATTTACTAGACCCGCTTGTGCTTACTGGTTTGTTTGTAGGAACAATCCTCCCTTTTCTTTTTTCGGCTTGGGCGATGAAAGCAGTAGGCTCAGCAGCTTACAGTATGATAGACGAGGTCCGTAGGCAATTCAAAGAAATGCCCGGCATAATGAAAGGAACAACAACTCCTGATTATAAAAAATGCGTTGCCATTTCCACCAATGCAGCTCTTAAACAAATGGTAGCACCAGGGCTTCTCATCGTTCTAACTCCTTTAATTATAGGATGGTTATTTGGTATTCACGCTTTGGCGGGACTTTTATTAGGCTCTCTTTTAGTAGCTACTGGTCTGGCTATTTTTCAATCCAACGCTGGAGGAGCTTGGGACAACGCCAAAAAATACATAGAGCAAGGTTTTTTAGGGGGTAAAGGCACGGATGCCCATAAGGCGTCTGTTGTAGGAGATACAGTCGGAGATCCTTTTAAAGACACCTCAGGTCCCTCTTTAAATATTCTAATGAAACTGTCTGCTATTTTAAGTTTAGTTTTTGTGCCGTTTTTTGTAAAGCACGGAGGAGTATTACTCAAATTTTTTGAGTAATTTTTTAAGAGACCTTTGAATTTTAGCATTCTAGTTCGGCAAAACAGGCTTGCGGCTTTCACTTTTGCTAAATGCAAATAATAGACTTTTGCGTTTGCCAAATAGGACAAAACTAACTGTTTAGCCAAAGCAAGCTTATTGCTTGACGCTTTTTATGGACTATTTGTGAAACAGCCAAAGGGCTGTTTCACAGTTCATTCTTGCTTAATGCAAGGTTTATAGTGCCCTGATCCCATTATTGTGGCACTACGCCGTTGAAAAATTTTTTTAACTCTTGCCATTTGTGAAGAAATGCTCTTTAGTATTGCTGCGAGCGAAAAAAATTTTAGCTCGCACCTGTTCTAACTATTTGGCTAGCCGTCACAGCTAGTTTTGTCCTATTTGGCAAATTCAAAGGTCTAAATTACAGAGTGTCCTAAGCTGGTTCCATTATTGTGGCACTACAATATTCCTCTTGGGTAAAAAACTTTTGCTCCTTGTACAGCTTTCCTATAATGCTAAAGTTCAAAGGTCTCTTCAATGAATAAACCATTGCAAACTAAGTTTGTCTTTATTACTGGAGGTATTATTTCCTCATTAGGTAAAGGGGTAGCTGCTGCTTCTGTGGGAGCTATTCTCAAATCTTCGGGGTATAAAATAGGTTTTCTAAAATCAGACCCTTACATCAATGTAGACCCAGGCACTATGAATCCCTTCCAGCACGGGGAGGTTTTTATCACCAAAGATGGAACAGAAACCGATTTAGATTTAGGGCATTACGAAAGATTTACAGGTCAAGAAATGTCTCGCTGGAATAATTTTACAGCAGGTCAGGTCTACGACACAGTGATGAAAAAAGAAAGGAAGGGAGATTTTTTAGGAAAAACAGTTCAAGTGATTCCCCATATTACCGATGAAATAAAAAGTAGAATTTTTACTGCTACTAAAGATTGCGATATTTTTATTGTAGAAATTGGAGGCACAGTTGGAGATATAGAATCTTTACCTTTTTTAGAAGCCATCCGCCAAATCAGATTTGAGTTAGAGTCAGACCAGATTTTCTATATTCATATGACTCTCATTCCTTGGATTAAAAGTGCTCAAGAACTAAAAACCAAACCCACACAACACAGCGTCAACAAACTCCGAGAAATAGGGATACAACCGGATATGCTAATTTGTCGTAGTGCACACCCCCTTACAAAAGAATTGAAAGATAAAATAGCAATGTTTACCAATGTTCAACCAGAAAATGTAATTACAGGCTCCGATGCCGAATGGATTTATGAAATTCCATTACTACTCGCCAAAGAAGGAATTCATAAAGGAATTTTTAAAAAATTTTTCGGAGCAAAGTTAAAAACAAAAGAGCCAAACTTAAAAGACTGGAAAAAAATTGTGCAAAAATTCAACGCCCCAAAAAAAGAAGTCCGCGTAGGTATAGTTGGCAAATACTTAAAATTAAGAGATGCCTACAAAAGTCTTTTTGAAGCTCTAGAACACGCTGCTATCCATCAAGGTCTGCAACTCAAAATTGTCAACTGTGATCCAGAGTTTTTAGAAAAAAAGAAAGAAAAAATTCCTAATTGTGACGGTTTTTTAGTACCTGGCGGGTTTGGTAAAAGGGGGAGCGAAGGAAAAATTTTGTATGTTAAGCACGCTAGAGAAAAACAGATTCCATTTTTTGGTATTTGCTATGGATTTCAGATGGCAATTATAGAATACGCTAGAAATGTAGTAGGTTTAAAAGAAGTACATTCTGTCGAAATTTCCCCTAATGCTAAAATAAAAATTATAGAAATTATGGCAGAACAAAAAAAACAAATGAATTTAGGAGGCACTATGCGACTAGGAGAGACAGAAGTAGAATTTAGCAAAAACAGCAAAATAGCTCAAATTTATGGTTGTCTCAAAACAGGGGAAAGGCATCGTCACCGCTTTGAAATGAATAATGAATATATCCAGCCTTTAAAAAAAAAGGGGATGGTTTTTTCTGGCTTTTTCGCTGATTCTTCCTCTAGTAAGGAAAAAAAAACTTCTCACTTACACTTGATAGAATCTATAGAATTGCCCAAACATCCTTGGTTTGTAGCTGTGCAATACCACCCTGAATTTAACTCATCTCCTTTCAAGCCTCATCCACTCTTCACCAGCTTTATGAAAACTGCCGCACAACGTAGGCACTAGCTCGTATAAAATCTCATACAATAAAAAAAAACACTTAAATCAAAAGCTCTTTTAAATAATAAGACCTCGGTTATAAATGTGATCGGCTATATTTAATACTTATGCGAATCTAAAATAGAAGAAGAAACTAAATTTTTGTAATTTTTGATGCTGTATCCTATTTTATTTACTCTTTTTTCTAGTTTAGAGCTTATAGGAAAGTAAATTTTTTTCAAAAAATGACTTCTATCCTTACGGTATACTGAAAAATATATATCATTGGAATTAGTGTTAATAGTATGCCGAACACCCTTTGATTCCAATCCCAAAAAATCATATATTCTGTCTACCTCATTTTGTGGTTGACTTACAAGATCTTCATACCTAAGAACATATACAGATTTCAAGTAAGGAATATCTTTTATAAAAATTTCGTACCCTTTTAATGAATGTTCTAATAAAGATTTGATTGAAACTTTCCTCCATTTTTGGGTTGCATAACTTATTACTAAAGGATGCCGTAATATAACGATAAATTTACTATTAGGGAAAAGTTTTTGAAGAAATCTTGTTCTGATTAAATTAGGAGGACTTTTCTCCACATAATACTTGCATTTAGGATCATAAAACGATTCCCATTGTTTCCTAATGGTTTTAGCTGATTTTTCGGTAGCTAAGACATGATGTTCGTTCATATATGAACGAATATCATAGATATATTTTCCTGGACCTCCATAAAAAAGGGCTGTTTCATAAACTGATTGAAGCCATTGGCCTTCGTTGCGAGGAACGTCTGTTTGCGAAATCCCACTTATTAAAGGATGTTCACAGATAATTTTTTGCAATAGAGTTGTTCCACTTTTGTGATGTCCAGCTATGAATATAAAACTTGGAATTTTTGCCATTCAAGGTTAGATTTAATTTATTAAATGTTGTAAGACGGTTGAATTAGGCATTCTAATTCAATAATATCTATCTACTTTAGTAAATTGTAATACGGATAGACAGTCAATGTCAAATTTATTTTCAGTAAAAAGTAAATCTACAGTACCAAAAACTATTTGTTTTATTTTGTATATTTTGATAAAACAATAGTAAAAATATATTTTATAAAGATTAGTAAAATACTCAATGGAATTTACTTTTAATTTACTTTTAGGGTTAAGTTTTTTGTGCTGGGTAGCTTCTTGGGTTCTCTTTTTTAAAAGAAAAAGTAGCCTTATATTCACAACCTATATTCTATCCATAACGCAAATAGCACTGCAGATTTTTTTTCTTATTTTCTTTGGTTTTGGCGAACATTGGAGTAGCTCTAGTCTCTTGCTTCTCATTTCTGCGTTTGTAATAAGTATTTTATTTGTTTTTTTGATTTACAAAAAAAATTCTTTTTATTGGGGTATCGTTTTACCGGGGTTTATTTTTTTTCTTTTATTTTTAGCAGGACTTCTTTCTCAACATCGTAGTTTATTTTTATCGGATGAATTGACTTCACAAACTAGCCTACTTTATGCCCACATTGTTTTTTTTATTTTAACCTACCTTTTTTTATCTATTGCTTTCTTAACTAGTCTTTTTTTTCTTTTCAGACACTTTCAGTTAAGGAATAAAAAAATGACTCGGATAATCATTAGAAAAGAAGAAATTCCTAGTTTAAATAATCTGCATAAAATAAGTTCTTGGCTTATTAATTTTAGTTTTTTTTTACTTTCTTTAGCAGTAATTTTTGCTCTTTTTATTCAACCTCCGATACTAACTAATTTTACCGCACTAAGTTTTAGAGTGCTGGTTCCAATTTTGCTTTGGTGTATCTATGGGATTTTTATTCTTGCAAAAAATTTTTGGTTATTTTCTAACTTGATAGAAGCTCGTTTGAATATTTTTATTTATGTTATAGCTATTTTTAGTTTTGTATATGAAATCAGTCTTTTGATAAAATGATAGTCCAAAAGTTTGGAGGCACAAGTTTGGGTAGACAGGGTGGTTTTAAAAGAATCGTTGAAATCATCAAACAAACTTCTGTTCAATCCAAACTTATTGTTGTGGTTTCTGCTTTTAGTAGTACTAAAAAAAATGAAGGGGTCACATCAAAATTGATACAGGCTTCACAGCTTGCAGTAAAAGGTAAAAGTAGTTTTTTAAAAATTATACAAGAAATTGAAGAATTACATATTAAATTGATCAATGCCCACATTAAAGACGAAAAAAGTAAAAAAAAAACCACTGAGGATACAAAAGAGATACTCAAAAAAACAAAAAATTTTTTAGAAGCTACTAAAATCATAGGAGAACTGACAAACCGATCGGTAGATAATATTATTTCTGTAGGAGAAAGACTAGCTGCTAAAATATTTGCAGCAGTTTTAAAAGATAACGGTGTTCTAGCTTCAGCTATAGATTTATCCGAATTGATAAAAAAAGATTGGGTTGAAGTCAATCCAAAGCTTTTTCTATCAATTCAAAAAAATCTAAAACCATTTTTTAAAGATACTCCAAAAAAAGAAGTTTTAGTTTTTACTGGATTTATAGGGCGAATTCCCAATGGAATAATGTCAGCATTAGGCAGAGGTTATACAGATTTCACTGCCTGTTTATTAGCTCTTGCCGCTAAAGCAAAAGAACTACAGATTTGGAAAGAAGTAGATGGGGTTTTTAGTGCAGATCCTAGTGTGGTAGAAAAAGCCAAACTACTTGCGACAATTCACCCTGAAGAAACATCTGAATTGTCTTATTACGGTTCGGAAGTAATCCATCCATCCGCAGCAAGCTATACTACTAAAGCTAAAATTCTTTTACGTATCAAGAATACTTTTAACGCTAAAAATGAAGGAACTTTAATCACGGCTAACCATATTCCAAAAAGCGAAGGAGCTATTGCAGTTACCTGCAAGCGAAATATTGTTTTACTCAATATCTATTCTAATAAAATGCTTATGGCTTATGGATTTATGGGAAAACTTTTTAATATCTTAAGAAAATACCATATTGTTATAGACCTAATTGCTACTTCTGAAGTCAATGTTTCTTTAACCATAGAAAATAAAGAATTACCCACTGGCTTATTAAAAGATTTAGGTAAAATTGGTAAAGTTACTCTGCAAAAAAATATGTCTATTATAAGCGTAGTGGGTAAGGGCTTAAAAAAACAAATTGGAGCATCAGGAAAAATGTTTTCAACTTTAGGGAAGGCTGGAATTAATATTGAAATTATTTCGCAAGGTTCTTCGGAAATCAATATTTCTTGTGTGATTCGTTCTCAAGATGCAGATAAAGGTTTGATTGCATTGCATAAAACTATGATTGAGTAATACCCTTGCATTAGCGTTGTGTGGCGGCTAGCCCCCAATAGTGGGGTAAGCATAACACAAATTCAAAGGTCTATTAAATAAGTAGAATGCTTAATTCAAAAAGGTCTCTATGTTTTTTTTATAGCCCGTCTAACTTCAACCAAACGACCGTTAGGTCCCGGCACTGCCCCTTTGATGAGTAGTAAATTATCTTCTCTAATAATCTGCACTATTTGTAGATTTTGAACTGTTACCCTTGAAAAACCATAATGACCGGGCATTTTCCTGTTCTTAAAGACTCTGGCAGGATAAGCAGAAGCTCCAATAGATCCTGTAGAACGGTGAAGATGACTACCATGGCTTTTAGGACCTCCAGAAAAATTGTGTCTTTTGATAACCCCCGCAAAGCCCTTACCTTTAGAAATACCAATCACATCCACAAAATTGCCTTTTTGAAAAGCTGCTACATCAAATTTCTGACCTATTTCTATTTTTTCTATTTCCGATACTGCTACTTCTCTCAGGTAGCGATAAGATTTTGTTTTAGACATCTGCCCCTGTTTAGGTTTTATAAGTTTTTTCGCTTTTTTTGGCGGTAATTCTTCAAAACCTACTTTAATTGCTTCGTAGCCGTCCTTTTTTAAAGTCTTTTTTTGGATAACTTCTACAGGACCTAATTGTAATAAAGTTACGGGTAGACAATCTCCATTTTCTGAAAACACCTGAGTCATGCCAACTTTTTTACCAAGCAGGCTTTGAATAGGCTTCATCTTTTCAAAAATTTCTTTCGCTAGAGCTTCTTTTTCTGCTTTTATTTGAGCCTCTTTCTCTACCTTTGCTTGAGCTTCTTTTTCTTCCAATTCTGCCTTAGCCTTCAGGTTTTCTTTTGCTTGAGCCTCTTGCTCCGCTTTTACTTGAGATTCTGTTTTTGCAGGTTCTGCAGTTTTTTCTGTCTTTTCAGCCTCTGCTTTTGCAGGTTCTGCTGTTTTTTCTGCATTTTCAGCCTCTGCTTTTGCAGGTTCTGCTGTTTTTTCTGCATTTTCAGCCTCTGTTTTTGCAGGTTCTGTCTTCACAGGTTCTACTGTTATTTCAGCCTCTGCTTTTGCAGGTTCTGTCTTCACAGGTTCTGCTGTTTTTTCTGCATTTTCAGCCTCTGCTTTTACAGGTTCTGCTGTTTTTTCTGCATTTTCAGCCTCTGCATTTTCAGACTCTGCTTTTACAGGTTCTGCTGTTTTTTCTGCATTTTCAGCCTCTGCATTTTCAGACTCTGCTTTTACAGGTTCTGCTGTTTTTTCTGCATTTTCAGCCTCTGCATTTTCAGACTCTGCTTTTACAGGTTCTGTTGTTTTTTCTTTTGATTCCAACTTGGCTGTATTATCCTCTCTATCTTGAGGGGCTACAGGTTTATTTTCTGTTTCTTTTTTTTCTTCCATTGTTATTTTATATTATTTGGAGTGTTTTCTCTTATTTCTTTTGTGATTTTCATTATATAGGGGTGAAATACTTCTCCTGTCCAATCATTCCAAAAACCACCAAACCTAAAAATAAAATCAACCCTACAGGGACAAAAAATTCTAAAGTTTCCATAATTATAAGTGATTTTTTGCAATTCTTATCAGATGATACAAGGAAAACAAAAATAAAGCTAGTAATATTGTAAAAACTAAACTTTCATAAAATTTACTACCAAACCACTATCTTCAAACATCTTATATGTCCAAACTACAGTTCCTAAAAAAGAAAAAATAATCCTCCAAAAACAATCTTGAGTAATTCTAATTTAACCGTAACAGTTTTATTATTCATCTATAATAGAGCTTTGAATTAGACGCCTTGTTAGGAGAGCTAACCAACGAATAATTTTGCAAGAATAGTAAGTTTCAAAATCAATATTCCACCTACCATCCATTTTAAAACAACTACTTTTTTTATTATTCTTTGTAGACTTTTTTGTAATTCTTGAGTGTTGATGCTAATCATTCCAATATTGTCTTTCAAATCTGTTGTTATCATTGTAGTCATAGTGTTTTTTTAGTGAAAAATTATAAAAATAAAAATTTTTTGTTAACCAACGAATAATTTTACAAGAATAGTAAAGCACAAAATTAAGATAATACCACCAAAACCACCCACCATCCACCTTAAAATAGCTAATTCTTTCTCTATTCTATAAATATTTTTCTCTATTCTTTGAATATCTTTTTCTATTTTTAGAGTGCGGGTGTTTATTTCTTCAACTATTTCTTTTAAGTCTGTTTTAATCTGCCGAGATTCAGATTTAGCTTCACTACTCAAGGCAATAGCCGCCGCTTTTGCTTTTTCTGCTTTGACTCCTACACTGATGAAAGCCTCATAGACTTCCGCTACCATTGTAGTCATAGTATTTTTTCTGCAAAGTTTTTGTTCTTCTTGAATATAAAAATATACTGCCTCTTTTAACCCAATAAGTCAATAAAAAAAGAGAAAAAATGCTACAAAAAACTTAAATTTGGAAAAAATTAAGTCAAAATATTATAAAATTCTTTGAAATTTTTAAAAAAAGAATTTTTTTCTTGCTTTTTTCAAGAAATTAGGGTAGATTTTAATAAATTCGGTATATTTTTATAGTTTGTTGTTATTTTAAGAACTAAGACCTTTGAATCTCAAAGATCTAAATATTCTTAATTTTGGCAAGCTATTTGAATTTACCTTGAGTGTAAGTTTAATAGTTTTATCTTTTTTTTCTTTTAAATTAGAGAAAAAAGGTAAAAATTGGACTTTTTTTTAGTTTTTTCAAAAAAATGCTTGACAAGTTTTTTTTTTTGGTAAAAACTAAACCTAGTTTTAGGTAATTTTTACTTAAAACTATTTTTTAACTCTTAATTTTAATCAAAAACAAAAAAAATAATGATTAAGAAAATTTTAAAGTTAACAGTAGCAGTAATGACTCTAGGGTTATTCACTACTTCTGTGTTTGCGGCTGAGTGGGGTGCTTCTGGTCAAGTCCGTGTGGATTGGGACATAACGAAAACCATTGAAGATGCGGATAAAAGAGATGATGCTGATCTTCCAGGTGGTAAAAGAATTCCTAATGGGATTTACATAGATTTAGACGATTCTTGGGTTACTCTTAAACTATCTGGAGATGATGGTGCTTTTGGTTCTATTACCTATTATCCTAGTGGAGCAATCTACTACGATGGTGGTGGTTCTGTAGAATCTGGAGAATGGACAGCTACAGCAGTGGTTAACGCCCGAGATATTCAAGGACAAACAGGACAGGTCGGAAGTGCTCGTGCTGGTAATAGTGACCTTGGAGATAGAGTGGGAAATCACAGCGTTAAAATAGCTCACTCTAGTGGGTTTTCTGTAACAGCAGGTCGTATTACTCCTTTGGATACTTGGAGAAAAGGACAAGGTTATACCCTTATGGGAGAAACTGGTGGTGCTCCTCATGTAGCTGATGTAGCTAGTGGAGCGAATACAGACGCACTAGATAACCGTTCTTCTGTAGTGGATATTGGTATTCTCAATTCAGATGCCCTGACGCTTGGTGTAGTAATTGAGCAAAGCGATAGTGGAGCAAGTAATCTTGGTAGTGCCTTTGGTTCTATTGGATATGGAGCATCTAAAAATATCGATACAGATATAACACCTCAGGATCTTGTTACCGCTGCGAGTGAAGCAGGTGCGACTGCTAGGGATGCTACTACTGTTGCTAGGGCAAATTATAAGGCAGGGTACGAAGCTGCTTTTGGTGATCCTGCTATATTGAAAGGTGCTCCTTCTACAAACATCGGTTTTAAAGTTGGTGTGGCTGCAGGTCCTCTATCACTTGGTGCTGTTTTGATTTCTGCTGGAGAAGCAGGAGATAAATCTTTAGGTGGAAATCCAAAATATAAAGCCTCTGCTAGTGCAATTGGTTTAGGTGTAGGTTTAAACCTAGGTGCTATAACTCCTTACTTGAATCTTTGGATGCCTAGCTCTAAGTCTGAAAACC